>NZ_JAZGRL010000271.1:0-502 GCF_046540415.1 Streptomyces sp. E11-3 | reverse complement strand
ATGGACAATCTTCGACTCCTTCCTGAGATCGCTAGGACACCCGAGGCTATGCACCCTACCCGGCCGGGCGGAAGTGCTCGCAGGCGGCGTCGAGATCGTAAACAAAGGCGGGGGAAGCGCGGAGGACTAAGAGCTAAGCTAAGGCTAACACCACACCGGCTCTCTTTACCCAGCATTTTCCTTGCCAATGTACGGTCGCTAGTGAACAAAATGGAGGAGATTCGACTCAGCATCACACACAGCAAGAAACTTTTGAACTGTAACGTCCTAATCTTCACGGAAACCTGGTTAAACAGCGGAATACCGGACACCGCTATTGAGCTAGCGGGACGCCACACACTCCGGGCGGATAGAACATTAGATGGCTCCGGTAAGACCAGAGGTGGTGGATTGTGCATTTACATTAACAAAGCTTGGTGCACAAACTCTGCTATTGTTGGGAGTCATTGTTCAGCTAACCTTGAGTTTCTCATGGTTAAATGTAGATCGTTTTATCTACCGC
>NZ_JAZGRL010000270.1:0-510 GCF_046540415.1 Streptomyces sp. E11-3 | reverse complement strand
CTTCGTTTGCCTTTGACACTGTCTCGAGGTGTTCGATTCCTTCCATGTTAGTTCGTGTTCCTTCTTTGGTTGTTGCTGTAGTTGTTCTTTTTTTTCTCGGCTGGGCGCTTGCGCAGCTAGGCTCGTTGGTCTAGGGCTGTGGTTCTCGCCTTGGGTGCGAGAGGTCCCGGGTTCAAATCCCGGACGAGCCCGTGGTGAGGCTTGGTCCAGAAGCTGTTTTATCTCTTTAGGGTCAAGAGCAATCAGGAAGTTTCTGGTCAATCGGGCAGAAAGCTGGGCAAAGCCAGGCCGGTTAGCTCAGTTGGTTAGAGCGTGGTGCTAATAACGCCAAGGTCGCGGGTTCGATCCCCGTACGGGCCAAGCTCTTTTATTCTCTGGGTGCTCAGCTCTGCTCTTCTGGCAAAGTGACGGGTGGTCTCACGGAAATGCCTGCTGGCTAAACGGCTTGCAGGCGTGGCCGAAATAGCTCAGTTGGGAGAGCGTTAGACTGAAGATCTAAAGGTCCCTGGT
>NZ_JAZGRL010000269.1:0-516 GCF_046540415.1 Streptomyces sp. E11-3 | reverse complement strand
GCGGGGGGTGTGGGGGGTGTCCGGTGGGGCGGGTTCCGTCGAGGCGACGTTCACCACGACGGCACGGGCGAGCCCCCTGCGCCGTACGAAGTCGGTGATGTCCGCGGCGAACGCGGCGATCAGGTCCTCCTCGGAGCGGGTGTCGCCGGGGAGCGGGCCGCCTGGGCGGATCTCGGCGTCCGCGTCAGCCAGTTCGGCGCGCACCGCCGAGGGCAGGCCGTGCGGCAGCACGCCTCCGGCCGCGAGATGCTCCGCGCGTTTGGGCAGCGGGCACGCCGCGGTGTCGTGTCCGCCGAAGACGAGTGCTGACAGCGGTGGCAGGCCGCTCTGGGCGAAGGGCGGGGTCTCGGTGACCATGCCGGTCGCCGGGAAGAGCCCGGCCGCGAGGGCCGCGTGGCCCGCGACGGTCGTCGTCGCCACCGAGCCGCGCGCCCCGATCAGCCAGACCCCGGTGGCGCGGCCGGATGACGGGGGCGAGGACGGGGGAACGGGAGAGGGCACTGGGGTGGACACGGG
>NZ_JAZGRL010000268.1:0-522 GCF_046540415.1 Streptomyces sp. E11-3 | reverse complement strand
GCGGGTGTCGTTCGCGGGGCGCGTGGCGGGGCGGGGGGTGCTGTCCATCGAGCTCGCCGGTACTGGGACGCCACCGCTGCGAACCACCTACGAACCTGTCCGCGCGCTGGTCGACGAGGGGGACGAGGTCGCTGCGGGTGAGGTGGTCGGGGTTCTTTCTCGGGGGCCGGGGCACTGCGTACCCAGCTGCCTCCACTGGGGCCTACGCCGCGCCGACCGCTACCTCGACCCGCTCACGCTGCTCCCGCCGCGGGGGCCGTCGAGGCTGCTGCCCGTGTTCGGCGTACCGGAGCCGGGCTCGGCACGTGGCACGGGGCCGCGCCGTCTGTTTCGTTGTGGGCCGGGGGCGCGGCGGGGGGGCACGTGCTCGCGCTCGTCGCGCTCCCCGGTACGGACAGCCCATCCGGTAGCGCGGGAACCCTAAGCGCTGCGCGCGCACCCCCCACCACGCCCCCTCACGCCGGTATGGCGTCTACCCGTTGTGGGCAATCGTTCCGCAGGGCGAGGGGGGCACCTCCCGCT
>NZ_JAZGRL010000267.1:0-522 GCF_046540415.1 Streptomyces sp. E11-3 | reverse complement strand
TCACTGCAATTGCTTAAAAGCAATCCATTCTCAGTTACTAAAAGGGTCAAGAGCCCAACTAAAGCAAACACTGATCTCCATGATGGTGGCATCATTTTAACCAATAAAACATCAACATCTGATCCTCTGTAATTCTCAATAACAGCAGGTGTTCATCACTAATGCACAATCATCATTTAATTAGTCTCTCAATTATCTCTTAATTACCTCAACTCGTTGAGGTCTTGGGATTTGACTCGAAACTTGCTTGTGACTTGAAAGGAATGAGTTGGTTCCTCCTCTGGTGAAATCAGCTGCTGAGTTCATGGGTGGAATAAACACATGGCAGGACTTTTACTTTCTGACCCTGGATTTGACACCTCTGTTTATGACAAGAGTGCACCTGAAAAAAATCTACATCATGACATGAATTCTGACCTTTGTCACAGAAAGTCTTCTTAGTTGCCTTTTTCTCTATCACGAATTAGAAATCATAAGAAATTATTTATCAGTAGAAAACTTAAAATTTCAAAATTCATCCTT
>NZ_JAZGRL010000266.1:0-528 GCF_046540415.1 Streptomyces sp. E11-3 | reverse complement strand
TAACACGCGAAAGGTCCTCGGTTCGAAACCGAGCAGAAACAACTCCTGCTTTTGGAAAAAGGTATGAACCCTTTGCGTCGTCAGTGGGCTTTAGAACGCTTTACTTTTATGCACGTTTCACCGAACGTGCACCTAAAGATTTTGGTCTGCTTTCAGAAGGCAGGTTTCCGTAGTGTAGTGGTTATCATGTTTGGCTCACACGCGTAAGGTCCCCAGCTCGAAACTGGGCGGAAACAGAAGGTGGCTTTTGTTCTATCTGTGCTGAAATGGCTGTCTGAAAAGCAGGTGGTCCACGCAGCAAAGGCCTTAATTTCGAGATAGATGAATGCAACTTTTTAAGGAACTCTCCGCAGACTACCAAGCCGATTGAAGTCTGTCCTGTTGTGTAAGCGATTTACTCAGATTGTCAATCTGCTGTAGGGCAGATTACGGTATGAATTTTTCCCGAAAGTGCACTGAAGTGATATTGTTGAGTTTCTGTAGTGTAGTGGTCATCACGTTCGCCTAACACGCGAAAGGTCCTCGGTT
>NZ_JAZGRL010000265.1:0-530 GCF_046540415.1 Streptomyces sp. E11-3 | reverse complement strand
GCCCCACGACGAAACAGAGCGCACCACCCACGGTGCGGGGCGCGCACCCCGACGCGCGGCCCCGCCCCACGACGAAACAGAGCGCACCACCCACGGTGCGGAGCACGCACCCCGACGCGCGGCCCCGCCCCACAACGAAACAGCACGCAACCGGCCCGCCCAGGCGCGGAGCACACACCCCGACGCGGCCCCGCCCGCCACGCAGCCGAGCTCACCCCGTACAGCTCAGCGCGGGTCGCAGACGCCGGCCAAGTCCACCGCCGCCGCCACCCGTATCGCCACACTCTCCGCGTACACCGCGTCCGCCCGTTCGAACGGGCTGCGGCTGGAGCCACGGAGGAACGTCGCCACACCCAGCGTCCGCCCCCGACTGCGCAGCACCGTACACAGGGCGTGCTGAGTGCCCTGCGGCCACAGCCGGGCCGCGGCCCACTGCGCCGCCGTACCCGTCTGCGCCGTGCTCGCACTGGCCCGCACCGACCCCGAGCGAGCCACACACTGCAGCGCCGGATGCCCCTCCGGATACCGCA
>NZ_JAZGRL010000264.1:0-535 GCF_046540415.1 Streptomyces sp. E11-3 | reverse complement strand
CTGAACTTGTGGAGATAGTGAAAGAACGACTTCGTAATCCTAAGCCAGTACGTGTGACGCTGGATGAACTCTGATGGCGTATTTTCTGGATTTTGACGAGCGGGCACTAAAGGAATGGCGAAAGCTGGGCTCGACGGTACGTGAACAGTTGAAAAAGAAGCTGGTTGAAGTACTTGAGTCACCCCGGATTGAAGCAAACAAGCTCCGTGGTATGCCTGATTGTTACAAGATTAAGCTCCGGTCTTCAGGCTATCGCCTTGTATACCAGGTTATAGACGAGAAAGTTGTCGTTTTCGTGATTTCTGTTGGGAAAAGAGAACGCTCGGAAGTATATAGCGAGGCGGTCAAACGCATTCTCTGAACCAAAGCATGACATCTCTGTTTCGCACCGATGGTGACACTTCTGCTTTGCGTTGACAGGAGAAGAAGGCCATGAAAATGCCGAACCAACCCATTGTTTTGTGCATATTAATAGTTTGTTTAACGCTGTTGATATTCACCTGGCTCACACGAAACTCGCTTTGCGAGTTGCGGA
>NZ_JAZGRL010000263.1:0-536 GCF_046540415.1 Streptomyces sp. E11-3 | reverse complement strand
GTGGGGAGGGTGAGGGAGGGAAGTTCAGGGGGTTTTCAGTGACGGGCCCAGGAGCCAGGTCGCGATCTCGCGGATGGCGCCGTCGCCGCCCGCTGTGGTGGTGACGGCCCGGGCCGCGCCGCGTACGACGTCGTGGGCACTGGCGACCGCGACCGGCCAGCCGACGAGGCCGAAGCAGGGGAGGTCGTTGACGTCGTTGCCGGCGTAGAGGACGCGCTCGGGGGCGACGCCCTGCTCCTCGCACCACTGCTTCAGCGCGAGGTCCTTGCGGTCGATGCCGTGCAGCACCGGGATCCGCAGCTTGCGGGCGCGGGCCGCGACGACCGGGTTCTGCTCCGTGGACAGGATCAGCAGCTTGAGTCCCGCCTTGCGCAGGGCCGCGATGCCGAGTCCGTCGCCGCGGTGTACGGCGACGATCTCGCGCCCGTCGGCGTCGATGAGCACCCGGTCGTCGGTCTGGGTGCCGTCGAAGTCGATGACCACGGCGTCGATGTCGTCGCCGGTGGGGCGGGGGGCGGCCAATTCGCCGAGGTCGG
>NZ_JAZGRL010000262.1:0-537 GCF_046540415.1 Streptomyces sp. E11-3 | reverse complement strand
AAAACGGTGTGTTCGAGTCTCTCAAATTTTCACAACACGACCTGTTTTACGAAACAGCTTCGGGTTGTGAGGTTAAGCGACTAAGCGTACACGGTGGATGCCCTGGCAGTCAGAGGCGATGAAGGACGTGCTAATCTGCGATAAGCGTCGGTAAGGTGATATGAACCGTTATAACCGGCGATTTCCGAATGGGGAAACCCAGTGTGATTCGTCACACTATCGTTAAGTGAATACATAGCTTAACGAAGCGAACCGGGGGAACTGAAACATCTAAGTACCCCGAGGAAAAGAAATCAACCGAGATTCCCCCAGTAGCGGCGAGCGAACGGGGAGCAGCCCAGAACCTGAATCAGTTTGTGTGTTAGTGGAAGCGTCTGGAAAGTCGCAGGGTACAGGGTGATACTCCCGTACACTAAAATGCACATGCTGTGAGTTCGAAGAGTAGGGCGGGACACGTGGTATCCTGTCTGAATATGGGGGGACCATCCTCCAAGGCTAAATACTCCTGACTGACCGATAGTGAACCAGTACCGTGAG
>NZ_JAZGRL010000261.1:0-546 GCF_046540415.1 Streptomyces sp. E11-3 | reverse complement strand
TTTCGTGAACATTAAGGTTGTTCACATTAAGCATGATATTAAACTTACAAGGACAACGCCACATGTTGCATGAATGTGAGAGGGATGCTATCACTGCATTCGTTCAGCGTTAGCCCAGCATGAACACTGAATTTCGATTACATTGTATATCAAAGGGTGGCATAGGACTGGACGGGGTTCAGGGAATTCACCTGGAACCTCACAGTTTCTCACAAAATGTCATGTCTTCAGCCCTCCAGAGAAGCTTTGCACATGGAAGGGTACAGAGAAAACCGTTCTTACGTCTAAGCGCTCTCAGGTATCAAAAAGAACCACTCTGCCCCGTGTGAGGCTCGAACTCACGACCTTCAGATTATGAGACTGACGCGCTGCCTAACTGCGCCAACGAGGCCGGTGGGTTGACAGGGCAGAACAGCGAATCACTAGCTTTCAGGTCTTTGCCTTTAGGTGTAGTTCCAACGGGTCAGCTCCAGCTTAGAGCAAATGTCAGGATGGCCGAGCGGTCTAAGGCGCTGCGTTCAGGTCGCAGTCTCCCCTGGAGGCGTG
>NZ_JAZGRL010000260.1:0-551 GCF_046540415.1 Streptomyces sp. E11-3 | reverse complement strand
AGAGGGGAGACCATGTACTAAAAAATGTTGGATCAAAAACCTCCGTTTGTGTATTTTATGGAGGATGTTATGAGTGTGCTGATATATTCTCGTTCTCACCTCATTTTTAGTCTGTCCGACATACTGTTTTTTGCACTTTGTGCAGAAAATTAGGTAGACACAATTTCGGGTGTCTGGAGAGAGAGTTCTGTCGACCTGATAAATTTGCTTTGTGGTTACATTTTTTATCCATTTTAGAGCCAGATAGTATTTACACGGTCTTCGTTTTCCGGTTTTATTTTTAACTTTACTTTGCACTAAAATATCTAATAAGTTTGTGTTTCTTTTGTACGCCGCGATTGGTTTGTGTCTTTGTAAAATCTCTGTGTCCTCTAAAAATTTGGAGAAATTTTGTTTGATAGTTGAATTGAGTTGTTTACTTTGGAATGAATAAAAGGCCACTAAAGGCACTATTTTTGTCTCACCAGTTTGAGTTGGCGGTTTGGGGTTATTTATGGATTTAAGAAAGTTTCTGAGGACTGATCTTAAAAATCCTCTCCCGTATCCCCTAT
>NZ_JAZGRL010000259.1:0-561 GCF_046540415.1 Streptomyces sp. E11-3 | reverse complement strand
CCCCAGCCACGCCGCCACCCCACCGAGGAAGGCATAGCAGGCGGGTGCTACCGGCACCGGGTGAGACTTGGCAAGCGCGGCGCAGAGGAGCGCCGCAAGCGGCCACAGAACCACCAAGCTCGCTACGTGAGCCCACTTGGCCCCCTGGGTACCCGGTGACCCGCGCCCCGGCCCGATAATTGCCATAGCTACCCGTCTCGTTTCCCGGCAGGCCGCCAAGGTGACGATCTTCATGCGTCAGGAACGATCGTGACGCGACACCCCGGGTGCTCTCTCCGCCTCCTTCCGCCAGTGGGCGAGGTTGCGCCTGATAATCGGCACGTGGGGGTGGTCGTCGCCCAGTACCCGCACCATGTGCTCCAGGAGTTGCTCGGTCGTGGTGACAGCCCCTGCCACATCCGCCGCCTGGCCCCGCCAATGGGCGAAGCTGCCCCAAGCCGCAAATGTATCGGGATGGTTCTCGCCCTTGAGTCGTCGGCGAGCATCACGAAGTTGCTCGTACGCCTCTGCGGCCCCGGTCGCGTCCCCCGCACGCCCCCGCCAGGTGGCGAGGTTGTTCCT
>NZ_JAZGRL010000258.1:0-564 GCF_046540415.1 Streptomyces sp. E11-3 | reverse complement strand
CACATGGAATTGATGTCAGTGGCGTTGAAATTTTACAGCAGAGCGATGATATCTCAGATCATTATCTAGTCTCCTGTATATTCCATATAGCTAAAGCTGTAAAGCCAACTTCTTGTTACAAATATGGTAGAACCATTACCTCTACCACAAAAGACTGCTTTATAAATAATCTTCCTGACTTATCTCAGTTCCTCAGCATATCCAATAGCTCAGAACAACTTGATGATGTAACAGGAACTATGGACTCTCTCTTTTCTAGCACTTTAGATGCGGTTGCTCCTTTACGCTTAAGGAAGATTAAGGATAAGAGTCCAACACCGTGGTATAATGAGCACACTCGCGCCCTAAAGAGAGCAGCCCGGAAAATGGAGCGCAGCTGGAGGAAAACTAAATTAGAGGTATTTCGTTTAGCTTGGCGGGAAAGTACCCTATCCTACAGAAAAGCATTAAAAACTGCTAGATCTGATTACTTTTCGTCTCTTCTAGAAGAAAACAAACATAACCCCCGATATTTATTCAATACAGTAACTAAATTAACGAAAAATCAAGCATCAACAGGTGTTG
>NZ_JAZGRL010000257.1:0-574 GCF_046540415.1 Streptomyces sp. E11-3 | reverse complement strand
GTACGACGTCACCTCGACCACCATGAGGACACCTCTGGGGGAGGCCCACTCGCCCTCCTGTTGGATGAAGTGGTCGAGCGGTGCGAGTGCGGCGTCCGCACGGGCGCGGCCCTTTCGGTAGGTCGGCACTGCCAGGCCCTGCTCCGGGTACAGCGCCAGCTCGGGGCGGTGCTGCATACACTCCCTGAGCAGCCACATGACGATGGCACCGTGAGGCATGTCCGGCACGGGCTTGACCTCGAGCTTCCCGTTAATGAGTTCAAGCGTTACTGTCTCGGGCGCCTTGCGGGCCAACTCCTCGAAGTCTCCGACGTCGATCGGGCCGTCCCTGAGGCACAGCTTTCCCCCGAGGAACTCCAGCGTCACGGTCTCCGGGGCCCTGCGAGCCAGCTCCTCGAAGTCCTCGATGGGCATCTGCGGGCGTTCAGCGGTGCCAGGGGTCATGGTGTCGCCTCCTCCCCTACATCGTGCCCCGCTTCTGGCGCGAGTGAGTGGAACGGTCATCGGAGACTCCGTCCGGTGCGATGAGACAGCGCGCGCCGAGTCTCGGCCGCGCGGGCCTGGACACGGGCGG
>NZ_JAZGRL010000256.1:0-580 GCF_046540415.1 Streptomyces sp. E11-3 | reverse complement strand
ACGGGGTTTGCTGATGTTAGCCTCATCAGGAGAGCTGAAAACGCGTGATGACGTCACAGGGGCGCTCACAGCGGCCGGTTTTGAGGTGGTCAGAACCACAAAAAACAGTATCAGCATTGCCGACCCGGACGGGGGGCGAAATATCCGACTGAGGGGAGCCATTTATGAGCAGTCTTTTAACGGCCTCGAGGGACTTCGAGGAGAAATCGAAAGCACAGCAGCAGCTTACCGAAGAGAGGCTGAAAGCCGCATTCAGCAAGCACGAGAACGTTGTCAAATCGGAACTGAACGCAAGCGCGAAGAGAATCAACGACGCCATCAGCGCCCACGAACAGGGGATGAACGCGGCGATGCAGTCGAACCGGCTGAGCGTGCTGCGAATGGTCGGGCGGACGTGGCTGACCATCACCATGGTGTCAGGGCTGCTGTTCGCCAGCCTGAGCGGGGTGCTGTGGTACCAGGGGAACCGGATAGCGGCGAACCTGGCGGAAATCAGGCAGCAGAGAGATACGCTGTCGAAACTGCAGATGCAGACGTGGGGCGTGACCTATCTGGAGAACCGCAACGGACGGTTTCTGGT
>NZ_JAZGRL010000255.1:0-592 GCF_046540415.1 Streptomyces sp. E11-3 | reverse complement strand
TCTGTTTCGTTGTGGGGCGGGGCCGCGTCGGGGGGTACGTGCTCACGCCGACGTCGCACCCGGTACGGGAGATGGATCCCGGTGTGGACCGTCGGCGCTGCGCGCGCACCCCCCGCCCCGTCACCTCCGGCCGGTTGTGCGCCTCACGGCCCGGTGGGGCGGACGCGCTCGCTGGCGTGTCCCCTCCGCCAGCCGTGCGCCTGCGGCCCGGTGGGGGAGGGTGGGCACAACCCTCGCCGCGGGGCACCCGTTGCACCAAGCCCGAGGGCAACACCCTCCCGGGTTCGGGAAACCGCCCAGGTGACCAGGTGGGTCCGGTGTCAGCCCTGCCAGCTGTGGGGGGCGCGGAAGCCGTCGGGATGCCAGGACGGGGGGTCCGTGGCGGTGGTGGTGGGTGGGGTGATGGCGCGGGACATCAGGAGCACCGTGACGGCTGCCAGCTCGTCCTCGGTGACCTCGCCTTTCTCGATGCGGATGTCGACTGTGGGCATGGGACCTCCGGTCATTGAGGGGGGTTGCCGTGTTTGCGGGCTGGGCGGTCGGCGTGCTTGTTGCGGAGCATGGCGAGGGAGCTGATGAGGACCGAGCGGGT
>NZ_JAZGRL010000254.1:0-594 GCF_046540415.1 Streptomyces sp. E11-3 | reverse complement strand
GGCGCCCTGCTGCAGCCAGCATTCTTTTCTGAGGGGTGGTTCGCAAATGAAATCGCCAGCTGCCACTGCGCTCCTCTGCACTCTCCATTTGCATTCCGTTTTCGCAAAGAAAAACCACGCACCCCAAGGTTTTGTTCGAGCATCGTCAAAGGTACCGCTGGATCTCCTGTTTACAAGACAGGCGCTTTGACCAACTAAGCCACGACGCCTGTCTTTGTGCTTGGCTTCCAGGTGGACGATTTAGAGGATCAAAGCATCCAGACAAGGAACTGCACAGCCTAAAAGAGATGTTTCGACAAGTGCTTCGGGGTGGACAGCTAGCTTCTGTGTTTGCTGGCCAAGCAGAATGCCTAAAGTCACGACTCTGGTGGGACTCGAACCCACAACCTTTGAATGGCCTCATCAGGCAGTCTAGAAGTCCAATGCGCTATCCATTGCGCCACAGAGCCCACCAGCAGTGCTGACGTAAAGGTTTGTACCCGTCCAGCTCGGTGAGGTTCGCACGGTCTGTGCACAGGAAAGACAGGTCCTCAGGACTCTGGGCAATTGATGCCCGGTGCAAAAAAAATTGACAGCACTCTCAGGGTCTACTGT
>NZ_JAZGRL010000253.1:0-595 GCF_046540415.1 Streptomyces sp. E11-3 | reverse complement strand
TCCGGCCCCGGAGATCAAGGTGGCCGACCTCGCGGCGTTCGCGCTGCAGGCCGCGTGCTGGGGCGATCCGGACGCGTCCGGCCTCGCGCTCCTCGACCCGCCGCCGGGCGGTGCGATGGCCGCGGCGCGCGAGACCCTGAGCGCCATCGGCGCCGTCGAGCCGGCGACGGGCCGGCCTACCGAGCGGGGCGTACGGATGTCCCGCCTCGGGCTGCATCCACGGCTGGCCCGCGCCCTGGTGGACGGGGCGCCGCTGGTCGGTGCCCAGCGCGCGGCAGAGGTGGTGGCTCTGCTGAGCGAGGAGCCGCCGCGCGAGTACGGGGACGACCTGGCCTCGGCCTGGCGCGCGGCCCGCCGCGGCGGCGACGCGTACGGAGCGCGCTGGCAGAAGGAGACCCGGCGTCTGGCGTCGGCCCTTACGGGGAGCGCGGCGCCCTCGGCATCGGACGGCTCCGCGCGGAGTGACGAGTACGCCGCCGGGGTGGTCGCCGCGCTCGCGTTTCCGGAGCGGGTGGCGCGGGCGCGGGGTGCGGGGGCGTTTTTGATGGCTTCTGGGACTGCCGCTGAGGTGGGTGCGGGGTCGGCGTTGCACGGG
>NZ_JAZGRL010000252.1:0-595 GCF_046540415.1 Streptomyces sp. E11-3 | reverse complement strand
TAATCCTGATATGAATAAATTGCAGTTTCATTTGATGCTCGATGAGTTTTTCTAAGAATTAATTCATGAGCGGATACATATTTGAATGTATTTAGAAAAATAAACAAATAGGGGTTCCGCGCACATTTCCCCGAAAAGTGCCACCTAAATTGTAAGCGTTAATATTTTGTTAAAATTCGCGTTAAATTTTTGTTAAATCAGCTCATTTTTTAACCAATAGGCCGAAATCGGCAAAATCCCTTATAAATCAAAAGAATAGACCGAGATAGGGTTGAGTGTTGTTCCAGTTTGGAACAAGAGTCCACTATTAAAGAACGTGGACTCCAACGTCAAAGGGCGAAAAACCGTCTATCAGGGCGATGGCCCACTACGTGAACCATCACCCTAATCAAGTTTTTTGGGGTCGAGGTGCCGTAAAGCACTAAATCGGAACCCTAAAGGGAGCCCCCGATTTAGAGCTTGACGGGGAAAGCCGGCGAACGTGGCGAGAAAGGAAGGGAAGAAAGCGAAAGGAGCGGGCGCTAGGGCGCTGGCAAGTGTAGCGGTCACGCTGCGCGTAACCACCACACCCGCCGCGCTTAATGCGCCGCTACAG
>NZ_JAZGRL010000251.1:0-596 GCF_046540415.1 Streptomyces sp. E11-3 | reverse complement strand
GCCCTATCTCATAGGTTGTGAAATCTGGATTGAGTTCATTTTCATCCATGCCTAGCTCCCTCCCCGCCTCAATCAATATCTTCTTCATGTTGCTGGCCTTAAGCCCATTATGGGTAACCAGAATTTTTCCTTTGGGCAGTTTATGAATCACATAATCTTTAAAGTGGTGCGCTTCCTTTTCGCCAGATAACACAAAGTCTTGTCCAAGTGATTCCTTCAATGACTTATTCTCATTAATTAACTTCAGAACAACATCATCAACAGTCATGCCGAAGTCATCGACATACTCCCTGAGGCTTTCTAACGTTGATTCACTGAGGTTTAAATCGTTTTTTTTACTCATGTAGTCACCACTATGCTAGTTGTCAGAAAAGAAAAAAACAACACAAGTAGTATAGTACACATATTTTTAGTATTGAACAAGCAACATAGAAGTCACTGATCGCTGGTTCAAAAAGAACAGCTACACCGCTGGATTTACCATAACATCTCTTACCCGCACCGCGCCGGAGGCACTCAGGGCGTTTCTGATGGCTGACGGGCAAAAGGTGGTGGCAAGTACACCGAAAACCACCAGAAACGCACCTGATTTATTT
>NZ_JAZGRL010000250.1:0-598 GCF_046540415.1 Streptomyces sp. E11-3 | reverse complement strand
CACCAGCGAGCCCCGTATCCGCCCCCGCCCCCGTCCCCATCCCCGTACCCGTGCCTGATGTCCCATACGTTGCCCCCAAGGTCAGCAGTCCTGTGACAGTGACGTACGGGGCGGACGATTGGAGCCGTATGCCGTGTTGCGAGTGGATCTCGATACGGCAACCGCTACCGGAGGGACCGCTTCAGCAGCTGCTGGCCTCGCGGCGGAGTGAGTGCCGCGCCGCGCTACCTCACGCGCGCCGCAGATCGACCATGTAGAAGACCTTGTCGTACCGACGCTCACCCACGGCCACAAAGGCCGACAGCCGCCCGTACTCACTGAACCCCAACGCCCGGTAGAGCCGCAGCGCGTGCTCGTTGTCCTCACGGGCGTCCAGGGTCAGCACCTCGACCCCCGCCTGCCGCGCGTCGTCCACCAGCGCAGCGGTCAACACCCGCCCCACACCGCGCCCCTGAGCCCACTCGGCGACCGCGACCTTCTCCAGGTCGGCATGCGGCCGATGGGTGGTCCGCGCGTACCGCACCCAGTACCCCAGCCCGGCCAGCCGCCCGTCCACGTAACCGGCCCGCAGTGCCGCGTCCCCCGCCCGCACCCCGGC
>NZ_JAZGRL010000249.1:0-616 GCF_046540415.1 Streptomyces sp. E11-3 | reverse complement strand
CCCCCCCGCGCCTCGCGTCGCTGAGGGTGGAAGCGACGTGGGACCGCCGTACCAGGACCGCCCCGGCGCCGCTCACGGTGCCGGGGCGATCCTGCTCCCGCACTGTGGGCGGTAGGCGCAGCCTGGCGAGCGGCGCGGCCTCCCGCATCCGTATGCGCGCAGGATCCGTATGCGTAGGTGGTGCGCCCCGTCGCGTAGGTGGTTCGCCAGTCGCGTAGGTGATGCGCCCCGTCACATCGGCATACGTACGGTGGCGGCCAAGGACCCGTCTTGGATTGTCAGGCCTGGCCGGTCTCGAAGCGGCTGACCTTGCCGTCGGTGACCGTGAACGTCCACCGGGTGCGCATGCTCCCCCAGGTGGAGTTGGTGTAGGTCACGGTCAGCGAGCGGCCGTCCGGGGCGGCGGACTCCACGTCCATGCGGCCGTTCGAGGAGAAGACCTCCTTCTCCGTCCACAGGGTCAGATCGCGGTCGCTGCCGTCGTCGGACATGGTGGCGTCCGGGGTGAGGGCGGCGAAGAAGGCGTCGCGGTCGCCGGCGTTGACGGCGGATACGAACGCGGCCACTGCGGGGTCGGTGAGCTGGGTGGTCACGGGGGTTCCTCCAGAGGGGTCGG
>NZ_JAZGRL010000248.1:0-616 GCF_046540415.1 Streptomyces sp. E11-3 | reverse complement strand
GCTCGTAGCGGGTGTGCGTGGTGCCGTCGCGGTCCTTGACGACATCGCGGACGACCAGCTTCTCCCGCTTGCCGAGCCCGAGTTCGGCCGCGGTGCCCGCCGCGCCCTGGTCGGCCTCGCGCAGCAGCTCGGCGCGCTGGGACCCGGAGAGCTCCATCGGGGCCGCGCCGGGCGAGGGTTCGGGCGCGGGCTGGGCCACCGCTCCGGTGCTGAGCCCGGCGGCGACCAGGGCCGCGGCGACGACCGCGGTGGAGAGCGTGGCCGTGGTGCGCGATATGTGGTGGGACAACGCGGAGCTCCCTTGAAAGACATGGGGCCCGGGCGGCATGGGGGACCACCCGGGCCGGGCAGGAAGAGTGCGGGCGTGCCGTGCGGGGAAAGAGTGTCATTTTCGCCATGCGCATGTCATCAACATGAACACAGGTTGGCCGGAACTCGTCCGGTGTACGGATGCCACCGTCCGCTATACGAACCTCACGGCGACTCAAATCAGCGCGTACTACTGGGCAGTCCGTCTTGTCTGAGCGCTTACGCGCTAGTAAGCAACAAAGCACCGGATTGCCCACCGCAACTGGGTGGGCAGGCTCCCCCCGCTAGACCCCCGCTAGACCCCCTC
>NZ_JAZGRL010000247.1:0-620 GCF_046540415.1 Streptomyces sp. E11-3 | reverse complement strand
GCGTGCGATTGGCCAAGGGAAGGCAGAATGGAAGGATACTGCTCAAGAAAAGAGTCTCCAAAGAGAGAGGCGGGCTCATCCGGGATTTGAACCCGGGACCTCTCGCACCCTAAGCGAGAATCATACCCCTAGACCAACGAGCCACAGAATGCTCCCTTAGCTAGTAAATGTAGAAAGAAGGCTCACAGGGCCGTAAAGATTTCCGAGAAACTCCTTTCTGCCATATCTCCACTGGCTAGGGTAGCCATCCCAAACCAATGTTGAGAAAAATGTCAAGGATTGAGTGAACCTCAGACGGCTGCCCTGCAGCGCGGGCCATCTGAGGAATCTCAAAAAAACACCTCTTTTCAGCGCAAGCGCTCTAAGCCACCGAGTTAAGTGATCGACCAAGTTTAAAGTGCAGACGAGGAACTAAGATCGGCGAGAAGCAGACTTCAAAATGCGCAGACACAGTTCTAGTCTTACTGGACAGCGGCGTGCGATTGGGGCACGGTTAAAAGAGGGCACTGTAGAACACCCTTTGAAGACACGCTGCCACAGAGAAGGCTCCTCTCTGCTGAGCACTGCCAGTCAAAAACCAACAGGTTCCACCGAGATTTGAACTCGGATCGCTGGATTCA
>NZ_JAZGRL010000246.1:0-626 GCF_046540415.1 Streptomyces sp. E11-3 | reverse complement strand
CCGGGGCGGGCTTCTTCGGCTCGGCGGCCGCCACCTGGTCGGCTTCCGGCCTGCCTCCTGGCAGCGCGCGCAGATGGGTACGGGACACCGGGACCGTACGGCCCGCCAGCTTGGCGCGTACGGCCAGCTCGGCGAGGGCCTGGCAGTGGGCGAGCAGGGCGGCGGCGGTCGGGTTGCCGCGCAGGGCGCGGAGCGCGGCGAGGTCGTCGGGGTCCGGGCGGTAACCGGTGGCCAGGGCGTCGGCGAGCAACTCCAGATAGCCGGCGGCGGTGCCGGGGAGCGCCTGCCGGTAGCGGGCCAGGTCGGCCAGCAGGAAGGCCCGGAGTCTGGCGCCCTCGCGGACCGCCTCCTGAACCGAGTCGGCGAGCCGGAGGCAGTCCTGGACGTCCTGGTCAGCGGCGGGGCTGGGGTGGAGGGCAAGGGCGAGGGCGCGTCGGAGCACACGCAGTTCGTCTGCGCTGAACGCCATGCCGCCGCGGGTTCCGTATGGCGTGGGCATGGGCCGACAATACGCACTAATCAGACAAAATCCGCTTTACGTTCATTCGGTGGGCGCGGCGTGGCTGGGTTCTGGCCTAGTAGTGCTTCGTTAGGTTCTGGCTCGTGTTAGGGGTTTGCCGCAGGTG
>NZ_JAZGRL010000245.1:0-629 GCF_046540415.1 Streptomyces sp. E11-3 | reverse complement strand
GCGGGGGGCTGCCGCCGCGGCTGGGCGGGAGGCGGGGCCGGTCGGGTTGGTCGGGCATGTCGTGCACTACCGGTGCCGGGGGTGGAACTCCGCCGACGCGGGGCCTGCGCGTGATGCGGAGTGGGCCGTGGACGAGGTGGTGCGGCGGTACGGGGACGTGCCGGTGTGCCTCGTCGGCGTCGACATGGGAGGGCGGGCCGCGTTGCGGGCGGGCGGGCATCCGGCCGTGCACTCCGTGGTGGCGCTGGCGCCGTGGCTTCCGCCTGGCGGGGAGCCTGAGCCGGTGCGGCAGTTGAGTGGGCGGCGGGTGTTGGTCGTGCATGGCACGGATGACGCTCGGGCTGATCCTGAGCTGTCGTTTCGGTTGGCTGAGCGGGCGAAGAAGGTGAACCGGGAGGTGTGCCGGTTCGAGGTGCACACGGATGGGCACCGGTTGCATCAGCATCGGGACGAGGTGTCGGCGCTGGTGGTCGACTTCGTGCTGGGGTCGCTGTACGGGCGGGGCTTCTCGCGACCGGTCGCCGACGCGCTGGCGGCCCCGCCACCGCTGGGGCTGCGGATGCCGCTGGCTGCGGGGTTCGGGCGGGCGCTGCGGGGTTAGGGCCTGGGCGGGTCCGGGGTGCGCTCTG
>NZ_JAZGRL010000244.1:0-633 GCF_046540415.1 Streptomyces sp. E11-3 | reverse complement strand
CCGAAGGACACCGCCACAGCATGAGCAGCCCCCCACCCCTCTCCGGAGGCACCGCAGGCCCCGCCGCACTGCGCCCCCTGCTCAGCACCGTCCTCGACGCCCTGCAAGAAGGCGCGCACAGACGCCACGGCCCCCTCCCCACCGGGGGCCCCACCATGGTCACCGCACACGTACGCGACACCATCGGCGACGTACTCCCCGAACACGGCACCGGCGCCGAAGAGGCCCTGCACACCCTCGTACGGCTCCTCACCGAAGGCGCCGCCGACCCCGCCGAACCCCTCTGCGCAGCCCACCTGCACTGCCCACCACTGGCCGTCGCCACCGCCGCCGACCTCGCCGCGTCCGCGCTCAACCCCTCCATGGACTCCTGGGACCAGGCCCCCGCAGCCTCCGCGCTCGAAGCCCTCGTCACCCGCGCACTCGCCGCCGAAGTCCACCCCGGCGCCGACGCCCTCGTCACCACCGGCGGCACCGAAGCCAACCAGCTCGCCCTCCTCCTGGCCCGCGAACACGCCCGAGAACAACACGGCTCAGTCCAGCTGATCACCGGCGCCAACGCCCACCACTCACTCCACCGCGCCGCCTGGCTCCTCGGCCTACCCCACCCCGTCACCATCCCCACACCCACCG
>NZ_JAZGRL010000243.1:0-650 GCF_046540415.1 Streptomyces sp. E11-3 | reverse complement strand
CGCGGGGAGACCCCAATGGATTTCGAGTCCATCGCCTTAACCTCTCGGCCACAACTACGCTTGCGTGCGGGGCTCCAGCTCTCTTGGCTGCAGGAGGGCAGCACAGGACGCCACCGAGCGTCAGACACAAAATCCAGCTGAAGGATGAGGTGGGAAAAGGGAGCCCGACGTCCCCGTGGCTCGACGGCAAAAGGCTGCCGTGACCCGGATTGCTGCGGCCACAACGCAGAGTACTAACCACTATACGATCAGGGCGCGCCACTGTCCCACGGCTGCTAAAAGGGCCAGCGGCGTGTTTGTCCGATGCAGAGAGGGTTGCGAAAAAGCATGCCAGGGACGTGAAAAAAAAAGGCACAGACGCTTCTCCTCAGCATGCAGGATTTCTAGACCCCAGTGGATTTCTAGTACATCGCCTTAACCACTCGGTTCGTGTTTTTAATGTGCCGTGTTTTGGAAAAGTTACTTTTAAAAAGCCTGTCGAGTGAACGCTTCCGGTATGTGTGTCCGCGTTGCTTCAGGAATACTGTAATATTATATGCCGTCCCCGTTGCTCGACGCAAAAAAGCTGCCGTGACCCGGATTCGAACCGGGGTTGCTGCGGCCACAACGCAGAGTACTAACCACTATACGATCACGGCGAGCTACCGGAG
>NZ_JAZGRL010000242.1:0-662 GCF_046540415.1 Streptomyces sp. E11-3 | reverse complement strand
CCGGGGCCGGGGGCGCTGTCCCTGGGGCTGCGGTCCGAGGCGGTGGCGCTGGCCGAGGACAGCGTGGGGGCGGGCGCAGGAGAGGGCGGAGGAGAGGGCGGATGAGAGTGGGTGACGACCGGGGGTCGGCGACCGTGTGGGTGGTCGTGGTGGCGGGCGCGCTGAGCGTCGTGTTCGGCGCCGTGTTGTTGCTCGGCCAGGCGGTCCTGTCCCGCCACCGGGCGGGCGGTGCCGCTGACCTGGCGGCGCTGGCGGCGGCGGACCACGCGCTACGGGGCCAGGGCCCGGCCTGCGCCGGGGCCGTGCGGGTGGCTCGGGCACAGGGCGCCGAGGTGCTGCGGTGCACGGTCCAGGGGGAGATCGCCGATGTGAGGGTGCGAGCGCGGGCCGGGCCCTTCAACTCGGAGGTGCGCTCCCGCGCGGGGCCCGCCACGGCGGCGGTGCGGGCTCGTGCGGGACCCGACGCGAGGGTGCAGGCGCAGGCGGGACCTGACGCGGTGGTGCGGGCGCGGGCTGGATCTGACGCGAGGGTGTGGGCGCGAGCCGGACCCGAGGCGGTGGTGCGGGCGCAAGCAAGACCCGACGCGGCCGTTGCCCGGGGCGGGGTGCCTAGGGGGCGTCTCCCCGATCTTCGCGGGCCCGCGACGCCTGGCACGCGCCCC
>NZ_JAZGRL010000241.1:0-665 GCF_046540415.1 Streptomyces sp. E11-3 | reverse complement strand
GCCATCACCCCGCCGGGCCACGACACGGCCACGCTCTTTGCCCCCACGCCGATCGGCCCCTCGGGCCTCACCCACGGGCCACTGCCCACGGCGTCCCGCACCGGTGCGGGTGCCTGTGGTGGCGGCGGTTCCGGTACGGACACCGGTTCCGGCTGCGATATCGGAGTCAGGGCCCGTCTGGGCGCCAGTGCCGGTCCCGGCATCCGTACCCGTACCCGTACCCGTACGGGAGCCTGCGTCCGTGCCGGTGCCGGTGCTGGTGCTGGTGCGGGAGCCCGTGTCGGTGTCCGGCGCGTGGTCCTGCCCGCGCGGACGGCCCTCGCGCGCCGAGGAGCCGGTGCGCGTAAGGGAGTTGGTGCCGGTACCCGGCATGGAACCGCGACCGCCGTCCAGACCCTCCCCGCGCCCCGAGGAGCCGGTGCCGGTTCGGGAGCCGGTGCCGGTTCGGGAGCCGGTGCCGGTTCGGGAGTTCGTGTCAGCGGTCTGCGCGCGGCCTTGCCCGCTCTCAACGCCCTCGCCGCGCGCCGGTTCGCCCTCGCTGGCCTCTCCCTGCCGCGCGGCCCGCAGCGCCTCCCGCGCAACGTCCGCCGGCCGCCGCCCCGAGCGGTGCACGCCCTCGCTGCCTGACGCCCCAGGCCCGCCATCCTTCGTCTCGGACCTGCCCC
>NZ_JAZGRL010000239.1:0-680 GCF_046540415.1 Streptomyces sp. E11-3 | reverse complement strand
CCCACCCCCCTTCCCATTTTCGAACGTACGTACGAAACTGAAAGCATGGCCACCCCTGACCGGCACACCAGAACGCTGGCCCTCGCGCACGCGCTCTCCGCCGCCGAGCGCGGACTGGCCGTCATCCCGCTCACCCGCGCCAAGCTCCCCGCGCTGCGCTCACCCCACCGCGACGACCCCGTACACCCGCCCTGCCACGGCGAGTGCGGCCGCCTGGGCCACGGCGTGTACGACGCCACCACCGACCCCGCCCGCATCCGACGCCTGTTCGCCGCCGCACCCTGGGCCACGGGTTACGGCATCGCCTGCGGCCTGCCCCCGCACCACCTCATAGGCATAGACATAGACACCAAGCCGCACACCGACACCGAAACGAACCCCGCCGCCAAGGCGCCCCTCGCCACCGCGGCCACCTCGGCCTCCTCCGCCGACCTGCGCGAACTCGCCCTACGCCACCTGTTCACCATCCCGGACACCGTGGTCGTCCTGACCCCCAGCGGCGGCCGCCATCTGTGGCTCACCGGCCCACCCGACCTGGTGATCCCCAACTCCGCGAGCCGACTGGCCCCCGGCGTCGACATCCGGGGCGCCGGCGGCTACCTGGTCGGCCCCGGCTCCCGTACGGCACACGGCGTCTACCGCACCGCCCCCGGCACCGGCCACCTGGCGCCCGCCCCCTT
>NZ_JAZGRL010000238.1:0-693 GCF_046540415.1 Streptomyces sp. E11-3 | reverse complement strand
GCGGAGGGCCGGGGGCCGGGGGACCGTCCGGGGACCTGCGGCGTACCTTCCCCGCCCGTGGTGCCCGGCGGCGCGCCGTGTCGGAAGGCTCCGGGAGCTGGTGGGGCCGTGCCTGGGTCGCGGCACTTGAGGAGTCGTCCCTGGACGCGGCCCGGCTGGCCCGTGGCCAGACGTACGCGCGGCAGGGCCTGGTCGACGCGATCACCGTCACGCCCGGCCAGGTCCTGGCGTACGTGCACGGCAGCCGCCCCCGCCCGTACCGCACGCGGATCGAGCTGCCGACGCTGTCCGACGCCGAGTGGGACCGGCTGCTCGACACCGCCGCCGAGCGCCCCGGCCATATCGCGGCGCTGCTCGACAAGGAGCTGCCGCAGTCCCTCGCGAGGGGCTCAGGCGCCGACCTGCTGCCCGGGCCCGGCGACCTCGAACCGTTCTGCTCCTGCCCGGACTCCGGCCACCCCTGCAAGCACGCCGCCGCGCTCTGCTACGAGACCGCCCGGCTGCTCGACGAGGACCCCTTCGTCCTGCTGCTGTTGCGCGGCCGCGGCGAGCCCCAACTGCTCGACGAGCTCTCCCGCCGCAACGCCACCCGCGCGGCGCGCGCCGACCAGGAGGGCGACCAGCGGCCCCGCATCTCCGGCGTCCGGGCCCGCGACGCGCTCGCCCCGCGCACGCTCCCACCCCTCCCGGCGC
>NZ_JAZGRL010000237.1:0-698 GCF_046540415.1 Streptomyces sp. E11-3 | reverse complement strand
GCTAATCCATTGTGCTCTGCACGCGTGGGTTCGAATCCCATCCTTGTCGATGTCTTGAGCCTGTAAGTGATTTAGTCTTTGCGGAAACGTCTGCTCCTGTCAAGGTTCCAAAGATGTAATGACTATCACTCAGGACTCTGAGTCCAGCGATCCGACTTCAAATCTTCGATGGGACCTGTTATGCCACCAATTTGCGCAGGACACGGCCCGAAAAACCTCTTGGCAGCAGTGAGCCCCAAAAGCGCACGTAGGGAGAGTCGCTTCGTAGCGTCAACGCGCAGTCTTTCTCTTTAGGGAAGTGAGCGTAAAAGGGCAGGACTCAGCGTGGAGAATGCGGGCATCGATCCCGCTACCTCTCGCATGCTAAGCGAGCGCTCTACCATTTGAGCTAATTCCCCTGGCCAATGTGGGGCGATGTCCATCTCTCCAAAAGACGCCTTCGAAGAGCGACAGCCATTATGACGGGCTTGAGGGAAAGAGGCCATCTCTCCTCTGTGCTGGCACCTTTGTAGTGGCCGCCATTTAGTTGTAGAATTAACCGAGAGATTGTGCTTTTGGTTTTAAGGCCCTTCTTGGTCTTGTGACCCCAGTATATATGTGTCTGGATTCCTGTATTACGTAGGCTGCCTTTGGATCACTCAGTTCGTGCATCCAGCTTCTCCCCTCTTTTTCCCACACTGGCTTAAAGTCTACGGGAC
>NZ_JAZGRL010000236.1:0-700 GCF_046540415.1 Streptomyces sp. E11-3 | reverse complement strand
CCCTCTGACCCCTCTGACCAAGGAGACCCCTGACCATGGCAGCCACCCGCCGCCCGATAGCCCTCACCGCCGCCGTCGTCACCGCGGCCGCACTGGGCGCCGCCGCGCTCACGCTCCCGGCGTTCGCCGCCGAGCGGGCGCCCGGCGACACGCCGCAGTTGGAGCTGAAGGACGGCACTCTGGACTGGGGCGTCCGGGAATCCTTCCGCAAGTATGTGACGGGGATGGCCCATGGCGAGATCGAGGTCTCGGGCGGGGCCGAACAGGCCGCGGACAACGGCCCGTTCACGTTCACCGACGGTCAGGGGACGTACGACACCGGCACCCACGCGACCGAGACCGCCTTCAAGGGCACCGTCCGCTTCTCCTCCAAGCTGCACGGCTTTGACATCACCATCGCGGACTTGAAGGTGCGCACCGACCGCACCAGCGGCGCGATCGAGGCCGACGTGACCCTCAACGGCGATACCCAGGACGATATCGAGCTGGCGAAGCTCGACCTGAGTGATGTGCGGCCGGGCCAGGGCAAGGGCGGCGCGATGACCTTCGCGGACATCCCGGCGACGCTGACCGCCGATGGCGCGGAGGCCTTCAACGGCATGTACAAGGAGGGCGACGCGCTCGACGCGGCCACGCTCTCGGTGACGGCGGCCAGCGCGCCGACGGACGAGCCGACCGCCACCCCGACGACGAGCCCCGA
>NZ_JAZGRL010000234.1:0-711 GCF_046540415.1 Streptomyces sp. E11-3 | reverse complement strand
CTCATTGTTAATCTGACTGCTTCATTCCATCTCACAAAATCACAAGAATCACTTTTATTGAAAGGGCTGTCATTCGTACCAGCACCTAGAAATCAGAAAACATTAAAGATTGAATTATTAAAAGATTTACAAAAATATCACAGGAGGATCAAATTAGAGGCCTTCTTTGAGAAAAAGAAAAAGACGAAAGAAAAGACACCCTTCACGTTCGGTTCAGATTGGACACCTTCGCTCTCGAAACTGCCGACACAGATCCATAAGATCATTGATGCTGACCTACATGCGTTTCGACATCTGCACTGGAGCTGGAGAGAGGAACCCAATCTGACCCGAGGAGAAGAACGGGCCCTCAATCTACTCAAAAACAATACGGAGATCGTCATAAAACCAGCCGATAAAGGCAACGCTATAGTACTTTTAGATAAGAAAGATTATTTGTGGGAGGGAATGAAACAGTTAGAGAACACGGACCATTATATTCCTCTCGATGAACCAATCTACCCACAAACTAAAGTCGAGGTGGAAGAAATACTTGAGGAGATGTGTGACAGAAAGATTATTAACAGAAAGCAGTGGGAATACCTCGCAGGCCCTGCCGTGCCAAGGGCACGCAGGTTTTATCTTTTACCAAAGATCCATAAAGAAAGAGAAAAATGGAGCCGGCCGAGCAAAGTGCCGCCTGGAAGGCCCATTGTATCGGATTGTAACAGC
>NZ_JAZGRL010000233.1:0-712 GCF_046540415.1 Streptomyces sp. E11-3 | reverse complement strand
GCCCAGAGGGTCTGCCAGCCGGCGCAGCCCCGTTCCTACTTCCACCGGCCGGTGCGCGCTGTGCACCCACCACAGCCCATACCGCCCCTGCTCCGGCGGCGACCCCGCCGGACGGCGCTGCTCGCGTACTACCCCGCGAGCCCAGGACGCCAACAGACCGCCATGGCCGTCCGCTTCCAGTTCGCCCAGCCACACCCGTCCCAGACGCTCACCCAACGCGGCAGCAAACCGCTCACCGCCACCCCGGCCGCGCACCAGGGCACCCGCACCGCTTCCGGCGGCCAGCTGCTGCATCCGCGGATCCACCAGAGCTTCCGCGACCGCGACGACCTCCGGGAACACCACCACGTCCCGTACCAGCAGCCGCCACTGCTCCACGCCCCAGCCCACCGGATCCGGACACCACCGGCGCGTAGCCGCAACCACCTGCTGCAAACGCGGCTCCCACACCGCATCCCGCTCCCAGAACTCCGTCCGTCCCCACCACCCGCACACCACTGCACGTGCCAGCCCGAACACTTCACGCTGCGCCGCGCCAATCGCCGCCCCAGCCTGCGCCACCCGGTCCCAATGACGCTGCGCCCGGGCCAGCTCCACCCCCCGATCCCCGGCATCGACAAACTCCACCGGATGCCCCTCACCCACATCCAGCAGCCACCGGCCATGCCGTGCACACAACCGCCCCCACCGCCGCCGGTACGCCCACACCCGC
>NZ_JAZGRL010000232.1:0-719 GCF_046540415.1 Streptomyces sp. E11-3 | reverse complement strand
TTGGGGTAGGTCGGTGGGGGCGGCCGCGGGGGGCTCGGTGACGCGGACGCGTTGTTCGGCGGTCAGTTTGCCGAGGAGGCGTTCTGCCTTGTCGAGCTTGGTGGTGATCGTGGACTTGTGGCGCTTCAGGTCGGCCTGGCGGGCGCGGAGTTCCTTCAGGCGGCCGTCCGCCTTGGTGCGCAGGCGGTCGATGTCGCGCAGTTGTTTCTGGACGCCGGTGATGGTGGCCGCCTGGCGCAGGCCCGCGCGGTCGGCGATGCTGGCGCGCTCCAGGTAGTCGTCCGGGTCGGAGGCGAGGGCGAGTTGGAGCGCGGGGGCGACGCTGCCGTTGCGGTACTGGGCGGTGGCGGCCGAACCCAGTGTCGTACGGGCGTCGTTCAGGTCGTCGGTCTTGCGGGCGGCCTCGTCCTGGAGGTTGTCGACCTCGCGCCGGGCCTCCTTGGCCTTCTCACCGGCGTCGTTGTACTTCTCGGTGGCGACCTCCGCCTCCTGGTACAGCTTGTCCACCTCGGCCTTCACCTGGGCCGGGGTGAGACGGGGCTCCGCGACCGAGGCGCCCTCGAAGGCCGTGGTGCTCGCGGCGCCGGCCAGCGCGAGGGTCAGGGCGGTCCGTGCCGTCGTGCCGGTGAGCGGGTACTGCTTGGGTTTTCGGTGGGCGGCCACTAGGAATTCGTCTCCCTATGTCGCGCGATACGCGTCCGGCGGCGGCCCGCACAGGG
>NZ_JAZGRL010000231.1:0-719 GCF_046540415.1 Streptomyces sp. E11-3 | reverse complement strand
GGGGCGCCGGCGAGGGCTCGGGGGAGCAGCCTCGGGGGCGCGGGCGCTGGAGCAGCCGCCAGCCCGGCCGTTCCCCTGGCGGCTTCGGTCAGCGGCCCGGTGCGCAGGGCGGCGGCGGCCAGGACGGGCCCGGTGGCTCCGGCATGCGCTGGGACCCCACCGACCCCACCCAGCGGCGCGCCCGGTACGCCCTGCTCGCCGGCATGTGGGGCTTCTTCTTCGCCCTGTTCGGCTGGCCGTACGTGGCGCTGCTCCTCGGCGCGCTCGCGGTGTACTGGGCGATCAGCTCGCTACGCGCCAAGCCCCGCCCCGCCAAGGAGGGCGCCGCCGCCACATCGGGCAAGCCGCAGACGACGGCGGCGGTGGCCGGGCTGGTCACGGCGGTACTCGCGCTCTCGATGGTCGCCGCGACCTTCACGGCGCAGATCGTGTACCGCGACTACTACACGTGCGTGGACGACGCCCTGACCCGCACAGCCAAGGACTCCTGCGAATCCTTGCTCCCGAAGCAACTCCGCCCCTTGCTGGGCGAACAGGACTGAGACTTCCCCACCCCGCCCCTTCCCGTAACTGGGGGCAAGCCCCCAGACCCCTTAGCGCCCTCCGGACTCGTCCTCAATCGCCGGACGGGCTGATACATCAGCCCGTCCGGGCGAAAATCCAGCCCGGCCGGCGTTTGAGGCCATCTTTTCGCCGTCCGCAGGACTTTCGGGAAGGGG
>NZ_JAZGRL010000230.1:0-728 GCF_046540415.1 Streptomyces sp. E11-3 | reverse complement strand
AAATTGCCAAAGGCTGACTGTATTTCAAGTCATCCCGGCGGGGTATTGGGTAAAGTTTTCAACCAGCAATGATCACGCCTCGGATGAACCTCATAGGCTACGATATTGCCTCTGCGAAAGAATGCCAGGGAGAGTCGCGACCTCTCCCGTGCACCTATGCGGACGTGAACCGACATGGTGGTAACAAGCTTCAAACTGCCCTGCAATCAGCCTTCTGGCTTGGCTGACCATACGGGCCATTTTTGGGGGATGCACCCTTGCCAGGATTTCTGTATTTCCTAAAATATCCAGGTTTTGGCTGTTTGCACTCTGCAGAGCGATCGTTGTATAACATTATTTCACGAGAGCAGAGCAGACGGCTCCTTATGCTTTCAAATCGCTCTCGCGGTTCTTTGGTGTCATACAATGATCGGTGCGCAGCTTCAAGTCGAACGAACGAACAAAGGCGTGCGTGCGTGTCTTTGCATCGCTTTGATCGTTCTCACCTTCTCACGCACCACGATTGGTCGATTATGTACAATATCTGCATGTTATTGGTCAAACTACTTTGGATTTTTTAGGCAATATAACAATCCTGGCCAGGACGTGTCCCCTATAAATGGCACATATGGCCACCCTACTTCTGGGCACGGGTGTCTGCGTGGTGTGTTTACGGAACAGGTTAGCGTCACGTACAAGAAGGCTTAATCACTCTTCTCTCTTTACTCAAAGAAGAGCGTGCGTTGCTT
>NZ_JAZGRL010000229.1:0-728 GCF_046540415.1 Streptomyces sp. E11-3 | reverse complement strand
CGGGGATGAAAGCTGTTTTTATGTAAGAGACAATGAGTGTCCGTTTCTTTAAAGTACACACGGTAGTCCAGTTTGTTGCTTTCCTCAAATTTAGTGCCTTTATAGGTTACTACATCCAGAAAGTTAACTTCTCTGCTGTTCAACTCATACTTCACTGTGATAGATGTCTGATGTGTGTTTAGATGCTCAATAAATTTGATAAACTCTTCTCTCGAATGCTCCCAGACACCCCAAATGTCGTCTAAAAATCTGTAATAGGCGAACGGTTTATGAGTGGCTGTCGCCAGCGCGGTCTCTTCCCAGTGCGCCATGAAGATGTTTGCGTACGAGGGTGCGAATTTCTTACCCATGGCAGTGCCCTTGGTTTGGAGGAAAAATCTAGAATCGAACTCGAAGTCATTTTTGGTCAAATTAATCTCTAATAGTTTCAAGATGTACTCATCGGGTCTACTGCCATGGGGAAATTTATTCATGCACTCTCGTACGGCCGACAAGCCCGCCTCCGTCTCGATGTTGGTGTAAAGACTGTCAACATCGATAGTGAAGAGCAGGGCGTCAGTGGGAATCCTCAGGTCTTTTGTTTTTTCAATAAAGTCATACGTGTCTCTCAAATAGCTCGGATGCTTTTGTGACATGGGGTTCAAGTGGTACTCAATGAATTCTGCGGTATTGTACGTTTCGCTGTTACAATCCGATACAATGGGCCTTCCAGGCGGCACTTTGCCCGG
>NZ_JAZGRL010000228.1:0-746 GCF_046540415.1 Streptomyces sp. E11-3 | reverse complement strand
GCCGTCCCCGGCATCACGCACCACCAGCCCGCCACCAGTACGCCCCCGTCCCGGAGCCCAGACCTCCAGCTCCAGTTCGCCGTCCGCACCGCGTACGGGCAGCACCGAACCCGCCCGGGCCAGCACCGGAATACGGGACAACGGGGCGTCGAGCAGCACCTGCCCCGGCCCCTCGTAGACCTCCCCGGTCACCGTGTCGTACCAGCGCCCCCGCGGCAGCCGCACCGCACGCCGATCGGCCCCGTGCTCCAGCACCGGCGCCACCAGCAGCGCGTCCCCGAGCAGAAACGCGTCCCCACAGTCCCGTAGCGCCCGGTCCTCCGGAGTGAACCACCACACAGGGCGCACGTAGGGCGCCCCGGTGCGCTGCGCCAGATGGGCGAGCGTCACCAGATACGGATGCAGCCGACGCCGCTCATCGAGCGCCACGCGCGCGTGCTCCAACACCTCGGGCCCGAACTCCCACGGCTCCCTGCGCCCCGCCCGCAGCGCCGCATGTGTACGGAACAGCGGCAGATACGCGCCCAGTTGGAACCAGCGCAGATACAGCTCCGGCGACGGGCTGCCGTCGAACCCGCCCACATCGGGCCCCGAGTACGGCACCCCGCACAGCCCAAGCCCCAGCACCAGCGACAACGAGGCCCGCAGCCCCGGCCAGCCGGTCGCCACATCCCCCGACCAGGTGCCCCCGTACCGCTGCATCCCCGCCCAGCCCGAACGCGAGAACAGGAACGGCCGCTCCCCGG
>NZ_JAZGRL010000227.1:0-753 GCF_046540415.1 Streptomyces sp. E11-3 | reverse complement strand
ACCGGGCCAGTAACCCGCGCCTTTTCGGGGCGGGATAAGCGCGCTGATTTTCTTACGCCGCAGTTCATCGTGACAGAGCCGGGTGTCGTAAGCGCCGTCTGCCGATGCTGCCCTGATTTTTCTGTGAGTCTGCCGGATAAGACCCGGGAAGGCTTCTGAGTCCGTCACATTGTTCAGCGACAGGTCTGCACAGATGATTTCATGTGTTTTACTGTCAACGGCGAGATGCAGCTTACGCCAGATACGGCGGCGTTCCTGGCCATGCTTTTTGACTTTCCACTCGCCTTCACCGAAGACCTTCAGCCCGGTGGAATCAATTACCAGGTGTGCGATTTCACCCCGGGTGGGCGTTTTGAAACTGACATTAACCGACTTTGCCCGCCTGCTGACACAGCTGTAATCCGGGCAGCGTAGCGGAACGTTCATCAGAGAAAAAATGGAATCAATAAAGCCCTGCGCAGCGCGCAGGGTCAGCCTGAATACGCGTTTAATGACCAGCACAGTCGTGATGGCAAGGTCAGAATAGCGCTGAGGTCTTCCCCGTGATGAAGGCGTTGCCGACTCATACCAGGCCTGAATAGCTTCATCATCCAGCCAGAAAGTTATGGAGCCACGGTTGATGAGGGCTTTATTGTAGGTGGGCCAGTTGGTGATTTTGAACTTTTGCTTTGCCACGGAACGGTCTGCGTTGTCGGGAAGATGCGTGATCTGATCCTTCAACTCAGCAAAAGTTCGATTTATTCAACAAAGCCG
>NZ_JAZGRL010000226.1:0-754 GCF_046540415.1 Streptomyces sp. E11-3 | reverse complement strand
CACGGAACCCACCACGATCGTCACGCGGCGCATCACGGCGGTCATCCCGACGGAAGCCACCACGGTCATCACGCGGCCCATCACGCCGATCGTCACGACGGAACCCACCACGGTCATCACGCGACCCATCACGCCGATCGTCACGACGGAACGCGGGTCGGTCACCGTCCCTACGGGGACCACGGTCACGGTCGTCGCGGCGAGGGCCGTCCGACCGCTCGGCGGGCCGGGACCCGGGGCGTCCACCACGGTCACGGTCATCGCGGCCACGGAACCCACCACGGTCACCGTCACGACGGTCATCACGCCCGCGGAACCCACCGCGGTCGTCCCGTGGCGGCCCATCACGCCGGTCGTCACGACGGAACCCACCGCGGTCATCACGCGGCGCGTCACGCCGGTCATCGCGGCGGAACCCGCCACGGTCGCCGCGCGATCCATCGCGCCGGTCGTCACGGCGCCCAGGAGCCCCGCGGTCACCGTCTCGACGCGGCCCTCCGCGGTATCCGCCCCGGTCACCGTCGTCCCGTCGACGCTGCTCGCGTTCCGGTCGGTCGTCGGGAGAGTTGGTCGACATGGGTGACTCCTGTCATCGGTACCGCAGTCATTCTTACGCACTCGGCATCCGGGCGCGCTTCGACAAAACAAAAGGACCCCTGGTCCCAGCGTGAACGCTGGGACCAGGGGTCCTCAAAAATTGTTCGGCGGCGTCCTACTCTCCCACAGGGTCCCCCCTGCAGTACCATCGGCGCTG
>NZ_JAZGRL010000225.1:0-768 GCF_046540415.1 Streptomyces sp. E11-3 | reverse complement strand
AATATGCTATCCCTATCCAACAATGCTAATTTTGGACTTAGAATATTTATGCGATTTATGGTTTGTGCTTTTAGTAAGTAGGTAACTAAATGTTTGTTTATTCTCTGATATTGAGTTGAAACTCTTTTATTCGTCTTCCAAACCTAACCTAATTACAATTTAACTTAATTCAACATAAAAATCAATGACTTGTACAGTTTCAGCATAAAATGTCAAAATTTCAGTAGTGGCATTAGCAGACAACGTAGGTGACTCAACTGGCATATCAACAGAAATGCATGACCTTTCAGTTCCATCTCCATAGTCTTGAAATTGGGCACTAATTGTCTCATCCTGCTGACCAGTTACATTAATAGTCATTCTTCCTCCAGCTATACCATAAGCCTTAAAAGAAATTATCTTCATAGAATTCCACCTCGGAGATGATGCTAAAGGAGCATAATACTGATGTTCGTGAAGACCCAATTGCGCATAAGTTACATTCGTAGCAGTGGGATTTACATCAAATCTAATTGTACGATTCCATTTCCTATTACTGCTAAATATAGGTGGCGTGCGTACCACAACTGCTCTTTGAACAGGTTTATTACTCAAAATGTTTCTCCTGATTTTGTTACGGAAGCCTTTCGTAAGCTGTCCTCCTCGTCGCATAATTTTTCTAGCCGGGCCAGAAAATCGCCGGAATCCTCGTGTTCTTTTATACGCCATCTGTAAAGAATATACTATTAGTAAAAATAAAAAATTTTTATTAATAATATATGCCTTACC
>NZ_JAZGRL010000224.1:0-775 GCF_046540415.1 Streptomyces sp. E11-3 | reverse complement strand
CCGGGGCGGGGCCGGGGCGGGACCGCGTCCTGTTGCCTACCTCGCGCTACCTCCTGCCCCCGACCGACAGCCTGCTGGCGCGCAGCCCCCGGGTCAGTTCCTCGGCGAACACGTCCAGGAGCTGCCCCGGTTCGGGCGGGAGCCCCAGACCGTCCCGCTCCGCATCCCGCCCCTCGTCGCGCTGCTGCCGGCCGCGTTTCGGCTGCTTGCCGCGCCTCGGCGCGGTCACCGCGCGGGGCGCGGTTCTGCGCTGAGTTCGCGGTCGATCTGCTCGGCCCAGGTGTCGAGCACCTTCCAGTCGCGGTGGCTGCCGTACTGCCCGCGCCGTGCCTTGAAGGCCAGGTGGCGCCAGAGCGGCAGATGGTCACGGTAGAGGGCACCGGCCAGGAACTTGTGCCCCCACGGGTGGATCAGCGACCGGAAGCCGGGCATCTGCACCGGCTCCACGCGTCGGCGGCCCGGCCAGCGCCCCGCCGCTGGTGGCTGGCCGACGCTGAACAGCCACGCCGGGTGGGTGGAGAGCATGCTGGGGTGGCGGCGGATGAAGTCGGTCGCCTGCGGCAGCCAGGCGCCGTGGTGGATCGCGCTGCCGAGTACGAAGGCGTCGTAGTCGGAAGCCCGTTGGACCGGGCTCAGCGCTACGGCGGCCGCGGTGTGGCCGTGCTCGGCCAACTTGACCGCGAGGTGTTCGGCGATGCTCTGGGTGGAGCCGTGGACACTGGCGTAACCGACCAGAATCCTCATGGGATCACTCACTCCCTACAGGGTGGGGCGG
>NZ_JAZGRL010000223.1:0-787 GCF_046540415.1 Streptomyces sp. E11-3 | reverse complement strand
GCCTGCGCGCCCCCGCCCGTGCACCCATGCGCCCCATATGCAGGATCGATGCATCGCACCGGCGCACGAGACGGCCGTAACCCGAGATGGCGCCGGGAGTTGTCTTCTGCGTGGAAGACACCATCACCGGCAACGGAGCCGCACAGATCCCCAAGCAGCGCGGTGAGCAGCTGCTCGACATCGCCGTGCGATACGCGGAAGAACGGCATTGGGATGTCTGCCCCGGCACCAGTCTGGAGCCCGCGGACGGCGTCGAACACTGCTCCTGCGGCGAATCCGGCTGCGAGGCGCCCGGCGCACACCCGGCCCGCGAGGACTGGGCCACCCAGGCGACCGGCAGCGCCACGGTCGCCAGGCGCCTGTGGTCCAAGCATCCCAAGGCGTCCATCCTGCTGCCGACCGGGCGTACGTTCGACGCGATCGACGTACCCGAGACCGCGGGCTTCCTGGCGCTCGCCCGGATGGAGCGGATGGAGCTCACTCTCGGCCCGGTCATCCTGACGCCGAACCGCCGGATGCAGTTCCTCGTCCTGCCCGGCGCCACCGCCAAGGTCCCCGATCTCGTACGGAAGCTGGGCTGGCCGCCCGCCGCGCTCGACCTGACCGCGCTCGGCGAGGGCAGCTGGGTCGCCGCGCCACCCACCCGCTTCGGACCGCACGGCGCCGCTCAGTGGGCCTGCCGCCCCACGCCCGCCAACCGCTGGCTGCCGGACGCCGAGGAGCTGATCAGCCCGCTCGCCTACGCCTGCGGCCGCGAGAGCCGCCGCTGACCCCCTCCTCCACCCCC
>NZ_JAZGRL010000222.1:0-800 GCF_046540415.1 Streptomyces sp. E11-3 | reverse complement strand
TGCGCGCAGCACGACGCCCGAGGGGCGCCCCCGGTACCTACCGGGGGCGCCCCTCACCGTGATGGGGTGTCAGCTCCAGTCGTCCTGGGCGTCCTGGGCCTCCTGCTGAGCGCGCTGCTGGCCCTGCTGCTTGGCCTGCTGGGCGCGCTGCTGGCCCTGCTGCTTGGCCTGCTGGGCCCGCTGCTGGCCCTGCTGGCCGGCCTGGGTGCCGCGCTCGCGGGCTTCCTCAGCCAGGCGCTGCATCTCCTCCGGCGTCTTGGCCCCGTGCTGCGGAGCCTGCTCCTTGCCTCGCTGTGCCTGCTGCCTGGCCTTCTCGGCGTACTCCTGCGCCTTGTCCTTGAACTGGTCTGACATACCCATGAAGGTTCACTCCTGTGTGGGTGAGGGGGATGAGGCCTCGACCAGCGTGGCACGCACGAACATTCCACGCATTTCGACCAGTAGCTCTGCGTAATCAGCCGCAGCCGGTCGCAGGGAGCCGGCCGCAATCAGCCCCGCGGCGGCAACTTGGGCCGCCGCCGCCCCGGCACCGCCGAGTAGTCCGGCGGGTCCGAAGCAGGGTGCTGCTCCAGCCGATCCAGAGCCACCCGCACCGCGTCGTCCAGCTGCGCATGGCGCCCCTCGGCCCAGTCGAGCGGAGTGCGCAGGACCTCCAAGTCCGGTTCCACACCCAGGTTTTCGATGGACCACCCGTACGCGTCGAACCACGCCGCGTTCATCGGCACGGTGATCACGGTCCCGTCCCCGAGCCGATGCCGCCCGGTCATCCCCACCACCCCACCCCACGTGCGCTGCCCCAC
>NZ_JAZGRL010000221.1:0-800 GCF_046540415.1 Streptomyces sp. E11-3 | reverse complement strand
CCGATCTAGTCTCCCCCGCCCCGCAGACGGCCCCCAACACGATGGCATCCCACTTTCTCCAACCCCTTTCCTAACCCCTTGTCGAAAGCTGGTGCCAGTCATAACCTTCGCCTCGGCAGAGATCCACAGGGGCGGAGGGGAAATTTCGTGAAGCGCACGTCCCGTGACATCCGGACGGCCAACCGTTACGGGGTGCTGCGGCAGATCATCGCCGCATCACCCGTGTCCCGGCAGGAGTTGGCAGCGGCCACCGGGCTGAGCCTGGCGACCATCGCCACTCTGGTCAGTGAGCTGACAGAGCTTGGCATGGTCACCGAGGTCGGCTACGAGGACTCCGACGGAGGACGTCCCCGCGGGCTGGTCTCGGTGCACGCGGCCGGGGGTGCGCTGATCGGTGTGGACGTGGCCGAGACCTATGTCCATGTCGAGCTGTTCGACCTCGCGTTGCGGGTGCTGGCGCGCGCCGAGCGGGAGTTGCGTCCGGGTGAGAACCGGCCGGACCAGGTCGTCGCGCATATCGCCACCGCGGTCGAGACCGTGGTCGAGGACGCGCCGGTGGAACCCGGATCGGTGCTCGGCGTGGGCATCAGCGTGCCGGGGCAGGTGGACCGCGAGGGCGGCAGTGCCGTCTACGCGCCCAACTGGGACTGGCACGACGTGCCCCTGCTCAGCATGCTGTCCGCGTTCCTCCCCTACCCCCTCCACCTGGACAACCCGCTGCACGCCTGCACGGTCGCCGAGCTGTGGTTCGGGGCCGCGCGGGGGCGTGGCGACACCGTGGTCGTCAACCTCGGTACGGG
>NZ_JAZGRL010000220.1:0-803 GCF_046540415.1 Streptomyces sp. E11-3 | reverse complement strand
GTCGCCGACCCCGACCCAGCCCGCCGACCGGGTGGACCGCATCGTGGACGCCGACACCGGCACGCTCACCGCCACCGAGGGCACCGAGTTCACCGCGCGGCCCGCCGTGCAGGCGCGCGACGCCGACGGCAAGGGCGTGGCCAAGGTCCAGGTGAAGTTCGCGATCGTCGGCGACACGGACACCACCTTCGCCGAAGGCGCCACCAGCGCCACGGTCACCACCGACGCCGACGGCCTGGCCACGGCGCCGGTGCTGACGGCAGGAGCGCAGACCGGCGAGTTCACGGTCCGGGCCACCGTCGTCGGCCGTACGCTCAGCGGCCTGGACTACGCCGCGACCGTCACCGCCCGCCAGGCCGACACCCTCACCAGGACCGGCGAAGAGGAGCTGACCTGCGCGCCGGGCGGCGAGTTCGCCGACGCCGTCGAGGTACAGGCGACGCTGGACGGCAAGGCCGCCGCGGGCGTCACGGTCACCGCCACGATGATCAAGTCCCTGGAGGAGCCCGACGAGAACGACGCCGGCCCGTACTTCAAGGACGCCGACGACAACCCCGTCCGTACGCTGCGGGGCCTGAAGACCGACGAGAACGGTGTCCTCACCCTCCCGCAGATGTTCGCGGACGAGACCGAAGGCACCTATCTCCTGCGCCTCAACGCCATCGGCGGCGGCACCCTGACCATCGAGCTCACGGTCGGCTGACCGCACCGGCACCCCGCACCCGACACCGCCCCCGCTGCCAGGACTAGAGCCTGTCTTTGAACCCCCGCCTGCGCCCCGACGCCCGGCACGCACCCTCGCC
>NZ_JAZGRL010000219.1:0-815 GCF_046540415.1 Streptomyces sp. E11-3 | reverse complement strand
CCCACCTCCGACCAGCCGACCGCCGCCGCACCCGGTTACGGCGACGCGATGGTCACCGGGCTCGCCGCGCTGGCACTGCACCGGTTCTCGTCCGCTCCCCCGCTGCTCTCGCTGGACCGCATCGACGTCCTCGTACCGCGCACCCGCCGACTGCGCTCCACCGGCTGCGCCCGGCTGGTCCGCGCGCACGCGCTGCCCCGCCCGCAGACCGTCACCGACGTACCGGTCGCCCCCGTACCGCGCGCCCTCGCGGACGCCGTCACCCAGCTCTCCGACGCGGACGTGGTACGCCGGCTGCTCACCGAGGCCGTGCGCTGCGGGCACTGCGAACCCGCGGCGCTGGTCAAGGAGTTGAGCAAGGCCCGGCTGCTGAACCGGCCCCACGTGGTGAACGCCGTGGACTCGCTGCTCGCCGAGGGGCGGGCCATCGCCGAGGAACGGCTCTACACGATGGTCTCCGACTACGGGCTGCCCGACCCGGTGTGGAACGTCGACCTGCGGCTGCCCGGCGGCCCGCACCTCGGCGGCGTGGACGCGTACTGGCCCGACCAGGCTGTGGCGATCGAGCTCGACACCCGCGCGCCGCGCCAGGAGGAGGACGCCCTGTGGTCCGAATACGCCCGCAAGCGCGAGCACTTGGAGCGGCTCGGCATCACCGTCGTGCACCTCACCCCGAAGAAGCTCCGCGAGGCGATGGAGCAGCAGGCGGCGGTCGTCCGTACGGCCCTGATGGCGTCCGGGGACCGCGACCCGGCGGCGTATGTGGTGGTACTTCCGCGCTGACCGGCCCGAGGGGAAGGGGAGAGCCGGGGGGG
>NZ_JAZGRL010000218.1:0-824 GCF_046540415.1 Streptomyces sp. E11-3 | reverse complement strand
GTGGGGGAGCCGAGCGGGCGTTGGGGGAGTTGGCGGACGGGCCGGGGGTGGTGCCGGTCACGCGGGTCACGGGCACCACCAGGCCCGTGAAGGTGCGGCGGGCCGCCGAGTTCGCGCGGGAGCTCGGGGAGTTGGCGGTCCGGGCGTGCGGTGGGCCCGACGCGGTCGCGGCGCTTGGGGCGCGGGCGCGGGCCGAAGAGGTGCCGTTGTGGATCGCGCGGCGGGTCGCGGCCGGGCCCGCGGGGCCGGTCGCGGTGGCCGTTGACCGGCGGCTGGTGCGGGTGGATGTGTGGGGGCCGGGTGCGCCGGTCGTACGTATCCGGGCGCCGCGTGGTCTGCGGACCGATGACCGGTCGCCGTCGCGGGGGCTGGAGCTGACCGTCGGCGAGATGCCGGTTCCGCTCACGCTCACCAAGGTGTGGCGCAAGTCGCGGAGTTCCGTTGCGGCGCAGACACCGTACGGGTACTGGGAGTTGCAGCGGGAGAGCGCGCTCGCGTCGCGGCTTCTGCGGGACGGGCGACGGGTCGCGCTGCTCACCCGTCCCGGGCGTCGCCCCCGCCCCGAGCCGGGCACGGTGCTGCTGCCCCTGGCGGCCGTGCACCACGACACCCCCGACCCCCTCGACGCCGTCATGGCGCACGCCTTCGCGGTCGCGTTCGGCCTCGGCGATGCCACGGGTGCGTACCGCTTCCGGGCGCGGCCCTCGCGGGCGTCGGGCGAGCCTGAGCCGATCGTGTGGGGCGACCCCTGGTACAGCAACCTCGGCTCGGGGCGTGAGGACAACGAGCCTGGTGGTGGGGATGGCTGGGGTTCGGATGGCGGA
>NZ_JAZGRL010000217.1:0-848 GCF_046540415.1 Streptomyces sp. E11-3 | reverse complement strand
CCGGGTCCGGCCCTCCGCCCGGCTACTTGCCCCCGGGCCCGCCGCCTGCCCCGGCTACTTGCCCCGCGCGTGGGCGAGCCGGGCCTCCAGGCCGTCCAGGACCCGGTCAAGACCGTAGGTGAAGTTGTCCTCACGGATCTGCCCCGGGTCCTTGCGCCGCTGAGCGGGACGGCAGCGGGCACCTGGTGTACGAGTTCGTGGACGGCATGGCGGGCCTCTCCCCCGCGCTGGAGATGGAACTGATCCCGGTCTCGGAGACGGCGTTCGCCGGGGCGGGCACCCGCCCGTTCGCCGAGGACTGGATGCCGGTGGTGTTCTCGGCGCTCCCCGACGGCACTGGCGTCTGCTACATCGGGATGCACGCCGCCCCTAGGGTCGCGTGACGCGACACACTCGGCCTCGGCCCGACCGCTCCTCTCGACACCCGGCCAGTCACGCGGCCAGTACGGGCGGGGACGGCGGCGGCCCCACCCGCAAGGCCAGCTCGAACCAGATGGTCTTGCCGCCCTCCCCAAACAGCGCCTGGTCGAGCGCGCAGCCGCCCCAGCGGTCGGCCATCAGGTCGAGCATCAGCAGCCCTCGCCCCCGGTCGGCATCTACGTTCGGCTCCAGGGGGCGGGGCAGCTCGGCGCTGCCGTCCATGACGCTGGCGCGCAGTACGGGGTGCGCCCAGCAGAGCCGGACGACGGCGGCCCCGTTCGCGTACCGGACGGAGTTGGTGGCGAGCTCGGACACCAACAGCTCGGCGCGGTCGGCCAGTTCACCGAGCTCGTGCGCGGCGAGGACGGCCCGGAGGGTGGCGCGGGCGATGGCGGGGGCCCGGGGGTCGCGGGGGATGGCGAGTTCGT
>NZ_JAZGRL010000216.1:0-856 GCF_046540415.1 Streptomyces sp. E11-3 | reverse complement strand
CGGGGTGTGCGGTCATCGGGGGGTGTTTCCTTCCGCGGGCACGTGGTGTGCGCTGTCGTGCGTCGGTGCGTCGGTGCGTTGTTGCTGCGTTGTGTGTCGGTGCTTACTCGTGCGTTGTTGCTTCGATGTGCTTGAGGAGTTCGGCGAGGTCGCCGGGTGTGGTGTACGGGTTGAGCAGGGTGGCCTTGAGCCAGAGGCGGCCGTCGATGCGGGCGCGGCCGAGTACGGCGCGGCCTTGGGCCAGGAGTTGCCGACGGATGTGGGCGATGTGGTGGTCGTCGGCAGTGGTGGGGCGGAACAGGACGGTGCTGATGGTGGGGTGGGCGTAGAGCTCGTAGTCGGGGTGTTGGTCGATGTGGTGGGCGAAGTCGGTGGCGAGGGTGCAGACGGTGTCGACGAGGGTGCCGAGTCCGGTGCGGCCGATGGCGCGGAGGGTGACGGCGGTTTTGAGGATGTCGGGGCGTCGGGTGGTGCGCAGGGAGCGGCTGAGGAGGTCGGGGAGGCCTGCTTCGGTGTCGTCGTCGGCGTTGAGGTAGTCGGCGCGGTGGGCGATGAGGGTGGTGTCGTGGGGGTCGCGTACGACGAGGAGTCCGGCGGCGACGGGCTGCCAGCCGAGTTTGTGCAGGTCGAGGGTGGTGGTGTGGGCGTGTTCGAGGCCTTGGAGCTGGGTGCGGCGGGTGGTGCTGAAGAGGAGGCCGCCGCCGTATGCGGCGTCGATGTGGAGTCGGGCGCGGTGGTGCTGGCAGAGTGCGGCGATTTCGGGGAGTGGGTCGATGAGTCCGGCGTCGGTGGTTCCGGCGGTGGCGGCGACGAGGTGGGGGCCGGGGTGCTGGGTGAGGGCTGCGTCGAGGGCGGC
>NZ_JAZGRL010000214.1:0-880 GCF_046540415.1 Streptomyces sp. E11-3 | reverse complement strand
CCGGGTAGCCCTGGGGGGCCGGAGCGGGCGGGGCGGGCGGCGGTGGCGCCTGCTGCGACCACTGCGACTCGAGCTGGGTCAGTGCCTCGAGCTCCCCGTAGTCCAGGAAGATTCCCCGGCAGCCGCTGCACTGCTCGATCTGGACACCGTTGCGGTTGTAGGTCTGCATCGGTGCTCGGCACTTGGGACACTGCATGCTCGGCTCAACTCCTCGCCGTTCGGAACTGCTTCACCGAGCAGCCTACTTCGGGTCGCCGTCAGCCAACTCCATCGGGAGCGCGGCCATTCGGACACAGGACTCGATCAGCCCGTGCTCGGCCTCGTCGAGCGGTCGTGATTCGGTGACCGACTTGGCGACGGCCAGGGCGGCGGTCTGTACGGTCAGCGCTCTGGCGGGGGCGTCCAGTACGGGCCAGGGGTCGCCGTCGGCGGGGACGGCGGGGCCGTTCGCCGCGCGGTAGGCGCCGATGAAGCGGGTCCAGTCCTCGGGCGGCAGCAGTCCCGACGCGTACCAGGCGGCCGGGCGGGCCAGATCCCAGGCCGGTTCGCCGAGGCCGAGGTCGTCGATGTCGATCAGCAGCCAGGGGCCGTCGGGGGCCGGGTGCCGGACGAGCTGGCCCAGATGCAGGTCGCCGTGGCACACCGTGCGGGCGTACGGCATCGGGGCCTCGGCGCGGGCCCAGGCCGGCAGTGCCGCCCACGCGTGCTCCACGGGGGCGGCCGCGGGGTGCGCTGCCGCGTCCCGGCGCATCCGGGCGACGGCTCGCGCGGCCTTGGCGGGGCCGCGCATCCCGGGGAGCGGGCCGGGGAGTTCGGTGGCGGGCAGGCGGTGCAGGCGGGCCAGGAGGGTGGCGGCCGCTTCCCAAGGGGCGTGCTCGGG
>NZ_JAZGRL010000213.1:0-891 GCF_046540415.1 Streptomyces sp. E11-3 | reverse complement strand
CCCCGCATGACACACCCGACCGCCACACCGCCCCACATGTCACCCTGACCTCATGCCCGAAGGAGACACCGTCCACCAGGCTGCGCGGCGCCTGCACAGCGCGCTCGCGGGCAGCGTGCTGACGCGCTCGGACCTGCGGGTACCCAAGTACGCCACAGCCGACCTCACCGGCCGCAGCGTCCTGGACGTCACCCCGCGCGGAAAGCACCTTCTCACCCGCATCGAGGGCGGCCTCACCCTGCACTCACACCTGCGGATGGACGGCTCCTGGAAGGTCTACGCCCCCGGTGAGCGCTGGAGCGGCGGCCCCGCCCACCAGATTCGCGCGATCCTCGGCACCAGCGAGCACACCGCCGTCGGCTACCGCCTCCCCGTGCTCGAACTGCTCCGCACCCGGGACGAGGCGAAGGCCGTAGGCCACCTCGGCCCCGACCTCCTGGGCCCCGACTGGGACCCGGAAACGGCCCTGCGCAACCTCCTCCAAGACCCCGCGCGCCCGCTCGGCGAAGCCCTGCTCGACCAGCGCAACCTCGCGGGCATCGGCAATATCTACAAGTCCGAGCTCTGCTTCCTGGCCGCCGCCACCCCCTGGCTCCCCATCGGCGAGCTCCCGGCAGGCACCGCCGAGCGCCTGGTCACCGCTGCCAAGCGGCTCCTCGAAGCCAACCGCGACCGCCCCGCCCGCAGCACCACGGGCCGACGCGACCCCCGCCTGTACGTCTACGGGCGCGCACCCCGCCCCTGTCTACGCTGCGGCACCCCCATCCGCTCCGCGAACCAGGGCGACGGCTCCCGCGAACGCCACACGTACTGGTGCCCCCGCTGCCAGCCCGGCCCCACCCCGTAGCCCGCACCCCGGCCGCACAGCCAACCCCGTACCACCAATCCCGT
>NZ_JAZGRL010000212.1:0-914 GCF_046540415.1 Streptomyces sp. E11-3 | reverse complement strand
CCCGCACCGTGAGTCGGGTGAACTCCCCCTCCCGCGCCAGGCACCCCCCATCCACCCGCAACCACGGCGAGTAAGCCACCCGCACCGTCACCACCGCCGCCCTAGGCACCCGAACCACCAGCGACGTCCCGTCAGACCGCAGCACCGCCCCCGGCCGAGACACCAGCGGCACCGCATCCCGCACCCGGAATACCCGCCAGTTGGCGTCCCGCCACACCGGCTCCAGCCACCCCGGCCCACTCCGTACGAGCGCGGCCTCCCGCGCCGCGGGCCCATCGGGCTCGCCCTCCGGCAGGACAACCAACCCCACCGCCCAACGGTCCAACCACGCCCGGTACGCCGCAGCCGAGAACGCCCCGTCCGCCGCCCGCGCCCCCTCGTACCCGTCGTAGAAGAGCCGCCCCCGCTCAACATCCGCCTGCCGGTTCCAGCCCCGCGCCATATTGATGTGCGGGGCAAGCAGACTCGCCTCCCGATGGTCACGAGACGGCACCACCTCGACCCGGGTCCGCTCGGCACCCAGCCGGTCCAGCGCGGCCAGCACCCCGTCCGCATCGGCGGCCCAAGCGGGCACCGCCGTGTTGGTCACCACGTCGTCAACGGTCTTCTGGGCCACCCAGTTCACGGAGAACACAAAGGCGACGGCAAGCGCGACACCCCGCACAAGCCAGAACCACCGCGCCCCAGGCGGCGCAGGCAACCCAGACGCAGGCAACCCAGACGCAGGCAACCCAGACGCAAACACCCCAGGCGCAAACACCCCAGGCGCAAGCAACGCGGCCAACAGCACCGCAGGCGCCCCCAACAACGCCAGCCGCTCAACGTTCGTACCGATGGGCGACGCGACAAAGTACGTCAGCACAACGCCCACCGCATACACGCCCGCCCCCACCCGCAGCTCCCGCCACCCCCGC
>NZ_JAZGRL010000211.1:0-918 GCF_046540415.1 Streptomyces sp. E11-3 | reverse complement strand
GGGTGGGGGTATGCGTTCAGGTTCCTGGGTGGGTGCGGTGGGTGTCGTGGTCGGGGTTGGCGGAGCCCTGGTGGTGGGTGGTGGCGGGGTCGCTGTGGCCGATGGTGGGAACGAGGACTTCACCATCGAGGACCCGCGGATCGTCGAGTCGAGCGGGCTGGCCGCCAGCAAGGCCCATCCGGGGGTGTACTGGACCCACAACGACAGTGACGACGGGCCGTATCTGTATGCCGTGGACGGGGAGAGCGGGAAGACCGTCGCCACCGTGACGATGCGGGGGGTCGGGGCGCCTCGGGATGTGGAGGCCATCTCGATCGGGCCTGACGGCGATCTGTATGTGGGGGATATCGGGGACAACACGGGGGGTGGCTGGTCGCATGTGTGGATCTATCGGCTGCCGGAGCCCAAGGAGCTGCGGGATGTGACCGTGACCGCCACGCAGTACGTCGTGCAGTACGAGGGCGGGGCACGGGACGCCGAGGCGCTGATGGTGCACCCGAAGACCGGGCGGGTCTATATCGGGGACAAGAAGAAGGACGGGGATGGTGGGCTGTTCGAGGGGCCTGCCGAGCTGTCCGCCTCGGGGACCAATGTGTTCAAGCGGGTGGGGGACGTTGACCTGTGGACCACGGACGGGGCCTTCTCCCCGGATGGTGAGCGGTTGGTGTTGCGGAGCTACTTCGAGGCCGAGTCGTACGGCTGGAAGGACGGCAGGCTCAGCGGAGACGGTGAGCGGGTCAGCGTGCCGTTCCAGCGGCAGGGCGAGTCGGTGACGTTCTCGGCCGACGGTACGACGCTGATGTACGGGTCCGAGGGCGAGCGGAGCCCGGTGCGGGCCGTCGCGGTGGCGGGCAAGGGGAGCCCGTCGCCCTCCGGAGGCAAGGGGGAGGGCGAGAAGGGGAGTTCGGCCGGTGCGGG
>NZ_JAZGRL010000210.1:0-920 GCF_046540415.1 Streptomyces sp. E11-3 | reverse complement strand
GCCCGTGGGCACCGCCGCCCCCGGCGTTACCTACCATGCCCTCATGACCGAGCAGCCCACCGCACTGGCCCGCTGGGAGCGGCACACCCAGGGCCCGCTCCTGGTGCTGGCCGTTCTCTTCGCCGTCGCCTACGCCCTGCCGATCGTGCGGCCGGACGCGCCCGATCCGGTACTGACCGCATGCCACGTCGTGAACTGGGCGGTGTGGGGCCTGTTCGCCCTCGACTACGTGGTCCGGCTCTGGCTCTCGCCGAGCCGGACCCGGTTCATCCGCGGCAACCCGCTGGCGCTGCTGGCGGTGGTGCTCCCCCTGATCCAGCCGTTGCGGCTGCTCAGGCTGGTGTCCCTGCTGCTGCTCGTGGGGCAGCGGGCCCGGATGGCCACCCAGGTCAAGGTCACGACGTATGTCGCGGGCTCCTGTGCGGGGCTGCTGGTCTTCGGCGCGCTGGCCGTCCTCGAGGTGGAGCGGGGGCGTCCGGGCGCCTCCATCCACACGCTCGGGGACGCGATCTGGTGGGCCTTCACCACGATGACCACCGTGGGGTACGGGGACATGGCACCCACGACCGGGGCGGGCCGGGCCCTCGCGATCGGGCTGATGCTGTCCGGGATCGCGCTGCTCGGTGTGGTCACCGCGAACATCGCGGCGTGGTTCATCTCTCGCTTCGAGAAGGACGACGCGGAGGAGCGGCGGCAGACGGAGGCGATCGAGGCGCTGACGCGGGAGGTCCGGTCGCTGCGGGACCAGGTCGCGGCGCTGTCTGATGGCGCCGCGTCGATCCCGGGACCGTCGGGCCCCGCACCGGCGGAGGCGATGCCGACCCTGCACGACGGTGCGGGCTAGGGGCGGGTGCGGGTCAGAGACAGTCCCCCACCCCGCCCCTTCCCGAAAGGCCTCGCCGGCCGGGCTCAAAGATGTC
>NZ_JAZGRL010000209.1:0-942 GCF_046540415.1 Streptomyces sp. E11-3 | reverse complement strand
GCGGTGGGGGCGGGGCGGGGCGTGCTGGGCAGGATCAGGTTGCTCTCGGGCAGTGTGCCGTCGACGAGGTAGTCGACGACCGTACGGTCCACTTCCTGGTGCCCCCGGACCGCGAAGACCTCGTTGCTGCCGTCGTCCGCCACCGTCACCAGCCGGTCACCCAGCCGGGCGGCCATGTCGACGGCGCCGTTGTAGGAGAGGGTCGGGTTCCCCTGGGCATGCACGACCAGGCCGGGCTCATAACCGTTACGCGCGACCTCGGTCAGCGCCTCGCGCGGTGGCTGGCTGCGGAACGCCGCGACCCACGGCTGGGCGCGCAGCACCCCGTAGCCGTAGAAGTAGTGGCGACGGTAGTGGCGCATGTCGCGGTAGTAGACCTCGAGGTCGCTGGGCCACTCGCCCTCGCTCGTCGTCGCCTCGACCAGACCGGAGACCTCGGTGACGCCGGGAGCGGGCTGCTCCCACTCCGGAGCCGCGAGCAGCCAGGCGGCCTCGACCGCCGCGTACTCCCCCGCCCCCAGGGCCACCACGGTCGTCGCCAGCTCACCCCACAACGGGCGGTGCGTGGCACCAACCCCCACCAGCCCGTCGAGTACGGTGCGGTCCACCCCGCCCAGCGGAGCCGCCGCCAGCCGCTCCCCGATCTCCTCGACGGATGCCAGTACGGCCACCGGGTCGGCCCCCAGACCGTAGACACTGTGGTGCTCACCCACCCAGCCTGCCCAGGCATCGACATTGCGCCGGATCGCCACGGCCTGCGTCATGTACTGGCCACGCCACAACGCCCTCGGGTCCACGCTGGAATCCAGTACATGGCGGTCCACACGCTCCCCGAACATCGAGCCGTACACGGCGCACTGGTAGGTGCCGTCCGAGTAGCCAAGCAGGCTGATCTTCTCTTCGCCGAGGGTGGCGCGGATGAGATCGAGGTCGCGGGCGACG
>NZ_JAZGRL010000208.1:0-947 GCF_046540415.1 Streptomyces sp. E11-3 | reverse complement strand
GGGCGCGTGCCAGGCGTCGCGGGCCCGCGAAGATCGGGGAGACGCCCCCTAGGGCGTCGGCCTATATCCGCAGGACAGACAGGTGCGCGAGGTCGGGTGGGCGCGGCGGTGGCGGGTTCGGGCGCAGGACGGCGAGGGTCGCCGCGCGAGCCGGGGCGAGCCAGTCGGAGCGCCGGGCGAAGGCCGCTCGGAGCAGGGCCGTGAACGCCCAGGCACCGAGCAGGACCGCGACACACAGGGCCGCCAGGTCCATGCCGCCGAGCGGTGGCTCGGTGGACTCGTGGGCTCCGTGGGAGCTCTCGGCGGTCCCGGCGTACGGCGCGGTCGCCGCGTACGGGGCCGCCGCCACGTCGGTGTCAGGGGGCGGATGGCCGACCGTGTGCATCAGGAACACACCGGCGGCGAGCACGACGACCAGCAGCAGCTGCCCCAGGGCAGTGCCGGTGCGGGTGACGCGGCTCGCGGACACGGGTGAACCTCCACGTCAGAGCCTATCCAACGGGTCCGGGACGCGTGTCCCCGTGCGGCGGGCCGCCCGATCGCGAAGAGTCGGGTACGGGAAACGGGCTGTCCCGGAGGGAAGGCCGGGCGCGGCCCAGCGGGTTTCCCTGGCTCCGGCGCCGATGCGAGGAAGGCGAGTGAGGTTGCCCGATGGACGACCCGATGGACGACCCGTACGACCTGGTGGTGATCGGCGGCGGCAGCGCGGGGCTCACCGCGGCCCGTACGGCGGGGCGGCTCGGCGCGCGCACGCTGCTGGTGGAGCGGGATCGCCTGGGCGGTGACTGCCTGTGGACCGGCTGCGTGCCGAGCAAGGCGCTGCTGCGGGTGGCCGCCGAGGTGCACGTCGCGCGCGGAGTGGACCGGTACGGTCTGGCCGCCCCGCGCGGCCCCGCCGACCTGGCCTCGGCGCTGGCCCGGGTCAAGGAGGCGATCGCGGCCATCGA
>NZ_JAZGRL010000207.1:0-954 GCF_046540415.1 Streptomyces sp. E11-3 | reverse complement strand
GCGGGCCGTTCTTCAGCCTCGCACGGGTGGGTGCGCTCTGTTTCGTTGTGGGGCGGGGCCGCGTCGGGGGGCGACTGCGGGTGCGTTAGTTCATCTCGCCCGCACGGAGCTTGGCGAGGTCGTCCTTGACCGTGTTCACGGGGATGGCGAAGCCGAGGCCCACGCTGCCCGAGTTGGAGCTCGCGGATGCGCTGGGGGAGTACATCGCCGAGTTGATGCCGATGATGTTGCCGTTCATGTCGATCAGCGCGCCGCCGGAGTTGCCCGGGTTGAGCGAGGCGTCGGTCTGCAGGGCCTTGTAGGTCGTCTTGGATGAGCCGGTCTCGCCGTTGAACTGCTCGCCGCCGTACTCGAACGGCCATCGGTCCTGGCCCTCCTGCTGGCGCTGGCCGCCGTCTGTGGAGACCGTGACGTCGCGGTCCAGTGCCGAGATGATGCCGCTGGTGACCGTGCCGGTCAGGCCCTCGGGCGAGCCGATGGCGACTACTTCGTCGCCCACCTTGAGGCTGTCGGAGTCGCCGAGTGAGGCTGCTTTGAGGCCGGAGGCGTTCTTCAGCTTGATCAGGGCCAGGTCCTTGGAGCTGTCGGTCCCGACTACCTCGGCGTCGTACGACTTACCGTCGCTGGTCTTCACCTGGACGGAGGACACTCCGGAGATCACGTGGTTGTTGGTGATGATCTCGCCGTCGGATGTGATGATCACGCCGGAGCCCGTGGACTGACCCGCGCTGATTTCCACGATGCTCGGGCTGACCGCGTTGGCCACGCCGCTGATCGTGCCCTTTTGGCTCGTTGGTACGACGCTGGTGCTGGCGGATGTGGGGGTGCTGTTCTCTCCGAACAGTTCCTGCGCCGCGTACGCGGTGCCGCCGCCGATCGCCGCCGCGAACAGGGCGACCGAGGCGAGCAGGGACACCGGGCGGCGGGCGCGGTGCCTGGGGGGCTCGGGGGGAC
>NZ_JAZGRL010000206.1:0-967 GCF_046540415.1 Streptomyces sp. E11-3 | reverse complement strand
GCCGCAGGGAAACCGAGTCTTAACTGGGCGTTAAGTTGCAGGGTATAGACCCGAAACCCGGTGATCTAGCCATGGGCAGGTTGAAGGTTGGGTAACACTAACTGGAGGACCGAACCGACTAATGTTGAAAAATTAGCGGATGACTTGTGGATGGGGGTGAAAGGCCAATCAAACCGGGAGATAGCTGGTTCTCCCCGAAAGCTATTTAGGTAGCGCCTCGTGAACTCATCTTCGGGGGTAGAGCACTGTTTCGGCTAGGGGGTCATCCCGACTTACCAACCCGATGCAAACTACGAATACCGAAGAATGTTATCACGGGAGACACACGGCGGGTGCTAACGTCCGTCGTGAAGAGGGAAACAACCCAGACCGCCAGCTAAGGTCCCAAAGTCATGGTTAAGTGGGAAACGATGTGGGAAGGCACAGACAGCCAGGATGTTGGCTTAGAAGCAGCCATCATTTAAAGAAAGCGTAATAGCTCACTGGTCGAGTCGGCCTGCGCGGAAGATGTAACGGGGCTAAACCATGCACCGAAGCTGCGGCAGCGACACTCAGGTGTTGTTGGGTAGGGGAGCGTTCTGTAAGCCGTTGAAGGTGGCCTGTGAGGGTTGCTGGAGGTATCAGAAGTGCGAATGCTGACATAAGTAACGATAAAGCGGGTGAAAAGCCCGCTCGCCGGAAGACCAAGGGTTCCTGTCCAACGTTAATCGGGGCAGGGTGAGTCGACCCCTAAGGCGAGGCCGAAAGGCGTAGTCGATGGGAAACAGGTTAATATTCCTGTACTTGGTGTTACTGCGAAGGGGGGACGGAGAAGGCTATGTTGGCCGGGCGACGGTTGTCCCGGTTTAAGCGTGTAGGCTGGTTTTCCAGGCAAATCCGGAAAATCAAGGCTGAGGCGTGATGACGAGGCACTACGGTGCTGAAGCAACAAATGCCCTGCTTCCAGGAAAAGCCTCTAAGCATCAGG
>NZ_JAZGRL010000205.1:0-970 GCF_046540415.1 Streptomyces sp. E11-3 | reverse complement strand
GGGGCTGAGTCTGCTGCCGGTGCACTGTGTGCCGAAGGCGCGGGCCGCTGCCCGAGGGGCGGGGGCGCCTGCGCGGGGGCGGGCTGTGCGTACTACCAGGGCATCGCCACGCCGCCGTTCGGGCGGAGGATCTGGCCTGTCGTGAAGGACGAGGCGTCGGACGCCAGGTGCAGTACGGCGTGCGCGATGTCCTCGGGCTCGCCGACCCGGCCCAGCGGTGACATGCGGGACATCAGGGCCGCGGTGTGGGTCTGGGCCTCGCTGTTGTTGTGCCGTTCGGTCATGGGGGTGCGGACCCAGCCGGGTGCGACGGCGTTGACGCGGATGCCGTGCGGGCCGATCTCGGTGGCCAGGGTCTTGGTGAGCTGGACGACGGCGGCCTTGGACACGCCGTAGCAGAGCAGGCCGGGGCCGCCGGTGTCGACGGCTCCGGAGGCCATGGTGATGATGCTGCCCCGGGTTCCGCTGGCGATCATCAGGCGGGCCGCCTCCTGGCAGGCGTACAGGATGCCCTTGAAGTTGACGGCAAGCACGCGGTCGACGTCCTCGTCGCTGGTCTCCAGGACCGGGCTGGTGTGCATGACACCGGCGATGGCCGCCATGATGTCCAGCCGCCCCAGCCGTCCGATCGCGGCCTGGAGTTGGGCGCGGTCGGACACGTCGAGTGGGTGGGTGTACGCGATGCCGCCCGCGGCCTTGATCTCGTGGGCGGTCTTGTGCAGGCCGGTCTCGTCGCGGTCGGCGCAGTGCACGGTGGCACCCGCCTGTGCGAGGAGTACGGCGCTGGCGCGGCCTATGCCGCTCGCGGCGCCGGTGAGGAACGCGGTGCGGCCGGTGAGGTCGTACGCCTTGACGGGCATGACCGGACCGTACGAGCTTCTCTGACGGGGCGTCAATTGGCCGTACGGGATTGGCCGTACGGGATTGGTGGTACGGGGTTGGCTGTGCGGCCGGGGTGCGGGCTACGGGG
>NZ_JAZGRL010000204.1:0-985 GCF_046540415.1 Streptomyces sp. E11-3 | reverse complement strand
CCCGCCCTGCGCCGCCTGGGGAAGCTGTGACCTCCCCAGCCCCCCTGCCTCAGAGCCCCGACGACGTCACCCCAGGCCCGCAAGGAGGCCACCCCATGAACCACCAGGAAGTGGACGCGAAACCAGGGCCCGAACCGGTGCGCCGCGTCCTCGCCGTGATCCCCGCGCGCGGCGGCTCCAAGGGCGTACCCGCCAAGAACCTCGCACCGGTGAACGGCGTACCGCTGGTCGCCAGGGCTGTACGCGAGTGCCGTGCCACCCGCCTGGTCACCGACGTCGTGGTCTCCACCGACGACCCGGCCATCGCGGACGTGGCCCGCGCGGCGGGCGCCGACGTGGTGCTGCGCCCCGCCGCGATCGCCGGTGACACGGCGACCAGCGAGGCCGCGGTGCTGCACGCGATGGACGCCCACGAGTCGCTGCACGGCGCGTCGATGGACGTGGTGCTGCTGGTCCAGTGCACCAGCCCGTTCCTGGTCCGTGAGGATATCGACGGGGTCGCGGCGGAGGTCGTCGAGCACGGCGCCGACACCGCGCTGACGGTGGCCAGCTTCCACGGCTTCGTCTGGCGCGACAGCGCGGACGAACTCGCCTCGGAGGAGGGGCCGGTAGCGGCCGACGGAGTTGAGCGCTCCGCCCAGGCCACCGGAACCGCGACAGCGACCGGAACCGCCACCACAGCCACCGCCACCTCCACCACCACTGCCGAAGGCGGCCAGGGCGGCGGCTACGGCGTCAACCACGACAAGTCCTTCCGCCCCCGGCGCCAGGACCGCCCCCAGGACCTGCTGGAGACCGGCGCGGCCTACGCCATGGACGCCGAAGGGTTCCGCGAGCACAAGCACCGCTTCTTCGGCCACACCGCGCTGGTACGCACCGACCCGGCCCGGGTCCTTGAGATCGACGACCCGCACGACCTGGCCCGCGCCCGCGCCCTGGCCCCGCTCCTGGACCGCGCGGACCCCACCGGCCCCACCGGCCCCAC
>NZ_JAZGRL010000202.1:0-1007 GCF_046540415.1 Streptomyces sp. E11-3 | reverse complement strand
ACTACGGACACGGGGGTGCGGGGGTCACGGTGGCGTGGGGGTGCGCGGAGGCGGCGGCCGACCTCCTGGGCTGAGGCGGCGGCTGACCTGATCGGCGGGGCGGCGGCCGACCTAACCGGCTGAGCCGATGGCCGCCCGGTGCCGCACCCTGCCCGCCCGGTGCCGCACCCTGCCCGCCCGGTGCCGCGCCCTGGCCGCGCGCGCCAGCGGCAGATAGCGCAGCCGCTCCGGGAGCAACGGCACCACGGTCCGTACCAGCCGTCCGAAGCGCCGCAGCCGCCGCTCCTGGCGTTCGGTCCACTCCAGGCCGATCGCCTCGCGCGCGTCGGGCGGCAGCAGCCCGATGGCGAGGAACCGTCTGAACCGCGCCAGCGGTGGCCACAGGAGCGGCCAGAGCGCCCGCAGCGGCAGCCGCAGCACCCAGGGTCCGCGGTCCGGTGGGGGTATCGGCCGGTCGACCGACACCAGTTCCTGGACCACCGCGGTCGCCTCAAGCTCGTCGGCGAGCATCTTGCGGTAGTACGGCCAGAACGCCTCGACCGTCTGCGGCATGTCCCGGTCGCGGATGCCGAGTATCCGGCCGACCCGCAGCCACTCCGCGTACAGCCGCCGCTCATCGGCCGCGGTGCGCGGGCGGCGGAACAGGTAGCCGCGGGCGTACTGGAAGACCGGGAAGCCGGTGGCGTGCACCCAGGCGTACGGCCCGGGCGCCAGCGCGTGGTAGCGGCGACCTCGGCTGTCGGTGCCCCGGACAGTCCGGTGCAGGGCGCGCAGCCGCCGTCCCTCCGCGGCCGCGGCCTCGCCGCCGTACACCCACAGCTGGAGCGAGCGCAGGGAGCGCTCGCCGCGCCCCCACGGATCGGTGCGGAAGACCGAGTGCGCGTCCACGCCCGCGCCGACGGCCGGGTGGGCGACCTGGAGCGTGAACGCGGCGGGCAGCGTGAGCAGCACCCGGATGTCCCCGGCGCTGTCCCAGAGGATGCCGCCGGGCGGGGGTGGGAGCGGGG
>NZ_JAZGRL010000201.1:0-1029 GCF_046540415.1 Streptomyces sp. E11-3 | reverse complement strand
CCCAGGACCGAAGACCCGCCCCCAGACCAGCCCGATCCACCCGTGACACGAACCTCGACACGAACCATGACACAAAGCCTTGACGCAAAATCGACCGGAAAATAGATTCCAAATGTGAGCAACGAAGTGAAGGAAATTTTCACCGGCAGCGCCCCACCCGCCCCCGCAGCCCTCGCCGCCAAGGTCCGCACCCTCGCGCCGACGATGACCCGCTCCATGCAACGCGTCGCCGAAGCCGTGGCCGGCGACCCCGCGGGCTGCGCGGCGCTGACGGTCACCGCCCTCGCCGAGCTCACCGGCACCAGCGAGGCCACAGTGGTCCGCACCGCCCGCCTGCTCGGCTACCCCGGCTACCGCGACCTGCGCCTCGCGCTGGCCGGACTCGCCGCCCAGCAGCAGTCCGGGCGCTCCCCCTCCGTCACCGCCGACATCTCGGTAGACGACCCGCTGCCCGAGGTCGTCGCGAAGCTGGCGTACGACGAGCAGCAGACCCTCGCCGACACGGCGGCCGGCCTCGACGTCACCCAGCTCAGCGCCGCCGTCGCAGCCCTCGCCACCGCCCGCCGTATCGACATCTACGGCGTCGGCGCCTCATCCCTGGTAGGCCAGGACCTGGCCCAGAAACTCCTGCGCATAGGCCTGGTCGCGCACGCCCTGAGCGACCCGCACCTGGCGGTGACGAACGCCGTCCAGCTCCGCACAGGCGACGTGGCGATCGCGATCACCCACTCCGGCACGACCGGGGACGCGATAGAGCCGCTCCGCGTCGCGTTCGAACACGGCGCGACGACGGTCGCGATCACCGGCCGCCCGGAGAGCCCGGTCTCGCAGTACGCCGACCACATCCTGACCACGTCCACCGCCCGCGAGAGCGAACTGCGCCCCGCCGCGATGTCGTCACGCACATCCCAACTCCTGGTGGTCGACTGCCTGTTCATAGGGGTCGCCCAGCGCACGTACGAGACCGCGGCCCCCGCCCTGGCAGCGTCGTACGAGGCACTGGCCCACCGCCACACCCCCCGAACCCGG
>NZ_JAZGRL010000200.1:0-1039 GCF_046540415.1 Streptomyces sp. E11-3 | reverse complement strand
CCCACCCCCGGCAACTCCCCGGAACACCCTCCGCGTCGGGCCGCCCGCATCCCCACCAGGGCGCTCCGGAACGCCAAGAACCCGTGCCCGGCGCCGTGTGAGGGAGCGCCGGACGGCCAGCAGGGCAAGGGCCCCCGCTACACAGACCGCCGCGGCGACGGCCGTCCAGCGGCCCGGAGCACCCAACGCCAGGGCCGTCGCGGCCCAGGCGGCGAGCGCGGGCGGGACGAGACGGAGGTCCGCGGGGGCCTCCTGGCGGGGGATCGCGGCGCCCAGGCGGTTTCCGGAGGCAGCGTGCACCGGGTGGCGGGTCATGGCCGTACAAGATCCCGCAGGTCCGCGAAGCGGCGGTCACCGATGCCGTTGACCTCACGGAGCTGCTCGACGGAGCGGAAGCCGCCGTGCTCGGTGCGGTAGGCGACGATCTTGCTGGCCAGTACGGGGCCGATCCCGGGGAGTGTCTGCAGTTGCTCCTCGGCCGCGGAGTTGAGGCTGATGACACCGCCCGCGGGAGCGCCCGGCGCCGCGGCATCCGGGGCCGGTGGAGCGGCGCCGGGTGGTTCGCCCACGACCACCTGCTCGCCGTCCACCAGGTGACGGGCCCGGTTGAGCCCGCTGGTGTCCGTGCCGGGCCGGACCCCACCGGCGGCCCGCAGCGCGTCGGCGACCCGTGAGCCCGGGGGCAACCGGTGGACTCCGGGCTCGCGGACCTTGCCACTGATGTCCACGACGATCCGTGCGCCGGATGCTGTGGGGGCCGCGGACACGGTCGGCCCCGTGGCGCGGGCCCCAGCAGAGGGCTCCCCGGCCGCCTCACGCACCACATCGGGTGCGCGCACCGGCCGCGGCTGTCCAGTCCAGAAGTGGTGCACCGCAAAGGCGGCAGCGGCGGCCAACAGCACAGCGAGCGCGACCAGACTCCTGCGCTCAAGCCCACACCGCACCCGAACCCAGAGCGACACCCGCTCCCACACAGCCACCCGCGCCCCTCGCCCCGCACCCTCCCCACCCGAAGCGAGCACCTCGCCACCACGCCCAC
>NZ_JAZGRL010000199.1:0-1039 GCF_046540415.1 Streptomyces sp. E11-3 | reverse complement strand
GGCGGGAAAGTCCTCGTCGGCCGGACGCGAAGACCAGGGCGCGGTGGAGGGAACGACCTCGCGCATCAGCGGTGCGGACCGGCCCCAGCCACGCGGGTCAAAACCCACCAGGTCGTAGACCTGGTGCAACGGCGTACCGACCAGCCGCAGGGGCATCCGGCGGCCCAGCCCGTTGTGCCCGCCGGGCCCCCCGTTCAGGGCCACGAGCACCCCGCGGCGTCGCGCCGGGTCCGCGGCGGGAATGCGGCCCACAGCAATCGAGATCCGCTCCCCGCCCGGATCGGCGTAGTCCACCGGAACCTCGACCAGCGTCTCCTCCAGCACGTCGAACGACGCGGGTTCAGCGGATTCAGCAGATGCAGCGGATTCAGCGGATTCAGCGGATTCAGCGGCAGCGTTCACGTCGCGATCTCCGTTCCTTCTCGGTCCACAGGGCAAGCCAGAATCCGGTACGGCTCTCGAAAACCTCTGGAGACCGAGCTGACAACAGAGCTGGCATACGGGTCCCCAGGCGGGCGCCGAGCGCGAGAGGTCATGAGGTGTGGCCGGTCTCCACCGCGGCTGGAGCCCGCATAGAGCCCTGATCGGCATGGTCGGAGGGTCGCTCACCGTTGCTCGCGAGAAGGGACCCGCCATGACGTCGGCGCTGGAGACGAACGAGGCATTGACTGCCCTGCGCGGTCAGGTGCCTGAGTGGTCGGTGGTGGGCGACGGTGTGCTGGAGGAGGCGCTGATCGAGGTTCCGGTGGACTACGCCGATCCGGGCGGGGAGCGGATCTCGATCGCTGTGGGCCGCATTCCCGCCGCGGACCCGGCGCGGCGCCGCGGGGTACTGGTGGCCCTGAACGGAGGCCCGGGCGGGCACAACGGACTGGGCCGCACCATGCCCCTACGCCTGGTCGGCACCCCACTGCACCAGGTCTACGACCTCGTCGGCTTCGACCCCCGCGGCTGGGGCCGCTCGGCACCCCTCATGCGCGAGGCCGTTCCCTCCACCGCGCCCTGGTCTTCGCGTCCGGCCGACGAGGACTTTCCCGCC
>NZ_JAZGRL010000198.1:0-1045 GCF_046540415.1 Streptomyces sp. E11-3 | reverse complement strand
GGTTACGTTATCGTTTATCACGATCGCGCCGTCTTTCTTATTTAAGACGTTCTCTGTGTTAACCGCCTCCACCCGAGCGCCGTCCTCGACAGCTGTTTCTCGCTCAGGCTCATTCCCCGTTTCTATCTCCACCAGCACCTCAGTGGCACCCCTTCTGGAAGTTCTCTGTTCCAGGGGCTCTTGGCGTCTGGCGGGTGTTGATGTTGGCGTGAGAGGTCGAGGCTCCTCAGGAGGATTTTCCTCCGCATCGAACGACCAGTCACCCCTCCTGGCAGGGGTGTGTGAGGGGTCTGGTGCGTTCAGCGGTGAGGTCTGCGTGTTCACAGTGATCCTCTCCTGCCTCGTTGTCTGTATCACTGTCTCTGTTTGTCTATTAGTGTCTGTTTGTCTGATAGTGTCTGCATGTGTCTGTGCTTCCGTGTTCATCTGTGCCACATAGAGGGCCTCCACTTTTTCTAGCACCTCTTCGCTCAGTCTCTCACGAAAGTTTTTTCTCGCCCAGTTCGAAGCCACCTCAAACGCTTTTTTCCAATCTGCTTGATTGGTTCTTTCCTCCAGTTCTGCTAGAATTTCGTTTATGTGGGCCTCGTAGTGTTCCTCTAAAATTATCTGGGTGTTATGCAGCCAGTTTCTGGCATTACCTTCTAACAGCTCCTCCGTTTTTTTGGAGGGGGCAGCTGGTTTAATGGTATCGATCAGAAACTGTGCTATTTTTCGGAACCCAGTAGGTGTGTTATCTTTGATTTTGGTCGTTACATTCTGCAGATGGTGCACTGCACGTATTAGCTCATAAGTTAGTTTCATGGCGAGCTTTAACCTGGGCGAGGGAGGTGTATAATCAGGATTTCTATCCATATTTGAGTCATTTTGACGCCCTCCCCTCCTGTTGTTATTTCTGGGGAGGAAGCGGTTCTCTCTATCTCTTTGTATGTTGTATGTGTTGTGTGTCGTGTTTGTGTCTCTTTGGTTCCTGTTCTCCGTGGCCATTGGTGCTCTAGACCCTCTGGCTGTTGGTCGAGCAGAGTTATAGTAAACATCACGTCTT
>NZ_JAZGRL010000197.1:0-1054 GCF_046540415.1 Streptomyces sp. E11-3 | reverse complement strand
GTGGGCCCCGCCTTCGCGGGGCCCACTCCGTTTGCCTACGACGCCCTTCGGGCCCGGGTCTCCCGGGTCACCAGGTGGCGCGCAGCTGGCGAATGATCCGCCGACGCAGCCGCACCCTGCGGCTGCCGTCCCGGTGGAGTCTCAGTCGGTCCAACTCCCAGTGTCCGTACTCTGCGTGGTCCGTGAGGAGACGGGTCGCGTCCTTGCGGGAGACCCCGCGCGGAACGTACACGTCGACAAATTCGTATTCCGGCATCGCATCTATTGTGCGGGCAACGCCCTGGTACGGATAGCGTCTGCACTATGTCTGATGCTGCGCAGCCCACCGCTGCCGAGGTACGCGCCGCCGCCGACGCGGTCAAGGCCGCGCTCGACCGCCACCTGGCGGCGGTCGAGAACCGCTCGGGGGAGGACGACCCGGTCGTCTACGAGGCGTTCAACGAGCTGGCCGCGGCGGCCGAGGCGTACGACGAAGTGCTCTACGACCAGTACGACGAGGTCACGCCGTTCGAGATCCCGGGTGCCGAGGACGCCCTGCCGCCGTACACCGGACCCGATGAGCCGAACGCGCTCAGCGTGCTGCTCCGCCGGGACTACGCGGTGGCTCAGCCTCAGCGGCTGCTCGCGCAGGCCCAACGGGTCGCCGACCTGGAGGCGGAGACCGACGCCGACAAGGCGTCGGCGGCAGGGGTGGTCGGCGGCAGTGTGCACGCCGCGCTCGGTGTGCTGTTCGGCGAGTTCGAGCCGGACGAGATCGCCTCCCGGCACAAGGAGTTCGGCCTTGAGGAGGGCGACTCCACACTGTGGGTGACCGCGGCGGACACCCCGGCCGAACCGGGGGAGTGGCTGGACGCCCCCTTCGACCAGGCCGACCCGCAGCGGATCGTCTGCCGCTTCGACGTCAGTACGGTCTTCGACGAGGAGCCGGACGACGAGGACCGTCCGGCCCGCGGTGACCTTGGTGACCTCGGCGACGACGACCTGGAGCCACTGGACGCGGAGCGCTGAGGCCGCGCGCGGGGGCCACGCGCTGAGGTCGGCTTCGGGGTGGCGG
>NZ_JAZGRL010000196.1:0-1054 GCF_046540415.1 Streptomyces sp. E11-3 | reverse complement strand
GCGGGGGCGGAGCCGGACGTGGGGGCGGGCGCTCCGCGGAGGTCGGCGCCGGCGCAGAAGCCCTTCCCGGTCGCGGTGATCACGACGGCCCGGATGCCGGGATCGGCGGAGGCGTCGGCGAGCAGCGCGATGACGCGTTCCCGCTGGTCCCAGGTGACGGCGTTCATGGCTTCGGGGCGGTTGAGAGTGATCCAGGAGACGCCGTTGTCAGTGGCGTGGAGTACCAATGAATCAAGCGAATGAAGCGAGTCGCCGGACTGTTCGGGGGAGGGCGTCATGCGAAAGTGGCTCCGTTTCGTAGGTCGACGGCTGCGCGCAGGCCGGTGGATGCACAGAAGCCGCTGGACAACACGGTCAGCGGCACACCGCGAGCGCGTCCAGCGCCACCGCCCCCTGCCCGCGCGGCAGCACCATCAGCGGGTTGATGTCGAGTTCGGCGAGCTCGTCGCCCAGTTCGAGCGCCATGCGCTGGACCCGGAGTACGACCTCGACCAGCGCGTCGACATCGGCCGGGGGCGCCCCGCGGACCCCGTCGAGCAGGGCCCGGCCGCGCAGCTCGCGGAGCATCGCCCGCGCCTGGTCCTCACCGAAGGGCGGTACGCGTACGGCCGCGTCCCGCAGCACCTCGACGAGCACCCCGCCGAGCCCGACCGTGACCGTCGGGCCGAAGAGCTGGTCATGTGTGACGCCGACGACCATCTCCACGCCCCGCTCGACCATCTGGCACACCAGCACACCGTCGAGCTCGATGCCCTCGTAGCGGGCGATGTCGGTCAGCTCCCGATAGGCGTCCCGCACCTGGCTGGCCGAGGTCAGACCGACCTTGACCAGGCCGAGTTCGGTCTTGTGGGCGAGCCGCGCGCCGGAGGCCTTCATTACGACGGGGTAGCCGACCAGGCCCGCGGCCCGGACGGCCGCCGCCGCGCTGGTCACCAGCTGCTCGCGCGGGACCCGTATCCCGTACGCGCGCAGCAGCTGCTTCGCCGCGTGTTCGCTCAGCTGCTGGCCCGGGTGCATCAGGGCCTGTGCCTTGCGGAAGGAGGGGGAGGGGGTG
>NZ_JAZGRL010000195.1:0-1064 GCF_046540415.1 Streptomyces sp. E11-3 | reverse complement strand
ACCCCTCAACCCTCCCCACCCCTCAGCATCACTGAGCTACGTAAGGAATCCCCTGCCATGAGCACGTCCCGTCTCCGCACCCTCGGCAACAAGACCGCCGGACCCGGCCGCCCCGTCTACGTCACCGGCGAGATCGGCATCAACCACAACGGCGACCTCGAGAACGCCCTCGCGCTCATCGACGTGGCCGCCGACGCCGGCTGCGACGCCGTGAAGTTCCAGAAGCGCACCCCGGAGATCTGCACCCCGCGCGACCAGTGGGACATCGAGCGCGACACCCCCTGGGGCCGGATGACGTACATCGACTACCGCCACCGTGTGGAGTTCGGCGAGGCCGAGTACACGGCCATCTCCGAGCACTGCAAGAAGCGCGGCATCGACTGGTTCGCGTCCCCGTGGGACACCGAGGCCGTCGCCTTCCTGGAGAAGTTCGACATCCCCGCCCACAAGGTCGCATCGGCGTCGCTCACCGACGACGAGCTGCTGCGCGCCCTGCGCGCCACCGGCCGCACCATCATCCTCTCCACCGGCATGTCGACCCCGAAGCAGATCCGCCACGCGGTCGAGGTCCTGGGCAGCGACAACATCCTGCTCTGCCACGCCACGTCGACGTACCCGGCCAAGGCCGAGGAGCTCAACCTCCGCGTCATCAACACCCTGCAGGGCGAGTTCCCGAACGTCCCGATCGGCTACTCGGGCCACGAGACGGGCCTGCAGACCACCCTCGCCGCGGTCGCGCTCGGCGCCACCTTCGTGGAGCGCCACATCACCCTGGACCGCGCCATGTGGGGCTCCGACCAGGCCGCGTCCGTCGAGCCGCAGGGCCTGTCCCGCCTGGTCCGCGACATCCGCACCATCGAGGCCTCGCTCGGCGACGGCGTCAAGAAGGTGTACGAGTCCGAGCTCGGCCCGATGAAGAAGCTCCGCCGCGTCACCGGCGTCATCGCCGAGACCGAGGCGCAGACCGAGGCGAAGAGCGCCGACCGCGAGCCGGTCGCGGTCTGAGTCCGAGACAGCCGGACACCCCGCGGTGAAGTCCTCCCACGGACCCGCCGGCGCCCCCC
>NZ_JAZGRL010000194.1:0-1082 GCF_046540415.1 Streptomyces sp. E11-3 | reverse complement strand
TCCGGGTCCACCCCACCGGCACCGGACGGCCCCAACTCGTCCTCACCCGCGAGATGCGGCGGCGACGCGGCGGTAGCCGGGGCGGACTCCCCCGTATCCGCCGTATCCGCAGCAGACTCAGAAGACGCGGCCACCCCAGCCGAATCCTTCCCCCGCCGAGGCCGCGGCAACGACATCCCCCGCAGCCGCGGCTTCACCTTCGGCTCCTCCGCCCGCGGCGCCGGAACAACGGCCTCGGCAGACGCACCCCCGGCCACCCGATCGACCGCCTCCTCAGGCGTCCCGATCCCGGCCAGAATGCGCCGCACCTCACCGGGACTGTCCCCCGAGGCCGACCCCCGCCGCCGGTCGATCTCCCGCCGCAGTTCGGTGACCAGCCGCATCCTCGTACCGGATGGCAGCTGATGCTGCTGGGCGAGGTCCCCGACCCGGCTCAGATAGTCAAAGACGAGCTGGTCGCTCTCGATCGCCACGAGACCCCCTGTGCCGTGCCGTGCCGCTGCCGTACTACGGTGCTACCGCCGTCCGGGCCGCCATCGCGGCCCCCGGCGCACCCGACCGTATCGCGCGTGGCGGCCCCGCGCTGGTCCCGTCAGCGCTCCGGCGTCGGACGCACCTACTCCGCACCTACTACCGTGGGGCGGATGAGGACCGAGAGCACGTCCGGCGACGCCCTTCCCCGCACGCTCGCCGAAGCGCTGCGGCATCGCGACGACGCGTCGCTGGCCGCCCTGCTGCGGGCGCGCGCCGACCTGCTCACCCCGGTTCCGAACGACCTCACCCAGCTGGCGACCAGGGCCGGCACCCGCGCCTCGGTGGTCCGCGCCCTGGAGCACCTGGACACGTTCACCCTGCAGACGGCACAGGCCTTGGCGGTAGCCCAGGACCCCACCACGTACGAAACGCTCCGCACCCTGCTGACAGGCGACGAAAGCGGAACCGGCACCGACACCCCGGCCATCGAGACCGCCCTCCCCACCGCACTCGCCACCCTCCGCGAACGCGCCCTCGTCTGGGGCCCGGACACCCGTCTCCGCCTGGTCCGCACCGCACGCGAACTCCTCACCCCGTCCCCCACCCAC
>NZ_JAZGRL010000193.1:0-1109 GCF_046540415.1 Streptomyces sp. E11-3 | reverse complement strand
CCCTAGCCCGGTGGCTCCCCTACCCCCCGTGCCCCCTTGTCCGTACGGCGGTACGGGGAGCGCCCTGAACAGCCTCCGTACCGCCGTACATCCAATGACTCGAATACCATCCGATATTTCGAACATGGGAGTCCCGTGACCGTCCCGTCAGCACCTCGCCGCCCCGGCGCCGACGCACTCGCCCGTATCGGCCATCCCATCCCCGCCGTCGATGCGGCCGCCGCCTCGCCGCACACCTTCCCCGACGGCGGCACCTGGCGCACCGAGATCCCCTCGGTGGAGGGTCCGGAGGCCCTGAGTGTGGTCCTCAAGGAAGCCTCGCGCCTGGACGTGCCCGTCCACCGGATCAGCCAGGGCAGCGGTGTCTGGATGCTCACCGACAGCGAGATCACCGACATGGTGGACTCCTGCGCCGAACGGGACATCGAGCTCTGCCTGTTCACCGGACCGCGCGGGACCTGGGACATCGGCGCCTCCACCCGTACCGAATCCGGTGGCGCCGGGCTGCGCGCCCGTGGTCACGACGGTCTCGCCGGGTGCGTCGAGGACGCGCTGCGCGCGACCGGCCTCGGGGTGCGCTGTCTGCTGGTCGCCGACGAGGGGGTGCTGTGGACGCTGCACCGGCTGCGCGCCGACGGTCTGCTGCCCGCCGACACCACCTTCAAGCTGTCCGCGCTCACCGGACCGGTCAACCCGGCGTCGTACGCGGTGTACGAGCGGCTCGGCGCGGACTCCCTCAACGTGCCGTCCGACCTGACCCTGGACCATCTCACCGAGATCCGGCGGGTCAGCCGCGCGCCCATGGACCTGTACGTCGAGGCGCCCGACGACCTCGGCGGCTATGTCCGGATGTACGAGGCGGCCGAGCTGATCCGGCGCGGCGCGCCGCTGTATCTGAAGTTCGGCCTGAGCAAGTCGCCCGGCATCTACCCCTACGGCGCCCATCTGCGCGAGCACACGCTCGCCACCGCCCGCGAGCGGGTCAGGCGGGGCCGCCTGGTCCTCGATCTGCTCGCCCGGCACGGCGCGGACGGCGGTATGTCCCCGCTGGGCTCCCGGCTGCCGGGGCCCCTCAACCGCTTCCCCACCCCCGACACACCTGGCCCCGA
>NZ_JAZGRL010000192.1:0-1137 GCF_046540415.1 Streptomyces sp. E11-3 | reverse complement strand
GCTCGAGCGGGAGGTGCCCCCCTCGCCCTGCGGAACGATTGCCCACAACAGGTAGACGCGCGCAGCGGGGGGCGCGAGCCCCCACCGGGTCGCGGGCGCGGTGCCGTGCGAGGTGGGCGAACAATGGCCCCGTCACGGGTGCCGTGTTCATACGGGGCCACCTCGAGGGCCCGAGCACGTACCCCCCGACGTGGCCCCGACCCCAAGCGGACAGGGCGTAGCGCCACGGACGGGAGCACGTCCCGACGTGGCCCCGGCCGAGTGGGCCGGGCGTAGCGCCACGGTCGGGAGCGACGTGGCCCCGGCCCACGAGCGCAGCCCAAGCTCGGGCACGGCAGACTCGGGGGCATGCGTACTGCGTACTGCGTGGAGACGGTCAGGGCCGCCGAGCGGGAGCTCATGGCACGGCTGCCGGAGGGAACGCTGATGCGACGCGCGGCGGCCGGTCTCGCGGCCGCCTGCGTCGAGCTGCTGGGCCGGGCGTACGGCGCCAGAGTCGTACTCCTCGTCGGCAGCGGGGACAACGGCGGCGACGCCCTCTACGCGGGCGCCCGCCTGGCCCGCCGCGGCGCCGGGGTCACCGCGGTGCTGCTCGCGCCGGAGCGGACCCATACCGGGGGGCTCGCGGCGCTCCGGGCTGCGGGCGGGAGCGTCGCGTCCGCCTCAGGCGCGGAGGCGCCGTTGCGGCGGGCCGATCTCGTCGTCGACGGCATCGTCGGGATCGGCGGCCACGGCGGCCTACGCCCCGACGCCGCGAGGCTCGCCGCCCTCGCCCAGGCGTCGGGTGCGGCCATCGTCGCCGTCGACCTGCCGAGCGGCGTAGAGCCGGACACCGGCGAGGTACACGGCCCCGCCGTACGCGCCGACGCCACGGTGACCTTCGGGACGTACAAGCCGGGGCTGCTGATCGACCCCGCGCGGACGTACGCCGGCCCGGTACGGCTCGTCGACATCGGGCTGTCCCTGCCCGACGCGCCGGACGTCCAGGCGCTGCAGTACGCCGACGTGGCCGGGCTGCTGCCCGAGCCGGGCGCGGCGAGCGACAAGTACCGGCGCGGCGTCGTCGGCATCGCCGCGGGCTCGTCGCGCTACCCCGGCGCGGCGGTGCTCGCGGTGGCGGGCGCGCTGCGGGGCGGG
>NZ_JAZGRL010000191.1:0-1139 GCF_046540415.1 Streptomyces sp. E11-3 | reverse complement strand
CTGGCGGCCGCGCGCCGCGTTCCTGTCGTGGGAGAGCGGGAGGGAGCGGGAGGGAGCTCAGTCCTCCGTCGTGTAGAAGCGGTAGAACCGCACGGCGAACACGATCGCGGCGATTCCCAGCGCCATCATCGTGGAGTGCAGGACCGAGCGGCCGGACAGGCTGTACAGGAAGCCGAAGGACACGCCCGCGAACGTGAACCAGGCGATGCCCCTGACCTCACGCTTCAGCCGCGGACCGACCGTGCGCAGCGCGTACAGGACGAGCGCGAAGAGGACCCCCGTCAGCAGCCCGAAGAGGACATTGCCCGTGGTGATCGGCTCTCGCGCGGTGCTGCGCTGGATACCGGCGGTCCAGATGCCGTACACGGCGCCGAGGAGCAGCGGTACCAGCCAGGCCGACGTACGGATCGCGGCCCGAGGTGCGGAGGGTGCGGCATGTGCCATGGCGGGCTCCTCTCGGCTCGTCCCCGTCACCTTCCAGGGCACACCGCAGGGCCGCGCGCGGCAACTCGGCGGGGGTCAGAGCCGCCAGTCGATCTCCTGGTCGGGGCGGTACGCGCAGGTCAGCCCCGTGGAGACCGTGTCGCGTAGATGGGCCGCGAGCGCGGGGTGCAGGGCGTCCAGTTTGCGCAGGGTGTCGCGGATGCGGGCGGTCACCGCCTTGCGGGCGCGCTCGGCCTCGTCGCCGAGGCGGCGGGTGCGGCCGCCGAGTCCCGCGGCGGTGCGGAGCTCGGCCAGCAGGGCGGCGCGCTCGGTGTCGTACCGGGCGGCGCGCTGCTCGTCGCCGGACGCCGCGGCGCGGTCTATCTCCTCGTCCAGCTGGTCCAGGCGCCGCTTGTACTGCCGCTTGGCCTCCTCGTCGAGTACCGGGTCCCCGCTCATGCTGTGTGCCGCGACCACCTCGGGCCCGCCATCGGGCGCCAGCAGCCGTACGGCGTCGATGCCCGCGCCGGGTCGGCTCAGCAGCAGCCGCAGGTCTCGCAGGCCCTTCGTGTCGGGCATATGGACCCGCTGGCCCGCGTAGGCGAGGTTCCAGACGGTGCCGTCGAAGCGGAACTCGTAGGCGGGCAGCGGTGGTCTGGCACCCACCCCGTCCCGCTTCGCGTCGGATCGCTTCGCCCCGTCTCCCTTCGCCCCGG
>NZ_JAZGRL010000190.1:0-1147 GCF_046540415.1 Streptomyces sp. E11-3 | reverse complement strand
GTAAGTTAGCTCACTCATTAGGCACCGGGATCTCGACCGATGCCCTTGAGAGCCTTCAACCCAGTCAGCTCCTTCCGGTGGGCGCGGGGCATGACTATCGTCGCCGCACTTATGACTGTCTTCTTTATCATGCAACTCGTAGGACAGGTGCCGGCAGCGCTCTGGGTCATTTTCGGCGAGGACCGCTTTCGCTGGAGCGCGACGATGATCGGCCTGTCGCTTGCGGTATTCGGAATCTTGCACGCCCTCGCTCAAGCCTTCGTCACTGGTCCCGCCACCAAACGTTTCGGCGAGAAGCAGGCCATTATCGCCGGCATGGCGGCCCCACGGGTGCGCATGATCGTGCTCCTGTCGTTGAGGACCCGGCTAGGCTGGCGGGGTTGCCTTACTGGTTAGCAGAATGAATCACCGATACGCGAGCGAACGTGAAGCGACTGCTGCTGCAAAACGTCTGCGACCTGAGCAACAACATGAATGGTCTTCGGTTTCCGTGTTTCGTAAAGTCTGGAAACGCGGAAGTCAGCGCCCTGCACCATTATGTTCCGGATCTGCATCGCAGGATGCTGCTGGCTACCCTGTGGAACACCTACATCTGTATTAACGAAGCGCTGGCATTGACCCTGAGTGATTTTTCTCTGGTCCCGCCGCATCCATACCGCCAGTTGTTTACCCTCACAACGTTCCAGTAACCGGGCATGTTCATCATCAGTAACCCGTATCGTGAGCATCCTCTCTCGTTTCATCGGTATCATTACCCCCATGAACAGAAATCCCCCTTACACGGAGGCATCAGTGACCAAACAGGAAAAAACCGCCCTTAACATGGCCCGCTTTATCAGAAGCCAGACATTAACGCTTCTGGAGAAACTCAACGAGCTGGACGCGGATGAACAGGCAGACATCTGTGAATCGCTTCACGACCACGCTGATGAGCTTTACCGCAGCTGCCTCGCGCGTTTCGGTGATGACGGTGAAAACCTCTGACACATGCAGCTCCCGGAGACGGTCACAGCTTGTCTGTAAGCGGATGCCGGGAGCAGACAAGCCCGTCAGGGCGCGTCAGCGGGTGTTGGCGGGTGTCGGGGCGCAGCCATGACCCAGTCACGTAGCGATAGCGGAGTGTATACTGGCTTAACTATGCGGCATC
>NZ_JAZGRL010000189.1:0-1157 GCF_046540415.1 Streptomyces sp. E11-3 | reverse complement strand
GCTGCTTCGCAGCGGGCGCAGGCTGATCCGCGAAGATCGGGGAGACGCCCCCTAGCGCCGGGCGGCCCTCAGTGCTGCCCGCGCCCGCCCCGTGTCGTACCCCCACTGCCACCTCCGCCTTGAGGAAGACATGAACAAGACCTACGCGGCCATCGCCGCGGCCGCCGCGCTCGGCCTGACCCTGACCGCCTGCGGCTCCACCGACCAGGGTGCCGACGACACCCGGGACGCGGGCGCCGGTCTCAGCCATATCCACGGCCTCGGCATCGACCCCGCCGACGGCCGCCTCCACGTGGCCACCCACGAAGGGATCTTCACCCCGGGCAAGGACGGCGCCCCCAAGCGCGTCGGCGACGCCAGGGACGACTTCATGGGCTTCACCGTCACCGGCCCCGGGACCTTCGTCGCCAGCGGCCATCCGGGGCCGGGCAACGACGAACCCGGCAACCGCGGGCTGATCGAGTCGACCGACTCGGGTAAGACCTGGAAGGTCAAGTCCCTCGCGGGCAAGGTCGACTTCCACGCCCTCAAGTACGCGCACGACACCATCTACGGCTACGACAGCACCAACGGCATGCTGCGCGTCAGCAAGGACGGCGTCGAGTGGGACGATCGCGCCAAGTTGGCGGCGCACGATATCGCGGTCAGCCCCAACGACCCCGACACCGTGCTCGCCACCACCCGTGAGGGCGTGGCCCGCAGCACCGACGGCGGCAAGTCCTTCGCGGGCGGTAAGCAGCCGGTCATGGCGTTCCTGTCCTGGGCGGAGGCGGACGCGCTGTACGGCATCGACCCGGCCGGAGCGCTGCACCGCAGCACGGACGGCGGCGGCACGTGGAAGCGCACCGCCACCGTGCCGGGCGGACAGCCGCAGGCCCTCACCGCCGTGGACGGCGACCGCCTGCTGGCCGCGACCCAGGACGGCGTCTACGAGTCGAAGGACGGCGGGAAGACCTTCACCCAGCGGCTCAAGGCATCCGCCGACGACCACTGACCAACAGACGACTCCTGACCGACAGACGACTCCTGACCGACAGACGACTCCTGACCGACAGACGCCAGGCAGCGAGGAGCGGGGCCGAAACTCCTTGGCTCCTCGCTCGGGCGTCGGCATACGCTGACCTCCCGGCCCACGCGGTCCCGGCCCGCCCCGCCCC
>NZ_JAZGRL010000188.1:0-1165 GCF_046540415.1 Streptomyces sp. E11-3 | reverse complement strand
TTCACCCGCCGACCCCCGCTCCGGTGGCGCCTGGCCGCAGCCCGTCACGCATGACCAGCGGGAGCGGCAGGTTCCCGGCGCGCCCCTCGGGTACACGGCCGCCGTCGAGCTGTCGTCCGAGCGGCTGCTGAACAAGAAGCAGAAGGCCAAGAGCAGCCGCAGCTCGGCCAGTTCCGGGTCCCGCTTCAAGATCGGCGGTAAGAAGGAGGAGGCCGAGCGGCAGCGCAAGCTCGACCTCATCCGTACGCCGGTGCTGTCCTGCTACCGGATCGCGGTGATCTCCCTCAAGGGAGGCGTCGGCAAGACCACGACCACCACCGCGCTCGGCGCGACCCTGGCCACCGAGCGGCAGGACAAGATCCTGGCGATCGACGCCAACCCGGACGCCGGGACGCTCGGCCGCCGCGTGCGCCGGGAGACCGGCGCCACCATCCGCGACCTGGTCCAGGCGATCCCGCACATCAGCTCGTACATGGACATCCGGCGGTTCACCTCGCAGGCGCCGTCAGGTCTCGAGATCATCGCCAACGACGTGGACCCGGCGGTCTCCACGACCTTCAACGACGAGGACTACCGGCGCGCGATCGACGTACTCGGCAAGCAGTACCCGATCATCCTCACCGACTCCGGCACCGGACTGCTCTACAGCGCGATGCGCGGCGTGCTCGACCTCGCCGACCAGTTGATCATCATCTCGACACCGTCGGTCGACGGTGCGAGCAGCGCCAGTACGACGCTGGACTGGCTCTCCGCGCACGGGTACGCGGAACTGGTCTCGCGGTCCCTGACGGTGATCTCCGGGGTGCGCGAGACCGGCAAGATGATCAAGGTCGATGACATCGTGCAGCACTTCGAGACCCGCTGCCGCGGCGTGGTCGTCATCCCCTTCGACGAGCACCTCTCGGCGGGCGCCGAGGTCGACCTCGACATGATGCGGCCGAAGACCCGCGACGCGTACTTCACCCTTTCGGCCCTGGTCGCCGAGGACTTCGCGCGCGCCCAGCAGGAGCAGGGCCTGTGGACACCGCACGGCGCCAACCAGCCGCCGCAGCTCGCCCCGCCACTGCCCGGCCAGTCGCACCCGGGCCAGGCACATCCAGGCCAGCAGGCCGCCCCACCCGGACAGCCGTACCCCCCGCAGCAGCCCCAGTCCGGGCAGCCCTAC
>NZ_JAZGRL010000187.1:0-1184 GCF_046540415.1 Streptomyces sp. E11-3 | reverse complement strand
AACCCCGCCGCCTACCTCCCCAACCTCGCCGGATCCCTCAACAACCTCGCCAACCGGCTGGCGGAGACCGGCGACCACCAAGCAGCCCTCACCGCATACACCGACACCATCGAGGCCCTCCAAGAGCACCCCGAAGCCGCAGCCGCCATCTCCTGCGATCTGGCCTCCTTCGAGGTCAGGCAGCCAGACCCGCAGCCGGGACTGCGGCGCTTGATCGAGCTGACCTCGGCAGAGCCCCAAGGTCGCACCACCGCCCGCGCCCGCCACCTCCTGCGTACCCACGCCCAAGCCGATCCGGATGCCCATCGCACGGTCTCGGCCCTCTGGCAGGAGACCCAACAGAGCCCCGTGCCGGACTGGCTGGGCATTCCCCCCGCACTGATCTCCCTCGTATGGGAATGGCTCAACTGTTCAACCTGGTCGGACAGCCAGCACTTCCTGGAACAGCACTCAGAGGAACTACTCTCCGACACCGCACGGCTCACCCTGGAAGAGCTCTCCCTCCGCACCTCCGTGGCCAAGAGCCACGCGGAGATCGCCGCCCAGGCCCAATCCATCGGCGCCGCCGCGGCACTGCGCCCCTACCTCCTCGGCGAGCTGCTGGGGGAATGGTTCGCCTGCCCGACCTGGGAGGAGTCCCAGTCCTTCCTCGAAGCGCACGCGGAGGATCTGCTGGCCGACGAAACCGTCGCACTTCTCGCCGACCTCACCCCGGACCCCGATCCGGAAGTCCTCGTACACCGAGCGGTCCTCGGCCTGGCGTCCAGTGACGGCGTCACACCTGCCTTCCGCCTCCTGGAAGACCGCCAGGCCCTGCACGCGCGCGTACAGACCGCGCTCAGAGATCTCAACGGCCCAGACCTCTCCTCCTGCGCGCTACTCGAAGCCACGGTGTACGCCGACGATCTGGCCGCCCTCACTCACCTGCACCTGGCCCACATCCTCGACTCCGCGCCGGACGACCCGGACGGCGAAGACGATGCCGAAACGGCCACCCCCGACCCCGGCCTCACCGATCTACTCGCACCCGCCGACCCAGCCGACCGCAACCGCCTCGCAGCCGAGATCACCGCCCTCATCCGACGCGCCCCCCACCACGCCCCAGCCCTCAGCACCCTCCTCCAGCACTTCTTCGCCACCCCGTGACCCCCACCAAGATCCTCATCGTCCAGGCCCTCTCCCCC
>NZ_JAZGRL010000186.1:0-1187 GCF_046540415.1 Streptomyces sp. E11-3 | reverse complement strand
GTTGCGGGATGTAAGGGGCGGGGGCGTGCTGCAGCGGGGCGGGCTGCGGTGCCTGTTGGTAGCCGTACCCGGAAGCCTGTGGCGAAGGGGCGGCCGGCAGGGCGGGTAGGGGTGCCGCGAGCGCGGGCAGGTTGCTGCCCGTGTCGTAGAACGGCGATTGGACCCGGATCGGGGCGATCTGCGGCGTGCCACGCTCGGCGACGAGCGAGTCGTAGATCGGAGTGTCCGGGAAGGACGGCGCGGGGTAGTAACCGCTGCCGTAGGTGGCGCGGGGGGAGGTCATGGAACATAAGTTAAGCCCACGATGTGCTGGTTGGGGAGACCGATAAGAAGGTTCTTTGCGTGTCGGCCGTGACAGACGTTCCCCAATCCGAGCTAACTCGGCAAAAATCGGTCGCCGATCCGCGTAATGATCGTGTATGCGGCACGGTTACCCGGGGTTGACCAGTGGCGCTGATGCCCCCGCAGGGCGTGTCTTCCCGAGGCGGGTAATAGGTTGGCCAGGTGCCAAACGGCAGCACTTCTGACAGGACGACACGCCATGGGGGCAGTCATGCCAATGCCTAAAGGATCAAATGTTCCCGTTCCGGCCCCTGCGGTACGGGTCGAGATCGGCTGGCGGTCGGCTCCCGGAGCACCCGACGCCGACGCCTCGGCCCTGCTGCTCGCCGACGGCAAGGTTCGCTCGGACGAGGACTTCGTGTTCTACAACCAGCCGGCCCACGCCTCGGGCGCGGTGCGGCACGAGGGCAAGCAGTCCGCGAACGGGCAGGTGACCGACGCGCTCTCGGTCGACCTCGCGCGCGTGGAGCCGGGTATCGAGCGGGTGGTGCTCGCCGCATCGGCGGATGGCGGGAACTTCGGGCAGGTCCCTGGTCTGTACATCCGGGTGCTCGACCAGGCGGGCGGCGCCGAGATCGCCCGCTACGACAGCGAGGACGCGACGGTCGAGACGGCCTTCGTGCTCGGTGAGCTCTACCGACGCCAGGGTGCCTGGAAGTTCCGCGCTGTGGGGCAGGGCTACAGCACCGGACTGGCGGGTCTGGCCACGGACTTCGGGATCAGCGTGGACGACGAGCCGCAGCAGGCCGCCGCTCCGGCACCCGCGGCACCGGTCGCCGCGCCGCCTGCCGCACCGCCGCCGACCGCCCCGCCCGTCGCCGCGCAGCCGCCGATGACCCCGCCGC
>NZ_JAZGRL010000185.1:0-1284 GCF_046540415.1 Streptomyces sp. E11-3 | reverse complement strand
CACCCGTCAGTGCAGGCGGCCCGCCCCGCTTGCCACCGCCCGCGACAAGACCGAACCGGCTCTGATGCGGCGGATACTCACACCGCAACTGCCCACCCCGCAGCACCATCGGATACCGGCACTGCGGACACGGCCACAACCACGACGACGCCCCCACCCACAACCGGTCCGAGGGAACAGGCCGATACACGTCCATCCGCGCCGCGCCACGCCGCGAGTACTCCTCGACCAACGCCCGCTCCGTGCCGTACGGCACCTCGGTCAGCATGGTCCGCGCCGCCACATAGCCGGCCTGCCCGCCGGAGCGGATGTGCCGAAAGGCAGCCCGCTCCGTCTGCTCAGCCGTCTGCCGAACCCATGCCGGAAGCCACGTCCCACCGAGATCGAAGTATCCGTCGTCCTCGTACAGGGCCTCCAGATAGTTCATCCCCGCCTCGAAGGCCTCCTCGGTCAGCTCACCGTTGTCCGTCAGGACAACCAAATCCCCCATCGACGAAGGCAGTTCGTCCCAGGACAAAGGCACCCACTCCCGCAGGCGCATCGGCAGCAAGTCGATCATCTCGGCAGGCGTCGAAGGACCGGCTCCCACCGGCAGACTCGACAAGAGCACCCCGTGCATACGCGACAACTCCCGCCACGCACGAGGCTCCTCAACCCGGTTGATCCACGCCGCACCGGCCCGCAGAGCAGCGGTAATGATCCTCCGAGCGGCAACATGTTGACTGACAGGCACAGCTCATCACCCCTCTACGCCCCACCAGTGGTATTCGGGGCTATTCCAGACGGGCCAACAACTCCGGGAACTTACACGCCCGGTCTGACAACGCCTCGGAAAACCAACGAAGATGGGCCCCGCGACAGCGGGGCACCACAAGAAACCGGACACGCCGGCAGGCACGCCGCGGGGCCATCAGGCCCCGTCTCATTCCGTTCTGTTGGCCCGTCAGGGCAAAGGCTCCACAACCCCGGCACACCAAGGGGGAGAGGAACGGGATAACTGTCCAACAAACCCTTACGACATCACGGCGCCGCAGGCGCCGACACATACCCAATCCCTGCCCGGCAGGGCAGGGAACTCCAACCACCCTGAACCCCACCGTCATGCCGCCAGGCATGACGCCCGAACACGCGACAGCGGGGCCGCCAGGCCCCGCTCTGTCTGTTCCTGTTGGCCCGTCAGGGCCAACCCAGCCAACACACAGTCATGCCGCCAGGCATGACGACGCGTCACCTTACGGGCCGTCAGGCCCGTAGTTGGCCGCCAGGCCAACTTAAGAGCCGCTG
>NZ_JAZGRL010000184.1:0-1302 GCF_046540415.1 Streptomyces sp. E11-3 | reverse complement strand
CGGGGGGCCCGGTTGGGCGGCGGTGGCGTCTTTGGGCTGGATGACCGTGGACAGGGCGACGACGCCGGCGAGTGCTGTGGCGGTGGCGAGCCAGTGCACGGGGCGGGTGTGAGTGTGTGCCAGTTCCGGGACGGCGGGGTGCTGCACGAGGAGTGTCTCCTGTGAGGGCTGTGCCGGTGGGGGTGGCCAGCATCGTGCCATACCTCACAGTGAGGCGGAACGCCGGGGTCAGGATGTCAACGAAAAGTCCCCGCCGCCGAGTTCTCCGGTGGTGTGGGGAACTCGGCGGCGGGGCTCGTTCGTTGTTGGGTGCTGCTGTGGCGTGCCGGGGTCAGCGGCCGGGGGTTCCGCCGCCCGCGTTGGGGCCTGAGTAGTCCTCGCCGTAGGCGCCCTTGGAGGGGCGGCGGCGGCGCATCGGGGGCTCGACGCCGTCGGCGAGGCGACGGGCGGTGAGCAGGAAGCCGGTGTGGCCGATCATCCGGTGGTCCGGGCGGACGGCGAGGCCTTCGATGTGCCAGTTGCGGATCATCGATTCCCAGGCGGTGGGCTCGTTGAAGCAGCCGATCTCGCGGATGGACTCGACGGTGCGGGCGAGCTGGGTGGTGGTGGCCACGTAGCAGCAGACGATGCCGCCGGGGACGAGGGCCTTGGAGACGGCCTCCAGGCACTCCCAGGGGGCGAGCATGTCGAGGATGACGCGGTCGACCTCGGTGTCGCTGAGGTTGTCCTGGAGGTCGCCCACGGTGAGCTCCCACGCGGGGTGGGGGCCGCCGAAGTAGCGCTCGACGTTCTGCCGGGCGATGTCGGCGAAGTCCTCGCGGCGCTCGTAGCTGTGCAGCATGCCCTGGTCGCCGATGGCTCGCAGCAGGAAGCTGCTGAGTGAGCCGGAGCCGACTCCCGCTTCGACGACGCGTGCGCCGGGGAAGATGTCGGCGAAGGACAGGATCTGCCCCGCGTCCTTGGGGTAGACCACGGCGGCGCCGCGGGGCATGGACAGGACGTAGTCGGGGAGCAGGGGGCGCAGCGCGAGGTAGGCGACGTTTCCCGTGGTGCGGACCACGCTGCCTTCGGGGCTGCCGATCAGCTCGTCGTGGGGGAAGGAACCCTTGTGGGTGTGGAAGTTCTTCCCGGCCTCGAGCGTGAACGTGTAGTGGCGGCCCTTGGGGTCGGTGAGCTGCACCTGGTCCCCGACCTTGAAGGGCCCGCGGCGGCGGGCGGCACCGGTCGGTTCGGACATGTGACCAGAGTACCGGCCTGGGGTGCTCTGGCTGACCACGGGTGGGGGCCGTGGGGTGTGCGGGG
>NZ_JAZGRL010000183.1:0-1304 GCF_046540415.1 Streptomyces sp. E11-3 | reverse complement strand
TGGTGTACGAGACGGGATCCCCGGCGGTGGCGCTCTGCGGCCCCGTCATGGCCAGGGGCACGGCGGCGGGCAGCGAAACGCGCAGGTTCCTGATCTCGTGGATCTCGGTGGCCCCGCCCGTCCCCGCAGCGAGCCCGATCTTGAAGGTCGCAGGCATCGCGATTTGCCCGCTCAGGTCGAATTCACTGAGCAGGAGCTTGCCGTTCGGGTCCGTCTTGCTGGACGTCCGCACTGTCAGCTTCGCGTCGATGACGGTGATCTGCACATGGGCGCCGCTGTCCCATCCCGCCCGGAACCCGCCGCTCACCGGGATAGTCGTGAGCCGCCGGAACTCCGTGTAGTGGTCGCGGTCCCCAGATCCGCGGACCACCAGCGAGTCCTTGCTCTGGGCGATCCCGTTCGCCCCGGCCAGAGGAGTCGAGAAGTTGCCGTAGTTGTCGAACCCGACGCCGACATAACCGGCGGTGACGCCCGGCTTCTTCCTTTCCGTCTCCACCGAGTAACCAAGCCCGGCCCCTAAGGCCCCGGGCTGCGTTGTGTGGCTACCGTCGATGAGGTAGACGCTGAATCCGTCACCGCTCTGGCTGCCCTGCACGGCATAGTCGAACTCGATGCTGACACCCAGCTTCGAATCAAACGCCTCGTCCAGGAAGGCCGTTCCGGACTCGTCTCTACCGTTCGAGGTGAGTTGGAGGCTTCCCCCCGTCAGCTGGGCGCTGCCCAGAATCTGCCAGTTGGGGTTATGCGGTTTCTCTTCGGTGAACGATTCGATGATCGGGAACTGAACATCGCTCATGGTCCGAGCACCCTCTCGTCGTGGAACTGATGGAGCCCAAGACAGTAGCCGCGCCAGAGCGGCAGCGGACCAAGCCATGCGCGGACCCGGCGAGGAACCAGCCAGGCCCCCTGAAGCCCATCCACCCCCGCGACAGACGGCGCGACCAGCCTGAACGTAAGGGGAAGAGTTCACCTGCCGCCCTGCTCCCAGGAAGCGCACCCTCTACGCAAATGTCTGGTTCGCGATGGTTGCGCAATTCTCCCTCGTCCCGCCCGCTCCATGAGCCGTCGCCGTTGCACCGTTGGACCGCGCCGCAATACCCGAGAGATGGATCTCCACCCCCGCCCCGAAGCAGCCTTGAACCTCCGACACGCGGTCGGCCAACGCGCTCAAGGGCCGCCGCCGTCAACTGGCGAAGACCGGCGTGGAGCTGTTCTACCTACCCGCCATACAACCCGGAGTTGAACGACATCGAGCTGGTCTGGCGGCAGGCGAAGTGCGAGGACTACCCACAACGCGCCCAGAC
>NZ_JAZGRL010000182.1:0-1305 GCF_046540415.1 Streptomyces sp. E11-3 | reverse complement strand
GCTGCATCCCCGCCCAGCCCGAACGCGAGAACAGGAACGGCCGCTCCCCGGGCCGCAGCGCCCGCAGCCCCTCGTAACCGGCCCGCGCCATGCACAGCCCGTACACGTTGTGCGCCTCGCGATGATCGCCGCCGCGCCCCTCCAGCGCATGCCGCGCCGACCGCGGCAACGACATGTCACCGAACGCGGCGAACGACACCGGCTCGTTCATGTCATGCCAGAACCCGGCGAAGCCCTGCGCGAGCCGTTCTTCGTACAGGCCGCCCCACCAGGCACGCACCTTGGGCGAAGTGAAGTCCGGATAGACCGACTCACCCGGCCAGACCACCCCCCGCACCAGCCGTCCCCGCGCATCCCGCACAAACGCGTCCCGCGCACTCCCGGCGTCGTACACCGCGTTGCCCGGCTCGCTCTTCACCGCCGGATCGACGATGGACACCATCCGGACCCCGTCCCGGCCCAATTCATCGGCCAGCTTCGGCAACTCGGGGAACCGCTCGTCATCCACCGTGAACACCTGGTGCGCGTCATAGTGATCGATGTCCAGATGGACCGCGGCCAGCGGCAGCCCCCGATCCCGATAGCCCGCGACGACCCGCCGAACCTCCTCCGCACTGCCGAATCCCCACCGCGCGTGCTGCGCACCGAGCGCCCAGGACGGCGGCAGCGCGGGCGCACCGGTCAGCGCCGTCCAGGCCTGCAACACCCGCGCGGGCGTGCCCACCACGACCCAGCACCTCAGCGGCCCGCCCTCCATCCGCAGTTCACAACTGCCCGCCCGGTCATGCCCCGAGCCCGCGCCCTCCTCGCCCTCGCGCAGCGTCACCCGCCCGTCCCACGCGTTGTCGTGGAAGACCAGATGCGTCCCGGCGTCCGCCACCACCAGCTGCACCGGCATGGTGATGTACAGCGGGTCGTCATCAGGACCGAAGGCCCCGCCGGGATCGGTGTTCCACAGCCGGTACGTCCCATCCGCCAGCCGGGGCCCACAGGCCCGCCCACCGAGCCCGAAGAAACGCGCGTCGGCGGCCACCTCCGTACGCTGCAACCAGCGCGCGGTGCCCCCGCCCACCGGCTCCCACCACCGGGGCGGCAGATCCCGCCGCAGCACCACACCACCGGGAGTACGCACCTCGACCGCGCCGTGCCGGGAGATGACCACCATCACCCGCTCGGACACCACCCGCCAGCCGCCCTCCTTGTCCGGCTCGAGCTGCGCCCGCGGATCGGGTTCGGGCTCCCCGTCCACCAGCGCGTACGAGGGCTCGGGCCCCGCACCGTCCCAGCCCCAGAAGACCGCCCCGC
>NZ_JAZGRL010000181.1:0-1347 GCF_046540415.1 Streptomyces sp. E11-3 | reverse complement strand
CACCGACACCGCCCGCCCGTCGACCCGCGCCGCCACCCCGCGCCCCGGCATCGAGGTGAAGTCGCGGGCCGCGCGCAGGGCGAGCCCGCGCTCCTCGGCCGCCCGGACGATCGCGCGGGCGAGCGGATGCTCGCTGCGGTGCTCGGCCGACGCGGCGAGTGTCAGCAACTCCGTTTCGGAGAAGCCCGGTTCGGGGTGGATCTCGGTGACGCGGGGTGTCCCCTCGGTCAGTGTTCCCGTCTTGTCGTATGCAACGGTGTCGGTCTGCCCGAGGCGTTCCATCACCACGGCCGACTTGATCAGCACCCCGTGCCGCCCGGCGTTGGCGATCGCCGAGAGCAGCGGCGGCATGGTGGCGAGCACCACCGCGCACGGCGACGCGACGATCATGAACGTCATGGCCCGCAGCAGCGCGCCGGAGAGCTCAGCGCCGACGGCGAGCGGCACCCCGAAGACCGCGAGGGTCGCCACCACCAGCCCGACCGCGTACCGCTGCTCGATCTTCTCAATGAACAGCTGGGTGGGCGCCTTGGTACGGGACGCCTCCTCGACCATGGCGACGATCCGCGCGATGACCGTGTCAGACGGGTCGCGCTCGACGCGCACCCGCAGCGCGCCGGTGCCGTTGAGAGTGCCCGCGAAGACCTGATCGTCGACGGAGCCTGCGGACCCGACGGAACGTGCGGACCCGACGGAGCCTGTGGACCCGACGGAGCCTGCGGGCCCCGCCGACCCGGCCGCCCCTGCGGCCCTCGCGGCCTTCGGCACCGGCAGCGGCTCGCCAGTGATCGTGGCCTGGTCGACCTCGCTCGCCCCGTCCACGACCCGCCCGTCGGCACCGATCCGCTCGCCGGGCCGGACCAGCACCTCGTCCCCAACGGCCAGTTGGGCCGTTTCCACGACCTCCTCGCCATGCGCGGTGACACGGGTCGCGGTCGCCGGGGCCAGGTCGAGCAGCCCGCGCACCGAGTCCTCCGTACGCGCGGTGGCCAGGGCCTCCAGCGCGCCCGACGTGGCGAAGATGACGATCAGCAGGCCGCCGTCCATGTACTGCCCGATCGCGGCCGCGCCGAGCGCCGCGACGATCATCAACAGGTCGACGTCCAGGGTCTTCTCGCGCAGGGCCCGCAGCCCTTCGAGCGCGGGCTCCCAGCCACCGGTGACGTACGCGATCGCGTAAAGCGGCCCCCAGAGCCAGCCGCTCGCACCCATGAGCTGGAGCGGCAGCGCGAGCAGGAACGCGGCGGTCGCGGCGGCGGCCCAGCGCGCCTCGGCGAGGGCGAGCACCCGGGTGCGGCGGACGGGCGTACGGCGGCCGGGCGGGGCCGGGGGTGCCGTGGTGGCGGT
>NZ_JAZGRL010000180.1:0-1371 GCF_046540415.1 Streptomyces sp. E11-3 | reverse complement strand
ACCACCCCACCGTCCACCAGCTCCCGCACCACCCCGGACGCGTCCCGCAGCCCATCGAGCCCGAACGCCGCCGCGTGATCGACAGCCTCGAACGGCGTCCGTTCCAACGACTCCGGCCAGCCCTCCAGCGCCACGGCCCGCTCATGGCAGGCCCGCAGCTCCGCCACCCGCTCCCGTACGGGCGGCAGCGCGGCCCGTATCTCCCGCTTACGCGCGTACGGAATCCGGTCCGGCACCCCCAGCGCGGCGCCCAGCAACTCCTCCGCCCGCCGCGCCGCCATCAGCGGCCCCCGCCCCAGCCAGGCGAACGCCACCGCGCCCTGCTCCAGCAGCCGGGCAGAGCCCCGCTCCACCGCCGTGATCCCCACTTTCACCAGCCCGGGCCCGAACCACGCCAGGTACACCCCGTACGGCCGCTGGTCCCCGGCATTCGTGTCGGCGGCCACGGAGTACGACCGGTCGATCCGGGCGCAGTCCGCGCACTGCGCCCGGGCGCCCCGCGCCGGAACCCCGGCCGCCACCGGACACGGCGTACGCCGCCCGCCCCGCCACACCCCAATGCAGCGCCGCTCGCCCCGCGCCGCGAACGCCACCACCTGCCCGTAGACCAGCGGGCTGTGCCGCTCCCCCCGCCCCTCTGCGTACCACTCAAGCCGGGGCCGTCCCTCGGCCGCCGACCACCGCATCCCCGTGCACCACCACGTCATACGTCCCAGGATGGTCCCTATGACTGACACTCGTGCCCTCACCCGACAGGTCACCTGGCAGGTCACCGCGACCGGCGGCTTCGAATCCGCCTGGATCAGCCGCCGGGGCCGCACCCTCAGCGCCCGCGGCCGGGTCTTCGCCGCGCTCCCCGAGCCGTACTGGATCTCGTACGAACTCCAGACCGGCGAGGACTTCACCACCCGCACCCTCACCGCCACCGCCGAGACCCCGCACCACACCCACCACCTCACCCTGGACCGCGCCCCCGACGGCACCTGGACGGCGGACGGCGAACCGCTCGGCTGGGCGGCCGACGCCCTGGACTGCGACCTCGGACTGTCCCCGCTCACCAACTCGATGCCGGTACTGCGCCACGGCCTGCACCACATCCCCGCCTCAGGCCCCGAGGAGCACACCTTCCTGATGGTCTGGGTCTCGGTCCCCCACCTGACGGTCCGCCCCTCGCGCCAGACCTACACCCACCTCGGCCCGGCCCCGGACGGCACCAGGGTGCGCTTCGCCTCGGGCGACTTCCGCAGCGACCTGGAGTTCGACGGGGACGGCCTGGTGGTCAGCTACCCGGGGCTGGCGTACCGCCTGTCCCTCTGACCACGCCCCCCTCAAACCAGTCGCCCGCGCCCCCCGCCCGTGCTCCAATGCGCC
>NZ_JAZGRL010000179.1:0-1390 GCF_046540415.1 Streptomyces sp. E11-3 | reverse complement strand
ACCACCCCACCCCCACCACGCACCCCGACTCCCAGGGCCAGGGCCTGATCCACTTCGTCCTCGCCGCCCGCGAGGGCCAGCGCAACACCCGCCTCTTCTGGGCCGCCTGCCGCGCCTACGAGACCGGCCTCGGCCCCACCCTGACCGACGCCCTCACCCACGCCGCCCTCCACACCGGCCTCACCGAACGCGAGGCCCGCGCCACGATCGCCTCGGCGGCCCGCCTCACCGCCGGCCGGGGCCCGACATCGGCAAGGCCACCCACAACTCAGTAGGCGCCACGAAGGGCGGGCGCGAACAAGACGAGCCCAAGGCGACTTCGAGCTACGAAGAACGGCAGTCACTCGACGCGGAGATACTCACGGCCCCTCGGCTTGGTGCCGCCTGAGCCCGCACCTCTTCCGGGATCGGCGCCCCGCCTGCAATCACCGTCCATGAACCCGCTTCCAGGAACGCCACATAGTCCGTCGGAGCACCGTCAAGCTGCCATTCGCGCTCCTTCAGGCGGCTGACAACGAGCAGAAGTTCACGTTCTCCCGGAACTTCACGCGTAAACACCACGACGTTGACCTCACATGACGCGTTGACCACGGGATTGACCCTAAGTTGGCCCATGCCTTGAGTGGCCAGGCGGACGTCTCGGAGCACCTGCTCACTGGTCTTCTCAGGAACCGTCGAGGCCGACGCTGCCGCTGAGGTCGAAGGCCGCTGCGGCTTGGCTTCCGCCGAAGGGCCCGCGCAACCGACAGCCACCAGCAATGCCGCCGCGACACCGCCCCCTACCTGGAACCTGGACCGTCCCACCATCCGCCCCCCAGCCACCATGTCGCTGGCATCGAGAGCCAGCCCAGCGGCGCACCCTAGCAAGCGAGAACCGATGATCGATCTGAGGTTCCCCTCCGACCAGGACCGCTCCCCTAGTCAGCTGCCACAGAGCCGGGCCTGTGGTGTTATGGCCAGCGGACGGGCTCCAGGGTGCACCCTGCGGAGAGCGGGCACGCGAGACGGAGCGCGGGCTCTAGCCACAGCGGTGGCAGAGATCGACCTGCTCGCGGTCGACGCCGATCTGCGCGGCCAGGGAGTGGGCAGTGCTCTGCTGAACAGGTTGATCCTGCGCGGCCGTGAGGAGCACGCCAACCAACGGATCGGCAAGGCTCTGGCGGACGACGAGAAGAGCGGCTCGTAGCCCGCTAGCCCCCGGCCCTGGGCCGCACCTGGGCCGCACGCCCTGGTCAACGACCGGGCACAGGCGGGAAACCGCGAGACAGTTAAACAGGTCAGGGGTGCCGCGATCACAGCGGCACCCCTTCTGACCTGGCCCTTAGCGGACCTGCTGCGGTGGGTGTGGGATTTGAACCCACGGTGACTCGCGCCACGACGGTTTTCAAGA
>NZ_JAZGRL010000178.1:0-1399 GCF_046540415.1 Streptomyces sp. E11-3 | reverse complement strand
CACCCGTGGCCGACCGCACACCCTCAACACCACAACCACCCTCGACGAACCACACCGCCGTCTCGGCACTACCCGCGCCATCCGCCACACGCACCGGCGACCACGCCACCCGATACAACCCGCCCCCCGACGCGGACCGCGCCGCGGCCAGCTGCTCGGCGGATATCGGACGCAGCACCAACGATCCGACAGATACGACCGGTTGGCCCGTGCTGTCCGTCACGTCCAGGCTCACGCCCTCGCCACCGGACGAGGTGAGCCGTACCCGGACATCGGATGCTCCCACCGCGTGCAGGCGGACATCCGACCAGGCGAAGGGCAGTACAGGTCCGTCGAAAGCCCCGGTGAGGGCGACGGTGTGCAAGGCGGCGTCGAGTACCGCCGGGTGCAGGCCGAACCGGGCGGCGGCAGCCTGGTCCGCCAAGGAGACCTCGGCGTAGAGGTCCGCGCCGTCCCGCCAGGCCGCGGTCAGCCCCTGGAACACCGGGCCATAGGCGGCGCCCGCCTGAGTGAACTCCTCGTAGAACCCTTCGATATCGATGGGTTCCGCCCCAGGCGGCGGCCAGGCCGCGAGCTCCGTGCCATGTGTGACCTCGCCACTCGCGCCCGTACCGGACGCACCGGACGCACCGGTCGTACCGGTCGTACCGGATGTAGCGGATGTGAGCAGGCCCTCCGCGTGCGCCACCCACGGCGTGTCCGCGCTGGACCGCTCGGCACGCGAGTAGACACCGACCCGCCGGGCGCCGGACGCGTCGGCCTGGCCCACCACGACCTGTACCTGGACACCGCCCCGGTCCGGCAGCGCCAGCGGGCTCTTGATGGTCAGCTCTTCCAGCTCATCGCAGCCGACCTGGTCGCCAGCCCGTACGGCCAGTTCCACAAAGCCCGTGCCAGGGAAGAGAACCGTTCCGCCGATGACATGGTCCGCGAGCCAGGGATGCGTGGCAGTCGAGATCCGACCGGTGAGGACCACACCGTCGGAGTCGGCCAGCTGCACCGCGGCACCGAGCAGCGGATGGTCGGCCGCGTCGAGCCCCGCGGAGGTGACGTTTCCTGCCCCTGCCGTGGCCGTCGCCCAGTAGCGCTCGTGCTGGAACGCGTAGGTCGGCAGCTCCACCCGCCGCCGTCGCCCAGTAGCGCTCGTGCTGGAACGCGTAGGTCGGCAGCTCCACCCGCCGCGCCCCGTACCCAGCGAACAACCGCGCCCAGTCCACACCAGCACCGTGGGCATGCAACTTGCCCACAGCCATCAGCAAAGACGCCGCCTCGGCACGGTTCCGCCACTGGGCGGGCACCAGCAGAGCGGCGTCCGACTCTACGAACTGCTGGGCCATGGCAGTCAGTACGGCGTCGGGGCCCAGCTCCAGGAAGCGGGTGACGCCCTCGGCCTCCAACG
>NZ_JAZGRL010000177.1:0-1401 GCF_046540415.1 Streptomyces sp. E11-3 | reverse complement strand
CTCCCACCACGGACACGTATGGCCAACTCCCCCGAGAAGCACGGCACCTCGGCACTGCGCGCCGCAGCCCGGCACAGCGCAGTGCGCTGCACAGCCCTGGCCCTGCTGAGCACCGCCGCCGCAGCCGCGAGCCTGCTGCTCCCCGCAGCCCTCGGCAGAGCCCTGGACCTACTGCTCGCACCGAGCGGCGACGGCGGCGGCGGCGACACCGACGCAGCCACCCGCTGGGTCCTCCTGTGCACCGCCCTCCTCTGCGTCCTCGCCCTGCTCGACGCCGTCGACGCCGTACTCACCGGCACGACCAACGCCCGCACCACCGTGTGGCTGCGCGGAAAACTCGTCCACCACCTGCTGGCCGTCGGGCCACGGGCCACAACCCGCTTCGCCCCCGGCGACCTCGTCGCCCGCCTGATCGGTAACGCGTCAGCGGCAGGCACCGCGCCCACGACGATCGCCGCGCTGCTCGCGGCCCTGGTGCTGCCCCTAGGTGCCATGACGGCGCTCTGGCTGATCGACCCCTGGCTCGCCGTGGTGTTCATCGCGGGCGCCCCACTGCTGGCCCTACTGCTACGTGCCTTCGCCCGCGCCTCCTCCGACTGCTCGGCGCGCTACCAGCGTATCCAGGGAGACATCGCGGGCCGCCTGACAGAGGCGATCAACGGCTCCCGCACGATCGCGGCCGCCCACACCGCCGACAAGGAGACCGCACGCATCCTGCGCCCGCTGCCCGAACTGGCCCTCCAGGGCCACCGTATGTGGCGGGTGCAGGGCCGCGCCGCGGCCCAGGCAGCGGCCCTCGCCCCGCTGCTGCAGATCGGGGTGCTCGCGGTGGCGGGCCACCTGCTGGCCCAGGGACGGCTCTCGGTCGGCGAACTACTCGCGGCCTCGCGCTACGTGGCGCTGGCGACCGGCATCGGCGTGTTCGTCGGCCGGTTGGCCAGCCTGGTGCGCGCCAGGACCGCATCGCACCGTCTGGGCGAGGTGCTCACCGAGCCCGCGACGGAGTACGGTACCCGCCCCCTGCCGCCCCGGACCCAGGGCAGCGGACGGCTCGAACTCCGGGGCGTACGGGCCCGGCGCGGCGGGCGCACCATCCTGGACGGCGTCGACCTCACCCTGCCGGACGCCGAGGCCGACGCCGACGGCGGCAGCGGCGGCGGCAGCACACTCGCCGTGGTCGGAGCATCGGGCGCGGGCAAGTCGCTGCTCGCGGCGATCGCCGGACGACTGGCGGAACCGGACGACGGAGTCGTCCTGCTCGACGGAGTGCCGCTGCACGAGGTCACCCACGACGAACTGCGCCGCGAGATCGGCTACGCCTTCGAACGTCCCGCGCTGCTAGGTGACACGATCGCAGGCACCATCGCCTTCGGCCCCGCCCCCGCCCCGGACCTCGACCCC
>NZ_JAZGRL010000176.1:0-1406 GCF_046540415.1 Streptomyces sp. E11-3 | reverse complement strand
CCGGTTCTTCCAGGGATGTGGGGCCGGAGGGCGGGTGAGGTGCCGCTGGGGGGTTGGCCGGGTCGATGCCGATCGAGGGGGCCACGTACTCCAGCTCCCGCAGCAGGGTCTGCGAGGAGCCGAGGGGGCCGCCGCCCGCCAGGAGCTCCTCGTTGGAGAGCGGGTGCGGGAACTCGACCGGGACGTAGGCGCCCGCGTGGTCGTAGTGCCAGACCAGGTGGGACTGCTGGGCCGTCGTCTCGAACATCTCCAGGAGTTGTTCGTAGTCGCCGCCGAGTTCGTCTACGGGTGTGACCGCGAGGCCGCAGATCTGGAGCAGGTACGCGCGGCGCAGGAAATGCAGTGCGTCGTAGTCGAAGCCCGCGATGGGGGCGACGTCCCCGGTGAGGCCGGGCATATAGGCGTAGACGGGGACCGGGGGCAGACCCGCGTCGCCCAGCGCCTTGTCGTAGAGCGCGAGCTCCTCGGCGAAGGGGTTGTCCGCGCTGTGGCACAGCACATCGACCAGGGGAACGAGCCACAGGTCACAGGCCAAGGGAACGGCTCCTCACTGCGCAACGAGTAGGTCCTGGCAGCGTAGTAGGACCCTGGCCCCGTCAGCTGCCCCCTTGCAGATCCCGGTGCAGGTCGGGCGCCCGGCCTGGCTGGTTTGATGCTCGTTACCCGGCCAGTTACCCGGCCAGTTTTTCGGCCAGGGCCAGGGAGTGGTCGTTGTACTCGGCGACCAGGGCGGAGGCGCAGGGGGCGTCTCGGCGCAGTACCGCGTCCACCAGCTCGGTGTGGCCGCTCCACAGCTGTCCGTCCAGGTCGGCCGCGCCGCGCAGGTGCGGCACCACGAAGGCCCAGGCCTGGATGCGGAGCCGGTGCAGGAAGTCGGTGAGGTAGGGGTTGCCGAACAGGGAGCTCAGTTCGCGCCAGAAGCTCAGGTCGTAGCCGACCAGGACGTTCAGGTCGCCGATCGTGGCCGCGCGCTGGGCCTCCCAGGCGCGGCGGCGCACCGAGGCGAGCTGGTCGACGAGGTGGGCGGCGCCGCGCTCGGCGATGCCGCGGAAGATCGCCTCGGCGAGGAGTCTGCGGGCCTCGACCATGCTGCGGTAGTCGGCTACGGAGTACTCGTGTACGCGGAAGCCGCGGTGTTGCACGGAGTCGAGCAGGCCCTGCGCGGAGAGGTCTACCAGGGCCTCGCGGACGGGGGTCGCGGAGACGCCGTACTGCTCGGCGATCTCCTTGACCGTGAACTCCTGGCCGGGCTTGAGGCGTCCCGCGAGGATCTCGTCGCGGAGGGCGTCGGCGAGCTGCTGGCGCAGGGTGTTGCGGGTGACGCCGGTGCCCCTGGCTGTGCCGCGCATGGTGCCCTCTCTTGCTGTGTGGGGTGGCCAGCTGGCCAGCCTACGTGGTGGGGGCGG
>NZ_JAZGRL010000175.1:0-1412 GCF_046540415.1 Streptomyces sp. E11-3 | reverse complement strand
GGGAGGTGGGGGCTCCAGGTTAGAGCTGTGGCCCCCACCCCGCCCCTTCCCGAAAGGCCTCGCCGGCCGGGCTCGAAGACTGGCCTCGAACGCCGGCCGGGCTGAACGCGTCGGTCAGGCGCCCGCCGACTCCGCGACCTCCGACACGTACCCGTTCGCCTTCTCCGGGTCGTAGAAGAAGTTCTCGAAGTCGGACGGGTCGTTGAAGCCGTTGGCGAAGCGGTGGGCGATCGGGGGGAGGCCGCCGGCCGCGCCGATGAGATTGAGTACGTGCTCCGGGGGGACGCCGAGCATGGCGTTGGTCCACTTGGTGACGTGCTGGGCGGTGTCCCAGTAGCGGTCGAAGGTGGACTGCATCCAGGCCTCGTCGAAGGGACGGTCGCCGTTTTCGACGATGGAGGCGAGGTACGACGCGGCGCACTTGGACGCCGAGTTGGAGCCCTGGCCGGTGATCGGGTCGTTGGCGACGACGACGTCCGCGACGCCGAGGACCAGACCGCCGCCCGGGAGACGGCCGATCGGGTTGCGGACCGTGGGGGCGTAGCGCCCGGCCAGCGTGCCGCCCGCGTCGGTCAGTTCGACCTTGGTGGCACGGGCGTACTCCCAGGGCGTGAAACGCTCCATGAGTTCCAGGGTGAGGGAGAGGTGCTCGGCGGGGTCCTTGACGCCCTTGAACACGTCGAGCGGGCCGCCGGGGATGCCCTCCCAGAAGAGGATGTCAGCGCGGCCGGACGTGGTGAGGGTCGGCATGACGAAGAGCTCGCCGACGCCGGGGACCAGGTTGCAGCGGACCGCGTCGTACTCCGGGTGCTCGGGGCGCGGGCCGAGCCCGTGGACGTACGCCACCGCGAGGGCGCGCTGCGGGGTGTCGTACGGGGAGCGGGCGGCGTCCCGGCCGAACATCGAGACCAGCTCGCCCTTGCCCGCGGAGACCATGACCAGGTCGTAGGTGCGGGAGAAGTAGTCGAGGTCGGAGACCGCGGCGCCGTGGATGACCAGTTGGCCGCCGCGCTGCGCGAAGGTCTCCATCCAGCCGGCCATCTTCACCCGCTGGTCGACGGACTGGGCGTAGCCGTCGAGCCTGCCGACCCAGTCGATCACTCGTTGCGACTCGGGACCCGCGACCGAGACGCCCAGGCCCTCGATCTTCGGGGCCTGGGACTCCCAGAAGTTGAGCTGCTGGTCGCGCTCGTGCTGCAGCGCCGTGTCGAACATGCACTGGGTCGACATGACGCGGCCGGACCGGATCTCGTCCGCCGTGCGGTTGGACATCAGGGTGATCTCGTATCCCTGCGACTGGAGCGCGAGGGCGAGCTGGAGGCCGGACTGGCCAGCTCCGACGATGAGTATCTTCCGCATGAGTGGGGCCTTATCTGCTTGCGGGTCTCGGCGGGTTGAGCACGTGGGGCGGG
>NZ_JAZGRL010000174.1:0-1442 GCF_046540415.1 Streptomyces sp. E11-3 | reverse complement strand
CCCGGCGAGTCCACCGAAACCGACACCCGCACCAGATCCCCCTCCCTCCGTACCGCGACCCGCGCCCCGTCGGGCGCCGCCTGCTCCGCTGCCGCCACCGCCGCACTCGTCGGCTCCTGCCGGGCCGCCGCGCGCGCCCCGGCCCTGGCCGCGTCCACGCACTGGATCTGCGCGGAGGCGGCCATCAGCGCCCATACCAGGGCCATCCCGAGCAGCACCAGGGCCGGGATCACCGCGGCCGCCTCCGCCGTCACATAGCCGCGGTCCCCGCGCCGGCCGGAACGGCTCTCAGAACTGGACACCGAGTGCCTTCCCGATGACCCCTTCCAGTGCCGCCTTCACTCCATCGCTGGTCACCACGCGGTAGAGCAGCGCCGCGAAGCCGCATGCCGCGACCGTCCCGAGCGCGTACTCGGACGTCGTCATCCCCGCGTCGTTCGCCCGCATCCGGGCCCGTACACGCCTGAAGTACCTCATTCCAACCCCTCTGATTACGAGTGTTCGACTGCGTGCGCTCGATTGCGCTTGTTCGCTTCCGCTGTGTTTGTTCGCTTCCGCGGGGGCTGACCGCGGCGCCTCAGCCGCCGTTCAGGAGCCCGCCCGCCAGGCCGATCACCACCGGCACGATCCCGACCGCGAGAAACGCGGGCAGAAAGCACAGCCCCACCGGCGCGGCGATCACCACCGCCGCCCTGCGGGCCCGCGCCGCGGCCGTGCGCGCCCACGCGGCACGGCACTCGGCCGCCAGGAGCGCCATCTGCTCGGCGGCCGGGGCGCCCGATGAGCCCGCCCGCTGCAGACAGCGGGCCAGCGGTCCAGCGCCCGGTATCTCGCCCAACCGCCGCCAGGCCTGCTCCGGTTCGCCCCCGAGTCGCAGCTCTGCAGCCGCCCGTGCCAGCCGATCGCCGACCGGCCCTTGCAGCGACTCCCCCACCGCCTCGGCCGCCGCGACCGGCCCGGCTCCGGCCGCGATGCATGCCGTCAGCAGGTCGGCGGCGAGTGGCAGTTGGCCCGCCGCCTCCTCGCCCTGGTCGGCCGAGCCCTCCCGGCCCCGCCCTCGCCACCGGCGCCATGCGACATATCCCGCGGCCACCCCGAGCACAGCGCCCACGACACCGCCCACCAGGGCGTACCCGGCGCAGACCGCGCCCGCCACCGGTAGCCAGCCCCGCAGGTCTCCCTGCCACCGGAATCGTCGCGGCGCCGGACGCTCCGCACCGAAGATCAGCCGCAGCCTCAGGCGCGCCCGCCGTTCGCGCCGCCCCACCACCACCGCCCACACCACACAGGCCACGGCGACCGCCAGCGACACCGCCACCCCCAGCCTGTGGACAACTTCCGCACCCATCGCCCCGTCACCTCCACACGATCCGCACCCGCCGGACAGGCCCTAAGCCCCCTGCGCCCCTCGCACAATCCGCACCACCCACCACACCCCCAGC
>NZ_JAZGRL010000173.1:0-1445 GCF_046540415.1 Streptomyces sp. E11-3 | reverse complement strand
CTGGGGAGGGGCGCCGGGCCGGGGTCCTGGGCCCGGAGTCGGCAGGGCCGGGGTGGTTGTCTCGGCGGGCGGGGACGGTTGTCAGTGGGCACCGATAACCTCGTACGTGTGTCGTCCCTTGCGCTGTACCGCCGTTATCGCCCGGAGTCCTTCGCCGAGGTCATCGGGCAGGAGCATGTCACCGACCCGCTGCAGCAGGCCCTGCGGAACAACCGGGTCAATCACGCGTACCTGTTCAGTGGGCCGCGCGGCTGTGGCAAGACGACCAGCGCGCGCATCCTCGCTCGCTGTCTGAACTGTGAGCAAGGTCCCACTCCGACTCCCTGCGGGGAGTGCCAGTCCTGCCTCGACCTGGCGCGGAACGGGCCGGGGTCGATCGACGTCATCGAGATCGACGCCGCTTCGCACGGTGGCGTCGACGACGCTCGTGACCTGCGGGAGAAGGCCTTCTTCGGGCCCGCCTCCAGCCGGTACAAGATCTACATCATCGATGAGGCGCACATGGTCACCTCTGCGGGGTTCAACGCCCTGCTGAAGGTGGTCGAGGAGCCGCCGGAGCACCTCAAGTTCATCTTCGCGACCACCGAGCCCGAGAAGGTCATCGGGACGATCCGGTCGCGTACGCATCACTACCCGTTCCGGCTGGTGCCTCCGGGGACCCTTCGGGACTATCTCGGCGAGGTCTGCGGGCGGGAGAGCGTGGCCGTCGAGGACGGTGTGCTGCCGCTGGTCGTGCGGGCCGGGGCGGGGTCCGTGCGTGACTCGATGTCCGTCATGGACCAGCTGCTCGCGAGTGTGGGCACCGATGGTGTGACGTATGCCATGGCGACGTCGCTGCTGGGGTACACCGACGGGTCGTTGCTCGACTCGGTGGTGGATGCGTTCGCTTCGGGGGACGGCGGCGCCGCCTTCGAGATCGTGGACGAGGTCGTCGAGGGCGGGCATGATCCGCGGCGCTTCGTCACCGATCTGCTGGAGCGGCTGCGGGACCTGGTGATCCTGGCCGCCGTGCCGGACGCGGCGGAGAAGGGGCTGATCGACGCCCCGGCCGATGTCGTGGAGCGGATGCAGGCACAGGCGGGCGTCTTCGGCGCGGCGGAGCTGAGCCGGGCGGCCGACCTGGTCAACGAGGGACTTACGGAGATGCGGGGGGCGACCTCGCCGCGGCTTCAGCTGGAGCTGATCTGTGCGCGGGTGCTGCTGCCCGCGGCGTATGACGACGAGCGGTCTGTGATGGCTCGGTTGGATCGGCTTGAGCGGGGTGGCGCGGGTACTGCCGGTGCTGCTGGTGGTGCCGGTGGTGCTGGTGCCGGTGTGAGCTTTGTTGCCGGGGGTGGGCCTGGGCCCGCTATGGGGTACGTGCCGGGGCCTGATGCCCATGCGCCTGCGGCCGCGCCGGGGCCGCAGGGCGGCGGTGGCGAGGTTCCGCCGGGAGGTGGGGCCGC
>NZ_JAZGRL010000172.1:0-1453 GCF_046540415.1 Streptomyces sp. E11-3 | reverse complement strand
TCGGGAGGGAGTGGGAGAGGGTCGGGAGGAGTCAGGAGAGGGTGGGCGCGGGAGCGGTGGGCTGGGGTTGCGGGTGGCGGACGCCGCTGAGTGAGATCCGGCCGAGCTGGCTGCCGAGTTGGGCGGTGATCCGGGTCAGGAGCTGGGCCGTGGTGTCGAGGGTGCCGTCGAGGTCGGGGACGCTCGGGTGGGTGCCGTCGGGGGCCGGTGGCTCGCGGTGGTCGAGCCGTTCGCGGTGTGCGCGGTGAGAGTTCGACTCCGTCATGGAGCCAGCCTGGCGTGCGGAGATTGCCGCGTCGTTGCGTGGGGGTGACGGGTGTCGAGCGGGGGTTTCGCGGTGGGCGGTCGGGCGGGCGGCGGCAGACGCCTCGCCCCGACGCCTTCGCCGAGGCCTGGCTCGCGGCGTCCGTCTACGGTACGGCCGCGACCGCCTCCCTGCCGCGTTGTCAGTGGGGTGACCTACCGTGAAGGTGTTGGTCGAAACGGACACGGGGGGCGTGATGGAACAACGGCACTGGCTACGGGCGGCGGCATCGCGGGTAGGCGCCGCGGCCGCGCGTGTGCGACCGCCGCGCACCCGGCGTGGGCGGCGGAGGGCCGTGCAGGCGGTCATGGTCGGGTGCGTGCTGGCGCTGCTGCCCGCGACGTGGGTGCACGCGGTCGCGGACGGTCGGGTGGGGACGGTGGCGGATGCGCCGAGCGGCCGGGTCGCGGTGGTGTTCGGGGCGGGGCTGTGGCGCGGCAGACCGACGCCGTATCTGGCTCACCGTCTGGACGCCGCAGTCGAGTTGTACCGCGCGGGGAAGACGGACGTGGTGCTGGTCACGGGGGACAACAGCCGGGCGGAGTACGACGAGCCGGACGCGATGCGCGCCTATCTGACCAGGCGCGGGGTGCCCGATGAGCGGATCGTCAGTGACTACGCGGGCTTTGACACCTGGGATTCCTGTGTGCGGGCCAAGGAGATCTTCGGCGTCGACCAGGCCGTACTGATCAGCCAGGGCTTCCACATACGCAGGGCGGTCGCGCTGTGCCGGGCGGCGGGGGTCGAGTCGTACGGCGTGGGCGTCAGGGAACCGCACGACGCGACCTGGTTCTACGGCGGCATACGGGAGTTGGCCGCGTCCGGCAAGGCGGCGGCCGACGCGGCGGTCCGGCCGGACCCGCACTTCCTCGGTGACCGGGAGCACGGGGTGGACGAGGCGCTGGCGTCCGGCCGCTGACGTCTGACCGCTGATGTCTGACGCCTGACCGCTGGGCGATCAGGGCTGCTAGGGCCGCGTGCATGCCTGGGCCACCGGAGCCACCAGCCCACCAGGGCCGTATGCGTGCCCGGGCCGCCAGACCACCGGAGCCGCGCCAGACCACCGAGGCCACCAGCCCCACCAGGGCCGAGTGCGTGCCGGGACCGCCAGCCCACCAGGGCCGTGGGGGGGGGGGGGGGGGCCCCCCC
>NZ_JAZGRL010000171.1:0-1473 GCF_046540415.1 Streptomyces sp. E11-3 | reverse complement strand
GGCGATGGTGGTGGAGGCGGTGGGGGAGGCGGGGACTGAGCCGGAGGCAGCTCGGCAGAAGTCCCGTCCCCGCCCTCGTCACGGTGCCGTGTACCAGGAGGCTGGCGGCCAGAAGCGGTCGCCGATGCCGGACTTCTCCATCGGCGGGCACGCGGCGGCCGCCGGGTACCGACTGCTCACGCGGGACGCCGCGCGCTTTCGGACGTACTTCCTGACCGTGCAGCTGATCCCCCCGGAGTCGTAAGCACACGGGCTTCGGGTCCCGTGTGGCCGCCTCGGTTGTCCAACAGGTTGTTGGACGATTACGCGGGTTCAATCGGGCAACAGGCTGTTGCCTGATGGGCCGGCTCGTTGCCAAGTCCGTTGAGATGCTGCCGTGCGTTGGGGAGAGTCTGGGCCATGGAGTTCTTCTGCTACCACCGCGATCGGCCCGGCTCCGGCAAGTTGCGCAACGAGCTGCTGGAAGACCACTGGTCCTACATGGACGGGTACGCGACGGAGCTGATCGCGCGCGGCCCGACCTTCGCCGACGACGGTGAGACACCCTCCGGCAGCGTGCACATCGTCGACCTGCCGGATCCCGCTGCCGCCCGCGCGTTCGCCTTCGACGAGCCCAACTACCAGGCGGGCGCGTACCGGGACGTACTGCTGCGCCGGTGGCGCAACCTGCTGGGGCGCACCATGTGGGACTTCCCTGGCGACCGGACCGACGGCAACCAGTACCTGGTGCTCGGCCTCGGCTCGGGGCCGGCCGCCGACCTCGTCGTGTCGCCAGACCGGGACGACCTGATCGCGTACGGGCCACTGCTGTCCGACGACGAAGCCACCTGGCTGGGCACGGCGGCGCTGGTCCGGGCCCCGGACCCGGACGAGGCGCGTGCCGTCCTGACCCTGGACCGGTACGCCGATATCGAAGTCCACGACTGGGAGTTCGGCGGACGGCGCTAATACGTGGGTCGTTGGCGGTGGTGGGATTCCCCGGGAGGCGTGCCGGTCTCCCAGGACCCACGGCGCGGCGGCGAGTCTGGCAGGGGCGGTACTGGTAGAGACCTGCGTAGCGACACTCACGAACCGTCGCCCCCTGATCCCTTTGTTCCTCCAAGGAAGGCACGGCATGCCGCAGGTACGCGCCGATGACGTGAATCTCTACTACGAGGCGGTAGGTGAAGGCGAAGCGCTGGTGCTCGTCCACGGTTCGTGGAACGACCACGAAAGCTGGCGGCCCGCGATCGAGGCCGGTCTCCGCGCGTCCTTCACCGTGGTCGCGTACGACCGCCGCGGCCATGGACAGAGCGAGAAAGTGCCGGGCCAGGGCACCCGGAGGCAGGACGAGGACGACCTCGCGGCGCTGATCGAAGGGCTTGGCCACGCCCCCGCGCACGTCGCCGGGAATTCCTTCGGCGCGTCGGTCGTCCTGGGCCTGGCCGCACGCCGGCCCGAGCTGTTCCGCAGCATCGTGGTCCACGAGCCCCC
>NZ_JAZGRL010000170.1:0-1477 GCF_046540415.1 Streptomyces sp. E11-3 | reverse complement strand
AGTCAGAGGTGGCGAAACCCGACAGGACTATAAAGATACCAGGCGTTTCCCCCTGGAAGCTCCCTCGTGCGCTCTCCTGTTCCGACCCTGCCGCTTACCGGATACCTGTCCGCCTTTCTCCCTTCGGGAAGCGTGGCGCTTTCTCATAGCTCACGCTGTAGGTATCTCAGTTCGGTGTAGGTCGTTCGCTCCAAGCTGGGCTGTGTGCACGAACCCCCCGTTCAGCCCGACCGCTGCGCCTTATCCGGTAACTATCGTCTTGAGTCCAACCCGGTAAGACACGACTTATCGCCACTGGCAGCAGCCACTGGTAACAGGATTAGCAGAGCGAGGTATGTAGGCGGTGCTACAGAGTTCTTGAAGTGGTGGCCTAACTACGGCTACACTAGAAGGACAGTATTTGGTATCTGCGCTCTGCTGAAGCCAGTTACCTTCGGAAAAAGAGTTGGTAGCTCTTGATCCGGCAAACAAACCACCGCTGGTAGCGGTGGTTTTTTTGTTTGCAAGCAGCAGATTACGCGCAGAAAAAAAGGATCTCAAGAAGATCCTTTGATCTTTTCTACGGGGTCTGACGCTCAGTGGAACGAAAACTCACGTTAAGGGATTTTGGTCATGAACAATAAAACTGTCTGCTTACATAAACAGTAATACAAGGGGTGTTATGAGCCATATTCAACGGGAAACGTCTTGCTCTAGGCCGCGATTAAATTCCAACATGGATGCTGATTTATATGGGTATAAATGGGCTCGCGATAATGTCGGGCAATCAGGTGCGACAATCTATCGATTGTATGGGAAGCCCGATGCGCCAGAGTTGTTTCTGAAACATGGCAAAGGTAGCGTTGCCAATGATGTTACAGATGAGATGGTCAGACTAAACTGGCTGACGGAATTTATGCCTCTTCCGACCATCAAGCATTTTATCCGTACTCCTGATGATGCATGGTTACTCACCACTGCGATCCCCGGGAAAACAGCATTCCAGGTATTAGAAGAATATCCTGATTCAGGTGAAAATATTGTTGATGCGCTGGCAGTGTTCCTGCGCCGGTTGCATTCGATTCCTGTTTGTAATTGTCCTTTTAACAGCGATCGCGTATTTCGTCTCGCTCAGGCGCAATCACGAATGAATAACGGTTTGGTTGATGCGAGTGATTTTGATGACGAGCGTAATGGCTGGCCTGTTGAACAAGTCTGGAAAGAAATGCATAAACTTTTGCCATTCTCACCGGATTCAGTCGTCACTCATGGTGATTTCTCACTTGATAACCTTATTTTTGACGAGGGGAAATTAATAGGTTGTATTGATGTTGGACGAGTCGGAATCGCAGACCGATACCAGGATCTTGCCATCCTATGGAACTGCCTCGGTGAGTTTTCTCCTTCATTACAGAAACGGCTTTTTCAAAAATATGGTATTGATAATCCTGATATGAATAAATTGCAGTTTCATTTGATGCTCGATGAGTTTTTCTAA
>NZ_JAZGRL010000169.1:0-1480 GCF_046540415.1 Streptomyces sp. E11-3 | reverse complement strand
GCCCCCATGCCCCACACCCTCACCACAGACCGCTCCTTCCCGGTCGCGGACCCGGCCTCGGGCCCGTACGCCCTCACTCCCGGCCCCGACGGCGCGATGTGGTGCACCCTGGTGCACGCGGGCCGGATCGCCCGCCTGACACCCGAGGGCCAACTCACCGAGCACCCACTCGACTCGGACTCCTGCGGACCGTCACTCATCACCACGGGCCCCGACGGCGCACTCTGGTTCACCCGGATGCGAGACGACCGGATCGGCCGCATCGACACGGACGGCCAGGCCCGCTCGTACGCACTGCCCACCCCGGGCAGCGGCCCGTACGGCATCGCGACCGGCCCCGACGGGGCATTGTGGTTCACGCAGTTGCAGGGTGACCGGATCGGCCGCATCGAAGAGGACGGCGACGTAACGGAGTTCGCGCTGCCCGGAGCCGAAGGCGCCTACCCCTCCATGATCACAGCGGGCGGCGACGGCGCACTCTGGTTCACCCTCAACCAGGCGAACGCCATCGGCCGCATCACCCTGACCGGCGAGGTGACCGTCCACCCCCTGCCCACCGCCCAGGCGGCCCCCGTGGGCATCACCGCAGGCGACGACGGCACGCTCTGGTTCACCGAGATCGGCGCGGGCCGGATCGGCCGCATCACGCCGGCCGGACACATCACCGAGTTCCCGCTCCCCGACCCGGCCTGCCGCCCCCACGCGATCACCACAGCCCCGGACGGCTCGGTGTGGTTCACCGAGTGGGCCACGTCCCGCATCGGCTCCCTCACCCCCGAGGGCCACCTCACGGAGCACCCACTCCCCGCCCCGGACTGCGAGCCCCACGGCCTGGCCTTCGCCCCGGACGGCACGCTGTACGTCGCCCTGGAAAGCGGCGAAATCCTGCGCCTTGCCCCCGGGACCACATCATGACCCAAGACCCGCAGGGCCTGATCATCTTCCTGAACGGCACGTCCAGCTCCGGCAAATCGAGCATCGCACGGGAACTCCTCCCGATCCTCGACGGCATGTGGTCCCACCTCCCGGTGGACGCCTTCCACGCCATGCGGGCCCACCGCGACGACCTCACACCGGACCAGCTGCGGACCGTACTCCGGCGCACCTGGCGGGGCTTCCACCGCGCGGTCGCGGGCATGGCGGCGGGCGGCAACAACGTCGTCATGGACCACGTACTCAGCGAGGACTGGCGCCTGCGCGACTGCCTGGACCTGTTCGTCCCCGAGCACGTCGTGCTGGTCGGAGTCCACTGCCCCCTGCCGGAGCTGGAACGCCGCGAGCGGGCCCGCGGCGACCGCCCGCCAGGGCTCGCCGCGGGCCAGCTCGCTCAGGTCCACTCCCACGGCCGCTACGACGTCGAATGCGACACCGGCACCACCAGCCCCCAGGACTGCGCCCGCCAAATCCGGGCCTTCCTACGGCATCGGCCGACCTCTCCCCCGACCCCGACCGCGTTCGAGCAGCTGCGGAAGGACGGGTG
>NZ_JAZGRL010000168.1:0-1482 GCF_046540415.1 Streptomyces sp. E11-3 | reverse complement strand
TGGCGGGGGGCTGGACGGGTGAGGCGTGAGGGATGAGGGTTAGGGGCATGGGTTAGGGGCGTGGGGTTACAGCGCCTGTGGGAAGTCGAAGAGGCGGGTCGGGTCGTAGCGCTTCTTCAGGTCGGCCAGCCGGGAGGACGCCGAACCGTAGTACGCGGTACGCCAGTTGGGCAGGTCCGGGTCCGGGTAGTTCTGGTAGGCCGAGCCTGAGGCGTACGGGCGCATGGCGTCATGGGTGGTTTTCAGCCAGCCCCGCACGGCCGTTCCGGAGGTTCCCGCCTTCCACGACGCGATGTACTGCGCCAGCACCCGGCTGCGGCGGTGGACGAACGCGGTGGCGTCCGGGTCCACCTGGTTGACCGCGCCGCCGAGCGCGGTGAGCAGGAGGGATCCGCTGCTGCCCGACTCGCCGCGCACCCGCTCCAGGCGGTTCAGCAGCGCCCGTACGCCCGTGTCGGGAATCGAACGGTCGAAGAAGTCCGAGCGCGAGGTGTAGGTCTCGCGGCGCAGTACGCCCCCGGGATCGCGGCCGGGGGTCGGCCCCGGCAGGCGGCACTGGGCGTCGGTGAGGTCCGCGCAGCCCGCGTACAGCTCCATCGCCTTCAGGTAGTCGCGGCGCTCCATGGTGACGCGGGTCGCCGAGGAACCGACGGCGTCGGCCAGACGGTCCACGGCGTTCTGCAGCTCGTCGTAGGCGCCGAGCGAGAACACGGTGACGTAGTACGTGGGGGTCGCGCCCGGCTCGGCAGCGAAGTTGAGCGCCGACCAGATCTCGCCGGGCTGGTCGGGGCCCCACTGCTGCCAGGCCGTGAGCACCTGGCGGGCCTTGCTCCAGGGCCAGTTGAGATACGCGGTAACGGCGCGGGGTGCCGGGTGGGTGCGGAAGCGGAGCTCGGTGACGACGCCGAAGTTGCCGTTGCCCGCGCCGCGCAGGGCCCAGAACAGGTCGCGGTGCTTGCTCTTCTTTTCGTCGTCGCAGGTGAGGTGCGTGCCGTCGGCCGTGACAAGGGTGGCCTGGGTGAGGCTGTCGCAGGTCAGGCCGTACGCGCGCGAGGCCACACCGTGGCCGCCGCCGAGGGTCAGGCCGGTGATGCCTACGGAGGGGCAGGTGCCCGCGGGGAGGGTGACGCCCTTGGCGGCGAGCGTGCGGTAGACGTCGATCAGGCGGGCGCCTGCGCCGATGGTGGCCGTTGCGCCTGGGGCGATTTTGTTCAGGCGCGATACGTCGATGATCAGGCGGCCGTCGCCAGAGGACCAACCGGTGTAGGAGTGGCCGCCGTTGCGGACGGCTACCGGGGTCTGGGTGCGGCGGGCGAAGGCCAGGGCTGTACGGATGTCGTCGGGGTGCGCGACGTAGGCGACGGCCGTGGGTTTCAGGTCGTCGAAGCGGGGGTTGTAGAGCTGGCGGGCGGTCTTCCAGGCGGCTTCGCCGGGGCGGACGAGGGTGCCGTCGAGGTCTTGGGCGAGGGCGGGTAGGTCGGG
>NZ_JAZGRL010000167.1:0-1496 GCF_046540415.1 Streptomyces sp. E11-3 | reverse complement strand
GCGGTCACGCTGCGCGTAACCACCACACCCGCCGCGCTTAATGCGCCGCTACAGGGCGCGTCCCATTCGCCAATCCGGATATAGTTCCTCCTTTCAGCAAAAAACCCCTCAAGACCCGTTTAGAGGCCCCAAGGGGTTATGCTAGTTATTGCTCAGCGGTGGCAGCAGCCAACTCAGCTTCCTTTCGGGCTTTGTTAGCAGCCGGATCTCAGTGGTGGTGGTGGTGGTGCTCGAGGTTCTGTTCCAGAATATCCAGCGAATGATTCAGATATTCATCACGCTCAGTTTCGTATTCATCATCACGCTCCTGATTCTTCACCCGTTCCGTATTACCGGAAGGCCGGAAAATACCAACAATTCGTGATTCTGGTGCTGCTGGTTCGGCTATCTGCGGCAGCAGTTCAGCAACTTCCAGCGCGTCCATTTGTTTCTGCGCCTTAATGGCTGCTTTCGTCGCAGATTTCAGTTGTTTCTGGCGGCGGCGATATTCACGGCCTGCCGCAGCATCATTAAATGCAACAGGTGCCAGACATTCCGCTTCACAGATAAACCGACCGTCCAGGGTGTAGCAATAAACCGTGCTGTGTAGCTGCTGCGGATCAAACCTGACCACAACTTTTTTCACGCCGGCATTCATTAATGCCATGTTGTAATAAACGTTTTTCGCGCCTTTAAGGGAGCCGCCAACTTTAAGCGTAAACTCGCCTTTGCGTGAAACGTTCACCGCCTCGGCAGGCAGTAACAGCATCCGTTTTTGTTCTTCGGTTGGCTTACGCACAATCGTTCTGGCGTATTCACGCTCGAAAACATCATCAAACGAGAGTTTGCCCCCGCACATTTCTGTTTCACGGCCTGTTCTGGCATTGAACATCGCCACACCTTCGGCAAGGGTTTTCAGAAACAGCTCTGCATCAACAGCGCGGTCGCCATAGTTATCAGGTTTTGCCTGCGGATTTGGCCCCGTATATGCGCCAGCCAGTGCCGGATGCTTATCAACGTATTCCTCAAGCCCACCAACACCGAAAGCACGTTCAACAGGTTTTGCCTGGCCCCAGCCTTTACCGGCAACAACGCTTGTCCAGTGCATTTTCGCCCCCATCAGTAAAAACAGTCCTTTTGGATCGTCCTCTTTTACCTTAAAGCGGTAGCGATTGGGCGCGCCTCCCGTCAGCCATTTATTCGCAGCACCACGGGTGTTATCAATGGTGATGTGAAAATCCTCCGGGATACCGTAGCGAGTCACAACATCCATGAACGAGAGGCGAATTGAATCAATGTTCTCGCTCACATCGCAGCGCCAGCCCAGAATTTTTCGGGTTTTCACATCCTGCCAGAACCATGTTTTCGGACGGATCACATCACCGTTAAACCAGCGTACAAAGACGTTATGCAGATAACCGTCGCCGTTGATCCACTGCATGGCGTCCAGGTGTTCCACAGTTCGCTGCTGTGCCGGTATCAGATGCATCAGTGCATGTTCACCTTCACGACAGGCA
>NZ_JAZGRL010000166.1:0-1518 GCF_046540415.1 Streptomyces sp. E11-3 | reverse complement strand
CCGCCGCCCCGCCCGCGCCGGACCCGGACCCTCGTGCTCGGCGCCGTACTCGCCGCGCTCGTCGCCACCGGCGCCGCGCTGTTCACCGTACGGCCGTGGGACGACGACGGCCGGGCCAGCAGCACGGACCGCGGAGACCAGGCGGCAGGGGCAGCCGACGGCTCGAACATCGTGCCGGGGGCGTTCCTCGGAACATGGGAAGGCGAGGTCAAGGAACGCGGCAGGGGAACGGGCGCGGAGTCGTGGGTCCTGGCGCGGGTCGAGATCACCAGAGGCGGCTACAACGCCCCGGTCGCGACGTTTGTTTCGGTAGGGCAGGAGGCGCTGTGCATCGGGGACAGCACCATGGAGTCCGGGGGTACGCACAAGGACGGCCGGGAGGAGATCACCCTCAGCCGGGGAAGGCTCAAGCACAGCGCCCCGCCAGGCGCCTGCATCGAGCTGCCGCGGCACGAGCTGACGACCCGGAACGACGGCGACCTCGACTGGCGGACGCAGGACGGCAAGTACAGCGCCCGCTTCCGACCCGTCCCGCCGGGCAACACGCGGGTGCCCAGCGCGTATGTGGGCATCTGGACCGACAAGGGCAACCGGTCACCGGACAACCTGCGCATCACGATCACCGGGGGCAGGGTCGGCGTCACGAGGGCCAGAACGGCCTCCGACCCGCAGAGCGGAACCCACTGCGAGTGGACGGCGACGCTGGCCTCGGTCGGGGCCGAGCGGCTGGTGTTCGGCCCGTACGAACTGGATGCCGAGAGGTCCGACGGCGACTGCGACAAGACAGGGCCGGTCCACACCTACACCAGCCAGGCCGAGGGCAAGCTCCAGCTTGAGTTCCCGACCAGAGACGGGGAGTTCCCGATAGACCTGGTACCGGTGGCGGGAGACTGACACGGGGGACTGACACGGGTCGCCCCATGGGCGAAATCCGGCCATCTGCCGACCCTCGGCCGGTCCTCCGCCTCGTCCCGGCGAAGCGCCACCGTGCGGTGACGCCCCGCCGCCCCGCCACAGCGCGTCGAACCGCGTCGAACCCCCGTCGCATCCCGTCGCGTTGGTATCTCTCCGTGACTGGCCGACGACCATCTGTTCGAGCGCGGCGACGCGGTCTAGTGTCTCGTGTGCCCAAGACCCCGGCAGCGCAGCAGATGCGTTCTTCGACAGACGGCTGATTGAACCGGGGTGGGGGCATTGCGGAAGCTGCCGCACACAACAGCGGCCAGCGCGTACGCCCCTGTTCCCCGTGTCCCCCACCCGCGTCCTGGCGCGCTCCTCCGCGCTGCCGGACTCCGGACACCCCGCCCCGTGGGGGCTCTTCAGAGCGTCCGCGCCGCGGGGCGCAGCCGGCCTTTCCCGGAACGGGGATGTTCTCCGTGTCCCGGATTCCCCGCGTGGCCCCGGGAAGGGCCGTGTCTGCAGGTGCGCCCACCCCTTCGCACCCGCACTCACGACGGTTCGCTCCACGCGCGACCCGTCGCTCTTCACCAACCCCCACCGTCCATTGCGTCCCCCCGC
>NZ_JAZGRL010000165.1:0-1524 GCF_046540415.1 Streptomyces sp. E11-3 | reverse complement strand
CTGCTCGCCCCCATGCCCGGCACCGTCGTCAGGGTCGCCGACGCACTCGCCGAAGGCGACCGCGTACAGGCCGGGCAGCCGCTGCTCTGGCTGGAGGCCATGAAGATGGAGCACCGCATCACCGCTCCGGTCTCCGGCACGCTCACCGCCCTGCACGCCGAACCCGGCCGCCAGGTCGAGGTCGGCGCCCTGCTCGCCGTAGTGCACGAGGAGGAACCATCCACATGAGCACCGTCATCGAAAGCCAGGAGCACCAGGACCTGCGCGCTGCCGTCGCCGCGCTCGGCAGGCGCTACGGTCGCGACTACCTGACCAAGGTCGTACGCGACGGAGGCCACCCCCAGGAACTCTGGGCCGAAGCGGGCAAGCTCGGCTACCTGGGCGTGAACCTCCCCGAGGAGTACGGCGGCGGAGGCGGCGGCATAGCCGAACTGTCCATCGTGCTGGAGGAGTTGGGCGCCGCGGGCAGTCCGCTGCTGATGATGGTCGTCTCGCCCGCCATCTGCGGCACGGTGATCGCCCGCTTCGGCACCGAGGAGCAGAAGCGCCAGTGGCTGCCGGGCCTCGCGGACGGCACCCGCACCATGGCCTTCGGCATCACCGAGCCGGACGCGGGCTCCAACTCGCACCGGATCACCACCACGGCCCGCCGCGACGGCACCGACTGGGTGCTCACCGGCCGCAAGGTCTTCATCTCGGGTGTCGACATCGCCGACGCCACGCTCATCGTCGGCCGCACCGAGGACGCCCGTACGGGCAAGCTCAAGCCGTGCCTGTTCATCGTCCCTCGGGACGCCGAGGGGTTCCAGCGCCACCAGATCGACATGGAACTCCAGGCCGCGGAGAAGCAGTTCGAACTCGTACTGGATGACGTGCGGCTGCCCGCCGAGGCGCTGGTGGGCGACGAGGACGCGGGGCTGTTGCAGCTGTTCGCCGGGCTCAACCCCGAGCGCGTCATGACGGCCGCGTTCGCGGTCGGCATGGGGCGGTACGCGGTCGGCAGGGCCGTCTCGTACGCCAAGGAGCGCAGCGTGTGGAAGGCGCCGATCGGGGCGCACCAGGCGATCGCGCATCCGCTGGCGCAGTGTCATATCGAGCTGGAGCTGGCCCGGTTGATGATGCAGAAGGCGGCGGCGCTGTATGACGCGGGAGACGATGTGGGGGCGGGCGAGGCGGCGAACATGGCGAAGTTCGCGGCGGCGGACGCGTGCGTCAAGGCGGTGGACCAGTCGGTGCACACGCTCGGCGGGAACGGCCTCACGCGGGAGTACGGCCTGGCGTCGCTGATCGTGGCGTCACGGGTGGCGAGGATCGCCCCGGTGAGCCGCGACATGATCCTCAACTACGTGTCGCACCAGACGCTGGGCTTGCCCAAGTCGTACTAGGCGCGAAAATCCAGCCCGGCCAGAGTTCGAGGCCATCTTTGAGCCCGGCCGACGAGGCCTTTCGGGAAGGGGCGGGGTGGGGGAAGATTCCGGCACACCAGCCCCCATCCACCCCCACCAACCCGCACCCACCGCACCC
>NZ_JAZGRL010000164.1:0-1524 GCF_046540415.1 Streptomyces sp. E11-3 | reverse complement strand
CCTCGCGCGGCGGGAGCACGTGCCCCCCGACGCGGCCCCGCCCCACAACGAAACAACAGCGCGCACCGCGCACAGAACCGCGCACAGCACCACGCAAGGGTCAGCACACCCCGGAGGCCGCCGCGTCTCGTCAGGCCACCAGCCGTTCCGCCACCGCCACCGCCTCAGCGAGCGTATCCACCACCGGCACCCCCGCCTCCGCAAGGCTGGCCCGACTGTGCGACCCCCCGGTGTACAGCACCGCCGCCGCCCCCACATGCCGCGCCGCCACCGCGTCGTCGACCGCGTCACCGATCACCACCGCGCGCGCCGGCTCCACGCCCTCCAACGCGGCCAGATGCCGCGTCATGTGCTCGGCCTTGCCAGTGTGCGACGCACCAACGCGGCCGTCGACCCGTATGAAGTGCTGCTCGATCCCGTGCGTCCGCACGATCGGCAGCAACCGGTCGTGCGGGGCAAGCGAGCACATCGACTGCGTGAGCCCGGCCGACTGCCAGTCGGCGAGCAACTCCCGCGCCCCCTCCGCCAGGTCCGCGCCATCGGCATGCGCCCAGTAATGCCGATGAAACGCCTCGTCCATCACCGCCCACTCCGCGTCCGTGGGCAGCCGCCCCATCAACCGCTCGTAGAAGCGCGGCACGGGAACGCAGTACAGATCCCGGTACCGCTCGAGGGTGATCGACTCCAGACCGATCTCCGCGAACGAGGCATTGGTCGCGGTGATGACCGCGTCGATGTCGTGGAACAGCGTGCCGTTCCAGTCCCAGACGATGTGCGTCCCGTGCTTCCCCATGCCAAGAACGCTACCGGCTCCCACTGACAACAGGACCCACCTACCCAGCTACGACCACCCGCTACGGCCGCCCAGCTACGACCACCCAGCTACGGCCACCCAGGCTCAAGCAATCAGATTCGGAATCTCCTGAGTAGCGAACCAGAGCAGCTCATGGTCCTCCGCCCCGTCCACCGTGAACTGCGCGTCATCGTCCCCCTGATCCGCCGCCCCCAGCGCCGCGGCCGCCGCCGCGACATCCGCCTCCGCGTCGTCGGCATCCACATGCACCGCCGCCGCCTTGGCCAACGGCACCGCGGCCGCGATACGCACCTCACCGAGCGCCCCCGGATCAAGGCCACGGTCCGGGTCCGCGACCGCCGCGGAGTCCGCCACATCCACGGCGACGACAACCCGGCGCCGCACCACCGAAGGATCACCCGCGACCAGCCGCAGCGACCCGGCCGCGGCCCGGCTGAGCGCCGCGTACTCCAGCTCCTCGATGTCGTCCGAGACGTACCACTCACGCAGCGCGGGCGTCACGGCATACGCGGTCAGCGGCCCGGGACCCAGCTCGCCCGCCTGGTGCGCCGCTGCGAGACCGGAAAGGGTCAGGGGAACGTAGACGCGCATGGCCGCCGCTTTCGTAGTCAAGAATCAGGAGTCAGTCGTCAGCAGGAGCCCCAGGATACGTCCGCCCGGCGTCCCCTTTCGAAGTCACGAACACGGTCCCCGTCACCGCACCCCGCCTG
>NZ_JAZGRL010000163.1:0-1557 GCF_046540415.1 Streptomyces sp. E11-3 | reverse complement strand
GACCCTCCACCCACCCCGTCGCCCCCGACCCCGAACTCGTCCCCGACACCGCCGCCGCACAACTCAACTTCGACGGCATCTCCTACGCCAAGGGCGCATCCGCCCTGCGCCAACTCGTCGCCTGGCTCGGCGAAAAAGACTTCCTCGCCGGAATCAACACCCACTTCAAGCGGCACAAGTTCGCCAACGCCACCCTCGCCGACTTCATCGACTCACTCGCCGAAGCCACCGACCGCGACGTCCACGCCTGGGCCGACGTCTGGCTGCGCACGACCGGCGTCGACACCCTCACCCCCACACCCGGCGAAGCCGAAGGCTACTGGCACCTCACCGTCGACCAGCACGGCAACCGGCCCCACCGCATCGTCGTCGGCACCTACGACCGCGACCTCGTCGACGGCACCCAACTCGTCCCCCGCGAACGCTTCGAACTCGACGTCCCCCAAGGCGAATCCGTCAAAATCCTGCCCGGCCGCCGCCCCGACCTCATCCTCCTCAACGACGGCGACCTCACCTACGCCAAAATCCGCTTCGACGACACCTCCTGGACCACCCTCAAGCAGTCCCTGTCCGCGCTCCCCGAACCCCTGACCCGCGCCGTCGTCTGGAACGCCCTACGCGACGCCGTACGCGACGGCGAACTCCCGCCCGCCGCCTACCTCGAAGCCGCCCGCGCCCACCTCCCACACGAAACCGACCTCGCCCTCGTCCAAGGCGTCCTCACCTTCGCCGCCACCCAGATCGCCGACCGCTACGTCACCCCCGAGAACCGGCCCGCCGCCCTCGCCACCCTCACCGACCTGTGCCGCGACCTGATCCGCCGCACCGAAGACGGATCCAACCCCGGCCTGCGCCTCACCGCCGTACGCCACCTCATCGGCGCCGCCAGCCAACCCGACACCATCCGCGACTGGTTCGACAACGGCAGCGTCCCCGGCGGACCCGAACTCGACCCCGAACTGCGCTGGCGCATCCTCGGCCGACTCGCCGTACTCGGCGCCATCGACGACGCCGTCATCGAAGCCGAACTCCTCCACGACCCCAGCGCCACCGGCCAGGAAGGCGCCGCCCGCTGCCGCGCCGCCCTGCCCGACCCCGAAGCCAAGCGCGCCGCCTGGCAGGAGATGTTCGCCACCGACCACCTCTCCAACTACCTCTTCACCGCCACCGCGCAGGGCTTCTGGCAACCCGAACAACTCGACCTCGTACGCGACTACATCCCCCGCTTCTTCGAGGACGCCGTCGCCGTCGCCGCCCGCCGCGGCCCCGCGATCGCCGACGCGGCAGGCCGCTGGGCCTTCCCCACGGTCGCGGTCACCCCCGAAACCCTCCACCTCGGGGAGACCTGCCTCGCAGACGCCGACCCCAGCCCTTCACTACGCCGCAAACTCATCGACCAACTCGATGACTTGGCGAGGGCCTTGCGGGTACGGAGCAGCTGAATGACAGCCCGGCCGGCGTTTGAGGCCATCTTGTGAGCCCGGCCGGCGATTGAGGCCTTTCGGGAAGGGGCGGGGTGGGGGCTGAATCTCTGACCCCCACCCCCAACCCACCCGC
>NZ_JAZGRL010000162.1:0-1562 GCF_046540415.1 Streptomyces sp. E11-3 | reverse complement strand
AGGTGCCGTGCCAGGCGTCGCGGGCCCGCGAAGATCGGGGAGACGCCCCCTAGGGGTGGCGCAGTTGGCCAGGATGTCAGTTGGTCTCCTGCTCCAGCGCGCGGCGGGTGGCCGGGCCGTAGACGCCCGAGGGGTCGCCCTTGATCTGGCGGGTGAGCTGGTAGTTGCGTACGGCGTCCTCGGTGGGCGGGTTGTAGTTGCCGTGCTCCTCGTCGAGGTACAGCAGCACCCGCTTCAGCCGCCGCTGCAGTTCCTGGACCTCGGGGCCCTTGTCGCCGCGGCGCAGTACGGGGACCTCGGCGGGCGGCTGGTCCTGGGCGGCGCCCGAGGTGTTGGCCGTCGTCGGCGAGGGTTTGGGCCGCGTGCTCGCCGAGGGCGATGCGGACCCGGTCGCGGACGGGGACGCTTCGGCGCTCTCGCTCGTCGAGGAGGACGGCTCCGCCGTGGCGGACGCGGACTCGGACGCCGACGCGGACGCGGGCGGCTCCGGCGACCCGCTCGGCGCGAGCGTCGCCGGCGCGCTGCTCGCCTGATCGGGCAGTACCCGGTCCGATTCGGACTCCGAATCGGAGGAGAACAGCCCGCTCGCCAGACCGGTAACGGCCACGACGGCGACCACGGCCCCGGCCATGGCAAGCAGCCCCATCCGCCGCTTCCGCCCGGCCCGCCCAGCCCGCTCGGCCCGGCCAGCCCGCCCGACTCGATGCCCTTCGTCGACACCCTCAAGCTCGTACGGCGCGGTGACGTCCAGCCCATACGGGGCGGGGGACTCTCCGGACCCGTGGGCGTCCCCGGGCCGCTCGGGTCCGTACGCGCCTCCAGGACCTTCAGGCCCGTACGCGCCCGCAGCGCCCTCCGAGCCAGGCCCGCCCTCGGAACCCTCCGGCCCGTACGAGTCCGTCGGCTCCACAGCCTGCCCGTGGGCATCCCCCGAGGGCTCGGAGCCATGCACACCCGCAGCACTCGGAGAGCCCTCAAGGCCGTATCCGGCGCCGGAGCCCTCCATACCGTGCGGCGCTGCGGGGTCCTGGGGTCCGTACGCGCCTGCGGTGCTCTCCGCATCCTGAGCGCTCCCGGAACCCTCCGGCCCCTGCGATCCCGCGGGACCCTGGGACCCGCGCGGCCCCACGTGGCCGTGCGCAGCTCCCGAACCTCCCGGCCCCTGGGCCCCGTGCGGCCCCACCTGCCCCTGCGCAGCCCCGGAGTTCTCCGGACCATGCCGCCCCGCCGCGTGCGGGCCCCCGGTGCCCTCGGGTGTGCTCGTGGCTTGCGGTACCCCGGTGTCGCCCGTACCCCCAGAGGCATCGGCTCCCGGGCCCTGCACAGGGTCGCCAGGGGCATCGGCTCCGTGGCCCTGCGCGAGGCCGCCAGGGGCTCCGGTCGCGTGCCGCGCCCCAGGGACTCCGGCCCCGTGCGCTGCTTCGGGCTCGCTGGGCCCGGGCGGGACCCCGAGGCCCCCGGTAGCGTGCGGCGGCGCCGCCTCGGGGGCGCCAGGCCCGTACGGCCGCGCCCCGGGGCCCTGCCACGGCGGATATACAGCCGCCTGGCCGTCGGGGACCGGC
>NZ_JAZGRL010000161.1:0-1563 GCF_046540415.1 Streptomyces sp. E11-3 | reverse complement strand
AGGCCATCTTTCAGCCCGGCCGGCGAGGCCTTTCGGGAAGGGGCGGGGTGGGGGAAGAAGCTCTGGCGCCCACCCCCACCTGCCGAAACGTTCACTCTGTGGGTGCGGGGCTCACGCCGTCGCTCGGCGACGGGTCCGAGTCAGTCGGCGACGGGTCCGGCTCGGAGTCCGAGGGAGACGGCGTCGGGTCAGGGTCGGACCCGCCCGGGTCCGAGGGGGACGGGTCCGACGGCGAGGGGTCCGACGGGGACGGATCCGTCGGCGAGGGAGGCGGGTCCGACGGGCCCGGCTCGGAGGGCGACGGGTCGGACGGGCCGGGGTCGGACGGGCCAGGGTCGGACGGGCCAGGGTCCGAGGGGCTTGGGTCCGCAGGAGACGGGCCCGGGTCGGAGGGCGACGGCCGAGACGGCCCGTGGCCGTCGATCACGACCACCGAGCCCCCCGGATCCACCGAGACCCGCGCGCGCCAGGGCCCCTCAGGCTGCCGATACCCGTCGACGTACACCTGGATCGTGACGGACTCACCGGGCCGAAGCGTCCCGGATGACCGGCTCAGGTAGAGCCAGGACGCACCGGCCCGCGCCGACCAGGACACCGGCGAGCCACCCGAAGCCGTGAGCGTGATCAGCGTCGTCGCGCCGTGCGGCTGCGCGTCGACGGTGAGCCGTCCCGGCCCCACCCCGGCCCGGGACGGCGGCGCTCCCGGACTGATCACCTCGACCGAGACATCGGGCGAGTGGCCACCGGAGGTGAAGCGGGAGCCGGGCTCGGTACGGGCGTTCCCGGCGTTCTCGTACGCGTCCCGCCGCCGTTCGCCGCCGATCCCGTCGGACCGGTCCGCCTCACTCGCGGAGATCCCGCCCGCCTCCCGGCCCTCACCGGTGAGCGGCGCCCCCCGGTACGCCGCCCACAACGCGAGCACCGGCGCCGCCACCACCGTCGCCACGACGGTCGTCGTCACGGCACGCGCGCGTAGCCGGTCGCGCCGGGCGACACGGTCCTTGGGGTCCATCGGAAACCCGCGCCGGTCGAAGCGCGGCGCCGCGCCACGCGCGCGTGAACGCGTACGCGGCGTATGGCTCATGACCGCGCACACCGCACCCCGCGGCGCCGCGACCACCGGAAGCTCCACCGGAGTGATCGCGGTACCGGGCCAGGCCGCGGCCCCCGCACGCTCGGCGGTGCGACGGCAGCGCGGGCAGTCGTCCACGTGCCGTACGAGTTCGAGGCGCAGGGCCGTGCCGAGCAGCACCTGGTGGTCGCCGGTGAGCCGGGCGACGATCGGGCAGGTGCCGGTCTCGACGACCGCGAGCGCGGCCCGGGTGCGCTCCACCTCGCAGGCCGCGCCGGCCAGCAGCTCGCGCGCGGCGGAGAGTTCGAGCCCGAGCACGGCGGCGACCTCACGGGGCGCGAGTTGGTGGCGTACGGCCAACTCCAGCGCCTCCCGCTGCTCCGGCGTGGTCCCGGCCGCCTCCGGCCAGGCGAGCAGGGCCAGTTCACTCCTGCGGCGCTGCTCGACGTCCCCAGGCTCCCCAGGCCCCGCAGGCCCCCCAGCAGCCTCAG
>NZ_JAZGRL010000160.1:0-1578 GCF_046540415.1 Streptomyces sp. E11-3 | reverse complement strand
TTGGGGGCGGATTTGGGGTGTGTGGGGGGCGCGGAGGAGCGGCGCGCGCCCGTACGCGTGGCGCGGACGGCGGTGGTGCCGGGCGCCTCGGCCCTGGGGGCGCCGAGCAGTTCCGCGTAGGCCTCAAGGGTGCGGCCTCGGGGCTGGGTGCGGCCGGACTCCCAGGACCGTACGGTCTCGCGGGTGACGCCCACCCGGGCGGCGACCTGGGCCTGGGTCAGCGCCTTCGACTCCCGCAGTCTGCGGCGTTCCTTCGGGGGCGGCAGCGGGGAGGCGGGGTTCTGGGGCATGTCGGACTCTCCACACCGGGGGCCGTAGGACCGTTCTCCGCAGGGCGGTGCGCCGAGCGCGCGGCACCGCGCCGTACGGAAAAGTACATAAACGTATCTTGGGCGACACTTCCGGCATTCGCCTGTTACGTGGATGAAGCGCGTGTCGTTGGGAGCATGGCGGCGTGCCGCAGATGACCGATCACGCCCGTCGCACGTCCCTGTTCTCCGGCCTCGCCAAGCGCCGCCGCGTACCCGGCCTGGCCACGTCGCTGCTCGGCGGCGCGCTGGCCGCGGGGCTTGGGCTCGGCTCGCTCGCGGTCCTGGTGATGGGGCTGTGGATCAGCTCGCCCTATCCGGACAGCGGGCCCGGCGGGGCGCTGCATGTCGCCGCCGGGCTGTGGCTGCTCGCCCACGGCACCGAGCTGATCAGGACCGACACGCTGTCCGGCGCGCCCGCGCCGATCGGGGTGACTCCGTTGCTGCTGGTCGCGCTGCCCGTGTGGCTGCTGCATCGCGCGGCGCGGGATGCCGTGGACGCGGCGGCCGAGGTGCGCGGCGCGCTGTGCGGGGTGGTCGCGGGGTATCTGCTGGTCGGCGGGGCCGCGACGGTGTACGCGCTGGGTGGTCCGATCCGGCCGGATCTGCTGAGCGCCGCGTGGCACCTGCCCGCTGTCGCGGTGTTCGCGGCGGCGGCCGGGGTGTGGACGGGGTACGGGCGGCCTCGGGGGCCGGTGCCGACTGCGCTGCGGCGGGCCTTCGACGCGCTGCCTCGTGGCGTACGCCGCGTGTTCGCACCGCGGCGGATCGCGGCCGCGGGGCGGGCCGCGGTGGCCGGGGTGCTGGCGCTGCTCGGTGGTGGTGCGCTGCTGGTCGCGGTGTCGCTGGTCTGGCATCTCGGGGCGGCGCAGGAGACGTTCTTGCAGGTCACGGGGGTGTGGTCGGGGCGCTTCGCAGTGCTGCTGCTGGCGCTTGCGCTGCTGCCGAACGCGGTGGTGTGGGGCGCCTCGTATGGGCTCGGTCCTGGCTTCGCGCTCGGCACGGGGAGTATCGCCTGGCCGCTCGCGGCGCCCGCTTCGTCGCTGCCGCCGTTTCCGCTGCTGGCGGCGGTGCCGGGGGCTGGCGCGGGTACGCCGTGGAACTGGGCGGCGTGTGCGGTCGCCGTCGCGTCCGGGGTGACCGTCGCCTGGTTCACGGTGCGGGGTTCCGTCCGGTCCGCGGGGGAGACGGCGCTGGTGGCGGCCTGCGCGGCCGGGCTGTGCGGGGTGTTGGTCGCGGTGCTCGCGGCGGTCTCGGGCGGGCCCCTGGG
>NZ_JAZGRL010000159.1:0-1638 GCF_046540415.1 Streptomyces sp. E11-3 | reverse complement strand
CCGGTATCAGATGCATCAGTGCATGTTCACCTTCACGACAGGCAACAACCATTGCCTCGTCCAGTTGCTGAATCCGGCGAAAGGCCGTGGCACGGGAGGGAATACTCCAGCCATGCTCGCGGGCTGCCAGTTCCAGACGCTCATAACATTTGCGGAAAGCGGGTTTTTCCGGTCGCAGATAATCTGCAATCAGAAACTGCCAGGCATCCTCGTCAAATTCACTTTTGTGAACATTGCGACGGGATGCTCCACGTCCATCAACAAGTGCAGCCGCCCAGTCAGGCTTCGCAAACTTCTGTACCTGGTAATACTTGTCCCGCAAAGTGGATGCGCTGACCTGGTAATGCCCTGCAACGGTCGCAAAAGCCGTTTTCGTTGAAATCCCCTGGTTCAGCATTTCGTCTGCAGCCTGAACCGCAGGCAACCATTTTTCAGCAAGTCTGCGCTGGGAATCGCTGGCGTTATCCCATTTGCTCCACAGTGCCTCACGATCATAATCATGGGCTTCCAGCGTGGGGCGGGCGATTTCAAAATACCCCAGGCTTGTTTCAATCTCTCCTTGTCTCAGCAATAACGCCGCTTTCGCTTCAACAGGTAAAGAGTTCGCATTGTATTCAATTGCTTTACCACCTTTGACACCTGCTCTAGTGCGGTTTTGCCATCCTTGCTTTTTAGCAACATAAATCACACCAGCCGATGTTTTCGGCAAACCAGGAAGATTCGCACACTCTTTCGGTGATACCCAAAGTTCCATGGTATATCTCCTTCTTAAAGTTAAACAAAATTATTTCTAGAGGGGAATTGTTATCCGCTCACAATTCCCCTATAGTGAGTCGTATTAATTTCGCGGGATCGAGATCTCGATCCTCTACGCCGGACGCATCGTGGCCGGCATCACCGGCGCCACAGGTGCGGTTGCTGGCGCCTATATCGCCGACATCACCGATGGGGAAGATCGGGCTCGCCACTTCGGGCTCATGAGCGCTTGTTTCGGCGTGGGTATGGTGGCAGGCCCCGTGGCCGGGGGACTGTTGGGCGCCATCTCCTTGCATGCACCATTCCTTGCGGCGGCGGTGCTCAACGGCCTCAACCTACTACTGGGCTGCTTCCTAATGCAGGAGTCGCATAAGGGAGAGCGTCGAGATCCCGGACACCATCGAATGGCGCAAAACCTTTCGCGGTATGGCATGATAGCGCCCGGAAGAGAGTCAATTCAGGGTGGTGAATGTGAAACCAGTAACGTTATACGATGTCGCAGAGTATGCCGGTGTCTCTTATCAGACCGTTTCCCGCGTGGTGAACCAGGCCAGCCACGTTTCTGCGAAAACGCGGGAAAAAGTGGAAGCGGCGATGGCGGAGCTGAATTACATTCCCAACCGCGTGGCACAACAACTGGCGGGCAAACAGTCGTTGCTGATTGGCGTTGCCACCTCCAGTCTGGCCCTGCACGCGCCGTCGCAAATTGTCGCGGCGATTAAATCTCGCGCCGATCAACTGGGTGCCAGCGTGGTGGTGTCGATGGTAGAACGAAGCGGCGTCGAAGCCTGTAAAGCGGCGGTGCACAATCTTCTCGCGCAACGCGTCAGTGGGCTGATCATTAACTATCCGCTGGATGACCAGGATGCCATTGCTGTGGAA
>NZ_JAZGRL010000158.1:0-1650 GCF_046540415.1 Streptomyces sp. E11-3 | reverse complement strand
GGTGGGTCCGCCCGGGCGTGCGGGCGTCGGCGGGACCCCCGTGCCCGCCGACGCCTGACCAGCTTCCACCGGCCCTCATCTGGACATCGACCTGTTTCGGCGTAGCCCGAAGAACGACGAACCGGAGACAATCCGACACGTGACGCTCCGCATCCACTTCACCGCACAGGACCTGGCCCGGACCCGTATCGCCCATGACCCCAGGCCCCTGGTGGAGTTGGCGATCGCCGTCCGGCTGCTCCAGGAACGCAGCCATCCGGCGCGTTTCGGAACCTGGCGGCGTACGGCGCTGTCCCGGCTGTCCCCGAACACACGGATGCTGTTCCCGCTCATCCCCGCGACGGGATGGTCGGTGGACTTCCTCACCCCCGCGGACCCCGGCCATCCGGACACGCTGCTCGACAAGGTGCGGGCGACCCCCACCCGGCAGATCCGCGAGGACCTGAACCTCTGGGCCGCGCACCAGACGTCCGTGCCCGCGTGGACGCGCGAGCTGGACGAGGATCGGGGTCTGCAGCGGCAACTCGTCGACACCGTGGAGCACGCGCACCGCGAGATCATCAGGCCTTACTGGCCCGAGATCGTCTCCCTCGCCGCCGCGGACCACGCGCTGCGGATGCGCCAACTCGCGGAGGGCGGCATGGACCGGGTGCTGAGCGGGCTCAACCCGCCCCGCATCCGCTGGCGCCATCCGACGCTGGAGCTGAAGATGGCGTCGGGCATGAGCGGTGACATCAAACTGGAGGGGCGCGGTCTCCTGCTGATTCCCAGCCTCTTCGGTTCCGACTGCTCCACGATCAACGACGCCGCCGAACCGCAGCCCTGGGTGACCTATCCGATCCGGACCGACGACCGCCCCGTACTGTCCGCGATGGCGACCGCCGCCGCGCTCACCACGGTGCCGCGCTCACTGTCTGCGCTGCTCGGCAGGACCCGCGCCACGGTCCTCTGCGTCATCACCGATCGCCCCGGCTGCACCACCACGGAGCTCGCCGAACACGCCGGTATCTCTCCGGCCAGCGCCAGCGAACACGCCACCGTGCTGCGCTCGGCCAACCTGATCACGACGGCCCGGCACCGCAACACGGCGCTGCACGCGCCGACACCGGCCGGGACGGCACTGCTCAACTCACAACTGCCGAGCCCACAGCTGCCGAGCTCGACAGCCGCCCATCCCACAGCCGCCCATCCCACAGCTGCCTATCCCGCAGCTGCCTATCCCGCAGCTCCCGGAGGCGTCAGGTAGTAGCCGACCACCGGGGCTATCTCGGTGAGCCACTCATGCAGCCGACCCTGGCGCTTGGCCGCCACCCGGCACTCGTAGAACCGGCCGTCGGTGTGCATGACGCCGACCAGGAGCCAGCCGAACTGTCCGGTGTAGTGGATGGTGCGGATCTCCGGCCAGGTGAACTCAATGGAGACACCGTTCTGTTCAAGATGCGTACCGCCCTCATCGATGACGACCGCATTGTGCCGGTCGGACGCCAGGAACTCCGGGAACGGGGCCGGGCCCATGTCCTGGTGGTGGGCCGGGACCTGGGCGCCCGGCGCGTACGCAGGCGGAGGCGGGGGCGTGAAGCCGGGCGGCGGTGGGCCGAAGCCCGGGTTGTGCGGGGGGTGCTGCTGGTCCATGTCGGAACATCGTACGGG
>NZ_JAZGRL010000157.1:0-1652 GCF_046540415.1 Streptomyces sp. E11-3 | reverse complement strand
ACGGAGGCCGCGGGGGCCGCGGGGGCCGCAGGAGGGGCAGGCGCAGCGGCGGCGGGGACAGCGACCACGGTGGCGAGCACGGCGACGAGCACGGTCGTGCGCAGGGTCCGCTTCAGCACGGTGAGGCTCCGATCAGGGTGTGGGATGACGTACGCCCCGATCGTCGCCAACACCCCTGTGCCAGCACGTCGTTCCGTGGAGGTAACCGCATCCGCCGTACGGGCGAGGCGGCCCTCCCCCGTAGACGCTTACGCGGGTGGAGACACCACGGCTCGTCGGACGGCGGATGGTGCGCCCCCTCTCCGGGGGCGCGGGGCCGGGATCAGGCCGTGGCCCTGTGGATCTTCCAGTCGGCGACGTTGGAGCTGCGGTTGAAGTACGCGTTGGTGCACAGGTCGTACTTTCCGCCCGTGGCGGTGCTGTGACCGTTGGTCTCCAGGAAGCCGCCGTTGTCGCCGTAGACGTTCCAGAGGTGGACCAGGTCGCCGAGCCGGACGTTCTGGTCGGCCGGCGTGGAGGTCTGGGCGAAGATCCGCCACCGGCCGGTACCCGCTGCCCGGTCCCTGGTCTGGGAGGTGGACACGTCGTACTTGGCACCGGCGTTCTTCTGGTCCGTGGTGGCGTGCCCGTTGGTGTCGAGGTAGCCGCCGTCGCCGCCGTAGAGGTTGCGAAGGTAGACCAGGTCGCCGCTGACGACGGGCTGCCCCGAGGCCTTGCCCGAGGCGGAGAGGATCTCCCAGGTGCCGGTGCCCTTTCCTCGGGCGGGGGTGTCGGCCGTCGACACCTGGTACTTGCCGCCTGAGGCGGAGCTGTGGCCGTTGGTGTCGAGGTAGCCGCCCTGCCAGTCGCTGTAACCGTTCTGCAGGTGGATCTGGTCGCCGTACTTGAGCTCGTTCGCCATCGGACTTCCCCTCAGTTGACGACGCTGCACGGAGCCCTCGGCCAGGGGCAGGACCCCTGGCCGAGGGCTCGACGAGGACACGGACAATCTCGTACCGAATCTCCTTATTCGGAAGCTCATCAGCAAACTTGACCAAAAGTCGCCCAACTCACTTCCGGCCATGTCAGACCCCGTTAGGGTGGCGCGACACGGTGCACGGGTGGGGGCGGGAGCATGCCGGGAAGTCGGCGTCGGAGAGAAGCGGCCGCGCGCCTGGAGGAGGAGGTCACAGCCTTCGGTGAGGCGCTGGCCGCCCACACCTTCAGTCCGGGGCGTCCCGGTACACCTGATGGCGCGGTGGGGGACTACGAGCGTGCGCTGGACGCCTACGAGCAGGCGCGGCGGAACCCCAGGGGGCGGCGCGGGGACGAGGAGGGCGCGCTGCGCGCCCTGGACGAGGGTCGGCACGCCCTGGCCTGCCTGGACGCCCGACTGGCGGGGAAGCCCCTGCCCAAGCGGCTTCCGCTCTGCTTCTTCGACCCCCGCCATGGCCGGGCCGTCCGCGAGGTTCCGTGGACACCGGTCGGCGGGGCGGGGCGGCTCGTCCCCGTGTGCGCGGCGGACGAGGTGCGACTTGCGGAGGGGGTCGGCCCGATCGCGAGTGGCACGGGCCAACTGGCCCCGGCCCAGCCCGTACCTGAGCCGCCTGTCGCGGCACCGGGGCCGCCCGGCGCACCGCCCGTCGCGCCACCCGCCGGAAAGCCGCGGTGGC
>NZ_JAZGRL010000156.1:0-1653 GCF_046540415.1 Streptomyces sp. E11-3 | reverse complement strand
CGCACGGCTGTTGGGGGACCCCAAGGCCCCCCAACAGCCGTGCGCGCTCCCGGAATACGCGCCCCCTTACGCCGCCATCAGGTCAACCCGCGCCCCGAACTCCCGCACCACCGACTCGTCCCGGAACGGTTCGAGCCGCTCCTTGAAGTCCTCCAGATACTCCGCACCCCGGTTGGACCGCAGCCCGCCGAGCAGTTCGACCGCCCGCGTCCCCGTGTGGCACGCCTGCTCCACCTCACGCTGCTGCACCTGCGCCGTCGCCAGCAGGACGAACCCGATCGCCCGCCGTCGCGCCCGTGACTCGGGGTGCCCGTTCAGGGACTCCTGGGCGCTGCGCGAGGCCGCCTCCGCATGGCCGAGGTCGCGGTGGCAGTGCGCCAACTCGTCGGCCAGATACGCGTGGTCGAAGTGCGCGATCCACACCGGGTCGTCCCCGGCCGCGGAGGCCGCGTCCGCCCGCTCCATCGCGGAGTGCGCCCGCATCGCCACCGTCTGGGTCGCCCGCGCGTCCCCGAGCAGCGCGTGCCCGCGCGCCTCGGCCGCGTAGAACATCGACTCCGCACGCGGTGTCACGCGCCCGCGCGCCCCTTCCTGCGCCGCCCGCGCCAGCTGCGCGATCTCCCGCGGGCTGCCCAGCTGCGCCGCCAGGTGGCTCATGGACGCGGCCAGTACGTACCCGCCGTACCCCCGGTCCCCGGCCGCCTGCGCGAGCCGCAGCGCCTGGATGTAGTACCGCTGGGCGAGCCCCGGCTGCCCGGTGTCCACGGCCATATAGCCCGCGAGCTCCGTCAACCGGGCGACCGCGGCGAACAGTTCACGGCCCACCGACTCGCGGTACGAGCCCGCGAGCAGCCCGGACACCACGGAGTTCAGGTAGTGCACCACGACCGGGCGGACATGCCCGCTGCCGTACTGGTGGTCCAGCTCGACCAGCGCGCCGGTCATCGCCTTCACCGCCGCCACATCGGCCTTGCCGACCCGCGGCCCCGCGGTCCTGGCGACCTGGTTGTCCATCGCCGTGATCAGCCAGTCACGGCTCGGCTCGACCAGCGCGGAGGCCGCGACCGACGAGCCGGTGAGGAAGTCGCGCCGCCCCACGTCGCTGCGCCACAGCTCACAGACCTGCTCCACCGCGCCGAGCACGGTCGGCGAGAACTGCAGCCCGACCCCGGAGGCGAGGTGCTTGCCGTTGGCCATCCCGATCTCGTCGATCGTGACGGAACGGCCCAGCTTGCGGCCCAGCGCCTCGGCGATGATCGCCGGGGCCCGGCCGCGTGGTTGCTGTCCCCGCAGCCAGCGGGCGACGGACGTCTTGTCGTAGCGAAGATCGAGACCGTGTTCGGCACCACACATGTTGACCCTGCGGGCCAGTCCGGCGTTGGAACAGCCGGCTTCCTGGATGAGTGCCTGCAACCGTTCGTTCGGCTGCCGTGCGACGAGCGGCCTGGCGGCCATGGCGTACCCCCTGAGTGCACCGATGTGACTGCATCCCCGTTGATCAATTGATCAATGCCCAACGGTCAAACAGACGATGCAGACATACAAGGCATGTCTCGGTATACGGCTTATAAGACGAATGACGAGTAAGGTCAGCCGTCGCCCCCCTCACACCTGGCTACCCACCCCCGCTGCCGATCCGCCTGCGCGCCCCCG
>NZ_JAZGRL010000155.1:0-1661 GCF_046540415.1 Streptomyces sp. E11-3 | reverse complement strand
GCGCCCGCATGTCCCCGACCAGGGATGCGGGCGCCGCGGCGTGTGGATCTCCGCCATGGGTGACGAGCGTCCCGCCGCCGTAGAGCTCGTCGCCGCACTGCTGTGAGCTCGGTGACGCGTTGCGTGTTGTGCAACGAACGTTGTGGGTGTTGCGTCTGCCGCAATGCTCATTACGGTTCGGCAGCGTCCACCAATGGGTCTAGACCGCCCCTGCCTGCTGTGACCACAATCACCCCAGCAAGGACCCACCACCGAAGAGGGGGCCGGCATGAAGCGACGTGTCATCGCGGCAGGGATCGCCATGACGCTCGGACTGACCGCAACGGCCTGCGGCAGCGATGACTCGGGCGACAAGGCCAAGGACAACTCCACCGACTCCGCGGTGGACGGCACGGGCAAGACCCTCACCGTCTGGATCATGGAGGGCACCAACCCCGACGCCAAGCCGTTCTTCAAGGAGGCGGCGGCCGCCTTCAAGAAGCAGACCGGGGCCAGCATCAAGGTCGAGTACCAGCAGTGGGCCTCGGCGCAGAAGAAGTTCACCACCGCCATCGAGGGCGGCAAGGACCAGGTGCCGGACGTCGCCGAGGTCGGCACCACCTGGGTGCCGCAGTTCGCCGAGACCGGCGCCCTCGTCGACGTCACCGGCAAGGTGAAGGAGTCCGGCCTCAGCGAGGACCTCGTCGAGGGGCTGCAGGACGCCGGGACCCTGGACGGCAAGCAGTACGGCATGCCCTGGTACGCGGGGGTCCGCAGCATCGTCTACCGCAAGGACGTCTTCGCCAAGCACGATCTGGAGCCGCCGACCACCTGGAAGGAACTCCAGGCCGTCGCCAAGACGCTGAAGGAGAAGGAGCCGAAGATGGTCGCCTTCCCCGTCGCGGGCGGCGCGGAGATGTTCGCCGCCCCCTTCGTCTGGGGCGCGGGCGGTGAACTCGCCGTCGAGGAGGGCGGCCAGTGGAAGTCCGCCATCAACTCAGCGGACGCCGTCAAGGGCCTTGAGTTCTACACGGGCCTCGCCACCAAGGACAAGGTCTCCCCGGCCAAGGTCAACACCTGGACCGAGAAGGAGGTCGGCGACGCCTGGAACAAGGGCCAGATCGCGATGGCCGTCGGCGGCAACTGGACCCCCAAGGCGATCATGGAGGGCAACCCCGACCTCAAGGGCAAGCTGGGCGCCGTGCCGATCCCCGGACCGGACGGTGGACTGAGCAAGTCCTTCCTCGGCGGCTCCTATCTGTCCACCTTCCAGACCGACCAGAAGGACCTGGCCTGGGAGTTCGTGAAGATGCTGACCACTGGCGAGTTCGCCGCCAAGTGGGCCGAGCAGACGAACTACTTCCCCGGCCAGAACTCCGAACTGCAGAAGGTCGCCGCCCAGAAGGACCCACTGGTCGAGCCGTTCGCCAAGCAGATGCTGGAGGCGGGCGCGACCGTACCCAAGACCAAGTCGTACGGCGAGATCCAGGCCTCGAAGGTCATCCCGCGCATGGTGCAGTCCATCCTGACCGGCAAGGCGAGCGTCCAGGAGGCCGCGGACAAGGCGGCCAGGGAAATGGACGACATCTTCGCCAAGGACAAGTAAGAGCGGCGCACCGGTGAAGGACACACTCACCCGCGGCGGGCCGGACACCCGAGCCCGCCGCCCCCGTCACCCCGAA
>NZ_JAZGRL010000154.1:0-1661 GCF_046540415.1 Streptomyces sp. E11-3 | reverse complement strand
CCCGGATCAGGTGTCAGATCCGGGCCCCACGCGTCGGGTGTCATGTGCTGGTCGCGCGCTGATCGCGCGGCGGTCGTGCAGTCGTCGTGCCCTACCGGGCGGCGGCCTCCGCCGCGGCGGCGGCGATGTCGGTCCGGTGCTGGGAGCCGTCGAGCCGGACCCGCGCCACGGCCGCGTACGCCCGCTCCCGGGCCTGGGCCAGGTCCTGTCCCGTGGCCGTCACGGACAGCACCCGGCCGCCCGCGCTGACCACCGCGTCACCGTCCATCCTGGTCCCGGCGTGCAGTACGTACGCATCAGGCGCGTCCTGCTCCGCGACCTCGTCCAGGCCCTCGATCGGGTCACCGGTGCGCGGGGTTCCGGGGTAGTTGTGCGAGGCGATGACCACCGTCACGGCCGCCTCGTCGCGCCAGCGCAGCGGGGGCTCGGTGTCGAGAGTGCCCTGGGCGGCGTTCAGCAGGACGCTGGCGAGCGGGGTGCGCAGCCGGGCCAGTACGACCTGGGTCTCGGGGTCGCCGAAGCGGGCGTTGAACTCGATGACCCGTACACCGCGACTGGTGATCGCCAGACCGGCGTACAGCAGGCCTGAGAACGGCGTACCGCGGCGACGCAGCTCGTCGACCGTGGGCTGCAGGACGGTCGTCATGACCTCGTCGACCAGCTTGGGGTCGGCCCACGGGAGCGGCGAGTACGCGCCCATACCCCCGGTGTTGGGCCCCTCGTCGCCGTCCAGGGCACGCTTGAAGTCCTGGGCGGGCGTGAGCGGCAGCACCGTCTCGCCGTCGGTGATCGCGAAGAGCGAGACCTCGGGTCCGTCCAGGAACTCCTCGATGACCACGCGCTCGCAGGCCAGGGCGTGCGCCTTCGCGGCCGCGAGGTCGTCGGTCACCACGACGCCCTTGCCCGCGGCGAGACCGTCGTCCTTGACCACGTACGGAGGACCGAAGGCGTCCAGGGCCTCCTCGGCCTCTGCCTCCGTGGTGCAGACGTACGAGCGGGCGGTCGGCACACCGGCGGCGGCCATCACGTCCTTGGCGAAGGCCTTGGACCCCTCCAGCTGCGCGGCCTCCTTGGACGGGCCGAAGCACGGGATGCCAGCGCCGCGTACGGCGTCGGCGACCCCGGCGACCAGGGGCGCCTCCGGGCCCACGACCACCAGGCCGACGCCGAGTCGCGTCGCGAGCGCGGCGACGGCCGTGCCGTCGAGGGCATCGACCTCGTGCATCTCCGCCACCTGGGCGATTCCGGCGTTGCCGGGCGCGCAGTGCAGGGCGGTGACGTCGGGGTCGAGGGACAGAGAGCGGCACAGGGCGTGTTCGCGGGCGCCGCCGCCGATGACGAGGACCTTCACGCGGTGCAGCCTAGCTGGCGTGGGGCTGTGTGTTTGTACGGGTAGGGGGCGGGGCGGCTTGTAGGTTCGCCCGGAATTCTCGGCCGGTCCGGCGATTGAGCCCACCGCCCACCGGGCTACTCGTGGGTGTACTCCTCGACCACGGTCGCCCCCAGTTCCCGCACGATCAGGTCGTGCCCGGACAGCGCGGACTCGTCCAGGTCCGGGTCGTCGTCCTCGGGGTTGTCGTCCTCGGGAGCGACCGGCGGCGGCTCGGGAGCGCGGTACTGCGGCTCTGGAGCCGGGGCTGGAGTCGGAGCGGGACCCGGGG
>NZ_JAZGRL010000153.1:0-1666 GCF_046540415.1 Streptomyces sp. E11-3 | reverse complement strand
CACCTGCGGCAAACCCCTAACACGAGCCAGAACCTAACGAAGCACTACTAGGCCACGCGAGGCGAGCGCCGCGAGGGCGCCGCCGACGGTGACCGCCGGCCCGGCGCACAGGTCGACGGTGCGCCCCGCGAAGTTCTTCCGCTCCCAGCGGCCGGGCCCTCCAGGCTTCGCCCGCCGCAACGCCTCGTACCCGGCACGGGTCGCCACGACGGCGGTAACCAGCGCGGCGATACGGCCACCGGGCCGACGGTGATCACTCTGCATATCGGCGACCCTAGGGGACGGGCGGGTCAGCCGTCCGCGCGGGCCGTCGCCAGCAGTTCCTCCGCGTGCGCGCGGGCCGTCTCGGAGTCCTCCTGGCCCGCGAGCATGCGGGACAGTTCGCGGACGCGGTCCTCGCCCTCGAGTACCTGCACACCGGATCGGGTCACCGAGCCGTCGTTGGTCTTCTCGACCAGCAACTGCCGGTCGGCGAAGGCCGCCACCTGCGGGAGGTGGGTGACCACGACGACCTGCGCGGACCTGGCCAGGCGCGCCAGGCGGCGGCCGACCTCGACGGCCGCCTTGCCGCCGACGCCCGCGTCGACCTCGTCGAAGAGATAGGTCGGCACCGGGTCGGAGCCCGCGAAGACCACCTCCACCGCGAGCATGACGCGGGAGAGCTCACCACCGGACGCGCCCTTGGCGATCGGACGGGGCGGAGCTCCGGGGTGCGGCGCGAGGAGCAGTTCGACCTCGTCGACCCCACTGGGGGTGTACGCGACGGTCCGGCCGCCGACTTCGATGCCGTCCGGATCGTCGGTCTGCCGGATGTCGATGCTCACACGCGCGTGCGGCATCGCCAGCGAGGCCAGCTCTGCCGTGACGGCGGCGGCGAACCGCTCGGCGGCCTCCGTGCGGGCGTCGGTCAGGGCCTGGGCGAGCCCGGCCAGTTCGGCGCCGAGTGCCGCGCGCTCGGCGCTGAGCTCGCCGATGTGGTCGTCGTCGCCGTCGAGTTCGGTGAGCCGGGCGGCGCCCTGCTCGGCCCAGGCCAGTACGGCGTCGATGTCTGCGCCGTACTTGCGGGTCAGCTGGGTCAGCGCGGCCCGCCGCTCCTCGACCGCGGCCAGCCGCAGCGGATCGGCGTCGAGGTGGTCGGCGTACCCCGCCAGCTCCCCCGCCACATCGCCGAGCAGAATGCCGAGTTCGCCGATGCGGTCGGCGAGCGCGGACAGCGCCGGGTCGTGTGCGCGTACGGCGTCCAGTGCCCGGTGCGCACCTCCGACGAGCAGCCCCGCGTCAACGCCCTCCGGGTCCTCGGGGTTCCCGGCGAGCGCCGCGTGCGCGGCCGTGGCGGCGGACGCGAGCGCCTCGGCATGCCCGAGCCGCTCGGCCTCGGCGGCCAGTTCGACGTCCTCGCCGGGGCGCGGCTCGACCGCCGCGATCTCGTCGAGGCCGAAGCGCAGGTGGTCGGCCTCCTGGGCGCGTTCCCTGGCCCGGGTGGTCAGCTCGTCGAGTTCGGTCACCACCGCCCGCAGCCTGCGGTACGCCGCCGTGTACTTGGCGAGCGGCGCGGCCACCGCGTCTCCCGCGTACCGGTCGAGCGCCTGCCGCTGGCGGGCGGGCTTGAGCAGGCCCTGCTGGTCGGTCTGGCCGTGCACGGCGACCAGGTCGTCGGCGAGCTCGC
>NZ_JAZGRL010000152.1:0-1672 GCF_046540415.1 Streptomyces sp. E11-3 | reverse complement strand
TCGGGTCGGGGTTGTGTCGAGGGGGCGCGAGGAACGTCACAGGGCGGCGGTAGGGGGTGGGTCGGCGGCGGAACGCGCCTTACGTGCGGCGCGTTACACCTCGTGGTAGAAGCCCACGTTCACGCTGCGCGGCCCGGTGCGGTCCTGGATGACCACCTCTCCGGAGCCGCCGATCGGAAGCGCCGTGCTCCCGCCGTACGTGAGAGGCAGCGCCGTGCCCTGCAGCATCACCCGCACCTCGGACGCGGGGTCCGGGTGAGAGCCGCGCAGCCAGGTGACGGTCCATGCCCCGTCGGGGCCGCACTGGAACTCCAGATGCGCCCGCGACACGAACAGCCAATCCTCGGGGGCCGTGAGGCGGCACACGCTCCGGTCCCGCCCCACGCGCAGCACGGCGCCCGGAGCGCTTGGCTCGTCGGCCATGAGCATGCCTGCCGTCGCACCCGCGTCGGCCTCCGACACCGTGGCCATGGTCAGTTCGAGCACTTACGCTCCTTCATCCTCAGCGTCGTGGGGGGCGCCGCCGAATGATAGGCGGCCGGAGCATCCCACGAAGTCCGGAGCATCCCACGAAGTGACGTATCGCACACCCCCCGGCCGCCGCGCCGCCCTCCGCGGCCGTGCGCGAGGATGGACCCCATGAGCATCGTGAAGATCAACGTCCTGACCGTGCCGGAAGAGCAGCGCGAGATCCTGGAGAAGCGCTTCGCGTCGCGCGCCGGGGCGGTGGAGAGCTCCGACGGCTTCGAGTGGTTTGAACTGCTTCGCCCCATTGAGGGCACTGATCAGTACCTCGTCTACACCCGGTGGCGCGACGAGGCTTCCTTCCAGGCCTGGATGGAGGGTCCGATGAAGGCCGCCCACCAGGGCCCGGGTGGCGGCGAGGGCGCTGAGCGGCCCAAGCCCGCGGCGTCCGGGTCCACGGTCTGGTCCTTCGAGGTCGTTCAGCAGGCCGCGCCCAAGCAGGCCTGAACGGCGTGACCGGCTGGCCTGAACGGCGTGACCTGCCGGTCTGAGCGGCGTGACCTGCCGGTCTGAACGGTGTGACCTGCCGGTCTGAACGGTCGGCGGGCACGCGGTAATTCGGTTGCGGCCCGCGCTGGGCGGGCCGCAACAATCCTCCGTATGGACTCCTGGACCACCGCCCCCGAACCCTTCGACTCCGCCGACGCGGCCGCCCTGTGGGCCGCGTACTACACCGAGGTCAGCGACCGCTGGTTCGAGCGCGAGTACGGGGCGGGGCACACGACGCCCGCCGACGAGCTGGAGCGCGAGATCGCCGCCGAGACCGGTGCCGACCTCGCCCCGCCGCACGGTGCGCTGATCGTCGCCCGGTACGAGGGCGAGGCCGCCGGGTGCGCCGGGGTGCGGCTGATCGACGCGAAGACGGCCGAACTCAAGCGGGTGTTCGTACGCAAGGAGATGCGCGGCAAGGGCGCTGGTCGGGTACTGATCCCGGCCGCCGAAGAGGTCGCGCGGGGGCTCGGGGCCGAGCGCGTGTGGCTCGACACCCGGCTCGACCTGGTCGAGGCGCGCGCCCTGTACACGCGCCACGGGTACCGCGAGATCCCCGCGTACGAGACCGGTCCGTACTCGGAGATCTGGTACGGCAAGGAGCTCTGAGCGCCCGCCCCGCCGCCCGCCCTCAGCCGTGGCGGGGGGGGGGGCCCCC
>NZ_JAZGRL010000151.1:0-1700 GCF_046540415.1 Streptomyces sp. E11-3 | reverse complement strand
AAGACGGCCCTTTTCATTCGTACGAAGCTGGCCGCGTTCATGTGTACGCCGACAGATAGCGCTGCCCGCCGGCCGGAGAAGTCTCCTGGAGGTGCATATACGCCCACTGATACCAGCGCTGGCCTTTCGCCCCGGCCCCGGCCGAGCGGATCTGCCCGCACTCCGGGGACAGCGCCCTGGCCAGCGCGTCGGCGCGGATCGACGCCGGACCGACCGCGACCCGCGTCGAGCAGGAGACTGCCAGGACGTAGCCGACGCCCAGGTCCTCAAGAGCATCGCGCAGGTGAGAGTCGTTGCCGTAGACCTCGTCGGCGGCGACCCAGTCCGGTCGGGCCCCGGCCGCCAAAGCGCGCTCGACCATGCCCAGGGCCAGCGCCGGCTTGGTTGCGAACTCCAGCTCGTCGGGCAGACCGGCCGCCTGGCACCGCGCCGGATCATCGGTCCAGGATGCCGGGACACACAGCTCTCGGTCGACGAATGCCGCACCCGTCTGGTCGCCCACACCGCGTAGACGGCGACCTGAGCATGTTCGATCCTGCCTGCCGTGCCGGTGTATTGACGCTGGGTACCCACCGGGGACGTGCCTTTCTTCACGTCCCCCGGTCTCATCGATCACCAGCACCGAGTCTTCGGTGCCGAGCCGCTCGGTGACGAACTCCCGCAGGTCGTCGCGCACCCCGTCGTGGTCCCAGCGCGCACGGGACAGCAGGTGTTGGAAGACGCCAGGGCTGGCATACCCGGCGTACTCGGCCAGGGTCCAGCAGTTCACCCGGGGCAACTCGCGATCAAGGCCCGGACCAGCGCGCTGGCATGCCGCCGCGGCTCCACCCGCCTGAATCTGCCGGCTATCCGTCCTGCGAGCAGGGCGAACCCGGCCTCGCAGGCGACCAGGTCTAAACTCGGCGGCGCGGCCACCGCTACCACATCAGTCTTCACACACCGATGATCAGCGGTGGCAGTTTCGTCTCTTCAGCCACCCCAGTCACACACGTCACGATGAAGGGGGACGGGGTAACCGGGTCGGGAACGACACCGCGCCTCTGACTATCGATGCCAGAACTTCAGTTGATCCGTCTCGACCACGCGCCGGCCCTGCTTGAGTTCGAGCGGCAGAACCGCGCCTACTTCGCGGCGTCAGTGCCGGACCGGGGCGAGGAGTTCTTCGCCGAGTTCGACGCACGGTTCGCGCAGCTGCTTGAGTGGCAGGCCGCCGGGACGGATTACCTCCATGTGCTGGTGACCGAGGGTGGCGAGGTGGTGGGTCGGGCGAACCTGATCGAAGCGGCGGACGGATCGGCGGAGCTCGGGTACCGGATCGCACAGAAGGCCGCCGGGCAGGGATTGGCCACCGCAGCGGTGCGTGAGTTGCGCGAACTCGCTGCCGCACAGTACGGACTCACCAGGCTGCACGCCAAGGCCACGATGGACAATCCAGCCTCGCACAAGGTCCTTGAACGCAATGGGTTCGTCGCCGTCAGCGAACTGACGCTCAACGACAAGCCGGCCATGTCCTACATCTGCGAGCTCTGCTGACGCGACGCACTCATCGCATGACACCGTGCCAGATCACGATCTACGACTGGAGTACCGCCGGTCCGCTCTGCCCCTGGAGATACGCGACCAGAAAAATCGCGGCGGGAAGTGTGGTGGGCTCCGGCGCGTCGAGGCGGGTATGGACGATGTGGATCACCAGACCCGTG
>NZ_JAZGRL010000150.1:0-1729 GCF_046540415.1 Streptomyces sp. E11-3 | reverse complement strand
TTGTGATCCGCGCCCCACCTGGCTTTTGTGTACCGCCATCGGCGGGTAAGGTTAGGTTAGCCTCACCGAGTAATCGGGAGTGCACCGCCTGTCCATTCCCGAACTGATCCCCGCCGGGGAGGTGAACCGCGTGTACGTCTGCTCTTGCTTCGGTGTCACCGAACAGCAGGTCAAGGAACACGCGGACGCCGGTGCCTGCACCCCGCGCCAGATCGCTTCGGCCAGCAAGGCGGGCACCGACTGCGGCTCCTGCGTCCGGAGCATCCAGGCGCTGCTCGGACGTGGCGCGTGCCCCCGACGGGAGCTCCTCGACCAGGGCAAGCCCGCCGCCGTACTGGCAGCGGCTCCCGAGCGCGCGAAGGACCTGGAAGAGGCGGCCTAGGACTCCTGGCCGCCCCGGCCTCGTGGACTCCTGGCGCTAGCTCGGCTGCTCGATCAGCTGGGCGAGGTAGAGCGGCTCGCCGAGTTTCTCGATCAGCTCCAGCTGGGTGTCGAGATAGTCGATGTGGTGCTCCTCGTCCTCCAGGATCGACTCGAAGATGTTCGCCGACGTGACGTCTCCCTTGCCACGCATGACCTCGATCCCGCGCTTCAGGCGGTCGATCGCCTCGACCTCGATCTGCCGGTCGGCGTTGAACATCTCGGTGACCGTCTGGCCGACCCGGACGTGGAACAGCCGCTGGTAGTTCGGCAGGCCGTCCAGGAACAGGATCCGGTCGGTGAGCACCTCCGCGTGCTTCATCTCGTCGAACGACTCGGACCGGGTGTACTTCGCGAGCTTCACCCAGCCGAAGTTCTCCTGCATCTTCGCGTGCAGGAAGTACTGGTTGATGGCGGTGAGCTCAGCGGTCAGCTGCTCATTCAGAAATTCGAGGACCTCGGGGTCGCCCTGCATCGCAGAGGCTCCTTCCAAGCGCGTAACTGGGGCAGGTGCGCGCATCTTTGCACCGGCGCCGAGGGGCGTCCAGTAAGTGCATGCTTAGTAGGAGTTGCCCGAATCGGTGCAGACCTGGTCACGTCCACCCCTCGGGGTCTGTCAGGATGGAGCCATGGGTCAGCCGGATAGCCGTGAAACGGAGAGATCGGAGCTTCCGCCGGGGCAGCGGCTGCAGCGGGGCTGGCCGGTCACACACTATGGGCCAGTGCCCAAGTTCCGCCCGGAACGCTGGGAGTTCAGGGTCTTCGGCGCCACCGCCGACGGGGGCAAGCACTGTTGGACGCATGAGGAGTTCTCGGCCCTGCCGTACGCCACGGTCGTCTCCGATCTGCACTGCGTCACGAAGTTCTCGATGCTGGGCGCCGAATGGGGTGGGGTGTCGGCCCGTACGCTGCTCGAACTGGCCCCTCCCGCGCCCGATGTCACCCATGTGATGGTCTGGGCCGAGTACGGCTTCAGCTCGAATCTGCGGCTGTCCGACTTCGACTCCGAGCGGACGATCTTCGCCACCCACCGGGACGGTGAACCGCTCACCGCGGAGCACGGCTTTCCGCTCCGGCTCGTGGTGCCGCATCTGTACGCCTGGAAGGGACCCAAGTGGGTGCGCGGCGTCGAGTACATGACGGCCGACCGGCGCGGCTTCTGGGAGGAGCGGGGGTACCACAACATCGGCGACCCCTGGCGCGAACAGCGCTACTCGTACCAGGAGGAGCCGGGCGACGGTCCGGAGCTCTGAGACCTGTCCTTGAACGGCCTCGGGGACGTACGGGTGCTTTCCCGTACGTCCCCGAG
>NZ_JAZGRL010000149.1:0-1746 GCF_046540415.1 Streptomyces sp. E11-3 | reverse complement strand
CTGGCCACCGTCAGATGCGGTGTGAACCGGCGCGGCGGGCCCTCCATCGCCACGCCCGCCTTGCGCGCGGCCGCGTCCGCGCGCTCCGCGAGGCGGCGCAGTACGCCCAGCTCGCCCGCCGCCCCGACCCACAGCGCACGGTCCCCGAAGCGGCCCCCGCCGCGCAGATTGAGCCCGAACGGGTCGGTGCGGTGCGCGGCGCGGGCCAGCCGCTCGGCGAGGGCGGGGAGCGCCTCGTCGGGTACCTCCCCCATGAACGCGAGCGTGAAGTGCCAGTTCTCGCGCTCGGTCCAGCGGAGCCGGTCGGCGCCGGGGAGCGCGTGCAGCGTACGGACCTCGGCGGCGAGCTCGGCGATGGCCGGATCAGGCGGCAGGACGGCGGCGAAGAGTCTCACGTGTCCCTCCTTACCCGGCCCGGCCACTCTCAGGCCACCGCGGCCAGCTGCTGCCGCTCGCGCTCCTTCGGCACGAACCGCACCTGCGGGTGCCCCCGGTGCATCCGCACCCGCACCCGCAGCCCGCCGACCCGGGCCAGGATCACCCCGATCGCCAGCGCGGCCAGCAGCGACACGACGCCGCCCGCGGCGAAGCCGACCCGGGCGCCGTAGGTGTCGGTGATCCAGCCGACGAGGGGTGCCCCCAGCGGCGTACCGCCGGTGAAGACCATCATGAACAGGCTCATCACCCGGCCCCGCATCATCGGGTCGGTGGCCATCTGCACGCTGGAGTTGGCGACCACGTTGACCGTCAGGCCGAACATGCCGATCGGCACCAGCAGCGCCGCGAACAGCCAGAAGGACGGTGCGAAGGCGGTGACGACCTCCAGTACGCCGAAGGCCACCGCGGCGGCGACCAGCAGGCGCAGCCGCGAGTTGCCGCGCCGTGCGGCGAGCAGGGCTCCGGCCAGTGAGCCGGTGGCCATCAGGGTGTTGAGCAGGCCGTACGTACTCGCGCCCGAGTCGTAGACATCGTCCACGAAGGCGCTCAGCCAGATCGGGAAGTTGAAGCCGAAGGTCCCGATGAACCCCACGAGGACGATCGGCCAGATCAGTTCCGGCCGTCCGGCCACATAGCGCAGCCCTTCCCGCAGCTGTCCCTTGCCGCGCGGGGGCCGCTCCACCTTGTGCAGCTCGGCGGGGCGCATCAGCGCCAGGCCGATCAGCGGTGCGAGGAAGGACAGGCCGTTGAGCAGGAAGGCGTAGCCGCTGCCGACGGCGGTGATCAGCACACCGGCGACGGCGGGGCCGACGAGCCGCGCGGACTGGAAGTTCGCGGAGTTCAGGCTGACCGCGTTCGCCAGCTGGTCGGGGCCGACCATCTCGGAGACGAAGGTCTGCCGGGCCGGGTTGTCGACGACGGTGATCAGGCCGAGGACGAACGCGGTGAGGTAGACGTGCCAGGTCTGGACGTGCCCGGCGAGGGTGAGCACGGCGAGCGCGACACCGGTCAGGCCCATCGCGGACTGGGTGACGAAGAGGATCCGGCGCTTGGGCAGGCGGTCCACGAGGACGCCGCCGTACAGGCCGAACAGCAGCATGGGCAGGAACTGCAGCGCGATGGTGATCCCGACGGCGGACGCGGAGCCGGTCAGGGTGAGAACCAGCCAGTCCTGGGCGATGCGCTGCATCCAGGTGCCGGTGTTGGAGACCACTTGCCCGGTGAAGAAGAGCCGGTAGTTCCGGTTCTTCAGCGAGCTGAACATGCTGGGCTTGGCGGGCTTGGCGGGCCCGGTGCGGGTGATGGGGT
>NZ_JAZGRL010000148.1:0-1752 GCF_046540415.1 Streptomyces sp. E11-3 | reverse complement strand
AAGACGGCCCTTTTCATTCGTACGAAGCTGGCCGCGTTCATGTGTACGCCGACAGCAGGAGGAGATCGAAGACCTGCCATCCGGCCAAAGCGAGATCGGCGGCGCCCGGGGTCGCGGCGTGGGCCGGGCAGCGCTGAGTGCGCCAGCGCAGCTGCTCGGCGTACGGCAGGCGGCTGAGGTCGTAGACGGCCATCAGGGTGGCGGGCAGGGCGAGTTGGCCGCGTTGCGGACTTGTAGGCAGAAGGGTCCACACGCCTTGAGGGGGCGTTGGGCGGGAGCACGGGCTGCGGGCAGCGGTGTCGGTGTCGGGTCTGGGCCACACACCGGATGTCCTCGATGGGGGTCTGAGCGAGGTAGCGGCCCAGCAGCAGCTGCACGACGGGACGGCCCCGGCTGGAGGGGGGTTCACCGGCGGGTGTGGGCGCGGCCGGGGTGAAGGTGCCGGTATCGATCAGGCGGCGGGAGCGGACGGCGAGCCGGCGACGCATCTCCTCGACGGCTGGGGTCAGCCGGCCGGTTGGGGTGCGGCGGGGGCAGAGCACCCTGTGCAGGATGCGGCACCAGGCGCTGCCGTCGCCGTGCGGGTGGGCGATGCCGCGGCTCACGTGCCAGCGGCAGGAAGCAGGCACCTGGGCGGTGGCCAGCTTCGCGGGGTGCAGGGCGATGGGTCGCTGGTCGGCGCGCTGGTAGAAGTCAATGCGGTTGCCGCACAGGCGGCAGCGGCCGCTCTGGCCGGCGCGCACTAGGCGGCTGGGGCTGGTGGCGGCCACCCGCAGCGGACGGCGCGTCGGTGTGGTGCGGGGGCTGCCGTCCCAGTGGCGGGCGGCGCAGGCGGGGTGAGTGCTCATAGCGGTGAACGTGCCAGGCGGCACGCCGCCAAACCGGTGCGGCAACACCCGCTGTCCAGCGAATGGCGCACTACAGGGGAACGCGCATGCGGCAGCGGGAACACCCGCTCGATGCCCGGTCACCGTTTCGGGTGATGTCGCGCCGCGGCGGCGGTGGTAACCGGTGGGCGGGTCAGGGTTGCGGCGTGCCGGACGGGGCGTGGTCGGAGCACAGCGTCCCGAGGAGCTGTTCGATGGGGACATCGAAGGCGTGGGCGATGGCATGCCAGGTGGTGACGCTGCCGGTGGTGCGGCCGTGTTCCAGGTCGATGAGGGTGCGGCGGGCCAGGCCGCTGCGGCCGGCGAGTTCGTCGAAGGTCCAGCCGCGCTCGCCCCTGAGCCGCGCGAGTTCGACGCGCAGCGCGAGGAGGTCAGGATCGGGCGGCAAGATCGTCACCCCACCATCCGACGGTGCAGAACCCTGCCCTGTCAGTGCAGACCTCTGCACTATTTGCTAGGGAAGGGGTGACATCACACTGCAGGGACCAGCGCTACGGTGCGGCCTGCTCCCGCCTCCTGCCGAGTGGGGTGCGGGAGTTCAGCGGCACGGATCGATCGGAGGACCACGAGCCCGATGAGGCTCTCCACCACGCGCGAAGCGGTGCAGCGCATCTGGACGGTGCGACTGCACCCGCAAGCCGGCGGCCCGCTGCTGGCCTGCCCTCATCCCCGCTGCGCGGCAGCCACTCCCCTGCCGGCCGCCTCCGCCCGGTCCGCGGCGCTGACACACCTGGCCCGTCATGCCCGGGCAGACGTGCTGCCCCCGCATCTGCGGACCTGCCAGTGCCGGGCGCGGGGGTGCGCCTGGCACCGGCCCCATCGCGGGTGCGCCGGGCCGGTGCTGCTCGCGCTGACCCGCGACCGC
>NZ_JAZGRL010000147.1:0-1763 GCF_046540415.1 Streptomyces sp. E11-3 | reverse complement strand
GCCGCCCCGGCTCCGGTCACTCCGGCTCCGGCCGCGGGTGACGCGGACGGCGCGTACGTCACGCCGCTGGTCCGCAAGCTGGCCGCCGAGCACGGCGTCGCGCTGTCGGCCGTCAAGGGCACCGGCGTCGGCGGTCGTATCCGCAAGCAGGACGTCATCGCCGCCGCCGAGGCCGCGAAGGCCGCCGCTCCGGCTCCGGCCGCAGCCGCTCCGGCCGCCGCTTCCAAGGCTCCGGCCCTTGAGGTGTCCCCGCTGCGTGGTCAGACCGTCAAGATGACCCGGATGCGCAAGGTCATCGGCGACAACATGATGAAGGCGCTGCACGGCCAGGCCCAGCTGACCTCGGTCGTCGAGGTCGACATCACCAAGCTGATGAAGCTGCGCGCCCAGGCCAAGGACGGCTTCGCCGCCCGTGAGGGCGTCAAGCTGTCCCCGATGCCGTTCTTCGTGAAGGCCGCGGCCCAGGCGCTGAAGGCCCACCCGGTCGTCAACGCCCGGATCAACGAGGACGAGGGCACGATCACCTACTTCGACACCGAGAACATCGGTATCGCGGTGGACTCCGAGAAGGGCCTGATGACCCCGGTCATCAAGGGTGCGGGCGACCTCAACCTGGCCGGTATCTCCAAGAAGACCGCGGAGCTCGCGGGCGCCGTGCGCGCCAGCAAGATCACGCCGGACGACCTGGCCGGTGCCACCTTCACGATCAGCAACACCGGCTCGCGCGGTGCGCTGTTCGACACCATCATCGTGCCGCCGAACCAGGTCGCCATCCTGGGCATCGGTGCCACCGTGAAGCGTCCGATGGTCATCAACCACCCGGACCTCGGCGAGACCATCGCCATCCGCGACATGACGTACGTCGCACTCTCCTACGACCACCGTCTGGTGGACGGCGCCGACGCCGCCCGCTACCTGACGACGGTCAAGGCGATCCTGGAGGCGGGCGAGTTCGAGGTCGAGCTCGGCCTGTAACGCTCGTCTCATCAGCGTGAATGCCCCCGTCCGGACCTGTCCGGGCGGGGGCTTCGCCGTATTGTCTAGGGCGTCGACGCCCTGCCTAAGGAGCACGCATGACCACGCCGCCCGTCGCCCACTCGCTCCGCGAGCACATCCGCGAGCACATCGTGGAGGGCATCGTGAGCGGCCGCTGGCAGCCGGGCGAGCGGATCGTGGAGCGCCGGATCGCGGTCGAGCTGGAGGTCAGCCAGACGCCCGTACGGGAGGCCCTGCGTGAGCTGGAGGCGCTGCGGCTGATCGAGTCGGCGCCCAACAAGGGCGTACGGGTACGGAATCTGACCGCGGCCGATCTGGAGGAGATCTACCCGGTACGGGCCGGTCTGGAGCAGATCGCGGCCGAACTGGCGGCGGCGCGGCTCGCCGACGACGTCTCGGTCCTTGAGCCCTCGGTCGCGGCGCTCTACGAGGCGGACCGGGAGGCGGACGGCGAGGCGCAGGTCCGTCATACGGTCGCCTTCCACCGGGAGTTGGTGCGGGCGGCGGGGAACTCGGTGCTGCTGCACACGTGGGAGGGGCTGGGCATCGAGGTCTTCACCGCGCTGTCGATCCGCTGGCTGGGTACGCGCCAGCAGTCGTACGCGGAGGAGCACGAGGCACTGGTGGAAGCGTTCCGGAACCGTGATCCCCGGATCGGCGAACTGGTCAAGTCGCACGTGCTGGGCTGCGCGCCGCGAGCGTAGTGGTTGCGGCCAGGGCTTCTCCTCCCCCACCCCGCCCCTTCCCGAAACTGGGGCTCCGCCCCA
>NZ_JAZGRL010000146.1:0-1766 GCF_046540415.1 Streptomyces sp. E11-3 | reverse complement strand
CCCAGCGAACTCCGGGCCCCCCGGCCCTCCATCACCCGGAAGCTACACGCTTGTTCGACGTTACGCGCCCCCTACCGGCGAGAAGCCCCTCAGAATGCGGAAAACCCAGCTGATCCGGGCCTGATCGGGGTACCTATGGCAAAGCCCGGTGCCACGGCGGTAGCGCCGCGGCACCGGGCTCAGTACCGGTCGGTCGTGCTCAGTACCGGTCGGTCGTGCTCAGCTCACGCCGAAGGAGACCGCCAGGAAGGACCTGCGGCTGGAGCTGCTGTCGCTGACCAGCTGGGCGGAGAGGTACAGCTTGCCGTCCTTGTAGAGGAACTCCGAGTGGTCGAAGAGGAAGCCGGTCTCGGCGTCCCGGATCGAGCGCTCGGCCGGGTTCTGCAGGAGCAGCGTCTCCTTCATGGTGTTCGGGTCGATCGTGACGACCTGGCCGCCCTTGTCGTAGGGCGGGAACTTGTAGGCGAGGATGTTGTCGCCGTCCATGCGCAGCGGCTGGAACTCCCACTTCTCGCCCGCGTCGATCTTGTCTCCGGTGCTCTTGCCGGTCATCAGGTCGAAGGAGACGATCGCGTTCGACTTCCCGTACTCGCCCGCGGTGGGCAGGTAGAGCTTGTCGTCGCTGACGACCTGCCCGCGGCAGTCGCCCACCTCGACCGCGGCGCACCGGCCGCCGTACTGGTCACCGGGTGCCGTGATCTTGGCGCGGACCTTGCCGGTCTTCTCATCGATCGAGAAGTAGTCGTAGCCACGGGCCTCGGTGTCCAGCTGCACCGCGACGACCAGCGGCTTGGACGAGACGACGTGCGCGTATTCGATGCCGGAGGCCATCTTGTACGTGGAAAGGGGAGCACCCGTGGTCGGGTTCAGGGACTGGATCTCCACCTTGCGGTCGCCGTACGAGCCGCACTTGCGCACCGCGACGAGCCCCTCGCCGCCGCCGTAGCCGCTGTCCTCGCAGGTGTCCGACGCCTTGGGCGCCCAGCGGGCCTTGCCGTCGGCGATGGCCCAGGCGGCGCCGCCGCCGGTGCCGCCGGCCGCCACGGTGTCCCCGGAGATGGTGACTTCGTCCATCCGCGCCTTGCGGTCACCCTCCTTGGCCGACTCGGTCCACAGCTTCTTGCCCGTGTCGAGGTCGATCGCGGCGACCTCGGTGCAGCCGTGGTGCTTCGTCTCCTTGGTGGGCTGGTCCGGCTGGTAGACGATGGCCGTCTTGTTGTCCTTGGTGACCACACGGCTCGCCGCGCAGACCGGGCCTTCCAGCTCGATCGTCCACTTCTCGGAACCCTTGACCGGGTCATAGCCGACGATCTTGCTGTCGCCGCTCTTGGCGTACACCTTGTCGGTGATCCACGAGCCGTGGACGTCCAGCGGTGAGGTGTCCTCGTCCACCTTGGGCTTCGGCAGCTGGAACTGGACCTTGGCGTTGGTGTTGGTGGGCACCTTCTCGTCGCCTGTGGCGGGCTTGTCGCCCTCGCCGCCCTTGTTCTCGCCGTCCGTGCCGCCGGCCGAGCTCTTGGACTCGTCCTTCTTGTCGTCGCTGTCCTTGGACGACGCGTACCAGACGCCGGCGCCGATGATCATGGCCACCGCGACCGCGGCGGCGACGATGATCATCATCGTGGTGTTGGACTTCTTGCCGCCGCCCTGGCCGGGCGTGCCCGGCTGCATCGGCATGGTCTGCGGCTGCGGGTAGCCGCCGTACTGCGGCTGCTGCTGGCCCGGGTAGCCGTAGCCGGACTGGCCCATGGGCTGGGTCTGCGGCT
>NZ_JAZGRL010000145.1:0-1768 GCF_046540415.1 Streptomyces sp. E11-3 | reverse complement strand
CCCGGACCCCACCGCCCTCGCGCCCGACCCGCCCGAGGTGATGGACCTGCTCGGGTCGCTCGTCGACAAGTCCCTCGTGGTCGCGGCCCCTTCGCCCGACGGCCAGATGCGCTACCGCCTCCTGGAGACCGTCGCCGAGTACGCGGCCGAGCGGCTCGACGAGGCCGGAGACCGGGCCACAGCGGAGCGGGCCCACCTCGTCCACTACCGCGAACTGGCCCGCACCTCCGACCCCGAGCTACGCGGCCCACGGCAGCGCGCCGCGATCGAACGCATCGAGGTCGAGTACGAGAACCTGCGCACCGCACTGCGCCGGGCGACCGCCGCCAGGGATGAACACGAGGCCCTCTGCCTCGTCGTGTCGCTCAGCTGGTACTGGCAGATGCGCGAGCTGCGCGCCGAGAGCCGCCAGTGGGCCACCGCGGCCGCCGAGCTCGGCCCCGACCCCTTCGCCGAGCCGGTCAGGCCCGTACCGCCCCTGTTCGAGCGGTGTATCGACGCGCCGCCGCCGATGCCGCCCGAACAGCTGTGGGAGGCACGGCGTGGGGTCCGGCTGATCCAGCTGGCCTCCGAGGACCACTCCGCCGGTGGCTGGGCCTCGGATGAGACGAAGGCCCGGATGCGCCGGATCATCGCCGCCTACCGCCCCGGCCTGCCGCAGACTTGCCGTTCGCCAGGCGCCCTGTGGATCTACGTGGTGCTGGTCAGCGGTGACCTGTGCGATCTGCGGTCCCTGCTCGACGCCACGGTGGACGCCTGTCGCAGGTACGGCTACCGCTGGGAGCTGGCCGGTGCCCTGCATATGCGGGCGTGGGTGCTCGCCAACCGCACCGACTGGGCGGGGAGCGCACCTCGCGACGCCGCCGAGGCGCTGGCCCTCTTCCAGGAACTCGGCGACAACTGGGGTGCCGCCGAAGCGCTCTCCGCGAGCGGTGAGGCCCACGAGCGGCTCGGCGAGTACGCCCGCGCCGGGGCGGACTTCAGCGCGGCGATCGAACTTTCCGAACAACTCGGGGCACCGAGCCAGGTCGCGGTCCTCAAGGCCCGGTACGCCTCGACCCTGCTGGAGTCCGGCGAGCGGCCCGAGCGGGGCGAGGCGATCCTGCGCGAGGTCATCGCCCAGCAGGGCAGGGGCTCCATGGACGCGCTGCCCGCGGCCCGGCTGTACCTCACGGTCTGGCTGGGCCGCACGGAACGCACCGGTGAGGCACGCGAGCAGGCCGCCCTGCTGCGCGAGCAGTACCCCGCGGGACCCGTGGCGTTCTTCGAGGGCCTGGTACGCGGCCTGCTCGGCTGGCTCGACAACCAGGACGGGCGCTACGGCGCCGCCCTGGAACACGCGCGAGCCGCCCTCGCCTGCTGCAATGAGCCGTTGGCCGTGATGGTCGTGCCCCATCTGCCCGCGGTGCATCTGACGACCGCCGCACGGGCGTTGGCGGGCACGGCGGCGGCCGACGGCAGCCAGGACCGGGCCCGGGTCGCCGCCCGGCTGCTGGGCGCGGGCGACGCGCTGCTCCCGCCGGGACACCACCCCGAAACCAACGAGCGCGAGAACCGCGAGGCCGCCGAGGCCGCCGTAAGGGCGGTCATCGACGACACGGCGTACGAGCAGGCGTACGCGGAAGGCGGCGACCTCCAGGTGGGGGAGGCCGCCGCCCTGTTCTGACCGCGGCGCGGACGCGACCCGGGCGCCGGGTCAGACCGGAGGCCGCGCAGAGCCTGTCTTTGAACCCCCGCCTGCGCCCCGACGCCCGGCACGCACGCTCGC
>NZ_JAZGRL010000144.1:0-1787 GCF_046540415.1 Streptomyces sp. E11-3 | reverse complement strand
GCGTGTACGGCCGCTGAGGCCGTACACGCCGCATCTATGTGTCTGTCAGTGCCCGGCCCGTGCGGACGGCACGCGACTCTCGGAGATCTCCTCGCCCGGCTCCATCGGCGCGGTGACATCGTCATCGTCCTGCCGCTTGCCGATGTGGTTGAAGACCAGGTTGAGGACGACCGCGGCGACACAGCCGGTGGAGATACCGGAGTCCAGGATGATCATCGCGGTGTCCGGGAACGCGTGGTAGAACTCCGGCGCCGCGATCGGGATCAGCCCGACGGCCATCGCGACCGCGACGATCAGCACGTTGTTGTCCTTCTCCAACCCCGCCTTGGTCAGGGTCTGGATGCCGCTGGCCGCGACCGAGCCGAAGAGCACGACTCCGGCGCCGCCGAGCACCGGCCGGGGCACGGTGGCGATCAGTGAGGCGACGACCGGCATCAGCCCCATCAGGATCAGGAAGCCGCCGCCCACCGCGACCACGAACCGGCTGCGGATCCTGGTCATCGCGACCAGGCCGATGTTCTGGGCGAAGGCGCTGCACATAAAGCCGTTGAACAGCGGGCTGAGCGCGGAGCCGAGGGTGTCGGCGCGCAGTCCTGCCGCGATCGTCTTCTCGTCCGCGGGCCGTTCGACGATCTCACCGAGCGCCAGCATGTCGGCGGTGGACTCGGTCATCGAGACGATCATCACGACCACCATCGACACGATGGCCGCCGCCGCGAACTGCGGGGCGCCGAAGTGGAACGGCGTCGGGAAGCCGACGATGTTCGCCTCGCCGATCGCGCTGAAGTCGGTGACACCGAACGGGATCGCGATGACGGTGCCGATGGCAAGGCCGAGCAGCACGGCGATCTGCTTGACGAACCCGCTGGTGAAGCGGCGTATCAGCAGAACGATGACCAGGGTGATACCGGCCAGTCCCAGGTACTTCATGGAGCCGTAGTCGTCGCCGGCCGGATTGGGGCCCTGGGCCCAGCCGAAGGCCACCGGCATCAGCGAGACGCCGATCAGGGTGATGACGGTGCCGGTGACGACCGGTGGGAAGAAGCGGACCAGTTTGGAGAAGAACGGGGCGCCGACGAACCCGAGCAGGCCCGCGACGATGATCGCGCCGAAGATGATCGGCAGCGCGTCGTCCTTGTCCTTGGTCTGGTCGACGATCGCGAGCATCGGGGCCACACCGGCGAAGGTGACGCCGTTGACGAACGGCAGCCGGGCTCCGATGTTCCAGATGCCCAGCGTCTGCAGCAGGGTGGCCAGTCCCGCGGTGAAGAGACTGGCTCCGGTGAGGAAGGTGAGCTCCTTGCCGGAGAGCCCGACGGCGGCTCCGACGATGAGCGGCGGGGCGACCACGCCCGCGTACATGGCGGCCACGTGCTGCAGGCCGCTGGTCATCATCTTGAGAGGCGGGAGCTTCTCGTCGACCGGGTGTGTGGTGGGCATCTGGTCGCGAACCTGCTCGTCCTCTGGCACGGCGACTGCTTTTCGAACCCTGGGCGTTTCTGCCACGGCGGTTCCTCCGGTCGATTACGGCGTCGCCAGCGACGCGAGTGTCAAGGAGGTCGTATGTACGGGGAAAGAGGTCGTACGTACGGGGAAGGTGGTGCGGGTCGTTCCGGTGTGGTGCGCGATGTGGATTTGTGGCGGTGCGTCGTGCAGAGGGGTGCGAAGTGCGGTCGCGGTGCTGGAGGGTGTGACGGTTCACCGGGCCGGCGGGCGCGGGCACATGGGTGCCCTCACCCGGCCGGCTCGGCTGCCGTGGACCCCGCTCGGGTCCACGGCGACCGGCC
>NZ_JAZGRL010000143.1:0-1792 GCF_046540415.1 Streptomyces sp. E11-3 | reverse complement strand
GACCCACGAGTCCCCCGCGCCCACCCCCGGGCTGGGCGGCGGCGGTCTGCCCAAGCGGCCGCGCGGGCGGACCCTGGCCGCGGCGGAGGCGGCGCAGGCCCGTGCCGCCACTGCCACCGGCCGCGCCGCGGACTCCCGTACCGCCGCCGAGAGCGCCGCCCGCTTCGGCAGCTTCCGGCAGGCCGTACGCGGCGCGGCGCCGCCGGGCCAGGACGAGACCACAGACCCGCGGCCTACAGCACAGCACCCGGAAGGCGACACCACCCGATGACCGGCAGCACTCACTCGACCACCACCGGCACCACCACCGATGAGAAGCTCAGCTGGCTTCTGGAGGGGCTCCTGGAGCGCACGCCCGGCGCCCGCCACGCCCTGGTGCTCTCCCGCGACGGCCTGAAGCTGTGCCGTACCCCCGAGCTCTCCGTCGACCAGGCCGACCAGCTGGCCGCGATCGCCGCCGGTATCCAGTCCCTGTCGCACGGCGCGTCCGTGGAGTTCGGCGACGGTACGGGTGGAGTCCGCTCGGCGATGGCCGAGTTCTACGGCGGCATCCTCTTCATCGTCGAGGCCGGTGAGGGCGCGCACCTCGCGCTCGTCGCGGCCGAGGACGCCGACGCCGGGTTCGTCGGCCACGCCATGAGCGAGCTGGTGGAGCAGATCGGCGAGCACCTGCGCGCCGCTCCCCGCACCGAACCGGCGTCCCCGGCCGCCCCGGTGTCATGAGCCGCCCCGGCCGGGACGACTCCCCCGACCGGCTGTACACCCTCACCGGGGGCCGCAGCCGGTCGGCGCCGGACGCGCGATTCGACCTGGTGACCCTGGTGGTCGCCGAGTGCGAGCCGGCCCCGGGCATGCAGTCCGAGCACGCGGCGATCCTGCGGATGTGCCGCCGTCCCACGGCCGTCGTCGAGATAGCGGCCGAACTCGGCCTGCCGGTGAGCATCGTACGGATCCTGCTCTCCGACCTGCTGGCCGGCGGCCGGATCAGCGCCCGCCACCCCCGCATGGCACACACCGCCCGCAGCCTTCCCGACCCCGACATCCTGGAGCAGGTGCTCGTTGGACTCCGCAACCTCTGACCGGTCGGCAGACTCCGACCGGTCGGCAACCGAACAGCCCACGGGCCGCACCGAGTTGACCGCCACCGCGGACAACGGCCTGAAGATCGTTGTCGTCGGCGGCTTCGGCGTCGGCAAGACGACCCTGGTCCGCTCGGTGAGCGAGATCCGTCCCCTCAACACCGAGGAGACGATGACCAGCGCCGGGCAGGAGGTCGACCACCTCGACGGCGTACGGGCCAAGACGTCGACCACCGTCGCCTTCGACTTCGGCCGCATCACGCTCGACGCGCGCAACGTCCTGTACCTGTTCGGCGCACCGGGGCAGGAGCGCTTCTGGTTCCTGTGGGACCGGCTGTTCGCGGGAACGCTGGGCGCGGTCGTCCTCGTCGACGCGCGGCGGCTCGCCGACTCCTGGTACGCCATCGACCGCCTAGAGCACCACGGCACGCCGTTCATCGTGGCGCACAACGACTTCGGCGGCGGCCAGGACCACACCCAGGCACAGCTGCGCGAGGCGCTCGACCTCGCGCCGGACGTGCCGCTGATCGACTGCGACGCCCGGTCCCGGGAATCCGGCAAGGACGTACTGATCACCCTCGTCGAGCACCTCAGGACCCGGTACGCCCAGCACACCCACCGGGAGCCCGCCGCACAGACCGTTCAGGAGACCGCCCCGTGACCACCCCCGCGACCAGCACACCCCCGGGACCGCCGCCCGTCTCCCTCTCCGG
>NZ_JAZGRL010000142.1:0-1816 GCF_046540415.1 Streptomyces sp. E11-3 | reverse complement strand
CCGGGGCAGGGCTGGGGTGGCGGGATGGCGACGGAGAAAGGGGGGTGAAGGGGTTTATCGGCTCATCGTCACGCTTGCGAGGGAAAGGTGCCGTGAAGGGTGGTTCGCCGGGGATTCGGTGGGCAACTCTGGACTCGCGACGTCGTGAACATCGCTGAGGCGGTCGGCCAACTGCCTTGGTACAAGCCACACTTACCGGCACACGCCGGTTCTGGAGGAATTGACATGGCAAGCATCCGTACCGCTCGCGTGATCGCCGTCGCTGCCGCACTCCCGCTGACACTGGCGCTGTTCTCCGGCGTCGCCTCAGCCGACAACGGTGGCTTCGCGAACGACGGATCGAACGTCAGCGTGGCGACCATCAGCGGTAGCGGCGTCGGCGGCAACAACAGCGGCAACTCCGCGACCAACCAGCAGGTGGCCACCGGCTCCGGCGCGTCGAACCAGAACAACAACGCCCAGGTGAACGGCTCCGCCTTCACGGCGATCGACCAGTCGAACGAGATGACCACGGTCAACTTCACCAACCTCTGGTGAGGCGAGGCCTTCGGGGGGCGCCCGGAGGTCGTTCCAAAGGGGTGGTGTGAGGCCTGCGCGGCGGCACGATATGTGCCGCCGCGCAGCCGTGTGCGGACCGACCTTGACAGGGTCGAGAATCTGACGGACAGTCAGATGTCCGTTACCTGTTACCTGTTACCCGGTTTCGTACGAGGTCCAGGAGGGCCGCCGCCGTGCACCTCGCCCCCACCGAACGCCAGCGTCAGCTGCGCGCCGAACTCCGTGCGTACTTCCGCGCCGTGCTGCCGTCAGAGCGCGCCGCGTACGCCGACGGCCCGGAGGACCCCGCCGAGCAGCGCCGACTGCTGCGGCGCATCGGTGCGGACGGCTGGCTCGGGCTCGGCTGGCCCGTCGAGTACGGCGGGCAGGGGCGCGGCCCCGACGAGCAGTTCGTCTTCTTCGACGAGGCGTACCGCGCCGGTGCGCCGGTCTCGATGGTGACCCTGAACACCGTGGGCCCGACCCTGATGAAGTACGGGACGGACGCGCAGAAGGAGTACTTCCTGCCGCGCATCCTCAGCGGCGAGATCGTCTTCGCCATCGGCTACAGCGAGCCGTCGGCCGGCACCGATCTGGCCTCGCTGCGTACCCGAGCCGTCCGGGATCACCAGGACTGGCTGATCGACGGGCAGAAGATCTTCACCTCCAACGCGCAGAACGCCGACTGGATCTGGCTCGCCTGCCGCACCGACCCCGACGCGCCCAAGCACCAGGGCATCTCGATCATCCTGGTGCCGACCAACGCGCCGGGGTTCTCCTGGACGCCGATCGAGACCGTGGGCGGGCTGCTGACGACAGCCACGTACTACGACGCGATCCGGGTGCCGGGCGAGAACCTGGTCGGCGAGGAGCACGGCGGCTGGGGGCTCATCACCAACCAGCTCAACCACGAGCGGGTGGCGCTCGCCGCGATCGGGATGCAGGCCGAGGACGTGTACGCGAGTGCGCTGGCCTTCGCCCGTACGCCCGATCCCGTGACGGGGCGGCGGCCGGTCGACGCGCCGTGGGTGCGGGCCCGGCTGGCCGAAGTACATGCCCGGCTGGCGGCGACGCGCCTGCTCAACTGGCGTCTGGTGGGCGATGTGGGGGCCGGGACGCTGACCCCGGGCGACGCGAGCGGCGTGAAGTTCGCGGGAACCGAGTCGGTGGTCGAGGTCTATCGCATGTGCCAGGAGGTGGTGGGGGACGCCGGGTTGGTGCGCTCCGGATCGCCGGGGGGCTTCGGGGACGGGGAGCTGGAGCGGCTGAACAGGGCGGC
>NZ_JAZGRL010000141.1:0-1817 GCF_046540415.1 Streptomyces sp. E11-3 | reverse complement strand
GCCGGACGGGCTGAAATTCTTCAGCCCGTCCGGCGTTTGAGGACCGGGGTCTGGGCGGACCCACACCCCCCGCTCAGGACTTGGTCAGCTCGAAGGACGCGAAGGCCTTCGGGAAGCCGGACGCCTTGGCCTCGACCAGGTAGCGGCCCGGCTTCGCCGAACCCGGCCGCGGCGTCGCGCACTCCGGCGCGCTCGGCGTGCGGTCCCACTCCACTGTGTGGGTGATCCGGCCCGAACCCGGCACCCGCAGCAGCAGGCTGCCGGGGCCGCGCGGGCAGTCCTCGGATGACCAGAGCGGGTCATCCGCCTCGACCGGCGTGATCGTCAACACCGCCCGCTTCGGGCCCAGATCGACCTTGCAGTCCTTGCCCGACGTGGATTCCGCGACGAGTTCGAGCTTGGGCTTCTCGTCGGACTCGTACTTCTTCTCCGTGCTGCGCAGTGTCAACTTCACGCTGCTCGCGGTGCAGTTGGGCAGCGAGGAACCAGCCGGTACCCGCTCCCCCGTACCGCCACCGCCAGCGGCGGAGCCACCCGCACCGCCACCGCCACCCTTGGCATCGTCCCCGCCAGAGCCCGCGCCGCCGCTGCCCGAGCCACCACCGGAGCCCGAACCGCCGTCGCCGTCACCGTCGTCGCCGGGTTCGTCGCTCGACTCGTCCCGGCCGCCCGGCCGTTCGGTGATCGGGGTCCCGGAGCCGGAGGGCCCAGGGGTGATCGACGGGGTGGGGCCACCCTTGTTGTCGGCGCCGTTCGCGCCCGTACTGCCGTTGCCGCCAAGTGAGCTGACGATCCACACGATCAGCAGCAACAGCACCACGGCCATGGACAGCAGAACAGCCCTCCGTCGCCAGTAGATGGAGGAGGGAAGCGGCCCGATCGGATTGCGCAGAGATCCCACGGCGCAAACTGTACGAGAGATCCGCGCCAACTCCCTCCCCACCCGCCGCCTCACACCACAACTTTTCGCACATCATCATCCCGGTTAACGAGCAGTCCATGCCGTCGTCGACCATGTAGGGCATGGACCCGAACACCCCTGTGGACACCTCAGGCCTCTACCGCGACATCCTCGACTTCGCGCACAGCACCCCCGAGTGGGTGCAGGTGTTCAGCGAAGTCTGGACGGATGCCGGTCTGCTGCTCTTCGGCGTGCTGTTCGTCGTGGCGTGGTGGCGGGCCCGACGCGGGGACCCGCGCGCGCTGGCCGTCGCGGTGCTGGCGCCGCTCGCCACGGCGATCGCGTACGTGTGCAGCGAGGTGCTGAAGTCGCTGATCGACGAGGAGCGCCCCTGCCGGGCGGTGTCGGACGCCGCGAGCTCACTGGTGCAGTGCCCGCCGTACGGCGACTGGTCCTTCCCCAGCAACCACGCCACCATCGCCGGCGCCTCCGCGGTGGCGCTGGCGCTCGCCTGGCGCGGAATCGGCTGGCTGACGCTGCCGTTGGCGGTGCTGATGGCCTTCTCGCGGGTGTTCGTGGGCGTCCACTATCCGCATGACGTGGCGGCCGGCCTGGTACTCGGCGCGCTGGTGGTCTACCTGGTCGTACGGCTGGGTACGCGGCCCGCGGCACGGGTGACGGAGACGATGCGAGGGTCCTCCACGGGCGTGGTGCGCTGGTTCGCGGGACCCGGCGTTGCAGCGTCCACCGCCACCCCCGCGCCCGTACCGGCACCCGGGCCGTACGAGGCGTACCAGCCGTACGCACCGCACCAGCCGTACGCACCGCACCAGTCACAGCAGCCGCACCAGCCGTACGCGCCCACCGAGCCGCCCGCCGCCCCGCGCCAGGGCGCACCCCAGCGCTGAACCCCCCG
>NZ_JAZGRL010000140.1:0-1819 GCF_046540415.1 Streptomyces sp. E11-3 | reverse complement strand
CGCCGGACGGGCTCAATTTGAGCCCGTCCGGCGATTGAGGACGTTCGGGAACCGCACCAGGCTGGCTAACCCCGCAGCGCGAACTCGCACCAGACCGCCTTTCCGCCGCCCGGAGTGCGGCGGGAGCCCCAGGACGAGGCGATCGTGGCGACGATCGAGATGCCTCGGCCCGCCTCGTCGACCGGCTCGGCGCGGCGGCGGCGCGGCAGGTGGTCGTCGCCGTCGGTGACCTCGATGATCAGGCGGCGGTCGGTGCGGCGCAGTTTCAGGCGCATCGGCGGGGTGCCGTGCTGGAGGGAGTTGGCGACCAGCTCGGATGCGGCCAGGACGCCCAGGTCGTACAGCTCCGGCGGGAAGCGCCAGCTGGTGAGGACGCCGGATGCGAAGGCACGCGCGCGTGGCGCGGCCTCGACGCCGCCGAGCAGGTCGAGCGCGGCGCCCCGGAAGAGCTCGGCGTCGGCGCCGCTGCGCGACGGGTTCTGGAGGACCAGGACGGCCACGTCGTCGTCGTGCGAGGCGGTGACGCCCAGGGCGCGGATCAGGCGGTCGCAGACCACCTGAGGGGTGCCGGTGGCACCGGCCAGGGCGCGCTCCAGGGCGTCGACGCCCTGATCGATGTCCTCGCCGCGCCGCTCGACCAGGCCGTCCGTGTAGAGGACGGCGGTGGAGCCGGGCGGGAAGGGCACGGAGCCGGAGGCGTGCAGCCAGCCGCCGGTGCCGAGCGGGGGCCCGGTGGGTTCCTCGGTGCGGTGCAGTACGCCGTCCTCGTCGCGTACGAGGATGGGCAGGTGCCCCGCGGAGGCGTAGGTGAGGCAGCCTTCGCCCGGGTCGTGGATCGCGTACACACAGGTGGCGATCTGGCTGGCGTCGATCTCGGCGGCGAGTCCGTCGAGGAGTTGCAGGACCTCGTGCGGGGGGAGGTCGAGGCGGGCGTACGCGCGTACCGCTGTGCGGAGCTGTCCCATGACGGCGGCGGCGCGCACCCCGCGGCCCATGACGTCCCCGATGACCAGGGCGGTACGGCCGCCGCCCAGGGTGATGACGTCGTACCAGTCGCCGCCTACCGCGGCGTCCGTGCCGCCCGGTTGGTATGTGGCGGCGATCCGCAGGTCGTCGGGCTCTTCCAACTCCTGGGGAAGCAGCGACCGCTGGAGGGTGACGGCGGCCTCGCGGTGGCGGCGCTCGCTGGCGCGCAGCCGTTCGGCGGCTTCGGCGTGGTCGGTGACGTCGGTGGCGAAGAGGAGTACGCCGCCTTCGGACGGGCCTTCGGCGCGGTCGCTGAGCGGGACCGTGACGGGGGTGCAGGTGAACGTGTAGGAGCGGCCGCCGGGGACCTTGCGGGACTTGACCGTACGGGGCTTGGAGCTGCGCAGTACCTGGTCGAGCAGGGGCAGCAGGCCGAGCTCGTGCAGTTCGGGCAGGGCCTCCTGGGCGTGGTCGCCGACGGTGCGGGGGCCGAAGGCGGTGGCGTAGGCGTCGTTGACGTACGCGATGCGGTGCTCGGGGCCGTGGACCAGGGCGACGAGGGCGGGGATCCGGTCGAGGATCTCGCGGACCGGCAGGTCATCGACACGGGGCGGTCGCCCGGCCTGGTCCGACAGCTGCTCGGCGCGGGCTGCGGGCACCGAGCCGCTGTCGGACCGCGCTGCGGCGCGACGCTGCGTTCCGGGGAGCCGGGCGCTCCAGCGCGTGAAGTTCACTGCGTTAGGCCTCTGTTGTCGCTTGTCGCTTCTGGATCGGTGTGGGGGGCTTGGTGCGGGTGTCTGTGCGGGGGTCTTGGTGCCGGGGTCAGGAGGGCGTGGCGCGGGGCAGGCCTCAG
>NZ_JAZGRL010000139.1:0-1829 GCF_046540415.1 Streptomyces sp. E11-3 | reverse complement strand
GGGGGACTTGGTGGGGGGTGTGGGGTTGCCCTTGTTTTCTGTTTTGTCCTGTGTGGTGCAGGCCGCTGTGGTCAGCGCGGCCGCGGTGGCGGTGAGCAGGGTGCGGCGGTCCATGGGGCTCCTGGGACTCGGGCGGCCGCGGGCCCGGGCTTCGGGTGGGCTCAGGCCTCGGGCGGGCTCGGGTCGCGGTCGTGGGACTCGGCGTCGGCGCGGGCCTTGGAGCGTGCCCTGCGGGCCGGGCCCCGCCAGCCGCATATACAGCGGGCGAAGCAGAAACGACCCTGCTCGGCCGTGGTGGTGCGGTGTTGTTCCGGTGGTGACACAGGTTCCACGGTACCGAGCCACGGGCGCGTACGGCCCGGGTGAACGGCCGGGGTGCGTGGCTCGGCCCGTGACGGGGGCCAGGACCGGTCGTTAAGCGGAAATGAGGGCCCCGCGGACGGACGGCCAGTGTTGGGGGAAGGCAGGCAGGCGATGGTGGTGCAGCAGCACGGGCGCGGGGGCGGTGCGGCGGTCGCCGCGGCTGCTCTGGTGATGTGGGGCGCGACGGGGTGCGCCGACGGCGGGGCCGCCGCGGACGACCAGGCGCCGGAGGACGCGGTGGCCACCGTGCACCAGGCCGCCGCGACGCTGGAGAGCGCGGGGAGCGCGAAGGCCCGTACGGCCATGGAGATGGCAACGGGCGGCACTCGGGTCACCATCCGGGGTCAGGGCACGTACGACTTCAAGGCGCGGGTCGGGCAGCTGAAGGTGACGCTGCCGCAGGAGCCGTCGGGGGCGTCCGGACGGCGGCCGATCACCGAACTGCTCGCGCCCGGTGCGCTGTATATGAAGAACCGCGGTGCGGGTGTGCCTGCGGACAAGTGGGTGCGGGTCGACACGACGACACTGTCGGACGGGAATCTGGTCACGGGTGGGGTGACCGATCCGATGGCGGCGGCTGAACTGCTGCGGGGGGCGCGGGCGGTGACGTTCGTCGGCAAGACGCAGTTGGCCGGGACCTCGGTGCGGCACTATCGGGGGACGACCGATATCGGGCGGGCCGCGAAGGCCGCGTCGGAGCAGAACCAGGGGGCGCTGCTGGCCGCGGCGAAAGGGTTCAGCAAGCGTGGAGTGTCGTTCGACGCGTATCTCGACAACGAGGGGCGGCTTCGGAAGGTCCGGCACCGGTTCCAATTCACGCAGGGCGGGGAAGCGGGCGCGAGTGCGGGGGGGCGTGCGGGCGAGGTGGAGGCAGAGGTAGAGGTGGCGTCTACGACTCTGCTCTACGGGTTCGGGACGCCGGTGAACGCCTCGCTGCCTGCTGCGGATGACATCTTCGCGGGCAAGATCGCTGAGGAGTGGGAGGCGGGGTAGGCGCAACGGGTAGGGCGCGGGGGTGTGGCGCGACGCGCGGAGAATAGCCCTTCCGTGCCATGCGCGTTGCGTAGGGCCGTCCCTACGCTAGGGAGCGAAGGCGGGGTAGGAAGAGGTGATGCACGTGGCTGCGATGCCGAGTAAGGCGGCGGTGCACGACCACGTCGCTCTCGCCGAGATCGAGCTGTGCGGTGACTTGATCATCGCGGCGTCTGCCGCGGATGAGCGCCTCACGGCTGACCGGATCGACGAGGTGCTCAGGGTTGCGGACGAGCGCCAGGCCGCGGAACCGTCCTGACGCTCGGAGCCACGTGGCGCGGCCTTGAACCTGCCGCGCCACGTGTGCCGCGTCGGGGTGCGCACTGTTCGTTGTGGGGCGGCGTGTGTGCGCTCGTCCGCCGCGCCGGGGCGGGCCGATTGCGCGCTGTTTCGTTGTGGGGCGGGGCCGCGTCGGGGGGTACGTGCTCACGCCG
>NZ_JAZGRL010000138.1:0-1861 GCF_046540415.1 Streptomyces sp. E11-3 | reverse complement strand
GCGGCGGGGGCGGGGTGGCATCAGGCCTCTCCTGCGCTGGGGGTGAGGGCGGCGCGTCCGGCGTCCCGGAGGGTAAGGAGTTCTGCCTCGGTGGTGGGTGCGGCTACGGGGCCGGTGAGGTGGCCCTTGAGGAGGTAGTCGCCGGGCTGATGGTGGTGCGGCCAGGCCTGCGGCTGGGTGAGGTAGAGGGCGTCGGTGCGGAAGGCGACGACGCTGCCGGGCTCGGTGTGCAGGGCGCCGGCGTGGACGTTGTCGTCGCGGTGGCGCTGGGTGAGGAGGGCGGCGCGGGCGCCGGACCAGATTGCGGCGGCCCATTCGGGGTGGGCGTTGGGGTCGCGGCTGAAGCCGGTGGGCTTCTGCCAGGTGATCTGCTCGTCGTCGAAGCCGATGATTTCGGCGTCCGGCGGGATGTCGCGCTCCAGGGTGCGAGGGGTGGTGCCGGTGACCATGCGGGGGCGCTGGGCGAAGGAACCAATGCCGTACAGGAGGATGGCGCGCACCGCGCGGGAGGCGAGGTGGGCGGCGCGGGCCTGCTGGGCGTCGCCCTGGAAGTGGGCCTGGGCGGAGAGGTTGGTCCAGGTCTCTTTGAGTTTCTTGGCCCAGTCGTCGAGGGGTTTGCCGTCCTCCCACAGGATGCCGTCGAGGATTTCGATCTTCCACGGGGTGATGGGGTTGGTCAGGGCGGTGTGGATTTCGGGGCCGCCGGCCCAGGTAGTGAAGGTCGTGCCCGGGGTTGCCGGGTAGTGCCAGGCCCGCTCGCCCGGTGCGGGGGCGGGCAGGATGCCGACGTGGTTCCAGGTGTCGGGGACGGTGACCCGCACCTGCCAGTGGCCGCAGCCGTACAGGGCCCGGGTCTGCTCCTTCTCGCTCCAGGAGGCGAAGGTGGCGGCCGTGATCCGGCGGGGGGTGCCGACCGGGGACTTCCAGGTGTGTTTGGCGTAGGCGAAGGTGCGGTCGTACTCGACGAGTTGGGGCAGTTGTTCGGGCACGCGGGGCGGGAGGATGAGTTCGTTGCGGCCCTGGCCGGCGGTGGCGTGCAGCAGGCCGCGCAGTTCCTCGGACAGGACGGGAAAGCCCTCGGCGTGCTGGCCGCGGGTGGGGATGGTGCGGGTCCACAGGTCGCGGCCGGTCTGCGACGGGGAGCCCATGATGACCGCATCGGACCAGTGGCGGCGCAGTGCCTGCCACAGCAGTACGAACGCGTCCCGGATGGTGGCCGGGTCGTCGCCGCCCGTGTCGAACCACTCCCCCACCGACCGGATTTCGACATGCTGGTCGCCGCCTTCGCGCTGGTAGCGGCCGACGGGGTTGCGGGCGTGGACGAAGTGCCCGGCCATCCGGTCTCTGCCTCGGCCGGTGTCGGTGCGCCAGCCCGGCGTGGGGGCGTTCAGCCAGGCCGCGACCGCATCCCGCAGATACGGGTAGCGGTCGGCGTCCCGGTGCCAGGGATCACCGGCGGTGATGTAGATGCGCTCCGTGCCTTCCGAAAGGGTCTGGAAGACGGCGGTCAGGATGGCGGCGACCGAGGTGTCGGCCAGGTCGAGGCGGTAGGTCTGGCTGCGGTGCACCAGCACACCCGTGTCCGTGTCCAGGAAGACCGTGGAGCGGGCCTGCTGAGTGAAGTTCGGTGGCGTGGAGAGCAGGTTCGGGGTGTGCGTGAACCAACTGTTGCCCACTGCCCCGTCGGGGATCGACGGGAGGGCACGCGGCGCGTCCGGGGCTGCGGGCTTCGCGGAGGCAGGGCCCTCGGCAGGAGCGGCCGGCGGCGAGGCGACGACGGGCTGCGCTGATGCGGCGGCCATCGCGGGCGCCACCGCTCCCGTCTGGGCGGCGGGATGGGGCGGAGCCTCGGTGCCGCCGG
>NZ_JAZGRL010000137.1:0-1948 GCF_046540415.1 Streptomyces sp. E11-3 | reverse complement strand
CGGCTGACGTGGGGCCCGCCGTACGGCCAGGTCACGGCCGAACCCGCGGCGCACGTACGGTGGCTGCTCGACCGCGGGCTCCTGCTGCCGACCGCGCCCGGCACGGTCGTGCTGCCCCGCGAGGCCGCCCTGCACGTGCGCGGCGGACGCGCGCACCGTACGCCGCAGCCGGTGCCGCCCGCCGTGGAGATCAAGGCCGAGTACCGCCCCCAGGTGGTGGACTCCACGGCGGCGGGCCAGGCGTACACGGCGCTCACGACGGTGGAGGAGCTGCTGCGGGAGTGGCACGAGGGCGGCCCCGCGGTGCTCCGGGCCGGCGGCCTCAGCGTGCGCGACCTGAAGCGGACCGCGGTCGCCCTGGACGTGACGGAACCCCTGGCCGCGTTCTGGGTCGAACTCGCCTATGCGGCAGGCCTGCTGGCGTCGGACGGCGAGGTCGACGAGCGGTACGCCCCCACGCCCGCGTACGACGAGTGGCTGGAGCTGCCCCCGGCCGAGCGCTGGGCGTCCCTGGCCGCCGCCTGGCTGGCCGCCACCCGCACCGCCGGTCTGGTGGGCGGCCGCGACACCGCGGTGACCGGCGCGGCGGCGGGCCGTACGCTCTCCGCGCTCGGCCCGCACCTGGACCGCTCGGCCGCACCCGAGGTCCGCCACCGCGTCCTCGCCCTGCTCGCGGACCTCCCCGAGGGCGCGGCCGCGTCCCCCGACTCGGTCCTGGCCAGGCTCGCCTGGGAACGCCCGCTGCGCGCCGGTGCCACCGACGGCGAAACCGACGGCCTGCGCACCCGCATCGCCCGCTGGACCCTCACCGAGGCCGAACTCCTCGGCATCACGGGCCGCGCCGCCCTCGCCACCCACGCCCGCGCCCTCCTGGGCCCGCCAGCCGAACCGCACCACCACCCCTCACCCGCCGAAACCGCCACCGCGGCCGCCACCGCCGCCGCGACCCTCGCCCCGCTGCTCCCCGAGCCCCTGGACCACGTACTCCTCCAGGCCGACCTGACCGCCGTAGCGCCCGGCCCCCTGCGGCGCCCGCTCGCCGAGACACTGAGCGTGCTGGCGGACGTGGAGTCCAAGGGCGGCGCGACGGTCTACCGCTTCACACCGGGATCGGTGCGCCGCGCCCTGGACGCGGGCCAGGCGGCCGCCGATCTGCACGCGTTCCTCGCCGAGCACTCCCGCACGCCCGTCCCCCAGCCGCTCACCTACCTCATCGACGACGTGGCCCGCAGGCACGGCCATCTGCGGATCGGCGCCGCGTCGGCGTACGTACGCTGCGACGACGACGCGATGCTGAACGAGATCATGGCCGACAAGCGCTCCCAGGACCTGCGCCTGCGCCGCCTCGCGCCGACCGTCCTGGCCGCCCAGACGGACCCCGCCACGCTGCTCGAAGGGCTGCGCTCGATGGGGTTCGCGCCCGCGGCCGAGAGCGCGGAGGGCGATGTACTGATCCACCGCGCACACGCCCACCGCACCCCGCACCGCACCGCACCGGCCCCCGTCCCCGAGGGCCCGCCCGTGCCGGACGACACGCTGCTCGGTGCCGCCGTGCGGGCCATCCGCGCCGGTGACCTGGCCTCGACGACGCCCCGCAAGCCCGCGACGGCTCAGGCGGCAGCGGCGGCCGAGGGCGGACTCCCCCGCACCACGTCGGCCGAGACCCTCGCCACCATGCAGGCCGCGGTACTCACCGGCGAGGCGCTCTGGATCGGGTACGTGAACGCCGAGGGCGCCGCGAGCCAGCGCGTGATCGCCCCGGTCCGGGTGGAGGGCGGCTTCGTCACGGCGTACGACCACACGGCGGACGAGGTCCGTACGTACCCCCTGCACCGCATCACCGGAGTGGCGGAACTCGCGGACGACGCGACCTGAAGGCGCGACCAGAAGACGCGACCTGACGCCCCCAGCTGACGACCCGAGCTGAAGCCCGCCCGAGTCCCCCTGC
>NZ_JAZGRL010000136.1:0-1949 GCF_046540415.1 Streptomyces sp. E11-3 | reverse complement strand
GTACGGTCTTCGTCTCCTCGCACCTGATGAGCGAGATGGCCCTCACCGCCGACCACCTCGTGGTCATCGGCCAGGGCCGCCTGCTGGCGGACACCGCGATGGCCGACTTCATCAAGGACAACTCCCGCAGCTATGTGCGGCTGCGCTCGCCCCAGCAGGAGCGGCTGCGCGATGTGCTGCACGAGTCCGGGATCACGGTGGTGGAGGCCGGCAACGGCACGCTTGAGGTGGACGGTGTCAGCTCGGACCGGCTGGGTGAGATCGCGGCTCAGCGGCAGCTCGTACTCCATGAACTGAGCCCGCAGCAGGCCTCGCTGGAGGACGCCTTCATGCAGCTCACCGCGGAGTCGGTGGAGTACCACGCGCATTCCCAGACCGGCCCGCCGGACACCAACGGCTGGGACGCGACAGCCGACGGCGGTCCAGGCACGACCGGTTGGGGTCAGCCGCAGGCCCCGCGGAAGGAGAGCTGACCGTATGTCATCGACTCGCGTACTGAGGTCGGAGTGGACCAAGATCAGGTCGGTCTCGTCGACGGTGTGGACGCTCGGCCTCGCCGTGGTGGTGACGATCGCCCTCGGGATGTTGATCAGCATTCTGGTGAAGAACGACTTCGACAACCTGAGCGCGAACGAACAGCGGGCCTTCGATCCGACGTTTGTCAGTTTCGCCGGGATGAGTCTGGGTCAGCTGGCAATGATCGTTTTCGGGGTGCTGGTGGTGTCCAACGAGTACAGCACCGGAATGATCCGTACGTCGCTGGCCGCTGTTCCGCAGCGTGGAAAGTTCCTCTTCAGCAAGATCGCCGTGGCGACGGGACTCGCGTTGGTTGTCTCTCTCGCCACCAGCTTTGCTGCTTTCTTTCTTGGTCAGGCCATGTTGGGCGATCACCGGGCCGCGCTCGGTGACCCTGGAGTGCTACGCGCGGTGATCGGCGGCGGGCTTTATATGACGCTGATCGCGGTGTTCTCGATGGGGGTCGCGGCGATGCTGCGCAGCCCGATGCTGGCGCTGGGCATTCTGATGCCGTTCTTCTTTCTGATCTCCAACATCCTGGGGAATGTCTCGGCCACCGAGAAGATCGGCCGGTACCTGCCCGACCAGGCGGGCAGCAAGATCATGCAGGTGGTCAGCCCCATCGACGACGACACCCCGTACGGGCCGTGGGGCGGCTTCGCGATCATGGTGGTCTGGGTGGTGGTGGCCGTTCTCGGCGGCTTCGCCCTACTCAAGAGGCGAGATGCTTGAGCGTTCACCCAACTGGTCCCGGTTTTCGGGGAACCGTCAGCGTGTCGCTATCCTCCTAAGCCTTACGGGGGAGCACGCGAGTGCCCCGACGCCATGACCTGTCGATGGGTGCAGCATGATCGAGGCAGTCGGCCTGACCAAGCGCTACGGCGCGAAGACAGCCGTGTACGACCTTTCCTTCCAGGTGCGGCCCGGTGCCGTCACCGGCTTCCTCGGACCCAACGGTTCGGGCAAGTCGACGACGATGCGCATGATCCTGGGCCTCGACCAGCCGACCTCGGGCCGGGTGACCATCGCCGGGCACCCGTACCGGCACCTGCCGAACGCACCCCGCCAGGTCGGTGCCCTCCTTGACGCCAAGGCGGTCCACGGCGGGCGGCACGCCCGTAACCACCTGCTCTGCCTGGCGCAGCTGTCCGGCATCCCGGCCCGCCGGGTCGACGAGGTCCTCGGTGTCGTGGGCCTCCAGGACGTGGCCAGGAAGCGCTCCAAGGGCTTCTCGCTCGGTATGGGCCAGCGGCTCGGCATCGCCGCGGCGCTGCTCGGCGACCCCCAGGTGCTGCTCTTCGACGAGCCGGTCAACGGCCTGGACCCGGAGGGCATCCTCTGGGTGCGGAACCTGATGAAGCAGCTGGCCGCCGAGGGCCGTACGGTCTTCGTCTCCTCGCACCTGATGAGCGAGATGGCCCTCACCGCCGACC
>NZ_JAZGRL010000135.1:0-1954 GCF_046540415.1 Streptomyces sp. E11-3 | reverse complement strand
GGGGCGTGAGGGCGGTTTTCGGGGTGGGCATGTCCGGGGGTCCCTTCGGTTCGGTTCGGTCAGGCGGGTGTGGTCGTGGCCGCGGTCGTGGTTGTGGTCGTGGTGCCTGCGTACTCGCGGGTGATGGCTTCTGCCGTACGGCGTACCAGTGGGAGGAGGGTGAGGAGTTCCTCCGCTGTGACGACCACGTTGGGCGCGGAGACCGAGAGCGCGGCGATCGCCCTGCCGTCGGTGCCGTGGATCGGGGCGCCCACGCAGTTGATGGACTCCTCGTGGCCGCCCAGGTCGGTGGCCCAGCCCTGTTCCCGTACGGTCGCGAGCTCCTTGAGGAACGCCTCGGCGTTCGGGGTCGAACGGGGGGTGTAGCGGGGGTAGTCGAGGCGTTCGGCTATGGAGCGGCGCTCGGGTTCGGACAGGTCGGCGATGAGGAGTTTGGCGACGGCTGCGACCGTGATCGCCACGGGTTTGCCGATGCGTGAGTACATCCGTACGGGATAGCGGCTCTCGACCTTGTCGATGTAGAGGACCTCGTTGTCCTCGTGGACGGCCAGATGCACGGTGTGGCCGCAGGCCTCGTTCAGGGCGACCAGGTGGGGGTGGGCGATCTCGCGTACGTCCAGGGTCTCGACGGCCTCCTGGGCGAGGGCGAAGAGGCGGGCGCCCAGGCGGTAGCGCTGGTCGGACTGGCGGTAGACCAGGCCGTGGTCGTGCAGGGTGCGGAGGAGGCGGAGGGCTGTTGATTTGTGCACGCCCAGGCGGGCGGCCACCTGGCCCAGGTCGGCGGGGCCCTCGGCCAGCAGGGGCAGGATGTTCAGGGCGCGGTCTACGGTCTGGCTCATCGGGCTACGTCCATTTTCGTCCAGCCCGCTGTGAGGTGCAGGGCGCGCCAGCGGTCGGGTGGGAGTGCGGCCAGGCGGTCGGCTTCGGAGCGGACGGGCGGGGCGGCCAGGTCGTCGGGGACGGTGAGGGCCGCGGCGGCCGTCAGATGGCCGTGGCGTAGGCGCTGGGGTGCGGGGAGGCCGCGGAGTACGGCGGAGAGGTAGCCCGCGGCGAACGCGTCGCCCGCGCCCACGGAGGCGACGACATCCACGCGGGGCGCTGGTTCGTGCACCGGGTCCGGCCCCTCGTCGCGGGTGAACAGCGTCGCGCCTGCCGCCGACTGCTTGACCACCAGGGATTCCGGTTCGGGGAGCGCTGCTCGGATGGCCTCGGGGCCGCCGGTGATGCCCCAGGCCGCTTCGGCCTCGTCCTCGCCTACGAAGACGAGGTCGCTGGCGGCCGCGAGGGTGAGCAGGACGGTGGGATCGTCGGCGGGGCCCCAGAGCGGCGGGCGGTAGTTGACGTCGAAGGAGAGGAGGGGGCGCGAGCCCCCCGTGGAACGTGAACCCCCCGTGGGGCGTGAACCCCCCGTGGGGCGTGAGCCCCCCATGAGGCGTGAGCTCCCCGTGCGGTGGGTGGTCAGGGATCGGAGCAGGTCCAGGCAGTCGGCGGAGAGCGCGGCCGTGATGCCGGTGAGGTGGAGTACGCGGGTGTGGGCGAGGGCTGCCGGGGCCATGTTCGCCGGGGACATGGCGGAGGCGGCGGAGCCGGTGCGGTAGTAGGCGACCTCGGAGAGGGGTTCTCGGTGCACGGAGTCTCCGTGCGCGGAGTCTCCGTGCACGGAGTCTCGGTGCACGGGGTCCGGCTCCCGGGCGCCAGGGGTGCGGAAGTAGATGCCGGTCGGGCGGGAGGGATCACGGGTGACGCGGGAGGTGTCCACGCCACAGGCGGCGATCTCGGCGAGCAGGTGGTCGCCGAAGGGGTCCGCACCCACCCGGCTCACCCAGCGCACCGTGTGGCCCGCGCGGGCGAGGGTGCAGGCGACGTTCGACTCGGCGCCGCCGATGCCGCGCGCGAAGGCGGTCACGTCGGCGAGGCGGCGGCCCGGCGGGGCGGGGAGGCCGGACTGGGCGGG
>NZ_JAZGRL010000134.1:0-1966 GCF_046540415.1 Streptomyces sp. E11-3 | reverse complement strand
CCCCCCCACTCTTGTGTGTCCCGTCTTGTGCGTTCCGGTACGCCAGGTGTGAGTTCCGGTACGCCGGGTGTGGGGCCTGTCCTGTGGACAGGCCCCATGCCTCAACCCCGGCCGCTGTCCAGGGCTTTGCGGCCCGGAGCGCTGGGGAGCGCGGCGCGTGCGGGGCGGTCGGCCGCCGCACCCGTCCGCTCCAGGCGGAGCGCGAGTGCCGGGCAGCGGCGTACGGCCCGCTGGGCGACCCCGCGCAGGGCCAGCGGCACCGCGGCGTCCGCGACGGTCGGGAAGCCGTCGGGGCCCAGCTGGATCAGCTCGGGCACCACATCCGCGCACAGGCCGTGGCCCTGGCAGAGCGTCCAGTCGACCGCGAGCCGCTCGCCGCTCGGCGTTCCGGGGTCCTCCTGTCCGGGGCCCGGCAGCGGCAGCAGACCGCTGGTGCCGCGGCCGCAGCCGCCGCTCAGTACATGCGCGGCCAGATCGTCGGGGAACGCGCCGAGCGTGGAGGCGAGGAAGGTCGCCGAACCGTCGGGGTGCTTGCACGCGCCGCGCCCCCGCACCGCCCGGGTGATCTCGCGCAGCGCCTCCAGGGCGGCCGGGCCGCCGCCGTTCAGGACGTCGGCCAGGCCGTTCGCCGCGGCGGGCAGGCCGAGTCGGCAGGGGCCGCACTGGCCCGCGCTCTCGGCGGCCAGCCAGTTCGCCACCCGTAGCGCCTCGCCGAGCGGGCAGGTCCCGGTGCCGAGCGGCAGCACCGCACCGGCGCCCAGGGACCCGCCCAGCGCCTTCAGGGACGCGCGGGAGACCACGGCGTCGTGCGCGGCGGTCGCGGTCAGCCAGCTGCCGTGGTACCCGCCGGTCAGCACGCCCTGGGGGAGCGGCGGGGCACCGGCGAGCTGCAGGACGTAGCGCAGCGGCACCCCGGTGGGCACCTCGACGACCATAGGGCGGGACACATCGCCGGAGAGGGTGAGCAGGACGGTGCCGGGTTCGTCGAAGAGGCCGGTGCCGCGGTAGCGGGTGGGGCCGATCCGGGCGGCGACCGCGAGCTGGGCGAAGGTCTCGGCGTTGGACAGCAGGGTGGGCGCGCCGCCCACGCCCGATTCCGCGGCGCGTACCCGGCGTCCTGGCGGCAGCGCGGGTCCGCCGTCGGCGGAGCGGATCAGCGCCGAGGCCTCGCCGGTGACCATACGGGCGGGATTGCGCTGCACGCGCGCGCGGAGCGCGGAACCGCGCCGGTCGGACAGGCCGCGCTCGGCGAGTGCCGCGGTCATCGACGCCTCGGTGGAGTCCCGGGTCACCCCGATGATCAGCGTGCGGGCGCCCAGGGCCTCGGCGGCTAGCAGGGCGCCGTCCAGGATGAGGTGCGGGCCGCGGTTGATCAGCACCGTGTCCTTGCGGCAGGCGGGCTCGTCCTCGCTGCCGTTGACGACGACCACGGGACGTACGCCCCGCTTGATGGCCGCCTGGGCGACGGCCCGCAGTTTGGTGGCGAAGGGGAAGCCTGCACCGCCTCTGCCGCGCAGCGAGATCTCCTCGGAGAGTGCGGCGAGCCGCTCACCGCCCACCGGGTCCAGCGGGCCGTGGACCTTCAGGTGCATGGCGAGGTCCAGGCGTTCCACCAGGTCGAATCCCGAGGTCAGCTGGGGGAGTCCGACGACCCGTACCTCGGGGACGTCGGGCAGCGGTCCGGTCACCTCGGGCCTCCTGTCGGTGCGCTCCAGGGCTCACCGGCGCTCGGCGGCTGGAAGGGGGAAGGGAGCGGCTGGGTGATGTCCTCGCTGCTGTACGGGCCGTTGCCGTTCGGACCGCCGCCGTGGGGGGTGTCGTACACGTGAGTGGTGTCGTACAGGGGGGTGGCGGTGTCCTCGAAGCCCGTGGTGCTGGGCAGGACGGTCTCGTACGAGACGGTCGGCGGCGGGCCGGAGGGGCCGGCGGGCGGCTCCTCGTACGCGGCGCGGAAGGCCTCGGCGGG
>NZ_JAZGRL010000133.1:0-1996 GCF_046540415.1 Streptomyces sp. E11-3 | reverse complement strand
GTTCCCCCCCCCCGCCCACGGCACAGAAACCGGCACAAAAGCCGGCAGCCCGGCTAGATGAACGAGTTGATCTCGATCGTCTCGTCGCGGCCAGGGCCGACGCCGATCGCCGAGATCGGGGCGCCGGACATCTCCTCCAGGGCCTTCACGTAGGCCTGGGCGTTCTTCGGGAGGTCGGAGAACGACTTGGCCTTCGTGATGTCCTCGGACCAGCCCGGCAGGTACTCGTACACCGGCTTCGCGTGGTGGAAGTCGGTCTGCGAGTACGGGAGTTCCTCGACGCGCTTGCCGTCGATCTCGTACGCGACACAGACCGGGATCTGCTCCCAGCCGGTGAGCACGTCCAGCTTGGTGAGGAAGAAGTCGGTGAGGCCGTTGACGCGGGTCGCGTAGCGGGCGATCACCGCGTCGAACCAGCCGCAGCGGCGGTCGCGCCCGGTGGTCACACCGCGCTCGCCGCCGATCCGGCGCAGCGCCTCGCCGTCCTCGTCGAAGAGCTCCGTGGGGAACGGCCCCGCGCCGACGCGCGTGGTGTACGCCTTGAGGATGCCGATGACCCGGCTGATCTTCGTCGGGCCGACGCCCGCGCCGGTGCAGGCGCCACCGGACGTCGGGTTCGAGGACGTGACGAAGGGGTATGTGCCGTGGTCGACGTCGAGTAGCGTGCCCTGGCCGCCTTCGAAGAGGACGACCTTGCCTTCGTCGATGGCGTTGTTCAGAATCAGCGTCGTGTCGGCGACGTACGGCTTGATCTGCTCGGCGTAGGTGAGCATCTCCTCGACGATCTGGCCCGCGTCGATCGCACGTCGGTTGAAGACCTTGGCAAGGAGTTGGTTCTTGGTCTCCAGGGCCGCTTCGACCTTCTGTTCCAGGATCGACTGGTCATAGAGATCCTGGACCCGGATGCCGGTGCGGTTGATCTTGTCCGCGTAGGTCGGGCCGATGCCGCGTCCCGTGGTGCCGATCTTGCGCTTGCCGAGGAACCGTTCCGTCACCTTGTCGACGGTGACGTTATATGGAGTGATCAGATGAGCGTTACCGCTGATCAGCAGCTTGGACGTGTCCACGCCGCGGTCGTTGAGTCCGCTCAGCTCGGAGAGCAGGACCGCCGGGTCGACGACGACGCCGTTGCCGATCACCGGGGTGCACCCCGGGGAGAGGATTCCGGAGGGGAGGAGGTGCAGTGCGTATTTCTGGTCGCCTACGACAACCGTGTGGCCGGCGTTGTTGCCGCCTTGGTATCGCACTACATAGTCAACGGAGCCACCGAGCAGGTCGGTGGCCTTTCCCTTGCCCTCGTCACCCCACTGAGCACCGAGCAGCACAAGTGCGGGCACAGGCGTACACCCCTTCCGGGCGGGGCATGTCCAAGGTCAGGGGCGTGCGCGGCAGCGCACACCGGCGACCCTCGTTGGCCGCACCCGTCGGACCGGTGCCCCGGAATAGACGAAGCCCCTGGCGCAATAGCGCAAGGGGCTCTTGCACAAAGATGCTACCCGAGGAAGGACCGAGGTGTCGGCTCCAGAGCCCGCCACGCAGAACGCACCGAGCGCAGGGCCCCTGCTGGTGGTGATCGATCCGGTCGCCCGGCGCAGCGACGGGGAGTCCGTGCGGATCGCCAAAGACGTGCTGTGCGGGGGCGCCGACGGGGTCAAGGTGTGCCTGCCGGACAGTGCGGAGGAATTCACCCGAGCGCTGGCCAGGAGGGGGTCCCGGCGGCCCGTGGTGGTGGGGGACGACCGGGCGCTGCTGCGGGCGGTCGGGGGGCTGCACCGGGAGCGTGAGCTGGCGGCTTCGGTGCTCTCGCTGGTGCCGGTCGGCTCCGTGACGACGCTCGCCCAGTCTCTCGGCGTGCCCGCGGGGACGGTGGCCGCGGCGCGGGCTGTACTCGACGGGGTGCCTCGGCGGCTTGATCTGCTGGTGGATGACAGTGACGGGGTGGTCCTCTCGGAGCTGCGGATTCCGGCTGTGCGGGTGGGGGCCAAGGCCGGGGCGG
>NZ_JAZGRL010000132.1:0-2007 GCF_046540415.1 Streptomyces sp. E11-3 | reverse complement strand
GCGCAGGAGAGGCCTGATGCCACCCCGCCCCCGCCGCAACCGTCCCACCGGGCAACGCGAATTGAACGAGGCCGCCCAGCTGGCCGACCAACTGCAGACAGCCGGCTACACCAAGCGCGACATCGCCCGCATCATCAACCGTGACGCCTCTCTGGTCTCCCAGTTCTATACAAAGAACAAAGGCGCTGCCTTCGTCCCGGCCCTGCGTCAGGTCCTGGCCGCCGTCCAGACCGGCGGCATCACCGACCTCCCCGACCTCGCCTCCATCGCAAGCCGCCACATCACCCGCCGCACCACCACCTCCGGTGCCACAGCCCGGGTGCGCAGCAAAGCCGTCCTGATCACCCCCACCGGCTCCGGTACCGGCCGTGTCGGCGCCCAGGCGATCGCCTCCGGTTCCTCCCGACTGCGCCCCCTGATCGCCGAAGCCGCCCGCCACGGCCTGCGCCTGGCCTTCACTGTCCGCCTGGCCAAGACCGGCTACCTGCACCCCTCCGGCAGCCGTACCGACTCACCCGGCATCCGCCGTGACGTCATCCAGCGCGCCGATCACACCGAGGAGCGCTCCTACGGCTCCGCCCAGACCGGCGGCCATGACGCCGCCAGCTTTGCCCAACGCGTCGACGCCGCAGGCGGAGACGTCACCGCAGCCGTCCATCAATGGCTCGTGGAGACCGGCCGCATCCGCCCGGATGCGCACATCATCCACCTGGAGATCCGCACCTGGCGCCCGCGCTGATACCTCCGGAGCGCAATCGCTGAGATCGTAGGTGCCCACATCCCGCCGCTGCTGAGTGACTGCCCGCCTGCGACTTCCGCACCGCCAGCTCGACGGCACACGGAAATTTCGGGTCAGGGCCCAGCGCAATCCCTGTCACCCGACTGCTCGGCACTGTCTCAGCCGCTCACGGCGGTACGCCGGTTCGCACCCAGCGCCGTGACCTTCGGCGCCGGGGCCGTCGGATTGCGGGACGGAGGAGTGCGCTGGCCGGCCGGCGGATGCTCAGCCGGCCGCTGCCTCCGGCTGCGGCTCGTCCGCAGCGGGTTCCTGGTGGCCGCGGCGGTATAGAAAACGGACGAGCCCTGCTTGGTGCGGCGAGCATGGCCCTTGGCAACGAGTCCCTTGAGGCTGGTGCGCACGACGGTGTTCTTGATGTTGCGGTCGGGATGGTCCTGCCCCAGTGCGGAGGAGATTTCTGCGGCAGAGCGGGGCTCGTTCTGCTGCGCCAGGTGAGTGCGGATCAATTCGACGAGAGTCGGCGTCGCGGACGAGGGTTTGGCCGCGGTCTTCTTGGCGGCAGATTTCTTGGATGCGGAGCCGGATGTTCGTGCCGAATGGTGTCTCACTCTCTCCCGCCGGGCGCGGCGGCCGGCAGGGGGCATGGTCACTGCTGCGCAGCTGTGCGGCCCGCGTTGGCCGGAGACGGAAGGTGCCAGGAGACTTCGTCGGTCTCCCGGCAGTACCGCCAGGAAGTCAGCATGCGCGTAATGACCAGCCGGTCGAGGAGTTCCTCGGCCTGATGGGGTGAGTGACCGCACAGCCGGGCGAGCACTTCCATGTCGATACTGCCGGCCTCCCCCGACGTGCAAGAGGCCACGGCCAGTGCGGTCAGCTGCACGGACGGCGGCCACCCGGAAGGCAGAGCCACCGGGGCGGGACGCAGCGCCCACTGGGCGGCACGGGCCCGCACATGGCGCCCGGCTCCCTGGGCGAGGAGCGCGGCATCGAGCAGCTGGGCCTTCACGTGCGGATGCCTATTGGCCCTGCAGCGCAGCCAGCCGGCATGCTCCAGCTCCTGCCACAGTTCCCCGCGCCCGTACAGCCGCATGCCGCGCAACAGGCCGCCCGGTAGCCGGACATAAGCTCCGGCATCGGCACGCAGAGCGCACTGCAGGGCAAGCAGACGGGCGGCCGGGGAGGTGAAGCGGGGCAGCGCCGCCGCGAGATAGGTGAGCATCTCCCGCACCCGCAGGCGCTCACCCGGTCCATGAAGCGGCCTGGGCGCA
>NZ_JAZGRL010000131.1:0-2013 GCF_046540415.1 Streptomyces sp. E11-3 | reverse complement strand
GCCGCCCCACCCGAGGCCGTCGGCCCGCTGACGCGCGGCATCGCGGTGCTGTGCGAACTCACCGGCTCCGGTGGTCGGCAGAGCCTCAGCGGCCTCGTACGTGCCACCGGCCTGGCCCGTTCCACGGTCGACCGGGCGGTGGCCACGCTGGCCCGGATGGACTACGTCCGACTCACCGGCCGCGACGTCGTGCTCGCCTCGCGGCTGATGGAGATCGGCAACGCCTACCTGGCGGCGATCCGGCTGCCCGACCTCCTCGGGCCGCACGCCGACCGGCTCGCCGAGGCACTCGACGAGTCGGTGTCCCTCGCCGTCCCGGACAGCGACGGCATCCGCTTCGTACACCAGCACACCCGCCGCCGTGCGCTGTCCGTCGCCTTCCGGATCGGCGACCGGCTCCCGGCCGAGCGCACCGCCCCTGGCGCACTGTTCGCCGCCGACTGGACCGCGGAGGAATGGGCGCGCTGGCACGATCGCCGGAACGCCGCACCCGACGCTCGCGGCTTCCCGGCCGCGCCGCCCGCGGCGGCCGGGGCGGCGGCGTCCTTCCCCGAGCGGGCCACGGAAGCGGGCGAACGGGGCTGGGCACTGGACGACCAGTTGGTGGAGCCCGGTCTCATCGCCCTCGCCACGCCCGTACGCGACCCGGCCGGACACCTGGTCTGCGCGCTGAGCGCGGTCAGCCACACCAGCCGCCACACCACCGCATCCCTGCGTGCCGCCGTACTCCCTCAACTGCGCGAGACCGCCCAGGCGATGGAGCGGGCGCTGGACCAGGCCCCGCCGCCCGAGCCCCGTGGCGCGGTCGGCCTGGCGGACTGGACCGGCGCTTCCAAAGCCGAACTCGGCGCGGAGTTCCTGGAGTCACTCGCCCGCGGCCTGAGCGTCCTGACCGCGTTCGGACCCGGCCGGGCGGAGCTGCCGCTCGCCGCCGTCGCCGAGGCCACCGGCCTGGCCCGCGCCACGGCCCGACGTGCGCTGCTCACCCTTCAGCACCTCGGCTATGTCACCGCGCAGGGCCGGGACTTCCGGCTCACGCCCCGGGTACTGGATCTCGGTTACGCGCCGCTCTCGCGGATGACGCTCCCGCAGATCGCGCAGCCCCATCTGGCGGCCCTGGTGGGCGAGGTCCACGACTCGGCGTCCATGGCCGTCCTGACCGGCGACGACATCCAGTACACCGCACGGGTCGCCATGAGCCGCATCATGAGTGTCGACATCACGGTCGGTACGCGCTTCCCCGCCGCTGTGACGTCGATGGGCCGGGTGCTGCTCGCCGGCCTGCCGGATGCCGAGCGCGAGGCCCGGCTGGCGCGCGCCGCGCCGATGCCGCTGACCCGGCATACCGTCACCCGGCGGGACGCACTCGCCGCGCTCCTGGACCAGGCCGCGCGCGACGGTTACGCCTTGGTCGACGAGGAGTTGGAGGAGGGCCTGCGCGCGCTCGCGGTCCCGGTCCACGATCGCACCGGGCGCGTGGTGGCCGCCGTGAACGTCGCCATGCACAGCGGCCGCCGCAGCGTCGAGCAGTGCCGCACGGAGCTGCTGCCCCGCATGCTGGCCGCGGCCGCCCGCACCGAGGCCGACCTGCACATCGCCAGCCGTTACGCGCCCGTCCCGGCCACCTGATCCCGGATCCGGACCTGCGGGACCCCGGCCGGGCGTGCGGGCCCTGGATCCGGAGCCGCGGGACCGGGACCGGACTCGCGGGACCCGGAGCTGGGTGTGTGGGACCTGGGACGGGGCGTGTGGGACCTGGGAGTGGACTTGCGGGTCCCGGGTCTGGACGTGTGGGACCTGGGATGGGGTGTGTGGGAGCCGCGGGATCTGGGGGCGGACTCGTGGGTCCCGGATCCGGACGCGCAGGCCCCGGATCCGGACGTGCGGGACCGGGACCGGGACCGGGCGGTCAGGTCCCGGGACCGGACTCGCGGGACCCGGAGCTGACCCGTGGGCCACTAGGGGGCGTCTCTCCGATCTTCGCGGATCAGCCTGCGCCCGCTGCGAAGCAGC
>NZ_JAZGRL010000130.1:0-2026 GCF_046540415.1 Streptomyces sp. E11-3 | reverse complement strand
CCCCGCAGACGGCGAGGTCGCCGCCCTCGCGGGGGACCCGCAGCCCGCCGCCGCACCACCCGCACCCAACGCCACCCCGGAGTCCGCGCTGAACCCGACAGCCGTCGAGGCCACCCCCGCCAGCGAGGGCCCGTCGGCCCTGGTCGCCGTCCCGCTCACCGTGAACGCCGAGGAACCGGCCGCCCCCGAGCAGGGCGCCGACGCCGAGGGCCCCGAACTGCTCGGCACCCCCGACACCCCGGAGTCCACCGGCACCGCCGCCCCCGGCTACGACGACGCCGAGCGCGACGCCGTACTGCGCGTCATGCGCGAACGCCGCGACATCCGCAACGGCTTCCGCAGCGACCCCATCCCGCACGAGGTGCTGCTCCGCGTCCTGGAGGCGGCCCACACCGCCCCCAGCGTCGGCCACTCGCAGCCCTGGGACTTCGTCGTCATCCGCTCCGCCGAGACCCGGCGCGCGATGCACGAACTGGCCACCCGCCAGCGCGAGGCGTACGCCAACTCCCTCCCCAAGGGCCGCGCCAAGCAGTTCAAGGAACTGAAGATCGAGGCCATCCTCGACACCCCGGTGAACATCGTCGTCACCGCCGACTCCACCCGCGGCGGCCGCCACACCCTCGGCCGCCACACCCAGCCGCAGATGGCCCCGTACTCCTCGGCACTCGCCGTCGAGAACCTCTGGCTCGCCGCCCGCGCCGAAGGCCTCGGCGTCGGCTGGGTCAGCTTCTTCGACGAGCGCGAGATGGTCCGCGAGCTGGGCCTGCCCGACCACCTGGAGGTCGTGGCGTACCTCTGTGTCGGATACGTCGACGAGTTCCCGGCCGAGCCGGAGCTGCTCTCCGCGGGCTGGTCCAAGCGGCGCCCGCTGTCCTGGGTCGTCCACGAGGAGACGTACGGCCGCCGCGCGCTGCCCGGTGAGGAGCCGCACGATCTGCTCGCCGAGACCGTCTCCAACATCCGCCCGCTGGACGCCAAGGCGCTCGGCGAGGCCTGGGAGCGGCAGAAGCGGATGACCAAGCCGGCCGGCGCGCTCGGCATGCTGGAGATCATCTCCGCCCAGCTCAGCGGTCTGTCCCGGATGTGCCCGCCGCCGATCCCGGAGCCCGCGGCCGTCGCGATCTTCGCGGGCGACCACGGCGTGCACGCTCAGGGTGTCACCCCCTGGCCGCAGGAGGTGACCGGCCAGATGGTCGCCAACTTCCTCGGCGGCGGCGCGGTCTGCAACGCCTTCGCCAACCAGGTCGGCGCCGAGGTCTGCGTCATCGACGTGGGCGTCGCATCCGACCTCCCGGCCACCCCCGGCCTGCTGCCCCGCAAGGTCAGGGCCGGTACGGCGGACATGACCACCGGGCCCGCCCTCACCCGCGAAGAGGTCAAGGCCGCCATCGAGGTCGGCATCGACACCGCGCGCGACCTGGTGGCGGCCGGGAACAAGGCCCTGCTCACGGGCGAGATGGGCATCGCCAACACCACCGCGTCGGCCGCCCTGATCTCCGTCTTCACCGGCGCCGACCCGGCCGAGGTCACCGGCCGCGGCACCGGCATCAACGACGAGACCCTCGCCCGCAAGACCGATGTCGTACGCCGTGCGCTCGAGCTCCACCAGCCCGACCCGGCGGACCCGATCGGCGTCCTGGCGGCCATCGGCGGCCTGGAGCACGCCGCGATCGTCGGCCTGCTGCTCGGCGGCGCGTCGCTGCGTACGCCGGTCATCCTGGACGGCGTCAGTGCCGGAGCCGCGGCCCTGGTGGCCCGCGCGATCGCCCCGGAGGTCCTCGCGGCCTGTATCGCGGGCCACCGCAGCGCCGAGCCGGGCCATGTCGCCGCCCTGAACAAGCTCGGCCTGCGCCCCCTGGTCGACCTGGACCTCCGCCTCGGCGAGGGCACCGGCGCGCTGCTGGCCCTCCCGGTGGTCCAGAGCGCGGCGCGGGCGATGCACGAGGTGGCGACGTTCGACTCGGCAGGCGTCACGGAGAAGTAGGAGGATCGGCGAGGGCGCCGCCCGCCCTCGCCGACGCCCCAC
>NZ_JAZGRL010000129.1:0-2054 GCF_046540415.1 Streptomyces sp. E11-3 | reverse complement strand
CGGGCGGTGTCGGTGGGGGCGGCCGACGCGGGCGCGGCCACGGGGGCGGCGGTCACCGTCGTACAGGTCCTGGTGGACGGCGCGCCGGCGGGCCGACTCGGCCTGGCCGACCGACTGCGCCCCGACGCGCCGGACGCGGTCGCCGCACTCGCCGAACTCACGGGCACCGCGCCGATCCTGCTCACCGGGGACAACCCCCGGGCGGCCGCAGAGGTCGCCGCACAGGCCGGAATCGACTCCGGTGCCGTACGGGCCGGACTGCTGCCCCAGGACAAGGCCGCGGCGGTCCAGGAACTCCAGGCCGCGGGCCGCAAGGTCCTGGTCATCGGCGACGGGGTGAACGACGCGCCCGCACTCGCCGCGGCGCACAGCGGCGTCGCGATGGGGCGGGCGGGCTCGGACCTGGCGCTGGAGACCGCGGACGCGGTGGTCGTACGGGACGAACTCGCCGCCGTGCCGCGCGCGGTGGCCCTCTCCCGCCGCGCCCGGCGCCTGGTGGTCCAGAACCTGGTGATCGCGGGCACGTTCATCGCGGTACTGGTGACCTGGGACCTGGTGGGGCACCTGCCGCTACCGCTCGGCGTGGCGGGGCACGAGGGGTCCACGGTGCTGGTGGGGCTCAACGGGCTACGGCTGCTGCGCGAGAAGGCCTGGCGGGAGTGAGAGCGAGGGGCGCCGCCTGCGTACTTAAGGTGGAGTAACACTGCTTGAGACGCGGAGGGTTGGCACGGGTGGCCAAAGGGACAGAGGAAGCGAGCACAGACACGAGTACGGGCACGGACACGGGCCCGTATTCGTGCGGGCTTGACGCCGCCGTGGACGTCGTGGGCGGCAAGTGGAAGCCGGTGGTGCTGTGGGCGCTGCACGACGCGGGCACCCTGCGCTTCGGGCAGCTCAGGCGCGGCGTGCCGGGGATCACGGAAAAGATGCTGATCCAGACGCTCCGGGAGCTGGAGTCGGACGGCATCGTCCACCGCGAGATCTACCGGGAGGTACCGCCGCGGGTCGAGTACTCGCTGACCGAACTGGGCGTGGCACTGAACGCGGCGCTGGAGCCGCTCGGGGTGTGGGGCGACACACATATGGAGGAGATCCTGCGCGCGAAGGGCCGGGCCGCGGCGTGACCGCATCGTTATCGCGAGGGGTCGATCCGGGTGTAGCCATCACGTAGGTTCAGACCAGGGCGAATTCGCGCAGGCAAAGCCGCGCGGCAGGCACCGCGCGGTGGAGGGGGCCGCGCGGTGCCACCCAGGGGGCCCCTCACGCGTCGACGGTGCCCCGGGGGCGGGCCCGGCGGCCGCCCGACGGCGGCCCGTCGTCCGCCCGGCGCGGGCCTCTCGCGGGCTTCGCGTCGGCCCGGCAGCGGTCCGTCGGTGACCCGGCAGCGGTCCGATGGCGACCCGGCGGCGACCCGGCGGTGGTCCGTCGGCGCCCTGACCTCAGCCTGGTGGCCGCCTGACAGCCGTCTGCGGGCGCCCCGGTGTCGGCCCGGTGGCCGCGACGCGGCCCGTCGGTTGCCCGGCATGGGCCCGTCGGTCGCCTGGCGTCGACTCGCCGACCCGCCGACCCGCCGACCCGCCGCCCCGCCGACCCGTCGGCGCCCTGGTGTCCGCATGCCGTGCGCCCTGGCGTCGGCCCGGTGGCCGCCTGACAGTGGTCCGTTGGTTGCCGGGTATGGGTCTGCCGGAGGCCGGTCGGCTGCTTGGCGTCGGCCCGTCGGCCCGTCGGGGCCCGGTGTCGGTACGTCGTGCGCACTGGTGTCGGGCCCGGTGACCGCCATGTGGGCCGTCGGCTGCCCGACGTGGGCCGTCGGCGCCACGGCGTCGGTCCGTCTCTCCGGCATGGGCCCGACATCGGCCCGTTGACGCCCCGATGTCGCTCTGTCGGCTGCCCGGCAACAGCCAGGCGTCGGTCTGTCGGCCGCCCAGGCCTTGGCCCGGTGTGGGCCGGTCGGCTGCCCGGGGACGGCCCGGAGTCGCCTGCCCGGGGTCGGCCAGGCGGTGGCCCGGCGTCGCCTGCCCGGCGTCGGCCTGTCAGCCGCCCGCCAACAGCGA
>NZ_JAZGRL010000128.1:0-2059 GCF_046540415.1 Streptomyces sp. E11-3 | reverse complement strand
GCGGGGGACGTGGCGATACGGGGGAGGGCGTAGGGGTGGTGCTCGGCGAGCCAGGCGACCATCTGCTCGCGGACCGTGACCCGTACCGTCCAGACGTCGTTCGGGTCCTTCGCCGTGGCGACCGCGCGGACCTCCATCGTGCTCGGTGTGGTGTCGGTGACGGCCAGGCTCCAGTCGCGGCCGTCCCACGCCGGGCACTCACGCAGGATGTCGTGGAGCTTCTCGCGCATCTCGTGCACGGGCGCGTTGTGGTCCAGGTGGAAGAAGACCGTGCCGGTGATATGGGCGCCGCCGCGCGACCAGTTCTCGAAGGGCTTGCTGGTGAAGTACGACACCGGCATGATGATCCGGCGCTCGTCCCAGGTGCGTACCGACAGGAACGTCAGGGTGACCTCGTCGATGGTGCCCCACTCGCCGTCCACCACCACGGTGTCCCCGATCCGCACCATGTCGCCGAACGCGATCTGGAAACCGGCGAAGAGGTTCCCGAGCGTGGACTGGGCGGCGACACCGGCGACGATGCCGATGATGCCCGCCGACGCCAGCATCGAGGTGCCCAGCGTCCGCATCCCCGGGAAGGTGAGCAGCATCGCGGCCGCCGCCACCACCGCGACGATCGCGGTGACGATCCGCATGATCAGGGTGACCTGGGTCCTGACCCGGCGGACCCGGGCCGGATCGCGGCTCTGGGAGGCGTAGCGGGCATAGGTCGACTCGACGGCGGCGGAGGCGATCCCGACCACCAGCCAGGCGCTGGCGGCGATCAGTACCAGGGACAGGCTCTGGCCGATGCCCGCCTTGTGATCCTGTATCAGCTCCCACTTGGTCTGCCGGTACGTCCCCCTCAGCAGCGCGGTGAGCAGGACCACCTGCAGCGGAAGACGGCAGCGGCGCAGCAGATCCCACAGCGGCGTCTCCGGGTGCCGGCCGTCGGCACGGACCAGCAGCCGGTCCACCAGCCAGCCGAGCACCAGTGTGACGACCAGCGAGCCACCGAAGACGATCAGTGGGCGCAACACGTTTTCCATGGGGTCGACGGTAGCTGGCACCATGGGCGCATGAACATCATGCTCTTCCACTCCGCCTACGGCCTGCGGCCCGGCGTGCACGCGGCGGCCGAGCGGCTGCGCGCGGCCGGCCACGAGGTGCACGTTCCCGACCTGTACGACGGGCGGAGCGCCCAGACCGTCGAGGAGGGCATGAAGATCAAGGACGAGATCGGTTCGGACGAGCTGCTCAAGCGGGCCGTGCTGGCCGCGGCGCCGCACTCGGACGCCGGTCTGGTCTACGCCGGGTTCTCGCTCGGCGGCTCACTCGCGCAGAACCTCGCGCTCGGCGACGAGAAGGCACGCGGGCTGCTGCTTCTGCACGGCACGTCGGACATCGCGGAGGACGCGGCCGTCGACGAGCTGCCGGTGCAGCTGCATGTCGCCGACCCGGACCCGTTCGAGCCCGACGATTGGCTGAACGCCTGGTACCTGCGGATGCGGCGGGCCGGTGCCGACGTCGAGGTCTACCGCTACCGGGGCGCCGGGCACATCTACACGGACCCGGATCTGCCGGACTACGACGCCGAGGCGGCCGAGGAGACCTGGCAGCTGGCGCTCGGGTTCCTGGACTCGCTGGGGTAGGTCCGTAGGCACTACGGGCGGGTGCAGCCCTTGGCCACGGGGGCCGCGGGGTCGCAGATGTACTGGCGGTCGGCGGCGCGGTGGCTGACGTACCGTCCGACGCACTGGTTGTTGCTGCCGAGGCCCTGGCCGCGGCACCAGTCGACCGCGGCGTTTCCGTCGCGGAAGCCGGGGGTGTAGAGCATCCAGTAGCCCGCCCGCAGTGAGGCGTACTTGCCGCTGTCGAGATACCGGACGTCCTTGACGCCCTTGGCGCGCAGGGCCGCTACGGCCTTGTCGCGGGCGCCGGTGCCCTTGCTCTGGTCGACCGACGCCAGCTGGGCGACCCAGGTGTCGGCCACCTTGTCGGCGGGCGGGGGCGGTTCGGTGGTCGGTGTCGAGGTGGGTGTCCGGGTCGGCTTCGAGGACGAGGATGGGGACGGGGACGA
>NZ_JAZGRL010000127.1:0-2075 GCF_046540415.1 Streptomyces sp. E11-3 | reverse complement strand
GGCCCCTCACACCTCCCGGAGACACACCGATGATCACCGCCACGCCGCTCCCCAAGGCCACCGCCGCCGCCCACCGCGCCCGCGCCCTCGCGCACATCCTTCGCGAACAGTCCGCACTCCGAACCGCGCCCGATGCCACGCGCAGCATCGCCAACCGCCTTGAAGCCGCCGCCCTTTCGTTCGAGACCGACCCGGCACCCGTCCTCGACGGCATCACGGACACCAACACCGTCCCCGGCGATGCCGCACTCGCGATCATCGACGCAGAGATACTGGCGCACGACAATCCCGGCACCACGCTCCCCACCGACTTCGGCCGGTACATCACCGCGCCCATCCACGGTCGCGAGCCGTCACAGCCCGCCGAACTCCACCCCGCGAGCCCCCAGCTCGCACGCCAGGAGACCCGACTCCGCCAAGTCCTCGCAGACATCCACGCGCAACTCAGCGCCACCACCCACCCCGACATGCTGCGCGATCACCTCGCCAGCGTGCTTCGCTGGCACCGCCAGTGGGCCCGGCTCTCCGACGCCGTCCGGATCGACAACGCGCGCCCCTGCAACCTGCCCTCCTCCGTACCTACGCTCCCCGAAGCGCCAGGCACCTCACCGGACGAAGGACCCGACCTCACCGGTCTCACCGCGTACACGATCTCCGTCATCCGCCTCGCCAAGTCCAAGGGCCTGCACCCACAGTGGGGCGCGCCGCGCGGCAACGCCCGCCGACTGATCCTGAACGCGTCCGGCCCCCACGGCGCGTTCGGGTCCATCCAGGTCGGGCGCACCAGCGGCAAGATCCTGCGGGCCGAGATCATCCCCGGCAACGGCCGCAAACCGCTTCTCTCGCAGGGCACCAACGCCGTACGCGCCGCACTCAAGGCCCTCCCTGCCAGCGCTTGCCCGTCCGGCTGCTCCGCACCGTCGACAGTCGCCTGTAACAGCACCAACCGCCCGTGACCCCACCGGGCGGGACGCGCGACCGTCCCGCCCGGACCCCGGCGTCCAGCAACCGCCGCACCATTCCGAACGTCGGCTACGGCCGTCCCCGAACGAAAGAGCCCCCATGAACGGCTGCCCCTGCTGCTGCTCCCAGTGCGATCGCGGATACGTACGAGACGCCGTCTACGACGAGGACGCCCGCCGCTGGGTCCCTGTCGACTACCACTGTGACTGCCGCACCGAGCGGGCCCGCCGCTGCCCTAGCTGCACCTGCTGTGACCCGGTCCTCGGCGCCCTCTGCGACGCCTGACCACCACCCTCACACCGGGGCGCGCCCCCGGTGCGCCTCCCCCGGCCGGAGAGCAACCGGCCCCGACCCGAACGGAACCCCAGTGACCACCGCCAAGCCGCTCCAGCTCGCCGCCGCCACCCGTGCCCGGACCGCTGCCAGCGTCGCCCGCGACCGCTTCGCCGCCCCCGAAGCGATGCGTGCACTCCAGTTCATCGCCGCGCACTTCGACGCCGCCGCTACCGCGTGCGAGTCCTACGACGGCACCACCAACGCCCCCTTCGCGGAAATGTGGCGGGCTCTCGCCGACGCTCGCGAGCTGATCCAGATACACCCCGACAGCCGCCTCCCGACCGACGTGATCGAGTACATCACCGCGCCGCTCACCGCTTCCCCCCTGCCGACGCTGCCCCGTCTCCTCCCGCCCAGCGAGCGGGACGCCACCGAGGAGACCGCGCTCCGCGCCGAACTCGAACGACTCCACGCCGACACCGAGGCAGCCGACACCGACACCAACCGCTGGTTCCGCGCGGTGCTCGCCGTCCTTGAGGAGTGGAAGCGGCTCGAAGGCGCCGTCGACGTCGACAACCGCCGCCCCTGCAACTGGGCGCGCGTCGCCGAGCTGCACCTGAAGTGCATCGCGTGCGGCTGCTCCACCATCCGGTTCAGCGTCCGCGAGTCAGCCGCCTGCGAGTGCGGCAAGGTCCAGACCTGGAGTGACGTCATGGTCTGCGACTGCTGGGGCTACGAGTGCCCCGCCATCCGAACCAGCCCGAGCTGACCCCCTCGCCCCGTCGGGGCGCACCACCCCGGTGCGCCCCACCCCTTCGGGCCGGAGAGCAACCGGC
>NZ_JAZGRL010000126.1:0-2091 GCF_046540415.1 Streptomyces sp. E11-3 | reverse complement strand
CCCCCACTCTCGACTTCGCTCGAGCGGGAGGTGCCCCCCTCGCCCTGCGGAACGAATGCCCACAACGTGGTAGACGGCTAGTGCGTCGTTGGGGATACCAGGACGCTGTCTGTTGTGCGGGCTACCACGTAGGACTGGCCCCTGGTGGCCCTCGCGTCCAGGGGGATGTGGTGGGTGCCTGGGGTCAGGACCTCGTCGAAGAGGTCGTGGGTGTGGGTGCGGTAGAGGAGGTCCAGGCGGTAGGCCGTGAGGCGTACTCGGCAGGTGGAGGTGACCTCGATCTCCGCCGCGCCGGACGTCGCGGTCAGGCCGGTGAGTCTGCGTTGTTCCACCGGGCTGCGGTCCAGGGCGTGTTCGATCTGGGCGACCAGGAGCGGGGTGATCGGGGCGAGCCCGCTGACGTACGCCACCTCGACGCCCGCCCGGTCGAACGCGGCCCGTACGGTGTCGCGCTGGGCCTCGGTGACGGCCCGCCCGAAGGCCACAGCGCCGTAGGTGCTCAGTTCTTCGGGCGGGATGCCGGAGGCGTCCTGGACGACTTCCGCTCCGATGCCGATGATCCGCAGGGCCGCGGCCAGTTTGGCGAGGACCGCGGCACGGGCCCCGATCAGCAGGACCCGGCGGCGCGCGGTGGGCTCCGATGCGCTGAGCAGCCGCCGCAGTTCGCTGCGGTACTGCTCGCCGCGGAAGCGGAACGGGCCTATCCCGTGGTAGCCGTTGCGCTCCAGGTCCGCGCGCTCCTCGGTCTGCCAGGCGAAGTCCCGCCAGACGTAGTCGTCCTGGCCGTCGCCGCTCCGTTCGATCACCGCCGTGACGGCGCCGCATTCGAGCCCTTCGCACTCGGGACAGCCGTAGATGACGTACCGCCCGTCGGTCAGCGGCGCGTCGGCTTCCAGGAGGAGGCGCCGCACATGTGCGGTGAAGATCGCCGGAGGGACGTCGGAGGCGAGCGGCGACACGGCGTCCAGGTCGGAGAGCTGGAACAGCAGCGGACGTCCGTCCACGATGAAGTCCAGGAAGTCCCGGTGGACTTGGTAGTCACCGTTGGCGAGGACCCCTCCGGCACGGATCGCCGGGGCCAGGCCGAACGTGGTGTACTCGGCAGACATGCCCTGAGTATCCCCATCCAAGCGGTGATCTGAGCGCGGCATTCGTCATTCCGCTCCCGGTGGGCAGGACGTAGTGTCCTGGCATGCGCGCGGATGACGTGATCGTGATGGGTGGCGGGGTCATCGGGCTGACGACCGCCGTGGTGCTGGCGGAGCGTGGCTGCCGGGTGCGGCTGTGGACTCGGGACGAGGGCCAGGACACCACGTCGGCGGTGGCCGGAGGCCTGTGCTGGCCGTACCGGATCGAGCCTCGGGAGCTGGTCGAGGACTGGGCGGTGCGGTCTCTGCGCGAGTACGAGGCGCTCGCGGCGGATACGGACACGACCGGTGTGCGGCTGGTGCCGGGCACCATGGCCGATACCCCGCTGTCCGCCTTTCCCCAGTGGTCCGCCCAGGTGGACGGCCTGCGCGAGGCACGCGCGGATGAGTTGCCCGAGGGCTTCGCCCAGGGGCTGCGGGCGACGGTGCCGCTGCTCGACATGCCGGTGTATCTGCGGTACCTGCACGAGCGGTTGGTGCGCGCGGGCGGGCGCGTCGAGCGGCGTGCGGTCACCGACCTCAGGGAGCCGGCGGCCGAGGCGGGTGTCGTGGTCAACTGCACGGGGCTCGGGGCGCGGGAGCTGGTGCCCGACCCCTCGGTGCGCCCGGTGCGCGGGCAGTTGGTCGTGGTGGAGAACCCGGGGATCGACACGTGGTTCGTGGCCACCGAGTCCCCGACCGAGACGACGTACCTGCTGCCGCAGCCGTACGGCCTGGTGCTCGGCGGCACCGCCCACGAGGACGCCTGGGACCTCACCCCCGACCCGGCGACGGCCGAGGCGATCGTCAAGCGCTGCTCCCGTGTACGTCCTGAGCTCGCCGGGGCCCGGATCATCGAGCACCGGGTGGGGCTGCGGCCGGTGCGGGACGCCGTACGGATCGAGCGGGAGCCGGTCGCGGGCGGCGGGCTGCTGGTGCACCACTACGGACACGGGGGTGCGGG
>NZ_JAZGRL010000125.1:0-2120 GCF_046540415.1 Streptomyces sp. E11-3 | reverse complement strand
GGGGGGGGGGGGGGGCCCCCCCCCCCCCCCCCCCCCCCCCCCCCCCCCCCCCCCCACCGCTGCGCGTCGAACTCCTGCGTATCAGACATCTGTGTGCCGAACTCCGCCCGCAGCTCGTCCCTGAGCGAGCGCTGGAACGCCGTCACCAGCGCCTGCACCACCAGCGGCTGCATATGCGCGGACAGCGACTTCATCGCCTCCACATGGCGCGGGTCCGACTCCCGCTCCCGGTACGGCGCCCACACCTGGTCGCGGAAGAGCCCGGCCAGCTCGTGCGCGGCCGAGCGGGCGTGCTCCAGCAGGACCGTACGGGAGGCCAGGATCGTCTCGTGCGCGATCGGCACGTCGAGCAGCTGCACCCCGAGCCGCAACAGCCCGGGGTCGACCCGGAACGTGTCCGGGGAGTCCGTCCTGGCGATCGCGTCCATCGCCGCGAGCCGGTCCAGGTCCTCGTCCGTCAGGGCGCGTCCGGCCCTGCGGTCGAGCTCAGCCCGGCTCGCTTCCTCCGCCGAGTCCGGGGCCCAGGTCGCCACAAGGGCCCGGTGGATGGCCAGGTCATGGGCGCTCAGATCCGGTGGCAGCTGCTCCATGTACCGCTCGATCGCCGCGAGGGTCATGCCCTGGTGCTGCAACTCCTCTATGAGCGCCAGCCGGGACAGATGGCCAGGGCCGTAACGGCCGACACGGCGCGGGCCGATGTGCGGCGGAGGCAGCAGCCCTCGGGTGCCGTAGAAACGGATCGTGCGGACGGTGACTCCGGCGCGCGCGGCCAGCTCGTCGACTGTGAGCGTCGGCTCCTCGGTGTCCGTCGTCATGGCAGCGTTCCGCCTCCCGGGTAGTGCGTTGATGCGGTGCAACAGTATTGCTGTCTCACCACTGTTGTGAAAGTGCCCCGGTGCCCGTCGGGAGTACCGGGCAGCCGGGGCGGGGTGGTGCGGGGTGTGCGGCGGTGCGGCTAGCGCGCGGAGCCGGTCACCGGGTAGTGGTCGCTGAGGTTGGTGTACGTGTAGTTCTTGCCCCAGCTGGAGACCGTCCAGGGCGCGGACTCCTCCTTGATGACGTTGTTGTTCCAGCCGGCCGGGCGCGCGTGGCCCGCGCGGTGCAGGACGTAGTCCAGGTCCTCGCGCGGGTCGTCCGGGTAGCGCTCGGAGGCGATGGAGTTGTCCTGGGTGTCGAAGGAGTACGGGTGCCCGGTGCGCGAGTCCGTGTCGGCCAGGCCGCCGTCGGTCAGCATCGAGGCGTACTCGGCGCTGTGCGAGTCCACGTTGAAGTCGCCCGCGACGATGACCTGCTCGCTCGCCGGGATGTTCTTGGCGTCCAGGAAGGCGTCGATGGCCTTGAACTGGAGGCTGCGCATCTGGGCCGCCTCACCCGCGTCGCAGCCGGGGTCGGTGGACTGCGCGTGGGTGCCGACTATGTGCGCCTTGGTGCCGTTCACATCGAGTACGGCGTAGGCGAAGCCCTTGTTGGACCACCAGTCCGCGCCGCACGCGTCCTTGAAGACGTACTGCTCCTTGCGCAGAATCGGCCACTTGCTGAGGATCGTCACGCCGCCGTCCTCGGGCGTCATCGACGAGTACGAGCCACCCGTGGCGTCCCAGCCGCTCTTGCTGCGCCCGACGATCGGCGTCTGGTGCGGGTACTCGCCCGACGCGTTGCTCATCAGCGCGTCCGACGAGGAGTTGTCGAACGCCTCCTGGAGTACGACCACGTCGTTGCCGCGGAAGAAGTCGGTCTTGGGGATCTCCGCGGCCCGGTGGTCCTGGCCCCAGTTCGGGTACAGCGACTTGCTGAACAGGAAGGTGTTGTACGCCAGCACCTTCAGTTCCGGGGTCTCGTCGGCGGCCGCCTGGGCGGGCGTTGCGGCGACCAGTGCGGCGCCGGCGACTGCGAGCGCGACAACGGAGCCGGAGGTGCGGCGGAGAGCGGAATGCGCCACGACTTGATCTCCCGATCATTCGGTGGGGGATGGATGCGGACACATCAAACCAGCCAGAGTTACTTCCCGGTAGCCCTTGGATGTCATGGAAGAGAAGGCAGGTGACCAGGTGAGTCGCACGGGTCGTCGCATACTGGAATATGAACGACACACCGCCCCGCGCCCCGCCGCCCGCCCCGCT
>NZ_JAZGRL010000124.1:0-2141 GCF_046540415.1 Streptomyces sp. E11-3 | reverse complement strand
GCCACCCCATACCCGACAACCGGCCCGCGTACGGGGACCACGAACGGCCCGCGCTCGCCTGCACCGTGCGGCCCTGGGCGCAGTTTCCCCTGGAGCGTGCCCTGCGCGGCATCCGTACGGCCGGATTCGACGCCGTCGCACTCCCGGTGCACGGCGTCACCGAAGTGATCACCCCCGATACCCCGGCCGCTCGCGCCACGGAGGTCGGCGCGGTCGTCCGCGACCACGGGCTGCGTCTTGTGGTCCTCAGCCATGCCGCCGACCTGGACCGCGACGACGAGCAGGCGCTGGGCGCGCTGCGCCGCCAGATCGACCACTGCGCCCGCCTCGCGGTGCGCACCCTGGTCGACATGGGCTGCCCCGAGCTCGAACACGGCGACCGCTATCTGCGGCTGATGGCGGCCGCCGCCCCGTACGCCGCCGCCTGCGGGGTGACCATCGCCGTCAAGCCGCACGGCGGCCTGACCCGTACCGCGGCGGACACCCTGTCCGTCGTCCAGCGCGTCGGCCACGACGCCTTCCGTGCCTGCTGGGACCCGGGCAACCTGGTGCACTACGGCGGCGAGCCGCCCGCCGACGGCCTCGCCGAACTCGCCCCGTACATCGCCGCGGTGGGCGTCCGCGACCACCCGGTCCGCGGCAGCAACCGGGCCACCGCGAACGGCGGCATGCCACCGGCGATCACACCGGGCGACGGCATCGTGGACTTCACCGCCCTCTACCGCACGCTGCGCGCGCACGGCTTCACCGGGCCGAGTGCCGTGGAGAGCGTCACCCGGCTCGGCACCGTCGAGGAACTCGACTCCGAGGCGGAACGGGCCCGCCACAACGTCCTGGACGCCATGGCGGGCCGCACACCGGCCCGGCGGGAACCCGCGCCCACGATCCCGGCCGACCGCTCCTGCTCCCTGGTCGCCCGCACCGCGGCCGAGGACCCGATCGGCACGGCCCGTCCCTTCGACCGGTTCCTGATGCTCGAACTCCCGCTGCCCTGGCCGCCGGGCATGGGCACCCCGGTGTGGGAGAGCGACCGGGTACCCGCCCCGCTGCGGGCGGCCCTGCGCACCGCCACCCGCCGCACCGCCGAACGCGGCCTGACCATGAAGACGTTCGCCGCCGCACCCGACCCGGAGTACTCCGCCCCGGGCCTGCTGCGGATCATCCGCTTCGACCGCGCCACGGGACCGGCCGCGCCCCTCACCCGTATCGAGCACCACGTCCCCACCGACCAGGCCCCGGCCCTGGTCGACGCCCTGTTCGCCGACGACCCCGCCGCCCTCGCCCCGTTCGCCGCGTACCGCGACCCGACCCTCCACCGCGACCTGGTCGTCTGCACGCACGCCTCGGTCGACGCCTGCTGCGGCACCCTCGGCTACCCGTTCTACCGGCAGCTGCGCGAGGCGCACGGCAGCGACGGCACCGTACGGGTGTGGCGCATCAGCAGCTTCGGCGGCCACCGCTTCGCGCCCACCCTGGTCGACTTCCCGGAAGGCCGCTACTGGGGCAACCTCACCCCCGACCGCATGGCCCAGCTGGTCGAGCGCACCGGCGACCCGTCCGAGCTGATGGACCTCTACCGCGGCTGGTCCTGCCTGCCCGAACCCGGCGAACAGGTCATCGAGCGCGAACTCTTCCGCCGGTACGGCTGGGACTGGCCCGCGCACCGGCTGACCCTCGCGCCGACAGCGGCCGATACCCCGGCCGCGTACGACGTGGCCGTCCACGACCCCCGCGCGGGCACCACCCACCGGCACCGCGCCGAACTCCGCCACCTCGGCGCTCGGCCGGTCCTGATCGGCTGCGACCGCATCGCGGGCGAAGTGCAGCGCTACACCGCCACCGTCTCGGCCGCCGACGGCGGCAGCTGAACCAGTCCGGGCCCGTCCAGGCCAGGGTCAGCCCAGGCCGGACAGGGCTCGACCTGGTCGATTCCCGGGCATATCGTGGTAGTGACGGCCGACTCTAATGGCAGGGGGTCGTCATGGTCGAAGAGCTGCTCACAGTGGGACTGACGGTCGCGACCGCCGGCGCCGTGTACGTCGCGGCGGCCGCCCGCGTGGTGAAACAGTACGAGCGGGGCCTGGTCTTCCGCCTCGGTCGCCTCAAGGAGCGCGTCCGAGGGCCCGGATTCACCATGATCG
>NZ_JAZGRL010000123.1:0-2156 GCF_046540415.1 Streptomyces sp. E11-3 | reverse complement strand
GCGGAGGGGGTGTGGGTGTCGGCTGCGGGGACGGTTGCGGGGGCGGCGTCGGCCTTGGGTCGCCGCCGGAGCGTCGGCGGGCGCGGGCTGTGGTGAGCGATGTGCGTAGGCGCCGCAGGTACGGAGCGGTCATCGGGCTGCCGCGCCCGGACCGCTCGCGGGGGACTGGGCTGCGTCGGGTTCGGGTTCGGGTTCCTCGACCGTGAGGGCACCGCGTTCGGTCAGGGTGACCCCGCCCACTGAGATAACGACGTCCACGGTCTTTGGGTAGCCCGCGCCGAGCTCGGGAACCTCGAACGCGTACGCCAGCCGGTCCCCGTTGCGCGGCAGGCGCCTCGGTTGCGCGTCGAGATCCTTCCCGCCCACGGTCACGAAGGCGTTCGCGTCGGGCGCGTTGAAGTAGGCGCCGCTGAGCTCGATCAGGGCCTCGTTGCCAGGGCGTACGGTCGTGCTCCCGTCCGCGCTCACCCCGGTGATCCGCAGGGCGCAGGCCTGGCCGCCGCTGGAGGGGACGACGAGGCGCGTGGTCGCCTGAGGGTACGTGTCGTGGAAGCCGACCAGCTCGCGGAGGGTGCTGAGGGCGGCGCGGCCCTTGCAGGTGTCCGGCGTACGGCCTTTGACGATGGCGTAGTCCGCCGCCGCCGTGTCCCAGCTCCCGCCCTGCCCTTGTGCGGCCAGGCACGCCGCCATCAGGCCGCGCAGGACCCGCCATCTGTTGTCGAGCGCCTTGCCTCGGTCCTCGGCACGCTTCGCCTCCTGCTCGATCGGCACCCTGGCGGTCGCGCAGTCGTGCGGTGCCTGCAGGAGGTCGTAGACACTCTCCGGGTCGTGTGCCTGGTCCGTGTTCGGATCCCGGGGACCGATCGGCAGCCAGATCAGTTCCGGCGGTTTCCCGTTCTTGCCGCCGTTGCCGTTGGTGGACCCGGTCGAGCCGCTGGAACCCGTGGACCTCCCGGAGCCGTTGTCCGGTGGCGTCCATGTCGGCGTCTTTTTGTTCGTAGCGCCGTCCGTACCACCTTCCTGGCCGCCCTGCGCACCGCCCCCGCCGCCCGACCCGCAGGCGGCAGCGAGTAACACGGCGAGAGTCGCGGCCAGAACGCGCCAGGAGTCCGTACGCATGCTCCACCCCAGGGGCCGAGTGTCCCTACATGGTGGGCGCGCGACCGCGGGCGGGCAAGGGGCGTACGGGATCGATGGTCGTCACCCGGAGCAGGCTGTGCGCTGCGCCTCCTGCCACTCGCAGACGGGGCAGAGCGTCGCGCCCTTCGTCGACTCCGGGTACTCGGTCGGCTTCCGGCACAGCACGCACTCGGCGTACGGCTCCCCGTCGGCGGCCGGTGCCTCGCCGGGCGCCGACGGCGACGTACTCGCGCAGTAGTCCATGACCGCCAGCCTAGCCGCGCCCACCAGCCGCCCCGATCAGCTCCGACACCCGCACAAAGCGGTACCCGCGCTCGCGCAGTTCCGGCACCACCGTGCGCAGCGCCCGCTCGGTGGCCGGGGCGGCGCTGCGGGTGCAGTGCAGGACGACCACCGAACCCGGCCTGACCCCACGCAGCACCTCGCGGGCCACCGCGTCCGCGTCGGTGGCGAACGCGTCGCCGCCCACCACGTCCCACTGCACCGCGGTGACTCCGCTTCCGGCGATCGCGCGCAGTGCGGTGCGGTCGTAACACCCGCCGGGGAAGCGGAAGTACGGCACGGTACGGGACACACCTGCCGCGCGGAACGCGGTGGAGGCGCGATCCACGTCGGCGCGCATCCGCTCGGGTGCGACGGTCGGCAGGCCGTAGCAGTCGGCCGTGTAGGCGTGGTGGCTGTAGGAGTGGTTGGCGACCTCGAAGAGCGGGTCGGCGCCGATCGACCTGGCCTGGTCGGGGTACTCCTCGGCCCAGCGGCCGGTCATGAAGACGGTGGACGGGACCTTGAGGCGGCGCAGCGTGGCGATCAGCTCGGGGTTGTCGAAGCGCTCGCCGGACGCCGCGCGCGGGCCCTGGTCGGCGGTCATGTCGGCGTCGAAGGTGAGCGCCACGGTCTTGCCGCCGCCGCGCGGGCCGTGCTCGAACACGGGTGCCTGACCCGCGGGGCCGGGGGCGAGCGTCGGCGGCGGCAGGGCGGCTGAGGGTGAGGGTGAGGGTGAGGGTGAGGGTGAGGGG
>NZ_JAZGRL010000122.1:0-2160 GCF_046540415.1 Streptomyces sp. E11-3 | reverse complement strand
GGCCTGGTGCCCGTCTTCCGTGTCGTACGACCGTCACCGCTGTCCGTCCAGGAGACCTGGGAGCGGCTGACCGACTGGCCGCTGCACGCCGCCCATGTCCCGCTGACCAGGACGGTCGTACGGACCGCTGCACCGAATCGGCGGGGTACCCGGTTCGTGGCCCGTACCGGTATCGGGCGCCTGGCGTTTGACGACCCCATGGAGGTGACCGTCTGGGAGCCGCCGGGGGCACCGGGGCCACCGGGGACACCAGGGGCCGCTGCTCCGGCAGGTCGCTGCCGCCTGGTGAAGCAGGGAACGTTCATCACGGGCTGGGCCGAGATCGAGGTACATCCGCGAGGGACCGGGGCGTACGTCGTCTGGCGCGAGGAGCTGCGCCTGGCGAAACTCCCTCGCTTTCTCGACCCGTTGACCGCGCGAGCGGGGCGCGTCGTCTTCGGTCTCGCCCTCAAGAGGCTGCTGCGGCGGCCGGGCGGCTGAGAGCCCGTCTTCGAGACGTGCGAGACCCGGCCCGCCTGGTGTGGCGGGCCGGGTCTCTACGGGCAGAGTGGCGTCAGCCGATCTCGGCCCCGAACTCCTGGAGCGCCTCGGGCACCGGCTGGAAGAAGGTCGTACCGCCCGACGTGCAGTCGCCGCTGCCCCCGCTGGTCAGCCCGAGCGCGGTGCTGTCCGCGAACAGGGAGCCGCCGCTGTCGCCCGGCTCGGCGCAGACCGTGGTCTGGATGAGCCCGGTGACGACCTGGCCGTTGCCGTAGTTCACGGTGGCGTCCAGGGCCGTGACCTCGCCGCTGTTCACCCGGGTCGTGGAGCCGCTGCGCGTCACCTGCTGGCCGACCGTGGCCGCACCTGCCTGGGTGATCTCCTGGCTGCTGCCGTTGTAGAGGTTGACGGCGCTCGGGTGGTCGACGCCGCTGTCGTACTTGACGAGCGCGAAGTCGTTCCCGGGGAAGTCCGAGGCGACCATGGTGCCCAGCGCGGCGCCCTGCTGGTCGGTCCAGGCGCTCCCGGAGCTGCCGCAGTGGCCCGCGGTCAGGAAGTGCGGCTCGCCGTCCTTGACGACGTTGAAGCCGAGTGAGCAGCGCCCGCCGCCGCTGAGGATGGCGTCACCGCCCGCGATGAACTTCTCGAACTCGCCCTCGGTCTTCTTCAGTTCGGCCTTGCCGCCAAGCCCTTCGACGACCTTGCTGAGCTTCGCCCAGTCGGCGCCCTTGACCGTGCTGTCCGCCGTCACGACGACCTTGTTGGTGGTCGGGTCGGTGGCCCAGGAGGTGCCGGGGATGGTCGCCTGGTCGGTCAGTTCGGTACGGGCGCGCTTCAGGTCCGCCAGGGAGTTCGCGACGACTCTGGCCTTGCCTCCGGCCTCCCGGACCTCGCGTGCCGCCGTCTCGTCCAGCACGTTCACGACGAGGGTCTTGGACTTCGCCTCGTAGTACGTACCCGCCGTGTCGGTGCCGAGGTCCGCGTCCAGGGTCGCGGCGAGCTTTCCGGCCGCGGCCACCGAGAGGGTCTTCACCTCGGGGACCTCGGGGCTCTGGTTGGCGTTCGCAGTCTGGAAGGTCACGCCCGCGGCCACCAGCGCGGCGACACCCGCGCCCGCCATGGCCGCCCGCCGCTTGGGTATGCGTCGGTGCTTCAAGTCTGGTCCTCCTGTGGGGGGATCGAGCCCGGCCGTTGTGGGGGTGCCGGACCCGGAGGTGTGCGTGCGTGGACTCGGGCATCCGCCGATGGCCGCGCCCCTGCAGATGGGTGGAGCACACTCTTCCGGTACCGACAGGTAGCACACAAGGTCGACTTCAGGACGCGCGCACGACAACGGTTGTGCGCCCCCTGCCCGTTGGGTACCGGTGGTCACACCATGTCGGTTCCTGAAGCAAACACCCCACGCGAGCACGCGATCGGCAACGCGTAAGGACTAGTCCTGTCCAGTTCTCGTCGGTCCGTCGTCGGATTTCGCGGCCTGGGCGCCGGATTCCGTGGTCTCGACACCGGATTCCGTGAGACCTCGCCGAGGCTCGTCGATGCCTTGCCGGGGCTCGTCCGGGATCGCGCGTGCCGATGAGGCGTTCCCCGAGTCGGGCGGAATCGGCGCATTGTGGGTGGAGCGTTCCAGGAAGCGGAGCAGTTCGACGGGGAAGGGCAGGACGAGGGTGGAGTTCTTCT
>NZ_JAZGRL010000121.1:0-2171 GCF_046540415.1 Streptomyces sp. E11-3 | reverse complement strand
CCCGGGTGGCCCTGGGGGGCCAGGGGGCCCTGGGGGCCCCGGAGACGCTGGCGCCTTGGAGCCGTTCGGGGACGGGGAGTGGTTCCCGTTGTCGCGCGGGGTGATCGTCGTCACGGCGGTGCCAGCTCAGTCTTCCGGATCGAAGGTGACCGGCAGGCGGGGGGCCTTGCTGCCGGAGGGAGCGACCTGCAGGGTTTTCAGCCCGAACTCCATCACCTGCTTGTGGATGGGGGCACAGATCTGGCCACCGAAGTAGTTGCCCTTGGTCGGGTTCTGGATCGCGCAGTAGACGGCGATCCGGGGCTTGTCCGCGGGGGCGAACCCGGCGAAGGACGAGGTGTAGCCCTTGTACCGGCCGGTCTTGGGGTCCACCCGGTTGGACGTGCCGGTCTTGCCCGCGACCCGGTAGCCGGGGATCCGCGCCTTGTTTCCGGTGCCCTCGTCGTCGTCCACGACCGACTGCAGCATCTTGGACAGCGTCCCGGCGGTCTTCTCGCTCACCACGCGGGTCTTCTTCGGCTCGGGCGCCGGCGAGAACCGGCCATCCGGCCCCTTGGTGCCGCGTACCAGCGTGGGCTCCACTCGTACGCCCTTGTTGGCGACCGTCGAGTAGACCGAGACGGCCTGGACGGCGTTGAGCGAGTAGCCCTGCCCGAACGGCACCGTGAACTGCTGCGAGGTGGACCACTTCTCGGGCTTGGCGAGAATGCCCGGGGTCTCGCCGGGGAAGCCGAGCCCGGTGTAGCGGCCGATCCCGAACTTGCGCAGATACGAGTAGAGGACCTGGTTGGCCTTGGACTGGGTCTTGCCCAGCTGCTGGGTGGCCAGGATGGTGCCGATGTTGCTGGACTTGGCCAGCACGCCGTTGAGCGTCAGGTACCAGGTCGGGTGGTCGATGTCGTCCTTGAACAGCCGGTCGCCGGCGTGCAGCCGGTTGGGCACGGTCACATGGGTGCCGGGCGTGGCGACGTTCTCCTCAAGGACCGCGGCCATCGAGATCAGCTTGCTGGTGGAGCCGGGCTCGTAGGCGTCGTGCAGCGCGGGGTTGCCCAGGTTGTCCGGGTTGGCCTTCGACAGATTCCCCGGGTCGAAGCCGGGGGCGTTGGCCATGGCCAGGATCTCGCCGGTGCGGGTGTCCTGGGCCACCACATAGCCGCGGTCCGCCTTGGAGGCCTTCACCTGCTCGGAGATGGCCTTCTGCGCGACCCACTGGAGGTCCCGGTCGATGGTCAGCTCGATGTCGGAGCCGGGGACCGAGGGGGTCTCGTCACTGCCCGCGGTGGGCACCCGGCGGCCACCGGACTGGGCGTAGGTGATCTTGCCGTCCTGGCCCGCGAGCTCCCGGTCCAGCTGGGCCTCCATGCCGCCCCCGCCCTTGTTGTCGGCGTTGACCCAGCCCAGTATCCCGGCGGCGAGATCACCGTTGGGATAGACCCGCTTGCTGCTCGGTTTCGGGAAGACTCCGGCCAGCACACCGCTGCCGCCCGTCTTGGCGGCCTTCTCGGCGAGCGTGGCCTTCAGCTCCTTGACGTCGCGCCAGACCTGCGGGGTCTGCCTGCGGGCCAGCAGCGCGTAGCGGGCCTTCGGCTTCTTGAGCTTGCGGGCGACGTCCGCCGCGTCCTGATCCAGGATCGGGGCGAGCAGCGCGGCGGCCTGGTCCGGGGCGTCCGGCACCCCGGTCACCTTCGGCGTGAACATCGAGGGGTCGGCCGTGATGTCGTACGCGTCGACGCTGACCGCCAGCTGGGAGCCGTTGCGGTCGGTGATCTGGCCCCGCTCGGCGGCCAGCGTGTCGCTGAAGTAGCGGTTCAGTTCCGCCTTGGCCGCGTATTCGTTCGCGTCGACGGCCTGCACCTGCAGCAGCCGTACGACGAAGGCGACCATCACCAGCGTCAGCGCCAGGCCGACCAGCCTGAGCCGGGGACGCGGGGTGCCCAGACGGAGGGTGCGCGGGGCCCGCGGGGCCGACGCGGGGCGTGGCCTGCGTGCGGCGGGGCGCGCTCCGGGACCGGGGCGGCGTGGGCCTGCGGTCCGTCCTGACCTGGCCGGTTTCGCCGGGCCTGGCACGCGGCGGCGCGGTGGTTGCCTGTCGGTCACGGCTTCACCCCGTCGGAGGTGGAAGGAGTGGGGGTGGGTGCGGGCTGCGCGGGTGGCGGCGCGGACGCGGGGTC
>NZ_JAZGRL010000120.1:0-2183 GCF_046540415.1 Streptomyces sp. E11-3 | reverse complement strand
TGGGGGGTGCGGGGGGTTTTGGGCAGGGGAAGGCCTTCTGTGCTCCTGACGTCGCTTCCGCGCCCCGCGCATCGTGTGGTTCCTCCTAGCTACCTGGGATTTTGCATCACGGTGATCCGGTGGCGGAAGAGGGGGCCGATTCCAGTGAGGTATCGACGGCATGCGCATCGCGGGGGAGGGGCGGATGGGCCTCCGGAGCCTGGATTCGTTGTCAGGTCGTGACCGGAGGTGTGCAACCTTTTCGTTGATCCCCGATCGTTACCCAAAAGCACGGGAAAATTGCTGGTCGGGGCGGGTGCATGGGCTTTTTCTTGTCTCGCGGCGCGCCTGGGGGCGCGCCCTTGAACAAGGAAGAGTGGAAACGTGAAGGCATCTGTGTCGCGGGTTGTCATGACCGCATCTGTGGTGGCTGCGTTGGGGTTCACCGCCGCGTGCGGTGGTAGTGACAGTGGCAGCGATGACGGGGGCAAGCCCTCGGCCGAGAAGACGACCGAGGCGGCGAAGCCGAAGCCGGAGCCCGTGGCGAAGACGCTGACCGCGGCTCAGCTGGAGAAGGCCGCCGTCGCCAAGGGTGACGTGAAGGGCTTCGGCAAGGTCTCCAAGATGCCGAAGGACGAGATGCCCTCGGACTTCATCGCCACGTCGCCCGAGGCATGCCAGCCGATCGCGGACATGTTCTTCTTCACCACGCGGCCCGAGGCCAAGGCGCGGATCGGGCGCACGCTGCTCCCCGACAACGAGCTGAACGCGACGGTCACCTCCCTCGCGCTGATGGCGCACAAGCAGGCCGACGCCGAGAAGGCCATCGGCGATCTGCGCACGGCGTCCGAGAAGTGCACCAAGTACGAGCACACCGACTACCAGTACTCCAAGGTCAAGGCGCTCCCGGACCCCAAGCTGGGGGACGAGTCGGTCTCGTACCAGATGGAGGGTGACATCGAGGGCGACACGATCCCGATGTCCTTCACCGTGGTACGCAGTGGCTCGACCCTGGTCGGCTTCTACTCGATGAACCTCCTCGACACCAAGAGCCTCAAGGTGCCGGACGCGATCATCAAGACGCAGCTCGCCAAGCTGGAGAAGGTCGCGGGCTGAACCGACGCCGAGAGGCGCCCGCGGACTTGACCGCGCCGCTGCGAGGGAGTGTTCGGCGACCTCGCGGCGGCGCGTTTCGTTGCATGGGGCGCCGGTGTGTTCCGTGGCCGATCCGTTGCGAGGCCGTGACCCGTGGGCGTACAACCTTTTTGGTGAGCTTGATCGTTACCTTGCACCGCTGGTCAAGTGCGGTGGCTGGGGCCTTGGATGGGGTTCTGCGCATGAGGAGTGCGCCAAGAACCTTGAGGGTGAGAAGCGTTGAAGTCAACTGTGTCCCGCGCCGTGGTGGCCGTATCCGTCGTTGCCGCTCTGGGGTTCACCGCCGCGTGCGGTGGCAGTGACAGTGGCAGTGGCGACGAGGGCAAGGACAAGCCCTCGGCGGAGAAGACGACCGAGGCAGCGAAGCCCGAGGGTGGGGCCAAGGCGCTGACCGCCGCGCAGTTGAAGGCGGCGATCATCGCTCAGGATGACGTCACGGGCTACAAGGTGGAGGAACTGCCCGAGGCCGAGTGGCCCACGAAGTCCATCCCGGCCAGCGCCGACGCATGCCAGCCGATCGCCGACATGGTCATGTTCTCCACGCAGACCAAGGCGAAGTCGCGGATCGGCCGGACCGTCGCCGAGAAGAAGCTCGCCTCCATCACGTCCGTCGCGCTGCTCGCGCATGAGCAGGCCGACGCGGAGAAGGACCTCGACGCGCTGCGCACCGCGGTGGAGAAGTGCGAGAAGTTCGACCACGAGGACAGCTCCTACACCGGCGTGAAGGCCCAGCCGGACCCGAAGCTGGGGGACGAGTCCGTCGCGTACCACCTCATCGGGGACATCGAGGGTGAGGAGACGGTCATGTCGTTCACCGTCGTTCGCAGCGGCTCGACGCTCGTGCCCTTCTACACCATGAACGTCGTGGCGACCGGGAAGACCGAGACGCCCGCGGCGATCATCGACGCGCAGCTCGCCAAGCTGGAGAAGGCCGCGGGCTGACCCGAGACAGCCTGAGACAGAGCGAAGGGCCCCGCGGATCTTGTCCGCGGGGCCCTTCGCTGTGCACCGACGTCAGGGCAGCGTCGGTGCTGCGAAGCGGCGCTGGG
>NZ_JAZGRL010000119.1:0-2196 GCF_046540415.1 Streptomyces sp. E11-3 | reverse complement strand
CCCGCCGCCGCCGACAGCTTCAGCCCGGCCCCCAGCGTGAAGACCTGCGTCCGCACCGCGTCCGGGGCGTGGGACGCCCGGATGCGCAGGGTCGCGGTCAGCAGCGGCCCGTCGCACAGCCCGGCCGCGCCGAAGAACACCACGGCCAGGGCGTACGAGGGCGCCGCCGCAGCCCCCGCCAGCGCGACCCCCGTGCCGAGCAGGCTCCAACGGGCCAGCCGCCGCGCGGACATCCGCGGCGGCCTGCGGGCCACGGCGAGACACCCGCCGAGCGCCCCGAGCGCGAAGGCGGTGACCAGCGCCCCCGCGCCCCCTGGCCGACCACGCTCACCCGCGAGCAGCACCGCCGTCACCGTGAGCCCGCCGATACCGACGTACGCGACACACGTGCTCGCGGTGATCGCCCGCAGCGCGGGTATCCGCCACACCGCCGCGAGCCCGGCCACCAGATCGGCCCGCACGGAAGGCCGGGAAGCCGGGGCCAGACCGGCCCGGAGCGGAAGCGCGCAGACCAGCGCCGCCGCCAACCCCGCCACCCCCGCGAGCAGCAACGTCGCCGCACCGGGCGACACCGCGGCCGCCGTGAGCGCCACACCCGCGGGCCCCACCACCGACGCGGCGTTGTACGTCGCGGCGTCCCACGCGTACGCACGCGCGCGTGCCGCCTCCTCCGTCTCTTCCGCCGCATCGGACACCAGGGACACGACCAGGCTGGAGAGCCCGCCCGAGACGACCGGACCGCAACAGCCCCCGGCCAGCGCGACCGCGAGGGTCAGCCCCAAGGGCCCCCGGCCGACCACGAGCGCGACCCCCGCGATCGCCGCCCCGAACCCGCCGAGCGCGGCGGCGTAGAAGAGCCGCGGCCGCCGCACCCGCGCCGCCAGGCTGCCGGTCAGCGGCGCGGCCAGCACATGCGGCGCCATCCACGCGGCCAGTACGAACGCGCCCTGAGCCGCGCTCCCGGTGCGCTCCAGCGCGAGCAACACCACGGCCACCGCCATGCCCTCGTCGGCCAGCCGCGCACAGAACGCGGTGGCCAGGTAACTCCGTAAGCTCCCCGAACTCTCCAGGCTCATGGATGACACCCTCCCCGTAACGGCTTATGCTAATAAGACGTTACGCGAGAGAAGGTGTTCGCGAGACGAGTCGCACGGACAGCCGAGAGGACGATGACGACACCATGAGCGGCGCCACCGTCACCCAGGGCTTCCGCCCCGCCCACCGGCTGATCGAGATCGCCAACGCCGTACGCGAGGACCCCGCCCTCTCCCGCGACGCCCTCGCAGACCTGCTGCGGCGCCATGGCGAGACCCCCGACGACGTCACCGAAGCGGCCTTCACCGCCACGGACGCCGAGGAGCTGCGGAGCGCCACGGCCCGGCTCACGGACGTACTCACGGAGACGGACACGGACCGGGCGGCCCTGGCCCTGAACGCTCTGCTGGAGGAGTGCGGTGCCCGCCCGCGGCTGTCCCGGCACGACGGCCACGCCTGGCATCTGCATGTCGACCGGGGCGAGGACGCGGGCTGGGCCGACTGGTTCACCGCGTCCGGTGCCCTCGCCCTGGCGCAGCTGCTCAGCGAGCACGGCCACCCGGCCTGGGGCACCTGCGCGGCCCCGGACTGCACCACCCTCTACCTGGCCACAGGACCCGGCACTCCGCGCCGCTACTGCTCCCCGCGCTGCGCCTCACGCACCCGCGTGGCCGCCCATCGGGAACGCAACCGAACCCCCTCCGACGATCCGGCTAGCCGCAGCTGATCCGGGACTGCGCCCAGTCCACCAGCGCCACCCGGTCGAGCTGCGTATGCGGCTCGACGACCAGCCGCAGCGTCTTGCGGCCGGTCAGATCCACATGCACCGGCACCGCGGGGTCCCCGCCCCGGATCACCTGCGACCGCCACAGCCGCGCCCCGTCCGCGTACACCGAGAACCGCACCGCGCCCAGGCCGTGCATCAGGTCGTCGACGCCGACCAGCGCGTCGTACGCCCTGCAGCTGCGGTTCAGGTCGATCACGACCGACGAGCTGCCGTGCACGGTCGCCCCGTGGCCGTACCGGGTCCCCCCGATCGACACGCTGGAGCGCTGCCACAGCCAGGTCGACTCGGTGAGCCGCACCTCGGGCTTGGTGCCGTCGCCGAATACGCCGTAGTCGAGCCGGTTGACCTGGTAGACCTCCGGCGCTGGCGGCGGG
>NZ_JAZGRL010000118.1:0-2208 GCF_046540415.1 Streptomyces sp. E11-3 | reverse complement strand
ACGGGGTGCGGGTAAGGCTCTTAGGGGCAGGGCGGGGGGTCATGCCGCTTTGCCCCCTGCCCTGCTTCGGGTGGAGTTGTGGGCAATGGACCAGTCCAGTCCTCGCCGGATCACGTCGTCGTAGTAGCGCTGCGACTGAGTGGCGTTGGAGGCCGCAGCCCCACTAAGAGCCTGCTCAACCTGCGCGCGGGTGAGGTCGCCCGACGCGACCAGCCGACCCAGGGCACGGGCGGCGCGCAGCACGGTGGCGTTGCGGCTGCCGTCGGTGGCCGTGGCGACGTTCCGCGTCTCGTTGGCGAGAGCTACATCCGCATATCGGCGGGATTGCCCCATGATGGCGCTCAGGGGTGCCCGTGCGGGCTTGGGGGCCGGATGCAGGATGCTTTGGAGCCATGCGGGCACAGCGGCCGTTTCAGAGGCGCACAGAGCCTCGTACGTTCCCGCGGGGGTGATGCTGCCTGCCGCCACGACGTATCCGCCACGGGCTCGGGTGTCGACCAACGGGGCGATGGTTCCTGCGGTGTTGGTCAGCCGGACGCCGTCCGGGGCGGTGAAGTACAGGTGCATCCCGCCGCTCGCAGTCCGCACCCGGTAGGTGTCGGGGACGGTGTGCCCGGCGCGCTCGCAGAGCGCCGTGAAGGTCGCCGCGCCGCAAGGCGCGTCCGCACTGCCCTTGTCCTTGGGCATGTCCAGGTCGACGACCAGCAGCCCGGACGGGCCGGTGGCGATGCCGACGTTGAACGCGCCGCGCGCCCAGGCGACGCGGATGCGGTCCGTGTCGGTGGTGGCCCGCTGCTCCCACTTGGCGTGTCCGGCCGCGCACGCGCCGGTGCGGGGGCAGGACGCTTCCCCGTGCAGGGCTGGGCGCTTGGTGCCGGGGCGCAGGGGGAAGACGTGCCAGCCGCGCTCCGCGGCGGTGAGTGCGGCGTCCAGCAGGGACGCTCGCGTGTGGTCGGTGGGTTGGGTCATGCTGGAGACCTCCACAGGTCTGTAGTGGGCAGGTGGACAAGGGCGGCCCCGGACTTTGCCGAGACGGGGGCCGCCCTTGGCGTATTCAGGCGTTGGGCCGCTCTGGGCGCTGTTCCCGTTTGGCCCAGGCCGCGTACTGCTGGCGGACGTAGTAGCGCGGGCCGCAGATGACCGGGGCGTGGTCCAGGTCCATCAGGTACACGGCGGCGGCTTCGGCCGTCTCGGAGGTATCGCCGCAGATGCCGGAGGCTTCGTCCGCCAGCGCGATGCGGTCCAGGACTGCGGCCTTGCGCAGGTAGTAGTCCCGGTCCAGTTCGGTGAAGCATTCGGCGGAGGCGGCGGCGTGCGTGGTCCAGCCGATTTCGCTGAGGATGCTCGGGGCGAGGGTGTAGGCGGTCTCCGGGTCCGGCCACGGCTGGCCCGCGGGGCGGTGGTCGGCCCTGACGTACAGGCGGTTCCGCTTGCCGTCACGGGAGGGGTAGAAGGTCACGGTGCCAGCGGTGAACGCGCTATCCAGGGCGGCAACGATGTGCTCAGTTTCGGTGGGGTCGCAGATGACGCGGATCTCGAACACGGTTAGATCTCCTTTTCCCTGGTGGGGAGTTGGGGCAGGCCCGCGGTGTGCAGGGCCTTGGGGTCGTAGCCGGGCAGCGTCGCGCGGGTGATGAGCGCGGCGGCGAGCTGTTCGGCGTAGGCGGCGCCGCTGCGGGCTACTTCGGTCTGTGCGTCGGCGCGCAGGGCTTCCACGCGTTCCACGTGTGCGTGCTCTGCGTGGCGCTCGCCCATGTGCCGCTCGAACGCGACGCGTTCGCGGCGGTCGGTGCGCCACAGCCGGGCGAGCAGGATGTAGGCGAGGATGGTGGCGATCGCCCACAGCAAGAGCGGCAGCGCGAGACCGTCGGCGTATCCGGCGACCCCGGCCAGCGCCAGGGCGGCGGAGGCGCCGAAGCCGGTGGCGGCCAGTTCCGGACTGCCGTGGCGGCCGTTGATGGCACTCGCCCCGGCCGCCGCGGCACCGAGAGCGAGAGCACCCATCAGCACAGCGTTGCCGACACTGTGTTCGGCGCCGTTGGCGTTCCAGATCCGCGCCAGGGCCAGCACCGTGGACGTCGCCAGGGCAGGCGCGGCCTTCGGGGCGGCGTGGGTGAGCCAGTGGTGGGCGACGATGGGTTCGTGCACGACCAGCTCCTTAGGTGTCGATGCTGCGCAGGGCGTCGGTGACCGCGGTGACCAGGTCGT
>NZ_JAZGRL010000117.1:0-2211 GCF_046540415.1 Streptomyces sp. E11-3 | reverse complement strand
GTCGGCCGACGGGTACGGCGGGGTCACCGACGGGAGGGGGCCGCCGCCCTCGGGGGTCCGTACCCGGTCCGCTTCCGGCCCGGTGCCGCATCCGGTGGCGAGGGCGGCCAGGGCGGCGGCGACGAGCAGGGCACATGCGCGGGTACGGATACAGGCGCGGGCACGGGCACGGGCACGGGCACGGGCAGGGCGTATCGCGGTCATGCGTCGATCATGTCTCATGCTCCGGACGTCTCATGCCCCGGACGTCTCATGCCCCGGACGCGGTGCCCGTGCCGCTCTGGCCACGCGCCGTCACCAGGCCCGTCTCGTAGGCGAACACCACCAGTTGGGCCCGGTCGCGCGCCCCGAGTTTGGTCATCGAGCGGCTGACGTGCGTCTTCGCCGTGTGCGGGCTGATCACCATGTGCGCCGCGATCTCCTCGTTGCTCAGTCCGCGCGCGGCGAGCGCGGTGACCTCCCGTTCGCGGCGGGTGAGGTGTTCCAGGCCCGGCGCGGTGTGCCGGTCGGGTGGGCGGGCGACGAACTCGCCGATCAGGCGCCGGGTGACCGAGGGCGAGAGCAGTGCGTCGCCGCCGGCCACGACCTCGATCGCCTGGAGCAGGTCGGCCGGTTCGGTGTCCTTGAGCAGGAAGCCGCTCGCACCGGCCCGCAGCGCGTCGAACACGTACTCGTCCAGGCCGTAGTTGGTGAGCATCACGACGCGTACGGCGTCGAGGCGCGGGTCGGCGGCGATGTGCCGGGTCGCCTCGATGCCGGTCATCACCGGCATCTGGACGTCGACCAGGGCGATATCGGGGATCTGTTCGCGGATGAGGGCGAGTCCCTGCTCGCCGTCGGCTGCCTCGCCGACGACGTCGATGTCGTCCTCGGCGTCGAGCAGCGCGCGGAACCCGGCCCGCATCAGCGCCTGGTCGTCGACGAGTACCACCCGGATCACGGTGCCTCCAGCGGGAGTTCGGACGGCTGGTGGCCTGGTGGGGACTCGGACGGCTGGTGGCCCGATGGAGACTCGGACGGCTGTTGGCCCGGTGGGGACTCGGACGGCCGGTGTCGGCTCAGCGGGAGCCTGGCGTGTACGGCGAAGCCGCCGTCGGCGCGTGGCGCCGCGTCCAGGGTGCCGCCGAGCGCGGTGACCCGCTCGCGCATGCCGGTGAGTCCGGTGCCGGGTGCGAAGGGCTGGTCCGGCGAGGCGCGCCCGTCGTCCCTCACCTGGACAGTCAACGCGCCGTCGCCGCAGGCGATGCGGACGGCGACCTTGGCGGGGCCCGCGTGCCGGGCAGCGTTGGTCAGCGCCTCCTGCACGATGCGGTACGCGGCACGGTCGACCTCGGGAGGCAGCTCACCGCCCTCACCGGTGACCGTCAGGTCCACGGCGAGGCCCGCCGACCGTGCCCGCGCGACCAGTTCGTCGATCCGGCCGGGCGGCTCGTCGCGCAGGACCTCAAGGGTGGCGCGGAGTTCGCGCATCGCCTCGCCGCTGGCCTCCTGGATGGCGAGCAGCGCGGGTGGCACCTCGTCGCCGCGTTTGCGCGCCAGATGGACCGCGACTCCCGCCTGCAGTTTGACGATCGAGATGCTGTGGGTGAGCGAGTCGTGCAACTCGCGGGCGATCCGCAGCCGTTCCTCGCCGGCCCGGCGCAGCGCCGCCTCCTCGCGGGTGCGTTCGGCCTCCAGGGCGCGCTGTTCGGTCTGGCGCAGATAGGCCTGCCAGTTCTTGTCGGCGAGGCCGGTGACCACGGAGCACAGGAACCAGCCCGCGAGCAGCAGTGTCCGGTTGCCGTGCGCCGCCGACACGGGTCCGGCCGCCAGGTAGACCGCGAGGAAGAGCACCGCGGCGCCCGCGCCGAGTGCCCGGTGCCCGGCCCGGGCGGCCGTGTGTACGGCGCCCGCCACCGGGATCGCGGCCACCGCCGCGGGGTGCGCGTGCAGCACATAGCCGGACAGGCACAGCGTGGTGACGGCGAGGACGCCGCGTGGGGCCGTGCGGTGCCCGGCCAGCGCCAGGGACCCGGCGCCGATGAGGGCGTAGTCCAGGGCATCCGCGCGGCCGTCGAGAGCCGCGGCCACCACCACGATGGCGCCGACGACGATCGCGAGTACCGCGTCGCCCAGGCGGAGCGACAGGCCGCTGCTGCCGCTGGCGCCGCTGCCGTGTGCGTCGTCGTACGTCATGTGATCCCCCGCATATCCGCACCCTAGGCTCCCGGA
>NZ_JAZGRL010000116.1:0-2218 GCF_046540415.1 Streptomyces sp. E11-3 | reverse complement strand
GCGGGGTCCTCGGCGGGAGGGCGCCTGGACGGGCATCCTCCGGCGGAAGGGGGCGCCTGAGGGGGCTTAGGCGCCCCCTGGTCAGGGGGCTGGGAAGCAGCGGGCGAGGGTCAGGCGGCGACGGTCACCTTCGCCTCGGCGGCCTGCGCGGCCGCCGCGTCCGCCGCGTCCGAGCCCGCGGGCGCGGCCTTCCGCGCGCCCTTGAGCACGATGACCAGCCCGGCCGAGACGCAGACACCCACGGCGACCGCCAGCAGGTACAGCAGCGGCTGCCCGATCAGCGGGACCACGAAGACACCGCCGTGCGGGGCCTGCAGCGTCGCCCCGAAGCCCATCGACAGCGCACCGGTGACCGCACCGCCCACCATCGACGCGGGGATGACCCGCAGCGGGTCGGCCGCGGCGAACGGGATCGCGCCCTCGGTGATGAAGGAGGCGCCCAGCACCCAGGCCGCCTTGCCGTTCTCCCGCTCGGTCTTGGTGAAGAGCTTCCCGCGTACGGTCGTGGCCAGGGCCATCGCCAGCGGTGGGACCATACCGGCGCCCATCACCGCGGCCATCACCTTGAGGTTGCCGTCCGTGGCACCCGCGCCCAGGCCGCCGATGGCGAAGGTGTAGGCGACCTTGTTCAGCGGGCCGCCGAGGTCGAAGCACATCATCAGGCCGAGGATCACGCCGAGGATGATCGCATTGGCGCCGTTCAGGCCTTCCAGCCAGTTGGTCAGCGCGCTCTGCAGCTCGGCGATCGGCTTGCCGACCACCAGGAACATCAGGAAGCCGACCACGATCGACGAGAGCAGCGGAATGATGACCACCGGCATGATCCCGCGCAGCACCGCCGGAATGCGGAGCCGCTGGATGCCCATCACCGTCGCACCGGCGATCAGACCCGCGGCCAGACCGCCCAGGAACCCGGCGTTGATGGTGACGGCCACCGCGCCGCCGACGAACCCGGGCACCAGACCCGGCCGGTCGGCCATTCCGTAGGCGATGTAACCGGCCAGGACCGGCACCAGGAAGCTGAACGCCAGCGCGCCGATCTGGAAGAACAGCGCGGCCCAGCTGTCGACCTGACCCCAGGCGAAGTGCTCGGCGACCGACTTGGCCTCGTTGATCTCATAGCCGCCGATCGCGAAGCCGAGGGCGATCAGCAGACCGCCCGCCGCGACGAACGGCACCATGTAACTCACGCCGGACATCAGCCACTTGCGCAGCTTGGTGCCGTACCCGTCACCGGGCTCACCGGCCGCCTCGACCGGGGACGGCCTGCCCGCGGTGGTCGTCTCGCCGCGCTCGGCCTTGCCGCGTACCTCGGCGATCAGCTCGGCCGGGCGGTTGATGCCCGCCTTGACCCCGACGTCGACGGTCGGCTTGCCACCGAAGCGGTCCTTCTCCCGTACCGGAACGTCGTGCGCGAAGATCACGGCGTCGGCGGCGGCGATGACGGCCGGGTCGAGCCGGGTGAACCCGGCAGACCCCTGCGTCTCCACGACCAGCTCGACCCCGGCGTCCTGCCCGGCGCTCTCCAGCGCCTCGGCGGCCATGTAGGTGTGCGCGATACCGGTGGGGCAGGAGGTGACGGCGACGATACGGAACGGCTCGGCGGGCTCGTCAGGCGGGCCAGGAGCCCCGGCGTCCGAGGACTGCGCATCCGAGGCCTGCACGCCCGAAGGCTCCCCCGCACTCTCCGCACTCTCCGCACCCTCATCACCGCGAATCAGCGCCGCGGTCCGCGCCGCGTCATCCGCCGACCGCAGCGCCGAGGTGAAGTCACCGTCCATCAGCCGACGGGCCAGCGACGACAGGATCGTCAGGTGCGCGTCGTCCGCACCCGCCGGAGCGGCGATCAGGAAGATCAGATCGGCCGGTCCGTCCGGCGCACCGAAGTCGATGCCCTGAGCGCTGCGCCCGAAGGCCAGCGTGGGCTCGGCGACATGCTCGCTACGGCAGTGCGGGATGCCGATGCCGCCGTCGAGGCCGGTCGGCATCTGGGCCTCGCGGGCGGCGACGTCGGCGAGGAAGCCGTCGAGGTCGGTCACCCGGCCCTGGGCCACCATGCGTTCGGCGAGCGAACGGGCCGCCGCCTCCTTGGTGTCGGCGGACAGGTCGAGGTCGACCAGTTCCGCGGTGATCATCTCGCTCATCGCGGTCTCCTTCGCTCACATATCTCGTGCGGGGACGAGCACTTGACGGGGACGGGGGTGGGGACAGGAGTGGA
>NZ_JAZGRL010000115.1:0-2220 GCF_046540415.1 Streptomyces sp. E11-3 | reverse complement strand
CCCGGTGCGCCTGGCGTGCAGCAGCCGCCCGGCGCTCCCCAGCCGCCCGCCGCGTACGGCTATCCGCAGCCGCCGCCCCCCGGTCAGCCCACCGTCGGCCCCGGCTACCAGGCCGTGCTGCGCTACCGCGCGCACGACGGGTCCGAGCAGCAGCTCATCCGCCGCTCGGCGCCCGGCACCCCGCACCCGGAGTGGCAGATCCTGCACGAGCTGCGCGCGATGAACGTCCCGCCGCAGCAGGTGCTCGAACTCCACACCGAGCTGGAATCCTGTGAACTGCCCGGCGCGTACTGCGCCCGGATGATCCGGGAGACCTGGCCGCAGGCCCGGATCACCTCGATCGCCCCGTACGGCAGGGACCACGCCAGTCGCCAGCAGGGCATGCAGCAACTGCTCGCGCACCAGGGCGAGCTGCACCAGGTCGCGGACGGTCCGGCGCGGCCGGGTCCGGTCCGCGCGCCGCTGCAGCCCGTACAGCCCGTGCTGCCGATTCCGCCGGACGGCGTGGCGCATGAGTTGGTGGGCGCGTTCGGGCCGCAGGGCGTCTTCCGCTTCGACCAGCGGGCGGTGTCCAGGCAGGGCGTGCCCGAGGTGGTCGCGACCACCCTGATGTGGGCGGGTCTGCCGCTCGACTTCAACCCGTTCTTCTGGGCGCAGGCGCAGCCGGGCCGTCCGGTGCCGACGCTGGCCGAGCTGGCGCAGGAGCGCCAGGTGCAGCCCGCGTCGGACGCGGGGTCGTACCTGGTCATGGGCAGCGACTTCGGGCGCGCGATCTGTGTGCAGTACGGCACGGCGCACATCGTGGCCGTACCGGTCGAGGCGGGTCCCGGTGGCGCCCCGGTGCCGCCGCAGTTCGTGAACACCGGGCTGCCCGAGTTCGTCCGCTGCCTGGCGCTGCTCGGGCGGATGTGGCGTCTGCGGACGGGGCTCAACCAGGAGCAGGCGGCGCGCTGGACCATCGACTTCCAGCAGCAGCTGGCTGCCCTGGACCAGGCGGCGCTGGCGTCGCCTGAGGGCTGGTGGTCGGTGCTGCTTGAGCAGATGTGGGACGGACTGTTGTAGGCCGGGTGGTCGTACGTCGTCGTACGTGGGAGGGGCGTCTCGTCTTGGACGGGGCGCCCCTTCTGCGTGCGGAGTGTCGCGTTATGTGCCCTTCGCACTGATCCACCAAGATGTGCGCGAAGCACGTCGTTTGAGAAGGGCTTCCAGGATGGGTGCACCGTCGTCCCCCCACGGCTTCGACGTCGTACGGCGTCGCGGCTATCGGATCGACCAGACGGACGCGTACGTCGCCGAGCTGTCCCAGGGTCGTGACGCCGCGTGGGAGCGGGCCGCGCGGCTTACGGTGCTGGCCAAGGAGATGTCCGGGGAGGTGGAACGGCTGCGGGCGGTGGTCGCGGAGCTGGCCCCGCAGACGTACGAGACCCTGGGCGCGCGTGCGCAGGCGATCCTCGCGGCCAGTGAGGAGGAGGCGGATGCCGTGCGGTCCGCGGCGCGGGACGATGCCGCGCGGGCGGACGAGGCGGCCGCCGCGTATGAGCGTTCGCTGCACGATGCGGCGCGTGCGCACGCCGAGGCGGTGCGCGGCGAGGCCGATGCGCGTGCCCGGCAGCTGCTGGTCACCGCGCAGGGCCGCGCCGACGAGTCGCGGCTTGCGGCGCGCCTTGAGGTGAAGGAGGTGCGGGCCGAGGCGGTGGCCGCGCTCCGGGAGATGCGGCAGCGTACGGAGGGGATGCTCACCGATCTCGGCAAGGAGCAGGCCGAGCGGTGGGAGGAGGCGGGGCGCGCGGAGGCGGTGCGCGAGGCCGAGCAGGAGGAGCTGCACGCGGAGCTGATGGCGGCGGCGGAGGCGGGGCTGGCGGAGGCGGAGCGGGCGTTCGCGGAGGCGGAGGAGTCGGCGCGGCATGGGCAGGAGGATGCGGAGGCGCGGGGGGCGGAGCTGGTGACGGCGGCGGTCGTACGCGCCGAGCGCATCGAACGCGAGACGGAGCGGGTGCTGCGCGAGCACGAGGAGGCGGGCGAGGAGCTGCGGGGCCACATGGACCACGTCCGCACGAGCCTGACGGCCTTGACGGGCCGGGCCCCCGCGGAGGACACCCCGTAGGGCTCGCGGCGGGCGGGATGGGTGCGTGTTCCGCGGCGCGGGGTGGTGCGCTTTCGGTTCGTTGTGGGGCGGGGGCTTGGTGGAGCGGGTGCGCCGTGGCGTGGGGGTGCGTTCTG
>NZ_JAZGRL010000114.1:0-2223 GCF_046540415.1 Streptomyces sp. E11-3 | reverse complement strand
GGCGGGCGCTGCGCCCGCCCTTCGGGCGAACGACGGGGGTTCAAAGACAGGCTCTAGACAGCGGGGGCGGTGCAACGTGTTCTCATCTTGCCCCGACGTTGCTACGGTGCCCCAGCCCTGACGCCGTATCAGCCATCCGGGAGGCCGAGCATGCGCGCCCTCATCGCCGCCGCCATCGGACTCGCGGCCGCACTCGGCCTGGTCTTCACGCTCACGGCCATCGGCACGCCCGCGGGCGAGACCTCACCCAAACCGCTGCTCACCACCGTGCCGTCCGAGAGCCCCTAAGCCGCGCGCGCCAGTCCGCGAGCCCAGCCCGCGAGCCACCCGTAGAGCCAGCCCACGCACCCACAGAAGGGGGCCGCCGCGATGCGCCGCAAGGCCAGCCTCATCCTTCTCGCCTTCGCCGTCTTCTTCGCCGCGCTCTCCCCGCTGCTGCGGTTCTACGCCTTCCCCCGGCTGGCGAAGATCCCGCCGAGCCAGTACCAGGAGGCGGTACTCGAGGCGAAACCGGCGACGCTCATCGACTACGGCACGATGCAGCCCAAGAAGGTCGACAAGCTCTCCATCGTGCAGACCCTCAAAGGCAACGTCGAAGAGGCGAAGCGGATCGGCAAGCGCACCGGCCGAGACGTCGTCGTCTGGGACACCCTCGCCTACGCCGAGGGCCCGGACGGCAAGATGGTCTCCAAGATCCCCGAGCGCTACATCTTCGACGCGCACAGCCAGCAACCCGTGCACGACAAGACCGAGATGGCGGACGGGCACGAGGTCAAGCGCGAGGGCATCGAGTTCAAGTGGCCCTTCCTGACCGAGAAGCGCGACTACGCCTACTTCGACATGCGGGTCCGCAAGTCGGCGCCCATCCACTACAAGGGCACCCAGAACTTCCGCGGCCTGGAGGTCTACTACTTCGAACAGACCATCCCCTGGACCCAGGTCGACTACCCCTCGGTCATGCCGGTCAAGGGCATCACCGCGAAGTCGCTCGCCGGCACCGGCACCAAGCTCTGGTACACCACGGTCCGCAAGTTCTGGATCGAGCCGGTCACCGGCGCACCCGTGTACGGCGAGGAGATCCACCGGGAGGAGATGCGCGGCGGCACGCTGCTCGGCGACCGCGACAAGGTCACCGCGTTCTCCGGACACGTCAAGATGCGCGAGGACTACATCAGGTCGACGGTCGACCTGGTGAAGTCCCAGCGGCAGCTGATACTCCTGATGACCAGCTACCTCCCCTGGGGCTTCCTCGGCCTCGGCGCGGCGCTGCTCACGCTCGCGCTGCTCCTGGAGGCCCGCAGCCGCCGCCCGAGCGACCCGCAGTCCACGCGGGACTCGCGACCGGACCCGGTCCCCGCGTAGCCGGTCAGCCGCGACTCGCCGCCCTGTTGGTGCGGCGGGTCGGCTCCGCCGTCGCCGGGTCCTCGGGCCAGGGGTGCTTCGGATACCGGCCGCGCAACTCCGCCCTTACGCCCCGGTATCCGCCCCGCCAGAAGGACGCCAGGTCGGCGGTGACGGCGGCCGGGCGCCCGGCGGGCGACAGCAGGTGCACGAGCACCGGCACCCCACCCGCGATGCGCGGAGTCTCGGTCAGCCCGAACATCTCCTGCAACTTCACGGCCAGTACGGGCTGTTCGGGATTCTCGTAGTCGACCCGGATCTGCGAACCGCTCGGCACCTCGATCCGCTCGGGCGCGAGCTCGTCCAGCCTGACCGCGTCCCCGGTGGCCCACGGCAGCAGCCGGCGCAGCACCTGACCGGCCTCGATCCGGGCCAGGTCGGCCCGCCTGCGGGCCTTGGACAGCTCGGGCTCCAGCCATTCGTCCACGCGCGCGTGAAGCGCGTCGTCCGCCACGTCGGGCCAGGGCGCCCCGAGTCGCCGGTGCAGGAAGGCGAGCCGCTGCCGCAGCACCTCGGCGTCCCTGGTCCACCGCAGCAGCCTGCCAGGACCCTCCTGCCGCAGTCCGTCGATCAGAGCCGCCCGTACGAGCGCGGGCTCGGGCCGCCGCAGGGGCCGCACCGCCAGTTCCACGGCCCCCAGCCGCTCCACCTGCCGGGCCACCACGTCCCCACCCACCCAGGCGACCTCCTCGCCCTCCGTATACAGGGCGGCAGCGGTACGGCATGCGGTGTCCTCGTCCACGACCGCCCCCAGCCGCACCCGCGCATGGGCGGACCCCACGGGCCGATCGGCCACCGCGACGGCCAGCCACCCCGCCCCGT
>NZ_JAZGRL010000113.1:0-2238 GCF_046540415.1 Streptomyces sp. E11-3 | reverse complement strand
CTTTCCGGCGAGTCCGACTCTATCAGATCCTTTCGGGCCTGACCCCCAGTCAGCGGGGTTTGCCTTCCCGGCTGTTGGGCCGTTCCGACGTCCCAAACTCTAGCGGCTTTCTTCCCTGACTCATAATCGAGTCAGTCGGTTCGAATTTCGGCATGCCGAAATTGTTCCCGGTGGGAGATCGTGCAGAGTTGGGTTGCCGCATCTGCGGCGAAGTGGCCGCCGCAGAACCGTTACGGCTCCGCGACAACTCGAAGAACCTTACGGATCGGCAGAGGGCCTGTCAACTCTCTTCGACCCTGCGCAGCAGGCGGGTCAGCATCTCGCCGAGGGCTCCGCGCTCCTCGCTGGACAGGTCCTGGAGGAGCTCCTCCTCGAAGACCGTGGCGAGGCGCATCGCCTCCAGCCACTTCTCCCGGCCCGCGTCGGTGAGCTCGATGATCACGCGGACCCGGTTGGTCTCGTCGCGGTCCCGGGTGACCAGTCCCTCGGCGACCATGCGGTCGATGCGATGGGTCATGGCGGCCGGGGTGAGGCAGAGGCTCTTGGCCAGTTCGCCGGGGCCCATCCGGTAGGGGGCGCCGGAGAGGACCAGGCCCTTGAGCACCTCCCACTCGGCGTTGCTGATGCCGAGGGTCGCGGTCTGGCGGCCGTAGGCGACGTTCATCCGGCGGTGGAGCCGCCCGAGGGCCGAGACGACCTGCTCCACCTGGGGGTCCAGGTCTTTGAACTCTCGCTGGTAGGCGGCGATCTGTTCTTCGAGTGTCGGCTCGTTGGGGCTGGGGGTGTCGACCATGCGGCCAGTGTCGCACGGGGCCACTTTGCGTTAAAGACCTCAGATGCTTACTCTTTAGCTCTGAACTTTAGCTTCGAAGTCTTCATTCCTAAGGTAGGTGAACGTGACCAGGGCAAAGGGCGCCGCGATGCGCCGGATCCACGTGGGCAACGCACTCAGTGCGTTCGGTCTCGGCTTTACCGTCCCCTTCCTGTACGTCTACGTGGCGCAGGTGCGGGGTCTCGGTCCTACGACGGCGGGCCTGGTGCTGGCCGCCTTCGCCGTGGCCGCGCTGGTGGTGCTGCCGTTCACCGGTCGCGCCGTCGACCGGCGGGGTCCGCTGCCGGTGCTGCTCGCCGCCCTGGTGACCGCCGCCGTCGGTGCGCTGAGTCTGGGGCTCGCCGCCAGCCCCGAGCTGGTGCTGCTGTCGGCCGCCACGCTGGGTGCGGGGCAGGCCGTGATGCAGCCGGCGCTCGCGACGATGATCGTCGAGTGCTCCACGGCTGAGACCCGGACGCGGGCCTTCGCGATGCAGTTCTTTCTGCAGAACCTGGGTCTGGGTGTCGGTGGGCTGATCGGCGGCCAGATCGTGAAGCGGCAGCGGCCGTGGGACTTCACGCTGCTCTTCGGCATCGAGGCGACGATGTTCCTGGTACTGGTCGTGGTGATGGCGACCGTACGGCTGCCCCGGCAGCCGCGGATCGATGACGCCAAGCCGCAGGCGAAGGGTGGCTGGCAGCGGCTGGTCGGCAATCGGGCGATGGTGCAGCTGTGTGTGCTCGGTTTTGTCCTCTTTTTTGCCTGCTACGGGCAGTTCGAGTCCGGGCTCTCCGCGTACGGCGTGGAGGCGGCCGGGATCTCGCCGTCGACGCTCGGTGTGGCGCTGGCTGCCAACACGGGGGTCATCGTGCTGGCGCAGTTCGTGGTGCTGCGGTTCGTCGAGCGGCGCAGGCGGTCGCGGGTGATCGCCTCGGTGGGGATCCTCTGGGCTGTCGCGTGGCTCGCGGCGGGCTACGCGGGGCTGGGGCACGGGAGCCAGGCGATGGCTACGGCCGCCTTTATCTCCACGTACGCGCTGTTCGGGCTCGGGGAGTCGATGTTGTCCCCGACCGTCGCTCCGCTGGTGGCGGATCTGGCGCCGGACGGGATGGTCGGGCAGTACAACTCCGCGTTCGCGCTGGTGAAGCAGTTGGCGTTGGCGGTGGGGCCTGCGGTGGGTGGGCCCATGGGGGCGTCGCTGCACGGTCCGTACATCGTGACGTTCGTGGTGTTCTCGCTGGGGATCACGGTGCTGGCGCTGCGGCTGGGGCGGCGCCTGTCGCCCGCGCAGGACTGCCCGTACCGGGCGCGGGCGGTTACGCCTGCGGCCTCGGTCCCGGCGAGTGCGGCTGCCGTCTCAGTGACCGGTTAGAGAGTCGTCCCCCACCCCGCCCCTTCCCGTAACTGGGGCTCGCCCCAGACCCCGT
>NZ_JAZGRL010000112.1:0-2246 GCF_046540415.1 Streptomyces sp. E11-3 | reverse complement strand
TTCGCCGTCCGCAGGACTTTCGGGAAGGGGCGGGGTGGGGGATCAATCCCTGACCCCAGCCCCCTCAGGCGTGCTGGTAGGCCACTAGCGAGATCCCGACATAGTGCACAGCAAACGCCGCCAGCGTGAACGAATGAAACACCTCATGGAAGCCGAACCACCGCGGCGACGGGTTCGGCTTCTTCAGCCCGTAGATCACGCCACCCGCGCTGTACAGCAGCCCGCCGACGATCACGCACACCAGCACAGCCACCCCACCGACCCGCAGGAAGTCGGGCAGGAAGAACACCGCCGCCCAGCCCATCGCGATATAGCAGGGCGTGTAGAGCCAGCGCGGCGCGCCGACCCAGAAGACCCGGAAGGCGATTCCCGCCACCGCTGCCGCCCAGACCGCCCACAGGAGCACTCGTCCGGTGGAATCGGGGAGCAGGAGCAGCGTCAGCGGGGTATAGGTGCCCGCGATGATCAGGAAGATATTGGCGTGGTCGAGCCGCCGCAGCACGGCTTCGCCGCGCGGGCCCCACGTCCCCCGGTGGTAGATCGCGCTGATGCCGAAGAGCAGGCACGCGGTGAGGACGTAGATGCCGCAGGCTATCCGTGCCCGCGTGGACTCCGTGAAGATGACCAATGCCAGCCCGGACACGAGGACCGCGGGGAACATCCCGGCGTGCAGCCATCCTCGAAGCCGAGGCTTGATCAAGTGTGAGTTCGGGCCGGAGGGGGACGCCTCGGCCGTGTCGGTCGGCGCCTCGGCCGAGCGGGAAGTCATGGCTGCCATGGTAGCTACGGCACCGTAAGTTCCGGGTCGTAAGTGGCAACGCTCACGTGTGATGCCCTCTGGACAGATGGGCGCGACCGTCGGATGATCAAATGAGTGAGGTCGACACCGGATGAGCGCCCTGAAGCACCGCAGCGAAGCGTCCGGGTCGCGGCCCCCATGGGGCAACAGTCAGTAGATACGGACATCTTGGACAGGTTGTCCGTCCCATACACCCTCATACAGGAGCGATCGTGGCGCGCGACGCTGTGCTTCCCACCAACCACCAAGAGCTGATCTCCTGGGTCGACGAGATCGCCGAGCTCACGCAGCCGGACCGTGTGGTCTGGTGTGACGGCTCGGAGGCGGAGTACGAGCGCCTGGCCGAGGAACTGGTCGCCAAGGGCACCTTCAAGAAGCTCGACCCGATCAAGCGTCCGAACTCCTACTACGCGGCATCGGACCCCTCGGACGTGGCGCGCGTCGAGGACCGCACCTTCATCTGCTCCGAGAAGGAGGAGGACGCGGGCCCGACCAACCACTGGAAGGCCCCCGCCGAGATGCGGAAGATTTTCGCGGGCGAGGGCGGGCAGGGCGGCCAGGACGGGCAGGGCGGCCAGGACGGGCAGGGCGGCCAGGACGGGCAGGGCGGCGTCTTCCGCGGCTCGATGCGCGGCCGCACCATGTACGTCGTCCCGTTCTGCATGGGCCCCGTCGGCTCGCCGCTCTCCGCGATCGGCGTGGAGATCACCGACTCGGCGTACGTCGCCGTCTCGATGCGCACCATGACCCGCATGGGCCAGGCCGTCCTGGACGAGCTCGGCTCCGACGGGTTCTTCGTCAAGGCCGTCCACTCGCTCGGCGCCCCGCTCGCCGAAGGTGAGGCGGACGTCCCCTGGCCGTGCAACACCACCAAGTACATCTCGCACTTCCCCGAGTCGCGCGAGATCTGGTCGTACGGCTCCGGCTACGGCGGCAACGCCCTGCTGGGCAAGAAGTGCTACGCGCTGCGGATCGCCTCGGTGATGGCCCGCGACGAGGGCTGGCTCGCCGAGCACATGCTGATCCTGAAGCTGACGCCGCCGCAGGGCGAGGCCAAGTACGTGGTCGCGGCCTTCCCCTCCGCCTGCGGCAAGACCAACCTCGCCATGCTGGAGCCGACGATCTCCGGCTGGACGGTCGAGACCATCGGCGACGACATCGCCTGGATGCGCTTCGGCGAGGACGGGCGGCTGTACGCGATCAACCCCGAGGCGGGCTTCTTCGGCGTCGCGCCCGGCACCGGCGAGCACACCAACGCCAACGCGATCAAGACGCTGTGGGGCAACTCCGTCTTCACGAACGTCGCGCTCACCGACGACGGCGACGTCTGGTGGGAGGGCCTCACCGAGGAGACCCCGGCCCACCTCACGGACTGGCGCGGCAACGACTGGACCCCGGAGTCCGAGACCCCCGCGGCCCACCCCAACTCGCGCTTCACCACCCCCGC
>NZ_JAZGRL010000111.1:0-2277 GCF_046540415.1 Streptomyces sp. E11-3 | reverse complement strand
CCCGCTGCTCCCCCTGGCCGTAGAGCGCGCTGAGCGCCCCGTCCATGGCCGCGTCCTGGCCCGCGAGCGCGCAGCCGGTGCCGTCGGCGGAGTGCCCGCCGAGCACCAGCCGCCACCGCCTGAGCCGCTCGTCCGCGCTGTCTGCTGTGCTGCTGCTCGCCCTGCGTTGTGTGCTCATCAGGCCACCTCCACCACGTCGTTGGCATCCGTGCCGAGCAGTAGCCGGAGAACCGGAAGGACCGCGTCGGCCCGCTCCTGGTCGAGCTCCGGCGCGAACCCCGGAGCGGCCGCGCCGACCGGGCGCGCACCGGGCGCCTCGGGGCCACGACGGACCAGTTCCCCGAGGGTGCGGCGCACCCCCGGCTCGTACGCCGAGAAGGTGCGGCGCAGCAGCGGCAGTACGTCGGTGAAGGCCTCTGCGGAGACGCCGCTCAGCCAGGCGTCCACCAGGCCGAGCAGCCGCCCGTCGTGGACCAGCAGCATCCCTCCGCCGCCGCCCCCGACGAACCCCTCGATCCACGCGGCCGCGTCGGCCGGTGGCGTACCGGGCGACAGGGCGAGGCCCATCAGTCGCGCCGCCTCGTCTTCGGCCAACTCGCCGTCGTCGAGCAGCAGTCGTACGGCCCGCCCGCGAATGATCCCGGGCACGGTGTCCCGCCCGGAGAGCACACCGAGCACGGAGTGCCAGCGCCCACGTATGCCCTTCTGTGCGGGCGTCACGGTCTCGGCGGGCGTCACTGTCTCGTCGACCGTCGGGGGCTCGCCGGGCGTCGCGGTCTCATCGGCAATCGGGGTCTCGCCGGGCATCGCGACCTCGCCGGGCATCGCGGGCGTCGCGGCCCGGTCGGGCGTCGCGGTCTCGTCGAGCAGCCCCACCGCCGTGTGCACCGCGTCCACGTGGCCGCGCAGTTCGGCCGCGCCGTCGGCGTCCAGGGCCGCGCACGCGGGTGGCAGGCCGACGAAGACGCGTTCGGCGAGGCCCGCGGCGACCTCGGACAGGGCCTGGGTCTCGGTGCCGCGGACGTCGCCGTAGCGGAGGGAGCGGACCAGGGCGGGCAGGGCCTGGGCGAGGTGGCCGACATCGCTGTCCAGCGCCGCGCGGTCGGCCAGAACCTGCATCACCACCGGGAGCGCGTCCGGCAGTTCGGCGAGCAGACACCGCTCGGCCAGCGCGGTGACCTCGGCGAGCGCCGTCGCGCCGACGGCGTCCGACTCGGCCTTCGCCGTGGCCGCGGCCGGCACAGTGGTGCCCCAGACGCCCGCCTCGGCGACCCGTACCGCCAACTCGGGCTCCCAGCGCAGCCGCCAGGTCTCCCGGAAGGTTCCGGTGGTGCCACGCGCCGACCGCGCGGGCTCGCCCCAGTCGACACCGAGCAGCCGCAGCCGGTGCAGCAGCCGACTGCGCGCGGCGTCGGTCTCCTTGCGCAGGTCCAGCTCCAACTCCCTCTCCAGCGCCTCCGGTTTGAGCCGCAGTGTCCGCTGGAGTCGGGTCAGGTCGCGCTGCAGCGGCACGGCGGGCGCCGACGGGGGCACCTCGCCCAGTACGTCACCGACGACCAGCCTGTCCCGCACCAGCGCCAGCGGTACATCGGAGCCCTCGCACATCACGGCCCGCACCGCGTCCGTGGTCTCCGTCAGGCCCGGCAGAGGGCGGCCGCGCATCGCGGCCAGCGTGTCGGCGAGCCGGACCGCCTCGATGACATGCGCCGACGAAACGGGCTGGTCCTCCTCCCGCAACAGCCCGGCGACCTTGGTCATCCAGCGCTCGACCGGCCGGTCAGGGGAGCCGAAGAGGTGTCCGTACCAGCCGGGTGAGTCGATCCCGGCGCCGTATCCACCGGCGCGGGCCAGGCGGCGGTGGGTCCAGGGCACCCAGGTCAGTTCGACCTTGGCCTTGGGCAGGCCCTTGAGCAACGCGCGGTCGGCGGTGACGGTGCTCTTCGCCGTCAGCGCGGGCACATGCCAGGCGCCGCAGACGACCGCGATCCCGTCCCCGAACTCGCGGCGCGCCGCCCGCACCTGCAGCCGCATATAGGCCTCGCGCAGCAGGTCCCGCCGATGCCCGCCGACTCCGTACTCCTCGCGCAGCGCGGCCATGGCATCCCCGAGCGCGTCGAACGGCGCGAGCGGATCCGCCGCCGCACCCTCGGCCCCCCGATGCTCGACGACGTCCTCCCACCACCGCTCGGGGTCGTCGTACCCCGCGGCCTCGGCGAGCACAGCAAGCGGATCAACCCGCAGCCCCTGCCGCTCCCCCTCCTTCTTCCCCTCGTCCCC
>NZ_JAZGRL010000110.1:0-2354 GCF_046540415.1 Streptomyces sp. E11-3 | reverse complement strand
CCTGCCCCGCCGCCTCGTACGCCACTGATGTCGCCGCCCGCCCCCACGGCCGCGAAGGTGCCGCCCCACACGAGGAGGCGATGCTGCTGGTCCGTCATTCCCTGGCCCCTCCCTCTGTTTCCTCAAGTCCCTCAAGCAGGTCCAGGGCGAGCGCGGCCGTCCAGCTGAAGCCCTGGGCGCCGCAGCCCTGACCCGTGTACGGGTTCACGTACTCGGCGAAGCCCGAGCTCTCGGCCGATTCGAGCAGCGCGCCGCGCAGCCGCCTGGCCCGCTCCCGCTCGCCGTAGAGCCGCAGCCCGCGCTCGATCAGCCAGTTGGTGTTGAACCAGGCGGGCCCGCGCCAGTACCGGTGCCGGTCGAAGGCCGGGCCCAGCAGGTCGTAGCTGGGCACCAGGCGCACCGTCGAGCCGAGTCCGAAGTGCGGTCCGCAGGCGGTGCGGACGAGGGCGGCGGCGACGCTGGGCTCCAGCGCGGGCAGGATCAGCGGGATCAGGCCCGCGACGCCGCGCTCGGGGACCAGCGTGTCGGTGTGCAGGTCGCGGCAGAGGAACTGGCCGCGCGTGTCGTCCCACAGGCGCTCCACCAGGGCCCGGGTCAGCCGCTCGGCGCGTGCGGTGTGGGTGGTCCTGATGGGGCCGAGCTCGTCGGCGATCCGCGCGAGGGCGTGTTCGGAGGCGATGAGGAGGGCGTTGAACGCGGGGTCCTCCACCGCGAAGGCGCCCGTACCGCCGGTGTATCCGCCGTCGCGGTAGTCCATGGCCAGGCGGACGTAGCGGCCGTAGTCGAGATCGGTCGGCCGGTCGTCCAGGGCACCGGCACCGTGTGCCAGGTCGGCGCGGCGGTAGCTGTGCGGCGGCGCCGGGGTGATCCGGCTCAACGGGGCGTCCCAGCAGGGGCTGTTGTCCATCCCCTGCTCCCAGGGGTGGACCACCGAGGCGAGCCCGCCGCCGCCCGCGTCCCGCTGCTGCAGCAGGAAGCGGTGCCAGGACACCAGACGCGGATAGACGCGCGGGAGGAAGGAGCGGGCCCGGGACAGGCCGGGGTCACTGCGGTGCACCAGCCAGGCGGCGAGCGCGTGCACCGGGGGCTGGACCAGCCCGGAGGTCTGCCGGCCGCGAGGGGCTCCGGCGGCGCGGCCCGCGGTGGAGGAGCGCCAGAAGTCAGGGCTGGGAAAGTAGGCGTCTAATGGGACGGACGGGTTGAACACGATGTGCGGGACACGGCCGTCGCCCCACTGGGCGTTCAGCAGCGTCTCCAGCTCCAACTGGGCGCGTAAGGGGGAGAGATGGCGCAGTCCGATCGCGATGAACGCGGAGTCCCAGGACCACTGGTGCGGGTACAGGGTGTGCGAGGGGACGGTGGAGGTGCCGGTGCGGTTGGCGTACAGCACCTGCGCCGCGCGGTCGCGCAGCAGCTCGCGCGGCGACGCGGGGACGGGTGCGGCTGCGGCTGTGGGTGCGGCGGTGGTGCCGTGGTGAACGGTCAGCGGACTCCCCTGTCAGTTCCGTAGGACCTGTCAGTTCCGTAGGAGCAACTCTAGAGTTACGTCTACTTAACAAGCAAAACCTAATATGTAACGCGCAGTTGATGAACGCAAGGGGGTAGGAATGGCCGGGAACCAGGCGAGCGCCGGGGACCTGCTTCACCTGGTACGCAGCGGCCGCGCGACCACCCGTGGCACCCTGCAGCAGGCCACCGGACTCTCCCGCGCCACGGTCGGCCAGCGCCTGGACCGGCTCTTCAGGGCGGGCTGGCTGCGCGAGGGCGCGGGCAGCGAGGTGCGCTCGCCGCAGGGCGGGCGGCCGTCGGCGCGGCTGGAGTTCGACGACGCGCACGCGGTCGTGCTCGCCGCCGACCTGGACACCCGGCACGCCCGCGCCGCCGTCCTGTCGCTCACCGGCGAGCTGCTCGCCGAGCACCGGGGGCCGCTCGCCATCGCGGAGGGCCCGGACGAGGTCCTGGACCGGCTCGGCGGCTGGCACGCCGAACTGCTGCGGCAGATCGGCGCCCCGGCCGACGCGGTGTGCGGCATCGGGCTCGCGGTGCCGGGGCCGGTCGACAGCGAGAGCGGCCGGGTGGTGCAGCCGCCGATCATGCCGGGCTGGGACGGCTACGACATCCGGGGGCGGCTCGGCCGCGCCTTCGCCCGGCACACCGGCGGGGGCACTTCCGTACCGGTGCTGGTCGACAACGACGCCAACCTCATGGCGTACGGCGAGCAGCGCACCCACTACCCGCACTGCTCGGCCTTCGTGCTGGTCAAGGTCTCCACCGGCATCGGCGCCGGGGTCATCGTGGATGGCTCGATCTACCGGGGGATAGACGGGGGAGCGGGGGACATCGGCCATATCCGG
>NZ_JAZGRL010000109.1:0-2368 GCF_046540415.1 Streptomyces sp. E11-3 | reverse complement strand
GAACAGGTGAAGGGGGAAGGAACAGGTGAAGGGGGAGGGAGCGGGTGGAAGGGTGCGCCGCCGCACCGATACCGGTGTCAGGGCCGGAGGTTCCGGCGCGGCGGCGCGGCTCAGGCGGCGGGCTGGTGCCCGTCGTTGTCGGTGTAGGCCTCTTCCCGGTGGAAGCCGAGTGCGTGCATCACGGGGAAGTCGTTGAACGAGAACAGGCAGGCGTCCTCGGACCGGTCGAGGTTGCGGTGCTCGTGCCATGCCCAGGAGGGGACGCAGAAGACGTCGCCTTGCTGCCATTCGAAGCGCTGTCCGGCGATCACCGAGACCCCGTGCCCCTTGGCCACGGTGTAGATGACCGATCCGGTGTGCCGGTGGGCGCGGGTGGCCTGGTCCGGTCGCAGCAGCTGCATATGGGCGCCCATCGTGGGCATGACCGGCCCACCGGTTACGGGGTTGGTGTACTGCGCGATCACGCCGTCGTACGGGGAGCCTTCGGTGGCCTTGGCGAGGTTGCGCAGGGACTCGTAGGTCGCCTCCCACGGGTAGGCGAGCAGCGGCGAGTAGGGCCTGGTCCACTTCTCCATGCCGTAGGGCAGCAGGTTCCCGCCGTGGCTCAGGACGGAGGAGTTGATCACCTTTCCGGGTGTCTGGTAGAGGTCGGGGTGGACCTCGTAGAAGCCCGCGTCGAGCGCGTTGACCAGGGGGATGTCCAGGCCGTCCTGCCAGATGACGGGGGCCTCGTCGCTGTCGTTGCCGTGTTCGTGCCAGGTGCCGTTGGGGGTGATGGCGAAGTCACGGGGGCCGACCTTGAGTTTCTGTCCGTCCACGATGGTCCAGGCGCCGGTGCCTTCGTGGACGAAGCGCAGGGCGGCGGCCTGGTGGCGGTGGGCCGTCATGGCCTCGCCGGGGCCCATGATCTGCAGCCCGGTGTAGAGGAGTCCGGCGGCGGCGCTGACGTCCTTGCGGCCGGGGTTGACGAGCATGACGACACGGCGGCCCGCGTCGTCGGCCTTGACGAGGTCGAGGGCCTTGTGGACCAGGGGCCGCAGTTCGTCGTAGCGCCATCGGACGGGGACGGACTTGGGCTGCGGGTACCAGGGTTCGATGTCGTTGGCGACGGTCCACAGGGCACCGGCCTGGAGTTCGGCGAGTTCGCCGTAGTAGGCGGTGAGTTCGGGGGTATCGGACACCCGTGCGCGTCCCAGCTGGGTGTCGTCGTGCTCGGTGGTCATACTTCCTCCTTCGTGATGCCGGTGGTGCCCGTAGTGCTGTTCGTGCCCGAACTGCCTTTGATGCCGGTGGTGTCAGTCGGGGGGTGCGGGGCGGCTCCCGGTGCGCTGTCGTACGGCGTGGGAGCGGTCGCGAAGGTCACCGGGGTGCGTGGGCGGTTGTCGACGTGGAGTTGGAAGACGTCGAAGCGGTTGTAGTGGCCGACGATGTCGTGCATCTGCTTGGGCTGGATGCACTTGGCCAGGTCGATCTCGGCGTAGACGATGCCCTCGTCGTCGATGAGGGGTTCGGTGACCGGGCGCCCGTCGGGGCCGAAAATCCCGGAGAGCGCGCTGCGGGGGCGGGCGAGCATGCGTCGTACGTCCTCGTCGTCACCCGCGATGGTGTCGGCGATCTCCGGCGAGATCGTCGAACAGGCCACCACGGAGAAGACCTTGCCCTCGAAGCTGTGGGCGGCGGTGCGCACCGCGATCGCGTCCGCCATGTCGTAGTCCTCGGGGGCGACCGGCAGGGCGATGTAGCAGGAGGCGTGGACGAGTTCGCCCTGCGCGAGCAGGGTGAAGCGGGCCAGGGTGTTGGTGTTCTCACCGCAAGCGAGCGCGCCCAGCGGCCCGATGGGGGTGGGGTGGACCTTCAGGGAGCTGCCGTCGCCGCCGGTCCAGGTGAGTTTCTCGGCCCAGGTGGGCACCAACTTGCGGTGTACGCCGAGGAGTTCTCCGTCCGGGCCGATGGTGAGCAGGGTGTTGTAGAGGACGCCGAGGCTGTGCGGGCCCCGCTCGTTGACGCCGATTACGAGGACGATGCCGTACTGGCGGGCGGCGGCACGCAGGGCCTCCACCTGCGGGCCGGGGACGTCGATCGCGGAGCGGTAGAGGCGTTCGAACCATGGGGAGCCCTGGACCGGGTTCATGGTCCAGTTCCAGTACGGGTAGCCGGGGACGAACACCTCGGGGAAGACGACGAGCGAGGCACCGGCGGCCGCCGCCTCCTGGATGAGGGCGATCGCTTTGTCGACGGTGGCCTCGGCGTCCAGGTAGACGGGGGCCGCCTGGACGGCCGCGGCGGTGAAGCGGGGAAGGTTCTCCATCGGTTCCTCCGGTGGCGTGCGATAGGCGGCCGGTCAGCTGAGAGCCGCTGCCGACGCGGG
>NZ_JAZGRL010000108.1:0-2375 GCF_046540415.1 Streptomyces sp. E11-3 | reverse complement strand
GCCGGGGGAGTCGGCGGGGGCGGGCGACGCGTCGCCGCGCGCGGCGGCGGTTCCGGCCTGCAGGGCACCCAGCGCGGCGGCGGCCTCATCGGGCGTGCGCGCGGGCGCCGGGGGAGCGGCGGGCGCCGCCTGCGGGGCGGCGGCACCGGCGCGGACGCGGCGCCGCCGCCGGGGCAGTACGTCGCCGTCGGGAGCGGCAGCGTCGGCTCCCGTGCGGGGCTCGCGGGCGAACGTCGGGTCGTCTGGCCGGGAGTGGGCCTCCGCGTACGGGTCCGGGGACGGCACGAGGACCGCGCGGGCGCCGTCGGCGTATGCCGCCTTGGCGCCGGGGTGGGGGCGGTCTCCGGCGTGGGGGTCGGTGCGGTCTGTGGTGTGCGGGTTGGTCTGGTGCAGGGCGTGCGGAGCCGCGTGGTCCGCGGGCTGCGCGGCACCCTGACTCCCGGCGTGCCCGCTGGTGTGGTCCGGGGTGTGCGGGTCGTCGGTCTGGTTCCCGGCGTGCGGGGCGGCGAGGTCTCCGGCGTGCAGGGCGCTCTGGCCCTCGGCGTGCCCGCCGGTGTGGTCCGGGGTGTGCGGGCCGGTCTGGTTCCCGGCGTGCGGGTCGGTGCGGTCTCCGGCGTGCGCGGCGGCGTGCTCTCCGGCGTACGGGGCGCCCTGGCCCTCGGGGTGCGGGGCGGTGTGGCCCCCGGGCTGCGGGGCACCCTGACTCCCGGCGTGCCCGCTGGTGTGGTCCGGGGTGTGCGGGTCGGTCTGCCTCCCGGCGTACGGGTCGGCGTGGTCCTCGGCGGATGGGGCGACGCGGCCTGCGGGCGGCGGGGAGCCCTGGCCCTCGGCGTGCCTGCTGGTGTGGTCCGGGGTGTGCGCGTCGGTCTGGTCCCCGGCGAGCGGGCCGACGCGGTCCCCGGCGTAGGCGTCGGCGTGCTCCCCGGCGTATGGGGCGACGCGGCCCGCAAGCTGCGGAACGTCCTGGCCCTCGGCGTGCCCGCCAGTGCGGTCCGGGGTGTGCGCGTCGGTCTGGCTCCCGGCGAGCGGATCGGTGTAGCCCGCACGCTGCGTGGCGCCCTGGCTCCCGGCGTGCGGGGCGGTGTGGCCCGCAGGCTGCGCGGCGCTCCGGCCATCGGCGCGCGGGGCGGCGCGATCCACGGGCTGCGCGGCGCCCCGGCCCCCGGCCTGCGCGGCGGCGTGGTCCGACGTGTACGGGCGGGCGCGGTCCGCCGCGTACAGGTCGGGGTGGCTTCCGGTGTGCCGGTCGTCCCGCCGCGTGGAGCGCGGCGCGCTCGCCGCCGGTGGTTGCTCGGTCGGGTCGATATGGCTGAGCAGGTGCTTCTTGACCAGCAGGACCGCGCGGACACCGCCGTACGGCGACGGCGACGACAGGTCGACGGACAGGTCGAACTGCCGCGTCAGCTGGCCGATCGCGGCGAGCCCCATCCGCGGCGGGTCGCCGAGTTCGGACAGCAGGATCGGGTCACTTCCGGCCACCATCCGCTGCGCGTGGGCGCGTTCGTCCGCGGCCATGCCGACACCCGCGTCGTCGATGGTGACCGTGACGCCGTGGTGGACCCGTTCGAGGTTCACCACGACGTCGGTGTCCGGCGATGAGTGCCGCAGCGCGTTGTCGAGCAGCTCGGCCACGATGATGGCCACCGGCTCGACGGCGTGCGAGACGAGCGCGGTGCCGTCCTCAAGATGGTGGTGGACCTGGACGCGGTGGTAGCCGACGAGCCGGGCCTGGCCGCCGGTGACGGCCTCCACCAGGTGCGACTCCTCACGGGCGAGCCCCACCCAGGCCCCACAGACCACCGCGGCGACCTGCGCGCGCCGCAGGGACTGCTCGTTCTCGTGGTCGAGGGTGAACAGCGTCTGCGTCAACTCAGGGTCGTCATAGCGCTGTTGCAGCCCACGAAGCACGTCCTGGAGCCGGTAGAGACCCGCCTGGATCTCGCGCGTAGCGCCGCGCATCCCGGCCCGGGCGGCGGCGTCGACCCGCTTGCGCTCCTGCGCGATCGCGGTACGGAGCCCGTCGAGCGCGCCCTCCAGACCCACGCCCAACTCGGTCCCGGCGACCTCCGGACGCAGCGGTCCCGGCACCGTCAGGTGCGGGTGCGCGGTGCGGGTGGCCGCGGCCGGGATCCGCTGCTGCGCCAGATGGACGACCTCGGCGGTGAACGCCTGCGTCGCACGGTCGACTTCCTGGCGTGCCACGTCCAGATGGGAGTGCAGCGTGGCGATCTCGTCGCGCTGCCGCGCCCGCCCGCGGCGGGACCGCAGCAGTCCGCCGCCCAGAAAGAGCGCTGACAGCGTCCCGGCGGCCAGGCCGCCGGCGGCCAGCTCCGGTATTTCGATCATGGAATAGACCTCGGGGAGGGCAGGGGGGT
>NZ_JAZGRL010000107.1:0-2396 GCF_046540415.1 Streptomyces sp. E11-3 | reverse complement strand
TTCATGCCCGGCACCGGCACCGGCACCGGCCCCCGGCGCACAGCACCCAGCACACAGCACCCGGCATCCAGCACACAGCACACAGCACACAGCACACAGCACCCAGCGCACGGCACACGCGCGCCCGAGCGCCGCAGGACGCCCAGGCGAACCTGTGATCGAGGCAAATGTGCAGGTCAGAACCGATTGTCAGTGGCGTGTCGCACGATAGACACATACGGCCACCGCGCCGTCACACGACGACAGGAGGTTCGTCATGGCCAGTTCGTCCGCAGCGGCTGCCGCACGCCGCCGCCGCACCACCGGCCCTGCCCCCTCACTGAACGGTCCCGCGAGCGACATCCACCCCGTCCTGCGGCGGGAGACGGCACCGCCCGCCGCCCTCGCCCTGCTCGCCCAGGCCCGCAGCGGCCTCGACGAGGCGGCGATCCTGCACCTGCCGAACGAGCGCTATGCCGCCGCCCACCTCGCCGCCCTGCGCACCGCCGCCGCCGTGCTCGCCGCCCGCGGCCGCCCGGAGGCCACCGAGCGGCGGCGCCGACGTATCCGCAGCGCCTGGGAGGTGCTCCCGGAGACCGCACCCGAGCTGGCCGAGTGGAGCGCCCTGTTCGCCTCGGGAGCCGCCCGCCGGGCCCGCGCGGAGGCGGGCATCCAGGGCGCGGCGACCACCCGTGACGCCGACGATCTGGTGCGCGACGCGGGGATGTTCCTGCGCATAGTCGAGCGGATGCTGGCGCTGCAACCGGTCCTGCCACCGCCGCGGCCGGGGCAGCCGGCGCACGATGACCGGGCAGCGGGCCAGAGGCAATAGGGTGGAGGCGCCCAACAGAACGTTCACGCTCCGCCGCGAAACAGGCGGTGCCGCGCCGAGGAGTCAACTGCCGTGTCGGACCCGATGCGCCCCCGCGCTTCTCTCCGTACCGCCGTGGTCTGGGAGGTCCTGCAGGACGCCCTCAGCCGTCAGGTCAAGGCGACGGGGCAGGAGTCACTCGACGTGCTCGACACCGGGGGCGGCAGTGGCAACTTCGCGGTGCCGGTGGCCGGTCTCGGCCACCGCGTCACCGTCGTCGACCCCAGCCCCAACGCACTGTTCGCGCTGGAGCGGCGGGCCGCCGAGGCCGGGGTCGCCGACCGGGTGCGCGGCGTCCAGGGCGACGCGCACGGCCTCTTCGACGTCGTGGAGCGCGGCGGCTATGACGCGGTGCTGTGCCACGGCGTGCTGGAGTACGTGGACGACCCCGCCGAAGGCGTGCGTAACGTCGTGGGTGCGCTGCGTGAGTCCGGAACCCTCAGCCTGCTCGCCGCCGGTATGGGCGGCGCGGTCCTGGCCAGGGCGCTGGCCGGTCACTTCACCGAGGCCCGTCAGGCCCTCACCGACCCCGCGGGACGCTGGGGCGAGGGCGACCCGGTGCCGCGGCGCTTCACCGCCGAGCAACTGACCGACCTGGTCGCCGCCTCCGGGCTGCGGATCGACTCGGTGCACGGGGTGCGGGTCTTCGCCGATCTGGTGCCCGGTGTACTGGTGGACACCGAGCCCGGAGCGCTGGACGCCCTGCTCAAGCTGGAGGCCGCCGCCGCTGAGCAGCCCGCCTTCCACTCGGTCGCTACCCAGCTGCACGTACTGGCCGAAAGGCGCGGGGAGTAGCCCGCATGGCCCCTACAGCGGCCCGGGAACCCGTGAAATCCTCCTGATCAGGGCCGTAGGCGCGCATGGAGTGCGCCACAGGTCCCCCGATCGGGTGCAACTCACCGTATGATCGAAGGACACCGTCCGGCATGACGGATCGGCGGCTGGGGAATGCACGCTTCAGCTCGTCGGAACGCCCTGCGGGGTCGGAATGGCGAATTGGCGTAGAGGGGCGGGTTTCACGGGGGCGATTCCCTGCCTATCCTGAAGGGGACCCCCGGTCGCCCCGGCGACTGCACGATGAGGAGGACTCCGTGCCGCTCTCGGAGCACGAGCAGCGAATGCTCGAGCAAATGGAGCGAGCGCTGTACGCCGAAGATCCCAAGTTCGCGACAGCGCTTGAGGGAAGCGGGCTGCGTACGTACACCCGGAAACGGGTCTACCAGGCGGTCGCTGGCTTTCTGTTGGGTATCGCGCTCCTCATGGCCGGAATGGTCGCACAGCAGATCTGGGTCAGCGTGGTGGGTTTCCTCGTCATGCTCGGCTGCGCAGTTCTCGCGGTCACCGGTTGGCGCAAGGCGCCCAAGCCTGGCGAACAGGCTCCAGGCGCGGCGCCCGATGGGCCTGCTACCCGCCGTCAGGGCAAGAAGCGCAAGTCCATGATGGGCCGGATCGAGCAGCGCTGGCAGCGCCGCAGGGACGAGGGCCAAGGCGGCCATCACTGAGAACTGACACCCACAGCGTGGGTGGGGAGCGAACGCCGTCCGGC
>NZ_JAZGRL010000106.1:0-2421 GCF_046540415.1 Streptomyces sp. E11-3 | reverse complement strand
CGCGGGGCGCTGGCCCTCGGGTGCGGGGCGCCGGGTCGTCGGCCCGTACTCCGCCGATCTGTGCTCCACCCGTCGCTCCTTGCCGAACTGTGCCGCCCGCGTGCCCCCGTGTCAGGGCGCGCCGGTGACCCCATCGTCACCCGCCGCGGCCAGCCCCGCATCAACCGATCGGCCGACCCCTGGGTCAGCCGAGTCGCGCGCCGACCGCAGCCGGTACGTCGACCGTACGGGCCCTGTACCGGCCGGAGCATGGATACCGGAGCGGCACCCCGCATCCCGAGAACGCCCCGAGAACGCCCCGAGAACGCCCAGCCCAGGAGCCTGAACCATGAAGAAGCTGTCCCGCCGCGCACGCCTCCTCACCGGCACCGCCGTGGCCGCCACGCTCGCCGCCGGCACCTTCGGCGCGCTGTCCGCGAACGCCGCGCCCGCCGATCAGCAGTCGGCCACCGTCGCCGTGGCCAAGGCGGACGTGAAGGACAAGGACCTCACCCAGTCCACCCACCTGACCATCGACGCCGCCACCCGTGCCGCTCAGGCCACCCTCGACGCCGCCGAGGACGAGAACCAGCGCGTCACCGTCGCCGTCGTCGACCGCAACGGCAACACGATCGTCACCCTGCGCGGCGACGGTGCGGGCCCGCAGTCCTACGAGTCGGCCCAGAAGAAGGCGTACACCGCCGTCTCCTGGAACGCGCCCACCTCCGAGCTGGTCAAGCGCCTGGAGCAGGCCCCGAACCTGAAGGACATTCCGGGCACCCTCTTCCTCGGCGGTGGCGCCCCGGTCACCGTCGACGGTGCGCCCGTCGCGGGCATCGGCGTCGCGGGTGCACCCTCCGGTGACCTGGACGAGAAGTTCGCGCAGGCCGGGGTCGCGGCGCTGGGCAAGTGACATACGCCCGTTAAGTGGCCCATATGATCACCTGGTGATCCGACGCCGCGCCCGCCGTGCGCTCCCCGTCACCGTCGCCGCCGCACTGGCCCTCGCCGCGTGCGGCGGCGTTCGGGGTACTCCGGGCGCGGCGGGCGTCGGCGACCCGTACTTCCCGAAGCTCGGCAACGGCGGTTACGACGTCTCGCACTACGCGCTCACGCTCGACTACGACCCCGACTCCGGGCGTCTCAAGGGCGAGGCGGTCATCACGGCCCGTGCGACGCAGGACCTCAGCGCCTTCAACCTGGACCTGTCGGGGCTGAAGGCCGACAAGGTGAGTGTCGAGGGCAAGGCCGCGCGCTTCAACACCGTGCGCCACGAGCTGACCGTTCGCCCGTCCGACGACCTCCACAAGGGCGAGACCTTCCGTACCAGGGTCCGCTACTCGGGCACGCCCCAGACGATCACCGACGCGGACGGCGCCGAGGAGGGCTGGCTGCGTACCGACGGCGGGGGCGCGCTCGCCCTCGGTGAACCGGCCGGTTCGATGGCCTGGTTCCCCGGCAACCACCACCCCGGCGACAAGGCCGCGTACGACATCGCGGTCACCGTCCCGAAGGGGCTGAAGGCCCTCTCCAACGGCGAGTTGAAGAGCACCACGGAGAACGGCGGCCGCACCACCTTCAACTGGCACAGCGCGGAGCCCATGGCCAGCTATGTCGCGATGGTCGCGATCGGCCCGTACGAGACGAGGACCTCGACGACGAAGGGCGGGCTGCCGGTGCACACCGCCGTCGTGCCCGAGGAGGCGGCGGAGGGCGAGGAGGCCCTCGCCGAGATCCCGGAGATCATCGCGTGGCAGGAGCGCCTCTTCGGGCCGTATCCCTTCTCGTCCGTCGGCGCGATCGTCGCCGGTGAGGACGATGCCGGGTATGCCCTGGAGACCCAGACGAAGCCGGTCTTCCCGGGCGTCCCCGAGACCGAGCTGATGGTCCATGAGTTCGCCCACCAGTGGTTCGGCAACTCGGTCTCGCCGCGGACCTGGCAGGACATGTGGCTGAACGAGGGCTTCGCGACGTATGCCGAGTGGCTCTGGGAGGAGGACCACGGCGGCGACACCGCGCAGGAGACCTTCGACGCGCTGTACGAGGGTGACGATGAGGGGATCTGGGCCTTCCCGCCTGCCGAGCCGCCTGGTCCTGACCGGATTTCCGACAGTCCGGTGTACGAGCGCGGTGCGATGGTTCTGCACAAGATCCGTCAGGCCGTCGGCGACGAGGCATTCTTCGGCATCCTCCGGGGCTGGCCTGCGGCGTATCGCCACGGCACCGCGGACACGGACGCGTTCGTTGCGTACGTCGAGAAGCGGGCGGGGGGTGCGGACCTGAGCGGTGTCTGGGCGGCTTGGCTGCGCGGCGACGGGAAGCCGAAGCGGCCGTAGCGGCCGGTGCGCCTTGTTTCGGCCGCGTGTTCCCTGCTGCGGGGTGCGCGTTGTTTGTTGTGGGGCGGGGCCGCGTCGGGGGGTACGTGCTCACGCCGACGTCTGA
>NZ_JAZGRL010000105.1:0-2459 GCF_046540415.1 Streptomyces sp. E11-3 | reverse complement strand
CCCGTCTCCCTCCCCTTCCCCGTCTCCCTCCGCCTCCGCCTCCGCCTCGCCGAAGCCCACCCCGTCGCGGTCTGCGGACGCCGCCTACGCGGGCCGTACGGACGACGGCACATCGGCGGTCGCCGTGACGCTCCGCGACGGCAAGGCCATCGGGTACTTCTGCGACGGCCGCAACCAGGAGTCCTGGCTGAAGGGCAGCGTCAGGGACGACGGCGCGGTGCGGCTGACCGGCAGGGGCGGCGCCGAACTCACGGGCACCGTGAGCGGCCGGAACCTGACGGGCGCCGTCGCTGTCGACAAACAGACGTACGCCTTCACCCTTGCCCGGGCGATCGAGCCATCCGGTATCTACCGCGCCACGTCCGAGGTGCGCGGCGCCGATGTCGACGGCGGCTGGATCGTCCTTCCGAACGGCGACCAGGTCGGCGTCCTCAACCGGGACGGCAAGCCGTCCCCCGCTCCGGAGATGGACCCGGAGACCGGCACAGTGACGGTCGACGGCTCCCGGCTCACCACCCGCCCGGTCGTCCCCTGAGAGAGCTCACCTGAGGGCTCACCTGAGAGCCCACCTGAGAGGCAGGTGCCTGATGAGCGTGGACCCCAATGCCGCGACACAGGGCGTCCCGGCCCGGCCACCCGCCGCCCACGGCCGCCCGCACCCCGTCCGCTATCTGGTCCCCACGCTCGTCGGCGCGGCGGTCGCCCTCGCCCTCGGCGCCTACGGGCGGGTGCACGACCCCGCGGGCACCGCCTTCAATCTGGCGGGGTTCAGCAGTACGGGAGCGGTCAAGGCCTGGCTGGCGACCGGTGCGCTCGGCTTCGCCGTGGTGCAACTGGCGTCGGCACTCGCGATGTACGGACGGCTGCCGCGGGTGCCGCCCGCGTCCTGGACCCCGGCCCTGCACCGCTGGTCGGGCCGTGCCGCGTTCCTGCTGGCCGTACCCGTCGCGGTGCACTGCCTCTACGCGCTCGGCTACCAGTCGTACGACACCCGGGTCCTGTGGCACTCGCTGCTGGCCTGCTTCTTCTTCGGAGCGTTCACCGCCAAGATGCTGCTGCTGCGCTCGGAACGGCTGCCCGGCTGGCTGCTGCCGGTGGTGGGCGGCCTGGTCTTCACGGCACTGACGGTGGTCTGGCTGACCTCGGCGCTGTGGTTCTTCCGCACCTTCGGGGTGACGACATGACGGGTACGGCACGGCGGTCGATCCTCGCGGCGGGTGCGGCCGCGCTGGCGGGTGGCGCCGTCGCGGGCTGCACCGAGTACGGCGGCGAGGGCGGTTCCCCGGACGACGGCGCTGGTTCCCCGAACGACGACGGTGGTTCCGCGGACGCCACGACGGCGCCCGCGACCGGGCAGCCGCCCGGCGACGCACTCGCCCAGACCTCCGACATCCCGGTCGGCGGCGGGAAGGTCTTCGCGGACCGCAAGGTCGTGGTGACCCAGCCCCAGCAGGGCGACTTCAAGGCCTTCTCGGCCGTCTGCACCCATCAGGGCTGTACCGTCCGGGATGTCGCCGACGGCACCATCAACTGCCCCTGCCACGGCAGCAGGTACCGCGTCGATGACGCCTCGGTAGCCGAAGGACCGGCCCCTCGCCCCCTGCCTCCCCAGCGGATCACTGTCACCGAGGGCACCATCCGGCTCGCGTAACCTCGCGGGCATGCGCCCCGAGGAACTCGTCCGCGACCACACGGTCTACTCCTGCGTGATGGGCTCACGCGCCTTCGGCCTGGCCACCGACGCCAGCGACACCGACCGGCGCGGGGTGTTCCTCGCGCCGACCCCGCTGTACTGGCGCTTCGAGAAGCCCCCGACGCATGTGGAGGGCCCGCTCGACGAGCAGTTCTCCTGGGAGCTGGAGCGCTTCTGCGAACTCGCTCTGCGCGCCAACCCGAACATCCTGGAGTGCCTGCACTCCCCGCTCGTCGAGCACCTGGACGACACCGGCCGCGAACTCCTCGCCCTACGCGGCGCGTTCCTGTCCCGCCAGGCCCACCAGACGTTCGCCCGCTACGCACTGGGCCAGCGCAAGAAGCTGGAAGCGGACGTACGCCAGCACGGCGCCCCGCGCTGGAAACACGCCATGCACCTGCTCCGCCTGCTGCTGACCTGCCGCGACCTCCTGCGCTCGGGCGAGCTGACCATCGACGTCGGCGACGCCCGCGACGCCCTTCTCGCGGTGAAACACGGCGAGGTCCCCTGGCCGGAGGTCGAATCCCGCATGACCCGCCTGGCGTCCGAGACCGATGAGGCGGCGCTGCGCAGCCCCCTGCCCCTGGAGCCGGACCGCGCCCGCGTGGAGGACTTCCTGATCCGCACCCGGCGCTCCTCGGCCGCCCGTCAGTGAGGCGCCGCCACGGACAGGCCCGCGGCGGACGCACGAACTCACGCGTCCCAGAGCGCCCCCAGCACCCCCAGCTCATCCCGATACTCGATCCGCTCGGCCCACTCCACGGGC
>NZ_JAZGRL010000104.1:0-2462 GCF_046540415.1 Streptomyces sp. E11-3 | reverse complement strand
GCCGCGTGGGCGGCGGACCCGGCGCGGGAGGGGGAGGGGCTGCGGCTCGGGGAACGGGCCTCGGACGTACGGCCGTTGTTCCTCGCGCTGGCCGCGAAGCTGGACCGTGAGCCGAAGGAGACGACCACGGCGGGCGTGCCGTTGACCGGGAACATGCTGCGGCAGGCCCTCCAGATGGCCCTCTACAGCGATGCCGATTTTCCGGCCTTGGCCCGGCTCGTACGGGCGGCCCAGGACCCGGACGGAAAGCCGGTGCTGCCTGGTGCGCTGACCGGGCCGATGAGTGATGAGGACGCGGCGGTCACCATGGCCGTCGTCTGCAACGACGTGAACCGCTGGCCGAGGTCGGTGCCCGGGTATGCGCGGGCCGTCGCCGCCGACCGTGCGCGGTATCCCCTGACGGCTGGGATGCCGGTGAACGTCACGCCGTGCGCCTTCTGGAAGGACGCGCCGAGCGAGAAGCCCACCCGGATCACCTCCGACGGCCCGTCCAACGTGCTGATGATCCAGAGCCTGCGGGACCCCTCGACGCCGTACTTCGGGGCGCTGAAGATGCGTGAGGCGTTCGGGGAGCGGGCGCGGATGGTCACGGTGGAGCAGGGTGGGCACGGCGTCTATCTGGGTGAGGGGAACGCCTGTGGGGACCGTACCGTCACGGAGTTTCTGACCGAGGGGCGGCGTCCGGCGGGGGATCGGCATTGCGCCTCTGACCTGGGGTGATGTCGCCCTTGCGAGGGTGATGGCAGCGCTTTGGCGCCACTGGGGGTCCGTTGGGGCTTGCGGTGGTGCCATAGTGCTGCCATTCTGGCTCTATGGATCTTACGCCCTACGTCGACAACCTCCGGCACGAGCTCGCCGTCGCCGCTGAAGCCGGTGGCGAGGATGCCCGCGCCCTCGCCGAACGCCTCACCTCGCCCCTGGAGGCGGCCGCCCGTCTCGCCCTGCTGAACGTCCTGTCGGATGCCATGGGCGAGATCACCCTGGAGCTCGCGCCGGGATCGGTCGACGTACGGCTTCGGGGTCTTGAACCCGACTTCGTGGTCACGGCACCGCCGAGCGAGCTGTTCCACGAGCGGCCGGACGACGCCGGCCCTCAGCGCGCGCCGACCCCGCCCGCGCCCCAGCCCGTCCCGGAGGCGGACGAAGGCGGTACGGCGCGGACCAACCTCCGGCTCCCCGCGCACCTGAAGCTCCGGGCCGAGGAGGCCGCCGCGCAGGAGGGGCTCTCGCTCAACGCCTGGCTCGTACGGGCCGTCGCGGCCGCCCTGGAACCGCGGGGCGGCGCCGGTCGCCGTGGTGACGCCGACTGGGCGCGGCTCGCGGGCCGGGGGCGCGACAGCCTCACCGGCTGGGTGCGTTAGTCCCGCCGCGCGCCGCACGCGCTGCCCACGCGCGCCGCGCCGCACGCACCGCGCCAACCGCCGAGACCACCGTCCCCGTTCCACCAGCGGAGACGTCCCACACAGCCAAGAGGACGGCACAGCCATGCCTGATTTCGACACCCCGAACCCGATCACTGTCACCGTGCACGCCGAGCTCGGTGCCATCCGGATCACGGCGGAGGACCGCGCCGACACCGTCGTCCACGTCCACCCGAGCTCCCAGGCGAAGGCGGCCGACGTGAAGGCCGCCGAGCAGACCCGCGTCGAGTACAGCGACGGCAGGCTGCTGGTCAGGACGCCGAAGGGGCGCGCCCTGTTCGGCAAGCCGGGCTCGGTCCTGGTGGAGATCGCGCTGCCCAGCGGGTCGCGGCTGCAGGGCACCGCGGAGCTGGCCGACTTCACCTGCGCGGGGCGGCTGGGCGAGTGCCGCGTCAAGACCGGCGTCGGCGACATCCGCGTCGAGCGGGCGGACACGGTGCAGCTGGTGACCCAGTACGGGGACGTCAGCCTGGACCGCGCGGCGGGCGACGCCACGGTGTCCACCGGGTCCGGTGAGGTACGGATCGGGGAGGTCGACGGCACGGCGGAGATCAAGAACTCCAACGGCAGCACCCAGGTCGGCGAAGTCATCGGCGAACTGCGCCTCAAGGCCGCCAACGGCAAGGTCTTCGTCGGCCGCGCGCACACCGCCGTCACCCTGAAGTCCGCCAACGGCGACGTCCGCGTCGACGAAGTGATCCGCGGCACCGCCGATCTCGCCACCGGGGCCGGGGACATGGAGATCGGCATCCGCGAGGGCACCGCGGCCTGGCTCGACGTCAACTCCCGCGCGGGCTCGGTACGCAGCACGCTTGAGGCGGCGGACGGTCCTGGCGAGTCCGAGGAGACCGTCGAGGTGCGGGCCCGTACCGGCCTCGGCGACATCGTGATCCACCGCGCGGCCCCGCAGAAGTAGCACACCGACACGACCGTGATCCTCGCTGCCTGTGGGCCCGCTCGGCCTTCAACCGGGACGCGACGCGCTGAGAGCCTGTCTTTGAACCCCCGCCTGCGCCCCGACGCCCGGCACGCACCCTCGCC
>NZ_JAZGRL010000103.1:0-2475 GCF_046540415.1 Streptomyces sp. E11-3 | reverse complement strand
CCCGCCCACGCCCGCAACCCCCACACGGGCACCGACCCCCTGACCGCCACCCGACTCCTCGCGTCCCGGCGAACCGTCGACCTCTCCGCGAGCACCCTCCTGCTCCCCGTAGCCCCACCCCGCAACCTCACCCACGCCGTGCACCCCCTACAGGAGATATGCCGATGACCACGCTGTCGCCGAGCCAGGCCCTGGAGGCACTCGTGGACCCCGTCTGCGGCGTCGTCCGCCGTGTCGCCCCCGTGGAGCACCCCAGCGGTGCGCCGGCCCGCTACACCGCGATGACCGCCGATGTGGCCGACGCCAGACGACTCGGCCTGTGGCCCGCCGACCGGGTCGCGCTCGGCACCACCTTCGGCGACCCGGAGGGGGCGCGGATCGCCGCGATAGCCGAGGCCGTCGAACGCTACTGCGGCAACCGCATACCACCCCCCGGCCACCCGGACGCCCCGGTACGCGCCACGGCCACCGAACTCACCCAGCGGGGCCAACGGCTCTACGGACCCGACGAACTACCCCGCTACGCCGACTGGCAGTACGCCAGAGAACGCTTCCCGTACCGGCGGCTCACCGCGGACACCCCGGCACTGTGGGCGCGCGGACACGAGCTCACCAAGGACGGCACAACCGAGGACTGCTGGGCGCCGGTCGCCCTCACCCACCTCAACTGGCGCCAGGGCCCGCTGCGTTCACTCCCACGCACCCACCACCTCAACTACGCCGGTATCGCGACCGGCCAAGGCTTCGCCGACGCGGTCGAACGTGGACTCCTCGAAGTCGTCGAACGCGACGCCCTCGAACTCTGGTGGCACCTGGACGGCCCGACCCGCGGCATCGACCCGTCGAGCGTGCCCGGCCTGACCGCCGACCTCGCCGGGTGCGGCCTGGACGTATGGATCGTCGAAATGCCGTCCGAGTTCGCCCCGTGCATGGCGGCCCTGGTACGCGATCCGCTACGAGGCCTCTACGCCGCGGGGTTCGCCTGCCGGTACGACCCGGCCGACGCGGCCCGCAAGGCCGTACTGGAAGCCGTCCACACCTGGGTGTTCACCCAGGGCCTCACCGAACCCGACGGCTGGGTCTTCCGGGCGATCGACGCCGGAATGCTGGCCCGCGGCCTGTACCTCGACCACCGCGGTGACCTTCGCTACCTGGACGACTGCGGCCCGGACTTCGCAGCGGTACGCGACCTGGGCGCCCATGTCCAGGTCTGGCTGGACAAACGGGTCGCCCCACTCGCCCGGCGCTTCACCGACCCGGCCAAGGGAGTGGTGAGCATCGACACCATCGCCCCCGGCAGCCGCGCACTGCTCGACACGGCCCTCGCGGACGGCGGCCACCGCGTACTGACCTTCGACCTGACGACCGAGGACGTCGCCGAGACCCCGCTACGGGTCGCCCGAGTCCTGGTCTCCCACCTCATCCCCAACGCCCCCGCGGCCTTCGCCTACCTGGGCAGCCCACGCTTCGCCGAGGCGGCCCTGACCCGCGGCTGGCGCGACGAACCTCCGCTCCTGCCGGGGGACTTCACACTCACTCCGCCGCCCCACATGTGAGCGGCGCCCCGATGCCCCGGAACGACACGCCGCCCGCGAAGCTGCTGCGGGCCGCGCTGGCCCGCGCCCGGTCCACCGAGGAGCCGGGCCCCGACACGCCCGCAGGACCTGCCGTGCCCCGCTGGGGCGGCCCGATCGTGATGCTGCGCGCGGACGGAGCAACGGGCCTGGTGGACCTGGACCAGGTGCTGACCCGCTCGCTGGCCGCCACCGACACCGACGGACGGCTGCGCCCGACCCCCTCCGCCGGCGCCCTGCACCCGGTGAACGCTCACATCCTGGCCGGGCCCGACTGCTCCGTACCGCCCGGCCGCTACGCGTACGACCCCGTCGGGCACCAACTCCACGAACGGGGGCCCGCGCCCGCCGGTGTGCCCGGGGGAGCGGTCGTGGTGCTGACGGTCACCGTTCGCCGTACCGCCTCGCACTACGCCCACCGCGCGTGGCCGATGGACCTACTGGACACCGGCCACGCGGTGGCGGCACTACTCCTCGCCGGAGCGGACCACTACAACCTCGACGCCGACGCGGCACTGCTGTCCGCCGCGGCGCGGCTGCCCGCACCGGGAGCCGCCATCGAGCACCCCTTCGCCGCAGTGCGCTTCGGGCCTGCCGCAATAGGCAGCTGGGCAGCCAAGCCACCCACAGCCCCGACAGCCGGCCCACCACCGGACCCAACACCGGACCCGATCGCCACCGCGTACGACATCGGCGAGGCCGAACGCGTTCTCGAACTGATCGGGACGACCGGGCCCGCACGCGCGAAGACGACCGAAGGGGACACGGCGGGGGGTGCGCGCGCAGCGCCGACGGTCACCGCCGGGTGCCGTGTCCCTACCGGACGAGCCGTCGGTGTGAGCACGTACCCCCCGGCGGGGCCCCGACCCACGACGAACGGCGGCGAGGGCACCTGGGCCCG
>NZ_JAZGRL010000102.1:0-2478 GCF_046540415.1 Streptomyces sp. E11-3 | reverse complement strand
TGGGGGTCGCCGAGAAGCGCGGGGCCGGGGCGGGCTGGGTGATGCCGCCGTGGTCGGTGAAGGTGGCGCGGGCGGCGAGATGCGGATGGGCGGGGGCCTCGCCCAGGGACAGGACGGGCGCCACGCACGCGTCCGAGCCCTCGAAGAGCGCGGTCCACTCGGCGCGGGTCTTCGCCTTGAAGCGTGCGGTGATCGCGGTCCGCAGGTCGTCCCAGCGGGCGAAGTCCTTGCGGGCGGGCGCCTCGTCCTGGATGCCGAGTACGGTCACGAACTCGTCGTAGAACTGCGGCTCCAGGGCACCCACAGCCATGTAGCCGCCGTCGGACGTCTGATAGCTGCCGTAGAACGGGCAGCCGCCGTCCAGCAGGTTGGCGCCGCGCCGGTCCTGCCAGCCGCCGGCCGCCAGCATGCCGTGGATCATCGTCGAGAGATGGGCCGCGCCGTCGACGATCGCCGCGTCCACGACCTGTCCCTCGCCCGTCGTACGGGCGTGCTGCAGTGCGGCCAGCACGCCGACGACGAGATAGAGCGAGCCGCCCGCGTAGTCACCGACGAGGTTGGCGGGGACGGCCGGGGGCTCGTCCGGCTTTCCGATCATGCCGAGGGTGCCGGTGATCGCGATGTACGCGATGTCGTGCCCGGCGCGCTGGGCGAGCGGCCCCTCCTGGCCCCAGCCGGTCATCCGTCCGTAGACGAGTTTCGGGTTGCGGGCCGTGCACTGCTCGGGGCCCACGCCGAGGCGCTCGGCGACGCCGGGGCGGAAGCCCTCGATCAGGATGTCGGCGCGTTCGACCAGGTCCAGGACGTGAGCGGGGCCGTGCTCCGACTTGAGGTCGATCAGCACCGAGCGCTTGTTGCGGTTGGTGACGTCGTACGCCGGGTCGATGGCCAGTCCGGCGCCGCCGGGCCGGTCCACGCGTACGACGTCGGCGCCGAGGTCCGCGAGCAGCATGGCGGCGAACGGGCCCGGTCCGATTCCGGCCAGTTCGAGCACCCGGATTCCGGCCAGGGGGCCGCCTCCCGGCGCTGGTCCGGACCCCGCACCTGGCCCTGTGTCTGTTCCTGTCATCAAGCCCCCAGCACTGTGACACAACTGATGTAACATCAGCGATGTTAAGAACGTGTTCCACTCTGCACAAGACCCGGCGAGCAAGCGCTTAGAAATCCCTCAGGCTAGTCTCTGGCACCGACAGTGGCCCAGCCAGGACCGAGGGGTGTCATGAGCAGCCAGGACAGGCAGGACCGTCACGACAGGACAGGCCGCCCGTACGACATCGTGCTCTTCGGGGCCACCGGGTTCGTGGGCACGCTCACCGCGGAGTACCTCGCCGCGCATGCGCCCGAAGGGCTGCGCTGGGCGATCGCCGGGCGGAGCGAGGAGAAGCTCCAGCGGATACGGGAGCGGCTGACCGGGATCGACAAGGCATGCACGGATCTTCCGGTGCTGCGCGCGGACGCCGACGACCCGGCCGCGCTACGGGAGCTGGCCGGGCAGACGCGGGTGCTGGCCACCACGGTCGGCCCGTACATCACCTACGGGCAGGAGCTCGTCGCGGCCTGCGCCGACAGCGGCACGGACTATCTGGATCTCACCGGCGAGCCCGAGTTCGTGGACCTGATGTACGTGCGGCACGACGCTCGCGCGCGGGAGACCGGGGCGCGGCTGGTGCACGCGTGCGGGTTCGACTCGGTTCCCCATGATCTGGGCGCGTATTTCACCGTGCGGCAGCTGCCGGAAGGGGTGCCGCTGCGGGTCGACGGCTTCGTCCGTACGCATGCGACGTTCTCCGGTGGGACGTTCGCCTCCACGCTCACCGCCTTCTCGCGCGGACGGGAGACGCTTGCCGCACGGCAGGAGCGACGGCGGCACGAGCCACGGCCGGTGGGGCGCAAGGCCTACGCCCCGGTCGGCACGCCGCGGTACGCCAAGGAGGTCGACGCCTGGGCGTTGCCGCTGCCGACCCTCGACGCGCAGATCGTCCAGCGCTCGGCCCGCGCCCTGGAGCGGTACGGCCCCGACTTCCGCTACCGGGAGTACGCGGCCGTGAAATCGCTGCCGGTCGCCGTGGGCGGGGCGGCCGCGGTGGGCGCGCTCTTCGCGGCGGCCCAGCTGCCACCCGCCAGGCGGTGGCTGGGCAACCGGGTCAAGCCGGGCGAGGGGCCCGACGAGCGACAGCGGGCGAAGTCCTGGTTCTCGGTGCGGTTCGTCGGCGACGGCGGCGGGCGGCGGGTGTACACCGAGGTCAGCGGCGGCGACCCCGGCTATGACGAGACGGCGAAGATCCTCGCCGAGTCGGCCCTCAGCCTGGCCTTCGACGATCTGCCCGACACGGCGGGGCAGGTCACCACGGCGGTGGCGATGGGCGATGCGCTGATCGAACGGCTGCAGGCCGCGGGGATCAGGTTCCGGGTGGCGGCGGCGCGCTGAGAGCCTGTCTTTGAACCCCCGTCGTCCGCGCGGAGCGCGGGCGCAGCGCC
>NZ_JAZGRL010000101.1:0-2486 GCF_046540415.1 Streptomyces sp. E11-3 | reverse complement strand
TGAGCACGTACCCCCCGACGCGGCCCCGCCCCACAACGAAACAGCGCGCACCCGGGCACGCACCCCGACGCGCGGCCCCGCCCCACGACGAGACAGAGCGCAGCCACCACGGCGGGGCTCCGCCCCACGAATGAACGGGGCGGCGGACCGTCGGCGTGAGGTGGGTTAGTCCTGTTTCTTGCGGCGGGTGCCGAAGACGATTTCGTCCCAGCTGGGGACTGCGGCCCGGCGACCGGGCCGGACGCCGTCCGCCTCGGCCTGGCGGTCCGTGGTGCCGACGAGGCGGTCCCGGTGCCCCGCCACCGCGCGCGGCATCAGGACGTCCGCGTACGCGGACCCCGCCGACGCGGCCGGGGCCGCCTCCTCTGCTTCGAGGTCCAGGTCCTGCTCGGGCTCGTCCGTCGCGGGCAGGTCCGTACCCGTCGACGCGGCAGGCGTCGTGGACGGCCGCTCCGGCACGACCATGTCGCCTCGGAAGCTGGGTACCGCCTCCAGAAGGCTCGTCAGGGAGTCACGTTCGGACGAGCCGGTGGCAGCCGTGCTCTCCTCCGCGGGCTCCGGGCTAGGCGAGGGCAGGCTAGGCCGGTCCGCCTGCCTGTCCAACTGCCGGTCCGCCTGGCGCTCCAGCTGCCGGTCGAGAGCGCGGTCCAGCGGCCGGTCACGAGGCAGCCGGGCGATCCGAGGCACAAAGGGAAAGCTGGGCTCGGGCGTCGCGGAGATGTCGTCGGACTCGCCGATCAGCGAGCGCGCCTCGTCATCCACGGCCTGGACCAGCCGCCGCGGCGGGTCGTACGTCCAGCTGGCCGTGTGGGTCTCGCCCGCGGCCCGGTACCCGAGCAGCACCTCCCAGGTGCCGTCGTCACGGCGCCAGGAGTCCCACTGGACGGTGTCCTTGTCGATGCCGCGCATCAGCAGCCGCTCGTGGACGGCCTCGCCAAGCTGCGGCCCGGTGTTCTCGCCGGGGCGGCGCACCGGGGTCTTCCGGGCTCGCTCGGCCATGAAGGCGCGCTCCGCGAGCACCGGGCCCTCGAAGCGCCGCACGCGATCGACCGGGATACCGGCGAGCTGGGCGACCTCTTCCGCGGAGGCACCGGCACGTATCCGTGCCTGGATGTCGCGGGGCCGGAGGTGGCTCTCCACCTCGATCTCGATCTGGCCGAGCCGTGGGCGGTCGCCGCGCACCGCGGCGCGCAGGCGTTCGTCGATCGGAAGCGTGTACTCCGTGCTGTCCGCAGCCTTCAACACCAGCCGTGTGCCGTCGTTGCTGACGGCCACGACACGCAGTTCGGGCATGGGGACCTCCCGGGTGGTGCCTGCCGACGTCACGTGCGTCGCTGCTTCCGCTAGTCGAGTGTGGCCTGCCCGGGTGCAGCCTGCCACAACCTTGCCGATTTGCCCGGCGTGTCGGGCAAGGGCCCTGGAGCGCCGTTATGGCACGGTTACCTATTCGCAACGCTAAGTGACCGATCGGTCACCCTGTGTGGCGAGCCCCCTTCCGGAGGTCTAGTCAGGCCCCCGGACACCCAGGTTGGAGACCGGACCCAGGGCTCGCAACAGTACTCCATTCGGGCCACAGGGTTGGACCGCCGCGCCGCCCAAGTTCTCGCGGGGCAAGGGAGTTGGCCGCCGTCGCGCCCGAATCCGCTGCTTACGCGGGTGGCCTGCTTCACATAAACGCCAGAAACGGAACTATCCACTTCGCCCATTTGTCCCTTCTGTAGACGCACGTATCGAAGGCGACCAAGGGACGGGGATGGCCGACCAGAACATGGCCGAAAACGAGGAACCGAGGAAGAAGGGGAGGAAGCGGATCGACCTGAGCGTGCCGCAGGTGGCTGGCAGCGCCGTGGCCGCGGTCGTGGCGGCCAAGCTCGCGTCGAGCTTCGGGGTCTACGGCACGATCCTCGGCGCCGGTCTGGTGAGTGTCATCGCCACCTGCGGCGGCACGGTCTTCCAGCACTTCTTCTCGCGTACCGGCGAACAGGTCAAGGAGGTCGCGGTACGCGCGAAGCCCGCGGCTCGCCAAGTGCCGCAGCCGGTCCCGGGCGGGGCAACCGACCGGACGATGCTGCTCCGCACCGCGGAACCGCCATCAGACCAGGACTTCGGCGAGCCCACGGTGCACGGCAAGCGCATACGCGGCTGGAAACGGCCGTTGCTGGGCGCCGCGCTGATCTTCGGGGTGACGATGGCGGGGATCGTGACGTACGAGCTGGTGTCCGGCGACGCCTTCGGCAGCAGGGGGGGCAGCATCGGCTCCACGTTCACCCACCACAACTCCAAGCCAGGCTCCGACTCCAAGCCAGAGAACTCCGAGGACCGCGACCCGACGAAGGACCCCGCACAGCCCTCGACCGAAGGCGACAACACCCCCAGTGGCGCCCCGACCCCGGACAGCGACCCAACCCAGAACGACGGCGACCACAAGCCGACGCCGACCCCGACGCCTACACCCACCCCCACACCGACGCCTACTCCGACCCCAA
>NZ_JAZGRL010000100.1:0-2493 GCF_046540415.1 Streptomyces sp. E11-3 | reverse complement strand
CGGGGGCGGCTTCGGGGCGGTTCCGGGGCGGTTTCGGGGGCGACTTCCCGTCACCTCGTGCAGCATGCGGTCATCACAGCGCAACATCAACCCGCTACGGTTGCCGCTAGGGTTCGATGCGGGTGTTCGATCCGCCGGAAGGAAGGCGCTGATCTTGGGCAAGGTCGTGCTCGTCACGGGAGTGGCCCGGCAGCTCGGGGGACGCTTCGTGCGCCGCATACAGCGCGACCCTGATGTGGATCGGGTGATCGGAGTGGACGCCATCCCTCCCGAACACCATCTGGGCGGCGCCGACTTCCTGCGGGCCGACATCCGCCAGCCCACGATCGCCAGGCTGCTCGCCGAGCACGGCGTCGACACCGTGGTCCACATGGACGTCACGGGCACCCCGCTGAGCAGCGGCAGCCGGGCCACGGTCAAGGAGACCAACGTCATCGGCACCATGCAGCTGCTCGGTGCCTGTCAGAAGTCCCCCGCGGTCAAGCGCCTGGTGGTCAAGTCCTCCACGCAGGTGTACGGCTCCGCGCCCCGCGACCCCGCGGTCTTCACCGAGACCACCCCGCCCAAGTCGCTGCCCAGCGGCGGCTTCGCGAAGGACACGGTCGAGGTCGAGGGGTATGTGCGCGGCTTCGCCCGGCGCCGGCCCGATGTGGCGGTGTGCGTGCTGCGCTTCGCCAACATCCTCGGCCCGACGGCGGACTCGCCGCTCGCCGAGTACTTCTCGCTGCCCGTGCTGCCGACCGTGTTCGGCTACGACCCGCGACTGCAGTTCGCGCACGAGGACGATGTGATCGAGGTGCTGCGCCTCGCGTCGCACGAGCCCGAGCGCGGGACCCTCAACAGCGGGACCTTCAACATCGCCGGCGACGGCGTGCTGCTGCTCTCCCAGTGCTCGCGCCGTCTCGGCCGCCCCACGGTGCCGATGCTGCTGCCGGCCGTCAGCTGGGCTGGCGCCGCACTGCGCACGGTGGGGCTCACGGACTTCTCGCGGGAGCAGCTCAGGCTGCTCACCCACGGCAGGGTCGTGTCCACGACGCAGATGCGCGAGACACTCGGGTTCAAGCCGAAGTACACGACGGCCGAGACGTTCACGGAGTTCGTACGCAGCCGAGGCCCTGGGCTGCTGCCACCGGAGGCCCTGGCGAGGGCCGTCGACCGGCTCGCCGTGCTGCCGTTCGCGGGCGGCAGACACGCTACGCACCCGACGCAGAGCGCCAACTGAGGAGCGCGGCAACAATGGCGGACGCCAAGGTCATTCCGTTCGACGACGACCGGTCGCGCGGGGGTGCCCCACGCCCGGTGGCGCGGCGCCGGGCCACCGGACGCAGGAAGGGCGAGCCCTCGGCCGTACGGGACGTACGAGGAGTACGGGACGCACGGGAGGCGCTGGAAGCCGGTGAGGTGGGTGAGGTGAAGGCCCTGCCGAGCGGTGAACCGGCCGCCACGGCTGCCGAGCGGCCGGAAGGCGCCCCGGCGCCCCCGAAGGGCCAGGGTGGCGGCTGGGAGCGGCGTGTGGCGGGGGGCCTGGCCTTCCTGCGGCGCCGCATCACGGGCGACTACGAGGTCGACGAGTTCGGCTACGACCAGGAGCTCACCGAACAGGTCCTGCTGTCGATGGCGCGGCCGTTCTACGACAAGTACTTCCGCGTCGAGGTGAAGGGCATCGAGAACATCCCGTCCGATGGCGGGGCGCTGATCGTCGCCAACCACTCCGGGACGCTGCCGCTGGACGGGCTGATGCTTCAGGTCGCCGTCCACGACAACCATCCGGAGAACCGGCATCTGCGGCTGCTCGCCGCCGATCTCGTCTTCATGCTGCCGGTCGTGAACGAGCTGGCCCGGAAGGCCGGGCACACGCTCGCCTGCGCCGAGGACGCGCAGCGGCTGCTTGAGGCCGGCGAGTTGGTCGGGGTGATGCCGGAGGGCTTCAAGGGCATAGGGAAGCCGTTCAGCGAGCGCTACAAGCTGCAGCGCTTCGGCCGTGGCGGCTTTGTCTCCACGGCGCTGCGGGCGGGGACGCCGATCGTGCCGTGCTCGATCGTGGGTGCGGAGGAGATCTACCCGATGATCGGCAACGCGAAGACGCTGGCGCGGGTGCTGGGCTTCCCGTACTTCCCGATCACGCCGACGTTCCCGTGGCTGGGGCCGCTGGGCGCGGTGCCGCTGCCGACGAAGTGGACGATCCAGTTCGGTGAGCCGATCGAGACGGACGGGTATCCGGCGGAGGCGGCGGAGGATCCGATGCTGATGTTCAACCTGACGGATCAGGTGCGGGAGCAGATCCAGCACACGCTGTACAAGCTGCTGGTGCAGCGGCGTTCGGTGTTCTTCTGAAGCATCGGTGCTCTTCCAGAGCATCCGAACACGCGAAGGGGCGGTGCTCTCGATGAGAGCACCGCCCCTGTCGCGCGGCTAGCCCTGGTCCTCGGCGTCCAGTCCAAGCCCCGGGATGAGGTCCGGGAGCAGGGGCGGGATGGTGACGTCGGGGGCGGG
>NZ_JAZGRL010000099.1:0-2496 GCF_046540415.1 Streptomyces sp. E11-3 | reverse complement strand
TCCCCCACTCTCGACTTCGCTCGAGCGGGAGGTGCCCCCCTCGCCCTGCGGAACGCCTGTCCACAACCGGGGGGGTAGCCGCCATACCGACGTGAGGGGGCGTGGTGGCGGGTGCGCGCGCAGCGCTTAGGGTTCCCGCTCTACCGGATGCGCAATCTGCACCGGGGAGCGCGAGCACGTACCCCCCCACCGCGCCCCCGCCCCACAACGAACAGAACGCACCCAGCGGCCCAGGGGTCGGGAGCCAGCCCAGTCCAGGTCAGCCCAGATCAGCGGTGCCCGAACCAACTCGCCGCGGGCAGCAGCCTGTCGTCGTAACCGAACAGGAGGCGACCAGGGCCGAGGCGAGCTCACTCGATCCCCGCACGCACAGCGAACGCCGCGTGCCCGCCGAGGAAGCGGTCGCGGACCGGGTGCGCGAGCCGCGCGAGCTCTCCGCCCGGCTGCTGTCACGGACCGGTGGATGTCCCCGGACCTGGACAGGATGACCGCCCTGGTCCAGGAACGTGCCCTCCTGGACTAGGACCTGTCCGGATCCACCCCTAAGCACAGCCCATGCCCTGTTTCAGTGTCGGCCAGGCCTCGACGCCGTCGGCTGTGCGGACGTATGCCCGCGACGCGTCAGGGGACAGCCAGAGCTCCCAGTCGTCCAGCCGGTAGCCGGTGTCCCGCGCGTCGTCGGGCAGGGGTGCGTCCTTCTCGTACGCGGAGGTGAGGAGCTTGTCGGATGTCAGTGTCCCGCTCGGGTCACGGACGTACGTCTGCGCGTCCGCGCCCTCGCCCCTGCCCACACCCAGGAAGTAGGCCTTCTCCCAGTCGCAGTGGGCGGGACCGGGGGAGCCGCTCACCTTGTACGTGGGGACCCGGTTGCCGTCCTCGTCGGTCCAGATGTCGTACGGCTGCTTGTCGGTGTAGTTCTCGGGGAACTCCGACGGATCGCAGGCGGCGGACGTCTCCGGCCCCCAACCGGGGCGTTTCGGCTGGTCCTTGGCGACGACCACGGCGATCTTCGTCTAGCCGTCCACGTCGAAGGAGAACAGGACACGCTCCGCCTCCTCGCGTTCCACCCGGTAGCCGTACTCGGGCAGGCCGGGCTGTTCGATCTCGAAGTACGCCTCCAGCCCCTCCTCGGGTGTCCGCCCGCCGTCCTGCTTGCTCCAGATCTCGCCTTCCCCGCCCCTGTCGATGTCTCCCTCACACTCCAGCGCCCGCCCTGCGGCCCCCGACGCCGCCTTCACCGCCGCCTGGCCGGCGCCCTCCTCTCCGTCCATCTCCTTGACCGGCACCCAGAGCGGCCCGCTGTACGGCGTGGCCGGTGCCTCTCCGACGGTCACCAGCTGGTCCGGTCCGTGTTCGGCCTCACCGCATCCCGCGGTCACCGTGACCGCGAGGACCACGGCCACCAGCCCGCCTGCCCTGACCCTGTGCATGCCTTGCCCCTGTCGACTGGGTGTGGTTGGTACTGCTTCTCTGGAGTCGGAGGACGGTCGACAAACGTTCGCTCCGACGCCCGTTCTCTTCAGAGCCTGTCTTTGAACAGGCTCTCAGCGGACGTGGATGTCGAGCCCGCTCGCGCCCGGAGCCTCCACGCCCGGCAGCAGCCGCATGTCGCGGTCGTAGTCGCCGCCTCCGAGCGGCCGGTACGGGACCGGTTCGTCCGTGAAGAGCCGGTCGAGCCGTCGCGCGAACTCCCGCTCGGCCGCCGCGAACCGCTGCGCTGGCAGGTCCACCGTGCCGTACACCGCGAACGGTTCGAGCGGGGCCATGCCGGTGAACCAGAACACGCCGTGCTGCAGCGGGTGGAGGACGTCCGCGAGGCGTCCGTGGATGCCCCGGTCCGAGAACGCCGACTCCCGGGCGCCGATCGTCACCGACACCAGCGCCCGCCGCCCGCCGAAGGCCCCCTCGCTGTACGGCGGGGGGACTGCCGGGCCGTGCGCGAAACCGTTGGTGAACACCCGGTCGATCCAGCCCTTGAGGATCGCGGGCATGGAGAACCACCACATCGGGAACTGGAGGATCACCGCGTCCGCCCAACGCACCTTGTCCTGCTCGGCGGCGATGTCAGGCGCCAACCTGCCTGCCAGCGTGGCCTGTTCGTGGGCAGCCAGCACGTCAAGGTGCCGGTCCGCCGGATGGTCGGGGAAGTCGTCGGCGTCCACCGTCGCCTTCCACTTCATCGCGTGCAGGTCGGACACCCGCACCTGGTGCCCTGCCGCGCGCAGGTGCGCGACGGCGAAGGCGGCCAAGGTGGCGTTGAGTGAACGGGGCTCCGGGTGCGCGCTGACGACGAGGATCTTCTTCTGCGGCTGCGTGGCTTCGGTCATGCCGTCACGATCTCCCGGGCGCGGCCGGGCAGCCAGCACCCTGGGCAACAGCGGAACGGCAGTCCTGGTACTGCGAGGGCCACGCATACTTGGGCGCATGGACGGCGTGGACCACAACGAAGTAAGCAACGGAATCGAGGGGATCGAGGGGATCGAGGGGATCGGGGGG
>NZ_JAZGRL010000098.1:0-2499 GCF_046540415.1 Streptomyces sp. E11-3 | reverse complement strand
GGAGGGCCGGTGGTGCCTGAGGTGTAGACGATGAGGGCGGGGGAGGCCGGGTCGGGCTCGGCGGGGAGCGGGGCGACCGGACCACCGCCACCGACATCGACACCTCCGCCTCCGCCTCCGCCGAGGACGACATCCAGGCGCTCCAACGCCCGCAGCGGCTCCGGGAGTTCCTCGCCTGGGCCCGCGAGTACGCCCGTCGGCGCGCTGTCGGCCAGAATGTGCGCCAGCTCCCGCTCGCCGATCTTCGGGTTCAGCGGTACGGCCGGCGCCCCGGCCAGCAGCGCGGCCACCACGCCGACGGCGGTCTCCAGCGTGGGCGTCGCCCACACGGCGACCCGGCGCGCCGGGTCCAGCGACGCGGCCAGCGCCCCGGCCGCGGCGGCGAGTCCGGAGTAGCTCAGCGAGCGTTCGCCGAAGCGCAGTGCCGAACGGTCGCCTCCGGTGGCGAGCGCCGGGAACAGGGGGGAAGGGGGCGAGCTCAAGACGTACTCCTCACTGCACTGCACGACGGCGAAAAGGGTGCTCACCCGGGTGTCACCGGGCGGTTCCATCCTCGTACGGGAACCGGGCGAGCGGGGCCGTACGCTGGAAGAAGGTCTTGGCGCGGATCGTCGCCCGCTCATCGTCGTGCACCTGGCCGGGCCGGGAACCGTTGCCGAGCAGCACCCCGCCGAAGCGCATCCCCAGGTACGCCGCCGTGTGGTTCAGGGTGGTCACCAGCGCGTCGGCGACGACCTCGTCGCGGTCCGCCATGACCGTCACGCCCCACAGGGTCCGGCCCGTCATCCGCTCCTTGAAGTCCAGGCCCGGCACCGCCAGCCAGCCCGACCAGTAGTCGAGGTAGCGCTTGGTCTGCGCGGAGAGCGTGTACCAGTACAGGGGCGAGGCGATGACGATGTCGGTGGCCCCCAGTGTGGCCTGCCGCAGCTCCTCCTCGGTCTCCCCGCCAGGCCGGGCGCCGGTCTCGTGCCGCCCGTCCTGGAAGTCGGCCAGCGGCAGCTGGGCCAGGTCCACCCACCGCTGCGGGACATCCGGGGGTAGTTGCTCGGCGGCGGTCCGTGCGAGGGCCTCGGTGTTGCCGTCGGGGCGCGAGCTGCCGAGGACGAAGAGGAAGGAGCGGTCGGTCGGTGCCTGTGCGTCACCTTGAACAGCAGTGGGAGAAGTCGTCATGTGTCACTCCAACAGCGCGTCAAGGGCCGCGGATTCCCTTCTCAGAGTTTCGGGGCTCCTTGCCAGCGCCACTTGGTGGGGCGCGGGCGGCCCGGGAGGTCCGCCCGGCCCGTGGACCACAGGAGGGTGGGCCACGGGGGCGTGTCCGTGGGGGCGTCCGGGAAGAGGCGGGTCAGGACACGGGCGCAGAGGTCCGCGGGCGGGGTCCAGGGGAGTGCCAGGCCCTCGGCCAGGTCGTGGGTGTGGACGAGGGTTTCCACCACTGCCATCGCGGCGAAGCCCTCCGGGTCGGAGATTCCGTAGACGTGGTAGGCGCGGGTCTCCGGTGGTGTCGTGCGGACCATCGCGGTGACCAGCGCGCCACTCGCTTCCAGGACCTGGAGCAGTCCCGCGGGGCCCGTCTCACGGTCGGCGTGGATGGCGTTCGCGGGGCTGCCGGGCCTGCGGGGCGCCCGGACGAAGGGGACCTTGCCGTCCAGCGGGGGCGTCTTGGGCCCCAGTTGGGTGGCGTACGAGAACAGGGCCTGGGCCAGGTGCTCGACCGTCTCCCAGCAGGTCCACTCCAGCGAGCCCGCGTGGCCGTCCCAGGCCGTGGCGGGTGCCTTGCGGAGGGTCTCGACAGAGAGTCCGACGGCGTGGTCGATGTCGTCGGCGGTGACAGGGGACGTGGCGTTCTTGGCTGTTGGAGACATGGGGCGGACCGTACCCGTAGCGGGCGCGCGAGGGCACTCGCTATTCGTCCGGGTAAGACACCCGTTGCAGCAGGCCCCACGTGAACTCCGCCACGCAGCGGCGCTGTTCCCCCGTGGCGGCGTCCGGTGCGGTGAGGAGCAGGCGCCACCGTGTCGGGGCCGTGCCCTCCATCGGGCGGGCCGGGGGAAAGGCACGGGCCACCTCGTCGACCGTGCAGGACCAGGGGCGGAGGTCGGCCACGGACTCCAGGGTGGGGCCGTCGGCGCCCGGCGCGCGGATCAGCCACTCGTTCCAGACGGTGCGGTCGGGGGAGAGCAGCGCCTCGAAGCGCAGGTCGGGCCAGAGCGGGACCGGCCACAGCAGGGCCTCGCACTCCAGGTCGCCGATGCGGCGGCGGAGGGTCGACTCCGGGGGGCCGAGGATCGAGCGGTACCGGGATGCCGCGGCGCGCGGGCGTGGCGAGCGGGCCATCGCCTGCCAGCGGCGGTTGGCCTCGCGCATCTCGGCGACGGTGGCGCCGAGTTCGCGGCGGGCGTCCTCGACGAGGCCGGGGTTGTGGTCGGCCATGCGCCGCAGGAGGACGAGTTGGAAGTGGCGAGGGGTGAAGGGGGTGGCCGGGGTCGCGGGGCGGTCGGG
>NZ_JAZGRL010000097.1:0-2541 GCF_046540415.1 Streptomyces sp. E11-3 | reverse complement strand
TGGGCGGGTGGGCCTGTTCGCGCCTTAGAACGTGCCCAGCTTGATGATCGAGAGCAGGGCGATCAACTGGATCGCCGAGGCCGCCAGGGCCTTCGGCCACGGCAGGTCGTGCGACTTGCTCACCATCACCGTGAGCAGCGCGCCCGCCGCGAACCAGGTCGCCCAGCCGAGCAGCTGCACAAACGACGCGTCGCCGCCCAGGAACATCGCGAACAGGAGGCGGGGCGCGTCCGTGATCGAGGCGATCAGCATGGAGAGGCCGACGGTGGGCTGCCAGGCGCCGTCGCCGCCCAGCTGGCGGGCCAGCGTGTGGGTGACCACACCCAGTACGAGCGTGCTCAGGACGATCGCGATCCCGGTGGTCAGGACGATCGGGACGCTGGTGGCGAGGGTGGCCGTGATCGCGTCCTCGCGGGCTTGGTCGAAGCCGAAGACGGCCAGCAGCCCGTAGAGGAACGTGACGGTGAGCGCCGGGCCCCACAGGGTGTAGTCGCGCATCTGGAGGAACGTCGGCCCGGGGCGCAGCACGATGCCCCTGAGGAGTTCCTTCCAGTGCAGACGCGGCCCCACGGGAGGTGCCGCGGTCGCTCCGGCGCGGTAGGTCTCGCCCTGGCTGTACGGGTCGTCGCCGAGGGAGAACGCCTGCGTGTGGCCGGGGTTGTTGCTCGCGGCGTACGGGTCGTGGGGCGCGGGTGGGCGCTGCTGATACGGGTCCCCGAAGTACTCCGGCTCGCCGTGAGCGCCGCCGTGGCCGCCCCCGGCCTGGGGCCACTGCTGCTGCCCGGGGTAGCCCTGCGGGCCCGGGTGCCCCTGCTGGGGGTGCGGGTGCGGGTGCGCGGGCGGGCCGCCGTACGGCTGCTGTTGGCCGTACGGCGACTGTTGCGCGGGGTGTTGCGGTCGCGGTTGCTGTGAGCGGTTGTCCCGGCCGCGTCCGATCCTGAATCCAGCCACGTCAACGAACGTACCTGGTCCTGATGAGCGGTGCGTGAGGGTGGCCCGAAGATGGGGTGGTTTGCGGCCGAGCTGTGACAACCCCTAGGGGAATCCGGGAGGTTCCCCCAGGGAATCAGTCGAGCCCTCAGTCGAGCCCTCAGCCGAGCCCTCAGTTGAGAATGCCGCCGCCGTGCGCCAGCTGGGGCAGCGTGTACGAGCCCGTGCCGGTGGGGCCGGTGGCGGTGCCGGGCAGGACGTTGGCGGTCACATCGCCCTGTGCGGTGATGGTGAGCTCGGCCTTGGCGTCGCGGTTCTGATCGCGCAGGCGTACGTCGTAGCCGAAGCCGTCGTAGTCCTCGCGGGCGCCCTTCACTCCCGAGGTGGCCTGGGAGTACCAGGAGGAGCGGGAGCCGGAGAGGCCGCCCGAGCCGCCGCGGAAGACATGGACGCCGCCGGTCTCCTCGTCCTCGTTGATGCTCTCCCACGGCACGCCGACCGCGAGGTCCGCGTAGCCGTCGCCGTTGGAGTCGGCGGCGGACAGCGCCGCGCCGAACCAGTCGCCGGATTCGGGTGTGCCCGCGACCCCGGTCGTCGCCTGGGTGAACTTCTGCGTACGGGTGCCCGGTCCGGTCGAGGTGCCGTACCAGATGGTCACGGAGCCCTTGCCGGAGCTCTCGTCCGGGTCGCCGAGCGCGATGTCGCCGTAGCCGTCCTTGTCGAAGTCCCCGATGGCGGAGTTCGGGCCCAGCTCCAGCTGGCGGTTGCCGTCGATGGTCTTGGACGGGCCTGAGGCCAGACCGGATGAGGTGCCCTTGAGGAACCAGGCGCGGGTCCGGAAGCCGGAGGAGCTCGTGGAGCTCTCCTGGACGCCCATGACCACCAGGTCCGTCTTGCCGTCGGCGTTGACCTTGCCCGCGGTGAGGCTGTACGAGACCCACAAGGTGGAGCCCTTGGTGATCTCGCTGACGGTGCCCCGGCTGCCGGACTTGGTGAACCCGCCCTGGTAGAGCCAGGTCCGGCTGCCGCCGATGGCCGCGATGTCCGGCGAGCCGTCGCCGTTGAAGTCACCGGTCGCCAGGTCGCGGCCGAAGTTGAAGTACGAGCCGGACCCCACCGGCGTGAGCATGGTGCCCCCGGACAGGCCCGACGCGGAGCCCCAGACGATGGTGGCCGAGCCGCGGCGGATCTTGTCGCCGACGTCCTCGGTGGGGTTGCCGACGACCAGGTCCGCGTAGCCGTCCTTGTTGAGGTCGGCGCTGGTGAGGGTCTCGCCCCACCAGTCGTCCTCCTCGCCGACGCCCGGGATGCCGGGGCTGTCCTGGTGGAGCAGCTGGGTGCGGCCGCCGGAGAGGCCGTTCGCGGTGCCGTAGACGATCCGGACGGCGCCGCCCCGGTACCCCAGATCGGCCGCGTACTCGTTGCCGTACGCGATGTCGGGGTAGCCGTCTCCGTTGAAGTCGTCGTGGTGCTTGGCGAGTGCGGCGGAGGCGGGGGCCGCGGCCACTAGAGGGGTGAGACCTGCCGCGAGCAGTGCGGCGGTCAGGGTGAGGCAGGCGCGTACGCGCATCGATGGCTCCGGATCAGTGCCGAACGCGCCGGACCCGCCGC
>NZ_JAZGRL010000096.1:0-2546 GCF_046540415.1 Streptomyces sp. E11-3 | reverse complement strand
GCCGGGCGTGGTCGCCCGGCACGCCGTTGTGGGGGCCCTCCTCGTCGGAGCCGTTGAGCTCTTCGCTGAGTTCTTCGACGAGCTTGATCAGGTCGGTGGGGCGGTCCGGCCCCCACCAGTCGCCGAGGAGTTCGGCGAGTGACTCCTCGCGGGCCTTGCACAGCTTCCTGGCCGCCTCCCGGCCCTGGTCGGTGAGGACCAGTTGGACGCCGGTACGGTCGGCGAGCTGCCGCTCCTCGACCTGGCGGGCCGCGTCCGTCACGATCGACAGCGGCACCGTGGTGTCCTCCGCGAGCCTGCCCGGTTCGAGCGAGCCGTCCCGCTGCATCCGCAGCAGCATCCAACTGGCCGTGGGCAGCAGGTCGTAGCCCGCCCTGGCGGTGGTCTTCACGTAGACGTCGTGGCGGCCCTCACGGGTGCCGAGCACCGACAGGGCGCGCAGCACCTCGTCCCGCGAGGACCGCTCCACGGGGTTGCTGGCCAGCGTCTCACTGAGGTCCGGGGCGGTGACGGCACTGCGCAGCTTGTCCTCGCGCAGCAGCCAGGCCAGCAGGAAGGCGATCAGGACGACGGGTGCCGCGTACAGGAAGACGTCGGTGATCGAGGTCGCGTAGGCGTGTACCGCCGAGGGTTGCAGTTCGGGCGGCAGGTCGGCGATGGCCTGCGGGTTCGCCTCCAGTGTGGGCACGGTCGTCGGCGGTACGTCCTGTCCCGCGAAGGCGTCGCGCAGCTTGTCGTCGAGCCGGCTGGTGAAGATCGTGCCGAAGATCGCGACGCCGAACGAGGCGCCGATGGAGCGGAAGAACGTCGCGCCCGAGGTGGCGACGCCCAGGTCCTCGTACGGGACCGCGTTCTGCACGACCAGTACCAGCACCTGCATGACCAGGCCGAGGCCCAGACCGAAGACGAAGAAGAAGGCGCTCATCTGGACGGTGGAGCTGTCCTCGGTGAGCTGGTGGAGGAGTACCAGGCCTCCGGCGGTGACCGCGGTGCCCGTGATGGGGAACACCTTCCAGCGGCCCGTACGGCTGACGATCTGGCCGGAGGCGATGGACGACAGCAGCATGCCGAGCACCATCGGGAGCATGTGGATACCCGACATGGTCGGCGAGACGCGCTGCACGACCTGGAGGAACGTCGGCAGATAGGTCATCGCGCCGAACATCGCGAAGCCGACGATGAAGCTGATCACGGCCGAGAGCACGAAGGTGCGGATACGGAACAGCTTCAGCGGCAGGACCGGCTCGACCGCCTTCCGCTCGACGGAGACGAAGGCGACCAGGAGCACCGCGCCCAGCGCCGCGAGTCCGGCGATCTGCGGCGAGCCCCAGTCCCAGGTGGTGCCGCCGAGCGAGGCGACCAGCACCAGGCAGGTGGCGACCGAGGCGATCAGGAAGGTGCCGAGGTAGTCGATGGTGTGCTTGGACGAGCGGACGGGGATGTGCAGCACCGCGGCGATCACGGCGAGGGCGATCACGCCGATCGGCAGGTTGATGTAGAAGACCCAGCGCCAGCTGAGGTGGTCCACGAACAGTCCGCCGAGCAGCGGTCCCAGAACACTCGACGCGCCGAAGACGGCGCCGAAGAGCCCCTGGTACTTGCCGCGTTCACGGGGCGGCACGATGTCGCCGACGATCGCCATCGACAGCACCATCAGACCGCCGCCGCCCAGGCCCTGCAGTGCGCGGAACCCGATGAGCTGCGGCATGTTCTGCGCGATGCCGCAGAGCGCCGAGCCGGCCAGGAAGATCACGATCGCGGTCTGGAAGAGCTTCTTGCGGCCGTACTGGTCGCCGAGCTTGCCCCACAGCGGGGTCGCGGCGGTCGAGGCCAGCAGATACGCCGTGACGACCCACGACAGATGCTGCATTCCGCCCAGGTCGCTGACGATGGTCGGCAGGGCGGTCGACACGATGGTCTGGTCGAGCGCCGCGAGGAGCATGCCGAGCAGCAGCGCTCCGATCGGTACCAGGACGGTGCGCCGTGCGGGTTCCGTGCGTGGCGCGGACGTCTCGTCGCTCGCTTCCTGGGCCATCGACGCCTCCTCGGGGCCGCGGTGGACCCGAGGGTCCTCTGCCATCTTCCATCCTGGTCGGTGTGTCCGCTTATGGCCTGTCGAGTGCTGTCGTGTACCTGCGCGTGCCCGTCGCGTTCGGGGGAGCCGGGTGGGGAAGCCGCGGACGGGTCTGCATAATCGCTGGGAGCTCATAGGGAGGGGCCCGGAACGTGAGCGGACGCGAGTGTCCTGAATGCGGTACGCCCAACGGTGCGGGGGGCGCGCTGGCCTGCGGCTGCGCGCAGCGCGCCGCGCGGGCGATGAGCCGCGCGGAGGCGACGGCTGCGGCCGAGGAGTTCGACCCGCTGCGGATACGTCCGTACGTCACGAAGCCCGGCCCCGCGCAGGAGCCGCCACCGGCGCCGATCGTGCACGCCCCGCCTGCCGCGCCCCCGCGCGCGGCGGACGTCGACCTGTTCCCGACGGACGCCGGGGCCCGCCCCGCCCCGCCGCCGGTCCCCGACGGCCAGGCGGCTGTATATCCGCCGTG
>NZ_JAZGRL010000095.1:0-2555 GCF_046540415.1 Streptomyces sp. E11-3 | reverse complement strand
CCGCCCCGGCCCGCTCCCGCGCCACCCCCAGCTCCGCGTCATCCCCCCGCAGCAGCTCCGGACGGAACATCACCTGGAAGTGCGCGGGGTGCTCAACGCCGAAGCGGACATAGCGCACGCCCCGTTCGCGCAGATCGGGCGCGTCGGCAAGGGCCACGGCGAGCAGGTCGAAGCCCTCGGCCGCGATCGCGGTGAGCAGGCCCGCGCGGTCCTTGAAGTGGTGGGCGGGGGCCGCATGGGACACACCCGCGCGGCGGGCCAGGTCGCGCAGGCTCAGGCCGGTGGGGCCATCGGTGCGGATGACCTCAAGGGCCGCGGTCAGGATGGCGCGGCGCAGATTGCCGTGGTGGTAGGAGCGCTGCGGCGTCGCCTGTTCGCTGGTCATGGGAGTAGGTTACGACGAATCTAGGCATTGACAAGTTAACTGCGGGGCGGCAATCTTGTCAGTGGCAAGTTAAGCGTGGGTGGGTGTCCAACGAGGGAGTAGTCATGTCCGGAGAGATCGAGCTCGGCCGTGTACGGCAGCTGTGGCACCTGCTGGAGCCGTTGCATGCAGTGGTCTACTACGCGCCGGAGGCCTTCGATGAGGCAGCCGCGCTCGGCTACAAGACCGAGGAGCGGTGGCCGAGTTACTTCGCCTGGCGGTCGGCGCCGCTGGGTCCGGTGAGCAGCGAGCTGGTGGCCGCGACCTACTACAGCTTCAGCCCGCGGATGGTGGGCGAGTACGTTCCCGCCACCTGGGCTGTCGCGTCGCCGGAGGCCGTCATCGCGGCCCGACTGCGGGCGGTGGACCGGGCCTACCGGGCGATCCTGGGCGACCTTGTGGACGGTCCGGAGCTCGCGGAGGCCGCGGCCCTCGCCCGGCGCGCGGCCGAGGCCGCCGCCGCGAGCACCGCGGGTCGCCCGCTCGCCGCCGCGAACGCCGCGCTGCCCTGGCCGGACGCCCCGCACCAGGTGCTCTGGCAGGCGGCGACGATCCTGCGTGAGCACCGCGGCGACGGCCATGTCGCCACACTCTTGACCTCGGGCCTCGACCCCGTGGAGGCGCTCGTGTCCTTCGCCGGGATCGGCGCGGCGCCCGTCGAGGTCTTCGAGAGCCGGGGCTGGAGCGCGGGGGAGTGGGCGGCGGCCCGCGAACGACTCGTGGCGCGCGGGCTGTTGGGCGCGGCGGGCGAGGCGACCGAAGCAGGCCGCGCGCTCCGCGCCGATGTGGAGCTTCGTACGGACGAACTGGCCGCCGGGCCCTGGCGGGAACTCGGCCCCGACGACCTGGCCCGGCTCTCCGACCTGCTCGGGGACGCCTGGGTCGCCGTAATCGGCTCAGGTCTGCTGCCCGCGCAGAACACGCTCGGCATCGGCAAAGTCTGAGCCGCGGGTAACGCGCCCGCCGCCGAGGGCGGGCGCGTGGCCCGCCCTCGGGGGTTCCTCTTCTGGCCTTCTCGCCGCGGCCGGCCTTACTCCTCTTTCTTGTCCCGGTGGATGCCCATCGCGTCCTTCGCCGCGTCCTGGGCCTTGTCGACCTGGTCCGCGTACTTGCCGCCGGTCTTCTCGTCCACCTTGTCGCCGGCGCGCTCGATGGTGTCCTCGCCCATATGGAGCTTGTTCTTGATCTTGTCGAAGACGCCCATTCCTGGGCTCCTTTCCGAGACGACGGGGCGCATTTACTACCGCAATCCGCCCATATCCACTCCGACGATACGCCGGGCCGGGGCAGAGCGCCCGTGCTCGCACTCGGGTGGCCGTCAGCCGTCCAGCTCGTCCAGGTCCAGTACGTCCTTGTCGGCGGGCGCCTTCGCGTCGACCGGCTGGTCGTAGTCCGTGAAGGTCAGGGTCTCGGGCTCCTTGGCGCCTTCGTTGGTGACCTTCAGCAGGTACGGCTTGCCCTCGGTCGCCACCTGGATGAGGTAGCGGTCCTTGCCGTCGTCCTCGGTGAGGGTGATCGCCTTCTTGCCGTCGACGGTGGTCGTCTTCCCCTTGCGGGCAGGCGACTTGACGCCCTTGAACTCCGCGAGGAGCTCGTCCAGGTCGCAGAGGGCGGCCAGGTCCTCGGAGTCGTCGCCGGTCGCCTTCGTCTTCACCCAGCGGCCGCCGAGCATGTTCACGGTGGCGTCGGTCTGTTCCTTGGGCTCTCCCTTCGCCTGGGCGCGCAGGAACTTCTCGTCGAACTTCATATAGAAGGTGTCGCCGGTCCTGATCAGCTCGGCGGAGCCCTCGCCGGCCATCGAGAGGGTTCCGGCGCACTCGCCCTTGGTGTCCAGGGCCAGGTCCAGCGTGAGGGCCCCCATCTCGGGGTCGGTCACATCGCCCTTCACGGTGAGGGACGTGGCGCCGGTGGTGGCCTTGACGGCCTTGTCCACGATCTCGGGGCCCGAGTCGTCGGCGAACGGCGCCTTCGGCTTGTCGTCCTGCGAGGAGCCGCAGGCCGTCAGTCCGACGGCCGCGGCGAGGCAGAGGACGGTGGTGGTGAGGGCGGTGTGACGCATGGTGGATCCCAGGGGTGTACGGGCCGAAGCCGATGGTGAAGGGGTGGTGCGGGGGGTGGTAAGGCAGAGGGG
>NZ_JAZGRL010000094.1:0-2606 GCF_046540415.1 Streptomyces sp. E11-3 | reverse complement strand
CCCCGTACGACACCACCCCCGACAGCGTCCTCACCCCACTCCGCCACGAGGTACGCGCCGCCCAGGCCATCGCCAACCCCCAGCCTGACCTGGGCAGTTAGGGACGTCGCGCTTCGGTCTCTTCGGTCTCTTCGGGCCCTTCGGGCCCTTCGGTCTCTTCGGGTGCCTCAGGGTGGAACACGCCCGCCCGAGCCGCCGCGTACGCGGCACGGGCCGCGCGGCGCGGAAGCGCGGAGTCGGCAGGGCCGCGCAGCAGCAGCAGTTCCTGGTAGAGCGGTGCCGTCGACGTGACGAGCAGGGCGCGGGCATCGAGACCGGGCGGCAGCTCGCCCCGGTCCACGGCCCGCGTGACGACCACGGCCGAGCGTACGTAGCGGTCCTCCCAGAAGCGGGTGAGCGCGCGGGCGGCCTCCGCCGAACGGAAGGACGCGGCGATCAGGGCGGAGGTGATGTTCCCTCTGCCACCGTCCGCGCCTGACCGCAGCGCGTCGAAGACCTCCTGGTTGAGGGCGGTGAGGTCGCCCTCCAGGGCGCCGGTGTCGGGCGGCAGCCAGGTGTCGTCGGCCGCCGCGTCGAGCACGTCGGCCAGCAGTCCGCCCACGTCCCGCCAGCGCCGGTAGACGGTCGTGCGGTGGACGTGGGCCCGTTCGGCGACCGCATCCACGGTCAGCGCGTCGAAGCCCTCCGCGACGAGGACCTCGCCGACGGCCGCCAGGACCTGGGCGCGGACGCGGGCGCTGCGGCCACCGGTCCGGCGCCGGACGGCCGTCGGGTCAGGGAGATCACTTACTTCGGGAAGATCGCTTGCGTTGGGGGGTGAGGTCATGCCACCATCTTAACGCAACATTCATCGCCTTAAGGAGTTCCGATGCTCATCCACCGCGTCCACTACACCGCCCACGCCACCCCTCTTCAGGAGACCGCCTATGCCCGCAACAACCCCCGCGCAGCTCACCGCTCTTGACGTCACCAAGGCCTACGACGGCCGTCTGGTCCTCGACTCCGTCAGCTGTTCCGTCCCGATGGGCGGCCGCCTCGGAATCGTCGGCGAGAACGGCTCCGGCAAGTCCACCCTGCTCCGCCTGCTCGCCGGGGCCGAACACCCCGACCAGGGACGGGTGCTGACCCACGCCGACGGCGGCATCGGCTACCTCGCGCAGGAGGAGCAGCTGCCCGCCGACCTGACCGTCCAGCAGGTCATCGACCGCGCCCTGCACGAACTGCACGCCATGGAAGCCGAGTTGCGCCGCATGGAGCAGCGCATGGCGGACGGCGACACCTCCGAACTCACCGCCTACGCCGACCTGCTGACCGCCTACGAACTCCGCGGCGGCTACGAGGCCGACGCCAGGGCCGAGCGCGCCCTGCACGGCCTGGGCCTGGTCCACCTACGCCGCGACCGCACCGTCGGCGGGCTCTCCGGTGGCGAACAGGTCCGGCTCCGCCTCGCGGCACTGCTGGCCGCCGCGCCCGAGATCCTGCTGCTCGACGAGCCGACCAACCACCTGGACGACTCCGCCCTGACCTGGCTGGAGGAGTACCTGCGCACGCGCCGCGGCACCACCGTGGCCGTCTCCCACGACCGCGTCTTCCTGGAGCGCGTCACCACCGCCCTGCTGGAGGTCGACGGCGACACCCACGGCGTCACGCGCTACGGCAACGGCTACCCCGGCTACCTCACCGAGAAGGCCGCCGCCCGCCGCCGCCAGGCCGAGGCGCACACCGCCTGGAACACCGAGGTCGCCCGGATACGGGACAGCGCGGCCGGCACCGCACGGCGGGTGGCCCCAGGACGGGCCCGCAAGGACGGCAACAAGATGGCGTACGACCGGGCCGCGGGCCGGGTCCAGCAGTCCCTGGCGAGCCGAGTCCGCCAGGCCGAGGAACGGCTCAGCCGCCTGCTGGCACACCCGGTGGCCGCACCGGCCGAGCCACTGCGCTTCACCGCCGCACCACGGACCGCCGGAACACAGGGACCACTCCTGACGGCGGACGCGCTGGAGGCACCCGGCCGCCTGGCCCCGGTCGGCCTGACCCTCTCGCCCGGTGACCGACTGCTGGTCGGCGGCCCCAACGGCGCGGGCAAGAGCACCCTGCTGACCCTGCTGGCCAGCCGCTCCCAGCCCGCCCATGGACACCTCGTACGCCGTGGCCGCGTCGGCCTCCTACGGCAGCAGCCCGACCTGGGACCGGACGACCGGACCGTACTGTCCGCCTACGCGCACGGACGCTCCGGCCACGCCGACGAGCACACCGAACAGCTCCTGTCCCTCGGGCTGTTCGACCGCGAACGCCTCGACGTGCCGGTCGGCAGGCTGTCGGCCGGGCAGCGCCAACGCCTCGCACTGGCCTGCCTGGTGACCGAACCGTACGACGTACTTCTCCTCGACGAGCCCACCAACCACCTCTCGCTCGCCCTGGTCGAGGAGTTGGAGGCCGCGTTGGCGGGCTTCCCCGGCGCGGTGGTCATCGCCAGCCATGACCGGCTGCTCCGCTCCCGCTGGCGTGGCGAGCGGCTCGACCTCCGTTCCGCGACGACGGCGAAGAGTGTCCCCGCTGCCTGAGCACCCTCCCCTCACCTCACCCCGACGCCCCAACGCCCCGAA
>NZ_JAZGRL010000093.1:0-2644 GCF_046540415.1 Streptomyces sp. E11-3 | reverse complement strand
GCGGGGCCTGCCAGGGGTCCTGTGGCTGGTTCGGGGGCGGCTGGTGGGGCGGCGTCAGCGGTGCGGTCACCCTGCCATCGTGCCAGGCCTCGGCGGATGCCCCGTTGTCAGGCCGCCGATCGGGCGCCCCGGGCGTGCCCGGGCGCGCGGGTCAGCGTACGGCTGCGCGCCGGTAGGCCCAGGTGGCGACAGCCAGCGAGACGACGCCGACGGCCGCGCAGACCGTGAGGTCGAGCGCGACGGCGGCCCAGTTGGGATGCGTGTCGAAGGTACGGGCGAAGGCCTCGACACCGTACGTCGAGGGCAGCAGGTCGCGCGCGTACTGGATGAACAGCGGCAACCGGTCGGGGGGCAGCACCCCGAGCAGCAGCGCGGCCGACATGCCCAGCTGGCCGAGCAGGGTGGCCAGCTCCTGCCGTGGCGCGAGCAGCCCGAGCGCGGCGCCGAGCCCGGCGAGCGCGGCGCCGGACAGCGGGATCACCGCGGCCAGGACCCACAGGTGGGTGAGCGGCAGCCCGAACAGCGCGCTGCCGACGACGGCCGTCACGGCCGTCCCGGGCACGGTGAAGGAGGCGTACGCCGCGGCCGTTCCGAGCACCACGGACGCGGGCGGCACGGGCAGCGTCGCGTAGTGGTCGAGCCCGCCGCCCGCGCGCAGCTGGCCGAAGTACTGGGCCAGCAGGTTGAGCGCCACGAAGGCCACGACGAGGACCGACGACCCGGCGACGACGGCCCGCGCCTCGGCCCCGCCGTCCACGACACCGCGCATCAGGACCATGATCCCGATGGACTGGAAGGTCGCGACGAAGAGCAGCGGAATCCGGGCCACGCGGGCCCGCGAGAGCTGCGCCCGGTAGACGGCGGCGAGAGCGGGCAGCAGCCGCGCCCGGGGCGCGAGCGGGGCCGCGGCGCGGGGCGCGGGTGCCCTGTCACCGGACGGCCGCCTGGTGTCGGCAGGGGCTTGAAGACGTACGAGACTCACCTCACGCTGCTCCTGTCCGCTTCGGCCGTGCCGCTCATATCGCTCATGCCGCTCGTCACGCCGCTGGCCATGGTGCCGGGCACGCCGCTGGTCACGCGGTTGGCCCTGCCGCTCGTCATGCCTTCACCAGCCCCTTCGTACGGCCGCCGAGCGCGAGGTAGACGTCCTCCAGGCTCGGCGTGGCCAGGGTGAAGTCGTCCAGGGCCGCGAAGGCCTCGCCACCGGTGACGGCGGCCACCGCGGCGCGGGCCTCGTCCGGGGCGAGGCGCAGGGCCCAGTGGCGCCCGGTCTCCTCGGCGAAGGCGCGCAGCGCGGCGACCTCGGGTACGTCCAGCGGGGCGTGCTCGCGCCAGACGAGTTCGAGCCGCACCTCGCCGGCGACCTCGTTCTTCAGCCCCGCGGGGGTGTCGCAGGCGATGACCTTGCCGGTCTCCAGTACGGCGACGCGGTCGAGTACGGTCTCGGCCTCGATGACGTTGTGGGTGACCAGCAGCACGGTCGTGCCGTGCTGGGCCCGGCGCCGGTCCACGGCGGCCCACACGGCGCGCCGGGCGACGGGGTCCATTCCGGTGGTCGGCTCGTCGAGTACCAGCAGGGGCCGCTCCCCGACCAGCGCGGTGGCGAAGCAGGCGAGCCGCCGCTGGCCACCGGAGAGCTTCCTCAGGGGGCGTCCGGCGAGCGCGCCGAGCCCCAGTTCGTCCAGGACCTCGTCCCGCTCGGCCCTGGCGCGCCGGGCGTCGAGGCCGCGCAGCCGTCCGGTGGTCTCGGCGGCGAGGGCGACGGTGAGTTCGTCGAGCGCGGTGGACTCCTGGCCGAGGTAGGCGAGGATGCGGGCGGCGCGCTCGGGGTGGCGCACGATGTCGTGCCCGAGGATCTCGACCTGTCCCGCATCCGGCCGCATCAGGCCGGTGAGCTGGCGTACGAGGGTGGACTTGCCGGCGCCGTTGGGCCCGAGCAGTCCGAAGATCTCCCCGCGTCGGACGTCCAGCGACACTCCGTCGGTGGCCCGTACCTCGGGTGTCGCGGGCACTCCGCGCCTGCCGCGCGCCGCGGGGTAGGTCTTGACCAGGTCACGCACCACGCACACGGTGTCGTCACCGTGTGCCGAAGATCCCGTGGGTCCTGTGCGCGTATCCACGAGGGACGAGCCTACGGGGTTCCGCAGGGCGAAAGTTCCTCGGGGGCCGGGCACCCGGGGACCGTGCCGGGGTGTGAGCCCCGGTTCACTCCCCCGCGGGGGCCGGTTCCGCCGCCGTACGCACGTCGATCTCGCGCCAGAAGCCGGCCCGGATCGCGTACCGGTCGTGCTCGTCGATCTGGTCGTCCTTGTGTGCGAGGAGGCCGAAGCGCGCGGCGTACCGCAGCAGTTCTCCGTCGACGCGGTGCGGGATGCGCGGGTACATCGTGGACAGCTTCTGCAGCCCGGCCGGGTCGGGCAGCCGTGCCATCCAGCGGCGGGCGAAGACCTGGCCGACCTCGTACGGGTCGCCGCCGACGGTGGTGATGTCCTCTTCGCGGTCGGCCCAGCGCTGTTCGGCGGTGGTCAGCTGGGCCAGGGTCGGCAGTGCGGCGATGTCGGCGGGGTCCGATGCCGGTCCCGGGCGCTCGACCCAGCCTTTCTCCGATGACCAGCGCAGGGTGGCGCTGGCGGGGTGCTGCGGG
>NZ_JAZGRL010000092.1:0-2652 GCF_046540415.1 Streptomyces sp. E11-3 | reverse complement strand
GTACCCGCACCAGTTCTCCGGCGGTCAGCGCCAACGCATCGGCATCGCCCGCGGGCTGGCACTCAACCCCGAGATCATCATCTGCGACGAGCCGGTCTCGGCCCTGGATGTCTCTGTCCAGGCCCAGGTCATCAACCTGATGGACAGACTCCAGGACGAGTTCAACCTGTCGTACCTCTTCATCGCCCACGACCTGTCGGTCGTGCGGCACATCTCCGACCGGGTCGGCGTGATGTACCTCGGCAAGATGGCCGAGATCGGCACCGACACGGAGATCTACGACCGACCACGGCACCCCTACACGAAGGCGCTCCTGTCGGCCGTGCCCGTGCCCGACCCCGAGCTCCGGGAGAGCCGCGAGCGGATCATCCTCACCGGCGATGTCCCGTCCCCGGCCAATCCGCCGTCCGGCTGCCCCTTCCGCACCCGCTGCTGGAAGGCACAGCAGAAGTGCGCCGACGAGGTGCCGCCCCTGGTTCGTATCGAGGGAAGCCGCGAAGGGCACCTGACCGCCTGCCACTTCCCCGTAGAAGTGCCAACCCCGGTTCAGTAGGCCCCGGCCTACCGACCAAAGGCCTCCCCGGTCGCGACGGGGCGCTCGAAGAACGTCTCGAGCGCCACCGTCGCCTGAGTACCGCTGACGCCCTCGATCGCGTACAACCGCCGCAGTACGTCCTGGAGTTGCTCGGTGGTCGCCGTCCGCACCTTGACCAGCACCGACGCGCTGCCCGCGATCACATGGGCCTCCTGGATCTCGGGGATGGCGGCGAAGCGCCCACTCGCGTCCCCCATCCACGCCGAGGACTCGACCATCACGAAGGCCAGCACCCCGGCGCCGACGGCCGCGGGATCGACATCGATGGTCGTACGGCGGATCACGCCCGCCTCGCGGAGCTTGCGGACCCGCTCATGGGCGGCGCCCGCCGAGAGCCCGACCGCCTTGCCCAGCGCCGAGTAGGCCTGCGCGGCGTCCTCCTGGAGCAGGCCCAGCAGCTTCCGGTCGATGGCATCCATGAATCTCCTTCACCAAATCCCTTGCCTAGACCATACGTCATCCTGCAATACTCCGGATCAGGCGAACACAGTTCGGAGTTCGCCCCGCTTGAAGGGGATGGGGACATGATCACCGGCCGACCCGCCGTGTACGAGGTGCTCGACGACAGGTTCCGTACCGAGAAGTGCGGCTCAGGCGACGAAAAGTTGGAGACGCTCTACGAGGACTGCCGCTGGGCGGAGGGGCCGCTCTATATCCCGGCCTGGCGCCAGCTCATCTGGAGCGACATCCCCAACGACCGCATGCTGCGCTGGGACGAGGCCACCGGCCACGTCGCCGTCTTCCGCTCCCCCGCCGGGCACTCCAACGGCAACACCCTGGACCGCGAGGGCCGCCTGGTCACCTGCGAGCAGGGCAACCGCCGCGTCACCCGAACCGAGCCGGACGGCTCGCTCACGGTGCTCGCCGACCGCTACCAGGGCAAGCGGCTGAACAGCCCGAACGACTCCGCGGTGCGCTCCGACGGCTCGATCTGGTTCTCCGACCCGGACTTCGGGATCACCAGCGACTACGAGGGCCATCGCGCCGAGAGCGAGATCGGCGCCAACAACGTGTACCGGATCGACCCGGCCAGCGGTGAGGTGCGGCTGGTCGCCGACGGCTTCGGGGCGCCCAACGGCCTGGTCTTCTCGGCCGACGAGCGCGAGCTGTACGTCTCGGACACCAGGAAGAACCAGATCCGCGTCTTCGACGTACGCGAGGACGGCACGCTCTCCGAGGGCCGGGTCTTCGCCGAGGGCACCAAGGAAGGCCGCTTCGACAACATCCGGTTCGACGACGCGGGCCATCTGTGGGCGGCGGCCATGGACGACGGTGTGCACTGCTACGCCCCGGACGGCACCCTGCTCGGCCGCATCCTGGTCCCGAACACGGTCTCCAACATCCGCTTCGGCGGCGCGAAGCGCAACCGCCTCTTCATCACCGCCAATGACACGCTCTACTCGCTGGTCATGGGGGTCACCGCACCACCGCTGCTGCCGGGCAGCGTGGGCTAGTCAGGAGGCTCGCCCGGTAGGTCGTGCTGCTCCTCCTCGGGCGGTACGACCTGCTTCTCCTCCGCGAAGTGACAGGCCGACGGATGCGCGGCGGGCCCCTCCGTGAGCCGGAACACCGCGGGCACCGCCAGCAGCGGCACCTCCAGCTCGCACCGCTCCTGCGCCTTCCAGCAGCGGGTCCGGAACCGGCAGCCGGAGGGGATGTTGGCCGGGGACGGCACATCGCCGGTGAGGATGATCCGCTCCCGGTGCTCCCGCGCCGCCGGGTCGGGCACCGGGACCGCGGAGAGCAGCGCCTGGGTGTACGGGTGGGTCGGGTGCTCGTAGATCTGCTCGTCGGTGCCGATCTCGACGATCCGGCCCAGGTACATCACGCCGACCCGGTCGGAGATGTGCCGCACGATCGACAGGTCGTGGGCGATGAAGAGATAGGAGAGGTTGAACTCGTTCTGGAGCTTGTCCAGGAGGTTGATGACCTGCGCCTGGACCGACACGTCAAGCGCCGAGACCGGCTCGTCGGCGACGATGATCTCGGGGTTGAGTGCCAACCCGCGGGCGATGCCGATGCGTTGGCGCTGACCGCCGGAGAACTGGTGCGGGTAC
>NZ_JAZGRL010000091.1:0-2652 GCF_046540415.1 Streptomyces sp. E11-3 | reverse complement strand
GTCCACGCGGGCGCCCGCGTGGACAACACCGTCGCGGACGGCGCCGAGGTCGGCGAGCAGGCGCTGGTCGGCCCGTACGCCTATCTGCGGCCCGGCACCCGGCTCGGCGTGAAGGCCAAGGCCGGTACGTACGTGGAGATGAAGAACGCCGTGATCGGCGACGGCACCAAGGTGCCGCACCTGTCGTACGTGGGTGACGCGGTGATCGGCGAGCAGACGAACATCGGCGCCGCGAGTGTCTTCGTGAACTACGACGGCGAGGCCAAGCACCAGACCACGATCGGCTCGCACTGCAAGACGGGCTCGGACAATATGTTTGTGGCTCCTGTCACGGTCGGGGACGGTGCCTACACCGCCGCGGGCTCGGTGATCACCAAGGATGTGCCGCCCGGTTCGCTGGCCGTCGCCCGTGGCCAGCAGCGGAATATCGAGGGCTGGGTGGCCCGTAAGCGTCCGGGCAGCGCCGCCGCCAAGGCGGCTCAGGCGGCTGCCGCGGAGCCGGACAGCGAAAGCTGACCGGAAACCGGTGCGCCGAACACCGCGTACCGTGGTAGATGCACACATCGGGTGTCCGGAGGGTTTCCCTCCGGGAAACGGCTGGCTCGCGCGACGTGAACTCGCGGCCAGAGACGCCAGAGAACACGTCTGAGGAGACAGTGCTGTGACCGGGATCAAGACGACCGGCGAGAAGAAGCTGATGCTCTTCTCCGGCCGCGCCCACCCCGAGCTCGCCGAGGAGGTCGCACACCACCTCGGTGTCGGCCTCGTCCCGACCAAGGCCTTCGACTTCGCCAACGGCGAGATCTACGTGCGCTACCAGGAGTCGGCGCGCGGCGCCGACTGCTTCCTGATCCAGAGCCACACGGCTCCGATCAACAAGTGGATCATGGAACAGCTGATCATGATCGATGCGCTGAAGCGGGCCTCGGCCCGGAGCATCACCGTGATCGTCCCGTTCTACGGCTACGCCCGCCAGGACAAGAAGCACCGCGGCCGTGAGCCGATCTCGTCCAAGCTGATGGCCGACCTGATGAAGACCGCGGGCGCCGACCGTATCGTCGCCGTCGACCTGCACACCGACCAGATCGTCGGCTTCTTCGACGGCCCGGTCGACCACCTCTTCGCGCTGCCGATCCTCGCGGACTACGTGGGCGCCAAGGTGGACAAGGACAAGCTGACCGTCGTCTCCCCCGACGCCGGTCGCGTACGGGTCGCGGACCGCTGGTGCGACCGCCTCGGCGCCCCGCTGGCGATCGTGCACAAGCGCCGTGACAAGGACGTCGCCAACCAGGTGACCGTTCACGAGGTCGTCGGTGACGTCGAGGGCCGGGTCTGTGTCCTGGTCGACGACATGATCGACACCGGCGGCACCATCTGCGCCGCGGCCGACGCCCTGTTCGCGCACGGCGCCGAGGACGTCATCGTGACGGCGACGCACGGCGTGCTCTCCGGACCGGCCGCCGACCGTCTGAAGAACTCCAAGGTCAGCGAGTTCGTCTTCACCAACACGCTGCCCACCCCGAGCGAGCTCGAACTGGACAAGATCACCGTCCTGTCGATCGCTCCGACCATCGCGCGTGCGCTGCGCGAGGTCTTCGAGGACGGCTCGGTGACCAGCCTCTTCGAGGACGAGGCGCACTGAGCACGGGCGCCCGGCCCCGCGCCGAGCGCCCCCGCAAGATCCTTTTGAGTGCGGCCTCCCGGCCGAGTAGACTGCACAAGTTGCTCGGCGAGGGAGGCCGCACTTCTGTGTGCGGCGGTCCGTTATCGACGCGCTCTTCGTAGCAGGCCAGTCGTGGCCGGGTAACCACCACTGGTTTCTCTCATACGAGGAGTGCACATGGCCGAGTTCAAGATCGTCGCCGAAACCCGCACCGAGTTCGGCAAGGGCGCCGCCCGCCGTATGCGTCGCGCCGACAAGCTGCCCGCCGTCGTCTACGGCCACGGCGCGGACCCGGTGCACATCGCCCTTCCGCACCACGACACCCTGCTCGCGCTGCGTACCTCGAACGTCCTGATCTCCCTGGACATCGAGGGCAAGACCGAGCTCGTCATCCCCAAGGCCGTCCAGCGTGACGCCCTGCGCAGCGGCATCCTCAAGCACGTCGACCTGCTGCTCGTCCGCAGCGGCGAGAAGGTCAACGTCGACATCCCGGTCAACGCCGAGGGCGAGCTCGCCCCGGGCGCCAACCTGCTCGAGCACGTGCTGAACGCGCTGCCGGTCGAGGCCGAGGCCACCCACATCCCGGAGTCGATCTCCGTCTCCATCGCCGGTCTGGACGCCGGTGACTCGGTCCTGGCCAAGGACATCACCCTGCCCGAGGGTGTCTCCCTGGCCGTCGACGGCGACACCGTCGTGCTGCAGATCCTGGCCGCGCAGGCCGAGGAGGCCCCGGCCGAGGCCGAGGGCGAGACCGCCGAGGCCTAAGAGCCTGTGTCTGAACTCCCGTCGTCCGCGCGGAGCGCGGGCGCAGCGGCGGTCGGTGCGTGCCATCGGCGTGCGGCGTCGCAGGTCATGTGGCGGAGCCACCTGTCCTGCGGCGCCGTGCGCCGAGGGTGCGTGCCGGGCGTCGGGGCGCAGGCGGGGGTTCAGACACAGGCTCGCAGCCTCATAGCCCGTACGTCCGTGCCGGGCGCCGGCCCGCGGCGCCC
>NZ_JAZGRL010000090.1:0-2654 GCF_046540415.1 Streptomyces sp. E11-3 | reverse complement strand
ACTGCCCCCACCAGACGCCGCCCAAGCCCGCCGCAGCGCCCGGCCGCCGCTGGCCGGGGTGCCCAGTCCCGGCGAGCTGGCAGCCGTGTTGGCCGTGGCGGAACAGCCCGGGACACGGTGGTGCCTGGCCGTAGGGGGAACCCACCCAAATCTGCTCCAACTATCCTCGAACAACGACGAGTTGATCACGCTGGCCCGCGGAGACGCCCGGCCCACGCTAGCCGTATGGGCGGCCCGGCAGGCCTGGCTGGCGGACTGCGGGGCCGTACTGCTGGCATACGGCTGCCCCTCAGACGCCCCACCCGCACGGGTACGCCACGAACACCTCGCGGCCGGTATCGGCGTCGGCCTCGCCCAGGTCACCGCGACCGCGCTGGGGCTGCGCTCGCGCCCCGTCGGCTCCTGGCAGGGCGCCGACCTCGGCGCCGCGCTCGGTGGACCCACCGACCAGGACTGGATCATCCACGGACTCGCCCTCGGAAGGGGCCGCACCCCATGATGCTGCACCGGGAACTGCTCACCGCGGCCCAGACCGTACGCGGCCCACTCACCGCGGCCACCGCGCTGCTCGGCGCCGTCGCCGCGACGCACCTCGCCCAGGCCGTGCTGTTGGCCCTCGCGCTGGCCGCGCTCGCCCGCGGCGCCACGGGCGAACTGCCCGCCCTGCTCGGCGCGGTGCTGGCCGTGGTCGCGGTACGGTTCTGGCTCGGACGCCGCCAGCGCAGGGTCGCCCTACGCGCCGGGGCGCTGGCAAGGGTACGACTGCGAGACGCCCTCCTGGAACGCCTCGGCCGTCTCGGCCCCGCGCATCTGACCACCGCCAGGGCGGGGGCCGTACGGGCCACCCTGGTCGACGGCGTGGAGGGCGTAGACGCGTATCTGTCACGCTACCTACCACAGTTGGCGATCACCTTCCTAATACCACCGCTGCTACTGATCCCGCTCGGCATACTCCAGCCCTACGCGCTGCTCGCTCTGCTACCCGCGCTGGCCCTCGCCCTGCTGGTGCCCCGCTGGTGGGACCGGCTGCTCGCCCGCCGCGGCAAGGAGCACTGGGACTCGTACGAGGGCCTGGCCGCCGACTATCTGGAGGCGCTCCAGGGCATGCCCGCACTGCGCGCGGCGGGCGCCGTAGGCCGTACCCGGGAAGGGTTGGAGCGGCGCTCGGCCGCCCTGCACCGGGCGACCGTCGCCAAACTCCGCGTCTCCCTCGTGGACACCGGCCTCACCGACCTCGCCGTCCAGGGCGGCACCGTGGCGGCCGCGCTGCTGGCCGCCGTGTCGGCCGGGGGCGGCCACACCGCGCCCGTCGGTACCTACCTGCTGCTGATGCTCGCCTCGGAGTGCTTCCGCCCGATCCGCGACCTCTCCCGCGAGTGGCACGCGGGATACCTCGGCGTCTCGGCGGCCGACGGCATAGCCGCGCTGCGCAGGGCGGAACCCGAGGTGGCGGACACCGGCCGACGCCGAGCGGACTGGACGGCACCCGAACTCCGCTTCCACGACATCCGTTTCGGCTACCCGAACACCAGCCGACCCGCACTGGACGGGGTGAGCTTCACCGCCGAGGGCGGCCGTACGACCGCGATCGTCGGCCCGTCCGGCGCTGGCAAGTCCACGCTGCTCGCCCTGCTGTTGCGCGGGCGCGAGCCGCAACACGGCGGGGTGACGGTCGACGGGTTGCCGGTCGCCGCGTACAGCCTGGACGCGCTGCGCCGTGGTATCGCCGTCGTCTCCCAGGAGACGTACCTGTTCCACGACACCATCGCCGCGAACCTCCGACTGGCCCGCCCCGACGCGAGCGACGACGAGCTGACGGCGGCGGCCCGCGCGGCGGGTGTGCACGACGAGATCGCCGCCTTCCCGGACGGCTACGCCACGCTGCTGGGCGAACGTGGCGCGACCCTTTCCGGGGGTCAGCGCCAACGCCTCGCCCTGGCACGGGCGTTGCTCGCCGACGCGCCCGTACTCGTCCTGGACGAGGCGACCAGTGCCGTGGACGAGCGCCGCGAGGCCCGCATCGGCCGCGAACTCCTGAGCGCGGCCGCGGGACGCACCTGCGTGGTCGTGGCGCACCGCCTGGAGTCCGTACGACACGCGGATCGCATCGTCGTCCTCAACGGCGGCCGGGTCGACGCCGTCGGCGACCACGCCACCCTGCTCGCGGAGGAGGGCCTGTACGCCCGTCTGGTACGGGCCGGACACCAGACGGAGGGGGACCGGGCCGCGTGAACGCACCGGGGTACGCCGCCGACACCGCCAACAAGGGGACACACGCGTGAACGAGACAGAACGAACCACGACCGGCGTGTCGCACGCGGCGGCGGATCCCAGGGGGAGTGACGGGGCGCTGGCGGTCGCCGCCGACGGCGCGACGCCGGACGACGGAAGCGCGGGGGAGGCCAAGGGCGTTGGGCTCCTGGCGAGTGGTGTGGCGGACCCCGAGGGAGCGTGGCCGGGCGGCGGCGGTCCGTCGGCCATGGACCCGGCCGCGGGGTCCGGCGCGGGACGCGCGCCGGAGCGAAGTGTCGGAGCGATGGTGGGCGACGGGGCGCAACCCGCGACGGCGTCACCGGACAGCGAGAGTCCGGCGACAGCCGACGAAGCGGTGCCAGCCGAGGAGCTGGCGGCGGTCGTCGAAGCGGTGCCAGTCG
>NZ_JAZGRL010000089.1:0-2659 GCF_046540415.1 Streptomyces sp. E11-3 | reverse complement strand
GCGGGCGGTGTCACGTCCACGGCGGCCGCTGCCCCGGCGGAGGGGCGGGGGCGGGGGCGTGAGAAGCGGTACTCGTTCTCGGTGCTGGGCACCACGGATCTGCACGGCAACGTCTTCAACTGGGACTATTTCACGGACGCGGAGTTCGACGACCGGGATCACAACGATGTGGGGCTGGCGAAGATCTCCACGTTGGTGGAGCGGGTGCGTGCGGAGAAGGGGCGGGGCAACACGCTGCTGATCGACGCGGGTGACACGATCCAGGGCACTCAGCTGTCGTACTACTACGCGAAGGTCGATCCGATCACGGCCGAGAGCGGTCCGGTGCATCCGATGGCGCAGGCGATGAACGCGATCGGCTATGACGCGGCGGCGTTGGGCAACCACGAGTTCAACTACGGCATCCCGGTGTTGCGGAAGTTCGAGGAGCAGTGTGAGTTCCCGCTGCTGGGTGCGAACGCGTTGGATGCGAAGACGCTGCGGCCGGCGTTCCCGCCGTACAGCATGCATCGGCTGCGTACGCCGTGCGGTCGTGATGTGCGGGTGGCGGTGCTGGGGCTGACGAATCCGGGGATCGCGATCTGGGACAAGGCGCATGTGCAGGGGAAGATGACGTTCCCGGGGCTTGAGGAGCAGGCCGCGAAGTGGGTGCCGAAGCTGCGTTCGATGGGTGCGGATGTGGTGATCGTGTCGGCGCATTCGGGGTCGAGTGGGACGTCGTCGTACGGGGATCAGCTGCCGCATGTCGAGAACGCGGCGGGTCTGGTGGCTGAGCAGGTGCCGGGGATCGACGCGATTCTGGTGGGGCATGCGCACAAGGAGATTCCCGAGCACTTTGTGACGAACAAGGAGACGGGGCGGCAGGTGGTGCTGTCGGAGCCGTTGAAGTGGGGGCAGCGGCTGACGGTCTTCGACTTCGATCTGGTGTGGTCGAGGGGCCGTTGGACGGTGGAGAAGGTCGGTGCGCAGGTCCTCAACTCCAACACTGTGGAGGAGGACCCGAAGGTCGCGGGGCTGCTCGCGGATGAGCACGAGAAGGTCGTGGCGTATGTGAACCAGGTGATCGGTACGTCGACGGAGGCGATGTCGACGGCTGAGGGCCCGTACAAGGATGTGCCGATCATCGATCTGATCAGTCATGTGCAGGCGGAGACGGTGAAGGCGGCGCTGGCGGGTGGCGAGTTCGCGGCGTTGCCGGTGCTGTCGCAGGCGTCGTGTTTCTCTCGTTCGGCGGGGATTCCGGAGGGTGAGGTGACGATCCGGGATGCGGCGGGGCTGTATCCGTTCGAGAACACGCTGGAGGCGCGGCTGATCACGGGTGCGCAGCTGAAGGAGTATCTGGAGTACTCGGCGCGGTATTTCGTGCGGACGCCTGCGGGTGGGGCGGTTGATCCTGCGGAGTTGACGAACGCGGACGGTATTCCGGACTACAACTATGACGCGGTGTACGGCGTGACGTACGACATCGACATCGCGCGGGCGGTGGGTTCGCGGATCGTGGGCTTGGCGTTCGAGGGTGAGCCGGTGGCGGATGACGCGCGGTTCGTGCTTGCGGTGAACAACTATCGGGCGAGCGGGGGTGGGAACTTCCCGCATGTGCCGGGTGCGAAGCAGTTGTGGGCGGATTCGGACGAGATCCGGAACACGATCATTTCGTGGGTGCGGGAGGCGGGGACGGTGGACCCGGGGCAGTTCGCGTCGGTGGACTGGCGGCTGACCCGGGACGGTACGCCCGTGTTCTGATCTGGCTGCCCTGGTGGTCAGCCCTTGAGTCGTACGAGGTTGGCGCGCTGCTCGGCCGTGTTGGTGTCACGGCTGGGTGGCGCGTCGCTGTGTGTGAGGCCGAAGCTGGTGAAGGCGGTGCGTTGGGGCAGGGGGTAGGGGTTGGTGCCGGTGAGGGTGTTGAGGATGGTGGCGCTGCGCCAGGCGGCGAGTCCGAGGTCGGGGGCGCCGATGCCGTGGGTGTGGCGTTCGGCGTTTTGGACGTAGACGGCTCCGGTGACGGTGGGGTCGAGGGTGAGGCGGTAGTGCTCGTCGATGCGGGGGCGTTCGGTGTGGTCGCGGCGGAGGTAGGGGTCGAGTCCGGCGAGTAGTTGGTTCAGGGGGCGTTCGCGGTAGCCGGTGGCGAGGATGACGGCGTCGGTGGTGAGGCGGGTGCGGGTGCCTTGTTGGAGGTGTTCGAGGTGGAGTTCGACCTGGGTGTTGGCGACGCGTCCTGCGGTGCGGACGGTGACGCCGGGTGTGAGGACGGTGTCGGGCCAGCCGCCGTGCTGGGTGCGCTTGTAGAGCTCGTCGTGGATGGCGCTGATGGTGTCGGTGTCGATGCCTTTGTGTAGTTGCCACTGCTGGGGGATGAGCTGGTCGCGTTGGGTTTCGGGCAGGGCGTGGAAGTAGCGGGTGTAGTCGGGGGTGAAGTGTTCGAGGCCGAGCTTGGAGTACTCCATGGGGGCGAAGGCTTGGGTGCGGGCGAGCCAGTGGAGTTTTTCGCGGCCTGCGGGGCGGTGTTTGAGGAGGTCGAGGAAGACTTCGGCGCCGGACTGTCCTGAGCCGATGACGGTGATGTGGTCGGCGGCGAGGAGGCGTTCGCGCTGGTGGAGGTAGTCGGCGGCGTGGATGACGGGAACGGTGGGGGCGTCGGCGAGGGGTTTGAGGGGTTCGG
>NZ_JAZGRL010000088.1:0-2704 GCF_046540415.1 Streptomyces sp. E11-3 | reverse complement strand
CCAGGCGGCGTCGCTACGTTCGGCATTACGGGCTCCTCTCGGGCAGTGGGTCCGGTGCTGTCCCGGATCCCCTCAGCCCCGCCCGTACGACGCAGAGCCGGACGGGCAGGACTGAGAAGAACCGCCCGCCGCAACCAAGTGCGGCGGCCGGTCGGGGTAGTGCATGTCTCCTTCGTCGCGACCGCGCTCCCGTGTCAGGTAGAGCTGTCCGGCCTCGAAGTAGGCGTATGGAGACGTGACCTTTCGGTCTAAGCCCTCCGGTTAATGACAAGGCGCCGGGTCGCCTCCCCCCGTCCACCGCGGGGCTCCTGGTCGTGCGGTCTTGCAGGTCAAGCGATTGCCCCTTGGATCCGGGCTTATTAACTAGCATGCACTAGTCTGCTGTGGTGCACAACCCTCGTGGGGTGATGCGCGCTAGTTCGCTGTGGTGGGTACCCTCAAGGCATGACTGTCACAGGAGGGCCTAAGCCAAAGGCGGTGCAGGTCGCGGACGCACTCCGCGACGACATCAAGACGATGAAGCCGGGGGAGAAACTCCCGTCTCAGCGAGAGCTTATGGACCGCTTCGGGTACGCGAGCCAGACCATCCAGAACGGGCTAGCCGCGCTCCGAGCCGAGGGACTGATCGTGTCGGCGGGGAACCTGGGCAACTTCGTCAGCGACGGGTCTGCGCCCAGTGGCGACGTACGTGATGACATCAAGGAAATCCGCTCCCAACTTCAGGCGTTGACTGAACGGCTCGAAGCGCTGGAGAACCGCTCCGTACCGGGTGGCGCTTGATCTGCAACCAGCATGTGAGCAACGGAGTGTGTGCGGTAAGTGACAGCCAGGGGGCAGGGAAGGGAGCTGGGGACATGTCCAGTGACACCCTCTTGTCCCCTTCCCTGTCCCCCCTGCTCGCGCGCGAGACTCGGAGTAGGCACTCGGAGGAGGGCGCATGACTGACGACAGGCCCGCATGGGCACGACGCATCGCTGCCGAACGACAGGCGCGCGACTGGTCACAGCGTGACGCGGTAAGGGCTCTGCGTGTGCACGCCCCCACGGAGCTCCCGGCAGAGGACAGCATGATTCGCCAGTGGAAGCGCTGGGAGTCCGGCCAGGCACCGAACGACTTCTATAAACCGATCATCGCGGCCGTGTTCGGCACGGTGAGGCACGCGCTCTTCCCTGCCCCGTCCCGTCGGGACGGAGACAAGGAAATCTTGGCAGCGAGCGGTATGGAGACTCTGGAGATCGTGAGTCGCCTGAACCGGTCCGACGTCGACAGTGCGACGCTCGATGCTCTCCGGATCACCACGGACCGCCTCTGCTCTGAGTACCCCTTCATGCCGAGCGGTCAGCTCCTCATTGAGGGGCGGCAGTGGCTTCGCCGCGTCGTTGAGCTGCACACGAAGAGCCTCACGCTTGCCCAGCATCGCGAAGTGCTCGCGCTGTCGGGTTGGCTCGCCTTGCTGGTCGGCTGTGTGGAGTACGACACGGGAGACCGCCACGCGGCTGAGTCAACACGCCGCGCCGCTCTATCGCTCGCGACCGAGTCGGACCACCCGGAGGTCGCGGGGTGGGCACACGAGATGAGGGCGTGGTTCTCGCTGACGACCGGCGACTATCGCGGGGTCATCGCGGCAGCGCAAGCCGGGGCTGAGACCGCACCGCAGCATGGCGTTGCCGTGCAGCTCGCCGGTCAAGAGGCCAAGGCGTGGGCGCGGCTCGGGGACCGTCGACAGGTTGAGGTGGCCCTCGACAAGGGGCGTCGACTGTTGGAGGGCATGCCACATCCCGAGAACCTGGACAACCACTTTGTCGTCGACCCCGCCAAGTTCGACTTCTACGCGATGGACTGCTACCGGTTGGTCGGGGAGGACCGACTTGCGCGGACGCTCGCGGATGAGGTTCTACGCGCCGGAACGGACTTCGACGGCACGGAGCGTTCACCCATGCGGAACTCCGAAGCACGGGTGACCCTGGGAGTGGCCGCAGCACGCGAGGGCGACCTCGAACAGGCCCTCATCCATGGCGAGCGGGCACTACAGGGTGACCGGCAGTCTGTCCCCTCACTCATCATGACCAGCCGGGAACTCGCTGCCGTCATGAGGCAGCGCTACAGCACTGAACCGGCAGCGCAGGAGTACTTGAGCCACCTGCAGGAGCTGGGCAGGGAGAAACCGGGGTTCCTTCCCTCTTGACAGGTGACATACGTGTGGCCCACCTCCGATGAGGTGGGCCACACGTATGTCACCTGTCAGTCCTTGGGCTCCTCAGTCTCTCGCCATGCCTCACGCAGAGACTTCCAAGCATCCAAAGTGCGTGCCGCTTCAGCAAACAACGCCCGGAGGTTCACCAGGACGAGCCCGACAACCCCGAACACCGTGATGATCACTGTCGCGACGGTGGAACCATTCACTGCACCCCGACTTTCTGGCTCCCCCACAGCTTTGTCCCCGGTTGGGACTGGGCCAATGTATCCACCACGCTCACGGCGTGTACGCCAGTCACAGCCTCTTGGTCCTGGTCCGTCTCAGTTTCCGTCTCATTCATCGCCGTACGCCCCCGTTCAAGGCCGTTCGCAGGGCTGCGGCACTCCCAGCGTGCGAACGGGAATGAATGGCGGTGAACACGCCTGGATCATGCTCCCCATACCACGAACAGACCTCGAAAGCGAGTGTGGCGCAAGTCACCGTGGGTTCAAATCCCACCGCTACCGC
>NZ_JAZGRL010000087.1:0-2709 GCF_046540415.1 Streptomyces sp. E11-3 | reverse complement strand
GCCCCCGCACGCCTCCCGTGACGCACCTCACCCCGTCGGATATCGTTTCCCGCCGGTCCGACGGGGCGCGGGCGATACGGGGAAGGCGGTCCACATGACCGAGTTCGACAGCGCAGCTTCCGACAACGCAGACTCTGACAGCAGCGCAGAGCCTGAGGGCAACGCAGGCCCTGACAGGCCGCGCATCCCACAGGTTCCGGGCTTCGCCGCACAGTCCACCCAGATGTCGCCCAAGAGCGCGGGCAAGGCACTGCGCGAGCGAGTACCCCGCTCCGCACACGCCGGGTTCACCCCACCCGACGGCCGCCCGGACGCGCTGACCGCGGTCGAGGAGTCCAACCACGGCAGACTCCCCCACCTCACCCCGATACGCGTCGGCAGAATGTCCGCGTCCCCCTTCGCCTTCCTCCGGGGCTCGGCCGGCCTCATGGCGTACGACCTGGCCCACACGCCGGTCACCGGCATCGGCACCCAGATCTGCGGCGACGCGCACGCGGCGAACTTCGGCCTGTACGCGGACGCCCGCGGCGAGCTCGTCATGGACCTCAACGACTTCGACGAGACGGTGCACGGCCCCTGGGAGTGGGACCTCAAGCGGCTCGCGGTCTCCCTGGTACTCGCGGGGCGCGAGGCAGGAGTGAGCGAGGACGGCTGCCGGGAGGCGGCCTACGACACGGCGGAGGCGTACCGACGCACCATGCGGCTGCTCGCGAAGCTGCCCGTCCTCGACGCCTGGAACGCCATCGCCGACGAGGAACTCGTCTCGCACACAAACGCGCACGACATGCTGGGCACCCTGCAGAAGGTCGCGGCGAAGGCACGGAACAACACCAGCGGACGGTTCGCGGCCAAGTCCACGGAGGTGGTCGAGGACGCGCCCCCGAGCGGCGCGCCGGGTCGGCGCTTCGTGGACGCGCCACCCGTGCTGCGCCGCGTCCCGGATGCCGAGGCAGCGGCCGTCGCCGAGGCCCTTGAGGGGTACCTGGGCACGCTCCCGGAGGACCGGTTGCCCCTGCTCGCCCGGTACGCGGTCCAGGACGTGGCCTTCCGGGTGGTCGGCACCGGCAGCGTGGGGACACGCTCGTACGTGGTACTGCTCCAGGACCACCGGGGCGAGCCGCTGATCCTGCAGGTAAAGGAGGCACGAGCCTCGACGCTCACGCCCTGCCTGCCAACGGTCGGCTTCAAGGCTCCCGAGCCCGTACACGAGGGACGCCGGGTAGTCCGTGGGCAGAAGCGGATGCAGGTGGTCAGCGACATCCTGCTGGGGTGGACCTCGGTCGCGGGACGGCCTTTCCAGGTACGGCAGTTCAGAAACCGCAAGGGCAGCGTGGACCCGGCCGCGCTGACCGCCGACCAGATCGACGACTACGCCCGGATGACCGGCGCCCTGCTGGCCCGCGCCCACGCGCACGGAGCGGACCCACGGCTGATCTCCGGATACTGCGGGAAGAACGAAGAGCTGGACGAGGCGACAGCGGCCTTCGCGATGACCTACGCGGATCGCACGGAGGCGGATCACGCCCAGCTGACGGCAGGCATCAGGGACGGGCGGATCCCCGCCGAGACGGGCGTCTGAGACGGGCGTCTGAGACGCGCCAGCGGGGTCCGGGCCGAGCACACCCACGCACACCCGGACCCCGCGTGACCAGCCTCACACCGGCATCCGACACGAATCCTGCACGCCGTGATCCTGCACGCCCGGCCCCTGCACGCCCGGACCCCGCGCCCCGGTTCCGGACATAGCAAAACGGTCGTCATCGTGATCACGATGACGACCGTTTCGTCTGGTGCGCGAGGGGGGAGTTGAACCCCCACGCCCTTTCGGGCACTGGAACCTGAATCCAGCGCGTCTGCCTATTCCGCCACCCGCGCATTGGGTGTTGCCGTTCGGTCCCGCCCTGTGGGGCGCGGCGCCTCTCGACATCCAGAAGATTAGCACGCTGGGGAGGGTGGATTCACATCCGTATCCGCGGGCGGCACCAGGGCGGCCACCGGCGCGGACCTCACCGGACCCACCCCCAAAGACGTACTCGAAGGCGTACGAGGGGCACCTGCCCGCGAGGGGAGTCCCCCAGGTGCGGGACACTGGCTTGAGCTCGCCTCTACGATCCGCATGAAAGCTCCCCGCGGGAGGCATGTGAGAGGCAACACCCGTCCACCGGGCGGGGAAGGGGAACCAGCCGTTTTCCCCACGCGTGGATACGATCAGTAAGCAGTACCAGGATGGCGACGACGGAGGAGGTGCCCCCATGGGAGTCATGAAGAAGTTCGAGCAGCGACTCGAAGGTCTGGTCAACGGCACCTTCGCCAAGGTGTTCAAGTCCGAGGTCCAGCCGGTCGAGATCGCGGGCGCCCTACAGCGCGAGTGCGACAACAACGCCACGATCTGGAACCGCGAGCGGACCGTCGTACCCAACGACTTCATCGTCGAGCTGAGCGCGCCCGACTACGAGCGCCTGAGCCCGTACTCTGGCCAGCTCGGCGACGAGCTCTCCGGCATGGTGCGCGAGTACGCCAAGCAGCAGCGCTACACCTTCATGGGCCCGATCAAGGTCCACCTGGAGAAGGCGGACGACCTCGACACCGGTCTGTACCGGGTACGCAGCAGGACCCTGGCGTCGAGTACGTCACAGTCCCCGTCGGCACCCGCCACACCCCCGCCCTCGCCCGCTGCCGGCCGCGGCCCGCAGCCGCCCGCAGGGCCAC
>NZ_JAZGRL010000086.1:0-2715 GCF_046540415.1 Streptomyces sp. E11-3 | reverse complement strand
CGGCGGGGCGGCGCGCCGGAGCCGGGCCGCCCCGGCAGTCGTCGCATTCGCCGCCCGCGAGGGCTTCCGGGCGGCCCGGTGTGTGGCAGGTGGCGCACTCCAGGATGCGCAGGGGAGCTGGAGCCGGGCGGGGGCGTTCGGGTGGGAGCTTGGTGGTCAGGCGCTTGCGGGCGAGAGCCGCCGGGTGGTGGACGGGTACGGGCAGGCCGGTGGTGAGGGCCAGTACGACCTCCTGGTCGGTGGCGCCCCGGTCGAACCACTCCGTGACCAGCGGCGCGAGGGCTGTGCAGTCGGTGGAGGAGAGGGACATCACCGGGTCCGTACGGCCCAGCGCGGCGAGCAGGATGTGCGCGCGGGAGCGGGTCGGGCGCGGGCCCGTGTTCTCCGGCGGTACGTCGCCTCGGGCGAACGCCGCCCACCATGCCTCGTCCCGCGCCGTACGGGAGAACCAGGTCCGCGTCACCCAGCGCGGGCTGCCGTACTCGTCGAAGTGGTGTTCGCTGCCCTGCCGCAGATGGCCCGCCTCCCGGAGGCGGCGCAGCGCGGTGCTGAGCGCGCACTGGCTGTACGGCAGCACCTTGGCCAGCGTCTTTACGGAGATGTCCGAGCCGTCCGCGAGCCGGTCGATGAACGCGGCGATGGCGGCTTCGCGGGGCGGAAGGTGCGCGAAGTCGTGCGCGGTGCGGGGGCGTTGGTCGGGTGCCGAGCGCTTTCCGTACCCCGGATTGGCCATTGGGTGCGGGTCTGCGTGCATCGGGCGCAGGGCACTACTAAGCTGGGTCTCAGCCACGGGATCGACTCTCATTCGATCTTGTTGGTCAAGCCCCCGCAGGTGTTGCTAGCACCGAGCGGGGGCTGTTCGTTATGCGGGCACGCTAGACGCATATCACTGTGCGTGGCAACCCGAACGCGAAAAGTCAACTGCGCAGGGTGGGAGGGTGGGTTGTGGCCCTCCACCCGTTCATTGTTAAGAGCGCTCGGAGCCTGCGGCTTGAGCTCCGGGCCGTCGTGCGGTGTTGTCCGTGTCGTCTGGATTCGGTCGCGGCGATGAGTTTTCCTGGCTCAGACGGTCCTACTGCCATCGGCAATAAACAGGAGGAGCCACGTGACCCAGCTGCTGAGAGTCCAGAACTTCAACGTCTCGAGTGACGGAATCGGTGCCGGTGAGGACCAGAGCCTTGAGCGTCCGTTCGGCCACGTCGATCCCGAGAGGCTGTTCGCCTGGGCCGGTGCGACGGCGAGCTGGCCCAACCGCACCGATCCCGGCGGGAGCCGTGGCCTCGACGACTACTTCACGCGCGACTTCGCCCACAACATCGGCGCCGAGATCATGGGCCGCAACAAGTTCGGGCCCCAGCGTGGGCCCTGGCAGGACCACGACTGGCGCGGCTGGTGGGGTGACGAACCCCCGTTCCACACCCCGGTGTTCGTCATGACCCACCACACGCGTCCGTCGTTCACGCTCTCCGACACCACGTTCCACTTCGTCGACGGTGACCCGGCCACGGTCCTCGAACAAGCGCGGGAGGCGGCGCAGGGCAAGGACGTCCGACTCGGCGGCGGGGCTACCACCATCCGGGAGTTCCTCGACGCCGACCTCGTCGACACCCTGCACGTGGCGGTCTCGCCGGTGAAGCTCGGGTCCGGCGTACGGCTCTGGGAGTCACCCGACGAGCTGTTCGACCGGTTCCACCTCGATGTCGTGCCCAGCCCGAGCGGCGTGACGCACCATCTGTTCTGGCGAAGGTGACCGGCCACTGTGGACCAGGGAGGGTTACGTCGCGGTGGCTGCTGCGGCCAGGGCTGCTCGTAGGTGGCCGTTGGCTTCCGTGAGCAGGCGCGTCGCGGTCGCGGCGTCGATCTCGGCCAGGATGATCAGGATCGCCGTCTTCACCTCGCCTTCGGCGGAGGTGAGGGCCGCCTCGATCGTGTCGTCCGGCGCGCCCGTTGCCAGGGCGGCGATCCGGCGTGAGCGGGCCCGCAGTTTCTCGTTCGACGCGCGTACGTCGACCATGAGGTTTCCGTACGTCTTGCCGAGGCGGATCATCGTGAGGGTCGAGATCATGTTGAGGACCAGCTTCTGGGCTGTTCCCGCCTTCAGGCGGGTGGAGCCGGTGATCAGTTCGGGGCCTACGACGACCTCGATGCCGTGCTCGGCCGCCGCCGCCAGTGCGCTGCCCGCGTTGCAGGACAGGCCGATGGTGAGCGCGCCGCGGCTGCGGGCGTGCTCCACCGCGCCGACGGCGTAGGGCGTACGGCCGGATGCGGAGATGCCGACGACGGTGTCGGCGGGCGTGAGGTTCAGGGCGTCGAGGTCGGCTGCTGCCAGGTCCTTGGAGTCCTCGGCGCCCTCCACCGCCGTCACCATCGCGCTCGGGCCGCCCGCGATCAGGCCGATGACCTGGGACGGGTCCGTGTTGAAGGTCGGCGGGCACTCGCTCGCGTCCAGCACGCCGAGGCGTCCCGCCGTGCCCGCGCCCGCGTAGACGAGTCGGCCGCCGCGCCCCATGCGCTCGGCCGTGGCGTCGATCGCCGCGGCGATCTGTGGGAGCCGCGCTGCGATCGCGGTCGGGACCGTGGCGTCCTCGTCGTTCATCGTCCGGGCGATGTCGAGTGTGGGCAGTCGGTCGATGTCGGCCAGCTCGGGGCGGAACGCCTCGGTCGTGAGCGTGTCCAGGTGGGCGCGCAGCTTGGAGTAGTCGGGGGTGGTGGAGG
>NZ_JAZGRL010000085.1:0-2741 GCF_046540415.1 Streptomyces sp. E11-3 | reverse complement strand
GTCCTGCAACGCCGTGCGGCGAGAGTGCGTGCCGGGCGTCGGGGCGCAGGCGGGGGTTCGAAGACAGGCTCTTACGCGTAGTCGGTGATGTCCTTGACCTCCGAGAAGCCCAGACCGTACGCGCTCATGCCGCGCCCGTACGCGCCCAGGTGGACCCCGCCCTGGGTGGACCCGGCGAGCACCCAGCCGAACTCCGACTCCCGGTAGTGGAACGGCGTCGGAACACCGTCCACGGGCAGCGAGAGGGTCGTCCAGTCAGCGCCCGTCAGATCGTCCGCCAGCACCCACGCGGTCTCGGTCTGCTGGTCCAGCCAGTCGTCGCGCAGTCCGTGGTCCATCTGGCCGGGCCAGGTGAAGCTGAGCAGTCCGACCCCGGCCAGCCATGCCGCCGACGAGACCGAGGTGGCCTCCATCACGCCGGTGCCGTCGGCGCTGCGCCGCACCGGGCTGGTGGGCACGGTCACCACGACCGCGAATCGCTCGCGCTCGGAGCCCCCGTCGGTACGCAACACGGGCTCGTCGCCGTGTCCGGTCGAGCCGTGTGCCACCGTGCCGTCGGCCGCGCTGCCGACCTGCATCAGCCAGCGCGGCCCCGTGAAGGCCTCATCCAGGCCGTACCACGCGAACGGCGCCAGCAAGTAGCCGTCGACCGTGCGTGCTCCTGCCTGACTCGTCGTCTCCATCAACCCGGCCGCCTCCTCGATCTCCGTCGGTCCGGAGTGGCCCGCCCCCCTCGGGCGTCCTGAGTCCGGACAACAACAGAGCAGAATAGCCACACCGGTTCTCGGAGTCGGATCTCCCTGGCCTGAGCGGGTCGCTCACCAGCCACCGCGCGGGTGGCTCAGGTGGCGTCCGAGTCGAACGGCGGGTGCTCGATCGCGGCCGGCTTCTGGCCGCCCTTCTGAAGGTCGGCGCCACCGCTCTTGCGCAGGTCGGGGCCACTGCCCTTGGTGAGGTCCGGAGCGCTGCCCGAGGAGCCGGACGGGGCCGGGCTCTTGGGGTCGAGGCTGTGCGCGGCGTCCGTGACCTCGGCCATTTCCTTCTTCAGGTCGAAGCCGTTGCGGATCTCCTTGAGCCCCAGTTCGTCGCTGTCCAGCTGCTTGCGGATGAACGTCTTGGGGTTGAGGTCCTCGAACTCGAAGTCCTTGAACTCCGGACCCAGCTCCTCGCGGATGTCCTGTTTGGCGCTGTCCGAGAAGGCGCGGATCTTTCGGATGAAGCCGGCGACGTCCTGGATGACCTTGGGCAGCTTGTCCGGGCCGAAGATGAGGACGGCGATGATCGCCAGCGTCAGCACCTCGAGTCCGCCTATGTCACCGAACACCTGGTGGCCCCTTTCGATGTCCGCGGCTGTGGGCAGAAGGTCCCGATCTGAGATCCGGGCTGGTCCACAGTACCGGGCGATGCTGTCTGGCCGGTACTGTCCTGGCGCCATGTGGTCGACGCCCGGGTGGTCTGCGGGTGACCCGGCATCAGGTCACCCGGCATGAGGTCGCCCGGTGTCAGGTCACCCGGCGTCGGCGGCGCCGAGCTCCAGGGACAGCGTCTGCTTGTCGCCGTTCCGCTCCAGGGTCAGTTCCAGCTCGTCACCCGGGCGGTGTGCCCGGATCTTGACGATCAGTTCCTGGCCGGTGTGGATGCGCTGGCCGTCCACGGCGGTGATGATGTCGCCCGGCTTGACCCCGGCCTTGTCGGCGGGGCCGCCCGGCTTGACCGCCGCGCCGCCGTCGCGGGTCTCGTCGGCGACCCGGGCGCCGTCGCCGGTGAACTGGGTGTCCAGGGTGACCTCGATCACCGGGTGGGTCGCCTTGCCGGTGTTGATCAGCTCTTCGGCGACCCGCTTGGCGAGGTTGACGGGGATCGCGAAGCCCAGGCCGATGGAGCCCGCCTGGCCGCCGCCACCGTCCGGGTCGGAGCCGCCGCCCGCGGAGCGGATGGCGCTGTTGATGCCGATGACCCGGGCCTTGGAGTCGACCAGGGGGCCACCGGAGTTTCCGGGGTTGATCGGGGCGTCGGTCTGCAGGGCGTCGACGTAGGACACATCGCTGCCGTCACCCTCCTCGCCGCCCGCGGTGATCGGGCGGCCCTTGGCGCTGATGATCCCCGATGTGACGGTGTTCGACAGGTCGAAGGGGGCGCCGATGGCCACCACCGGGTCGCCGACCTGGACGTTGTCGGAGTTGCCCAGGGGCAGTGGCTTGAGGCCCGAGACGCCGGTGACGCGGACGACGGCGAGGTCGTAGCCCGCGTCCTTGCCGATGAGCTTGGCCTTGGCGGTCTCGCCGCCGCTGAAGGTGACCGATATCCGGCCGTTCGAGCCCGCCGGGTCGACCACGTGGTTGTTGGTGAGGATGTGGCCCTTGTTGTCCAGGACGAAGCCGGTTCCGGTGCCCTGCGCGCCGCTGCCGCTGACATGCAGGGTGACGACGCTGGGTACGGCGCTTTCGGCGATCCCGGCGACGCTCTCCGGGGCACGCCCCTTGTCTTCCTTACCGGCCTGCGGGAGGCGCACGTCGGTGATGCCGCCGTTGCGCTCGACATACGCGCCGATTCCGCCGCCGACGGCGCCCGCTACCAGCGCGATGGCGAGGGCTCCGACCAGCAGCGCGCCGCGCCGGGGCTTGCGGACGGGGGCGGGTCCGGCGCCGGTGGGGTGCAGCAGGGGCTGCTGCTGCGGCTGCGGGGTGCTCCACGGGTCGTACTGCTGCCAGGGCCCGGTAGGCGCGCCGGGGGCTCCCGAT
>NZ_JAZGRL010000084.1:0-2742 GCF_046540415.1 Streptomyces sp. E11-3 | reverse complement strand
CCGCAACCGCCTCACCCACCCCCGCGGCCACCTCCAACTCCGCTTCGGCCGCGACGCCCACTGGTACGCCTACGAGTCCGAACCGGGCCGCGACGACTGGTGGCCGCGCGGCACCCCGGACCGCGACCCGGTGGGAGCACTGTCCGGCCTGGGAGGCGTGGAAGACCTTGGTCGGGTCCCATGAGGAACCACGCGCGGCGACCGCGGCGCACAGCTGAGGCAGATCCTCGCCGCGCTCACCGCGCCCGTCGCCGCGGCCTAAGCCGCGCGGCCCGGACATCGGTTGACAGCCCGCGTCAGCTCCGCAGGGCGGTGCAGATGGCGGCGCGGGCCGCTCTGCCTTCGGGGATGGGCAGGAGCGGGTAGACGTGCAGCATCTCCGACGCCTCGTGGAAGTCCACCTCGACGCCCACGGCCGTGGCGCGGGCGGCCAGTCGTCGGGCGTCGGCGTTGACGATGTCGCGGGTTCCGCTGAACAACGTGATCGGGCTCAACCCGGTGAGATCGGCGAGCAGAGGGCTGACGTACGGGTGGTCGGCGGGGAGATCGCCGCGGTAGAGGTCCCCGGCGTAGCGCGCACCGGCGACGGCGAGCCAAGGGTCGCGGTCTTCGAGCAGGGCGACGCGTGGGTCGGTCAGGGTGATGTCCAGCCACGGGGAGATGAGGACGGTGCGGGCGGGCGCGGGCAGTCCCCGGTCCCTCAGATGGACGGCGGCCGCGAGGGCCATACCGCCGCCCGCGGAGTCTCCTATAAGACTGAGGGCCGTGTCGGCCCCGTCGGCGTGGAGTCCGGCGGCCAGGTCGGTGACGGCCGGTACCACTTCGGCCGCGGTCGCCAGCGGGGCGAGAGGGTAGATCGGCACCGTGACCCGGGTGGCGGTCTCGGCGGCCACGTGGGCGATCAGCTTCCAGTGCTGCGGGGCTATCTCGTTGATGTAGGCGCCGCCGTGCAGATAGATCGCCCGCCGTCGGGCGTCGCCGCCGCGCGGGGTGACCTCGTAGACGGGCCATCCGGCCACCCGGCGTACGGCGAGGTCGACCGTGCGCTCCAGCCCGGCCGGCGGGGCGTACCCGGTCGGCCGCAGGGAACGGGCGAGTACCTGTTCCCGGACGGCCTCCGCCGAGCTGAACACCTTCTTGGCCCCACGGAGCCGCACCACGGTCGGCATCGCTCTGCTGGTCAGGCTCGGCACAGTACGGCTCCGTCCCCGCGGTCCTTGTTCTTCGGTGTTCTTCAGTGTCATTCGGTGTTCTTCGGTGTCACGTCAGGTCGGTGTTCTTCGTCTCGGGCATCCGGTGCACCACGACCAGGGCGAGGAGCAGCAGGACCACCGTGTAGCCGAGGAAGAGGTCCCCCTTCCCGTCGCTGGCCAGCCATGTCTGAAGATACGGTGCGCTGCCGCCGCAGGCGGCCACGGCGATCGCGTAGGGGAAGCCCACACCTGTCGTGCGCAGCCGGGTGGGGAACATCTCCGCGAACACCGCGGGGGTGATCGCCGCGCCTGCGGACATGAAGAGCATGGCCGTCGTCATCGACACGGCCAGCTGCCATACCTGGTCCTGGATGAGCCAGTTCAGGGGGAAGGCCAGCAAGGCTCCGCCGATATAGGAGCCGTACAGGATGGGCTTGCGGCCGACGCGGTCGGAGAGGGCGCCGAACAGAGGCAGAGTCACGAGGAAGACCAGGTTGGCGAGGGCTCCCGCCCACAGGGCGGAGGAGGCGTCGATGCCCTGGAGGGAGATGGCCTGGGCGGGGGCGGAGACGGCCCAGGTGTAGTAGACGACCGTTCCGCCCAGGGTGAGGCCGATCACGCGCAGGCACGCCGCCCGGTTCTCCCAGAATCCGTGCCACAGGGAGGTGCGCGGTTCGTGGTCCGGGGTGTCGGCCTGCTTCTGGAAGGCCTCGGTCTCCTCCATCCGGAGCCGCATGATCAGCGCGTACAGGCCGAGAAGCCCACCGATGACGAAGGGCACCCGCCAGCCCCACGTGTGCAGTTGGTCCTCGCTCAGGAAGGAGGCGAGGACCGCGGCGAGCACGGTGGCGAACATGATGCCGCAGGTCCCGGAGATGTAGATCAGGCTCGACCAGAGCCCGCGCCGTTCGCGGGGGGCCATCTCCGCGACGTACGTCTGAGCCGCGGGAAGCTCCCCGCCGTGGGCCAGGCCCTGGACGAGCCGCGCGAACACCAGCAGGGCGGAGGCGCCCACGCCGATCGTGGCGTACGTCGGCGCGAGGCCGATCAGCAGACTTCCCGCGGCGGCCAACCCGATGGAGCCGACCATCGCCGCACGCCGCCCCTTGCGGTCGCTGAGCCGGCCGAAGACCAGCCCGCCCAGCGGGCGCATGAGGAAGCCCACGGCGAAGATCGCCAGGGTGCTCAGCAGGGCCGAGGTCGGATCGGCGGAGGGGAAGAACTGCGAGGCGAAGAACGGGGTGAAGATCGCGTAGACGTTCCAGTCGTACCACTCCAGGGCGTTGCCCACGCCGGTGCCGATGACCGTGCGCAGCCGGGACGGGGCGGGAGTGCTCTGGGTCGTGGCGCTCGTGGCGCTCGTGTCACTCGTGGAGCTCATGGCACTCGTGGCCGAGGCGTCGGGTGCGCCGGATCTGGTGGCCGGGGATGCGTAGTCGGGCACGGGTCTTCTCCTGGGGGACGAGGCGCAGCTGGATGAGCTGCGTCCGGCGGGGCTGCGGGTGCGGCGGGGCTTGCCGGCGGGTGGTGCTGTGGTGCGCCCCGGCCC
>NZ_JAZGRL010000083.1:0-2743 GCF_046540415.1 Streptomyces sp. E11-3 | reverse complement strand
CTCGTCCTCTGTGCGCCCCTCGTGCGCCGCCCCTGCCCCGGAACCCCTCAGAGCCGCATGCCGCAGCACCACGGAACCGCCCATGGAGAAGCCGACGGTCACCACGCGCGCGTGCCCGAACGAACGCGCCCACCGCACGGCAGCAGCCAGATCCAGCACCTCGCGGTCCCCGACGGTCGAGCGCCCGCCGGACCTCCCGTGCCCCCTGAAGGAGAACGTGACCACAGCCCCGTACCGCGCGAAAACCCCCGCGGCCCGCCGCACATGCGGCCGCTCCAGATCCCCGGTGAACCCATGCGCGATCACGATCGCCGGCGCGTCGACACCCCCCGCACCCGGCTCGTACGAGGCATCGATCGCGACCCCGTCAGCGGTGCGCAAAGTCGCACGCAAACCGGAGTGCAATGTGGCCCGCGCCACACCAACCGTCTCGCTCCGAGTGATCGGCTGCACAGAAGATCCTCCGGTTCGACCTGCCGCGGCGGAAGTGATGTGGGCTATTCTGCTTGGCGAAGGATCCGGGCAACGCAGCCCCCGGGTCCTTTTGTGCTTTCCGGCAGGCTTTAGGCCTCAAGCGGACGGCGGCGGTTCCAGGGCGCGGAACCGCCACAGCAAGGCAAGCAGTGCCACATACGTCCTCGCAGGGACCGAGGAGGAACCGACGTAATGGGCGAGCGAAACCAGCACCACCCCAGTCCGACCCAGGCAGGTGGGCGGCGATGAGTTCTCTGCTGCTCCTCACCAATGCCCTCCAGCCGTCGACGGAGGTGCTCCCCGCCCTCGGCCTTCTGCTGCACAACGTGCGGGTGGCCCCCGCCGAGGGCCCGGCACTCGTCGACACCCCGGGTGCCGACGTGATCCTGATCGACGGCCGCCGCGACCTTCCGCAGGTCCGCAGCCTCTGCCAGCTACTCCGCTCCACAGGACCCGGCTGTCCGCTGATGCTCGTCGTCACCGAGGGCGGCCTAGCGGCCGTCACGGCCGACTGGGGCATCGACGACGTCCTGCTCGACACCGCGGGCCCGGCCGAGGTCGAGGCGCGCCTGCGCCTCGCGATGGGCCGCCAGCAGCTGACCGGCGACGACTCCCCCATGGAGATCCGCAACGGCGACCTCTCGGTCGACGAGGCGACCTACAGCGCGAAGCTCAAGGGCCGGGTCCTGGACCTGACCTTCAAGGAGTTCGAACTCCTCAAATACCTGGCCCAGCACCCCGGCCGGGTCTTCACCCGGGCCCAGCTCCTCCAGGAGGTCTGGGGCTACGACTACTTCGGCGGCACCCGAACGGTCGATGTCCACGTACGACGGCTGCGGGCCAAGCTCGGCCCGGAGCACGAGGCACTGATCGGCACCGTCCGAAACGTCGGATACCGCTTCGTCACCCCGGAGAAGGTGGACCGGGGCGCGGACGAGGCGCAGGCCAAGGCCGCACGCCCCAAGCCACCGGAAGAGGCCCACCAGGACGCGCCCCAGGCGGACACCCCGAAGAACTCCACAGGTACCACGGCCGAATCCGTAGATAACGATGCGATCGTGCGCCCTGCCAAGCGATGACTCTGCCCGCGTAGACTCTCGCGTGTGGCCAAGGTGACTAGGGACGATGTAGCGCGACTGGCGGGTACGTCGACCGCGGTCGTCAGCTACGTCATCAACAACGGACCCCGGCCGGTCGCCCCGGCCACGCGCGAGCGGGTACTCGCCGCGATCAAGGAGCTGGGCTACCGCCCGGACCGGGTCGCGCAGGCGATGGCGTCGCGGCGCACGGACCTCATAGGCATGATCGTGCCGGATGCACGGCAGCCGTTCTTCGCGGAGATGTCGCACGCCGTGGAGCAGGCCGCCGCCGAGCGCGGAAAGATGGTTCTGGTCGGCAACTCCGACTACCTGCACGAGCGCGAGGTCCACTACCTGCGGGCGTTCCTGGGCATGCGGGTCTCCGGTCTGATCCTGGTCAGCCAGGGCCTCACCGCACAGGCCGCCGCGGAGATCGACGCCTGGGACGCCCGCGTGGTGCTGCTGCACGAGCGCCCCGAGGCCATCGACGACGTCGCGGTAGTGACCGACGACATCGGCGGCGCCCAGCTCGCGACCCGCCACCTGCTCGAACACGGTTACGAGTACGTCGCCTGCCTGGGCGGCACCGAGGACACCCCCCTCACCGGCGACCCGGTCACCGACCACGTCGAGGGCTGGCGCCGGGCCATGCAAGAGGCGGGCCACTCCACCGAGGGACGCCTCTTCCAGTCCCCGTTCAACCGCTACGACGCCTACCAGATCGCCCTCGGCCTCCTCGCGGGCCCCGACCGCCCGCCCGCGATCTTCTGCGCCACGGACGACCAGGCGATCGGCGTCCTGCGAGCGGCCCGCGAGCTGCGCCTCGACGTACCCGGCGACCTGGCCGTAGCGGGCTTCGACGACGTCAAGGAAGCCGCCCTCACGGACCCGCCACTGACCACGGTGGCCTCGGACCGCCCGGCGATGGCCCGCGCCGCGGTGGACCTGGTCCTGGACGACGGCCTACGCGTGGTCGGCTCCCGCCGCGAACGCCTGCGCCAGTTCCCGTCCCGCCTGACCGTCCGCCGCTCCTGCGGCTGCGACTAGCGCCCTTACACCGGACATACACGGTTCTGCCGGGCTTCTCAGGACGCACTCAGACAGCTCTCACACTGCGTGGCGAAGCTCTGAGACATGACCGCAGACAGCTTCCCGCCCCCGCCGCCCTACGCCCCGCCGCGTCCCCCCGA
>NZ_JAZGRL010000082.1:0-2766 GCF_046540415.1 Streptomyces sp. E11-3 | reverse complement strand
CCGCGACAGCAAGAACCCCCACCACCCCGCGCTCGTCTTCGAGTCGACCGCCTGGTCGTCCTTCGTGACCGCCGTCAAGGGCGGGGAGTTCACCGGCTGAGGCGAGCCCCTCCCGTACTCGGCCCGGGTGCGGCCATCGTGGTCGGTGGCGGCGGAACCGAGGTGCACGGCTCCAGCACAGCAGAACCGCCCTCCCCCCACGGTTCCGTGGTGCCGGGGGAAGGGCGGTCGGTCTGCGAACGACGCTGTGCCGGTGGATCAGTGGCCGGCGGTGAGCTGTCCGGCGAGTTTGTCGTGCATCTCGGCGCTGGGCTTGTTCAGGCCGATGATGGTGACCTTCTTGCCGCGGTCCTGGTACTTGGTCTCGATCGCGTCCAGCGCGGCGACCGACGAGGCGTCCCAGATATGGGCGTCGGACAGGTCGATCACCACATCATCGGGATCGTCCTTGTAGTTGAACTGATAGACCAGGTCATTCGACGAGGCGAAGAAGAGCTCGCCAGTCACGGCGTAGACGACCTGGTTGCCGTCCGGATCGACGACACCGGTCACCTCGGCCATGTGGGCCACCCGCTTGGCGAAGATGACCATGGCGGTGATGCAGCCGACGACCACACCGATGGCCAGGTTGTGCGTCGCCACCACAAACGCCACCGTCACGACCATCACCGTGGTCTCACCGATCGGCATGCGCCTAAGCGTCCCCGGCTGAATGGAGTGCCAGTCGAACGTGGCGACCGAGACCAGGATCATCACGGCGACCAGAGCGGCCATCGGGATGTCGGAGACGACCGACCCGAAGGCGATGCAGAGCACCATCAGGAACGTACCGGCGAGGAAGGTGGACAGCCGGGTCCGTGCCCCGGACGTCTTCACGTTGATCATCGTCTGGCCGATCATCGCGCAGCCGCCCATACCACCGAAGAAACCGGTGACGATGTTGGCGATGCCCTGCCCCAGCGACTCGCGGGTCTTGTTCGAGTGCGTGTCGGTGATGTCGTCCACCAGCTTGGCGGTCATCAGCGACTCCATCAGACCGACCAGCGCGAACGCGAAGGCGTACGGAGCGATCGTCGTCAGCGTGTCCATCGTGAACGGCACATCGGGCAGCCCCGGCACCGGCAGCGAGGACGGCAGCTCACCCTTGTCACCAACCGTCGGCACCGCGATCCCGGCCGCCACCGTGATCACCGTCAGAATCACGATCGACACCAGCGGAGCCGGGACCACCGTCGTGACCTTCGGGAAGAACACCATCAGCGCCAACCCACCCACGATCAGCGGGTAGACCGGCCACGGCACCTTCCACATCTCCTCGATCTGCGCCATGAAGATCAGGATCGCCAGCGCGTTGACGAAGCCGACCATCACGCTGCGCGGCACGAACCGCATCAGCTTGGCCACCCCCAGCGCGCCCAGCACGATCTGGAAGACGCCGCCGAGGATCACGGCGGCGATCAGGTAGCCGAGCCCGTACTCATGGTTGAGGGGGGCGATGACCAGGGCGATCGCTCCAGTCGCGGCGGAGATCATGGCCTTGCGGCCACCCACGATGGAGATCACCACAGCCATCGTGAACGACGCGAACAGACCCACCGCCGGATCGACACCGGCAATGATCGAGAACGAGATCGCCTCGGGGATCAACGCCAGCGCAACGACCAGACCCGCCAGCACCTCGGTACGGAAGACCTTCGGCGAGGCGAGCCAGTCAGGACGCGACAGACGCGGAGACAAGGACAGCGGTGAAGACATGCAACCGTTTCCGTTCGGGCGCACGCGTCACCCATCAGGCACGCACACGCGCTGGTACACGACTCGCAGCCCGCAGGTGGGCGGAGTCCCCCGGCGGCCCGGCCACGTCGGGGGCCCTGCCGGATACCCAGCGGCCTCAACGGGCCACCGGTCGGGCATCATTGCCCGAAAGCTCTCAGTCGCCACCTGGCCCGGTCGGGGCCCTCTGGGCGGCGGTGCCGCCTCTACCAGAGCCTTACGGCGGAGGCGGATACGTCAATACTTTACCCTGACGTGAGGGGAGAGTGCGACGTACGGCTTGTGAAATGCAGGTAAAGAGGCCTCACGTTCCTGTGATTGATCTCACTGTGGCCAGGTGCGGCACGGAATCGAAAAGCTGTGGAAACCAGAAGGACCCAAGGGAGACAACACGGCGATGGCTGAGCAGCAGCAGATGCAGATCGGCGAAGTAGCCGAGCGGACCAGCCTCTCGCTGCGGACGATCCGCCACTACGAGGAGGTCGGTCTCGTCATCCCCTCTGCCCGCAGTAAGGGGGGCTTCCGGCTGTACACGGAGGCCGATGTCGAGCGCCTGCTCGTGATCCGCCGTATGAAGCCGCTGGACTTCTCGCTTGACGAGATGCGGGATCTGCTGGAGATCACCGATCGCCTCGCGGCGGATCAGCCGCCGGTTGGCGAGGAGTTGGCCCTCTTGCGTGAGCGCCTCGACGCGTATCGCGAGGCGACGGAGGTGCGCTGCGGGAAGCTTCGCGGGCAGTTGCTCGCGGCGGAGGATTTCGCGGCGACGCTGCGCGCCCGTCTCGGCGCGTAGCGCCGACCCGGGGTGAGGGCGCGCCCCTCGGGCGTGCGTTCACGGTGCGCCGTGTCGAGGTGAGGCTGCCCCTCGGGCTTGTTGCCACCGTGCCCCGTGGCGGGGGGAGGGTGTTGCCCTTCGGGCTTGGTGGAACGGGTGCCCCCCCGTGGCGAGGGGTTGTGCCCACCCGTTCCGCCCTGCGGAACGATTGCCCACAA
>NZ_JAZGRL010000081.1:0-2796 GCF_046540415.1 Streptomyces sp. E11-3 | reverse complement strand
GGGGCGGAGCCCCAGTTACGGGAAGGGGCGGGGTGGGGGAGAAGCATCGGACGTCAGCCGCGCCCGCAGCAGCGGCGTAAGGCGGCGTTCCACGCCGCGGTGCAGCGCCCAGGCGACGGCCAGCATCAACACCACCGTCACCGCGAACGTCACGTACGACGGAAGCCCGAGCCCCCGGTGCAGCAGACCGATCGCCACCCAGCCCAGGTGCTCGTGCACCAGGTAGAAGGGGTAGGTCAGAGCGCCCGCGGTGGTGAGCCAGCGCCAGTTCGCCCAGGACAGCGCGCCCAGCGCGATCGCCGCGACGGCCGCGAAACCGGCCGTGACGATCGCGATGGCCACCAGCGACGGGTGCGGCGGGTAGGCCGCGGCCTCGGCCCCGTCCCGTAGCCGGTCCACCGCATAGTGCTGGCCGATCAGCCAGCTGACCGCCACGATGCCCCAGGCCGTGGCGTCCCGCCGGTTGCGGTACACCAGGTAGAGCCCGATGCCACCGATGAAGAACGGCGCGTGCTGCGGCACCAGTACCAGCCGCAGCAGCTCGTTGTCCGCCTGCTCGGTGATCGCGGCGGCCAGCGTCCACACCGCGCAGAACAGCACGATCCGCTGCCGGTTGGCGCCCGGCAGGATGACGCAGAGCGCGAACAGGGCGTAGAAGCGCAGCTCCACCCAGAGCGTCCAGCACACCCCGAGCACCCGGTCGGCGCCCAGCGGCTGCTGCAGCAGCGTCAGGTTCAGCAGCGCGTCGCTGGCCGAGACCGCCTCGTACGCCACCGGGGGCAGCGCGAACACCACGGTGACCAGGATGACCGCCGCCCAGTACGACGGCAGCAGCCGCGCGGCGCGGGAGGCGAAGAAGGCGCGCATCGGCCTGCCCCAGCCGCTCATACAGATGACGAAGCCGCTGATCACGAAGAAGATCTGCACACCCAGGTTGCCGAAGGCCAACCAGCCGTGCGCGGTGGGGAACTGGACCTGGGTCGAGGTGCCCCAGGCGACGGCCACATCGCCGTCGCGGCCGCCGTAGTGGAAGCCGGCGACCATCAGCGCGGCCAGCAGCCGCAGCGCGTCCAGGGCGCGCAGCCGGGGCGCGGGCGCGGTGCTCTGGCGTCGCGTCCCCGGTGTAGCGGAAGAGCCCACTCCCGGTGAGGGCTTCGGGAGTGTCATGCCGGTGGCGCGCGTCATCCGAACGGCGCCCGTTCGACGTATCGCCGGCTGTTTCTCGGGCAGCTGCGCAGGGAGTCGGAAGGGAACGACAGTATGACGAAGTGCTTCATTGCAGCGACGATAGGCGGCCGACCGGCATTCGCACTGACCCGCGAAGAGATGTCTTGTGAACGCTCTATGGACTGCCGGTTAACTCCGAGGCAAGCCAGGCTGGTTGGGTAATTGTCGGGGTGCTGTTAACCCTTTGTTGAACCGGCGTTGGGCCAGCAACGCGAATTCCTTTCTAGCTTCTTCGACGTGCCAGAAAGCAATGAACGAACGCAGCGCGTCGCCGTACTCGCCGATTCCGACACGCGTTGGAAGTGGGGGGCGCTCACCGCGCACCGGATCGCTCCGGACGGCCGGCTCGACGGCCTGCTGCTCCGGGGCCGGGCCACGCCCACCGCGCGTCAGCTGGAGGAGGTCGGCGTCCAGGCGGACAGCCTGCGCGAGCTCACGTCGGCCGAGTTCCTCAGCGACATGGAGCGGGACCCCGAGCAGTACGACGTGGTCGTGCTCGCGCTCGTCGGCGGCGGTGTGCAGGCGATGCTGCACGGCCTCGCCAAGGTCTGGCAGGGGCGCAGGAGACGCCCCGTACTCGTCACCGGCTATGTCGGCGTCGTCTACGAGAAACTCGCCGACGGCCTGCTGCTGCGGCACGGCGCGGACATCGTGCTCGCCAACTCCCGCCAGGACGCGGAGCGTTTCCGCGCCGTGTACGAGGGGGTCGGCGCCGACTCGAGCAGCGTCGTGGAGGCCGCGCTGCCGTTCCTCGGCGGCGCCGACCACCAGGACCATGAGCCGTACACGGTCACCTTCGCGGTCCAGCCGTCCGTACCGAAGACCCGTACCGACCGGCTGTACCTGCTCAACCGCATGGCGGACCACGCACGGATGCACCCGGACCGCGAGGTCCTCATCAAGCTGCGCTCGCTGCCGGGTGAGCACACCACCCACGTGGAGAACCTCCCGTACCAACGGCTGGCCGACGACGTGGGCCTGCCGGACAACTGCCGTCTGGTCTACGGGAACATGGGCGAGGTACTCGACCGCACCTCGCTCCTGGTAACGGTCAGCTCCACGGCCGCCCTGGAGTCCCTGCACCGCCGCATCCCGACCGCCATCCTCACCGACCTGGGCGTACGCGAGCGGCTCGGCAACCACCACTTCATCGGCTCCGGCTGCCTGGCGTCCTGGGACCAGCTGGACCAGGGCCATATCCCCGAGCCCGACCCGGACTGGGTCGCGGTGCAGGGCGTCGCGGCCGACGGCGAGTACGAGAGCTGCTTCGACGCGGCCCGCAAGCGCATCGCGGAACTCGGCGAGGCCCCCGAACTGCCGCCCGTCGCCCCGTACTACAACCAGGTCACCGCGCCTGGCTACCTGCCGCCGCTGCTCGCCAGGCACCGCCTCGCACCGGACGGCACCCCGCTGCCCGAGGCCCCCGAGCCCGTCGCCGCCAGGGGCATCCGGCACACCATGCGCAAGGTCACCCGGGGCGCGGCGCGCGGCGCCTACCGCTACGGCGCCCAGCGCGTGGCCCCCGCCCTGCGCCGCCTGGGGAAGCTGTGACCTCCCCAGCCCCCCTGC
>NZ_JAZGRL010000080.1:0-2805 GCF_046540415.1 Streptomyces sp. E11-3 | reverse complement strand
GTCGGCGGGCGGGCTTCGAACGAGGGGGGCGGGCGGAAGGCCGAGCTCTCCGAGTCCTCGGGCGCGGGCGGAATCCGCAGCCCCTGCGGAACGGTGAACTCCGACGTCGGCTGGTCGTCCACATCGGCCGGCGTGGCCGTGTCGAAGCCGCCCACCGGAGCGAACGCGCTGTGTGCCTCGTCCGACTGCGGTTTGCGGTCGTCGTCGTCCGACGCGACGCCACTCACCGAGCCACCCACCGAACCTGACCTCGTTCCCGTGCCTGTTACCGCTTCCCTCTTAGCGCATACGCACCTCTGGTACGCCCAGTATGCGCATGGACACGCAAACGGGCCGGGCGAGCCCCCTCCAGGGAGCTGCCCGGCCCGTCCGTGCCGGTCAGGTGCTTACACCTCAGTGGCCGCCCTGCGTCTCCAGACGCTTGTACGAGGCCTCGATCTCGGCCTCGGCCTCGGTGCGGCCGACCCAGTTGGCGCCCTCGACGGACTTGCCGGGCTCCAGGTCCTTGTAGACCTCGAAGAAGTGCTGGATCTCCAGGCGGTCGAACTCGGAGACGTGGTGGATGTCCCGCAGGTGCTCCACGCGCGGGTCCGACGCGGGCACGCACAGCAGCTTGTCGTCGCCGCCGGCCTCGTCCGTCATACGGAACATGCCGATGGCGCGGCACTTGATGAGGCAGCCCGGGAAGGTGGGCTCGTCCAGGATGACCAGCGCGTCCAGCGGGTCGCCGTCCTCGCCGAGGGTGTTCTCGACGAAGCCGTAGTCGGCCGGGTAGCTGGTCGACGTGAAGAGTCGGCGGTCCAGGCGGATACGACCGGTCTCGTGGTCCACCTCGTACTTGTTCCGCGAACCCTTCGGAATCTCGATCGTTACGTCGAACTCCACCGGTGGCTCCTCCATGATTAGCACATACAACGAATGGTGCTGCGTCCTCCCGGGGGATAACCCCCGGACCCCCAGCCCGATTGGTCGGCCGCAGCCACCGGGGTGCCATCCCTCGGCAAGACGCAGTGATTAAGTGTCCCTCACGCAAGCTTGTGATCGCGAAAGGGGCTGTCCCGTGGTGCCCGAGCTGAAGGTCAGGCAGCTTCCGAAACGACTGAAGCTCCCGGAGCTTCCGCGGCCCGAGAGGACCAGGAGGCTCCAGACCTGGCAGCTCACCGCGGGCGCGGCCACGGCTGGCCTGGCACTGGCCGCCGGGCTGGTGACCGCGGCCGGTCCCTGGGACTCAGGCCAGCGTACGGCCGAGCGGGAGTGGGCGGCTTCCCAGAGCCGCGACGGTGGCGCAGATCACGGTCGCGGTGATGGCCGCGGTACGGCGAAGGGGCCCAGGCCCGCGCCGAGCGCACCCGGCGTGCTGGCCGCCCTGAAGGCGCCCACCGGCGCCGGTCCAGGACCGGCCAAGGATGCCATCGCGGACGTACTCGACCCGCTGCTGAAGGACCCCTCGCTCGGTCAGCGCAGTACGGGGTCGGTCGTCGACGCGGTCACGGGCGAGGAGCTGTACGGCGTGCGGACGGGCGACGCGGTGACCCCCGCGTCGACCATCAAGATCGCCACGGCGGTGGCGGCGCTCTCGGCGCTCGGCCCGGACCACCGGATCGAGACGCGGGTGGTCGCGGGGCCGGACGAGGCGGAGATCACACTGGTCGGCGGCGGGGACCCAACGCTCAGCGCGCGCAAGGACACCGACGGCGGGGCGAGTCTGCGGACGCTCGCCGACGACACGGCGAAGGCGCTGAAGGATCGTTCCGGCGCGGGGCGCGGGGACGCGGAGGTACGGCTCTCCTACGACGCCTCCCTGTACTCGGGACCCGTACTGCACCCCATCGGCCCCAACGACAACATCGCCCCCGTCATGGCGCTCGCGGTCGACCAGGGGCGCCTGGACGACTCCACCCGCGGCCCGGCGCCGCGGGTCGCCGACCCGGCCCTGGAGGCGGCCCGCGCCTTCGCCGGGCTGCTGCGCGACCGTGGCGTCGAGGTCCAGGGCGAGCCACATCCCGCGAAGGCGAACAAGGGGGACAAGAAAGATAAGGGGGCCAAGGGGGCCAAGGGGGCCAAGACCCTGGCGCAGGCCAAGTCGGCCCCGCTCTCCGCCCTGGTCGAACGCATGCTGACCCGCAGCGACAACGACATCGCGGAGGCCCTCGTACGGCAGACCGCGCTCGCCGCGGACGAACCGGCGAGCTTCGCAGGTGCCCGCAGGGCCGTTACGGACCAGTTGGCCGAGCTGGAACTGCCGCTGGGTGGCGCGCGCTTCGCCGACGGCAGCGGCCTGGACCGCGCGGACAAGGTCACCGTACGGCTGCTGACGGCGCTGCTCGCCCGCGCGGCCGACCCGGACCACCCCGAGCTGCGCCCGGCCCTCACCGGCCTCCCCGTCGCGGGCTTCACCGGAACCCTCCGGAACCGCTATGCCGACCCGGACACGGCGTCCGCCACCGGCCTGGTCCGCGCGAAGACCGGCACCCTCACGGGCGTCAACACCCTCGCGGGCACCGTCGTCGACGCCGACGGCCGCCTCCTGGCCTTCGCCTTCACCGCGTCCGGCACCACCGACCCCCACGCGGCCAAGTCCACCCTCGACCGCCTGGCGGCCACAGTCACCAACTGCGCCTGCCACTGACCGCCGACCGCACCTCAACGACGGTCCGAACCTCAGCGACGGCTCGCGCATGAACGGACCGCCGCTCACCCGTCGCCCCCAAGCTCCACCCACCCACTCTCGCCACCCCGTGCCCCAACCGGGCCTCGGGCCGCCTCCCCACGCCGGGCGTGGGCCGTCGTAGGGCTCACCGCTCG
>NZ_JAZGRL010000079.1:0-2813 GCF_046540415.1 Streptomyces sp. E11-3 | reverse complement strand
CTCCTTCGGGATCAGCGGCACCAACGCCCACGTGGTCATCGAGCAGGCCCCGGCCACCGAGCCAGCGCCGCACGCGGACACCGCGTCCGCCGCCCCGCGCATCCCCCTGCCCTGGGTGCTCTCCGCCCGCGACGAGCCCGCGCTGCGCGCCCAGGCCGACCGTCTCAGGGCGTACGTCGACGAGTCCGCCGACGAGGCCGCGCTGCACGGTGTCGGGCACGCCCTGGCCACCACCCGTACCGCCTTCGAACAGCGGGCGGTGGTGCTCGGCACCGATCCGACCGACTTCCGTACCGGCCTTGAGGCGCTCGCCTCAGGCTCCGACGCGCCCGGCCTGCACCTGGGCAGCGCGGCCACCGCGGGCCGTACCGCCTTCCTGTTCACCGGGCAGGGCGCGCAGCGCGCCGCCATGGGCCGCGAACTGTACGCGGCGCACCCGGTGTTCGCCGCAGCGCTCGACGACGTACTCACCGCCTTCGACGGGCTGCTCGACCGGCCGCTGCGCGAGGTGCTGTTCGCCCCGGAGGGCACCGCGATCGCCGAGGAGCTGCACCGCACGACGTACACCCAACCGGCGCTGTTCGCCGTCGAGGTCGCGCTGTTCCGGCTCCTTGAGCACCACGGCATGGTTCCCGACCTGCTGGCCGGGCACTCCATCGGGGAGCTCGCTGCTGCGCACGCAGCGGGGGTGCTGTCGCTGTCCGACGCCGCGCGCCTGGTCGCGGCCCGCGGCCGTCTGATGCAGGCGGCGCCCGCGGGCGGAGCGATGATCGCGATCGAGGCCGAAGAGGCCGAGGCCGCGCGCTCGCTGGCCGGACACGAGGCGCAGGTCTCGATCGCGGCGGTCAACGACGCCCGGTCCGTGGTGATCTCCGGCGACGAGAGCGCCGTCGAGCACATCGCGCGGGACTGGCGCGACCAGGGGCGGCGCACCCACCGGCTCGCGGTGAGCCACGCCTTCCACTCACCGCACATGGACGGCATTCTCGACCGCTTCCGTGAGGTGGCGGCCGGGCTCGACTTCCATGCCCCGCGTATCCCGGTCGTCTCGACCGTGACCGGCGAGATCGCGAGCACCGAGCAGCTCACCTCGCCCGACTACTGGACCCGGCAGATCCGCGAGGCCGTGCGCTTCGCGGACGCGGCCCGGCAGTTGGCCGCGCAGGGCGCCACCGTCCTGGTCGAGGTCGGCCCGGACGCCGTACTCACCGCGCTCGCCCGGCGCACCCTGGAGGACGCCGCCGTCACCGCCGTGCCGCTGCTGCGCGCGGGCCGCCCCGAGTGCGACACCTTCGCCGCCGGGATCGCCCAGGCGCACATCCACGGTGCGCCGCTGCGCGCGGAGTCCTTCTTCCCCGGCGTACGCGCCGGTTCGGCCCCGGCCGCGCTGCCCACGTACGCCTTCCAGCGCGAGCACTTCTGGCTGGCCGCGCGGCCGCGCACCGACGCGCGCAGCCTCGGTCTGGACGCGGCGCGGCACCCGCTGCTGACCACCGTGGTGGAGCTCGCCGACCGGGAGGAGGCGCTGCTCACCACCCGGATCTCCCACGCGGAGCACGGCTGGCTGGCGGACCACGCCATCGTCGGCACGGTACTGGTCCCGGCCACCGCGTTCCTCGAACTCGCCATGGCCGCCGGGGACCACATCGGTGCCCCGCAGGTGGCCGAGCTGACCCTTGAGGCACCGCTGCCGCTGCCGGAGCACGCGGCCGTGCGGGTGCAGGTGGCGGTCGGCGCCCCGGACTCCGGTGGCCACCGGCCGTTCACCGTGCACGCCCGCCCGGACGGCGACGACCGTACGCAGCCGTGGACCCGGCACGCCACGGGCGCCCTGGCCCCCGAGACGGCCCCGGAGCCCACGCCCGTACTCGCCCAGTGGCCCCCGGACGACGCGGTCGCCGAAGAGCTCGACGCGGTGTACGCGCGGCTCGCGGACCTCGGCTACGACTACGGCCCCGCCTTCCAGGGTCTGACCGCCGTGTGGCGGCGCGGCGCCGACCTCTTCGCCGAGGTCCGGCTGCCGGACGCGCTGCACGAGAGCGCCGGAGCGTACGGAATCCACCCGGCGTTGCTCGACTCGGTGCTGCACCCGCTGGTCCTGGACGCCGCGGCCGGCGGCGAAGCCGACCGTATCCGGCTGCCGTTCAGCTGGAGCGGCGCCTCGCTGCACGCCACGGGCGCCACCGCGCTCCGGGTCCGTATCTCGCCCACCGGCACCGACACGGTGTCCCTGACCCTCGCCGACGGCACCAGCGCGCCGGTCGCCGACGTCGAGTCGCTGACCCTGCGCCCGGTCGCCAAGGACCGGCTCGCCGCGCCCGCGCCCGGCTCGGACGCGCTGTTCACCGTGGAGTGGCCGCAGGTGGCGGCGGTGGACCCGGACGGCTCACTGGTGTGGGCGGAGGTGGCGCCCGGCCGGTCGCTCGCCTCGGTGCCGGACGGCGCGGACGTCGTGGTCGTACGGGCCGACTCGCCCGACCCCGCCGCCACGCACCCGGCGCCGGGGGTAGTCGCCCGGCAGGTGCTGTCCCTGGTCCAGGCGTGGCTGGCCGACGAGCGGTTCACCGACGCGACCCTGGTCCTGGCCACCCGGAACGCGGTCGCCACCACGCCCACGCAGGACGTGGACCTCACCACCGCCGCGGTCTGGGGGCTGATCCGCTCGACGCAGTCGGAGCACCCCGGCCGGGTGGTCCTCATCGACTGCGACGACGCGGAGACGGCGGCGGCCCTGCTGCCGACCGCCCTCGCCACCGCGGAGCCCCAACTGGCCATCCGCGATGGCCTCCTCTACGCGCCCCGGCTCGCCCCCT
>NZ_JAZGRL010000078.1:0-2819 GCF_046540415.1 Streptomyces sp. E11-3 | reverse complement strand
TTCGGGGGGCTCAGGGCTGCGTGTCGCGCTCGGGGTCGGCGGGGACGGCCTGCGGCGGGTTGGCCCGGTCTCGTCGAAGGAGCCGGTGCGTACGGGGCCAGGCGGGATCGACGCGGAGCATCTGCTGGAGCAGTTGATTCCGATGGCCGAAGGGCTGATCGAGCGGGCCGGAGCCGGAACGCCTGACGGGGATCCCGCCAGCGGGCGGCCCATGGTCGAGGCTGTCGCCATCGGCGCTGCCGGGATGGCGACGCTCGGCGGGGAGCTGCGCGCCAAGCTGCCCGCGGCGTTGGCCGCCGCGCTCGGGGTGCGTCGCCTGGCGCTCGCCGCCGACGCCGTCACCGCGTACGCGGGGGCGCTCGGACCGCGCCCCGGAGCGGTCGTCGCCGCGGGCACCGGCATGATCGCGCTGGGCACCGATCTCACCCGGTGGCGGCGGGCCGACGGCTGGGGTCATCTGCTCGGCGACTGCGGCAGTGGCGCCTGGATCGGCCGGGCCGGACTCGAGGCGGCGATGCGGGCGTACGACGGGCGACGCGGCGGTTCGAAAGCGCTGCTGACCCGCGCCCGGGAGGTGTTCGGTCCGCCGTCCGACCTGCCCGGGCGGCTCTACCCGCGCAGCGACCGGCCGGCCGTACTGGCCTCCTTCGCGCCCGAGGTCGCCCGGTGCGCGACAGAGGCACACGACCCGGTCGCCACCGGCATTCTGCGTGCCGCGGCCCGGCACATCGTCGAGGCGGCAGCGGCCGTGTGTCCGGCCCCGGACCGTTCCGAGGCGCCCGAAGTCGCCTTCACCGGAGGACTGTTCCGCCTGGGCGACCCCCTGCTCGTACCCCTGCGCGCCGAGCTCACCGAGCAACTGCCGCACGCCCGCCAGGTGCCCGCCGCGGGCGATCCGCTGGACGGCGCCGTACGGATCGCCGTCGACCTCGCGGGCGGCGGCACGGCGCTGCCACGCGATCCGCACCTGTTGTACACAACAACAGAAAACGACAGTTGACCCTTAGAACACATAACGGAAAAATCCGGAGGGAAACCTCTCACCTGGACCCTCCCCCAACGGGGGAACCCACGAAACCAGTAGCATGCGGCGCCATGAGCTCCCCCACTGGGCCCGCTTCCGGCCTGCCTGTACGAATGCCGCGACCCCGACAGCCCGGTCGGCACCGCCGTCCGGAACCCGCGGTGGCTCCCGAGGGAGCACCCGCTCTCGTTCTCGCCGTGCCCGGCGTCCCCAGCACGGCCACCCGGAGTCTCGCCGAGGAGGTCGTGAGCATCGCCCGCTCCGAGCTGCCCGGCATGGACGCCAAGATCGGCTACCTCGACGGCGACGACGTCGAGTACCCCCGCCTGCAGTCCGTGGTCGCGCAGACCGCCGAGCAGCGCACCGCCCGCTATGAGCAGGCCGTTGCCGCCGGCCGGGAGGTGGCCGAGCCCGAGGGGCCGGTCGCCGTCGTCGTACCGCTGCTGGCCGGCCCGGACAGCGCGCTGATGGGCCAGATCCGGCAGGCGGTCGCGGACAGTGGCGCCGCCGCCGAACTGACCGACGTTCTCGGCCCGCACCCGCTGCTCGCCGAGGCCCTGCACGTACGCCTCTCCGAGGCCGGTCTGGCCCGCGCCGACCGGGCCCGGCTGTTCACCGTGGCGACCGCCGCCGATGGCATCATCCTCGCCACGGTGGGCGGCGAGGAGGCGGTGCAGGCGGCCGGGATCTCCGGCATGCTGCTGGCCGCGCGCCTCGCGGTGCCGGTGATGGCCGCCGCGCTCGACCAGGACGGGGCGATCGCCGCGACCGCTGAGCAGCTGCGCGGCTCGGGCTCCACGCAGCTCGCGCTCGCGCCGCATGTGATCGGCCCTGAGGTCGACGAGGGGCTGCTCGAAGTGGCCGCGAAGGAGGCGGGCTGCGCCTCCGCCGAGGCGCTGGGCGCCTACCCGGCGATCGGCAAGCTGGCCCTGTCGCAGTACATGACGGCGCTGGGTATCGCCCCGCAGCCGACGGGCGCGCCCGCCCAGTAGGGCCTGGCAGCTGAAGCAGCGCGGGACCGGTTCCGATGGAGCCGGTCCCGCTCTCTTTCACGGAAAACCGACAGCGGAAGACCGAAAGCGGAAGACCAACAACGGAGGACCGACATACGGCGCGGCGCGTCAGCCGAAGACCACGCAGGACGCCGCGGGCGCCTCGATCGACCCCGCCCACCGCGGCGTCCCCGACTCCGGGTCGAGAGTGAACCAGGTGACGTCGCCCGAGCGTTCATGGGCCGCGTACAGGAACCGCCCCGAGGGATGCGGCGTGAGGTCACGCGGCCAGTGCCCCCCGCACTCCACCGTCGTGACGAGCCTCGGCCGTACGCCGTCGTCCCCGTCCAGCGCGAGCACCGAGATGACGTCCTGCCCGCGCGTGGCGGTCCACAGGAACCTCCCGTCCGAGGCGACCACCACGGCCGACGGGTAGGCATCACCGGTGACCGCGCCAGGCAGCAGCGCCGTCTCACCGAGCGGCTCCAGGTCCCCCGTCCGCGCGTCCCAGCGGCAGACGGTCAGCACCGGGTCCAACTCATGCACTACGTACGCGAGATCCCCGCGCGGGTGGAAGGCCAGATGCCGGGGCCCGCTGCCGGGGCGCAGCGCCACCTCCCGGTGCGGCCGCAACTCCCCGGCGACCAGCGAGCAGACCCGTACGGAGTCGGTGCCGAGGTCGACGCTGACCACCCACCGCCCGCTGGGGTCGGCCAGCACTTGGTGGGCGTGCGGACCCTGCTGGCGCTCCGGGTCGGGGCCCGCCCCCTGGTGCCGCAGTACGCCGCCCGCCCCGAGCCGGG
>NZ_JAZGRL010000077.1:0-2820 GCF_046540415.1 Streptomyces sp. E11-3 | reverse complement strand
CCGGGGACGGGGCGGATGCCGGGGACGGGGCCGGGGCGCCGCCCAGGATCGCGTCCGGGACCGCCGCGCGTACCGCCGCGACCAGGTCGTCCCGCAGGCCGCCGATCTCGCGCGCGAACCACTCCTGGCGCTCGGTGGCGATCCGCGCCGCCACCGCGAAGGCGGCGATCGCGGGGGTGTCCAGGGTGCCGGAGCGCACCTGCCGCTCCTGGCCGCCGCCGTGCAGTACGGGCACCGGGGTGTACTCGCGGCCGAGCAGCAGCGCCCCGATGCCGTAGGGGCCGCCGATCTTGTGGCCGCTGACCGTCATCGCGGCCAGGCCCGAGGACGCGAAGTCCACCGGGAGCTGTCCGACGGCCTGTACCGCGTCGGCGTGCAGCGGGACGCCGAACTCGGCTGCGACATCGGCCAGTTCGCGGACCGGCTGGACTGTGCCGATCTCGTTGTTGGCCCACATCACGGTGACCAGTGCCACGTCGTCGGGGTCGCGGGCGATGGCCTCGCGCAGGGCCTCGGGGTGCACCCGGCCCGCGGTGTCCACGGGGAGGTATTCGACCGTGGCGCCCTCGTGCTCGCCGAGCCAGTGCACCACGTCCAGTACCGCGTGGTGCTCCACGGGGCTGGCCAGCACGCGGGTCCGGCGTGGGTCCGCGTCCCTGCGGGCCCAGTACAGGCCCTTCACGGCGAGGTTGTCGGCCTCGGTGCCGCCCGAGGTGTAGACGACCTCGCTGGGGCGGGCGCCGAGTGCCTCGGCGAAGGTCTCACGGGCCTCCTCGACGGTGCGCCGCGCCCGGCGCCCCGCGGCGTGCAGCGAGGAGGCGTTGCCGACGGCGGTGAGCTGAGCGGTCATCGCCTCGACCGCCTCCGGCAGCATCGGAGTGGTCGCGGCGTGGTCGAGGTAGGCCATGGTGCGCGCAATTCTACTGACCGCATGCGACAGTAGTCACTAGGCTTATGCTCATGACAGATGAGACAGGGGAAGAGGGGAAGAGGGGAACTGATGTATGACGGGCAGCGTAAGTGGGATCTCGACCGTACGTTCCCGAGTTCGTCGGGTGAGGTCCGGTGGGCCGCGCTCGGCTCTCCGGAACTGCCGCCCGTCGTCCTGGTGCACGGGACGCCCTTCTCGTCCTACGTCTGGCGTGCCATGGCCCGGGCCCTGGCGCGTGATCACCGGGTCTATGTCTGGGACCTGCCGGGCTATGGCGCGTCGGAGAAGTACCCGGACCAGGACGTGTCCCTGCGCGCGCAGGGGCGGGTCTTCACGGAGCTGCTCGACCACTGGGGGTTGGACCAGCCCGCCGTCGTCGCCCATGACTTCGGCGGCTGTGTCTCGCTGCGCGCCCATCTGCTGCACGGCGCCCGGTACTCCCGGCTCGCCCTGGTCGACCCGGTGGCGCTGGCGCCCTGGGGCTCACCCTCGTACCGCCATCTCGGCGCGCACGCCGAGGTGTTCGAGCGGCTGACGCCCGCGCTGCATCGGGCCCTGGTACGGGAGTACATCGGCTCGGTGAGCCGTCAGGGGCTGCATCCGGTGGTGCTGGAGCAGTTGGTCGAGCCGTGGTGCGGCGAGGAGGGGCAGCGCGCCTTCTACCGGCAGATCGCGCAGAACGACCAGCGGTTCACCGATGAGATCCAGGGCCGGTACGGGGAGTTGGAGCTGCCCGTGCTGATCTGCTGGGGCACCGAGGACAGCTGGATTCCGGTGGAGAGGGGGCATGAGCTGGCCAAAGCGATCCCCGGTGCCGAGCTGCGCTTGATCGAGGGGGCGGGGCATCTCGTACAGGAGGACGCGCCCGCGGAACTCACGGCGGAGCTCAGCCGTTTTCTGTGCATCACTCCGTAACGGACGCCCCGAAGGCTGGTCAGCCCCGCGGCGCCCGGGCCAGTTGGCGGGACTGGGCCACCAGGCGGTCCGCGCTGTCCCAGACCTCGGCGTCCTCCTCCAGGAAGCCGCCCGCCAGGTTGCGGGTGGTGATCGCCACGCGCAGCGGGCCCGGGGCCGGGCGGCAGCGTACGTGTGTGGTCAGCTCGATCGTCGGGACCCAGCCCTTGAGGCCGAGCTCGAAGGCGGTGGGAGGGAGGGCGTCCACCGCGAGGAGCAGGGAGAGCGGGTCGTGGTCGCGGCCGTCCGCGAGGCCGAACCAGGCGCGCATCTCGCCCTTGCCCGACGGCGCCCCGAGCGCCCAGCCGAGCGTCGCCGGGTCCAGCTTCAGCCACAGGCGGTCGGTGATCGCGGAAGAGCCGGGGATCGGGGCGGGGCTGTCGTCCGGGCCGAAGCACTGCTCGACCGGCGGGATGGCGGGCGGGGTCGCGGTGGTGCGGACGTCGTCGGCGAGCGCGTCCAGGTCGCCGTACGAGGCGACGGCCCGGATGCGTTCGACCTCGCGGCCCTCCTCGTCGAGCTGGAAGAGGGAGGCCTGGCCGGTGGACAGGCCCCGGCCCGCGCGGACCACTTCGGTGCGGATGACGGCGGGGCCCGGCTGGGACGCCGTCAGGTAGTGCGCCGAGATCGTGAACGGGTGCGGGTGCGGCAGCGCCTCGCCGAGTGCGCGGCCGAGCAGCGCCAGCAGATAGCCGCCGTTGACGGCGGTGATGATCGTCCAGCCCGCGGAGAGTTCGGCGTCATAGACGCCCGGCTCGCGCAGGGTCACCGCGGTGTCGCGGTCGAACTCGCTGTCTCCGATGGCTGCCGTCGTTGTCATGCCCTGGGTCATGCGATGAACGGTACAACAGGTAACTACTAAGCGGTAGCTTTTCTCTCCAGTCACGCCCCCACTGTCGTGGGCGCCCCAGACCCCGCTACGCCTCCCCCTCCAC
>NZ_JAZGRL010000076.1:0-2832 GCF_046540415.1 Streptomyces sp. E11-3 | reverse complement strand
GCGGGGGTCGTGAGGGAGGTGGAGGGTGTAGGTCCAGGGGGCGGTTACGGTGGCGGTCATGGCGATCTCCGTTCAGGAACGGCGAGTTGGTTGGCTTGGGTATCCAGTGACCAGGTCGCTCCGTCGAGCGGGGTACTTCTGGACGGGGCCCTGAATTGAAGGTAGCGCCACGGCTTAAGTTATTAAGGTGGATCTCCGGAAGAGACGCCCCAACCACCCATGTGGGTGACATAGCGATGCCAGGGAGCACAGAGTGGCCATGAGGAGTAACCCAACGGGGCGCCAACTCCGTCTGGGGCGGGAACTGCGCAGGCTGCGCGAGAGCGCCGGACTGTCGTCAACAGAGGCCGCACAGCTCATCGGCATCAAGCAGAACCAGGTCAGCAACATGGAGGCTGGACGGATCGGCGTGAGCCCTGAACGCCTCCGCACGCTGGCCTGCCACTACGACTGCGCGGACAAGGGTCTCGTGGAGGCCCTCATCGACCTCGCCGCCGAGCGCAAGCGTGGCTGGTGGGAGGAGTACCGGGAGGTTCTGCCCGCGAAGCTGCTCGACCTGGCGGAGCTGGAGCGCTCCGGCCACGCCCTGCGCACCGCCCACACCTCGGGCATCCCTGGCCTGCTCCAGACAACTGACCACGCGCGCGAGGTGTTCCACCAGGTAGTACCGGAACTCTCGCCACGAGAGGTGGACCTCCGCACATCCTTCCGCATCAAGCGGCAGGGAGTCCTCTTCGTTCACCGTGAACCGGTCCCGTACCAGGCGGTCATCCACGAAGCGGCGCTGCACATGAGGTTCGGCGGCCGGGACGTGGCTCGGCAGCAGCTCAAGCACCTGCTCAAGCTCAGCGAGCATCCCAACGTGACCATCCTGGTCATCCCGTTTGACGCGGGCGGGTACCCCGGCGCGGGCCAGCCCATCTACTACGTACAAGGCGCGGTGCCGCAGCTCGACACCGTCCAGCTCGACCAGTCACACGGGATCGCTCTGCTGGATGCGGAAGCCCAGCTCAATAAGTACCGCAAGGTCCTCGACCGCCTGACAACCCTCAGCCTGATCGAGACAGAATCACGTGCCCTTATCCACCGAATCATCCAGACCTCTTGAGAGGTAAGCGTGTCCACCATGACCTGGCAGAAATCGTCCTACTGCGGCGAGGGCGAATCCTGCCTACACGTTGCCACCGATGCCGCTCTCACCCCGACCATCCAACTAACCGAATCAGCCGACCCCACCCAAGCCATACTCTCGACCACCCCGCACGCCTTCACCAGCCTCCTCCGAACCCTCAAGGAGACCCCCAGCCGTGGCTGACGCACCCGCGCCGATCCCCTCCGACCTCACCTGGGTGCGCGCCGCCCCCGAAGACGCCACAGGACCCGGCCCCTGGATCGAGATCGCCTTCGGCGACGACGGCACCGACAACGGCCCGGTCTACATCCGCGAGACCAGCGACCCCGACAACGTCGTCACGACGACCCAACGCAAGTGGGACGCGTTCGTACTCGGCGTACAGGCAGGCGAGTTCGACCACTTCGTGGAGGGCGTAGAGGAAGCAGAGGGCACAGACGCCTAGCCGCCGCCACCGGACCGCGCGACGCGGAACCCCACGTCATCCACCCGGAACGTCGGGTGGCTGCGGCGCCGCACGGAGGCCCGGCAGCTCCAGTGCTCGTCGAACCAGCCACCCCCGCGCAGCACCCGGTAGGTCCCGTACACCTCGGGGTCGTAGACGTCCCAGCACCACTCCCACACGTTGCCGAGCAGGTCATAGTGCCCCCACGGCGTGGGCCGCTTACCGCCCACGTCGCGGAGGCGCTCCTCCGAGTTGCCCCGATACCAGGCGACTTCGTCGAGCGCCCCGTAGCGCGGCCCGCTCGTACCGGCCCGGCAGGCGTACTCCCACTCGGCTTCGGTGGGCAGCCGATATCCATCGGCGGAGGCGTCCCACGCAACGCCCTCACCGTCATCAGCGAACTGATAGACGGGCGCGAGCCCTTCCCGCACCGACAGGGCGTTGCAGAACCGCACCGCGTCCCACCACGAGACCCCCTCGACGGGCAACCGGTCCCCCCGAGCCGCGCTCGGCCGCTGGCCGGTGACCCGCGCGTAGAACGCCTGCGTGACCGGAACCGCCCCAAGCCGACAGGCCTCTACCCCGACGTCCCAGCTCCGCTCCGTACGGCGATCCGACAACACAACCCGCCCGGCCGGAACAGTCACCATCGCGTGCGCATCCATACCGACCAGACCCTACCGACAACCGCCTCGGACGAGATCGCCAGCACGAGGAGGACGGGGATCCGTAGCCTCCCGCGGTGCGTGGTGTGTCACTGGCCGGGCGCGGGTTCGCCGGCTCCCGCTGCCCGGATGAACCTGGTGACGACGTTCGCGTAGTCCTGTGAATGGGTGACGTGCGGGATGTGACCCGCGCCCTCGAAAGTCTGGCGCTGTGCGTGCGGCAGGACCGAGGCCAACCGGTCCAAGACCGTAGAGAACCAGGTGAGACTCTCGCCGCCGCCGCTCAGCAGCACCGGCGTGGCACAGGCAGAGAGCCCGTCAAGGTCCAGTAGGGCCCAGGACGGGTCGGTCTGTTCGTCCAACCAGGTCTGGGCGTGGGTCACGAACGTCTCGCGCAGGGGCGCGGGCAGCTGGTCCCACATGCCGGGGCCCAGGGCTACCTCCTCCACGAACAGGCGTGCACCCTGCTCGTTCTCGGCCCGGCGGATGTGGGCCATCGCGGCATCGACGGAGGCCATCGTCGGCTGCAGCTGTGCCATGGACTCCGGGTCGTCGGCCACGAGCCCCGCCAGCGGTGGCTCGTGGACCAC
>NZ_JAZGRL010000075.1:0-2848 GCF_046540415.1 Streptomyces sp. E11-3 | reverse complement strand
CCCCCCCCCCCGCGGCTCGCGGACATCGCGGCCCAGGCCTCGGTCAGCGAGGCCACCGTCAGCCGGGTGCTCAACGGCAAGGCGGGTGTCGCGGGCGGCACCCGGCACCGGGTGCTGGCCGCGCTCGACGTGCTCGGCTACGAGCGGCCGGTACGTCTGCGGCAGCGCAGCGCGGGCCTGATCGGCCTGGTCATCCCGGAGCTCACCAACCCGATCTTCCCCGCCTTCGCGCAGGTCATCGAACAGGTCCTGGCCGGGCACGGCTACACGCCCGTGCTGTGCACCCACCACCCGGGCGGCGCCACCGAGGACGAACTGGTCGAGCAGCTCGAACAGCGCGGTGTCACCGGCATCATCTTCCTGTCCGGGCTGCACGCCGACACCACGTCGGACCCCACCCGCTACCGCGAACTCGCCGCGCGCGGCGTCCCGTTCATCCTGGTCAACGGCTTCAACGAACACGTCAAGGCGACCTTCGTGTCTCCTGACGACCAGGCCGCGGTCCAGATGGCCGTACGCCACCTCTCCGAACTGGGCCACCAGCGCATCGGCCTCGCCGTCGGCCCGTCGCGTTACGTACCGTCCCGCCGCAAGGCCGAGGGCTTCGCCGAAGCGCTGCGCACCACCTTCGGCACCACGGACCCCGAACCCCTCGTACGCCACACGCTGTTCAGTGTCGAGGGCGGCCACGCGGCCGCGGGCGCGCTGCTCGACCAGGGCTGTACGGGGATCGTCTGCGGCAGCGACCTGATGGCGCTCGGCGTCGTACGCGCGGTCCGCGAACGCGGACTCGACGTGCCCCGCGACGTCTCGGTGGTCGGCTACGACGACTCCCAGCTGATCGCCTTCACCGACCCGCCACTGACCACGGTGCGCCAGCCGGTACGCGCGATGGCGACCGCCGCGGTGGGTGCCCTGCTGGAGGAGATCCACGGAAACCCCGTCCAGCGCACGGAGTTCGTCTTCCAGCCGGAGCTGGTGGTACGGGGCTCGACCGGAGCCGTCAAGCAGGCTCTCAGGCCTTAGCCCTTGCCGTCCTGGGGCGACAACTGGTGCAGGCGCAACGCCAGTTGGAGCTCCAGCGTGCGCTCGGGGGACTGCCAGTCGGGGCCGAGGAGGCGGCCGACTCGGTCCAGGCGCTGCACCACCGTGTTGACGTGCACGTGCAGCGCGTCCTTCGCCCTGGCCTGGCTCATCCCGTGGGCGAAGTAGACCCGCAGGGTATGCAGCAGTTCGGTGCCGCGGCGGGCGTCGTAGTCGATGATCCGGCCCAGTACGGCGCGCACATAGCCGGACAGGTCGGTGCGGTCGCCGAGCAGCACCCCGACGAACCCGAGGTCGCCCAGGGTGCCGCCGTCTCCCGTACGGCCCAGGGCGCGCAGCGCGGACAGACAGCGCAGGGCCTCGGCGTGGGCCGCGGCGAGGGCCGCGGGCCCGGTGGCAGGGCCCGCGGCGCCGACGGTGACCCCGGCGCCCGCCGCCCGGCCGAGCTCGGCGGCCAGCTCGGCCGCGCAGATGCCCGGCGCGTCGGACGGGGCCACCAGCACCGCGTGGTCGTGGTGCAGCCCGGCCAGGCCCGCGCGGTGCTGCGCGCTGCGCGCGGCAGAGGTCAGCAGCCGCTGCCTTGGCGCGGCCTCGCTGTGCAGGACGAACACGGCGTGCGGCCGCCCCAGGTCCACGCCCAGCCGCCGGGCCCGCGCGGTGAGCCCCGCCAGGTCGCCGCTCGCGCTGAGCAGATCGCCGAGCAGCTCGCCGCGTACCCGGTCCTCGGCCTCGGACACCGAGCGGCGCAGCAGCAGGAGCAGCGCCGTGACGACCGCGGCGCGTTCGAACAGGCGCCGGTCGGCGTCGTCCAGCTCGGGGCGGCCGGTGAGCACGATGCTGCCGAGGAGTTCGGGGCCCGCGAGGACCGCGCACACCCAGGTGCCGTCCAGCGGGACCGCCCGGCCGCTGGCCCTGGACTCCGCGACGGCCTGCGCGGGCGGGGTGTGCGGTGCGGTGCGGGAGCGGGCCAGCTCGGTGCCGTCCGCGTCGTGGATCAGGGTCCCGCCGCCCAGCAGCGTGCCGATCGCCGCGGCGACCTCGGCGCTGTCGCCGCCCCGCAGCACCAGGTCGGTCAGCCGGTCGTGGGCGTCCTCGGCGCGGCGCAGGATGTCGCTGTGCGCCTGGATAGTGCGGGACGCGGCGTTGAGGTCGGCCAGCGCGGTCCTGGTCTCCTCCAGGAGCCGGGCGCTGTCGATGGCGATGGCGGCGTGGTCGGCCAGCGAGGACAGCAGTGCCACCTCCTCGGGCGCGAAGCCGCGCGGGGTGCGGTCGGCCGCGTACAGCACACCGATCACCGCGCGGCCCAGATGCAGCGGCACCCCGAGGATCGCCCGCAGCCCCTCTTCACCGACGGCGCTGTCGATCGGCGCGGTGTGCTGGAAGCGCGGGTCCGACTGGTAGTCGGCGGTGGCGTAGGGGCGGGCGCTCTGCGCGACCAGGCCGCCGAGCCCCTCGCCCATGCCGAGCCGCAGCTGCTGGAACGCGGCGGACACCGATCCGTCGGTGACCCGCATATAGGTGTCGCCCGCGGTGTCGTCGTTGAGGGACAGGTACGTGACGTCCGTGCCCAGGAGCAGCTTGGCCCGGTGCACGATGGCCCGCAGCACCGCGTCCAGGTCGTGCAGGGCCGCCAGGTCGCCCGCCGTGTCGAACAGGGCGGTCAGCTCGGCCTCCCGCCTGCGGTGCTGGTGCAGCGTACGGCGGATCTCCAGGGCGACCTGGGTGGCCTCTTCGACGGCGGCCAGCTCGGCGGCGGGGGCACCGGCCGCGCGGGCCGCGGCGGCGGGGCGGGCGAACTCCTCGG
>NZ_JAZGRL010000074.1:0-2919 GCF_046540415.1 Streptomyces sp. E11-3 | reverse complement strand
ACCGCTCACCAGGAGCTGCTGATCCCGCTCAGTGTCACCAAGGGCCCGGTGCGCAGCGTCCTGCTGCATCCCGCGGGCGGCGGGGTCGGCCCGTACTTCCCCGTCGCGCGGCAGCTCAGCCGCCTGGGGCCAGTGTCCGCGCTGCGGGCGAGCGGCCTGCTGCCCGGGGAGCGTCCCGATGACTCCGTACCGGAGATGACCAGGCGCTATCTGACGCTGCTCGACGGGCTTGAGGAGCCGCCCGACCTGCTCTTCGGCTGGTCGCTGGGCGGCGTACTGGCCTGGGAGCTGGCGGCCGCGCTGGCCGTGCGTGGGCAGCGCCCGCGGGTTGTGATGATCGACAGTCCGGCGGTACGGGTCCCGGTCACCCCTCAGGAGGCCGCAGCGCTGCGCGAGCTGGTGCGGGCGTCGTCCGGCCTCGCGCTGAGCGACGGCGACACCGAGCGGGTCACGCGGACGACGGACGCGCACATCAAAGCGGTCCGCGCACACGAGGTGCGCCCGCGGCACGACTGCCCGACCCTGCTGATGCCCTGCACCGACGAGGACAACACGCCGCATCTGGCCCGTTGGCGGTCGCTCGCCGCGGATCTGACGGTACGTCCGCTGCCGTGCGGCCACTTCGACGTCCTCACCCCACCGCACCTCACGGCCGTCCTGGGCCACCTCTCGCAGTTCCTGCGGGACACCGCTCCCCACCCAACCAAGGAGTCCTGATGACCGACCCAGACCCGCTTGCCGTGGTCACCGGCGGGACCCGCGGCATCGGCCTGGCGCTCAGCCGCCGTCTGATCCGACTGGGGCACCGGGTGGTCGCCTTCTACTGGTCCGACCAGGAGGCGGCCGAGAAGGCCGAGGCGGACCATCCGGGCCAGCTCACCACCCTGCGCGTCGACCTGTCCGACGCGGCGGAGGTCGCCCGGGCCGCCGAGCGGATCCTGGCCGAGCACGGCACACCGGCCGTGTTGGTGAACAACGCCGGGATCAACATCGACCGCCCGTTTCTGGAGCTGACCGACCAGGACTGGCGCCGAGTGCTCGACACCAACCTCTCCGGACCCTTCTGGCTCACCCGGGCCCTGGCCCCGGCGATGATCGAGGCGGGCGGCGGCAGCGTGGTGAACATCGGGGCCACCACCGGGATGCGGCCCCGCGTCGACGGCGCCAACTACTGCGCGAGCAAGGCCGGGCTGCTCCAGCTCACCAAGTGTCTGGCGCTGGAGCTCGCACCCGCGCTCCGGGTGAACTGCCTGATCCCCGGCATGATCGACACCGAGGAGCTGCGGACCCGCTGGCGCCTCGACGATCCCGTACGGATGGCCCAGACCCTCGACGAGATTCCGCAGCGACGCATGGGCACCACCGAAGACATCGCCGATGCCCTGGAGTTCATGGTCGGGCCCGCCGGGTCCTATCTGAACGGGCAGAAGCTGATCGTCGACGGTGGGCAGTTCATGTGGTGAGGACCCTCATGACCTCCGTGACCTCCGTGACCTCCGTGACCTCCGCGACCTCCGCGACCTCCGCGACCCTTGCAGCGCCCGCCGAACGCACCGAGCAGCTGCTCACCCGTGCCCGTACGGCCCTGCACGACACCCCTCCCATCGGCGACCGCGCCTACGTGCGCTACTGCCACGAACTGGCCCGCGCCCTCACCGGCGCCTGGCCCACGGTACTCGCGGCCAACGCCGACGACATCGAGCGCGCCGAGCGGCGCGGCCTGCCGCCGACCCTGGTCGACCGCCTGCGGGTGACCGGCGAACACCTGCGCAAAATGGTGGAGTTGACCGAGCAGGTCAGCCGTGAGCTACCCGTCGTGAGCGCGGGCGGCCCCCGCATCCCGGCGGGCGACTGGGGTGAACTGCGCCAGATCCCCAAGCCGCTCGGCGTCCTGCTGATGATCTACGAGGCGCGGCCGACCGTGACCGTGGACGGCGCGCTGCTGCCCGTCGTGGTGGGCAACTCCGTGCTGCTGCGCGGCGGCAAGGAGAGCAGCGCCACCGACGCCGCGCTCGCCGAAGCCGTACGGGCCGCGCTGACGGCCGCCGGCCTGCCGCCTGATCTGGTGACGGTGGTCGACGACCCCGACAGGTCCGTCATGAAGGCGCTGCTGAAGCGCCCGGACGCGGTGGACGTACTGATCCCACGCGGCAGTCCCTCGCTCATCGAGTACTGCCGCACCGCGAGTTCCATCCCGCTGATCGCCAGCGGCGGCGGCGTCAACCACCTGTACGTCCATGAGAGCGCCGATCTCGACCTGGCGGCCACGGTCACGCTGGACAGCAAACTGCCCGAACCTGCCGGGTGCACGTCGGTGGAGCTCGTCCTGGTCGACCGAGAGATCGCCGGAGCGTATCTGACCGCGCTGCTGCGCCGTACGGAGCAGGTGGCCGAGGAACGGACGGGCAGGCAGCCGGTACGGGCCGACGGGCGGCCGGTCCCGGCGGACGGCGAGCCCGCCCTGTTGACCGTACGTCTCGACCCGGCCGTTCCCGGCCCCGGCCCCGAGGCCGCGCACCCCGGCCGCCCGTGGCGGATCGTGCCACTGGAACCGCACGACCTAGGCCGCGAGTTCCTGGACCCCGCCATCGGGGTGCTGGCGGTGGACGGCCTCGGCGAGGCGGCCCGGCACATCCGCCGCTACGGGTCCACCCACACCGAAGGCGTGCTCGCCGAAGACGCCGCCGTGGCCGAGGAGTTCACCCGACGGGTGGACGCGGCGACGGTCGTGGTCAACGGCTCGCTGCGGCTGCACGACGGACCCAAGCTCGGCATCGGCGCCGAACTCGCCATCGCCACCGGCCGACTGCACGTCCGCGGCCCGGTCACCCTCGGCTCCCTGCTGACCCGCACCTGGGTCGTCGAGGGCAACGGCCAGCTGCGCGGCTGAACGCGACCACAACCCACCCCCACCCCCAC
>NZ_JAZGRL010000073.1:0-2923 GCF_046540415.1 Streptomyces sp. E11-3 | reverse complement strand
CTCGCCCCGCTCCACCGACCCCGTACCAACACGGCACCACCCTCAGCACCGTAGCCACCCCACAGGGCAGCACCGGCTACCGCCGCCTCGCCGTAGGCCCCGGCTGGCCGCGGGTCGTCCGCCAGGACCTCGCCGCGCCCAAGCAGGGCCGCCAGGACCGCCGTACCGCACTCGCCGCCTTCGTCCAGTTCACCGACCTGCACATCGTCGACGTACAGCACCCGCTGCGCTACGAGTACCTGCGCGCCCAGACCGGCAGCGGCTGGCGCCCCCACGAGGCGCTCTCCGTCGCCGGCACCGCCGCGCTCGTCGAGCGCGTCAACGCCCTCAGGGGCGCACCCGCCACCGGTGCGCCCCTGAGCTTCGTCATGACCACCGGCGACAACACCGACAACAACTCCCGCGCCGAACTCGACTGGTTCCTGCGCACCATGAGCGGCGGCACCCTCACCCCCAACACCGGCGACCCGCGCCGCTACGAGGGCGTCCAGGACAGCGGCCTGAAGCTCTACTGGCACCCCGAAGCCGACCTGCGCGACGTCGACAAGGCGCTCGGCTTCCCGCGTGTCGACGGGTTCCTGGACGCCGCGATACGCCAGGTCCGCAGCCCCGGCCTGCACCTGCCCTGGTACTCGACCGTCGGCAACCACGACGGCCTGCCCGGCGGCTGCTTCGGCGCGGGCGACAGCTGGTTCGCGGACTACGCGGTGGGCGGCAGGAAGCTGATGTCGCTGCCCGACGCGGAGGGCGTCGCCCTCTGGAAGGCCGTCAAGCAGGGCCTGGACCCCAAGGGCGCCCACTTCAAGGAGCTGCTGCGGACCCAGTCCCGCCGACTGACCTCCGTCACCCCGGACGAGTCCCGCGCACCCTTCACGCCCGCCGAGTACGTCCAGGCCCACCTGGACCCCGCCTACGAGGGCGCCGGACCCGTCGGCCACGGCTACACCGAGGCCAACCTCGCCGACGCCACCCAGTACTACACCTTCCGCATCGCGGACGACGTCCTCGGCGTCAGCCTGGACACCACCGACCCCGGCGGCCACTACGAGGGCTCGCTCGGCACCGCCCAGTTCAGGTGGCTGGAGCGCACCTTGAAGCAGGCCGAGCGGGACGGCTCGTACGTCATCGTCTTCAGCCACCACACCAGTAAGACGATGCGCAACCTGCGCCCCGACCCGGCCCGCCCGGCCGAGGCCCGGCACGGCGGCGACGCGGTCACCGCGCTGCTGAACCGCCACCGCACCGTGCTGGCCTGGGTGAACGGCCACAGCCACAAGAACGCCATCACCCCGCACGGCGGCTTCTGGGAGATCTCCACCGCGTCCCACATCGACTTCCCCCAACTGGCCAGGATCATCGAGGTGGTGGACAACCACGACGGCACCCTCTCGCTGTTCACCACCCTCATCGAGTCAGCGGCCCCGCACCGCACGGACCTCACCGACCTGTCCCAGCCGGGCCTCGCCGCGCTCTACCGGGAGCTCGCCGCCAACACCCCCGGCATGCGCCCCGAGCGGGCCGGTGAGCCAGGCGACCGCAACACCGAGCTCGTCCTGCGCAAGGGGCGCTAGCACCCCCCGCTCACCTTTGGCTGATTCGTACTCAACCGGACGTATCCAAGCAACTCCCCACCCCTTGAACCGGTCCTGCCCACCGACCGCAGTCGTGGCAAGTCGTGGAAGGGGCAGCACATGGCAGTACGTACGGTGCGGACCACTCTGGTGGGAACGGTGACGGTGACGGCGGCGGCGGCACTGACCGCCACGGTCCTCACCTCACCCGCGGCGGCCGACTCCAGGACCGGCGACCACCAGCGGACGCAACAGGCCATGGACGCCGCCGTCGCGGACGGTGTGCCCGGAGTCGCCGGGCAGGCGGTGGACGGGCACGGGACCTGGAAGGGGACGTCCGGCGTCGGCAACCTCAAGACCGGCAAGAAGCGCAGCGCACACGACCGCTTCCGGGCCGCCAGCATCACCAAGACATTCGTCGCGACCGTTCTCCTGCAGCTCCAGGGGGAAGGCGAGCTCGACCTGGACGACACCGTGGAGGAGTGGCTGCCGGGTGTGGTGCACGGCAACGGCCACGACGGCAGCAAGATCACCGTCCGCCGGCTGCTCAACCACACCAGCGGGATCTACGACTACACCGTGGACCCCGAATTCGCCCGGAAGACCTTCGGCAAGGACTTCCTGAAGCACCGCTACGACACCCACCGGCCCGACGAACTGGTCGGCATCGCCATGACCCACAAGCCGCTCTTCGAGCCGGGCGAGAAGTGGAGCTACTCCAACACCAACTACGTCCTGGCCGGGATGATCATCGAGAAGGTGACCGGCAAGGCGTACGGCGACGAGATCAGGCAGCGCGTCATCAAGCCGCTCGGACTGCGTGCCACCAGCGTGCCCGGCACCGAGCACACCATGCCGCGGCCCAGCTCGCGCGCGTACTCCAAGCTCTCCGACAAGCCGGTGGGCAAGACGTACGACGTCACCGAATTCAACCCGTCGCTCGCGGGCGCGGCGGGCGAGATGATCTCCGACTCCGGCGATCTGAACCGCTTCTACCGTGCGCTGTTTGGCGGCAGGCTGCTGCCCGCCGAGCAGCTCAAGGAGATGAAGGAGACGATCCCGATCGAGGGCGTGCAGAACGTGACCTACGGTCTCGGCCTGATCAAGTCCGAGCTGTCCTGCGGCAAGGAGGTCTGGGGCCACGCCGGCGGCATCCACGGCTCGAACTCCTGGGCGGTGACCACGGCGGACGGCGGGCACGCGCTGGCGTTCAACCTCAACGGTGACTGGTCGGGGGACAGCGAGGCGGTCATCGAGGCGGAGTACTGCGGGAAGTAGGGCAGGCGAGCGGGGCGGGGCCCGCCGTCCGGGTCCCGCCCCTGCCTTTCCCCTGTTCCCCCCTGTTCCCCCTG
>NZ_JAZGRL010000072.1:0-2931 GCF_046540415.1 Streptomyces sp. E11-3 | reverse complement strand
CCCGGTGCGCGCACTGGCCGTCGGGCTGCTGAACCTGAGCGGTCTCGGCCTCGGCTATGTGCTGCTGCGCCGCTGGGTGCTGGCCGCCGTGTGCTGGGCGGCCACGGCCGGGCTGCTGGTGACCGCGCTGCCCGCCGAGGCCGACGGGATAGCGGGGGTCTGGGTGATCTCCTATGCGGCGGTGCTGCTGCTCGCCGCCGCCGACGGGGCGCGGCGCGGCTACCGTGCGGCCATCCTGCTGCCGGGGCGGCCGCTGGTGGCCGCCGTCCTGGGACTCGCTCTGCTGGCGGTGCCCGCGGGTGGTGCGGTCGCCTACGGCTCCGCCAAGGACGAGGCGATGGAGAAGGTGCTCCTTGAGCGCCTGGAGAAGGCCGACGCGATCGTCAAGGGCGCGTCGGGCGAGCCGTTCACGAAGGCGCGGCCGGAGTACCGCCTGGCCCTGCAGCGCTACCGCTCCCTGGGCGAGAAGCACTCCGGCTCGCGGGCCGGAAAGCTGGTGCCGAAGCGGCTCGACGCCTACTACCAGGCCGTCGCCGCCCCGTACCACGACAAGGACCACTGCACGGCCATCGAACCGCTGACGTATCTGCGGACCGTGCCGGACGAGGTGGACGGCAAACTCCTCGGCGAGCTGGCCGACTGGCCCGACGACCCCCTCGCGACCTCCCTGTACGAGTGCGGGATCGCCAAGCTCGGCACCCGCACAGTGGGGTCGACCGGTGGCGACCTGGGCGAGCTGCTGCGGACGTTCCCCGACTCCGAGCAGGCGGGCCAGGTGGAGCCCGCGATCCGCAAGGAGATCAAGAACCAGGTCGGGAAGCTGAAGGGCAGCGCGCCGTGCACCGCCACCGACCAGCTGCGCCGGATCGGCGACACCGCGAAGGACCTGCCGGACAGCACCGGCGACGCGCTGAGCGGGGACGTCGACAGCGGGGTGGAGAGCGGCACCTACGCCTGCGGTGTGGACCAGTTCGAGGACAAGAAGTTCAGTTCCGCGCAGCGGACGATGAACGACTTCGCCCGCACGTACAAGAACAGCTCGCGCACCCCGCAGGCCAAGAAGATCGCGATCGCCGCGGAGATCGCCACCGCGCGCCCCCAGGCCGGAAAACGGCTGCCGCGCAAGGGCAGGCCCGGGGGCGCCCGGATGGAACTGGTCATCACCAACGACGCCCCGAATCCGGTGGAGATCCTGTACACCGGCTCGACCACCGGCAGCGTCAAGATCCCGGCGTGCGCGAACTGCAAGGAGTACGCGGACCGGACGGCCAGCAGGAAGAACGGCTGCGCCAGCAGCTCGAAGAAGTACCGGAAGACCACGCTGCGGCTGCCCGCGGGCGACTACCACTTCCTGGCCAAGTACGGCCTCGGCGTGCGGGACATCGCCAGCGGCCGGGACATCCAGCCCGGTTACCGTTACACCACCTGCACTGTGATCGTCAGGAGCGGTTCCCTGGGGTCACTTGGCCTGTAGGCCGGTGACCTTGGCGATGGACCGGCCCGCCCAGTCGGGGGCCGGTTCCGTCAGGGCGACCAGCCGGGCCCGGATCTCGTCCGGGAACGGTGCCGCGCGGCCCGCCTGCTGGTCCACATGCAGGGCCAGCAGCTCGGTGGTCGCCACCGGCTCGGCATCCGATGCAAGGGGCGCGTCCGGCTGGTCGACTACGTACAACTCGTGGGTGAAGCGCGCCTTCTTGGCGTCGGCCCCCAGAATCCGGGTCCGGACCGCGAGGGGTGCGCCCTCGGCGACATCCCGCAGATAGCGGATATGCGCCTCGACGGTGTAGAGGGAGCAGCCGGTGCTGTCGCGGTACCCGGCGTGCAGTCCGGTCTCGATCATCATCGCGTCGGTGGCGTACCCGAAGACGAGGACGTAGAACGCCTCGCTCATATGGCCGTTGTAGTCGATCCACTCGGGGCGGACGGTGTCCCGCAGCAGCGGCAGGGGCTCGGTCACTTCGTCTCCTCCTGAGGGCCCTGGCCGAGGCGGCCGGTCGCCCGCAGTACGTCGATCACGCCCTGGTCGCGTACGGCGACCAGGTCGGCGATGGTGCGCCCGGCCGCGGCGTCGTCGCATCCGGCGACCACGGCGTCGTACAGCTGCTTGTCGAGTTCGGGGGCTTCCAGGCGGGTCCAGGGTGACTTCAGGGACGGGCCGAAGTGGTCCAGCATGTGTGCCATGCCGCCCTCGCCGCCGGCCAGCGCGAAAGTCAGCATGGGGCCCATGAACGCCCAGCGCAGGCCGGGGCCTTCGGTGATCGAGTCGTCGATCTCGCTAACGGTGGCCTCGCCGTTGGCGACCATGTGCAGGGCCTCGCGCCAGAGCGCTTCCTGGAGGCGGTTGGCGATGAACCCGGGGACTTCGCGCCGCATGGTGATGACGGACTTTCCGGCCACCTCGTAGAACCGCGAGGCCCAGGTCACGGCGTGCGCGGCGGTGCGCTCGCCGCCGACGACCTCGACCAGGGGGATGAGGTAGGGCGGGTTGAAGGGGTGGCCGACGACCAGGCGGCCGGGGTCGGCGGCCTCGGTCTGCATGTCGGTCATCGGGTAGCCGGAGGTGGAGGAGGCGATGACGACCCCGGCGGGGGCCGCGGCGTCCAGGCGGGTCAGCAGGTCGCGCTTGAGCTCCAGCTTCTCCGGGGCGCTCTCCTGGACGAACTGGGCGTCGGCCACGGCCTCTTCGAGGGTGTCGGCGACGGTGAGCCGGTCGGGCGAGGCACCGTCGGCGAGGCCGAGCTGTACGAGGGCGGGCCAGGCGGCGTCGACCAGGCGGCGCAGCTTCTGCTCGGCGTCGGGGGCCGGGTCCCAGGCGGTGACGTCGTAGCCGCGGGCAAGGTAGTGGGCGACCCAGCCGCCGCCGATGACTCCGGCACCGACACAGGCGACGCGGCGTACGTCTTCGGGGGCGCAGGGGGCGGGGGGTGTGGT
>NZ_JAZGRL010000071.1:0-2937 GCF_046540415.1 Streptomyces sp. E11-3 | reverse complement strand
GCCACCCCTGACACGGGGTGGCCGCCGTCGTCGTCACAGCCGCTGAACGTGTCACAGCCGCTGAATGATCGTGCCCGTCGCCAGCGCGCCACCCGCGCACATCGTGATCAGCGCGAACTCCTTGTCCCTGCGCTCCAGTTCATGCAGCGCGGTGGTGATCAGACGGGCGCCGGTGGCTCCCACCGGGTGCCCGAGCGCGATCCCGCCGCCGTTGACGTTGACCTTCTCCAGGTCCTGTTCGAAGACCTGGGCCCAACTGAGGACCACCGAGGCGAAGGCCTCGTTGATCTCCACCAGGTCGATGTCCTTCAGGGACATCCCGGCCTTGCCCAGGACCGCCCGCGTCGCGTCGATCGGGCCGTCCAGGTGGTAGTGCGGGTCGGCACCGACCAGGGCCTGCGCGACGATACGGGCGCGGGGCCTGAGTTTGAGCGCGCGGGCCATCCGCTTGGAGGCCCACATGATGGCCGCCGCGCCGTCCGAGATCTGCGAGGAGTTGCCCGCGGTGTGGACGGCGGTCGGCATGACCGGCTTGAGCCCGGCCAGGGCCTCCATCGAGGTGTCGCGCAGGCCCTCGTCGCGGTCGACGAGTCGCCACATGCCCTGCCCGGCGGCCTGTTCGTCCTCGGTGGTGGGCACCTGGACGGCGAAGGTCTCGCGTTTGAAGCGCTCCTCGGCCCAGGCGGTGGCGGCCCGCTCCTGCGAGATAAGGCCGAGCGAGTCGACGTTCTCGCGGGTCAGGCCGCGGTTGCGGGCGATGCGCTCGGCGGCCTCGAACTGGTTGGGCAGGTCGACGTTCCACTCGTCGGGGAAGGGCTTGCCGGGGCCGTGCTTGGAGCCGCTGCCGAGGGGCACGCGCGACATGGCCTCGACGCCGCAGCTGATGCCCACGTCGACGACGCCGCCCGCGATCATGTTGGCGACCATATGGCTCGCCTGCTGGGATGAACCGCACTGGCAGTCCACGGTGGTCGCGGCGGTCTCGTACGGCAGGCCCATGGCGAGCCAGGCGTTGCGTGCCGGGTTCATGGACTGCTCCCCGGCGTGGGTCACCGTGCCGCCGACGATCTGCTCCACACAGTCGGCGTGGATGGCGGTACGGGCGAGGAGCTCGCGGTACGTCTCGCCGAGGAGGTAGGCCGGATGGAGGTTGGCGAGGGACCCTCCCCGCTTGCCGATCGGGGTGCGTACGGCTTCGACGATGACAGGTTCCGCGGCCATGAGTCCCTCCTTCGCGGCTCAACCGCCGCCGCTCTCGCGGACCTGGTTACTCGCCGCCGTGGTTCTTCCAGTGATGGTTACGGTCATCGTGGGCGAGCCCTTCACGGCCCGTACCGCAAGTAACTAGTACGCGTTCTAGTTCTGCTGGCAGTCTCGCGAGTGCGGCCCGCTCACCGCAAGGGTCTTGCACGGACGACCTGCGCAACAGATGCCGCCGCAGGCCTTGCCACTTGTAGAACCCGTTACTACCTTGCGGGCAACTTCTGATGGGCCGTCAGACAATGGAGTTGCCCATGTCCTGCCCCGCGCTGCCCGAAGGGTTCGACGCCACCGACCCCGATCTACTCCAAACCCGCGTGCCCTACCCCGAGTTCGCCGAACTGCGGAGGACCGCCCCGGTGTCGTGGTGCCCGCAGCCGCACGGCGTCACGGGCTTCGACGACGACGGGTACTGGGTCGTCACCCGGCACGAAGACGTCAAGTACGTCTCCACGCACCCGGAGTTGTTCTCCTCCACCACGAACACCGCGGTGATCCGCTTCAACGAGCACATCACCCGCGAACAGATCGATGCCCAGAGACTGATCATGTTGAACATGGACCCGCCGGAACACACCCGGGTCCGCCAGATCGTCCAGCGCGGCTTCACCCCACGGGCCATCCGCAACCTGGAGGGCGCGCTGCGCGACCGGGCCGCGAAGATCGTCGAGGAGGCGCTACGGGACGCGGGGCCCGACGGCAGCTTCGACTTCGTCAGCCGGATCGCGGTGGAGCTTCCACTGCAGGCCATCGCCGAGCTCATCGGCATCCCGCAGGAGGACCGGGCCCGGATCTTCGACTGGTCGAACACGATGATCGCGTACGACGACCCCGAGTACGCGATCACCGAGGAGGTCGGCGCCCAGGCGGCCATGGAGCTCATCGGGTACGCGATGAACATGGCGGCGGCCCGCAAGGAGTGCCCGGCCAAGGACATCGTCAGCCAGCTGGTCGCGGCGGAAGGGGAAGGGAACCTGTCGTCGGACGAGTTCGGGTTCTTCGTGCTGGTGCTGGCGGTCGCGGGCAACGAGACCACACGTAATGCCATCAGCCACGGAATGCACGCCTTCCTGACCCACCCCGAGCAGTGGGAGCTCTACCGGCGCGAGCGTCCGGCGACCGCCGCCGAGGAGATCGTGCGGTGGGCGACACCGGTGACCGCCTTCCAGCGCACCGCGACCCAGGACCTGGAGTTGGGCGGCCAGAAGATCAAGGAGGGGCAGCGGGTCGGGATCTTCTACTCCTCCGCCAACAACGACACCGAAGTCTTCGAATCCCCCGAGAAGTTCGACATCACCCGGGACCCGAACCCACACCTCGGATTCGGTGGCGGCGGGCCGCACTTCTGCCTCGGCAAGTCCCTGGCCATCCTGGAGATCAACCTGATCTTCGACGCGCTCGCGGACGCACTGCCGGACCTGCGGCTGGCCTCCGACCCGCGCCGCCTGCGGGCGTCCTGGCTGAACGGCATCAAGGAACTCCGGGTCACCCGCGCCTGATTCCCCGCGCCGGGTCCCCACGCCTAATCCCCCGCGCCAGGGAGGCAGGGGCATTCCCCCCTCACGCCCTGCCCCTGCCTCCCTACCCGCGTGCGGCCCCAGGCGCCGTACGCCCGGGTACGCCGCTAGGGGGCGTCTCTCCGATCTTCGCGGATCAGCCTGCGCCCGCTGCGAAGCA
>NZ_JAZGRL010000070.1:0-2942 GCF_046540415.1 Streptomyces sp. E11-3 | reverse complement strand
CGGGGCGGGGGAGACTAGATCGGGGGATGCCTCGGCGCCGGGCCCAGAGTCGTCGTGCCCGGTGCGGCGCGGTGACCGAGACCGGTGCGGTACGCGTCCATCGCCGCCTCGGTCCGCCCCGTACGGCGCAGCAGGTCGCCCCGCAGCCGGCACAGGTCGGCGAGGTCGCCCGCCGCGCCGCTGCGCTCCAGGAGCACCAGGGCGTTGTCGTAGTACCGTTCGGCGGCCGCCAGGTCACCGCGGTCCTCGGCGATCAGGCCCAGGAGGCGGTGCGCGCCCGCCGCGTGGACGGCGCCCCGCTCGCCCGAGAGGTCGAGCAGATGGGTGAGCAGGGCTTCCGCCTCCTCGTGGCGGCCGCGGCGGCGCAGGACGTCGGCCAGCTCGACCTCCACCTGGGCGGTGAACAGTGACGCGCGCTTGGCGGCCAGCGTGCGGTGGGCGATGCGCAGTTCACGCTCGGCGTCCTCCAGCGCGCCGTGCTGGGCGTGCACATAGCCGCGCATCCAGTGGCAGTGCGCGAGCTCGGTGCGCAGGTGCAGCTGCTGGTAGAGCTCCTGCGCCTTGGCGATCGAGGTGTCCGCCTCGGCGATCCGGCCCTCGGCGAGCAGCGTGCGGGCGACACTGCGGTGCATGCCCGCGACCAGGGCCGGGTCGGACACGTGCGGGGCCAACGCGAGGGCGATGTCAGCCGCGTGGGCGGCCCGTACGTGGGCGCCCATGTCCATGTACGGGCCGATGGTCGCGGCGTAGAGCAGGACCAGCGCGTCCGGGTCGTGCAGGCCGCTGGTGTTGAGCTCGTCGAGGGCGGTCTCCAGGACGTAGCAGGCGTAGCGGAGTTCACCGGCGAGCAGATGTGCCACGGCCCGGCCACGGATCGCGCGGGCCCGGCGGGGGAGCGGCTCGGCGGCCAGCAGCCGCTCCGCTGTCTCGAAGTGGGCGCGGGCGTCGGCCAGTTCACCGCTCTCCAGGGCGCACTCGCCGAGCCCGATACCGGCGGCCGCCTGCTCGGGCGCCAGGTCCAGTCGCTCCGCCTCGGCGAGCAGGTCCCGATAGCGGGCGGCGGCCTCGCTAGGCGTCCCCGTGGCGAGCAGCCGCTGGGCCTCGGCGAGGGCGAGACGCAGCTCGGTGGCGAGATGGGCGGGGCGGCCAGTGGCCAGTTCCTCGTAGGTGGTGCCGAGTTGCTCGGCGAAGAAGCGCAGGGCGGTCTCGGAGGGGCGGACCTTGCCGGACTCCAGCGTGGAGACATGCGCCGCGGTGTACTTGGGCTCCGCCAACTGCCGCTGGGTGAGCCCGCGTTCGGTGCGCCACCGCAGGACGCGGCGTCCTATCTCTGCGGGTTCGTCCATAGCGCGTCCTCCTTTGTGACTCCTGGTGGCCCTGGAGGCATTGTGCGGCACGGGTCGACCCCTCTAGGTTAATCGCTCAGTTAAGCAGGCTGATGCCTGAACTTAACCCCACTCACCTGTCCCTGGGGAGGAACTCTTGCGCGCATCCATCCGCAGATCCACAGCGGCGGCCGCGATGGCCGCCGCCGTCGCCTGTGCCCTCGCCGCCGCACCCACCGCCGCGTCCGCGGACCCGAACAGTGACGACCGGGTGAGAGACGACCGGGTGAGAGTGGAGATACCAGGCCCCGAGATACCCAGCCCCGAGCGCACCGAGCGCGGCCAGCAGCACGAGAACAACGGACACCCCGACGCCGGTTCCGGCTACGCCCGGGTCCCCGTACACGGCAAGAAGGCCGCGTCGCCGCGCGAGCTGTCCCCCGCCGAAGCCCGCACCGACGGCCGGGTCACCAAGGTCGTCGACAACGGCCCGAGCGGCGACCGGCTCGACGTCGTCTTCGTCGGCGACGGATACACCGCCGCCGAACTCGACCAGTTCCACACCGACGTCAAGGCGAAGTGGGACGAGGTCACCGCCGTAGAGCCGTACACCACCTACCAGGGCCTGTTCAACGTCTGGGCCGTGGACGCCGTGTCCAAGGAGTCCGGGGTCTCCGGCGACCCGGACCAGGACGTCGTCAAGGACACCGCGCTCGGGTCGTACTTCTGGTGCGGTGACTTCGAGCGGCTGCTCTGCGTCGACGAGCGCAAGGTCGACGCGTATGCCGCCAAGACCCCCGAAGTCGAGCTGGTGATGGTCCTCGCCAACAGCGAGAAGTACGGCGGTGCGGGCTACAACACCCCCAATCCGAGGCTCGGTTACGAGGGGATCGCCACCGCGTCCGCCGGGAACGAGCAGTCCGGCCAGGTCGCCATCCACGAGACCGGGCACTCCCTCGGCAAGCTCGCCGACGAGTACTTCTACCCGGACTACCCCGGCTACGAGGAGTACACAGGACCCGAGCCCGCCGACTCCAACATCTCCACGCTGACCGCCGACCAGCTGCGCGAGAGCCGGACCAAGTGGCACCGCTGGCTCGGCGAGACCTCCCCGGACGGCGGCACGGTAGGGGCGTACGAAGGCGGCGGCTACTACGTGACGGGTCTGAACCGGCCCACCGACGCCTCGCTGATGCGGGTACTCGGCAAGCCGTTCAACCTCCCCGGAACCGAGGCGATGATCGCCGGTTTCTACCGGCACGCCTCGGTCGCCACCGCCGTCACCCCGACCGACCGTCCGCTGCGGAGGGGCGACCGGGCACGCGCCAAGGTGCCGACGCTGTCCGGTGCCGCCCGGCTCGACGTCCAGTGGTACCTGGACGGCCGCAGGGTCGAGTCGCTGGCGGGCCGCACCTCGGTGCGCGTGTCGGACCTGCGCCTGCGGGCCCGCGACCGCGGGGCGCATGAGCTCACCCTCCGCGTCACCGACCCCACGGACGCCGTCCGCGACCCGGAGATCGCCGAGACCCTCCAGACCGACGTGACCTGGCGCGTACGGCGCTGAGCCTGTCTTTGAACCCCCGCCTGCGCCCCGACGCCCGGCACGCACCCTCGCCG
>NZ_JAZGRL010000069.1:0-2954 GCF_046540415.1 Streptomyces sp. E11-3 | reverse complement strand
GCCGAGGCCACCAACACCTCGTCCTACCCCGTGCACGCCAACGCCGCGACCGCGCGGGCCGCCGATACCGCCGATGCCCCGGCCGCCAACGCTGTGGACCCCGACCCCGACACCACGTCCGCTACCGCCCGCGCCCACGCTCCGGACACCAGCGCCGTACCCACCGACGCCGCGGGGACCGCAGCCCCGGCCGCCACCGCGCACACCGCCACGACCACCGCCGTACCCACCGATGCCACGGAGGCCGACGGTGCCGCCGCCACCGAGGTTGCGAGCGCTACCGGTACCTCGGCGGTCGCCAGCGGGCCTGCTGCCGTGTCCGGCGCCGTACGGGGTGGCGTTCGCCGCAAAGGCCGATGGTTTTCGCTCCTGAGGCGCGGGCGCCGGGCGGACCCGGGCGGCGCGGCGGAGCCCGGCGCCGGCGAGCCGTTGGCTGCCGAGTCGGTCGCGGCCGTCGCGGGGCTCGCCGTGCGGCGTGGGCGCGTGCAGGCGTTGCGGCGGGTGGATCTTGGTGTCACGTCGGGCGAGACCATCGCCTTGATGGGGCGCAACGGTGCCGGGAAGTCGACCCTGCTCTCCGCGCTCGTCGGGCTGGTCGAGCCCGCCGCGGGATCGGTTCGGGTCGGTGGCGCGGTCCCGCACCGCATCGGGCCGCGGGAACTGATCCGGCGCGTCGGCCTCGTACCGCAGGAGCCACGGGACCTGCTGCACGCGGACACCGTGGCCGGCGAGTGCGCGGCAGCCGACCGCGACGCGGACGCGGCCCCCGGCAGCTGCCGGGCCCTGGTGTCCGAGCTGCTGCCGGGTATCGCGGATGACACCCACCCGCGCGACCTCTCCGAGGGCCAGCGCCTCACCCTCGCCCTGGCCGTCGTCCTCACCGCCCGCCCCCCGCTGCTGCTCCTGGACGAGCCGACCCGCGGCCTGGACTACGCGGCCAAGGCCCGCGTGGTGACCGTGCTGCGCGGTCTCGCCGCCGAGGGTCACTCCATCGTGCTGGCCACCCACGACGTGGAACTCGCCGCCGAACTGGCCCACCGCGTGGTGATCCTCGCCGAGGGCGAGGTCGTCGCGGACGGCCCGACCCCGGACGTGGTCGTCTCATCCCCGGCCTTCGCGCCCCAGGTCACCAAGATCCTGGCCCCGCAGCACTGGCTCACGGTGACCCAGGTACGTACCGCCCTGGCAGGTGCGCGATGACGCGCTCGGCGCGGACCGTGCGGGCCGTGCGGCTCGGGCCACGGTCCATCGCCGCGCTGGCCCTCGTCAGCGGCATCGGCGTCGTCGCCTTCGGGTGGCCGCTGCTCGCCGACAAGGGCTCCGGGCTCACCGCGCACGCGCAGGACGCCCCGTGGCTGTTCGCCGCGTTGCTGCCGCTGCTGGTCGGGGTGGTCGCCGCGACCATCGCCGAGAGCGGGCTCGGCGCCAAGGCCGTGGCGATGCTGGGCGTCCTGGCCGCCGTGGGGGCCGCGCTGCGGCCGATCGGGGCGGGGACCGCGGGGCTTGAGCCCATGTTCTTCCTGATGGTGCTGGCGGGGCGGGTGCTCGGGCCCGGCTTCGGCTTCGTACTCGGCTCGGTGACGATGTTCGCGTCCGCGCTGCTGACGGGTGGGGTGGGGCCCTGGATGCCTTTCCAGATGCTGTCGATGGGGTGGGTGGCGATGGGCGCTGGCCTGCTGCCTGGCCCCGAACGGCTGCGCGGCCGCGCCGAGCTCGGGCTGCTCGCGCTCTACGGGGCCGCGGCCTCGCTGGCGTACGGCACGGTGATGAACCTGTACGGCTGGACACTGGTGCCGGGACTCACCTCGGGGATCTCCTTCCAGGCCGGGGACCCGGTGCACGAGAACCTGGTCCGCTTCCTCGCCTACTGCATGGCCACCTCGCTGGGGTGGGACCTGGGCCGAGCGGTGGTCACCGTCCTGCTGACCGTGGCCGTCGGCGGCACCGTACTGAAGGCACTGCGCCGGGCCACGCGACGGGCGGCCTTCGAGGCGCCGGTGGACTTCGAGCCGGCGGACCTCGCGCCAGGGGACCTCGCGCCCGTGACAGCGGCCACAAAACGCCCCGCGAAGCCGTGAGGGATCGCTGGCTTTCCGTTACCTCCGGGGCCGTCATGGGTGAAGCGGCCCACAGGACCTTAGTCCTCCACTAAGCGGAATAGGAGGGTGTGGAGCACCCTCGTAGCCCCCTCCCTCGCCGCCCCTGACCTGCACTTTCGGGAGGCCGGGCGGGGCCGGGACATTCGGGCCTGATGCGAGGCCGCCTAGTAGGAGGGGTCATTGCGGCGGGGAAACAGCCCTGCTCCACTGGAGTCATCGCAGGGCGCCGCCTGGCCACACGGCCGACGGCGCCTCCGCATTGCCCCCGCCGTTCCCCGAACGGCACCGGCATGCCTGCGACGCCCTGTTCCCTACGGAAGGTCTTCCGTGCTCGTGTCCGCGTCCGTCTCGTCCGTTTCCCGTCTCCGCCGCATCGCCACCGCCTCGCCGAAGAAGGCCGTCGCCGCCGCGACCGTGGGTCTGGCCACCGCCGGCATGCTCTTCGCCGCCGGCCCCGCCGCCCAGGCCGCCACCCCGGCTTCCGCCACTGCCGCCGCCCCCGCGGCCGCGAACGGCTCGGCGAAGGCGATCGCGCGTGAGATGATCAAGGATGACGCCCAGTACGCGGCCTTCAGCAAGATCGTCAAGCACGAGAGCGGCTGGGACCACACCGCGACGAACTCCTCCTCCGGCGCCTACGGCCTGGTCCAGGCGCTGCCCGCCTCCAAGATGGCCTCGGCGGGCGCGGACTGGAAGACCAACCCGAAGACCCAGATCAAGTGGGGCCTGGACTACATGAACGACCGCTACGGCAGCCCGGTCAAGGCGTGGTCCTTCTGGCAGGCCAACGGCTGGTACTGATCCAGCCGGACCAACGACGGCGGCCACCCCAGACACGGGGTGGCCGCCGTCGTC
>NZ_JAZGRL010000068.1:0-2955 GCF_046540415.1 Streptomyces sp. E11-3 | reverse complement strand
CCCGGCCCCGCGCGGGTCAGGCGGTGCCGCCCCCGGCCCGCACCAGCCCCGTCTCATAGGCGAGCACCACCACCTGCACCCGGTCGCGCAGCTCCAGCTTGGTGAGGATGCGGCCCACATGGGTCTTCACCGTGGCCTCCGAGAGCACCAGCCGCGCCGCGATCTCGCCGTTCGACAAGCCCTGGGCGACCAGCACCATCACCTCGCGCTCGCGGTCGGTGAGCCGCTCCAGCTCCTTGTGCTGGGGCTGGGCGCCGGTGGACGGCAGCATCGGCGAGAAGCGGTCGAGCAGCCGCCGTGTGGTGGACGGCGCCACGACCGCGTCACCGCTGTGCACCGAGCGGATCGCGGCCAGCAGTTCACCCGGCGGCACATCCTTGAGCATGAAGCCGGAGGCCCCCGCCTTCAGCCCGGAGAAGGCGTACTCGTCGAGGTCGAACGTGGTCAGGATCAGCACCTTGGGCGGGTCGTCCTGGGCGCAGATACGGCTGGTCGTCTCGACGCCGTCCAGCTTCGGCATCCGTACGTCCATCAGCACCACGTCGACCGCGGTGGAGCGCAGCTGCTCCAGGGCCTCGACGCCGTCGCCCGCCTCGGCGACGACCTCCATGTCCGGCTGGGCGGCGAGCACCATCCGGAAGCCAGTGCGCAGCAGCGCCTGGTCGTCGACGAGCATCACGCGGATCGGCATGCGGCGTCCCTCCAAGGGATCACAGGTCTCGATGACAGGTCTGATGACAGGTCTCTTGACAGTCTCGGTGGCAGGTCTTGATGACGGGCCTCGATGACAGGTGTCAGTGGGCAGGTTTGAGCGGCAGCAGCGCGCTGATCCGGAACCCGCCGCCCGGCCGCGGTCCGGCGTCCAGCGTGCCGCCGACCATACCGACGCGCTCGCGCATGCCGATGAGTCCGTGGCCGGCTCCGTCGGCGCCGCCGTCCTCGTACAGCTCGTGCGGCGCGCCCTTGCCGTCGTCCTCGACGAGCAGCCCGAGCCCGTCGTCGAAGTAGACGATGCGGACGCTGGCGCCGGCGTTCGGGCCGCCGTGTTTGCGGGTGTTGGTGAGCGCTTCCTGCACGATGCGGTACGCGGTGAGCTCCACCCCGCTGGGCAGCGGGCGCGGGGTCCCCTCGATCTTGAAGTCGATCGGGATGCCGGAGTCCCGTACCTGCTCGACCAGCTCGTCGATCTGCTCGACATCGGGCTGCGGAACGTACTCCCCGGCCTCCTGCTGCTCGCCGGTGCGCAGCACACCGAGGAGTCTGCGCATCTCGGCGAGCGCCTGGCGGCCGGTGCCCGAGATCGTCTCCAGGGCCTGTTTCGCCTGGTCCGGGGCGGTGTCCAGGACGTAGGCGGCGCCGTCGGCCTGCACCACCATCACCGAGACGTTGTGCGCCACGACATCGTGCAGCTCACGGGCGATCCGGGCCCGCTCGGCCGCGACCGCGACCTTGGCCTGCGCCTCACGCTCCTTCTCCAGCCGGGCGGCGCGCTCCTCGACCTCCGCGTAGTAGGCGCGGCGGGTGCGGATCGAGTCGCCCATGACCCAGGCGAGTGCGAAGGGGACCATCGCGAAGCCCGCGAAGAGGATGTTCCCGAAGACACTGGCCGCGTTGGGCCAGCGCAGCTGAGCGAGCGGCGCCGCGAGCAGCCCGCCGACCAGCGCGAACCTGCGGGCCCAGGTCACGCTGCTGGCCGCCACGGTGTAGATCACGACCAGCATCGCGAAGTCCGCGGCCATCACCCCGACGCCGCTGATCAACTGGACGACACCGGTCGCGGCCACCAGGAGCAGCATCTGCTCGGGCGCGCGCCGACGCAGCGCGACGGCGGTGGCCAGCGCCAGGACGACCAGCATCGCCACGGCGCGCGGGCCCCGGTGCTCGTAGTCCCCTGTGGAGACCTCACCGATCCCGGCCACCATCAGCAGGACGACAGCCCAGAAGCTGTCGACAGCCGTCGGGTGTCTGCGGAGGAAGTCGTAGAGGCGCTGCACGTAACCCAGCGTAGGGACACGTCGCGCGTGCGGGGGTCAGCCGCAGGTTCGATCCGTGGTCCTGCCGCATACTCCCCAAGGTGGAGGCCGCCTTACCCTTCTCGCTGTGACGAACGGCATGGCGAACGGCACGGCAGAGGGTGCGAGCGCGCTGCCCGGCACCTGGCGCGGCTGGCGGGAGGCAACGGAGACCGCGCTCTACGGGCCGGGGGGCTTCTATCTGCGCCCCGAGGGACCTGCCGGGCATTTCCGCACGTCAGTGCATGCCTCGCCGCTGTTCGCCAAGGCGGTGGCCCGGCTGCTGTGCCGCGTGGACGCGGTGCTGGGGCGGCCGTCCGCGCTGGACTTCGTGGATGTCGGCGCGGGGCGCGGTGAGCTCGTCGGCGGGGTGCTCGCGGCGCTGCCCGCCGAGGTGGCGGCGCGGGTACGGGCGTACGCGGTCGAGCGCGCGCCCCGCCCAGCGGGCCTGGACAATCCCCGGATCGAGTGGACCGACAACGTCCCGGACGGCGTCACCGGTCTGCTCTTCGCCAACGAATGGCTCGACAACGTACCCGTGGACGTGGTGGAGGTGGACCCGTCCGGCGTGCCCCGCCAGGTCCTCGTACGCCCTGACGGCACGGAGTCCCTCGGCCCTGAGGTGACCGGCCCCGACGCGGACTGGCTGGCGCGCTGGTGGCCGCTCGCCGACGAGCCGGGGCTGCGCGCGGAGCTCGGAGCGCCACGGGACGCGACGTGGGCGGCCGCTGTCGGGCGCCTGACGCGAGGGCTGGCGATCGCCGTGGACTACTGCCACACCCGCGCGGACCGCCCCGCCTTCGGCACTCTGACGGGTTTCCGGGATGGCCGGGAGTGCCACCCGGTACCGGACGGCAGCTGCGACATCACGGCCCATGTGGCCCTGGACGCCTGCGCCGCGGCGGGCACACAGACGCAGTCCGGGGCGGGCACGCAGGCCGGG
>NZ_JAZGRL010000067.1:0-2975 GCF_046540415.1 Streptomyces sp. E11-3 | reverse complement strand
CTGGTCGGGGGCGGGGACCTGGTCGGGGGCAGGTGCCCGGTCTGGGGTGTCCGCGCGGGCTGCCGCCTCGGTGAGTGCCTGGTCGAGCCAGGCGCGGGCGGTGGCACCGAGGTCCGCGTCGAGCCGTGCGCGGAGTGCGCTGAGGTCAGGGGTGCGGGCGGTCTCGGAGGTGCCAGAGGCCCCCGAGGTCCCAGAGGTGCCGGAGGAGTGGCAGGAGTGAGGGGAGGTGTGGGTCATGGGGTGACCTCGTCGGCGGGCGTGGCGGGCACGGCGGGTGAGCTTGCTCGGCGCAGGAACTGGAGGGATTCCGCGGCGAGTTGTGGGCCCGCGTGGGAGTGGCGGGGCAGTTCGACGACGGTCAGGCCCTGGTAGCCGGTGGCGGCGAGGGCTTCGAGTACGGGCGGGAAGTCGATCTCGCCGTCTCCGAAAGGGAGGTGTTCATGGACGCCGCGGCGCATGTCCTCGATCTGGACGTGCCGCAGCCAGGGGGCTGAGTCGCGAACGCAGTCGGCGGGCGGCGCCGGTTCCAGGCACTGGCAGTGGCCGATGTCGAGGGTGAGTCCGAGCGCGGCCGGGTCGCCCAGGTCGGTGCGCAGCCGGTGGAAGTCGGCGAGAGAGGAGAGGAGGTGTCCGGGTTCGGGCTCCACGGCGAGGGGGACGCCGGCGCCGGTCGCGGTGTCGAGCACGGGGCCGAGGGACTCGGCCAGCCGCTTCCAGGCAGTGTCCTCTGAGGTCCCTTCGGGGGTGGTTCCGCTGAAGCAGTGCACGGCGTGCGCGCCGAGGTCGGCGGCGACCTGGACGGCTCTGATCAGCAGCCGCGTCCGGGCGGCGCGCCGGTCGGGGTCGGGGTCGAGCAGCGAGGGGCCGTGTTTGTGGCGCGGGTCGAGCACATAGCGGGCACCGGTCTCGACGGTGACGCTCAGACCGAGCCGGGTGAGGCGCTGGGCCAGGCGTCGGGTGCGGGCGGCCAGGTCGGGGGCCATCGGGTCCAGGTGCATGTGGTCGAGGGTCAGGCCGACGCCGTCGTAGCCGAGGTCGGAAAGGAGGGCGAGTGCGTCGTCGATGCGGAGGTCGGTGAGGCCGTTGGTGCCGTATCCGAGGCGGAGGCTCATGTGACGCTGACCTTCCGTGCGAGCTTGCCGGCGAGCGGGGCCAGGGCGGCGGTCGCAAGCGCCGTACCGAGGGCTCCGGAGCGGGCGGCGAGCGCGGCCTGCAGCGGGATCATGGCGCGGATTCCGCCGCCGACGGCGCGCTGGGTGAGCTGCGGGGACGGGTTCAGCGCGGCGTGGGCGAGCGGGCGGGCCGCGGTGGCCGCGTACGCGGCGCCGAGGAGGCTCCGGGCGGTGTCGCGGGGTGTCCTTGGTGGCTGGCCCGCGCCACGGATGCTGTGCCTTCTCGGGCGGCCGTGCGTGAGGAGCTGCCCGAGCACGGCGGTCACCGCGAGCGCGGCGAGCGGTGCGGCGGACGAGCCGCCCTGTGCCTCGCGTCGGGAGACGGTGGTGACGACGAGGGTGTGGACGCCGAGCGCGACGGCCGACGGGAGGGCGTCCCGTACGCGGCCGGTGGCTTTCCCTGGGCTGATGGCCGCGGCGGCGACCGTCGGGCGGGGACGGCTTGGTGGGCCCCCGTGACGAGGAGTGCCGAGGGCGGGGGCCGTGGGTAGTGGCTGGGGCACCGGTAGGCCACGCATCCGTCGACCGCGCACCGGAAGACCACGCATCGGTCGACCGCTCACCGGTCCGCCACGCATCGGTCGACCGCTCACCGGTCCGCCACGCGCCGGTCGACCGCTCACCGGTCGACCGCCGTTGCTCGCGCCACTCCTCTCGCCACGCGCCACTCCGGTGGTGGCTGTGGCGCCCAGGAGGAGGTCCAGGGTGCGGGCCGTCGCCATGGTCGCGGGGCCCATCGGGGTGTGCTTCAGGCCCAGGTCGTACGCCCAGACCGTGGCGGCCAGGGAGCTTGCCACGGTCAGCGCGGGGCGCCCGGCACGTGCGGCGAGGGCGAGGCCCGCGAGGGTGAGGCCGCCCGCCGCGGTGAGGGCCGCCGCTGGCGCGATGCGGCCTGAGGGCAGGGGGCGGTGGGGGCGTTCGACGGCGTCGTCGGCTCGGTCGGCCCAGTCGTTAAGGGCCATGCCCGCCTCGTACAGGCAGAGCGAGGAGCCGATGGCGAGCAGGGTGCGGTGGTTGGGGCGCCGACCGGTTGCCGCAGCGCCCGCGAGCGCGTCGCCGGGCACGGTGAACAGTGCCGGGAGCCGGAGCAGTTCGGCCCAGGCCCGGGCGCCGCCGCGGCCCTCGGATGGTGTTGCCTGGGGTGTCATCAGGCCTCCTGGAGTCGGGCCGCGAAGGTCAGGAGGGAGGTGTACTGGTCGGCCAGGGCGGAGGGGCCGCCGTCCGGGTCCTTGAAGTAGAAGCCGAGTTCGGTCAGTGGGCCGGTGAGGTTGTGCTGGTGGGCGCGGGCCAGGAGGCGGGCCAGGTCCAGGATCAGCGGGGCCGCGAGGGCCGAGTCGCAGCCCTGCCAGGTCGTTTGGAGGATCATGCGGGAGCCGAGGAAGCCGTCGAAGGCGATGTGGTCCCAGGCCGTCTTCCAGTCGCCGAGCGCGGGCACCTCGTCGATGTGCACCTCGCCCTCGGGAGATGCGCCCAGCGTGTCGGCGAGCACGCGTTCCTTGCCCGCGTTCTTGGCGGCAGCGGCGCCGGGGTCGGCCAGGGCGGCGCCGTCCCCGCCGCCCAGCAGGTTGGTGCCCGACCAGGCCCGTACTTCCAGGGCCCGTTGGACGAACATCGGCGCGAGGACCGAGCGCAGGAGGGTCTGGCCCGTCTTGCCGTCGCGGCCCGCGTACGGGAGCCCGGACGCCTCGGCTGCGGCCTTGAGCGCGGGGTGGTGCAGGCCGGTGGACGGGGTGAAGTTGACGTAGGGGCAGCCCGCGCGCAGGGCCGCCGCCGCGTACAGGGAGCTCGCGGGCAAGCGGGGGG
>NZ_JAZGRL010000066.1:0-2989 GCF_046540415.1 Streptomyces sp. E11-3 | reverse complement strand
CCCCGTCCCTGCCGGTGCCCCGCCACCGCATCGGCCCCGTGGTCCAGGCCCTGGTGCTGCTCTCCCGCCAGCAGGGCGGTGCGGACCTGTCCCGGCACCTGGAGGAGCTGGTCCACGCGGCGGACCACTTCGCGGGGCGTACGGATCCGCGGGCGGGGCCGCGCACGGGGTCCACGCACGAGCCGCGGCCGGGGAGCACGAGCGGTCCCTCGCGCGTGCGAAAGCCCCCCGCGTGGGCCGCGGCGGCCGCCGACGATCCGGGGTTTCCCGACGATGCCGGCTGGTGGGCGCGGCGGCTGCTGTCCGAGGTGCTGCTGGGGGTGCCCGACGCCCGGCCGTATCGCGGAGTGCTGCGGCTGCTGGCGGACCGGACCGTGGCGGGGAACCTGAAGGGCGCCTTCGGGCCGTGGTTCTGGCGAGGGCTGCCGCTGCCCGAGCGGGACCGCATCGACCTGCTGCGGCAGCTGGTCGTCGCCGACGGGCAGGCCGGCAGCGACCGGTACCTGGACGCCGTCGGCGCGTGGCTGCGGGATGACCCCGAAGCCCTACAGCCGCTGCTCACCCGGTGGTTCACGGACGAGCGGCCGCTGCCCGCCGCGCCGGACGCCACGGTGGCGACGGCCGCCCAGGCCCTCCTGCACACCCACCGGCACCGCGCGATCGACGCGCTCACCGAGGCCCTCGTCGCCTGCGCGCACCCCCGCGGCGACGAACTCCTGGCAGCGCTCGCCGACGACGAACCCTCCGCGGTCTGCCGCGCCGTGGACCGCTGGGCCCACGACGAGCGCCCCGGGCGCCGGGTCGCCGCGGCCGCGTACGGGCTGCGGGCAGCGCCCCGCGTCACCACCGAAGCCGACCGGGGCCTGCTGCGGTACGCGGCGCTCGCCCTGCTGGCCCGCCCCGCCGACTGCACCCTGCACGGCGCCGCGCTCGCCCTCCTCGTACGCGACCCGCGCACCCGTGAGCGCCATCTGCCGCTCGCCCTGAAACGCTTCGAAGCGGGCGACCCGCAGCTCCCGGCGAGCGCCCTGGCCACCGCCCTGACCACCCACCCCGAACCGGTCATCGCCGCCTTCCGCACCCGGCTGCGGGAGCCGAGCCCGACCTCGGGCGAGGTGCTGCGGACCCTGGCCGACGTGACCACACCCGCGCTGGCCCGCCGGGTCGCCACCCTCGTACGGGACTTCCTGGAGCTGCGCCCGGAGGCCGCGGCGTACGCGGCCGGGTACGTCGACCGGCGCCTCGAACACGGCCCCGCCGCCCGCGCCGTCCTCTTCCCCCTGGTGGCGGGCGTGCTGCAGAGCTGCCCCGCCCAGGTGCGCCGCGACCTCGCCCCCGTACTCGCGGCGCACGGCACCCGCGCGTCGCGTGCGCTGCGCCTGGAGCTGCTCGACGTCCTGCTCGACGGCGAACGGGACCCGGCCGTACTGGACGAGGTCCTCACCACCGTCGCCACGGCCACCGCGCGGCGTGGCCCGGCAGGCACCCGCGCCCTGGTACACCGCATCGGGGCGCTCCTGGTCCGCACCCCCGAGGGCGCGGCCCGTTTCGACCGCCGCCTGGTCGAGCTGGCCCGCGCCGAATCCGGCTTCGCCGCGCCGCTCGCCCGCTGGCTGGCCGACGCGCCCCAGGACTGGGCCGCCCTGGTCGGCCCCAGTGCCCGCCGCATGATCGAGAACCTGGCCGGCGTCCGCGTCCCGGCCTGACCTCGCACGGCTCGCGCTGAGAGCCTGTCTTCGAACCCCCGCCTGCGCCTCGGGCGAACGACGGGGGTTCAAAGACAGGCTCTGAGCCGCAGCCGATGCGAACCGCGCAGCCCCGGCATGGCACTCTTAGACCTGCGCAATTATCAGGACGTACACAGGTTCGGCGAGGAGCAAACACCGTGCAGCGCTGGCGTGGCTTGGAGGACATCCCCCAGGACTGGGGGCGCAGCGTCGTCACCATCGGCTCCTACGACGGCGTGCACCGCGGCCACCAGCTGATCATCGGCCGCGCCGTGGCCCGCGCCCGCGAGCTCGGCATCCCGTGCGTCGTCGTCACCTTCGACCCGCACCCGAGCGAGGTCGTCCGCCCCGGCAGCCACCCGCCGCTGCTGGCCGCGCACCACCGCAGGGCCGAGCTGATGGCCGAGCTGGGCGTGGACGCGGTGCTCATCCTCCCCTTCACCAGCGAGTTCTCGAAGCTGTCGCCCGCCGACTTCGTCGTCAAGGTCCTGGTGGACAAGCTGCGCGCCCGCCTGGTCGTCGAGGGCCCCAACTTCCGCTTCGGCCACAAGGCCGCGGGCAACGTCGCGTTCCTGGCCGAGCAGGGGCAGACGTACGACTACGAGGTCGAGGTCATCGACCTGTTCGTGCGCGGCGAGGCGGGCGGCGGCGAGCCCTTCTCCTCCACTCTCACCCGCCGCCTGGTCGCCGAGGGCGATGTGGCGGGCGCCGCCGAGATCCTGGGCCGCCCGCACCGCGTCGAGGGCGTCGTCGTACGGGGCGCCCAGCGCGGCCGCGAGCTCGGCTTCCCGACAGCCAACGTCGAGACCCTGCCGCACACGGCCATCCCGGCCGACGGCGTGTACGCGGGGTGGCTGCACGCCGCGGGCGAGGCGATGCCGGCCGCGATCTCCGTCGGCACCAACCCGCAGTTCGACGGCACCGAGCGCACGGTCGAGGCGTACGCGATCGACCGCGTCGGGCTCGACCTGTACGGACTGCATGTCGGGGTCGACTTCCTGGCCTTCGTCCGCGGCCAGTTGAAGTTCGACTCGATCGAGGGCCTGCTGGAGGCCATCGGCGACGATGTGAAGCGCTGCCGCGAACTGGTCGCCGCGGCGGAGGCTGAGTAATTAGCCCGGCTCGGGCGGAAATTCAGCCCGGCCGGCGTTTGAGGCCATCTGTGAGCCCGGCCGGCGAGGCCTTTCGGGAACGGGTGGGGTGGGGGACGTATTTCTGACGCGCGCCCCCGCCCAGTGGCACGCCACCTGCGACCCGCCCCC
>NZ_JAZGRL010000065.1:0-2999 GCF_046540415.1 Streptomyces sp. E11-3 | reverse complement strand
TCCGGCGCCGCACACCAGTGCGGCGCCGGACGTGCTCGACAGTAGCGCCACCACCCGGGGAGGAAACCGCACATGGGCGTCACGCTCGCCAAGGGAGGCAATGTCTCCCTCTCCAAGGCCGCACCCGACCTCAAGCAGGTCATGATCGGGCTCGGCTGGGACGCACGCTCCACCACCGGAGCCGACTTCGACCTGGACGCCAGCGCACTGCTGTGCAACAGCGGCCGGGTGCTCGGCGACGACTGGTTCGTCTTCTACAACCAGCTCAAGAGTCCGGACGGCTCTGTGGAGCACACCGGTGACAACCTCACCGGTGAGGGCGACGGTGACGACGAGTCGCTCCTGATCGACCTCTCGAAGGTCCCGGCCAACGTCGACAAGATCGTCTTCCCGGTCTCGATCCACGACGCCGACACCCGCGGCCAGACCTTCGGCCAGGTGGCCAACGCGTTCATCCGCGTGGTGAACCAGGCCGACGGCCAGGAGCTGGCGCGCTACGACCTCTCCGAGGACGCCTCCACCGAGACCGCGATGATCTTCGGCGAGGTCTACCGCTACGGCGGCGAGTGGAAGTTCCGGGCCGTGGGGCAGGGGTACGCGTCGGGGCTGCGCGGCATCGCTCTAGACTTCGGAGTCAACGTCTCGTAAAGCCTCAGCCGCAAAGACGTAAAAGGCGCAAATGCCGGGGCTTTGGGCCGAGTGCGGTGCGGGGAAGGCCCGCACACAATCATCGATTGGGTAGCCAGTGATTCTGAAAACCTTCGGCTGGTCGTTCGCGGTCACCGCGCTCGGCCTGGTCGCAGCGGTATTCATCGACGGGTGGACCGCCTTCGGGATCGTGGCGATCCTGTGCATCCTCGAGATCTCGCTGTCCTTCGACAACGCGGTGGTCAACGCCGGAATCCTGAAGAAGATGAACGCCTTCTGGCAGAAGATCTTCCTCACCATCGGTGTCCTGATCGCCGTCTTCGGTATGCGCCTGGTCTTCCCCGTGGTGATCGTCGCGATCAGCGCCCAGCTCGGCCCGATCGAAGCGGTCGACCTGGCGATCTCCGACAAGGACGCCTACCAGCAGTACGTCACCGACGCGCACCCGGCGATCGCCGCCTTCGGTGGCATGTTCCTCCTGATGATCTTCCTTGACTTCATCTTCGAGGACCGGGACATCCAGTGGCTGCACTGGCTGGAGCGCCCGCTGGCCAGGATCGGCAAGATCGACATGCTGGCGCCGTGCATCGCGCTGATCGTCCTGCTGGTCACCTCGATGACCTTCGCGGTCAACGCCCACCAGCACGGCGGTCTGCACGTCGACAAGTCCGGCACGGTGCTGCTCTCCGGTATCGCCGGACTCATCACGTACATGGTCGTGGGCGGGCTCTCCGGCTTCTTCGAGGACAAACTCGAGGAAGAGGAGGAGCGCGAGCACGAGGCGGAGGAAGAGGCCAAGCGCAAGGGCAAGCCGGTCTCGGCGATCGCACTCGCCGGCAAGGCCGCGTTCTTCATGTTCCTCTACCTTGAGGTCCTGGACGCGTCCTTCTCCTTCGACGGCGTCATCGGCGCCTTCGCCATCACCAACGACATCGTGCTGATGGCCATCGGCCTCGGTGTCGGCGCCATGTACGTCAGGTCGCTGACGGTCTACCTGGTCCGCCAGGGCACCCTGGACGACTACGTCTACCTGGAGCACGGCGCGCACTACGCCATCGGCGCGCTCGCCGTCATCCTGATGGTCACGATCCAGTACGAGATCCACGAGGTCATCACCGGTCTGGTCGGCGTCGCCCTGATCGCCTGGTCGTTCTTGTCGTCGGTGCGCCGCAACCGCGCACTGGCCAAGGCCGAGAGCGGCCAGGGGCCAAGCCCGGACGAAAAGGCCGAAGTCTCCTCCGGGGTGTGATCCCGCGGTAATTGCGGAACGCTCTGACGGGGCGGCCATGAGGTACACAGCCTCGCGGCCGCCCCGTCGCTGTCGCACGAGCACTGCACGAGCACTGTTGGACAGGCCCACCGGGCCAGGGCGATTGGGAGCCGGGATGTCCTTCTGGGAAGGGCTGTTACGCGGACGATCCGAGCAGTTCGAGTCCGGCAGCGCCGCGACCAACTGCATTGAACTCACCAAGCGCAATCCGGCGGTGTCCCTCACCAAGCAGGGCGCCGCCAACGGCAATCTGCGCGTCAACCTCTCCTGGCGGATGCGTACGTCCGACATCGAGGGCAGGTCGAAGACCAGCGGCAAACTGCTGCAGAACCCGCTCAAGATGTTCCAGCCCGAGGTGGTGCAGGCGCACACCCAGGGCGTCGTCAACGTCGACCTGGACATCGGCTGCCTCTACGAGCTGACCGACGGCGCCAAGGGCGTCGTACAGCCGCTGGGCGGCTTCTTCGGGGGCCTCAACGAACCGCCGTATGTGAAGCTCAGCGGGGACGACCGGTTCGGTTCGCCGTCCGGTGAGACGATCTACGTCAACCTGGACCACCGCGAGTCCATCAAGCGGCTGCTGTTCTTTGTCTACATCTACGACCAGACTCCGGCTTTCGACCGTACGTACGCCAAGATGACGCTCTACCCGAGCAACGGCCCACGGATCGAGATCGATCTTGAGGAGCGCGCGCCGCAGGCCCGCTCCTGTGCGGTGTTCGCGCTGGACAACGTCAAGGGCGAGTTGATCGTGCACCGCGAGGTGAAGTTCGTCTACGGCTTCCAGGCGGAGCTGGACCGGCTGTACGGCTGGGGGCTGCAGTGGGGCCGGGGCTACAAGGCCAGGTCGGGGGAGCGGTAGCCGAGCGCTTCGGTGGCTTCGCTTCGGCGGCCTTCGGCGGCCTCCGGTGGCTTGTTCGCTCAGCGGCCGATGAACTGCGGCCCCTGCGGCGGGAGCCGGAAGCCCGGGTCGGGCGCCATCGGCGGCGGCCCCGCGGCGGGCTGCGGATAGCCGTACGCGGGCTGCGGCGGGGCGGACGCCGGCTGGGGGTAGCCGTAGGCGGGCTGCGCGGGGACCGGC
>NZ_JAZGRL010000064.1:0-3022 GCF_046540415.1 Streptomyces sp. E11-3 | reverse complement strand
CGCGGGGGTACGCGCACGCGGGGGTACGCGCACGCGGGGGTTCAGGGGGAGGTCACTCCCACTCGATGGTCCCCGGCGGCTTGCTCGTCACGTCGAGTACGACGCGGTTCACGTCGGCGACCTCGTTGGTGATCCGGGTCGAGATACGCGCCAGTACGTCGTACGGCATCCGCGTCCAGTCCGCCGTCATCGCGTCCTCGGAGGAGACCGGGCGCAGCACGATCGGGTGGCCGTACGTACGGCCGTCGCCTTGGACGCCCACCGAGCGGACGTCCGCAAGCAGCACCACGGGGCACTGCCAGATCTCGCGGTCGAGACCGGCCGCGGTGAGCTCCTCGCGGGCGATGGCGTCGGCCTCGCGGAGCAGGTCCAGGCGCTCGCGGGTGACCTCGCCGACGATGCGGATGCCGAGGCCGGGGCCGGGGAAGGGCTGGCGCTGGACGATCTCGTCCGGCAGGCCGAGCTCCTGGCCGACCATCCGGACCTCGTCCTTGAACAGCTTGCGCAGCGGCTCGACGAGTTCGAACTCGAGGTCCTCGGGGAGGCCGCCCACGTTGTGGTGGGACTTGATGTTCGCCGTGCCCGTACCGCCGCCGGACTCGACGACGTCCGGGTAGAGGGTGCCCTGCACCAGGAAGGAGACCGGCTCGCCGCCCGCCGCCTCGGCGACGATCTCGGCCTGGGCCTGCTCGAAGACCCGGATGAACTCGCGGCCGATGATCTTCCGCTTCTCCTCGGGGTCGGAGACCCCGGCGAGGGCGTTCAGGAAGCGCTCGGAGGCGTCGACGACCTTCAGCTGTACGCCGGTGGCCGCGACGAAGTCCTTCTCGACCTGCTCGGTCTCACCCTTGCGCATCAGTCCGTGGTCGACGTACACGCAGGTCAGCTGGGAGCCGATGGCCTTCTGGACGAGGGCGGCGGCGACGGCGGAGTCCACGCCGCCGGAGAGCCCGCAGATCGCGCGCTTGGAGCCGACCTGCTCGCGGATGAGCCCGACCTGCTCCTCCACCACGTTGGTGGTGGTCCAGGAGGGGGTGAGGCCCGCGCCGCGGTACAGGAAGTGCTCAAGGACCTGCTGGCCGTGCGTGGAGTGCATCACCTCGGGGTGGTACTGCACGCCGTACAGCTTCTTCTCGTCGTTCTCGAAGGCCGCGACCGGGACGACGTCCGTGGACGCGGTGACGGTGAAGCCCTCGGGCGCGGCGGAGCAGGCGTCGCCGTGCGACATCCAGACGGACTGCTCGTCCGGGGTGCCCTCGAAGAGGGTCGAGCCGGACTTGGAGACGTGCAGGGGAGTACGGCCGTACTCCCGCGCGCCCGTGTTGTCGACGGTGCCGCCGAGCGTGGTGGCCATGAGCTGGAAGCCGTAGCACATACCGAAGACCGGGACGCCGGCCTCGAAGAGCGCGCGGTCCAGGCGGGGGGCGTGCTCCGCGTACACGGAGGAGGGGCCGCCGGAGAGGATGATCGCCGCGGGGTTCTTGGCGAGCATCTCGGCGACCGGCATGGTGCTCGGGACGATCTCGCTGTAGACCCGGGCCTCACGCACACGTCGGGCGATGAGCTGGGCGTACTGCGCACCGAAGTCGACGACCAGCACGGTGTCTGGGGCGGCAGCGGGGGAACCTGATGACACTGCTGGCACTGCGTGGCCTTCCGGCGGTGGGTCTGGATCTGAGGGTCCTGAGGGGGTCTCTCCTTGTCGATTCTAACGGGGCTCGCGAGTGGTCCCTCGTCCCATCTGACAGGGCCGGGCGGTGGTCCTCCCGACAGGGCCGGGCGGTGGTCCTCCCGACAGGGCCGGGCGGTGGTCCTCCCGAAAGGGCCCGGCGGTGGTCCTCCCGACAGGACCGGGCAGCGGTCCCTCGTCTCACGATCCGAACCGTCGGCCGTCCCGCGTTGACCGGGCGGGCGGCCGTGGGGTCATACTGTCCCCGTGACCAAGCACCTGCGCCGCGAGATCTTCGCGTTTACCTATGGCAACCGGCCCACCGGCTGCCATGGTCGTGCTGCTTGATCCACTGACAAGCGACTTCCCAGGCGCCCCGGGCCGACAAGGCCCGGGGCGCCTGTCGTTTCCTCCCGGGTCTGGTCGCTCCAGGGCCTCCACGGGACCTACGTAGGAGGAGCCCCACCATGACCGCGACGAAGACCCTCGCCGGCAAGACCACCACCAACAAGACCGCCACCGGCAAGACGGCCACCGAGCAGACCGGCGCCCGAACCGAGGACGCCGCGTCCCTGATCACCGACGCCCGCGACCGCATCGACGCGCTGGACGACCGGATCATCGGCCTGGTCCAGGAACGGATGGCCGTCTCGGCGGTGATCCAGCAGTCCCGGATCGCGTCCGGCGGCCGCCGTGTGAACCTCTCCCGCGAGATGGACGTCCTCGGCCACTACCGGGACGCGCTCGGCAAGCCGGGCACGGCGCTCGCGATGACGCTGCTGGAACTCTGCCGAGGCCGGGTCTGAGCCGGGCCGCAGGCGAGTCCGCCCCGTACGCACACCCCGGTCCCGCCCGTACGGGCATCCCGCGCACCCACGTTCGCCCCCTTCTCACCCGTACGGCGCCGTGACCGCGCCCCGACGGGCTTCGTTGGTCCGGGTGTCCGTGTCATCCAGGGGCGGGCCCGAAAGAACCACGCGTGGCTTCGCTGGAGCGATGAGACGTGCGGCCCGAGCTCGTGGCTCGTACCGAACGTCGTGGGACCTCGCTCCAGAGCGTGACCGGACGGCAGGGGACAGCAGCCCGGTCACCTTGAGAAAGACGGTCGGTTCCGGGGACGCCCGGAGCCGACCGGCGGTCAGCTCCACCCACTCCTGGGACCGACACGGGAAGGGCCTGCCAACACCCGCCGAAACGGTTGCGCAGTCCGCGGCTCATCCAGCACGATGCCTTAAGCGGCGCCCAAGTCCCGCTACGTACAACTTGATTGCCATTGGTCGAAACCACCGACGCGCCCCCAGTGCGCCGGGGCGGCGCCGACCATCGGCCCACGCACCAGCGGCGCTTCCCCCC
>NZ_JAZGRL010000063.1:0-3023 GCF_046540415.1 Streptomyces sp. E11-3 | reverse complement strand
ACCCGCCGCCCCACTCCCCGCGCCTCCGCCACGGCCAACGGAGATGTCCGGCGGGTGGACTCCTCCTCGCCACTCGGCAGCAGCAGCACAACCCCGCTGACCGCCGACACCTGGCCACCCAGAACCCGCCCAAGTCGGGCATCACGTACCGGTGTTGCTTGCTGCGCCATGACAGCACACTCTCAGAAGCCCGGGTGTACGGAGCCGGGCCGCAGGGTCACTGTTACGTATCGACGCGGAGATGTGCCGTCGCCCGGGCGCGCTCTACGCGCGTAGGCGGTACAGTGCGCCAATGACGAGCCAGACCAGGAGCCAGGCCAGCCAGAGCGCTCCCACCCCGACCCCGGACCAGATCCGCCGCGCCCCGAAGGTGCTGCTGCACGACCACCTCGACGGCGGTCTCCGCCCCGGGACGATCATCGATATCGCCCGTGAGGTGGGCTACGAGGGCCTCCCCGAGACCGAGCCCGACAAGCTGGGCATCTGGTTCAGGGACGCCGCGGACTCCGGCTCCCTGGAGCGCTACCTCGAGACGTTCTCGCACACCTGCGCCGTCATGCAGACCAGGGAAGCCCTGTTCCGGGTCGCCGCCGAGTGCGCCGAGGACCTCGCCGAGGACGGCGTCGTCTACGCCGAGATCCGGTACGCCCCCGAGCAGCACCTGGAGAACGGCCTCACGCTCGAAGAGGTCGTCGAAGCGGTCAACGAGGGCTTCCGCGAGGGCGAGCGCCGCGCCAAGGCGAACGGCCACCGCATCCGGGTCGGTGCCCTGCTCACCGCGATGCGACACGCCGCGCGCGCCCTGGAGATCGCCGAACTCGCCAACCGCTACCGCGACACGGGCGTCGTCGGCTTCGACATCGCGGGCGCCGAGGCGGGCTTCCCGCCCACCCGTCACCTGGACGCGTTCGAGTACCTGAAGCGGGAGAACAACCACTTCACGATCCACGCGGGCGAGGCCTTCGGCCTGCCGTCGATCTGGCAGGCGCTGCAGTGGTGCGGAGCGGACCGCCTGGGCCACGGCGTCCGCATCATCGACGACATCCAGGTCGCCGAGGACGGCACGGTGAAGCTCGGCCGCCTCGCCTCGTACGTACGCGACAAGCGCATCCCGCTGGAGATGTGCCCGACGTCCAACCTGCAGACGGGCGCGGCGACCTCGTACGGCGATCACCCGATCGGGCTGCTGCGCAGGCTGCACTTCCGCCTCACGGTGAACACGGACAACCGGCTGATGTCCGGGACGAGCATGAGCAGGGAGTTCGAGCACCTGGTCTCGACCTTCGACTACAAGCTCGACGACATGCAGTGGTTCACAGTCAATGCGATGAAATCAGCGTTCATTCCTTTCGATGAACGTCTCGCGATGATCAACGACGTGATCAAGCCGGGATATGCCGAACTCAGGTCCGAGTGGTTGTTCCAGCAGACCGCTTCGACCAGTACTTCTGTCGCGATGCAGGGCTGAGCCGAGCGCGGACGGCGCTGAGTCGGGCATCCGCCAAACGGCCGGGAAGGCGCCTTCCCGGCCGTTTGTATGCGTTGCGAAGCCCACTGACGCCTGGATACGTTGCGGGACCGCTCGAAGACCCCCGGCTCAGAGTCAGAGGACGAAACCCCATGAAGCAGTCTGCCGCCAAGTCCCTCGGTGTCGCCGCGATCGGCGCCGCGTTCGCCGCCGCCGCGGCCGGTACCGCGTCGGCCGCCCCGGCCGTTCCGGACGCCGCCGGGACCCTGGGCTCCGTGTCCGGTGTACTCCCGGTCGGCGAGGCGGCGGACACGCTTCCCGTCGGCGGTGCCGAGTCCCTGCTCGCGGGCCAGGACGCGCTGTCGGCCGGTGGCGACCCGGTCACCGGCCTCATCGGCGGCCTGCCGCTGGGTGGGCTGGCGCCGACCGGGCTGCCGATCGGCTGACGCCAGCCTCACGAGCAGCGGGGTGCACACCGTGGAGGTGTGCACCCCGTTTCGCGTACCCGCGGCGGCTTACCAGCTCGCGGCGGCCGTCTTGTTGCTCTTCTCGCTCGGGATCATGATCCACATGGCGAGGTAGATCAGGAACTGCGGTCCGGGCAGCAGGCAGGACGCCACGAAGATCACGCGCATCGTGGTCGCGGAGGTGCCGAAGCGCTGTGCCAGCGCCGCGCACACTCCGCCGATCATCCGTCCGTTCTGGGGGCGGGTAAGGGCGGTCATGGTGGCTCCTTCAGGACCATCGACGAGGCACCCCGTATGGGCCCCGATGTCTTCGATGTCTTCAAAGCTACGTTCGTGAAGGGGTCGAGGGCGTCCGGCTAGGGGGCGATCCCGACCCTGGGAATCGTCGGGGTCGACCCCTGAGAGGGCTCATCCCAATGCGGCACGGGCCGCCGCGCGCCTCCTGCCGCGCCTGCCGCGCCTTCCGCACGGCGACGCAGCCGGGCTCTGGCGGCGGGCACCACGGCGAGGTGCGCCAGGGCGACGCCGAGGGTGTTCAGCAGCAGCGAGTCCACATCGACGACCTGGCCGGGTACGCCGGTCTGCAGCAGCTCGATCCCGAGCGAGAGCAGCGCACCGGCCGCGACCGTACGGGTCAGGGACGCCAGCGGCGACACCAGGAGCCGTCCGCCGACCAGCGGCAGCAGCACCCCGAGCGGGGCGAGCAGCAGCAGGCCCTGGCCGAGCTGGCGGGCGGCCTCCTCGGGGCCCAGCGCGAGGTCGGCCTTGATCCCGGCGAGTGGCTGCAGATTGGCGGCGCTCACCCAGGGGACGTCCAGTGGACGCAGGGTGATCCAGCCGACGAGCAGAAGGTGTACGGCCAGGAGGAGCACTCCTGCCGCACGGAAGCGAATGGCGGCGTTGCCGCCGCGCGAGCCTTGACGCTGCACGCCCCCCAAGACGCCACCACCGGCAGGATCGGTTCCGCGCGCGGACACGCTCGCCGCCCCGCGCCTTCTACCCCCCAGTTGTGGGCAGTCGTTCCGCAGGGCGAGGGGGCACCTCCCGCTCGAGCGAAGTCGAGAGTGGGGGAGGGTGGGCACAACCCC
>NZ_JAZGRL010000062.1:0-3051 GCF_046540415.1 Streptomyces sp. E11-3 | reverse complement strand
CGGCACACCCACCACGTCGGCAACGCCCTGCGCGCCGTCAAGGTCTTCGCGGCCGCCGCCGTGAGCGTCGTCGTACTCGGCGAGTACGGCGAGGAAGCGGGCGTCGTACGGCGCCGCTGACCGGCGGCCCCGACGCCGGTTACCCCTCCGCCAGCACATCCCCCGCGTCCATGATCCGGTACGCGTACCCCTGCTCCGCCAGGAACCGCTGCCGATGCGCCGCGAAGTCCTGGTCGATGGTGTCGCGGGCGACGACGGAGTAGAAGCGGGCCTCGTGGCCGTCCGCCTTCGGCCGCAGCACGCGCCCCAGCCGCTGCGCCTCCTCCTGCCGGGACCCGAAGGTCCCCGACACCTGGATCGCCACCGTCGCCTCCGGCAGGTCGATCGAGAAGTTCGCCACCTTGGACACGACGAGCACCGAGATCTCGCCCTCCCGGAACGCGTCGAAGAGCTTCTCGCGCTGCGCGTTCGTCGTCTCGCCCTTGATGACCGGCGCGTCCAGATGCTCGCCCAGCTCGTCCAGCTGGTCGATGTACTGCCCGATGACCAGGGTCTGCTCGCCGTGGTGCCGTGCCACCAGCGCCTCGGTGACCTTCCGCTTGGTCGCGGTGGTCGCGCAGAAGCGGTACTTCTCCTCGGCTTCGGCGGTGGCGTACGCGATCCGCTCGCTGTCGGTCAGGTTGACCCGTACCTCCACACAGTCGGCGGGCGCGATGTACCCCTGCGCCTCGATCTCCTTCCACGGCGCGTCGAACCGCTTCGGGCCGATGAGGGAGAACACGTCCGACTCGCGGCCGTCCTCGCGTACGAGCGTCGCGGTCAGCCCGAGCCGCCGCCTGGCCTGCAGATCCGCCGTGAACTTGAAGACCGGCGCGGGCAGCAGATGCACTTCGTCGTAGAGGATCAGACCCCAGTCGCGGGAGTCGAAGAGCTCCAGGTGTGGGTAGACGCCCTTCCGCTTCGTGGTCAGCACCTGGTACGTGGCGATGGTGACCGGCCGGATCTCCTTCTTCGTCCCGCTGTACTCGCCGATCTCGTCCTCGGTGAGCGAGGTGCGCTTCACCAGCTCGTGCTTCCACTGCCGCGCGGAGACGGTGTTGGTCACCAGGATCAGCGTGGTCGCCTTCGCCTGAGCCATCGCCCCGGCCCCGACCAGGGTCTTTCCGGCCCCACAGGGCAGGACGACCACACCGGAGCCGCCGTGCCAGAAGTTCTCCACGGCCTGCTTCTGGTACGGGCGCAGCGCCCAGCCGTCCTCGACCAGCTCTATGGCGTGCGCCTCGCCGTCCACGTATCCCGCGAGGTCCTCGGCCGGCCAGCCCAGCTTCAGCAGGGTCTGCTTGATCTGCCCGCGCTCGGAGGGGTGCACCACCACCGTGTCCGGGTCGATCCGTGCCCCGACCAGCGGCGCGATCCGCTTGGACCGCAGCACCTCCTCCAGTACGGGCCGGTCGGTGCTGGTCAGCACGAGGCCGTGCGCGGGGTGCTTGCTGAGCGTGAGCCGCCCGTACCGGTCCATGGTCTCGGCGATGTCCACCAGCAGCGCGTGCGGCACGGGGTACCGCGAGAACTCCACCAGCGCGTCCACGACCTGCTCCGCGTCATGCCCGGCGGCCCGCGCGTTCCACAGCCCCAGCGGGGTCACCCGGTAGGTGTGGATGTGCTCGGGCGCCCGCTCCAGCTCGGCGAAGGGCGCGATGGCACGGCGGCAGGCGTCGGCCTGCTCGTGGTCGACTTCCAGGAGCAGGGTCTTGTCCGACTGGACGATGAGGGGACCGTTCACGCGCGCACCCTTTCGAGAGGCCAAACGTCCAGTGTGCCGTATGGCCGGGGATTGCCGCCTGGTCAGCTGAGTGCTTTGTAGTACAGGCGGAAGCGGCGGGCGCCCGCCGGGCCCTCGGTGAAGCCCAGGCAGAGGCGGGGCTCGTCGCCTCGGCGGTGCAGGATGGCCAGGCCCTCTGGCTCGCGGGGGTCCAGGTCCGGCGCGGTTCGTTCCAGCTGTTCCCAGACGACCCGGCCGGTGCGGAGATCGATGCGGTAGAGGCGGGCGTCGCCGCCGGAGGATGCCGGGTTGTCGGGGCCGTACGCGCTGCCGAGCAGCTGGTAGGCGTGGTTGCCGTACAGGGCCATGCCCTGGAAGGGCAGCCGGAGGTCCGCGCCGGGCTGGGGGAAGTCGGCCAGGGGACGGAATCTGCGGGCGCCGAACTGGGTCAGGTCGTAGAGCGCGAAGCGGGCCACGCCCCTTGTCTTGTAGCGCAGGAGCAGGCGGTGGTGGACCACGTCGAGCGCGGGATAGTTGCTGGTGGAGCCGGGGACGGGGCGGTACGTGCGCAGGTCGCCGCTGTCACGGGACATGACCCGGCCAGGGGTGAAGCGGAAGCGGCACACGCCGCGGCCGTAGCCGGACCTGGGGTTGGCGTCCCACTCCGTCCACAGGGTGATGCCCACGGTGGACGGCTGGAGGCCGATCGAGCCTCCGTGGCCGAAGCCCTTCAGGTACATGTGCCCGGCCGGGAAGCCGTCCAGGGTCAGGCGGTTGAGGCAGAGGTCGCCGTTCCGGGAGCGTTCGGCGTGGCTGAGGGGTGCGTCCTCGCCGGGCAGCTGGAGGCCGCTCGGCAGCACCTGCAACGCGTAGATGTGGCCCCGCGGGTCGTCGAAGGCGAAGGACTGCAGGACTGTGGTGTGGCGGAGCTGCCCGGCCAGGAGCTGGCGGCCCGCGGCGGCGAGGGCGGGGGGCTTTCGGTCCGGGAGCGGGGCTGCCGCGGGCCGCTTGTGGTGCGGGGTCGGTGCCGTGTTCGGCTTTCGGCCCGGGGTCGGTGCCGCGCGTGCCCATGGGGTTGGGGTCGCGGTGACCGTTGCCACGGTCAGGCCGAGGCCGAGTACGGCCCTGCGGCCAGGCTGCTGGGGCCCGTGTGTGTGCCTGATCGTCAGCTCCCGGTTCTAGGCGCCTGTTGTCAGCTCTCCGGGAGGTCGGACTGGATGCCCGGTCCCGCTGTGATCTTCAACGGGGAGGGGCGTGGGGGCGTTACGCGGCCGTACGTGTGGGGCGCG
>NZ_JAZGRL010000061.1:0-3059 GCF_046540415.1 Streptomyces sp. E11-3 | reverse complement strand
ACCGGGGGAGCCACAGGCACCGCGCAGGCGTGACCCATGGGCCCCACCCGAGGACCGGGCGGACCGTAGGACGCCGGCCCAACCACCGACGAACCCGGCGCCGCCCTGGGGACTCCCCGCGTACGGCGCCCCCGCGCCACCCTTCGCCCCGGCCGCACCACCCTTCGGCCCAGCCGGGCCGTTCGAGGGCCTGCCGCCCGCGGCTTCGGTGCCGCCCCCGCCCATCGCACCCGACGGGCCAGGACCGGGCCAGGCCCCCGGCCAGGCGTACGGCCCGGGGCCGATCCCTGGCCAGCCGTACGGCCCTGGGCTGATCCCCGGCCAGGCCCACGCCCTCGGATACCCGGGCTACCCCACCTATCCGGCGTACCCGGGCAGCGGCGGCCCCGCCCCCGGCTGGCCCTACGCCGCGCCGCCGCCCAGCAACGGCATGGGCACCGCCGCGATGGTGCTGGGCATCCTGTCCCTCTTCCTGTTCTGCCTGTACGGCATCGTCTCGATCGTCCTCGGCACCCTCGCGGTGATCTTGGGGATCCTCGGCCGCAAGAAGGTGCGCCAGGGCCTGGCGGACAACGGCGGTAACGCGCTGGCCGGAATCATCACGGGAGCCGTGGGCATCGCGGTCGGCGCGGTGATCGTGGGTCTGCTCGCCTGGGTGTTCATCTGGGGCGAGGACTCCGAGTCGGAGGAGGCGGAGGTGGACGCACAGCCCTACTCGGCCACGCTCTCCCCGGCGCCCGGGACCGACCGGCCGTAGGCCAACCCCGGACCCACCCGTCTCAGCCCGCCCGCAGCCGCTCCCGCGCCTCCATCAGCGCGAAGCCCAGCAGGTTCAGCCCACGCCAGCGCGCCGGGTCAGCCGCCCGCTCGTCGTCCTTGGCGAGACCGATGCCCCACACCCGGTCCAGCGGGCTGGCCTCGACCAGCATCCGGTCACCCGTGCCGACCAGGAAGTCCCGCAGCTCCCGGTGGGCCGCGAACTTGTGCACGCTGCCCTCGACCACGATGGCGAACCGCTCCCGCTCCCAGACCGCCTCGTCGAAGTCCGCCACCTGCCGCCCCGCCTTCTTCGCGGCGGCGGGATGGGTGGCCGACAGCGCCTGCCGCTCGGCCCGCGCGTCACCGAAGAGCCGGGCCTTGGCGGCCATCATCCAGTGCTCGGCCGTCGCGTACTCCACGCCGTCCACCGTGAACGGCGCGACCCACCACTGGCTCAGGCAGCCGGCGCCTATTTGCCCGTCCCGGCGCGGCCGATGCCCCCAGAAGTGCAGAAACCTGACCCGCTCACCCGCACTGACCCGCGTGGCGAGCTCCTTGATCTGTTCCATGCACGCGAGTCTGGCATCCGCCACTGACAGTCCGTCCCTGGTTTTTCGAGGGGGCTCGACACCTGGTCGACAGATTCCGTTGCGTAACCAAAAGGCAACAACGGAATCCCTTGTTGGTAGCCACTTGCTCTGTCAGGATCGGCACTCAATTCGAGCTGGAGCTACGGAGAGCGTGATGGGTGACCGTTTCTCGGCGCAAGACCGCTTCGCGGCAGGCGCGCAGTACATCGGCGGTGAGCTGCGGCCCGGCACATCGGGTCAGCGCCACTCCGTCATCGATCCGGCCACCGGCGAGCAGGTGCTGACCTACGACCTCGCCTCGACCGCCGACGTCGACGCCGCGGTGGCCGCCGCGGGCGCGGCGTTCCCCGGCTGGGCGGGCGCGACCCCGGGTGAACGCTCCGACGCGATGCACGGCTTCGCGGCCGTACTCGCCGAGCGCGCCGAGGAGTTCGCGCAGGCAGAGTCCCTGCAGTGCGGCAAACCGATCAAACTGAGCCGGGAGTTCGACGTTCCCGGCAGCATCGACAACACCGCGTTCTTCGCGGGCGCCGCCCGGCATCTGGCGGGCCAGAGCGCGGGCGAGTACAGCGGCGACCACACCTCGTACGTACGCCGCGAGCCGATCGGTGTCGTCGGCTCCATCGCCCCCTGGAACTACCCGCTCCAGATGGCCGCGTGGAAGGTGCTCCCCGCCATCGCCGCGGGCAACACCATCGTCCTCAAGCCCGCCGAACTGACCCCCCTCACCTCCCTGCTGTTCGCCCAGGCGGCCACCGAGGCGGGCATCCCGGACGGCGTGGTCAACATCGTCACCGGCGCGGGCCGGGACGCGGGCGAACACCTCGTCGGCCACCCGGACGTGGCGATGACCTCCTTCACCGGCTCCACCGCGGTCGGCAAGCGGGTCGCCGAGATCGCCACCTCCACCGTCAAGCGGCTGCACCTCGAACTCGGCGGCAAGGCCCCGTTCGTGGTCTTCGACGACGCCGACCTGGAGGCCGCGGTGCACGGCGCTGTCGCCGGTGCGCTGATCAACACCGGCCAGGACTGCACCGCCGCCACGCGCGCGTACGTCCAACGCCCCCTCTACGACGCCTTCGTGCAGGGTGTCGCCGACCTGATGGAGACCGTACGGCTCGGTGACCCCTTCGACGAGTCCACCGACCTCGGCCCGCTGATCTCGCACGCCCAGCGCGACCGCGTCGCCGGTTTCGTCGACCGGGCGCGCGGCTACGCGCGCGTGGTCACCGGCGGCACGGCCCCCGAGAACGACGGCGCCTACTACCGGCCGACCCTCATCGCCGACGCCGCCCAGGACAGCGAGATCGTCCAGTCCGAGATCTTCGGCCCGGTCCTGGTCGTGCTGCCCTTCGACTCCGACGACGAGGGCATCCGCCTCGCCAACGACACCCCGTACGGCCTGGCCGCCTCCGCCTGGAGCCGCGACGTCTACCGCACCGGCCGGGCGACCCGCGAGATCCAGGCGGGCTGCGTCTGGATCAACGACCACATCCCGATCCTCAGCGAGATGCCGCACGGCGGCTACAAGGCCTCCGGCTTCGGCAAGGACATGTCGGCGTACTCCTTCGAGGAGTACACGCAGGTCAAGCACGTCATGTACGACAACACCGCGGTCGCCAGAAAGGACTGGCACCGCACGGTCTTCGGCCCCCGCTGAACCACTCGCCGAACCACCCGCCGAACCACGAGTCACCCCCGCACCCCCGC
>NZ_JAZGRL010000060.1:0-3064 GCF_046540415.1 Streptomyces sp. E11-3 | reverse complement strand
GCGGTTCGGGGTCAGCACCGGGTGTTGTTGGGTGGGGGGTCGCCCTGGAGGAGGTAGCGGTTGATCGCGGTGTCGATGCAGGTGCTGCCGCGGCCGTAGGCGGTGTGGCCGTCGCCGTTGTAGGTGAGGAGGGTGGCCGAGTCCAGTTGGCCGGCGAGGGCCTCGGCCCACTTGTACGGGGTGGCCGGGTCGCGGGTGGTGCCGACGACCACGATCGGGGCCGCGCCCTTCGCCTCCGTGCGGTGTGGCTCGCCGGTGGGCTTCACCGGCCAGTACGCGCAGTTCAGGGAGGACCAGGCGAGGCCTTCGCCGAAGACGGGGGAGGCCTTCTCGAAGTCGGGGAGCGCCTTGGTGACCTCTTCGGGGGAGGTGACGGCGGGGGGCAGGTCGAGGCAGTTCACGGCCGAGTTGGCGAACATCAGGTTCGCGTACTCGCCGTCGGGGCTGCGCTCGTAGTACGAGTCGGCGAGCGACAGCAGTCCCGCGCCGTCGTTCTCCGTCATCGCCGCGGCCAGCCCGTCGCGCAGCTGCGGCCAGGCGCCCTCGTCGTACATCGCGGCGATCACGCCGGTGGTGGCGAGGGTCTCGCCGAGCTGCCGGTCCTCGCCCGTGGGCACGGGGTTCCGGTCCAGTTCGCGGAAGAAGTCCTTCAGGCGCTGGCCCGCCGCCTTGGGGGTGCCGCGGCCGAGCGGGCAGTCGGGGCGCGCCACGCAGTCCTCGGCGAAGGACTGGAACGCGGTCTCGAAGCCGGCCGTCTGGTCGAGGTTCATCTGGAGCGCCGGCAGCGAGGGGTCCATCGCGCCGTCCAGGACCAGGCGGCCGGTCCGCTGCGGGAAGAGCTCAGCGTAGGTGGCACCGAGGAACGTGCCGTACGAGGCGCCCACGTACTGGAGCTTCTCGTCGCCCAGGGCGGCACGCAGTACGTCCATGTCTCGGGCCGCCTCGACCGTCGACACATGGGGGAGGATCTTGCCGGACTCGCGCTCGCAGCCCGCCGCGAAATCCTTGAAGGCCTCGGTCAGCTCCTTGGTCTCGCGCTGGTCGTCGGGCGTGACGTCCACCTGCGTATACGCGTCCATCTGCTTCCCGTCGAGACACTCGACGGGCTCGCTGCGGGCCACGCCGCGCGGGTCGATCGCGACCATGTCGTACCGCGCGCGGACCGGCTCCGGGTAGCCGATGCCCGCGTACGCCTGGAGGTACTGGATCGCCGACCCGCCAGGGCCGCCCGGATTGACCTGCAGGGAGCCGATGCGCTTGCCGGGGCCGGTGGCCTTCTTGCGGGCGACGGCGAGCTTGATGTCCCCGTCGCCGGGGCGCTCGTAGTCCAGCGGGGCCTTCAAGGTCGTGCATTCGAAGTCCGGCACTCCGCACTCACGCCAGCTCAGTCGCTGCCCGTAGTACGTGTCCAGGCCCTTGGGGACAGCCGTGGCCGACTCGGACTCCACGGCGTCCGACGGCGAACCCCCCGACGAGCAGCCGGAGACCAGCAACGCGGCCGCCGCGAGCAGCGCGCCCCCGGCACGGAAGGTGTAGCGCCTGGAATCCATCCACCGAGCGTAACTCTCAACCGAGCCTCCCTACACACTCCGTAACAACAACAGTCCGTACGAGTGACACAGGCATCACCCCGCGCGCAGCGCCACCGCCATCGCCTCCACCGCGAGCAGCGGCGCCACGTTGCGATCCAGCGCCTCACGGCAGGCGGCGATCGCCTCGACCCGACGCAGGGTCGCCTCCGGTGACGAGCCTCGCGCCACCCGCTCCAGGGTGTCCCGCAGCTCGACGTTGGCCAGCGCGACCCGCGAGCCCAGCTGCAGGGCCAGCACATCCCGGTAGAAGCCCGTCAGGTCGATCAGAGCCAGGTCGAGGCTGTCCCGCTGGGTACGCGTCTTACGGCGCTTCTGCCGGTCCTCGAGCTCCTTCATGGCACCCGCGGTGCCCCGCGGCATCCGGCCGCCCGCCTGGGCGCCGAGCGCCGCCTTCAGCTCCTCGGTCTCCTTGCCGTCCACCTCGTCGGCGACCTGCTTGGCATCCTCCGCGGCAGCGTCGATCAGCTCCTGCGCCGCCTTCAGACAGCCCCCGATCTCCTCCACCCGCAGGGGCATCTTCAGCACCGCTGCCCGACGCGCACGCGCCCGCTCGTCGGTCGCCAGACGGCGGGCCCGCCCGATGTGCCCCTGCGTCGCACGCGCCGCGGCCGCCGCGACCTGGGGTTCGATACCGTCCCGCCGGACCAGGACGTCCGCCACGGCATCCACCGGCGGCGTCCGCAAGGTCAGATGCCGACAGCGCGAGCGAATCGTCGGCAGCACATCCTCCAGGGACGGCGCGCAGAGCAGCCACACCGTACGCGAAGCGGGCTCCTCCACCGCCTTGAGCAGGACGTTTCCCGCACCTTCGGTGAGGCGGTCGGCATCTTCCAGAACGATGACCTGCCAGCGCCCCCCAGCCGGCGAGAGCTGGGCGCGGCGCACCAGGTCACGGGTCTCCTTCACGCCAATGCTCAGCAGGTCGGTCCGTACGACCTCGACGTCCGCGTGCGTACCGATCAGGCTCGTATGACAGCCGTCGCAGAACCCGCAGCCCGGAGCGCCCCCCAGCGCGCGGTCCGGGCTGACGCACTGCAGCGCGGCGGCGAACGCCCTGGCCGCCGTCGAGCGGCCGGAGCCCGGCGGGCCCGTGAACAGCCACGCGTGCGTCATCTTCGACGCCTCGGGGGGCGGGGTGCGCTCCGTCGTCGCCGTCACGAGGGTGTCGGCGTCCCTGGCGGCGGCGTCGAGCTGCGCCGCGACACGCTCCTGGCCGACCAGGTCGTCCCATACGGGCATGGGCCCCGCCTCCTCGCTACGGTCCTGCATTCGCTTGCCGCGCCCATTGTCGTCGACGGCACTGACAACCGGGCGCGCGCCAGTGCGCTGTACCGGGTGAGGGTGTCGCCCTCGGGCTTGGCGCAACGGTGCCCCCGTGGCGGGGGGAGGGTGTTGCCCTTCGGGCTTGGGTGCACAGCGTGGCGAGGGGTTGTGCCCACCCTCCCCCACTCTCGACTTCGCTCGAGCGGGAG
>NZ_JAZGRL010000059.1:0-3071 GCF_046540415.1 Streptomyces sp. E11-3 | reverse complement strand
GGCGGTCCAGGGGGCGCCCGGCCCCTGCATCCGGCGGTGGAACGGGCTCCGGGGGGACCCCGTCTCGCCCTTGCGGACGATGCGCCGCTTGAAGGCGGACGCGTAGGTGGCGGCGGCGAACTCCAGGGTGTCACGTGCCTCGGACAGGGCGACCGGGGGCGGTGTGCCGTGCTCCAGGGCGTCGAGCACCTCGGCCAGCTGTGCCACGTGCCCGGAGGGGATCTCGGGTGCCCCGCTCTCCCAGGCGGCGAGGACGTCCGCCTCGTGACCGGGGGCCGGTGTGATGCACCAGTCCTTGTCGTCGTAGCCGTAGAGGTGGTCGACCTCGACGGTGGCGTACTCGAAGTCGAAGCGCAGAGAGCTGGTCTCCCGAGGTGAGAGCAGGGAGTTGACGACCGTGGCGAGAGCACCGTTCTCGAACGAGACCAGGACGCAGGAGACGTCCTCCGTCCGCGTCGGGCGGGCCAGCCTGTCGGCGATCGCGCTGACCTCGCGCCACGGACCGAGGACTGAGAGAAGCAGGTCGAACTGGTGGATGCCGTGGCCCATGGTGGGGCCGCCGCCCTCGCTCTCCCATGTCCCGCGCCAGGGCACGTCGAAGTACGTGTCGGGGCGGAACCACAGGGTGTGGCAGTGCGCCACGAGCGGACGGCCCAGCGCACCCGAGGCGTGGGCGGTGCGCAGCCGCTGCGCACCGGAGCCGAAGCGCTGCTGGAAGACGGCGGCGAAGTGGGCGCCACTCGCCCGCTCGGCCTCGGCGATCTCGTCGAGCTCGGCGAGGCTGAGGGCCGGGGGCTTCTCGCACAGGACGGTGGCCCCGGCCCTGAGGCAGGCCAGGGCCTGCTCCTTGTGGAGGCCCGGCGGGGTGCACAGATGGACCACGTCGGGGCGGGCGAGGGAGAGGAGATCGTCGAGGTGTGCGTACCGCCCGGGTATGCGCCAGTGCTCGCAGAAGGCGGAGAGGCGGGCGGCGTCGGTGTCGGCCGCTGCCACGAGCTCGGCACGGTCAACGAACCGCCGGAGCGCATCGGCGTGGGCGCCGGCGATGGCGCCGGTGCCGACGATCGCGGTACGGAGAGGGCGCTGACGGCGTCGGAGCATGCCTGCCTCCTGGCAAGTCGCGTGCCGCGCACCCAGTGCGCGGCACGGGAACGGTCGGGTTACGCGGTGGCGCAGGAAGCGCTGGTGAGGGTGGGGGCGAGACGTCGGTTAGTGAAGCGCTTCGACGCTGTCACTCTCCGAGATGTGATGTCAATGTCTGGTGAGGAAGAAGTTTGCATTGTCGGCAGGCTCTTGTATCGCCGGAAGTTCCTCATTACCTTGCGTCATCGAGTGAAGCGCTTCGACTATCACCGTGCGCAGGCTCCACGGCGAGCCGCAGCCCCGGATGACACGTCCTCAGCCAGGGGGCGTGGTAGCACCCCCACAATTCCCCCACCCATGGAAGGGACACCATGGCAAAAGGCGCGATACGCAGGGTCGGTATGGCGGTGCTGGCGCCGGCGATGGCGATCGGCGCCACCGTCGGCCTCGCCTCCGCCCCCGCTGCGGCAGCAGTCTGGAACTCCTGCGACCAATGGGGTAGCACCAGCCTGGATGGCTACAAGCTCTACAACAACGTCTGGGGCTCCGGCACCGGCAGCCAGTGCACCTGGGCCAACTCCGGGACCAGCTGGGGTGTCTGGGCCGACCACCCCAACACCGGCGGCATCAAGTCCTACCCCAACTCAACGAAGACGATCAACAAGACGATCGACTCCCTCGGCTGGCTCACCAGCAGCTACAACGTCAGCGTCCCGTCGTCCGGCGCATACAACACGTCGTACGACATCTGGGACGACGATCACCAGTACGAGATCATGCTGTGGGTCAACTACAACGGATCCGTCGGCTCGATCGGCACCTGGCAGGCCAACGTCACGCTCGGCGGCCACAACTGGAACGTCTACAAGGGCACCAACGGGTCGAACCAGGTGTTCTCGTTCCTGCGGACGTCCGACTCCAACTCCGGCACCGTGGACATCAAGCCGGTCCTCAACTGGATCGCCTACACCAAGGGCTGGATGCCCGCCAACGAGGTCATCGGCGACGTGCAGTTCGGCTATGAGGTCACCTCGTCGTCCGGCGGGCTCAACTTCATCACCAATAACCTGACTATCAGCGCCGGCTGACCCGACATCAGGGCCGAGGTCGGTCCGCGTCCTTCCTCATCAGGCGCGGACGACCTCGGCCCGCAGCGCGTTGTAGTCCGCGAACGTCGGTGCGACTTCGGTGCGACTTCGGTGCGGCTCAGGTCGCGGGTGTGCTTGCGAGTGCCCTTGGGTGGGTGGCGGGATCAGTGTCGGGCGAACTGGTCCTGGGTGGGTTGCACGACGTTCGGCCGCACCGCGATTCCGGTGACGGTCAGCCGTTCGCCGTAGATGTCGGTGAGTCTGATCGCGCTGCCGCACCCGCTGCCGTCCGCGGAGATGAAGTAGTTGTAGGCGGTGCGGGGCAGTTGCCGCCAGCCGCCTGAGGTGCGGATTTCCAGTCTGGCGAGTGGGTTGCGGTGGCCGATTGCCTGGATGGCGCACCAGTGGGGGCTGGAGCCGGTCTTGTACCGGATGGAGATCGTGTCGGAGGTGCTGGGGCTCAACAGGCTCCAGGTGATGGGGATCCGGCCGACCTTGAGGTCGGCGAGTTTGGCGAATGCCTCTTGACTGAGGTCGAGTTGGCCGGGTGCGCAAGGCAGGGGGCACTCGTTGGTGATCCGTACCGTGATGGATTTGCCGTTGGCCGCGCGGACGAGCACGTATGCGCCGCACGCCTTGGACGTCTCGTAGTCGGTGGTGTTCATGGCCGCGATCATGAGGTCGGGGCTCGGGCCGAACAGACAGGCGCCGTCTCCGTTGTCGGCCTCGTAGGCGGTGGCGACGCCCTGGTAGGAGGTGTGGGGCTTAATCCGGCCTGCCTGCGGGGTCGTGGCGGACTTCCGCGGCGGCTGCGGGGTGTCCGTGGGCGAGGGTCGAGCTGACGTGGTGGTCGCGGTGCCCGTCGGGGGCGCGGTGCCCGTCGGAGTGGGGGAGCCCGTC
>NZ_JAZGRL010000058.1:0-3091 GCF_046540415.1 Streptomyces sp. E11-3 | reverse complement strand
AAAGGCCTCGCCGGCCGGGCTCAAAGATGTCCTCAAGCGCCGGACGGGCTGAAATATTTCAGCCCGTCCGGCGCGGCAGGCCCCGGCTCAGCTCTCCCAGATCTTGAAGGCGCGTACCCGGTACGGGGCCCTGGGGACCCATGTGCCACCGCCCGGGTACGTCTCGAACTCGCCCGTCTCGGCGCAGACGCGCGACTGGTAGGTCGTGACAGGGCGCCCCGTCCGGTTCGCGAGGGCCTGCGCGCTGCTCCCCTCCGGCAGCGCGATACAGCTCTCGATGTCCGTACCGGACAGCTCGTGGGTCTGCCGGGTACCGGCGAAGTCCGGCCGCTCCCAGAGGCAGAGCTCGCCCGGCCCGCACCGGCCGAGCGTCGGCGGCGCCGCGCCCGCCGAGGGCACGGAGGAGAGGACGGCCGCGGCCACGGCGGTCCCGAGGGTGACGGTCCGGAGTGTGGTTCGGGTGAGGGTGTTGGTGCTGCTGCTGCGCATGGCGGTCGGCCTCCGTCTCGTACGGATCTGCTCTGATCTTGCTGTCCGCACTCTGGCCTGCGGGAAGCGGCCGTCGGAAGGGGAGTCGTGGCCCCGCCACCCTGATAGGTGATGCCGCGACGACACCTCGAACAAAGACACGGAACGTCACCAAACCGCACCCTGCGTGGGGCACTTAGCCCGATCACCCCGCGGAAAACGTGATCTGCCCCACCCCTCGCACGAAGGGCCGAACGGTTCTCCTACGCTGTCCCGCAGTGACTTCCTTCGACTCCTCCCCGCAATCCACGGTGCTGCGCGCTCTCGTCGCGCTCGCCGTCGTCTTCGTCATGCTGGCCATCACCGGCTGGACCACGGTGCACCACAACCGTGCGGGCAGGAGCCCATTCCAGGTCGCGCTGCACGCATGGGAGCGCGGCGGCATCAACGGCCACCCGCTGCCCGACCCGGAGGCACCCGCGGCCCGTATCTCCGAGTTCTTCGGCTTGCTCACCGCCCACCAGCGGCAGCGGCTCGCCGCCCGCTATCCGCTCGTGGTCGGCAACCTGGACGGTGCACCGCTCAAGCTGCGCTACCGCGCCAACCGCATCGCACTCGTCGATGCCCGCAAGGCCGAGCGCGAGCGCGTCAACGACAGACGGCTGTCCGACACGGGGCGTCGCACGGTCCGCCGCCGGGTGCACCGGTTCACCGCGCTGCTCCGCGAGGAACGCCAGATCCTCGCCTTCGACCCCACCGGCACCGGCCGCGTCGCCGAGGTCTTCGGCGACCTCGACCGGGCCGAGCGGGTCTCGATCGTGGTGCCCGGCGTCGGCACCGACCTGCTCACCTTCCAGAAGACCAACGGCAAGTACACGGCACCGGCCGGTATGGCCGCGTCGCTGTACGACGCGGAGCGCGCGGTCAGCGGCGACACCCGTACCGCCGTGATCGCCTGGGCCGACTACACCGCGCCCGCCGGTATCGGTGTGGAAGCGGCCACGTCCAAGCGCGCCGAGGACGGCGCCGAGCGGCTGAACGACCTGGTGCGCGCCCTGCCCGGTGCCTCGCCGACCACCCTGTACTGCCACAGCTACGGCTCGGTGGTGTGCGGGGTCGCCGCCCGCCAACTTCCCTCGCGGGTCACCGACATCGCGGTCGCGGGCAGCCCCGGCATGGGCACCGGGACCGCGTCCGGGCTCGGCACCGCCGCCCGGGTCTGGGCCATGCGGGGCGCCGACGACTGGATCGGGGACATCCCCCACCTCAAGGTCGGCGGGCTCGGACACGGCGCCGACCCGGTCTCCCAGGACTTCGGGGCGCGGGTACTCGCGGCCGGAAAGTCAGGCGGGCACACCGGCTATTTCCTGCCGGACAGCAACAACGTCCGCAACCTCGCCCGGATCGGCGTCGGGGCGTACCACGCGGTGCGGTGTGACGGCGGTGGCACGGCCTGCCGGAAGATTTCTTCCGGTTCCGTGGCCTCCTGACGCGCGTAGAAGCACGTCGTCGCGGGAAACGACAGGATCGCTGCGAGGGGGGACGAACCCGCGCTCGCCGCATACGATGAGCCGCATGGGTGACGTACTGGCTGGATTTCAAGCCGCCTGGGAGTTCGACTCGGACTCCGTGCTCATCCGCTTCGAGCGGGGGATTCGCACACCGAAGCTCTTCCAGGCGCTCGGTGAACGCCGTATCCCCCACGAGGCGTTGGCGGCGGTGACACTCGCTCCCGGCAAACGGGGCACCGTGGTGCTGCATGCCGTGCCGAGACCGGGTGCCGACCCGCTGATGGAGGCGGCGGCGGGGCAGCTCAAGGACAGCTGCGACCCGTACCGCCTGGTGCTGCCCGCCGAGCGGGAGACACTCGCCGAGTACTACGCGGACGAACTGCGCGCGCTCCTGGCGCCGGACCCCGGGCCCGCGGACCAGTACCTGGTCGGCGCACCCGAAGGCCCGACGCAGTTCAAGGCGTACGACGGCAAGGTGTCCTTCGACGGCAAGACGGTGTTCTTCCGCTGGTTCTGGACAGGCGCGTCCTCGGCCAAGTGGAAGGCGGGCGACCAGGCCATCCCCATCACAGACCTGACCGGCGTCGAGTGGCGCTCCCCCGACGCCTTCGACGGCCATCTCCGTCTGCTGCGCCGCGCCCCGGCCCAGCCGCAGCCGGCCCAGGCCGACCAGGACCCGGCCGCCGTGCTGTTCGGCCTGGGCTATGGCCCGGTCCACGAGTCGCTGCCGTTCGCCGCGTCCATCCTCGCGGCGGTACGCGACTGCGGCCCGGCCGTCGCGGTGGAGTCCCGTACGCCGGGCCGCCGCGATCCGGCGGACATCGCGGACCGCATCCGGCACCTGGGCGAACTGCACCAGGCGGGCCTGCTCACGGACGGCGAGTTCACCGCGAAGAAGGCGGAGCTCCTGGCCGAGCTGTGAGACGAAACTCCTGGCCGAGCTCTGAGGCGCGCCGCTCACACCCAGGTATGACGCGCCGCTCACACCCAGGTATGGGCGGCATCCCGCTACCCCGGTATGACGCCCCACCGGCCGGGGCCTGCCTACCCTGATCAGGCCATGAGTACCTCACCCCCGCCCCCGGATCGCGCCCAGGCCCGCCGCCGCCTGC
>NZ_JAZGRL010000057.1:0-3095 GCF_046540415.1 Streptomyces sp. E11-3 | reverse complement strand
GCCCCCGCCCTTGGAACCCTTCTTCGCGCCTTTGGCCCCCTCGCCGCCCAGTGGCACCAGCACCACGTCACCCGTAGGCGCCACCGCGTCCCCCGGTACCCGCTCGGCGGAGCCCGCGCCGACCGCCACATAGCCGTCGTCGCTCGAGCCGGTTGAGCCGCCCGCGCAGGCGGCCAGCAGGCCGGCCAGGCACAGCACGGCCGCCGATGCACCCGCTACGGTGCCTCGGCGGCCACGTGTCAGAGCTCTTCCCGTCCCACCCATCACTGCAGTGTGGCTGACGGACCGTCAATTAGGAACCCTGTCAGCAGAGTCTGGTGGGCCGTAGGCGGTCAGTCCGCGATCAGGCCCTGCCTCAGCTGCGCCAGCGTCCTGGTCAGCAGGCGCGAGACGTGCATCTGCGAGATGCCGACCTCCTCGCCGATCTGCGACTGGGTCATGTTGGCGAAGAAGCGGAGCATGATGATCTGGCGTTCGCGCGGCGGCAGTTTGGCCAGCAGCGGCTTCAGCGACTCGCGGTACTCCACGCCCTCCAGCGCGGTGTCCTCGTATCCGAGGCGGTCGGCGAGCGAGCCCTCGCCGCCGTCGTCCTCAAGCGCGGGCGAGTCCAGCGAGGAGGCGGTGTAGGCGTTGCCGACCGCGAGGCCGTCGACCACGTCCTCCTCGGACACGCCCAGCACGGCGGCGAGTTCGGGGACGGTCGGCGAGCGGTCGAGCTTCTGGGCGAGCTCGTCGCTGGCCTTCGTCAGCGCGAGCCGCAGCTCCTGCAGACGCCGCGGCACCCGTACGGACCACGAGGTGTCCCGGAAGAAGCGCTTGATCTCCCCGACGACGGTCGGCATCGCGAACGTCGGGAACTCCACGCCCCGTTCGCAGTCGAACCGGTCGATCGCCTTGATCAGGCCGATCGTGCCGACCTGGACGATGTCCTCCATCGGCTCGTTCCGGCTGCGGAAGCGGGCCGCGGCGTACCGCACGAGCGGGAGGTTGAGCTCGATGAGCGTGTCCCGTACGTAGGCGCGCTCCGGGCTGTCCTCGTCCAGCGCGGCGAGCCGCAGGAACAGAGAGCGGGACAAGGTGCGGGTGTCGATGGCTTCCGAGCGGTTCCGCTCAATGTCTGGTGCGCGCTTTGTCAGCGTGAGCACCTTCGAGCTGCCCTGTTCTGCGGACATGCCACCCCCTTGAGGTCGCGGACGGTCGCGGCGGGCGCTCCCGTCGGAGGAACGCAGCCTCCACCTGAATACCGGTCGTGGGGCCGCGCCAAACGCCGTTCCAGCAGAATGTCACATGTCGGCAACACGCTGTAGTGACTTGTCGACATGTCGGGGGTGAGTCTGCGCAGGAAAGGGGGGGTCTGGGGGATTTTTGCGAGGCAAGCGCCAGAATCGCACTTCACCCGATACGGTTACGCCTCGATCCGATTTGCGGACCGCAGCCGCGCGAAGCTTCTGGCCAGCAACCGCGACACATGCATCTGCGATACACCCAGTTCCGCGCTGATCTGCGACTGCGTCAGGTTGTTGTAGTAGCGCAGGAGGAGGATGCGCTGCTCGCGCTCGGGCAGTTGGACCAGCAGATGCCGTACGAGGTCGCGGTGCTCCACGCCGTCCAGCGCCGGATCCTCGTAGCCGAGCCGGTCGAGGAGGCCGGGCAGGCCGTCGCCCTCCTGGGCCGCTTCGAGCGAGGTGGCGTGGTACGAGCGTCCGGCCTCGATGCAGGCCAGCACCTCTTCCTCGGTGATGCGCAGCCGCTCGGCGATCTCGGCGGTGGTGGGCTGGCGGCCGTAGGCGGTGGTGAGGTCCTCGGTCGCGCCGGTCACCTGCACCCAGAGCTCGTGCAGCCGCCGGGGCACGTGGACCGTACGGACGTTGTCGCGGAAGTACCGCTTGATCTCGCCCACGACGGTCGGCATCGCGAAGGTCGGGAACTGCACGCCGCGCTCCGGGTCGAACCGGTCGATGGCGTTGATCAGGCCGATGGTGCCGACCTGGACCACGTCCTCCATCGGCTCGTTGCGGCTCCGGAAGCGGGACGCCGCGTACCGCACCAGCGGCAGATTGGCCTCGATCAGCGCCCCGCGCACCCGGTTGTGCTCGGGCGTGCCCGGTTCAAGCCCCTTGAGCTGGCTGAACAGCACCTGGGTCAGGGCCCTGGCGTCGACGCCGCGCTGCTTGGCCGGGGACACCGCGGGTGCCGGGGTCATGGGAGACACAGGCGGCACTTGAGGTGCAGTACTGGCCGGCACGGTCAAAGCCACCCCTTTTCGAAAAGAACCGTTCAACTCATCCATCAAAAGCGGTCATAGCATCACAAGACATGTGCACTGTGTGCAAGCACCAGATAACGCCGTGTTGAAGGCAAGTTGGGTCATAAACCCAAAAAAGCCCCCCACTTGAGCAGTGAGGGGGCGCGGAAGGGGCGTGCTGAAGAAGCGCGTCGCGGCGGCGCGCCGAGGGGCTCTGTACGTCGGCTACCTGACCTGCCTGGCCTCTGACCTACCTGACGAGTTCGGTCATGAACTCGCCGACGCCCTGGGCGGCGTCCGAGACGCCCTTGAAGCCGACCTCCACCAGGTCGGCGGCCTCCGTCGGCGAGGTGATGATCGTGTACAGCACGAAGACCACGAGTATGTAGACCACGACCTTCTTCACGTCCACTGTCTCGGTGCCCTCTCCCCGCCGGTCTGACCATACGTGCAGTCGGGTGAGTGTATACCGGTGGCCTCACGCGGCCTTTAAGGACCAAAGGCCCACACGGTGGGGCCCTTTGCCCGAGTGTCCGCCGCCCGGCCGGGCGGCAGCATGGAAGGCGAGCCCAGCGGATCTGGCAGGAATGCGCGGGGTGATGGACCGGGAAGGGACGTGTTCCCCCGATGCCCCTTCCCTCGTCCTCCTTGGGAGCGAGAGTCCCGGTGCCGACCCCTCGGCGTCGGGGCTCTCGTGTGCGTACGGCGGTGCGCTTACGGCAGTGGACCAGCCGGGAGCTCCGCTGTTCCCGGGAACAGCGGAAGGGCCCCGGCACTGCCGGGGCCCTTCCAGAAGCGGTAGCGGTGGGATTTGAACCCACGGTGACTTGCGCCACACTCGCTTTCGAGG
>NZ_JAZGRL010000056.1:0-3121 GCF_046540415.1 Streptomyces sp. E11-3 | reverse complement strand
TGGGTGCGTTCTCGCTGCTGGTGAGCGGTGGTCTGGTGCGTGCAGCTGCAAGGCGGAGGATTGAGGCATCGCGAATGGGGTCTCCCCTGCTCGAGCGAAGCCGAGAGCTTGGGGAGGATGGTGATTGACGACAACGCCGCAGATGCGCGTGCCAGGGCGCCGCGTCCCAGGCATGATCCGCCGGGCAGGCCCTAAGCTGCCGCCGGGGCTGCCTGGTCATGGCGGCGGACCGCGGTAAGGCTGGCCGCCATGAGCGCGATTGATGCCTTCACACCGCGAACCGACTGGATCAGCGGCCGGTTCAGCGTCGGACAGCCCAGGCTGAGGCTGCTGTGTCTGCCACCCGCCGGAGGAGGCGCCGGAGCCTTCGGTGCCTGGCGGCCGTACGTACCCGAGGGAGTCGAGCTGGCTCCGGTGGAACTGCCAGGCCGCGGCTCGCGCATGGACGAGCCCCTGCCGGACCGTCTCGAGCCGCTGCTCGACGCTCTGCTGGCGGGCCTGCGCGCCGAGTTGACCACGCCGTACGCGTTCTTCGGGCACAGCTTCGGCGCGGTACTGGCGTACGAACTGACGCTCCGGATCGAGCGGGACGGGCTGCGGCCGCCGAGCGCCCTGCTGGCCTCGGCGTCACGCGCTCCGCATCTGCCGCTCAGCCGGGCGGCCGTCGCGGACGCCGACGACAGCGAACTCATCGGCTGGCTGCGGCGCAACGGCGGACTGCCGCCCGCGCTTCTGGCGTACCCGGACTTCCTGCGGGACCTGCTGCGTCCGGTGCGCAGCGACATGTTCCTCGCCGAGCGCTATCTCATCCCGGAGCCGGTCGCGGTCGGCTGCCCGCTGTTCGCCTTCGCCGGTGCGCAGGACGAGGCGGCCACCGAGGCCCAGGTCGAGCCCTGGGCCCAGTACACCTCGGCCGCGCACCGGCTGCGGATTCTCCCCGGTGGCCACGCCTACCCGCAGACGCACCCCCAGGAGACGGTGTCAGCCGTGCTCGGAGCCCTGGAGGAGACCGGCGCGGTCGGCGGAGTCGGCGGACGACTCCGGGGAGAGGGTCACCGGCAGGGCTGAAAAGCCGCTGAGGAAGTTCGAGTACACGTACTGCGAGGGGCCCGCGGGCTCGGCCACGGCGACCAGGTCGCGCAGGCTCTCCAGCAGGGCCGTCAGCTCGGCGCGGGCCAGGAACGCGCCGAGGCAGAAGTGCGACCCGTGGGCGAACGACAGATGCTTGTTGGGGGTGCGGGCCAGGTCGAAGTCGTCGGGCCGATCGAACACCCGCTCATCGCGGTTGGCCGAGGCCAGCCAGGTGGTGACGACGTCGCCCTCCTCGACGAACTGGTCGCCGAAGAAAACGTCCTGGGTCGCGGTCCGCCCGCTGTGCAGGGCCGGTGTCGTCCAGCGCAGTACCTCCTCGACCGCCGAAGCCATGTCCACCTGACCGGACTTGAGCGCCTTCCACTGGTCGGGGCGGTCCATCAGCGCCTGCAGCCCGCCGACCATGGCGAAGCGGGTCGTCTCGTGGCCGCCCATGATGATGCTGTAGCAGTTGAAGACGATCTCCTCGTGCGTCAGCGGCCGCCCGTTGATCTCCTTGGTCACCAGCAGGCTGACCACGTCGTCGTACGGCTTCTTCACGCGCGAGCTGGCCAGCTCCGAGAAGTAGAGCAGCAGGCCGTTCCGCGACGACCAGGTCGCCTCCTCGTCGGGTATGCCGTCCGCCGACGACAGCGCCTTGGAGGTGAGGTCGATGATGTGCTGCCGGTCGGCGGCCGGCACGCCGAGCAGGTCGCAGATCGCGGCAAGCGGGATATGCGCGGCGACATCGGCGGCGAAGTCCACCGTGCCCCGCTCCACCGCCTCCTCGACCAGCCGCCGGGTGCCGCGCCGCACACTCTCGACCACGACGTCGAGGGACCGCGGCGAGAACGGCTTCAGCAGGGCGCTGCGCAGCGCCTTGTGTGGTCGGCCGTCGGTGACGGCCAGCATCCGGCCGGCCGCCGAGTCGCCGCCCGCCAGCAGGGTGTCGAGCACATTGCCCTGCTCAGAGGTGAAGGTCTCGCTGTCGTTGAGCACCGAGACGACGTCGGCGTGGCCGGTCACCACCCAGAAACCGGCACCGCGGGCCGTCTCGGGCTGCCAGTGCACCGGGGCTTCGGTACGCAGGCGCCGCCACAGCGGCCCCAGGTCGTGGTGGGCGTGCAGCAGCGGATCGGCGAGATCGATGGCGTCGAGCGGTCCCGGGGCGAGCGCGGGGCGGGTATCCATAAGTGTGCTTCCTCGAACTCGGGTGTGGCAGACGGGTTTTCGCGGTCAGTCCAGCGGCTTGGTCGGGCCAGGGAAGAACGCGGTGGTGGCACCGGCGGTCTCGGCGCCGTCCACGACGAACTGCTGGCCCGAGACGAACGACGCCTGCGGGGATGCCAGGAAGTGGAAGACGTCCGCGATCTCCTCCGGGAGGGCGTGCCGACGGGCCGGGATACGCTCGTTGACCTCGTCGAGCATGGCGTCCGTGTACTCGGCGCGCTGCATGGGAGTGAGCACGGCACCCGGTGCGACACAGGCGGTCCTGATCATCGGGCTCAGCTCCACGGCGAAGGTCTGGCACAGCGAGGCCACGCCCGCCTTGCTGGCGTTGTAGTCCGCGTAGAGCGGGTAGCCGCGGGAGCCGTTGACGGACGCCGTCGCGAGCAACACGCCCGCGCCCTGGCGCAGCATGTGCGGCGTGGCGTGCCGCCACAGGGCGAGCACGCCCATCAGGTTCACGTCCAGGGTGCGCCGTGCCTCGGCCTCGGTGAGGTCGAGGATGCCGTGCCGGACGCTGATTCCGGCGTTGGCGATGACGACGTCGATCCCGCCGCGCTCGGCGTGCACCTGGTCGACGGCGGCACCGACGGCGGACCAGTCGGCGACGTCCAGTTCGATCCAGCTCAGGTGGCCGCCGCCCTCGCGGTCGCCGGTCACCGTGCCCGGTGCCGGCGGCTGGAGGTCGAGGTTGACCACGTGGTCGCCGGAGCGGACGAACCGCTCGGCGGTGGCGTGGCCGATTCCGCTGGACGCGCCGGACACGATGACGGTGCGCATGGGGTGGTGCCGCCTTTCTGCGGGGAGGGGGACGCCGGTTGGG
>NZ_JAZGRL010000055.1:0-3122 GCF_046540415.1 Streptomyces sp. E11-3 | reverse complement strand
CCCACGAAGGCCCCGCCGCACCACGGCGCAGCCGCACCCCACGCCGCGGGACCCCCGTCAATCGCCAGCCCCGCCCCCTTCGCTTGCTACGTTGCCCGTTATGTCCGGTACGACGGTAGTAGTTGCCAAGGAGCGAACCGACGCGCCGCTGCCGCCCGTCCGGGTCCCCCGACGACGCGGTACCGAGCTCGCCCTGCTCGTGCTGGCCGTCGGGCTCTCGGTTCTCGGGTACGTGGACGTCGGCCTGGCCGTGAACCACGCCGTACCACCGGACGCCGCCACCTACGGCGCCGGACTCAGCGCACTCGCCCTAGTCGCCCACCTAGCCGTACGCAGACGCGCCCCCTGCGCCGACCCCCTGCTCCTCCCGATCGCCGTCCTGCTCAACGGCCTGGGCCTGGTCCTGATCTACCGCCTGGACCTCGAAACCCCGAAAGACACCGCCGCGCCCGCGCAGCTCGTCTGGTCCACCGCCGGGGTAACCCTCTTCATCGCGGTGGTGACAGCGCTACGCGACCACCGCACGCTCCAGCGCTACGCCTACCTCTCCGTCGTCACCGCGATGACCCTGCTCACCCTCCCGATCCTCTTCCCCGCGGTGAACGGCGCCCGCATCTGGATCAGGGTCGCCGGTTTCTCCATCCAGCCCGCGGAGTTCGCCAAGATCCTCCTCGCGGTGTTCTTCGCCGCGTACCTCGCGGCCAACCGCACAGCCCTCGCCTACACCGGCCGCCGCATCTGGAAGCTCCAACTCCCCACCGGCCGCGTACTGGGCCCGATCGTCGCGATCTGGCTGCTCAGCGTCGGCGTACTGATCCTGGAGCGCGACCTGGGCACCTCGCTCCTCTTCTTCGGACTCTTCGTGATCCTCCTGTACGTGGCCACCGGCCGCACCGGCTGGATCGCGGTCGGCCTGCTCCTCGCCGCGGTCGGCGCGTTCGCCGTGGGGTCGCTCGAACCCCACGTACACGGCCGCGTAGCGGACTGGCTGCACCCCTTCGCCTCCATCGAGGCAGGCGACGGCCCCACCCAACTGGCCCAGTCCCTCTTCGCGTTCGCGGCAGGCGGCCTGCTCGGCACCGGCCTCGGCCTCGGCGAATCGATCCTGATCGGCTTCGCCGCGAAGTCCGACTTCATCCTGGCCACCGCGGGCGAGGAGCTGGGCCTGAGCGGCCTCTCCGCGATCTTCCTCCTCTACGCGGTACTCGTGGCCCGCGGCTTCCGCGCGGGCCTGGCCCTACGCGACCCCTTCGGGCGGCTCCTGGCCACCGGCCTCGCCTCGATCCTCGCGCTCCAGGTGTTCGTGATCGCGGGCGGGGTGACCGGCCTGATCCCGCTCACCGGCATGGCGATGCCGTTCCTCGCGCAGGGCGGCTCGTCCGTCGTCACCAACTGGATCATCGTCGCCCTGCTGGTCAGAGTCAGCGACTCAGCCCGCAACCAGCCACCGCCACCCCACGCGTGAAGGGGCCGCCCCCGTGACCCGCCACATCCGACACGCCGCCGCCTTCACCCTGCTCCTGATCCTCGCGCTGCTGGTGAACGCCGCCCGCATCCAGGTCTTCCAGTCCGCGGAGTACGACGACAACCCGGCCAACCGCAGGACGAGCATCGCCCGTTACGCCCAGCCCCGCGGCGACATCCTCGTCGGCGGCAAGCCGATCACCGGCTCCAAGGACACCGGTCAGCAGCTCCGCTTCGAGCGTACGTACAAGAACGGCCCGCTGTACGCGCCGGTCACCGGGCACGCCTCGCAGACGTACGGCACGACCTTCCTGGAGGACGCCGAGGACGCGGCTCTCTCCGGCGCCGACCCGATGCTCGCGCCGCTCCCGCTGTGGAACGACCTCACCCGGACGCAGCCGCCCGGCGGCGAGGTGCACACCACCATCGAGCCGTCCGTGCAGCAGGCCGCGTACGCCGCGCTCGGCGGCAAGCCGGGTGCGGTGGCCGCGCTCGATCCGGTCACCGGGCGGGTGTTGGCGCTGGTCTCCACGCCGTCGTACGACCCCGGGGTGCTGTCCGGGAACGGGGCCGCGGTGGCCAGGCGCTGGAAGCGGCTGAACGCCTCCCCGATCAAGCCGATGCTGAACCGGGCGATCCGGCAGACCTATCCGCCCGGCTCGGCCTTCAAGGTGGTGACGGCCGCGGCGGCGCTCGAATCCGGCGTCGTGAAGGACATCGACGCGCCTACCGAGTCCCCCGACCCGTACACCCTGCCGGGCACCTCGACCGAGCTCACCAACGCGGTGGACGGCTGCGCGAACGCGTCTTTGCGGTATGCGGTCGTGTGGTCCTGCAACACGGTGCTGGCGAACCTTGGCGACCGGGTGGGGCTGCGGGGGATGGTGCGTGCGGCGGAGGGGTTCGGGTTCAACGACCGTGGGCTGGCGATTCCCTCGCGGGTCTCGCCCAGCAACTTCGACACCGTCATGGACCGGGCGCAGTTGGCGCTCTCCGCGATCGGGCAGTACGACACCACGGCTACGCCGTTGCAGATGGCGATGGTGTCGGCCGCGGTGGCCAACGGCGGCGAGCTGAAGGCGCCGCATCTGGTGGAGCGGGTTTCCAGTCGGCGTGGCACGACCGTCTCGACCGTGCATCCGCGCTCGCTGGGGCGGCCGTTTGGTCAGCGCACCGCGCTGCTGCTGCGCGAGATGATGGTCGGCGCCGTAGAGGAGGGCACCGGCGGGAACGCGGCGATCCCCGGCGCGATCGTCGGCGGCAAGACGGGCACGGCGCAGCATGGCATCGGCAACTCCGGGTTGCCGTACGCCTGGTTCGTCTCGTGGGCCCAGCCGCGGAACTCGGGGCGGCCGGCGGTGGCCGTGGCGGTGGTCGTGGAGGAGGCGGCGGCCGATCGGTCGGACATCAGCGGCGGGGGGAGCGCGGCGCCGATCGCCCGCGCGGTGATGGAGGCGGCGCTGACACACACGGGGTGAGCCACGGCCCCCTTACACCGCCGCGCGGGGGGGGTGCGCGCTGTTCGTTGTGCGGCGGGGCCACGTCGGAGGTCGTGGCCCCGCCGCGCGGGGCGCCCGCTGTTCGTCGTGGGGCGTGCCGTGCTGTGGTGCGGGGTGCGCTCTGTTTGTTGTGGGGCGGGGCCGCGTCGGGGGGTACGT
>NZ_JAZGRL010000054.1:0-3127 GCF_046540415.1 Streptomyces sp. E11-3 | reverse complement strand
GGCGTGCGGACGCAGTACGGGGCGGAGTGCGGGGCCGGGGGCGCGGGGAGTACTCCATCCGGGCCTACGCTGGAGGCATGAGTACGTTGTATGGCCGAGGGTCGGTTGCCGGCCTGCCCACGTTCGACCGTTGCGCGGTCATGGGAGTCGTCAATGTGACGCCGGACTCCTTCTCCGACGGCGGGCGCTGGTTCGACACGACGACCGCCGTCAAGCACGGTCTCGACCTGGTCACCGAGGGTGCCGACCTGGTCGACGTCGGCGGTGAGTCCACCCGTCCCGGTGCCAGTCGCGTCGACGAGGCGGAGGAGCTGCGCCGGGTCGTCCCGGTGGTGCGGGACCTGGTCTCCGAGGGTGTCACCGTCTCCGTGGACACCATGCGGGCCAAGGTCGCCGAGCAGGCGCTCCAGGCGGGTGCCCGCCTGGTCAACGACGTCAGTGGCGGGCTCGCCGACCCCGCCATGGTGCCGACCGTCGCCGCCGCCGGCGCCCCCTTCGTGGTCATGCACTGGCGTGGCTTCAGCGAGGACATGAACAGCAAGGCGGTGTACGAGGACGTGGTCGGCGAGGTCGTCACCGAGCTCCACGCGCGTGTGGAGGCCGTTGTCGCCGGGGGTATCGCCCCCGAGCACATCGTGATCGACCCGGGTCTCGGCTTCGCCAAGCAGGCCGAGCACGACCTTGCGCTGATGGCCCATCTGGCGGACCTGCGCTCGCTGGGCCGCCCGATCCTGGTCGCCGCGTCCCGTAAGCGCTTCCTCGGCCGCGTACTGGCCGGTCCTGAGGGGGCTCCGCCGCCCGCCAGGGAGCGGGACGCCGCCACCGCCGCGGTCTCCGCGATCGCCGCGCACGAGGGAGCCTGGGCGGTGCGCGTCCACGAGGTCCGCGCCACCGCGGACGCGGTACGTGTCGCCCGTGCCATCCAGGGCGCAAAGGGAGCCAAGTGACGTCGCAGACCGAAGCCGTCACGCAAGCGAACACGGCGTTCTACGAGGCGATGGAGCGTGGTGACTACGACGAACTGTCCGCGCTCTGGCTCGACGACGGCTCAGGACCCGACTCGTGGTCGGACGTGTCCTGCGTGCACCCCGGGTGGCAGGTGCTCACGGGGCGCGGCGAGGTCCTGCGGTCGTATGCCGCGCTGATGGCGCAGATCGAGTACATCCAGTACTTCCTGACCGATCTCAAGGTCCGCGCGTCCGGCGACACCGCCGTGGTGACCTGCACCGAGAACATCCTGCTCGGCGGCCCCAGCGAGGAGGGCAGCGATCTCGGGCCGCTGGTCGGCCAGCAGTTCGTCGCCACCAACGTGTTCCACCGCACGCCCGACGGCTGGAAGATGTGGGCCCACCACTCCTCACCCGTCCTCTCGGACTCCGACGAGGAGGACAGCGAAGGTGGCGAAGGCGGCGAATCGCCCGCCTGAGGGTGGCACGGGGCCGTACGGGGTTGGAACCGCCGATCCTGGGTATGGGCGGCTACCAGCCCTCGCCCCCGTCTGTCCATAGCCCCCGTGGGCGAGCGCTGTCGGTGCGCGCGGGTAGATTCGCCTCAGGCTCGTGTGCCGACCGCACTCGGCGCAGGCCTGCCGAACCAACGATTGCAGGAGTGATTCGCGTGGATCGTGTCGCGCTGCGCGGCTTGAAGGCCCGTGGGCACCATGGCGTGTTCCCCCGGGAGCGCGAGGAGGGCCAGACCTTCATCGTGGACCTGGTGCTCGGCCTGGACACCACGGCGGCCGCGGCCGACGACGACCTGGCGAAGACCGTGCACTACGGCGTGGTGGCGGAGGAGGTCGTGGGGGTCGTCGAGGGCGAGCCCGTCAACCTCATCGAGACCCTGGCGGAGCGCATCGCCCAGCAGTGCCTGAAGCACGACGGGGTACAGGAGGTCGAGGTGATCTTGCACAAGCCGGACGCCCCGATCACCGTGCCCTTCGACGACGTGACCATCACGATCACCCGGAGCAGAGTATGAAAACTCCCAGCGACCCGACCGTGCAGCCGGTGCCCGCCTCCGTGGTCGAACAGGTCGACGCCGCCGACACCACGCTGAGCAACCCCAAAATCGCGGTGATCGCCCTCGGAGCCAACCTGGGCAACCGCCTGGAGAACCTGCAGGGCGCCGTCGACGCACTGGAGGACACCCCGGGGCTGCGGGTCAAGGCCGTGTCCCCGGTGTACGAGACCGAGCCCTGGGGCGTCGACCCCGACAGCCAGCCGTCGTACTTCAACGCCGTCGTCCTCATCAAGACCACCCTGCCCCCGTCCTCGCTGCTCGAACGGGCACACGCGGTCGAGGAGGCCTTCCACCGCGTCCGCGAGGAACGCTGGGCGCCCCGCACCATCGACGTCGACATCGTGGCGTACCAGGACGTCGTCTCCGACGACCCGGCGCTCACGCTGCCGCACCCGCGCGCCCACCAGCGTGCCTTCGTCCTCGCCCCGTGGCACGACGTGGACCCGGAGGCCCAGCTGCCGGGGCGCGGCCCGGTCGCCCAGTTGCTGGCGGCGGTCACCCGCGAGGGCGTCGCCCAGCGTGACGACCTGGAACTTCGGCTGCCCGACTAGTCGTTAGGGTCTAGCGGGCCCTTGCGGCCGACCAGCCGAGCAATGGACGAAAGCGAAAGGGCCACCGTGAAGCAGTTGCGCATCAGGACGCTGATCGGCCTGTTCCTGGTGGCCGGGGTGCTGTCCTGGGGCGGGGCCGGGATGTGGGATTCGATCGGCACCCTGCCAAGCGTCCCGCCGGCGGCGCCGATCGTGCTGGCGGCGATCGCGGCCGTGCTGCTCGCGACCGCGCTCTCGCTCCGGTCCAGGCTGCGCGCCCAGCGCGAGCGGCGGCCCGGCGCGAAGGGCGTGGAGCCGCTGATGGCGGCCCGTGCCGTGGTCTTCGGCCAGGCCAGCGCGCTGGTCGCCTCGCTGGTCGCGGGGATGTACGGCGGCACGGGTGTCTTTCTGCTCAACCGCCTCGACGTACCGGCCCGCCAGGACCAGGCGGTCTATGCGGGCTTCTCGGTGCTGGCGGGGGTGGCGGTGGTCGCGGCCGCACTCTTCCTGGAACGGGTCTGCAAGCTCCCCGAGGACGACGACACGGCCGAGGGCGCGGCGCCCGCGTAGCCCCCCCC
>NZ_JAZGRL010000053.1:0-3141 GCF_046540415.1 Streptomyces sp. E11-3 | reverse complement strand
TCGGTCACGGCCCGCCCCCTCGTCTCTTACCCCTGGTCATGCTACGGCCCGCCCCGGACCGCACCCGGCCGCCCCATCGGGCCGCACCCTACGATGATTCCGTCCGCGCGACGCACCGGCCGAGCGCACTGCCCCGGGGAGGACCCGTTGACTGACCTGCACGCCTTTGTCGCCGGGCTGCCCAAGGCCGAGCTGCATGTGCACCACGTCGGCTCCGCATCGCCGCGGATCGTCGCGGAACTGGCCGCCCGGCACCCGGACTCCAAGGTGCCCACCGACCCCGAGGCACTCGCCGACTACTTCACCTTCACGGACTTCGCGCACTTCATCGAGGTGTACCTGTCCGTGGTCGACCTGGTCCGCACCCCGGAGGACGTCCGCCTGCTGACCTTCGAGGTCGCCCGTGACATGGCCCGGCAGAACATCCGCTACGCCGAGCTGACCGTCACGCCGTACAGCTCGGTGCGCCGCGGCATCGACGAGTACGCCTTCATGGCCGCGATCGAGGACGCCCGCAAGGCGGCCGAGACCGAACTGGGCGTCGTGCTGCGCTGGTGCTTCGACATCCCCGGCGAGGCCGGCCTCGAAGCGGCCGAGGTGACCGCGCGCCTCGCGGTCACCGACGGGCTGCGCCCCGAGGGGCTGGTGTCCTTCGGGCTCGGCGGCCCGGAGGTCGGCGTCGAGCGCCCGCAGTTCAAGCCGTACTTCGACCGGGCGATCGCCGCCGGGCTGCACTCCGTACCGCACGCGGGCGAGACCACCGGGCCGCAGACCATCTGGGACGCGCTGACCGCTCTGCGCGCCGAGCGCATCGGCCACGGCACCAGCGCCACCCAGGACCCGAAGCTCCTCGCGCACCTCGCCGAGCACCGCATCCCGCTTGAGGTCTGCCCCACGTCGAACCTCGCGACCCGCGCCGTCGCCGACCTCGACCGGCACCCGATGAGGGAGATGGTCGCGGCGGGCGTCCTGGTGACCGTCAACTCCGACGACCCGCCGATGTTCGGCACCGACCTCAACAACGAGTACCTGGTCGCGGCCCGCCTCCTCGGCCTCGACGAGCGGGGCGTCGCGGAGCTCGCCAAGAACGCCGTCGGCGCCGCGTTCCTCGACGACGCGGGCAAGGCGCGGATCGCGGCCGAGATCGACACGTACACCGAGGCCTACGTCGGCGGCTCCCCGGCGGCACGGCTGGCACGGTGACGCGCTCTGAGCACAATGGGCCCATGCACTCCGTGACTGCCGTGGGCCACCGCGGCGACCCGTACCGGGTCCGCGAGAACACCCTGGACTCGCTGCGCTCCGCGCTGGCCGCGGGCGCGGACGCCGTCGAGGTCGATGTACGTCTGACCCGCGACGGCGTCCCCGTACTGCTGCACGACGCCACGCTGAAGCGGCTGTGGGGCCATGACCGGCCGCTCGACCAGCTCTCGGCCGTCGAGGTGCGGGGCCTCACCGACGGTGGGGTGCCCACCCTTGAGGAGGCCCTGCGGACGACGGACGACAGCCGCGTCATGGTCGATCTGCCGAACGCCACCCCCGAGACCGTCCGCACGGTCGTCGGCACCGTCCATGACTGCGGAGCCGCCGAGCGCGCGTACTACTGCGCGGGCACCGCGACCATGCGCCTGGTGCGCGAGGCCGACCCGGACGCCGAGATCGCCCTCACCTGGAAGACGCTGGCTCCCGCACGCCCCGAGGTGCTCGAAGCGATCCGGCCGCGCTGGCTCAACTACCGCTTCGGCCTGCTGAGCCGCGACCTGGTCGGCCGCGTCCACCGGGACGGGCTGCGGGTCTCCTGCTGGACCCCGGACACCAAGCGGTCGATGCGTCGGCTGCTTGACCTCGGCGTGGACTCGATCACCACCAACCGGGTGGCGGAGCTCTGCGCGTTGCGCGCGTAAGGTCCGGCTGTCCGCCCGGACTGCGGCCCTGCGCCCGCCACGTCAGAGGCTGGCATCGCGCGGCAGGCGGCGCCTCCTCGCCGCGCGGCCGCACCGCTGCGTCTAATGCCCGCCGGTCGCGAAGGCGCGCGGCGGCGCGATGGCCTGGGCGTCGACGCCCTCGCCGACCCACAGACCGATCAGCAGCGCCGCCGTCGCCTCAAGCAGCCCGGCGCGCTCCAGGCCACCCGCGGCCACCGGCTCGCAGCCGAGGTCCTTCACCAGTTCCCGTACGAGCGTGAGCGCCCCCTCGTCGTCGCCGCACAGCGGGACCGTGAGCGGCCGACCGTCGAAGACCGGCGGGGTCAGCCGCCAGACACCCTCGTGGCAGACGTTGAACGCCTTGACCACGTGGGCCCCGGGCGCCGCGTCCGCGATCCGGCGTGCCGCGCTGGGCCCGCCCTCCGTGACGAGCGTGAAGCCCGCGCCCACCGGGTTGCTGCAGTCGATCAGCGCCTGTCCGCGCAGCGGCAGCACGGCCGCGGCCTCCACCGCCGCGTCATACGGCAGCGCCAGCAGTACGGCGTCCCCGAAGGCCGCCGCGTCGGCCAGGCCGCCCGCGCGGGCGCCGATCCGTTCGGCGAGCGCCGCCGCCCTGGCCGCGTCCCGGCCGCCGACCAGCAGCTCGTGCCCCGCCGCGGCCCACTGCGTCCCGAGCGCCTCCGCCATGTTCCCCGTACCGACGATTCCGATCCTCATACGCGTACCTTCCCTTCGCGAACCCAACCTCGAACTCGGCTGCATGGAAAGACAGTAGGAAGTCCGTCAGGCACCATCTGGTAAGTGACGACCGATGACTACCTGGCCGACTGCCGGGCCCGCCTCGCCTTCGACCTGCTGGCCAACACCTGGAACGCGGTGGCCGTCTGGGCCCTGCGGGACGGCCCGCGACGCCCCGGCGAGCTGCGCGAGCGGATCGGCGGCATCAGCCCGAAGGTGCTCACCGAGACCCTGCGCAGGCTTCAGGGGTACGGGCTGGTGGCGCGGCGCGAGTACGCGGAGTCGCCGCCGCGCGTGGAGTACGAACTGACCGACCTCGGCCGGACGTTCCTCGGCCCCATCGAGACGGTCGGGGCGTGGGCCTTCGCCCATGGCGACGAGGTCATGGCCGCCCAGGACCGTACGGACGCCCAGGGCCTGTCGGCCTAGGGGGCGTCTCTCCGATCTTCGCGGATCAGCCTGCGCCCGCTGCGAAGCA
>NZ_JAZGRL010000052.1:0-3144 GCF_046540415.1 Streptomyces sp. E11-3 | reverse complement strand
GGGCGCGTGCCAGGCGTCGCGGGCCCGCGAAGATCGGGGAGACGCCCCCTAGGGCCGCCAGTCCCCTAGGCCGCCAGTCCCAGCGCCGCCATCCGCTTGGTGTGCGCCTCGGTGATCCGCGAGAACATCCGGCCGACCTCCGCCAGGTCGAAGCCGTCCGCGACGCCGCCGACCAGCATGGTCGACAGCGCGTCCCGCTCGGCGACCACCCGCTGCGCCTGCGACAGCGCCTCGCCCATCAGCCGCCGTGCCCAGAGCGCGAGCCGCCCGCCGACCCGCGGGTCCGCCTCGATGGCCGCCCGTACCTTCTCTACGGCGAAGCTCGCATGGCCCGTGTCGTCCAGCACCCCGAGCACCAGCGCCCGGGTGTCGGTGTCCAGGCGGGCCGCGACCTCGCGGTAGAAGTCGCTCGCGATCGAGTCGCCGACGTACGCCTTGACCAGGCCCTCCAGCCAGTCGGACGGCGCGGTCAGCCGGTGGAACTCGTCCAGCGCGGCGGCGAACGGCTCCATCGCGTCGGTCGGCTCCGCGTCGATCGCCGAGAGCCGGTCCCGCAGTTGCTCGAAGTGGTGGAACTCGGCCGAAGCCATAGCGGCCAGCTCCGCCTTGTCGCCGAGCGTCGGCGCCAGCTTGGCGTCTTCGGCGAGCCGCTCGAAGGCCGCCAGCTCGCCGTACGCGAGCGCCCCGAGCAGGTCCACCACCGCGGCGCGGTACTGCGGTTGGGCGGAGGCCGTCGCCCAGTCCTGGGCGGCGATCCCGGTCGGTTCTTCGGCTGCGGCGGCTGCGTCCGTGGCGTTGTCAGGCGTCTCCATGAGCCGCACAATAGCCCGCTGGTCACCGTAGGGAAGTACCTGGTCAATCACTGTGACGACGGCTACGTGACCAATTCGGCCGACACGCCTGCGCGGATCCGGGGTACAGTGATAAAGCGCCCGCCGAGTATGCAGTGCATATCGGTGGGCCATCCCGTATGAGGATGCCCGGTCGGTGGCCCGATCGGCTCCGACCCGACAGCCCTCCGGGCGGCGGCGCGCTCCCCGCGCGCCCCACAGGAGGGACCCTCAGCGGCACGAGCGCTCGAGCGACGGCAGTGGTCCCGCGCCACCCGGCCTCGCGTAGATGCGGCCGGATGCGAGATTTCCGCACCTGGCGGCACGGTCACGACCCCCAAGCGTTCGCCTCGCGCCGCGTCTCACAGAAGAGGCAGCACCCTGACTACGTTCCGAGAGCTCGGAATTCTTTCCGAGACAGCCGAAGCCCTTGAAGCCGTCGGCATCACGTCCCCCTTCCCCATCCAGGAGATGACCCTCCCCGTCGCCCTCTCCGGCACGGACGTCATCGGCCAGGCCAAGACCGGCACCGGCAAGACGCTCGGCTTCGGCCTGCCGCTCCTGGAGCGCGTCACCGTCCCCGCGGACGTCGAGGCCGGCCGGGCCGAGCCCGGTCAGCTCACCGACGCCCCGCAGGCCCTGGTCGTCGTCCCCACCCGTGAGCTCTGCCAGCAGGTCACCAACGACCTGCTCACCGCCGGCAAGGTGCGCAATGTGCGCGTCCTGGCCATATACGGCGGCCGTGCGTACGAGCCGCAGGTCGAGGCGCTCAAGAAGGGCGTCGACGTGATCGTCGGCACCCCGGGGCGACTGCTCGACCTGGCAGGTCAGCGCAAGCTCGACCTGAGCCACATCCGCGGGCTCGTCCTCGACGAGGCCGACGAGATGCTCGACCTGGGCTTCCTGCCCGACGTCGAGAAGATCATCAACCTGCTTCCGGCGAAGCGTCAGACCATGCTGTTCTCGGCCACCATGCCGGGCGCCGTCATCGGTCTCGCGCGCCGCTACATGTCGCAGCCCACGCACATCCGCGCCACCTCGCCCGACGGCGAGGGCCAGACCGTCGCGAACACCAAGCAGTTCGTGTACCGCGCGCACAACATGGACAAGCCGGAGATGGTCTCCCGCATCCTGCAGGCCGACGGCCGCGGGCTCGCGATGATCTTCTGCCGTACCAAGCGCACGGCGGCCGACATCGCCGAGCAGCTGGAGCGCCGCGGCTTCGCCTCCGGCGCGGTCCACGGTGACCTCGGCCAGGGCGCCCGCGAGCAGGCCCTGCGCGCGTTCCGCAACGGCAAGGTCGACGTGCTCGTCTGCACCGACGTCGCCGCGCGCGGCATCGACGTCGAGGGCGTCACGCACGTCGTCAACTACCAGTCCCCCGAGGACGAGAAGACGTATCTGCACCGCATCGGCCGCACCGGCCGCGCGGGTGCGTCGGGCACCGCGATCACGCTGGTCGACTGGGACGACATCCCGCGCTGGCAGCTGATCAACAAGGCGCTTGAGCTGGACTTCAGCGACCCGGTCGAGACGTACTCCACCTCCCCGCACCTGTACGAGGAGCTGGGTATCCCCGAGGGCACCAAGGGCGTTCTGCCGCGTGCCGAGCGCACCCGCGCCGGGCTGCGCGCGGAGGAGGTCGAGGACCTCGGCGAGACCGGTGGCCGTGGTGGCCGCGGTCGCGGTCCCCGCCGGGAAGCGGAGGAGGAGCGCCCGAAGCGTACGCGTACGCCGCGGCAGCGTCGCCGTACGCGCGGTGGCACCGCGCTCGACGACTCGGCCGCGCCGGCCCAGCCCGCCGCGGACAGCGCCGACTCCGCCGACGCCCCCACCGAGCCGCGCACCCCGCGCCGCCGGCGCCGCACCCGCGCCTCGGCGTCCACCGCAGTGGCGACGGTCCCGGAGCAGGCGACCGAGCAGGCCGAGGTCGCGGTAGCCACGGCGGAAGCGACCGCCGAGCCCGAGGCCAAGCCCGTACGACGCCGCACCCGCAAGGCCGCCGAGACCGCGGTCGCGACGGCCGAGGGCACCGCCACCGCCACGGCGACGGACGAAGCCGAGGCCAAGCCCGTACGCCGTCGTACGCGCAAGACGGCCGAAGCCCCGGTCGCCGAGCCCGACGCGTCCGAGCCGCAGCCGCGCCGCCGTACCCGCAAGGCCGCCGAGGCTGCCGTAGCCACGGCCGAGGGCACCGCTACGGCGACGGACGACGCCGAGGCCAAGCCTGTGCGTCGCCGTACGCGCAAGGCGGCCGAGGCCCCGGCAGCGGAAGCCGTCGAGGCCGAAGCCAAGCCCGTACGCCGCCGCACCC
>NZ_JAZGRL010000051.1:0-3152 GCF_046540415.1 Streptomyces sp. E11-3 | reverse complement strand
GCCGATGAGCGGCCGTTGGCCTCCTACGTGTTGCGGGTCAACGGTGGGGACCGGCCCGTTACCGACGCGTGGATCGGGGAGTCGCTGCTCTACGTGCTGCGGGAGCGGCTTGGGCTCGCTGGGGCCAAGGACGGGTGTTCGCAGGGCGAGTGCGGGGCCTGCGCCGTGCAGGTCGACGGGCGGCTCGTGGCCTCCTGCCTGGTGCCCGCCGCGACCGCCGCGGGCAGTGAGGTGCGTACGGTCGAAGGCCTGGCCCAGGACGGGCAGCCCTCCGACGTGCAGCGCGCCCTCGCCTGCAGCGGCGCCGTCCAGTGCGGGTTCTGCGTACCCGGCATCGCCATGACCGTGCACGACCTCCTGGAGGGCAACCCCGCCCCCAACGAGCGCGAGACCCGCCAAGCCCTGTGCGGCAACCTCTGCCGGTGCAGCGGCTACCGCGGCGTACTCGACGCGGTGAACGAGGTCGTGGCACAGCGCGGCACGGCGGCGGCCGAGGACGGCGAGCCCGCCGAAGAGGCCCGCATCCCGCACCAGGCACCCCCCGGCGCCGGAGGCATGGCGCACAGCCGCACGCAGACCTCGCAGGACGGAGGCCAGGCATGAGCAGCGAAGCCGCCACCGCCACGCCCACGGCCCCGGCCACCCCCGAGGCGCCCCCGCACGGCCTGGGCGCATCACTCACCGCCACCGACGTCCCCGCCAAGACCGAGGGCACCTTCCCGTACGCGGCCGACCTGTGGGCCGAGGGCCTCCTCTGGGCGGCGATCCTGCGCTCCCCGCACCCGCACGCGCGCATCACGTCCATCGACACGTCGGAAGCCCTCAAGATGCCCGGCGTGCACGCCGTGGTCACCCACGAGGACGTACCGGGCGACGCCGCCCACGGCCGCCGTGTCGCCGATCGCCCCGTCTTCGCCTCCGAGGTCGTACGCCACCACGGCGAGCCGATCGCCGCCGTCGCCGCCGACCACCCCGACACCGCCCGGATGGCCGCCGCGGCCGTCATGGTCGAGTACGAGGTCCTGGAACCGGTCACCGACCCGGAGCAGGCCTTCGCCGCCGAGCCCCTGCACCCCGACGGCAACCTCATCCGCCACATCCCGTTGCGCTACGGCGATCCCGAGGTCGTCGGCGAGACCGTCGTCGAAGGCCTGTACCGCATCGGCCGCCAGGACCCCGCCCCGATCGGCGCCGAGGCCGGACTCGCCGTACCCCGCCCGGACGGCGGCGTCGAGCTCTACGTCGCCTCCACCGACCCGCACACCGACCGCGACCTGGCCGCCGCCTGCTACGGCCTCACCCCGGACCGCGTGAAGGTCGTGGTCACCGGAGTCCCCGGCGCCACCGCCGACCGCGAGGACCCCGGCTTCCAGCTCCCGCTCGGCCTGCTCGCGCTGAAGACCGGCTGCCCGGTCAAACTCACCGCCACCCGCGAGGAGTCCTTCCTCGGCCACGCCCACCGCCACCCCACGCTGCTGCGCTACCGCCACCACGCGGACGCCGACGGCCGCCTGGTCAAGGTCGAGGCCCAGATCCTGCTCGACGGCGGCGCCTACGCGGACGCGTCGAGCGAGTCCCTGGCGGCGGCGGTCTCCTTCGCCTGCGGCCCGTACGTCGTCCCGCACGCCTTCATCGAGGGCTGGGCGGTCCGTACGAACAACCCGCCGTCCGGCCACGTACGCGGCGAAGGCGCCATGCAGGTCTGCGCCGCCTACGAGGCCCAGATGGACAAGCTGGCCGCCAAGCTGGACCTGGAACCCGCCGAGCTCCGGCTGCGCAACGTCATGGCGACCGGCGACATCCTGCCCACCGGGCAGACCGTCACCTGCCCCGCCCCGGTGGCCGAACTGCTGCGCTCCGTACGCGACTACCCGCTGCCGCCGCTCCCCAAGGACACCCCCGAGGAGGAGTGGCTGCTGCCCGGCGGCCTGGAGGGCGCGGGCGAGCCGGGCGCCATCCGCCGAGGCGTCGGGTACGCGCTCGGCATGGTGCACATGCTGGGCGCCGAAGGCACCGACGAGGTCTCCACGGCCACGGTCAAGGTCCAGGACGGCGTCGCCACGGTCATCTGCGCCGCGGTGGACACCGGCCAGGGCTTCCCCACGCTGGCCCGCCAGATCGTCCAGGAGACCCTGGGCGTGGACGAGGTCCACGTCGCCCCGGCCGACACCGACCAGCCGCCCTCGGGCCCCGCCTGCCACAGCCGTCACACCTGGGTCTCCGGTGGCGCGGTGGAGCGCGCGGCCAAGATGGTCCGCACCCAGCTGCTGCAGCCCCTGGCGGCCAAGTTCGGTATGTCGACCGAGCTCCTCCAGATCACCGACGGCAAGATCACCTCGTACGACGGTGTGCTCTCCACGACCGTCATGGAGGCGATGGACGGCAAGGAGCTGTGGGCCACCGCGCAGTGCCGCCCGCACCCCACCGAGCCGCTCGACGAGACGGGCCAGGGCGACGCGTTCGTGGGCCTGGCCTTCGCCGCGATCCGCGCGGTGGTGGACGTGGACGTGGAGCTCGGCTCGATCCGGGTCGTGGAGCTGGCCATCGCCCAGGACGTCGGCCGCGTGCTCAACCCCGCCCAGCTGGCGGCCCGTATCGAGGCGGGCGTCACCCAGGGCGTGGGCGCGGCCCTCACGGAGAACCTGCGCACCCCGCGCGGCCTGGTCCGGCACCCCAACCTGACCGGGTACGCCCTGCCCACCTCGCTCGACGCCCCGGACATCCGCATCGTGAAGCTCGTCGAAGAGCGCGATGTGGTGGCCCCCTTCGGAGCGAAGGCCGCGTCCGCGGTCCCGGTGGTCACCTCGCCCGCGGCGGTGGCCGCCGCGGTGCGCGCGGCGACCGGCCGCCCGGTCAACCGCCTCCCGATCAGGCCACAGGCCGCGGTGGCGGCGCCCAACGCCTGAGGGTACAAAGGGAAGTTCGGGCCGGTGCCGCTCCGGCGCTGCCCAACGGGGAGGTACCGCAGATGACCCAGCCGCCGCAGCCGCCGCAGCAGCCCGGCCAGCCGCCGTCGGGCGGCGGGTTCGGACCACCACCGGGGCCGTACGACGCACCCGGCCAGGGGTACGGCCAGCAGCCCTATCCGCAGCCGCAGCCGCAGCCCTATTCACAGCCGCAGCCGCCCCCGTACGGCCAACAGCCACCCCCGT
>NZ_JAZGRL010000050.1:0-3156 GCF_046540415.1 Streptomyces sp. E11-3 | reverse complement strand
CACACCGGAGGTGACCCCGTGACCACCCTCCCCACCACCCTCGACCCAACATCCCCCGACTACACCGCACACCGCGAGGCCGCGCTCGCCAAGCTCGCCGAGCTGGACACCGAGCACGCCAAGGCCCTCGCGGGCGGCGGCGAGAAGTACGTCGACCGGCACCGCAAACGCGGCAAGCTACTCGCCCGCGAGCGCATAGAGCTGCTGCTCGATCCCGACACCCCGTTCCTGGAACTGTCCCCGCTCGCCGCCTGGGGTACCGACTACCCGGTCGGCGCGTCGATGGTCTGCGGCATCGGCACGGTCGAGGGCGTCGAGTGCCTGATCACCGCCAACGACCCGACCGTACGCGGCGGCGCATCCAACCCCTGGACCCTGAAGAAGGCCTTCCGCAGCCATGAGATCGGGCACGCGAACCGGCTCCCGTCCATCCACCTCGTGGAGTCCGGTGGCGCCGACCTGCCATCCCAGAAGGAGATCTTCATACCGGGAGGCGCGCTCTTCAAGCACCTCACCCAGTCATCGGCGGCCGGAATCCCCACCATCGCCGTCGTCTTCGGCAACTCCACGGCGGGCGGCGCGTACGTCCCCGGTATGTGCGACCACGTGATCATGGTCAAGGAGCGGGCCAAGGTCTTCCTCGGCGGACCCCCACTGGTGAAGATGGCCACCGGCGAGGAGAGCGACGACGAGTCGCTCGGCGGCGCCGAGATGCACGCCCGCAGCTCCGGACTCGCCGACTACCTCGCCGCCGACGAACCGGACGCGCTGCGCCAGGCCCGCCGCGTCGTCGCCCGCCTCAACTGGCGCAAGGCATACGCTGATCCGGGCCCGGCCGAAGAGCCCAAGTACGACCAGGACGAACTGCTCGGCATCGTCCCCGGCGACCTCAAGATCCCCTTCGACCCGCGCGAGGTCATCGCCCGCATCGTCGACGCCTCCGACTTCGACGAGTTCAAGCCGCTGTACGGGGCGAGCCTGGTCACCGGCTGGGCCGCGCTGCACGGCTATCCGATCGGCATCCTCGCCAACGCCCAAGGCGTGCTGTTCAGCGAGGAGTCGCAGAAGGCCGCCCAGTTCATCCAGCTCGCCAACCAGCGCGACATCCCCCTCCTCTTCCTGCACAACACCACCGGCTACATGGTCGGCAAGGAGTACGAGCAGGGCGGCATCATCAAACACGGCGCGATGATGATCAACGCGGTGTCCAACTCCACGGTCCCGCACCTGTCCGTCCTGATGGGCGCGAGCTACGGCGCCGGTCACTACGGCATGTGCGGCCGCGCCTACGACCCCCGCTTCCTGTTCGCCTGGCCCAGCGCCAAGTCCGCGGTGATGGGCCCGCAACAGCTCGCGGGCGTCCTGTCGATCGTGGCCCGGCAGTCCGCCGCCGCCAAGGGGCAGCCGTACGACGACGAGGCGGACGCCGCGCTGCGCGCCATGGTGGAGCAGCAGATCGAGTCCGAGTCCCTGCCGATGTTCCTGTCCGGGCGGCTGTACGACGACGGGGTCATCGACCCGCGCGACACCCGCACCGTGCTCGGCCTGTGCCTGTCCGCGATCCACACGGCCCCGGTCGAGGGCGCGCGCGGCGGCTTCGGCGTCTTTCGCCTCTAGTGCGGCTGAACCGCCGCCGCTCTCGCGGACCTGGTTGCCCGCCGCGGTGGTTCCTCAATTGATGGTTGCGGTGATCTAGTGGAAAGAGTGCGATCTTCATGATCAGAACCCTCCTGGTGGCCAACCGTGGCGAGATCGCCGTCCGCGTGTTCCGCACCTGCCGCGAACTCGGTATCGCCACGGCGGCCGTGCACTCCGACGCCGACACCGACGCCCTGCACGTACGGGAGGCGGACGTGGCGGTACGGCTGCCGGGGCTGGCGCCCGCCGACACCTACCTGCGCGGGGACCTCGTGGTGAAGGCCGCCCAGGCGGCCGGTGCCGACGCCGTGCACCCCGGCTACGGATTCCTCTCCGAGAACGCGGAGTTCGCGCGCGCGGTGCTCGACGCGGGGCTCGTCTGGATCGGGCCGCCGCCCGAGGCGATCGAGGCGATGGCGTCGAAGACCCGCGCCAAGGAGCTGATGGCGGCGGCCGGGGTGCCGCTGCTCGACCCGGTGAAGCCTGCCGCGGCCACCGCCGACGACCTTCCGCTGCTGGTCAAGGCGGCGGCGGGTGGGGGCGGTCGAGGCATGCGTGTCGTACGTGAACTGGATGACCTGGAACGCGAGTTGGCAGCCGCGGAGGCGGAGGCGCTGAGCGCGTTCGGTGACGGTGAGGTGTTCGTCGAGCCGTATGTCGAGCGGGGACGCCATGTCGAGGTGCAGGTGCTCGCCGACGGGCATGGGGTGGTGTGGGCGCTCGGCACCCGTGACTGTTCGCTGCAGCGCCGCCATCAGAAGGTCATCGAGGAGGCCCCGGCGCCTGGGCTGCCCGACGGGCTCCGTGCCTCGCTGCACGAGTCCGCCGTGGCGGCGGCGCGGGCGATCGGCTACCGGGGCGCCGGGACCGTCGAGTTCCTGGTCGCCGACGGACGCGCGTACTTCCTGGAGATGAACACCCGCCTCCAGGTCGAACACCCGGTGACGGAGGAGGTCTTCGGCCTCGACCTGGTCGCGCTGCAGCTTCACGTGGCGGAGGGCGGGACGCTCGCGGCGGAGCCGCCGGGGGCGCGTGGGCACGCGGTGGAGGCTCGGTTGTACGCCGAGGACCCGGCGCGGGGGTGGACTCCGCAGACGGGCACGCTGCACCGGGTCGCCGTGCCTGGCGGTGTCCGGCTGGACACCGGCTACGGGTCCGGGGACACGGTCGGAGTCCACTACGACGCGATGCTCGCGAAGGTGGTGGCGTGGGCGCCGACGCGGGCGGAAGCCGTCCGCAAGCTGGCCGGGGCGCTGGAGCGGGCCCGCGTGCACGGTCCGGTCACGAACCGGGAGTTGCTTGTGCGGTCCATTCGGCACCCGGAGTTCTCGTCCGGGGATGTGGACACCGGGTTCTACGAACGGCACCTGGACGAACTGACCGCGCCGGACGGCGGGACCGTGGCGCCGCGTGGCGAAGCGGTTGCGGCGCTCGCGGCAGCGCTGGCGGACGCGGCAGCACGTCAAGGCGAAATCTCCCCCACCCCGCCCCTTCCCGAACCTGGGGGCAAGCCCCCAG
>NZ_JAZGRL010000049.1:0-3157 GCF_046540415.1 Streptomyces sp. E11-3 | reverse complement strand
CACCGTAAGGAGCCCTCCGTGGCCGACCCCGCTCCCACCGCCACTCCCACTGCCACCCCCCGCTACGACGACCTGCGCGCCCTGTTCGTCAACGGCACCCTGAAGCCCTCGCCCGAGCAGAGCCACACCCAGGGCCTGATCGACATCAGCCGGAAGATCATGGAGCAGCAGGGCGTACGCGTGGACGAGATCCGCGCCGTCGACCACGACCTCGCCCCCGGCGTCTACCCGGACATGACCGAACACGGCGCGGCCAGCGACGAGTGGCCGGTGCTGTATTCGCGCGTCATGGACGCCGACATTCTGGTGCTGGCCGGACCGGTCTGGCTCGGCGACAACAGCTCCGTGCTGAAGCGGGTCATCGAACGGCTCTACGCCTGCTCCGGCATCCTCAACGACCAGGGCCAGTACGCCTATTACGGGCGCGCCGGCGGCTGCCTGATCACCGGCAACGAGGACGGTGCCAAGCACTGCGCCATGAACGTCCTCTACTCGCTGCAGCACCTGGGGTACTCGATTCCGCCGCAGGCGGACGCGGCCTGGGTCGGCGAGGCCGGGCCGGGGCCGTCCTACCTCGACCCGGGCTCCGGTGGCCCGGAGAACGACTTCACCAACCGCAACACCACCTTCATGACGTGGAACCTGCTGCACCTGGCCCGGATGTTGAAGGACGCGGGCGGTTTTCCGGTCCACGGCAACCAGCGCTCGGCGTGGGACGCCGGGTGCCGCTTCGACTTCCCCAACCCCGACTACCGCTGAGTCGCGGCGGGCCGGGGCGGCGCGAGATGCCGCAGGCCGGTGCGGCGAGCACGATGGGTGCATGGAAGACGTACGCATCGGTGACATCAGCGCACCAGGGCGCCTCGCGGAACCCGAGGAGGCCATCAGCCTGGAGGAACTCGCCCTCGCGGCCCGTAACCACGGCCTGCCGCTGGAGGCTCTGCGCTACGACCTCACTCCGGCCGGACTCCACTACGTACTCGTCCACTACGACATCCCCGCCACCGACGCCGACACCTGGCAACTCACCGTGCGCGGCCTCGTGGAGACCCCGCTGACCCTGGACATGCCGACGCTGAGGTCGTACCCGGCGAGAACCCAGCGCGTGACGATGGAGTGTGCGGGCAACGGCCGGGCCCGGCTCGCGCCCCGGCCAGTGAGCCAGCCCTGGCTGGTCGAGGCGGTCGGGACCGCCGAGTGGACCGGTGTGCCGCTGCGTACGCTGCTCGCCGAGGCCGGGGTGGCGGCGGGTGCCGTCGAGGCCGTCTTCACCGGAGCCGACCATGGCGTCGAGCGCGGCGTAGAGCAGGACTACCAGCGCAGTCTGCCGCTGCCGGTGGCCACGGGCGAGGCCCCTGAGGTACTGGTGGCGTACGAGATGAACGGCCGCCCGCTGCCCCCGCAGCACGGCCATCCGCTGCGGCTGGTCGTCCCCGGGTGGTACGGCATGGCGCATGTGAAGTGGCTGCGCGACATCGCCCTCACGGACACCCCGTTCACAGGCTTCCAGCAGGAAGTCGCCTACCGCTACCGCCAGTCGTCCGACGATCCGGGCGAGCCGGTCACCCGGATCGCTCCGCGAGCCCTGATGATCCCGCCGGGGTTCCCGGACTTCATGTCCCGCACCCGGGTCGTACGCCCTGGCCGGGTGCGGCTGGAGGGCCGGGCGTGGTCCGGCCACGCCCTCGTGACGGGGGTGGAGGTGAGCACCGACGACGGCCGCACCTGGAACAAGACCGAGCTCGCCCCGCCTGACGGACACGACTGGGCCTGGCGGCACTGGCGCGCGTCCTGGACCGCCACGCCCGGCCTCCATGAGCTCAGCGTCCGCGCACATGACGCCGAGGGGCACGCCCAGCCCCTCGACCAGCCGTGGAACCGAGGCGGGTTCGCCAACAACCTGGTCCAGCGGGTCTCCGTGCTGTGCCTGGCGGAACCGGACGGATCGGGCTGAGCGAGCTAAGCGGAAGCTGACACCGGACTCGGGGGGCTCCGGGTGTTCCGGGTGGTCGGTCAGCTGGCCAGTGCGGCCAGGGTGGCGTCCAGGTCGGTGGCGCGGGGCCGGTTGTGGGGGAGCTTGGCCAGGATGCGGGCCATGCCGCAGGTGTCGGTCAGAGCGGAGAAGACCAGGCCGCAGGCGACGCCCGCGGAGATGAGCAGGAAGGCCAGGTGGATCTGGCCGAGCCCGAGGCCCGCCAGGACGAGGGAGCCGGCGGCGAGGCGGACCTGGCGTTCCATGGCCCAGGCGGTGCGGGCGCTGGTGGGGCGGTGGAGGTCGTGGCCGTGTTGGCTCCAGGCGGTGGTGCCACCGGTGAGGGTGGCAGCGGTGACGCCGTGTTCGGCGAGTGTGGCGCAGGCCTGGGCGGAGCGGGCTCCGGAGGCGCACACCACGAGGAGAGCGCCGCGCTCGGTAGCGGTCTTCAGGGTGGGCAGGGCCGCCGCCAAGTGGTGGAGGGGGATGTTGTGGGCGCCGGGCAGGTGGCCGGAGGCGTACTCGCCGGGGGTGCGCACGTCGATGACGGTCAGCTCGGCGAGCTGCGCGCGGGCCTGGTCCGGGGCGAGTGCAGTGGTGGTCACGGGAATATCCTTCGCTTTCTGGCGCTTCTCCCCCCCACGGGTAGGATACCCACAGGGGTATATCGAGGGAGTGCTTGTGGAACTGGCGATGGCGGCTGAGGAACTGAAGACGGTGGTCAACCGGCTGCGCCGGGCGCAGGGGCAGATCGCCGGAGTGATCAAGATGATCGAGGAGGGACGGGACTGCGAGGACGTGGTCACGCAGCTCGCCGCGGCTTCCCGGGCCCTCGACAAGGCTGGGTTCGCGATCATCGCGACCGGGTTGCAGCACTGCCTGACCGATTCTGACATGGCCGCCAGCGGCGACCGCGAGCAGATGCGGGCCCGTTTGGAGAAGCTGTTCCTTTCTCTGGCATAGGCCCGCCACCGTAGGGACCCGGGGGGTCAGGTCAGGGCGTCCACGAGCATGAACGCGGCCACGGCCAGCAGTACGACGGCGAAGACGCGCTGCAGGAGCGTGCTGGAGACCTTGGCGGCAAGGCGCTTACCGTCCCAGGCGCCGAGGATCGCGGTCGCGGTGAACGGTGCGATCACCGCCCAGTTAAGCCCCGCCGTCGTGGGGGGGGGGGGGGGCGGGGGG
>NZ_JAZGRL010000048.1:0-3163 GCF_046540415.1 Streptomyces sp. E11-3 | reverse complement strand
CCCTGCGAATCGCCACGCCCACGCCCCGACCCCTCTCCAACCACCCTGGCAACACTGGAGGTTGAAGCGTAGGCGATCACTCTTACGGGGGATGGACAGTCCGAACGGGAACTACAAGATCCAGGCTCCCGTTCTCCTGGTACGACCCTCGCCACGACTCTCGACATCCGCACCACCGACAGGAGACAGGCTGATGGCAGGCTTCATGGACCGCGCCAAGGAGCAGGCGCAGCGCGGACTCCACCAAGGCAAGCAGAAGCTCGACGAGGTCCAGGCCCAGCGCGCCGGGGGCGACCTCCTCAAGAAGCTGGGGGCGGCCTACTACGCCGAGCAGCGGGGCAGCGGCAGCGCGGAGGCCACCCAGCAGGCACTCCAGGCACTCGAATCCCACATCGCGGCGCACGACGACTCCTTCCTGCCCTAGAGCGCGGGCCTGCCCTAGAGCACGGTCCTGCCCTTAGGTGCGGGCCTGCCCCTAGGGCGCGGGGGCGGAGGCCCCTCCTGCCCCGGGTGCACCACATCGCCGTACCGGTCCGCTGGCCGGATCGCATCGCACGCGGCTCGAACGACTCGCTCCGGCTCCGGGCTTCCCGGTAGAAGCAGGTCGTACCAGGTGGCGCGCGAACGGCGGCCGCCCTGTCCCGCGAAGGAGGCGGTCATGGCCCCACCCATGTCCGCGGACCGATTCCTGAAGGCACTGAGCGACGAAGGACTGCGCGTCGTCGAGGTCGGCAACTGGCGCACCCACCACCGCAACCACAAAGGCCCTTGGGGGGCCGTACACGGCGTGATGATCCACCACACCGTGACCTCGGGCAGCGAGCAGACCGTCCGCATCTGCCGTGACGGCTACGCGGGACTGCCCGGCCCGCTGTGCCACGGCGTGATCACCAAGGACGGCACAGTCCACCTCGTCGGGTACGGCCGCGCCAACCACGCGGGCCCGGGCGACGACGACACCCTGCGTGCCGTCATCGCGGAGAAGCGCCTCCCCCCGACCAACGAAGCCAACACGGACGGTAACCGCCACTTCTACGGCTTCGAGTGCGAGAACCTCGGCGACGGCCAGGACCCCTGGCCGAGCGCCCAGCTGGAGGCCATCGAGAAGGCCTGCGCGGCCCTGCTGCGGGTCCACGGCTGGACCGCGCCGTCCGTCATCGGGCATCTGGAGTGGCAGCCCGGCAAGGTGGACCCACGCGGCTTCACCATGCAGGACATGCGCGAGCGCGTCGCCGGACGCCTGAAATGACACCGGAGACCCGAGGACACCGGACACCTGAAGTGACACCGGACACCTGAGGTGACAATGGCCGGGTGAACACGCCCCACCCCTCGGCCCTGCGGCCCAGACTCCCGTCCCCGCTCCAGGAGGTCGAGGACGAGCGCTTCACCCGGCACGGCGTCCAGCTGCTCCTCAAGCGCGACGACCTCATCCACGAGGCCCTGCCAGGCAACAAGTGGCGCAAACTCGCCCCGAACCTGGACGCCGCCGCAGGTCGCCCCCTGCTCACTTTCGGCGGCGCCTACTCCAACCATCTACGGGCAGTAGCCGCGGCCGGCCACCTCCTGGGCTGCGCGACGATCGGGGTCGTACGAGGTGACGAACTGGCCACCCGGCCCCTGAACTGGTCCCTGACCCAGTGCGCGGAGGACGGGATGCGGCTGCACTTCGTGGACCGTACGGCCTACCGGGCGAAGGGCGACCCACAGGCGCTCGCCGAGATCCTGCGCGCCGTCACTACCGACGGTCAGGGGCCCGCGGCGGAAGACCTCGTCGTCGTACCCGAAGGGGGCAGCAACGCGCTCGCCGTGCGGGGCTGTGCGGAACTCGGCCGCGAGCTGCGCGGCCGAGCCGATGTCGCCGCCGTGGCCTGCGGCACCGGCGGCACTCTGGCCGGGCTCGCCGCCGGGCTGGGCCCCGGCTCGCGGGCCCTGGGGATACCTGTACTCAAGGGCGGCTTCCTCGGCGCGGAGGTCCAGCGCCTGCAACAGGCCGCCTTCGGCGCCCACACGGGGGACTGGCACCTGGTGGACCGCTTCCACTGCGGCGGCTACGCCCGTACGACCCCGGAGCTCGACGCCTTCGCCGCCGACTTCGAGCAGCGCCACGCCCTGCCCGTCGAACGTCACTATGTCGCCAAACTGCTTTACGGACTTACCACCCTCGCCGACGAGGGAGCTTTCCCGCCCGGCACCCGCCTGGCCGCCGTGATCACTGGTCACCCACCACGCCCGGGTGGCACGATCGCCTGATCCGACACTCGGGCCCCGCGGAAGGGACGGTTCGATCGCCGAACGCCTGGGTACGTCAACCCGGCGCGCGCTGTTTCCAATTGGGCCCGCAGACCCCTAGCCACTGTCCGTACCCGTAGGCTTACTATGAGTGACACCAATGGGCCGGGGGTACCGGGACAGGAAAAGTGGAAGCGCGATAGCGTCACCGCTGAACCATGCCGCACGGCAGACCGTGCGGCACCGTACCGGACCACCACAGCGCGGCGGGCCAGATCCCGACCGTGCTTGTACACCTTGGAGGTGAGGGTGTCCCAGATCGCAGGCGAGCCCGGGGCACAGGACTTCGTGGAAGTCCGGCTACCGGCTGCGGGTGCCTACCTGTCGGTGCTGCGGACGGCCACGGCCGGTCTCGCGGCGCGGTTGGACTTCACCCTCGACGAGATCGAGGATCTGCGCATCGCGGTCGACGAGGCCTGCGCGATCCTCCTGCAACAGGCCGTCCCCGGCTCCGTACTCAGCTGTGTCTTCCAGTTGATCGACGACTCACTGGAGGTCACGGTCTCGGCCCCGACCACCGACGGCCGCGCCCCTGAGCGCGACACCTTCGCCTGGACGGTGCTGTCAGCCCTGGCGGGACAGGTCGATGCCACGGTCGCCGACGACAACACCGTCGCGATCAGCCTCTACAAGAAGCGCGGCGCGGGACCCGGGCCGGCGTGAGGGACGGGGACGGGCCGATGCGGGACGAGAAGCGCAGCGCATGGGGCCTCCCGGCCGATGGCGAAGACGGCGGGGGCGGCCGAACGGGGATGCCGCAGACCACGAGCATCCCCGAGCAGCAGGCCCGGCCACACCCTCAGGACAATCCGGAGCAGAGTGCGGCACAGCAGGCGGAGCGCGATGACAGAGGCGAGCGCGGAGCGCGCTC
>NZ_JAZGRL010000047.1:0-3172 GCF_046540415.1 Streptomyces sp. E11-3 | reverse complement strand
GCGGGGCGGGGCGGTTCCGGGAGGTTCGGGTCGGCTCGGGGAGGTCCCTCCCTCGTACCTCCCACCCTGCTAGGTCGCGCGGGCCCGCACCATGCGGTTCATCTCCGTTTCGGACCGGGGGTTTTCCCTACCTACCGGGTGAGCTGTCGGGTGACCTGCTGGGTGCCCGCTGGGTGTTCTGTCGGGTGGCCTGCTGGTGCGGCTGGTCGCGCGCGGTCAGCCCGCCGACCGGTCCCGCCACGGCAGTTCGGCGGTCACCAGCGTCGGACCGCCCACCGGTGACTCGACGGCGAACAGCCCGTCGACCGCGCCGAGCCGGTCCGCGAGCCCCGCCATCCCCGAACCCCCGTCGAGCCGCGCGCCACCGCGCCCGTCGTCCTCGACCTGGATCAGCAGCCGGTCGTTCGCCCGCCACACGTCGACCGTCGCGCGGCTCGCCTGGGCGTGCTTGCTGATGTTCTGCAGTAGTTCGGAGACGGTGAAGTACGCGATGCCCTCGATGGCGGCGGCGGGCCGGAACGGCAGCTCGACCGTCACCTTCACCGGGACCGTGCAGCGCGAGGCGACCGAGGAGAGCGCGGCGTCCAGGCCGCGGTCGGTCAGGACGGCCGGGTGGATACCGCGGGCCAGGTCGCGCAGCTCCTGCAACGCCAGCTTCACCTCGCCGTGCGCCTCGTCCACCATCGCGGCCACGACGTCGTCGGCCTGGCCGTCCAGGATCTTCTCCTTGGCCAGGCCGAGCCCCATGGCGAGGTTGACCAGCCGGGCCTGGGCGCCGTCGTGCAGATCGCGTTCGATACGGCGCAGATCCGCGGCCGCGGTGTCCACCACGACCCCGCGGTCCGACTCCAGTTCGGCGATGCGCCGCTCCAGTTCGTCGGACGGCGAGAGCAGCCCGCGCACCATCAGCCGGTCGGCGTTGGTCAGGGTCCGCGCGATGAACGGCAGCACCGGCCAGAGGACGACGAGCGAGACCAGGGTGAGCGTGAACGTCAGGATGCCCCAGGGCAACCGCATGAAGTCGTACAGCAGCGCACGCCAGCCGACCGGGTCCTTCAGGCTCGACCACAGCCTCCCGAAGTACCCCTCGTCCCGCACCTTCGGCAGCGGGCTCGGCTCCTCGATCCGCACCCTGAGCAACTTCCTGGCCCGGGACCGCTCGACCCGGCCCAGCTGCCGCGCCCCGATCAGGCCCACGGCGAGCAGCGGCAGCCCGATGACCGTCACCGAGAGGAGCCCGCCGGCGACCACCACGGTCGTCACGTAGACGAATCCGAGCATCGCCACCGGCAGGTTGAGCAGCAGATGGGCGATCTCCCGCCAGGTCTGGCCCTCGTAGGCGAGGCGTGCGGGCGGCAGTGGATCGTCGGCGCGCTCGGGGGGTATGGCAAGGCTCATACCGGTCAGCCTGCCGCCTCGCGCGGCCGTGCGCCATGAGGTGTGCTGCCGGGGAGGAACTGGGGAAAACCCCACCCTGTGCGTGACGAGCTGCTTACTCCTCCAGGAGCAGGCCCTAGACTCCCGTGCGTACAGATCGTCGAACAGGGCGACACACCGGGCCACGAGATCAGGGAGTGAGGGGCTGACGTGCCGGAACCGACCGTTCTCGGGGCGGACTACTTCCAAAGTTACTCGGTGGTCGGGTTGCTCGCCGTCGTCGGCGTGCTCTTCGTCGCCGTCGCGTTCGGCGCGGGGCGGCTGCTGCGTCCGGTGGTGCCGACGCGGGAGAAGATGCTGACGTACGAGTGCGGCGTCGACCCGGTCGGCGAGGGCTGGGCGCACACGCAGGTCCGCTACTACGTCTATGCCTTCCTGTACGTGATCTTCGCTGTGGACTCGATCTTCCTGTTCCCGTGGGCGACGGTCTTCGCCGCCGCCGGATACGGCGCGACGACGCTCGTGGAGATGTTCATCTTCCTCGGCTTCCTCGCCATCGGTCTGCTCTATGCCTGGAAGAAGGGGGTCCTCGCATGGACGTGACACCTCGTACGGACGCGGCGCCTGTGGACGTGGCGATCGAGCCCGCGCCCAGGCTCGGCCCGCTGGCGCGGCTGGCTCCCGAGCCGATGAAGGTGGTGCTCAACTGGGGCCGCCGCTACAGCCTGTGGGTCTTCAACTTCGGACTCGCCTGCTGCGCCATCGAGTTCATCGCGGCGTCGATGGCCCGGCACGACTTCATCCGGCTCGGCGTCATCCCGTTCGCGCCCGGGCCGCGCCAGGCCGACCTGATGGTCGTGTCGGGGACGGTCACGGACAAGATGGCCCCGGCCGTGAAGCGGCTGTACGAGCAGATGCCCGAGCCGAAGTACGTCATCTCCTTCGGCGCGTGCAGCAACTGCGGTGGCCCGTACTGGGACTCGTACTCGGTGACCAAGGGCGTCGACCAGATCATCCCCGTCGATGTGTACGTCCCCGGGTGCCCGCCGCGCCCGGAGGCGCTGCTGCAGGGCATCCTCAAGCTTCAGGAGAAGATCGCGCGCGAGTCGCTGGGCGAGCGGTACGGCGCGGCCGGGCGACCATCGGCCGCGGCGCTGCAGAGCGCCCTGGTGAACCCACCCCCACCTGCCTCTCCTCCCTCCCCTTCCTCCCCGGAAGGCGGCGACCAGTGACGAACTGGCTCCCGCGCCCGGTGACGGAACTCTTCGGCGACGAGGCGACGGTCGAGGACGCGTACGACCTGCTCACGGTCGACGTACCGGCCGCGTCCTGGACCACGGCCCTGCTGACCGCGCGCACCGAACTCGGCTGCTCCTTCTTCGACTGGCTCAGCGCGGTGGACGAGCCGGACACCGGCTTCAGGGTCTCGGCCCATGTGGTGGCCCTGCACCCGGTACGCCGCCTCCTGCTCCGTACGACCGTCCCGCACTCCGCGCCGGTACTGGCCTCGGCGGTGGAGGTGTACGCGGGCGCGGCCTGGCACGAGCGCGAGACGCACGAAATGTTCGGCGTCGACTTCGAGGGCCACCCCGGCCTCACCCCGCTCCTCCTCCCCGACGGCTTCGAAGGCCACCCGCTCCGCAAGGACTTCGTCCTCGCGGCCCGCGTCGCGAAGGCCTGGCCGGGCGCCAAGGAGCCCGGGGAGTCCGAGCACGGCGGCCCCAAACGCCGCCAGATGCTCCCCCCTGGCGTCCCCGACCCCAACGACTGGGGCCCCCAAAAAGGCCAACTCCCC
>NZ_JAZGRL010000046.1:0-3174 GCF_046540415.1 Streptomyces sp. E11-3 | reverse complement strand
CGCAGCATGCCCCCGACCAGCCAAGATCGGCACTCCTAACGAAGCACTACTAGGGTCTGTCCGGCGGATCAATGTGGGAGCCGAACGCCCTTGGTGCTCGGCTGACTTGATCACCAGTGTCAGTCGGTATCGTGCATCGTCCCGCTGCTGTTCCGATTCTGGCGGGATACCGAGTGGAAGGCAGGACGGTGTTCGCGGAGCTGGAGGCGGGCGATCCGCGTCAGGTGGGCCGGTACCGGATCGTGGCCCGGCTCGGCGCGGGCGGCATGGGCCGCGTCTTCCTGGGGCGCTCGCCCGGCGGCCGGACTCTGGCGGTGAAGGTGGTGCGTCCGGAGCTCGCCGAGGATGCCGGGTTCCGGCAGCGATTCGCCCGCGAGGTGGCGACGGCCCGCCGGGTCACTGGTGTCTTCACCGCCGCGGTGGTCGACGCCGACCTGGAGGGATCTCCCGCGTGGCTGGCCACCGAGTACGTACCGGGGATGCCCCTGGGAGAGGCGATAGCGCAGTACGGGCCGTGGCCGGAGACGGCCGTCCTGGCGCTCGGGGCGGGGCTGGCGGAGGCGCTGGAGGCCATCCACGAGGCCGGGGTCGTCCACCGGGATCTCAAGCCGTCGAACGTACTGCTGGCGTCGGACGGCCCGCGAGTGATCGACTTCGGGATCTCGATGACGGACGAGGTGAGTGGGCTCACCCAGACCGGCATGGTCATCGGAACGCCCGGCTTCATGGCCCCGGAGCAGCTGGCGGCGGGCGGGCAAGTCGGTCCGGCGAGCGATGTGTTCTCGCTAGGGGCGGTGCTGGTCTTCGCCGCGACCGGATCCGGGCCGTTCGGATCCGGCGCGCCCCATGCCCTGCACTACCGCATCGTCCACGAACAGCCCGACCTGAGGGCCCTGCCTCCGCGGCTCTGCGCCGTGGTGGCGAGATGTCTGGCCAAGGAGCCAGCGGAGCGGCCCACAGTGGCCGCGCTGTTGGAGGAGCTGTCCCATGCCTTGCGCGACGAGGGGCAGGAGGCGCCCGGGCCGCACTCCGAGTACGGCTGGCTGCCCCGGCTGGTGGCCCAGGCGCTCCAGAAGCAGAGCCGCACGGCAGCCGCACGGCAGCCGGAACAGCCGACGCCTCCGGAGCGGTCGGCGGACGCGGCCGCTCACCAGGCCCCCACCCGGACCGGCAGAGCACCCGGACCGGCCCCGGCCCACCCGCCGACCGCCCTCGCGGCGTCGACGCCGTCGGCACCGACGCCCCCAGTACCGGCGACTCCGCCCCCGACTCCGGTGGCAGCCCAGAACGACGCCGCCCCGAGCCGTACCCGCCGCCAGGTCCTGGCCGCCGCCGCAGCCGCCTTGGGCACCGCGGGCATCGGCTTCACCGCCTGGAAGCTCATCGGCGACAGCGGCGGCACCGGCAACGAGTCATCGGGTGACTCGTCCGGCCAGGGGTCCGGCGGGCACGGCTCCTCCGACAGCAAGGTCAAGAGCGGCACTTTGCGCTGGTCCAAACCCAAGTTCATGGCGCCATCCACCCCGTCGGTCGCCGACGGCACCGTCTACATGGCCCATGTGGGCAGCACTCGCGACGAGGAGCCGTCCCTCCGCGCTCTCGATGCCTCTGACGGTGAGCAGCGCTGGACCGCGCCCATGCCCAATCAGCCGTCGGACGCGTCCCCGGTTTTCGTCGACGGCACCGTCTACATGGCCGGTGACGGCGGGTTGCACGCCATCGACACCGCCGACGGGAGCCGACGCTGGACCTTCCCATTCCCCGACAAGCAGCTGGCCACGTCCCCGGCGGTCGCCGACGGCACCGTCTACATCGGCGGCAGCAAAGGCAGGCTGTACGCCGTCGACGCGGAGGCCGGACGGCGGCGCTGGCTCTACCGCTACTCCGAGAACAAATGGGGCACCGCCGCGGCCGCCCCGGTGATCGCCGATGGCATCGTCTACATCGGTGGCGGCAAAGGCGAGCTGAACGCCGTCGACGCCGCCACCGGGCGGGAACGCTGGACCCGCCCGTCGAAGGACGACTACCCGGTGCTCGATTCCGTGGCGGTCGCGGACGGCACCGTCTATTTCAGCAATGACGCCCTGCTGTACGCCTTCGACGCCACCAGCGGAAAGCGCCGCTGGACCCTTCCCACCAGCAACGGGTTCTCCAGGCCTGTCGCCGCCGACGGCGCCGTCTACCTGCACGACTACGACGGTAACCTGTACGCCGTCGACAGCACGAGCGGAAAGAAGCGCTGGAGCTTCCCCCTCAACGGCGACGTGCAGGGCAACCCGTCCGTCGGTGACGGCACGGTCTGCTTCGGTGGCAAAGAGGGCAAGGTGTACGCCGTCGACGCCGCCACCGGCCGCCGACGCTGGGTCTTCAACGTCCGCAGCGAGGCTCAGGACGACAAGACGGAGATCAAGGTGCCTCCCGTCATCGCCGAAGGCATGGTCTACTTCACTGCCTCCGACGACACGAGGTTGGTGCCCCCCACCCTGTACGCGCTGGTTCTCTGACCAAGCCCTAGAGCCCCAGGTCCCCCACCACTACCGAACCAGGTCCACCACGGAGTAGAGAGCTACGCCGTAGACGGTCATCACGACCAGCACCCAGGCGCACGACTCCAGGCGCCTACGGCGCGCACGGCGGGACATCAGCGCCCACAAGGGATTGCCCGGTGGTTCTACGCAGCAGCCAGTACCCCTGGTGCGCACCCCGCCCAACGGCTGGGCGACACACTGCAAGCGGCTGCCGGTATGGCGACTCTCGGCGAGACTGACCGGGCCCTGCATATGGTCGACGAGGCGGAACAACTCTCGGACAAAGCAGCAGCCATGGCACCGCCCGAGACCGCATACTGGCTCACGCCCTCGTTCAACCGGCTCAACATGGGACTGTGCACGTTGGCCCTGGGGCGATACGACGAGGCGGTGGACCACCTGTCAACTGGCCTTGCTGGCCTGCCCGAAGAATTGCATACCGCTGAGTGGGGCTGGGAGCATCGCGAAGCACTACGCAAGGCCCGAGAGGCAGCCTAGAGCTGTCGTGATTCCACCAGCCGCAGTCTGCAACCGGCCGTGAAACGCAGAAAGCCCCCGTACCGGAACCCGGTACGGGGGCTTTCTCTACAATTAGTTCGGCGGCGTCCTACTCTCCCACAGGGTCCCCCCTGCAGTACCATCGGCG
>NZ_JAZGRL010000045.1:0-3185 GCF_046540415.1 Streptomyces sp. E11-3 | reverse complement strand
CTGGAGGGGCGGCCCGCTCTCGTTCGTACCGCGGAAACCTCGCCGAGCCGCTTCCCCGGCAGTAAGCGGACCCGGCAGCCACCGGGCCCGCCAGCCACCGGGCCCCGGCCGTGACTGGACCCCGGCTGTCACTGGGCGCCGGGGCGCACCAGACCGCTCTCATACGCGTACACCGCGGCCTGCACCCGGTCGCGCAGCCCCAGCTTCGTCAGCACATGGCCCACATGCGTCTTGACCGTCGTCTCACTGACGAACAGATCAGCGGCGATCTCCGCGTTGGACAGCCCCCGCGCCACCAGCTTCAGCACCTCGACCTCACGCTCGGTCAACGTGTGCAGCGTGTCCGGCACCGGCTCGTCCCCCGACGGCAGATGACCGGCGTACTTGTCGAGCAGCCTGCGCGTGATACTCGGCGCGAGCATCGCCTCACCCGCGGCCACCACCCGGATCGCCTGCACCAGCTCATGCGCCGGAGCATCCTTGAGCAGAAAGCCACTGGCCCCGGCCTTCAACGCCTCGACCACATACTCATCCAGGTCGAAGGTGGTCAGCACCAGCACCTTCGCCGGACCATCCCGTCCGGGACCGGTGATCTGCCGGGTCGCCTCGACCCCGTCCATCCGCGGCATACGGATATCCATCAGCACCACATCGGGCTGCAACGCCCGGACCTGGTCGAGCGCCTGCAGACCGTCGCCGGCCTCCCCGACGACCGCGAGATCCTGCTCGGCCTCCAGAATCATCCGGAAGCCCGTGCGCAGCAGCGGCTGATCGTCGACCAGTAGGACGCGGATCGCCACGACATATCTCCTTAGCTAGACCGCGCCCATTCTGCCCTGCACGTCCCCCTGCGACTCCGGCGCCCTCACCGGAAGCGGATACGGCGGGGGAGTACCGCCGAATTCCGGACACACCGCCTGATGGTCACACCAGCCACAGAGCTTGCTCGGCCGCGGTCGCCAGTCACCCGTCTCGGTGGCCAGCCGGATCGCGTCCCACAGCGCGTGCAGCTTCCGCTCCACCCGCTCCAGATCCGCCACCACCGGGTCATACGTGATCACATCACCACTGCCCAGGTAGACCAGCTGCAGCCGCCGCGGCACCACACCCTTCAGCCGCCACACCACCAGGGCGTAGAACGTCATCTGGAACAGCGCACCCTCGGAGTACTCCGGACGAGGCGCCTTGCCCGTCTTGTAATCGACGATCCGCACCTCACCCGTAGGCGCCACGTCGACCCGGTCGATGATCCCCCGCAACCGCAGCCCCGACTCCAGCCGCGCCTCCACGAACAGCTCACGCTCAGCCGGCTCCAGCCGGGACGGGTCCTCCAGCGTGAACCACTTCTCCACCAGCTCCTCGGCCTGTCCCAGCCAACGCGCCAGCCGCTCACCCGCCGCCTGCTCGTCGGCGTCCGCGAACAGCTCCGCCAGCTCCGGCTTCGACTCGTGCAGCCGGTCCCACTGCCCCGGCACCAGCGCCTTCGCCCGCGGCGCCGTACGCTCGGCGGCCGGCGCGTCGAAGAGCCGCTCCAGCACCGCGTGCACCAACGTGCCCCGCGTGGCCGCCTCACTCGGCTTCTCCGGCAGCTTGTCGATCACCCGGAACCGGTACAGCAGCGGGCACTGCATAAAGTCACTGGCCCGCGACGGCGAGAGCGACACCGGGCCCGCGGCGGCCACGGCGGCATCAGTGCTGAGGTCCATGGGCAAGACCCTACGACCCACCACTGACAGCAGCCGAATACCATCGACGTCAGACCCTCTCGCACTGCATGATCGTGGGACCACGTCACACCGCGACCACATCGCGCGACGATCACGTCGCGCAACGACCGTCGCACCACGGCGAGAGACACTTACCCGAAGGGACTGAGGGGACACAGTGGACGAGAGCGGCGGGAGCGGCGGGAGCGGACAGCCGCAGCCCGGCAACGGGGAAACGGACCCCGCGACCGACAAAGACACGCCGCAGCTCCCGCAGAAACCGGCAGGCAAGCCCGAGCGCCCCCGCGAACCCGGCGGCGGACTCCTCATGGGACGCCCCTTCGGCGTGCCCGTGTACGTCGCCCCCAGCTGGTTCCTGGTCGCCGCCCTCATCACCTGGGTCTTCGGCGGCCAGCTCGAACGCGTCCTGCCCGAGCTCGGCAACGCCCGCTACCTCGTCTCCCTCTTCTTCGCCGTCGCCTTCTACGCCTCCGTACTCGTCCACGAACTCGCCCACACCGTCGTCGCCCTGCACTACAAGCTCCCCGTGCGCCGCATCCAGCTCCAGTTCTTCGGCGGCGTCTCCGAGATCGAGAAGGAGTCCGAGACCCCCGGCCGCGAGTTCCTCCTCGCCTTCGTCGGCCCCCTGCTCTCCCTGGTACTCGCCGGCGCCTTCTACCTCGGCATGCAGACCGTCGAACCCGGCACCGTCCCCGGAGTCCTGCTCGCCGGACTGATGATCTCCAACCTGATCGTCGCCGCCTTCAACCTCCTGCCCGGACTGCCCCTGGACGGCGGCCGCATGCTCCGCGCCGTCGTCTGGAAGATCACCGGCAAGCCCATGACCGGCACCCTCGCCGCCGCCTGGTTCGGCCGCGTCCTCGCCGTCACCGTCCTCATCGGCCTGCCACTGCTCACCCATTCCGGAGCCATCGGCGACCCCGACAGCGACCTCGGCATGGACCTGTTCATGGACGCCCTGCTCGCCGCGATCCTCGCCGCCATCATCTGGACCGGCGCCGGCAACAGCCTGCGCATGGCACGGCTACGCGAACACCTCCCCGCACTGCGCGCCCGCACCCTCACCCGCCGCGCCGTCCCCGTCGAATCCGACACCCCCCTGTCCGAGGCCCTGCGCCGCGCCAACGAGTCCGGCGCCCGCGCCCTCGTCGTCGTCGACCCCCACGGCGACCCCCTCGCCGTCGTCCGCGAGGCCGCCATCGTCTCCGTACCCGAACACCGCCGCCCCTGGGTCGCCGTCAGCGGCCTCGCCCAGGACCTCACCGACGGCATGAAACTCTCCGCCGAACTCTCCGGCGAAGAACTCCTCGACACCCTGCGCGCCCACCCCGCCACCGAGTACCTGGTCCTCGAGGACACCGGCGAGATCTACGGCGTACTCTCCACCGCCGACGTCGAGCGCGCCTTCGTCAAAGCCATGGCCAGGCCAAACTGACCCACCCCCGCACACCCCACGGC
>NZ_JAZGRL010000044.1:0-3217 GCF_046540415.1 Streptomyces sp. E11-3 | reverse complement strand
TCCCCCCTCCCGCACGACCCCCCTGCGCCCGCGCCCCTGGCGTACCGCCGGTGTCGCTTCCCGCGACCCGGCGGGTCGGCCGCACCCTGAGAGGACCCCTGTGAAGCTGAGCGAGTTGCTCGCCGGGCACGACCACGAACTACTTCTGGGCGATCCGGGAACGAGAGTCACCGCGGGAGCATGCTTGGATGCCCACCGCGTCTCGCCGGGTTCACTCTTCCTCGCGGTGCCCGGGCACCGCGAGGGCGGCCCCGAGGCCATCGGTTCCGCGCTGGCGCGGGGCGCCGTCGCGGTGCTCGTCGAGGAGCCCGCGTCCGGTCTTCCCGCCGCGGTGTGGCCGTCGGCGGAAGGCGCCTGCGTCGTGCGAGTGGCCGACAGCCGTAAGGCCGCAGCGCTGATCACCTCGCGTTACTACGGGGAGCCCGGCCGGGCGATGGACATGGTGGCCGTCACCGGCACCAACGGGAAGACGTCCGTCTCGTACATGGTGGAGTCCGTGCTGCGGATCGCCGAGGGCGGGAAGGTGGGTGTGATCGGGACGGGCGGGAACCGGATCGGGGACGAGCTGATCCCGATGCCGCGCTCGGTGCTGACCACTCCGGAGTCACCGGACTTCCAATATCTGCTGGGGCACATGCGCGACCACGAGGTGGGCACCGTGGTCCTGGAGGCCACCTCGATGGGCCTGCTGACCCACCGGATCGACCACTCCTTCATCGACGTGGGCATCTTCACCAACCTCACCCAGGACCACCTGGACGACCACGGCACGATGGAGCACTACCGGGACGCCAAACTCCGGCTCTTCGACGGACTCTGCCGGCGCGCGGTGGTCAACGCGGACGACCCGGTCGGCGCGTTGGTTCCGGCGATGATGCCGGGTCTGGTCCGTACGTACGCCCTGGACGCCGAAGCCGACTACCGGGCGACCGACCTGGACATGGACGCCTTCGGCACGCGGTTCACGCTCCACCACGACGGGCGCAAGTATCCGGCCGCGATCCCCGTGCCCGGCAGGTTCTCGGTTTCCAACGCCCTGGCCACCCTGGCCGCATGCCATCTGCTGGGCCATGACTTGGCCGGTCTGGTGGCGGCGGTCGACCAGATGCCCCCGATCCCCGGGCGGCTGGAACGGCTTGAGACCTCGCAGGGCGTTTCCGTGATCGTGGACTACGCGCACTCGCCCGACTCCTTGGACAAGGTGCTCGCCGCCATCAGGGACTTCGCCGCTGCACGCGTCATCACGGTCTTCGGCTGCGGAGGCGACCGGGACGTCACCAAGCGGACCCAGATGGGCGAGATAGCCGGGTCCCACTCCGATCTGTGCGTGCTCACATCGGACAATCCCCGTGACGAGGACCCCGAGGCGATCATGGACCAGATCGCTCCGGGTCTGACGGCCACCGGCACCCCCTTCGAGCGGATCGCCGACCGCCGCGACGCCATCGCCTTCGCCCTGTCCGCCGCAGGGCCGGCCGACATCGTGCTGGTCGCGGGGAAGGGCAGTGAGCCGTACCAGATCGTCGGCGACCAGCTGATCCCGTTCAGCGATATGGCGACGGTGCGCGAGCTGTCAGCCGTACGGGACTAGCAGTGCTTCGGAAGTGCTGGTCACAGCCCCTCGTTGAGGGCTGCGACCAGCACCGTCGCCTCGCTGGGCTGTAACGCTCACAGTGGCGCGCCGAAACTCCTTTGACCTCTGGGGAGCGGCGCCCTAGCCTCCCCGGGTGACCCCCGAACTGCGTACGGACCGCCTGCTGCTGTCCCCTTATGTGCGCTCCGACGAGCCCGACTTCGTGGCGTTCTTCGATGACCGGCGGGTCGGGCAGTGGTTCGGGGACGACTCCGTGGCGGAGATCCGGGCGTTGTTCGGCCGGGTCTTCAGCCTGGTGTACGCGGAGGACCGCTTCAAGGTGTGGGCGGTGCGGCACGGGGGACGGTACGTCGGCCATGCCGAGATCAAGCCGTCGCCCGAGTCCTGGCTCGACGGTCATGAGATCGTCTACGGGCTCACCGCCGAGAGCTGGGGCCAGGGCTTCGGCCTGGAGCTGGTGCGGGGCCTCACCTCGTACGCGTACGACGAGCTCGGTCTGGACGAGGTGCACGCGACGGTGGACGCGCGCAACAGCGCCTCACTCGGCGTGCTGAAGAAGGCGGGCTACGTCCATGTCCGGGATGTTCCGGAGGATGACGGGAGTACGACCCAGTTGCTCACCCATCGGCGGGGCTGAACGGCGTCGCCTGGTGGAACCAGAGCAGCCAGCCGCGGTCCGTGCGGCGCCACAGGGAACTGCGGTGGGCCGGGCGGCCGTTGGTGTCGGTGTCGAAGGTGAGGTGGACCAGATCGTCCGCGAGCTGGACGCCACGCATCCGGGATGTGGTCGTGGGGCGCTCGGGGGCCGTGGGGTGCGCGGTCAGTTCGGCGATGACGGCGGCCCGGTCCCAGCAGCGGCCCGACGCGCCGAACTCCGTGAACTCGGGGTGCAGAAGGGCGCCGAGCAGGTCCGCTGAGCCGCGTACCTCCGGTGCGAGCAGGCGCAGTTCGTTCTCGATGGACGCCGCCACGGCGAAAGAGCGTTCAGGCACCGGTCAGCTCCACGAGTTTGGCGACGGTGTTCCAGTTGCGGGTGGTGGCGACGACGCCCTTCAACAGGGCGGGTCTGGCCAGCGCTTCGGCTAGTTTGGAGCGGCCGAGGCCGTCAGGCGCGTAGAGGTAGAGCACGCGGTCGCCGAGCTGGAAGTCCTCAGGCGCGTAGTCGGCCGGGTCGACGGACGCGAGCCGCTCCGGTTCCACCGGCTGGGAGAAGTAGGTGACATGGAGCTGTTTGCCCTCCAGTGACTCCGCGGGGTAGGGGCAGGCGTCGGCGACGGCCCGCAGATACGCTCCGGAGCGGACCAGACAGTCGACCGAGAAGCCGAAACGGTCGGCGATCGCCTTGCCCAGCTGGTCGGCGAGCGCCTCCTCGTCGTCCGATGCGCTGGTGAAGACTGCGTTGCCGCTCTGGAGATAGGTGCGGACGTCGCCGTGCCCCAAATCGCCGAGCAGGTCGCGGAGTTCGGCCATGGGGACCTTCTTGTGGCCGCTTACGTTGATGCCGCGCAGCAGGGCCGCGTACGTCGTCGTCATGTCCCACACCATAGACAGGCGCGGCGCGGGGACCCCGGGCCGACACGGGCGGGCGCGGACCGGGAACGTGGGCAGACGCGGGCGGGCCGC
>NZ_JAZGRL010000043.1:0-3318 GCF_046540415.1 Streptomyces sp. E11-3 | reverse complement strand
CCGGGCCGGTCGCGGCGAGCGCGCGATGGCGTATGGCCTGCTCGGCGAGGACCGGCTCGTGCCGCTGGGCCAGCTCGGCGGCGAGCGCCCGGTGCGCCAGGGCCCGCTGCCGCGCCGAGGCGTCGGCGTACACGGCGGCACGTACCAGCGGATGCAGAAAGCGCAGCTGCGGCCCGGACACCTCCAGGTGGCCCGCCTGTTCGGCGGCGTCCAGGTACGTGGCCTGCTCGCCTTCCTCGGCGGTGCCCGGGTGCGCGGCCTGCTCGACCCGCTCGGCCGTGTCCAGATGCGCGAGCCTGCCCGCGGCCCCCAGCACCACATCCGTGCGGCCGCCGACATCCGCGGCCGCCACGAGCAGCAGGGTGCGTACCGGCTCCGGCAGTTTCCTGGTCCGCTCCGCATAGACCGCGCGCAGGCGCCGCCCGAGCGGGGCCGTGCCGGTGAGCGCGAGGTTCTCCGCCACCTCAGGCGAGGGCCCGAGCCGGACCAGTTCCTCAAGGGCCAGGGGATTCCCACCGACGGCGGCGACCACCGAGCGCCTGGCGGAACCCGACGCGGCACCCCACCCCCGCTCGTCGAGCAACGCGGAGGCTGCATCGACGGTCAGGCCGCGCAGAGTGAGCCGCGGCAGATCCCGGGTGTCGGGCGCCGAGGGCCCCTCTGCGTCGGGCCGGTTGGACCCGTCGGGCCGGTCGGAGTCCGCCTCCTGTACGGCGGCGTCCGCCTCCCGTACGGCGGCGAGGAAGCCGACCGACAGCCGGTCGAGACGGCGCGCGGCGAAGAGCAGCACCCCGGCGCTGTCCCGGTCGAGCCACTGCAGATCGTCCACGACGACGAGCAGCGGGGTGTCGCCCGCCACCCGCTGCAGCAGGGACAGCGTGGCGGTGCGGATGAGCAGATCGCGGGTGGGCGCGGCGGACAGGCCCAGCGCGCTACGCAGTGCGGCGGCCTGCTCATCGGGCAGCTCCGGCAGCCGGTCGAGCAGGGGCGCGAGGAGCTGGTGCAGCCCACCGAAGGCCACCGAGATCTCGGCCTGCACTCCCGAGCACATGACGACCCGGAGGCCGGGTCCCGTCTCGGCCGCCGCCTGCCGCAACAGCGCGGTCTTCCCGACGCCGGCCTCGCCCCGCACGACCAAGGCGCCGCCCCGGCCTAACCGGGCGTCGGCGACGAGTTGGCCCACCGCTCGGAGTTCCTCTTCCCGCCCATGAAGCATGCCTTGAGGCTACTTGGCAGTCAGGGCGCAGTAGTGCTTACTGATGCATCAGTCAGATCCGCAATGTGTCTATCTGTCCAGGTATTTGGTCCAGGTTGCGCTCGTAGTGTTGCGGTATTCGCAACAGATGCCTACGGTGGCAGCCATGCGGCACGAACCCGGAACCCCCGCCGACGCCCGCACCGACGTGGCCGAACGCGTACGGCAGCTCATCGCCGACGCGGGCGTCAGCCAGCGCGAGTTCGCGCGCCGGATCGTTATGGACCCCTCCAAGCTCTCGCGCTCGCTCACCGGCGCCCGCCGCTTCACCGTCGCCGAACTGGCCCGGATCGCGGACATCGGCGAGGTGGACGCGGGCTGGCTGCTCGGGTCCCGTACCGAGCCGGTCGCCGAGCGGCCCGCCCCCCGCCGCCGCGCCACCGCCGCGGACGCGGCCCAGGGCGGCAGACCGCTGCAGATCGTGCGCGCGACGGTCCGGCTGATCGCGGAGCGCGGCTTCCATGCCGTACGGGTCTCCGACATCGCGGAGGCCTGCGCCACCAGCACCGCCGCCATCCACTACCACTTCCCGGGCCGGGACGATCTGCTCGAAGCGGCCGTGCGCTGGTGCATGGACGAGGACACCGCACGCCGGGCCGCGCGCATCGCCGAGGCCCACGATGTCGCCGACGAACTACGGCAGTTGATCGAGCTGCAGACGCCGTACACCGCGCAGCAGCGCTGGCAGTGGAGTGTCTGGCTCGACCTGTGGGCCGAGGCCGCCCGCTCCACCGCCGTCGGGCGGCTGCACGTGGAGTACTACGCGCAGTGGCGCGCGACGGTCGCCGACGTCATCGCCCGGGGCGTCGCCGATGGCGCCTTCCGCCCGGTCGATCCGGAGCGCGCCGCGCTGCAACTGACCGCCCTGATCGACGGTCTCGCCACCCAGGTACTGGCCACCGCGCCGGGCGAGCCGGGCACCAGCGCCGAGGACATGCACAGCGCGCTGCTCGCCTACGTGGACGGCACGCTCACCATCCGCTGACCTCGCCGTACGAGAAACGAACACTCCGTCCCCCCACCTCCTAAAGGAGAGGCCCCCGCATGCCCATGAACCAGGACGTCATCATCACCGCCGCGCTCACCGGCGCGGGCGACACCGTCCGCAAGAGCCCCCATGTCCCCGTCACCCCCGAGCAGATAGCCCGCTCCGCCGTCGAGGCCGCCGATGCCGGGGCCGCCGCCGTGCACATCCACGTACGCGACCCGGAGACCGGCGCCCCCTCCCGCGACCCGCGGCTCTACCGCGAGGTCGTCGAGCGGATCAAGGAGACCGGCACCGACGTGGTCATCAACCTGACCGCGGGCATGGGCGGCGACCTGGTCATCGACCCCGACGCGCCCCTGACGCGGCTGCCCGGCACTGACCTGGTGAGCGGCCTGGACCGGCTGCCGCACGTCGAGGAACTGCTGCCCGACATCTGCACCCTCGACTGCGGCTCGCTCAACTTCGGCGACGGCAGCAATCTCTATGTCTCCACTCCCGACATGCTGCGCACGGGGGCCAAGCGCATCCAGGAGCTGGGCGTACGGCCTGAGTTGGAGATCTTCGACACCGGGCACCTGTGGTTCGCCAAGCAGCTGCTGGCCGAAGGCCTTCTGGACGATCCCACCGTGTTCCAGCTCTGTATGGGCATCCCGTGGGGTGCGCCCGCCGACCCGGGCGTCCTGCAGTCCATGGTCAACATGCTGCCCGAGGGCGCCGAGTGGGCGAGCTTCGCCATCGGGCGGATGCAGATGCCGTGGGTCGCCCAGTCCATCCTGCTCGGCGGCCATGCCCGCGTCGGCCTGGAGGACAACCTCTACCTGGGCAAGGGCGTCAAGGCCACCAACGCCCAACTCGTCGAGCGGGCCGTACAGATCACCGAGTCCCTCGGCGCCCGGGTCGCCACACCGGACGAGGCCCGCCAGAAGCTCGGCCTCAAGCCGCGCACCTGAGCTCTGCGCGAGCCCGCGCATCCGCCTGGTCCCGAGCCATCCCGCGCATCAGCCTCACCTCCGAGTCGCCCCGCGCATCCGCCTGTCCCCCGAGCTGCCCCGCGCATCCCGCTACGCCCCACCCA
>NZ_JAZGRL010000042.1:0-3326 GCF_046540415.1 Streptomyces sp. E11-3 | reverse complement strand
TCCTTTTCCGTTCCGTTTCCGGTCTGGAATTCGAATCCGTGGCCGTTGGAAAGCCATTTGCCTTTCGGCGGAGACCGACTTTATCAGAGAATCTGAGTCGGTTTTCCACCCTCCCTCACGGGCTCGCGACAAGGCACACAGGTGCGCCCGGACGCGTTGGGGTGGAGACGTAAACGTACTGGAGCGGGGCGCCCCGATGCAAATCGAGGCGCCCCGCTCCAGGCGTGCTGCTCCCGGCGTCAGACCTCGACGACGACGGGGAGGATCATCGGGCGTCGGCGGTAGGTGTCCGAGACCCACTTGCCCAGTGTGCGGCGCACGAGTTGCTGCAGCTGGTGGGGTTCGACGACGCCGTCCTGGGCGGACTTCTCCAGGACTTCCTGGATCTTGGGGATCACCGCACTGAAGGCGGAGTCGTCGATACCCGAACCGCGGGCCTGGACGTGTGGGCCGCCGGTGATCTTTCCGGTGCTTGAGTCGACCACGACGAACACCGAGATGATGCCCTCGTCGCCGAGGATTCGGCGGTCCTTGAGGGAGGACTCGGTGACATCGCCGACCGAGAGGCCGTCGACGTACACGTATCCGGCCTGGACCTTGCCGACGATCTTGGCCTTGCCCGCGACCAGGTCGACCACGACGCCGTCTTCCGCGATGACGATCTGACCCTGCGGAACCCCGGTCAGCGCGCCCAGCTCGGCGTTCGCGCGCAGGTGGCGCCATTCGCCGTGGACCGGCATCAGGTTCCTGGGCTTGCAGATGTTGTAGAAGTACAGGAGTTCGCCGGCCGAGGCGTGGCCGGAGACGTGCACCTTGGCGTTGCCCTTGTGGACCACGTTGGCGCCCCACCTGGTCAGGCCGTTGATCACGCGGTAGACCGCGTTCTCGTTGCCCGGGATCAGGGACGAGGCCAGGATGACCGTGTCGCCCTGGACGATGCGGATCTGGTGGTCGCGGTTGGCCATCCGGGAGAGCGCCGCCATCGGCTCGCCCTGGGAACCGGTGCAGACCAGGACGACCTCGTCGTCCGGCAGGTCGTCGAGGGTCTTGACGTCGACGACCAGCCCGGCCGGGACCTTTAGGTAGCCGAGGTCCCTGGCGATGCCCATGTTGCGGACCATCGAACGGCCGACGAAGGCGACCCGGCGGCCGTACTCGTGGGCGGCGTCGAGGATCTGCTGGATGCGGTGCACATGGCTGGCGAAGCTGGCCACGATGACGCGCTTCTGGGCGCCGGCGAAGACCTGGCGCAGGACACCCGAGATGTCGCGCTCGGGCGGGACGAAGCCCGGCACCTCGGCGTTGGTCGAGTCGGCCAGGAGCAGGTCGATGCCCTCTTCGCCGAGTCTGGCGAAGGCGCGCAGGTCGGTGAGGCGGCCGTCCAGCGGCAGTTGGTCCATCTTGAAGTCGCCGGTGTGCACCACCATGCCCGCGGGGGTGCGGATGGCGACCGCCAGGGCGTCCGGGATGGAGTGGTTGACCGAGACGAACTCGCAGTCGAAGGGGCCGATGCGCTCGCGGTGTCCCTCGGTGACCTCAAGGGTGTACGGGCGGATGCGGTGCTCCTGGAGCTTCGCCTCGATCAGGGCGAGGGTCAGCTTGGAGCCGATCAGCGGGATGTCCGGCTTCTCCCGGAGCAGATAGGGGACGCCGCCGATGTGGTCCTCGTGGCCGTGGGTGAGCACGATGCCGTCGATGTCGTCGAGACGGTCCCTGACGCTGCTGAAGTCCGGCAGGATCAGATCGATTCCGGGCTGCTCCTCCTCCGGGAAGAGCACTCCGCAGTCGACGATCAGGAGGCGACCGCCGTACTCGAAGACGGTCATGTTGCGGCCGATCTCGCCGAGACCGCCGAGCGGGGTGACGCGCAGGCCGCCCTCGGGCAGCTTCGGCGGAGCGCCGAGCTCAGGATGCGGATGACTCAAAAGACTCTCCTACCCACGCGCGCCACGTACCCCAGAGGCACGTGGCGCGCATGACACTCATGCAGTTGCGGTTGCTGTTGTCGTCTGTGCTGTCTGTGTTGCGTTGGTCTGGCTATTCAGTTGGTCCGGATATTCGGTTGTGAAGTCTGTGGTTACAGCTGTACCCCGCCGGCGGCGAGGTCGATCTTGAGCTGGTGGGTCTCCTCGGGCGGCAGCTCCACCATCGGCAGGCGCAGCGGTCCGGCCGGGAGGCCCTGCAGCGCGAGCGCGGCCTTGGTGGTGATCACGCCCTGGGTGCGGAACATGCCGGTGAAGACCGGGAGCAGCTTCTGGTGGATCTCCGTCGCCTTGTGGACGTCGCCGTTGTTGTGGGCGTCGAGCATGGCGCGCAGCTCCGGGGTCACCACATGGCCGACGACGGAGACGAAGCCGACCGCGCCGACGGAGAGCAGCGGGAGGTTGAGCATGTCGTCGCCGGAGTACCACGCGAGGCTTGAACGTGCGATGGCCCAGCTGGCGCGGCCGAGGTCGCCCTTGGCGTCCTTGTTGGCGACAATCCGGGGGTGCTCGGAGAGCCGGACGAGGGTCTCGGTGTTGATCGGTACGCCGCTGCGTCCGGGGATGTCGTAGAGCATGACCGGCAGTCCGGTCGAGTCCGCGATGGCGGTGAAGTGCCGGAACAGGCCCTCTTGGGGGGGCTTGTTGTAGTACGGCGTGACGGCCAGCAGGCCGTGGGCGCCGACTTCCTCCGCCGCGCGGGCGAGTTGGAGGCTGTGGCGGGTGTCGTTGGTGCCGACTCCGGCGACGATGTGGGCGCGGTCGCCGACCGCCTCCAGTACGGCTCGTACGAGCTCGGTTTTCTCCGCGTCGCTGGTGGTCGGGGACTCGCCGGTGGTGCCGTTGATGATCAGGCCGTCGTTGCCTGCGTCCACCAGGTGGGCGGCGAGCTGCTGCGCGCCGTCGAGGTCGAGTGCGCCGTCCGCCGTGAAGGGCGTGACCATGGCGGTGAGGACCCTCCCGAAGGGGGTCTGCGGAGTGGAGGTCGGAGCCATGGGTAACACGCTACTCGCTGCTCAGCGCGTGGTCCCCCCTCGGGGGAGGTGGCAGACGCGACAAAGGGAGCCCGACACTGCCTGCTCGGGGGTTCAAGCAGTGCCGGGTCCGTTTGATCAGGCTAGATGAACTTCACGAAAAGCCGCAATACGGACACTTCGCTTAGCCGACCGCACATCTGTGCCCGCGCCGTACCCGCATGCCTTAGAGCCTGTCTTTGAACCCCCGTCGTCCGCCCGAAGGGCGGGCGCAGCGCCCGCCGCGAAGCGGCTGATATCCCGGCGGTGCGTGCCCTCGGCGTGCGGCGTCGCAGGTCATGAATGGGGTCTCCCCTGCTCAGGGGGGCAC
>NZ_JAZGRL010000041.1:0-3331 GCF_046540415.1 Streptomyces sp. E11-3 | reverse complement strand
CTGGGGGAGCCGGGGTTCAGGGGGCAGGGCGGTGGGTGGAGCCGGAGTCGGCCGGGCGTCGCCCATGTCTTCGCCTTCTGGGAGAGCCGTGCGTTCTACGACTCCTTCATGGCGCGCTCCCACGACCGGCTGCACGCCGCCCAGGCCGGCACGTACAACGACATACAGGTGAAACTCTTTGACCACCGCTTCGATGTGAAGACGGGGTTCGAACCGCGCTTCACAGGCGTCGACGTGGTGCGGGTGGCGCACTGCAAGGTGCACGCCGAGCGGGTGGAGCACTTCGCCCTGATGCAGGAGAAGGTCTGGAACCCGGCGATGGCGGGCTCGCCGGGCATGGTCCGCGGGCTGTTCGGCGAGGCGCCGGGGCACGAGTTCCTGGTGCTGTCGATGTGGGACTCGAACGCCGAGTACGGCAAGTACCGCGCCGAGCGCGTGGAACGGCTGACGCTGCGGGCGCAGACGGCGGCCGATGTGGCGGCGCTGGCGGGCGACATCGTGGATCTGGAGCCGTCCTGGACGGTGTGAGCGCGGGCCGATACGCCGGATGGAGTCCGTACGGCTGCTCGACCGACGCCCGCGCGATCTAGGGTTTCCGTATGGCAAGACCTCGGCGCATCGTCCTCGTCCGGCACGGCGAATCGGTGGGCAATGCCGATGACTCGGTGTACGAACGCGAACCCGACCATGCGCTGCGGCTCACCGAGCGGGGGTGGCAGCAGGCCGAGGCGGCGGGGGAGCGGCTGCGCGAGCTCTTCGACGGGGAGCGGGTGAGCGTGTACGTCTCGCCGTACCGTCGCACCCATGAGACGTTCCGTGCGTTCCGCCTTCCGCCTGAGCTGGTGCGGGTCAGGGAGGAGCCGCGGCTGCGCGAGCAGGACTGGGGGAACTGGCAGGACCGGGACGAGGTACGGCTGCAGAAGGCCTACCGCGACGCGTACGGGCACTTCTTCTACCGCTTCGCGCAGGGCGAGTCGGGCGCCGATGTGTACGACCGGGTGGGGGCGTTCCTGGAGAGCTTGTACCGCAGCTTCGAGGCTCCCGACCATCCGCCGAACGTTCTGCTGGTCACCCATGGGCTGACCATGCGGCTCTTCTGTATGCGCTGGTTCCACTGGACGGTCGCGGAGTTCGAGGCCCTGTCCAATCCGGGCAACGCGGAGCTGCGGACCCTGCTCATCGGGGACGACGGGCGGTACACCCTGGACCGGCCTTTCGTTCGGTGGCGCGAGCCTGAGACGTATGACCAGACCCGCTAGAGTGGCAGGGCGATGATCGCTGACTCCTCTTCCGACCGGCGCCTTGAGCGTGCCCTGGCCAGCCTGCGCGGGCTGGCGGTGGGGGATGCTCTCGGGTCCCAGTTCTTTGTGCCCGCGAACTATCCGCTGCTGAAGCGGCGGGAGCTGCCGCCGGGGACCTGGCGGTGGACCGACGACACCGAGATGGCGTGTTCCGTACTGTCCGTCCTGGCGGGGCACGGCCGCATCGATCAAGACGCCCTGGCGCAGTCCTTCGCCGCGCACCACGACGCGGGCCGGGGCTACGGCTCTGCCGTGAGCCGACTGCTGCGGCTGATCGAGACCGGCGGGGACTGGCGTCAGCTCGCCTCCGCGATGTTCAAGGGGCAGGGGTCCTGGGGCAACGGCGCCGCGATGCGGATCGCCCCGCTCGGTGCCTGGTACGCGGACGACCCGGAGCAGGCCACGCACCAGGCGGAGATCTCCTCGTACCCCACGCACCAGCACCGTGAAGGCGTCGTGGGATCCATGGCGGTCGCCGCGGCCGCGGCGCTGACGGCCGCGCCGACGGGGCCGCCCACGCCCGAGGCGCTGCTCGACGGGGTGATCGCGCTGATCCCGCGCAGTGCCGTGGGCGCCGGTCTGCGGCGGGCCAGGGACATGCTCGACTACAGCGACGCGACGACGGTCGCCGCGGTGCTCGGCTGCGGCCGCCGCACGTCGGCGCATGACACGGTGCCGTTCGCCCTGTGGTCGGCGGCGCGCGGCCTGGGCGACTTCGAGCGGGCCTTCTGGGTGACCGCCCAGGTGGGCGGTGACATGGACACCACCTGCGCCATCGTGGGCGGAGTGGTGGCGTCCGGCCTCGCCGCCGGGCCCCCTGCGCAGTGGTGGGAACGGACCGAGGCACTGCCTGGCTGGATTCCGGCCGGAGTGGGCTGACGGCTCGCTCCGACGTGCTGGTGTCGACCGTGCCGGGGTCCGGGACCACCAAGGGGGCACCAGTGGTCGAACTCTTCGCCGAGGACGACAACGCGGTGACGGCCTACCGCACCGCGGGCTGACGCGGAGGGCGTACCGCACCAAGGTATGCGGAAGCAAATGGCCGGAGTTGGCAGGGTGGCACCCCTGGGGTGTCGCGTGGGCTCCCAGCGGCGTACCCTTGCTGGCGCCATGCCGTACGAAGCACCCACCCACACCGTCGAGCGCTCCCTTCGCGCCACCACCGGAGCCAAGGTCATCGCTGGTGTCGACGAGGTCGGGCGCGGTGCGTGGGCCGGTCCTGTCACCGTCTGCGCGGCGGTCACCGGAGCCGGTCCTGTCACCGTCTGCGCGGCGGTCACCGGACTGCGCCGGCCACCCGAAGGGCTCACCGACTCCAAGTTGCTCACCGTGAAGCGGCGCAACGAACTGGCAGAGGTGCTGACCGGCTGGGTCACCGCCCACGCACTCGGCCACGCCTCGCCGGAAGAGATCGACGCGCTGGGGATGACGGCCGCCCTGCGGCTCGCCGCGGTGCGAGCCCTGGAGGCCCTGCCGGTGCGACCGGACGCGGTCATCCTCGACGGCAAGCACGACTACCTCGGTGCTCCCTGGAAGGTCCGTACGGTGATCAAGGGGGACCAGTCCTGTGTGGCGGTGGCCGCGGCCTCGGTGATCGCCAAGGTCCACCGTGACGCCATGATGGCCGAACTGGGCGCCAAGTGCGCGGACTTCGGGTTCGCGGCCAACGCCGGATACCCTTCGCCGGTGCACAAGTCGGCGCTGCAGGAACAGGGGCCGACCCCGTACCACCGGCTCTCCTGGTCGTATCTCGACGGGATGCCGCGCTGGCGGCATCTGAAGAGGACCCGCAGCCCGGTCGGAGCCGGTCCGGAAATCGAGGGGCAACTCGGCTTCGATTTCTGACACCATGCCGGTCGCACTGATGTGCCACCCGCCGGTGCGGTCCGCATCGGCATTTGATAGACAACCACCATGCCTCTCATTCCCGAGGAGCCTCAGATTCACGAGAGCGCCCAGGGTCCCCGCGCAACTCCGGCCAGCGGCCGCAGTACGCCGACCCCCCGTCCCGTCCCCGGTCCCCGCCCCGC
>NZ_JAZGRL010000040.1:0-3346 GCF_046540415.1 Streptomyces sp. E11-3 | reverse complement strand
GGGGCCGGAGGGGCTGCGGGAGGGATGGGCGCAGCTAGGGCCGCTTGCTTAACGGCGTAGTTACACGTGTTAGCGCGTGGTGATTTCTTGTGTAGCACTACTCGCGTCGCCGCGCTAGGTCTGATCTCGAAGCGCGAGTCGGATCGTGATGCTCGACAAGGCGATGCGCGCGTTTCTCGTGTAACCGTCGGCCGTGGTCGGCCTGAGCGCCCAGTATGGCGAATGATTGACGGGCGTCAAGAGTAGGCAATAGCGTGTAAGGCGCAGTGACTGAAGTGACCGAGAGGAAGACTCATGCGCGCTGCCCAAGGCCAGAACTCCCCCGTGGTGCACCTGCCCGCGGGCCGGTTGCGCGGAGCCACCGAGGGCGGCGTCGCCGCGTTCAGGCGAGTGCCCTACGCCGCGCCTCCCACGGGCGGCCTCAGATGGCGCCCGGCGCAACCGTACGCAGGCTGGAGCGGAGTCCGGGACGCGACCACCGATGGCCCCAGCGCCCCACAGTCGTACACGGAAGGCGGCGACCCGGTCCTCGGTGGTCACGGTTCGCCGCCCTTCGACGACGACTGTCTGACCCTCAACGTGTGGACACCGTCGGCCGACGACGCCGGCCGCCCGGTGCTGGTCTGGATACACGGCGGCGGATTCGTCTCGGGCTCCGGCTCACTACCGAACTACTCCGGCGAGGCATTCGCCCGTAACGGAGATCTCGTGGTGGTCAGCGTCAACTACCGTATCGGGCCGCTCGGTTACCTGTACTTCGGCGCGGATGGCACGGATGGTGCGGACAGCGCGGACGGTGCGTCGGGCGGTGACAGCAGAGCGGGCGACGAGGGCGCCGCGGAGCCCGGGAACTTCTGGCTCACCGACCAGATCGCCGCACTGCGGTGGGTGCACGACCACATCGCCCACTTCGGGGGAGACCCGGACCGGATCACCGTCGCGGGCCAGTCAGGCGGTGCCGTGTCCACCGCCGCGCTGGCCGGGCACCCCGAGGCCCAGGGCCTGTTCCGGCGAGCGATCCTGCAGAGCCCGCCGCTTGGCCTGCACATCCCGACGCCCGCCGAGTACCTGCCACGCACCGCCGCCTACCTGCGGCTGGCCGGGGTACGGGACGTCGACGGACTGCGCGCCCTGCCGTGGCCCCGGCTGATCGAGGCGGCCCAGGGGCTGTTCGGGCAGACCCGGCGATGGGGGTACTGGCCGACCCCGTTCCTGCCCGTACGCGACGGGGTGACGCTGCGGCGGCACCCCGCCCGGACGCTGCTGCACGACGCGGCCGCCGACATCGACGTGATGATCGGTTGGACCCGAGAGGAGGCCACCTTCGGATTCGCCCTGGACGAGGGCTATGCCGCGGCGACCAGGGGCCAGGTGCTCGAACGCATCGCGGAGACCTTCCCGGACCGTGCGGACGAGGTGTACGGCACCTACGAGGAGGTGCGGGCGGGCGCCCGCCCGGTGGACGTGCTGATGGGCCTGATCTCCGACGAGCTCTTCCGGGCGCCCTGCGTGGAGCTGGCCGAGGCGAGAGCGGAACTGGGGCGCCCGGTGTGGGCCTACCAGTTCGACTTCCCCACGCCCGCGCTCCAGGGGCGGCTCGCGGCCACACACTGCCTGGAACTGCCCTTCGTCTTCGGCGACTTCGCCCGTTGGTCGCACGCGCCGTTTCTGTCGGGGATCGATCCCGCGGTCCGTACCGGGCTCGGGCACGCCATGCACCAGGCGTGGATCGCTTTCGTACGCACCGGGGACCCCAACCATCCCGACCTGCCCGGCTGGGAACGGTATGCCGCGCCCGCGCGCACCACCATGCGCTTCGACGCCGTCACCGCCGCCGACGGCGACCCGGCCGGAGTCGCGCGTCGACTGCACCACCGGGCATCACGGTAGGCCCGTCCCGCCCCTTTGGTGCCAGCCCGGCTGTTGTCGGCTACCAACCGGCCATCGAATCCCACCAGCCCCATCGCTGCGGAGGCGCACCCGCGACAGCCCCGTCGTCCGGCCTCCTGTCCGGTACGGGCATGACCGCGACCGCGGCGTGAGAGGCGGGCGGGGTGTGTGCCTCGGGCGCGGCGGGCCGGAACGGCGGGAACGCCACCGGCAGCCGCGCCGGTGCTCCGCACCACAGCGAGGGCCGCCACGGCAGCGCGCTCTCGGGAACGCCGGGATGCACCTCGGGCAGTCGGCGCAGCATCGCGTCCACCGCTGTCTCGGCCATTACGCGGCCGACGTCCTTGGCCGGGCAGCCGTGCGCACCGGTTCCCCACGCCAGATGCGCCCGGTTGCCCGACGCCGCCGCGCTCTGGAACGCGGGATCGGTGTTGGCGGCGGCCAGACAGGGGACGAGCAGATCACCGGCGCGGACGGCGCACCCCGCGAACGTCATATCGGCCCTCGCCCAGCGGCCCGAGATGTTCGGGACCGGTGAGTCGGACCACAGCGCCCGGTCGGCGAGCTCGCCCACGGTCAACCGTCCGGCGGCCAGCGCGACACCGAGCCCCGGATCGCGCAGCAGCAGCCGTACCGTGTTGCCGATCCAGCTGATGGTGCTCTCGGGGCCCGAGAGGAGAAGCGCGAGCAGGTTGTGCGTGATCTCGTCTTCGGACAGCCGGGCCGGGTGTCCCCACAGCCACGACGGGACGTCCGGCCCCGGGGCGGCGCGTTTCCCAGCGGCCAGCCGGTGCAGGAGGGTGAGCAACTCGGCCTCCGAGCGCGCCGCTTCGTCGGCGCCGTCGACCAGAACCCCGACCAGGGCGGCCAGTTGACCGCCCGTCTCCTCCGGAAGCCCGACCAGCTGGGTGAACACGTCCCACACCAGCGGGCGGGCGTACTCGCCGATGAGGTCGGCCTCGCCGCGCGCCGCCCAGCCGTCCACCAAGGCGTCGGCCCGCAGTCGTACCAGGGTGCGCAGCCGTCGCGGATCGATCAGGTTCAGGGTCTCGGTGACCGCCTGCCGCTGCCGCCGGTGTTCCAGCCCGTCGAGGCGGGACAGGGCGGGCCGGTGCCCCAGGAGGGGCAGCAGCGGGGAGTCCACGGGAAGTGCCGCCTGGCCGAGTGCGTTCCAGTGTCGTGCGTCGCTGCTGAACGCCCGCTCGTCCCAGATGAGTTCGAGTACTTCCTGGTGCCCCAGCACGAGCCAGGCCCCGATCCCGGGAGCGATCTCGACTGGCGCGATCGCCCCCCATCGGCGCCGCAACTCCTCGTACAGACGGCTCGGCTCCTGCGTGAGTGTCGCGCCGTACAGGGGTGTCGGGCCGGGGAAGGCGGGGCACGCGGGAGTGGACCGGCCGTGGCTGTTCGGATTCATCGGTCTCCGTAAGGGATCGGCGGGCAACGCTGGTGCGGG
>NZ_JAZGRL010000039.1:0-3362 GCF_046540415.1 Streptomyces sp. E11-3 | reverse complement strand
CCCGAACCAGCCACAGGACCCCTGGCAGGCCCCGCCGCCCGGCGGAGCCCTGCCCCCCTCGGCGCACGAGGACGAGGGACCCGGGCTGAAGACCGAAGTGCGCGAGGCCGTGCTGATCGCGATCGCGGTGGCCGTCGCGGGGGGTCTGCTGCTCGGGCTGCTGTGGATGTGGCTCGCGCCGCGGGTGCCGCTGATCTCGGATGGCAAGGCCGTCTTCCTGCGGGACAACGAGGGCGAGCAGGCGATCGGCGCCGACGGCACGTTCCTGCTGCTGGCGCTCGCCCTCGGGCTGGTCAGCGCCGTCGTGGTCTTCCTGCTCCGCAAGCGCGGCGGGGTTCCGCTGGTGATCGGCCTCGTGGCGGGCGGGCTGCTCGGATCGGTGCTCGCCTGGCGGTTCGGCATCTGGCTGGGGCCCAGCGGCGATGTGGTCGCGCGCGCCAAGGCCGCGGGGGCGGGCGTGCCGTTCGACGCGCCGCTGAAGCTGAGCGCGAAGGGCGCGTTGCTGGCCTGGCCGATCGTGTCGATGGCCGTACTGCTGGCGCTCACGGCGGTGTTCACACCCCGCGACCCCGAACTGCCGGGGTACCTTCCGCCGCAGCCGCGGGAGCACCCCGCGCAACCCGAGCCGCCCGCGTCCTGAGGAGCCGGGGCCGGGGCCCCGGCTCGGCCTGTGCGGGCCGGTGCAGGCTTATGTGGGCTTATGCCTATGTGGGCTTAGGCGGGACTATGCGGGGCGGCGCCCGTGGTTTGCCCGGCCCTTTCTGATCCGCCACTTCCGCTTGCGCGTCTTCTTCGACATGCTGCGGTGCTTAGTCGCGTGGCGGCCATGCGTCGAGGGGCTAAACCCGCCCGATCGGGGCCAGCACCGCGTCCGTCAGCTTCGCCAGGTCGTCCGGGGCCAGTTCGGCCTCCAGGCCGCGGCGGCCCGCCGAGACACAGATCGACTCGTGCGCGGTGGCCGACGCGTCCAGCACGGTGGGCAGCTTCCGTCGCTGGCCGAGCGGGGAGATCCCGCCGCGTACGTACCCCGTACTGCGCTCCGCCGCGGCCGGGTCCGCCATCACCGCGCGCTTACCGCCGACCGCCGCGGCCAGCGCCTTGAGGTCGAGCGAACCCGCGACCGGGACCACGGCCACGGTCAGCGCGCCGTCCACCTCGGCGAGCAGCGTCTTGAACACGCGCTCGGGCGACACGCCCATCGCCTCGGCCGCCTCGTCGCCGTACGAGGGGTGCGACGGGTCGTGTGCGTACTGGTGCAAGGTGTGTGGCGTGCCTGCGGCGGTGAGTGCGACCGTGGCGGGTGTGCCGCCGGACTGCTGCTTCTTTGACTTCTTCGCCAACGTTCGGACCTTACGTCAGTTGAGGCTCGTCGGACCCCGGGTCAGCTCGACCGCGGGCAACGACGGCAGGTTACGGATCACCGCGGTCTCCGCGCGAAGGAGTTTCAGCTCGTCCCGCAGCCGGGACGCGGTGTCGGGCGCCTGCAGCAGCCGCTGCCGGGTCGGGGTGTCCAGGACCGCGGCCGCGGCGACCAGGTACGACACCACGGACGGCTCGTCCGGCAGCTCCGCACCCGTCGACAGCGACCGCTCCCGCGCACCTGCCAGACGCTTCTGGTAGGCGCGGAACGCGCGCAGTACGCCATCGGCCAGTGCGCCCGCGTCGTCGCCCGGGTCCTCGTCGAGCTCCTCCAGCTCTGCCGTCAGGTACGCGCCCGACGCGTCGACGGAGAGCAGCCGGACGCGGGTGGTGCCGGTGGCGAGCACCTCGAAACTGCCGTCCGCGCGCTCCCGTACGGTCGCCGCGTCCGCGACACAGCCCACCTGGTGGAAGGCCTTGATCGGGTCGTCACCGAACCCGGCCGTGGGCCCGCGCTCGACCGTCGCGGTCGGGTCCGGCATACCGGGCGCCACCGGAGCGACCTCGAGGCCGTCGCGGATCGCGACGACGGCGAAGCGGCGCGGCTCGTCGGAGTCGTCGGGCGCCGCCTTCACGAGGTCGCGCAGCATGGCGCGATATCGCTCCTCGAAGACGTTCAGCGGCAGCACGAGGCCCGGGAACAGCACGGTGTTCAGCGGGAAGAGCGGAAGTCGGACGGTGGTCACGATCCCGAAGCCTAATGGCCGCTCAGGGTAGTCCGGGGCGGTGGTGCCCGATCCGGCGACGTAGCGGGGTCATGGCGGCCACCTGGAGGCGTACGCCGTCGCGCAGTTCGAGAAACTGGCCGAGGGGATCGCTGGAGATCACGTTCCAGGGGAAGGACGTCGCGTACGGGCCGATGCGTTGCAGTTGCTCCAGTGCGTCGGCCGCGCGGCCCAGGCGCATCAGGACGTAGGCGAGGAGGTTGCGCACCTCGGCCGGATACGGGTCGGCCTTCTCGTACGCGTCCGAGAGGGCGATCGCGCGGTCCGCCGCGGCGTCCAGGCGCTCGATCGGTATCGAGCTCGCGCCACGGCCGGGTTCCTGGAGGCAGGCGAAGGCCGCGCGCACCGGGAGCGCCTGGATCAGGGAGCCGGGCAGGGTGTCGACGGCGGCGTTTTCGGCGAAGTCGAAGCAGGTGCGATGCGAGCCGTACCAGGTGGCCGAGAGGTACTGCAGGGCCGCCGCGTGGCAGCCGTAGTGGTGCGGGGAGCGGTGTATCGCCTCGGCCCACAGGTCCTGGAAGGCGGAGTGTGTGGCGCCGACGCCCCGTGCGTGGTCCAGGGCGATGCGCCAGGGCACCGGGTCGCGGGGGGCCGCCTCGGTGGCCACGGCGATCAGCGGGGCGACCTCGCGCAGGAGCGTGGCGCGGACCGGGGACTCCCAGGCGTGGCGCATCGCGAGCTCCGCCCTGAGCAGGGCCACGTCCGGGTCCTGCGGGGTCGCCGCGCGCCACCGCGTGAACCACTCCGGGCGGCCACGGGCGAACGTGGCCAGGCGTAGCACATAGTGGTCGCGGTTCTCCCACTCGGCGGCCTCGCGGCTGGCGGCGAGCAGTTTGGCGGCCGGGCCGTGGTCGCCTTGGCCCGCCGCGACGAGCGCCGGGCCGAGGCGTTCGTCGGGCGTGTCCAGCAGCACCTCGTCGTCGGCGGGCAGCGCCTCGGCGAGGTGTGGAGCGTGCTTGATCATCCGGGCTGTCCGGGCGAGCGCGCGCAGCAGGACCATGGTCCGGGGTCCCTCCTTTGCGCCTGGTCATGTCGTTTCGTTGATGGTTGCGGTGACAAGACGGCGGTGGGGTGGGGAGGGTTGTAGCCGTACGGATAACGATTCCGTCGCGCCGCCGCGGTGTTGTGCGGGGTGCGCGACGTGTTGTGCGGGGTACGCGCTGTTCGTTGTGGGGCGGGGCCGCGTCGGGGGGCACGTGCTCCCGCCGCGCGAGGTGG
>NZ_JAZGRL010000038.1:0-3368 GCF_046540415.1 Streptomyces sp. E11-3 | reverse complement strand
CCGCAGGCCCCCCAGCAGCCTCAGCAGCCTCAGCCCCCTCCGGGGCGGAGACGGAGGCGGAGACGGAGGCCGCCGTCCCCGCCGCATGCGCCCCCTGCCGCCGACGCCTCGCCTCGGCCAGCTCCCGCAGACACGTCCACCGGGCCAGCGCGTAGAGCCAGGCCCTGCGCTCGCCGTCCTCTTCCGGGGCACGCGACAAGCGGCGCTCGGCGAGCGCCAGGACGGCGCCGAGCGCCTCGGTCGCCGCGTCGTGATCGCAGAGCACGGACAGGCAGTAGGTGAACAACCCGTCCAGATAGGGCTCATAACGGGCCGGGGGCGCCTTCGGGGCGGTCTGGGGCGCACGACGGTGCGCCCGGTGTGCGCCGGTGGTGGGTGTGGGGTGCTCCGGGCTGCTGGTCGTCACTCGTGCGACCGTAGGCGGCCGATAAGGGACGGGTCCGGCCCCTTCGAAACCTTTAATCCTTACGGGTGAACAGATCCCTCAAAAGGGGACAGGAACCTCTCCTTCCGCGACGCGCGCCCCGACCAGGATCCTGGCCGGGACCCCAGCCGGACTCCTGGCCTGGGTCCCGTCGACGGCCCCCGCCGTCCACCGTGGTCCCCGCTGTCGGTGGAGGCGGTTACGGTTCCCCCATGGCTGCTCGTACGAAAACCGGCAAAGACCGGCCGTCCTACCGCTGCACCGAGTGCGGCTGGCAGACGGCCAAGTGGCTCGGTCGCTGTCCCGAGTGCCAGGCCTGGGGCACGGTCGAGGAGTACGGCGCGCCCGCGGTCCGTACCACCGCGCCCGGCCGGGTCAGCACCTCCGCGCTGCCCATCGGCCAGGTCGACGGCCGCCAGGCCACCGCGCGCTCCACCGGCGTCGACGAACTGGACCGCGTGCTCGGCGGCGGCCTGGTCCCCGGCGCAGTGGCGCTGCTCGCGGGCGAGCCCGGCGTCGGCAAGTCCACGCTGCTGCTCGATGTCGCGGCCAAGGCGGCGAGCGACGACCACCGCACGCTCTACGTGACGGGCGAGGAGTCCGCGAGCCAGGTCAGACTGCGCGCCGACCGGATCGGCGCCATCGACGACCACCTCTATCTGGCCGCCGAGACCGACCTCGCCGCGGTACTGGGCCACCTGGACGAGGTCAAGCCGTCCCTGCTCATCCTGGACTCCGTACAGACCGTGGCCTCGCCCGAGATCGACGGCGCGCCCGGCGGCATGGCGCAGGTCCGCGAGGTCGCGGGCGCCCTCATCCGCGCCTCCAAGGAGCGCGGCATGTCCACGCTCCTTGTCGGCCATGTCACCAAGGACGGCGCGATCGCCGGGCCGCGCCTGCTGGAGCACCTCGTCGATGTCGTGCTGTCCTTCGAGGGCGACCGGCATGCGCGGCTGCGGCTGGTCCGCGGCGTCAAGAACCGTTACGGGGCCACCGACGAGGTCGGCTGCTTCGAGCTGCACGACGAGGGCATCACCGGCCTCGCCGACCCCTCGGGCCTCTTCCTGACCCGCCGCGCCGAGGCCGTACCCGGCACCTGCCTCACCGTCACCCTGGAGGGCCGCCGCCCCCTGGTCGCCGAGGTGCAGGCGCTCACCGTGGACTCCCAGATCCCCTCACCCCGGCGTACGACCTCCGGTCTGGAGACCTCGCGGGTCTCCATGATGCTGGCCGTACTGGAGCAGCGCGGTCGGATCAGCGCGCTCGGCAAGCGCGACATCTACAGCGCGACGGTCGGCGGGGTGAAGCTCTCCGAGCCCGCCGCCGACCTCGCGATCGCCCTCGCGCTGGCCAGCGCGGCCAGTGACACCCCGCTGCCCAAGAATCTCGTCGCGATCGGCGAGGTGGGCCTCGCGGGCGAGGTCAGGCGGGTCACCGGGGTCCAGCGGCGGCTGTCCGAAGCGCACCGGCTCGGCTTCACGCACGCCCTGGTTCCCAGCGATCCTGGCAAGGTTCCAGCGGGTATGAAGGTCATCGAGGTCGCCGACATGGGAGAGGCGCTGCGGGTGCTGCCCAAGAGACGTAGAGCAGAGGCCCCACGTGAGGCCGATGACCGCCGGTAGACTTTGCCCCGGTCTCGCCCATCCGTACGAAGTTTCAGGGCGCCAGGGCCCGAGCCAAGTCGCGACCGGAGGAGTGCAGTGGCAGCCAACGACCGGGCGACAGCTCCCGGCAAGCCGGGCGTGAGCTCCAGTACCGACCGGCTGATGCGCGCCTCACTGAGTGCGGTCGCACCCGGTACGGGGCTGCGCGACGGCCTTGAACGCATCCTCCGGGGAAACACCGGCGGTCTCATCGTCCTGGGCTGGGACAAGACCGTCGAGTCGATGTGCACCGGCGGCTTCGTCCTCAACGTCGAGTTCACCGCGACCCGCCTGCGGGAGCTCTGCAAGCTGGACGGCGGCATCATCGTCGACAAGGACATCACCAAGATCCTGCGGGCCGGGGTCCAGTTGGTCCCCGACCCGACGATCCCCACCGAGGAGACCGGCACCCGGCACCGCACCGCGGACCGGGTCAGCAAGCAGGTCGGCTTCCCCGTCGTCTCCGTCTCCCAGTCCATGCGGCTGATCGCGCTGTACGTCGACGGACAGCGCCGGGTCCTTGAGGACTCCGCCGCGATCCTGTCCCGCGCCAACCAGGCACTGGCCACCCTTGAGCGGTACAAACTACGGCTCGACGAGGTGGCGGGCACACTGTCCGCGCTGGAGATCGAGGACCTGGTCACGGTCCGGGATGTCACGGCCGTGGCGCAGCGCCTGGAGATGGTGCGCCGGATCGCCACCGAGATCGCCGAGTACGTGGTCGAGCTGGGCACCGACGGGCGGCTGCTCGCGCTCCAGCTGGACGAGTTGATCGCGGGCGTCGAGCCCGAGCGTGAGCTGGTCGTACGCGACTACGTCCCCGAGCCGACCGCGAAGCGGTCCCGTACGGTCGACGAGGCGCTCGCCGAGCTGGACTCGCTCTCCCACACCGAGCTGCTCGAACTGCCCATCGTGGCGCGTGCGCTGGGGTACACCGGGTCGCCCGAGACGCTGGACTCTGCGGTGTCGCCGCGCGGGTACCGCCTCCTGGCGAAGGTCCCGCGGCTGCCGGGCGCGATCATTGACCGCCTGGTCGAGCACTTCGGGGGCCTGCAGAAGCTGCTCGCCGCGAGCGTGGACGACCTGCAGACGGTGGACGGGGTCGGGGAGGCGCGGGCGCGGTCGGTGCGGGAGGGTCTGTCGCGGCTGGCCGAGTCGTCGATCCTGGAGCGGTACGTCTAGGTTGGGCCGGATCGTGTGCGGGTGAGCTGTGGTGCTGGTCAGAGACAGATCCCCCACCCCGCCCCTTCCCGAAAGTCCTCAAACGCCGGACGGGCTGAAATTCTTCAGCCCGTCCGGCG
>NZ_JAZGRL010000037.1:0-3382 GCF_046540415.1 Streptomyces sp. E11-3 | reverse complement strand
GGGCGCGTGCCAGGCGTCGCGGGCCCGCGAAGATCGGGGAGACGCCCCCTAGCGGGTTTCTCCCCCTACGCGGTACGCCGCAGCACCGCCAGGTACATCGCGTCCGTGCCGTGCAGGTGCGGCCACAGCTGTACGTCGGGCCCGTCGCCGAGTGCCGGGACCCCGGGCATCAGGGGGCGGGCGTCGATGAGTTCGGCGCCGCCGTGCTTCTTCAGTACGTCCTCGACGACGGCGCGCGTCTCGGCGAGGTGCGGCGAACAGGTGGCATAGCCGACGACGCCGCCGACGCGTACGGCCGACAGCGCCTCCTGGAGCAGGCCGCGCTGCAACGGGGCGAAGCCGTCCAGGTCCTCGGGACGGCGCCGCCAGCGGGCCTCGGGGCGGCGCCGCAGGGCACCGAGCCCGGTGCAGGGCACGTCCATCAGGACGCGGTCGAAACTGCCGGGGCGCCAGGGCGGACGGGTGCCGTCGGCGGCGATCACCTGGTACGGGCCGGGGTTGCCTTCCAGGGCCTGGGCCACCAGGCGGGCGCGATGCGGCTGCTTCTCGGACGCGAGCAGCAGCGCCCCGCGCTGGGCGGCGAGCCCGGCCAGCATGGCGGCCTTGCCACCGGGGCCCGCGCAGCCATCCAGCCACCGCTTGTCGGGGCCGTCCAGCGGCGCCTGGGCGAGCGCGAGCGCGACCAGCTGGCTGCCCTCGTCCTGCACTCCGGCCCGCCCCTCGCGCACCGCGTCGACCGCGCCCGGTTCGCCGCCCTCGGCGAGCCGGACCGCCTGCGGAGACCACCGCCCGGGCAGGCCGCGCTCCTCGCCGAGCGCGTCCAGGAGCTCGTCGGCCGTGCTGCGCCCGGGGCGGGCGACCAGGGTCACCTCAGGCCGCTCGTTGTCGGCCTCCAGCAGGTCCTCGATACCGGCGCGCCCACCGCCCAGCGCGTCCCAGAGCGCGGACACGATCCAGCGCGGGTGCGAGTGCACCACCGCGAGATGGTCCTCGGGGTCCTCGTCGTACGGCGGCGCGACCTTCTCCAGCCAACCGTCGAGATCATCCGCCGCGATCTTCCGCAGTACGGCGTTGACGAACTTGGCCCGCCCGTCACCCAGCACCACCCGCGCCAGTTCCACACTCGCGGACACCGCCGCGTGGCTGGGAATCCGCGTCCCGAGGAGCTGGTGCGCCCCGAGGCTGAGCACGTCCAGAACCGGCGGGTCGACCTCGCGCAGCGGCCGGTCCACACACGCCGAGATGATCGCGTCGTAGGTGCCCTGACGGCGGAGCGTGCCGTACACCAGCTCGGTGGCCAGCGCCGCGTCGCGCCCGTCGAAGTCGCCCTTGTCGCGGGCCTTCCTGAGCAGCGGCGGCAGCACGAGGTTCGCGTACGCGTCCCGCTCGTCCACCGCCCTCAGCGCCTCGAACGCGAGCATCCGTACGGGGTCCTTCTGGGGACGGCGGTACGGCTTGCCCGGCTTGCGGGGACGGCGACGAGGCTGGTCGTTCACGAAAAAGGTGCTCCGGATCTTGGATGGAGATACGTACTAAGCCTACGGCGGCCCCGCCGACCGGGCTCACCAGGCGGTCGGCGGGCCCGCGGGCCTCAGGCGCCCAAAGCCTCTCCGGGGGCGATGCGCACCCCACGGGCCCAGTCCGCCGCCCGCATCGGCTTCTTGCCCTGCGGCTGCACCCAGAGCGGCTCCACGGCGTGCGAGCCGGTGCCCACATACACGTTGTTCTTGCCCACGGACAGCTCACCGGGCGCCAGTTCCGCGTGGTCCGGCACCAGCTGCACGGAGACGAGCTTCAGCCGCTCCCCGCGGAACACGGTCCACGCCCCCGGCGCGGGCGTGCAGCCGCGCACCACCCGGTCGATCCGCAGCGCCGGAGCGGCCCAGTCCACGTGGGCGTCCTCGACGGTGATCTTCGGCGCGAGCGAGATACCGTCCGACGGCTGCGGTACGGCCTTCAGCGCGCCGTCCTCGATACCGTCCATGGTCGCCGCGAGCAGGCCCGCGCCCGCGAAGGCGAGCCGGGTCAGCAGATCACCGCTGGTGTCCGTGGACCGAACCTCCTCGGTGACGGTCCCGTACACCGGCCCCGCGTCAAGCCCCTCCTCAATCAAGAAGGTCGACGCACCGGTGATCTCATCCCCCGCCATGATCGAGTGCTGCACAGGAGCAGCCCCACGCCACGCGGGCAGCAGCGAGAAGTGCAGATTCACCCACCCCCGAGCGGGAACATCCAGCGCCACCCGCGGCAGCAACGCGCCATAGGCCACGACCGGACAGCAGTCGGGGCCGATCTCACGCAACCGCGCCAGAAAGTCCTCATCCCGTGGCCGCCGGGGCTTGAGCACCTCGATACCGGCCGCCTCCGCCCGCTCGGCGACCGGACTGGCCACCAGCCTGCGGCCGCGCCCGGCCGGGGCGTCGGGCCGGGTGACCACGGCGGCCACCTCATGCCGGTCAGAGGCGATCAGAGCATCCAGAGCGGGGACGGCGACCTCGGGGGTGCCTGCGAAGACGAGCTTCATAGGTGGGCGACTGCCTCTCGGGCGGGGGTCAGGACGAGCAGCGCACCAGTCTATTGGGCCACCGTCCACAGGGCGTACGTGCCGCCGTGCGCCCTGCGCATATGCGCATACGCCCCCGCACCGTGACCACATCGCCGGGGGCGCGTTGGTCAAGAGAGAGTTGACCACAACGGGCCGCGCATGCGGCCCGATCCTTTTAACCGCCGGTTCGAGAGGCTTGTTCATGGCCGACCACGCAACCCACGACGCCCAGGCAAGGGCCAGCCTGCATCTGCTGGTGCGGGACATCGAGCGGGTCCGCCGGCAGGTGGACGCGTTGCGCACCCTCACCGCCCAGCTGGGAAACGTCTACCGCCCGCGCCGCTCCGGGCCCTCCACGGGCTTCGTCGTGTACGGACGCGCGCCCGCGCCGACCGTCCGCCTTGCCCAGGAACTCCGCGACAGCGTCGAGACGCTGGTCACGGCCGCCGTGGATTTCGACCGTTCGCTGGGGTTCTCCTGGGACGCGGTGGGCTCCGCGCTCGGCGTCACCAAGCAGGCGGTGCACCGCAGGTACGGCGCCCGGCGGGCGACGACCCAGGCGGCCGCCGAGGCCGAGCGCTCCACCGAGACGGCGAGCGCCCGCCCGGTCTCGGTCGGCACCAGCGCGCCTCTGCCGACCGTGCCCGCGGCGCGCTCCATGCCGACCCAGCCCACCGCAGGCAGCACCGGCCTCCGCGACGAGACCCGCCCCGGGGTGCTCCCCGGCCCCCGCAACGGCTGACCCCGCGAGGGTTCACCCCTCGGTCTTGCCTGCCCCCTAGCGGTGGGGTGCGCATCGTTTCGTTGTGGGGCGGGGCCGCCGCGTCGGGGTGCGGG
>NZ_JAZGRL010000036.1:0-3386 GCF_046540415.1 Streptomyces sp. E11-3 | reverse complement strand
GTGGGTGGGGACGTGAGGTGCGCCACCTGGGGCGGTCGGCGGCGGTCAGTGGCGGTCGGCGGCGGTCGTGGGGGGCAGTGGTGGTCAGGGCTGTGGTCAGGGCTTCGGCGTACCGGGCTTCGGTGTACGCCGTACCGCCCGGCCCGCCAGGACGTTCGTACGCCGCCCGTCCGCGACCACGAACCGCCCGTCGATCAGCACGTACGGAATGCCGACGGGCCCCGTGCGCGGCGCGTCGAAGGTGGCTCCGGCCGCGACCGTGGCCGGATCGAAGAGCACCAGATCGGCCCGGTACCCCTCCCGGACCAGCCCCCGGTCGGGGAGCCGCAGCCGCGCCGCGGGCCGGGCGGTCAGATGGGCGACCATCTCCTCCAGCGGCAGCACGCCCAGGTCGCGCGCGTACCGCCCGAGGTAGCGCGGGAACGTCCCGTACGCGCGGGGGTGCGGCTTGGCGCCCTGCAGAATCCCGTCCGACCCGCCGGTGTGGACCCGGTGCCGCATGATCGCCCGTACGTTCTCCTCGTGCCCGACGTGCTGCAGGATCGTCACGCCGAGCCGGTCCTCGATCAGCAGCCGCCGCGCGACGTCCCAGGGCGCCTCGCCCCGTCGGGCGGCGGCCTGGGCGACGGTCTCGCCGATGTACTCGGCCAGCGGGGTGTGCTGGGTGCCGGAGATCTCGATCGTCTCCCACTCGATCGGCACGCCGTGGCACCCGTCCGACCCGACCGCTTCCAGCTCGTACCGGATGCGCTCGGCGACCGCGCCGTCCCGCAGGCGCGCCAGTACCGCTTCCGGGCCGCCCTCGTTCGCCCAGCTGGGCAGCATCGCGACGAGCGTCGTACAGCCCGGTGTGTAGGGGTACGTGTCGAGCGAGATGTCCGCCCCGTCGTCGAGCGCGGTGTCGATCAGCGCGAGGAGCTCCGCCGCGCGTCCCTTGTTCACGCCGAAGTTCATGGTGGCGTGGGCGAGATGGAGCGCGCAGCCCGCGTCGCGGGTGAGGTCCACCATGTCCGCGTACGCCTCCAGCGCGCCCGCGCCGTACGAGCGGTGGTGCGGGCAGTAGAACCCGCCGAACCTCGCCACCACCCGGCACAGCTCGCCGAGTTCGCGGTCGTCGGCGTACATCCCCGGCGTGTACGTCAGCCCCGACGACATGCCGACGGCGCCCTGCGCCATGCCCTCGGCGACCAACTCGCGCATCCGGTCCAGCTCTTGGGGCGTTGCGGGGCGGTCGTCCCACCCCATGGCGTACATCCGTACCGTGCCCTGCGGGATCAGGTAGGCGGCGTTGACGGCGATGCCTTCGCCGTCGAAGTTGCGGTCGAGGCGGTCGAGGTACTCGCCGACGGTCCGCCAGTCGAAGTCGATGCCTTCGCCGTCGCCGTTCCAGCCGGTGATGGTCTGGCGGACCTGGGTGAGGGTGCGGTCGTCGACGGGGGCGTAGGAGAGGCCGTCCTGGCCGATGACCTCCAGGGTTACGCCCTGGGCGACCTTGGCGCTGTGGTCCGGGTCGCGGAGGAGGGTGAGGTCGGTGTGGGCGTGCATGTCGATGAAGCCGGGGGACAGGGCGAGTCCGGTGGCGTCCAGGGTGTTCGGGCCGCTTGGGCGCGGCCCGTCGCCCTCGCGGTGGATCTCGGCGATCCGGCCGCGCCGGAGGGCGACGTCGGCGCGGTAGGAGGGCTCGCCGGTGCCGTCGATGACGTGGGCGTCGCGGATGACGAGGTCCATGGTGGGGTGCCGTTTCTGCGGGACGGGCTGAACCTTTCAGCCCGTCCGGCGTTTGAGGACACGCCCGGAGGGCGTTCGGTCGTCTGAACCAGCCGTCAGAAGTACGTCCGCACGTAGTCCACGACTGTCCCGTCCCCCTCCACCAGCGGAATCAGCTGCCACTTGTCGAACGACGTACACGGGTGGGACAACCCGAGACCCACCCAGTCCCCGACCTCCAGCTCAACCCCCGGCTCCGTACGCAGCCACGCGTGCTGATCGGAGAGCGCCGTCACGGCGAGCCCCGTGGCGTCGCGGACCGCTCCCGTACGCGCGTCCCGTACCACCTGCGCCTCAGGTAGATCGAGATCATGCGCCGCATCCCGCTTCCCCGCGTTGACGAACGCCTGGTCCGGCGCGGGCCGGGACACCACCTGGGCCCAGAGCCGGAACGCGGGCTGCAGCGCGCCCTCGGACGGGATGCGGTTGAAGGGGGTCCGGCGCCGGTACTGCCCGTCATCGTGCGAGACATACGCCCCGGAGCGCAGCAACTTCAGCGCAGGCGCCGACATCTCAGGAATCTCCGCGAAGACGTCAGCGACCGCGTCGAACCACTCGCTGCCCCCCGCGCTGACCACGATCTCGTCGAGGTCCTTGAAACGGCCCTCCGTGTCGAGGTCGACGGCGAGCGCGACGAGGCGGCGCAGCCAGGCGCGTACCCGCTCGTCGTCGGCGTCGGGAACCGGCGCCTCGTACCCCGCGACGCCCACCAGACGCAGCGTGTCCGCCGCCGCCACGGCGTTGGCGATCTCCAGGCACTCGGCCTCGGTACGCACTCCGGTACGCGCCCCCTCGCCCGCGCCGAGCTCGATCACGACGTCGACCGGGCGGGTGGCTCCCGCGTCCCGTAGCGCGGTGTGCATCAGCTCGACACCGCGCGCCGAGTCGACGTAGCAGATCAGACGGAACTCCGGATCGGCCGTGAGCTCGCCCGCCAGCCAGTGCAGGGCCACCGCGTCCACCAACTCGTTGGCGAGGAAGATCCGTTCCACCCCGAAGGCCCGCGCGACCCGTACCTGATGCGGCACGGCGACCGTGATCCCCCACGCCCCGTACTCGATCTGCCGGGCGAAGAGCTGCGGCGCCATGGACGTCTTGCCGTGCGGCGCGAAGGCCAGCCCGTGCCGCTCGGAGTACGTTTCCAGCAGCGCGAGGTTGTGCTCGACGCGTTCGGCGGAGAGGGCCAGTACGGGTGTGGTGAAGCCCCCGGTGAAGAGGTTCCGGCGCTGGGCGGCCAGCTCGCCTACGGTCAGTCCTTCGGCGTCCGGTGGCAGGCCCTTGAAGCGGAAGTCCACGCGCTCGCCGGCGAGTTCCGGGGGTACCGCTGCTGCCATCAGGCCTCCTCATGCCGCCCTGCACAAGGCGTTGCATCCTCTGCAACGCTCATTGCGCCTATCGCTGCCCCGTGTCTAACATCCGGCCCAACGCCGGGTCAACGGACCCCGGCGCACCCACGAGGAGCCCCACCGTGACCGCGACCGAGAGCGCTGAGGCCGTCGAGGGCGTCGAGGCCGTCGAGGTTGTCGCCCTCGGCGAGTCCATGGTCGCGTTCCGTCCCGCGCAGCCTGGCTTCCCTGCCCAGTCCGGCCTCCCCGCCCAGTCCGGCCTCCCCGCCCCGC
>NZ_JAZGRL010000035.1:0-3424 GCF_046540415.1 Streptomyces sp. E11-3 | reverse complement strand
CCCGCCGGAAAGCCGCGGTGGCGCGACCGCTACACCACCAACCAGCTCGCGGGCAGGGGCGCGCTCGCCTTCCTCACCGCACACGCTGTCGCGCTCTTCCTGGTCATGGACGAAGCCTGGCCCACCGCTCTGTTGTCCGCGCTGCTCGTCTCCGTGATGGGTGGGATGATCAGCGTCTTCCCCTTCATCATGGGATGCGTCGCGGCCACGTTTCTGCCGACTCTGTGGCGGTTCGTCCGTGGCGGACGGCGGGTCCGGGCGGATTTCGTACGCCGACAGCCCGCCAAGTCGACACACCAGGACGTCTTCGCGGTCACCGACTCCTCGGGCCGTCGGCATGAGTACACGCGCTCGGTGGGCGGACCAGCGGTGGCCGCCCTGCCCTACCGGACCATCTGGCTCGTACCGGGCCAGGAGAAGCCGCTCGGGGCGTGGGCCCCCTTGGGCTATGCCTTCGGATCCTGCGTCGCCCTGGCGCTGTTCGCGGTAGGGACCTACGTGACGCTGTACTTCATTCCCGGAAGCCTGATCCGCGAGCTCCTGGCCTGACGCCCGTCACCCGCCGGTGGTGGGGGTGGCGGAGATGCCCCCAGGGCTGGGTCTGGCCCTGGGGGCATCGTTGTTCAGCGTTCGGCGGGTCTGCCGAGATGCTTGATCTTCTCGAAGGGGTAGGCCCCCAGAGTCACCACGGCCAGGCCGTAAAGCGCGAAGACCACGAGCCCCCAGGTGGAGACCGACTTACCGCCGCCGCTCAGGACGACGCTCCCGATCGGCACCAGCGCAGCGAAGCTGAGTGCTGCGGCCCCGGTGCACCAGAACGCCACCAGGCCGTTCGCCCGCTTCCGCAGGGCGGGGTCGGACTTCACTTCCGCGGAGACCTCGTACCCGTCGGACCTGTCGCAGACCGTCCCCCGGTACCCAACGCGCGCTGCCAGTGAACTGGCCACGCCCAGTAGGAGGAAGCAGCCGAAAATGAAGATGTAGGCCATGCCTTCCCCATGAGGTCGTCGTGCCGGGCGATCCTAACGGACGTACTTGATGACGAAGGCGATCGCAGGATCTAGTTGCCGAGGGCGTGGGTGAGGGCCTCGTCGAGGAGTTCCCGTAGTGCTGCGGAGGTCGGTGCCACCGCGGTGGCGAGGAGCGCGGGGCCGTCGGCCAGCGGGGCGAGGACGGCGCAGCCGTCACGGGAGTGCTCGCGGAGCAGTACGGGTTCGCGCTTGGTGTCCATCTTCGGGTCCACCAGGAGGAGTTGGCCGACTGCGCGGTGGCCGCCCAGGACCGCTGGGCCGTCCCAGCCGGGTTCCGGGGAGCCGTATGCCGACTGCTGGTCGAGCAGCGGGCGTCCGGCGCGGCGGACGAGGAGTCGGCTGACGAGGTGTCCTGGCTCCTCGTCGGCGCGGCCCAGGAGCTGTTCCTCGCGCAGTACGAGTCGTGCGGTCTCGGCGAGTTCGACGGTGTACGCCTGGCGGAGGTTGCTGCCCGCGGCGCTGATGAGGGGGTGGGGCAGCCAGCGCAGGTCGGCGTGTTCGCCCACGGTGAGGCGTACGTCGTAGGTGGCGGGCTCAGTGGTGGGGCCGCGCAGGGCGAGCGTGGCGGCGCCCGTGGTGACCTCCAGTTCGGCGCGGTCCTCGGCGGTGATGTCGATGGCGAGCCGGTCGCCGCCGAGCGGGGCGCTCATGGCGCCGATGATGCCCACCCTGGCGGAGCGCCCGCTGGTGCGCATCCGCCGAAGGTGGAACGGTCCGTCGCTGCGCAGCCGCGGGAGCGTGGTGACGCGCCCGTTGTACGCGGCGCGGATCAGCGCGGTGGCCCGTACTCCGTCGGGATGCCCGCTGGGCTCCTCGGCGCCGGGGGCGCCGCCCAGCGGGACGCGGGCGACGGTGAGTTGCGGAGCGGGGATCATACGGCTGCCTCGGCTCGCCACTCGGTGAGGTGGGCGGTGACCCAGTCGGCGACCTCCCGGATGCCGTCGTCGGAGGTGAGGCTGGTGAAGACGACGGGGAGATCGCCGCGCTGCTTCTTGGCGTCGGCGGCCATGGCGTCGAGGTCGGCGCCGACGTACGGGGCGAGGTCGGTCTTGTTGACGATGAGGAGGTCGGCGGTGGTGATGCCGGGGCCGCCCTTGCGGGGGATGTCGTCGCCGCTGGAGACGTCGATGACGAAGATCTGCACGTCGACGAGGCCCTTGGAGAAGGTGGCGGTGAGGTTGTCACCGCCGGATTCGACGAGGACGAGGTCGAGCGGGTGCAGGGTCTCCTCCAGGTGCTCGACGGCCTCCAGGTTGGCGGAGATGTCGTCGCGGATCGCGGTGTGCGGGCAGGCGCCGGTCTCGACGGCGGTGATGCGTTCGGGCGGCAGGACGGCCTCGCGGAGCAGGTATTCGGCGTCCTCGCGGGTGTAGATGTCGTTGGTGACGGCGGCGATGCACCAGCGGTCGCGCAGGGCGCGGCAGAGGGCGGCGACGGTGGCGGTCTTGCCCGAGCCGACGGGGCCGCCGAGGCCGACGCGGAGGGCGCGGCGCCTGCCGTCGGGCCGGGTCGCCGAGGCGCTGGGGAGGTGCTGGTGAGGCAGGGAGTGGTCGAGGTGCATGGTGACTCCGTTGCGAATCAGGGGTGCTCGGGTCGTGGTCAGGAGGCGAAGAGCCGGACGGTCCAGGCGGCGTGCTGCTCGGCGGTGATGTCCAGGAGTGGTGCGGACGCCGACGGCAGGGCGTCGACACCCGCGGCCGGGACACGGGCCGCGGCGTCGGCGGCGGCGGTGGCGACGCCGTCGGTCTCGGCGCTGAGGCGGGCCAGCAGCCCCGAGGCGTGGAGCGGGTCGAGGCTCAGCAGGCGCACGGCCGCGGTGGCCGGGCCGCCCGCGTTCTCGTACGCGGCGGCGTAGGCGGCGTCCACCGGGTCGAGCCCGGCGGCGCGAGCGGCGAGGCCCAGCACCACCGGCTGGTGGGCGCCCTGGGGGCGGGCGGCGGCCAGCCGCTCCAGCTCCTCGGACGGGAACGTCGCCCGCGCGGCGCGCAGCATCTGCCGTCCAAGGCGTCGGGCGACGGTCCGCAACGCGGGTACGGGCGTACGCGCGTCGGCCGCCCCGTCCAGCATCAGCGGGTCGTGTCCGGCCGCTGCCGCGGCGGCCAGTCCGGCTGCGGTCAGCCCGGCCGTGTGAAGGCGTCCGCGGCAGAACGCCTCCAGGGTGTCGGTGTCGTATACGGCTCCGTTGGCGACCGCGGCCTCGACGCCGCCGGAGTGGGCATGCCCACCGGCGGGGAAGCGGCCGTCGGCCAGCAGGAGCAGGGCTGCACGGCTCATGCGCGAGCGGCTGCCTTTCATGGTTGCGAGGGGTGCTGCGGGAGGTCTGCGGGGTTCGGGTGCCGACCGCCGTGGGGGGGGGGGGGGGGGGGGGGGGGGGGCCCCCCCCCCCCCCGGGG
>NZ_JAZGRL010000034.1:0-3467 GCF_046540415.1 Streptomyces sp. E11-3 | reverse complement strand
CCGGTCACGGCCTGCTGCGCGGTCGCGGCCAGTGCCCGCCGGTCCGCCGCGCCGCCCGGCAGCAGCGGCTCATGCGCCGTGATCCGTACGGACAGACCGTCCGCCCCGGCCACCCGTAGCAGCGAGGGCAGAAAGCCGTCGTCACCGACGAACGCGGCCACCGTGCTCGGTACGCCGTGCTGCCGATAGCTGATCGTCACCGGCCTGACCGGGGCGCCCGCGTCCAGAGCGGCCTGGAACATGGCGCGCCTGAAGACGCCGCCCGACTCCCGGCACCAGGTGGTGGCCTGCGGGAACACCATGACCGAGCGTCCGGCCAGCAGGTGGTCGCGTACCGCCGCGACGGCCAGCGGCAGGGCGCGCGGGCGGTCGCGGTCGATAAAGCAGGTACCGGCCCGGCTGGTCAGCCGACCGACCACCGGCCAGTGCGCCACCTCGCGCTTGGCGAGCAGGACGGCCGGTTCGCGGGCGAGCAGCGCGATCGGGTCGAGCCAGGAGACGTGGTCGGCGACGATCAACGTGCCGGGCGTGCCGGGCGTGCCGGGCGTGCCGGGCGTGCCGGGGGCGCCGGACGTGCCGCGAGCACCGGGCGTGCCCGTGCCGTCTCCGAAGTCGGGCACCCGCAGCGCGGACCCGTCCCCTTCGAGCCGTACGCCGAGCGCGTCGAGCAGCCTGCGCGCCCGCCTCCGTACCTCCGTCGGATCACCGAGCGCGCGGCCCGCCGACAACGCGCCGCCCACGAGGGCGGCGAAGTCCGCGTATCTGCGCAGCCTGGTGGCGGCGCTCACCGGAGCGGTGGTGGACACCGCACAGCGCGGGGTGCACGGAGAGGTCGCCACCCAGGTGCTCACCACTGCGCCGCGCGCCCCTCTTCGGTTCATCCCTCCTCCCCGAGGAAGTACCGCCGATAGCGGTCGTTGACGCGGTCCATCGGCAGCAGTACGTAGAAGTCGGCCACCCCGAACTCCCGGTCGTGCGCGGGCGCCCCGCACATCCACGCGCCCAGCCGCAGATACCCGCGCAGCAGCGGCGGCAGCTCCGCATAGCTCGCCCGCCCGTCCAGCGGCGCACCCGGCTGCCACGGCCGGTGCGGGTGCACCCGCAGCTCGGGCGGGGCCGCGTGCTTGGCGTTGCCGAGCAGCCAGGCACTGGTCGCGGCCCGCCCGCCGTCGTCCAGCGGCACCGAGGCGCAGCCCGCCAGATAGCGGTGCCCGGACAGCAGCACATAGCGGGCCAGCGCCGACCACATCAGGTTGATCACCGCGCCGCTGCGGTGGTCCGGGTGCACACAGGAGCGGCCCGCCTCCACCAGGTGCGGGCGGATCGAGGCGAGCGAGGTCAGCTCGAACTCGCCGTCCGAGTAGAGCCGTTCGCTGCGGCCAGGCGGCAGCAGCCGGTAGGTGCCGACCACCTCGCCGCTGCCGGTCTCGGTGACGATCAGATGGTCGGCGACGTCGTCGAACGCGTCGCTGTCGTGGCCGGGGACCGGGGTGTGCAGCCGAGCCCCGAGCTCCTCGCCGAACACCTGGAAGCGCAGCCGCTGTGCGGCCCGTATCTGCTCCGGGTGGTCGGCGATCGAGACGGCGTACGTGCGTGACTGGGCGGCTACGGTGGACAGGGCGGGGCTGGGCATGGGGGACCTGCTCTCCAACGCTGAGGGGCCGCCGGGTCGGCACCCGGCGGAGCGAGCCCCCTCACCGTGCCGTCGCAGGGTGAACATGCCGAGGACTTCTGACGGTGGTCCGGGATTGTTGAGGGGAAGTCAGGGTCGCCAACAGGCTCTCAGCGCGAACCAGGACAACACGAAAGGCCGGGCACCCCAGGTGCCCGGCCCTCGTCGTGTCAGGAACTCGTCGTGTCGGAAACCGTCAGCCCTTGAGCCGCGCCATCCACGCCTCGACCTCGTCGGCCCGCCGCGGCAGCCCGTCCGACAGATTGCGGTTGCCGTCCTCGGTCACCAGGATGTCGTCCTCGATCCGGACGCCGATCCCGCGGTACTCCTCGGGCACCGTCAGGTCGTCCGCCTGGAAGTACAGACCCGGCTCGACGGTCAGGCACATGCCCGGCTCAAGGGTGCCGTCGACGTACGCCTCGGTGCGCGCGGCCGCGCAGTCGTGGACGTCCATGCCGAGCATGTGGCCGGTGCCGTGCAGGGTCCAGCGGCGCTGCAGACCCAGCTCCAGGACGCGCTCCACCGGGCCCTCGACCAGGCCCCACTCGACCAGCCTGGTGGCGAGCACCTGCTGTGCGGCGTCGTGGAAGTCGCGGTACTTGCCGCCCGGCTTGACCGCCGCGATACCGGCCTCCTGGGCCTCGTACACGGCGTCGTAGATCTTGCGCTGCAGCTCGGTGAAGCGGCCGTTGATCGGGAGCGTACGGGTGACGTCCGCGGTGTAGAGGGAGTGCGTCTCCACACCGGCGTCCAGGAGCAGCAGTTCGCCGGAGCGGACCTGGCCGTCGTTGCGCACCCAGTGCAGCGTGGTGGCGTGCGGGCCCGCGGCGCAGATCGAGCCGTACCCGACGTCATTGCCCTCCACGCGCGCGCGGAGGAAGAAGGTGCCCTCGATATAGCGCTCGCTGGTGGCCTCGGCCTTGTCCAGGACGCGTACGACGTCCTCGAAGCCGCGCACCGTGGAGTCGACGGCCTTCTGCAGCTCGCCGATCTCGAAGTCGTCCTTGACGGCCCGCGCCTCGGACAGGAAGACCCGCAGATCCTCGTCGGTCTCCGCGGTGACCTTGTCGGCCAGGGCGCTCTGGATACCGTCGTCGTAGCCGCGTACGACACGGACCGGTCCTGTGGCGTCCGTCAGCTTCTGCGCGAGCTCGCGCACGTCGGCGGTCGGGATGCCGAGCAGCCGCTCGGCCTCGGCCAGCGAGTTGCGGCGGCCGACCCACAGCTCGCCGTCACCCTTCAGCCAGAACTCGCCGTTCTCGCGGTTGGAGCGGGGCAGCCGGTAGACCGTGGCCTGGTGGCCGTCGGTGGTGGGCTCCAGGACCAGGACGCTGTCCTCGGTCTGGTCGCCGGTGAGATAGGTGTACTCGACCGAGGAGCGGAACGGGTACTCGGTGTCGTTGGAGCGGGTCTTCAGGTTGCCCGCGGGGATCACCAGGCGCTCGCCGGGGAAGCGCGCGGAGAGCGCGGCGCGCCGGCGTGCGGTGTGCTCGGCCTGCTCGATCGGCTCCAGGTCGCGGAGCTCGGTGTCGGCCCAGCCGGACTGCATGTTCTCGGCCAGCTCGTCGGACACGCCCGGGTACAGGCCGTTCTTGCGCTGCTTGATCGGCTGCTCCGCAGAGCCTTCCGGGGTCTCCGGGGTCTCTGGGGTGAGCTCATCCGACACGACTGCCTCCTCGATACGACACTGGACCGCCTTCCATCGTAAATCCGCAGGCAAGACGGCCCTAAGAGCCTGTCTCTGAACCCCCGCCTGCGCCCCGACGCCCGGCACGCACCCTCGCCGCACGGCGCC
>NZ_JAZGRL010000033.1:0-3492 GCF_046540415.1 Streptomyces sp. E11-3 | reverse complement strand
ACCGGCTGGGTCGGCAGCGCGGGGGCGGGCTGCGGGGCGGCCGGCTGCGCGGGCTCCGGCTGGCGCTGCGCGGGCTCCGGCTGCGCGGCCTGGTCGGGCTGAGCGGCGTCGGGCGTGTCGGTGTTCTCGGGCGCGTCGGCGGCGTCCGCGGCGTCCTCGGAGTCGTCTACCGAGATGCCGAAGTCTGTGGCAAGCCCGACCAGACCGTTGGCATAGCCCTCGCCCAGCGCCCGGAACTTCCACGCGTCCCCGCGCCGGTACAGCTCACCGCAGATCAGCGCGGTCTCGGCGCCCGTCTCCGGCTTCACATCGAAGTACGCGTACGGCTCGCCCTCGGCCGCTGCCGCGTCGTACAGCGAAATGCGCAGCTCACGTACGTGCTGAAAGGCCACGTTCTCCGCCGAGGCGACGATCAGGGCCTTGTGCACGGCCGGGTCGAGGCCCGCCAGATCCACCTGGACGGTGTCCGTGAGGCCGTCGGTCTGCCGCTTCTTGCCGAGCCGCCAGACCTTGCCCGACGGATGGCGTGGCTGGTTGTAGAAGACGAAGTCCTCGTCGGAGCGCACCCGGCCGTCGGCGGTCAGCAGCAGCGCCGATGCGTCGACATCGACATCCGGGACCTCGGGCCCCGGGGTCCAGCGCAGTACGGCGCGGACGGCCGTGGCCTCCAGCGGGACGTTCGACCCCTTCAGCATGGCGTGCGTCATGGCGTCATCCTGCCCTCCCGGCACCGGCCGGGACAACGCGGGGGCTGTCACGGCCACGGCGCGCACCTGCTGCGGACCCGCCGCGGTTACCTGAACTTCATGCCCGGTGGGAACCCTTGGCCTACGTCCCTACGTACTATTACCGGCTACATCTAGTCGGGATCGAGCCAGTCGTCTTGCCATCACGGGGAGTCTTATGCGTCATTTCGGGCATCTCGCGCCTGAGATTCGGAAGCGCCTGTTCCATATGGAACCGTGCGAGTTCACCGCCGACGACCCGGCGAGCCTGCTCTCCATGGCCCTGGGCGCCACCCTGTACAGCCCGGCGACCCGCCCCCGACTGGCCGACGACATCGTGCGGCAGGCCAGGGCGGGAGTGGTCTCGATGGTGCTCTGCCTGGAGGACTCCATCGAGGACTCCGAGGTGCCCGGCGCCGAGGAGAACCTGGTCGGCCAGCTGACCGCGCTGGCCGGGCGCGGCGACAGGGCCGCGCTGCCGCTGCTGTTCATCCGGGTGCGTGAGCCCGCGCAGATTCCCGACCTGGTCCGCCGGCTCGGCCCCGCCGTCGGTCTACTGTCCGGATTCGTGCTGCCGAAGTTCACCGAGGAGCGGGGCGTGCCGTTCCTGGAGGCGCTCACCGCCGCGGAGGCCGCCGGCGGGCGCCGGCTGTTCGCCATGCCCGTACTGGAGTCACCCGAGCTGCTCCACCTGGAGACCCGCGTCGAGGCCCTGGGCGGGATCGCCCGCACCGTCGACAAGTACCGCGAGCGGGTACTGGCCCTGCGCCTCGGGGTCACCGACTTCTGCTCCGCGTACGGACTGCGCAGGCCGCCGCACATGACCGCCTACGACGTCAGCATCGTCGCCTCGGCGATCGGGGACGTGGTCAACCTGCTGGGGCGGGCCGACGGCACCGGCTTCACGGTGACCGGGCCCGTCTGGGAGTACTTCCGCACCCAGGAGCGGATCTTCAAACCGCAGCTCCGCTCCACCCCGTTCTCCGGCCGTGCGGAGGAGCTGCGGGCCGCGCTCATCGAGCACGACATGGACGGGCTGCTCCGCGAGATCGAGCTCGACCGGGCCAACGGCCTGCAGGGCAAGACCTGTATCCACCCCTCGCATGTGCTGCCCGTGCACGCGCTGTCGGTGGTCAGCCACGAGGAGTTCAGCGACGCCCAGGACATCCTGCGGCCCGGGCGGGACGGCGGCGGCGTGCTGCGCTCGGCGTACACCAACAAGATGAACGAGGTGAAGCCGCACCGCGCCTGGGCGGAACGGACGCTGCGGCGCGCCGAGGTGTTCGGCGTCGCGCACGCCGACGTCGGCTTCGTGGAGCTCCTCACGGCCGGTCTCGCCCCGGCCGAGCAGGCCGGCTGAACGTCATCGCATGAAGCTGAACGTCATCGCATGAATCCGAAAGAGAAGGAAACCAACATCGTGGTGTGGTCGGGGACCTGGGTCGCGGGGCGACTGGGCGTCGAGCTGGTCGGTGACGCGCAACTGCCCGAGCTGCTGGGGCTCGCGCTGCGCCGCAACCCCAAGCGCGCGCATCTGCTCGTCTCGAACGTCCTGGGCAAGCATGTGCCGCAGCGGCCCTCCGTCGTACGGGCGGCCGGGCACGACCTCGGCGTGCGGGTGCGCGAACTGCTGGGCGACGACCAGGCCCGGCGCGCCGTCGTACTCGGCTACGCGGAGACCGCCACCGGGCTCGGCCACTGCGTCGCGGACGGGGTGGGCCTCGCTCCGTATCTGCACTCCACCCGGCGCCCGGTCGACGGCGTCGCGCAGGCGGGCGGCTTCGAGGAGTCCCACTCGCACGCCACCTCGCATCTGCTGCTGCCCGAGTCCCCGGAACTGCTGGCGGGCGACGGACCGCTGATCCTGGTCGACGACGAGTTCTCCACCGGCAACACGGTGCTCAACACCATCCGTGCCCTGCACGAGCGCTACCCGCGCGACCGGTACGTCATCGTGGCCCTGGTCGACATGCGCTCGCCCCAGGACCGGGACCGGCTCACGGACTTCGCCCAGGAGATCGGCGCCCGCGTCGACCTGGTCGCGACGGCCGCGGGGACGGTCCGGCTGCCGGATGGCGTACTGGAGAGGGGCCAGGCCCTGGTCGCCGAGCATGAGGCGGCGGCTTCCTCCTCGGCCCCGGGCGTCGAGGGCGCGGCGGCCGCTGGGGCCATCGCGTCGGGGGTCTCGGGAGCCGGGGCGCTCGCGGCCGCCCCCCGCCCTGCGTGTGCGTCCGTCACCCGTGTCGACCTGAGCTGGCCCGAGGGCGTGCCCGACGGCGGGCGCCACGGCTTCACGCCCGCGGACCGGGTGGTCCTGGAGCGCGCCGTGCCGACGATGGCGGCCCGGCTCGCCGACGCCGTACCCGCCGACGTCCGCCGCGTCCTCGTACTCGGCTTCGAGGAGCTGATGTACGCGCCCCTGCGCCTGGCCGCCGGACTCGACGACCGACTCGCCGCCGAGGTCCGCTACTCGACCACCACCCGCTCGCCCGTGCTGCCCGTGGACGACCCCGGCTACGCGATCCGCAGCCGGATCACCTTCCCCGCCCACGACAACCCGGCCGACGGACCCGGCACCCGGTACGCCTACAACGTCGCGGGCGGCGGCTTCGACACGATCGTCGCCGTCGTCGACTCCACCGCCGACACCCCCGAACTCCACGCCCCCGACGGCCTGTTGGCGCGACTCGCCGAACACGCCGAGCGCGTCGTGCTCGCCGTCGTCCCCTCGTACGTCCCCGGACGCCTCCCCCCGTACGTCCCCCAA
>NZ_JAZGRL010000032.1:0-3501 GCF_046540415.1 Streptomyces sp. E11-3 | reverse complement strand
CCGAGCCGCGTACGACCGCCAGTACCGGATGGCCGTTGCGGCGGGCGTCCGAGAGCCGCTCCACCAGCAGCATTCCGGCGCCTTCGGCCCAGCCGGTGCCGTCGGCGGATTCCGAGAACGCCTTGCAGCGGCCGTCCGGTGCGAGCCCCTTCTGCTTGCTGAAGGCGACGAAGGGCACGGGGGTCGACATCACCATGACGCCCCCGGCCAGCGCGAGTGAGCACTCCCGCCGGCGCAGGGCCTGAGCGGCGAGGTGCAGCGCGACCAGCGAGGACGAGCAGGCCGTGTCGATGGTGACCGCGGGTCCCTGCAGACCCAGGGCGAAGGAGACCCGGCCCGAGATCACGGAGGCCACGCTGGCGGTCGTCATATAGGCCTCGACAGCCTCCGGCGCGGCTGTCAGGACCTGTTCGTAGTCCTGCATCCCGGAACCCACGAACACGCCGACGGGCTCGTCCTTGAGGGTGTCGGCGTTGATGCCCGCCCGCTCGATCGCCTCCCAGGCGACCTCCAGGGTGAGCCGTTGCTGCGGGTCCATCGCCACGGCTTCACGGGGCGAGATGCCGAAGAAGCCCGGGTCGAACTTCGCTACGCCGTCGACGAAGCCGCCTTCGTTCACATAGCTCGTTCCGGCACCGGCCTGGTCCGCCGACGCGCTGTCGCCGCGCAGCCCCTCGATGTCCCAGCCCCGGTCGTCGGGGAACTCGGAGACCGCGTCGACGCCGTCGGCCACCAGCCGCCACAGGCCCTCCGGGGTGTCGGCTCCGCCGGGGTAGCGGCAGCTCATCGCGACGATCGCGATGGGCTCCTGGTCCTCGGTCTCGACCTCGTGCAGCCGCCGACGTGTCTGGGCCAGATCGGCCGTTACCCGCTTGAGGTATTCGAGGAGCTTCTCATCGTTCGACATCCCAGACCTCACAACATCCTTTGTTCCGAGAGAGCGGAGAGCTACGTGGGCCTGATCAGCTCAGACCGAGTTCCTTGTCGATAAAGTCGAAGACGTCGTCCGCCGAAGCGGCTTCGAGCTGTCCGCCGACGCTCTGCGCGGCCTCGTCACCCTCGGCGGCGCCCAGGGCTTCGTTGACCCTGGCCAGCAGGGTCTGCAGCCGTGCGGTGACCCGGTTGGGCCCGATCTCCTCGGCGGGCAGTGCCGCCACGGTCTCCTCGAGCCGGCCGAGTTCGGCCAGGAACGAGCGTTCCTCCGTGGTGCCTCCCTCGGGGTCCTGGCAGAGCACGGTCCGCAGATACGCGGCCAGCGCCTTGGGGGTCGAGTGGTCGAAGATCATCGAGGTCGGGAGCTTCTTGGCCGTGGCGGCGCTCAGACCGGTCCGCAGGTCCACCGCGGAGACCGAGTCGAAGCCGAGCTCTGAGAACGCCCGGCCGGGTTCCACCTCGGTCGGATCGTCGTAGCCGAGTACGGCCGCCACCTGCTCGCGTACGAGTCCGAGCAGCAGCCGGGTCTGCTCCGCCTCGGTGGCTCCGGCGAGCCGCTTCCTCAGTACGGAGTCGCCCTTGACCGCGCTGTCCGCGCTGTCCGCGGCTCCCGGGCCGTCGGCGGCCAGCACCGCCTGTACGTCGGGCAGGGCGTCCAGGAGCGGGCGGGCCCTGGCGGAGGTGAAGGTGGGAGCGAAACGTGACCAGTCGAAGTCGGCGACGACCAGCTGCCGGTCGCCGCGGTCGAGCGCCTGGTGCAGTGCGCCGATCGCCAGTTCCGGGTCCATGGCGGGGGCGCCGATGCGCCGCGCGAGCATGCTCGTCTCCTCGTCGACCATGCCGCTGAGCCAGGGACCCCAGGCGACGGAGGTGGCGGCGAGTCCCTGTGCCTGCCGCCGCTGCGCAAGCGCGTCCAGAACGGCGTTGGCACTGCCGTACGCCGTCTGGCCCGAGCTGCCCCAGATCGCGGACCCGGAGGAGAAGAGGACGAAGGCGTCCAGCTCCCGGTCACCGAGCAGTTCGTCGAGGTGCAGGGCACCGGCGACCTTCGCGCGGCCCACGTCGGCGAACTCGCCCAGCGTGAGCTCGGGCAGCGCGGCCATCCGCTGGGCCACGCCGGCCGCATGGAACACGGAGGTCAGCGGCGGGTGCGGAGCGGACGTCCCTGGCTTATCGCCGACCGAGTCGAGCTCGATCGAGTCGAGCAGCTTCCGTACCGACTCACGATCGGCGACGTCGCATGCCGCGACGGTCACCCGGGCTCCGAGCTCCCGGAGTTCGGCCGTGAGCTCGGCCGCGCCCGGGGCATCGGCGCCACGGCGGCTGGTGAGCACCAGATGCTCGGCGCCGTGGGACGCCAGCCAGCGGGCCACATGGGCTCCGATGCCACCCGTACCGCCGGTCACCAGAGTCGTACCGCGGGGGCGCCATTGCGGTTCGGTCCGCTGGCCACCGAGTGCGTGGCGCACCAGCCTACGGCCGAAGAGACCGTTCCGGCGCAGGGCGAGCTGGTCTTCGCCTTCCCTGCCGGCCAGCGCGCCGCACAGCCTTGCGGCCAGCGTCGCGTCCCCGGTGTCGGCGAAGTCCGCGGGCAGATCGACGAGGCCGCCCCAGCGCTCCGGGTGGTCCAGGGAGAGGCCGAGCCCCATGCCCCAGATCGCCGCTTGGAGCGGGTGCACCACTTCCCCGGGAGACACCACGGCCACCGCACCCGTGGTGACGCACCACAGGCGTGCGGCCGACCCGATATCGGCCAGCGCCTGGACCAACCCGACCGTGGCCTCCGTACCCCGGGTGAGCATGGGGTGCTCGGGGTGCGGCCGGTCATCCAGGGCGAGCAGCGACAGCACTCCCACCGGAGCGGTGTCCCTGGTGTGCCGACGTATCCGCTCAGCGAGCTCGGCCCGGTCCTCGTCGGCCACCTCGACCTGGACCACCTGCGCGCCTTGGCCGCCGAGCGCCTGGAGAACGGCGCTCACCATCGCGTCGTCGCGGCGTTCGGCGGGCAGGACGACCAGCCAGGTCCCGGTGAGCCCGGTGGCTGCCTGACCCGTGAGGGGCTGCCAGTCGACCCGGTAGCGCCAGGAGTCGATACGGGACTGGTCGCGGTACTGGGTGCGCCAGGCCGACATGGCGGGCAGCACCGCACCCAGCTTGTCGACGTCGACGCGCAACCGGTCGGCGAGTGAGGACAGCTCCGTACGCTCCACCGCGTCCCAGAACTCCGCGTCCAGCGGATCGGCGTTCGCCGTCGTCGACGACTCCGGCTGCTCACCGTCGGACCAGTACCGGCGGCGTTGGAAGGCGTAGGTGGGCAGTTCCACTCGGCGGGCACCCCGCCCTGAGAAGAAGGCCGACCAGTCGACCGTCACACCCCGGGCGTATGCCTGCGCCAACGCCTGTACGAGCTCGCGCTCTTCACCCCGGTCGCGGCGAAGTACGGAGAAGAACGCGGCGGCTGCGTCTGTGTCCTCGTCACCGTCCCCGTCGTCGGCGAGGCAGTCGGGGCCGAGGGCGGTGAGTACGGCGTCGGGGCCCAGCTCCAGGAAGCGGGTGACGCCCTCGGCC
>NZ_JAZGRL010000031.1:0-3514 GCF_046540415.1 Streptomyces sp. E11-3 | reverse complement strand
CCCACGGCAGAAACGCCCCACCCCCTCGCCCGAACTCCTCGCCGCCCTCGCGGGCCGGCACAACGCGGGCCTGAGCCTGGGCCGCCTCGACCGCTGGGAGGAGGCCGGCAAGGTGCACCGCGCGGTCGCCGCCGAACGCGAGCACGCGCTCGGCCCCGACCACCCCGACACCCTCGCCAGCCGGTACGAGGTCGGGTTCGCCCTCAGCCGCACCGGCCGCCCCGCCGACGCGCTGCGCGAGTACACGCGCGTCGCCGAAGGACGCGAGCGCGCCCTTGGCCCCGACGATCCCGACACGCTGGCCGCCCGGCAGGAGATGGCGTACGTACTGGGCCAGCTCGCCCGGCACTTCGAGGCACACCAGGTGTACGCATCGGTGCTCGCCTCCCGCGAGCGCACGACCGGCCCCGACCACCCCGACACCCTGCGCTGCCGCCACAACCTCGCCTTCAACCTCAGCAGGCTGGGCCGCCTTGAGGACGCGTACCGCATGGCACTGGAGGTGGCCACCGCCCGCGCCCGGGTACTCGGCCCCGACCACCCCGACACCCTGGTCACGCAGTACGAAGTCGCCTACGCACTCGGTCAGTTAGGGCGCTGGAGCGAGGCGCTGCAGACCTACCGCGAGGTCGCCGAGGCCCGGCGCCAGGCCCTGGGCCCCGACCATCTGGACACCCTCGCCGCCCGCTACGAGGTGGGCATCAGCCTGGGCCGCCTCGGCCGCAGCGCCGAGGCGCTCACCCTGTACCGCGACCTGGTCGACGACCGCACCCGGGTGCAGGGCCCCGACCACCCCGAGACACTGCGCGCCCGGCATGGCCTAGGTGTCAACCTCGGCCGCCTGGGCCGCTGGGAAGAAGCCCTGGACGAGGCCCGCAACGTCAGCGCACTGCGCGAACGGGTCCTGGGCGCCGACCACCCCGACACCCTCGTCAGCCGCCGCGAGGTGGCCGTGGGCCTCGGCTGGCTCGGCCGCTGGGCGGACGCCCTCACCGAGTACCGCCAGGTCGCCGCCGCCCGGGAGCGGGTGCTCGGCGCCGACCACCCCGACGCCCTGGCCAGCCGCAACGACGAGGCCCACTGCCTGGAACAACTCGGCCGCGGCACCGAGGCCGTCGAGCTCTACCGCCGGGTGGCGGCCCTGCGCCAGCAGCGCGGCACCCAGGGCCGTTGACACTCCTCGCGGTGGAGGCCACCGACGGAATGTCGGCTGCGGCCGCCCCGCCGAGGTGACACCCTGACCCCTACCCGAGCTTGAGCAGCACCCGCATGACGCACCACACGCACTACTCGCAACACTCGCACTACTCGCACTACTCGCACTACACGAAAGGAGCGTGACATGGCCGCCCAGCAGGTACGCGGTGTCATCGCACCCGGCAAGAACGAACCGGTTCAGGTCCAGACGATCCTGGTCCCGGACCCGGGCCCGGGAGAGGCCGTGGTGAAGGTGCAGGCCTGCGGGGTCTGCCACACCGATCTGCACTACAAGCAGGGCGGCATCGGCGACGACTATCCTTTCCTGCTCGGCCACGAGGCCGCGGGCGTAGTGGAGTCGGTCGGCGAGGGCGTACGCGATGTGGCGCCCGGCGACTTCGTCATCCTCAACTGGCGTGCGGTGTGCGGCCAGTGCCGGGCCTGCCGCCGCGGCCGCCCCTGGTACTGCTTCGACACCCACAACGCCGAGCAGCAGATGACCCTCACCGACGGGACCCCGCTCGCCCCGGCCCTGGGCATCGGTGCCTTCGCGGAGAAGACGCTGGTCGCTGCCGGGCAGTGCACCAAGGTGGACCCCGCCGTGTCGCCCGCGGTGGCGGGGCTGCTCGGCTGCGGGGTGATGGCCGGCATCGGCGCCGCCATGAACACCGGCAACGTCGGGCGCGGCGACTCGGTGGCCGTCATCGGCTGCGGCGGCGTGGGCGCGGCGGCCGTCGTGGGGGCCCGGCTCGCGGGAGCGGCGCGGATCATCGCCGTCGACATCGACGACCGCAAACTCACCACCGCCCGCTCCATGGGCGCGACGCACACCGTCAACTCCCGTGAGACGGACCCGGTGGAGGCGATCCGCGCGCTCACCGACGGCTTCGGCGCCGATGTCGTCATCGAGGCGGTGGGCCGCCCCGAGACGTACCAGCAGGCCTTCTACGCCCGCGATCTGGCGGGCACGGTGGTCCTCGTCGGTGTGCCCACGCCGGAGATGCGGCTGGACCTGCCGCTGCTCGACGTGTTCGGCCGCGGTGGCGCGCTGAAGTCCTCCTGGTACGGCGACTGTCTGCCCTCGCGCGACTTCCCGATGCTCGTCGACCTGCACCAACAAGGCCGTATCGACCTCGAAGCCTTCGTCACCGAGACCATCGCGCTCGACGAGGTCGAGAAGGCGTTCGAGCGGATGCACCAGGGCGATGTGCTCCGTTCGGTGGTGATGCTGTGATGACCGCCCGCATCGAGCACCTGGTCACCTCCGGCACCTTCAGCCTCGACGGCGGCACCTGGGAGGTGGACAACAACGTCTGGATCGTCGGAGACGACCACGAGGCGATCGTCATCGACGCCGCCCATGACGCCGACGCCATCGCCACCGCGCTCGGCGACCGCACCCTGCGTGCCGTCGTCTGCACCCATGCCCACAACGACCACATCGACGCCGCGCCCGACCTCGCCGCGCGCACCGGCGCGCCGATCCTGCTGCACCCCGACGATCTGCCGCTGTGGAAGCAGACCCACCCGGAGCGCCTCCCGGACGGCACACTGGCCGACGGCCAGCAGCTCTCGGTCGCCGGTACCGACCTGACCGTGCTGCACACGCCGGGCCACGCCCCGGGCGCCGTCTGCCTGTACGCCCCGGCGCTGTCGACCGTCTTCAGCGGCGACACGCTGTTCCAGGGCGGCCCCGGGGCGACCGGCCGCTCGTTCTCGCACTTCCCGACGATCGTCGACTCGATCAGGGACCGGCTGCTCACCCTGCCACCGGAGACGGTGGTCCGCACCGGCCACGGCGACTCGACGACGATCGGCGCCGAGGCACCCCACCTGCAGGAGTGGCTCGACCGCGGCCACTGACCATTGCGGCGGACAGCCCCGGGGCCCAGGACCGCTTCCGCGGCCCTGGGCCCCGGGCGTCCCCGACTCCCTGCGGCGCACCCGGCCTATGGGCTCCGCCGAAACCCGCAGCCCGCCGCGGTGTGGCCAGGCGTGATGTGCCTCGCGCGGGCCCGGCCCCGGCGCGCGCCCTCGGTACGGCCAGGCCTGATGCGCCTCGCGCAGGTCCGTCCCGGCGCGTGCCGGGACGCGTAGCCACGCCCTGGCCTGGTGCGGCGAGCGTTGTCGGGTCTCGCGCCTGGCGTGGCCGCCTGGGTGTGTTTGCTCTGGTGTGCTTTGTGCAGGCATACGCCGTCCCTCGTGTGGCCTGCTCTGGCGTGTCTTGCGTGGCAAGGCTGTCCTGGTGTGGCCTGTTCGGGGGTGCCTCGCTTTGGTGCGGTGCGTGTTGTCGGGTGTCGCGCTGGCGCACCCGCAG
>NZ_JAZGRL010000030.1:0-3541 GCF_046540415.1 Streptomyces sp. E11-3 | reverse complement strand
TGGACTCGCCGTAGTAGTAGTTACCGATCATGGAGCTGAAGGCGACCATGAAGACCACCAGCGTCAGGATGTGACCGGCCCAGTTGCCCAGGGCCCCGTTGAACGCGGACTGGGTGACGTCCGCGCCGCCGCGCTCGCCCAGCGTCGGGTTGGCGCTGAGGACGACGAAGGCGGTCATGGTGCAGATGACCAGCGTGTCGAAGTAGACGCCGACGGTCTGCACGAGGCCCTGCTTGACTGGGTGGGTGGTCTCCGCGGCGGCGGCGGCGTTGGGGGCGGAGCCCATGCCGGCCTCGTTGGAGAACATGCCTCGCCGCACGCCCTGCAGGATCGCCGTGCCGACCGCGCCGCCCGCGACCTCGCGGAAGCCGAAGGCGCCGCCGACGATGTCGCCGATCATCCGCGGGATCTCGGTGGCGTTGAGCAGCACCACGGCTATTCCGATCAGCAGGTAGGTGCCGGCCATCACCGGGACCAGCACCTGGGTGACCTTGGCGATCCGCTTCACGCCGTAGAACACGGACAGCACGAGCAGCACGGCCAGTGCGATGCCGACGACTGGGGCGAGCCAGGCGGTGTCCGCGCCGCCGAGCGAGCCCTCGACGGTGACTGCGATGGTGTTGGACTGCACCGCGGTGAGCACGAAGCCGAAGGTCAGCGTGATGAGCACGGCGAACAGGACGCCGAGCCAGCGCTTTCCGAGCGCGCGCTCCATATAGTAGGCAGGGCCACCGCGGTATGTACCGGGCTCCTTGCCGGGTGTCTTGTAGAGCTGGGCGAGCACGGCCTCGACGAAGGCGGAGGCACAGCCGACGAGGGCCATCATCCACATCCAGAAGACCGCGCCGGGCCCGCCGAGGGTGATGGCGGTGGCCACACCGGCGATGTTGCCGGTGCCGATCCGGGTGGCGGCGGAGATGGAGAAGGCGCCGAGGGGGCTGACACCGTCCGTCGGCTTCTCTTTGAGAACGCGGAACATCTCCGGGATGAGTCTCAGCTGTACGGCTCTGGAGCGGAAGGTGAAATAGAGGCCCGCGAAGGCCACCAGCGGGATCAGCAGGTAAGTCCAGAAGTGGTCGTTGATGTCAACGATCCAGGAGTCCAGCGTACTCATGCGTCGGCGTCCCGTTCTTGTGAGTCGGGGTGCGTGGCTCGAACGCGCGACGGCCGCTGAGGCGGGGGGCGCAGACCGCGGGCCACGCGGATTGACTCGTGAGTCTGCTGGAGACCCGAGGAGCATCCTTTGTGCCTCAGTACGAAGTCATGCCTCGCATTTAGTCGTCTGTGTGGAAGAAGGTCGTCGTCTTGCGCAGCTGCAGCCGCAGCTGCAGCTGCAGCTGCGCCAGCAGCATCTGGTCGGCGTCATGGAAGTCCAGGCCTGACACCTCCCTGATCCGGCGCAGCCGGTATCGCAAGGTGTTGACGTGCACCCGCAGTTGTACAGCGGTGTCCTCGGTCACGCCCCTCGCGGCCAGGAAGGTGGCGAGGGTCTCGGTGAGGACGCCGTCGGGGCCGTCGTGCGCGGCGAGGCGGCGCAGCGGGCCGGTGGCCGGCGGCAGGCCGAGCGACTGGGCGATGTCACCGAGGTGGTCGAGCAGCACCTGGAGCGCCGTGTCGTCGAGGGTGGCCACGGCGGGCGCCGAGTCCCCGGCGCCGCGCAGTGCGCGCAGCACGGCGTCGGCCTGGACCCGGACGGCGGGCACACGACCGGGCTCGGCGGTGGGCCCGGCGACCGCGGCCAGACAGCCCCCGCCGGGTCCGGCCGGCAACCGGGAGACGAAGTCCGCGGCCAGTGAGCGGGCCGCGGCCAGGACCTCATCCCTGGACGGCTTCGGCCAGGCCGCCAGCACGTACACGGCACGGTCACCGCGCACGGCCACCGCTGAGGGGCGCACTGCGGTGAGATAGAGCGTCAGGGCGTCCTCGAGTCGGCGAAGACCGGCGGCTGCGACGGCGGCCTCTACGGGGGCGGTGTCCGCGGCCGCGTCCGATGTGGGGCTCTGCGGGCGCAGGCCCACGGCGATCAGGCACAGTGCTCCGGTGTGCAGTCGTAGCTCACGGGCCGCACCCTCCCCGGCCGGGCCACCGGAGAGCACCGCTGTGGCCAGTTCGCGGCGCTGCTGCCGGGCCCAGGTGGAACCCTCGGAGCGGGTGTTGGCCAGGTGCAGGGCGACGACCGGAGCGAACAGTTCGAGCCACCGGGTGTGTTCCTCCGGCATCGGGGCGGTGACGACCGCCCAGACGTAGCCGAGGACTTCGGAGTCGGCGCGTACGGCGATCGCCACCCGGGGCAGCATGCCCGGTTCGTACGGTTCGATGTACACCGGCGCGGTGGAGGAGTGCAGCCGCTCGAAAGCGCCCTGTTCCGCGAGTTTGCGCAGTCGGCTCGGGTGCACCGCGCGGCCGAGGATTGTCTCCACCCTCGATTCGTCCGCGTCGTCCTGTCCTGCCGACCAGGCAAGCACCGCCGAGGCCGCGTCCTCGATGACGACCGGGGCCTGGATCATCGCGCTGGCCGTGTTGGCCAGCGTGAACAGGTCGCTGGTGGCACCTGCGGGTTCCCACTGCGCCCGTGAGTGGTCCAGCAGGCGCTGCCGCAGGGTCATCGCGACGTGCATCCAGGAGGCGTCCGGGTTGACCTCGACGACCGGCACCGGGCAGTCGGCGGCCTCGGCGGGGACCGGTCCCTTCACCGCGAGCCCACGCGCACCCGCGCGCTGCGCGGCGCTGCCGAGGGCGAGCAGCTCCGCCCCCGAGGCCACGCCCAGGCACAGCACCAGGCACCCCGCCTCCATTTCCTCCGCGTCGGCCGGGTCGTGGATGGCCACCCCGGCGAGGGGCCGGTTAGCGCCGCCCGGATCGACGGCGAGCCGCAGCAGGGGCTCGCCGATGTCCCCGACGAGGCGGTGCAGGGTGAGGGCTTGCTCCATGGCGCCCACCCTAGCCGGATTGTCGAAAACACCTACCCGAAGACCCAAAGTTTGATGCTCAGCACAAAATCCAGAGCGGTATGGTCCGGCAGTGTACGGCTCATGGCCGTGAACACAGAGGTACGGGAGCTGACCGGCGTCGAGGAACTGCTGGCAGCGACCGACCTGATCACCGAGGTATGGCAGGCGGAGATGCCGCCGGTGCCGTTTCCCTTCATGCGGGCGCTCAGCCACGCCGGGGCGCAGGTGCTCGGCGGCCTCGTCGACGGGCGGCTCGCCGGGGTGGCGGTGGGCTTCCTCGGCTCCGCCCAGGACGGGACCCTGCTGCACTCGCATGTGGTCGGCGTCGCCAAGGAGTGGCGGAGCACAGGTTTGGGCCGGGCGATCAAGCTCGGCCAGCGCGACTGGTGCCTGGAGCGCGGCATCAGGCGGATGGCCTGGACCTTCGATCCGCTGCGGACCGGCAACGCCTGCTTCAACCTGGCCAGGCTCGGCGCCACGGGCGTCTCGTACCACGCGGACTTCTACGGGCAGATGAACGATGCCTTCAACCGCGAGATACCGACGGACCGGGTCCTGGTGCACTGGGATCTGGCGGACGCCGAGCCCGC
>NZ_JAZGRL010000029.1:0-3624 GCF_046540415.1 Streptomyces sp. E11-3 | reverse complement strand
CCCCCTCGTTCGAAGCCCGCCCGCCGACCCACTTCACGCCCCCCGAGGGCGTCCCCATGGTCAAGCTGATCAAGGAGGCGCCCTGGCAGGACCAGATGCGTACGATGCTGCGCACCCCGGCGGCCGAACGTCCGGCGCCGGAGCCCACGCAGCGGCACGAGGACGACGCGGGGCCCGCCGTACCGCGCGTCCTGGACCTGACGCTGCGTATCGGCGAGCTGCTGCTGGCGGGCGGTGAGGGCGCCGAGGACGTGGAGGCGGCGCTGTTCGCCGTCACCCGCTCGTACGGTCTCGACCGCTGCGAGCCGAACGTCACCTTCACCGAGCTGTCGATCTCGCACCAGCCGTCCCTGGTGGACGACCCGATGACGGCCGCCAGGACCGTACGCCGCCGCGGCACCGACTACACCCGGCTCGCGGCCGTCTACCGCCTGGTCGACGACATCGGCTCCTCGGAGGTCGAGGTCTCCCTGGAGGAGGCGTACCGGCGGCTCGCCGAGATACGACGGAACCGCCACCCCTACCCCGGCTGGGCGCTGACCGCGGCGGCGGGGCTCCTGGCCGGGTCCGCGTCGACGCTGGTCGGCGGTGGCGTGGTGGTGTTCGTGGCCGCCGCGCTCGGGGCGATGCTCGGTGACCGGTTCGCCTGGCTGGCCGCGGGGCGCGGGATGCCGGAGTTCTACCAGTTCGTGGTGGCGGCGATGCCTCCGGCCGCGATGGGCGTCGCGATCAGCATGCTCGACCTGCAGGGGGTGAAGGCCTCCGCGGTGATCACCGGTGGGCTCTTCGCGCTGATCCCTGGGCGTGCACTGGTGGCGGGTGTCCAGGACGGGCTGACCGGCTACTACCTCACGGCCGCCGCCCGGCTCCTTGAGGTCGGCTATCTCATCGTCGGCATCGTCTGCGGGGTCCTGGTCTCGCTCTCGCTGGGCCTGGCGCTCGGCGCCGGGCTGAACCCGGAGACGGCGATCCACAGCCCCAGCCGCCCGCTGATCCAGACCGCGGCGGCCATGGCGCTGAGTTTCGCCTTCGCCGTCCTGCTCCAGCAGGAACGTTCCACCGTGCTCATGGTGACCCTCAACGGCGGGGTCGCCTGGGTCGTGTACGGCGCGATGGCCACGGCCGGGGACATGTCGCCAGTGGCCGCGACGGCGGTCGCGGCCGGTCTGGTGGGGCTCTTCGGACAGCTGCTCTCGCGCTACCGGTTCGCCTCCGCCCTGCCGTATGTGACGGCGGCGATCGGGCCGCTGCTGCCGGGTAGCGCCTTCTACTTCGGGCTCCTGGAGATCGCCAGGGGCAACCTGCCGGACGGTCTGACCTCGCTGTCCAAGGCGGTGACCCTGGCTCTGGCCATCGCGGTCGGCGTCAACCTGGGCGGGGAGCTGGCCCGGCTGTTCCTGCGGCGGCCGGGGGCGGCGAGCCCGGCCGCCCGCCGCGCGGCCAAGCGGACCCGCGGCTTCTGAGGGAGCCGACGGGCACATCCCGGCTACCCGGCTACCCACCTTCCCCTCTACCCGTCTACAGCCGTGGCGGCGCGGCGCCTACGATGGTCGCCTGCTCCCTCCCACGGCCGAGCGCCGAACCACGGCCGAGCGCCGAAAGTCGAAACAGGAGATCATGGCGAAGCCATCCGGCCACCACGTCTTCAACGCCTTCCGTGGCGCCCTCATCGGCACCGCTGAGGCCGTGCCCGGCGTCAGCGGTGGCACCGTCGCGCTGATCACCGGTGTGTACGAGAAGCTGATCGGCGGCGCCGGTCATGTCACCAGCGCGCTACGGATGGCCGCGAGCGACCTGCCGCGCGGCCGCGGCACCGCGCGCGCCAAGGCCGAACTGCGCAACGTCGACTGGAGCGTCCTGGTCCCGCTCCTGGTGGGCATGGCGGCGGCCCTGGTCCTCGCGGCCAAGCTGATCGCCCCGGTGGTCGAGGAGCACCCGCAGTTCGCGTACGCCGCGTTCTTCGGCCTGGTGCTGGCCTCGCTGTGGGTGCCGTACTCGGGCTCGGGGCACCGCTGGAGCGCCGGGAACTACGTGGTCTGCCTGGTGGTCGCGGCGGGCGCCTTCACCCTGACCGGGCTGCCGCCCGGCGAGATGCCGACCAACCCGGTGGTGGTCGCCCTCGCGGGCTCGGTCGCCATCTGCGCGCTGGTGCTGCCGGGCGTCTCCGGCTCGTTCCTCCTGCTGACCATGGGTCTCTACGAGCCGACGATCGACGCCGTGAACGAGCGCGACCTCGGCTACCTCGCCGCCTTCGGGCTGGGCTGTGTGGTGGGGCTCGCGCTCTTCGTGAAGCTGCTGAAGTGGCTGCTTGAGAACTACCACCACATGACGCTGGTCGTGATGACCGGTCTGATGGCCGGTTCGCTGCGCGCGCTGTGGCCCTGGCAGGACGACGACCGCGGGCTGCTCGCGCCCAGCGGCTCGGTCCCGCTGACCTTCGGTCTGATCGCGCTGGGTGCCGCCGTGGTGATCGCCGTCCTGGTGGTGGAGCACCGTGCGCACGGCAGGAAGCCGGAGGAGCCCGTCGCTCCCAAGCGCGGTCGGCACGCGCGCGTGGCGTCGGGCTCGGGGCGGGACTGACACCGCCATACGGACTGACACCGCCGTACGGACTGACTACGCGTACGGCCACGGGCATCAGTAAGGGGCACCCCACAATTGCGGGTGCCCCTTACTCGTCCTGCTCGTCCTACCCGTCTCAGCTGTTGCGTGCCGCGTTCGCCAGCATCGCGTCCCGCATATAGACCGCGAGGCCCGGACGGATGGCCTCGTAGAAGGCGGTGAACCGCTCGTCCGAGACGTACATCTCGCCGAGACAGCCATGGAGCTCGTACGAGCACTCGTAGTGGAACCGCGAGATGAAGCGGCGGTGCTCCTCGGCCACGTCCATCGCCTCAGCGGAGTCGGCGGGAAGCCCCTGGGCGAGCAGGTCGGCCATCCGGGCGTGGATCGCGGCGAAGTCGTCGTTGATCCGCTTCCAGTCGTCCTTGGTGTACGAGGCGGCCTTGCGCTGCGACTCCTTGTAGGCGTCGGTGTCGCCCCAGCGCTGCTCGGCCTCCTCCGCGTACTGGTCGGGGTCGAAGTCCCCGAAGACCTCGAACTTCTCCTCGGGCGTGAGGTTGATGCCCATCTTTCGTGCCTCCATGGCGGTCTCGACGGCCGCGGCCATCTCCTGGAGCTTGACGATCCGGGCGGACAGCAGCTCATGCTGGCGCCGCAGGTGTTCCCGCGGGTCCGTGTCCGGGTCGTCCAGGAGGGCGGCGACCTCGTCGAGCGGGAATCCGAGCTCCCGGTAGAACAGGACCTGCTGCAGCCGGTCCAGGTCCCGGTCGTCGTAGCGCCGGTGCCCCGCGTGGCTGCGGCCGCTCGGGCAGAGCAGCCCGATCTCGTCGTAGTGGTGCAGGGTGCGCACCGTGACCCCGGCGAAACCGGCGACCTGTCCCACGGAGTAGCTCATCGCCCGCTCCCTTCGTCGTTCTCGGTACGTGGCTCAGCCTGATCCCTCACGTCGCGTGAGGTGCAAGCCCGCACTCCCGCGCACCGCCCCGAGCGACCGCCGAAAGCTACGCCTAGGTGTATTGATCATGAGCGTTGTTGACACTCGCGGGTCTTGATCATGGCGAA
>NZ_JAZGRL010000028.1:0-3627 GCF_046540415.1 Streptomyces sp. E11-3 | reverse complement strand
GCCGCCGCCCCCAGCAACCGCGCCGCGTCCGCGTGCTCACCCGCCAGCGCCCGCGCCCCGGCGAGCCCCTCCAGCGCGAGGGCGACCGCCCGCGGGTCACCGGTGTCCCGCGCGGCGGCCAGACCTCGCCGGTGCAGGGACAGCGCGGACTCCGCGTCGCCCCGCAGCTCCGCGACGAAGCCGAGCTCGGCGAGGATCAGCGCGCTGCCGTTCGTCGCGGTGAAGCGATGGTTCCACTCCAGCCAGGTACGCAGATACCGCTCCGCCACGTCCAGCCGCCCCCGCCGCCGCGCCCCCAGCGCGAGCCCCACCTCGGCGAACTCCTCGGCCGGGCGGTCGCTGTGCTCCACGGCCAGCCGTCGGGCCCGCTCGTGGTAGGAGTCGGCCCGCTCGTGGTCGCCGGTCAGCAGCGCGATCCGGCCGAGTTCGGACCACCGCAGCGACGCCTCGGTCCACAGCCCGAGGTCCTCGGCGACACACAGGCCTTCCCGGCGCCACTCGGCCGCACGGGGGTAGTCCCCGGAGATCTCCGCCAGCGTGCCGAGCACCGCCATCGCCCGCAGCTGCCCCCACCGGTCACCGGCCTCGCCGAAGAGCGCCAGACTGTCCTCGGCGGCCCGCCGCGACGCGGTCAGCTCACCGCGTGTGTACAACTGCTCGGCCCGATTGCTGAGCGCCGCGGCGACGCCCCAGCTGTCCCCCAGCTCACGGAACGTGGCCAGCGCCCGCTCGGACAGCTCCTCGCCGACCGCCAGGTCCCCGAACTTGGTGACCGCGAGACCGAGGAACCACCCGGTCCAGGCCCGGTCGCACGGGTCGCGGACGGCCTCGTACAGCGCGAGCGCCGCCTGACTCCCGCCGTCGGAGTCGGGCCGATCCCCGGACGCCATGCCCAGCGCGGCCCGCCAGGCCGCGATCCCGGCGGGGTCCGGAACACGCGGGTCGCGACCGGCACCGCCCCCGGCACGGCTCGCCTCACTGCTCCCCGCACCGCTTTCCGCGCCGTCCCCCAGCGCCAGCGCGAACGACCGCTTCGCCTCCGTGAGGCGGCCGCTGAGGTACCAGTACCAGGCCAGTGCGTGAACCAGGCGCCTGGCCAGCGGGAGGTCGTCGTCGGCTGCGGCCGTGTCCAGCGCGCCCCGGAGGTTGGCCGTCTCGGTGTCGAGCCGCCGCAGCCAGCGCTGCTGATCACCGCCGCGCAGCTGGGAGTCGGCGTGCTCGGCGAGGGTGGCGTAGTACCGGGCGTGGGCGCGGCGTACGCGATCGTGGTCCGCGCCCGTGTCGCGTAGGCGTTCGGTGCAGTACGCCGCCACCGACTCCAGGAGGCGGTACCGGGGGCCGTCGGCGCCGTGGGTGGCCAGTACGAGGGAGCGGTCCACGAGCCGGGCCAGCAGGTCGACGACCTGGTCGGGGCGTACGCCGTCCCCGGAGCAGACCGTCTCGGCGGCCTCCAGCGTGCAGCCGTCGGAGTGGATCGCCAGGCGGCGCAGCACGATCTGCTCGGCCGCGGTCAGCAGTTCCCAGCTCCAGTCGATCATCGCCCGCAGGGTCTGCTGGCGCGCCGGGGCGCCGCGGTGGCCGCCGGTCAGAAGCCGGAACCGGTCGTCCAGACGCTCGGCCAGCTCCGGTACGCCCAGGACCCGGACCCGGCTGGACGCCAGTTCCAGGGCGAGCGGGATCCCGTCCAGACGGCGGCAGATCGCCGCCACCGCTTGGGCGTTGTCGTCGGTGAGGGCGAAGCCGGGCGACGCCGCCGTGGCCCTGGCCGCGAACAGCTGGACCGCGCCGGACCGCCGCACCGAGTCCGGCGCGGCCGTCGGCTCGGGCAGATCGAGCGGCGGGACCGACCACACCTGCTCGCCGGAGATGTCCAGCGGCTCCTGGCTGGTGGCCAGAATCCGCACCCCGGGCACAGCGCTCAGCAGCTCCTGGGCCAGTCGCGCCGCGGGCTCGACGACATGCTCGCAGTTGTCGAGTACGAGCAGCAGCCGCTTCCCGCGCAGGGCGTCGGCCAGCCGGTCGAGCAGCGTGAGCGGCCGCCCGTCCGGCAGCTGTCCCGGTCGCGTGTCGTCCCGGATGCCCAGCGTGGCGGCCACCACCTCCGCCAGGGCGTCCACCGAAGACGCGGACGCGGCAGGGCGGGGCCGGCCGGCCAGCTCCACCAGCCACGCGCCGTCGGGGAAGGACTCGGCCGCCCGCGTGGCGCACTCCACCGCGAGCCGCGTCTTGCCGACCCCGCCGGGGCCGGTCAGCGTCACCAGGCGTGCGGCGGACAGTAGTTCGCGTACCTCGGCCACCGACCGCGACCGTCCGATCAGATCGGTGACCGGCGTGGGCAGGTTCGTACGAGGGCGGGGAGCGGCCGGTTCCGGTGCCGGTGCCGTCGCGGCCGTCAGCGTCGACGAGTTGAGCGTCGAGTCCGTGAGCGTCGAGTCCGTGAGGGGCGAGTCCGTGAGGGGCGAGGCCTTGAGGTTCGAGGCCTTCAGTGTCGGGTCCTGCCGGAGGATCTTCTGCTGCAGCGCCACCAGTTCGGGCCCCGGCTCAAGCCCCAACTCCTCGTCGAGGCGGCGGCGCAGCACCTGGTAGCTGTCCAGCGCCTCGCTCGCGCGCCCCGCACCGTACAGCGCACGCATCTGCGCCGCCCGCAGCCGCTCCCGCAGCGGATGGCGCTCCACCAGATCCCCCAGCTCACCCGCGAGCAGACTGTGCTCGCCCAACTCGATGCGGGCCTCGGCCTGTTCCTCAAGCGCCAGCAGCCGCTGCTCCTCAAGGCGGGTGATCGCCGCGCGGCTGAACGGCTCGTCGGCGAAGTCGGCGAAGGCGGGCCCCCGCCACAGCCCGAGTGCCTCGGTCAGCAGCGCGGCCCGGTCCCGTGGCGTCCCCGCGCCGCGCGCCTGAGCGGTGAGCGCGGCGAACCGCCCCGCGTCCACCGCGTCATCCGCCACCCGCAGCAGATACCCCGGCGGCCGGTGCACCACCAACTCCCGCCCTCCGGCCTGCGCCAGTGCCTTCCGCAGCCGCGACACCCGGGTCTGCAACGCACCGGTGGGGTTCGCCGGGGGCTCGGCGCCCCACACGTCCTGGACCAGCCGGTCGGCGGAGACCACTCGACCCGGGTCCACCAGCAGACCGGCCAGTACGGCGCGGACCTTCACCTCCGCCACCACCACCGGCGTACCGTCCGCCGCCCAGACGGCCAATGGCCCCAACACCCCGAAACGCATGGGGCCCACGGTAACCGCCGACGGCAGCCGGCGCCGTCAGCCGACCGGCAGCACACCGACAGGGCACCGACAGGAGACCTCAAGAGGAGAGCGCCAGAGTCGCCACCGACACCCTGACCAACTCACCCAGGAGGCAGAGCAGAGATGAGCTCCCCAAGTACTGTTCCCGGAGTTGAGCCCGGAGTGGATCCGGGACCCACGCGAGCCGGACGGCGGGAGTGGACAGGACTCGCGATGCTGGCCCTGCCCAGCATCCTGCTCTCGCTCGATGTGACGCTGCTCTACCTCGCGGTGCCGCAACTCGGCGCGGCGCTGGCGCCGAGCAGTACCCAAATGCTGTGGATCATGGACATCTACGCCTTCATGATCGCCGGGTTCCTGGTGACCATGGGCACCCTGGGCG
>NZ_JAZGRL010000027.1:0-3640 GCF_046540415.1 Streptomyces sp. E11-3 | reverse complement strand
CTGGGCCGGAGCGGAGGGGCGGTACGGGTCGGGGGACATGGATACCTCCTGGGGCACGAGCGTTGGGACGGTAAGTGGACGGTGGCCACGGGGTGTTGACGCCGGGCGGTGGCATTGCCGGACCCCTGCTTCCTGGGTGGGCAGGGGCCCGGTGCGCTTCCGATTCCGGCGGACGAACGAGTGGCGCGAGTCATGCCGTAGAGCAGACCGACTCACGCGTGAGTCGCATTTCACTATTGAGTGAAACAATGTCCGACTCACTAGACGTCATCGGTTCCCGTTGTCAGACTGCTCGCGCGCACGGGAGAGGACACATGGCTCAACGAAACGCCCCTACAGGCCGCCACCGCCGCCTGGCCACGGAGATGCGCCGCATGCGCGAACAGGCGGGCATCTCCGCACAAGAAGCCGCCTCGCTGCTCGGCTCGGACAGGACGATGATCTCCAACATCGAGGCGGGCCGCACGGGCCTCAGCGAGGAACGCGTACGCCAACTCGCCTCCCAGTACCGGTGCCCTGATCCAGCGCTGATTGACGCACTCGCAGCAATGACAGGCCCCCGTCGGGCTCATCAATGGTGGGATGAGTACCGGGGGAAACTCCCGGAAGGCCACCTTGAAGTCTCGGAAGTGGAGCACTACGCCACCCGCATCCGCACAGCGCAGACGGTGCACCTGCCGGGGCTGTTCCAGACCGAGGACCACGCGCGGGCGATCTTCGAGTTCGCGGTGCCGAAACTTCGACGCCTGGAGGTTGAACTGCGGGTCGAGCACCGGCTCGGGCGACAGGCCATCCTCAGCGGACAGAATCCGACCCCCTACGTCGGGATCATCCATGAAGCCGCCCTGCGCCTGGAATTCGGCGGGCGGGACGTGGCGCGGGCGCAGCTTGAGTACCTCGCGGAAGCAGCCGACCGCGACAACGTGACCCTGATCGTGATCCCGTTCAGTGCCGGAGCCTTCCACGGAGCGGGACAGTCAATCCTGTACGCGGAAGGGCCAGTTCCGCAGCTTGACACAGTTCAGCTGGACACCGCGCTCGGCGCACACTTCGTGGATGCCCCGACTCCCCTGGCGAACTATCGTTCCCTACTGGACCTGATGGAGCAGTCGGCGCTGTCACCTGACGAGTCGCAGAAGCTCATCCGGTCGATCGCCCGCGAACTGTGAGGGGAACAGAGACATGACTGGGGACGAGTGGCACCGTTCATCCTTTTGTGGGGGTGGCGGCAACAACTGCGTCGAAGTCGCCGCCGCCCCCGACGGGCTGGCCCTGCGTGAGAGTGAGTCCCCTAGCGAGGTCATACGTACCGAACGGGACGCCCTGCGCGCCCTCATATGCGGCGTACAGGCGGGAGCTGTGGCGCCACCCAGGCCCTGACCAGGCCCTGACCAGGGCCAGGACAGGTCAGGCCACTGGCGCAGCCCGCCGAGTCGTAGCGATCGTCGCCGAGCCCACCACCCGCGTCCCGTCATACAGCACCACCGCCTGGCCGGGGGCCACGCCCCGTACCGGCTCCGCGAAGGAGATGTCCAGGGTGTCGTCGACCAGCTCAGCCCTCACGGGCGTCTCGTCGCCGTGGGCGCGGAGCTGGGCGGTGTAGGTGCCGACGCCGGACGGAGGCGTGCCGCACCAGCGGGGCTTGATCGCGGTGAGGGCCGTCACGTCGAGGGCGTCCACCGGGCCTACCGTCACCGTGTTGTTCACCGGGGAGATGTCCAGGACATAGCGCGGCTTGCCGTCGGGCGCGGGGGTGCCGATGCGGAGGCCCTTGCGCTGGCCGATGGTGTAGCCGTACGCGCCCTCGTGGGTGCCGAGCTTGGCGCCGGACTCGTCGACGATGTCGCCCTCGGCCTTGCCGAGGCGGGAGGCGAGGAAGCCCTGGGTGTCGCCGTCCGCGATGAAGCAGATGTCGTGGCTGTCGGGCTTCTTGGCTACCGCCAGGCCACGGCGCTCGGCCTCGGCGCGGATCTCGTCCTTGGTCGTGGTTGTGTCGCCTAGAGGGAAGAGCGCGTGGGCCAGCTGGCGCTCGTCCAGGACGCCCAGGACGTAGGACTGGTCCTTGGCCATGTCGGACGCGCGGTGGAGTTCCCGCGCGCCGTCGGCGCCACGGATGACCTGGGCGTAGTGGCCGGTGCAGACCGCGTCGAAGCCGAGGGCGAGGGCCTTGTCCAAGAGCGCGGCGAACTTGATCTTTTCGTTGCAGCGCAGGCAGGGGTTCGGGGTGCGGCCCGCCTCGTACTCGGCGATGAAGTCGTCCACCACGTCCTCGCGGAAGCGCTCGGCGAGGTCCCAGACGTAGAACGGGATGCCGATGACGTCGGCGGCGCGGCGGGCGTCGCGGGAGTCCTCAAGGGTGCAGCAGCCTCGGGCGCCGGTGCGGAAGGACTGCGGGTTGGCCGAGAGCGCCAGGTGCACTCCGGTCACGTCGTGTCCCGCTTCGGCGGCGCGGGCGGCGGCGACGGCGGAGTCCACGCCGCCGGACATGGCGGCGAGTACACGGAGGGGGCGCTGGGGGGTCTCAGTCATAACCCCTCCAGGGTAGTCGGAACCTTTGGGTGGGTCCCAAGCGTTTCTCGGGGCACAGAGGGGACGACAGGGGAGCAGGGGGAGGTGTGGGTGTGGCCGGGATCAGCAGGCGTGCCCTGCTCATCGGGGGCGGTGCCACCGCGGCGGCCGGTACGACGGCCGCCGTGTACGGCGAGGAGCTGTCGCGGCTGTACTGGCGGCTTCCTGGTGTCGACAAGCAGCGCACCGAGGGTGAGGTGGACCAGCCGGGGGTGCGCTGGGTCGCGGCCTCGCGCGGAAATCTGCGGTATGCGAACCGTCCGTCGGACTACCGGATCGACCGGATTGTGATCCATGTGACGCAGGGGAGCTTCGCCACGACGTTGAGGGTGTTCCGCGATCCGTTGCACGCTGCGTCGACTCACTACGTGATTCGCGCCAAGGACGGGCACATCACGCAGATGGCCCGCGAGCTGGATGTCGCCTTCCACGCGGGGAATCGTGCTTTCAACGAGCGCAGTGTTGGGATCGAGCATGAGGGGTTTGTGGACAAGCCCTCGTCCTTTACGGAGGTGATGTACCGGTCGTCGGCGAAGTTGTCGGCTGACATCTGTCGGCGGTACGACATACCCGTGGACCGTGAGCACATCGTGGGGCATGTGGAGGTGCCGGGGACGGATCACACCGATCCGGGGCCGCACTGGGACTGGGATCGGTATATGCGGCTCGTGCGGGAGGCCTCCCAGGAGGCTGCCTAGGAGTCCGTTGCCACCTTCAGGACAGGCCCGCCGTCCGGGCCCGTTCCACCGCCGGGCCGATCGCCTGCGCCACCGCGTCCACATCCGCCTTGGTCGACGTGTGGCCCAGCGAGAAGCGCAGGGTGCCGCGGGCCAGGTCGGGGTCCGTGCCGGTGGCGAGCAGGACGTGGCTCGGCTGGGCGACGCCCGCGGTGCACGCGGAGCCGGTGGAGCACTCGATGCCCTGGGCGTCGAGGAGGAGGAGCAAGGAGTCGCCCTCGCAGCCTGGGAAGGTGAAGTGGGCGTTGGCGGGCAGGCGGCCGAGCGAGGTGCCGGCGGCCGAGGCGAGTTCCGGGGACGGGGCGAGCGCCGGGGACGGGGCGGATGCCGGGTGA
>NZ_JAZGRL010000026.1:0-3643 GCF_046540415.1 Streptomyces sp. E11-3 | reverse complement strand
TCATGGCCCAGTCGCCCTTGGTGCCGCCGTATCCGTACGCGGTCTGGGTTCCGATATCGGCGTAGTTCCAGTCCATGTACCAGCCGTAACCGGTGCCCACTGCACAGTGGCCAGCCGTGAGGGTATAGATCCTGCCCTTGGAGTCCTTGGTGTTGAACCCCGCGGTGCAGCCCCCTCCCGCTGAGCGCCACCGGATACGGTTTCCGCCCCGAAGGTCCGTGGCTTTAGGGGCTATCTCACCCTTGAACCGGTCGATGCGCACCGCGCCAGGATCGCCCGCTGTGGACTTCTCGATCCGTTCCTGGCTGTCGGCGGGCGCTCCGTCGAAGATGTCCACGGAGACCTGGTTGGTGCGGGGATCGATCCCCCACGCGGTGTTGGGCAGGTTCTCCAGCTCGTCAAGATCGTGGAGTACGCCCTTGAGCTGGGCGGTGCTGCGAACCACCAGCTTCGGGGTGCCGCCCGTGGCTCTCACGGTTCGCGCTGCGGCCTGGTCGGTCACAGTGACCACAAGCTTTCCGTCTTCGTGGTACACGCCGCCGCTTCGGGTGTCCCCCAGGTCATCAGCCAGAGCGGCCGCCCGAGCGGGTTCGGTCAACGGCTTGACCGGATCGTCGGCGGCGGTCGCAGGCGCGGCCGGGATCATGACGGCGACGGCAGCGGACGAGGCGGCAGCGATACGTCTGGCGGCTCTGGATATAGCAGGCACGAGCAGTTCCCCTCCCACACAGCAGTTACAGGACGCGCAGAGCAGAAGGGGGAGGCCAAGGACCAGGGCCGGACGGGGGATGGGTTCCGGCGCCTCACGATCGGGGGCGCGCTGCCACGACTGAGTCATGCGGTGGCCCTTGGCCCTGCGGCCACTCCCCCTCTTCCTCTCTGCGCGGAAGCCGGTCCGGGAGTCCCCCTCCAATCGGACCTGGCACGGCCGCCACTCTCACACGCACAGCCGGAGACGCGGCGGCACTTCCGGTCAGGGTGGCTTGAATCGCAGAGCGAAACGGACGCTGCCGGTGGGGCACCAACTCCCGCGAGTTGTCGGCTGCTTCCGCACTGCGGTCACGCAAGCAGTAGGCGTAGCAGGCCACTTCCGGTGCTCGGAGGAGGGGCTGGTTCCGCGCGCTGCCCGCCACCCGGGATCGAGGGCGGGTTTTGATCGTTGTGCTTTCGGGTTTGACCGTTCGATCGCGCGAGAGACCCGACAGAGCGGGGCGCGGGTATGGTCTTCGTGCTGTCCTCACCACGGGCTGAGGGGGATGAATGACGGGCGTAGAGATCGCGGTCGGGTACGTGTTCGCGTGGCTGGTGGGCAAAGCCCGCCGGGTGTCGGGGCGGGCAGATGCGGAGGTCGACCGGGGGTTGGATGCCGGGATGGACCGGCTGCACGACCTGGTCAGCCGCAAACTGGGGGACGATCCGGCACTGCAGCGGGCCGCTGAGGAGGCGCAGTCCGGGCAGGAGGAGCTGTCCGCGCGGACACACCAGCGTCTGGAGCTGGCCCTCGAGGACGCAGCCGAGCATGACACTGGCTTCGCCGAGGCCCTGGACGAGGCGGTCAAGAAGCTTCAGGCCGCCTCCGCGCAGACAGGCGGTGGTGTGTCCGCGACGAGCGACGGGCAGGCCGTCGGCGGGAACGTGGAGATCCAGGCCGAGGGCGGCTCGGTGGCCGCTCTGCGGACCGGCGATGTGTCCATCACAAACCCCCCGAAGCCGGGCCCGTACAAGGGCTGACCGCGCCCGGCGCCACCGCAAGCCCGCCCATCGGCCCGTCCCCCGCCACGAGCGGCAAGGCCATCACCGCGACGCGCGGCAGTGTCGCCGCCGAACGTATCGGGGAGGTTCACCAGCACAGCCATGCCGCGCGACGCTCACCGGCATCGTGGCCGCACCAGGTGGGCGTGATCCCACAGCGGGCGCAGTGTTTCCAGGACCGGGCCGAAGTGGCGCGGCTGCGGCGGGCACTGGCCGGCGGGGACACGGCAGTGCTGGTGGGGGCACAGGCGGTGGCGGAACAGTCTACTGCGGGACAGGTACTGGCCGGGATGGGCGGGGTGGGCAAGACCCAGCTGGCCGCCGACTACGCCCGCGGCGCCTGGGAGAACGGCGAGGTGGACGTGCTGGTGTGGACCACCGCCAGCAACTCCACGGCGGCCGCCTCCGGTTACGCGCAGGCAGGCATGGAGGTGCTGGGCGCCGACCCGGCGGATCCGCAGCAGGCGGCGCATGCCTTTCTGGCCTGGCTGGAACCCAAACCCCAGAAGCGGCCCTGCCGGTGGCTGGTGGTCCTGGACGACGTCACCGATCCCGCGGACCTGAACGGGCTGTGGCCGCCGGCCAGTCCGCACGGCCGCACTCTGGTCACCACCCGTCGCAAGGACGCCGCCCTCACTGGCGACCGACGTCGGCTGATCGAGGTCGGCCTGTTCACCCGCAGCGAGTCCCGCGCCTATCTCGCCACGAAGCTGGCCGCCCACGGCCGCGCCGAGCCCGACGCCCATCTCGCCGCCCTCGCCGACGACCTGGGCCATCTGCCGCTGGCTCTCGCCCAGGCCGCCGCCTACCTCATCGACACCGGCGAGACCGTCGCCGCCTACCGGGAACTGTTGGCCGACCGCACCACCACCCTCGCCGACACCACCCCTGACGCCCTGCCCGACGACCAGGCCCTCCCGCTGGCCGCCGCCTGGTCGCTGTCCATCGACCGCGCCGACACTCTGCGCCCCACCGGCCTGGCCCGCCCCATGCTCCAGCTCACCGCCCTCCTTGATGCCAACGGCATCCCCCAGGACGTCCTGAACAGCAAGCCCTCCCTCGCCCACCTCACCGCGCACCGCACCGGCCCGGAGCACGCCGGGGAACCGGCCCCGGCGTCCCAACAGGACGCGGTGCGCGCCCTGCGGGCCCTACACCGGCTCAGCCTCATCGACCACGATCGGGATGCCCCACATCAGGTCGTGCGGGTCCACCAGCTCATCCAGCGCGCCACCCGCGACACCCTCACCCCCCACCAGCGCGACCAGACCGCCCGCACCGCCGCCGACGCCCTTCTGGCCGCCTGGCCCGCCATCGAACGCGACACCGCCCTTGCCCAGACCTTCCGCGCCAACACCACCGCCCTGGCCAGCCACGCACGGGAGACCCTGTACCGGCCGGACGCGCATGCGGTGCTGTACCGCACCGGCCGCAGTCTCGGCGAGACCGGGCAGGTCACCGCCGCCCGAGACCACTTCCTGAACCTCACCGAATCCGTCGGCCATCACCTCGGCCCGGACCACCCCGACACCCTCACCGCTCGGGGCAACCTCGCCTGGTGGCGGGGAGAGGCAGGAGACGCGGCCGGGGCCGCAGCCGCTTTCGGCGACCTGCTGGACCATATGGTGCGGGTACTGGGCGAGGACTACCCCGACACCCTCACCACCCGGGCCAACCTCGCCTGGTGGCGGGGGGAGGCAGGGGACGTGGCCGGGGCCGCAGCCGCCTTCGCCGACCTCCTGGACAACCGGGTGCGGGTACTGGGCGAGGACCACCCCCACACCCTCGCCACCCGAAACAACCTCGCCAGCATGCGGGGGCGTAGAGGGGACGCGGCCGGGGCCGCAGCCGCCTTCGCCGACCTCCTGGAGCACACGGTGCGAGTGCTGGG
>NZ_JAZGRL010000025.1:0-3694 GCF_046540415.1 Streptomyces sp. E11-3 | reverse complement strand
CCCGCGGCGCAGCCACCCCGACCACCACCGCGAACAGCACCGGCGGCCAGATCCGCGCCAGTGGCATGGGCTGTACGCCGTCGAACGGAAAGAGATAGGTCGTCACAGCGACGACAACACACGGCGGCCCGAACAGCACAACGGCCCGAGCCCAGTCCCGTACGAGCAGAAACCCCGCACCAAGGACCACCAGAAACAACCCCGCCACCGGACTGGCCATGGTGGCCAGCACCGAACACACCGCCGCCACCACAAGCCGCGACCGTCGCGACGACCGCGGCCGCAGCCCCGGCCCCCGCAGCACCGCCGCCCACGCCGCAAGCCCAAAGGCCACCCCGAGCGCGAAGGTGGTACGCCCCGACACCACGTTGCACCACAGCGCGAGCGATGCCAGCAGCGCCGGCCACACCGCCCACCGCACCCCCGCCCGCACCAGCAGTGTCCCCGCCAGCCAGGACCCGGCAAGACCGGCCACCAGGGTGACCGTCTTCACCCCGCATGCGGCCATCAAGTAGGGCGAGATCACGCTGTAGTTGGCGGGGTGCAGCCCGCCGTACCAGAAGAGGTTGTACGGCGACCCCGGATGCCGGGACGCGAACCCGGCCCACGCCTCCTGGGCGGCGAGATCCCCGCCCCCGGTGGCGAAGAACGCCAGCCACACCCCGTACAAGGGAAGTACGGCGACGGTCGCGACCAACGGAACGCGACAACGCCGAAGAAAGGATTCACCAACACCAACACCAACATCGGCATCGGCATCGGCATCGGCATCGGCATCGGCAGGCGATAAACCGCTTACGCGCGGCGGCGATGACACCTCAAGTGCGGTCACAAGCAGCGGTTCCGTTCGGACAACGCGGGGGCGATGGACAAGTCCCCCAGGCAGATGCTGGGGGCACCTACCTAGACGCCGATCACGCCGAAACCGTTGGCTCAGGGACCCAGCCGTCCCGCCTCGCCAGCCTCGCGGCCGCATATGCCGGAGGTAGCATATGTACATGACGATGAAGCGGACGATGGTCTACGCCGACGCCGAGGACATGGCCACGATCAAGGCCGCTGCCGCCCGTCAGGGCATAAGCGAAGCCGAGATCATCCGTGAGGCGCTGCACCTGGCGGCTCTCCGGCACCGCCGCCGCGAGCGGCCGCTGGGCCTGCGGCGCTTCAACAGCGGCGATGCGACCCTCGCGGACCGGGCAGACGAGGTCGTACACGACTCGATGGGGCACGACTCCACAGGAGCCGAGGGTTGATCGTCATCGCGGACACCTCCGGGACACTGGCGGCGTTCGACACCGCGCACCCCCTCAGCGACCCCGCTTACCGGGTGCTGGACGAAGCCGGCCTCACGGTGTTCTCGCCGCTGGTACTGGCTGAACTGGACCATGTGGGGCGGCGGGAGCTCGGCGAAGTCCACGCCCGGCAGATGCTGGAGGACATCGTGGACGCGGCGGCGCGGGGCGACTTCGCGATCGCCGCCATCGAACCCGAGCTCCTTCAGCGGGCACAACAGGTGCAGTCCAGGTACGCCAGCCTGTCGCTGGGCCTTGCCGATGCGGTCAACGTGGCCCTGGCGGAGGAGTACGAGACCGACGCGGTCCTCACCCTCGACCGCAGGGATTTCCGGGCCGTCCTGCCCCTCACCGACCACAAGGCCTTCCGGGTCCTGCCCGATGACCTGTGACGGCGGCCAGCCGCCCGGCACGGCACACCCGCCCCCTGCGGGCGACGCGGAACTCCCTCAGCCGACCCGCAGCCGCAGCACCCCGTCACCCGCCGCCTCGACCCGCACCCGGCTGAGGTCGTCCACATGCACCGTCGGCCCGTACGCCGCCGCCCGCGGCCCGATGCCGACGACCCGCATCCCGGCCGCGAGCCCCGCCGCGATGCCCGCCTGGGAGTCCTCGAAGACGAGGCACTCCGCGGGGTCGACGCCCAGCTCGGCGGCACCCTTGAGAAAGCCCTCCGGGTCCGGCTTGCTCGCGCCGACGCACTCCGCGGTCACCCTCACCAGCGGCATCGGCAGTCCCGCCGCATCCATCCGGGCGCGGGCCAGTGCCGCGTTCGCGGAGGTCACCAGCGCGTGCGGCAGGTCGGCGATGGCCGCCATGAACGCAGGTGCGCCACCGATCGGGACGACACCCTCCACGTCGGCGGTCTCCGCCGCGAGCATCTCGCGGTTCTCGGCGTGGTTCTCCGCCATCGACCGCTCGGGAAGCAGTACGGCCATCGAGGCGTAACCCTGCCGACCGTGGACGACCTTCATGACCTCGGGGAAGTCGAGCCCGTGCTTGTCGGCCCAGCGGCGCCAGCAGCGCTCCACCACGGCGTCGGAGTTGACGAGCGTCCCGTCCATGTCCAGGAGCAGGGCGCGGGCGGTCAGAACGGTGGCGGTGGTGGCCGTCATCGGCGGGCTCCAAGGGGAGGAAGAGAAAACAAGCGGCCCCGCCCGCCGGTCAGGGAATACGGGCGGAGGCCACTTTGTTCCTCTACGATACAAAACAAGGGCCCTCCGCGCCACCACCCACCAAGAACCGACCGAAACACCAGCCGCCGCAAGGCGCTCACGGCCCTCAAAGCCCCCAAGGCCCCCAAGACCCTCAAGGCGCCACAGCCTCGAACAGGCTGAACCCGGCCAGCGCCAGCATCACCACAGCCGCGACCTGGGTGATCAGTCGCAGCGGCACTCGCCTCATCAGCGCCCGACCGCCCAGGATCCCGATCCCGGCCACCGCCCACAGGGCGAGCACCGCACCGAGCCCGACCGAGACCGGGTCGTCGTACCGGGCCGCGAGGTTCGCCGTCATGATCTGGGTGAGGTCACCGAACTCGGCGACCAGGATGAGCATGAAGCCCGCGCCGGAGACCTTCCAGAAGCTCTGGTCGGCGGGCTTACGCACCTCCTCCTCACCCTCATCCCCCTTCAGGAGCAGCATCGCCGCCCCCGCCAGGAACAGCACGCCGGTCAGCGCCGCGACAAGCCGGGCCGGCAGCAGGGTCAGCACACTGCCCGCGGCGATGGCGAGCGCGACATGCACCGCGAAGGCCGCGGCGACACCGGCGAAGACGTACGAGGCGCGGTAGCGGGTGCCGAGCACCAGGCCCGCCAGGGCGGTTTTGTCCGGCAGTTCGGCGAGAAAGACGACACCGAACACCAGCGCCGTCACACTGAAGCTGATCAAGATTCCTCTATCGGTCGGGCACGCTGCCCCACCGAGAGTTGCTGCGATTTGCTGCGCGCGACGCCTCGGCATGGCAGCGCGCAGGGGATGCCTGAGCGCACTGCTGTGCCGAAGGTCTCGCTGGCGGACCATGGTCCGCTCCGGGCGCCGGCCAGGCTCGAGAGCCCGGCAGTATGTCGACGGTCCGGCGAAGAGCTACTCCCCTTCTGCGCCACCCATAGTACGTGACACCACCTGTGCCACAGACCCTGCCGCAGACCTTGCCGCGACTCCAGCTTGACGCGACCCTGTCATTCAACGCTCACCCAACGGAAACCCGTGAGCGCCATCATGACCCTGCCCGAACGGCCAACTTCCCCCCACTCAAAGGGAGTTCACGTGCCAGATAGCTACGCGCGTCAACCCATATCCCGCCACACCACCCGCCGCATGAGCCTGCTCGCCGCGCTCATCGGACTCGTCTCGGCCATCGCCCTGCTCACCGGCCCGCCCGCCCAGGCCGCACCCCCCAC
>NZ_JAZGRL010000024.1:0-3699 GCF_046540415.1 Streptomyces sp. E11-3 | reverse complement strand
GCGGTCCTCGACGCGCCCGTGGTTCGGGCGGGTCGAGGACCGCCGTATGTGTGTGGCGGGGGTGCTTGGCAGGGGTGCTTCCGCCAACGAGGTGAGCTGGGCGATCAGTCGGCCATTGGTCCACGCCACTGACGCGCCGCAGGCGGTGCGGGCCACCCGGTGAAACCCCGTCAGCAACACGTCCGCACCAGCGTTGACAAGGGAAATCCCCTCCCCTGAGGCATGATTGACGGATCGTCCGGGAGCAGGTACCACTGAGCCACGTCCCGCCCCGCACGCCCCATCGCGACCCATCGCCCCAGGAGGCTGCATTGCGAGAATCCGCCCTGGACCGAGCCGCTCCCGCACGCCGCAGGCTGCGCAGGGCGGTGGGCGCCGTGGCGTCGGCCGCACTGTTGCTGCCCCTGGTCGCCGCGGCACCGCCCGACACCGCCGAGGTCGGAGCCGCCGATCGGCTGCAGCACGCGTTCGCGGCCGCCGCGGCCGAGTACGGGGTGCCGCAGAGCGTGCTGCTCGGTGTCTCCTATCTGCAGTCGCGGTGGGACTCCCACGGCGGGGCGCCCAGTGTGGCGGGCGGCTACGGCCCGATGCACCTCACCGACGCCCGCACCGCACTGGCCCGCACCCCCCACCACAGCCATGGCACGGAGGACGCCCGCGGCGACACCTCACGCCCCGCGCCAGTACCGGACACCGACCTGCCGGAGCCCGGGGAACTCCCGGAGCGGCTCAGGACGTTGCCGCGGGCCGCCGAACTGACCGGGCTCTCCGCCGAGCGGCTGCGCAGCGACCCGGCGGCCAACATCCGCGGTGGCGCGGCGCTGCTCGCCGAGGCGCAGAAGGAGTCGGGGCGCGCCCCGAGCAGCGATCCCGCCGACTGGTACGGCGCGGTGGCCCGCTTCTCCGGCGCCGACGACCAGGCCACCGCGGCGTCGTACGCGGGCGAGGTGTTCGCCGTACTCAGGGACGGCCAGCAGCGCACCACCGACGCCGGTCAGCGTGTCGCCGTGAACGCGACACCGGAACTCGAACCGGACGCCCCGCAGCTGGCGAAGCTGGGGCTGCGGCAGGCGGCAGAGGGGCCGACCGAGTGCCCGGGGAGCGTGTCCTGCGAGTGGATTCCGGCACCGTACGAGGAGTTCGGCGACGACGACTACGGCAACCACGACCTGGCGAACCGGCCGTCGTCCCAGTCGATCGACTACATCGTCGTCCATGACACCGAGGGCAGCTGGGACACCACCCTGAAGCTGGTGCAGGACCCGACGTACGTGTCCTGGCAGTACACCCTGCGCTCCACGGACGGGCACATCGCCCAGCACCTGGACCTCAAGGACGTGGGCTGGCACGCGGGCAACTGGTTCGTGAACGCCAAGTCGGTCGGCCTGGAGCACGAGGGCTTCCTCACCGCCCCGGACGCCTGGTACACGGAGGCGATGTACCGCACCTCGGCGCAGCTGGTGAAGCACCTGGCGCGGAAGTACGACATCCCGCTGGACCGGCAGCACATCCTGGGCCATGACACGGTGCAGGGTCCGGTGTCGTCCGTGGTCCCGGCGATGCACACCGACCCGGGCCCGTACTGGGACTGGCGGCACTACTTCGCGCTCCTCGGCAAGCCGCTGAAGCGCACGGCAGGACCGGACGGCGGCCTGGTGACGGTACGCCCGCAGTACGAGCGGCACCGCCCCGAGTTCACCGGCTGCACCGAGCCCGGCGAGCCGTGCCCGGCACACGGTTCCAGCGCGGTACGGGTCCACACCGCGCCCAGCGACGACGCGCCCCTGGTCAAGGACATCGGACTGCGGCCCGGTGGCGGTGCCTCGACGACCGGTGTGAACGACGTGGGCTCCCGGGTCTCCACCGGCCAGCAGTTCGCGGTCGCCGAGCGCAGGGGCGACTGGACCGCGATCTGGTTCCTCGGCCAGAAGGCCTGGTTCAAGAACCCGCCGAAGCGGCCCACAGCGGTCGACGCGGCCGGAACGGTCGTCACTCCCAAGGCCGGCGAGCAGGACATCCCGGTGTACGGGCGGGCCTACCCGGAGGCGGCGGCGTACCCGGAGGGCGTCCCGGTCCAGGCGGTCTCGCCACTGCCGTACAAGCTCCCCGCCGGACAGCAGTACGTGGCCGGGCGGAAGATCCCGGGCGAGTACTACTACGCGACGACGTTCGACTCGTCCGGTCACCGTGTGGTGCGCGGCAAGGACATGTACTACGAGATCCAGTTCGGCCACCGGGTGGCGTATGTGCGCGCCGCGGACGTGCAGGCAGGCCCCTCGGGCTCGTAGGCCCTGCGTAGGGCTAAGGCCTCCTGTTCGTACGTGCCTACGATGGGCGCATGCATGGACGCGGCAGGGACGACCAGCTGGCCGCGGCCGTGAGGCTGCGCGAGCAGGGGGCCGCCGAACAGGCCAGGGAACGCCTCCTCGCGCTCTGCGCCGAGCACCCGGACGACGCCGAGGTGGCCTACCAGACCGCCTGGGTGCACGATGTGCTGGGCCTGGAGGCCGAGGCCGTCCCGTTCTACGAGCGCGGCCTCGACGGCAGCGGCCTCGCACCGGAGGACCGAAGGGGTGCGCTGCTCGGCCTCGGCAGTACGTACCGGGTGCTCGGCCGGTACGAGAAGGCCGTGGCCACGCTGCGCCGCGGTGTCGACGAGTTCCCCGGCGACGGGGCCCTGCGCACCTTCCTCGCCATGGCGCTCTACAACGTCGACGAGCACCACGAGGCCATGCGCACCCTGCTGGAACTGCTCGCCGCCACCAGCCAGGACCCTCAGGTACGGCAGTACCGACGGGCCATCGAGCACTACGCGCGGGACCTCGACGCCGCCGAGTGACGCCTGGGCGGCTCGGTCAGGCCTGCTCGGCGCTGCTCCGTCCTGCTCAGCCCTGCTGGAAGAGCTCCGCGGGCAGCGGCTTCAGGAGGGCGTACAGGTCGTCGGTGATGGGACGGTCCCAGGCCGCGATGGTGACCAGGACCTTGTCGCTGCGGTCGAACTGCACGCAGGAGATACGGCTCTCGGAGAGCTTGATCCGCCGCACGATCAGCAGGTTGTCGCCCTGCATCACCGGGACGTCCTCAGTCTCGACGACCTCGATGTCCTCGTCGTTCTCCAGCGCGAGGAGCAGCTGTGCCACCTCGAAGGGCACCTGCTTGTCCTCGACCTCGCGGGCCGGTGACCCCTCGGGGAGATTGCCGATGATCATCGCCGGGCCGCGTCCGCCGAACAGGTCGTACCGCAGGAACACGCCCTGGCAGCTGCCGTCGGGGGCGGGCAGCAGGCCCGCGCCGAGATTGCCGGGCCAGTCACCCGGGTCCATGGCCAGGACATCGAAGTCCGGGCCCGCGGGCGTGGCGGAACTGCGGCGGCGGAGGAAGGACATGTCGCCATGGTACGTGGCTCCGCGGCTGTGACGGAGCCGGGCCCCGGGCGGTTACCGGCCGGTCGCGCGGTGCCGCTCGTGGTGGCGGGCCACCCGGGCGCGGTTGCCGCAGGACGGCTTGCACCACTCCTGGCGCGGGTGTTCCTTGAGGAAGTAGCGCACACAGCGGGGGCCGTGGCAGGCCCGCAGCTTCGCCCGGTCGGGGCCGGCGAGGAAGGCGATGGCCGCGCGGGCGATGGCGGCGGTCAGCTGGGCGTGGGCGGGGGCCGGGGCACGGCCGGAGGGTTCGTGGCGTACGGCGGGGTCGGCTCCG
>NZ_JAZGRL010000023.1:0-3702 GCF_046540415.1 Streptomyces sp. E11-3 | reverse complement strand
CAACGGACACCCACCCATCAGCCGCGTCAACAACCCTGCGGGTCAATACAGCTAGCGCCCTCGCCAACGTCAGCGCCGCCCGTAGGCACTTGCCGCGCCCCGCATACCCTGCCTGATCACCCAGACCCGCCGCCCGACCCAGGTGATGCTCGGCCACTGTCCGTAAGGGGTCGGGCAGCGTGGCTACCGCCTCACCCAGCCCGATCGCCACCGACTCGGCTGCCGACCGGTCCGCACAGCCTCCCTGGATCGCAGGCCAGGGCCGTCGCGGACCACTCGACTCCGCCAGGGGCCGCGCTCACCGCTCCCGCCAGGACACTCGCCGCCTCCACGCCCAGGACCTACGTCCCGATCTTCGTCACCGAGTGCCTTCCCTGCGGCCAGGCGAACAACGCGCCGCGTCGGGGGCGCATCCGCAGCAACGAGAGCGTGCGGCCTTCGGCGAGGCCAACCCGTGCGCGAGGGGCGTGGCGTCACCAACCACAACCCCCGCTTCTACGCCGACGGCCGCATCCCCGCCACCGGCGTACGCCTCCATGCCCACGTCGCCCACGACCACCTCACCGGAAACCTCAACCCGGACAAGGCAGGCTGCCCCAGCGATCATCTCGGGTGCGCCCGATGCGCTGTGGCGACGCTGGCTGCCGCTTGGCCCTGGCCATCACGGGCGCCGCAGGGGTCGGCGGACGCCTGGGCAACGCCAAGCGCCTTCTCGCCGAAGTCGGTCCGCCGTCCCGCCCCCAGCCCAACGCAGACATGCCTGCGACGACGGGCCGGTAGCCATCGTCGACCGTCCAGGATGCCGACTCGCCCAGGGTCAGGCCGGTGCGCCCCACCGCGCACGCCTCGCCGTTGCCGATCACGAGAAGGGACGTCTCCCGCACCACGGCCGTGCAGCCCCCGGCCCCGCAGGTCACAGCACGTGACCGCCTTCGGGCGGCCCACCCGGGTGTGGGCCCATCGGAGAACGAGTGTGGGCGGCCACCAAAGATTCCCCGCGTATGGCCAGTTGGAATGTGACTCTCGGTGATCGAAGCGGCGACTCGGCGAATCTCCGGGAGTGCATTTGTGCGTGCGCTCAGAAGACGTGGGGAGTCCGCTTCTGGGGACCCGGGAACGGACTTGCGTCGTGGAGCGGCGCGTTCAGGTGTTGTGCGGGTGGAGGTCGAGTGCGATGTGCGGGGCGAGTGCGTGCAGAAAGTCCGGTGCGTCGAAGATCTCGCCGGCGGAGGCGACGCCGGTGGTCTTGGTGCGGCCGGTCAGGACGCGTTCGAGGGCCTCGGCGACGAGGGGGGCGGTGACGGCGTAGATGTCCTGGCCGCTGGCCGTGGCCCGGCGTTCGGTACCGCCGGAGCGTATGACGGCGTCGACGAGGAAGGTCTGGTCCGAGCGCCCGTTCTTGTCGGTGGCTGTTGGGGCCGGTGTGTGGTGGGCGGCGACGTCGCGGACCGCCTCGGCGGTCATGTAGGTGGTCACGTCGGGGATGGACAGGTGCTGGGGGACGGTGACGACGTCCGCCATCGTGAACTCCCCGATCACCTCCCGGGGTCCCATCGGTTCCGGGAAGGTCCACTGAAGGGTGGGCGCCTTGTCGGTGCGGCGCTCCCACTGCCCTCCGTTGTAGCGCAGGCGGACGTCGCCGCGGCGCTCGCGGGAGACGGCACCGGACAGGCGGGTGCCGGCGGTGGGGTGCCAGTTGCTGAGCGCGTAGGCGATGTGGGCCTCGTCGGCTGTGGTCCAGTCGCCCATCGCCGCGGTGGCCAGCAGGTCGCCGAGGCCGCCGAAGAAGGCCATGGCCGGGACGACCACCGCGCCCACTTCCTGGGCCCGGTCCCGGTAGTGGGCGAAGGTGTCGAGGTTGGCCTCAAGCTCGGCGGCCACGTCCAGGTATGGGATCTTCGCACGGAGCGCGGCCTCGATCACGGGACCGGTGGTGCTCGCGAAGGGGCCCGCGCAGTTGATGACCGCCACCGCGCCCGCCAGGGCCCGGTCCAGCGACGCCGCATCCTCGACCGACGCCACCCGGGCCTCAAGGCCGTGCTCGTCGGCCAGCTCCTGTAGCGCCTGTACGTTGCGCCCGGAGGGCACCGGCACGTATCCGCGTGCGGCCAGCTCCGCGACCACGAACCTCCCGGTGTGACCGTACGCGCCGAACACTGCCACCAGCTGACCTGACCCCATGAGACTGCTCCCGTGTATGCGAACGCCCGCTGCGATGTCGGTCCGCCGCGGCCTGACATCCACATCCTGTCCTCGCGGCAGCGTCCCGCACGACCGTCGGAAACGACATGACGCGTACAGTTTCGGACATGCCTGCTGTCGCACTGGCCGTCACCGACGGCATGCTCCACTACGAACTGTCCGTGGCCATCGAGGTCTTCGGCGCCGATCTGACCCACATCGTGAACCCCTGGTACGACTTCTCCATCTGCGGGAGCGGTCCGGTACACGTCGACCGCTTCCGCCTGGCGCCCGACCACGGACTCGACCAGCTCGCGCACGCCGACACGGTGATCGTCCCCGGCTGGGCCGACACCGACCGCGAACCGCCCACCGACCTGGTCCAGGCGGTGCGTACCGCCCACGAGGCCGGCGCCCGCGTGGCCTCGCTGTGCACGGGCGCCTTCATCCTGGGCGCGGCCGGACTGCTCGACGGCAGACGCGCCACCACCCACTGGGCCCATACCCGGGAACTGGCCCGCCGCCACCCGGCGGCCACCGTCGATCCGGACGTCCTCTACGTCGACAACGGCGACGTCCTCACCTCCGCGGGCAAGGCCGCCGCCATGGACCTGTGCCTGCACCTGGTCCGCCTCGACCACGGCTCGGCCAACGCCAACAAGATCGCCCGCCGTCTGGTCATCCCGCCGCACCGCGACGGCGGCCAGGCCCAGTTCATCGCCACCCCCCTGCTCGAGCCCGGCAGCCACCCCCTGGGCGAACTCTTCCCCTGGGCGCTGGAGCGACTGGACCAACCACTCACCGTGGAAGACCTGGCCCGCCAGGCCCGCATGAGCTCACGCCACCTCGCCCGCCACTTCAAACACCTCACCGGCACAACGCCACTGCAGTGGCTCCACACCCAGCGCATCCGCCAAGCCCAGGAACTCCTGGAAACCACCAACGCCACCGTCGACACCATCGCCACGGCCACCGGCATGGGCACCGCCACCACTCTGCGCCGCCACTTCCACCGCACCGTCGGGGTCCCACCCGACACCTACCGCCGCACCTTCCGCCCCTGAGCATGGTGCTGCCGGCCAGAGGCCTGGCCATCCGGAGCCCTGATCTACATGAGTCGGCCGACTGGTTCTGCCAGAACCACCGACGAGCCTTAGCGATCGGGCTGGACGGCCCACACCTCAAGGACGGGCCTGCTCCGGCGCTTCACACTCAGTAGCCATCGGCGGCCAGCCAACTCCCCACTAGCTGGCCGCCGATGGGGAATTCCAGCCGCCGTCAAGCGATCGCGCGTATCCGCCAGCGACCCCACCGCCGCCGCCTCACCAGCCCAAGTACGCGCAGATAAGAAGCGGGTACGCAGCAATTTCGGACACAGGTTCTGAGGCACGGTGCACATGGATCCTTCAAGTCGATCGCTGGGCATCTTGCCGATAGCGCCTGACTCGGCCTGATCCGAAGGAGACGGCCTAGTAGTGCTTCGTTAGGTTCTGGCTCGTGTTAGGGGTTTGCCGCAGGTGG
>NZ_JAZGRL010000022.1:0-3704 GCF_046540415.1 Streptomyces sp. E11-3 | reverse complement strand
GCGGGACGGCACGCGTGGGACGGTGGGACGGCTGAGCGGGGCAGGCGGGGCGGGCGGGCGGCGCAACGCGGACGGCTGGAAAGGCCCTTGTCCCGGCCTGGTCCACGGAGTGAGGAGGAACTGGAGGCAGAAGTTCGGACATCATCAGCAGCAAGGAATCCAAGACGTGGGGTGGAACATGTCTAGGTGGAAGGGGCTGCCCGACTCGCTCGACGCGCGAGTGCGGCAGTTCGTCGTACAGCTGCGCAGGCTCAAGGACCACAGCGGACTGGGGCTCGCGGCACTGGCATCCAAGACGGGCTACAGCCGCTCGTCCTGGGACCGCTATCTCAACGGCAAGGCGCTGCCCCCGGCCGACGCGGTCGAGGCGTTGGCCAGGACCTGTGGCACCGATCCGGCCCGACTGCTCGCTCAGCGCGAGGTGGCCGCCGAGGCCTGGAACGCGGGGCGCGTCGGCTCTGATGCGGAAGCGGCCGAGGAGCCCGCAGCGGACGTGGGACCGGACGCCGGGCGTACGGAGTCCGACGCGCACGCGGACAGCGGCGCCGGGCGGACCGTGCCGTGGCTGGCCATCGTGACGTCGAGTGCGGCCACCGCGCTGGTGATCCTGGGCGCGCTCGCACTCTGGGCACCCTGGGAGGACAACGGCGGTGGCGGCGGAGGCAACACCGCGAGCGACAAGCCCTACACCGGCGAAGCGCACCCGAAGCTCGGGGAGTTCACGTACGAGCCGGGCAAGACGTACGAGTGCGACGTCAAGCGGGACACCGACGGGCGGCTCTACGCTGGCTACAGCCGCACCCGTACGGAGCTCATCGAGCAGACCTCCACCCGGTGGTCCGTGGTGGAGGCCCAATGCCTCCTGGAGCACCATGAGTTCTCGCCCGAAGGCTCCGACGGGGCGTTCGGCAACAACACCGAGCGCGCGGTCAGGCGGCTCCAGGACCAGGCGAATATCGCGGTGGACGGGAAGGTGGGCCCGGACACCTGGAAGGTGCTGCGGAAGTGAACGGCCCCGAACAGTCAGTGGAGTGCGTCCGGCTCGCCCGCACGCTGCGTGAGCTGCGCGCGGCGACCGGGCTGAGCCTGGCGGCGCTGGCCGCGCGGACCCCGTACAGCAAGTCCTCCTGGGAGCGCTATCTCAACGGCAAGGCGCTGCCGCCCCGCAGTGCCGTCGAGCAACTGTGCGCGCTGGCGGACGAACGCCCGGCCAGGGCGCTGGCGCTCTGGGACCTGGCGGAGTCCACCTGGAGCGGCCGCGCGGACGGTGACGGGCGGCGGCAGGCCGCGGAGGATGCGGGAAGTTCGCGGGCCGGGGAGGACGCGGGGAGTTCGCAGACCGGGGAGGCGGCGGTACCAGGAGCCGCACCCGGCCGCGGGCACCGGCGCTCGGTCGGTTACGCCACCGGGGTGTTCGGCGGCCTGGCGGCGGTCACCGCCGGAGTGCTCCTGGCTGTCTGGGGCTTGGGCGGCGGCGGCCAGCCCGCCGAGGGCGCCGCGGCGCCGAACGCTTCCGCGCCCGGGCCGAGCTGCACGGGCGCGGCCTGCACCGGCAAGGACCCCGAGGCGACCCGTTGCGCCAGCGGTGTCGACCCACCGGGCACCGTGGCCGAGCACCGCTTCGACGGCGGCACGGTGGTCAAGGTCCGGCGCTCCGTGCCGTGCGGCACGGTGTGGGCACGGATCGACCGGGGCGAGCGGGGTGACCGGGTCGAGGTCGCCGCCCCCAGGGCGAAGGTTCAGCGCCGCGAGGTGCGGGACCGGTTCGACGCGCAGGGCTCGCTGTCGACGCCGATGGCCGTGGCGGCCAGCGCCGACCTGTCCAGGGTCAGGGCCTGTCTCGTACGGGACGGTGCGCGGGAGTGCTTCGGCGACGAGGGCGACGAGGGCGACAAGAGCGATAGGAGCGACAAGAGTGACGGAGGCACCCAGGGCGCCACGTCCGAGCCGTCCTGAAGCCCGGCGACTCCCCTCTCCGAAGTACCGGACGCCCCCAGACAGGCGGTGCCCATCCCTTCCCCCGAGGAAGGACGGACACCGTCTGCCCGGGGGGCGTTCCGGAGATCAGAGTCATGGACGTGACAACGGGGATCAAGCGATGCTTGATCCCCGTAGCGCGGAGGTGACCATTCCGGCACCGTGTTCGATCTCTGCAACGAAAGCTCCGGTTCGCAACTGTGTGGTCACAAGCAGGGGGATTCGTGCGGTCGAACGTGTCAGTGGTGGGACACTGGTCTGTGGACCAGGTGGCGCGCGACGGGGCACGCCCATGGCCGAGTGCTTCTGTGCGCCCCCTTCGTGGGAACTGACATCCTGGCTTTGCGCATCCCTGTGGGTAGCCAGATCGAGGCAAGCAGGGCATCACGCGGGGGTTGTCAGGCAGCTACGTGGGGGGACAAGGGGGAAGTAATGCCTCGTTGGAAGGCACTACCGGAGGAGCTCGACCCTCAGGTACGCGAGTTCGCCAGCCAGTTGCGACGGCTGGTGGACCGCAGCGGGCTGAGCATCGCCGCGGTGTCGGACCGCACCGGCTACAGCAAGACGTCCTGGGAGCGGTATCTCAACGGCCGACTGCTCGCGCCCAAGGGCGCGGTCGTGGCGCTGGCCGAGGTCACGGGCACCAATCCGGTGCACCTGACCACCATGTGGGAGCTCGCGGAGCGCGCCTGGAGCCGCTCCGAGATGCGGCACGACATGACCATGGAAGCGATCCGGATCTCGCAGGCGCGCGCCGCGCTCGGCGAGTTCGGTCCCGGCCCGGGCAAGGGGAAGGGCAAGAACGGCAGCGCGCGAGGCGCCACCGGGGCGCCCGCCGCACCCCAGGGGCCCCGCGGCGCCGGTCGTCCCGCCGGTGCCCCCGGAGGCGGCCGTGGCTCCGTCGCGGCACCGCCCGGACCTCCTGGACCGCCGACGGCGTCGCCCGCCGACGGCGGCGGGTCGCCCGACAAGGAGCGGCAGCGCCGGAAGCTGACCATGTTCCTGGCGGGTGTCGTCGGCGCGCTCGTGGTCATCGCGGCGGCGGTCTTCCTCACCGACTTCGGCAAGGGCGACGACAAGGACCCGCAGTCCCAGCCGCCGACCACCGCGCCGCCGACCAGCGCCGCGCCGCTGCCCGCGGGGATCGAGTGCAACGGCGCCGACTGCGCCGGCCAGGACCCGGAGGAGATGGGCTGCGGCGGCGAGCACGCCAGGACAGGTCCCAGCGCCACGGTCGGCACCACCGTGGTCGAGGTCAGGTACAGCAAGGTCTGCGGGGCCGCCTGGGCGCGGATCCGGCAGGGTGCGGCCGGTGACACGGTGGAGATCGCGTCGGCGTCGACCAAGGGCGCCAAGGGCGAGCAGGCCAAGGAGCTGGCCCAGCCCGGAGACACGTACACCGCGATGGTGCCCGCGAAGAGCATGACCGACGTCAAGGCCTGCGGGACGCTGGCGACCGGCCAGAAGAACTGCACGGCGAAGGAGACGGGGACGGAGTAACCCGGAGTGCCGAGTAACCCGGAGTACGGGGTAACCCGGAGTAAGGCGGAGTAAGTCGAAGTACGTATTCGACGTGGAGACAGGGGCATGCCCGCCGCGCACCGGGGCAGGCGCCCCATACCCCCACGGGAGGCAACCACTCCCGGCGGCGGCCGCCAGGCACTCCCTCTCCCGGGCGGGCGGCCGCCGCGCTGTGTGCCGGGCCACAGGGGTTGGGGGGTGTAGGG
>NZ_JAZGRL010000021.1:0-3651 GCF_046540415.1 Streptomyces sp. E11-3 | reverse complement strand
GCCGGGGTCGCGGCGCTGCGGGAGCGTGGCACCGCCGGGTTCGGGGACGGGGCCATGGTGGTGCGGACCGCCGTCGCGGCGGGGCTGGCGTGGTGGATCGCCACCGCGCTGCTGTACTCGGACGCGCCGTCCGTCGCCCCCGCGGGCGCCGTGCTCGCCGCCCAGACCACCCCGTTCGCGACCGCCCGCAAGAGCCTCCAGCGCGCGGCCGGGATTCTGTTCGGCTTCGGGCTCGGCATCGCCGCGACCGCGAGCGGCGGGGTGAACGCGGTCAGCGTGCTGCTGGTCGTGCTGATCGGGATGTACGCGGGCCGGCTGCTGAAGCTCGGTTCGCAGATGCACCAGATCGCCCTGACCGGCGTCCTCGTCATGGGCACCGCCTCCAGCTTCGGCTACGGCGCCGCCCGCCTGGAGGGCAACGTCGTCGGCATCCTGCTCGGCACCCTGCTCGGCCTGATCGTCCCCGCACCGGGCTTCGGCCGTCGCGCCGGTGAGGAACTGGCCCGGCTGAACAGACAGCTGGCCGAGCTGCTCCGCGACATGTCCCGGCAGCTCGCCGCGGACGACTGGGCCGGGCAGGCACGCGGCTGGGTGGACCGGGCACGCGCGCTGTCCAAGCGCCTTGACACCGTGCGCGACGCGGTACGGGAGGCCGAGGACGCCGTACGGCTGCGCCCACGCGGGGCGGCGGCCCGCGCCCATATCGACCGGCTGTCCGAGGCCACGCACTGTCTGGACCACGTCGGCCACCAGGTGCGCGGCGTGACCCGAGGCCTGTACAACCTCACCTTCATGGACGGCCGTCCACCGGCCCGGCACGAGGAGCGCCGCGAGGCGTACTTGCTTCCCGAGCCCGCCCCGGCGCCGGCGGGCCTTGGCGTTCTGCTGTCCGAACTGTCCGTGATACTCGCCGAACTGGCGGAGATACACACCTGGCACCAGGCCCCGCCGCCCGAGCTACGGGAGAAGCTCCGGGCCATGCTGGCCTCCGCGGAGAGCGGCTTCGCGCACACCGCCCTGGGCGCGTCGCCGGCGTACGCGGACTGGCGGGTGCTGTGCGCGGCGGGCATCGCCGAGGACGTCCGCAGGATGCTGCACGAGCTCGATCCGGAGTCGGGTCCGCATCGGGCCGCGTTCGGTAACCCGGTGACCGCCTAGATCCGGGGGAAGCGGGACTGTAGCTCCCAGATCGCCGGGTTCTCGCCGAGGTCCTCGTGCATGTCGGACAGGTCGGCGATCAGGTCGTGCAGGAAGTCACGCCCCTCGCGGCGCAGTTCGCTGTGCGAGAAGGTGAGCGGCGGCTCGTCGCCCGGCATCCAGTCGGCCTCCACGTCCACCCATCCGAAGCGCCGCTCGAAGAGCATGCGGTCCGTGGACTCGGTGAAGTCGAGCTCGGCGTACTGCGGCTTCGACGCGCGGCTGCCGAGCGGGTCACGGTCCAGCCGCTCGACGATGTCGCACAACGCCCAGGCGAAGTCCAGCACCGGCACCCATCCCCAGGCTGTGGACAGCTCCCGGTCCTCCTTGGTGTCGGCGAGGTAGACGTCGCCGCAGAAGAGGTCGTGGCGCAGGGCGTGGACGTCCGCGCGGCGGTAGTCGGTCTGCGGGGGGTCCGGGAAACGGGCGGAGAGGGCGTAGCCGATGTCGAGCACGTAGGTGATGGTGTCACGGGCGTGGGGTGGGTCGGTCCCGCGTCTCAGGTCCCCGCGTCTTGGGTCGGTCCCGCGTCTTGGGTCGGTTCCGTGCCTCGGGTCGTGCTCGCGTCTCGGGTCGGTCCCGTGGCTTGGTCACGGCAGTAGGCGCTGCTCCTTCGCCACCGCTACGGCTCCTGCTCGGGTGTCCACGCCGAGCTTGTCGTAGATCCGGCCCAGGTGGGTCTTGACCGTGGCCTCGCTGATGAACAGGGCGCGGGCGATCTCGCGGTTGCCGAGGCCGTGGGCGAGCTGGCCGAGGATGTCGCGTTCGCGGTCGGTGAGGGTGGGGCGCGGGCTGCGCATCTGGGCCATGACGCGGCTGGCGACCGGCGGCGAGAGCGTGGTGCGACCCTCGGCGGCGGCGTGGATCGCGGCGAAGAGTTCCTCGGGGCGCTCGGCCTTGAGGAGGTAGCCGGTGGCGCCCGCCTCGATGGCGCGGGTGATGTCGGCGTCGGTGTCGTAGGTGGTGAGGACCAGCACGCGGGGGCCGGGGGTCCCGGCCGCGGTGATGCGGTGGGTCGCCTCGACCCCGTCGATTCCGGCGCCCAGCTGGAGGTCCATCAGTACGACGTCCGGCGTCAGTTTGGCGGCCAGCGCGACCGCCTCCTCGCCGGTGCCGGCCTCGGCCACGACCTCGATGTCCGGTGTGCTGCCGAGCAGGGCGAGGAGTCCGGCGCGTACGACGGTGTGGTCGTCGCAGACCAGGATGCGGACAGGGTGCGTCGTGGGGCGCGTCGTGGGGCGCGTCATGGGGTGCCTTCCGCGGAGTGGGGGAGCGGGACGGTCGCCGTCACCACGGTGCCTTCGCCGGGCGCCGACTCGATGGTGAGCGTGCCGCCGAGTGCGCGGACCCGGGCGCGCATCGCGGGCAGGCCGTGGCCGCGTACGCCGTCGGCGGGCTGGCTGGGGTGGGTCTGGTCGAAGCCGCGGCCGTTGTCGGCGATGTCGAGGACGACCTGGTCGTCGTCCAGGTGGGTGAGGGTGAGGGCCGCGGCGGTGGCGGTGGAGTGTTCCCGGACGTTGGCGAGTGCGCCCTGGGCGATACGGAGGAGGGCCGAGGCGACTCGGTCGGGGAGCGGTACGGGGGTGCCCTCCAGGTGGAAGTGGACGGTGAGGGGGGTGGTGTCCGGTGCGGCTTTCGCCGTCTCTCGGGTGGCCAAGGTGCGCAGGGCCTCGGTGAGGCCGCCGCTCTCGGCCAGTTCGGCCGGGGCCAGGTCGTGGACGAAACGCCGGGCCTCGGCGAGGTTGTGTTCGGCGATGGACTCGGCCGTACGCACATGGCGGCGGGCCGCGTCGGCGTCCGCGTCCCAGACCCGGTCGGCGGCCTGGAGCAGCATCTGCTGGCTGGACAGGCCCTGGGCCAGGGTGTCGTGGATCTCCATGGCGAGCCGCTGGCGTTCGGCGAGGGTGCCTTCGCGGCGCTCGGTGTCGGCGAGTTCGCGGCGGGTGTGGAGCAGGTCGTCGATCAGGGTGCGCTGGCGGGTTGCCTGCCGTTCCATGTGCAGGAAGACCGCCACCGCGATCGCCGCGACGGCGGGTGGCGCGAGCACCAGGTTCGGGTCGAAGCCGTCGCTGGCCAGGCTGAGCTGCGCGCTGACGACGGACGCGGTGAGCACGGCGACCAGGGCGAGCGCGGCGCGCGGCGGCAGGGTGCGCAGCCCGGTGTAGAAGAGCGGCACCGCACACCACGCGAAGCTCGGCGCGAGCACCACCAGCACCAGCCAGACGCCGACCACCGCGCCGAGCCAGGCCAGCCGGCGGGGGGTGGGGCGGGAGCCGAGTGCGCCCCCTAGGGCCGGGCCGAGTACGTACAGCAGGGCGAGTACGGCGCTGAGGGCGATGATCCACGGGGTGCGGGGTTCGCCGGGGTGCCGGATCAGGAAGCGGAGGAGCGAGGCGGCGAGCAGCAGGAAGAACGCCGCGTGCATGACGGGGGCGAGCCAGCGGGCGTCGGGGT
>NZ_JAZGRL010000020.1:0-3717 GCF_046540415.1 Streptomyces sp. E11-3 | reverse complement strand
CGGGGAGCGGAGACGGGATCGCGGAAGGCGGAGGTGGGGTCGCAGGGGGCGGCGACGAGGGCGGCGGGAGCATCAGCGGTCCTCCTCGGGCTCGGTCCAGGTGGCCGAAGGACCGTCCAGGACGAGGTCCCAGCGATAGCCGAGCGACCACTCGGGGCTGGAGAGTTCGTGGTCGTAGGCCGCCACCAGGCGGGCGCGGGCGGCGGGGTCGGTCACGGACTGGAGGATCGGGTCGTAGCGGAACAGCGGGTCGCCTGGGAAGTACATCTGGGTCACCAGCCGCTGGGTGAAGGCGGTGCCGAACAGCGAGAAGTGGATGTGCGCCGGTCGCCAGGCGTTCTCGTGGTTGCGCCAGGGATAGGCGCCGGGCTTGATCGTGGTGAACCGGTAGCGGCCCAGACCGTCTGTCAGGCAGCGGCCGACACCGGTGAAGTTGGGGTCGAGCGGCGCCGGGTGCTGATCGCGCTGATGCGCGTACCGCCCGGAGGCGTTGGCCTGCCAGAGCTCCACCAGCTGGCCGGTGACCGGACGGCCGGAGCGGTCGAGTACCCGGCCGGTGACCGTGATCCGCTCGCCCAGCGGCTCGCCGGCGTGCTGCCGGGTCAGGTCGGCGTCCAGCTCGGTGACGTCGGTGGTGCCGAACACGGGGCCGTGCAGTTCGACCGCTTCCGGGTCGGCTACGGAGACCAGGGGCTGGGTGGGGTGGCGCAGCAGGCTGCTGCGGTACGGGGGGAAGTCGCGGGCCGGGTGCGCGGGTGCCGGGGCGCCGTCGGTAACGGCCCCGGCGGCTGCCTCGCGGGCGGCGGCGATCTCCGCGCTGATCTGCCGCTGGGTCAGGGGTGGTGTCGTGGTCACGTGTTCACCTCTCCAGTACGAGGGCCAGTCCCTGGCCGACGCCGATGCACAGTGCCGCGAGGCCGGTGCCGGAGCCCGCGGCGGCGAGCTGATGGGCCAGGGCGCCGGTGATGCGGGCGCCGGACGCGCCGAGCGGATGGCCGAGTGCGAGGGCGCCGCCGCGCGGGTTGACGACGGCGGGGTCGAGCTCGGGCCACTCACCGAGGCAGGCCAGGGCCTGCGCGGCGAACGCCTCGTTCAGCTCGACGGCGGTCAGCTCGCCGAAGCCGCGGCCCGCCTTGTTCAGGGCGTGCCGAGCGGCCCGTACCGGTGCGGCGCCGAAGTACTGCGGCTCGATGGCGGTGACCGCACGGGCGCCGATCCGGGCCAGCGGCTCACGACCGGTGGCCCGCAGCCCCTCCTCGTCGGTGAGCAGCAGGGCGGCGGCGCCGTCGTTGAGCGGCGAGGAGTTGCCCGCCGTGACGGTGCCGCCGGTGCGGAACACCGGCTTGAGTTGGGCCAGCGCCTCCGGTGTGGTGTCGTCCCGGACGCACTCGTCGCGAGCCAGGTCCACGCCGTCGACGGGGACGACCTCGCCGTCGTATAGCCCCTCCTGCCAGGCGCGCGCGGCCTTCTGATGGCTGGCGAGGGCGAAGGCGTCCTGGGCGGCCCGGTCGACGCCGTGCTTCTCGGCGACGAGTTCGGCGCCCTCGCCGAGCGCGACCGTCCACTCCTTCGGCATGCGCGGGTTGACCATCCGCCACCCGAGCGTCGTGGAGTGCAGGTGCTGGGGTCCGGCCGGGAAGGCCCGCTCGGGCTTGGGCAGCACCCAGGGCGCGCGGCTCATCGACTCCACGCCCCCGGCCAGCGCGATGGACAGGTCGCCGACGGCGATCGCGCGGGCGGCCTGGATCACCGCTTCCATTCCGGAGCCGCAGAGCCGGTTGACGGTCGTTCCGGGCACGGTGACGGGCAGTTCGGCGAGTAGCGCGGCCATCCGGGCCACATTGCGGTTCTCCTCGCCGGCGCCGTTGGCGTTGCCGAGGAAGACATCGCCGATACGGGCCGGGTCGAGCGCGGGCGTACGGTCGACGAGCGCGCGCAGGACCCCAGCGGCGAGATCGTCGGGGCGGACGCCGGCCAGGGCTCCGCCGTACCTGCCGATCGGGGTGCGGACGGCGTCGACGACGTACACGTCGCGCGGGCGGTCGGTCATCGCGGCTCCTGCGCGGGTGAGGTGACGGCGATCCGGACGGGCGCGGCGGTCTTGGCCAGCACCTCGGCGGTGGTGACGCCCGGCGCGGTCTCGACGAGCACCAGCCCGTCGTCGGTGATGTCCAGGACGCCCAGATCGGTGATGAGGCGATGCACACAGGCCCGGCCGGTCAGCGGGAGCGTGCACTCCTCGACGACTTTCGGTGAGCCGTTCCTGGCGACGTGCTCCATCAGGACCAGGACCCGGCGGGCGCCGTGTACGAGGTCCATCGCCCCGCCCATGCCCTTGACCATCTTGCCGGGGACCGTCCAGTTGGCCAGATCGCCGCGGGCGGAGACCTGCATCGCGCCGAGTACCGCGGTGTCGATGTGGCCACCGCGGATCATCCCGAAGGAGAGCGCGGAGTCGAAGAAGGAGGCGCCGGACCGGATGGTGACGGTCTCCTTGCCCGCGTTGATCAGGTCCGGGTCGACCTCGTGCTCGTAGGGGTAGCGGCCGGTGCCGAGGATGCCGTTCTCGGACTGGAGTACGACGTCCACTCCGTCCGGGAGGAAGTTCGGCACCAGCGTGGGCAGGCCGATGCCGAGGTTGACGTAGGAGCCGTCGGCCAGCTCGCGGGCCGCTCGGGCGGCCATGTCCGCGCGTGTCCAGGCCATCAGGCGGGCACCGCCCCCGGGGTCAGCGGCGCGGAGACCGTGCGCCGTTCGATGTCCTTGTCGGCGGCCTGCCGTCGCGTCAGGGGGACCACGCGCTGGACGAACACGCCGGGTACGTGCACCCCGTCCGCGTCCAGTTCGCCGGGCTCGACCAGCTCCTCGACCTCGGCGATGGTCACCCGGCCGGCCATCGCGGCGAGCGGGTTGAAGTTGCGGGCCGAGCGGCGGAAGACGAGATTGCCGTGCCGGTCGCCACGGGCGGCACGCACCAGGGCGTAGTCGGTGGTGATGCCGCGCTCCATGACGTACGGGCGGCCGTCGAACTCGCGGACCTCCTTGGCCGGAGAGGGCAGCGCCACCGTGCCGCCGGGGCCGTAGCGCCACGCCATCCCTCCCTCGGCGACCTGGGTGCCGACACCCGCCGGGGTGAAGAAGGCCGGGATGCCGCAGCCACCGGCTCGCAGCCGCTCGGCGAGGGTGCCCTGCGGCACCAACTCGACCTCCAGAGCGCCGCCCAGGTACTGGCGGGCGAACTCCTTGTTGTCGCCGATGTACGACCCCGTGACCCGGGCGATCCGTCCCGCGGCGAGCAGTGTGCCCAGGCCCGCGCCGTCCACCCCGCAGTTGTTCGAGACCACGCCCAGCCCGCCGGCGCCGTGCTCGTACAGCGCCCGGATGAGCACGGTCGGTACGCCGCTGAGGCCGAACCCGCCGACAGCCAGCGACGCACCGTCGGCTATGTCACCGACCGCCTCGGCGGCGGTCCGGACGACCTTGTCCATGCGATCGACATCCGTTCGTCTGGTGAACTACAGTTCATTATTGACTCGCCCAGGAGTGTCTGCCTCCCGGGCGTCGCTGTCAATGCCCCGTGAAAGCCTGTTTCTTAGAGCCTGTCTTTGAACCCCCGTCGTCCGCGCGGAGCGCGGGCGGGGGTTCAAAGACAGGCTCTTAACCGCCGACATCCCCCGGAGCGCCCGTGTCCCTCCCTCCCGCCACTGACGCCGCCGC
>NZ_JAZGRL010000019.1:0-3725 GCF_046540415.1 Streptomyces sp. E11-3 | reverse complement strand
GCCCCCGCGCCGCGCGGCGCGAACACACAGGCGGACGGCCCGGGCGTCACCGCACGGCGCGCCCCCACGCCCGCAGAGCCCTGGGCCGGGCCCGCGTGCCCGCCGTAGCCTGCGCCGCCGAGCGGCGCTGCGCTCGCCCCCGCCGTCGTTTGGGTGCGGCCGTCGCGGTCTCGGCCGGGATGTGGTCGAGCCGTGGGCCGAGGCGAGGCTCGGTGTGCCTCCGGGGGCGGGGGGTCCGGACCCCGCTCTCGGGGCGGTCGGTCAGGCCGGGTCCGACGCGTTCGACTCCACGCGCTTCTTGAGACCGGCCAGTGCCCGGTCCGTGATGACCTTCTCGGCCTTGCGCTTGATCATGCCGAGCATCGGGATCTTGACGTCCACGGTCAGCTTGTAGGTGACCTCGGTGCCCTTGTCCGTCGCGGCCAGCGTGTACGAGCCGTCCAGGGAGCGCAGCATCTGGGACTTGACCAGGGTCCAGCTGACCTCGTGGTCGCCGGTCCAGGTGTACGCCAGGGTCTGGTCGTCCTTGATCGCGCCCGCGTCCATGACGAGGCGGACCTGCTCGGCGCGGCCCTCGGGGTCGGTGGCCAGTACCTCCGCCTCCTTGACCTCGCCGGTCCAGTCCGGATAGCGCGCGAAGTCGGCGATCACCCCCATGACATCGGCCGGCGCCGCCTCGATCGTGATGCTCGAGCTGGTGTGTTCCGCCATCGCCGTGGCTCCTCCTGCGGTCAGGTCGGGGTGACCTCATGGTCGAGGGGTGACCTCATGGTCGGGGGGTGACCTCGTGAAGGCTACCGCGCGCCGTCTACCACTCCAGGGACCAGGGCCTTCCACTACTGGCGAAGTGGCCGACGTTCACGCACTCCGTCGCGCCGATCCGCATCCGCCGCACCAGCGGCTGGTGGACGTGCCCGAACAGCGCGTACCGGGGCCGGGTACGCCGGATCGCGTCCAGCAGGGCGCGGCTGCCGCGCTCGAAGCGGCGCGCGACGGTGTCGTACACCAGCTCGGGGACCTCGGGCGGGATGTGCGAGCACAGCACGTCGACCTCACCGACGGCCTCGACCTTCGCGGCGTACTCCTCGTCGCTGATCTCGTACGGCGTGTGCATCGGGGTACGCAGTCCGCCACCGACGAAGCCGAAGACAAGACCGCCGATCTCCACCCGCTCGCCGTCCAGGACGGTGGTGCCCTCGCCCGCGTATTCCGGCCAGAGCCGCGGAATGTCGACATTGCCGTAGGTGGCGTACGTCGGTGTGGGGAAGGCCGCGAAGAGTTCGGCGTACTGCTTGCGGACCGCCTTCTCGACGACGGCGCCGCGGTCCTCCTCGATCCCGGCCCACAGCCCGGCACCGAAGGCGCGCGCCTCGTCGAAGCGCCGCGCGGTGCGCAGTTCCACCAGGCGCCGGGCGTTCTCGGCGCCGAAGAGCTCGGGGAAGATCCCGCGCGAGTAGTCGGCGTAGTCAAGGAAAAGCACCAGGTCACCGAGGCAGATCAGGGCGTCGGCGCCGTCTGCCGCGGTGGCGAGATCCCTGCTGTTGCCATGCACGTCACTGACCACGTTGACTCGTCTGACCCGTCCACCTCGCATATCGAGCACCCTAGGACGCGGTGCCGTACGGCGGTAGTGGCCGCTGGACCTGCGGTTACTTGGGAGTCGCCCGGCGCGTGGATTAGTGTGCGCCAAGGAGCGTCGTGCCGTGTGACGCAGGGAACATCTGGCCAGACCCCCCTATCGCAGAACACATACCGATGGGTAACGTCCTGGCAGTCCAGTCGTGCTCACCCCTTTTCAGCCACCGAGCACCTGCCCGATCTTGGACCGCACCGTCGCATCGCACAACGTCGTGGCGTCGGCGCCCTATGAGGAGCAGCAGTCTTGCGCGAGTTCAGCCTTCCGGCCCTGTACGAGGTCCCCGCGGACGGCAATCTGACCGACATCGTCCGCCGCAATGCCGCGCAGCACCCGGATGTGGCCGTCATCGGCCGCAAGGTGGACGGCGTCTGGCACGACATCACCGCGACGGCCTTCCTCGCCGAGGTGACCGCCACGGCGAAGGGTCTGATCGCCGCCGGTGTCCAGCCGGGCGACCGGGTCGCCCTGATGTCCCGCACCCGCTACGAGTGGACGTTGCTCGACTTCGCCATCTGGAGCGCGGGCGCGGTCACCGTCCCGGTGTACGAGACCAGTTCGCCCGAGCAGGTCCAGTGGATTCTCAGCGACTCGGGCGCCGTCGCCTGCGTGGTGGAGCTGGCCGCCCACACGGCCGCCGTCGAGTCGGTACGCGACCGGCTGCCCGACCTGGTGAACGTCTGGCAGATCGAGCAGCCCGACGGTGCCGGGGACGGTGCCGTCGAGGAGCTGAAGCGGGCCGGCGCGACCGTCAAGGACGAGACGGTCGACGAGCGCAGCGCCCTCGCGGGCGCCGACGACCCGGCCACCATCGTCTACACCTCGGGCACCACCGGACGCCCCAAGGGCTGTGTGCTGACCCACCGCAACTTCCTCACGGAGTGCGGCAACATCGTCGAACGGCTCAAGCCGCTGTTCCGTACGGGCGAGTGCTCGGTGCTGCTCTTCCTGCCGCTGGCGCACGTCTTCGGCCGGATGGTCCAGATCGCCCCGCTGATGGCGCCGATCAAGCTCGGTCACGTATCGGACATCAAGCATCTCACCGACGAACTGGCCAGCTACCGGCCGACGCTGATCCTCGGTGTGCCGCGCGTCTTCGAGAAGGTCTACAACTCCGCGCGCGCCAAGGCGCAGGCCGACGGCAAGGGCAAGATCTTCGACAAGGCGGCCGACGCGGCGATCGCGTACAGCCAGGCGCTGGACTCCCCGTCGGGCCCGTCGTTCGGTCTGAAGCTCAAGCACCGGGTGTTCGACAAGCTGGTCTACAGCAAGCTGCGGGCGGTGCTCGGCGGTCGCGGCGAGTACGCCATCTCCGGCGGCGCCCCGCTCGGCGAGCGGCTCGGCCACTTCTTCCGCGGGATCGGCTTCACGGTTCTGGAGGGGTACGGCCTGACCGAGTCCTGCGCCGCCACCGCCTTCAACCCGTGGGACCGGCAGAAGATCGGCACGGTCGGCCAGCCGCTGCCGGGCTCGGTGGTCCGGATCGCCGACGACGGCGAGGTGCTGCTCCACGGCGACCAGGTCTTCCAGGGCTACTGGAACAACGAGGCGGCGACCGAAGAGGCCCTCGCCGACGGCTGGTTCCACACCGGTGACATCGGCACCCTCGACGAGGACGGCTATCTCTCGATCACCGGGCGCAAGAAGGAGATCCTGGTCACCGCGGGCGGCAAGAACGTGGCGCCCGCGGTCATCGAGGACCGTATCCGCGCCCACGCGCTGGTAGCCGAGTGCATGGTGGTCGGCGACGGGCGGCCCTTCGTGGGCGCGCTGGTCACCCTGGACGAGGAGTTCCTCACCCGGTGGAACGCGGAGCACGGCAAGTCCGGTACGGCCGCTGACCTGCGCGATGACGCGGAGCTCCTCGCCGAGGTGCAGCGGGCGATCGACGACGGCAACTCCGCGGTGTCCAAGGCTGAGTCGGTGCGCAAGTTCCGGGTGCTGCCCGCGCAGTTCACGGAGGAGTCGGGCCATCTGACGCCGTCGCTGAAGCTCAAGCGGAACGTGGTGGCGAAGGACTACGCGGACGAGATCGAGGCGCTCTACCGGAAGTAGGCCCTCAGCGGGACCGGCCGGGCGGTGGCGGGAC
>NZ_JAZGRL010000018.1:0-3757 GCF_046540415.1 Streptomyces sp. E11-3 | reverse complement strand
TCCCCCGCACCCAGCCCGCCCCGCGCCCCGCGTTCCACCCGATGACGATCCGCACCGCGCGGGACGCCGTGACCGCCGCCGCGCGGTATCTGAAGTGGCTGGGCTACGCCGACGTACGCGGCGCCGAGCCGCAGGCGCCCTCCGGCATCGGGCTGTGCGCGAACGGTCTGGTGGCGCAGGTCGAGCCGTCCACACATCCCGCGACCCTGCGCGATGTGGAGTGCCTGTGGCTGACCGGACTCAGCGAGTCCGCCATCGGCGTCTACTTCTCCCTGGCCGGATACACGGACGACGCCCGCACCCGCGCCGACGCACTCGGCGTACCCCTCTTCGTCCTCGACCTCACAGGCACGCCACAGCCGGTGAACAGCCCCGCGGACGAACTGTTCAGCACGGGGGCGTGAACAGCGCCGACGGGGCCCGCCGCGCGTCGCCTGGGCCGAAGGCCCCAGCCCGCCGAGACTGACGCCATGAGCGACAGCACCACCTCAGCGAGCGGAAGAGCGAGGGATACGAAGGAAACGGAAGATACGGAAGATGCGGAGGAAACGAAGGAAACGAAGGAAACGAAGGAGGCGAAGGAAGCGAAGGAAGCGGCGGAACAGTCCGTCGACCTCAAGGGTGGCCCCGGCCACCTGGTCCTGCTCGCCCTCGTCTTCGCCGTGCCCGTACTCAAGCTCACCTGGACCCTCGGCGGCAGCGCCGCGGCCCGCGAGGCGCTCCTGTCGATGGAGCCGTCCAACTGGCCGGACGTCCTGATCGGCATGCTGCTGTACGAGCCGCTGCTCGCCGCGGTCCTGGCGGCCGTCGTCTCGCACGCCTCGTACGCCTACTTCGCCGCCCGCGGCGGCGCCCAGCTGCACACGGCCACTCCGCTGCCCGTCCCGGCCGCGACGGCGGCCGTCGTCCCGGTCACCTTCGGCCTACTGGTCGGCGCCTTCCACGGCCTGTGGTGGGGTCTCGCGGTAGCCGTCGCCTCGTACGCGCTGCGGCTCGGGGTGATCGCCGAATACCGTACGGGCCGCCGCCACCCCCTCGGCGGCGGGCGCCGCACCCGCACCGCGCCCACCGGCTGGCGGCAGCGCGCGGCGGACGCGTCCCGCTGGGTCGCGCTGACGCTCGCCGTACTGGTCCTGCCGCTGCTCGCCGTGGTCTCGGCGCTGGACGGCCGGTCCTGGACCACCGTCCTGATGTGCGACGTCAACACAGGTCAGGAGACCGAACGGGCCAGACTGGTGGAGCTCGCCCGCAAGGGCACGGGCGTGGTCGGCTGGGACATCGCGGGCGGCGAGGTCGTCAACGGCCTCAACTGCGCTGTCTCGCACGACGAAGTCGTCCGCTCACCGTGGTGGCGCGGCGCATAATCGGACTATGCGCATCCGTCGGGCAACCGCCGCCGAACTCCCCGTGCTGCAAGGCATCGAGCGCGCCGCAGGCGCTCCCTTCCGCGACCTCGGAATGGCGGAGATCGCCGACGACGAGCCGCCGGAACTCGACCTGCTCGACGAGTTCCGGCGCGCGGGCCGCGCCTGGGTGGCCGTCGACCGCCCCGACCAACCCGGCGCGCCCGCCGCCCCGTTGGCGTACCTGATCGCCGAACCCGTCGACGACGCCCTCCACATCGAGCAGGTCTCCGTACACCCGGACGCCGCGGGGCGCGGGCTCGGCCGCACCCTGATCGCGTACGCCGCCGAGCGCGCCCGCGAAGAGGGGCTGACCGCGCTCACCCTGACGACGTTCGCCGAGGTGCCGTGGAACGCGCCGTACTACACGCGGCTCGGGTTCCACACCCTTCAGGAGGCCGAACTCACCGCGGGGCTGCGGAAGATATGCGCCCAGGAGGCGGAACACGGCCTGGACCGGTGGCCGCGGGTCTGCATGCGCAAGGCGCTCCCGTAGACCCGCCACCGGCAGCGGCCTTCGGCGACATGGCGACATGGCGACATGGCGACATGGCGACCAGGGTGCCTCGCGGGCTACCAGCGGGATACTGGAGGGGTGAGCGATTCGTACATCAAGCCCCACCTGCGGTGTGTGCACACCAGCGGGTCCGCTCTCAGCCACGCGGTGGCGGAGCGGGCGCTGGAGCGCGCGGCGGGGGTCTCCGACGTGGCGCCGTTGCCCGTCGGACCGCCGGTGCATGTGCTGGTGGTGCACACCGGACGGTCGGCGAATCTGCGCTGGTCGGCGGACGGTACCGCGCGCCAGGAGCGGTTCCATGCCGGGGACGCGCTGGTCAATCCGGCCGGGTGGGCGGCCCGGCCGCGCTGGCAGGACGACGTAGAGCTGCTGCTGCTCGGCATCGATCCGGGGTGGCTGGAGAAGCTGGCGGCCGAGGGCGGGGCCACCGGCCGGTTCGAGCTGGTCCCGCGGTTCCACTTCACCGATCCGCTGCTGAGGATGCTGCTGGAGCGGCTGGCGGCGGAGTACGCCGGTCCGGGCCCGGCGGACGGGCTGTATGCGCAGTCGCTGGTGCAGGCCGCGGCGGCGGTGGTGCTGCGGGTCGCGGGCGAAGGCGGTACGGAGACCCGGACGCGTGCGGGCGGGCTCGCGCCGCGCCGGCTGGCCGAGGTCGTGGACTTCATCCACGCGAACCTCGCTCAGCGGGTCACGCTCGCGGAGATGGCCGCTGTCGCCGGGGTCAGCGAGTCCCACTTCGCGCGGGTGTTCAGGATGTCGACAGGGGAGTCGCCGCACCGGTACGTGACGCAGCGGCGCCTGGAGCACGCCCGGCGTGAGCTCGTACGCACCAGCAGGCCGATCGCGGACATCGCGACGGAGGCGGGATTCGCCGACCAGAGCCATCTGACGAGGATGATGCGCCGCTACGAAGGGGCCACTCCGCAGGCGCTGCGCGACGGCGAAGGCGGTCGCTGACGGTTCCGGGTAAGTCGTGCACTGACGGCTCTGCGTAAGTCGTGAGCGGTTTGTTCCACCGGTGCGCGTTTCGTTCAAGATCGGCACCCCCTTCCCCGGAGAACCTGGGGGCATGGACAACCCAGACAAGACACTCAACGGCAAGGTCGCCTTCGTCGGCGGCGCGTCCCGCAACCTCGGCGGGCTGATCAGCACCACGCTCGGCGCGGAAGGCGCGCTGGTCGCGGTGCACTACAACAGCGACTCCTCGCGGGCCAAGGCCGAGGACGTCGTCGCGCAGATCAACGCCGGTCCGGGCGAGGCGTTCGCGATCCAGGGCGATCTGACCCGGGTCGCCGAGGTGGAGCGGGTCTTCGACGAGGTCGTGAACCGCTTCGGCAAGCTCGACTACAGCATCAACACCGCCGGCATGGTGCTGAAGAAGCCGCTCACCGAGATCACGGAGGAGGAGTACGACCGCATGTTCGCGGTCAACTCCAAGGCCGCGTTCTTCGTGATGCGCGAGGCCGCGCGCCGAATCGAGGACGGCGGTAAGATCGTCACGATCCTCACCTCACTGCTGGCCGCGTACACCGGCCTGTACTCGTCGTACGCGGGCAGCAAGGCGCCGGTCGAGCACTTCACCCGCGCCCTGTCCAAGGAGCTCTTCGGCCGGAACATCTCGGTCAACAACATCGCGCCCGGGCCGATGGACACCGCGTTCTTCTACCCGGCCGAGGACGCCGACTCCGTCGCGTACCACAAGTCCTCGGCCATGAACGGTGACCTGACGAGGATCGAGGACATCGTCCCGTGGGTCCGGCACCTGCTCACCGACGGCTGGTGGGCCAACGGCCAGACGATCTTCCTCAACGGCGGTTACACCACCCGCTGACCAGAT
>NZ_JAZGRL010000017.1:0-3780 GCF_046540415.1 Streptomyces sp. E11-3 | reverse complement strand
CCCGCCCGTGCTCCAATGCGCCCATGACGCACCCCGACCCCGTACTCGCCCTCTTCGACGCCCAACTACGCCGGGACACCCGCCCAGACGGCCCCGGCATACGCATCGAGCGGTCCGACGGCGTGGTACGGCAGGTCGGCAGCGACGGCGGCTGGGCCGCCGTCATCTGGTCGGACCTCACCGAGGCCACCGCCGACGCGGCGATCGCGGCACAGGTCCGGCACTTCACCACACTCGACCGCTCGTTCGAGTGGAAGCTGTACGGCCACGACACCCCCGCCGACCTTCCCGAACGCCTGACGGCGGCCGGTTTCACGCCAGAGCCCCGCGAGACCCTGATGGTCGCCCGGATCAGGGGCCTCCCGACCACTCCCGAACTCCCGGACGGAATCCGCCTGCACCAGGTAACGGACCCCGCCGACCTGCACCTCATGACACAGGTCCACGACGAAGCCTTCGGCAACAACAGTGACCAGCTCCGCCAACAACTCCTCACCCAACTGACCCAGAGCCCCGAAACCAACACCATGACCGTCGCGATGGCCGGAGACACCCCCGTCTGCGCCGCCCGCATGGAGTTCCACCCCGGCACCGACTTCGCCAGCCTCTGGGGCGGCGGCACCCTCCCCGCCTGGCGCGGCAAGGGCATCTACCGCGCCCTGGTCGCCCACCGCGCCCGCATCGCGGCCGCCCACGGCTACCGCTACCTCCAGGTCGACGCCTCCGACCAGAGCCGCCCCATCCTGCAGCGCCTCGGCTTCGTCCCGCTGACGACCACGACGCCGTACGTCTACGAACCGTAGGAAGCCCGGCACCCACGCCGCCGCCGGAAGTACGCCACCGTGGCAACGCCCACCAGCGGCCCCCACGCCAGCAGCGGCACATAGCAGGCGGTCATCACCCAGTACAGGGCTCCCTGTGGTGCCTCGGGCGCCCCCATGTTCTCCGCCGAGTTCCAGTCGAGCGCACCGAAGAACACGAGCAGCGTGACGGCCGCCGCGCCGACCGACGCCGGAATCACCGCCGCCAGTACGGGAATCCGCCGCCCGCCCAGGACCGGAGCCCAGCGCGGTATCTCCTCGCCCCAGCGGTGGATCAGCCCCAGCGTCAGCAGCCCAAGCGCCTCGGCGAACAGGCTGAGCCCGATGAGGTACCAGGAGTGCCTGCCGGGGAAGTAGGCCGGATCGAGGAAGTCCCCGGTGAACCCGGAGTCCCAGCCGAAGGCGATGGCGATACGCCACAACCCGGACGGGACCAGGGTCAGCGCCGCCGCGTGCGCCGCCCAGCGTGCGGTACGCGAGACGCCCCGTACGCTGGGCCTGGGCGGTGCGGCCATCACGGTCTCACTCACGATGTGCCTCCGGCAGCGGCGGCAGCTCCGCGTGCCTGACGTCGAACCCGCCCTTGGTGACGGGCGCGAAGGGCGCGGGCGCCATGCAGGTGCCGACGTTCGGCTGGACGACCTGGCCGTTGTCGTCCGTTGACTCGGGTTCGGTGTTGGCGACGCCCCACGAGAACCCGAGCCGGTCCGGCTCGCCCCCGCGGCCCTCGTAGACGCTGATGCCCAGCCGCTTGCCGACTTCTGAGACGTCCGACTTGGTGATGACGGCGGTGAGTGTCGCGGTACGGCCACCGGTCACCAGGCAGTCCACCCGGGCCTCCGCGGCCACGGTGACCCCCGTCTCCGCCACGTGGTGACTGAACTTCACCGTGCCTCGGGCATCCGTGGGCAGCCCGCCGGGCAGACCGGGGAGTGGCTGCGAGAACGGCACCGCCCGCGCGTCGAGGGTGAACCGGATGTCGTCGTCGGGCGAGTAGACGTATGCGATACGGCCCGAACCGTGAACTCGCGCGACGCCATCGCCCCCCGCCTTCTTCTTCGCCGTGTCGTGGGCGGGCGCGGGCCCCGCCCCGGCCAACGCGACAAGCACCGCCGCGGCACCGACGGCAGCAGCAGACCTGATGCGCGTACGCATATGTCCTCGCATGGTGAACTCCCTGGTGGTGAAGGCTTTTACCGAGCACGACCAGCTTCGTCCGCGCACACCTGCCACCTCCATCCGCCGATCGGCAGAAAGATCCCCCGGCGGCGGACCGCACCCTCTACCGTTCGGCAGAGAGCCCGGTTGGATCACCCACCCGTACGCTGACCCCATGCGGAGCCCAACTGGCCTGAGGCGCCTCCTCCTTGGTACTGGTACAGCTCTGGCCGCGGCCGGCATCGCGTTCGGACCCGCTCAGCTCGCCGCCACGGTCCCCATCGCCACCGCCGTAGCCACACTCCTCTGGGCAACCGCCCGTCGCCCAGACTCGCTGGAGCGGCTGGCCCGCCCCACCGCGGCCTCCGCGACCCTGACCCTGACCGCCGTGTTCACCGCACCCGGAAGCTGGGGACTCGTACAGGCCGTCCTGCTCCTCCCCCTCCTCGCCGCGGTGGTCCGCTGGTCCCCGGTCAGGGAACTCCGCGTGGCCACCCCGCTCACCGCTCTCGCGATCGCGCTCTGGCCGGTGCCGCTGATGCCCGACGCCGCGTTCCTGGAGCAGTCGGGCGCCGCGGCGTTCTGGCTGCTGCCCGCGCTCCTCGCGGCCGCCGTCGGCGGGCAGCTCCGCCGCGCGGAGGTCCGCCGCCGCGGCCTGGTCGCCGAGACCCGGCGCGCCCAGCGTCTCCAAATCGCCCGGGACCTCCATGACTTCGTGGCCCATGACGTGAGCGGCATCGTCGTACAGGCCCAGGCCGCGCGGTTCGTCGCGGCAACCGACCCCGAGCAGGCGGTACTGGCCCTGGAGCGCATCGAGAAGGCCGGCCTGAGCGCACTGGCCGCGATGGACCGGACCGTAGAGGCGCTGCACGGTCCGGACGCCGCCGCCACCGGACCACTCCCGGGCCCCGACCACCTCCCGGCCCTGATCGACCGCTTCACCTCGGCGGCCAGCACCGAGGCCCGGCTGACCCTGCCGTCCGAGGCCGCCGACGCCCTCGCGCGCTCGCGCGAGGCGGGCGCCACCGCGTACCGGATCGTGGTCGAGGCCCTGACGAACGTCCGCAGACACGCCCCCACCGCGACCCGCGTCGACGTCGCCCTGACCCGCTCACGCACGGGCGTCGACATCCGCATCACCAACGACCGCCCCCAGGACGGCTCCGGCCGCACCCGCCGAAGCCGGAGCACCCGCGGCGGCCTGGGCCTGCCCGGCCTCACCGAACGCGTAGAGGCCCTGGGCGGAACCCTGTCAGCGGGCCCGTACGACGACGGCGGCTGGCAACTGCTGGCGGCCCTACCGCTATCGCTGCCGCTACAGCAGGAGACCCCATGACGCCCCCCGAGCCCTCCCCCTTGACCCGCATCCTCCTGGCCGACGACCAGAACGACATCCGCAGCGGCTTCCGCCTAATCCTCGAATCCCAGCCGGACATGACGGTCGTCGGCGAGGCCCCGGACGGCACCACCGCCGTCGAACTCGCCCACACCCTCCGCCCCGACCTCGTACTCGCCGACATCCGAATGCCGGGCCTGGACGGTCTGGAGGTCACCCGCCGCCTGGCGGGCCCCGACGCCACCGACCCGATCCGGGTCCTCGTGGTCACCACCTTCGACCACGACGACTACGTCCGTACGGCCCTACGCGACGGTGCCTGCGGCTTCCTGCTCAAGCGCTCGGGCCCGGGCCTGCTGATCGAGGGCGTACGGGCCGCCATGGCCGGAGACGTCCTGATCAGCCCCCAGATCACCGTCCGCCTACTCCAAACCCACCGGACCACACCCCCAGCCCCAACCCCAG
>NZ_JAZGRL010000016.1:0-3782 GCF_046540415.1 Streptomyces sp. E11-3 | reverse complement strand
CGGGCGCAGCACCACGGCGCGGAGCACGCACCCCGACGCGGCCCCGCCCCACAACGAAACAGAACGCAATCGGCACCCCGACGCAGCGGACGAGCACACACCCCGCGCGGAGCGACCTACCCCCGACGGCTGCGCGCAGCCCGCGCAATGGTCACGACCGCCTTCTCCAGGGCGTACTCCGGATCATCGCCCCCGCCCTTGACCCCCGCATCGGCCTCAGCAACCGCCCGGAGCGCGACCGCGACACCATCCGGCGTCCACCCCCGCATCTGCTGCCGCACCCGGTCGATCTTCCACGGCGGCATCCCCAGCTCCCGCGCCAGATCCGCAGGCCGCCCACCCCGCGCGGACGAAAGCTTCCCGATGGCCCGGACCCCCTGCGCAAGCGCACTGGTGATCAGCACAGGCGCGACCCCGGTAGACAACGACCACCGCAGAGCCTCCAGTGCCTCCGCCGCCCGCCCCTCCACGGCCCGGTCGGCAACGGTGAAGCTGGAGGCCTCCGCACGACCCGTGTAGTACCGGCCGACCACAGCCTCGTCGATCGTGCCCTCAACGTCCGCGGTGAGCTGACTGACCGCGGAGGCCAGCTCCCGCAGATCGCTACCGATCGCCTCAACCAGGGTCTGGCAGGCCTCGGGCGTCGCAGAACGCCCCAGCGCCCGGAACTCCCCCCGCACAAAGGCCAGCCGATCAGCAGGCTTGGTCATCTTCGGACAGGCGACCTCACGCGCGCCCGCCTTGCGTGCGGCGTCCAGCAGCCCCTTGCCCTTGGCCCCACCGGCGTGCAGCAGCACCAGGGTGATCTCCTCGGCGGGCGCGCCGAGATAGGCCTTCACATCCTTGACCGTGTCAGCGGACAGGTCCTGAGCGTTCCGCACCGCGACGACCTTGCGCTCGGCGAAGAGCGAGGGGCTGGTCAACTCGGCGAGCGTCCCGGGCTGCAACTGGTCCGCGGTGAGATCGCGTACGTCCGTGTCGGCGTCAGCCGCGCGGGCAGCCGCCACCACCTGCTGCAGGGCACGGTCGAGCAGCAGGTCCTCCTGACCCACAGCGAGCGTGACGGGGGCGAGCGGGTTGTCGTTTCCGGGGTTCCTGGCCATCGCGCCAAGCATCCCACGACCCACCGACAACCCGACACGCCCACGACACCGAGCCCCACCGCGGCACGCCCACAACGCCGCCTCCCGCCGCACGCCCTACGGCTCCTCCCGCCAGCCGTCCCACTCCGCCGCGAACTCGTCCAACGCCACCGGATCGAGTCGCCCCCGCGGATCCTCGATCACCACCAGCCACTGCGCGTCCTCGGCGTCGTCCTCACCGGCCAGCGCATCCCGTACAAGCTGGGGCTCCTCGGCGACCCCGAAGCGGTCGCCGACGGCCTGCGCCGCCTCCTCGGCTCCGTCGCGGTCGGGCAGCACCAGCACATGTCTCACATCACTCACCCACCCATTTTCCCCGACCACACCGCCACCCGACCAACACACCGGCACCCGACCGACACACCGGCACCCAACCAAGACATCGACACCCCTCACCGCAGAGATATCGCCCGCAGCTCCGATCCCACACCCGTCACCGCGATAGCCCCATCCGTGTCGGTACGCAGCACAGCCGTCCCCTGGGCCCGCAGGGCGGCCAACGTGCTGGGCGCAGGGTGCCCATAGGAGTTGCCCGCACCGCAAGAGATCAGGGCCAGCCGAGGCCGCACCCGGCGCAGCAACTCAGCGTCCTGATAGGCCGAACCATGATGCGCGACCTTCAGTACGTCGATCGGCCCAAGCCCAGGCACGGCCCGCAGCAGAGCCTGCTGCGCAGGAGGTTCGAGGTCGCCCGGCAGCAGCAGGGTCAGCCCCTCGGCACGCACCAGCAGGGTGACGCTCGCGTCGTTGGCGTCATCAGGAAGCGGCTCCGGAGGCGCCGGAGGCCAGAGCACCTGCCACCGCAGAGCGCCAACCCGACGGCGCTCGCCCGCCTTGGCACTGGTCAGCGGGATACCACGGGCCGCAGCCAGCTCACGCACGAACGCGGCCTGCCCCGCTGGTTCCTGGACGGCCGTCCCCTGAATCGCACCGACGCTGCGCCCCTTCAGGACGCCCGGCAGCCCCGCCACGTGATCCGCGTGAAAGTGCGTGAGCACGACGAGCGAGACGCGGCTGACGCCCAAAGAGCGCAGGCAGCGATCCGCGAGCACCGGGTCGGGCCCGGCGTCCACCACCACCGCGGTGCCGTCACCCGCGGCAAGCACCAACGCGTCCCCCTGTCCCACATCGCAGGCCACCAGGCGCCAGTCGGGCGGCGGCCAGCCGGTGAGCGCACGGTCCAGGGGCACGGGCCGGACGACGGCGAGCAGCAGGAGCAGCACGCAGGCACCAGCGAGGACAGGGTGCCTGAGCATGCGCCGCGCGAGCAGTACGGCGACACCTGTGACCGCGGCGAGAAGCAGCCCGCCGCGCCAGCCGCCCGGCCAGTCGGCGTCGGCACCGGGCAGCGCGGCGCCGGTCCTGGCGATGTCGGCGATCCACCCGGCGGGCCAACTCGCGCACCAGGCCACCGCCTTGGCGGCGGGCAGCGACACGGGAGCCGCGGCCAGGGCGGCGAACCCGAGCACCGTGGCGGGTGCCACCGCGAACTCGGCGAGCAGGTTGCAGGGCACCGCGACCAGGCTGACATGCGCGGCGAACACGGCGACGACGGGTGCGCAGACGGCCTGCGCGGCGGCCGCCGCGGCCAGCGCCTCGGCGATGCGGGGCGGCACCCGGCGCCGACGCAGCGCGGCGCTCCACCGCGGGGCGATGACCAGCAGCGCGCCGGTGGCCAGGACCGAGAGCACAAAGCCGTAACTGCGGGCCAGCCAGGGTTCGTAGAGCACCAGCAGCAGTACGGCGGCGGCCAGCGCGGGGAGCAGGGACCTGCGCCGCCCGGTGACGATGGCGAGCAGCGCGATCAGCCCGCAGGCCGCCGCGCGCAGCACACTCGGGTCGAGTCCGCAGACGACGACAAAGCCGAGGGTGAGCGCACCGCCGAGCAGGGCGGTCAGCCGCAGCGGGATACCGAGGCGCGGCGCGAGCCCGCCGCGCTCGGCGCGCATCGCCGTGCCGGGCGGCCCGACCAGCAGCGCCAACAGGATTGTGAAATTTGCCCCACTAACAGCCAATAAATGTGTCATGTCCGTGGCGAGGAACGCTTCGCGCAGGTCGGGCGGCACCCGAGAGGTGTCCCCGACGACCAGCCCTGGCAGCAGCGCGCGGGCGTCCGGCGGGAGGTCGTCGGTCGCCGCGCGGAGACCCGCGCGCAGCTGTCCGGCGGCGCGCTGGAACGCGGTGGGCCGCTCGACGATGTGCGGCGGCTCGTCACCATCCAGCCGCAGCACGGCGGCGACCAGGTCGTTGCCCGAGAACGGGGGCGCGAGCGTGGCCCGCGCCCTGATCCGGGTCGACGGCAGCAGCCCGAGCCAGGGCTGGGTGTCACGGGTCCGCACCATCACCAGCACCGGCGTGCGGGTGTCGGTGGCCGCGGTACCGTCGCCACTGACGCGGACAACGTCGGCCCGCAGCAGGACACTTGGCGGGACCGCCCGAGCCCCCGAGACACGCGGCCGTGTCTGCCGGGGCACGGCACTGACCCGCAGCTCGACGGTAGCCCGCGCATGCTGCCCGGCCAGCTCGGGAACGGGCCCACGATGCAGATCGGCCGCATGCAGACCAGCCGACGCGGCCCCTGCCGCAGCACAGAGCAACACCGCCGCCCCAGCGACCCACCCACCCCCGGCAACTCCCCGG
>NZ_JAZGRL010000015.1:0-3811 GCF_046540415.1 Streptomyces sp. E11-3 | reverse complement strand
GCGGGCGGGCGGGCGCGGGGTCGGGTGCCGGATTGGGGTCTGGCTCGGGCACCGGGTCGGGTGCGGGCTTGGGTTCTGGTTCGGGTGCGTCACCGGGAGCCTCGGCCGCGGGTGTGGCCGACTCAGGCGCGTCGTCGGCCGGTTCCTCCGGTTCGGCGGGCGTGCCTGCGGTGTCGGTCACGTCGGCGTCCACTCCTGGCATCGGCGGCGTACTGCGTTTCCCGGGGGATGACCCCCGGACCCCCCAGCCGGACAAGCAGGTCAGCCAGGCAAGTCGGTGTGGACATCGCCGGGCGAACCTGGGTAGTACGGCGTACTGCTACCGACAATGCGGCCCGCGCGCGGTACGGGCCTGCGGACCCGGCTCCCCGTGCGCCGGACGGGTGGACTTTCCCCTCCGGGGGACCGATCAGCGCACGGTCACGTCTGATGGACCGATCAGCGCGCGGTCACGTCTCAGTGCACGCCCACGTCGACCCGCTCGCTCTCCACCCGCTTCTCCAGACCGCCCGCACCCAGCTGGTCGAGGTTGCGGCACAGCACCACGGACCCGCCCGTCGCGAGCGGCGCGTACAGCCCGGCCGACAGCCCGTCCCAGGTGTCGTACGGCCGCGAGGACAGCAGCCGCGCCCCCGACGCCAGACCCAGGTCCCGCGCGTCGGCGACGGCTCGTGCGACCAGCTCGGTCCCCGTCAGTTCCGTACCGCCGACGGCCAGCGCCGGTGCGCCGGGGTCGACGGGCGCGTACGGGGCGAAGCGGTCGCCCTGGCCCGGTACTTCGACCGCGTAGTCGAGGAAACCGGACGGCGGCTGCGGGAAGCGGCCGCCCAGCGGGCGCAGCGCGAGCGCCACCCGCTCACCGGAGCAGGCGCGGGCCGATTCCAGGGTGTCGGGGCCGCTGACGACCAGGTCTGCGTCGGCCGGGTCGCCGCCGACGTCGGCGAGCACGCCCACCGACGAGCAGGCGAGCAGCCACACCGCCGTCTGCCAGTGCGCGGGCAGCAGCAGCGCGAGCCGGTCGCCGGGCTCCGCGGCGAGGTCGCCCTGGAGCAGATTGGCGGTCTTGGCCACCCAATTGGCGAAGGTGGCCACGGACAATTCGACGCGCTCGCCCGTCGCGTCGTCGTAGAAGGTCACCAGGGGGCGCCCGGGGTCCGCGGCGAGCGCGGATCGCAGCAGGTCGGCGGGGGTGCGGTCGGTCGCGTTCACGCGGCCAGCGTACGCGGCGGCAGTGGCCGGGTGCGTGCGGGTGGCGGAGCGCCACGCGCGCGTGGAACCGGCGCACCGTCAATTCCCCGATGTGCGAAGCCGACTGGTTGCCCGCACGATCGACGCCATGCGTGGATTCCTTGCTTCCTCGATCGGTGTCACCTGCGCCGCCGCCCTCTGTCTGCCGCTCGCTCTTCCGGCGGGAGCCCAGGCGGCGGCGGCCCGGGGCGCCGCCCCCGTCTCCGAAATCTCCGCAGGCGTCGATGACGCCGTCGCCGGCGCCACCCAGTCACTGCGGCTCGGACCGCTCGGCACGGACCGTGCCCTGGGCGGCGGCGCCGCGCGCCACCAGGGCATCGCGCCACGCGACGTACGGCCGTTCTCGCTGGTCGGCGTCGTCTGGGACGACGCGGACGCCGAACTCCACGGCCGGGTCCAGGTCCGTACCCGTGCCGCCGACACCACCACCTGGTCCGACTGGCAGGACGTCGAGACGCACAACAGCGAGCATGCCGCCGACCCGGGCAGCGCCGAGCGCGATGCGGGCGAGCGGCGCGGTGCCACGGCCCCGCTCTGGGTGGGTGACTCCGACGGCGTCGAGGTCCGGGTACGGGCCGAGGACGCGGTGGGCGAGTCGGTGGGGGAGTCCGATCGCGCGGCGGGCCATCCGGCGGGCCACGCCGCACGGCTTCCCGACGGGCTGCGCCTCGAACTCGTGGACCCGGGCGCCGGTACGGTGCCCGAGAACGCCCTCGCCGACGACCCGCAGGCCCAGGGCGCCCCGGCCGACACCGCCGGTGTCCTGACCGCCGAGACCGCCGCCAGCTCCGCCGTCAACGCCCAACTCGCCCCGCTCGGCGCCTCGGTCATTCCCGAACGCACCAAGAAGCAGACCGAGGCCGACCTGGCCGACGCCCGCGGCGAGGTCGCCCAGAAGCCGTACATCGGACCGCGCCCGCGCATCATCACCCGCAAGGGCTGGGGCGCCAACGAGCGGCTCCGCGAGCGCAGCTTCCTCTACACCAGGACCGTCAAGGCGGCCTTCGTCCACCACAGCGCCACCGGCAACAACTACACCTGCGCCCAGGCGCCTTCGGTGCTGCGCGCCATCTACCGCTACCACGTCGTGAGCAGCGGCTGGCGGGACTTCGGCTACAACTTCGCCGTCGACAAGTGCGGAAACATCTACGAAGGCCGGGCCGGGGGCGTGACGAAGCCCGTCATGGGCGCGCACACCCTCGGGTTCAACCGCAACAGCACCGGCATCGCCGTCCTCGGCACCTTCACCAGCAAGAAGCCCTCCGCGTCCGCCGTGAACGCGGTCGCCAAGCTCACCGCGTGGAAGCTCGGCCTCTACGGGCGGAACCCGAAAGGCAAGACCTATCTCACGTCCGGGGGTAGCAATCTCCACAAGAAGGGGAAGAATGTCCGCCTCAACGTGATCTCCGGTCACCGCGACGGCTTCGCCACCGAATGCCCGGGGCGCCGGCTCTACGGCAAGCTCGGCACGGCTCGGAGCACCTCGGCCCGACTCCAGGGCAGGTGACCTCCGGGCCACCGGGCCCGCGGGGCGGTGCGGCCGGGGAACACCCTCACTCGGCCGCACTCTCGGGCCCCGGCAGGAAGCAGAGACCGCATTGGCTGCACATTCGCCGAACATGGCGCCGGAAGCGATCCTCCTGGTCGGCGGAAAGGGCACCCGCCTCCGCCCGCTCACGGTCCACACCCCCAAGCCCATGGTTCCGGCGGCGGGTGTGCCGTTCCTGACCCATCAGCTGGCGCGCGCCAGGGCCGCGGGTGTCGAGCACATCGTCCTCGCCACCTCCTATCTGGCCGAGGTCTTCGAGCCGTATTTCGGCGACGGGTCGTCGATGGGCCTGCACCTGGAGTACGTCACCGAACGGGAGCCGCTGGGTACGGGTGGCGCGATCCGCAACGCGGCGTCGCATCTCCGCTGCCCGGATCCGGACGCCGCTGTGTTGATCTTCAACGGTGACATCCTGACCGGCCTGGACATCCCCGCCCTGGTCGCCACCCACGAGACCTCGGGCGCGGATGTCTCGCTGCACCTCACGCGGGTCGAGGACCCCAGGGCGTACGGGCTGGTCCCCACCGACCCGTCGGGCCGGGTGACGGCCTTCCTGGAGAAGCCGCAGACGGCGGCGGAGATCGTGACCGACCAGATCAACGCGGGCGCGTACGTCTTTCGGCGCTCGGTCATCGACACCATTCCCGTCGGGCGCCCGGTCTCGGTGGAACGCGAGACCTTCCCCGAACTGCTGTCCTCGGGGGCCCATCTCCAGGGCATGGTCGACTCCACGTACTGGCTGGACCTGGGCACCCCGCAGGCGTTCGTCCGGGGCTCGGCCGACCTGGTGCTCGGGCGCGCGCCGTCCCCCGCGGTGCCGGGCCGTCGCGGGGACCGGCTGGTGCTGCCTTCCGCGTCCGTCGCGCCCGACGCCAAGCTCACCGGGGGGACGGTGGTCGGTGCGGCCGCGGTGGTCGGCTCGGGGGCACGTGTCGTGGGCAGTACGGTCCTGGACGGCGCCGTGGTGGAACCGGGCGCCGTCGTCACGGACTCGCTGATCGGGGCGGGGGCGCG
>NZ_JAZGRL010000014.1:0-3876 GCF_046540415.1 Streptomyces sp. E11-3 | reverse complement strand
GTGGTAAGGCAGAGGGGAACGGGGAACGCAGGGAGGGAGGAAGAAGGGGGCCTGGCGCGCGGCGAGCGGCAGGTCAGCCGGTCTTCTTCCAGTCCCCGCAGCCCGTCGTCTTGAAGTACGCGTCCTGCGGGCTGACCGTCACGATCGCGCTGCCGGAGACGTTGTCGTTCGCGGCGATCGACTCCAGCCGGTTCTCGGCGTCCTTGGAGCGCTCCCAGTAGCACATGTCGTCCTCGTTGCCCGAGGACTTGTAGGTGCCCGGCGCGATGTCGACGCCGACCTTGTACATACCGCCGTCGCCGTTGATGTCGCCGCCGGCCGGGGAGCCCTTGGCCTTCTCGTCGACCGTCTCCCAGCTCTTGCAGTCGGTCGACTTGAAGATCTTGTCGCTCTCCTTGACGGTCACATAGGCGGTTCCGGTGACGTTGTCGTTGGCGAGGATCGACTCCATGTCGCCCGAGGAGTCCTTGGCGCGCTCCCAGTAGCAGAGCCCGTCCTCGTTGCCGGTCGAGCGGTAGGTGCCGGGCTTGATGTCCGAGCCGACCTCGTAGGTGCCGTCGCCGCCGAGTCCGGCCTTCTTCTTCTCGCTCTTCTTGTCGCTCTTGGTGTCGCCGTTCTTGGTGTCGTTCTCGCTGGACGAGGCCTGGTTGCCCTTGTCGCCGCTGTCATCGCCGCCACCGCCGCTCGCGGCCGTGGCGATCACGATCACCGCCGCGACGGCGCCGATCCCCGTGAGCAGCTTGTGCCGGGCGAACCAGCTCCGCTTGGGCGGCTGCGGCTGGGCGTGCTGCCCACCTCCGTGCTGACCGCCGCCGTACTGCGGCCCGCCCTGCTGCGGGTTCCCGTACGGCTGGCCGTGCTGCTGGCCGCCGTACTGCTGGGCGCCGTACTGCTGCTGGCCGCCGTACGGGTTCTGCGGGTCGTGCGGGTGCTGAGGCTGCTGAGACATGAGGGCACCTTTCCGGGCGCTGACACGAAGTCCGTGAACCGACGGGTCAATAAGAACAGACGCTGTGAACCGAGTCAACACAGTTCACAAGAGTTCGTGCATTCACGAGTGTGAGCGGCGTGGGCGGTATGCTCCGTGTCACCGCAGGCGCACAGCCAGGAGAAGGAGTCAGCCGGGTGCCGGACAACGCGACAGAGGTGACCGCCGCAGGGATCGCCCGGCTGGCCGGAGTCGGACGCGCGGCCGTGAGCAACTGGCGCCGCCGCCACGCCGACTTCCCGCAGCCCGTCGGCGGCACCGAGACCAGCCCGTCCTTCGCGCTCACCGAGGTCGAGTCATGGCTGCGTAAGCAGGGCAAGCTCGCCGAGGTGCCGCTGCGCGAGCGGGTCTGGCAGCAGCTCGCGGGGCACCCGGCCGGGCCCGCCACGGCCCTGCTGCACGCCGGCTGCGTCCTCCTGCTCGTACACACCAGGCCCGCTGACTGGCGTGAACTGACCGCCCGGTCGGACGAACAGACGGCCGAGCTGCTGCCGGGCCCGCTGGAGGCCGTACTGACCCAGCGCCTCGGGGCCGCCGCCGACCGGGCCGTACGGGTCCCGGGTCCGGCCGAGCTGCTGCCGTCCGTACCGCTGCTGCGCGGCGTCGCCGAGCTCGCCGCCGAGCTGGGGCGCGGGTCACAGGTCCCGGGCGCGCGCCAGGCCTACGAGTTCCTGGTCGGGCGGCACCTGGACGCCAACCCCCGCCAGTACCCGCTCACCCCGTCAGCGCCCGCCGAGCTGATGGCCGCGCTCGCCGGCGCCGCCGACACCGTCCTGGACCCGGCCTGCGGCACCGGAGCCCTGCTGTCCGCCGTCGCCCCGCACCCCGAGCAGTGGCTGTACGGGCAGGACAGCGCCCCCGAGCTGGCCGCCCTGACCGCGTTGCGGCTGGCGCTGCACTCGGACGCCGCCGTGCGCACCGCCACGGCCGACACTCTGCGCGCCGACGCCTTCGAAGGCCTGCGGGCGGACGCGGTGCTCTGCCACCCGCCGTTCAACGAACGCAACTGGGGCCATGACGAGCTCGCCTACGACCCGCGCTGGGAGTACGGGTTCCCCGCCCGTACGGAGTCCGAACTGGCCTGGGTCCAGCACGCCCTGGCCCGGCTGCGGGACGGCGGCACCGCTGTCCTGCTGATGCCGCCCGCCGCCGCGTCCCGCCGCTCCGGCCGCCGTATCCGCGCGGACCTGCTGCGCCGCGGCGCGCTGCGCGCGGTCATCGCGCTGCCCGCGGGCGCCGCGCCGCCGCACAGCATCCCGCTCCATCTGTGGGTACTGCGCAGGCCCACCGGGTTCGCCGGGTCCACCCCCGAGGTACTGCTGGTCGAGACGTCCGCACTGGTGCAGGACACCCGCGAGAAGCTCCCCTGGCAGGAGGTGCGTACCGCGGTCCTCGACGCCTGGACGGCCTTCGACCGTGACGGCACGGCCGCCGAGACCCCGGGACTCAGCCGCCCGGTGCCGGTCATCGAACTCCTCGACGACGACGTGGACCTGACCCCGGCCCGCCATCTGCCGCCGCCGGCGGCGGGCGGCGGCGCCGAGAAGCTCGCGGCCCTGCGCGGCGACCTCGCCACGACCCTGCGCCGCACGGTCGAGCTCACTCCCGCCGCGGCCGATCCCGAGCAGCCGGTGCGCTGGCCCGGCACCACCGTCGGCGAGCTCGCGCGCGGCGGCGCCCTGACGCTGCGGATGGGCTCGGCGGGCGGCCACGCGCGCGTACGGGTCCTCACCGACCATGACGTACTGGCGGGGACGGCACCCTCCGGGACGCTGCCCAAGGGCGATCCGGACGATCCGAGCGACGAGCCCGTGCTCGTCGAAGAGGGCGACGTCATCGTCCCGGTGCTCGGCGGCGGCACCGTCGCGCGCGTGGTCGACGCGGCCACCGCAGGTGCCGCGCTGGGCCGCAACCTCTGCCTGCTGCGCCCCGACCCGGCCGCGCTCGACCCCTGGTTCCTGGCCGGATTCCTGCGCGGCACCGCCAACAACCGCCAGGCCAGCAGCTATGCCTCCACCGCGACCCGGCTCGACGTCCGTCGCCTCCAGCTGCCCCGTATTCCGCTGGAGCGGCAGCGGGCGTACGGCGAGCGGTTCCGTACGCTGGCGGCCTTCGAGGAGGCGCTGCGGCTGGCCGGGCGGCTGGGCGAGCAGCTCATCCAGGGGACGTACGACGGGCTGACGGACGGGACCATCGGGCCCGAGTGACGGCAACGGGGGTCCAGTTGTCGGCAGGGCTGTATACGCTCATCCCTGCACCAACGCGTTCGACCGTCCGAGGTACCGTCCCCGTCTTTCCGCTTGCCCCAGGAGCAGCCCCATGCACGGCCACGGCTATGCGCCGCCGCAGCCCCCGCGCCCCTCGTCCACGCAGGTTGTCGTGCTGCGCGTGGTCTTCGTGGCCCTGGCGCTCGGCTCCTGCGGGTTGGGCTCCTGGGCGGCGACGCTGCGGCTCGCGATCACGACCCGGGTCCGCAGGGACTGGGTGGCGTTCTGGGTCTCGTTGGGTGTCGTCGTCGGCTGCTTCGCGGTGCTGCTCACGGACGACACCGAGGACCTGAGCACCACACGGGGCACTCTGGCGATGGTCGGGCTGCTGGCCACCGCCGTCGCCGTGACCGCGTACTACCTGACGATGGACATCCGCCACCACCGGCCACCGCAGGCGCACTACGGCTACCCACCGCAGCAGCACCAGGCCTCCGGTCCGTACGCGCCGCACACGGCCACGACCCAGGTGGCCCCGTCGCAGGCGCCGGGCTACGACTACCCGCCCCAGGCTCACCCCCAGCCGCAGGCTCACACTCAGCCGCAGGCCCACACTCAGCCGCAGGTTCACACCACGCCCCAGACCCACACCACGCCCCAGGCCCAGCCCCACACCCCGCC
>NZ_JAZGRL010000013.1:0-3902 GCF_046540415.1 Streptomyces sp. E11-3 | reverse complement strand
GGCGGCCCGGGCGGCCGTCGACGGGGCAGCCGTCGACGGGGCGGCCGTCGACGGGGCGGCGGCGCAGGCCACCGCGGCCCCGCTGGGCCAGGCGGGTGGCGACCGGCTTCTCGGTGGTGGTGCTCGCGGCGGCCGGTATCGGGCATGCGCTGGTGACCAGTCTGGACACCGGCATCGCCCGCGTGGACCCCTTCAAGGACATGAAGAACCGGCCGGGCGCGGGCGGCGGCATGAACCTCCTGCTGGTCGGCACCGACGGCCGCGACAAGATCAGCGAGCAGGAGCGCAAGGAGTACCGCCTCGGCGGCGCGCCCTGCCACTGCACCGACACGATCATGATCGTGCACCTCTCGGCGGACCGCCGCCGCGCCAGCGTCGTCAGCCTGCCCAGGGACTCCTACGCGGTGGCGCCCGCGCACACCGACCAGAACTCCCGCGAGCGGCACCAGGCGCACCCCATCAAGCTCAACAGCGCCTACGCGGAGGGCGGCCCGAACCTCACGGTGCGCACCGTGGAGCGCATGACAAGACTCAAGATCGACCACTACCTAGAGGTCGACTTCACCAGCTTCATGAAGACCGTGGACGCGGTCGGCGGCGTCGAGATCTGCAACGCCGAGCCGATGAAGGACTCGCACACCGGCCTCGACCTGGCCGCGGGCACCCACCAGCTGTCCGGCGGCCAGGCCCTGCAGTACGTACGCTCGCGGTACGTCGACGGGGCGTCGGACCTCGGCCGGATGCAGCGCCAGCAGCGCTTCATGGCCGCACTGATCGCCAAGGCCACCTCGTCCGGGGTGCTGCTGAACCCGGTGAAGTTCCGCAAGGTGTCCAAGACCGTGCTCGGCTCGGTCCGCGCGGACAAACGCTTCGGCACCGACGAGATGCTCGACCTCGGGCGGGCGATGCGCGGCTTCTCCCCCGCGTCGTCCGAGTTCACCACGGTGCCGATCGGCACGATGGGCCACCAGGTCAAGGGCGTCGGCTCCACCCTGAAGTGGCACCCGAAGAAGTCCGCGAAGCTCTTCAGGACCCTCCGCGAGGACCGCCCGCTGGCCCCGCTGAAGGTGAAGACCAAGGTCGTCCCGGTGGAGGTCTCCCCGCGGCAGATCCGGGTCCAGGTCGACAACGGCACCAAGACGCCGGGCCTCGCCAAGCGGGTCGACAGCGCCCTGCGCGCCACCGGCTTCCAGACCACCAAGGCCCCCGGCAACGCCGAGCGACGCGATGTCCGCCGTACGGTCGTGGCCTACGACCCGCGCTGGGACCGCTCGGCGAAGTCCCTGGCCACGGCACTGCCGGGCAGCGAGCTGCAGGCGGTGAAGGGGCAGGGCGCGGTGCTGCGGGTGATCGCGGGCGCCGACTTCGAGAAGGTGACGCGGGTGCGGGCCAAGAACGCGAACCGGGGGGAGTTCGGGGCGAGCACGGGGGACCAGGTGGTGTGCGGCTGAGAGACCGGGGTGCGGCCGCCCGCGGCCACGTCACCGAGGACCGTCAGTCCCCGTCGAGCCCCTCCGACACACGCTTCTCGCGCAGCTCCTTGATGGCGCGGCGGCGGGCCAGCCGGTGGGTGCGGCGGATCTGGGCCTCCTGGTAGCGGCGCTGGTCGCGCTCGGTCTCCGGGATCACCGGGGGGACCATACGGGGCTTGCCTTCGGTGTCCACGGCCGCGAAGACCAGGTAGGCGGAGCCGACCTGGGTGGCCGGGGTCGACTCGTTCCAGCGCTCGGCGAGCACCCGTACGCCGACCTCCATGGAGGACCGGCCGGTCCAGTTGACCTGGGCCTTCACATGGACGAGGTCGCCGACGCGGACCGGCTCCAGGAAGGCCATCTCGTCCATCGACGCCGTGACCGCGGGGCCTTCGGAGTGGCGGCCTGCCACCGCGCCCGCGGCGTCGTCCACCAGTTTCATGATCACGCCGCCGTGCACCGTACCCAGGAGGTTGGTGTCGCTGTGCGTCATGATGTGGCTGAGCGTGGTGCGGGAAGCTGAGGTGGGCTTGCCGGGGATGTCCGAATCGGGGACGGAGGCCTGGTCTGTCATACGGTCCACCCTATGCCGGGCCGGACACCGGGCCGCATTGCATCAGCTCTGCAACAGCCGTGGTCCGAAACCCCTCCGGACCTTGCCGAGCGGCTTGACCGGCCCTGCACACTGGTTCACATGAACGATTGGCCCGAGGGGCGGACCGAGAACCGTGGTCAGGGTTACGGCCGCGGCAGTGCGAGCTCACAGCCGGAAGGCGCCCGCGTGATGCGCCACGTCCAGCGCGACGCCCGCCCCGCCGCACCGCCGCAGAGCGGTGGCGGCGCGGTCCCGCCGCAGCCCACGTACGGGCAGCACGACGCGTACGGCGGCGACGACGGCTACAACACGGGCCAGGTCTACGGCGGCGGCGGCCGAAACGGCGCCGGAAACGGCGGCGGCCACGGCCCGCGGCCCACCGGCAGGCCCGCCCCCGACTGGCGCCGCCGCATCAAGATCGGTGCGCTGGTCCTGGTGGTCGTCGTCCTCGCCACCACCGTCGGCACGTACTTCTGGGCCGACTCCAAGCTCAACCGCGAGGTCGACCTCTCCAAGGTCATCGAGCGCCCCGACGGCGGCAAGGGCACCAACTACCTGATCGTCGGCTCGGACAGCCGCGAGGGCCTGTCCGCCGATGACCGCAAGCGGCTGCGCACCGGTTCCGCCGAGGGCAAGCGCACGGACTCGATGATGATCCTGCACGTCGGCGACAACGGGAACACCATGATCTCGCTGCCGCGCGACTCCGATGTGCGGATCCCGTCGTTCAAGGGCTCCGAGTCCGGCAAGCTCTTCCCGGCCAGGGCCGGCACCACCAAGCTCAACGCCGCCTACGCGATGGACGGCCCCGAGCTTCTGGTGCGCACCGTCGAGGCCAACACCGGGCTGCGCATCGACCACTACGCGGAGATCGGCTTCGGCGGCTTCGCGAGCATCGTGGACGCGGTCGGCGGGGTCGAGATCCAGATCGACCAGAAGATGAAGGACAAGAAGTCCGGCTCCGACTTCGAGCCGGGCAAGCACACCCTCAACGGCGAGCAGTCCCTGGCCTTCGTACGCCAGCGCTACGGCCTGCAGGGCGGCGACCTGGACCGCACCAAGAACCAGCAGAAGTTCCTGTCCGCCCTGGCCAGCCAGACCGCGACCCCGTCGACCGTGCTCAACCCGTTCAAGCTCTACCCGACGATGAGCGCGGGTCTGGACACGCTGATCGTCGACAAGGACATGGGCCTGTTCGACCTGGCGGAGATGTTCTGGGCGATGAAGGGCGTCACGGGCGGCGACGGCACCTCGATGAACATGCCGATCTCCGGCAACAACGGATCCAACCTGGTCTGGGACAAGGCCAAGGTCGAACAGCTGGTGAAGCAGCTCAACAACGACGAGAAGGTCACGGTCACGGGGAACTGACCGTCCCCAGGATCGCGCAGGGCCCGTACCTCGTATCCCGTACCTCGTATCCCGTACCTCGTATCCCGTACCCCGAACGCCTCGCCCGCCGCGAACCTCCGGCCCTCCCGTGCCTACGGTGGCAGCACGCCGCCGCAGTCAAGGTCCGGAGCCCCCGTCATGGCAGATCTACAGGACGCAGCGCACGCACCAGGCGAGGTCGGCCAGCTCGACACGCCCGATCCTGCCGCCGACCGACCGCCCGGCCTCGACCAGGCCCGCGAGCTGCTCGCCGCGCACCCCGTCGCCGACGGGTGCAGCGGACTGGCCGCGGCGCTGCGGCGGCTCTCCTTCTACGACCTCAAGCTCGGCGAGAGCGGCCTGCACACCGATCTGCCCCGGCTGCGCGCCGGCCGGGTCGGCGCCATGTTCTGGTCGCTGCGGGTGCCGGACGACCGTGGCGCCCGCGCGGGCGGCCCCCCCCA
>NZ_JAZGRL010000012.1:0-3923 GCF_046540415.1 Streptomyces sp. E11-3 | reverse complement strand
CCCGCCCTCGTACGCCTCGTGCGCCGAGTCCTCGGCCTCCGCGTCGTCAGGTGAGTCGACATCGAGCGGCGCCATCCCGGCCACCAGCGGCAGCTGATCCCGCAGCCGCGCGGCCAGCTCGGACGCCCGCAGCCGGGACGCCGGGGCCTTGGCCAGGCACTGCACGATCAGCTGCCACAGCTCATCGGGGATGCCGGGAAGCGGAACCACCGTCTCCGTGACATGGCGCCGCAGCACCGCTCCCGGGTGCCCGCCGCCGAACGGCGTGAACCCGGCCAGCAGCTCGTACAGGACGGTCGCCAGGGCGTAGATGTCGACGGCGGCCCGCGGCGGCAGCCCCTCGATGATCTCGGGGGCGAGGTAGTCCGGCGTCCCGATGACCTTCGTCGCGCGCGTGCGGCGCGGTGAGTCGACCAGCTTGGCGACGCCGAAGTCGGTGAGCAGCGCGGGGTGCGAACCGCCGGGGCCGAGCGGGCCCTGCATGTCCAGGAGGACGTTCTCCGGTTTGACGTCCCGGTGCACGATCCCCGCGGCGTGCGCGGCGGCGAGGCCGTCCGCGATGTCCGCGGCGATGGCGACCGCGGCCTCCGGGGCGAGGCGGCGCTCCCGCTCCAGGCGGGTGCGCAGGTCGGTGCCGCGTACGAGCTCCATGACCAGCGCGAGGTCGGTGCCGTCCACGACCAGGTCGACCACGCCGACCACGCGCGGGTGGTCGAGGCTCAGCAGTGCGGTGCGCTCCTGGACGAAGCGTCCGACGAGCTCCTGGTCGGACGCGAGGTCCTCGCGCAGGAGCTTGATCGCGACGGGGCCGTCCGGCCCCTCGCCCAGCCACACCGTGCCGGCTGACCCGCGCCCCAGAATCTGGTGGGCGGTGTACCGGCTGCCGATTTTCCGTGCCAAGACTGCTCCTACAGACGCGTGTTGCCGACAAAGCTACGCGGCTCTGCGGTCAACCTTCGCTTCAGCGGGAGAAATCACCCTGCGGATGTCGACAAATCCCCTAAGTCAGGGCCTTCTGGCGTCAGGGGCTTCTAGTTGAGGTCCTTGACCCAGTCGGCGGCGTTGGAGGTCCAGTCCGAGATCAGCTCCCAGTAGCTCTTGCTCGTGTTGACCCAGTCCTGGAGCGGGGTGAACTCCCAGACCATCCAGCCGACCACGAACAGCAGGACGATCGTGAACAGACAGCCCTTGAGGCAGCCCAGGCCCGGAATGCGCATCGGGTTGGCGCTGCGCCGACGCGGCTCGCGGGGCTGCCGAGGGGCGGGCTGCTGGGGCTGCTGCGGCGGCGCGTAGTGCTGGGGCTGCGGCTGCTGGGGCTGGGGGGCGTACCGCTGAGGCTGCTGGTGCTGGGGCTGCTGATGCTGCGGGGGGTACTGCTGCGGCTGCTGGTGCTGCGGCGGGTACTGCTGACGCCGCTGCGGGGGCTGCTGGCGCTGGGGCTGCGGCGGCTGGGGCTGGGGCTGGTTGCGGGCCACCTGCCGCTGCGGGCGGCGGCGCAGCGGGTCCTGCTCCGGGTCCAGGTACTGGATCTGGGTCTGCTCGCTGCGGTCGCGGGCCGCCCGCATCTGGCTCTGCCAGGGATGCGGGTCGTCCGACTGCGGCGTCCCGTCGGGGTTCTGCGGCACCGGCGGCATGACCGCGGTCGGGTCCGCTCCGCGGTTGCTCGGCAGTACGGAGGTGGGGTCGGCGTCGCCCCCGGTGTGCGGCATCACGTTGGTGGCGGCGTTCGGGTCGTGCTGCCCGTACGCGGCCGCGTTCTGCGGCAGGGCCTGGGTGGGGTCGGCGGCGCCCGGCGGTGCCGGGACCGCCGCGGGTGCCGGGTCGGGCGCGAGCAGGGCGCCGACGCCCGCGGCGGCCGCGTACTGGGCGGGGCCGGCCTGCGTACCGATGCCCTCCGCGACGACCCGCAGCCCGCGCGCCAGGTTCTCGGCGCTCGGCCGGTCGTCGGGGTTCTTGCGCAGACAGCGCTCGATGACCGTCCACAGCGGCTCGGGCACCCCCGCGGGGCACCGCACCTCCTCGCTGAGGTGGCGGTGCAGCACCTCAAGCGCGGTGCCGCCGGCGAACGGCGGTCGGCCGGTGACCAGCTCGTACAGCAGGATGCCGGCGCCGTAGATGTCGACAGCGGAGGTCTGCGGGCGGCCTTCGGCCGACTCCGGCGCGACGTACGCGGGCGTGCCGACGAATTCATGGGTACGGGTCAGGCCCGGGGAGTCGGCGAGGCGCGCGATGCCGAAGTCGGTGAGCATCGGGTGCATCTGCTCGCCGTCGTCCTGGAGCAGGACGTTGGCGGGCTTGAGGTCGCGGTGTACGACGCCGTCGGCGTGGCTGGCGGCGAGCGCGTCGGCGATCTGGGCGGTGAGCAGGGACGCCGCGACCGGGGTCATCGGGCCGTTGTCCCGGATGTAGTGGTGCAGGTCCGGGCCCTCGACCAGGTCCATCACCAGGGCGAGGAGATCGCCCTCGACGACCAGGTCGCGGGTGCGCACGATGTTCGGGTGGGTCAGGCGGAGCAGGACGGAGCGCTCGCGCAGGAAGCGCATCACGACGTCCGCGTCGTTCGCCAGCTCCTCCTTGAGGACCTTGATCGCGACGGTCTCGCCGGGCTGGCCGGCGACGGCCGCCTCGGCGCCCGCGGTCTCCCGCTGGCGGGCACGCCAGACGGTGCCCGTGGCGCCGCGTCCGAGCGGCTCCTCGAGCAAGTACTTGCTGCCTACCGGCCGCACGTCATGCGCTCCCTGCATCGATCTGCTGGTCTCGTTCCGACCCACTGTAGTGCGGCCGGATGAGGCACCGATCCGCCGTGACCGGCCAACCCGGATCGGCGTTCGATGGGAAGACGCGCGGCGCGGGCGGATGGTTGCCGGGGTGACGGAGGGGGATCGCGGGGTCACGCCGCTCCCCGTCGAGCGGCGCCGGTTCGGGGGTAAAGGCAGCAGTCAGTGGGCGTGTTGTCAGTGGCAGGTGCGAGGATGCACCACAGCACGGAGCCATGCCGTGCTGTGGTGGGGGGATGTGTGACATGGGCAGTCTCCCTGCCGGGCACCCGCGCAGAAGGGACCGCTGACGGCGATGCAGATCCGGCTGACCGTCCTCGGGCCGCAGAGCGGCCGCACCGCCCGCGCCTTCGATGTGCGCGCCTGCGATGTGCTGGTCACCGCACCGGCCGGGACCGCGCTGGCCGCGGTGGCATCCGGTCTGGCCAAGGCGGTCGGCGGCGCGGACGGGCCCGCGCAGATCTACGCCGGTTCCGAGCGGCTCGACCCGCAGCGCTGCGTGCTGGGCGAGCCGCCGCTGATCGACGGCGCCGTGCTGTCACTGCACTCCCCCGCGGAGCCCGCCCCGTCGACCGACGGGGCCGCGGCCCGGCTCCATGTCGTCGCGGGTCCTGACGCGGGCGGGGTGCATCTGCTGCACGGCGGCCGGGTCACGATCGGCCGCTCAGCGGACGCCGACGTACCACTGGACGACCCGGACGTCTCGCGGCTGCACTGCGCGGTGACGGTCGGCGATGACGGCCGGGTCAGCGTCGCCGACCTGGACTCCACGAACGGCACGACGCTCGACGGCAGGGCGGTCACCGACCGGCCGGTCCGGTTCTCGCCAGGGGCGCTGCTGCGCGTCGGCGAGTCCACGCTGCGCCTGACGCCGGTCGACACGGAGACCACCCTGCCGACGTCGGTGGACGGCGAGGGCCAGCTCCGGGTGACCCCGACCTCGGCCCTTCAGGGCGGCGGGCCCGCCCTCGTACCCGCCGGGCCCCTGGGCGCCGCCCCTCCGGCCAGCCCCACCGGGCACGGGTACGGCTCGGCGACCTGGGCGACGCGGTCCGACGAGGCCACCCACGGCCGCGGCGGGGACCCGGCCGACGCCACGAGCCCGGACGGCCACGCGCGCGGGGGGCCGGGGGCCTACGACGCCGG
>NZ_JAZGRL010000011.1:0-3979 GCF_046540415.1 Streptomyces sp. E11-3 | reverse complement strand
CACCCACCCAGGAACCTGAACGCATACCCCCACCCTGCCACCACCTCCCGATCGCCCCGTGCTCAGACTCACATCGCAGATGCACGCCCCGATCAGCGATGATGACCGGATGCTCAGGTTCCTTTTCGTCGGTGACTCGATGACCATCGGCAGTGCGGGTGAGTACACCTGGCGCTACCGCATGTGGCAGCACCTGTGCGCCTCCTTCGGCGGCCCGTTCCGCATCGTCGGCCCCCGCGCGGCGCTCTACGACAAGGTGGCCGACGCCCCCCTCTCGTACGACTACGCCGACCCGGACTTCCCGCAGCGCCACCTGGCGGGCTGGGGCGAGGGTTGGCTACACATGGCCCCCCAGATACGCGAGGCGGTAGCCACCTCCAAAGCCGACGTGATCCTCACCTCCCTCGGCCTGATCGACCTGGGCTTCTACACGGACGCCGAGCAGACGGCGGCGAACGCCCGCCGCTTCGTCACCGAGGCCCGCGCGGCGAACCCGGAGATAGCCATCGTCATCCTCCCGGTCATCCCCAACATCCGCGCCGAACAGGACGAGCCCTTCGCCACGGCGGTGGCCCACTTCAACGAACTCCTGGCGAAGACGATCGCCGACCTGGACACGGACAGTTCCCCGCTCCTGCTGGCCTCGATCCCACCCACGTACGACGTCCACTACGACACCTACGACGGCACCCACCCAGCCCCCTCCGGCGAGCACAAGCTGGCAGGGGCCTTCGCCGACGCGATGTATCAGGCGTGGGACATGGGGGCGCCGTATCCGGAGGGTGCTGCGTATCGTTGACGTGTGCGGCTGCCCGACTGCGGGAGGCTGGGGAGGAGCGCCACCATGACCGTCGTAGAGACCGACAGGATCGAGATGGCCGACGACAGCACCGAGCGCTTGGACGAGTGGTTCGAGCTGCTTGAGCGAATGGTCCCCGAGGGAATCAAGGCGGAGATTGTCGAGGGGGCCGTCCACATGGTGCCGCAGCGAGACGTGCACTGGCAGATCATTCGCAGGGTTCTGCACACGCTGGAGGACAGGTTCGGCAGGAACGTGCTGGTGATGTCGGATGTACGCGTCGACTTCCCCGGCCATCAGAACGGCTTCTGCCCGGACGTGGCCAAGTTCCGCGACGGGGCGAAGCGCCATGACGGGCGCTGGCGCTATGAGGACGTCGAGTTCGTCGCCGAGGTCATCTCGCGCGCCACTGGCGCCAACGACTACGGCCCGAAGAAGGCCGCCTACGCCGAGGCCGAAGTCCCCGTCTACCTGATCGTGGACCCGTACCAGGGCAAGTGTCACGCCTACACCCGGCCGAAAGACGGTGACTACACCACCGAGCTGACCGTCACCTTCGGCGGCGAGATGGACCTGACCGGCACGGCCGTCGACCTCACCCTCACCACCGACGACTTCCCCCGCGACTAAGGCCTGCCCGCCCTCACCGGCCCCTGTAGGCCAGCAGATGCGCCTGCGGGATCTTCGTCGGGTCGGTCGCGTCGGGCTCGCGCACCAGCCGCGCCCGCATCGCGAACCCAGCCCGCTCCAACTGCCCGGTGACCCGGTCGGGCAGCAGCCGGTGGAAGTCGAGCGAGATCTCCCGCCCGAACGCCTCCTCCAGGTGCAGCACTTCATCCCCCACCTGGAACGCGAGCAGCAACGACCCGCCCGGAGCCAACACCCGGTGGAACTCGTCGAACACCTCGGGCAGTTGCTCCGGCGGTACGTGAATGACCGAGTACCACGCGACCAGCCCCGCGAGCGACCCGTCCGCCGCGTCCAGGTCCCCCATCACCCCCTCGTCGAACCGCACCCCCGGATGGTCCCGCCGCGCCAGCGCGACCATCTCCGGCGACAGGTCGACCCCGAAGGCGTCAAGACCCAGCTCCCGCAGATGCGCCGTCACATACCCCGGCCCGCACCCGACCTCGGCAACCGGCCCTCCGCCCGCATCCCGCACGTACTCCGCGAAGGCGGTGAGCATCGCCCGCGCCAGCGGCTTGTTCCCAAGCTCGGTGCGGGCGCGCTCGGCGTAGTCGGCGGCTACGCGGTCGTAGGAGGTGCGGGTGGCGCGCAGGAACGTCGGCTCGGTCATGTGGTGCACCCTAGTGGGGGCCACCGACAGCGCCCCCGGAGTCGCGGAACGGTCACCTCCGGGCGGCAGTTCAACATCGAGGGCTCGCGTCAGCGCCCTCCCGGCCGCAAGCTGCTGGGATGTTGGCCTGCGCCTGTATGAACCCGATCGACATCATGGCGACCCTGGCCGGTTACGGGCTCCTGGGCTTCGCCGGGCTCGTCATCGGGCTGGTGTGTCTGATCGGGCTGATGCTCGGCGGGACGACCCTCGTCGTGCACATGGTTCACCGCTGGCGGGGAGTCGACGGCTACGAGGACGAAGCGAGCGGCGAGGACGGGGCGAGCGGCGACGGGCAACCGACCGGCCTCGCGACCTTCACCTGGCGAGAGTGACGGCTGACGCGCCGCCAACCCGTCAACGAATGCCCTTGCCTAGAGCGCACTCCACGCAGTTGGCTGGAGAACCATGGAGTACACGCAGCTCGGACGCACCGGACTCAAGGTCAGCCGACTCGTCCTCGGCACCATGAACTTCGGACCGCAGACCGACGAATCCGACAGCCACAGCATCATGGACGCCGCGCTCGGCGCGGGCATCAACTTCTTCGACACCGCCAACGTCTACGGCTGGGGCGAGAACAAGGGCCGCACCGAGGAGATCATCGGCACCTGGTTCGCCCGCGGCGGCGACCGCCGCGACAAGGTCGTCCTCGCCACCAAGATGTACGGCAGCATGGGCCCGGACGGCGAGGCCTGGCCCAACCACGACCGGCTCTCGGCGCTCAACATCCGCCGCTCGGTCGACGCCAGCCTCAAGCGGCTGCAGACCGACCACATCGACCTGTACCAGTTCCACCACATCGACCGCCGCACCCCGGTCGAGGAGATCTGGCAGGCCGTCGACGTCCTGATCCAGCAGGGCAAGATCCTCTACGCCGGTTCGTCGAACTTCGCCGGCTGGAAGATCGCCCAGGCCAACGAGGCCGCCCGCCGCCTCGGCAGCTACGGCCTGGTCAGCGAGCAGTGCCTGTACAACCTGGTCGAGCGCCGCGCCGAGATGGAGGTCATCCCGGCCGCGCAGGAGTACGGCCTGGGCGTCATCCCGTGGTCGCCGCTGCACGGCGGACTGCTCGGCGGCGTCATCAAGAAGGAGAACGAGGGCAGGCGGCGGGCCAGCGGGCGCTCCGCCGACGCGCTCGCGAACACCCAGATGCGCGAGAAGGTCCAGGCGTACGAGGACCTGCTCGACAAGCACGGCCTGGAGCCCGGCGAGGCGGCGCTCGCCTGGCTGCTCACCCGACCCGGCGTGACAGGACCGATCGTCGGACCGCGTACGGCGGACCAGCTGGCATCGGCGGTGCGCGCGGTGGAGCTGGAGCTGTCGGACGAGGTGCTCACCTCGCTTGACGAGATCTTCCCCGGTCCGGGGCCGTCGCCGGAGGCCTTCGCCTGGTGACCGCAGACCGCTGATCCCTGATCGCGGACCACAGACCGCTGATCGCCGTAGCAGCCGCGCGACGCCAGCCGACCGCTGGCCGACCGCTAGCGGACCGCGGATGCCACGGCGATCACGGCGAACATCAGGAACAGCACAGCGGCCATGATCCGGTTTCTGGTCTTCGGGTCCACCCCTTGAGGTTAACCGGGCGCACCCAATGGCCAGCGCCCGGCCACCTCGTACCGCGGCCGTTCGCCCGGGATTCCGCTTCTGGGCAGGTTGCTGCGTACGAGGACGAGCTCGCCGACCGTCCACGGCGTGCCGTCGAAGGCGTCGAGCTCGGCGGCGTACGGCCGCAGATCGACCGCCGCGCCCCCGCTCGCCTCCCTGGAGCCGTCCCGCCGCACCCCCCGGCTCCTGGCCACCGTCAGATGCGGTGTGAACCGGCGCGGCGGGCCCTCCAT
>NZ_JAZGRL010000010.1:0-3985 GCF_046540415.1 Streptomyces sp. E11-3 | reverse complement strand
GGCGGCCGGGGGGGGGTCCGACGGGGGGGCGCTTTCCGGCTTTACGCGGCTCTCGGCAGGCCTCAGCGAGCCTCGACCGGTACGAACTCGCGCTCGACGTGGCCCGTGTAGATCTGGCGCGGGCGGCCGATGCGGGAACCCGGCTCCTTGATCATCTCGTGCCACTGGGCGATCCAGCCGGGCAGCCGGCCGAGCGCGAAGAGCACGGTGAACATCTCGGACGGGAAGCCCATGGCCCGGTAGATCAGGCCGGTGTAGAAGTCCACGTTCGGGTAGAGCTTGCGCTCGACGAAGTAGCTGTCGGACAGCGCGCGCTCTTCCAGCTTGAGCGCGATGTCCAGGAGCTCGTCGGACTTGCCGAGGGACGACAGGACGTCGTGCGCGGCGGCCTTGATGATCTTCGCGCGCGGGTCGAAGTTCTTGTAGACCCGGTGGCCGAAGCCCATCAGGCGGACGCCGTCCTCCTTGTCCTTCACCTTGCGGATGAAGGTGTCCACGTCGTTGCCCGAGTCCCGGATGCCCTCGAGCATCTCCAGGACGGACTGGTTGGCGCCGCCGTGCAGCGGGCCCCACAGCGCGGAGATACCGGCGGAGATCGAGGCGAACATGTTCGCCTGCGACGAGCCGACCAGGCGGACGGTGGAGGTCGAGCAGTTCTGCTCGTGGTCCGCGTGCAGGATCAGCAGCTTGTCGAGCGCGGAGACCACGACCGGGTCCAGCTCGTAATCGGCGGCGGGCACCGAGAACGTCATGCGCAGGAAGTTCTCGACATAGCCGAGGTTGTTGCTCGGGTAGACGACCGGGTGACCGACCGACTTCTTGTACGCGTAGGCGGCGATCGTCGGCAGCTTGGCCAGCAGCCGGATCGTCGACAGGTTGCGCTGGTTCTCGTCGAACGGGTTGTGGCTGTCCTGGTAGAACGTGGACAGCGCGCTGACCACGGACGACAGCATGGCCATCGGGTGCGCGTCACGCGGGAAGCCGTCGTAGAAGCGCTTGACGTCCTCGTGCAGCAGCGTGTGCTGAGTGACGTCATTGCGGAACGTCGAGAGTTCGTCGACGGTCGGCAGCTCACCGTTGATGAGCAGGTACGCCACCTCGAGGAAGGTGGAGCGCTCGGCCAGCTGCTCGATCGGGTAGCCGCGGTACCGGAGGATGCCCTCTTCACCGTCGAGATAGGTGATGGCGGATTTATAGGCGGCGGTGTTGCCATAACCGCTGTCCAGGGTCACCAGACCGGTCTGGGCTCGGAGTTTTCCGATGTCGAAGCCCTTGTCGCCGACGGTGCTGTCGATCACCGGGTAGGTGTACTCGCCATCGCCGTACCGCAGTACTACAGAGTTGTCGCTCACGTCATCCCTCACCGACGTTGTGCCTCTTCTTCGAGGTGCCCTGACTGTCTCTACCATCCCCCATTTGGCCCTGGAGAGTGCACTCGGGGTCGACCATTGGGCCTATTGACGGCACTCAGTGCCGTCAGCCTGCTCATCCTGCCCCCTTCGCCCGGGTTCCGGAACCCCTCCGTGACACACACCACCGAAATGATCGATCACTTGGGTGAGGGGGCGCCACTCGGGGGGTGGCCAGTGGATGAACCGCCGCGGAGCCGGTGGGCGAGGGCTGTGTGTCGCCTACCCGCTGAGACCGTGCGTACTGCCTGGCCGAGGGCCTTGCGTGAGCCGACCAGGACGACGAGTTTCTTGGCGCGGGTCACCGCGGTGTAGAGCAGGTTGCGCTGCAGCATCATCCAGGCTCCGGTGGTGACCGGGATCACCACGGCGGGGTACTCGCTGCCCTGGGAGCGGTGGATCGTCACGGCGTAGGCGTGCGCCAACTCGTCGAGTTCGTCGAAGTCGTAGGGCACCTCCTCGTCCTCGTCGGTCAGGACGGTCAGCCGCTGGTCGTCGAGGTTGAGGGAGGTCACCACGCCCACGGTGCCGTTGAAGACGCCGTTGGCGCCCTTCTCGTAGTTGTTGCGGATCTGGGTGACCTTGTCGCCGACGCGGAAGACGCGGCCGCCGAACCGCTTCTCGGGCAGCTCGGGCCTGGCGGGGGTGATCGCCTGCTGCAGCAGGCCGTTGAGAGTGCCGGCGCCGGCCGGGCCGCGGTGCATGGGGGCCAGCACCTGGATGTCACGCCGGGGGTCGAGTCCGAACTTGGCGGGAACGCGTCGGGCCGCGACGTCGACGGTGAGCTTCCCGGCGTCCTCGGTCTCGTCCTCGACGAAGAGGAAGAAGTCGCTCAGCCCCTGGGTGAGGGGTGGCACCCCGGAGTTGATGCGATGGGCGTTGGTCACCACTCCGGACTGCTGGGCCTGGCGGAAGATCCTGGTCAGCCGGACCGCGGGGACCGGTCCGCCCTCGCTGAGCAGGTCCCGCAGCACCTCACCCGCGCCGACGCTCGGCAGCTGGTCGACATCACCCACCAGGAGGAGATGGGCACCGGGTGCCACCGCCTTCACCAGCTTGTTGGCGAGCAGCAGATCGAGCATGGACGCCTCGTCCACGACCACCAGATCGGCGTCCAGCGGGCGGTCCCGGTCGTACGCCGCGTCCCCGCCGGGCTTCAGCTCCAGCAGGCGGTGCACGGTGGAGGCCTCGGCTCCGGTGAGCTCGGCGAGCCGCTTGGCGGCCCGTCCGGTGGGGGCCGCCAGGACCACCTTGGCCTTCTTGGCGCGGGCCAGCTCCACGATCGAGCGCACCGTGAAGGACTTGCCGCAGCCCGGACCGCCGGTGAGCACCGCGACCCTGCGGGTGAGGGCCAGCTTGACCGCCTCTTCCTGCTCGGGGGCGAGCTGGGCGCCGGTGCGGTCGCCGAGCCAGGCGAGTGCCTTGTCCCAGGCCACGTCGCCGAAGGCGGGCATCCGGTCCTCGCCGGTGCGCAGCAGCCGCAGCAGCTGACCCGCCAGGGACAGCTCCGCCCGGTGGAAGGGCACCAGGTAGACGGCGGTGATCGGCTCCCCGCCCTCCGGCCCCGGCACCTGCTCCCGTACGACGCCTTCCTCGTCGGCCGCGAGCTCGCCGAGGCACTCGATGACCAGGCCGGTGTCAACCTGGAGGAGCTTGACGGCGTCCGCGATGAGTCGCTCTTCGGGCAGGAAGCAGTGCCCCTGGTCGGTGGACTGGGACAGGGCGTACTGGAGTCCCGCCTTGACCCGCTCGGGGCTGTCGTGCGGTATGCCGACGGCCTGGGCGATGCGGTCGGCGGTGAGGAAGCCGATGCCCCAGACGTCCGCGGCCAGGCGGTACGGCTGGTTCTTCACTATGGAGATCGAGGCGTCGCCGTACTTCTTGTAGATCCGCACGGCGATGGAGGTGGAGACGTCGACACCCTGCAGGAAGACCATCACCTCCTTGATGGCCTTCTGCTCCTCCCAGGCGACGGCGATCTTCTGGGTGCGCTTGGGTCCGAGACCGGGGACCTCGATGAGCCGCTTCGGCTCGGACTCGATGACGTCCAGGGTGTCGACGCCGAAGTGGGTGGTGATCCGGTCGGCCATCACCGGGCCGATGCCCTTGATCAGGCCCGAGCCGAGATAGCGGCGGATGCCCTGGACGGTGGCGGGCAGCACCGTCGTGTAGTTCTCCACCGTGAACTGCTTGCCGTACTGGGGATGCGAGCCCCAGCGGCCCTCCATCCGCAGCGACTCCCCGACCTGAGCGCCCAGCAGCGAGCCGACGACGGTCAGGAGGTCGCCTGCGCCGCGGCCGGTGTCGACCCGGGCGACCGTGTAGCCGTTCTCCTCGTTGGCATACGTGATCCGCTCCAGGACTCCCTCGACCACCGCCTGCGCGGGCACCGCCGCCTGTTTGGACATGATCCGACGCTACCGCCGGGGTATGACAGTGCGGGCGTCCTGTGGACAACTCGGCCTGCTGCGGACGGTCGAGGAAACTGCGGCTGGCCGAAGAAACTTCGAGGGGGCCCGGCCCGTCGGCCGAACCCCCTCGGGTTTTCCCCTCCCCATTCCCTCCCCTACCAGGAC
>NZ_JAZGRL010000009.1:0-3995 GCF_046540415.1 Streptomyces sp. E11-3 | reverse complement strand
CCCGTACTTCCGTCGCCTCCCCCGAAGCGACGCCCCCTGCCCCCAGCCTTCGGCGTCTTACGCGACCAGCTCGCCGAAGGACTCCTCAAGGTCACGGCCGAAGCTGAGTGCCTCGTCGTCCCGCAGCCGGCGGAGCGACCGCCAGATGCTGGACTTCACCGTGCCGACACTGATGTCGAGAATGTCCGCGATCTCCGGGTCGGTACGACCCTCGTAGTAGCGCAGCACCAGCATCGTGCGCTGCAGCTCGGGCAGCCGGGCCAAGGCCTGCCACAGGACCGCACGCAGCTCGGTGCCGCGCATCGCGTCCGTGTCGCCCACCGTCTCCGGCAGTTCCTCGGTCGGGTACTCGTTGAGCTTGCGCCGACGCCAGGCGCTGATGTGCAGATTGGTCATCGTGCGGCGCAGATAGCCGCCGACGGCCGCCTTGTCGCTGATCCGGTCCCAGGCCCGGTACGTCGAGAACAGCGCGCTCTGCAGCAGGTCCTCGGCCTCGAACCGGTCACCGGTCAGGTGGTAGGCGGTGGCATACAGAGAGGCGCGGCGCTCCTGGACGTAGGCGGTGAAGGCCGCTTCGGCCTCCGCCGTCTTGTCCTGGAGCTTCCGCTCCCCCGTGGCCTCCCCGTATGCGGCTCCCCCGTCTCCCCCTGCCACCTGGCGTGCGTCAACCACCTTCATGTACGTGGTGTGCTGACGCCCGATGCCGCGAGCGCACCCCCGCCCGCTCACGGCACCGGACTTCTCACTCCGTGCGACGTCGTGCAGACGCGTGACAACTGCGCTTGAGCTGGTGCTGTGCTGCAGCGTGTTCATCTCGCGCCCCCCGTCGTGGAGTCTTAGTGCGGCTCTGACAAAAAGACTGCCGCCGGCACTTCATGACGGTGTCCGCCGACTGTCACAGCCCTGTCACAAGGCCTCCTTGCCTGTGCGGGAAGGATGGGAGCGCTCCAACTGTCGAAACCCCGCCGCGCCATGGGACAGAATGACCTCTGTGCCTTCCCTGTTGCTGATCGAGGACGACGACGCCATCCGCACGGCCCTTGAGCTGTCGCTGACGCGCCAGGGGCATCGTGTTGCCACCGCTGCCACCGGCGAGGACGGTCTGAAGCTGCTGCGCGAGCAGCGGCCCGACCTGATCGTGCTGGATGTGATGCTGCCCGGAATCGACGGATTTGAGGTGTGTCGTCGTATTCGGCGCACCGACCAGCTGCCGATCATCCTGCTGACCGCGCGCAACGACGACATCGACGTGGTGGTCGGTCTTGAGTCCGGCGCCGACGACTACGTCGTCAAGCCGGTCCAGGGGCGAGTGCTCGACGCCCGTATCCGAGCGGTACTGCGACGCGGCGAGCGCGAGGCCAACGACTCCGCGGTCTTCGGCAGCCTGGTCATCGACCGCGCCGCGATGACGGTCACCAAGGACGGCGAGGACCTGCAGCTGACGCCGACCGAGCTGCGGCTGCTGCTGGAACTGAGCCGCAGGCCGGGGCAGGCGCTCTCCCGCCAGCAGTTGCTGCGGCTGGTGTGGGAGCACGACTACCTCGGTGACTCGCGCCTGGTGGACGCGTGTGTGCAGCGGCTGCGCGCGAAGGTGGAGGACGTACCGTCGTCGCCGACGCTGATTCGTACCGTGCGCGGGGTCGGCTACCGGTTGGACAGTCCTCAGTGACGCAGGCGGACGACGACACTCGGCGGGGGCCACGCAGGGCGATACTCGCCGGGTTGCGCTTCACCAGCCTGCGGTTGCGGCTGGTCGTGGTGTTCGGCCTGGTGGCGCTGACCGCCGCGGTCTCCGCCTCCGGTATCGCGTACTGGCTCAACCGCGAAGCCGTACTGACGCGCACGCAGGACGCGGCGCTGAACGACTTCAACGAGGAGATGCAGAACCGCGCGGCCTCGCTGCCGCCGGAGCCGACCCAGGACGAACTGCGGCGCGCCGCCGTCCAGATGTCGCTCAGCAGCCAGCGTTACAGCGTGCTGCTGATCGCCAAGGACCCGGACGACAGAACGGTGGTCGGCAACTCCGACCTGGACACCTTCACCCGCGACGACGTGCCGAAGTCACTGCGGGACGCGGTGAACAAGCGCCAGCCCATCGGCGCCAAGAACTCCGACGAGTACCACCTCTTCTGGCAGCGCATCGTCGTCGACGGCACGCCCCATCTGGTGGGCGGGGCACGGGTGATCGGGGACGGCGGACCGACCGGGTACATGCTCAAGTCCCTGGAGGCGGAGGAGAAGGATCTCAGCTCGCTGGGCTGGTCGCTGGGGATCGCCACCGCGCTGGCACTGGTCGGCGCGGCGCTGCTCGCACAGGCCGCGGCGACCACGGTGCTCAAGCCGGTGCACCGGCTCGGCGTCGCCGCGCGGCGGCTCGGTGAGGGGAAGCTGGACACCCGGCTACGGGTCTCGGGCACCGACGAACTGGCCGAGCTGTCCCGTACGTTCAACAGCACCGCGGCCTCGCTGGAGAAGAAGGTCGCGGACATGAGCGCGCGCGAGGAGTCGAGTCGGCGCTTCGTCGCCGACATGTCCCACGAACTACGCACGCCGCTGACCGCGATCACCGCGGTGACCGAAGTACTCGAAGAGGAAGAAGACAGCCTCGACCCGATGATCGCGCCCGCGGTGCGCCTGGTGGTCAGCGAGACACGGCGACTGAACGACCTGGTGGAGAACCTGATGGAGGTCACCCGCTTCGACGCGGGAACCGCGCGGCTGGTCCTGGACGACGTGGACATCGCCGACCAGATCACCGCGTGCATCGACGCGCGCGCCTGGCTGGACGCGGTGGAGCTGAACGCGGAGCGCGGGATCATGGCGCGGCTCGATCCGCGGCGGCTCGACGTCATCCTGGCGAACCTGATCGGCAACGCGCTCAAGCACGGCGGCTCCCCGGTCCGGGTGTCCGTACGGGAGACCTTCTCGGCGGAACGAGGGGCCGAGCTGACCATCGAGGTACGGGACAACGGCCCCGGTATCCCGCAGGAAGTACTGCCGCACGTCTTCGACCGTTTCTACAAGGCGAGCGCCTCCCGTCCGCGGTCCGAGGGCAGTGGCCTCGGACTGTCGATCGCGCTGGAGAACGCGCACATCCACGGGGGCGGGATCACCGCGGCCAACTCCCCTGAGGGAGGTGCGGTGTTCACGCTGCGACTGCCGCGGGACATGTCCCACATGGAGGCGGACGACGAGGACTCAGGTGGCGCCGACCGCGCGGCCGAGGGGGTCGAGCGATGAGGCGCTGGCGCGGGTCCTGGGCTGGTGCGGTGCTCGCGGGCTGTGGTGCGCTGCTGCTCGCCGGGTGCGGGATCAGGGCCACGGAGGTACCGACGGACTTCGGGCCCGCGCCCTCGCGGGTGGCGTGCGTGACCTCGGCGCAGGACGTCGAGGCACGGGCGGCGGGCCGCGGAGTGCAGGTACAGGTCTTCCTCGTGTGCGGCTCGCAGCTGGTAGCGGTGGACCGGACGGTCGAACTCGCCGATGAGCCGACCGGGGACGACCGGGTGCGGGTGGCACAGGCGCTGCTCGACGCATTGCAGCAACCGACGTCCGAGCCCGAGCGGCAGGCGGGCTTCACCACGGACCTACGCGTCCAGGCGGTCGTCTCCGGGCCGCGCGAGGGCGACCCGAAGACCGCGCTCCGGCTGAGCACACCGCCCGAGCGGCTGTCCCCGTTCGCCCTGGCCCAGGTCGTCTGCACCTTCGCGCAGAGCGCGGCGGCGAATGGCAAGGACACGGTGATTCTGGGCGGCCGCGGCTCGGAGCCGTTGCGCGAGTACGAGTGCACCGACGCGCTCCGTGCCCGTCCTGGCACGGTGCCCGTCCCGACGGAGACGGTCGGCGACTAGCCGTGGCGGGGTGAGGGTGCCCCTCGGGCTTGTCTTCACGGTCGCCCGTGGCGGGGGGAAGGTGTCGCCCTCCGGGCTTGGTGGAAACGGGTGCCCCGTAGCGAGGGGTTGTGCCCACCCTCCCCCACTCTCGACTTCGCTCGA
>NZ_JAZGRL010000008.1:0-4071 GCF_046540415.1 Streptomyces sp. E11-3 | reverse complement strand
CTCGGTCGGGGCCAGGGTGGGAGGCTCGATGGTCGGGGTCGGCAGGCCGCTGGGGGCGGCGCTGTCCGTCACCCGCTTCGCGTCCGACTGCCCGTCGTCGCCCTGGCCGAAGAGCAGCCAGCCGCCGAGCCCGGCGAGCACTAACGCGGCCGCCACCGGCACGATCACCACGGCCCGGCGAAACCACGGCCGCGGCTCAGGACCGGGTCCCGGCACCGGCGCCACCGGCTGCCAGGACGGCTGCGGCGGGCCCAGCTCGACCCGCGGCTCGGAGCCGACGTGGGGCCCGGAGTCAGGCCGTCCGGAGCCAGGCCATCCGGAGTAGGACCGCTCGGAATCAGGCCGTGGCTCGGAATCAGGCCCTGACTCGGAGCCGACATGCGGCCCGGACTCGGCCGGCGGCCCGGACTCGGCCGGCGGCCCGGACTCGGCCGGCGGCCCGGACTCGGCCGGCGGCCCGGAAGCAGGCCGCGGCTCGGACGCCGGTCGCGGCGGCTCGGACGCCGACGGCGGCGGAGTCGGAGGCGGCTCCGACCCCGGCCGCGGCGGAGGCGGCGCGGTGAACCGCGGCTGCGGCGCGGCATCGGACTCCCAGCGCTGTGTGCGCGCGTTCCAGCGCACCCCACCCTTGTCGGCCATGCTCAGTTCCCCACCAGCGCGCGGACCGATTCGGACAGCGCGGTGGCCGACGCCAGCAGCCCCGTCACCGCGCCCGCCTGGCTCAGCGCCTGCCCGATCCTGCCGAGCAGCCCCCGGTCGGCCCGCCCGGTCCGGCCGATCTCGTCCTCCGCGTCGGCCAGTTCGCCGTCCAGCGCGGCCGTCTCGTCGGTGGTGTTCAGCCGGGCCAGATCGGCGCGCAGATCCCGTACGGCCTTGAGCAGCTCCGCGTGCGCGGGGTCCAGCGGCGCCACGCCCTGCTGGTTGACGACGCTGTTGTTGTCGCCGATGGCGAACGCGCCCTGCACGTTCCCGATGTGGATGCCCCGGCCGTCATCGCGTGCCATCGTCGCCTCCCAGGCCACTCGCGCCCTGCGTGTTGTTGGTGATGGTGTTGTGGTCTCCGACTGCGAACGCGCCCTGCGCCCTCTCGATGAGTACCCCGCCACCGCTGACATGGGTGATCTTCTGGACGAATTCGTCGGTGTGGTAGCCCGCGTCCCGCAGCGCCTGCCGCACTCCGTTGGCCACCCGGTCCTGGACGGCCTTCAGATAGCGGCGCACATCCATGTCCTGGAAGAGCGAGCAGTCCCCGGCCGCGCCCAGCTCACGCACCGAGACCGCGGGCCCGTCGGGCATCGCCCCGCCATAGCCGCCCGTGATGATCCGCCAGGTCAGGGCGGCCCCCCGGGCCAGCGTGACCACCGCGAACGGCAGCGAGCGCGGGCCCCTGGCCAGCGCCCAGACAGCCTTGCCGAACATGCTGTTGTTGCGGTACTGGTGCGCGACCCGGTCGGCCTCCTCGAAGTCGGCGCGTACGGGAAGCAGCACATGCGGGGCGACTTCCAGCATCAGCATCCGGCCCTGGGTGTGCACCCGTACGTAGACGGTCGTGACCAGCTCCTCTTCCCAGCCGCCGACCCTGATCCGCAGGAAGTGGCGCCGCGTCTCGCCGCCCTCCTCGACCGCGTCGGCCCGGTGGGCCTCGAAGACCTGCTGGTCGTACGGGGCCAGGTCGCGGCGGGGCAGTCCGGCCACCGGCAGGAAGACGCACTCGTCGATCTCCAGCTGGCGCAGCCGGTCCCGTACCGCGTCCCCGGCGTGCGGCGCGGGCAGCCGCAGCCCGGCGAGCAGCGGCCGGACGCGTTCCAGGATCACCCGGTTGGTGACCGGCTCCGGGGGTTCGTCGCGGTCGGCGTCAGGCCGTAGCTCGACGGCGAGGGTCCAGGAGTCGTACGGGCTTCCGGCACCGCAGAAGGGGTTGCCCGCGTGGTACATGACGAGCGGGGCGTGCTGCTCGGTCCGGATGCGCTGGCGCAGCCGCTGGAAGCGATGTCCTGGCGCTGCCTCGGCGGGGTCGCTCGCGATGTCCGGGAACCTCGTCGGGTGCAGTTCGCCCGCGAGCGCCCTGGCGAACTGGCCGCGCTGCGCGCCCACGCACACCGCCGTCAGCACCAGTACGAAGATCGCCACCCAGCCGTCGAAGACTTTCGGCTGCTCGCCGAGTGCGCCGGGCAGAGTGGCGGCGACATCCCCCGTCGAGGTCCCCCCGGTCTGTCCGCCGTCCTCCGCATTCCCCGCGCCGAACGCGACCGCCACCGCCAGCCAGAGAACGACCAGCAGCAACGCCCGTCCGGTCCAGCGCAGGTACCCGGCGGGTGCCGTGCGGTACAACGACGGCTTCTTCCCGTGGCCGCGTACCAGGTCGGCCAGCGCGAGCAGCAGACACGGCAGCAGGAAGAGCACCAGCACACCGGGGGCGAGGAGCAGTCCCAGCACCCACAGCCCGACGATCCCGGCCGTCCAGCCGAGTTCGGCACGGCGGGCGCGCAGCGCGTGGGCCAGCACCCGGGCGGCGTCATAGCCGAGCGAAGGGGCGACGATGCGCTCCTCGTGGACGTACAACTCCTCGATGACCGCGTCGCGGTAGGCGTTGTCGAGGTAGTTTCCCGCGCAGAGCAGCCGGGTGGCCTCGCTGGCGCCGGGCGGTGTCGGCGGGACCTGTAAGGGAGCGTCCGGGGCATCCGGTGTCCCCGGCGGCTCCGGCTGCTGCGGGACGTAGGTCTGCGTCAACGCTTCCCCCTGGGGCTTCAATTGCCTTGCGAGACACACGCGTTGCTGTGTGCTGCGTCACAGCATAGGGGAGTACGGGGTGCCCTGGAGCCACCTCGGAGACAGGTACACACGGAAGGTCCCGGCCCTTGCGGACCGGGACCTTCCGTGGATGTCTAGCGAGACTGTCTCGCGACGATCAGATGAGGCCGAGACCGCGCACCGCGTCGCGCTCGTCGGTGAGCTCCTTGACCGAGGCGTCGATCCGGGCGCGGGAGAAGTCGTTGATCTCCAGGCCCTGGACGATCTCGTACGTGCCGTTCTTGGCGGTGACCGGGAAGGAGGAGATCAGGCCCTCCGGAACGCCGTACGAGCCGTCCGACGGGATGCCCATCGAGGTCCAGTCGCCGTCGGCGGTGCCGTTGACCCAGGTGTGCACGTGGTCGATGGCGGCGTTGGCGGCCGATGCGGCCGAGGACGCGCCACGGGCCTCGATGATCGCGGCGCCGCGCTTGGCGACGGTCGGGATGAAGTCGTCGGCCAGCCACTTCTCGTCGCCCACGACCTCGGCGGCGTTCTTGCCGGCGATCTCCGCGTGGAAGATGTCCGGGTACTGGGTCGCCGAGTGGTTGCCCCAGATGGTGAGGCGCTTGATGTCGGAGACGGCGGCGCCGGTCTTCTTCGCGAGCTGCGAGAGCGCGCGGTTGTGGTCCAGGCGGGTCATCGCGGTGAAGCGCTCGGCCGGTACGTCCGGGGCGGCGGCCTGCGCGATGAGCGCGTTGGTGTTGGCCGGGTTGCCGACGACGAGGACCTTGATGTCGTCCGCGGCGTGGTCGTTGATGGCCTTGCCCTGCGGCTTGAAGATGCCGCCGTTGGCCTCGAGCAGGTCGCCGCGCTCCATGCCCTTGGTACGCGGGCGGGCGCCGACCAGGAGGGCGACGTTGGCGCCGTCGAAGGCGACGTTCGGGTCGTCCGAGATGTCGATGCCCTTGAGCAGCGGGAAGGCGCAGTCGTCGAGCTCCATCGCGGTGCCCTCGGCGGCACCGAGTGCCGGGGTGATCTCGAGGAGGCGGAGCTTGACCGGCACATCCGGGCCGAGCAGGTGACCGGAGGCGATGCGGAAGAGCAGCGCGTAGCCGATCTGTCCGGCCGCGCCGGTAACGGTGACATTCACGGGAGTGCGGGTCATGGCGATCTCCGTAAGACAGCTGGCGGTTGGGGTCCTGCCCCGGGTGCAGGATCTCCCGGACGCTCAACGATCCGATGATCCGGGATCCAACGATCCGATGATCGATCTTTCCCTCGACGTCAAGAGAGATCCATCGGTCAGGCTATCCGAACCCCGGCCCCCTACACCCCCCA
>NZ_JAZGRL010000007.1:0-4417 GCF_046540415.1 Streptomyces sp. E11-3 | reverse complement strand
GCTCCTTAGGTGTCGATGCTGCGCAGGGCGTCGGTGACCGCGGTGACCAGGTCGTTGACGGTGGTGCTGGCGCCGGTGTCGGCGAGGTAGAAGCCGAACAGCACCGCGACGACGGCGGCGCCAGCACCGAGGGCCTTGAAGCGCAGCAGCACCGCCAGGGCGATGCCGAGCAGCAGCACGAGCGAGAGGGTCAGGGCCATCACAGGGGCTCCATTCCGGTCAGCGGCGGTTGCGGGCGTCTTCGCGGGCCTGGGCCATCTCGCGGATGCGGTCGATCTCGTTCTCGATCGCGGTGGTCGACTTGCCGCGGGCCTGGCGGCGCATCAACTTGCCGGACAGGTACACGGTGCGGGCCAGCTCACGGGCGTTGTGCGGGTCCTTGTCGGTCAGCGCCATGACGGCAACTCCCTTGGATTCGGTGGGGTGTTCAGCGGGTGGTGTCGGTGACGCCGGGCTGTGGCGGCGCCGGGGGTTCGGGGTCGGCGTGGCAGGTGCCGATGGCGACCCCGAGCACGATCAGGACGAGCAGCGGGCGCAGCCGGGGCATCAGCGGGTGCCTTCGCGGTGCAGGCGGGCGGCGCGGTTGTAGAGCCAGCGGCCGAGGCGTATGCGTTTGCGGTCGCCGTGGCAGCGGCGGCAGGTCTTGCCCGGCTTGAGGCGTCCGCGCCGGTCGGTGTGGAGCTGGAAGCCGAAGCCGCGGCACTTGCGGCAGTTCCCGAACGGGGACACCGCACACACCGCGATGTAACAGAATGTGATGGCGAGTAGGCAGGTGATAGCGAGCAGGGCAGAGGTCATCGCGGGCCCTTCCAGGCAGGATTTGGGGGTTTGCGCAGGTGGGCCGCTATCCGCTAGCAGCCTGATCAAGTGGGGTTTGGGGTGCTAGCGGAGCCGCTAACGTTAGCGGGGGGGTACCGCTAGCGCTAGCGGCCCCAAGAGGTCAGCCCGCGTCCCGCTTTCCGTCACGCTCCGCAATCGCGGTGGTGATGTGGGAGCGGTCGATGCCGCGCCGGTTGACGACCTTGCCGTTGATCCGGCGCCCGACCTGGACGGTGCTGATGCCGTGCGGCTTCAGGGCCGCGGCCAGCGCCTCGGGGTCCCAGCCGTCGTAGACCTCGGGGCGCAGTTCGGCCAGCCGCGCCGCGACGGTCTCGGACCACGCCTTGGGTTCCTTGGCTGCCACGACGGCGAGGATGTCGGCGAGCAGGTCGTAGGCGGGACCGGTGACCGCCTCCGGGGTCTCCCCCAGGGCGTGGCCGGACAGCAGTCCGGCCTTCTCGCGCACCGTGCGGGCGCGGGCGGCGATCGCGTCGGCGCCGGGGGCGTCCACGAACACCGAGCCCACAATGCGGGCATCGGAGCCTTCCCCGACGAAGTAGTGGATGCCCTTGTCGCCCCAGGCGAACATGGTGGCCCGCACCCCGCGCTTGTAGGCGGAGGTCCCCAGCACCATGTCGTTCTCCAACTGCCCCATGACCTTCAGACACCAGCGGGCCGACGCATTCGCCGAGATCCCCGTCGGCAGCGCCTTCGCATCCGGGCGCTGCGTGGCCAGCAGCAGCACAATCCCCGTTGCCGGACCGCGTTTGACCAGGTCAGTGGCGATCTCCTCGAACTCCTTGGCGTGCTCGGGGTGCTCAAAGAGCACCTGACACTCATCCACCCCGACCACGATCGGGTGCAGCCCCAGCGAGCGCTTGTCGGCCAGTTCGCTGGTCACCTTCGACTCCGGACAGATGTCCCGCGGCAGCGAGCGGATCGCCTTCGTACGGCGGCGCAGCTCCTCGCGCAGCGCGCGGAAGTCGTTCAGGACGTAGTCGATGACCTCATCATCGTCGCCCGCGGCGTGCCGGTGGGAGACGGCGTTGCCGACCGGGTCCAGGTCACCGGTGCCCTTCATGTCGAAGGTGTGCAGCTCGGCCCGCGGGTCGAGAGCGGCGATCAGCAGCAGCAGCCGCAGCAGGAACGTCTTGCCCATACGCGGGATAGCGCCGATGATGCCCGCGATGTACATGAGGGTGACCGACACCCAGCGTCCGCGCTGGTCGGTGCCGTACGCGACCGGCTTGAACAAGTCCACTGTGCCGCTGGTGAGCAGCGGCCACTTGGGCTTGGGCGCGGTGGCCATGTCCTGGTCGCCGACCCACAACACCAGCCGCCCGGTGTGCTCATCGGGCACCGCCTCGGGCCACACACAGCCCAGCGGGCGGCGCAGCCCGGAGGCCAGGCGCTCGCGGCGCTCGATGATGTCGGTCACCGTGACGCCGTAGGGGAGGTTGCCCTCCGCCCGCCAGCCCGGCCCGTCGCGGGTGATCGGAGCGGTGAACTCAAACCCGTCCCGCCCCTTGCCCTGCGCCTGGTTGATCGCCGGGATACCCAGCGCCCCGAGCGCGCGCAGCACGATGTCACTGGTCAGCTTCACCGCCTTCGGGACCTCCACCGCCCGGTGGATGACCGGGTCATCCGCACGCCGCCCGTTGTAGCCGAGCGCGAGGGTCACCGCACCCACCGACAACGCCTGAAGCCAGGCCGGGGCGAGCACGTAGATAGCCAGGGCCGCCCCGAGACCGGTGAACAGCGCCAGCACCGCGACCAGGGTGCGCAGCCGAACCCGTCCGTCGCGCTGCCGCGACAGCTTCAGGTACTCCGCTGCGTCCTCGCGGCGCACCGCGGCCAGCCGGACCGGCTCGCCCTCCCGGTCGGCCACCCACCGCAGGCTGCCGCCCACGAACTGCGCGGCCCCGGACGGGGCTTGGAGAGTGAGGCGGGCGGCGTAGACCGGCGAGCGCAGGGCGTGATACCCGGTCGCATGCGCGTAGTGGCGGGCCACCCACCCCGTGGCGGTCTTCAGCTCCGCCGCGGACTTCAGCCACACCGGCACGACCGGACGGCGCTGCGCGGCCCGCAGCCGACCCAGGTAACCCGGACCGGCCGCCTTGACGGTCGGCTGGTCGACCGCCAGGCGGGTGGTCGGGTCGCCCGACTCGGCACCCAACCGATCCGCACCCGAGTCGGCCGACGGGTCAGCGTCGGGTCGGCTGGTCGAGTCGGGCGACTCAGCCGGAGTGAAGTCGGCCGACTCGGTGCGGGCCGACCGTGCCTTGTCCAGGTCGACGACCTCGCCACCCGAGTCGGGCACCGAGTCGGCTTTCATGTCGGCTTCGAGCCGGTTGAACAGTTCGCTTTCGTCGTCGTGGTTCACTGACAGTCCTTCCAGTCTGGGAGGCAGTTGGAAGGGGTCCGGACGGCGCTATGGCAGGCCGACCGTCGGGACCCCGCTGGGCGAAGCCGTGCAGGTCAAGCGGCGCTCTGTTCTTCGGAGTTGGCGCACAGCACGCACATGCCGAGCGAGGTCGGCAGGCAGTAGCTGTAGACGATTTGGCACTTGGGACAGGTGCGGCGGGCGAGCATCGCCAGCGCGAGCGCGCCCACCCTGCGGGAGGTCATCGGCCGCACCGGCTTGGCCAGCTCGATGCGGTACAGGTAGGCCACTGCCACCCCGCCCTTGCGGCGCCGGGAGCGGCGCATGAGCTGCGCCGCGACCGGCTGGCCACCAGGGCGTAAGCCCTTGGCGCGCAGTTGGCGGCGGGTGGCGTAGCCGTCCGGGGCGAACTTCCACGGGAAAGTTGGTATGCCGTGGCGGGTGCCGGTGGGGTCGTAGCACTTGCCGAACGCGCCGGACATCAGGACGCCATCGCCTCGGACCGTTCGGCCCGCAGGGTGTCGCGCAGCGTGCGGGCGTTTTTCGGCGAGGTGTGCACCGCCAGGCGGATGCCCTCCGCCGTCAGCTTCGCGTCCGGCCAATCAGCCGTCACCGCGCGGGCCTCATCGAGCAGTTGGCCCGCGGTGCGGCGGGGCCGACTCGATCGGGCGACCTCGGGAACCCGGCCGGTCGCCCGACGCGGCCGACTCGATTCCGCGGCCACCGCCCGCGGCTCGACCGACGCGGGGACGGTCGGTGTCGGCTCGATGGCGGGTACGGGCTTGAGCGGCAGAGTCGACTTCACGAACCCGACCGGCACCGGACGCGGCATCTGTGCCGGGTTCGCGGTCACCGGCGCCGGGGTGGATTCCGGCAGGCCAGCCGTAGACCGATTCCTTACGCTCTCGATAGATTCCTCCGCATTCGCGGAGGGCGGTTCGATCGGGGCGGGGCGGTGGTGCAGCACCTTGGCGACCAGGTCCGAGCCGAAGAAAATCGATCCGACCGGCAGCGAGGTGGCCAGCAGCACCAGCACCCAGTTGGCCGGGCCCCAGGCCGCCAGCTGCATCCGCTCGCCCCCGCCGTGCATCGCGGGCACCAGCCCGTGCACGTAGTTGAGGACCAGCGAGGCGACCGTATAGGTGCCCAGCACGCGCAGGGCGAACCTGCGGTCCCGACCGGTCAGCGCGAGCGTGGCGACCAGCGCCAGGGCCA
>NZ_JAZGRL010000006.1:0-4696 GCF_046540415.1 Streptomyces sp. E11-3 | reverse complement strand
CCGCTCGAGCGAAGTCGAGAGTGGGGGAGGGTGGGCACAACCCCTCGCCACGGGGCACCGTGACAACATGCCCGAGGGCGCGCCCTCGCCCCGACACGGGGGACCGTGAACGTATGGACCGGGGCGCGCCCTCACCCCGTCGCGTGGGTGAGGCGGGCCGCGAGGGCGCGGACGTGGTCCGTGAGCTCCGGAGGGCCGTGGACCGTGAAGTCCGCGTCTACGAGGGCCAGCCGGAGCGCCACCCACTCGACGGAGTCGGTGACCGTCGAGCGGAGGCGGCAGGCCTCCGAACCCTCCGGCACCGGCGTCCCCAGCCCCGCCGCGAGCCGCGCCGCGACAGCGGAGGCGGGCGCGGCGAAGGACACGTCGATGTCCAAGGCTGGCGACGACCGCCACACCGTACGCCGCATGAACTCCGCCGCGTCCCCGGACGGCACCTCGCGCGGAGTGAACCGCGCCCCCGTCGCAAAGGGCTCCGATACGCGGTCGACCCGGAAGGTCCGCCAGTCCTCGCGGGTCATGTCGTACGCGACGAGGTACCAGCGCCGCCCGGTGGACACCAGCCGGTACGGCTCGACCAGGCGGCGGGTCTCGGCCCCGTCTCCGGAGCGGTAGTGGAAGCGAAGCTTCTCTTCCCCGGAGGCCGCGGAAGCCAGCACCGTCAGCGTCTCCGGCGCGATCGTCGCCCCGTCACCGCTGACCAGCGGCGCCGTCGCCGCCTGCAGCGTCTGCACCCGATGCCGCAGCCGCGACGGCAGCACCTGTTCGAGCTTCGCGAGGGCCCGGACCGATGCCTCTTCGAGGCCTTCGACCGCGTGTCCCGCCCCGGCCCGTAGTCCCACCGCGATCGCCACCGCCTCCTCGTCGTCGAGGACGAGCGGCGGCATGGCCTTGCCCGCGACCAGCCGATAGCCGCCTTCGGCGCCGAGCGTGGCCTGCACCGGGTAGCCGAGCTCCCGCAGCCGGTCGACATCGCGCCGGACGGTGCGGCGCGAGACGTTCAGTCGCTCGGCGAGCTCGCCACCGGGCCATTCACGCGGGGTCTGGAGGAGAGAGAGGAGTTGGAGCAGCCGTCCTGGGGTGTCCGTTCCTGTCGTCGTCATGGAAATCATGATGGAGGGTAATGAGGACACGAGCTGACCTATATGGACTCTAGCTTTGTCTTATGACCTCACAGAGCAGCGCAGTACCCACAGGAGACCGGCGTCGCTGGTTCGCCCTGGCGATCGTGATGACCGCCGCGTTCATGGACCTCGTCGACGTCACGATCGTCAACGTCGCCCTCCCGACCATCCAGCAGAACGAGGGCGCATCGGACAGCCAGATCCAGTGGATCACCGCGGGCTACGCGCTGGCTTTCGCGGCCGGGCTGATCACCGGCGGGCGGCTGGGAGACATTCACGGCCGTAAGCGGATCTTCCTGATCGGCATGGCGGGCTTCACCCTCGCCTCCGCGCTCTGCGGGTTCGCGGCGAACCCGGACATGCTGGTCGCCTCGCGGCTGCTCCAGGGCGGCATGGCCGCGCTGATGGTTCCGCAGGTGCTGTCGATCGTGCACGCCACCTTCCCCGCGCATGAGCGCGGCAAGGTCTTCGGGCTGTTCGGCGCGGTCGTCGGGCTCGGCGCGGTCTCCGGGCCGCTGCTCGGCGCACTGCTCACCGACGGGAACCTGTTCGGTCTTGAGTGGCGTCCGATCTTTCTGATCAACCTGCCGGTGGGGATCGCCGGTCTGGTGCTGGGCAGCCGGTTCATCAGCGAGTCCAAGGCTCCGAAGGCGCTCCGGCTCGACCTCGTCGGCGTCGGCCTGGTCACGGTCGGTCTGCTGATGCTGCTCTACCCGCTCACCGAGGGACGCGCACTGGGCTGGCCGCTGTGGGGGTACGTGTCGATGGTCGGCGCCCTGGGTGTCTTCGCCGCCCTGGTGGCGTACGAGAAGCACAAGACCCGGCGCGACGGCTCGCCGCTGGTGGAACTCTCGCTGTTCCGGGTGAAGAGCTTCGCGGCCGGGATCGCGGTGCAGCTCACCTTCGGCATCACCCTCGGCATCTTCTTCCTGGTCTGGACGCTGTACATGCAGATCGGGCTCGGCTGGGGCGTGCTGCGGGCCGGGCTGACCGGCATCCCGTTCTCGATCGCGGTGTCGGTGGCGGCCGGGATCTCCGTGGAGAAGCTGGTGCCGCGCTTCGGGCGCAAGGTGCTCCAGGCGGGCGCGCTCACCATGGCCACCGGGCTGCTGATGTACCTCTGGGCGGCCGGGCGGTACGGCATGGAGATCACCTCCTGGCAGATGGCGCTGCCGCTGGTGGTGATGGGTCTGGGGATGGGCCTGATCGTGGCCCCGCTGACCGACGCGGTGCTGTCCGAGGTCCCCAAGGAGCACTCGGGCTCCGCTTCCGGCCTGATCAACACCACGCTGCAGATGGGCAACGCGCTGGGGCTCGGTCTGGTGTCGGTGGTCTTCTTCGGCGTCATCGACGATGCGGCGCCGGGTGAGGTCGGCCCGGTGTTCGTGGACGCGTTCCAGAACTCGCTCGGGTGGGTCGCCGGGGTACTGGGTGCGATCTTCCTGCTGATGTTCGCACTGCCGAAGCGACCGAAGCAGCACGTGGAGGGGGCCGAGGAGGAGCTTCCCGGGGCCGCTGCGCCCGCGTCGGCCGAGCCCGCCGAAAAGGCGGAGGGTCTGGTTCCCACTCCCTGAACCTGCTGCCATCCACGTTGAGCGCCGGCCGGGCTGAGGAATCAGCCCGGCCGACGCTTTCGGCTTTTCTGGCGCGTGCCCCCAACGCCCGGCTCTGTCCGAACCATGCCCGGATCTGTTTACTTCCCGAGAATGTGGGCGTAACCTGACGGCGAAACCACAGGTTCGGGCATGAAAGCGGAGGCAAACAGACATGTACGCACCGGAGCGACAGCAGGAGATCCTCCGTCTCGCCCGCGATGGCGGCCGGGTCGAAGTGCTGTCCCTGGCCGAGGAGTTCCAGGTCACCGCCGAGACCATCCGGCGCGACCTGAAGGCGCTGGACCGCGCCGGACTCGTCCGCCGCGTACACGGAGGTGCCATCCCGGCCGGGCGGCTCGACTTCGAGCCGGACCTCACCGAGCGCGAGTCCACCGCCGCCGACGAGAAGGACCGCATCGCGCGCGCCGCACTCGCCGAGCTCCCGTCCGACGGCAGCGTCATCCTCGACGCGGGTACGACCGTGGCCCGGCTGGCCGCCGAGCTCCCGCTGGAGTCGACGCTCACCGTCGTCACCCACGCCCTGCCGGTCGCATCCCGGCTCGCCGACCACCCCGGCGTCCAGCTGCACCTGGTCGGCGGACGGGTCAGGCACCGTACGCGTGCCGCCGTCGACGCCTGGGCGCTGCGCGCGTACGCCGAGATCCGCGCCGATGTCGTCTTCCTCGCCACGAACGGCTTCTCGACCGGCAGCGGCCTGACCACCCCCGACCTCGCCGAGGCCGCCGTCAAGCGCGCGGCCGTCGCCGCCGCGCGCCGGGTCGTGCTGCTCGCCGACTCCGGCAAGCACGGCCAGGAGCACTTCGCCCGCTTCGGCGACCTCGGCGACGTAGACCTGCTGATCACCGACACCGGGCTGAGCCCCGATGACGCCGCCGCGATCGAGCGCGGCGGCACAGAGGTGGTCCGCGCGTGACGCCCGCTGCCCCCGCCCGCCAAGGCGCCCCCGTAAGCCGCCCGCGCATCAATCCGAAAGCAGTACGCGCATGATCCTCACCGTCACCCCGAACCCGTCCCTCGACCGCACCTACGAGGTGCCCTCGCTGGACCGCGGCGAGGTCATCCGGGCGACCGGCGACCGGATGGACCCCGGCGGCAAGGGCGTCAACGTCTCGCGGGCCGTCGCCGCGACCGGGCGGCGGACCCTGGCGGTGCTGCCGCTCGGCGGGGCGCCGGGACAGCTGGTCGCCGAGCTGCTCGATGAGCAGGGCATCGAGGTCGCCCCGGTGCCCGTCGCCGGACAGACCCGGTCCAACATCGCCGTCGCCGAGCCGGACGGCACCCTCACGAAGATCAACGCCGCGGGTCCCGAACTCGACGCGACCGAGGCCGAGCTGCTGCTCACCGCCGTCCGCGAACGGTCCACCGGGGCCGACTGGATCGCCTGCTGCGGCAGCCTGCCGCGCGGCCTCGCGCCCTCCTGGTACGCGGAGCTGGTGCGCCGCGCCCACGCGGCCGGGGCGCGGATCGCCCTGGACACCTCAGGACCCTCACTGCTCGCCGCGCTCGCCGAGCGCCCCGACATCGTCAAGCCGAACGCCGAGGAACTCGCGGAGGCCGTCGGGCGGCCGCTCACCACCGTCGGTGACGCCGTCAAGGCCGCCGAGGAGCTGCGCGACGCGGGAGCCCACGCGGTGCTCGCCAGCCTCGGTGCCGACGGGCAGCTGCTGGTCGACGCGGCGGGCGCGCACTTCGCGAGCGCGCGCGTCGACGTCGTACGCAGCAACGTCGGGGCGGGCGACGCCTCGCTGGCCGGATTCCTGGTGGCCGGTGGCGCGGGGCCCGAGGCGCTCGCGTCGGCCGTGGCGCACGGCGCCGCGGCGGTCCAACTGCCCGGCAGTGCGATGCCCACGCCCGCCGACCTTGACCCGGCGGCTGTCACCGTGACGGCCGACGTCCCCCTGGATCGCGTCCTCACGGAGCCCGCGGCATGACCCACATCCCCGTCCCCACCCCCAC
>NZ_JAZGRL010000005.1:0-9685 GCF_046540415.1 Streptomyces sp. E11-3 | reverse complement strand
GTCACCCCATAGCCGAAGCGGCCCCGCTGTCGCTGTGCGCGCGCCGGCCGCATGTCCCCGCCGACCGGCTGGTCGCCGAGATGGTGCCGCCGCCGCGGTTCCAGGCCGCGCGCTTCGAGACGTACGTGCCCGACCCCCAGCAGTCCAGCCAGGCCGAGGCGGTCGAGGTGCTCGGCGGATTCGCCGGGACACTGGGCGGCGCGCATGCCAGCGGTGCGGGCAAGCGCCGCTGGTTCGGCAAGAAGGCCGCGGCCCCGAGCGGCCCGCGCGGGGTGTACCTCGACGGCGGGTACGGCGTCGGCAAGACCCATCTGCTCGCCTCCCTCTGGCACGCCACCCCGGCGGCCCCGGAACTCAAGGCGTTCGGCACCTTCGTCGAGCTCACCAACCTGGTCGGCGCCCTCGGCTTCCAGCAGACGGTGAAGACGCTCAGCGGCCACCGGCTGCTCTGCATCGACGAGTTCGAGCTGGACGACCCGGGCGACACGGTGCTCGTGTCGAGTCTGCTCAGCAGGCTGGTGGAGGAAGGCGTCGCGCTGGCTGCCACCTCCAACACGCTGCCGGGCAAGCTCGGTGAGGGCCGGTTCGCCGCGGCCGACTTCCTGCGCGAGATCCAGGGGCTCTCGGCGCACTTCCGCGCCCTCCGTATCGACGGCGACGACTACCGCCACCGCGGGCTGCCCGAGGCGCCGCCGCCGTACTCCGACGAGCAGGTCACCAAGGCCGCGTACGCCACCGAAGGCGCCTCGCTCGACGACTTCCCGCACCTGCTCGACCACCTCGCCGATGTCCACCCCAGCCGCTACGGCGCGCTGACCGACGGTGTCTCGGCCGTCTGCCTCACCGGCGTCGAGCCCGTGCCCGACCAGTCGACGGCCCTGCGCCTGGTCGTACTCGCCGACCGGCTGTACGACCGCGAGGTTCCGGTGCTCGCCTCGGGGCTGCCGTTCGACAAGCTGTTCAGCGAGGAGATGCTGAAGGGCGGCTACCGCAAGAAGTACTTCCGGGCGATCTCCCGGCTGACCGCGCTCGCCCGCGACGCCGGCCAGCTGGCGCCCTCGGACCCGGCTGCCGGGCTCGACGGCTCTCCGGCTGCGGGCTGATCGCTGCGGCTGGCCGGACGACTCCCGCGAGGCGCGGGGCCGTTCCGTACGTAGTTGATCTCTGAACTTTTTCGCCTCTGGGTCTGGTGGCGGTACCGGAGTGGATGCTAGACATCCGTTACACGTGTTACTTGACACGTGTCACCACCCCCCGGTCCTCGGTCGTCGCCGACCGACCGTACGAGGAGGAGGGCACCGTGGCCCTTTCCGATCGCCAGAGCCAGAGCCAGAGTCCGGGTCAGAGCCCGAGCCAGGGTCCGAGCCAGAGTCAGGACCACGGTCAGCCCGTCGCGTCCGGCACCCCCCGCGGCCTGCTGCCGATGCTGCTGGTCGGCAACAGCGCCATGTTCACGCTCTATATAGGTGTCGGCGCGGTCCTGCTGCCGCTGCACATCGAGCAGATCGACGCGGCGAACAAGGTCGCCCTGCTGGGCATCGTCGGCGGTGTCAGCGCGGTCTTCGCGACCCTGTTCAACCCGATCGCGGGCGCGCTCTCGGACCGCACAGGACGCCGCAACCCGTGGATTCTGGGCGGCGGCATCGCCGCGGTCGGCGCGATGGCCCTGCTCGGCAGCGTGCACACCGTGCTGCTGGTGGCGATCGCCTGGTGCCTCGGACAGGCCGTGATGAACGTCTTCCAGGCGGCGATCACCTCCGTCGTACCCGACCGGGTCCCGCTCTCCGCCCGCGGCAGGGCGTCAGCGGCGGTCGGACTCGGGATGCCGATCGGGTCCACCCTCGGCGCGGTGCTCGGCTCGACCTTCGACGGCGACCTGCGCACCGGCTATCTGGTGCTCGGGCTGCTCGTCGCCCTCGCCGCGGTGCTGTTCACCACCTGCACCCGCGAGCAGCGGCGCCCTGCGCCCCGACCGGTGCCGCTCAAGGAGCAGTTGGCGGCGTTTCTGAGCGCCCTGCGCAGCCATGACTTCCGCTGGGCGTTCATCGGCCGGGCGCTGCTCGTACTCGGCTACTTCTGTGTCTTCGCGTACCAGCTGTACATCCTGCAGGACCACGTCGACCTGCCGTCCGGGCTCACTCCGGCCAAGGCCGTCGCCGTGATCACCCCGATCTCCGCGGTCACGATGGCGGTGTCCACGGTCGTGGGCGGGGTGCTCTCGGACCGGTTCGACCGACGCAAGCTGTTCGTCGCCGCGTCGGCGCTGATCTCCGCGGGCTCGCTGCTGGTCCCGGCGCTCTCGCCGACCTGGCCCGCGATGCTGGTCTTCGCGGCGCTCAACGGCCTGGGGTTCGGCTGCTTCATGGCCGTCGACAACGCGCTGGTCTCGATGATCCTGCCGAGCGCCGAGGACGCCGCCCGCGACCTCGGGGTGCTCAACATGGCCAGCGCCGGGCCGCAGATCCTCGCGCCGTTCGTGGCTTCGGTGGTCGTCTCGGTCTCGGGTGGCTACACCTCGCTGTTCCTGGTCGGCGCCGGGCTGGCGGTACTGGGCGCGCTCGCGGTGCGCCCGATCCGTGGCGTGCGCTGACGGCTGACCGGCCGCCTGCCTACCTGCCCGGCATCCACTCCGTACCCTCCCTACGTTTTCAGAAAGGCACCCACCTTGAAGCTGCACACCCGCGAGTGGGGCACCAGCGACCGCGTCGCCGTCCTGGTCCACGGGATCATGTCGGACCACCGCACCTGGCGCCGCGTGGGCCCCGCACTCGCGGACCGGGGATACCGGGTCATCGGTGTCGACCTGCGCGGCCACGGCCGAAGCGCACGCGGCACCTACAGCGCGGAGCTGTTCGCGGACGACCTGGTCGACACGCTCCCCGAGGGTGCGGAGCTGGCGCTCGGGCACTCGCTCGGCGGCCTGGCCCTGTCCCTCGCCGTCGAACGCCTGGCGCCCGCGCGGGCCGTGTACAGCGACCCCGCCTGGCCGCTCGGGCAGGCCGGGGCCCCGGACCCGGCCCTGTTCGTCCAGTTCCAACAGGCCAGCTGGGAGACGGTCGCGGAGTTGAATCCGCGCTGGGAGGCGGACGACATCGACGTCGAGCTGGCCACCCTCGCAGCCTGGGACCCGGACACCGCGATCGCCCTCTCCGGCACAGCCGCGGTCGACCGCGTACCGGCGTCCCCCGCGGTCCCTTCCCTGGTGCAGGTCGCCGACCCCAGCTTCCTGATCTCCGACGCCCTCAAGGAGGAGCTGGCACGCCGCGGCTTCGAGGTACGGACGGTCAAGGGCGCCGGACACACCATCCACCGCGACGACTTCGACGGCTTCCTCGGCTCGCTGGACGGCTGGGTATGAGGACCACGTCGCCGACCGCGCTCACCACGAGCGGCGAGGTACGGGGCGAGCGGATCGGACGCGTCCACCGCTTCCTCGGTATCCCGTACGCGGCCGACCCCGTCGGCACAGCTCGCCTGCGACCGCCCGCCAAACCGGCCGCCTGGGAGGGCGTACGGGACTGCGTCACCCCGTCGCCCGCGCCGCCGCAGGGCGGTGACCTGCTCCTGGAGGAGGTCGTCGGCTGCGAGCGGGTGCACACCGACGAGGCGGGCAGCCTCACCGTCAACGTCTTCACGCCCGCGGCCTCCGGCCGGCGGCCCGTCATGGTGTGGATTCACGGTGGGGCCTATGTGCAGGGCTGCGGACTCCAGGTGTGGACGGACGGCGCCCGGATAGCCGAGCGGTACGACATGGTCGTCGTCTCCCTCAACTACCGTCTGGGCGCCCTGGGTTGGCTGTACCTTCCGCAGCTGCTCGGACCCGACTACGCGGGCTCGGCGAACCTCGGCCTGCAGGACCAGATCGCGGCGCTGGCCTGGGTGCGCGACAACATCGCCCACTTCGGGGGCGACCCGGACGCGGTGACCGTCTTCGGCGAGTCGGCGGGTGGCGGCAGCGTCGCGATGCTCCTCGGCGCCCCGGCCGCCCGACCCCTGTTCCACCGGGCCGTACTGCAGAGCCCGCCGCCGGACGCGATCCGCACTCCCGACCAGGCGGCCCGGATCGCCGACGAGTTCGCGCAGGTGCTGCGCGAGCTCGCGGCCGACACGGCGGCGACCGCAGCCGTGTCGGATGGCGCCGTGTCGGGCGCCGCCGTGTCGGATGGCGCCGTGTCGGATGGCGCCGCGTTGGATGGCGCCGCGTTGGATGGCGTCCCGCCCGACAGCGTCGCCGACCCGGCCCACGCGGACGTGCGCACCGCACCGTTGGCTCTGCTGCTGGCCGCGCAGGAGGAGTTGGTACGCCGCTACCCGGTCGGGCAGATCCCGTTCACGCCGGTCGTCGACGGCACCGTACTGCCGCTGCCGCCCGCTCAGGCGCTGCGCAACGGGTCCTGTGCGCACATCCCCGTACTGGCCGGGACGAACGAGCACGAGGGAAGGCTGTTCACCGGCCTCGGCCCGCCCGCGCGACCCGAGGCCTTCGACGCCGCGCTGGCCGCCGCGTTCCCGGAGCCGGAGCGGGCCGCTCGGGCCCGGGCGCTCTACGAGGCGTACGAGGGCGGACCGGCCGGGGGCTGCGAGGCGTACAGGGGCGGGCCCGCTGCGGGCTCCGAGGCGTACAGGGCCGCGCCCGCTGCGGGCTCCGAGGGGGCCGCCACCGCGAACGACCTGCTGGCCGCGCTGATCACCGACCAGCTGTTCCGCGCTCCCACGGACGCGCTGCTCGACGCCCACACGGCGGGCGGCGGGCGCGCCTGGTCGTACCTCTTCCGCTGGCCGACCCCGGCACTCGGCGGCGGACTCGGCTCGGCACACACGCTCGACATCCCGTACGTATTCGACGCACTACACGCCCCCGGCCTGGCGGCGCTCCTCGGGGACGCACCGCCGCAGCGCCTCGCCGACGCGATGAGCGGCGCGTGGGCCCACTTCGCCCGGCACGGGTACCCCGCGCACGAACTACTCCCCGACTGGCCGGAGTTCACGCCGGACACGCGCCCGACGATGATCCTGGACAGCGAGCCGCGCCTCACTCGGGACCCGCTGAGCGATCGCCGGGCGATGTGGAACGGGGACGACAGTTGAGCCCCTGTCGAGGTCCTGCTGAGGCCTACTGTGCCCTGCTGAGGCCCTGCGGGTGACTTCGGCGAGGGGCACGCCGGGCCGGCCGCCCAGCTAGGCGATTAGCGGGTTATATCCCGCTATGGTCGGCGAGTGATCATCTTCGTACGGAGACTCGCCGCCGTCTGCGCGCTGGGAGCGGTGCTGGCCGGGTGCGGCGGCGCCGACCTCCCGCGCACCGGGGGCGCGGGACCGCACACCGCGCCCCCCTCCGCTTCCCCCTCACCCTCACCCTCACCCTCNACATGCGAGGAGTCCGAGCGGTCCTGGCCCATGATCGTGTGGGTGGCGGTCCGCTTGCCCTTGGTGGCCTCGGCCCAGCTGTCCAGCAGCTGGTTCAGCTCGTCGATGCGGCTTGTCTGGCAGTCGATGACCTGCACGAATGTCATGACGCTCATCTCCCGGTCTCGGAGCGTCCCGATGTTTTCAGGCTATGCCCGCCCCACTGCCCTGTCGCGGGCGCGAACCGACGCGGTGGTGTCCGTCATGGAACGACCGTGCGGGAGCCTGACCGTCTACGTCGTCGACCGGACCCCTGACAAGTTGCCCCTGCTCATGGAAGGAGGCCCTGGACCACGATCGTGGTCCAGGGCCTCCTCGTGCTTGCACGAGCCATGGCAACGGGCGGCGGCGCCCGGCTGGGCTCAGCGCTTGGCCACGAAGACGTGCGTGGCGGTCTGCGTGGGGAGCTCAGTGGCCTCCCCGCCACCGCCGACTATCACGCCGCCGGGCAGCGACGTCACGCTGACGACCGCGCCGGGCCGCACTCCGGCGTGCCGCAGGATGTGCATCAGCTGAGAGTCGGTCTGAACCTGCTCCCCTATGCGCCGTACGACCACGCTCCCGCCGTTCGGCCCGAGCTCCAGATCGCTGAGGCTGACCATGCTCTCGTCGGGGAACGGATCCACCGCGCTCTTCCCGCCGAGCTCCTCCAGGCCCGGGATCGGGTTTCCGTAGGGCGAATGTGTCGGGTGCCGCAGCAGATTGAGGACGCGGCGTTCGACGGCCTCGCTCATCACGTGCTCCCAGCGGCAGGCCTCGGCGTGAACGTGCTCCCACTCCAGGCCGATGACGTCGACGAGCAGGCACTCCGCGAGGCGGTGCTTGCGCATCACGCGTGTCGCCAACCGGCGGCCCTCGTCGGTCAGTTCGAGGTGCCGGTCGCTGGCCACGGTCACCAGACCGTCCCGCTCCATCCGGGCCACCGTCTGGCTGACCGTCGGGCCGCTCTGCTTCAGGCGCTCGGCGATCCGGGCGCGCAGGGGGACCGCACCTTCCTCCTCCAGCTCGACGATGGTGCGGAGGTACATCTCCGTGGTGTCGATGAGGTGGGACATGCTGCTGGTCAGGCGGGTGTTTCGGCGGTGGCGGTCAGGACCGCGCGGCCGAGGATGTGGCCGGCCATGGTGAAGCCCAGGACGGCAGGGGTGGCGTCGGCCGCAACGCCGATGGACTCGACGTCGAGGGCGTGCACCACGATGACGTACCGGTGAGGGCCGTGCCCGGCCGGCGGGGCGGCACCGATGAAACGGGCCGCGCGGGCGTCGCCCGGCAGCTGGAAGGCGCCCTCGGGCAGGCCCGAGCCGGTGTCGTCGCCGGCGCCCTCGGGCAGTTCGGTGACGGTGGCGGGGATGTCGGCGACCGCCCAGTGCCAGAAACCGGACCCGGTGGGGGCGTCGGGGTCGTAGACGGTGACGGCGTAGCTCTTGGTGCCTTCCGGGGCGCCGCTCCAGGACAGCTGCGGGGAGACGTCCTTCCCGCCAGGGACGCCGAAGATGCCGGAGAACTGCTCCGGCGACCAGTCGGCGCCGTCGGTGACGGTGGTGCTGGTGACGGTGAAGGAGGCCGCCTCGGGGAGGCGGGCGAAGGGGTCGTTGGCGCTCATCGCGTCGTTCCTTTCATGCCGTGCTGTGGGGTGGCGTCATGCCGTGCTGTGGGGTGGCGGTGATGCGGCAATGGAGGCCCCGCGGCGTCCGCCGCGTAGAGGCACCGCCGTCACCGTCCATCTGTCGTAATCGACCATAACACTAATAATCGATTATTCACTGGATCGTCTATGCTGCAGTCATGACCCAGACGGTTCACACCTCGACCTCATCGGCCAAGCAGATGCTCTCCGAGCAGGTCTACGCGCATCTGCGGGGAGCGATCCTGCGCGGGGACTACGCCCCCGGTGACGCCCTCAAGCCCCATGACCTGGCCAAGGAACAGGGCGTGAGCCTGGCCGTCGTGCGCGAGGCGCTCGTGCGGCTGGTCGGCGAGGGCCTCGCCGACCGGCTGCCCAAACGCGGCTTCGCCGTCCCGGCCTTCTCCGACCGCCGCTGGCAGGAGATCGCGGAGGCCCGCCGGACCGTCGAGCCGGTCGTGCTGCGTATGTCCATCGAGCTCGGCGACGTCGACTGGGAGGCCCGCGTACGAGCCGCCCACCACCGTCTGGCCCGTACCCCGGCGTACGTGCCGCAGGAGGGCGAGTACTACAGCGCCGCATGGTCCGAAGCCCACCGGGTCTTCCACCGCACCCTGCTGGAGGGTTGCGGCAACCTGGTCCTGCTGGAGACCTTCGACCGGATGTGGACCGCGAGCGAACTGGCCCGCCGCTGGTCGGCGCACCGCCGCCCCGACCGGGACCACGTGGGCGAGCACCGCCGGCTGGAGGAAGCGGCGCTGGCCCGTGACGCCAACACCGCTGCCGAGGTGCTGGCCCAGCACCTCACTCTGACCGCGGCGGGGCTAACCGGGTGCACCCACCACGACGCCGCGAAGGAAGCCTGAGCGCCTCGACGGGAGCTGAGCGGCGCCGTCCGCCCGGCTCGTCAGGTCAGCGGGTCCCTGCAAGAGAGCCGTACCCGCAGCGGGTCACGCCCGTGGTGTGCGTGGCAGGGAACCGACACGGTGGTGGCCATCCGCGACGACTGTGCAGGAGCCCGGGGCGATCTCCGTGAAGCCCGCGTCGCGGACCACCGGCCTGCCGCTGGTGGTGAGTTCGTGCCAGCGGGCCGGGTCCGCGGTGCGGACAGTGAGAGGGAAGCCCGCGTCGCGCCAGGCGGTGCGGTCGGGGGCGGAGAGTTCCCACCAGGCGAGTTGGGCGCCGTGGCCTGCCTGGGCCATGGCCTTTCCGGCCGACATGTCGACTTCGGGGTTCATCCAGAGGACCGGGGCCGAGGCGTCGGGCGCGGCCGGGGGCTCCGGGTCGTCGAGGTCGGTGCCGGAGACCTGGAGGCGGGCCAGGTCCTTGGGCCAGCCGTCCAGGGGGACCGGTGGGAACACCCGGACCTCGGCTGTCTCTCCGGTGACCGTGATGCCCGGCAGCGCCTCGGCCCGGCGCCACTCCGCGCCCCGGGCCCGCCGTACGACCTTGCGGATCCTGGCGTCCTGCCAGTCGCGGATCGCCTGCGCCCACTCGCCGTCGCCGACCGACCGCTCGTCGCTGAGCATCACCAGCACGGCGCGAGCCGCGGTCTCCAGCGCGTCCGTACGGGCCGGGGGAGCGGCCTTCTCGATACGGGCGACCAGAGGCAGGACGAACTGCGGGGCTACGTCGCGTGCCTCGCTCTCGCGGCGGAACGGGCTGTCGGCGTCGGCGGTGGTGTTGGTGCTAGTGGTGGTGTCGTGGCTGCTCACGCTGTTCAGTCTGCCAGCTGCCTGTGGGGGCTACGGGCACTCTCGGGTGCGGCGGTAGTCCTGGCCGCTGACGTACTCGACGCGCAGGTCCGCGCTCTCCTCGACGATGAAGAGCGTTCCGTCCTGGGGGCTCCAGTGCCGGGGTACGAGGAAGAGCCGGTCGCCGGAGACATGGAAGAGCCGGAGTCCCGCGTACCGGTAGCGGTAGGGGCTGCCCTTCTCCGCGACGACGGCCAGGCAGCTGCCGCCGCCGCGGATCAGCAGGTCGTCCTTGCTGAAGGCGACGACGGCGGGGAAGCCGTCGGCGACCGTGTCCGCCGTCAGCGCGGCTCGGCCCCGACCGACGATCTCGGCGTACGACGAGACCGACCAGAACAGGGCCAGTACGGCGATCAGTACGGCCGGGCCCCACAGCCTCAGGCTGCGGCGGCGGTCCGCGTCGGAGGCGCTCGGGTCCTCGGGGCGGGGGTGGGTGAGTGCGTACGCGGTGAGCGGGGCGCCGGCCAGCAGGGCGAGTGGGATGAGCAGTTCGAAGAGGGCGGGGGAGAGCGCGTAGAAGGGGAGGAGGAGCAGGGCCGGGCCCCAGGCGTATCGGAGTGGGCGCAGCACTCGGCCGGCCCGCCGCGGCGGCACGCGGTGTACCCAGCGGTGCGCCGCCGTCGCGGCCAGCGCGGCTGCCATGGCCAGCAGCACGGGGATGTAGAGGGCGTCGACACTGCGGAGCAGGTAGTCGGCGGTGGAGAACCTGAAGAGCGTGGGGTGCAGGCCCAACGTCTGGGTCTCGGCGTCGGTGCTGGCCCAGCCGAAGTAGAAGAGCACGGCGGTGAAGAGGGAGAGCAGCGAGCCGATGGTGCCGAGGAGCTCCGGCCATCGGGTGATGGCCGACGGGCGCGGCGTGGGTGGAGTTGGTGGAGTTGGTGGGGGAGGGGCTGTGGACGGG
>NZ_JAZGRL010000004.1:56649-67338 GCF_046540415.1 Streptomyces sp. E11-3 | reverse complement strand
GTTGTGGGGTGGGTCCACCGCCGTCGTGGACCAGTCTGGCCGACCGGACTGACATCCGTCAGACGCCGGTGCTGAGCGCGGAGTTCCCGGGGTCGGTCAGGACGACCCCTTCGGGTCCTTGGGGCGTTCGCCTCCGGCCGCGAGTTCGAACTCGGCTCGGGGGTGTTCGAGTGAGCCGAGGGAGACGATCTCTCGCTTGAAGAGGCCGGACAGGGTCCATTCGGCCAGTACCCGGGCCTTCCGGTTGAACGTGGGCACCCTGCTGAGGTGGTACACGCGGTGCATGAACCACGCAGGGTAGCCCTTCAGCTTGCGCCCGTAGACGTGTGCGACGCCTTTGTGCAGGCCGAGCGAGGCCACCGAGCCCGCGTAGGAGTGGCCGTACTCCTTCAGGGGCTCTCCGCGCAGCGAGGCGGCGATGTTGTCGCCGAGGGTCTTGGCCTGGCGTACCGCGTGCTGGGCGTTGGGCGCGCACTCCTTGCCGTCCTCGTCGGCCGTGGTGTCGGGGACGGCGGCGGCGTCACCGGCCGCCCACGCGCGCGTGGTGCCCTCGATGGTGAGCTTGGGGGTGCACTTGAGGCGGCCGCGCTCGTCCAGGGGCAGGTCGGTGGCGGCCAGGACGGGGTGCGGTTTGACGCCTGCGGTCCACACGAGCGTACGGGTGGGGAAGCGGGAGCCGTCGCTGAGGACGGCGACGCGGCCCTCGCAGGAGTCGAGGCGGGTCTGCAGGCGTACGTCGATGTTGCGGCCGCGCAGCTCGCGGATGGTGTACTGGCCCATCTCCGGGCCGACCTCGGGGAGGATGCGGTCGGACGCCTCGACGAGGATCCATTTCATGTCCTCGGCGCGGAGGTTGTGGTAGTAGCGCGTGGCGTAGCGCGCCATGTCCTCCAGTTCGGCGAGTGCCTCCACGCCCGCGTAGCCGCCGCCGACGAAGACGAAGGTGAGGGCGGCGTCGCGAACGGCCGGGTCGCGGGTCGACGAGGCGATGTCCATCTGCTCCAGGACGTGGTTGCGCAGGCCGATGGACTCCTCGACGGTCTTGAATCCGACGCCGTGGTCGGCCAGGCCCGGGATCGGGAGGGTGCGCGAGATGGAGCCGGGAGCCAGGACGAGTTCGTCGTACGGCAGCTCGACGGGGCCGGTGCCCTCCTCCTCGGTGGCGAGCGTGGTGAGGGTCGCGGTGTGCTTGGCGTGGTCGATCTTCTTGACCTCACCGATGACGATCTTGCAGCGGTCCAGGACGCGGCGCAGCGGCACCACGACATGGCGCGGCGAGATGTTGCCGGCCGCGGCCTCGGGCAGGAACGGCTGATACGTCATGTACGGCTCGGGGGTGACCACGACGATCTCCGTCTCGCCGCGTTTGAGCTCGGGTTTGAGCCTCTTCTGGAGGCGCAACGCGGTGTAGAGCCCGACGTAGCCACCGCCGACGACGAGAACGCGGACACTGGGGGTTCCCGGGGTGCTCCCTGGGGAGGATGCGGCCTTCACCTGTCCATGACGCACCCGAGCCGCGCGTTTGTCCACAGCCCCGGCGCTTTGTATGACCAGAAGAATCGCGGCGGCCGGCGGGCGGCGTGCCTGGGACTGCCGGGTAGATTCGCAGGTCAGGGCGGAGTTTGGGGCCTCGGGGCAGGGGGGCAATCGGGGCGGAAACGGTGCGTACTCCGATCGAGGGGCGCTCCGTGCGGAACTGGCCTCTTCTGAATTGACTCAAGCTCAACTATGTTCGTGTGTGGTCGGGGTGTGGGACTTGTGTGTCCGAAGGTCCTTGCGCTCCGGCTTTCAAGGCGGGGAAGGTCTCCGGGGGGAGACGTCATTACCGGGGGAACTTATGCACATTCAGGATTCTCATTGGGCTTCCACGTCGGCCGTCGCATCGGCTGACGGGCAGGGAAGCGGGCCGGGGGAGAGCGCGGCGCGTACGACGCCGCTGCGCGTGGACGCACAGCGCAATCTGGAGCATGTCCTGCGGGCCGCGCGCGAGGTCTTCGGCGAGCTGGGGTACGGCGCGCCGATGGAGGACGTGGCGCGGCGGGCGCGGGTCGGGGTCGGCACGGTCTACCGGCGGTTCCCGAGCAAGGACGTACTGGTGCGGCGGATCGCCGAGGAGGAGACCTCTCGGCTGACCGAGCAGGCGCGGGCCGCCCTCGGCCAGGAGGACGAGCCGTGGTCGGCGCTGGCGCGCTTCCTGCGGACCTCGGTGGACTCGGGAGCCGGGCGGCTGCTGCCGCCGCAGGTGCTGCGGGTGGGTGTCGCCGACGACCCCGCGGGCGCGGGTGAGCCGAACGGAACCGACGCGGCCGACGAGGCGCGGGTGCCGCAGCAGCGGAGCCCCGGGGCGCAGCCGGAGCTGCGGCTGGTCGAGCAGCGGTCGGCTCCCGAGGTCGGGAACGGGCCGTCGGCAGCGATGGCTGTCGAAAACGGGCCTTCGGCGACGATGGCTTCGGCTCCGGACGACGCGGGGGCGGCGGCGCTGCTCGACGTGGTCGGCCGGCTGGTGGACCGGGCGCGGGAGGCGGGTGAGCTGCGTACGGATGTGACGGTGTCGGACGTACTGCTGGTGATCGCCACGGCGGCCCCTTCGCTGCCGGACCCCGCACAGCAGGCGGCCGCTTCAACACGCCTTCTGGACATTCTCCTGGAGGGGCTGCGGTCTCGGCCGGTGTAAGGGCGGATGCGGGTGGGCGCCTCCGCGCGCCTGACCTGTTGAGCCTGGCTTGCCTGTTGGGTCTGACTTGCCTGTTGAGTCTGACCGCTTGAGCATGCCCCTAACGGGTGAACGGTCGTGCCGCGTTTCCGGAACTCACCCCGGACGAGTGGTTGCCGGTCCATGGGGTCCTGCGCGGTGGCCGCGTATGACACTCTTTCCCGCGTGTTGGGTCTGAGTGTTGCGGGGGCTTCGCGCTATGGGCGTTGACGGGCAGGACGAGCCGCTCTCCGGTGGCGGCGGCACGGAGTCCGGTGGGCTGCCCCCTCGGCAGGTACCGAGCCAGGGGGGCCCGTCCGGATCCTCGGTGCCCTCGTCGGGCCCCGGAGGCGCGGAGCCGACCGTACCGCCACAGCGGGACACCAGCGGCGCGTCGCTCGCCGACGAACTGCTCACCAGCACCGAAGCACCCGTGTCCGATGCCGACCTGATCGCCCGGATGCGGGGCGGCGACGACTCCGCGTACGAGGAGCTGTACCGGCGGCACGCGGAGGCGGTGCGCCGCTATGCGCGGACCTGCTGCCGGGACGCGTACACCGCGGACGACCTCGCATCCGAGGTCTTCGCGCGCATGCTGCAGGCGGTACGCCGCGGCTCTGGGCCCGAGCACGCGGTGCGCGCCTATCTGCTGACCACGGTGCGGCGGGTCGCGGCGAGCTGGACCCAGTCCGCCAAACGGGAGCAGCTGGTCGAGGACTTCGCGGTGTTCGCCTCGCAGGCCGCCCACTCGTCCGAGGCGTCCGACGACACGTTGTCCGGCGGCTCACTCGGAGCGGGCCTCGACCTGGGCGCGGATGTCATGGCCATGCATGAGGCCGAGCGCTCGATGGTCATGCAGGCCTTCCGCAGCCTCTCCGAGGAGTGGCAGGCCGTCCTGTGGCACACCGAGGTCGAGGACGACCCGCTCAGCGAGGTCGCCCCGCTCTTCGGACACGCCTCGCCCAACGCCACCGCACAGCTGGCCAGCCGGGCCCGCGAGGGGCTCAAGCAGGCCTATCTGCAGGCGCATGTGAGCGGCTCGCTCGCCTCCGACGACGAGTGCGCGCGCTACGCGGACCGGCTCGGCGCCTACGCGCGCGGACGACTGCGTACGCGGGCCGAGCGCGGGCTGCGCAAGCACCTGGAGGACTGCGCCAAGTGCCGCCTCGCGGCGGGCCAGATCAAGGAACTCGCCAGCGGCATCCCCGGAGTCGTACCGGTCGCGGTCATCGGTTGGTTCGGTGCGACCGCGTACTCGGCGAAGGTGGCCGGGATCGTGGGCGGTGGCGTCGCGGGCGCCGCCGGCGCGGGTGCGGCGGCCGCCGCGGGTGGCGGCGGTGCGGGCGGGGGTGCCGCGGCATCCGAGGGGCTCGGGGCCCCGGCGAAGGCCGGTATCGCGGCGGGTGTGGTGGTCGCGGCCGGGGNGCGGCGCTGGTGGGGGTGGCGAGTGGGCTGCCCGCGGGGGTGCTTTTGCTGGGCATCGCGGGGTTGCAGGTGGTTGCGGCGGGGGCGCTGCGAGGGCGCGTGCGGGGATCTCGGCGAGGCTTCTCGCGCCGGTCCGGGCTCCGCGACCGGCAGGTAGGGCCTGTCCGGCGGATCGTGCCTGAAGAGCCCTAGGAGGATGCGCGCAGGAATGGCCTGATGGTGCGGACGAGTTCCTCGGGGTGATCCCACTGCGGCGTGTGTGTGCCCGGGGTGTGCGCTACCTCGACCCCGAGTTGGGCGGCGAGCCAAGTGGCGATTTGGTGGAAGAAGTCCGGTGATTCCTGGCTGACCAGGACCTGGGTAGGGGTGGTGATGCGGGCGAGCGTCGCGTCGTCAGGGCGGTAGGGCTCGAACGTCCCCATCTCGACGCCGAAAAGGGTCTCCCCGTTTGAGGCCATCCTGTGGCGCAGGTCTGGGTCCAGGCGATCCCAGTTGTCGTCGCCCGCGACAAATCGGATGAGGTGCCCTACGGCTTCCTGAGACCCCCCGGCGGCCATCCCCGCTTCGACGACCGATCTCCCGAGGGCCTGAACCTCTCCTGGGTTCTCCAAGACTGAGAAGAGCGCGATGTCGTGCAGGACGGCGCGGCGGACGACGCCGGGGTGGCGGATGAGCAGGTCGAGGGCGAAGGTCGCCCCGTAGCTGTTGCCGAACACGGCGGCGGGAGCGAGCGCGAGCGCGGTGAGAAGTGCTGCGGCGTCGTCGGCCTGCTCAGCTACGGACGTTTTCTCCCACCCGCTGGGGCGAGGGCTGCGCGAGTTGCCCCGTCGGTCGTAGGTGACCACGGTGAATTCATCGGCGAGCAAGTCCGCGACTCGGTCGAAGTGTCCGGCATCGCCGGTCGCACCGGAGATGAACAGCACCGATGGGCCACTGCCCCGAAGTTCGTAGTAGATGTCCGTCTAGATGTCCGTCCCGTTCAGGCAATCGACGGCATAGCGACCTCCTCGGCTCGACACGGCCTTCGCGCCTCTGCGAGATGGTGCTGGTCCTGCTACCTGAGCGCGTCGAACGCGGCGCGCGGTGTCGCCTGCGCGTCGGCGCGTCGAGCGGCCAAATGGCGGTCGCCTGCCGCGCCAGCCGTGCCAGCCGTTCTACGGGTGGCGCAGGGGAGAGTCCCGTTTCAGTCCAGCGCCGCCAGCGCCCTGCGCGCCACCTCCCGCCCGATCGGGAGGGACGCCGTCGCCGCGGGGGACGGGGCGTTCAGGACGTGCACCAGGCGCGGGGACTCGTGGAAGAGGAAGTCGTCCGCGAGGGTGCCGTCGCGGAGTACTGCCTGGGCGCGGACCCCCGCCGCCGTCGGCCGCAGGTCATCCGCGGTCACCGCGGGCAGCAGACGTCGAACCGCCGCGGTGAAGGCCTCCTTCGACAGGGAGCGTCGTAGCTCCCCCGCGCCGTACCGCCAGTGGCGCCGGGCTATCCGCCAGGAGCCCGGCCAGGCCAGTGTCGCGGCCAGTTCGGACGGTCGCAGCGCCGACCAGGCGTACCCCTCGCGGGCGAGTGCCGGTACCGCGTTCGGGCCGAGGTGGACGCTGCCGTCGATGCCGCGGGTGAGGTGCACGCCGAGGAAGGGGAAGGCGGGATCGGGGACCGGGTAGACCAGGCCGCGTACCAGTTCGGGGCGGGTGAGCTCGTAGTACTCGCCTCGGAAGGGGACGATGCGCATGCCGGGGTCGTCCCCGGCGAGGCGGGCGACCCGGTCGCAGTAGAGGCCCGCGCAGTTGACCAGGACGCGGGCGCGGAGCACCCTGCCGTCGGTGGTGCGGACCGCGACGCCGCGGTCGGCGCGGCGGTCGATGTGGGTGACCTCGGCGCCGTAGCGGATGTCCGCGCCCGAGGCCTGGGCCAGCTGTGCGGCCACCGCGGCGAAGTCGCACACTCCCGTCGTGCCGACGTGGATGCCCGCGAGGCCGCGCACCTGCGGCTCGTACTCCGCGATCTGGGCCGGGCCCAGCTCGCGGACCGGAATGCCGTTCTCCCGGCCGCGCTGCACCAGGGCGTGCAGGCGGGGCAGCTCGGCGCGGTCGGTGGCGACGATCAGCTTGCCGGTGACCGCGTGCGCGATGTCGTATTCCGCGCAGAACTTGACCATCTCGGCCGCGCCGCGCACCGCGAAGTCGGCCTTCAGGGATCCCGGGCGGTAGTACACACCGCTGTGGATCACCCCGCTGTTGCGGCCCGTCTGGTGCCGGGCCGGGCCCGTCTCCTTCTCCAGCACCGTCACCCGTGTCCCCGGCGCGGCACGGGACAGCGCATACGCCGTCGACAGCCCGACGATCCCGCCCCCGACCACCAGCACATCGGCGTCATACGCGCTCTCGCTCATCACGGATCACCTCCCAGGTCGATAGTGCACTGCGCCACTGACAATGCCCTCAAACCTGGGAGGCACAACCGCTACGCGGGGGCTACGAGAAGTGGGCGGGCGCGTTCGCGCAGCTCGACGACCCGGGGCTCGTCGCCGTGCGCTTCCAGGCGGTGCAGGAGATCTCGTACGTACTCCGTCGTGCGCGCAGACGAGATGCGGCCCGCCACCTCGACCGCCCGCAGGCCCTGGGCGCATGCCGCGTCCAGGTTTCCCGACTCCAGTTCGGCCACCGCCGACACCACCAGGCGCAGTCCGTGTGAGCGGACGAACTCCTCGGTGGGGCGGGACAGGGCCTGTTCGGTGAAGCGGCGGACCTGGCGTGGCGCCTTCAGGTCGCGGTAGCACTCGGCCGCGTCCGCGGCGAAGCGGTCGTAGGAGTAGAAGCCGAGCCAGGGTGGGTCGGCGTCGCCGTCCCTGGCCCGCTCCAGCCAGCCCTCGGCCGCCTTGAGTGCGGCACCCGCGGCGGCCGCGTCACCGGCGCGCGCGTGCGCGCGTGCCTCGACGAGGCGGAAGAAGCTCATGGTGCGGGCCGTGGCAAGACCACGGTTGCGTTCGAGTGCGGCCTGGGCGAGGTCGACTCCCTCGTCGCCGAAGCCGCGGTAGGTGGCCTGTAAGGACATGGTGGCGAGGACATAGCCGCCCAGAGGCACGTCGGCCGCCGCCCTGGCCAGGCGCAGGGCCTGGATGTAGTAGCGCTGTGCCGCCTCCTGCTGGCCGGTGTCGAACGCCATCCACCCGGCGAGCCGGGTGAGTTCGGAGGTCGCGCCGAAGAGTGCCCGTCCGACCTCGTCCGAGTACGAGCCGAGCAGCAGCGGTGCGGCCTCGACCCGCAGGCACTCCGGGACCATCGAGGAACGCCAGTCGCCGCCGCCGTACTTGGAGTCCCAGCGGCGGGCGTCCTGTGCGGCCTCGCGCAGTTTCTGCACGTCGCTGTGGCCGACTTTGAGCGGTGGGTCACCGGTCGCGGGGCCTCCGTCGGCGCCGCCGGCGCTGTCGACCGTCCGCTCGACCGAGCTGTCAGCGGGTGTAATCAGCCACCTTGAGGCGGGTGTTGCATATGCGCTGACCGCGAAGGAACCGGCCAGCGACTGCCAGATCCCTCCGCCGCCGCGCCGCCCGGCGAGGTCGAGCCGGTAGAGGTCGGTCGCCGACCGGACCGCGGCCCCCACGTCGCGCGGGAAGGCCAGTCCCACCTCGGGCGCGGGGTCGGCGTCCGCGAGCCCTATCTCGTGCAACGGCACCGGTCTGCCCAGCTTCTGGCCGATCGCGGCGGCGATGAGGTGAGGGGCCGCACCCTGCGGCACCATGCCCTTGGAGACCCAGCGGGCCACCGAGGTCTTGTCGTAGCGAAGAGTCAACCCGCGCTGTGCGCCGAGGTCGTTGACCCGTCGGGCGAGTCCCGCATTGCTGATTCCCGCGAGGGCGAGAACGGCGCCGAGTTTGTCGTTCGGCCCGCGTTGCTCCCTGGACATGCGCCACCCCTCGACACAGACGGCTGCCGCGGGGGCATAACCACGCGGCATTCGTAAACCCAGCGTAGTTCGCCGAATCCCAAGCGTTAAGGGGCAGGTTCCGGATGGCGAGATTGTTGTCTGTACAGGAGTGCCACCGATCCGGGCTGTGCTCCGGGCGTGTGGCCGTGCGCCCGTCCGTGCGCTCTTCTCCGGCCACCTAGCGAGCGCTTCCATGGCAACGCGTGGGTCGGCCCGCTGCGTACTGGATCCAGTGGGCTGGGGGACGCCGCCGCCTACATCCCCGCGGGCGGCGGACCAGCCCGGGAGGTGAACCCCGCCTCCCGGGCTGCGCAAGCAACCGTCCAGCGGCCTAAATGGCCGAAAACCATCGGTCCCCAACTGGCCCCCGTGTGACCCGGGAAGGGTCGCCGGGCGTGCCAACTCTTTCGCCTCGGGGGCGCATTGTGCTGCGCACTTGCGTGCCCGTAGTCGCTCCCGCGCGCCTCCTTCGTGGCAGCATGGTCCCGAACTACTTCGGTGCTCTGTTTTGTCCACAGCCTGTGGAGGCGGCGATGCGGTGGTTGGTGGGGTGGAGTTGTACCACCGCGAAAGCGCCTGGAACCCTCGGTTTCGGTGACAGCGGCGACTTCGGTGACAGCGGCGACGGAACCGACCGGGGGGCGCTGCACCCTGTGGGCTCCCAGCTGCTCTGGGGCGACCCGGACCCGCTCTGGGCGGTCGGCGACTGGCGCTCCGACGAGGTGCGCGTCATCCAGGCCGACCCGCGGACCAGGATGGCGGTACTGGGCACCTGCGGCGCCAGCGACGAGCAGCTCAGGCTCGGTCTGCTGGCCGCGCGCGGCGGGGCGCTACGGCATCTGACCACCTGGTCCGGGAGCTACACGGCCGTCGTCCAGGTGGGGCGGCGGGTCACCATCGCCGGGGACCTGGCGGGCGCGCGGCCCGTCTTCTACACCCCCTGGGCGGGCGGTACGGCCTACGCGACCGCCGCGCTCCCGCTCGCCGACCTCATCGAGGCCCATCTCGACATCAGCCACCTCGCGGCGCTGCTCGCCTGCCCCGACGTGCCCGAGGCGCTGCACGACTCGACGCCCTATGTGGGCGTGCGGCGCATTCCGCCGGGGCACGCGCTGATCCTGCGCGACGGCGCACGGGAGATCGCGGGGTACGAGCCGGTCGCATCGCTTGCCGTCGCCGCGCCCCAGATGGATGCCATGCGCGCCGTGGACGGCGTACGCGACGCGCTCGTGGAGGCCGTACGCGCCCGCCTCTCCGCCCCCCGCCACGTCCCGGACATCGACCCCGGCCCGGTGCCGGGCATGGGCCCCGCCGAGCGCCGGGCCCCCCGGATGCCGGTGCCCGGCATCGGCGCCGACCTCTCCGGAGGACCCGCATCCGGGACGCTCGCGCTGCTCGCCGCGGGCCTGCCGGGACTGCCGGGCACGGTGCTCGGCCATGGCACGGGCGCGGGCGAGCGGCTGCTCGCCGTCACCTTCAACGACCTGGCGACCAGCGGCCGCGAGGCCGAACTGGAGCGCGCCGGGGCCATCGCGGCCAATCCGCGGCTGCACCACGTCGTCGTCACGGGCGGCGAGGAGGCCCTCCCGTACGCCGACCTGGAAGGACCACTGACGGACGAGCCGGGCCCCTCGCTGGTCCTGGCCGGGCGGCACCGCGCGCGGCTCGCCGCGGGCAGCGCCGACCACTTCACCGGCAGCGGCGCCCGGCAGGTCCTGGACGCCCATCCGGCCCGCCTGGCCGATCTGCTGATGGACCGGCGCCGCCGCCATCTGGTGCGGCCGGTCGCGGCACTGGCGAAGGCCGAGGGCTCGGTCCTGGTCCCGGCGAAGGTCTACGCGGCCGCGCGCCGGCTGGCCCGTACGTCCTACCGCTCCGGGCTCGGGGACGCCGCCGTACGCCTGCGGGACGGGCGCTTCGACGAGCCGCCAGGGGCGGTGGGGGCCTCGCTCGCGGCACTCACCTGGGCCAGACCCGGTCCGGCGGCGCGCTGGCTCACCGGAGAGGCGCTCGCCGAAGTATCGGTTCGCCTGGAGCAGGCGGCGACGCGTCCGGGGCCCGGGCCCGGGCAGCATCCCGGTGAGCTACGCGCGCGTGCCGCGCTGGCTCGGCACGCCGCGGATCTGCGCGTCCTGGAACAGGCCGCCGAGGTCCGCTCGCAGCGGCTGCACGCGCCCTTCCTGGACAACCAGGTGGTACGGGCCTGCCGGGCGCTGCCCGAGGCGCTGCGGGTCCAGCCGGGGGCCCGCGCGGACATCCTCCGTACGGTCCTGGAGGGCGCCGGGGTCACCGAGCTGCCGCCCGGCTGGGGCGCCACCTCGCATGCCTCGTCCGCGGCGGCGGTCACCACGGGGCTGCGGGTCGCGGTCGACGACCTGGTGGACCTCTTCGGTGCGCCGCTGCTGGCGCAGGCGGGGCTGGTCGAGGGGCGGGTCGTGCAGAAGGCGCTGCGTGCGGCGGCCGAGGGCGAGACCCTGCCGGTGGACGGGCTGGCGGAGCTGGTCTCCACGGAGCTCTGGCTGCGGCGGCTGCTGTCTCGCCGCGGGACGTGCTGGACGGGCACGCCTGCCCGTACCCGGGCAGTGCCCGCGGGCATATCACCTCAGCGGGGGGCGCTGGGGAGCGCGGGGCGGGCGTGACGCGGCTGCGGC
>NZ_JAZGRL010000004.1:51217-56555 GCF_046540415.1 Streptomyces sp. E11-3 | reverse complement strand
GCGGGCGTGACGCGGCTGCGGCGGGGCGGGCTGGTTTTCAGCCCGTCCGGCGCTTGAGGGCAGTCTTTGAGCCCGGCCGGCGAGGCCTGCGGCGGAAGCCGCTAATGTCACAGCCGGGAAGCGGCGGGGTGGGGGGACGAAATCCCTGACCCGCACCAGTCCACAGGCGGAACCGTACCTCCCGCACATGGCCGTAAAATCGGCGTACTGTGTCTGACTCTCTCAACGAACCCCGCCCCAAGGGCGCTCCCCGCTTCCCCGGCGGCCCCGCGCCCGACCCCGCCGGGTCGCACCACGAGCGGCGCATCCGTAGTTTCCAGCCGCGCCGGAGCCGGGTCACCGCCGGCCAGGGCGAGGCCCTGGAACGGCTGTGGCCCAAGTGGGGCCTGGACATCGACGGGCAGCGCACCCTCGACCTCGGCGAACTCTTCGACAAACGGCCCGTCGTCCTGGAGATCGGCTTCGGCATGGGCGAGGCCACCGCGCAGATGGCGGCCGACGACCCGGAGACCGGGATCCTCGCCGTCGACGTACACACTCCGGGCCAGGGCAACCTCCTCGGTCTCGCGGACCGGAACGGTCTGTCCAACATCCGCGTGGCCAACGGCGACGCGATCATCCTGCTCCGCGAGATGCTGACCCCCGAGTCCCTGGACGGGCTGCGCGTCTACTTCCCCGACCCGTGGCCCAAGAAGCGGCACCACAAGCGCCGCATCATCCAGCCGGACTTCCTCACGCTCGCCGCGACCCAGCTGAAGCCCGGCGCACTGCTCCACTGCGCGACCGACTGGGAGCCGTACGCCGAGCAGATGCTCGAGGTGCTGACCGCGCACCCCGGCTTCGAGAACACCCAGGAGGACGGCGGCTACGCGCCCCGCCCGGAGTTCCGGCCGCTCACCCGTTTCGAGGGCCAGGGCCTGGACAAGGGGCATGTCGTCCACGACCTGCTCTTCACCCGCGCCGCCGAACCCACACCGCCGAAGGCCGAAGCGGAAAGCAGGTAGCTGAAGCCGAAGCGGAAAGCCGTGGCTGACGGCTGAGGCAGAAAGCCGTGGCTGAAGGCTGAGGCACCGTCGCGGGCCACCGCCGTCCCTCGTTAGGGTCAACGCCGTGGCCGTCAGCGATCCGTACCCGCCGTCCGATGCCCCTCGCGCCGAGGGGCCGGGACCGCGCACTGCCCCCTGGTGGCGGCGGAGGGCCGTCCAGGCAGCCGCGCTGCTCGCCGTGTCCGGGCTCGTGATCCTCGCCTTGGTCAGGGAGCAGACCGGCACCGAGGGCTTCCTGGTCGGTCTCGGGCTCGCGGTGCTGCCCGTACCGCTGCTGACAGCCGCCTTCCTCTGGCTGGACCGGGTGGCGCCGGCACCCTGGCGGAACATGGTGTTCTGCTTCGCCTGGGGCGCCTGCGCCGCGACCCTCATAGCGATCGTCGCGAACTCCTTCGCGACGGACTGGATAGCCACCAGGACCGCCGACCCGATCAACGCCGACGCACTCGGCGCGACCGTCATCGCGCCGATCGTCGAGGAAGCGGGGAAGGCGGCCGCGATCCTGCTGGTCTTCCTGTTCCGCAGACGGGACTTCACCGGCATCGTCGACGGCGTGGTGGTCGCCGGGGTCACCGCCACCGGCTTCGCGTTCACCGAGAACATCCTCTACCTCGGCAACGCCTACGGCGTGGACACCGACGGCGGCTTCGGCGACGACACCGGCTTCCAGTCGATGACCGCCGCGACCTTCTTCGTACGGGTCGTGATGTCGCCGTTCGCGCATCCGCTGTTCACCGTGCTCACCGGTATCGGCTTCGGTATCGCCGCGCTCTCGGCGGACCGCCGGCGGCTGCGCCGGGTCCTGCTACCCCTCGGCGGACTGCTCCTGGCGATGGGCATGCACGCCCTGTGGAACGGTTCCGCGGTCTTCGGCGGCCTCGGCTTCTTCGCCGTCTACACGGCGTTCATGGTGCCCTGCTTCGGGCTGATCACCTGGCTGGCGATCTGGACCAGACAGCGCGAGCTGCGCACCCTGCGCGAGGAACTGCCCGCCTATGTGGCGGCCGGCTGGCTCGCCCCGCTGGAACCCCGGGTGCTCGCCTCCCTGCGGGCCAGGCGCCTGGCCCGCGCGCACGCCGCCCGCACCGAGGGCCGGGAGGCGGCCCGCGCGGTCGCCGAGTACCAGCTGTACGCGACCTCACTGGCGCTGCTCCGGCACCGGGGCCGCCGTGGCCGAGCGGGTGCCGACTTCGTCGTACGAGAGCGGGAACTGCTGGACGATCTGTGGCGGCGCCGCGGCCCGGCACGCCCCGCACTCGCCCACGCGGCCTGGGAAACGGCCCCGGTTGCCCCGGTGGCCCCGGCTCCGTACTCCGCGTACGCCCCGTACCCCGCGCACAACCCGTACCTACGCTGAACGGCCCAATGTTCCACGTGAAACGGGACGGGGCCGTGCGCAGGCATACGTCGGACCGCACGGGCATGCGTCGGACCGACAGCCCTGGCGTCGGGGGGTAAGCCGCCAGGACTGCCGGAGTCCAGGAGAGTTCAGCCCAAAGGGGCGCGGTGGCCCTCAGAGGTGGGGGACTCGGCGACGCGAGTCCGTCAGATGCTGACGCCCTTGCCGCGCAGCCAGGCCATCGGGTCGACGAAGCTGCCGCCGGACGACTTGACCTCAAGGTGCAGATGCGCGCCCGAGGAGTTGCCGGTGGAGCCCACCCGGCCGATGACATCGCCCGTGGAGACCTTCTGGCCCACGCTGACGCCGATCGACGACTGGTGGCTGTACGAGATCTCCGTGCCGTCCGCGATCTCGATGACCGTGCGGTAGCCGTACGCGCCGGACCAGCCGGCCTCCTTGACGGTACCGGTGTGGACCGACTTGATCGGCGTGCCCGCCGGCGCGGCGAAGTCCAGACCCGTGTGGTACCCGGAGGACCACATGGAGCCGGACTGCCCGTAGGTGGAGGTGATCGTGTACGAGGAGAGCGGGACCGTGAAGCTCTTGGCGAGCTTGGCGAGCCGCTCGGCCTCGGCCTTGCGCTTGGCTTCCTCCTCGGCCTTGCGCTTGGCCTCCGCCTCAGCCTTGCGCTCGGCCTCTGCCTTGCGCTTCGCCTCGGCCTCGGCGTCGCTCAGCGACTTGGCGGCGTCCTCGGCGGCCTTCTTGGCGGCGGCGTCGGCCGACGCGAGCTGCTCGGCCGTAGCGGCCTCGTCCTGCTTGCTCTCGGCCTGCTGCATGATGCGGGCGCGCAGTGCCTCGCCCGCGTTCACCGAGCCCTGCTCGGCGTTCGCCTCGGCGCCGGCGGGAGCCGCGGTGGCCTGGGTGACCGTCGACATGGCGCCGAGGTCGGACCCGGACTCGGCCGCGTCGTCGTCGGACAGCAGCGAGCCGACGTTCGGGAGCTGGTCCGTCACGCTCGACATGTCGGGCATGGATATCGGGGCCGCCGACTTGTCCTGCGCGGTGGCTATGCCGCCCGCGCCGACCGCGGCGATGACGCCGACACCGAGCACCGTGGAGCTGCGGGCGAATCCGCCGCGCTGCTTGGCCACGCGGTGCTTGCCGCGTACGGGGCGGATGGACTCCTCAGTGGGGTTCCACTCCCCCGTGGGCTCCTCGAGAGTGAGATAGCCGGTCTCGTAGCCGTCGTCCGGCAGATACGAGGCTTCGGGGGCAGGCCTGTTGGACGCCACTGGGGCGCACTCCTTTCCTTCCTTCTCGCCTACCGGGTTAGCTGACGGGTTCGGAACAGGAAGGTTTCCTACGAGCACTCCAGCGCCTCAGTCAAGGCGTGTTGTGCCCGATTCACCCCAAGTAGGTGGTTCCCCGGCTCCCTTGCGGGATTAGGCGTGTGCGCACGGAGCCGACTCTTGTGACGGCTGGGACGACCGCGCTGCGTTATCGAACGTTAATAGACCCCGGGCCCGGATTCCAAGCCGTTCCCACTGATCGTTCGCGGCCTTGGCCTGGACTTAACGGGTCACGAGGGGTCCAAATCGGGCGAGTTACCCCCGCTAAGGCGGCACCAAATTTCTTGACGGTGCATCAGTCGTTATGCGGAGGGGTCCCCTTCGGTCACCTTCGGTGATATCGCCGGTGCCGTCGCCGGTCGGCTGACCGCGAGCAGCGCCATGTCGTCGGTCGTGACACCCCCGGTGTGGGTGTGCACTTCCTCGGCCACGGTGGCGAGCAGCTCGTCGGGCCCGGGGAAGATCCGCCCGCGCAGCCGGGCCGCCGGATCGTAGAAGACGTTGCCCTTGTCCCGCGCCTCGGAGAGCCCGTCGGTATAGAGGAGCAGCATGGCCCCGACGGGGAACTCGGCCTCCGTCGCCCGGTCCGGCCAGCCCCCCAGGTCACCCATCCCGAGCGGCAGCGCGGGCTCGTCGGGGCTCAGCACCCGCAGCGCTCCGTCGGCGCACAGCAGCAGCGGCTCCGGGTGCCCGCGGTTGACCAGGCGTACGATCCCGTCGCCGTGCGGGATCTCCGCGAGTACGGCGGTGGTGAATCCCTCGAACGCGTCGAGCCCCTCGCGCCGGGTCCCCTCCCGCGTCAGAGCACGCTCCAGGCGCTGCGCCACCGCCGCCAGGGTCGCCTCGCCCTCGGCCGCCTCCCGGAAGGCCCCGATCACCACCGCGACCGCCTCCACCGCGCCGAGCCCCTTGCCGCGTACGTCGCCGACGATGAGCCGTACGCCGTGCGGGGTGTCCTGGACCGCGTAGAGGTCGCCCCCGATGAACGCGTCGGCCTGTGCCGCCTCGTACCGGGCCGCGATGGCGAGCCCGCGGATGCTGGGCGGGGGTTCGGGCAGGACGGCCCGCTGGGCGGCCTCGGCGATATGGCGGACCGAGGCGAGCTGCTCGCCTCTGCTGCGTACGACGAGGTTGATCAAGATCGCCAGGGCGGCCACGGTGGTGACCGTGACCAGCTCGGTGAGCTCCTGGGGGTAGCCCATCGTGTCGTAGTACATCTGCGGGCCGATGACCGACGCCGACGCGGCGACCCCGATCAGGACGGTGCCGCCGAGCGAGAAGAACGGCGCGGCGATCAGTGGGGCGGCCGAGAAGAACGGCGCGGCGGTGAACCTGGGCGGGGTCAGCAGGGCGACGGTCAGGCCGACGGCGATGAGCAGCACCGGGAGCGCGCGGACGAAGGTGATGCCCCGGTCCCGGCGACGCCCGCCCGGCACCCCCTGTACCCCTGCTTGCTGGCCCACCGGCTTGTCTCCTGCCACGTCCGCCCCGCACCGGCTGCGGACCGCTGCCGCTCTCTACCCAGCGTTCCCGCACTGGGAACGGCGGGCGACCGGATGTGGGCCAAACGGGTGGGGGGAGTGAAAGCGGGTGTGGGGAGC
>NZ_JAZGRL010000004.1:35806-51147 GCF_046540415.1 Streptomyces sp. E11-3 | reverse complement strand
GTGTGGGGAGCGAAGGGGGGTGTAGCGGCAGGGAGGGGGGACGGAAACGCATCAGGCCCGACACAGTGAATGTGTCGGGCCTGATGTCTTCAGTAGCGGGGACAGGATTTGAACCTGCGACCTCTGGGTTATGAGCCCAGCGAGCTACCGAGCTGCTCCACCCCGCGCCGCTGAAGACAACTATACGCCATCCGGGCGGGCCTCCCGACCACGTTCCGCAGCGCCCCGCCTCAGAGGTCGATGCCGAGCACCAGCGCCCCCAGGGAGTAGACGGCGGCGGTGACCAGCACGACTCCGATGGCGTTCAACCAGATGCCGCCCCGGATCATCTGCCCGACGGTGACCTGGCGCGAGCTGAACACCACGGCGTTCGGCGGTGTCGCGACCGGCAGCATGAACGCACAGGTGGCGGCCAGCGCCACCGGCAGCGCGAACAGCAGCACATCCTGGTCGAGCCCGACCGCGACCGCCGCCATGACGGGCACGAAGGTGGCAGTGGTGGCGGTGTTGCTGGTCAGCTCGGTGAGCAACAGGATGACCGCGACGATCACGATCACCAGGACCAGCACCGGCAGCGTGTCGAGCCCGCCGACCTGGTCGCCGATCCACGTACCGAGCCCGCTCTCGCCGAACTGCCGGGACAGCGCGAGACCGCCGCCGAAGAGCAGCAGGATGCCCCAGGGCACGTCCCGGGTGTCCTCCCATTCCAGTACGCGCCTGCCGCCATCGGCGGTGACGGGCAGCGTGAACAGCGCCAGCGCGGCCAGCATGGCGACGCCCGCGTCGGACGCGTGGTCGTCCACCCAGGTCACGTACGGACTCAGTACTCCGACCAGCACCCACAGGACCGCGGTGGTGGCGAAGACGGCCAGCACGGTCCACTGCCCGCGCCCCATCGGCCCGAGCTCCCGCCGGCGCTGTTCGATCAGCTCCCGGCCGCCCTCGATCTCGGTGATGCCGGGGCGGAAGACCAGCCGGGTCAGCACCAGCCAGGCGATGACCAGGAAGACGGCGGCCAGCGGCACCCCGAAGAGCATCCACTCGAAGAAGGTGATGTCGATGCCGTGCTCGGCCTTGAGATAGCCCTGCAGGAACGCGTTCGGCGGGGTCCCGATGACCGTCCCGAGTGAGCCGATGGACGCCGCGTAGGCGATGCCGAGCAGCAGCGCGGTGGCGAAGTTGGCGTCCTGCCGACCGTCCCGCAGCTGCGCCACCAGGCCCAGGACCGCGATCCCGATGGGCAGCATCATCACGGCGGTGGCGGTGTTGGAGATCCACATGCTGAGCAGGGCGGTGGCCAGCATGAAGCCGCCGATCATGCGGACCGGGCTGGTGCCCACGAGCAGCACCGTGCTCAGGGCGAACCGGGTGTGCAGATTCCAGCGCTGCATGGCCAGGGCGATGATGAAGCCGCCCATGAAGAGGAAGATGATCGGGTTCGCGTACGGGGCGGCGATGTCCGCGATCGGGGCGATACCGAGTACGGGCATCAGTACCAGCGGCATGAGCGCGGTGACCGGCAGCGGCACGGCCTCCGTCATCCACCAGACGGCCATCAGGGTGGCGACGGCCGCCACGTTCTTGCCGTCCGTGGAGAGCGAGTCGGACAGGACAAGACGGACGAGCAGTGCGAGGACGACACCGGCCCCGAGCCCGATCCACTGGCGCGGGACCACCGCCCTCGCGCCGTGGCCGTCGGCCGCTTTCGCCTCTGCTTCCCTGAGCCCGGACTTTGGCATAGGCACCCCCAACACCCCCGACATCCCCAACATCCCCAGCACCCTCACGGACATGCACTCACATGACATGTGCATCCCCATCGCGAGGGTGGAGGACAACATCCCACCGGCCATGGCCTGCAACAAGCCCTCGGACTCGACTCGAATGTCCGGTGGCCGCAGGTTCCGCCGAACGCCGCACACTGTCACGATGTGGACATGGCAGAGGTGTTCTTGCGGCGACTGACCCGTTGGCAGGCCGATCAGCAGAGGGAGGCCATCGCCGATCTGTACATGACGGCTTACGACGACATAGGGGACGACCGCCAGACGTTCGTGGACCGGTTCGCCGAGGACGTACAGCGCCCCGGCTTCGACATGCTGGTGGCCGGCGGGACGCCACTGCTCGGCTGCATCTACGGCTACCCACCCGACCGCGAGGGCATCTGGTCCACGGGCCTCCAGGGCGCCGTACCGCAGCGCGTCGAGGAACTCACCGCACTGGGCCAGGTGTTCACCGTCGCCGAGCTGATGGTCCACCCCGACCACCGGCGCACCCGGATCGCCACCCGCCTCCAGGCGGAGCTGCTGATCCGTGTGGAGGCCGAGTTGGTCACCACGCTGATCGACCCCTCGAACGAGGTGGCCAGGTCCGCGTACGCCTCCTGGGGCTGGACCAAGGAGGGCACCCTCACGCCGGGCGACGGCGGCGGCGACCTGGACGTGTGGAGCCGCAGCCCGCACTGACTTCTTCGTGGTCCAGGGCCTGATCCGCCGGACAGGCCCTACAGGGCGTGCCCCGTCGTGGTGTCCACGTGCGCCGGGACCTCGTCATGGCGGTCGCCAACCGTCAGGGTCCCCGTGGGCTCGAACATCAGGATGGCGGCACCGTCCGGCGCGTACGGCTTGTGCTCGATCCCGCGCGGGACGGTAAAGACCGACCCCGTGGGCAGCGTGACCGAGCGCTCGCCCGCGGGCTCGCGCAGCGCGATGTGCAGCTCCCCGTCGAGTACGAGGAAGAACTCGTCAGTGTGCTCATGGGCATGCCAGACATGCTCGCCCTCGACCTTGGCGATGCGTACGTCGTAGTCGTTGACCCGCTGGACGATACGGGGGCTCCACAGGGCGTCGAAGGAGGCCAGAGCCTGGCGCAGGGCGACGGGGACGACGGGGGCGATGGAGGCGACGGCTTCGCTGGATTCGCTGCTCATGAGTCCATGGTCACCACGGCACCCCACGCCCACGAGTGCTAGAAATCGCATATGCCGCAAGAATCCTCGCAGTCGACCGTACGGCCATCAGCCCACCGGGTCGTCGTCATCGTCGACGAGAACTCCAACCCGTTCGAACTCGGCTGCGCGACCGAGGTGTTCGGGCTGCGCAGGCCCGAACTGGGCCGCGATCTCTACGACTTCGCGCTCTGCTCCCCCGAACCGAACACGCTGATGCGGGACGGCTTCTTCACCCTCTCGGGTGTCGCCGACCTCGCGGCCGCCGACACCGCCGACACGCTGATCGTGCCCAACCGTCCTGACACGGAGGTCCCACGCCGCCCGGCCGTCCTGGACGCCGTACGCCGGGCACACGCGCGCGGGGCCCGCCTGGTGGGGTTCTGCAGCGGTGCCTTCCCCCTCGCCGAGGCCGGGGTCCTGGACGGGCGCCGGGCCACCGCGCACTGGCAGTGGGCGGACTCCTTCCGGGCGCGCTTCCCCGCCGTACGGCTCGAACCGGATGTGCTGTTCGTGGACGACGGCGACATCCTCACCGCGGCGGGCAGCTCGGCCGCGCTCGACCTCGGGCTGCACCTCGTCCGCCGCGACCACGGCGCGGAGGCCGCCAACTCGGTGAGCCGCCGCCTGGTCTTCGCGGCGCACCGGGACGGCGGGCAGCGCCAGTTCGTGGAACGCCCCGTCCCCGACGTCCCCGACGAGTCCCTGGCGCCCGTCCTGGCCTGGGCTCAGGAACACCTCGACGCCCCGCTCGCCATCCCCACCCTCGCGGCCCGCGCAGCGGTCAGCCCGGCAACCCTGCACCGCCGCTTCCGCACCCAACTCGGCACGACCCCGCTGGCCTGGCTGACCGGCGAGCGCGTCGCACTCGCCTGCCGCCTCATCGAACGCGGCGAAGAACGTCTGGACGTGGTCGCCGAACGCAGCGGCCTCGGCACGGCGGCCAACCTGCGCGCCCGGCTGCGCCGCGAGACGGGGCTGAGCCCGTCGGCGTACCGGCGCCGCTTCGGACCCGAGGTCAGAGCGTGATCCCCCACCCCGCCCCGAGGGGGCTCTGACGCACCAGCAACTGGGCGAGCAGCGCACGGACTTTCGCGCCGGGGACGGCCAGCGCCTCCCCGCCCACCGTCCACCGTCCACACCGCCAGTGGACCGACAGCCGACCGACAGTGATCCGGAAGTACCCGCCCGCAGGGTGTGACCACCGGCCGGAACACCCGGAACACCCGGGAACACCCGGGAACACGACGGAGGACCACCATGAACACCACGCCCACGTCCACGCCCAAGCACTCGATCGCCGTCATCGGCCTCGGCAATCTCGGCCAGGTCCTGGCCGAGACGTTCCTGGCGCAGGGCCACCCCACCACCGTGTGGAACCGTTCGCCCGGCAAGGCCGAGGGCCTCGTCGCCAAGGGCGCGACCCTGGCGGGCAGCGCGGCCGAAGCCGTCACGGCGAGCGAGCTGGTCATCGTCTCCGTACTGGACTACGAGACCGTGCGACAGATCCTCACCCCCGCCGCAGCCGCCCTCCAGGGCCGCACCCTGCTCAACGTCACCACCGGAACCCCGGCCCCGGCCCGCGAGTTGGCCGCCTGGACGGCCGGACACGGCGCCGACTACCTGGACGGCGCGGTCTACGCGGTGCCGCAGACCATCGGGACAACCGAGGCGTTCGTCCTCTACAGCGGGTCGTCCGACGCCTTCACCACGTACGAGCAGGAGCTGAAGCTGCTGGGCGCCGCCACCTTCGTCGGCACCGAGCCCGGCCTCTCCTCGCTCTACGACATGGCGCTGCTCAGCGGGATGTACGGAATGTTCGCGGGCTTCTTCCAGGCGGTGGCGCTCGGCGACTCGGCCGGGATCAAGGCCACGGAGATCACCGAGCTGCTGGTGCCCTGGCTGAACGGGGCGGCGGACGCGCTGCCCGGCTTCGCCCAGGAGATCGACTCCGGCGACTACGCCACCGAGACATCCAACATGGACATCAACGCCGTGGGCCTGAGCAACATCCTGAACGCCACCAGGGCCCAGGGCCTCGGCACGGAACTGCTCGCTCCGCTGCAGGCGCTCTTCGAGCGCCAGATCGACCAGGGCCATGGCGCGGCCAGCCTCGCCCGGGCGGTCGAGTCGCTGCGCGAAGCCTATGTCCCGACGACTGATCCGGCGGCTGTCCCGGCGACGTAGACCGTGTTGGTCGCTGCACTCTCCTGCAGCGGGTTGGCGAAGGACACGACATGGGCCTCCGACCAGGGAAAAGCGGTCGCGAGTGCGGCGGTGAAGGCGTCGCTGGGAGGGTCGTTGGACCACAGGGCGAAGATGCCGCCGGGATGCAGCTGCCCGGACAGTGCGCGCAGGCCGTCGGGGCCGTACAGGGCCGCGTGACTCGGGTGCAGTACGTGGTCCGGGGAGTGGTCGATGTCGACCAGGATGGCGTGGAAGCGGCGGCCGGGAGCCTCGGGGTCGAGACCCTGGGCGGCGGCAGCACCGACACCGGCATCGGCACTTGCACTGGCTGCTGCGGCGGCGGCACCGGCTGCGCGGGCGAAGAAGTCACCCTGGACCAGGCGACATCGGGGGTCCTTCGTGAGGCGGGGGCCCAGCGGGACCAGGCCCCGCTTGTGCCAGTCGATGACCTCGCCGAGCGCGTCGAGCACGGTCAGCGAGCGGACTCGGGGGTCGTCCAGTACCGCGTCGGCGGTGTATCCGAGGCCGAGTCCGCCCACGAGGACGTCGAGTCGGGTGCCCGGTGTCGCTTCCAGGCCGAGGCGGGCGAGGGCGACCTCGCCCGCCGTGAACATGCTGGACATCAGGAACTCGTCGCCGAGCTTGACCTCGTAGACGTCGGTGTCGGTGGCGAGATCGCGACGGCGTCTCAGGCTGATCTCGCCGAGCGGGGTCGGCTGCCAGTCGAGTTCCTCGAAGTGGGCGCGCATGCGGCAGACAGTAGCCCTCTCAGGCGGTCGTCGCGGCTGCCACCAGTTCCTGTGTCGTCACCACCCGCGCGAAGCCTCCGCCGTGCAGGGACACGGCCGTCGCCCGGGCCAGTTCGTCGGCGGAGCGCCGCCAGCCGAACGGCCCTTCGAGGTCGAACGTGTAGGTCGCGTCCAGCGCGAAGAGGACCTCGTAGCCGAGGTTTCCGCCCATCCGCGCGGTCGTCTCCGCGCACATGTTGGTCTGGATCCCGGCCACGACGAACTGCGAGATGCCCGCCTCCTTGAGCCATGCGTCCAGATCGGGGGTGCCGTAGAAGGCGGAGTTGACGGTTTTCGTCAGGAGCAGCTCGGCTCCTGACCCCTTCCCGCGGCGCTGCTCGACGTACGGCTTGAAGTCGTTGCCCGGCTGGCCAGGCCGCAGCGGGGAGTCGGGCTTCGACGAGTCGTGTCGTACGAAGACGACTGGTCGGCCCGTGGCCTGCCAGGCGTCGATGAGCGTCTCGATCTGGGTGTCGGCCTCCGGGTTGTTGCGCTCACCCCAGAAGTCCCGCTGCTCGAAGCCCTGTTGTACGTCGACCACGACCAGGGCTGTGTTCTCTGCGATCTCCATGGCTACGATGCTGCCGCCTCGGCCCGCCGCTCCCCAGAGGGCGAGAAGCCAGCGATCGATGGTTTACTGCCACAGTGGACAGCACCCCGTCGAGAGTGGACGGCACCCCGCCGAGGCACCGCGTCGCGCTCCTCGCTTTCCCCGGAATCCGCGCCTTCGATGTCTCCGTGATCACCGAGGTCTGGGGTACGGACCGCACCGACCGCGGCGTCCCCGCCTTCGACCTGCGCCGCGTCGCCGCCGACCGTGTGCCCATCCCGCTGCGCGGCGGCCTCAGCCTCACCCCCGACCGTACGCTCGGCTGGCTGGACCGCGCCGAGCTGATCCTGATCCCCGGCCTGGACGACCACCTCTCCACCGCGCCGGACCCGGTGCTCCGCGCCCTGCGCCGGGCACACCGCCGCGGCACCCCCATCGCCGCCCTGTGCGGTGGCGCCTTCACCGTCGCCCAGGCGGGCCTGCTCGACGGCCGCCGCGCGGTCACCCACTGGAACCTCGCCGAGCTGCTCCGCGCCGCTCATCCTGAAGTCGCCGTCGAACCCGACGCCCTGTTCATCGAGGACAGCAACATCTGGACATCGGCCGGTACAGCCGCCGGGATCGACCTCTGCCTGCACCTGGTCCGTACGGCACACGGCGCCGAGGCGGCCTCGACGGTGGCCCGCTCGATGGTCACGGCGCCGTTCCGCACCGGCACCCAGGCGCAGTTCATCGAGCACCCCACCCCGCGCGTCGACCGGGACGCCGACGCACTCGCCGCCGTACGCGAAGACGCCATCCGCCGCCTGCACGAGCCGCTGACCGTCGCCGACCTGGCCGCGCGAGCCGGAATGTCGCCGCGCTCCTTCGCCCGCCACTTCACCGCGGCCACCGGCAGCACCCCGCTGCGCTGGCTCCTGGACCAGCGTGTCGCCGCCGCCCAGAAGCTCCTGGAGCACACCGACCTGCCGATGCCGGAGGTCGCCCGGCGCGCGGGCTTCGGCAGCGAGGTCACCATGCGGCAGCACTTCGCGGCCCGCCTGGCCACCAGCCCGCGCGCGTATCGGGCGTCCTTCGCGCGCTGAGAGCCTGCTTCTGAGGGTGACTAGCGCGGCGTGTGCTCCGTGGGGGCGAACGCGGCGCCGTGGCCCGGCACGACGAGCGCGGGCGACAGGGCGAGGACGGCGGCGCGGGAGGTGTGCAGGGCCTCGGGGTCCGTGGCGTAGGGGTCCTCCACGGGACCGTCCGCGCTCCACCACAGGTGGGTGAGGACCACCAGTCCCTCCTCGGTGTCGACGAGGGTGCTGATGTCCTCGGGCGTGTGTCCCGGAGTGGCCATCAACCGGATCGACGGCGAGATCTCGAATCCGTCGGCGGCGCGGGTGGTCCAGAGGTCGTCCTCGTAGATGGCCCAGTGGTCGTGGTAGCGGGCGGCCGGGAAGAGTGCCGCGTTCAGGGTGTGGTCCGGGTGATGGTGGCTGAACACCACGTCGGTGACCTGCTCGGGCGATACGCCGGCCTCGGCCACCGGCCCGAGGATCAGCTTGCGGTCGGCCACCATGCCGGGGTCCACCACGACCAGGGTGTCACCGTCGCGGAGCAGGGTCACGGTGCTGGCGGTGCGCGGGCCGACGTATCCGGCGGTCAGGACGTTCAGGGTCGCTGTCATGGCGACAGCCAAGCCGCTGGGTGGTGGGCGTGTCCATGCCCGAGAGGGCGCGCGCCCCGTTCCTCACTCCACTCCGGGTCAGCGGCTCAGCGGATGAGCGCGGGATGTGGGTGCCAGTCGGATCGAGCAGGCGCACGGCTTCCGCGTCCCAGGCATGGTCCGCCGGACAGGCCCTAGTTCTCCAGACGGACCGGCATCAGTATCGAGAACGTGTCCTCGGTGTCGGGCCGACGGATCGCCAGGGGTGCGGTAGGGGCGCCGAACTCCAGGATCAGTTGGTCTCGGGCTCCGGCGGCGAGCGCGTGCAGCAAGAACTCGCGGTTGACGGCGACATGGTTCTGGTCGTCGTCACCGTCCTCGCAGACGGTCACCTCGCCGTCGGCGGTCACCTTGAGCACGCTGAGGTCGCAGGACACGTCCTCGTCCGGCTTTCGCACCTCGCTTGCGCGGACAGGACCGGTCTTCACCGCCTCCTGGAAAGCCGGCACATCAACGAGGGCGCGTCGTCCGGCCGGCAGGCGGACGAGGCGACGGTAGTCAGGGAAGTCGTGATCGAGGCACTGACCGGCCGCCTTACGGCCCCCGGTCGCCAGCGTCACGCGGTCACAGTCCACAACGAGCTCGACGCGTTCCTCGCCACTGAGCAGCGCCCGCATCGCGTCGGCGAGCGGGACCGGGACGATGACCCGGACACGGGACCCGCCGTGCCCGGTGGTCTCGGTTCTCGCTACGGCCATCCGGTACCGGTCGGTTGCCACGACATAGAGTGCGTCGCCCTCGATGTCGAACAGGACACCGCCGAGCATCGGCAGTTCCGGGTCGGCACTGGCGGCGAAACGGACCGCGTCCAACGCGGCGGCCAGCTCGGGGGCGGAGACGGCCAGCCGGACGGCGGCGGTGCGGAGCAAAGTCACGGAATTCTCCCTGCGTTCGAGTAGTGCTCGGACCGCGGAGAACTCGCTGCGGGCATCGGACAGTCCCCGTTCAAGGCGGCACAGATGCGCCTGAAGCAGTTTCCGCACCAGGTCGGTGTCCGCACTGGACCAGCCGGCCAGCACCAGCCGAATGTCCGCCAACGGCATACCGGCTCCGCGCAACCGGGCCAGCAGCCGGGCCTCTTCAAGCTGCTCGGGGCCGTACCAGCGGTAGCCACTCACCGGATCCACCCACGCAGGGACCAGCACACCAGCACGGCCGTAAAACCGCAGGGCGCTCACGCCAAGTCCGCTGTCCCGGGCCATCTCACCAATGCTGCGCATCTCGCTCTCCACACCCAGAACCCTGGCCCCTCCACCAGGTCGAGGGTCAACTTCAGCCGGTCGGCTCGAATGCCGAGCGCATGGGATGTGCGGCCAGCTTGGAGGGGTGGGGCTCTGGGACGGGCGTCAGCCCTTGCCCGACTCCAGCCGGAAGCGGGGGCAGATGTCCGGGTCGTCGTTCTCGAAGAGCACGATCCGGTCGGAATCCGCCGCGGCCGTCAACGTGTCGAGGGTGTCGTTGGTGCCGAACTCTCTGGGCTTTGTGAAGGTGAGGGAGACAGTAGACCGCTCGCTGCCCTCCCTGGCCGGCTGGAGCTCCCAGGTGCCGGACCCGTCGAAGGTCTCCCCCAGCTCCGGCCGGTACCAGTCTCCCGTCGGCCAGTTCTCCACGGTGACCCGCCCGCCGGACGCTCCGGGCCGTTCCGCGTCCGCCTCCAGAGTCAAGGAAATGCCCTTGGCGTCCCGCAACCCCTTGTACGTGCCGACGATTTCGGCAGAGCTGACCGATCCACCGTCGGGCAACCGCTGACGATGCCTGGAAGGGGCCCCTTCCCATCTATTTGCCACGCCAGGTGTCTTGCATCGCATGGAACCAGGTGATTCGACCAAGCAGGCCCGGGCCGCCGCCCAGCTGCGCAAGGGTGTCCTGGAGTACTGCGTGCTCGCCCTGATGCGGGACCGTCCCCGCTACGGCGTGGAACTCCTCCACGCCCTGGAGGACTCCGGTGCCCTGGCCACCAGTCAGGGCACGGTCTACCCGTTGCTCTCCCGGCTCCGCCGCGACGACCTGGTCACCACCACCTGGCAGGAGTCCGCCTCCGGCCCGCCCCGCCGCTACTACGCACTCACCGACAGCGGCCGGTCCGCGCTCGACGAGTTCACCCGCGTCTGGCCCGGCTTCCGCAACGCCGTCGACGCCTTCCTGACCACCCCGCACGCCCCCACCGGAGACTCCGCATGAAGACCACCGCCGACCCCGTACGCGACTACCTCATCGCCACCGAGCGCGAGGCCTCAGCACTCCCCGCGGACCGCCGCCAGGAACTCCTCGCCGACCTTGCCGAGCACATCGAAGTGACACGCGCCGAACGCCCCGACGCCACGATCGGCGAGATCCTCGCGGAGCTGGGGGACCCCCGCACGATCGCGGCGACGGCACTGGCCGAGGCAGGGAACGAGACCACCGGCACCCCGGCCCCGAGCGACGGGGACGCACCCGTCCGGCGCGGCAAGGTGCACCCCCTGGTCCCGCTCCTGATGCTCACCCTCTCGCCGCCCTTCACGATGATCTTCGACATGGGCCCCGACGCGGCGTTCAACCCCGGCGCCGTGTTCGGCTTCCTGTTCCGCGTCACCGGCGGGGTACTCCTCTGCACCTCAGTGCACTGGACCGCCGTCCAGAAGACCACCGGCCTACTGCTCACCGTCATCGTGCCGATCACCTTCTTCGTCACCATCAACCTGATCACGGGCCACGCGGCCGAAGAGATCCCGGCCCTCCTGTCCAGCCTGGGAATCCTCACCCTGATCACCGGCACGGCCGTATGGCTCTGGCGGGCACGCCGCGCCTGAGCGCGGCCGCCGAAGCCTCGGTTTTTCCGACTCGGCGACCCGAAAGGATGGGCTGTCCGTCCCCGCCCAGACGGCGCGGCTGGACACGGAGTACGGCCTCAGTCACCAACTGCGCAGCACCGAGGGCATCCGGCAGCCGTACGACGGCCCGTCGGCCGCCCTGTCGAGTGAGTAGAGGTAAGCGGCCAGCAACGATGAACCAGGGAGCCCCCGTGCCGGACCGCGGACAGCGCACGATCACCGACGCGCAGTGGAACGACGCCCACCTGATCTGGCAGTACCACCAGATGCACCACGAGCCGCGCCCCTGCTCGGCGGCGATCGGTCTCGGCAGCCACGATCTCGGGGTCGCGAGGGCCACAGCTGAGCTGTACCGCGCCGGGCTCTTTCCCGTGGTCGTCTTCAGCGGCGGCAACAGCCCGACCACCCGGGCCCGCTTCCCGCGCGGCGAGGCGGTGCACTACCGCGAGCACGCGCTCGACCTGGGTGTGCCCGACGACGCGATCCTCCTCTAGACCCAGGCGGGCAACACCGGGCAGAACATCACGCTCTCGCGCGAGGTACTGCGCGCGGCCGGGATCGAGACCGACTCACTGCTCCTGATCTCCAAGCCCTACATGGAGCGCCGCTCCTACGCCACCTGCCGCAAGCTGTGGCCCGAGGTAGAGGTCATCTGCGCGTCCGAGCCGCTCGAGCTCGACGACTCCATCAAGTCCATCGGCGACGAGAAGCTCGTCGTAGACATGCTCGTCGGCGACCTGCAACGGGCGATCGAGTACCCGTGGCTCGGGTTCGCCGTCGAGCAGGAGGTACCGGGGGGAAGTCCATGACGCCCACGAGCGCGACGTGCAGTTCGCGCGACGGGACTACCAGCACCGCGCCCGGCGGGCGAGCCTGGCCGACCCACGCGACCGGCAGTGGCTGACGGTCGCGACACATCTCCCCCACGGCCGCCGGACGTTGATCCTCGACGCTCGGCTCGCCGAGCCTGAACGGTGCCGACGTAGAGTCGCTCAGCTCGTACGGCAGCACTACGGGCGTAGCCAGCACGGGCAGGCGGTACAGGCGGTCCTTGAGCCGCGTGTACCTGTGCGGTACGGGTGGGCTACCTTGAGACCGATCCGTTCACGGCCCAGGGCGTGACGGCGCTCCCCTTCCGCACTCCCCCGGCAGCCCATAGCGTCTGGCGGTCCGCCCGCGAGGTGAGCTCGCTTCGGGCGCTGGCTGCTGTTGGCGCGGATGCCCTCGCCCTCGCCACGGGCGCCGCGCGGCTCGCTCCGAGGCAGGCCCGCCATACCGCCGGGCGCGCTTCGGGCACGCATGGGGCCAGCGAGGGGCCAGCAAACGGCAAAGCGCCCCACCCGGCAAAGCCGAGTAGGGCGCTCAAGCGCAGGTCAGCGGGGTATCCCCGGACCCGCTCGCGGTAGGCCGTGTGGGACTCGAACCCACAACCAATGGATTAAAAGTCCACTGCTCTGCCAATTGAGCTAACGGCCCGCGACCTGAAGCATAGCCCCCGACCGGGCCAAGCTTCGAAGGCATATGTCGGACGCGGCAGACAGAGGCGGGCCCGTCTGTGGAGACGGGCCCGCCTGTGCCGGTCAGCTGCCTAGGTGTCAGCCGTTGCGCTTCCAGCGCGGCTTCTCGTCGCGGCGGCCGAAGGAGCTGCCGCGGTGGTCGTCGCGACGGTCGTCACGGCGGTTGAAGGGGCGGTCGCCGGCGCCGCGGTGGTCGCGGTTGAACGGGCGGTCGGTGCCGCCGCGGTGCTCGCGGTTGAACGGGCGGTCGCCGGCGCCGCGGTTGAAGCCGCCGCGGTCGCTGGTGCCACGGTCGTCGCGGCGGAAGCCGCCACGGTCGCCACCGCGGTCGTCACGGCTGCCTCGGAAGCCACCGCGGTCGTTGTCGCGGGCGGGGCGGCTGAACGGGCGGTCGCCGCCACGGTCGTTGCCACCGCGGTCGTCGCGACGGAAGCCGCCACGGTCGTTGCCACCGCGGAAGCCGCCGCGGTCGCCACCGCGGTCGTCACGGCTGCCTCGGAAGCCGCCGCGGTCGCTGGTGCCACGGTCGTCGCGGCGGAAGCCGCCACGGTCGCCACCGCGGTCGTCACGGTTACCTCGGAAGCCACCGCGGTCGTTGCCACCGCGGAAGCCGCCACGGTCGCCGCCGCGGTCGTCACGACTGCCTCGGAAGCCGCCACGGTCGTTGCCACCGCGGTCGTCACGGCGGAAGCCGCCGCGGTCGTCGCGGTCGCGGCGGTCGAAGTTGCCCCGGTCGTCGCGGCGGTCGCGGCGCTCGTACGTCGGGCGCTCGTCACGGGACTCACGGGACTCGCGCGGCTGGTCCGAGGTGGAGGGGGCCGCGGAGACCGGGAGCTCGGTTTCCGTCGCGGGCTCGGCGGCCGCGGCGGCGATGGCCGCCTCCGGGTCGTCGCCACGCTCGCGGGCGGCGCGGGCGGTCAGGCGGTCGGCCTCCTCGCGGAGCTCGGTGGCGCGGCGCTGGGCACGGTCCAGTTCCTTGGTCAGCTCGGCGACATCGCGCTCGGCCTGCTTCGCGGCGTTGTCCGCGGAGTCGGCCTGGACCTCGGTGAGCGACCGGGCGCCGGTGATCTCGGCGACCTCGGGGTCGAAGGCACCGCCGCCTCCGACCATGTGGCGGGTGGCGTCGACGCCCGCGTCCTCCATGAGGCGGAAGATCTGGCGGCGCTGGTGCGGGAGGGAGAGAGACACCACCGTGCCGGAGCGGCCTGCGCGGGCCGTACGGCCGGAGCGGTGCAGGTAGTCCTTGTGGTCGCCGGCCGGGTCCACGTTCAGGACCAGGTCGATGCCGTCGACGTGGATACCGCGGGCGGCGACGTCGGTGGCGACCAGCGCGTTGACGTAGCCGTCCTTGAAGTCGGCGAGGGTGCGGGTACGCGCGCCCTGCGTCATGCCGCCGTGCAGCGCGTCGGCGCGGACCCCGGCCTCGCGCAGCTGCTCGGCGATGCGGTCGGCGCCCAGCTGGGTGCGGACGAAGATGATCGTGCGGCCCTTGCGGGCGGCGATGGCGGCGGTGACCGGCGCCTTGTCGCGCGGCTTCACGATCAGGATGTGGTGCGTCATGGTCGTGACGTTGCCCTGGGCGCTGTCGACCTCGTGCGTCACCGGGTTGTTCAGGTAGCGCTTGACCAGGGTGGAGATCTCGTTCTCCATCGTGGCCGAGAACAGCATCCGCTGGCCGCCGGCCGGGACCTGGTCGAGCAGCTCGGTGACCTCGGGCAGGAAGCCCAGGTCGGACATCTGGTCGGCCTCGTCCAGGACCGCGATCTGGGTGTTCTCCAGCGAGCAGGCGCCGCGGTTGATGATGTCGCGCAGACGGCCCGGCGTGGCGACGAGGACGTCGACGCCGCGCTCCAGGGCGTAGATCTGGTTGCCCATCGACGTACCGCCGCAGACGACCTTCATCTTCAGGCCGAGTACGTCGCCGTACGGCTGCAGCGCGTCCGCGACCTGCATCGCGAGCTCACGGGTCGGGGTGAGGATGACGCCGCGGGGCTTCTTCTTCTCGGTGTGGCCGCCGGCCAGCGTGGCCAGCAGCGGGAGACCGAAGGAGAGGGTCTTGCCGGAGCCGGTGCGGCCGCGGCCCAGGATGTCCTTGCCGGCCAGGGCGTCCGGGATGGTCGCGGCCTGGATCGGGAAGGGGCTGGTGACGCCGTTCTGGTTGAGCTTGCGGACGACGCCCTCGGGCAGGCCCAGGTCGGCGAAGGTGAGCTCAGGGGTCTTGTCGGCCTCAGGAGCCTCGGGGGTCTTGCCGGCCTCGGACCCGGCCTCGGGACCGGCCTCGGACCCGGCCTCGGGACCGGCCTCGGTGGCCTCGGAGACCTTGGTGGTCTCTTCGGTTACGGCAACCGTCTCCAGCGTTGCCACGGCCTTGGGGGCCGCGTCGTCCTCGGGCATGACGGCGTGGTCAGCGCTGAAATTGACAGTGTTGTTTTCGAGCATGCGAAATGCGAAACCTTCCGGAGTCTCGGCACGCGCCCAAACTCCGTGTATTCGCAATTCGACCGCCTCAATGCGGTCCAGCCACGGCAAGGGAGAGTACGCGCCACGCGGCGCCTGCCTCAGTTCTTCACTGGCGGCGCCGGGCAAATGGGATCAAACGATCTACTACTGTACGCACCCCCTGCCCCAGATGGCAAACCAGCCCCCGAATAACCCTCTGACCTGCGGTGATGTCACGAAGGTTCCGCTTGGGGTGAGGGTTCCGGGCCGTCCGGCCACTTCTGTTCCTGGGCCGCGTGGGCCCGCGTCTGATGCGCCGCCGACTCGGACGGTTCGGCGGGCGTCGGCTCCGGGGGCTCGCTCGGGGTCGGCTCCGGGCGGGTGGGCGTCGG
>NZ_JAZGRL010000004.1:0-35706 GCF_046540415.1 Streptomyces sp. E11-3 | reverse complement strand
ACGGCTTGGGGGTGGCGGTCGGGCGCGTGGGGTTCGGGCGCGGTGACGGCTCGCCCGGCTTCGGGTCGTCGCCCGGTTCGCGGGGGACCTTGCCCGAGGCCGACGGGTCCGGCGCGTCGGACTCCGAGCCCGAGTCCGAGCCCGATTCCGATTCCTCGTCCGACTCGGCGTCGGGCCCCTTCTTCGACGAGCCGCTCGGCTCCGGCTTCCCCGACCGCCCGTGGCCGCCGGGTGCGTGGGCACCGCTCCGGGCGCCGTCGCCGCTCACCACCGTCCCGCCGTCTGAGGCCGCGTCACCGCCGTCCCCGGACCCGGTGGAGCGCGTCGGCGAGGGTGCGCCCTCCTCGGAGCCCACGCTCATACAGCCGGCGGTCGCGGCGACCGCGAGCAGCCCGGCGGCCAGCCGGACAGCGGCGTACGGCCTCAGCGGTGGTACGGACAACGGGCGCACGGGCGGGCACCTCCGGGGTGCGGCGACGGGGTCCCCCTGCCCAACTCCCGGCGCCCGGCAGAGGACACGGACCCCGGCACCCTCAGCCGTACCCGAGCGCGTGCAGCCGTTCGTCGTCGATGCCGAAATGGTGGGCGATCTCATGCACGACGGTGATTTCCGACTCGGCCACGACGTCCTCGCGCGACTCGCACATCCGCAGCGTCGGCCCCCGGTAGATGGTGATCCGGTCGGGCAGCACCCCCGCGTACCACTCGCCGCGATCAGTCAGCGGCGTCCCCTCGTACAGCCCGAGCAGCTCGGGGTCGTCCGACGGCGGTTCGTCCTCCACGAACACCGCGACGTTGTCCATCAGCCGCGTCAGCTCCGGCGGGATGCGGTCCAGGGCCTCGGCGACGAGTTCCTCGAACTCCTCGCGTGTCATCTCCAGCACACCGCCATTGTCGGGGATGGCGCCGCATACCCACGCTCGGCATACCCACCCTCGGAAATGGGCATACCGGACCAATGGCCCGCGACATCCGAAGTGCTGCGGCCGCTCTGCGCCGCCGCTACCGTGTGCGCCGTTCGCACCCGGTCAGTGCGCTGGTGCACCCACCGCACCCGTGGTCGCGCGCCTTCGGACTCGTCGTGGTCGTGCTGCTCGGCGCCTGGCTCGGGCTGCTGATCGTGGGCAGTGTGCGCACCCCGGTCGGGCCGATGGACACCACGATGACGCTCCGGCCGTCGCTCTCCGGCGGCACGAAGATCAATATCTCGCCGCTGGGGGCGCTGGAGCTGGACAGCCATGTCGCGCCCATCCGGCTCGACGTGGACGTGGACCAGCTCGACCCGGAGCGCTCCCAGTTCCTGGTCGACCAGCCCGAGCGGCTGACCGGCCTCCAGGAGGAGATCGCGGCCGATGTGCGGGGCGGCACCCTGGATGTGGCGCTGCGCTCCTGTGTGGCCGTGGTCGGCGGTGCCACGGCGCTGGGGCTCGCCGTCTACCGGCGCCCGCGCCGGGCGCTCGCCGCGGGCGGGTTGGCGCTGGCGCTGCTCACGGCGTCCGGTATCAGCGCGTACGCCACCTGGAACCCGAAGTCGGTCCTGGAGCCGAGGTTCTCCGGACTGCTGTCCTCCGCGCCGTCCCTGGTCGGCGACGCCCGCAGCATCGTCAGCGAGTTCGACGTCTACCAGAAGGAGTTGGCCCGGCTGGTCACCAATGTGACCAAGCTGTACGACGCCGCGTCGACCCTTCCCGTGTACGAGCCCGACCCGTCCACCGTCCGGGTGCTCCATGTCTCCGACATCCATCTCAACCCGGCGAGCTGGCACATCATCTCCTCGCTGGTCAAGCAGTACGAGATCGATGTCATCGTCGACACCGGCGACACCATGGACCACGGCTCAGCGGCCGAGAACAGCTTCCTCGACCCCATCCAGCACCTCGGCGCCCCGTACCTCTGGGTGCGCGGCAACCATGACTCGGCGACCACCCAGAGCTATCTCAAGGGTCTGAAGAACGTACGGGTGCTCGACGACGGGAAAGCGGTGAACGTGGCGGGGCTGCGCTTCGCCGGGATCGGCGACCCCGCGTTCACCCCGGACCGTACGGCCGCCGACGAGGGCAAGCCGGTCCAGGAGCTGGCCGGTGTCCGGCTGGCCGCGGCGCTCGGGGCCGAGCGGGAGAAGGGCACGCCGGTGGACATCGCCGCCGCCCACAACCCGGTGGCGGCGCGCGGCACGGACGGCGCGGTGCCGCTGGTGCTCACCGGGCATCTGCACCACCAGAAGATGGAGGTGTTGGAGAACGGCACGCGGCTGCGGATGGAGGGGTCCACGGGTGGCAGCGGGCTGCGCGCGATCGAGGGCGACGAGCCCGCGCCGATCATGGCGTCGGTGCTCTACCTGGACCGGGACACCAAGCTGCTGCAGGCCTGGGACGAGATCAAGCTCGGCGGTCTCGGGCTGACCACGGCCGAGGTCAGCCGCCATCTGCCGAAGGAGAACCAGCCCGGAGCCACTCCCTCGTCGGGTCCGCCGACGCCGCCGAGCCCGCCGACCCCTCGGTCCACCTCGCCGTAGACCGTAAACCGTTTTGGCGATCGCTCCGTGCATCACATATGCTGCTCACGTCCCCGACGCGCTGCAAAGCGCCCACGGCGGGCCCTTAGCCCTCATCGTCTAGTGGCCCAGGACGCCGCCCTTTCAAGGCGGTAGCACGGGTTCGAATCCCGTTGGGGGCACCACAGGTATTCGTTCAAAAGCCCGCTTCCCTTCCGGGGAGCGGGCTTTTGCGTGGTCAGGGGTCAGGGGTCAGGGGAGTCAGGGGTCAGGGCTCAGGACTCAGGGAGCGGGCTTCCGGGCCGTCACGTCTCCGCGGCCCAGCCGCCCGGCGGCGCGTAGCCGTGCGCCGCGGACCAGGCCGCGACCGCTGTGCCCGCTTCCGCCTCGTCGGCACAGCGGCCGCGCATGAACGCGAGCAGGGCCAGGGTCGCCGCCGCCAGTTCCTCCTCGTTCGGCCGGCCGCGCACGATGCGCAGCACCGTGTCTTGTGGCGTTTCCGCAGGCTGTGTCATGGCCGCTCACACCGGGGGGTTGCCGTGTTTGCGGGCGGGGAGTTTGGCCTGCTTGGCGCGGAGCATGGCCAGCGAGCGGATCAGTACGGACCGGGTCTCGGCGGGGTCGATGACGTCGTCGACCAGGCCGCGCTCGGCGGCGTAGTACGGGTGCATCAGCTCGGTCTTGTACTCCTTGACCAGGTGGGCCCGCATCGCCTCCGGGTCGTCCGCGGCGGCGATCTCGCGGCGGAAGACGACGTTCGCCGCGCCCTCGGCGCCCATGACGGCGATCTCGTTGGTCGGCCAGGCGAGCGCCAGGTCGGTGCCGATCGACTGGGAGTCCATGACGATGTACGCGCCGCCGTAGGCCTTGCGCAGGATGACGGAGATCCGCGGGACGGTGGCGTTGCAGTAGGCGTACAGGAGCTTGGCGCCGTGCCGGATGATGCCGTCGTGCTCCTGGTCCTTGCCGGGCAGGAAGCCGGGCACGTCGACCAGGGTGACCAGCGGGATGCTGAAGGCGTCGCAGGTCTGGACGAAGCGGGCGGCTTTTTCACTCGCATGGATGTCCAGGACTCCGGCGTAGGAGGCCGGCTGGTTGGCGACGATGCCGACGGTGTGCCCGTCGAGGCGGGCCAGGCCGCACAGGATGTTGCCCGCCCACAGCTCGTGGACCTCGAAGAAGTCGCCGTCGTCGATGATCTCGGTGATCACGTCGCGCATGTCGTACGAGCGGCCCGGATCGGCCGGGACCAGGTCCAGCAGGGACTCGCCGCGCCGGTCGGCCGGGTCGGTCGCCGGGACGGCGGGCGGCAGTTCGCGGTTGTTGGCGGGCAGCAGGGAGAGCAGGTAGCGGACCTCCTCCAGGCACTCGGCCTCGGTCTCGTGGACGAAGTTCACCGCGCCGGAGATGCCCGCGTGGATGCCGGCGCCGCCGAGGTGCTCGTGCGAGATGTCCTCGCCCGTGACCGCCTTCACCACGTCGGGTCCGGTGATGTACATCTGCGAGATGCCGCGCACCATGAACACGAAGTCGGTGAGGGCCGGTGAGTAGGTGGCGCCGCCCGCGCAGGGGCCGAGCATCACGCTGATCTGCGGGATGACGCCGGATGCGGCGACGTTGCGGCGGAAGATGCCGCCGTAGCCCGCCAGTGCGGTGACGCCTTCCTGGATGCGGGCCCCGGCGCCGTCGCTGAGGCTGACCAGGGGGGCGCCCGCGGTCTCGGCCATGTCCATGATCTTGTGGATCTTCGCCGCGTGTGACTCGCCCAGTGAGCCGCCGAAGATGCGGAAGTCATGAGCGTACGCGAAGACCGTGCGGCCGTGCACCAGGCCCCAGCCGGTCACCACGCCGTCGGTGTACGGGCGTTTGGCCTCCAGGCCGAAGCCGGTGGCCCGGTGTCGGCGCAGGGGCTCGACCTCGGTGAAGGTGCCCTCGTCGAAGAGGAGGTCGAGACGCTCGTGGACGGTCAGTTTGCCCTTGGCCCACTGGGCTTCGGTGGCGCGTTGGCCCGGTCCCTGCCTGGCCTCCTGTTTGACCGCCCGAAGCTCGGCCACGCGCGCGCGCAGATCGGGACTGGACGGCGGTATCGCCGGTGCCGCCGGTGCGACGGCGTCCTGTGCTGGGGTCACCTCAGTTGTGGTCATCTTCCACCCATCCGCTTGAAGCCAGGACTCCTGAAGCCCGGACTTCATTGAAGGCAGGACGGCGCGCGGGAAGCCACAGCTCGAAACCCCTACTGTTCGCCCCGGCGCCCCTATGTCAGTGCGCCAACTGGCTGGATTTGATGACTTGTTGTCGTGCAACTTGCGGCCACCGGCAGCCGCCTCATCCGTCCATAGACTGGCCAATCACGCACAGAAGAACATTTGTTCCGTTCATGGCCGGGGGACTATGTCATGGAGCTCATAGAACGCAGCAACGAGTTGAACCTGCTGGAAGAAGCCCTCTCCGCCACCGTCTCGGGAGGCAGCCGCATCGTTCTGATCGAGGGAGCGGTCGGCTGCGGGAAGAGTGTCCTGATCGACGCGGTCGCCGAGCGGGCGGCATCGGCCGGCTGTGCGGTGCTCCGCGTGGCGGGTTCGCCGGACGAGCGCGAAGTGCCGCTCGGTGTCCTGCGACAGCTGTCGGACGCGGCGTCGGCGGCCGGGCTGCCACCGCTGCCCGTCCCGCCACGCCCGGAATCGGGGCCGCGCCGCGTCGAGTCGACGCGGGAGCTGCGCACCGCGCTGCGCGAGGCGGCGACGGCCACGCCCGTGGTGTGCTGCGTCGACGATCTGCACCATGTGGACGACGCGTCCCTGCACGCTCTTCGCCGTCTCGCCCAGAGCACGGACTCGGCGCGCATCCTGCTGGTGTTCGCCGGTTCCCCGTACCACGCGGTGGCGGGCTCGGACGGCTCCGTGTTCGGTACGGAGCTGCTGCGCCACCCCGGGTTCCGGCGTATCCGGCTGAGCCCGCTGAGCCCGGAAGGGGTGGCCCTGGCCCTGCGGGACCAGGCCGATGTCCCGGCGAACGGCGAGGAGGCCGGGTACCAGCCGCACGTCCTGACGGGCGGCAATCCGCTGCTGCTGCGCGCCCTGTTGGAGGACCGGCGCTTCGCCGCGCCCGGCGGGCTCTTCGCCCAGGCCGTGAGTGTGTGTCTGCGCCGGATCGGTCCGGGTGCCCAGCGGCTCGCCCAGGCGCTGGCGGTACTCGGCGACGACGCGTCACCCGAGCGGGCCGGGCGGCTGCTCGAACTGTCCGCTGCGGCCACCGCGCGGGCTGCGGACGCGCTCGCCACCGCGGGGATGCTGGCCGATGGCCGGTTCCGCGCTCAGGTGGCCACGGCCGCGGCGCTGGAGGGCCTCGCGCCGGACGAGCTCGCCGTACTGCACCGCCGTGCGGCTCAGGTGCTGCACGCGGACTGTGCGCCGATCGGCCCGGTCGCCGGGCATCTCATCGCCTCGGCCACCGCCGACGCGCCCTGGACGGACGTGCCCTGGGCCGCCGACGTGCTGGGCGACCACGCCGAGCAGCTGTTGGCCAAGGACGCGGGACAGCAGGCGCTGAGTGTGCTGAACCTCGCCCGCGAGGCCGCTGTCGGGGAGGAGCGGCGAGCCGACATCACCGCCCGGCTCGCCTCGGTGACCTGGCGGTTCAACCCGGCGGCCGCCGAACGGAAGCTGAGCGCGCCCCTGGAGGAGCTGCGCGCAGGCGGTGGCTGCGGTGCGTGGAATCCGGCGTCGCTCGCCCGGCTGCTGGTGGAGCAGGGGCGGATCTCCGAGGCGCTGGACGTCAACCGGCGGCTCGCCGAGGCGGCCGAGCGCCCCGGCGCCGCGGAACCCCTGGTGGCGTACGAGCCGGTGCGTACCGCCTTCTGGGCCGTACCCGACGCACCGGGCAACGGTGCGGCCGGCGAGCCCGAGCAGCTGCTCGGGACCACCGTGCTGACCGCGGCGAGTCTGCATCCGCTGGTCCACGCGATCCGTTCGCTCACCTGCTCGGCCGAGCCGGAGCGGGCCCTCGCGTGGTGTCAGAAGCTCCAGGAGGAGGCCGCCGGGCGCGGCGCACCGGGCTGGAGCTCGGTGTTCGCCACGCTGCACGCGGAGGTGCTGCTGCACCTCGGTGACCTGCGCGGCGCGGAGGAGGAGGCGCTCGCCGCGGTCGACGGCCTCCCGGAGCGGGGCGGCAGCGCCTTCGCCCTGGCCCCGACCGCCGCGCTGGTCCGGGCCCGCACCCTGCGCGGCAAGCACACGTCGGCGGCCCGGCTGCTCGACCGCCCGATCCGGGACGAGCTGCTGCACAGCGTGCCGGGGCTCGCGTATCTGCGCGCCCGGGGCCTGCACTCGATGGCGTCCAGCCAGTTCCATGCGGCGCTCGCGGACTTCCTCGACATCGGCCGGCTGGTGAAGCGCTGGCATCTGGACCGGCCGGCGCTGCTGCCGTGGCGCACGGACGCCGCCGACGCGCTGATCCGGATCGGCGAGCCGCAGCAGGCCGAGCGGCTGATCGCCCAGCAGATGGCCAGCCCCGACGCGCAGTGGCCGAGGGTCCGCGGTCTGTGTCTGCGGATGCGGGCGGCCATCGCCGAGCCGCGACAGCGGGCCACGCTGCTTGAGCAGGCGGTCGACGAACTGCGCAGGTCCGGGGACCGGATCGAGACCGCCCGCGCGCTGGCCGCGCTGGGCCAGGCCCTGCAGAGCCTGGGCGAGAGCGGCCGGGCCAGCACGGTGACCCGGCGCGCCTGGAACCTGGCGCATGTCTGTGGCGCCGAGGCGCTGCGCGAGGAGATCATGCCGGGCCTGGCCCCCGAGAGCGCGCCGCCCGCGCAGCCACCGGTCGGCCGGACACGTCTCCAGGCCAAGCTCAGCGACTCCGAGCGCCGGGTCGCCGCGCTGGCCGCGCACGGCTACACCAACCGGGAGATCTCGCTGAAGCTCTACGTCACAGTCAGCACCGTCGAGCAGCATCTCACCCGCGTCTACCGGAAGTTGAGCATCTCCCGCAGGCAGGACCTGCCGATCGACCTCCAACTGAACGCCATGGAGATGGCGTAACGCCCCATACGTCCAAGGAGACGGCATGACGTCCGACCGGATCGCGTCCGAGAGCCGGACGTCCGACACACTCCCCACCCGGCTGCGCCTCGGCTACGCCTCGGGGTCGCTGGTGACCGGCACCTTCACCACTGTGCCGGGGCTGCTGCTGCTCCCGTATCTGACGGACACCCTTGGCGTCGGCGCGGCCCTGGCCGGTCTGATCGTGCTGCTGCCCAAGCTGTGGAACGTGGTGCTGAACCCGTTCGTCGGGCGGCTCAGCGATCACACCAGGACCCGTTGGGGGGCCAGACGGCCGTTCGTCCTCGGGGGCGGGCTCGCGACCGCCGCGGCCTTCGGGCTGATGTTCTCGGGTTCCGCCTCAGGGACGCTCGGCGCGGTCTGTGTGGCGCTCGGGTTCTTCCTCCTGGCGTCCGCGTTCGCGCTGTTCCAGGTCCCGTACGTGGCGATCGCCGCCGAGTCCACCACCAGCGCCCGGGCCCGGGTGCGGCTGATCGGCGGCCGGGTGGCCGGGATCGCGGTCGCCGCGCTGGTGGCGGGCTCGGTGGCGCCCGCGCTGGTCGATGCGGGCGGCGGCGGGATCACCGGGCACCGGTGGGCGGGTCTCTTCGGCGCCGTGGTGGTCACCGTCGGGGCGCTCGGGGTGTTCCTGGGGACCGTACGGACGCCCGCCCAGGCGGTGGCGAAGAGCGAGCCGAGCCTGCGCCGCCAGGTCGCGGTGGCGCGCGCCAACCGGCCGTTCATGGCGCTGCTGCGCTGTATGACCGTGCAGGTGGTGGCGACCGGTTCGCTGCTCGCGGGTGCGCCGTACTTCGCGGAGCATGTGCTGGGGCGGTCGGAGGCGACCGGTCTGCTGGTGGCCGCTTTCGTGGCGCCGAACCTCTTCACCATGCCGTGGTGGTCCCGGCTTGGCCGGCGGCGCGGCAACCACGCGGGGTTCGTCCTCGCCTCCTGGGTGGTCGCCGGCGCGGCGGTGCTGTTGTTCGCCGCGCCGCTGCTGCCCACGGCCGCCGTGCTGCTGGTGATGCTGGTGGTCGGCGTGGGGCATGCGGGGCAGCTGCTGTTCATGTACGCGATGCTCACCGATTGCACGGAGCACGACACGGTGCGGACCGGCAAGCGTCAAGCGGGCGTGTTCTCCGGGGTGTTCAGCGGGGGCGAGACCCTGGGTCTGGCCGTCGCGCCGTTCCTGTTCGCGCTGGTGCTGCAGCTGTTCGGATACGTGTCGTCCGAGACGGGTACGGCGGCGGCGCAGTCCGGCACGGCGAAGCTGGGCGTGCTCCTCGGGATCAGCGCGCTGCCGGCCCTGGCCACCCTCGGCGGGCTGGTGCTGCTGCGCGGCTACGACCGGTCGCTGGTCGGCGCGCTGCCCGCTCAGCGCAGCCGGGCGGGCTCCGAGCCCGCCGAGCCGCCGGCACCGTCGGTACCGTCGGCCTGAAGCGGTGTCGCCGTACCGTCGTCGGCGAGCAGTTCGACGCCGGGCCCGAAGGTACGGGTGACCTCGCCGATCTCCTGGGCGTCCTGGCCGTACGGATGGGCCCGCAGCGCCGCGAGCACGGTAGCCGCCGACTCCCGCGCCACGAACAGGCACAGGCACCCCTCCTCGGCCACCCGCAGCGGGTCGACTCCCAGGGTGTCGAAGGTGAGTTGGGCCTCGTACTGGATCGCGAGCGCGGCCGGTTCGATCCTCAGCAGCAGCCCCGCGTCGCGAGCCGCGGCGTCCAGCGTGGCGGCCAGACCGCCGCCGAGCACGCGTACGGCGCGCAGCGCGTCGGGGCCCGCCGCCGTGCGTACGGCCGTCAGCAGGCCGTTCAGCGGGGCGCAGCCGCTCGGCACGAAGACCTCGAAGCCGAGCCCCTCGCGGGTGGAGAGCACATGCGCGGCGTATCCGCCGAGACGCCCGGACAGCACGATGCGGTCGCCCGCGACGGGCGCCGGGGCTGTCAAGGTGTCACACGGCTGTTGACCGAATCCGGTCGCCGCGACGAAGACCCGGTCGGCGTCCCCGGCCCGGACCACCCGGGTGTCCACGGCGACCACCTGGACCCCGGCCTCGGCCGCGGCGTCCCGCACCGACTCGGCGAGCCGCCGCACCTGTCGTACGGGCAGCCCGGCCTCGACGATCAGTGAGAGGGCCAGGGCCCGGGGCTCGGCGCCCGCCGCGGCGAGCTCGTTGACCAGCGCGCATACCGCCACCCGGCCCATGTCCGCGTCACCGAAGAACGGTGGGTCGACGGCGAACGAACCGGTGGCCACAGCGAGTTCATGCCCGGGGTCGGGCGGTGGCACGGAGGTTCCGGCGCCGTGAACCGGCCCCAGGACCTCGGTGAACATCCCGGTCAGTTCCCGGTCCTGCCCGCCGCCCTGCTCGTGGCCGAGTGCGACCTGCCGGTGTGGGAGCGGGTGAACATCTGATGCCATGAGGAAGCCCCCTGTCCAACAGTGGTGGAACGCGACGACCTTGGAGGAAACGGCGCGGGGGCCTCCCCTCGACGTCGAGGAGAGGCCCCTGTCACGCTTCGCAGGTCCGGGTCAGCCCCACCCGTCGTCGTCGGGGCCGCTCGCCACCTGGGCGGGTATGACAATGCCCATGTCATTGGCCGTCTGGGAGGCCGTGGCCGCGCTGGCGGGGCCGGCTGCGGCCAGCCCCAGGCCCAGCACAAGAAGGCCGGCTGCCATCGCGCTCTTGAAGCCGGATGCGAGCATGATTTCCCCCTGAAATCTCACGTCGATCGGTTTCCCCAGCCGCTCTCGGGCTGTTGCGAGCAACCCTGCCTAATTCCAGCACCCGGTCTCAACCGGGGCCCGATGGCTTAAAGTTGCCAGGCATCAAGTGCTCGTCCAGAGACGCGCGAGCAGCCGTCGAGCCAGTCTCAAGCAGATCGCGAGTATGTCGACAGGGGGACCGCACAGCATGTGGGGGATGTCGAGTTCCGGGTTGGATTTTGCCGAGCTGGACCATGTAAGTGCTTCCGCGTACAGATTGGCCGTCCGGGTGGGACGGTTCACCCGCTCCGAGGTCGCCGAGGAGCTCGGTGTCTCCGATGAGCAGGCACACCGGGCCGAGCAGGTCCTGCTCCAGCTCCATCTGCTGCTTCCCACGCCCGGCGACCCGGATGTGCTGTCGCCGGTGAGTCCGGACGCGGCCGCCGCCGAACTGGTCGGGGGGACCGAGAACCAGATACGGGACCTGCAGCAGGCGGTGACGGACATCCGCAGCAGGCTGCTCTCCCTGATGCCCGCCTACTTCGAGGGCCGAAGGCAGCGCAACCGGGTCGAGGCCTTCGACGTGATCAGCGACATCAACATGCTCCGCTCGATGCTCCGCACCCAGCACACACAGTGCCGGTCGGAGATCCTGACGGCCCAGCCGGGCGGTGCGCGCCCGGCGGACATACTGAACGCGGGGCGCAGCCGTACGCTGGACACTCTCGGCCGGGGGGTGCGGATGCGCACCCTCTACCAGCACACGGCCCGCCATGACCTGATCACCAGCGCGTACATCCGTGAAGTGAGCGCCGAGGGAGCCGAGTTCCGCACCAGTGACGAACTCATCGACCGAATGATCATCTATGATCGTGAGGTGGTCTTCGTGCCGGAGCAGTTCTCCAAGGCGGCGCTGCCCGGTGCGGTGGTCATCCGGGAGCCCAATCTGGTCCAGTTCATCTGCCGGGTCTACGAGCACCTGTGGTCCAACGCCACCCCCTTCGTCCCCGACACCGCGCGGCCCGAACCCGTCGCGGACGACGTGAAGCAGGCCATCCTGCGGCTCATGGCCAGGGGCTACAAGGACGAGATGGTGGCCCGGCGCCTGGGCATGGCGGTGCGTACCTGCCGTCGGCACATCGCCGAGATCACCGAGGAGCTCAACGCCACCAGCCGATTCCAGGCGGGTGTCAACGCCGCCCAGGCGGGGTTGCTCGAAGCCGAAAACGACGCGGTGGACCACGGTCCGGGGAAATAGCTGCCAGTCAGCTGTCTGCCACCGGACAGGCCTGTCCTGTGAAGTGCCCTGGAGTCCACCCTGGTGAGGGTATTCGCTGATCCACCGGGGATTGCGGGAGACCCTCAGGCCCCGATCCGGGGAGAGACATGCCAGCAAAGACTTCGACGGCTCAAAGCAAAGTGGAATTCAGCAGTATCGCCACCCACTTGATCCACCATTCAACGACTGAGGGCTTCCATTCACCGGACGCGCCCCTCGTCAGTGAGCAGCACTTCACCCTGACCGGACACGTGCCAAACGGCCACCGGCTCTTCGACGACAGCAACGGGCCGTTCCACGACATCCAGCAGATCGCCCAGGCCGTCAGCGAGACCGGCGCGTTCGTGGGACACCGCTACTTCGGTGTGCCGACGGACCGCGCCGGTGTCTTCTACCGCTTCGACCTGCGGATCACCGACCCGGCACGCTGGCGCCGTGACTCCGGCGGCCGACGCCTCGCCATCCGGCTGAGCGTCCTGCCCGCCCGGATCATCGGCAACGTCCCGCGCACCCTGGACTTCCGGTGCGAGGTCCTCATCGACGACACGCCCTGCTGCGCCGGCAGCGCCAGCCTCGTCTTCCTCGCCCCCGTACTGCACGGCAACTACATCCGGCTCAGCCGCGGTGCCGCCCTGGCCCTGGTGCACCGCCAGGAGCTCCCCCGGCTGCCGGAGGCACCGGCCGAGCCCGCCGCGGTGGGCCGCCGCGATCCGCACAACGTGGTGGTCGGCGAGCCGGCCGACGCGGGCGCCGGGCGACTGGCCGTCCAGGTGCGGGTGCCCGAGCGGCACGCGGTGTTCCCCGTGGCCACCGAGTCGCACACGCCGGGCCTGCTCCTACTGGAAGCCCTGCGGCAGACCTCGCTGCTGGCCGCGAGCCGGATCCGCGGCCTGCCGGCCGAGCGCAGCACGCTGTCCTCGATACAGGCGCACTTCCGCGGCTACGCGGAGCCGGATATGCCGCTGCGCTGTACGGCGGTCCCGGGGGAGCTGGGCGAGGACGCGGCGGGGCGGCCGTTCGTGCCCGTCACGCTGACACTGAGCCAGCAGGGGCGGGCCGTGACCGAGGCGGCCACGGCCGTGCTGCAGGACTTCTGAGTCCCGGACGGTTCCAGGACCGCCGGTCCTCAGGTTTTCAGGGCCCTTCGTACAGCTCCGCGTTGACCGCCTCCACGGTCTCCGCGTCCAGCATCGTGATCAGCCGGGTGTCGAAGGTGCGGCCGAACCCCGCGTCGAACACCGCCGCGCTCACGCAGTAGCCGCTGGGCAGCAGAAACGTCCTGAACGCCCACTCGGCGCCGGTGCCCGGTGTGCCGTCCGGGCGGTGCACCCGCACCGGCTTCCCGTCCGGGCCGAAGCCGAACTCGGTGAAGCGGAACTGCATCCCCTGCCCGATCGCCTTGCTGTACGCCTCCTTGAGCGTCCACAGCCGCACCAGGCCCGCGTTGCGGTCCGACTCCGGGAGATTGGCCAGCGTGACCAGCTCGTACGGGGTGCAGACATGCCGCCCCATGCCCTTGCTGTACAGCTGCCGGTCGGCCAGCTCGGCGTCGACCCCGATCAGGCCCAGCGTGGTGAGCCCCACCAGGAGCAGGTTCTCCGTGTGGCTGAGGCTGATATCGATCTGGTCGCAGCCGCGCAGATACGGGCGGCCGGTGGGCCCGTAGCTCAGCTCCAGCTCCTCGGGGTCGCCGTGCAGCACCGCGCCCGCCGCGTACTTGAGCAGGGTGCGCGATGCCGCGTAGCGCAGCCGGATCTCCGGATGGGCGATGTCCAGATACCGGCTCCAGTCGCGTCCAAGGAGCTGGCGCAGCTCAGGGCCGTCCGACTTCTGCGGTGCCCAGTCCTCGAGCCGGGCGCACAACAGCACCGAGCCGCACTCGGCGAGGTCGGTGCGCACCCGGTCCCAGGTGTCCTCCCTGCCGAGCACCTCGACAGGGTCCCGCAACGGGGGGCCCACAGTGGAGTTGCCAGGGGCCGTCATCGTTCTCCTCCCACGGATGTCCGCCAGGCGCCCGCGGCGTGCGTCCGGATCTGCTCCAGGGTGCGCGCCTCAAGGATCAACCGCATGGGGAGCGCGCGCCCGGTGTCCTCCTCCAGAACAGTCAACAGTCTGAGGAGATAAACGGAATCCCAAACCGGCAACTCGTCCACCATCGTGTCAAGGTCCACCTCCCAGACGTCCATGTCCAGCTCTTCGCGAAGCAGACGTACGAAATCTGCTCGGGAGTTGACTCTGTTCATACCTGGACCAGCCCTTCGAAGCGGGCCGTCAGGCGCACATGCTCGGGAACCCGGGGCACCTCGGCGAGATCGTGCCGGAAGTACCGCTCGCCCCCGGCGCCAGGGGGCGGCACCTCGCAGAACCCCAGGGCGGGGTAGAGCTCCGCCGTCCGGCGGTTCTTCGCGGTGGGCAGCCGCCGGGCCCGCACCTCGCGCAGCCCCGCCTCCCTGGCGTGCTCCAGAAGCGCGGACAGACAGGCCTGCTCGATGCCCCGGCCGAAGACCCGGCAGCTCAGCAGCATGTTGTCGATGACCAGGGCGTCCCGCTCCAGGCGCAGGAAGAGCGAGCCGACCAGACCGTTGTCTCCGAACCGGTCGGCGGCACGTACCGCGATCAGCGGCTGGTCCGGGTCCTCGGCCCGCGCCTGGACCTCGGCGAGCCCGAGCCGCTGCCCGGTCAGGTTGAACTGGTTGGTGCGCAGGGTGAGCTGGGACAGCCGGGCCAGTTCGTACGGCTGTGGCGGGCTGACGTCCACGGTGACCGACAGCTCCCGCAGATAGTCCGCGAGCGATCCGGCCTGGTCCCGGTGGATCTGGCGGGCGGCCTCGGCCCGGTACTGGCCCGGCCGTTGCCGGTCCTCCTCGGTGAGTACGGGCACGTCGAACCAGCCCTCGCGCAGCAGCCGGGTGACATGCAGCGTGGGCTCGTCGTCCAGCGGCACCACCTGGACGTGCGGCAGCCGGAACCTGACCAGGGCCCGCTCGGCCGGGGTGTCGTCGGCGAACACCAGCGCGTCCACGCCGATGCCGAGCCGTTCCGCGATGTCCCGCAGGTTGCCGTCCTTGTTGCTCCAGTTCGCGTTGACGCACGCGAAGTCGTCCTCGCGCAGCACCATGTCGGGGTGTTCGCGCAGCACGTCCAGCACCGGCGCCTGGTCGTTCTTGCTGCTGATCGCCAACAGGACGCCCTGCGAGGCGAGTTGCTTCACCGTGCGCTGTACGGCGCCGAACGCCTCGCCGCGCAGCGTTCCGGCGGCGGCGACGCCCTGTGGCCCGGCGTCGCCGAGCACGCCGTCCCACAGCGTCTCGTCCAGGTCGAGTACCAGGCACTTCTTGGTCATGCCACGCAGCGCCCTGACCACATGCGCCAGCTCGCGGGCGTAGGCGGCGAACAGGGCGTCGGTGTACGGGGTCTTGAGATAGGAGGCCAGGCGCGGGTCGGCGGCCGGGCCGCCCTCGGCGATCAGCGGGTCGAGGTCGATGACCACGATCGACGAGCTGCGCTCGCCCAGTGAGAGCAGCTCGGCGTTGAACTGCCGCCAGACGGCGCCGAGGCGGGCGCGGGCGCGCAGGTCCAGTATCTGGCGCAGGCAGTTCAGGGGCAGCGGGATCGTGTTGAGTACGAGGGTGCCGGTGGCGTGCTCGGCGTAGCGGCCGGCGAGGCCGCGCAGCCGGTTCAGGGTCGCGGCGGCGATCTCCTCGACATCGGTCACCTGCCAGGGCGTGGGCAGCCGCTCGGTGATCATCTCCGGGTCCAGCAGGCAGACGGCCAGATCGGCTCCGCAGGTGAGGAAGTCGCTCTCGGTGTCGGTGAGATCGCGTTCGTACGCGCCGTGGTCGCTGATCCGCGGGCGCAGCAGCAGTCCGTGCCGGGCCAGCTCGGCGGTGAGCGGGTCGGTCAGCTGGTTCACGGTGGAGTGCCCGGTGACCGCGGCCGTGACCACGGGGGTGTCCGGGTGGTGGGCGAGCACCTCATCCGGGTCGAGTCCGGCCAGCAGCCGGCCGGCCCTGACGAGGTCGCCGGTGGCCGGTGCGGAGCGGTCCGGGGCGTCCAGCATCTCGGCGAGCAGCGGGGCCACGTCCGGGTAGTCGGCCGCCAGGCGTCCCACGGCGCGCAGCGAGCGCAGCCGCTCCATCGGTACCCAGGCCATCAGATCTTCTCCAGGGCTAGGCCGGCTTTGGTCCACTTGCTCGACTCCACCACGAGGGCGAGGGCGCGCTGGCCGGTCTCGAACTCGGGGAGCAGCCGGTGCAGTTGCAGGAACGGCAGGGCGTTGCCGGTGTTGCCGGTGTCGGCGACACAGCTGGTCTCCCGCACGCCGTCGATGGCCAGGTGGTCGACGATGCGCTGGGTCATTCGTCCGGACAGCTGCGGCGGCAGCAAGTGATCAAGACTCTCCAGGGACCAGCCGAGCCCGTCAAGGAGCTCCCACAGGATCTCCACAGACATCGGGGGAACGCTCTCCTCGACCGCCTTGTAGTCCTCGAAGAGCATCGGCCGGCCGGTCTCCTGGTCGGCGGGCCCGCGCCACTCGACGCCCTGCCCGGTGGGGCGGCCGTGGCCGGCGAACTGGTTGAGCAGGGCGCGCACGGCGATCCGCTCGCCCAGCGGTTCGGCGGTCAGGACCGCGGCTCCGGCGCCGTCGCCGAAGAGCACGTAGTTGACCAGTTCCTCGGTGGGGATGGAGCTGCCGGAGCGGCTGGGGTCCAGATGGCGGCTGGTGACGTCGCCGCCGATGACCAGTCCCGTACGGTGGCCTACGGACAGCAGGGAGCGGCCCAGGTCGAGGACCTGCAGGGCGCCGGAGCAGCCCGCCTGCAGGGCGTACACCGGCAGGTAGTTGAGCCCGAGGCGGTCGGCCACCAGGCTCGCGGTGTTCGGCAGCAGCGCGTCCGGTGTCGCGGTGCTCAGCAGCAGGAAGTCGATGTCGGACGCGTCCAGGCCGGCCGCGGCCAGCGCCCGGTCGGCCGCTTCGGCGCACAGGTCGGCGAGCGAGCACAGGACCTCACCGGTGCCGGGGTCCCGCGCGAAGTGGCGGGTACGGGTGCCGACGAACAGGTCCACCCACTCGTCGCTGACCCCGAACAGCTTGCCGAGCGTGGTGTTGTCCACCGGCGGCCCCGGCAGTGCGGTGCCGATGGAGGCGATGTGCATGGGCGCTGTCCTCATGCGGGTACTCCCTTCAGTCAGGCGGTTTCTACGGTGATCCACTCGCTCAGGAAGTCCGCCAGGGTGGCGACCGAGTGCAGAGCGGGCAGCAGTTGCTGTACCGAGACACCGCCGGCCTGCGGCAGCTGGGTCTCCAGGACGTCCTTGAGCTGCATCAGCATCACCGAGTCAAAGCCCAGGTCCTCGTAGAACCGGGCGCTGGGCACCACCCGCCCGGGGTCGTACGCGCCGACCTCGCTCACCGCGGTGAGCACGGCGGCGAGCACCGGATCGGCCGGCTTGCCCGCCGGGTCGTCCACCGTCCGCGGACGCTCGACGGACACCGGGCGGCGCCGGACGGCGGCCGGGGCGGGCTCCTTGGTCCAGAACCGGTGCGCGGTGCTGAAGGCGTAGGGGGCGAGCCGCTCCGGGACGCGCTGTTCGGGGGGATACAGCGCGTCCCAGGCGGGGTTCAGGCCGGCCCGGTACAGGGCCGCGACCAGCTCGACGAGCTCCCGGCCGCCCGCCTTCTCGCCGGGCGACGGGTGCAGCAGCTGGACGCCCGCGGGCAGTCCGGCACGCCGGGCGAGGGCGTGCAGATCCAGGCCGGGGCCGATCTCCAGAAGGTGGGTGGGGGCGACGGTCTCGGTCAGCGAGGCCAGCGCGGCGTCGAAGCGTACGGGCTGCCGCGCCTGGGCGGTCCAGTAGGCGCCGTCCAGCGGATCGTCGCCGGTCGGCCCGCCGCGCAGGGTGGAGAAGAAGGGGATACGGCTCGGCGCGGTGTCCAGGGCGCTGACCACCGCGGCGAAGCGCTCCGCCGCGGGCTCCATCAGCGCGGAGTGGAAGGCGTGCGCGACCCCGAGGTCCCGGCCGCGTACGCCGTGTTCGGCGAGGCCGTCCACCAGCCGCTCCAGGGCGGGCCTGCTGCCGGACAGCACCACGTCCCGCGGCCCGTTGAAGGCCGCGAACTCCACATCGGGTTCGGCCTCGACGAGCTCGCGCAGGGTGTCCTGACCTGCCCGTACCGCGTACATCGCGCCGCCGGACGGCAGGTACTGCATCAAGGCCCCGCGCGCGGCCACCAGCCGGGCGGCGTCCGCGAGGCTCAGCGCGCCGCCGATCACCGCGGCGGCGAACTCGCCGACCCCGTGGCCGAGCAGCGCCTCCGGCTCGATGCCCAGCTCCACCAGGGTGCGGGCCAGCGCGTAGCCGACCGCGAACAGGGCGGGCTGGGTGAAGGCGGTCTGGTGGACACGCGGGTCGGCGGCGAGTATCAGGTCGCGCACCGAGGCGCCGGTGTACGGGCTGAGCGCGGCGTCCGCCTCGTCCATGAAGTGCCGGTAGGTGGCACAGTCCTGGTACAGGCCGGCCGTCATCGCGGGGAAGTGCGAGCCCTGTCCGCTGAACAGGAACGCCACCGTGGGGGCGCTGGCGGGGCGGTCGATGACTCCGGCGCTGAGACGCTCGTCGTCGGCGGTGGCACGCAGCTGCGCGGCCAGTTCGACCGTGTCGCGGGCCACCACCGCACAGCGGTAGGGCAGCCCGGTCTTGGCCCGGTTGCTGGTCCAGCACAGGCCCGCCGAGTCGCCGCGCGGCCGTTTGCCGATCAGCTCGGCCTGGGCGATGAGGTTGCGGCGCAGCGCGTCCGGTGTGTCGGCGGTGAGCGTGAAGACCCCGGCGGCCGGGCGCTGTTCACGTACCGGGTGCAGTCGGCCGCCGCGGCCGCGCCCGGCCGCGCGGGAGCCGGTGCGGGGCGCGGAGGCGAGTACCGCGTGGGCGTTGGTGCCGCCCATGCCGAAGCTGCTCAGGCCCGCGACGACCTCGCCAGGAGGCAGTCTGAGCGGCGCCTTGAGCAGGCTGAGACCGCGCTCGCGCAGCCGTAGTTGGGGGTTCTCGCGGGAGCCGAACCGGGCGGCCGGCACCACCCGGTGCCGCAGCGCAAGCGCGACCTTGATGAGCCCGGCGATGCCCGCCGCGCCCTCGGTGTGTCCGATGTTCCCCTTCACCGAGCCGATGGCGCAGGGCTGTTCGCGCTCCACCGCGTGCACCCCGCCGAGCGCCGACGCCTCGATCATGTCGCCGAGCGCGGTGCCCGTACCGTGCGCCTCCAGGAAGCGGACCTGCTCGGGCCTGACCCCGGCGCGCCGGTAGGCGGCCTCCACGACGGCCTGCTGGGACCAGCGGTTGGGGGCCGTGATGCCATGGCTGCGGCCGTCCTGGTTGACCGCGGTGCCCCGGATGACGGCGTAGACCTGCTGCCCGTCGGCCAGTGCGTCCTCCAGCCTGCGCAGTACGACGACCCCGACGCCGTCACTGCGGACGATCCCGTCGGCCTCCGCTCCGAAGGGACGGCACCGGCCACTGGCCGATGCGACGCCCAGCTGGGTGTAGACGATGCCCAGGGCCGGGGTGAGCGCCAGGTTGACGCCCCCCGCGAGCGCCTGGTCGCACTCGCCCGCCAGCAGCGCGTTGCACGCCAGGTGGACGGCGACCAGCGAGGACGAGCAGGCCGTGTCGACGACCAGGCTGGGCCCGGTGAAGCCCAGGTGGTACGAGATCCGGTTGGCGGCCATGCCCGCGCTGCTGCCCGCGCCGAGCTGCGAGGTCACCCGCGGGTAGTCGGACAGGTGCACCTGGGCCCACTCGCTGCCCAGCGCGCCGATGAACACCCCGATGTTCTTGCGGTCCAGCTGGCCGGGCGCCTGCCCGGAGTCCTCCGTCGCGCGCCAGGCGCACTGCAGCAGCAGCCGCTGCTGCGGGTCCATGGCCGCCGCCTCACGGGGCGAGACGGCGAAGAAGTCGTTGTCGAAGCTGTCGGCGTCCTCGACGAAGCCGCCGCGGGTGATGTCGCAGCGGGCGCTGCCCGCCGTCTCGCGGGTGAAGTCGCGGGGGTCCCAGCGCTGTTCGGGGATGTCGCCCAGCGGGTCGCGGCCGTGCATCAGCAGGTCCCAGTAGGCGTCGGTCCCGCGCGCCCCAGGGAACGCGCAGTCCAGGCCGACGATGGCGATGTCGGCCATCAGCGAACTCCTTCGGTGGCAGCGGGCAACAGCGTCGTGAGATGGGCGACCAGCGCGTTCACCGTGGGGTAGTCCCAGACCAGCGTCGGGTCCACGAACAGCCGCAGCTCGTCCTCCAGGTCGCCGCAGAGGCTGAGGGCGCTCACGGAGTCCATGCCGTACTCGGCCAGCGGCACCGCCGGGTCGATCGCGGACGGCGAGCGCTCCAGGTAGGCGGCGATCCGGTCCAGCAACCAGTCGTGCAGTCGGGCGGCCTCGTCCGGGCGTACCGGGAAAGTCTTCATCAGGGCTCCTGGATAGCTCGCGGTCAGCCGGATACCGGGGAGTTGTAGAGGTCGTAGCTGCGCCGGTCGCCGAAGCGGGCCAGCACCTCGTGGTGGATGCGGGCCTCGCACTCGCGGGGCAGGTCCGGCACCCGGGCGCCGAGCGCGCGGGCCAGTCGGTGCAGCGCCGCGGCCGCCCAGGAGGGGTCGGCGAGGAACGGGTCGGGGCCCGAGCGGTTGTGCCACCACACGCCGAGTACGGCCGCCGCGGCCAGCACGCGCGTGTACCGGTCGGTCAGGGTGAAGGCGGCGGGCCCGGCCGGCCCGCCCTGGGCCCGCTCGGGCAGCGCGAGCACCCGCTCGCGCAGGTCCCGCAGCTCGCCCACAAGGACGTCGGCGAGCTGGGCGAGTACCCGCTCCACCGGTCGGCGCCGCGGGATCTGGTCGGCCACCGCGACCAGGGTCGCGCTGAGGGCGTCCTTTCCGCAGGCGACGCCGAGCCGGTCGGTTCGCAGCGGCGGCAGCGGGGCGTCGGTCTGGAACAGCTCGGCGGGCGCCTCCTTCTCGCGCAGCCAGGAGTCCCAGGCCAGCGCGCGCAGCTGCGGGATGATCGTCGCCTGGCAGGCCGCGGAACCCGCGTGCCCGAGGCTGATCACCGGCACGTCCCGCAGGTGCTTCTGGAAGACCCCGATGGTGCCGTCCCGCTCGTACAGCTTGGAGCCCAGGACGATGGACAGGTCGTACATGGTCTGGCTGAGGACCCTGGGCAGCAGGTACTTCACGGCCGACGAGTAGACGCTGGTCTGCTCCGGCAGCAGCTGGATCGCGCGGGTGGCGACGACGGCGAGGCAGTCGTAGAGCAGCAGGTCGGTGAAGGCCCCGGCGAGCGCGGAGACGGTGCGCCGCGGGTCCATGGCCTCCTGGGTGCTGCCGGGGATGTGCTCCTGGTCGAAGCGGACCGCCGTACGGAGGTTGGTGTCGACGGCGCCGACCGAGAGCGCGGACATCACGGTGCGGCTGATCTGGAAGGACCGCAGCGCGGTACGCAGCCCGCCGCCCTCCGGGCCGAGCAGCGCGGACTCGGGCGCTGGGCAGTCCTGGAACTCCAGGCCCGCCCAGCGGCAGCCGCGCAGCCCGAGCCCCGGGTTGCAGGGCAGCACCAGGGAGCGGGTCTCGGGGACCTCCTCCAGGTCGAGCAGCAGCGCGGTGTGGCTGTGCCGGCCCGGCTCGGGGCGGGTACGGCAGAACAGGGTGAGGGCGTCCGCCCGCTCCAGGTTGTTGATCATCGGCTTGGCGCCGTTCAGGACGAAGCCGCCACTCGCCCGGCGCGCGGTGATCCCGCTCCGTACGAAGTCGTTGCCGTGGGCCGTCTCATGCTGGGCGATGGCGACCCGGCCGCCGCCGAGCACCACCGAGGCGAGCCACCGCTGCTGCTCCTCGCTGCCCGCCAGCCAGACGTCGGCGGCGCCCATGAACGACATCGTTCCGTAGCCCATGCCGAGCGCGGCGTCCCGCCTGAAGACCGGGCGCATCACCCGGACCAGCGAGTCGATCGACTCGAGCCGGCCGCCGAGCCAGCGCGGAACGAACTCCGCGTGCATCCCGAAGTCGTCCAGGAGCGCCTCGCCCGGCCGTGACAGCACCGCCTGGGCGTCCGCCTTCAGCAGCGCGCGGTAGCCGACCGGGTTGTCCGGCTCGGTCGGGTCGCCGAGCCGCTCCTCCAGCAGGTCGGCACGGGCCCGCGCGGCCTCCTGGGGCTCCGTCAGGAGCTCGGGGGTGGTCACCTCTACCAGTCCCCCAGCCGCTGCAGCTCATCCGCCCGTACCAGCGCGCGGACACTCGGCTCGAGTACTTCGTACTGTCCGGTGATCTCGCCTTCCAGGAACAGCTTGCGCATCCGCGAGCGCTGGATCTTGCCGCTGGTGGTGCGCCGGACGGTGCCGGGCCGCACCAGCAGGACGTTGCCGGCCGGGATGTTGAAGTCCCTGCCGATCAGCGCCTGGATCTCGTGGGCGATATGCCGCATCTCCTCCCACTCGGTGGCGCCGGTGCGCACCTCCTGGACGATCACCAGTCGCTCGGAGCCGGTCTCCACGGTGAACGCGGCGCTGGTCCCCTGGGCGAACTCCGGGCCTAGTTCGCGTACCGCCCACTCGATGTCCTGCGGGGCCAGGTTGCGGCCGTTGAGGATGATCGTCTCCTTGAGGCGGCCCGTGATGTAGAGCTGTCCGTCGGCCACGGTGCCCAGGTCGCCGGTGCGCAGATAGCCGGTGAGCCGCTCCGCGGTGTCCCGTGCCTCAAGCGTCGCGTGGAACGTTTCGGCGCTCTCCTCGGGACAGCCCCAGTAGCCCTGGGCGACGCTGTCACTCTTGAGCCAGATCTCGCCGACGGCGTCCGGGGGCAGTTCAGCGCCGCGTACCGAGTCGACGATACGGACGTCGAAGCCGTCGGCCAGTCCGCTGCTGACGACGGTACGGCCCGGGTGTCCCGGCCGTGACGCGCGGACCGTGCCCTGCTCCAACTCCTTTGCGTCCACGACGCGTTCGGTGTGTCGCTGCCCTGCCGGGCCGCCGGAGACCATCAGGGTGGCCTCGGCCAGGCCGTAGCAGGGGAACTGGGTCTCGAGCCGCAGCCCGGCAGGGGCGAACTTCTGGGCGAAGGCCTCCAGGGTCGCGGCGCGCACCGGCTCGGCGCCGTTCAGCGCCAGCCGCCAGCTGGACAGGTCGAGTTCGGCGGCCTGGGCGTCGCTGATCCGGCGCAGGCACAGGTCGTAGCAGAAGTTGGGGCCGCCGCCGACGGTGACGCCGTACTCGCCGACGGCCTGCAGCCAGCGGATGGGCCGCTTCAGGAACGACGTGGGCGCCATCTGTACGGAGCTGCTGCCGAGCCACAGCGGATGCAGCAGATGCGCGATCAGCCCCATGTCGTGGAAGTGCGGCAGCCAGCCCCCGAACCGGTCATCGGACGTGGTGGCCATCCCCCGCCCGATCACCGCCATGTTGGCCATCAGATTGCCCTGCGAGACCATCACTCCGCGCGGGTCGGACGTCGATCCGGAGGTGTACTGGAGCAGGGCCAGGTCGTCGGGGCCGGTGCGCGGCCGCCGCCAGTCGTCGGGGTCGCCGCAGCCGGAGGTGTCAGTGGCCAGGCACACGGTGTCCTCGATGCCCGCCATGGCCAGCCACAGAGAGACGTCGGGGGCGTTGGCGGTGTCGCTGAGCACCAGCCGCGCGTCGGTGTCCTTGATGATCCCGGTCACCCGTTGCAGTTGCTGGCCGCGGCCGCCCGGCAGCGGGGCGGGCACCGCGATCGCCCCGGCGTACAGACAGCCGATGAACGCGGTGAGGAAGTCCGGGCCCGGAGGGTAGAGCAGCAGCACGGGCTGGCCCTTGGCGCCGTACTCCTGAAGCCGCGACGCGATGGTACGGGCCTGTAGATCAAGCTCCGCGTAGGTCAGTTGCTCCGGGGCCGTTCCACCGTCGGTATCGCGCAGAAAGACATGGGCGACGGTGTCGGTGAGCTCCGCCGCCCGGTCATGGACGAGATCCGTGAAGGTGGCGAGTGTCGACATCCGGGTCCCCCTCGTATCGCTGCCGGTCGATTCATGGTCGACAGCACCCCTAAAGCAGCGCTTGGACACCCGGCATCTCCACCGCGACCGGTGCGAAGCGCCTGTCCCGCTCCTACAGTGACCGTGACGGCACAGGGGGGTTGAGGCTGTATGAGGTTCCGCATACTGGGGCCGCTCGATGTCCGGGCGGACCCCGCGGACAGCGCACCGGCCACGCCCCGCGCCGCGAAGCTGCGCACGGTCCTGGCGACGCTGCTGGTGCGGGCGAACGACGTCGTCCCCTTCGACACGATCGTCGACGAGCTGTGGGGCGACAGCCCACCTCGTACGGCCACCACCACACTCCAGGTGTACGTCTCCCAACTGCGCAAACTGCTGCGCGAGTCGGACCCCGAACACGGCGGCCAGCTGATCTGCACGCACCGCCCCGGCTACACCCTCAAACTGACCCGGGACCGGATCGACACGACCGCCTTCGAGGAGCTGCACGAACGGGGCCGGCAGGCGCTGGAGCGCCGGGAGTTCGCCGCCGCGGCCGAGGCGCAGCGCCAGGCGCTGGCGGTGTGGCGCGGCGACTTCCTGGCCGACACACCCCGTGGCCCGTTGCTCGAGTCCACCGCGACACGGCTGGCCGAGCAGCGGATGGCCGCGTTCGAGCAGCGCGTACGCGCCGACCTCCAGCTGGGCCAGCACGAGAACCTGATCGGCGAGCTGCACACCTCGGTCGCCGAGCACCCGCTGCGCGAGGAGCTGCACGGCCATCTGATGGTGGCGCTGTACCGCAGCGGGCGGCAGGCCGACGCGCTGCGGGTGTTCGCAAGGGTGCGGGCGCTGCTGGTGGAGGAACTCGGCGTCGAACCGGGCGCCGCGCTACAGCGGCTGCACCAGCGGGTCCTGTCCGGCGAGAAGACCCTGCTCAGCCCGTCCTCCCGAACGGCGGCGGGCCGAGGGCACGCCACCCGCTCCATGGCACCGACGACCGACCCGGCGTTCACCGGGCGCCGGGCCGAACTGGCGCAACTGCAACGACTGTTGGTTGAACCGTCCGCCGCCGCGGCCGGGGTGATCATCTCGGGGCCCGGCGGGGTCGGCAAGAGCGCGCTGGCCGCCGAGGCGGCGCTGCGCTGCGCCGACGCCTTCCCCGACGGCCTGGTCCACCTCGATCTGCACCCCGGCCGCCCGCTCTCGCCCGCCGACGCGCTGTCCGAGCTGCGGCGCCTGGGCGGCACCCGCGACCGCCGGGTGCTGCTGCTCCTGGACGGCGCGGTATCCGACGAGCAGGTACGGGCCCTGCTGCCCACCGGCCCCGGCAGCGGCGCCCTGGTCACCATGCGCCGCACGCCGACCGGCCCAGGCGGCGCGGCGTCGCTGCCGCTGGGGCCGCTGACCGGCCCCGAGTCCCGGCACCTCATCGAGGCGGTGGCCGGGCCACAGCCGGACGACGAGGCCCTGGCCGAGATCGTCACCGCCTGCGGCCGACTGCCGCTGCTGCTGCGAGCGGTGGCCACCCGGATGGCCACCCGGCCGCGCTGGTCGGCACGACGGGTCGCGGATCGCCTGCGGGACGAACAGGCCTGGGCACTCACCCTGCGCATCGGCGAACTGGACGTACCAGAACGCTTGTTGGCCGCCTACCGGACAGCTCCGGACGAGACACGACGCGCCTTCCGACTGCTGGCACTGCTCCCCGCCGAGCACTTCCCGCTGTGGGCCGCGGCGGCCGTACTCGACGTACCGCAGGCGGTGGCCGAGTCTGTGGTGGAGGACCTGGTGGCGGAGCGCCTCCTGGAGACGGCCGACGACGACGCGTCATCGGGTCCGGTGCGCTACCGGTTCGACGCGCTGCTGCGACCGCTGGCCGCGCGCACTCTGGCGGCGGAGGAGGACCCGGCCGAGGCGCACGCGGCTACCGGCCGGATGTGCGCGGCGTACGCGGCGGCGGTCGAGGCGGCCGGGGAGCACCGGCACGCCTGGTTCGCGGCCGAGCGGTCCGGGCTCGCGGAGGTGGTGGCGACCGCGCATCGGGCGCGGTTGTGGGAGCCGTTGCTGCGGTTGGTGTGCGGCACGAGTCGGGAGTTCGAGGCGGCGGCCGCGTGGGAGGGCTGGGCGGCGACCCATCGCCCCGCGCTTGGCGCCGCGCGCCGTCTCGGCGATCCGGCCGCGCAGGCGCGTGTGCTGTGCTCCTTGGGTGACCTCTGCTGGCAGCAGGGGGAGTTGGGACGGGCCCGGAGCCGCTACGACCAGGCCCGTGCCCTCGCCGACCAGGCGGGCTCTTCGCGTCTTTCGGCTCGCGCCCGCGTGGGGCTCGCCGATGTCGCCCTGGAGCGGGGCGCGGTGGACGACGCGGGCCGGCTCCTTGCGTCGGCCCTGGCCGAGCTGTCCGCGCCGGGCGCGGAGCGGGTGCGCTTTGACGCGTTGCGCGCGCTGGCGGTGACGGCGCTGGCGTCGGGCCGCGCTGGCGAGGCCCGCGGTCTGTTCGCCCAGTGCGCGGACCTGGCCGCCGGCCTCCGCGACCGGCGTCTCGGCGCGTACGCCCGCCGGGCCGCGCGGCAGGCCGGCGCCCACGGCGTCGAGCTCCGCCCCGGCGTATGGCGCCTGACCACACCGCGCGCGGCCTGACACCCGCGGCGCGGGCGGCTGAGGGTGGTGCCGGTGCCCCGTGCCGGGTGAGGGTGTTGCCCTCGGGCTTGTGTGCCCGGCACCCCGTGCCCGGGGAGGGTGTTGCCCTTCGGGCTTGCGTTCACGGTGGCCCGTGGCGAGGGGTTGTGCCCACCCGTTCCGCCCTGCGGAACGATTGCCCACAACAGGTAGACGCCCAACCGGCGTGAGGGGGCACGGTGGGGGGTGCGCGCAGCGCCAACGACCACCACACCACCGGGGACCAGGTCCGCACCGGACGACCCCGACCAGCGCGAGCACGCACCCCACCGTGCCCCTGACCCACAACCGGACCGAGCGCACGACCACGGCCGGAGCACGTGCCCCCCACCCGCAACCGGACCGAGCGCACCACCGCGGTGAATCAGTGCGCGCCCCGGACTGCGGACGCGGGGCGGTCGGGGTCTGGGGTGGGGAGGATTTGGCGGGGGCCGATCAGCGGGTGGCCCGGGCGCTTCCACTCGCGGGGGTAGCCGACCGACACCTCCTCGAAGCGGACGCCGTCGTACCAGGTGGTGCGGGGGATATGCAGATGCCCGTAGACCATGACCTGGACCGGGAACCGGGTATGCCAGTCGGCCGTCAGCTCGGTGCCGCACCACTGGGCGAACTCCGGGTAGCGCAGAATCCGCGTCGGATGCCGCACCAGGGGATAGTGGTTGACCAGGATGAGCGGCAGGTCCGGGTCGCACTCAAGGAGCCGCGTCTCGGTCTCCTTGACCCGGGCCCGGCACCACGCGTCACGCGTGGGATGCGGGTCGGGGTGCAGCAGGAACTCGTCGCTGCACACGATCCCGGACTCATAGGCCCGGTCAAGGGACTCCTGCTTGCTGCCGACCGTCTCGGTCCGGAAGCTGTAGTCGTAGAGCAGGAACAGCGGCGCCACGACGGCCGGCCCGCCGGGCCCCGTCCACACCGGGTACGGGTCCTCAGGGGTGGCCACATCCGCCGAACGGCACAGGCTCACCAGGTGCTGGTACCGCTCCTCGCCCCGCAGCCCGACCGAGTCGGCGCGCGGCGTCCACAGCTCGTGGTTACCCGGCGCCCACACCACCTTGGCGTAGCGCCGGCTGAGCACATCCAGCGCCCACTCGACGTCCGCGACCATCTCCCCCACGTCACCGGCGATGATCAGCCAGTCGTCATCCGACTCCGGATGCAGACTCTCGACGAGCGTCCGGTTCTCCGAGAACGCGACATGCAGGTCACTGATGGCCCAGAGCTTCCCATCCGGCATAGAGCGAACGTAGTGGGTCCTATGCCGCTGGAAAACCCCTAACTTCGCCGACACCTCGCCGACCGCCCCCGGAAAGCAGCTCGCCAGCCCGCTGGGCGAGCACCGGCCGGTCGATCTTGCGGTTGGAGTTGAGCGGGAACCGCTCCACATGCTCGTAGTGCCGAGGCAGCATGCCCTTGGGCAGGACGTCCCGCAGTTCCCGGGCGAGCCGGGCCGGCGCGATGGCGACCCCGGTGTAGAAGACGACGAGCACCGTACTCCCGTCCACCGGCCTGGCCACGGTGACCACGTCCTCTACGCCGTCGCAGGAGCGCAGCGCGTGGTCGATCTCGGCCAGCTCGACCCGCCAACCCTGCACCTGCACCTGGGAGTCCAGGCGGCCGAGGTACACCAGCTCCCCATCGGGCAGCCGCCGCACCCGGTCCCCGGTGCGGTACCAGACCCGCCCGTCGCGCTCCACGAACCGACCCCGGTTGTCCTCGGGGTCGAGATACCCGGTGGCCATCTGCGCTCCGGTGATGAGCAGTTCACCCTCCTCCCGCACCTCCACCCCGTCCTCGTCGAGCAGGACGTGATCGTGGCCCTGGTGCACCTGGCCGATCGGAACCATCCCGTTGACGGCACGCTCCGGTGAGGTCGCGGGGTCCCAGCGGTGCCCGGTGATGGTGACGGTGAGTTCGGTCGGCCCGTAGATGTTCTCCAGCGTGGAACCGGGAGCGGCGGCCTGCCACTCCACGGCGTCCTGGCAGCGCAGCGCCTCACCCGCGAAGAAGCTCCAGCGCAGGGTCGACAGGGCGGCGGGGGTGAGACCGCCCATCCGGCGTACGAGGGTGATCGCGCTCGGCGTGGAGAACCACACGGTGACACCGCGGTCGGCGAGGAATGAGGGCAGCTCCCGATACGCGCCAGGCGGGACCACCTCGACCACGCCCCCAGAGCCCCAGGCGCAGAACAGATCGAACATCGCGCAGTCGAAGTTCAGGTCGAAGGTCTGCGAGAAGACGTCGTCCGGGGTGAAGTCATAGCGCTCATCAAGGAGTTCGAAGTAGTGACAGGTGCTGCCATGGCTGATCGGCACCCCCTTGGGCCGCCCCGTGGACCCGGAGGTGAACAGCATGTACGCGACGTCGGACGGGCTCACCGGTCGCGGCTCGGCCAGCGCCTGCGCCTGCGCCTGCGCCTGCGCGGAGTCGGGATCGGGATCGGCCTCAACAACCGGCACATCCAGCGCGTCGCCGAGCACCTCGGCAAGCACCGCACGCCCCCGCGCGTCGGCGATCAGCGCCGCCACACCGGAGAGTTCCAGCATCCGCCGCGTGCGGCCCGCGGGAAAGTCGGGGTGCAGCGGCACCACCGTGGCGCCCGCGTAGAGCCCGGCCAGGATGCCCGCGTAGGCCGTCACGCTCTTGTCCGCCAGGACGCCGACCACCTTCGCGGAGTGCGTGGAGTGCAGCGCCCCGGCCAGCGCCAGCGCCCGCTCGTGCAGCGCCCGGTAGCTGACGGACTCGGCGCCGACCCGCAGGGCCGGGCGGTCCGGGGACAGGGCGAGTCCGCGAAGGAAGCGCTCGTACAGGGCGTGTTGCTTCTTCTCGGTCATGACTTTCTCCTCGGACCTGCCCGCCGCCGAAAGGAGGAAGGCGGAAAAACAGAAAGATAGGGGGGCGGAACGGGTTGTCAGGGGCAGTTCCCACTCATAGCGTCACATTCCTGGGAACTGACGACCAGCACAGTGGAAAGGGTGGGGTCACCATGGCCTGGGACCAGCAGTTTGAGGAAACACTCCGGGAGTACCTGCCGTTCCTCGCGGCCGATGAACAGCTCAGCCCCGACACGAATATGCGTGACATGGGCCTGGACTCACTCGGCACGGTGGAATTGATGGGTTCTCTGGAGAACACCTACGACGTCCGTTTCGTCGACGACGCTCTCAACCTGGACACCTTCGCCACTCCGGCGGTCCTCTGGGAGGCGCTCTCGAAGATGTTCGAGACAACCGGCAGCTAGCCGACCGGCAGCCAAGCGGGAGAGCCAGGTCGCAGACATGGCCGCGGCCGCCCGGGAGTTCCTCTCAGGCGACCGCGGCCACTGTCGTGGCCATCGCCCTGCGCCGCGGCCGCATGGCCAGCCGCGGATTGACCGGCACCACATCGAAGTTCTTGGCCGCCACGGCCACCCGCCCGAACAGCGCATCCTGCCCCGCTACATAGAGCTTCCCGACCCCGCCGCCACGCAGCGCGGCCAGGGCGCTCGGCCAGTGGACCGGCCGGACGCAGCCGTCCAGGAGCATCTCGCGCACCGCGTCACCGGTGGTGAGCAGCGCCCCGTCGTGGTCGGCGACCACGGGCAGGTGAGGGTCGTGGAACTCCAGCTCCGCGAAGACCTCGGCCTCGGCCCGCTGCCGCAGTCCCGCGAAGGCAGCCGCGTGCAGCGGCGGCTCCATCACGTACAACGGCAGTCCGCCCGCGGCCCGCAGCCGCCGCTGCAGCCACTCCAGCTTCGTGTGGCGCAGGGTGAGCATCGCGAAGTCCTCGTCCACGACACAGGTGATCTCGTGCCACTCCCCCTGCTCGGTGAGCTCGCCGCGTATCTCGTCCAGCCTGTCCCGTGACGTACGGGCGAAGGACTGGGTGGCGACCCGTTCGGGGTGGTCCTCGGCGAAGTACGCGTCCAGGCACCGCGCGAACGACGCGGTGAGCCGGACCCCGTCGGCGAACGACAGCGCCCCGGAGTGCACCGCGGCGGCCTTTCCGCCGAAGCTCGGCCCGGTGCAGTAGCCGGGCTCGGCCCCGAGCGTCCGCTCGGCCCACCGTGCGAGCGCGAGGCAGTTCACCATAAAGGCGACCTGGGCGTATTCCGAGTAGTCGCCTTCGGTCTCCTGGAAACGGTCGAAGAGCGCATACCCGAGTGCGTCGTCGGCTTCCGCTACAAGCGTCCTGGCAACGGGATTCACCAGCATGAACTTGGCCACTTCGGCGAACGGCGCTGGCCCCATTCCGGGAAACACCAGTGCGCTGCCGGTCCGGTTCTCAGTCTCCATGACTCCCAGTCTGTCGCTGGGCCATCCCGCCAAGTACCCCTAGCTACCCCTTAGAGGCTTTAGAAGCCTTAGAGGCTCTTGAGATATTCGGTCATGACCTCGCGAAAACGCTCCGGCTCCTCCAGATGCGGCAGATGGCTCGACTCCTCGAAGATCACCCAGCGGGCATCGGGAATGAGGTCCTGGTACGGCTGCACGGTCTTGGGCGTCGCCTCGTCGTACCGCCCGGAGATGATCAGCGTGGGAACCGCGATATCGGCAATGCAGTCCTCCACACCCCAGTCGCGGAGCGTGCCGACCACATGGAACTCGCTCGGCCCGTTCATCGCGTAGTACACGGTCGGATCGTTGTAGACCTCGTAGAACGACGCCTGGTACTCGCGCGGCCACGGTTTGAGACGGCAGACATGCCGCTCGTAGAACGGCGTCATGGCCTCGTAGTACTCCTCGCTGCTCGTCGTCCCGGCGGCCTCGTGACGCAGCAGCGTCTCGTTGACCCCGGGCGGCAGCTGCGCCCGTAGGACGTCCATCTCCTGGAGCCACAGCGGGTACGAGGCCGGGGCGTTGGCGATGACGAGACCGCGCAGCCCGGCCGGCCGGGCCGCGGCGTGCTTGGCGGCCAGCAGACCGCCCCACGACTGCCCGAACAGTACGTAGTCATCCGCGATGTCCAGGGACTCGAGCAGTTGGTCCAGCTCGTCGAGGAAGAGCTGGACGGTCCAGAAGTCCGCGTCGCGCTCGGGCAGATGGGTGGAGCCGCCGTTGCCGAGCTGGTCGTAGTGCACGACCGGCCAGCCGTCCCCGGCGAGTTGGGTGAGCGGGAGCAGATAGTCGTGCGTGCTCCCCGGCCCTCCGTGTATCACCACCACGGCCGGCTGGTTGCCGCCGCGGTCCCCGGTGACGCGGTACCACGTGCGGTACTCACCGAACGGGACAGTCCCCTTGGCGCTGGGAGCCACAGCCATTTCTCTCACCTCTCGTCCGGCAGAACTCCTCCCGAAACTAGCCACGGACCGGGCGCGCCCCACCCCCTATTCCCCCCTGAACATCACGCGCCGCCCCGGATATCCGGCACCCTTTAGCAGCAATTAAGCCAGCGCCCGACAATCGCCAGGGAATACACCGCCGTACGATCCGGGCCGTTCCCGACAGCGGTGGCAACAATCTGCACGGCAACAACTACAGCTGCGCCACCCGAAGACCTGACGCGGTCACCGCGGTTAGCTGGGAGTGGGGCAGCTCTGCCGTGTAACCCCCAGTCGACGGATACGGAGAAGACATGGCAGCAGCACCCAGGGAGCCTTCGGACAATCCGTGGATCAGGCGGTTCCACCCGGCTCCGGCAGCGTCCAGCAGATTGGTGTGCTTTCCGCACGCGGGAGGCTCGGCCTCGTTCTACTTCCCCGTGTCCCGCGCCCTGTCGCCTGATGTGGAGGTACTGGCGATCCAGTACCCCGGGCGCCAGGACCGCCGCTCAGAGCCCTGCGTCGACAGCATCGAAGCACTCGCCGACGCGGTGCAGGACCAGTTGCCCCAGTGGTTCGACCGGCCGGTGTTCTTCTTCGGGCACAGCATGGGCGCGACGCTGGCGTTCGAGACCGCCAGGCGGCTGGAGGGCCGCGCGGTACGACCGGCCGGGCTCTTCGTCTCCGGCCGACGGGCGCCGTCCCGGCACCGCGACGAACGCGTTCACCAGCACAGCGACGACCAACTGCTCGCGGACATCAAGCGGCTGAGCGGCACCGACTCGCAGGTCCTGGACGACCCCGAGCTGATGCGCTCCGTCCTGCCGGCCGTACGCAGCGACTACAAGGCGGCGGAGACCTACCGGTACCAACCAGGTCCCGCACTCAGCTGTCCGGTATTCGCCTTCACCGGCGACAGCGACCCGCAAGTGACGCTCGAGGAGGCACGTTCCTGGAGCGAACACACCGAAGCGCCCTTCGAACTCAAGGCTTTCCCCGGCGGGCACTTCTATCTCAACTCCCAGGCCACTGCCGTCATTGGCGCCATTCGATCCCGCATATCGAGCCTCAGGTCGACGAGCGAACTCGCTCAGACGAGCGAACTCGTTCAACCGAAATGAGGACGGCCCGACCGCTCCCGCCGCCCTTACCTATGACGAAGGAACGATGCAATGACGCAGACCGGTAACCTGGCCGGACGCAAGGAGTGGACAGCACTCTTCGTGCTGCTGCTGCCCCTGCTTCTGGTGTCCATGGACATCTCGGTGCTGTTCTTCGCCACGCCCGCCATCGCCGCGGACCTCGCGCCATCGAGCACACAGCAGCTGTGGATCTTCGACGCGTACGGTTTCGTCCTCGCCGGCCTGCTCATCACCATGGGCTCACTGGGCGACCGAATCGGACGCCGCAAGCTGCTGCTCTTCGGCGCCGGGATCTTCGGCATCGCCTCCCTGATGGCCGCGTTCGCCGACAACCCCGAGATGCTGATCGCCGGACGCGTGCTGCTCGGTGTCGGCGGCGCGGCTCTGTTGCCGTCGACGCTGGCCCTCATCCGCAACCTCTTCCAGGACGACAAGCAGCGCGCCAAGGCCGTCGCCGCCTGGTCCGGCGCGATGACCAGCGGTGCGGCCCTGGGCCCCGTGCTGTGCGGCGTCATGCTGAACTACTTCTGGTGGGGTTCGGTCTTCCTGATCAACATCCCGGTCATGGTCGCGCTGCTGGTGCTGGCGCCCGTACTGGTCCCCGAGTACAAGCACCCGCAACCCGGGCGGTACGACCTGGCCGGTGCCCTCCTGCTGTTCGCCGCGATGCTCCCGATCATCTGGGGCATCAAGGACAGCTCCGCGAACGGCGCCGGGGCGGTCCCGACCGCGGGCATCGTGCTGGGTGCCGTAGCCGCGCTCCTCTTCGTCCGGCGCCAGGCCACGGTGGCCGAGCCGATGATCGACCTGAAGCTGTTCCGGCACCGTGCCTTCAGCGGGTCGATCGCGCTGAGCGTGGTCGCCAAGTGGGCGATGATCGGCATCTCCGTCTTCAGTACGCAGTATCTGATCCTGGTCATCGGCATGACCCCGCTCAAGGCCGCCCTGTGGAGCCTGCTGCCGATCATCCCGATCTTCGTGGCGATCTCCGTGGCCACCGTGCTCTCCCACAAGATCGACCGCGCCTACATCGTCTGCGGCGGATTCCTGCTGATGGCCGGCGGCCTGCTGGTCGTGACCCAGGCCAAGGCCGACTCGGGCCTGTGGGTCATCCTGGTCGGCACGGCCGCCATCGGCGCCGGTATCGCGACGGTGGTGCCGCTGCTCACGGACATGGTCATCACGTCCGCCCCGCCGGAGAAGGCCGGCGCCGCCTCGGCGACGCTGGAGACCGGGCAGGAGTTCGGCGCCGCCCTGGGCATGGCCGCACTGGGCACCATCGGACTGGCCGTCTACCGCGGTTCCGTCGAGGACAAGATGCCCGCCGACGTACCGCCCGCCGCGCTGGAGGCGGTACGCGAGACCATGGCCGGGGCCGCCGCCACGGCCGCCCAACTCCCGGGGGAGCTCGGGACGTCCGTACTGCAGGGCGCGCGCGTGGCGTTCTCCAGCGGCATGCACACCGCCGCGCTCGTCGCCGCCTGCCTGGTGATCCTCTCGGCTGGCGCGGCGCTGACGGTCCTGCGCGGCCTCAAGCGGCCCTCGGAGATCGCCGCGGAGGCGGCCGCCGCGAAGGAGGCGGCCGCTGCGGCACCGGTTCCCGGCGAGCCGGTCACGGTGGCCGCGGTCGCCCCGGAGGCGCTCCCGGGGGTCGGGGCGGGCATTCCCGCAGCAAGCGATCGCTGACCCCAGGCCACCAGCAAAGCTGACCTCAGGCCACCAGCAACAGGTGCTCTGTCCCGCGGACCGCGGGACAGAGCACCTTTCGTTTGCCGTCCGGTTTCGCTTGCCATCCGGCGGGGACGCGTCCAGGCCAGGCCCCGCGACACGAAGAGGGCGGTGTCCGGACCAGGGTCCGGGCACCGCCCTCAGTGCTGCCGCACGCTCACTCCAACTCGGCGAGCCACTCCTTGACGATCCCCGTCGTCGTGTCGGCGCGGTCCTCCACGATGGTGAAGTGGGTACCGGGCGCCGTCCTGACCGTGTGCGCGGGGTCCCAGGCGGTGGCCTGCCATCCGTCCGGGTCCTGCGGGTTTCCGCCGCTGCCCTCGAATGGCTCCTCGGCCCGTACGAAGAGGACCGGAGCCGTCACCGGACCAAGGTCGAAGGTGTGCTGCAGATCGGCGTACCGGGCCATCGCGGTGAGCCGTGCGCTGTCGAACTGGCCGAACATGGACTCGCGTTCCAGCAGCCCGTAGGCCAGACCGTTGAAGACCTGGGACATCGCGCCACCACCCGCCTCGGATACCTGATAGGTGTCCAGCAGAACGACCCCGGCCGGACGTACGCCATGGACCTGCTCGAGATGGCGGGCCGTGGAGTACCCGAGGGTGCCACCGGACGAGTAGCCGAGCAGCACGAACGGCTCGTCCTCGGCCGCCAGCAGCACACTCCGCGCCATCACCTCGACCGCGGCCTCAGCAGTGGCGGGAAGGCTCTCACCCAGGGCGAAGCCGGGGGTCGGCAGGCCCGAGATGTGGTGGGAGCCCTGGAAGTTGGCGACCAGCCGGGCGTGCTGATGGACGCCACCTGTCGCCATCGGTGTGCTGAAACAGATCAGCCGCGGTGTCCGCGTCCCGGAGGCCAGCCGCACCGGCTCGGGTACCCGGTCGACCTCGGCGGCCGAGGTGAACCGGGGGCGGATGTCGGCGACGCTCCGCAGCAGGGTCAGGCCCTTCTGCACCTCGTTGGAGGTAACCGCCATCCGGAAGAAGTCGCTGAGTGTCTCCGCGCCGGGCGTCGACTGCCGCGCCGGGGCCGCATCCCCGTTCACCGGGGCGGCGGTGGCCAGTTCGTCCGTGAGATACGCGGCGAGCCCCAACGGGTTCTTGTTGTCGAACACCACCAGCGGGGGCAGGCTCACGCCCAGGGCGGCGGCGAGCTCCTTGCGCAGCTCCATCGCACTGAGTGAGTCGAAACCGGCTTCGAGGAAATCACGTTCGGGGTCGATGTCCTCGGGCCCGCTGTGCCCGAGTATCACGGCCGCGTGCCGCACGACGATCTCCAGCAGCGCCTGCTCCCGCTCGGCTGCCGCCAGTTCGGCAAGGCGCTGCCGCAGCGCACCCGCATCGGGTCCCTTGGCCTCACTTCGGCGAGTCCGTCGGTGGGGGGTGCGGGTGAGGTCGTGCAGCAGCTGCGGCAGCTGATCGG
>NZ_JAZGRL010000003.1:860013-911853 GCF_046540415.1 Streptomyces sp. E11-3 | reverse complement strand
CCGGATCTCCGGTTCCCGCCCACCGCTCTGTACCCCGGCCTGGGCGCTTGTCAGGCTGTCCGCCAGGTGCGCGGGCCGGCGAAGCCGCGTACCCGCTCCGGCCTGCGCCAGCGGGCCACCGCCCGCTGGCCGCGCGACACGTCGTCCGGCTCGGCGCCGGTGTGCGCCGCGCGGGCCAGCAACACCGCTGTGAGCGCCGCCAGTTCAGCCTCGCTCGGATTCCCCTTCGCGACCCGGATCAGGTGTGCGTCCACCGCGTGGTCGTCCATGTCCCGCCCCTCTCACGCTGATCTCGACAGATCTCCCGGCTGGCCCGGTGCTCACTGCGGCGGGTTGCCGTGCTTCCGGCACGGCAGCTCGGCGTCCTTGGAGCTCAGCATGGCCAGCGAACGAGCCAGCACCGAGCGCGTGTCACGTGGGTCGATCACATCGTCGACCAGGCCGCGCTCGGCCGCATAGTAGGGGTGGACCAGCTCCTCCTTGTACTCCTTGATCTTCTGCTGGCGCATCGCCTCCGGGTCGTCGGCGGCGGCGATCTCCCGGCGGAAGACCACGTTCGCGGCGCCCTCGGCGCCCATCACGGCGATCTCGTTGGACGGCCAGGCCAGCGCGATGTCCGCGCCGATCGACCGCGAATCCATCACGATGTACGCGCCGCCGTACGCCTTGCGCAGCACCACGGAGATCCGCGGCACGGTGGCGTTGCAGTACGCGTACAGCAGCTTGGCGCCGCGCCGGATGATGCCCTCGTGCTCCTGGTCGACGCCCGGCAGGAAGCCCGGCACGTCGACCAGCGTGACCAGCGGGATGTTGAAGGAGTCGCAGAACTGCACGAACCGCGCGCCCTTCTCGCTGGCCTTGATGTCAAGGACACCGGCCATGGCGCTGGGCTGGTTGGCGACGATGCCCACCACCTGGCCGTTGATCCGGGACAGCGCGCAGACGATGTTGGGTGCCCAGGCGGCGTGGACCTCCATGTAGTCGCCGTCGTCGACGAGTTCCTCGATGACGCCGCGGATGTCGTAGGAGCGGTTGCCGTCGGCTGGTACGAGGTCCAACAGCGCGTCACCCGTCCGGTCCGCCGGGTCAGCACTGATCTCCGTCGGCGGCAGCTCGCGGTTGTTGGACGGCAGCAGCGACAGCAGATACCGCACCTCGGCGAGGCAGGTCTCCTCGTCGTCGTACGCAAAGTGCGCCACGCCCGAGGTCCCGGCGTGTACATCGGCGCCGCCCAGACCGTTCTGGGTGACCTGCTCGCCGGTGACGGCCTGGACCACGTCGGGTCCGGTGATGAACATCTGCGAGATGTCCCGGACCGCGAAGACGAAGTCGGTGAGTGCCGGAGAGTAGGCCGCGCCACCGGCGCACGGGCCGAGCATCACGCTGATCTGCGGGATCACGCCCGACGCCTTGGTGTTGCGCTGGAAGATCCCGCCGTATCCGGCGAGGGCCGAGACGCCCTCCTGGATGCGGGCCCCGGCCCCGTCGTTGAGCGACACCAGGGGTGCGCCGGCCGCGATGGCCAGATCCATCAGCTTGTGGATCTTCTGTGCGTGGGCCTCGCCGAGCGCGCCGCCGAAGATCCGGAAGTCATGGGCGTACACGAAGACCGTGCGGCCCTCCACCGTGCCCCAGCCGGTGACGACACCGTCCGAGTACGGCTTCTTGTCCTCCAGGCCGAAGCCGGTGGCGCGGTGCCTGCGCAGCGCCTCGACCTCGGTGAAGCTGCCCTTGTCGAGCAGCAGCGCGATCCGTTCGTGGGCGGTCAGTTTGCCCTTGGCGTGTTGCCGTTCGGTGGCCTTGGGGTCGGGGCCCTGGCGGGCCCGCTCCTTGAGATCGATCAGTTCCCGCAGCCGGTCGAGTCCCGGTTCGCATGCGGGCGCTTGTACCGGTGCTGCTGCTGCCGATGCTGGTGCTGGTGCTGGTGTCATCTTCACTCGCTCCCCGAGCCGTTCGCGGGCAGTTCGGTGCACAGCTGCTGCCTGGCGACGGCGATCAGTTCCGACGCGTCGTCGGTGTACAGGACTTCCGTGGGCAGCCTGCGGGCGGTGGTGCAGTGGTCGTCGTCCGTGAGCAGCGCCGCCGCGGTGACATGGCTGGGGTATCCGGGGACGCTCCGCACCACCCAGCCGCTCGGCCGGTCCGGTACGCCGTCCTCCCGTTCGCCCAGGTAGTCGGCGGCCAGGTCGCGGCTGAGCCCGGTGCCGATGCCCTTGAGATACGCCTCCTTACGTGTCCACAGCCGGCCGAAGCTGATCGGCAGCTCGTCCTCGGGCAGCTCGGCCAGCTCCGCCTGTTCGGCGGGGTGCAGCGCGGGCAGGCACAGCTCGGCGGTCTCCAGCGACGGCACCCGCTCCACATCGACGCCGACAGGCGAGGTGGCCACGCCGAAGATGGCCAGCCCGTGGCTGTGCGACAGCGAGAAGTGCAGCGGCAGGTCCGTGTCCAGGACCACCGGTCGGCCGTGCGGGCCGCCGCAGCCAGGGCAGGGTGCGCGGCCCAGGCGCAGCTCCCCTGGCGGGACGCCGACGTACGCGGCCAGCAGGCGCCGCAGGGCGATGTGCGCCGACAGGTAGAGCAGCCGGTCGTGCGGCTGCACGAACGACGCCGCGCGCTCCAGCTCGGCGTCGTCCAGCTCGGACTTGACCATGACGGTGGATCCCTCGTCGGTCCATGGCTGGCACAGTGCCCACAGGTGCAGGTCGCCGTCCTTGGCGATGATGGTGGGTGAGGGTCGGGGTGCGCCGATGGCGGTTCCTGTCGCGGTCATGGTCACGGCCTGCGACCGCCCGCGGCGGCGAGCTGCTCGGCCGTCGGGCCGTCCAGCCGGCCGGCCAGCATGGCCGCCACCTCCGCCACGGTGATCTCCCGCAGCAGATCCACCGCCGACACCTCGACATGCAGGGCGTCCTCCAGGGTGCGCCGGAGCTTGAGTGCCGTGATCGAGCCCACGCCCTGGCTGCGCAGCGAGCGGCTCGCGCTGACTCGATGCGCCGGTGGTATCTCCAGGAAGCGCCCCAGCTCCTGGCAGATGTAGTCCGCGATGGTGCGGGTGCGCAGCTCGAAGTCCGCGGCGCGCAGGGCGAGTTCGTCTGGCAGTCGTTCGAGATAGGCGGCGGATACGGCTTGTTCGGACATGGTCACATCCCTCTCTGCGGGGGCTTTCGCCCCTTTACTCAGCGGATGAATTCCTCCGTCGAGCTAACCAGAGAGCGGCAATTGGCAATCAAATGACGAGTAAGTGGGGAGCGCGCCCACGATTACGCGAACCAAGAGGGCCGCTGCCCTTTGCCGGCAGCGGCCCTCGTGCGGTTCTCAGCGGAATTCCTCGTGTGGTTCTGAGCGGAATCCTTCGCGTGGTTCTCAGTGGAATTCGGTGCGACTCGTGCGGCTCAGAGGAACGGGGTCTCCGGGTCGAGCCCGAGGAGTACCCGCCCCTGGACCTCCAGGTTGGTGCTCAGCAGCAGCAGCCCGTGCAGCGCGAGGCCCTGGGCGTCACGGTGGAAGCGCTGCAGCGGGACGTTGCGCTGGATGACCGAGGCGCCGGCGGCGTTGTAGACGATCTCCACCGCTTCCTTGGCCAGTTGGATGGCGTACGCGCTCCGGCCCCGGACGTCGGCCTTCTCCGCGTCCGTCGGCTGCTCACCGGCGTCGGCGCGCCGCTGCAGCAGGTCGAGGACCTCGCTCTGCAGGGCGTCGGCGGCGGCGATCTTGTTGGCCGCGGTGGCCGTCTGGATCTGGGTCAGCGGGTGCTTGGCCTGGTCCGACCAGTCGGTGTAGGTGATGCCGCGGCCGGGGACCCGCTCCAGGAAGAGCTCGTAGGCCCCGCGCGCGATACCGAGGTAAGCGGCCGCGCACACCGCCATGATGTAGGAGAAGAGGCCGTACTTGCGGCCTTCCGTCACGGCGGCGTCCCGGCCGGGGGTGGTGTTGAGGATCGCGTCCCCGAAGGTGATGACCCGGTGCTCCGGGACGAAGACGCCCTTGGCGGTGGTGGTGGAGCTGCCGGTGGCCGACGCCGACGAGGTGTGCCAGTCGTCGGCGATGGTGAACTCCGCCATCGGCACGATGGCGACGACCTCGTCATGGGTGCCGTCCGGGCGCTCCAGGACGGCCGCGGCGATGTTCCAGTCCGCGCCCCGGCACCCGGAGTTGAAGCGCCAGCTGCCGTCGAGTACGTATCCGCCGTCGGCCGGCTTGAGCTGCCCGCTGGGGGTGAAGCCACCGGAGATACGGACCGGACCCGAGCCGAACACCTCCTCCTGCGCCTGGTCGGGGAAGAGCGCGGCCAGCCCGGCGGACGAGACCCAGACCATCGCCAGCCAGGCGGTGGAGCCGCAGCCACGGCCGATTTCACTGAGAACCCTGGCCTGGTCCTGGACCGAGAAGTCCAGCCCGCCGAAACGGCGGGGCATCGCCGTGCGGAACACGTCGGCCTTTTCCAGCAGGGCGATGTTGTCCTCGGGAATCCAGCGGTTCTCCTCGGCGCGCTGACCGTTCTCACGCAGCGTCGGAACAATGTCCCGTACGGCTTCCAGTACGGCCGCGACCTCGGTGTCGGTTTCGGTGCTCATGAATTCCGTTCCTCCAGATCGGATCCAGCTCAGATGGGGCGTCAGATACCGCCCGGGTGCTACCTGTTGGCGCCGACGGGCTGCTCATCGGAAGCGGCTACCGGCTCGGCGGTGTCGGTGGCGGGTTCGGCGCCCGGGCCCTGCTCGGCGGGCTCCGGGGCGCTGCCGGTGGGCGGCACATGGCGCAGCATGGTGACCACGAGGACCGTGAGGCCGATGACCAGGACGGTGTTGATGATCGCCACGGTGTTGAGGCCGCTTGCGAAGGCCTCGCGAGCCGGGGTGAGGATCTGGTCGGCCAGCGTGCCCGGCAGGTTCTCGGTCGACTCCAGGGCGCGCGCGAGGGTGTCGCGGGTGGCGTCCGCGGTGGCCGGCGGGGTGTCGGCGGGCAGGTTGTCGGCGACGCCGTTGCGGTAGACGGTGGTGCCGACGCTGCCCAGCGCGGCGATGCCGAGGGCGACGCCGAAGTCACTGCTGGTCTGCTGCAGCGCGGAGGCGGCGCCCGCCTTCTCGGCGGGAGCCGAGCCGACGATGAGGGAGATGCTCAGCGCCATGATCGGGCCCATGCCGGCGTAGATGAAGCTGAAGCCGACGACGACGTACGCCAGGCCGCCGTTGTTCGGGTCGGTCAGGATGAGGATGAAGTAGCCGATGGCGGACAGGATCAGGCCGATGCCGGCGACGTTGCCGGGCCGGATGTGGCGGGCCGCCACAGGGGCGAGCATCGACGAGGTGATGAGCAGCGCGGCGGCCGGCAGCAGCCAGAGCCCGGCGCGCAGCGGGGAGAGCCCGGCGACCATCTGCAGGTACTGGGCGACGAAGAGGTAGACACCGCCGATAGCGAAGGCGGCGAGCAGCAGCATGCCCAGGGCGACGCTGAAGGCGCGGGACCGGAACAGGCTCAGGTCCAGCATCGGGNTTCCACGACATCGCCACCAGCCTCACCTTCCACGAACCGACCATCCCCCTCGTCTCCACCCTCACCGGCACCCACGCCACCACCGAACAACTCACCTCCCCCCGCTACTGGACCGACCAGATCCGCGGCACCGTCCGCTTCACCGACGCCCTCACCACCCTCCACACGAACGGCGTCCGCACGTTCATCGAAATCGGCCCGGACGCGGTCCTCACCCCCCTCACCCAGAGCACGCTCGAAGGCGACACCCGTACGGCCATCCCCCTCCAGCGACGTGACCGCGACGAGCCCGACACCCTCATCAACGCCATCGGCCAGGCCCACGCCACCGGAGTCCCCATCGACTGGCAGGCCTACTTCGCCGACACCCACGCCCAGCACGTCCCCCTGCCCACCTACGCCTTCCAGCACGAGCGCTACTGGCTGACCGGACGCGTGTCCGATCCGGCCGATGCGGGGGCGGGGAGTCTGGGCCATCCCGTGCTGGCGTCGAAGGTGGAGCTGGCCGAGGGGGCGGGCACGGTGTTCAGCGGGCAGCTCTCGGCGCGTAGTCACGCGTGGCTGGAGGACCATGCCGTCCTGGACGCCCCGGTGGTGCCGCCCGCCGCGCTGCTCGACCTCGCCGTCCGCGCGGGCGACGAACTCGGCGCGGGCACCGTCGAACGGCTCACGCTGCACACGCCGTTGGTGCTGCCCCGGCACGCCGCCGAGGTCCAGCTGACGGTGTCCCCGCCGGACCGCGACCGGCGGCAGGCGTTCACCCTGCACGCCCGGCCCGTGGGCGAGGGCAACCGATGGACCACGCACGCCTCGGGCACCCTGCTGGCCGGGACCGGGCCCGACCTCCCCGAGGCGACGGAGGGCCAGGTCGCCGAGGCCGAGCTGCCCGAGGAGCTCGGTGCGGACGCCGCTCGGTACGGGCTGCACCCGGCGCTGCTCGACGCCGCGGTCCGTACCTCGGCGGTGTTGGACATCGTCGGCACCGGTCAGGCGGGGGCCATCCGGGTCCCGGCCGACTGGCACGACGTACGGCTGCACGCGGTCGGTGCGAGCGCGGTCCGGGTCAGCGCCGTGGACCTCGGGGACGGCACGCTGTCGCTGCTGCTCGCCGACGCTGCCGGGCAACCGGTGCTGTCGGTCGGGCGGCTGGAGTTCCGGGACGTCGCGGACACGGAGTTCGCGGTGGCCAGTGGGGCGGTGCAGCCGCTGTACCGCCTGGATTGGGGTGCGGCCGCGCTGACCGAGCCGGATGTGCCGGTGCGGTGGGGCGTACTGGGCCGGGGCGCCGCGCCCGACGTGATGTCCACCGGGGACAGCGTGCCGTTCGCGGATGCCGCGGCGGTGGCCAAGGCCGTCGAGGCGGGCGCACCGGTCGACGCCGTACGGGTGTGGGCCGGCTCCGGACCCGACGAGACCGATGTGGTGGCGGCGCTGCACGGGCGCGCCCACGACACGCTGGCGCTGGTGCAGGACTGGCTGGCCGACGACCGGCTCGCCGAGACGCCGCTGGTGGTGGTCACCCGTGGCGCGGTGACGACCGGTATCGACGATGTGTCGGATCTCGGAGCGTCCACCGTGTGGGGGCTGCTGCGTTCCGCGCAGGCCGAGGCACCGGGACGGTTCGCGCTGATTGACCTGGAGCAGCCGCTCGGTGCGGCGGCGGCCGAAGAGGCGTTGCCCGAGGGCGCTTTGGGCGCGGTGGTCGCCTCCGGTGAGCCGCAGGCGGCGATCCGTGGCGGCAAGGTCCGGCTGCCTCGGCTGCAGCGCAGTTCGGCGTCGACGTCGGCGACCAACGGGGCCTCGGCCATCTCCTGGGACCCCGAGGGCACCGTCCTGATCACCGGCGGCACCGGCGCCCTGGGCGCGCTGGCCGCCCGCCACCTGGTGACCACGCACGGGGTGCGGCGGCTGCTGCTGGTCGGCCGTCGCGGCCCGGACGCGCCGGGCGCCGCCGAGCTGACGGCCGAACTGACCGCGCTCGGCGCGCAGGTGACCGTCGCCGCCTGTGATGTGTCGGACCGTACGGCGCTGGCCGCGGTGCTGGATGCCATCCCCGCCGCGCATCCGCTGTCCGGTGTCATCCACACCGCGGGGGTGCTCGACAACGGGCTGCTCACCGATCTCACCCCGGACCGCCTCGATGCCGTACTGCGTCCCAAGGCGGACGCCGCCTGGCATCTGCACGACCTCACCCGGCGGATGGACCTGTCCGCGTTCGTGGTATTCGCCTCCAGTACGGGCGTGATCGGCGGGCCCGGGCAGGCCGGGTACGCGGCCGCCAACGCCTTCCTGGACGGTCTCGCCGGTCATCGCGCGGCCCTGGGCCTCGCGGCGACGTCGATCGCCTGGGGTGTGTGGGACCTGACCGTCGGGCTGAACGCGGGCCTGGGCGAGGCCGGGGTCAAGCGGTACGCCCGTGAGGGGTTCCGGCCGATCCCGACGCGGGAGGGTACGGAGTTGCTGCACTCGGCCCTGGTCGACGGCGAGGCCCAGCTGGTCGCGCTGCCGGTCGACCTGTCGGCGATGCGGGCGCACGGCCGGGTTCCGTCGGTGTTCCACGGTCTGGTCAAGGGTGCCGAGCGGCGCAGCGCCACCTCGGGCGGCGGGGCCGCACCGTCGCTGAGCGGGCGGCTGGCCGCGCTGGAGCCCGCGGAGCGGCAGCAGGCCGTACTGGACTTGGTGTGCTCCGAGATCGCGGTCGTCCTGGGCCACTCGGGCGGGCACACCATCGAGCCCGAACGGCCCTTCCAGAAGCTCGGGTTCGACTCGATGACCGCCGTCGACCTCAGCAACCGGCTGACCGCGCAGACCGGGGTGCGGCTCCCGGCCACGCTGGTCTTCGACCACCCGAACCCCGCGGCGCTCGGCGCCCATCTGCTGGACCGGATGGAGCTGGGCGGGGCGCAGGGGCTGTCCCCGGCGCTCGCGGAACTGGACCGTCTGGAGGCGGCCCTGTCGGGCCTGTCCGACCTGGCAGCCGATGTGGAGACCCGGACGGCGGTCTCGGTGCGTCTCCAGGCGCTCGTGTCGCGCCTCGGTGCGGACAGCGGCGCCGCTGACGAAGCCCCTGACGTGACCGATTCGCTCGAATCTGCCTCGGCGGCGGAGATCTTCGACTTCATCGACACCCAGCTCGGCCGTAGCGCGAGCTGACCCCGTGCGGGCGCCCCGGTGCGCCCGCCCCGTACCGAGGAGAGACGGAACCGGTATGTCGAACCAGTCCAACGACCAGCCCACGAAGCAGGCCGCGTCCCCATCCGCGACGCAGTCCAACGAGGAGAAGCTGGTCGAGTACCTGAAGTGGGTGACCGCCGACCTGCACAAGGCGCGTCAGCGGATCACCGACCTGGAGTCGGTCCAGGACGAGCCCATCGCGGTCGTCGGCATGGCCTGCCGCTACCCCGGCGGGGTGCGCTCGCCGGAGGACCTGTGGCGGCTGGTCCGCGACGAGGTCGACGGGATCTCCGAGTGGCCCACCGACCGGGGTTGGGACATCGAGGGGCTGTACGACCCGGAGCCGGGCGTGGCCGGGAAGTCGTACACCCGTGAAGGGGGGTTCCTGGACGGGGCGACGGAGTTCGACGCGCCGTTCTTCGGGATCTCGCCGCGCGAGGCCCTGGGCATGGACCCGCAGCAGCGGGTCCTGCTTGAGACCGCGTGGGAGGCGTTCGAGAGCGCGGGCATTGATCCGGGGGCGCTGCGGGGCAGCAGGACCGGTGTGTTCGCCGGGGTGGTGGAGCAGAGCTATCTCGACCGCGAGGGCCCCGAGGACCTTGAGGGCTATCTGATGACCAGCAAGCTCAGCAGTGTCGCGTCGGGGCGTATCGCGTACACCTTCGGGTTCGAGGGGCCTGCCGTGTCCATGGACACGGCGTGTTCGTCGTCGCTGGTGGCGCTGCACCTGGCGGTGCAGTCGCTGCGGTCGGGTGAGTCGGCGCTGGCGCTGGCGGGCGGTGCCACGGTCTCCGGGTCGCCCAGCGGCTTCGTCGACTTCTCGCGGCAGCGGGGGCTTGCCCCGGACGGCCGCTGCAAGTCGTTCGCGGCGGCCGCCGACGGGACCGGCTGGAGCGAGGGTGTCGGCCTGCTGCTGGTCGAGAAGCTGTCGGACGCGCAGCGCAACGGGCATCAGGTGCTGGCGGTGATCCGGGGCACGGCCGTCAACCAGGACGGCGCGTCGAACGGTCTGACCGCCCCCAACGGCCCCTCGCAGGAGCGGGTGATCCGCCAGGCCCTGGCCGGCGCGGGCCTGACGACCGCCGATGTGGACGCGGTGGAGGCGCATGGGACCGGCACCCGGCTCGGCGACCCGATCGAGGCGCAGGCGCTCCTGGCCACGTACGGGCAGGGGCGGCCCGCGGACCGCCCGCTGTATCTGGGCTCGCTCAAGTCCAACATCGGGCACTCCGTCGCGGCCGCCGGCGTCGGCGGGGTGATCAAGATGATCGAGGCCATGCGGCACGGTGTGCTGCCCAGGACCCTGCATGTGGACGAGCCCACCGGGCATGTCGACTGGGCATCCGGCGCGGTCGAGCTGCTCAGCGAGGCACGCGACTGGCCGCGCGTCGACCGGCCGCGGCGCGCGGGGGTCTCCGCGTTCGGCGTGAGCGGCACCAACGCGCATGTGATCGTCGAGCAGGCCCCGGTCGAGGCCGAACCCGAGGCGCCTCAGCAGCGGCGGGCCCTCCCCGTACTGCCGTGGGTGCTCTCCGGCAAGACTCCGGGCGCCCTGCGGGACCAGGCACGGCGGCTGGTCTCGTACGTCGGCGAGCGCGCCGGACTTGACCCGCTGGACGTGGCGTTCTCGCTGGCCACGGAGCGGACCGGGTTCGAGCACCGGGCCGTGGTCACCGGCCGCGACCGGGACGTACTGCTGGACGGTGTGCGCGCGCTGGCCGCCGATGAGCCGCACCCCGGTGTCGGCACCGCGGCCCGCGGCACGGGCGGGACGGCCTTCCTGTTCACCGGGCAGGGTGCGCAGCGCGTCGGCATGGGCCAGGAGCTGTACGCCGCGTATCCGGTGTTCGCGGAGGCCTTCGACGCGGTGACCGCCGCGCTCGACCCGCATCTGGAACGGCCGCTGCGGGACGTGATCGCCTCGGGTGAGGGGCTTGACCGCACCGAGTACACCCAGCCCGCGCTGTTCGCTGTGGAGGTGGCCCTGTACCGCCTGGTGGAGTCCTGGGGCATCGCGCCCGACCAGGTCGCCGGGCACTCCATCGGGGAACTCGCCGCCGCGCATGTGGCGGGCGTGCTGTCGCTCGCCGACGCGGCGCGGCTGGTCGCGGCCCGTGGCCGCCTGATGCAGGCGCTGCCCGAAGGGGGCGCCATGGCCGCGATCCAGGCCGCCGAGAGCGACGTCGTCGCCTCGCTCTCGGAGCACGGGGGCGCCGTCTCCGTCGCCGCCGTGAACGGGCCGCGGGCGGTCGTCGTCTCCGGGGACGAGGACGCGGTGGACGCGGTCTGCGCGCACTGGCGCGGGCAGGGCACCAGGACCAAGCGGCTCACGGTGTCGCACGCGTTCCACTCGGCGCACATGGACGCGATGCTCGACGCCTACCGGGCCGTCGCCGCCCAACTCACCTACCACCAGCCGCGTATCCCGGTCGTGTCCACGGTGACCGGCCGCACCGCGTCGCCGGTCCAGCTGACCTCGCCGGAGTACTGGGTCACCCAAGTGCGGGGTGCCGTCCAGTTCCTGCGCGCGGTGCGCACCCTGGAGTCCGACGGGGTCACCACGTTCCTCGAACTCGGCCCCGACGCCACGCTGTCCGCGCTGGCCGCCGCGTGTGTGCGGGAGCCGGACGCGGTACTGAGCGCGCACACCCTGCGTCCGGGGCAGGACGAGGCCCAGACGCTGACCCACGCCGTGGGTGAGCTGCACAACCGGGGTGTACGGGTGGACTGGGCGGCGTACTTCGCCGACACGGGCGCCCGGCGCACCCAGCTGCCGACGTACGCCTTCCAGCACGAGCGCTACTGGCTGAGCGCCACCGCCGCGACCACGGACGCGTCCGGCCTCGGGCTGCACCCGGGCGCCCACCCGCTCCTTGGAGCGAAGGTCGAACTCGCCGATGGTGAGGGTGCGTTGTTCACGGGTCGGGTCTCGCTGCGCAGCCATCCGTGGCTGGCGGACCACACCGTGCTCGGCGTTCCGGCGCTGCCGCCCGCCGCGCTGGTCGACCTGGTCATCCGCGCGGGCGACGAGCTCGGCACGACAGCTCTGGACGCCTTCACCCTGCACACCCCGCTGGCGCTGCCGTCGGACACGCCCCTCCAGCTGCAGCTCACCGTGGGCGCCCCCGACTCCGAGCACCGGCGTGCCGTCACCCTGCACGCCCGGCCGGACGGCGCGGATGTGCCGTGGACGACGTACGCCAGTGGGCAGTTGGGCATCGGTGCGCACCCCGCGCCCGGCGAGCCGCTCGCCTGGCCGCCCGTCGACGCGGAGCCGCTCGCCGTGGGCGACGCGGCCGCCGCGCTGGGCGTGACGGGTGCCTGGCGGCAGGGCGACGAGATCCTCGCGGAGATCGCCCTGCCCGAGGAACGCCAGGCCGAGGCCGCCGAGTTCGGCCTCCATCCGCTGCTTCTCGATGCGGCGGTACGCGCGGCGGGTCTGGTGACGGCGGACGGGTTCGCGGACGGCAGCGCGGGCGATGGCACGTTCAGCACCGCGGACGGCGGCGCGCAGCGTGTCGCCGCGCGCTGGCGCGACGTCCGGCTGCACGCGACGGGGGCCACCGCTGTGCGGGCGCGGGTGGTGCCCGTAGGCGAAGGTGCCGTGGAGCTTGAGATGTGTGACCGGGCCGGGCAGCCGGTGGCCACGGTGCGGTCCGTGGCCTCCCGGGCGGTGGGCGTGGACGAGGTCGACGCCGTGCTGGCGCGTAAGGAGGACGCGCTGTTCCAGGTGGCGTGGCAGCCGGTCGAGCTGCCCGCGCCCGACCGGCCGGTCGCGCTGGGTGTGCTCGGCGACGCGCGCGTCCCTGACGCCCCGGATGCCCTGGATGCCCCGGACGCCCAGCGGTACGACACCGTGCCCGCCGCGTGCGCCGCGCTGGCCGCCGGGACCGAGCTGGACGCGCTGGTCGCCTGGCTGCCCTCGGCGGCCGGTGCGGACAACGTGGTCGCCGCGGTCCACGAGCACGCCGAGCATGCCCTGAGCCTGGTGCGCGAGTGGCTCGCCGACGAACGTTCCGCCGGCGCCCGGCTGGTGCTGGTCACCCGTGGCGGTGTCGCGACCGACGGCGAGGACGTGCCGGATCTCGCGGCGTCGGCCGCCTGGGGTCTGGTGCGCTCGGCGCAGTCGGAGGCTCCGGGCCGCATCCTGCTCGTCGACACCGACGGCAGCGACACCTCGGCGGACCTGCTGGCCACGATCCTCGTTTCTGGCGAGCCGCAGACCGCCATCCGCGGCGGCCGTGTCCTGATCCCCCGCGTCCGCCGCGCGACCGCCCCGGCCGCGCCCGACGCCGGTGCGCCTCCTGGCTCCGGCGCCTGGAACCCGGACGGCACCGTACTGATCACCGGCGGTACCGGCAGTCTGGGCGCGCTGTTCGCCCGCCACCTGGTGACCGAGCACGGCATACGCCATCTGCTGCTGCTCAGCCGCCGCGGCCCGGACGCCCCGGGCGCCACCGAGCTGACAGCCGGACTGACCGCGCTCGGCGCACGGGTGACGATCGCCGCCTACGACGCCGCCGACCGCGCCGCGCTGGACACCGCGCTGCGCTCGATCCCCGCCGAGCACCCGCTCACCGGAGTCGTCCACACCGCGGGCATCATCGACGACGGGCTGGTCACCGATCTGACTCCCGAGCGCCTGGCGGCCGTACTGCGGCCCAAGGTCGACGCGGCGTGGAACCTGCACGAGCTGACGAAGGACCTGGACCTGTCCGCCTTCGTACTCTTCTCCTCCATCGCCGGAGTGATCGGCGGCGCGGGACAGGCCAACTACGCCGCGGCGAACGCGTTCCTGGACGGCCTGGCCGCCCACCGCGCGGCCCACGGGCTCCCGGCGACCGCCGCGGCCTGGGGGCTGTGGGCGCAGGCCTCCGGCATCACCGGTGACCTGGACGAGGCCGACCTCGCCCGGATCGCACGGGCCGGGTTCCAGCCGATCGCGTCCCAGCAGGGTCCTGGCCTGCTCGACCTCGCGCTCACCCTGGCGCACCCGGCCCCGGTGATCACCGGGCTCGACCTCGCCGCGATGCGTGAGCAGCCGGACCGTACGCCGCTGCTGCTCACCTCCCTGGTCCGCAGGCCAATACGGCGCACCGCCAACAACTCCGAGCTGTCGGTGAGCGACCTGACGGCACGGCTGGCCGGGCTCGACGAGGAGGAACAGCTCCAGTTGGTACGGGAGTTCGTGGTCGCCGACATGGCGACGGTGCTCGGACACGCCGACGCGTCATCTCTCAACACCGCCCAGACCTTCGCCAAGTTGGGCTTCGACTCGCTGACCTCGGTCGAGCTCCGCAACCTGCTGGGCGCGAGCCTGGGCCTGCGGCTGCCGTCGACGCTGGTCTTCGATCACCCGACGCCCGACGCCATGGCCGGATACCTGCGTGACGCCCTGCTCGACCAGGCGGGCGTGGGCCAGGCCCCGCGCGGCGCGGTGGACTTCCAGGCGGAGATCCGGCTGGCGGACGACATCCAGCCCGCCGCCGAGACCGTACGGTTCGCCGACAACCCGGCCGAGGTCTTCCTGACCGGGGCGACCGGCTTCCTCGGCGCCTTCCTGCTGCGGGACCTGATGCGGGAGACGAGGGCGACGGTGCACTGCCTGGTCCGCGCGGCGGACGAGGAGGAGGGGCTGCGGCGGCTGCGCGACAACCTGCGCTGGTTCCGCGTCTGGGACGAGGTCGACGAAAACCGGCTGCGGATCGTCGTCGGCGATCTCGCCCAGCCCGGGCTCGGGCTCTCGGACGAGACCTTCGACGCCCTGGCCCGCCGTGCCGACGCCGTCTACCACGCGGGCGCGACGGTGCACTGGCTGCACCCCTTCACCAGCCTGAAGGCGGCCAACGTCGCGGGCACCGAGGAGGTGCTGCGGCTGGCCGCCCGGCACCGCACGGTGCCCGTGCACTACCTGTCGACCACCGGCGTCTTCGCGGGCGAGCTCGCGCAGGGCGAGCCCCTCAAGGTGGACGACACCACCGGACCCGTCGAGGCGCTGCCCAGCGGCTATCTGCAGAGCAAGTGGGTGGCCGAGCAGGTGATCGGCGTGGCCAGGGAGCGCGGGCTGCCGGTGTCGGTCTACCGGGTCGACGTGATCTCCGGCGACCAGGTGAACGGCGCCTGCCAGACCCGTGACTTCGTCTGGCTGAGCCTGCGCGGCCTCGTCCAGGCCGGGGCGGTGCCCGCGGGCCTGGTCGGGAAGGTGCACCTGACCCCGGTGGACTACGTCAGCGCGGCGGTGGTCGCACTGTCCAAGAAGGCCGCCACGGCGGGTGGGACCTTCCACCTCTACAACCAGAGCCATCTGAGCTTCGCCGAGTTCGTCACCGAACTCCGTTCCGCCGGACACCGGTTGTCGGAGCTGGACTGGAACTCCTGGAGCACACTGGTGAAGTCGGACCCCGACAACGTGATGCTGCCGCTGCTTGAGGCCTTCGAGATGATGGCCTCCAACAACGAGGCCTTCTATCCGCCGGTCGACACCAGCGTGGCCGAGCGGGCACTGGAGGGCACCGGCGTGGCGTGCCCGCCGATGACCGTCGAGCTCTTCGAGCGGTATGTCGACTTCTTCGTCCAGGTCGGCTTCTTCCCGGAGGCCGACGCCGACGCCGACCTGGAGCGGACCACGCTGCCTGAGCTCCAAGCCTCCTGACCCTCACGCACCACACCGGAAGCACACCAGACGCACACCCACGACACCCGGCCGTCCGCTGCCCCACGGGGCGGCGGACGGCCGCTGGAATGGAGCGAACATGGCAAGCAGCAAAAGCACGGCAGGCACGAATACGGCAGGCGCGGCAGGCACGGGAGTGACGGAGAGCCCCTGGTTCCGGCAGTTCGGGCCCGCGGCCGACAGCGGCGGACTCCAGCTGTTCTGCTTCCCGCATGCCGGTGGCGCGGCCAGCGCCTATGTGCCGCTGTCCCGCGCCCTGGCCCCCGACATCGACGTCCACGCGGTGCAGTACCCGGGGCGGCAGGACCGCCGCCTGGAGGCGCCGGCCACCTCGATCGTCGCGCTCGCCGAGCCCCTCGCGGCCGAGCTGGCGGCCCGACCCGACCCCGGCCGCCCGTACGCGTTCTTCGGCCACAGCATGGGCGCGGCCGTGGCGTACGAGACGGCCCGCCAGCTGGTCGGGCGTACGGCGCCCGCGCCGGTCCGGCTGTTCCTGTCCGGGCGCGGCGCCCCCACGCCGACCCCGCCCCGCACCGACCAGCTGCACGACGACGCGTCGCTGGTCGCGGCGATCCGCCGTCTCGGCGGTACGGGGGGCCGGTTCCTGGAGGACCCGGAGCTGCTGGAGATGATCCTGCCCGCGCTGCGCGCCGACTACCGGGCGCTCAGCGGCTACCACTGGGTGCCGGGGCCGCCGCTGGACATCCCCTTCACGGTGCTGGTCGGTGACACGGACCCGGTCGTCGCGGTGCCCGACGCGGCCGACTGGCTCCAGCAGTCCGCGGTGCACGGGGACTTCAGGACCTTCCCCGGCGGACACTTCTACCTGGACGCCAGTACGACCGAGGTCGCCGATGTGGTCAGGGGCGCCCTCAGCGGAGCCCTCGCCTAGGGCCTGTCCGGCGGATCAGGCCGACTTTGGCGATGGGTGCGTTCTCGCTGCTGGTGAGCGGTGGTCTGGTGCGTGCAGCTGCAAGGCGGAGGATTGAGGCATCGCGAATGGGGTCTCCCCTGCTCGAGCGAAGCCGAGAGCTTGGGGAGGATGGTGATTGACGACAACGCCGCAGATGCGCGTGCCAGGGCGNCCGGATCTCCGGTTCCCGCCCACCGCTCTGTACCCCGGCCTGGGCGCTTGTCAGGCTGTCCGCCAGGTGCGCGGGCCGGCGAAGCCGCGTACCCGCTCCGGCCTGCGCCAGCGGGCCACCGCCCGCTGGCCGCGCGACACGTCGTCCGGCTCGGCGCCGGTGTGCGCCGCGCGGGCCAGCAACACCGCTGTGAGCGCCGCCAGTTCAGCCTCGCTCGGATTCCCCTTCGCGACCCGGATCAGGTGTGCGTCCACCGCGTGGTCGTCCATGTCCCGCCCCTCTCACGCTGATCTCGACAGATCTCCCGGCTGGCCCGGTGCTCACTGCGGCGGGTTGCCGTGCTTCCGGCACGGCAGCTCGGCGTCCTTGGAGCTCAGCATGGCCAGCGAACGAGCCAGCACCGAGCGCGTGTCACGTGGGTCGATCACATCGTCGACCAGGCCGCGCTCGGCCGCATAGTAGGGGTGGACCAGCTCCTCCTTGTACTCCTTGATCTTCTGCTGGCGCATCGCCTCCGGGTCGTCGGCGGCGGCGATCTCCCGGCGGAAGACCACGTTCGCGGCGCCCTCGGCGCCCATCACGGCGATCTCGTTGGACGGCCAGGCCAGCGCGATGTCCGCGCCGATCGACCGCGAATCCATCACGATGTACGCGCCGCCGTACGCCTTGCGCAGCACCACGGAGATCCGCGGCACGGTGGCGTTGCAGTACGCGTACAGCAGCTTGGCGCCGCGCCGGATGATGCCCTCGTGCTCCTGGTCGACGCCCGGCAGGAAGCCCGGCACGTCGACCAGCGTGACCAGCGGGATGTTGAAGGAGTCGCAGAACTGCACGAACCGCGCGCCCTTCTCGCTGGCCTTGATGTCAAGGACACCGGCCATGGCGCTGGGCTGGTTGGCGACGATGCCCACCACCTGGCCGTTGATCCGGGACAGCGCGCAGACGATGTTGGGTGCCCAGGCGGCGTGGACCTCCATGTAGTCGCCGTCGTCGACGAGTTCCTCGATGACGCCGCGGATGTCGTAGGAGCGGTTGCCGTCGGCTGGTACGAGGTCCAACAGCGCGTCACCCGTCCGGTCCGCCGGGTCAGCACTGATCTCCGTCGGCGGCAGCTCGCGGTTGTTGGACGGCAGCAGCGACAGCAGATACCGCACCTCGGCGAGGCAGGTCTCCTCGTCGTCGTACGCAAAGTGCGCCACGCCCGAGGTCCCGGCGTGTACATCGGCGCCGCCCAGACCGTTCTGGGTGACCTGCTCGCCGGTGACGGCCTGGACCACGTCGGGTCCGGTGATGAACATCTGCGAGATGTCCCGGACCGCGAAGACGAAGTCGGTGAGTGCCGGAGAGTAGGCCGCGCCACCGGCGCACGGGCCGAGCATCACGCTGATCTGCGGGATCACGCCCGACGCCTTGGTGTTGCGCTGGAAGATCCCGCCGTATCCGGCGAGGGCCGAGACGCCCTCCTGGATGCGGGCCCCGGCCCCGTCGTTGAGCGACACCAGGGGTGCGCCGGCCGCGATGGCCAGATCCATCAGCTTGTGGATCTTCTGTGCGTGGGCCTCGCCGAGCGCGCCGCCGAAGATCCGGAAGTCATGGGCGTACACGAAGACCGTGCGGCCCTCCACCGTGCCCCAGCCGGTGACGACACCGTCCGAGTACGGCTTCTTGTCCTCCAGGCCGAAGCCGGTGGCGCGGTGCCTGCGCAGCGCCTCGACCTCGGTGAAGCTGCCCTTGTCGAGCAGCAGCGCGATCCGTTCGTGGGCGGTCAGTTTGCCCTTGGCGTGTTGCCGTTCGGTGGCCTTGGGGTCGGGGCCCTGGCGGGCCCGCTCCTTGAGATCGATCAGTTCCCGCAGCCGGTCGAGTCCCGGTTCGCATGCGGGCGCTTGTACCGGTGCTGCTGCTGCCGATGCTGGTGCTGGTGCTGGTGTCATCTTCACTCGCTCCCCGAGCCGTTCGCGGGCAGTTCGGTGCACAGCTGCTGCCTGGCGACGGCGATCAGTTCCGACGCGTCGTCGGTGTACAGGACTTCCGTGGGCAGCCTGCGGGCGGTGGTGCAGTGGTCGTCGTCCGTGAGCAGCGCCGCCGCGGTGACATGGCTGGGGTATCCGGGGACGCTCCGCACCACCCAGCCGCTCGGCCGGTCCGGTACGCCGTCCTCCCGTTCGCCCAGGTAGTCGGCGGCCAGGTCGCGGCTGAGCCCGGTGCCGATGCCCTTGAGATACGCCTCCTTACGTGTCCACAGCCGGCCGAAGCTGATCGGCAGCTCGTCCTCGGGCAGCTCGGCCAGCTCCGCCTGTTCGGCGGGGTGCAGCGCGGGCAGGCACAGCTCGGCGGTCTCCAGCGACGGCACCCGCTCCACATCGACGCCGACAGGCGAGGTGGCCACGCCGAAGATGGCCAGCCCGTGGCTGTGCGACAGCGAGAAGTGCAGCGGCAGGTCCGTGTCCAGGACCACCGGTCGGCCGTGCGGGCCGCCGCAGCCAGGGCAGGGTGCGCGGCCCAGGCGCAGCTCCCCTGGCGGGACGCCGACGTACGCGGCCAGCAGGCGCCGCAGGGCGATGTGCGCCGACAGGTAGAGCAGCCGGTCGTGCGGCTGCACGAACGACGCCGCGCGCTCCAGCTCGGCGTCGTCCAGCTCGGACTTGACCATGACGGTGGATCCCTCGTCGGTCCATGGCTGGCACAGTGCCCACAGGTGCAGGTCGCCGTCCTTGGCGATGATGGTGGGTGAGGGTCGGGGTGCGCCGATGGCGGTTCCTGTCGCGGTCATGGTCACGGCCTGCGACCGCCCGCGGCGGCGAGCTGCTCGGCCGTCGGGCCGTCCAGCCGGCCGGCCAGCATGGCCGCCACCTCCGCCACGGTGATCTCCCGCAGCAGATCCACCGCCGACACCTCGACATGCAGGGCGTCCTCCAGGGTGCGCCGGAGCTTGAGTGCCGTGATCGAGCCCACGCCCTGGCTGCGCAGCGAGCGGCTCGCGCTGACTCGATGCGCCGGTGGTATCTCCAGGAAGCGCCCCAGCTCCTGGCAGATGTAGTCCGCGATGGTGCGGGTGCGCAGCTCGAAGTCCGCGGCGCGCAGGGCGAGTTCGTCTGGCAGTCGTTCGAGATAGGCGGCGGATACGGCTTGTTCGGACATGGTCACATCCCTCTCTGCGGGGGCTTTCGCCCCTTTACTCAGCGGATGAATTCCTCCGTCGAGCTAACCAGAGAGCGGCAATTGGCAATCAAATGACGAGTAAGTGGGGAGCGCGCCCACGATTACGCGAACCAAGAGGGCCGCTGCCCTTTGCCGGCAGCGGCCCTCGTGCGGTTCTCAGCGGAATTCCTCGTGTGGTTCTGAGCGGAATCCTTCGCGTGGTTCTCAGTGGAATTCGGTGCGACTCGTGCGGCTCAGAGGAACGGGGTCTCCGGGTCGAGCCCGAGGAGTACCCGCCCCTGGACCTCCAGGTTGGTGCTCAGCAGCAGCAGCCCGTGCAGCGCGAGGCCCTGGGCGTCACGGTGGAAGCGCTGCAGCGGGACGTTGCGCTGGATGACCGAGGCGCCGGCGGCGTTGTAGACGATCTCCACCGCTTCCTTGGCCAGTTGGATGGCGTACGCGCTCCGGCCCCGGACGTCGGCCTTCTCCGCGTCCGTCGGCTGCTCACCGGCGTCGGCGCGCCGCTGCAGCAGGTCGAGGACCTCGCTCTGCAGGGCGTCGGCGGCGGCGATCTTGTTGGCCGCGGTGGCCGTCTGGATCTGGGTCAGCGGGTGCTTGGCCTGGTCCGACCAGTCGGTGTAGGTGATGCCGCGGCCGGGGACCCGCTCCAGGAAGAGCTCGTAGGCCCCGCGCGCGATACCGAGGTAAGCGGCCGCGCACACCGCCATGATGTAGGAGAAGAGGCCGTACTTGCGGCCTTCCGTCACGGCGGCGTCCCGGCCGGGGGTGGTGTTGAGGATCGCGTCCCCGAAGGTGATGACCCGGTGCTCCGGGACGAAGACGCCCTTGGCGGTGGTGGTGGAGCTGCCGGTGGCCGACGCCGACGAGGTGTGCCAGTCGTCGGCGATGGTGAACTCCGCCATCGGCACGATGGCGACGACCTCGTCATGGGTGCCGTCCGGGCGCTCCAGGACGGCCGCGGCGATGTTCCAGTCCGCGCCCCGGCACCCGGAGTTGAAGCGCCAGCTGCCGTCGAGTACGTATCCGCCGTCGGCCGGCTTGAGCTGCCCGCTGGGGGTGAAGCCACCGGAGATACGGACCGGACCCGAGCCGAACACCTCCTCCTGCGCCTGGTCGGGGAAGAGCGCGGCCAGCCCGGCGGACGAGACCCAGACCATCGCCAGCCAGGCGGTGGAGCCGCAGCCACGGCCGATTTCACTGAGAACCCTGGCCTGGTCCTGGACCGAGAAGTCCAGCCCGCCGAAACGGCGGGGCATCGCCGTGCGGAACACGTCGGCCTTTTCCAGCAGGGCGATGTTGTCCTCGGGAATCCAGCGGTTCTCCTCGGCGCGCTGACCGTTCTCACGCAGCGTCGGAACAATGTCCCGTACGGCTTCCAGTACGGCCGCGACCTCGGTGTCGGTTTCGGTGCTCATGAATTCCGTTCCTCCAGATCGGATCCAGCTCAGATGGGGCGTCAGATACCGCCCGGGTGCTACCTGTTGGCGCCGACGGGCTGCTCATCGGAAGCGGCTACCGGCTCGGCGGTGTCGGTGGCGGGTTCGGCGCCCGGGCCCTGCTCGGCGGGCTCCGGGGCGCTGCCGGTGGGCGGCACATGGCGCAGCATGGTGACCACGAGGACCGTGAGGCCGATGACCAGGACGGTGTTGATGATCGCCACGGTGTTGAGGCCGCTTGCGAAGGCCTCGCGAGCCGGGGTGAGGATCTGGTCGGCCAGCGTGCCCGGCAGGTTCTCGGTCGACTCCAGGGCGCGCGCGAGGGTGTCGCGGGTGGCGTCCGCGGTGGCCGGCGGGGTGTCGGCGGGCAGGTTGTCGGCGACGCCGTTGCGGTAGACGGTGGTGCCGACGCTGCCCAGCGCGGCGATGCCGAGGGCGACGCCGAAGTCACTGCTGGTCTGCTGCAGCGCGGAGGCGGCGCCCGCCTTCTCGGCGGGAGCCGAGCCGACGATGAGGGAGATGCTCAGCGCCATGATCGGGCCCATGCCGGCGTAGATGAAGCTGAAGCCGACGACGACGTACGCCAGGCCGCCGTTGTTCGGGTCGGTCAGGATGAGGATGAAGTAGCCGATGGCGGACAGGATCAGGCCGATGCCGGCGACGTTGCCGGGCCGGATGTGGCGGGCCGCCACAGGGGCGAGCATCGACGAGGTGATGAGCAGCGCGGCGGCCGGCAGCAGCCAGAGCCCGGCGCGCAGCGGGGAGAGCCCGGCGACCATCTGCAGGTACTGGGCGACGAAGAGGTAGACACCGCCGATAGCGAAGGCGGCGAGCAGCAGCATGCCCAGGGCGACGCTGAAGGCGCGGGACCGGAACAGGCTCAGGTCCAGCATCGGGTCGTCGAGCCGCAGTTGGCGGCGGGCGAAGACATAGCCGAAGACGGCACCGACGAGGACGGCGGCCACCGACGGGGTCTGAACACCGGACTTGGCGATCTCTTTGATGCCGTAGACGATCGGCAGGATGGCGGCCAGCGACAGCAGGACGCTCGCCACGTCGATCCGGCCGGCGTTCTCGTCCTTGTGCTCAGGCAGCAGGATCGGGCCCAGGATCAGCAGCAGGACCATCACCGGGACGGCGAGCAGGAAGACCGAACCCCACCAGAACACCTCCAGCATGGCCCCGCCGACCACCGGGCCGAGCGCGATGCCCACCGAGAAGCTGGCGGCCCAGATGCCGAGTGCGGTGCCCCGCTGCTTGGGGTCGTGGAACATGTTGGTGATCAGGGCCAGCGTCGAGGGCATCAGGGTCGCGCCCGCGATGCCCAGCAGGGCACGGGCGGCGATGAGCATCTCGGGGCTGGTCGCGTAGGCGGCGAGCGCGGACGCGGCGCCGAAGGCCACGGCGCCGGTCAGCAGCAGCTTGCGGCGACCGATGCGGTCGCCCAGGGTGCCCATGGTCACCAGGAACCCGGCGATCATGAAGGCGTAGATGTCGATGATCCAGAGCATCTGGGAGCTGCTCGGCTCAAGCGCCGCTCCCAGGTGCGGTACTGCCAGGTGCAGCAGTGTCACGTCGAGCGAGAGCAGGATGCTGGGCAGTGCCAGCATCGCCAGCCCCGCCCACTCCCGCCGTCCGGCTCGTGTGCTGCCCGCGACAACACTCGAAGACATGGTGGTGGTCCTTTCCGTCTGTGCGTCTGTCTGTCCGTCCAGGGGGCGGTCCGCGGTACAGGCCGGGTCCGCCTTCTTCCGGGGTGTGGCGGGTGCTCAGTGCGCGCCGACGAGGCCCTGGGCGAAGCCGCCGTCGACCGGCAGCTCGACGTTGGTGGTGAAGGTGGCGTCGGCGGCCAGGAACAGCGCGGCCGCGGCGACCTCGTCGACCGTGCCGTTGCGCTTCAGCGGGGTGGTGTCGTCGCCGTGCTTCTCGAACGCGCGGCGCTCTTCCTCGGTCATTCCGGCGACGCCCATCGTCGGGGTCTTGATGAAGCCGGGGGCTACGGAGTTCACCCGGATCTTGCGGGGCAGCATTTCGGCCGCCAGCACGTGGGCGACCGCGCGTACCGCGTCCTTCGATCCGGAGTAGGCGCTCATGCCGGGCAGTACGAGGTCGTTGGCGACCGTGGTGAAGACGATCGCCCCGCCGTCGTTGATGAGGGGCGACAGGCTCTGCACGGTGAAGAAGGCGCCCTTGGTGTTGATGTCGAAGTGCCGGTCCCACGAGGCCTCGGTCACCTCGGCGAGTGGCTCCAGCTCGGCGATGCCGTGGTTGATGAAGAGCCAGTCGACACGTCCGAGCCGCTGCTGCGCGATATCGGCGAGTGCCGAGATATCGGCCATGCTCGCCGCGTCGGAGCGCACCACATGGGCGTGCGGTGACGTCAGCTCGGACCTGGCCTCTTCGATCTTCTTTTCGTTGCGTCCGGTGAAAACGACCTCGGCCCCGTCGGCGAGCAGCGCCTTGACGATGGCCAGGCCCATTCCGTGCGTACCGCCGGTGACGACTGCCTTCTTGCCTGTGAACCTGCCCACGGTGACCTCCCCGCTCAAAACACGGCGCTTGGATTTCCGACGCTGGTCCGCGCCGGTGAGTACGACTCTGCCGGTGCGCTCTTGCGGTCCGCTTTCAGTTCACTGACAGCGGCGGCCAGTGGCGGTCAGTGGGATGAAAGGCCGCCGCAAGTCCGGTGGCATTCCGTCGGCACACCGTGCGATGACCGCCTGCGCCTAGCGTCGACGTCATGCGTTTCGGAATACTGGGGCCGTTGGCCGTCTGGACGGCGGACGGTGAGCCTTTGGTGGTGCCGGAGTCGAAAGTCCGTACCCTGCTCGCCGCCTTGCTGGTCGATCCCGGGCAAGTGGTGTCGTCCGACCGGATCGTCGAGGACCTGTGGGGTGGCAGGCCGCCGAGCAACCCCTCGGGTGCTCTGCAGACCCTGGTGTCGCGGCTGCGACGGCTGCTGGCGCGGGACGGGGGCCACGATCTGGTGGTGCACCGCGCCCCCGGGTACCTGCTGCGGGTGCCGGTCGAGGCCGTGGACGCGGAACGGTTCGTCGCGCTCACCGCGCGGGCCCGCCGGTCTACCGGCCCGCGCGAGCGCGCCCGGATGCTGGCCGAGGCGCTGGGGCTGTGGCGGGGTCCGGCGTTCGCGGACTTCGCGGACGAGCCGTTCACCCGCGCGGCCGTCGCCCGGCTCCAGGAGCAGCGGCTGCTGGCCCTGGAGGAGCAGGCCGAGGCCCGCCTGGAGCTCGGCGAGCACAGCGTCCTGGCGGGGGAACTCGCCGACCTGACCGAGCGCCATCCGCTGCGGGAGCAGCTGCGGGCGGCCCATATGCGCGCGCTGTACGGGGCCGGCCGGCCGAGCGAGGCCCTGGACAGCTATCACGCGCTGCGCCGCCGCCTGGACGACGAACTCGGCCTGGAACCGGGGGCCGAGCTGGTCGCCCTGCACCAGGAGATCCTTCAGCACGCCCCCGGACTGCGGGCCGAGCCGACGCTCGCCCCGCCCCGTCCCCGTACGAACCTGCCCACGCCGGTCACGGGTCTGGTCGGGCGGTCGGACTCGGTGGCGAAGGTGCGGGCCCTGCTGGAGACGGGCCGTCTGGTGACCCTGACCGGCCCCGGCGGGGTCGGCAAGACCAGGCTCGCCGTGGAGGTCGCGGCCCAGGCGGCCGAGTCCTTCGCCGACGGCGCCTGGCTGGTGGAGCTGGCCGCCCAGACCGGGCCCGCGCGGCCGGCGCGTGCCGGTTCGGCGGACGACGTGGCCGAGGTGGTGGCTGCGCCCCTCGGTATCCGGGTCGACACCACCCAGGGCACCGGGTCCGCGTCCGGGCGGCTGATCGACGCCCTGCGCACCCAGCGGCTGCTGCTGGTCCTCGACAACTGCGAGCACCTCACCGCTCCCACGGCGATGCTGACCGAGGCCCTGCTCCACCACGCGCCGGGCGTACGCGTTCTGGCCACCAGCCAGGAGCCGCTGGACATCTGCGGCGAACACCTGTGGTCGGTGCCGCCGTTGGACCTGCCGGGCCTGGCCGGTGACCCGTCGGCGCTGTGGCGGTCGAGCGCGGTGCGGCTGTTCGTGGCCAGGGCCATGGCGGCGTCGCCCGGCTTCGCGCTCCGCGACGACAACGCCCGGGCGGTGGCGGCGATCTGCCGCCGTCTGGACGGGATTCCGCTCGCCCTTGAGCTGGCTTCGAGCCGAGTCCGGGTCCTTGGCGTACGAGAGCTCGCCGAGCGCCTGGACGACCGGTTCCGGCTGCTCACCGGCGGCCACCGGGGCGCCCCGGCGCGGCAGCAGACCCTGCGGGCGATGATGGACTGGAGTTGGGAGCTGCTGACCGCGGCCGAGCAGATCGTGCTGCGCCGGCTCGCGGTCCACTCCGACGGCTGCACGCTGGAGGCCGCCGAGGCGATCTGTTCCGGGGACGGGGTGAAGCCCGCGCAGGTCGTGGACCTGCTGGCCCGGCTCGTGGACCGCTCCCTGGTCCTGGTCACGCACGGCTCTGACGGGCCCCGCTACCGGCTCCTGGAGTCGGTGGCGGCGTACTGCCTGGAGCATCTGAGCGCCACCGAGTACCAGCGGGTGCGGCGCGCGCACGCCCGCTACTACGCCTCGTTCGCCGAGCGGGCCGACCCGTTCCTGCGCGGTGCGGCCCGGCTGTCGGCGTAGCGGCGGTGACAGCACAGTGCTCCCGTGGCCGGAACCGGCCACGGGAGCACTGGGTTGGTGCGAACGCCGTCAGACGCGTTCCAGGACGACCACCGGAATGGTGCGGCGGGTCCTGGCCTCGTACTGGTGGTAGATCGGGGCCCGTTCGGTCATCAGCTTCCAGAGCCGCTCACGCTCCTCCCCTTCGGCGGTGTAGGCGCGTACCGCGAACTTCTCCGCGAGGATCTGCACCTGGACCTCGGGGTTGGCCATCACGTTGAGGTACCAGTTGGGGTGGGTGTGTGTGATGGCCGAGCCGGAGGCGACCAGGACGTAGCGGTCGCCGTCCTCTCCGAAGAACAGGCCGGTGCGGTAGAGCTTCCCGGACTTGCGGCCCTGGTAGGTCAGGACGAGGTTGGTGCACCCGCCCTCCATGTACCCGCTCTGGCCGTTGGTCGCGATATAGCGGCGCACATGCTCCGCCACGGACCCGTCCGGGCTGTCCGCGCCCGCTGTCTGCGCGTCCCACACTGCCATGGAATGTTCTCCCTCTCGGATGTCTACAACTCGATGCCGGCGCTTGCCGCGGCACCGGAGGCTTTCAGGACGCGGAGCACCAGGCCGGGCTCCAGGAGCGCGTGCGGGGCGTCGACGAGGCCGAACACCCGCATGAAGGCGATGGCCACCTCCTCGTCGTGCACGGCGGCTTCCTGCACCAGCTTCATATAGGCCAGGGTGAGCCGGGTCATGGGCGGGCGCTCCCCCTCGACACCGGGGAACGCCAGGTCGCCGCCGACCATCAGCTCCCACGGCCCGTCGACGGCTTCGGCGGCCAGGTCCTTCAGGTAGCGCAGCGGGTCCAGCGGCGCGTCGCTCTCGACGTGCCGGCGGATGGTGAGCGCCGCCAGCGCGGCCACGGTCATCCCCTGCGCGTAGGCGGGGTTGAAGCTGCACACGCCGTCGCCGGTGACCAGCAGGCCGTCCGGGAACCTGGTCAGATGCTCGTAGCGGCGCCGCTGGTTGGCCGGGAAGCGGTACGGGACGGGGTCGCCGACGGGTTCCAGGCCCTGGATCGCCTGGTGGATGTCCGGCACCTGGAGCGACTGTATGAAGGCGTCGAAGCCCTCCGGGTCGGCCGGCGGGTGGTCGCCGAGTATGCCGTAGGCGGTGACGATGACCCGGCCGCCCTCCTGCTTCGCGGCGATCGCGCCGCGCGGGGTGGCGGGCGAGGAGACCACGCCGATGGAGATCTCGTCCTTCTCGTACGGGTCGTCGCGGATCTCGTAGAGGCGCGAGGTGTAGCCGAGCCCGATCTTCCGGCGCTCCTCCTCGACCCGCGGGTAGCCGAGCTCCTCCAGCCATACGGGGGTGCGTGAGCCGCGGCCCGACGCGTCGACCACCAGGTCGGCGTGCAGGGTGGTCTCCGTGCCGTCGGCTTCGGAGTGCGGCGACACCCGTACGCCGGTGATCCGGCCGCGGTCCTCAGTGGCCTGCAGGCCGACGATGTCGTGCTGCTCCAGGAAGGAGACCTGGGAGAGCTCCAGCACCCTGTCCCGTACCTGGGTCTCCAGGAAGGGGCGGGTGACGGTCAGCGAGGTCAGGCCCGAGTGCGCCTGCGCCACCCGCTTGCCGTTGAGATACCAGCGGATGTTCCCGGCCATGTCGCCGATGGCTCCGCCGTCGGCCACGATCTGCTTGGTGATTCCCGGAAAGAGGTCTTCGATGATCTGCTGTCCACGGGCCTGCAATCCATGCACCTGACGCCCCTGCGGCACCCCGCGCCGGGGCTCGGTCACACCAGTGAGCGCATCGCGGTCGATCACGATGACTTCCGCATAAGAGTCCGCGAGAACGCGGGCGGCGAACAGCCCGGCCATGCTCCCGCCGAGCACAATTGCACGGTTTTTCTTCTGGATTGACATTGCGGCAGCATCGCAGTCCGCGCACACCGTCCGGTAATCGCCCGTCCCCGCCTGGGAATTACCGGCGCGAATTACTGGCCTATGACCGTACGCAAAGTGACTCCGGCTAGGTTTTCCGCCACGGCACCCACTGTTTTCCGCCCATCGAGCCTGTCTTTGAACCCCCGCCTGCGCCCCGACGCCCGCGCTCCGCGCGGACGCTGCGCCCCGACGCCCGCGCTCCGCGCGGACGACGGGGGTTCAAAGACAGGCTCTTATCGCTGAGGAGAGGCCTCATGACAGGCGTTCACGAGTTTGACGCGATAGTCATCGGCGCCGGCTTTGCCGGGGTCACCGCCGCCCGAGAGCTCCGTGCCCGGGGGCTGCGGCCGCTGGTGCTGGAGGCGCGTCACCGGATCGGTGGACGCACCTGGACCGGAACCTACGACGGGGTGATGATCGAGTACGGCGGCGGCTGGTTCTCGCCGCTCCAGAAGCTCGCCATGAAAGAACTCGACCGGTACGGCATCCCGCTGGTCGAGGGCGTCCTGCCGTTTCCCGAGTGGGCGGTCTTCCCGGTGGCGGACGGCAAGCTCGAGTCGTTCGACGGACCGGAGTCGCTCGGCCGTCTCGGCGAGCTGCTGACCCGCATCTTCGAAGGATCCGACAAGCTGCTCCCCGACCCGCACGACCCGCTCTCCACCGGAGACCGGATCAGGGCCGTCGCGGACACGTCGCTACGGGAGCACCTCGACCAACTGAACCTCTCGCCGCGCGACGACTCCTGGGTCAACACGCTGGTGGCGGGCTTCTCCGGCGGGTACAGCAAGAACGGCGCGTACGAGGCGCTCGCCCAGTGGTGGGAGCTGGCCGGTGGCGCCCTGGAGAGCTGGGTCACCATCGAGGGGCAGGCCCCGGCGACGGGCATGAACGCGCTCGCCCAGGAGATCCTCAACGACGCGCGGGCGCGGCTGCACCTCAACTCCCCCGTCGCCGCCATCGCGGACGACGGTGAACTCGTCCGGGTCACCACCCAGTCGGGCCGGCAGTTCTCGGCGCCGGTCGCGGTACTGGCCGTACCGGCGAACGTGTGGAAGACCATCGACTTCGACCCGGTCCTGCCCGCCGTGCACGCCAAGGTCGCCGAGCAGGGCATCAGCGTGCCGCACAGCAGCCGACTGTGGCTGCGGGTGCGCGGCGACTTCGGCCCGGTGCACGTACGGGACGACGAAGGCGCCCCGCTCACCCCGCTGTTCACGCACACCATGCTCGGCGACGGCGAGCAGCTGCTGACCGGGTACAGCCAGGACCCGAGCTTCGACGTGTCCCGTCCCGAGCAGGTACGGGAGGTGCTGAGCCGACTGCTCCCGACCGCCGAGCTGATCAGCTACAAGGCGCACGACTGGGGGCACGACCCGTTCTCGCTCGGCGGCTGGGCGCTGCGGCGGCCGGGTCAACTCCCGCTGCTGCCCGAGCTCCAGCAGCCGCACGGCCGGGTGGCCTTCGCCAGCGACGGTCTCGCGAGCGGCTGGAGCGGCTTTATCGACGGGGCCATCGAGAGTGGTGCCCGCGCCGCCGCGCAGGCGGCCGAGATCGCCTCCTAGCCGATGAGTGGCAGCCGCCTCTCCGACTCGGCCCTGACCGCGCTCGCGCCCGTGATCTGGGGCTCCACCTATCTGGTGACCACCGAACTCCTGCCGCCGGACCGGCCGTTGCTCGCGTCGACGATGCGGGCGCTGCCCGCGGGGCTGATCCTGCTGGCGATCGGCCGGACGCTGCCGCGGGGCGTGTGGTGGTGGCGGTCCCTGGTGCTCGGCGTGCTGAACATCGGGGCCTTCTTCTACCTGCTGTTCGTCGCCGCCTACCACCTGCCCGGCGGGGTCGCGGCGCTGATGACAACGGTCCAGCCGATGATCGTGCTGGTCCTTTCGGCACTGCTGCTGAAGGACCGGATCAGGCCCGTCCATGTGGCCGCCTGTGTGCTCGGCGCGGCCGGGGTCGCGCTGCTGGTGCTGCAACCGGACGCCGGTCTGGACGCGGTGGGCCTGGCGGCCGGGTTGCTGGCCGCGGTGAGCATGGCGTCCGGGATCGTGCTCACCAAACACTGGCAGCGCCCGGCGCGGGTGGGGCTGCTGACCTTCACCGGATGGCAGCTGACGGTCGGCGGTCTCGTGCTGCTGCCGTTCACGCTGCTCGGCGAGGGGCTGCCGGGCAGTGTCACGGCCGACAATCTCGCCGGGTTCGCCTATCTGGGCCTGGTCGGGGCGCTGTTCGCGTACAGCATCTGGTTCCGCGGCGTACAACGGCTGCCCGCGCTCGCCGTCTCGTTCCTGGGCTTCGGGTCTCCGCTGGCCGCGACGCTGCTCGGCTACTTCGTCCTGGACCAGGCCCTGTCGCCGCTCCAGGTCGTCGGCGCCCTGACGGTGGTCGCCGCGGTCGTCCTGTCCCAGCCCAGACCCACGCGGCGCGCGGCGGCGCCGTCCGAGGAGAGATCCGAGACACCCGTCGCCTCGTGAGCGCGTACCCCTTCGGCAGCGGCACACCCGGTGTGCCGCTGCCTCGGTGACTCATCAACTGACCGGTCCAACGGCTCAACGGTCCCACGGCTCAACGGCCTAACGGCTCTACGGCTCAACGACGGAGAAGAGAGATGATCTTCACTCAGGAATCCAGCGTGCTGGAGTACGGCGTGCGTGGCACGCGACGGCTGCCCGACCTGCTCGCGCTGCGAGTGGCCGAGCACCCCGACGAGCTCGCGGTCCTGTACGAGCAGGAGCGCCTCACCTTCCGCGACCTGGCCGCCCGCAGCTCGGCTCTCGGGGCCTATCTGCGTCATCTCGGGGTGGGCCCTGATGCCGGCGTCGGCCTGTTCGTGGAGCCGTCGGTCGACCTGATGGTGGGTGCCTGGGGCATCCTGTCCTCCGGTGGCGCCTATCTGCCGCTGTCCCCGGACTACCCCGAGGACCGGCTGCGCTACATGATCGAGGACAGCCAGACGAAGATCATCGTCACCCAGGAGAGCCTGCGGGCCCGCCTGCGCGAGCTGGCACCGCGCGGCACCACGGTCGTCACCGTGCGGGAGGCCGCCGACTTCGCCCCCCAGGTCCCCGCGGGCGTGGCACCCCAGCCGGGCCCGAACGACCTGGCGTACGTCATCTACACCTCCGGCAGCACGGGCCGGCCGAAGGGGGTGATGATCGAACACCACAGCGTCGTCAACCAACTCCAGTGGCTGGCCCGCGCCTACGGCCTCGGCCGCCGTACGACCATCCTGCAGAAGACCCCCATGAGCTTCGACGCGGCCCAGTGGGAGATCCTGGCCCCGGCCTTCGGCGCCACGGTGGTCATGGGCTGCCCCGGCGTGTACGCGGACCCCGACGGGCTGATCGAGACCATCGAGATGTACGGGGTGACCACCCTGCAGTGTGTGCCGACCCTGCTCCAGGCGCTCCTGGACACCGAGCGGCTCGACGCGTGCGGCTCGCTGCGGCAGATCTTCAGCGGCGGCGAGGCGCTGCACCGCAACCTCGCGCTGCGCTGCGCCGACGCGCTGCCCTGGTGCGACCTGGTCAACCTGTACGGGCCGACCGAATGCACCATCAACGCCTCGTCGTTCACGGTCGACCGCGCCACCATCGGGGCGGGGCCGCAGTCCGTCTCCATCGGCAGGCCGGTGCAGAACACCGAGTTCCACATCCTCGACCAGCGGCTGTCTCCGGTCCCCGCGGGGGAGATCGGCGAGCTGTACATCGGCGGGGCCCAGCTGGCGCGCGGCTATCTGCACCGGCCCGACCTCACCGCGGAGCGCTTCCCCGAGATCCCGCTGGACGACGGCCGCCCTCCGGTGCGCCTGTACCGTACGGGCGACCTGGCGCACTGGAACCCGGACGGCACCGTGCAGTTCGCCGGGCGGGCCGACAACCAGGTGAAGCTGCGCGGGTACCGCGTGGAACTGGACGAGATCTCGCTGGCCATCGAGAACCACGACTGGGTCAGGAACGCGGCCGTCGTCGTGAAGGACGACTCCCGTACCGGCTTCCAGAACCTCATCGCCTGCGTCGAGCTGAGCCCCAAGGAAGCCGCCCTGATGGACCAGGGCACCCACGGCTCGCACCACCAGTCGAAGAAGAGCAAGCTCCAGGTCAGGGCCCAGCTGTCGGACCCGGGCCTGCGGGACGCCGAGGAGCTCGACGGCAGGCCGGCGTACGACCTGGCAGGGCGCGAGCCGACCCCGGAGCAGCGCAGACGGGTCTTCGCCCGCAAGACCTACCGGTTCTTCGAGGGCGCGGACGTCACCGAGGCAGACCTGCTCAAGCTGTTCGGCAGGCAGGTCTCCGGCGCCTTGCCGCGGGACCCGGGCGAGCTGACGCCCGCCGAGTTCGGGGAGATCCTGCGGTACTTCGGCCAGTACCTCAGCGAGGAGCGGCTGCTCCCGAAGTACGGCTACGCCTCACCGGGGGCCCTGTACGCCACGCAGCTGTACGTCGAGCTGGAGGGCGTCGGCGGCCTGGCGCCGGGTTACTACTACTACCACCCGGCGCGCCACCAGCTGGTCCTGATCAGCGAGCGGGCCGCCGCGGGCGAAGTCCGCGCCAGGGTCCACTTCCTGGGCCGCAAGCGCGCGATCGAGCCGGTCTACCGGAACAACATCCAGGAGGTCCTGGAGATCGAGACCGGGCACATGGTGGGCCTGTTCGAGGAGATCCTGCCGCGGTACGGCCTCGACATCCGGGACCTGGCGTACGCACCGGAGATACGCGACCGCCTGGAGCCCGCCGGGGAGGACTGCTACCTGGGCACGTTCGCCCTGGTCCCGCACACCGGACAGCGGCCGGACGACACCACCGAGGTGTATGTGCAGACGCACGGCGACCGGGTCGCCGGTGTCCCCGAGGGGCAGTACCGGTACACGGACGGACGGCTGGAGCGGATCTCGGACGAACTCGTCCTGCGGCAGCATGTGATCGCCATCAACCAGCAGGTGTACGAGCGCGCCGCCTTCGGCGTCACGGTGGTGAGCAGGGCGCCCGATGCCTGGCTGCGGTACATCGACCTCGGCAGGAAGCTGCAGCGGCTGCAGATGAACCCTACCGGCCTCGGGTTCATGTCCTCCGGATACAGCTCCAAGACCGGCCACGCCCTGCCGGCGGCCCGCAGGATGGACGCCGTACTGGAAGCGGTCGGGCTGGCGGGCGGGCCCTCGTACTTCTTCGTCGGCGGCCCGGTCAGCGAGGAGCAGCTGCGCAGCGAGGGCATGCGCGAGGACACCGTCCATATGCGCGGCCCGGCGGAGATGATCAGGGACGACCTGGTCAACCAGCTGCCGGACTACATGATCCCGAACCGGGTGGTGATCCTGGACCGGCTGCCGCTGTCGGCCAACGGGAAGGTCGACGTCCGGGCGCTGGCCGACTCGGCGGAGGTCAACGCGGAGGTGGCGGAGCGGCCCCATGTCGCGCCGCGTACAGCGACCGAGCGGGTGATCGCCGACCTCTGGAGCCGGGCGCTGAGGCGCGAAGACACCTCTGTGCACAGCGACTTCTTCGCGTCCGGGGGCAACTCGCTGATCGCGATCGGCATCGTCAGGCAGCTCAACACACGGTTCGGGACGGCGCTGCCGCTGCAGGTCCTGTTCGAGTGCCCGACGGTCGAGGAGCTCGCGCGCCGGGTCGAGGGCGGCTCGGGCGCGTACTCGCGCCTGGTGCGGCTGCACTCCGCGGGGCGGCTGAGCCCGGTCTTCTGCTGGCCGGGGCTCGGCGGATACCCGATGAACCTGCGCGGCCTGGGCGTACAGATCGACATCGACCGCCCGTTCTACGGTGTGCAGGCGCAGGGGATCAACGAGGGCGAGACCCCGTACCCCACCATCAGGGAGATGGCCGCGGCGGACATCGAGGCCATCAGGCGGCTGCAGCCGTCCGGGCCCTACACCTTGTGGGGGTACTCCTTCGGCGCGCGGGTGGCCTTCGAGGCGGCCCACCAGCTGGAGCGGGCCGGAGAGCGGGTGGAGCACCTCTTCCTGATCGCGCCGGGCTCACCCAGGGTACGGGCCGAGGACGGCGCCCGGTACGGCCGCGAAGCCTCGTACACCAACAGGGCGTTCGTGGCGATTCTCTTCTCGGTGTTCGCGGGCACCGTCAGCGGGCCCGAGCTGGAGCGGTGCCTGGACGCCACCCGGGACCGGGAGAGCTTCACCTCGTTCGTCAGCGAACTCAGGGGACTCGACCGGGACCTGGTGCGGCGGATCACTGACGTGGTGGCCCGTACCTACGAATTCACCTACAGCTTCAGGGAGTTGGCCGAGCGGCGGCTCAGCGCACCCCTGACGGTCTTCAAGGCGCGGGGCGACGACTACTCGTTCCTGGAGAACAGCAGCGGCTACTCGGCCGAGCCCCCCACCGTGATCGAGCTGGACGCGGATCACTACAGCCTGCTCAGGGAGCCTGACATCGGCGAACTGGTCAAGCACATCCGCTACCGCCTCCAACTGCCCTAGAAAGGACCGAAAGACTGTGGCAACCCGTGTGGAGGACTTCGCCGATCTGGCGGACGAGTTCCATCAGTACGTCAGGGACATCGTGTACTGCTCCCTGATCACCGTGGACAAGCGGAACCGCCCTCGGGCGCGTGTCCTGCTGCCCGTCTGGGAGGTCGTGGACGGCCGCCCGGTGGGCTGGATCGCCGCGTACAAGACGCCGGTGAAGACCGCGCACATCAACAACAACCCGCATGTCACGTGCTCGTACTGGAACCCGCGGCAGAACGCCGCGTACGTCGACAGCGTGTCGGAGTGGATCGAGGACGAGACCGTGAAGCGGGAGGCCTGGGAGCTCTACCGCAAGGGCAGCCCACGCGGCGTGGGATACGACCCGATCCACTACTGGAAGGGTGGCCCGACCGACCCGGAGTACGGGCTGCTGCGGATGGACCCCTTCCGTGTCCAGGTGCTCAGGGGCCGGGACATGCGCAGCAGGATCTGGCAGCCGGCCGAGCGCTGAGCCGCCTCAGGGCGGTGCGGGAGCGCGAGAGCGGCGGCCGGGATCTCCGGTCGCCGCTCTCGTCTGTGTGGGCTCAGCGGGCTCAGCGGGTGACGCTGCCCGAGACCATGTCGCGGGTCAGCGACGGGGTCTCCGCGGGGCGGCCGGGTTCCGGGGCGCGCAACGGGTCGAGCATGATGGTGGTCGCGTACCGCCTGCCGACCGCCAAGTCGCCCGGCAGACCGAGGGCGTCGTCGCGCACCCCGGCGATGACGAGCAGCGGCACGCGCCGGGACAGCCGTGCCGTGGACTCGACGAGTTCGCGTGTCTCGTCGGCCAGCTGGACGTCGTCGATGATCAGGACCAGCGGCCGTTCCTGGGTGGCCACTTCGAGGAACTGGTGCCACCCCTCGCGCCACTCGCCGTCGCCGAACCCCCGCGTGGGGCGGCTCGCCGGGTCGACGAACGGGATGAGTCGCGCCACCAGCCAGTTCGCCCGCCCCTGGTCGCCGACGAGACGGCGGACCGTCGCCTCGACCTTGTCCCGGATCGTCGGGAGTGAGTCGGTGCCCGTGAGCCCGCAGTAGGCGGACAGGATCATCCGGTGCAGCTCGAAGGGGCCGCTCTCGGCCGCTGACGGCGTGCACCAGTACAGGACCTGCACGGCCTGCGGGTCCTCGGCGGCCACCCGCCGGAACTCCGTCAGCATCCGGGTGCGTTCGGCGTCGGAGCCGCCCCGCACGGTGACCAGGTGTGGCTGCGCCCAGCGGCTGCTGTGTGCCATCAGCCCCTGGAGCAGGTCGAGTTCGCTCGCGGCCGCGACGCCCTGGTCCACCTGCGGATCGCCGTATGTCCCCTCCACCGGGATGGCGCGCTCCACCTTCCACCTGGCCGGTGTGCCCTGCACCTGGATGTACGAGAACAGGGATCCGGTGGCCGCGCGGGTCTCGGGCCCGACCTGGATCTCGCCTTCCGGTACGAGCGACAGCAGGATCTGGCACTCCTGGAGCAGCGCGCCGCTGACCGAGAGGGGCGCGGCGCCGCCGTCCGGCCCCTGCCGCACCAGCGCCTCGCCGGTGGCGACCGCGGCGCCGACCGCCGCGCTCCCGGCCAACGGGGCCATACGGCCGCCGCCGTCGGGTCCGCACGCGAACGCCCTGCGCAGCTCCATCGCCGCCCGTACGGCGCGTTCGGCGTGGTCTCCCCGGTGGGCCTCCACCGGGAACAGGCCGAGGCTGACGGTGCCCATGGACGCCGCGACGGTGCCGCCGAGGCCTTCGACCTTCTGCCGGATCAGGCCGCCCATCCGGTCGAGGACCGTGTCCACCTCCTCGCCTCCCGGCACCCCGGAGTCGGGGCCGAGTTCGGCGCGGACCAGGAGGACGGTGACCTCCCTGCGTACGGGCGCCACGGCCGCGGGGGCCACGGCCGCGGGGAGCGGTTCCGCGCGGGCGGGGAGCGGTTCCGCGCGGGGGGCGTCCGGGGCCGCCGGGACGGGCGGGGCGGAGGGCGTGGACGGCTGGGCAGGCGCGGGCGGCGCGCTGTGGCGCTCCGGCTCGGTGGGCCGCGGCCGCGGGCTCGCGGTCACCGCCTCCGCGGGTTCGGGGAGTTGGAGCGCCGGATCGTGCAGCAGGATGGCCTGCTGGAGCATCTGCAGTTCCCGGCTGGGCTCCAGGCCCAGGTCCTCGACCAGTACCGTCCGCAGGCGGCTGTAGACGCCCAGTGCGTCGGCCTGGCGGCCACAGCGGTACAGGGCGCGCATCAGCTGGCCGCAGGAGCGCTCCCGGAGCGGCTCGCTCTCGACCATCGCCTCCAGTTCGCCGAGCATCGCGTAGTGGTGCCCGCACGCCAGCTGCGCGTCGAAGAAGTCCTCCAGGACGTCCAGGCGCGCGTTCTGCACGGTGGTCAACTCGGTCCAGAAGAAGCCGACTTCCACCAGATCGGAGAGCACGTCACCGCGCCACAGGTCCAGCGCGTCCCGCAGCAGCGGTGCGGCCTCGGCGGGCGCTCCCGCGGTCAGCCGGGCCCGCCCTTCGGCCACCCACTGGTGGAACAGATGCAGGTCGACATCCTCCGGGGCGACCTCGAGCAGGTATCCGGGAGCCTGGGTGCGCAGGGCCGCCGGCGTGTCGGAGCCGTCCTCTTCGGACAGGGCCCTGCGCAGCCCCCACACCGCGTTCTGCAGGATCTTGCGCGCCGTGGCGGGCGCCTCCTCGATGCTCCACAGGGCCTTCAGGAGCTGGCTGGTGGGCACGACCTGATTGGGCTGCAGCAGCAGGAAGCCCAGCGCCGCACGCTGCTTGCTTCCCCCGAGTTCGACCTGACGGCCGCCAGACGTCACTTCCAGCGGGCCCAGCATCTTGAACCGCATGTTCCCTCCCCCTTGATTCGCGCAGCTCAGCGCTGCCACGTACCCAAGACCTAGGGGGAGATTACAAACCGCGACGTCGGTTTGTCAAAGAGTCAAGAGTCCAGCCACCACGCCGAACACGGACTAAACCCCCCATAAGTCTGGGACTTCAGCCGCCTTCACGCCGCAGCCTCCGGTGAACTCCGCCCACTTCAGGGAATCTCTTCCAGACAAACGGGGCGCACAACTGGATTAAATACCTTGTGGTTGGTTTTATTGTCGGCATGACGTCCCCCCTCTCAAGTCTTCAGCGCCACAAGGACGGATCGTGAGCAAGCAGGAACGCGCCGTCCGCACCCGAAGCCAGCTCATCGTGTCCGCGGCCAGGACCTTCTGCCGGCACGGCTACGCCGAGGCCGGCATGACCGTCATCAGCCGGCTGAGCGGGGTCAGTTCGGGCGCCTTGTACTTCCACTTCCCCAGCAAGGCCGCCCTGGCCGAGGCGGTGGAGACGGAGGCCGCCCGCGCCCTGCACGCGGTCGCCCGGCACATCGGCCAACGCCGCGAATCCGCGCTCCAGGGCCTGGTCGACACCTCGCACGCGCTCGCCCAGCTGCTGCGCGAGAACGTCGTCGCCAAGGCCGGACTGCGGCTCAACTGCGACGGCCACGCCAGCTCCCCGCTGGATCTGCGCCAGGAGTGGCAGGCCTGCGTACAGCGGCTGCTCACCGAGGCATCACGCGAGGGGTGGCTCAACCCCGAACTGTCGCGCCAGCACATGACCTCGGCGATCGTCGCCGCCACCGTCGGGTTCGAAGTCCTGAGCGAGGACGACCAGGAGTGGCTCTCCCGGTACTCGCTCACCGGCTTCTGGCAGTTGCAGCTGCCCCGGATGACGACACCGTACGCACTCGGCCAACTCGACCCGGCAGGCTCTGAGTCCGCACTGGCGGCCGCCCGTTCCGTACCGAGCCTCCCGGCGACAGCGACCTGGGCGGCCGAGCCCGCCCAGTGCGGCCGGCCCCACCACCTGTCCGGACCCTGACGAACAGACCTGGAGGTCTGCTGTCCATGTCAGCCGGGGACGGACTCCGCGCCGTCCGCGACCAGGATGTGATCGGTGGCGACCGCGTCGGCCGTGACCCCCTCCGACGCGCTCCCCTCGGCCGCGATCTCCTCGGCCGTGATCTCCTCCGCCGCGACCAGGGCGCGCTCCCCCCGCCCCGGCGACATGTCGAGCGAGGCCAGCACTGCCGGGACCGCGATGCTGGGCATGAAGTGCCGGTAGAGGGCCGAAGCCCGCCGGTCCAGCTCGTGGCGCTTGTTCGTCGAGCGGGCCATCATGTTGACCCCCGCGTACGCCCCCACCAGCAGGGTGGCGCTCTCGACCGGGTCGACATGCGCGAGGAGCTCGCCCCGGTCCTTCGCCTCCTGCAGCGTCCGCGTGTGGATCTCGGACCAGCCGGAGTACGGACCGCTGCGGTCGAGCTGCGGCCCCGTGTCGTCGAGGGTGAGGCGGACGCTGCCGCGGACCAGCTGGTCATGGGTGAGGCGGTGCGCGAACACCATGCCCAGGTCCACGATCTCCTGCAGCTTGGACGCCTGCGGGAGCTGCTGCGGCGCCTCCGCCACCTGCGCGTCGAGCACCGCGAGCGCCAGGGCCTTCTTGGAGTCGAAGTGGAAGTACAGCGCGCCCTTGGTCACCCCCGCGCGGGTGAGGATGTCGGTGATCTTCGCTGCCTCGTAGCCGTACTCCTCGAAGACCTCGGCCGCTGCCTCCAAGATCACTCTGCGGGTACGGATGCCGCGATCCTGTTTCGCCACCTGGCCGTCCTATCTCTGCGTGCCCTAGCTGGCGGGCGGTCAATACGCGCCAAGCGCGCATGGGGGACACGCCATTAAAACCGACGAGTCAGTATGTAATCAACCCAACGCCCAAGCTACCGGCCGGTCACACCATGGTGAACCCGCCGTCGACAGGCATGGTGACACCCGTGACGAACGAGGCGCGGTCACTGCAGAGGAAGGCCGCGGCCTCCGCGATCTCCTCGGGTTCCGCGGTGCGCGGCTGCGGTGTCGCCGCGTGCAGCGCCTCCTCGATGCCGGGGTTGTTCGCGAACCACTCCCCCACCACCTCGGTACGTGTGGTGCCGGGGGCGACCGCGTTGACCCGGATGCCCTGGGCGGCGTACTCCGCGGCGGCCGCCTTGGTCAGGCCGATCACCGCGTGCTTGGAGGCGACATAGGGTGCTGCCACGGGGGTCGCCAACAGTCCGCCCACGCTGGCGTTGTTGACGATTGCGCCACCGCCGCTCTCCAGCATCGCGGCGAGCTCGTCGCGCAGGCAGTTCCAGACCCCGCGCACGTTGACCTCCATGATCTCGTCGTAGAGCCCGTCCGCCATGAGGTGCAGCGGGGTACGCCCCACGCCGTAACCGGCGTTGTTGAAGGCCACGTCCAGCCGCCCGAAGCGGGAGACGGCACGCGCCGTCGCCCGGGCCGTGTCCGCGGCGCTGGTCACATCCGCGACCACGCACTCGGCCTCCGCGCCATCGGCGCGCAGCTCAGCCGCCAGCGACTCGAGCCGCTCCGCACGCCGGGCGAGCAGCACCACCCTGGCTCCTTCGCGGGCGAACACCCGGGCGGCCGCGGCGCCGATACCGCTGCTCGCGCCGGTGATCAGGGCGACCTTGCCGGGAAGCAGACGGTGTTCCTTCGGCGTGGCGGACATGGCGGGGCTCTCCTCGGTCATGGTGACTCCTCCGTAACGGGACTTCGGCGACAGGCGGTTCAGCGGTGGGGTTCAAAGACAGGCTCTGAGTTCCAGACGGCGCCCGCGGCCGCTTCGGCGTCCACGGTACGCAGCAGGTCCTCACCGATATCCGCGGCCGAGTCCACGACGTGCCGCACTCCCACCTCGCCCATCAACGCGCGCTGGAAGCCGTGCGCGAAGTCGCTGGGGTGGCCGATGAACGGCACGTCGAGCTGCTTGGCGGTCTCGGCGACCCGTGCCACGTCGTCGATGAACAGCACCTGGTCGAAGCGGAGTCGGAACACCTCGGTGGTGATCTCCCGGACGCCCGGACGGTAGTCGTTGGTGCAGACGTACTGCGGGCCGTCGAAGAGTTCGGCGTGCCCGCCCGCGTGGCGGTCGAAGTGGGACTTCGCCAGGCCGCCGTAACACACCGTCCGCAGCCCCAGGGATCGCAGCCTGTACAGGAGTTCGACGGCTCCGTCCAGGACGCGGACCGGCTCGCGCGCGAGGTAGGCGTCCCGCTCCTCGAAGTAGGCCGCCAGGATCTCGTCCTCGGTCGCGTCGAGCCCGGCCGCGACACCCAGCGCCCGGCAGGCGACGCGTTGCGGCTGGGAGAAGATCTCACGCTCCACCGCCGCGTCGTAATGACCGCCGCGGCGGGTGATGAACTGGTGGATGACGGGGCTGAACGTGTCGTTCAGGAGTACGCCGTCGATGTTCACGGCGGCGAGCCGCAGCTGCTTCAGGTGGTCCACAAGGTCTCCGTGTCGTCGATCTGCCCCCGCAACAAAACCGGGGAGTACGGATGTTATGCGTGGAGAACCCAGGGAAACAAGGGCGTTCGGATACCCCCTTGCCTGATGCCCATCTACCGCTTCCCTATCGTGACACCCGAACCTGGACGCCCCAACGCCCGGCCTGGTCAAGGGCGTTAGCGAAGGAATCGGACGATAGGCTTCCAGATTCTTCCGCGCCGCGAGGCAGACTCGACCGCCAAACCAGACTCCCTGAACCTGTTGCAAATCAAACCGAGAAGTACGTATCTTTCGACGGGCAGGACGCAGCACGTACCCAATCGGTCGAGTCCTTCAGGGGGAGTCATGATTCAGACGCTTGTTCCCGCACACGCTCCGGCACCCGCCATCGGCACCGCTCCCGTCGGTCCTTCGCAGAGCACCTTCACCTCGACGGTCCCCCGGCAGCTGGTCCACCGTGCGGCCGTGGCCGAGGTCTTCCTCACGGGCTGGCGGCAGCTAGCCGATGACCACTACCTGATATCGGCCCAGTGGCCGCGTGCCCACAGCTTCTTCGCCCCCGTGTCCGGACGCTACGACCCGATGCTGGCCGCCGAGACGATGCGGCAGGTGGGCGCGCTGCTGGCCCACTCGGCCTTCGACGTACCGCTCAGCCACAAGTTCCTGATGTGGGACCTCGACTACACCGTGATGCCGGAGCATCTGACCATCGGGACCCGCCCGGCCGACCTCGAGCTGGACGTCGTCTGCAGCGAGATCCGCAGGCGCGGCCGCAAGTTCGCGGGGCTGCGCTACGAGGTGGCCATCCGCCACGAGGGCCAGGTCATCGCGACGGGCGGCGCGAGCTACACCTGCACATCGCCGGAGGCGTATCGCAGGTTGCGGGCCGGGCAGCTGGAGTCCGCCGCCGTCCCGCCGATCCCCGGAACTCCCGTTCCGCCCGCGCGAGTCGGCCGCTCATCGGGGTTCGATGTCGTCCTCGGGCCGGCCGCCGAGGCACAGTGCTGGCAGCTGCGGGTCGACACCCGGCACCCCGTGCTCTTCGACCACTACGTCGACCACGTCCCCGGCATGGTCCTGTTGGAGGCCGCGCGCCAGGTGGCGCACGCGATGGCGCCGGGCGACACCGTACTCCTGCCCACGTCCGTGCACAGCACCTTCTCCCGGTACGTCGAGTTCGGCAGCCCCTGCTGGATCGAGGCCGAGTACCCCTCGGGCGACCCCACAGGGCTGGACGGCGGCCTGCGGGTGACGGCCCACCAGGACGGCGAGACCGTCTTCGCCGCCACGGTCACGACGACGGCGCTGCCCGGCTGACCGGCGCCGCCACCACCTTTCCCGCTGGGCCCGCGGACAGGCGTCCGTACAGGACCCCAGTACGGTGCGCCAGGCGGGGCACGGACAGCGGGACCGCGGCCGTATGCGGGATCCGCCCGGCCAGTGAGCCGGGCAGCACCGCCAGGCCGCGGCCCGCAGCGACGGGGTGCCGTGCAGGGGCCTCGCCGCCGCGGTTGCCGATTCCCGGCAACCCCAGCTCGATCTGATGTCCGACCCCTCTACTAGAGTCCCGTGCCGGGACACAGGAGACTCACAACCAAGCGCTCGTCTGCAACCCACACACGTGACTCACAGACGTGATTCACAGGCGTGGCTCACCGACGAGCTCCCACACATCTCAGGGGTGGACACATGAAGATGCGGACCCTCGTGGCCTGCGCGGCCGCCGTCACGATCGCCGCGGGCGCGACCGCCTGCAGCTCCGACGACGTCAAGAAGACGGCCGAAGGCGTCAAGGAGAAGGCCGAAGGCGCGGTCCCGGCCGCACTTCTGCGTGCCACGGACAAGACGGACAAGATGGGGTCCGCCGAGGTCTCGATGTCCACCGACCTGGGCAACGGCCAGCCGGTCACCATGGACGGCACCTACACGTGGGGCGACGGCCTCGGCTTCGATGTCGAGATGGACGCCAAGGCGTCGGGCATGCAGCAGCTCGTCTCCGGCGACACCGTCCGCTCGCTGTTCGTCGACGGCTCGTACTACTACAAGGTGAACCCGCAGCCGAGCGGCCCGCTCCAGGGCAAGCAGTGGCTGAGGATCGACGCTTCGGCGATCCTGGGCGAGAACGGCTCCGCGAACCTCCAGTCGCAGAACGCCGACCCGACGGCCGGTCTGCGCGGCATCAAGCACGCCAACGACGTCGAGGACCTCGGCGAGGAGACGGTCGGCGGCAAGAAGACGACGCACTACAAGGCGGCGCTCCCGCAGAACGCCCTGGGTCTGGAGAACGACTCGGCGATGGGCCAGCTCACCGGGAGCGGCGAGATCGACATCGAGATCTGGGTGGACGGCAAGGACCTGCCGGTCCGCATCAAGCAGGACATGGGCACCATGTCGGTGACCATCGACTTCGAGAAGTTCGGTGCCGCCAAGACGATCGAGGCACCGCCCGCCGCCGAGACCGGCGATCTGACCGAACAGGTCAAGGCCGGGCAGGGCGCGGGGCAGGGCGGCGCGCAGGGCGAGACCCAGGGCTGAGACCCAGGGCTGAGACCCAGGGCTGAATCGCCGGGCTGAATCGCAGGGCTGAGACAGCCGTTCGCCCCGGTCGGCGGTCGTACGTGACCGCCGACCGGGGCGACGTGTCTCAGTGGTTGCGGGGGAAGCCCAGGTCCACACCCGCCGGAGCGTCGGCCGGGTCGGGCCAGCGGGTGGTGACGACCTTGCCGCGGGTGTAGAAGTGGGTGCCGTCGTTGCCGTAGATGTGGTGGTCGCCGAAGAGGGAGTCCTTCCAGCCGCCGAAGGAGTGGTAGCCCACCGGCACCGGGATCGGCACGTTCACGCCGACCATCCCGGCCTCGACCTCCAGCTGGAAGCGGCGGGCCGCCCCGCCGTCGCGGGTGAAGATCGCGGTCCCGTTGCCGAACGGCGACGCGTTGATCAGAGCCAGGCCCTCCTCATACGTCTCGGCGCGCAGTACGCACAGGACGGGGCCGAAGATTTCGTCGCGGTAGGCGTCGGCGGTGACCGGCACCCGGTCGAGCAGCGACAGGCCGATCCAGTGCCCGTCCTCGTGGCCGGGGACGGTGTAGCCGGTGCCGTCCAGGACCACCTCACAGCCCTGGGCGGCGGCGCCGTGGACGTAGGAGGCGACCTTGTCGCGGTGCGCGGCGGTGATCAGCGGGCCCATCTCGGAGGTGGGGTCGTTGCCCGGCCCGATCTTGATCTTCTCGGCGCGCTCGCGGATCTTCGCCACCAGCTCGTCACCGGTGGCGCCGACCGCGACCACCGCGGAGATGGCCATGCAGCGCTCACCGGCCGAGCCGTAGGCGGCCGAGACGGCGGCGTCGGCGGCGGCGTCCAGGTCGGCGTCGGGCAAAACGAGCATGTGGTTCTTGGCGCCGCCCAGGGCCTGTACCCGCTTGCCGTGGGTGGCGGCGGTGGTGTGGATGTAGCGGGCGATGGGGGTGGAGCCGACGAAGGAGACGGCCGCCACGTCCGGGTGTTGAAGGAGCCGGTCGACGGCCACCTTGTCGCCGTGCACCACATTGAACACCCCGTCCGGCAGGCCCGCCTCGGCCAGCAGTTCGGCGATCTTCATGGCGGCGGACGGGTCCTTCTCGGACGGCTTGAGGACGAAGGTGTTGCCGCAGGCGATGGCCATCGGGAACATCCACATCGGCACCATCGCCGGGAAGTTGAACGGGGTGATCCCGGCGACCACGCCCAGCGGCTGCCGGATCGAGGCCACATCCACCCGGCTGGACACCTGGGTGGACAGCTCACCCTTCAGCTGCACGGTGATCCCGCAGGCCAGGTCCACGATCTCCAGACCCCGGGCCACCTCGCCCAGCGCGTCCGAGTGCACCTTGCCGTGCTCGGCGGTGATCAGCTCGGCGATCTCATCGCGGTGCGCGTCAAGGAGCGCACGGAACTTGAACAGGATGCCGGTGCGCTGGGCCAGCGACGAGTTGCCCCAGACCGTCGCGTAGGCCTCGCGGGCGGCAGCCACCGCCGCGTCCACCTCGTCCACGGACGCGAAAGCGACCTGAGTGGTGACAGCACCGGTCGCGGGATCGGTGACCGGCCCGTAGGTACCGGACGCGCCCTCGACGGTCTTGCCACCGATCCAGTGGTTGACGGTCTTCGTCATGACGTACTCCTCACAGGTGACGGCGTCGGGTTGTGACGTGCCGGTCGTACTCTTCCCGCGCCTTGACCGCCGACGGACGGCTCGCGGTCTCGGCTACAGGAACATCCCACCACGCCTGTGCGGGCGGCACGCCCGACACTGTGTCTGCCGTTTCGGTCTCCACATAGACACCTGTGGGGCCCGTCGCCTGCCGTGCCTCGTGGAGGGCTTCGCGCAGGTCACGTACGGTTTTCGCGCGGACCACGCGCATCCCGAGGCTGGCCGCGTTGGCGGCGAGGTCGACGGGCAGCGGCGCCCCTGTGTACGTACCGTCGTCGGCCCGGAAGCGGTAGGCGGTGCCGAACCGCTCACCGCCGACGGACTCGGAGAGGCCGCCGATCGACGCGTATCCGTGGTTCTGCAGGATCACCACCTTGATCGCGATCCCCTCCTGTACGGCGGTGACGATCTCGGTGGGCATCATCAGATACGTCCCGTCGCCGACCAGCGCCCAGACCGGCCGCCCCGGATCGGCGAGGCCCACGCCGATGGCGGCCGGGATCTCGTATCCCATGCAGGAGTAGCCGTACTCGACGTGGTACTGGTCGCGGGAGCGGGTCCGCCAGAGTTTGTGCAGGTCGCCGGGGAGCGAACCGGCCGCGTTGATGATCACGTCGTCGCCGGTGACCAGCTCGTCGAGCAGGCCGACGACCTGGGCCTGGGTGGGGCGGGCATCCGGGTCGGGGGTGGCGTAGGCGGCGTCGACCTGGGCCTCCCAGCGGGTTTTGTGCCGGGTGTACTCGGCTTCGTAGGCGGGGTCGACGCGGTGGTCACGCAGCGCTTCGGTGAGCGCCTCAAGGCCCGTGCGGCCATCGGCGATCAAGGGCAGTGCGGCCATCTTGTGGGCGTCGAACCCGGTGATGTTGAGGTTCAGGAACCGCGCCCCCTCGCCGAACAGCGTGCCGGACGCGGTCGTGAAGTCCGTGTACCGCGTACCGACCCCGATCACCAGATCAGCGGTACGGGCCAGCGCGTCGGCCGTCGCGGTGCCGGTGTGCCCGATGCCACCCACGTCGGCGGGGTGGTCGAAGGCGAGCGAGCCCTTGCCCGCCTGGGTGGACGCCACCGGGATACGGGTCGTGTCGGCCAGCGCCGCGAGCGCGCCCTGAGCCCCGCTGTGCCGGACGCCGCCGCCCGCGACGATCAGCGGGCGCCGGGAATCCCGTACCGCCCGCACCGCCGCCGCGAACTCGCGCGCGTCGGGGACCGGACGGCGTACGCCCCAGACCCGCTCGGCGAAGAACTCCTCGGGCCAGTCGTACGCCTCGGCCTGCACATCCTGCGGCAGCGCGAGCGTCACCGCGCCGGTCTGCGCCGGGTCGGCCAGCACCCGCATCGCCTGCAGCGCGGCCGGGATCAGCGCCTCGGGACGGGTCACCCGGTCGAAGTACGTCGAGACCGGCCGCAGGCAGTCGTTGACCGACACATCGCCCGCGTACGGCACTTCGAGCTGCTGCAGTACGGGGTCGGCGGGCCGGGTGGCGAAGGTGTCGCCGGGCAGCAGCAGCACCGGGAGGTGGTTGATGGTGGCCAGTGCCGCGCCGGTGACCAGGTTGGTCGCGCCGGGCCCGATCGAGGTGGTCACCGCGTGCGCGGAGAGCCTGCGCGCATGGCGGGCGTAGCCGACGGCCGCGTGCACCATGGCCTGTTCGTTGCGGCCCTGGTGGTACGGCATCTGATCGCGGTTCTCGATCAGCGCCTGGCCGATCCCGGCCACGTTGCCGTGCCCGAAGATCCCCCAGGTGGCGGTGATCAGCCGCTGCCGGATGCCGTCCCGCTCGGTGTACTGGCGTGCCAGGAACGCCACCAGCGCCTGGGCGACGGTAAGCCTCACCGATATCCCTCCGGGTGGTCGGGGTGGAAGCTGATGCGCCAGGCGCGCTCGTCGCCCGGGCCCGCCATGACGTTCAGGTAGTACATGGTGTGGCCCGGCTGGGCGATGGACGGGCCGTGCCAGCCGTCGGGCACCAACACCGCGTCGCCGCTGCGGACTTCGGCGAGCACGTCCGTACCGCCGGGGCGGGAGGGCGACACCCGCTGGTAGCCCAGACCGTGCTCGCCCTCGATCTCGAAGTAGTAGATCTCCTCGAGTTCGGCCTCTACGCCCGGCCGGTGCTCGTCGTGTTTGTGCGGTGGGTACGAGGACCAGTGGCCACCGGGCGTGAGCACCTCGACCGCGATCAGCCGATCGCAGTCGAAGACGCTCGCCGCGCCGAAGTTGTGGACCTCGCGGGCGCAGTCGCCGCTCCCCCGCTGCTCGACGGGGACCTCCGGCGCGGGGCCGTAGCGGGCGGGGAGTCTGCGCTCGCACTTCGCTCCTGCCAGGGCGAAGCGGCCTCCCGCGCCGGAGGAGATCGATACGTGGGCGTCGCGTGGTACGTAGGCGAAGTCGCTGACCCCACTGAACACACTTGCCCTGCCCAGGAGTTCAAAGGACTCGCCTGCCACGTGCACGGTACAGCCACCACTCAGCGGCAGTACGATCCACTCGCTGTCCTCGGTGGCCAGCTGGTGCGTACCGCCTGGCGGCAGCTCGACGACCCGCAGGCCCGCGTACCCCCAACCGGCCCGTTTGTGGTCGATGTCCAGCGCGTACGGCCCACTGGCCGTACTGCCTGCCGGTAGGTGCATCAGGGCTCTCCTCGATCTCGATCGATGACGACGGCTGTCACACCCGGCCGCCTTCCAGTACCGCGGCCACCTCGTCCGGGTACGGCATGGCGGACGAGCAGGCCAGGCGGGACGCGACGATGGCCCCGGCGGCATTGGCGTACCGCATGGTCCGCTCCAGGTCCCAGCCGGACAGCAGCCCGTGGCACAGCGCACCGCCGAACGCGTCGCCGGCGCCGAGCCCGTTGACGACCTCGACGGGTACGGGCGGGACTTCGGCGCTGTCGCCCGCGCGGTTCATGGCCAGTACGCCCTTCGGGCCCTGCTTGACGACGGCGAGTTCGACGCCCGCGTCCAGCAGCGCGCGGGCCGCGGCGTGCGGTTCGCGCTCACCGGTGGCGACCTCGCATTCGTCCAGGTTGCCGACGGCGACGGTGGCGTGGCGGAGGGCGGCGGTGTAGTAGGTCCTGGCTCTCTCCAGGTCCGTCCCGGTGGCGTCGGTCCGGGCTGTGTCCTTCCAGAACACCGGCCGCCAGTCCAGGTCGAAGACCGTGGCCGTCCCGGCGGCGTCGGTCCGGTGCCTGAGCGCCTTGAGCGTCGCCGAGCGGCTCGGCTCCTCGCTCAGTCCCGTCCCGGTCACCCAGAAGACGCGCGCCGCCGCGATCGCGTCCAGGTCCAGCTCATCGGCATGGATCTCCAGATCAGGGGCCTTGGGCTGTCGGTAGAAGTACAGCGGAAAGTCGTCGGGCGGGAAGATCTCGCAGAAGGTGACCGGCGTCGGGAGTCCCGGCACACCCGAGACCCAGCGGTCGTCGACGCCGAACTCGCGCAGCGCCTGGTGCAGATACGCGCCGAACGCGTCCTCGCCGGTGCGGGTGATCAGAGCCGTGCGCCGCCCGAGGCGGGCCGCGGCGACGGCCACGTTGGCGGCGGAGCCGCCGAGGAACTTGCCGAAGGTGTCGACCTGCGCGAGCGGGACTCCGGTGCGCAGGGGGTAGAGATCGACCCCGATCCGCCCCATGGTGACGACGTCGTACGGGACGTCGCAGGAGTCGTACGAGACGTCGTTGGAACCGTCCTCGTCCGTTCGGCGATCCTCTGTCACCGTGCACGTCCCTTCGGCCTCGGGTTCGGCGGGTGCCCCCAGGGTGCTCCCAACGGGTCCAGGTCTAGTCCCGCCGCCCGAGCCCTGTCAATCTTTTGTCCTGACATATAGACCGTGACGGACCTTGACACCCGTTTCCCGCCACCTGGAGGCTGACGCCCATGACGCCGCCGTCACCCCTGTCGCGTATCCGCATCGGCTCCGCACCCGACTCCTGGGGCGTGTGGTTCCCTGACGATCCCCGGCAAGTCCCCTGGCAGCGCTTCCTCGACGAGGTGACCGACTCCGGGTACGAGTGGATCGAGCTCGGCCCGTACGGCTATCTGCCCACCGATCCGGCCCGCCTGCGCGAGGAGACCGGGCGGCGCGGGCTGCGGGTCTCCGCGGGCACCGTCTTCACGGGGCTGCACCACGGGCCCGCCGTCTGGGACACGACCTGGGCCCATGTCGCACAGGTCGCGGAACTGACCCGCGCGATGGGCGCGGGCCATCTGGTCGTCATCCCCTCCTTCTGGCGGGACGACAAGACCGGAAAGGTCCTGGAGGACCGCGAACTGACGCCCCAGCAGTGGCACTGGCTCGCCTCGGGCACCGAACGCCTGGGGCGCGAGGTGCGCGAGCGCTTCGGACTGCGCATCGTCGTCCACCCGCACGCGGACACCCACATCGACACCGAGCCGCATGTCGCCCGCTTCCTCGACGCCACGGACGCGGACCTGGTCTCGCTGTGCCTGGACACCGGGCACTACGCGTACTGCGGCGGCGACAGCGTCAAGCTGATCGAGACGTACGGACCGCGCATCGGTTATCTGCACCTCAAGCAGGTGGACCCGCGGGTGCTGGTGGACGTACGGGCCGAAGACCTGCCGTTCGGCCCCGCGGTGGCCCGTGGCGTGATGTGCGAGCCGCCAGGCGGCATCCCCGCGCTCGAACCCGTACTCCGGGCGGCCCAGGCTCTGGACATCGACCTCTTCGCCATCGTCGAACAGGACATGTACCCCTGTCCCCCTGACCAGCCCTACCCGATCGCCCACCGCACCCGCCACTATCTGCGCTCATGCGGGGCCTGACCCACCCACGGGGTGGGACCCAACGGGGCCCGGCCGGTTCCTGGGAGCGGGTTCTGGCCCTCCCGCACCCCCGGCTGCGCCCCGGCGTCATCGCGTACCGCGGCTTCCGCCTGGCGCTCGACCAGCCGCGCCGCAGGCTGGAGACCCCGATCGGCGCGGTCACGCTCCTGCTCGGCTTCGGCCATCACCCCCTCCGCGTCCACCACGCGACCCGCCCCACCGTCACCCGCACCTCGGCCCTTTCCGGTCTGACCACCACACCCGTACTCGGCGAACACGACGGCCGCCTCTCCGGCATCGAGGTACTGCTCGCGCCCTGGGCCGCGTTCACCCTCTTCGGCGTCGCCCAGCACGAGTTGGCCGAACAGGTCGCGGACCCCGACGAGGTCCTCCCGTACGGCCCACTCGCGCCCTCCGGCACGTCCTCCGACGCGCCCTCCGTCCGCAACGCCGACCGCGGTCGTCACCGCCACCGGCATCGGTACCGATACCGATACCGCAGGATCTCCGACCTCTCCGACGCGCTGAGCGCACTCCCCTCGTGGCACACCCGATTCACGCTGCTCGACGAGATCCTCATCCGCTGGTCCGACGCCGGAACACCCTGCTCCACGCGGACCGCCCACGCCTGGTCCGAGCTGGTCCGCACCCGAGGAACCCTCCCGGTGCACCAGCTGGCCGAGGAAGTCGGCTGGAGCGTCCGCCAGTTGGAGAGCCGTTTCCGCGAACAGATCGGCCTCAGCCCCAAGGCCGCCGCCCGCGTCCTGCGGCTGCAGCACGCCCGCCGCCTGCTCGCCACCGGCCACAGCCAGGCCGAGACCGCCGCGGTCTGCGGCTTCTACGACCAGTCGCACCTCAGCGGCGAGTTCCGGGCCATGACCGGTTGCACTCCGGGCGAGTTCACGGCGGCCCGCCGCAGCGCCGCGCCCGGGTACGGACCGCCTGGCCCCGACCGCCTCGCCGGAGAGGCCACCTCTCTTCTCCTCCCTCCCGGTGCCGACGCCACCGCGCCTTTCTCCAAGACCGGCGGTCACTCCTGACGGCACTCTGGTCCGGCAAGTACAGGCCTGCCTGCCGGACTGACGGGGGACGACGGTGGGCGGGACAACGGTGGGCCGGACCCGACGCAGCGGGCCCGGCCCACTTCTCGCTCGCCTGAGCGCGGAGTCTCCGCGCTCTCTGTACGCGGCCCGCGCGTGACCGGCGACCTGGACGCCGCCCGCCCCAGACACCACACAGGCCACGTGCCACCACACAGGCCACGTGTCATCACACAGGCCACGTGTCATCACGCAGGTCATGTGTCATCACACGCGCCGCGTGTCATCACACTCATCCCTTGCACCACATACGTCACCAACATCCCCTCTCCGTCACACATGTCTCACTCACGCGGACTTTCCGTCACACCTGGTCAACAGAACCTCTCGCACAGTCACCGGCTGTCGTTCACGGGGCACAGGCTGAGTGATCGCTCCCCGACGGCTCCCCCGGCCGCCGCTGCGGCGCGTACATGGAGGTTCCACCGATGACCGACCGACGGCTCTGGTCGTACAAGGAGATCGCCGCACACATCCGGGTGCAGCCGGACACCGTGCGCTCCTACCGCAAGCACGGCCTGCTCCCGCCCCCCGACCACGTCGAGGGCGGCAAGCCCTACTGGTACGCGGACACCGTCCGCGCCTGGGTAGCCAGCCGCCCCAGCAACCGGGGCCGCAGGCAGGAGTAGTACCCCCGGCCCCGCGTACCCCGTGCGCGGGGCCTTCGCCACAATGCCCCCATGACGAACCCCACCACCGCGACCCAAGCGGCCACGGCTCTCCTCATCACCTGCGGTGCCGAAACGATCCAGCACCCCGGCGGAACACTCCTCGCCCACCTCCACCGCGTACAGGCCCTGCTGGCGGACTGGGGCGCCCGCCCCGCGCTCCAACTCGCCGGCCTGTGCCACGCCTTCTACGGCACGGACGGCTTCCCCACCGCGCTCCTGGACCTGGCCGAACGCCCCCGCCTCACCGCGGCGATCGGCCAAGAGGCGGAGGACCTCGTCTACTTCTACGCGAGCTGCGACCGCGCCACCTCGTACCCGACCCTCGCGTCGCCCAACGCGCCCTTCCGCGACCGTTTCACCGGCGAGGAGCTCACCCCGTCGCTCACCCAACGCCGCGACTTCGCCGAACTGACCGCCGCGAACGAACTGGACCTCGCCCGTGTCAACCCCGCCTTCCGCGAGGAGCACGGCCCCGACCTGCTCGCCCTCCTCACCCGCTTCAGGCCCCTGCTGACCGGCAACGCCTGGCAGGCGACCACATCAACCCTCGCCTGAGCACGCGTACTCACCGATACTCACCGAACATAAGCAGGCGCCCCGATCCCTCGCTCCACCCGACCCGGTTGAGTGAGAGGCATGCCCGACGCCACCACCCGCACCCCGGCCCACACTCCAGCCTCCACCCC
>NZ_JAZGRL010000003.1:843343-859927 GCF_046540415.1 Streptomyces sp. E11-3 | reverse complement strand
CCCCCACCCCCACCCCCACGGCCCTCCCGCAGCCCGACAGCCGCATCCTCACCCGCTGGGCCGCCTGGGGCCTCGGCCTCCTCCTGCCGACGGTCATCGCCTCCTGGTTCCTGGTCCTCTCCACCGAGCAGGGCAGCGCATGCCTGATGCGCGGCGGCTGCAACACCCCTCCAGCCGCCGCCTACTGGGGCCCGTTCTGGGCCGCGCTGGTCCTCGGCGTCGCCGCCCTCTGCTGGACCAGGAAGGGGCCGCAACGCCTCCGCGCCGGTGTCGTGGTCACCCAGTGGGCAGCGCAGCTGACGCTTGCCGCGGTGATCCTCAGCTACGGGTCGTAGACGTAGCAGCCTGATTCGCTGATACGCAAACGTGTGCACACATCACCCGTTACCCGGGAGTACCGTGCCCACCTATCCCGAACTCCCTTGAGGTAACAGTCAGTTACTTGTGGCTGACTTATGAAGACCTTGTGTTCGAACGCAAGGTCCCTCTAACGTGCTCGACGTTCGGACAAGTCGAACACCGCGTGGCCGGACCGCCGAATCCTGCCGCCGACGCGCGGCAGCACGTCACGACACCGCCAGGCAGGAGCGGGGGACCCACTCGCGCCGTACGGGACACCACGTACCCGGACGGCTTGGGGTGAAGCCGTGAGAACCACGGCCGGGCAACTCCAGCCCGAACCCGACAGCTCACCTCGCAGGCGTTCGGAGTACGGAGCCACCTTGATGTCCGCGATATCCGCAGTGGGACGACAACGCGCCGCACGCCCCACACCGCCACCCGTCGGCTCGCCAGCCGCGTCTCCTCCGGCCTGCCCGACCTCCGCGCACGGAGTGTGAATTAGGCCGCAAACCGGTGACGACCCTCAACCCTGAGACCCCTGTCACCCGTCATCCGTAGAGCACGCCAACCGGTGGCTGGCAGTACCTCCTTGACGGCACGTCCGGGAGGACGTCGTCACTGCCCACTCGGCGGTTCCGGACATGTGCGGCACCGTCGTCGCGGGCCTGAAACGACACTGTCGGCGGTCGGGTACCGCCACCGTCTGTGACCCCGTACTCGCTCAGCAAGCTCGGAGCCTGCCGCCCCACCGGCACGCAAGAGGAGACAAGATGAGACCGTTCGCACTGAACTACGCCCGTCCCGCCGTGCGCCCGCCGTCTGTGCCCCCTTACGCCTATGACCCCACGCTGCAGTTGAACGTCCTGCCCGACGGGAGCCCGGCCATCAGCGACCACGACCTGCTGCTGGCCTACGGCACCACCACGTCCACCGCCGGTTCCCAGACGCACTTCGACGACTGACGTCCCATGACTGTGCTCGTACTGACCTGCGCCGAGGACGTGACCGCGGACCTGGTGGTGTCCGCGCTCGGCGACGCGGGCGTCCCGGTCCTGCGCCTGGACCCGGCCGATCTCCCGGGCGAGGCCGCCCTGTCCGCCGAATACGTACAGGGCGACTTCGACGGACACCTGTCGGCCGGGGGCCGGATGGTGAGCATGACCAGCCTGCGCTCGATCTGGGTACGCCGCCCCGGCCGCCCGGCAGCGCGCGCGGAGCACCAATCCGCCTGGCTCACCGCCGAGTCCGAACAGGCCCTGTACGGAACGCTGAACTGCACGGGCGTGCGCTGGATGAACCACCCGGTCGCCGCCGCGCAGGCCCGCTGCAAACCATGGCAGCTGCGCGTCGCCCACCACAGCGGCTTCGCCGTTCCCCCCACGCTGATCACCAGCTTTCCGCGGGCCGCACGCGAGTTCGCCGCGCAGCACCCGGACCTCGTCGTGAAGCCGGTGTCGGGCGCGCACCCCAGCGACCAGGCACTGGCGCTGCCCACCACCACCGTCGAACCTGACACGGACTTCGCCGGGGTGGCCGCCGGACCCACGCTGCTCCAGCAGCGCGTACTCAAGCATGCGGACATCCGGCTGACCTGCGTCGGAGACGAACTGTTCGCCGCGCGCCGGCCGTCCGAACCCGACCAGGTGGACTGGCGCTTCGCCGACGACGGGGGCACCTGGACCCCGACCGAGGTACCCAAGCGCATCGCCAGGGCCATCCGCGCGTACATGTCCATCGCCCAACTCGCCTACGGAGCCTTCGACTTCGCCGAGGACGCCGACGGCACCTGGTGGTTCCTGGAGTGCAACCAGGGCGGCCAGTTCGGCTTCGTCCAACTGGAAACCGGCCAGCCCATCGCCGAAGCCGTCGCGGCCTGGCTGGCTTTGAGCACGGGGTGAGCCGGGCCGCCCCAGCACCGTGCATGTGCGCCAGGGAGGCCGCTAGCCGATGTCAGCCGCGCAGTGCGACAACGAGTTGGTAGCCCGTGAAGCCAAGTCCTCCGCCCGCCATGCCCAGGCCGACGACCGTCATCAGGAGCATCATGAACTGGTCGTAGAGAGATAGGCGGGTAGCGGCGCGACTGGGTCTGCGTGGGTCGTAGCTGAGTTCCAATTGCCGTCCGCCGGTCGGGTCCCGGTGAAGGTGGCGTACGCCGTCCAGGTCCGTGTACCGGTACACCTTCGTGTTGTGGGTGTGGTGATCGAGTTCGGCGATCACCGTGATGCCGTGCTTCGGCAGGCGCTTGCCGCAGTACAGGCCCTGTCCCATCACGCTGACCAGATACACCCCGACGGCCGTGAAGAGCTGGACGAACGGCAGCGCGAGCACGAACTCCGACTCGCCGAGTACTCCCACCGTCACATCGATCGCGGCGACGATGGCGAGTGTGCGCCGCGACGGCCTCCGGCTCCTTCCCGTAGAGACGGTCGTGACCAGGTCCTCGCCGTCGACCCGAGACCGGTCGGGCGCCCGTTCGGGCAGGCGGGCACGCACGGCCGCGCTGAATGCGGCCACCGCGGCGGCACTGGCGCCGTGGACCGCGTATACGGCAGGAAGGCGGTCGGCCTGCGCGGTCGTCAACACCACCTCGACAGTTCGGCCGTCACCGCGGACCTCCTCGATGGCCTCCAGCGGGATCCGCGACGTGCTCCCGTCCCGCTCCCACCGCACATGGTCCAAGCCGGCCTCGAAGCGGGCGGTGGCACCGCTGCCGCGCAGCACAAGGGAAGGCATCAGAAGCCCGTCTCCTTGCTGACGTCCTTCTTGCCTGCCGTGGCAGGCTGCTCGGCGTACGGGTCGCGGTTGGGGTCGTAGTACTTCTCGACCTCCGCGTTGATCTGCTTCATACGGTCGCGGGTCGCCTGGTCGATGCCGTCGTAGCCCTTCTGCGAGGAGTGGATCGCCAGGCCCATGCCCTCGATCTGGGTGCCCAGGACCTTCGACAGCTTTTCCAGTTCCGTGTGGACGGTGTTGAAGGTCTCGTAGAGGAACTGGGCCTCTCTGAAGTCCGGCGAGCCGAAGTGGCCGCGCACCACTCGGTCGGCTGCCATCTTGTTCGGGGCCGCCTCGGAGCCGCTCAGTTCGGAGAGCAGGTTGTCGACTCTCTTCTTGAAGCCCGCCATCGCCTTGGCTTCGACCTTCAAGCCCTGCTGCGGGTTCACCCCGTAGAAAGTGTCGAACGACTTCCCCGTGTCCGGCACGGCGGACTTGTCCTCGCCTGCCACTCTTTCCTCCCCGTAAAGAATGAACTTCAGAGAGTAACTCTAGCTACTGGGTGTGACAGTCAGGCGTGGGGGGCCGGAGGGAGTTCACTGCTGCTTGCGGGGAGGCTCTGGCGTTCACGCCGGGGAGGAAACGCATCCGGGGGCTGCGACGCGGAGAGTCGCCGCATCCGGACCAGGGCGCGGAGCGCTGTGCCGCCGTCGGCACTGCCGGCGTGACGCGAACGTATGCGTCATTAGTCGCTGGTTGGGGTGGCACCTGTCGGATCGTGGGACGTGTGTGCAGTGGTCGTACGTATGGTCCTGGAGTGAGTTCGCGATGGCAGCCCGTTCCGGGCCGGGGACCGTCAAAGGGAGTGGGATGGCGCGGATGGGGGCGACTGCAGGAGCCGGGCATGCCCGGTACACCTAGTGCGACACGAGGTCGCACGAACCCAGTGGATCGTCCCGCAGAGAGAGGAACAGCAGGAACAGGTCCCGGACCAGTGTCCAAGGTCAGTCCCCACCCCCGCGTGCGTCGCCGGTAACGGCGGGGTGCGAAGCCGGGGGAAACGCCCAAGGGAACCCTATTCGCTAAGGGTTGACAGGCAAGGGGAAGACGGAGATGGGTGAGCACGAGCGAACCCCTGGTTATGCCCCGTGAAACGGACGTTCCGATAGGCGAGAGCAAGACGGGACGACAGGCTCTAGGCGTGGAGGAGCGCCAGGCGCTCGACGTGAATAGGTACACGGCGAGAAGGACACCGCCGAGCTCGGGGTAGAGGGGGCACCCTGCTACGTCGTATCTGGGAGTGCGGAACGTGGAAACCCCGATGCGCTCTGCGAAGGCAGTAGGCAACCCGTGAGGGAAGTTGATGGCGCAGCGGGAGTAGGAAGATCCAAGAAGCAAAGGCCGACAGGTCGAAAGGCCAGGGGAAAGCTGGATGACAGGCTCTGATGTCACCGGTATAACCCGTCGGATACGGGCTGATGCCCGGCCCGAAAGGGAGCCGACGTGGATCTGGTGGAACCTTGGAGAGAAGACGGGGAGGGATCGGAACTGAAGGGCAAGTTGGGCGACAACCCGCAAGGGTTGTTGAACGGACCGGAAGACGACTCCCAGGACTGGCACAGTATTAGCTGGGCCAAGGAAGAGCGGGCCGTACGACGACTCCGCCAACGGATCTTCAAGGCGTCGCAGGATGGAGACCTGAAGAAGGTCCGCAACCTGCAAAAGCTCATGCTGCGATCGACAAGCAACACGCTCGTAAGTGTGCGGCGAGTCACGCAGCAGAATGCTGGCCGCAACACCGCAGGGGTTGACGGGGAAGTGATTCTGACACCTGGAGGGCGTTCGCGCCTTGCCCGGGAGATCCAGGAATCGCGTACCTGCCCGCCAAAGCCGGTGAAGCGGGTGTACATCCCGAAAAGCAACGGAAAGCAACGACCGCTCGGAATTCCCGTGGTCAGGGACCGTGTCCACCAGATGCGGGTCAAGAACGCGCTGGAGCCCGAATGGGAAGCCCGGTTTGAAGCCCGATCTTATGGGTTCCGGCCGGGACGGAGCTGCCACGACGCAATCGAGAGCATTTTTATGATGACTCGGGGGCGGCGGACGGAGCGAAGGTGGGTACTGGACGCCGACTTGTCGGCAGCCTTCGACCGAATCCATCACGATCGCCTGCTCGAAACCATCGGGACGTTCCCAGCCAGGGGGCAGATCAGAGGATGGATGAAAGCAGGTGTGCTGGAATCGGGCAGGTGGGCGCCTACGGAAGAAGGTACCCCGCAGGGTGGAGTCATCAGCCCACTGCTGCTGAACATCGCCCTGCACGGGATGGAAGAGGCTGCGGGGGTTAAATACCGGGAGCACAAAGGGCGCGAGCCCGGGGCGGCACCGGGAACCCCAGTCCTTGTGAGGTACGCCGACGACTTCGTGGTATTGACACACACGGAGGAGCAGGCGAGAGAAGCACGACAGAAGCTGGAACTGTGGCTGGAACCCAGGGGACTTCGGTTCAACGAAGAGAAGACCAGCGTCGTCCACGTGGACGAGGGATTCAATTTCCTGGGGGTCAACGTCCGCAGAAACGGCAACCAGGTGATTATCAAGCCTAGCAAGGAGGCAGTGCGGAGAATCCGGGAGCGGCTGCGGACCGAGGTCAAGGGGCTTCAAGGGTCCAACGCAGCGGCAGTACTGAGGCAACTCTCGCCGATCGTGCGGGGTTGGGCAACGTACTACCGGGGGGTGGTGTCCAAGGAAACCTTCGGGACGTTGGACTACTACGTCTGGAGACTGTTGTACAAGTGGACCAGGCGCAGCCACCCAAGGAAGCCGAAGAGCTGGGTAATGGCCCATTACTTTGGCAGGCTCGACAAGTCGAGGGAGGATCAATGGGTGTTCGGTGAAACCAGCACTGGCGCCTACCTCCATAAATTCTCCTGGACCCCGATCACCCGACACGTCATGGTCAAGGGCAAGGCGTCCCCGGACGACCCGTCCCTCCAGGACTACTGGGCGAAAAGGCGACAGAAGAAGGCACCGCCGGTCATGGGGAGGACCAGTCTCTACCTGGCATACCGCCAGAAAGGTCTGTGCCCGCTCTGTGACGAGACCCTGATCACCGGAGCAGAATACGAGCCGGACAACCCGCGCGAGTGGATTGAATGGTTCGCTGCGGTGACGAAGAGGCTGCACAAGCACCATTTCGTCTACCGGCGAAACGGGGGCGGTGACGGCTTGGAAAATCTCCGACTCGTACACGCTGACTGTCATCGGCAGCACCACGAGTTCGATGACAAGAGGACTGGCAGAAAGGGCAAGACGCCCGCGAGTTCTGCTTGAGCCGTGTGCGGTGAAAGTCGCACGCACGGTTCTGAGGGGGCCGGGACACGGCGACGTGTCCCGGCTACCCGACCCGACTGCGCGTATCGTCCACCGCCCGCGCCGCCCTGACGGCGGAATGGGACCGATGCCGGTGGGTGTGGAACGAATGCGTCGCCAAGTCCAGGGCCGCGCACCTGCACAACAAGGCGACCGGGGAGAAGCAGACATGCGGCCCAGCGCAGCTCGACAGGATGCTGACCGACGCCCGGAGGACGACGCCTTGGCTGCGCGAGGGGTCGTCGGTCTGCCAGCAGCAGATCATCCGCGACTTCGGCAAGTCCCGCACCAAGGCGCAGAAAGACATCAAAGACCGCCCGCCTATGGCGCGCCGGGCCGGGATGCCGACGTGGAAGACCAAGCGTGAGGCACTGCCAAGCCTCAACTACACCCGGCGCGGGTTCCGGGTGCAGGACGGCCGTCTGCACCTGGCCGGGGGCACCGCGGTGACGGTGGTGTGGTCGCGGGAACTGCCCGCAAGGCCGTCCTCAGCGCGCGTGTACCAGGACAGCTGGTCTCAACCCGGCTGGCGCTGAGGGCGCAAGACCTCTGGGAGCACCGCTCCATGAGGCTGCCTGAGCCAGGAATCTCTTCCCTTTCGGGAGGAGTGGATTCAACAGGACTCCGACTCCGTGATCCGCCCCGACGGCAGCCGCCTCTCCCCGTCCGCCGCCCGCAGCTTCAGCGCCAGCAGCGGGAAGACCAGTACGGACACCATCCCCGCCCCCACCAACGCCGCCGCCTCACCGGACTCCAACGCCCCGTCGTCCAGGCCGAGCGCGGTGATCGCCACCACCAGCGGCAGCGCCGTGGAGGCGTAGAGGGTCAGCGCCCGACGGTCGCGTACACCCAGGTCGCGTGGTGCGAGGAACCAGACCGGCAGGCCTCGTACGACCAAAAACAGCAGCAGGAAGGCGGGCAGGAGGAGCAGCGCCCTGCCGCCGTCCAGCAGCGCCTTGAGGTCGAACTCGATGCCGGTGACGATGAAGAAGAGCGGTACGAGGAAGCCGAACCCCATCCCTTCGATCTTCCCCAGCACCTCGTCGGCGCTCTCCGGGGCGGCCCCGTGCAGCACCAGGCGGGTGATCATCCCGGCCGCGAAGGCACCGAGCAGCACATCGAGGCCCAGGAGATGCGACGCGCCGAGCATCAGCGCGAGCAGCAGCACCACCAGGCGTACGGCGAACTGACCGCTGGTGTGCAGGGTCTTGGCGATGACGCGCGAGAACCACGGCGGTCGCGGGCGCATCGCCCAGAACACCGCTGCCGCGGTCAGCAGCGCGAAGGCGGCGAGCACGATCGTGGACCGCCCCGGCGAACGGCCGCCGAGCAGCAGCGCCATGGCGATGATCGGCCCGAACTCCCCCACCGCGCCGAACGCCATCATCACTGTGCCGAACCGGGTGCGCAGATCACCGGCGTCCCGCAGGACGGGCAGCACGGTGCCAAGTGCGGTGCTGGTTAGCGCCGTACCGATGTACACCCCCGTGGAGAAGCCGCCCGCCAGCAGAGCGCCGAGAGCGAGCCCCGCACCGAGGGCGATCAGCCAGGCCCACACCGACCGCCGCAGGGTGTCGCCGCGCACCTTGTCGATCTGGATCTCGTATCCGGCGAGGAAGATCAGCATGGCCAGGCCGAGTTCGGAGAAGGCGTCGATGACCTCGCTCTGCCGGGCCCACCCCAGGGCGTCGGGGCCGATGGCGATGCCGAGCAGGATCTCGAAGATGACCAGCGGGACGGGCAGCCAGCGGCTGACGCCGTGCGCGAGAAGCGGCGCGAGCACCGCGATGGACATGATCAGAATCAGTGTCCCCGATTGCGCCATAGCCGGATTTTTACCATAAAGTTCGGGCAAATCTGATGAATCCGGAGTGATTTGCTGCGCCCCTGCCCGGCCGGCTCGTTGGCGGCCATCGGCTGGGCGCATTCGCTCGCCCGTCGCGACCCCACTTGGAAAAGTACCCCCTAGGGGTATACAGTCGTAGGTGTCAGGGAGGGCCTGGAATCATAGATTCCGCCCACCTCGCGCTATGCCGCCACGCCCCTTCGACGAGGAGAACGACATGACCGCCCAGACCGAGACCCCGAAGACCGAGACCGGCTCCTGCTGCACCACCGACGGCTCCTGCCACGACGCCCCGGCGGCCACCGAGCAGCAGGGCACCGTCACCGCCGTCTACCAGGTGAGCGGGATGACCTGCGGTCACTGCGAGGGCGCCGTCTCCAGCGAGATCTCCGAGATCGCCGGTGTCACCTCCGTGAAGGCGGTTGCCGCCACCGGTGAGGTGACCGTCGTCTCCGGGGCCCCGCTCGACGAGGCCGCCGTACGTGCCGCCGTGGACGAGGCGGGCTACGAGCTCACCGGCAAGGCCTGAGTCACCGGCCCCGGCCACGGGCCGCGGATTGAGCGACTGGCCGTAGGTTGGGGGTGTGCGGGCGATGCCCGTACACCCTCAGGCCCGTACACCCCCCGACCCGTAAGCCCCCGGCCCGTACGCGCGGACCGGGGCACCCCTCGCACGTACCCCCAGAGCACCAGGACGTACCGCCATGACCAGCACGGCGACGCACGGCGTACCGGCCGTGGACGGCTTCGAGACCGAGCTCTCCATCGGCGGGATGACCTGCGCCTCCTGCTCCGCCCGCATCGAGAAGAAGCTGAACCGCATGGACGGGGTGACCGCTTCGGTCAACCTCGCCACGGAGAAGGCGAAGGTCTCGTACGGGAACGGGGTCGACGTCGCCGACCTCGTCGCCACCGTGGAGAAGCTGGGCTACTCCGCCCGGGAACTCCTCCCGCCCGAACCGGCGCCAGAACCGGAACCGGAGGCCGCGGCCGCCCCGGCGACGGGGGGCGGTGCACCCGACGCTCAGGGTGAGAGCGACGCCGCCGTCTCCGCACTGCGTCAGCGCCTCCTCGTCTCCGCCGTCCTCGCGCTGCCCGTGGTCCTGTTGGCCATGGTCCCCGCCCTGCAGTTCGACAACTGGCAGTGGCTCTCGCTCACCCTCGCCGCCCCCGTCGTCGTCTGGGGCGGCCTGCCCTTCCACCGGGCCACCTGGGCGAACGCCAAGCACGCCGCCGCCACCATGGACACCCTGATCTCGGTCGGCACCCTGGCCGCCTTCGGCTGGTCGCTGTGGGCGCTGTTCTTCGGGGACGCCGGGATGCCCGGGATGCGGCACGGCTTCGATCTGACGATCAGCCGCGCCGACGGCACGAGCACCATCTATCTCGAGGTCGCCGCGGGTGTCATCACCTTCATCCTGCTCGGCCGCTATCTGGAGGCCCGGTCCAAGCGGAAGGCGGGCGCCGCCCTGCGGGCGCTGCTCGAACTGGGCGCCAAGGACGTCTCCGTACTGCGCGACGGCGGCACGGAAGTACGTATTCCGGTCGACCGGCTGACCGTCGGCGACCTCTTCGTCGTACGGCCCGGCGAGAAGATCGCGACCGACGGCACCGTCACCGAGGGCACATCCGCGGTCGACGCCTCGATGCTGACCGGCGAGTCCGTCCCGGCGGACGTAGCTGTCGGGGACTCTGTGGCCGGTGGCTGTGTGAACACCTCGGGCCGCCTGGTCGTGGAGGCGACGCGGGTCGGGTCGGACACGCAGCTGGCCCGGATGGCGAAGCTCGTCGAGGACGCCCAGGCCGGAAAGGCCGCGGTGCAGCGGCTGGCGGACCGTATCTCCGCTGTCTTCGTGCCCGTGGTGATGCTGATCGCCATCGCCACGCTCGGCACCTGGCTCGCCGTCACCGGGGACGCGACCGCCGCCTTCACCGCCGCGGTCGCGGTACTGATCATCGCCTGCCCGTGCGCGCTCGGGCTCGCCACGCCGACCGCGCTGATGGTCGGCACCGGACGCGGCGCCCAGCTCGGCATCCTGATCAAGGGGCCCGAGGTACTGGAGTCCACCCGCCGCGTGGACACCGTCGTCCTGGACAAGACCGGGACGGTGACCAGCGGACGGATACGGCTGCAGGAGGTGTACGCCGCCGACGGCACCGACGAGCAGACGCTGCTGCGCCTGTCGGGCGCCCTGGAGCACGCGTCCGAGCACCCCGTCGCCCAGGCCATCGCGGACGGCGCCGCCGCGCGGGTCGGCACGCTGCCCGCGGCCGAGTCCTTCGAGAACGTCGCGGGGCTCGGCGTGCGCGGCACGGTGGACGGGCACCGGGTGCTGGTCGGCCGGGAGCGGCTGCTCGCGGAGGCCCGGATCGCCCTTCCGGACGGGCTCGCCGACGCGAAGGCGGCGGCGGAAGCCCAGGGTCGTACCGCCGTGGCCGTGGCCTGGGACGGTGAGGCACGCGGCGTGCTCACGGTCGCCGACGCGGTCAAGGAGACCAGCGCCGAGGCCGTCGGCCGGCTGCGCGGGCTCGGCCTGCGGCCCGTCCTGCTGACCGGCGACAACCAGGCGGTCGCCGACGCGGTGGCGGCCGAGGTCGGCATCGACGAGGTGTACGCCGAGGTGCTGCCCCAGGACAAGGTGGCCGTCGTCGAGCGGCTGCGCCAGGAGGGCCGCACCGTGGCCATGGTCGGCGACGGCGTCAACGACGCGGCGGCGCTGGCCACCGCCGATCTGGGCCTGGCCATGGGCACCGGCACGGACGCGGCGATCGAGGCCGGCGACCTCACTCTCGTACGGGGCGACCTACGGGTGGCCGCGGACGCGATCCGGCTCTCCCGCAGGACCCTGGCCACCATCAAGGGCAACCTCTTCTGGGCCTTCGGCTACAACGTCGCGGCGCTGCCGCTCGCCGCCGCGGGACTGCTCAATCCGATGATCGCGGGCGCGGCGATGGCCTTCTCGTCGGTCTTCGTAGTGACCAACAGCCTTCGGCTCAGGTCCTTCACATAGTCGACACAGTCCTCACAGCACCCTTACGCTCGGGACCGTATTGGCATTTCGGGCCTCTTGCGCATGTACAGGACATATGCAAGAGACGTAGATCACAGTGATTCCAACGTAACCATTCGAGGGGCTCGCGGGTCTAAGTAGGCGATGGCTGGGACGTCTTGGGGGACGTCTCCGTCGTCAGGGGACGTCTTGGGGGACGTTCCCGGGATGTTGTTGGCCGGGGCGCACGTGCACCGGAGAGCTTGAGCGGCCCTCCCGTACGCACGCGTCCCGGCAGACCGCACCACTTGGACACCCGGGCGGATCCCGTGGGGGGAATCCGCTTCGGGGAATGGGAAGCGCCCCGTCAGTCGGCCCGTGGGGGGTCCGACTGCGGNACTCGGCCTGCTGCGGACGGTCGAGGAAACTGCGGCTGGCCGAAGAAACTTCGAGGGGGCCCGGCCCGTCGGCCGAACCCCCTCGGGTTTTCCCCTCCCCATTCCCTCCCCTACCAGGACTTCCCGATCCCCCCGGATCACCCCCCAGAAGTCCTGATGCCAAGTACGACCCACGTCACCCGGAAAGGGTTGTACGACTTCACGCAGTTATTTTTCTGGGGGTCGACATTCCGGGGTGTTCGCGATGAATCGGGCGACCGTCTCCGCGAGGACCTCGTGCCCGTCGCGCGCCCACAGGCCGTCGTTGAAGAGCTCCACTTCGATCGGGCCCGTGTACCCGGCCGCCTCGACCTGGCGGCACCAGTCCGGCAGGTCGATGACTCCGTCGCCGAGTTGCCCGCGCCCGGTGAGCACACCCTGTGGAAGAGGCGTGACCCAGTCGGCCAGTTGGAAGGCGTGCAGTCGGCCCTCTGCCCCCGCCCGGGTGATCTGGGCGGGAACCAGGTCGTCCCACCAGAGGTGGTACGTGTCCACGCAGACGCCCACCTGGTCGGCGGGGAAGCGTTCCGCCAGGTCGAGGGCCTGGCCGAGGGTGGAGACCACACAACGGTCGGCGGCGTACATCGGGTGGAGGGGTTCGATGGCCAGTCGGACGCCGCGGTCCGCCGCGTAGGGAGCCAGTTCGGCCAGCGCGTCCGCGATGCGCTCCCGGGCGCCGTACAGGTCGCGGCTGCCGGGCGGCAGGCCGCCGGAGACCAGGACCAGGGTGTCGGTGCCGAGCGTCGCGGCCTCGTCGATCGCCGCCCTGTTGTCGTCGATGGCCGCCACGCGCGCGTGGGCGTCGATCGCGGTGAGGAAGCCGCCGCGGCACAGCGTGGTGACGGCGAGCCCCGCGTCCCGTACCAGCCGGGCCGCCTTCTCGACCCCGTACGCCTGGACCGGCTCGCGCCACAGGCCGACGCCGGGGATGCCCGACGCCGTGCAGGACTCGACCAGTTCGGGCAGCGTGAGTTGCTTGACCGTCATCTGGTTGATGCTGAAGCGGGCCAGGTCCGAAGAGTTGACGGGGGTGACTGGGTTCACTGGTCGACTCCGTACACCGTGAGGAGGGCCTTGATGCGGGCCTCGGCCAGGGCCGGGTCGGGGAACAGCCCGAGCCCGTCGGCCAGTTCGTACGCCCGCGCCAGATGGGGCAGCGAGCGCGCCGACTGCAGGCCGCCGACCATCGAGAAGTGGCTCTGGTGGCCGGCCAGCCAGGCCAGCAGGACCACACCCGTCTTGTAGAAGCGGGTGGGCGGCGCGAAGAGGTGGCGGGAGAGTGCGACCGTCGGGTCGAGGAGCTCCCGGAAGCGCTGGGCGTCGCCGGTGTCCAGGGTGCGTACGGCCTGCGCGGCCAGTGGCCCGAGCGGGTCGAAGATGCCCAGCAGGGCGTGGCTGAAGCCGTGCTCGTCGCCCGCGATCAGCTCCGGGTAGTGGAAGTCGTCGCCCGTGTAGCAGCGCATCCCGTCGGGCAGACGGCGGCGCAGCGCGACCTCGCGCCCGGCGTCCAGGAGCGAGACCTTGATGCCGTCGACCTTGTCCGGGTGCGCGGCGATGACCTCCAGGAAGGTCTCGGTCGCGGCGTCGAGGTCGGACGAGCCCCAGTAGCCCTCAAGCGCCGGGTCGAACATCGGGCCGAGCCAGTGCAGGATCACCGGTTCCGTGGCCTGGCACAGCAGTTGGCCGTAGATGTGGAGGTAGTCCTCGGGGCCTCGCGCGGTCGCCGCGAGGGCGCGGGACGCCATCAGGATGGCCTGCGCGCCCGCGTCCTCGACCACGGCGAGCTGGGTCTCGTAGGCGGCCCGCACCTCGTCCAGCGAGTTCGAGGGGCCCGCGGCGAGCTGGTCGGTGCCGACCCCGCAGGCGATCTTCCCGCCGACCGCGGCGGCCTCGGCGGCGGAGCGCTTGATCAGTTCGGCGGCGACCGGCCAGTCCAGGCCCATGCCGCGCTGGGCGGTGTCCATCGCCTCGGCGACACCGAGCCCGTGCGACCACAGATGGCGGCGGAAGGCGAGGGTCGCGTCCCAGTCGACGGCGGCCGGGGAGCCCGGCGAGGTGTCGGCGTACGGGTCGGCGACCACGTGCGCGGCCGAGAAGACCGTACGGGAGGTGAGCGGACCACCCGCGGCGAGGGAGAGGGGTTCGGTGCGGGGCGCGTAGGCGTACGTACCGCCACCCGCGCGTGGCAGAAGAACGGTCACCTGATTCCTCCGAGGATGCCCCGGCCTTCAGGCCGGGGAGGGTCGGCTGACTGCCGTGCGTTGCGAGAACCAAGCGCGTACGCCGTGCTGATCGAGAGCCAGGACAGCACATACACCTCCAAGTTTTGCTGTATGAACCCGGGCTGGTTTCAACCCGGATGGTGTTGACCGTGGAAGACCTGTCGGGTCGCTGACCCGCAGGCTGCGTGAGCCAGAAATCCCCCTGCCTCAGCTGGGGGAGGATTCAAAGCGACAGCTCTGGTATGTCGAAGCGGCGGCCCTCGGCCGAGGACTTCAGGCCCAGTTCGGCGAGTTGCACACCGCGCGCGCCCGCGAGCAGGTCCCAGCGGTAGGGCGCGCCGGAGTAGACGTGCCGCAGGAAGAGCTCCCACTGGGCCTTGAAGCCGTTGTCGAATCCATCGGCCCCGTCCTGGTTGTCGGGTACTTCCTGCCACTGCTCGCGGAAGGCGTGCGTCACGGGCAGGTCCGGGTTCCAGACCGGCTTGGGGGTCGCGCTGCGGTGCTGGACGCGGCAGTTGCGCAGGCCCGCGACGGCCGAGCCCTCGGTGCCGTCGACCTGGAACTCGACCAGTTCGTCGCGGTTCACGCGCACGGTCCAGGAGGAGTTGAACTGCGCAACCACCCCGCCCTCCAGCTCGAAGATGCCGTAGGCGGCGTCGTCGGCGGTCGCGTCGTACGGCTTGCCCTGCTCGTCCCAGCGCTGCGGGATGTGCGTGGCGGTGAGCGCCTGGACGGTGCGGACCCGGCCGAACAGCTCGTGCAGGACGTACTCCCAGTGCGGGAACATGTCGACGACGATGCCGCCGCCGTCCTGGGCGCGGTAGTTCCAGCTGGGGCGCTGGGCCTCCTGCCAGTCGCCCTCGAAGACCCAGTAGCCGAACTCGCCGCGTACGGACAGGATGCGGCCGAAGAAGCCGCCGTCGATCAGCCGCTTCAGCTTGAGCAGTCCCGGCAGGAACAGCTTGTCCTGGACGACGCCGTGCTTGATGCCCGCCGCGTCGGCGAGGCGGGCGAGCTCCAGGGCGCCGTCCAGGCCGGTGGCGGTCGGCTTCTCGGTGTAGAGGTGCTTGCCCGCGGCGATCGCCTTACGCAGCGCCTCCTCGCGGGCCGATGTGACCTGTGCGTCGAAGTAGATGTCGACCGAGTCGTCGGCGAGTACGGCGTCCAGGTCGGTGGACCAGTGCTCCAGGCCGTGCCGCTCGGCGAGGGCCCGCAGCGCGTGCTCCCTGCGGCCGACGAGGACCGGCTCCGGCCAGAGCACGGTGCCGTCGCCGAGGTCGAGGCCGCCCTGCTCGCGCAGCGCGAGGATCGAGCGGACCAGGTGTTGGCGGTAGCCCATCCGCCCCGTTACGCCGTTCATGGCGATGCGCACCGTCTTGCGTGTCACGAGAGTCCCTCTCCGCCGTGCTCAGGAGCGCCCGCCACGTCATAGCAAGCGCTTTCTATGCCAGGAAAAGCTAGCCTGACCCGCATGGCCCGGACAAGACGTCGGGCCAAGTCGAGGCGAAGACGTCGCGGTGCGGGCGTCGAGGCGAGTGACCGAGCGGCTCTGGAGGCCGAGATGACCGTGACCCTGGCGGATGTGGCGGCCCGCGCCCAGGTCTCCCCGGCGACCGTCTCGCGGGTGCTGAACGGCAACTACCCGGTCGCCGAAGCCACCCGCGAGCGGGTACTGAGCGCCGTCGCCGAGCTGGACTACGTACTCAACGGGCCGGCCAGCGCGCTCGCCGCCGCCACCTCCGACCTGGTCGGCATCCTCGTCAACGACATCGCCGACCCGTTCTTCGGGATCATGGCCGGTGCGGTCCAGTCCGAGATCGGCGGCCCCGGGGGCCGGGCGGGCGGTGAGCGCCTCGCGGTGGTGTGCAACACCGGCGGCTCCCCCGAGCGCGAACTGACCTACCTCACCCTGCTCCAGCGCCAGCGCGCCGCCGCTGTGGTCATCACCGGTGGCGCCGTCGAGGACACCGAGCACGCCGCGGCACTCGGTGCCAAGCTGCGGCGGCTGACCGACGCCGGGACCCGGGTCGTGCTGTGCGGGCGACCGCCCGCGCCCGACACCGGGGCCGTCGCGCTCGCCTTCGACAACCGTGGCGGCGGGCGGGAGCTGACCGCCCATCTGCTGGCCCTGGGCCACCGGCGTATCGGCTACATCGCCGGCCCCGAGGAGCGCACCACCACCCGCCACCGGCTGGAGGGGCACCGCGAGGCACTCGCCGCCGCGGGCCTCCCGACGGGCTCCGAGCTCACCGTGCACGGGCCCTACGACCGCGCCTCCGGCTTCCGGGCGATCGGCGAACTCCTGCGCCGGGACCCGGACCTGACGGCGGTCGTGGCCGCCAACGACACCGTGGCGCTGGGCGCCTGCGCGGCACTGCGCGAGCGCGGGCTGAGCATCCCGGACGACGTGTCGGTCGTGGGCTTCGACGACCTGCCGTTCAGTGTCGACGCCACCCCGGCGCTGACCACCGTACGGCTGCCGCTGCACGACGCCGGGGCGCGGGCCGGACGCATCGCGGCGGGGCGCGAGAAGGAGCCGTCCGGGGGGCTGGCGGTGGTGCACGGGGAGTTGACGGTACGGGCCTCGACCGCGCCGCCGCGCGCCTGAGCGGTGAGCGACGCCTGACCCTGACCCTGACCCCGACCCCGACCCCGACCCCGAC
>NZ_JAZGRL010000003.1:831218-843252 GCF_046540415.1 Streptomyces sp. E11-3 | reverse complement strand
CCGACCCCGGTCCCGGTCCCCGGCACTATCGTGGCGGGACGGGAGACAGCGGCTGGACAGCGGCTCGTACGGAGGGCTTGGCATGATGGCTGAACCGGCGCGTGTACGGCTGCGCGACACCCAGCCGGGCGACCTCGGCTGGATGGTGCACCGCAACGCGGTCCTGTACGCCGCCGAGTTCGGCTGGAACACCGACTACGAGGGCCTGGTCGCCCGTATCGTGGCCGACTTCGCCGAGGACCACGACCCGCACCTGGAGCGGGTGTGGATCGCCGAGCTCGACGGCCGTCCCGTCGGATCCGTGATGTGCGTACGCGATGAGGCACCCGGCACCGCGCGGCTGCGGCTGCTCCTGGTCGAGCCGGAGGCGCGCGGGCACGGCGTCGGCGACCGGCTGGTGCGCGCCTGCGTCGACTTCGCCCGCGAGCAGGGGTACCGCGAGCTGGTCCTGTGGACGAACGACGTCCTGCGGGCCGCCCGCAGGATCTACCAGCGGCACGGCTTCGTCCTGGCCGCGGAGCAGCCGCACCGCTCCTTCGGGGTGGACCTGGTGGGCCAGGACTGGCGGCTGCGACTACAGGAGACGCCTGACTAGGTCGATCGGCGGTCCACGTCGATCGGCGGTCCACGTCGGTCGGCGGTCCACGTCGGTCGGCGGTCCACGTCGGTCGGCGGTCCACGTCGGTCGGCGGTCCACGTCGATCGGCTGACCTGGGCAATCGGCCGTCCAGGGCAATCGGCTGACCAGGGCGGCCGGGTGGCGCACATCCCGCCTTGACCTGGCGTGCGCCGCTGCTAGGGTCCGCAGTCCCCGGACGGACCCAGGAGCCCCGCATGAAGTTGGCCTTCTCCACCCTCGGCATGCCCGGACTGCCCATCCCCGACGTGGTACGGCTCGCCGCGTCCCACGGCTACCACGGCGTGGAACTCCGCGCACACTCCGAAGAGCCGGTGCACCCCGGCATCGGTCCGGACGAACGGGCCGACGTCGCCGCAGAGTTCAAGGCGGGCGGCATCGAGATCCTCGGCATCGCCGGCTACGCGCGCGTGGCGGCACCCGGCGAGGACGGCCCCGTACTGGCGGAGATCCGCGCCCTGGCGGAACTGGCCCACGACCTCGGCGCCCCGAACGTCCGGGTCTTCCCGGGCGCCGCCGACACGCAGAGTGCCGCCGACGCGGACGCGACCGCCGCGCGCCGCCTCGAAGCGGCCGCGGAGTACGCCACGGGGCTCGGCGTACGCATCCTCCTGGAGACCCACGACTCGCACCGCACCGGAGCCGCGGCGGCCCGCGTACTCGACCAGGTCGGCCGCCATGGCGCGGGCGCCCTGTGGGACGTGATGCACACCTGGCTCGGCGGCGAACAGCCCTCCGCGTCCTACGCCGCGCTCGCCCCGCACCTGGGCTATGTCCAGGTCAAGGACATCGCGTCGGCCGAGGACACCACCCCGCTGCCGCTCGGCACCGGCGTGCTGCCGCTCACGGAGTGCGTGGAGCTGCTCAGCCGCGCCGGCTGGGACGGCTGGCTGTGCTGGGAGTACGAGAAGCGCTGGTACGAGGCGGCGGCCCCGCTGGAAGGCCTGCTCGGGCCGGGTCGGGAGCATCTGTCGCGGCTCCTGAACGAGGCCGCCTGAGCAAAGCTCAGGCCCGCGGCCGCGGCCCCCGGCCCGGCCGTGGCCCCGCCCTCCTACGCTGGCGCCCATGCGCGCACGCCTGGAACAAGTCGTCGTGGACTGCCACGATCCGAAGACCCTGGTCCGCTTCTGGTCCGGCCTGCTCGGCGGCACCCCGGTCGACCGCGCCCGCGACTGGTCCCACGTCGAGCCGCCCGGATTCCCCCGCCTCGCCTTCCAGCCCGTACCCGAGAGCAAGGCCGTCAAGAACCGGCTCCACCTCGACATCGCGGTCGACGACCTCGAGACCGCCGCGACCGAGGCTGTACGCCTGGGCGCCACCCTGAGCGGCGCGGCGGTCACCGACGACCAGGGGGCGTTCCAGGCCATGTGCGACCCGGAAGGCAACGAGTTCTGCTTCGTGACCTCCCAGGACTGACGCCCGTGACCTCCCAGGACCGACGCCTCTCCGCGGCCCCAGGGATGAAATCGGCCGCCCACCGCGTTGGTCCTTCCGGCAGATCCGTACGACGGGAGGCACCGGTGGCATCGGAGCAGGGGTGGGCGCGGCGACTGGCCGGGTACGCGTGGCGGTACCCGAAGGACGTGGTGCTCGCGCTCGGCGCCTCCCTCGGTGGCATGGCCGTGATGGCGCTGGTGCCGCTGATCACCAAGGTGATCATCGATGACGTGATCGACACGCGCGCGCGGTCACTGGCCGTGTGGACGGGGTTGCTGATAGGCGCCGCGGTCGTCGTGTACGTACTGACGTACATACGGCGCTTCTACGGCGGGCGGCTCGCCCTCGACGTCCAGCACGACCTCCGTACGGACATGTACGGCACCATCACCACACTCGACGGGCGGCGGCAGGACGAGCTGTCCACCGGTCAGGTCGTCGGGCGGGCCACCAGCGACCTGCAGCTGATCCAGGGGCTGCTCTTCATGCTGCCGATGACCATCGGCAACTTCCTGCTCTTCTTCATCTCGCTGGGGATCATGGCGTGGCTGTCACTGCCGCTGACCCTGGTCGCGGTCGCTGTGGCGCCCGCCCTGTGGTTCATCGCCAAGCGCAGCAAGACCCGGCTGCACCCCGCGACCTGGTATGCGCAGGCCCAGGCGGCCGCGGTCGCGGGCGTCGTCGACGGTGCCGTAACCGGGGTGCGGGTCGTCAAGGGGTTCGGGCAGGAGGACCAGGAGACCGGGAAGCTGCGGGAGGTCGGCCGCAAGCTGTTCGCGGGGCGGCTGCGGACCATCCGGTTCAACTCGCGGTACACCCCGGCGCTGCAGTCCGTACCGGCGCTCGGGCAGGTCGCGATGCTGGCCCTCGGCGGCTGGCTGGCGGTCAAGGGCGAGATCACGCTCGGGACGTTCGTCGCGTTCTCGACGTATCTGGCGCAGCTGGTCGGACCGGTCCGGATGCTGGCCATGGTGCTCACCGTGGGGCAGCAGGCGCGCGCCGGTGTCGAGCGGGTGCTGGAGTTGATCGACACCGAACCGCTGATCGAGGACGGCAGGAAGGAGCTTCCCGCCGACGCTCCCGCCACCGTCGAGTTCGACGGGGTGGGGTTCGCGTACGAGGACGGGCGGCCCGTGCTCGACGACTTCTCGCTGGAGATCCAACCCGGTGAGACCGTCGCCGTGGTCGGGTCGTCCGGCAGCGGCAAGTCGACCGTCTCGCTGCTGCTGCCCCGCTACTACGACGTCACCCAGGGCGCGGTCCTGGTCGGCGGGCACGATGTGCGCGAGCTGACCCTCGCATCGCTGCGGGCCGCCATCGGCCTCGTACCGGAGGACAGCTTCCTGTTCTCGGACACGGTGCGGGCGAACATCGCGTACGGGGTCCCCGACGCCACCCAGGAGCAGATCGAGACCGCCGCGCGCGCCGCCCAGGCGGACCGTTTCATCGACGAGCTGCCGAACGGCTACGACACCACGGTCGGCGAGCACGGGCTGACCCTGTCCGGTGGGCAGCGGCAGCGGATCGCGCTGGCCCGGGCGATCCTCACCGACCCCCGGCTGCTGCTCCTGGACGACGCCACATCGGCCGTCGACGCGCGCGTGGAGCACGAGATCCACGAGGCGCTGCGCGGGGTCATGGCCGGGCGTACGACACTGCTGATCGCCCACCGCCGCTCTACGCTCAACCTCGCCGACCGCATCGCCGTACTCGACGACGGGCGGCTCGCCGACATCGGTACGCACGCGGAGCTGGAGCGGCGCTCGCCGCTGTACCGGCGGCTGCTGACCGACCCGGACGAGCTGGGCGGCGTATCGCCCGGCCACACGCTGCCCGAGGCCGCTCCCGACGTGCTGGAGTACACCTCCGTACGGGAGGAGCTGGACGCCGAGTTCGACGCCGAGCGGGGCATCACGCCCACCCTGTGGGCCGGTGACCGCGAACCCAAGGACGCGGCCCTGTCCGGCTCCCCGGCCAGCCCCGAGCTGCTCGCCCAGGTCGACGCGCTGCCCCCGGCCACCGACACGCCGGGCATCGACGAGGCGAGGGCGGTCGCACCCGAGGAGTCGTACGGGCTGCGCAGACTGCTGCGCGGCTTCGGACTGCCGCTGCTGCTGGCGCTCGGCCTGGTCGCCGTCGACGCGAGCATGGGCCTGCTGCTGCCGGTGCTGATCCGGCACGGCATCGACGAGGGCGTCTCGCAGGCGGCGCTCGGCGCGGTCTGGGCGGCGGCAGCGCTCGGCCTGGTGGCCGTGCTGGTCCAGTGGGGTGCGCAGATCGGCGAGACCCGGATGACGGGCCGCACCGGCGAGCGCATCCTGTACTCACTGCGCCTGAAGATCTTCGCGCAGCTGCAGCGGCTCGGGCTCGACTACTACGAGCGCGAGCTGACCGGCCGGATCATGACCCGGATGACCACGGATGTGGACGCGCTGTCCACCTTCCTGCAGACCGGCCTGGTCACCGCCTTCGTCTCCGTCGTCACCTTCTTCGGCATCATGGTCGCGCTGCTGGTGATCGATGTGGGTCTGGCGCTGGTCGTCTTCGCGACCCTGCCGATCCTGATCGTCGGGACGTACTTCTTCCGCAAGTCGAGTGTGAAGGCGTACGAACTCGCCCGCGAGCGGGTGTCGCTGGTCAACGCCGACCTGCAGGAGTCGGTCTCCGGACTGCGCATCGTGCAGGCCTTCCGGCGCGAGCACAGCGGCTACGCGCGCTTCACCGAACGCAGCGACAGCTACCGTCGGGCGCGTATCCGCGGCCAGTGGCTGATATCGGTCTACTTCCCGTTCGTGCAGTTGCTGTCGTCGGTGGCTGCGGCGGCCGTACTGATCGTGGGGGCGGGCCGGGTCGAGGCCGGGACCCTGACGACCGGTGCGCTGGTCGCGTATCTCCTCTATATCGAGCTGTTCTTCGCGCCCGTGCAGCAGCTGTCGCAGGTCTTCGACGGCTACCAGCAGGCGACCGTCTCGCTCGGCCGTATCCAGGAGCTGCTGCGGGAGCCGACCTCGACCGCGGCTGCCGAGAAGCCGCTCGGCGTCCCGTCCCTGCGGGGCGAGATCGCCTTCGATGACGTGCACTTCGCGTACGGGGGCGAGGAAGAGGCGCTGAGCGAGGTCTCGCTGCGCATCCCCGCGGGCCAGACGGTGGCCTTCGTCGGCGAGACCGGCGCGGGCAAGTCGACGCTGGTCAAGCTGGTCGCCCGGTTCTACGACCCGACCAGCGGCAGGGTGACGGTCGACGGCACGGATCTGCGTTCCCTCGACCTGACGGCGTACCGGCACCGGCTCGGCGTCGTCCCCCAGGAGGCGTACCTCTTCGCGGGTACGGTGCGCGACGCGATCGCGTACGGCCGTCCCGACGCGACGGACGCGCAGGTGGAGGCCGCGGCGCGGGCGGTCGGCGCGCACGACATGATCGCCACGCTGGACGGCGGCTATCTGCACGAGGTCACCGAGCGCGGCCGCAACCTCTCGGCGGGCCAGCGCCAGCTGATCGCCCTGGCCCGTGCCGAGTTGGTGGACCCGGACGTCCTGCTGCTCGACGAGGCCACGGCCGCCCTCGACCTGGCGACCGAAGCGCAGGTCAACCAGGCCACCGACCGGGTCGCGGGCCGCCGCACCACACTGGTGGTCGCGCACCGGCTGACCACCGCGGCGCGCGCGGACCGGGTGGTGGTGATGGACCACGGCCGGGTCGCCGAGGACGGCACGCACGAGGAGCTGCTGGCTCTGGGCGGCCGGTACGCGGAGCTGTGGCGGACGTTCGTGGGAGAGCCCGAGTCGGCGGTGGCCTAGAGCAGGCCTAAGGCGCCTCGCGGCCCCGTCGCGGCCCATCGGGGCTCCACCGCGGCCCGCATCGCGGCTCCGGTCGCGGCCCGTTGCGCACCCCCGCAGAACCCGTTCGAGGGGTGTGCAACCGTTCGGCCTGCCCGCCGCGTCCGTACATCTGTACGCTGCCGAGTCGGGAGGGACGCCTGTGCGCTACGGGGGGACAACCGCGGGACGCGGACGGTGGACACTCTGCGCCGTCGCGCTGGCCGCGGCTCTGTTGCTCGGCCTGACGGGCCCCGGTGTCGGCCAGGCGCACGCCGCCGGTCCCTGTCCGGGGAAGAAGGTGCGCACCCTGCCGTTCTCCACCGGTGCCGTACACGTCTACAAGAGCCGCGGTTTCGTCTGCGCCCTGAGCCGCCCCAAGAAGTCGGGCAAGCGCCAGTACATGTCCGTCAGTGTGCAGGCGCGCGGCGGCCATCCGGTGACGAACGCGGGCCGGTTCACCCAGTACGCGGGCCCCGTCAAGGTCTACGCGGGCAAACGCTGCGTATGGATCAGGGGAAAGGTCGGCAAGGGCTCGGTGAGCTCCGGCTGGATCCTGTGCTGAACCGTACTTAACAAGCCCATAGCTCTCAACGGCCCCTGGTGTCAGGCGACTTGCTCCGCTAAGTTCCGGCGGACATCCGTGAACCCAGGGGAGGATGCATGCGCAAGGCGCTCAGATGGCTGCTGTCGCTCGTGGTGCTGATAGGTACCTTGAGCGCGGCTGGGGCGGCCACCGCCGCCGAGCCAAAGGCGACCAACATCAAGGACCGGCTCCTCGAGATACCGGGCATGAGCCTGATCGAGGAGAAGCCGTACCGCGGCTATCGGTACTTCGTCCTCAACTACACGCAGCCGGTCGACCACCGGCAGCCGGACAAGGGGACGTTCCAGCAGAGACTGTCCGTGCTACACAAGGACACCAACCGCCCGACGGTCTTCCACACCTCGGGCTACCACCTTCGCACCAGCCCCTTCCGCAGCGAGCCGACGCGGATCATCGACGGTAACCAGGTGTCGATGGAGTACCGCTTCTTTGATCCGTCCCGGCCGAGCCCCGCCAACTGGTCCGATCTGAACATCGAGCAGGCGGCCAACGACCAGCACCGCATCTTCAAGGCGCTGAAGCCGATCTACAGCAAGAACTGGCTGTCCACCGGCGGTTCCAAGGGCGGCATGACGGCGACGTACTACGAGCGCTTCCACCCCAACGACATGGACGGTGTCGTCGCCTACGTCGCGCCCAACGACGTGGTGAACAGGGAAGATTCGGCCTACGACCGCTTCTTCGAGAACGTCGGCACCAAGAAGTGCCGCGACGCCCTGAACGCGGTGCAGCGCGAGGCACTGGTACGCCGTGAGCCGCTGAAGAAGCTGTACGCCGACTGGGCGGCCGAGTCCGGCGCCACCTTCAAGACCGTCGGCAGCCTCGACAAGTCGTACGAAGCCGTCGTCTCCGACATGGTCTGGGCCTTCTGGCAGTACAGCAGCGAGGCGGACTGCAAGGACGTGCCCACCGCGGCCACCGCCACCGACCAGGAGATCTACACCTACGTAGACGACATCTCCGGCTTCTCCTTCTACACCGACCAGGGCCTGGAGCCGTACACGCCGTACTACTACCAGGCAGGCACCGAGCTGGGCTCGCCCAACATCCAGCAGCCGCACCTGGACGGCCTCTCGCGCTACGGCTACCAGGCGCCGCGGGAGTTCGTGCCGCGTGACATCCCGATGTGGTTCAACCCGTGGAAGATGCGGGACGTCGACACCTGGGTCCGGTACAACGCCGAGCGCATGCTCTTCGTCAACGGCGAGAACGACCCGTGGGGGGCCGAGCCGTTCCGCCTCAGCGAGTACGCCAAGGACTCGTACGTCTACGTCGCCCCCGGCGCCAACCACGGCGCCAACGTCGCGGCGCTGAAGGGTGACGAGCGCGCCAAGGCCACCGCCGCGATCCTGAAGTGGGCGGGCGTCGCCCCGGCCACGGTCCGAGCCGACGAGGCCAAGGCCAAGCCGTTGGCGACGTACGACGCGAAGCTGGACAAGCGTGACCTCAAGCGGGAGTTCACGATGCGGCACTGACGCCGATCCGTGCTTCCTGCCGCGCCCGCTGCCTTTCGGTGGCGGGCGCGGTGTTGTGCGTACTGGTGGTGAGTACCGGTTCATACGGGCCGGGCGCAGCCCACCGGCTTCTTGCCGCCCAGTTGGACGTACAGGGTCGTGGACCGGGGGCACTTGGCGCGGCTGGTGACGGCTGAAGTGACCTTGAACTGCGGGCGGTTCTCGCCCGAGCCGTCGCAGGCCGTCTCCCTCACCTCGCCCGCCTTGGAGTTGAAGACGCAGTCGCCGACGATGGTGCGCGGGCCTCCGCCGCCGCCGGGGTCGCCGGGGTGCGGCGGTTCCAGGTTGCGCATGCAGGCGAAGCCCTGGGGTGCGGCACTCTTCCCGTCGCTCTTCCCGGTGCTCTTCCCGTCGCTCTCCTTGTCAGTCGCCGGGCGGTTCTCCGTGATGTGCAGGACGAAGTCCGTGCGCTCCGGGCAGCTGGGGCCGTTCGCCCGCTTTCCGTCGTAGCGGGCGGTGACACGCGCCAGAGCCCGCTCGCTGGTACACGCCACCTCGGTGAAGTCGCGGCCGCGCGAGCCGCATTCACCGACCCCGAGGAACGTCGCGCCGTACCCCGTGGCCGCGCTGGTCGTGTTGGTGCCGTCGAGTCTGTTGCTGCCCCCGGGACCCGGCGACTTCTGGCAGGATGCGAGCGCGGCCACGACCATGAGCGCGCACACCACCCCCACGGTCCGTACATCGCGCACTGTGCGCATGGTGAACCCCCCGATATGTGCGTTCAGCGTGACCCGTCGAGCCGGGCGCACGCCAGAGGGGGCCGGGGGCTTTGCGTCCATCGGATGGGGTGCGCCGGGGGCGCGGCGTAGATCGGATACGTCGCCTGTCCTGGCCATGGTGCTGCCGCGGTCCGTAGCCGATGGGGGCGCGCAACCGGGGAACCCGCGCGCCTGCGCCGCCGTCAAACCGGCATGCTGCCGGTGAGTCTCCGCAGTGCGGTGTCGGCCTCGCTGCTGGCTGCGAACGCTGACCACCCTCTCCGCCGCATGCGGCCGGCAGCATGCCGCCACCGGTGCGCCCCCCTCCAAAGCGCCGGTGGCGGCCCCCTCAGGGCCCGTCTCCGGCTGTGACCAGTGGCTTTCCCGACAGGACCTAGCCTGGGGCCGGTGTCGTACCCGGCAGCGCGCGGCCGCCACCGCCGGGGTCGGTGCTCAGGGCGTTCGCCAGCTGCGCGCGGGAGCGCACATCCAGCTTCTGGTAGATCCGGGTCAGCCGGGCCTCCACCGTCTTCACGCTCAGATACAGCCGGGCCGCCGCCTCCTGGTTGCTCGCCCCCTGGCCGACCAGCTGAGCCAGCCGCCACTCGGCCTCCGTGAGCAGCGGGAGCGCGCCGCTGTCCACGGGCGTCGCCGCCTCGGCGCGGGCCGCGCGCGAAGGGCGCGGCGTGCCCTCCACGGCCAGCTCCAGCCAGGGCGCGGCCCCCGCCCGTTCGAAGACCGCGGCCGCTGCCTGTAGCGCCTGCTGCGCGGCCGACCGCCGTCGGCGACGGCGCTCCACCCGGGCCAGCGCGATCAGACAGCGCCCCTCCTCCAGCGGCAGACCGTGCGCGGCGAACTTCTCCGCTGTCTCCGCCAGCAGCCTGACCGCCTCATCGGGCTTGCCGCCCGCCGCCAGACAGAGCGCGTACACCCGGTCGAAGCCCAGCAGCACCGTCGTACGGCCCAGCCGCTCGGCCACCGGGCCGGCGTCCACGAGCAGCGCCTGAGCCTCCTGAAGCGCGTCATTCGCCAGCAGCGCCTCCGCCAGCTCCTCGTGCCAGCGCAGCATCGACGGATCGACGGTCCCGTGGACTCGCTGTCCCTCCCGCACCCGGCGCAGCGTCTCCAGCGCGCCCGCCACATCGCCCGTCGCCAACTGCACCCGGCCCAGGGCGTACAGACTGCGGGAGAGGAAGACATGGTCGCCTTCCTCCTCCGACGCCTGGGCGCTGCGCCGGGCGTAGCTCGCGGCGCGGGCGAAGCTGCCGCCCGCGGTCTCGGCCACCGCCAGTGCGAACCAGGCGGGCCCCGGCGACAGACCGGCCTCCAGCGTCAGCGCCAGCGACCGCCCGGCGTGGGAGAGCGCCGCCGCGCACTGGCCGCGCCGCGACTCCACCTCGGCCGCCGTGCGGAACAGCTCGATGGAGTCCTCGACCGGGCCGCGCCGCTCCACCAGCGGTACCAGCGCCTGCAGCCGGTCGCGGGCCTCGTCCAGCCGGTCGTCGAAGAGGGCGTGCCGGATCGTCAGGATCTGTGCGGTGTTGCGGATGCCCGGCGGCCCGTCGGCCAGCTCCAGGACACACGCCTCGGTGAGCGTCTCCTCGGCCTCCGGGGCGCCCAGCACCCGGTCCATCCTGGCCTGTTGCGTCAGCGCCTGCGCGGCGGTGTGCCGGTCCCCCGCCGAGGACGCGAGCCGGGCGGACTCCACGGCGGCGGCCCGCGAGCGCACCGGGTCCCCGTCGGCGACCACGTACTTGACCGCGAGCCGCAGCAGCACCGCCGCACGCAGGCCGGGATCGTCCTCGGAGTCCTCCATCGCGTGCGCGTAGAGCTCGTCGAGGTCGGTCAGCCCCTGCCCCGCCGTGTCCAGCACGGCGAGCCGGGCGCGCACCCGGTCGGCGGGTTCGGCGTCGCGGGCCAGCAGATCGCCTGCCGCGCGCAGCGCCAGATCGGCGCGCGCGGCGCGCGCGGCCGCCTGTGCGGCGCCTGCCAGCCGGGTCAGCCGTCGACCGGTCGGCAGGCCGGGCGTCGACTCGGCGGCGAGCAGGGCCAGTTCGGCGGCCAGCGTGTTGTTACCGCTTCGGCGCGCCGTGTGCGCGGCCTCGGCGACCTCGGCGGCGAGCTGCTCATCGGGGGCATCGGCGGCCAGGGCCCGGTGCCGTACGGCCTCCACGGGGTCGTCCGCCACGGTGGCCAGCGCCGCATGGCCGTCCCTGCGCACCGTCCAGCTGGTGTCGTGCACGAGCGTAGAGGGCAGCACACCGGCGGTGAACGCCACCGTCCCGTCCTCCGTCAGCGTGACGAGACCGGCCCGCTCCGCCGCGGCCAGCTCCGCCTCGGCGTCCGGACGCCCGGCCCTGCGGATCATCGACGCCGTCGGCCGGAGCGCGAGCGCGGCGAGGAGCAGCGAGGCCCGTACGGAGGGACAGGCGGCGGCCAGCATCCGGCGCGCCAGGTCGCGGGCACGCCCGGACAGCGGCAGCGCCTCCGCGTGGTGCACGGGTGTCGTGGCGTCCGCGAGGGACCTGCCGACGGCGAGTGCGATCCGTGGATTGCCGCCGCTGGCGCGGTGGATGCGGCCCGCCATCCGGGAGGGCAGCCGGTGGTGGACGAGGAGTTCGGCGATTTCGTCGGCGTGCAGCGGCGGCACCAGCAGCACGTCGGCCTCGGACGGCACCCACAGGGGCGGTCCCGCCGGGTCCATGTCCGTCGTCGGTGTCGGTGTCGGTGTCGGTGTCGGTGTCGGTGTCGGTGTTGGTGTTGGTGTTGGTGTCAGCCTCGGAGCGTGCGGCTCGGGGGTCTCGACGACGAGCACGCGCAGTTCGGGCGGGGCCAGATGGAGCGCGAAGCGCAGGAGGTCCGCGCTGTCCGCGTCGATGAGCTGGGCGTCGTCGATGACCAGGAGCACGGGGCTCCGCGCGGCCAGGTTGCGCAGGATGCGGGCGATGCCCAGCCGCAGCGCGATCGGATCCCAGCCCGCGTCGGTGGCCTCGGCCTCCCGGCAGAGCACCGCGACCGCGGTCCGCTGCGGCTGCGGCAGCCCGTCCAGCGCGAAAGCGGGCACGGAGGCGACGAGGGCGGCGGCGGCCGCGCCGGGTATGGGACGGTCCGCCGGCTGCGGGGCGAGCCACACCACGGTCTCGCCCAGCGCGGCGGCGCGCGCCCCGGCGGCCTGCGCCACCTCGGTCTTGCCGATGCCGGCCGCCCCCGTGAGCAGGGCGCGCCCCCGGCTGTGCAGCACACCCGTCAGGCGGGCGAGAAGGTCGGCTCGCCCGACGGGCGTGGCGCGCTCCGGTGTCGGCTTCACCCTGCCCACCCTCCCCGGT
>NZ_JAZGRL010000003.1:816536-831118 GCF_046540415.1 Streptomyces sp. E11-3 | reverse complement strand
CTCCCCGGTATGCGCGGCCCCCTGCCTCCGCGAGTTGACCAGAGGATACGAACTCGGCCAGCGGAGTCCAGGCCCCTTGTCCACCATGTGGACCGGAGGGAGGTGGGGGTCGAGGGCAGCAGGACGGGGCGCGCCCGCGGCCGACAGCCGCTGACACGCCCCTGACCAGGATTGATATCGGATCCCGCCGGATCTCCCGGTGGATCAGAAGGTGAGGCTCCAGGAGTCGATGTAGCCGGTGTCACCCCGGTACACATCGCGGACCTGCAGTTTCCAGTCACCGGCCGCGAGCTCCGAAGAGGCGTCGACCGTGTACGTGGCGTGCACGTCGTCGGCCGAGTCGCCGCTGCTGGAGTTCTTCAGCCGGTACGCGCTGCCGTCCGGTGCGATCAGGTCGATGACCAGGTCGCCGCGGTAGGTGTGCACGATGTCGACCCCGACCTTCAGGTCAGACGGGGCGTTTCCGGTCAGACCGGGCACCGAGACCGAGGAGACGGCGGTGGACCTGTCCGAGATGGTGACGTTCGAGGAGTTGGTGAAGGTACCGTCCGCGCCGCCGTCACCGCCGTCGGGGTCGCCGCCGGTGACCGCCGCGACGGTCTTCGCGGCGTCGGCGATGCCCGCGCCGCAGCCGCCGGAGCAGGTGCCGGGCACCGGGCGGGCGTTGTCCTTGAGGGCGGTCTCGATCGCGGCCGGGGTCAGCGAGGAGTCGGCCGACTTCAGCAGCGCGGCGAGGCCGGCGATGTGCGGGGCGGCCATCGAGGTGCCCTGGTACGGCTCGTAGTTCTCCGCCGACTGGGTGGTCGCACCGGAGTTCAGCGTCGAGAGGATGCCGTTCTCGGGGGTGGTGACGGTGCCCGGGGTGTCGGTGCCGCGCCGGGTCTCGCCGCCCGGGGCGGAGATGTCGATGCCGCTGCCGTAGTTCGAGTAGAACGTCCGGTTGCCCTCACGGCTGGTGGCCGCCACGTTGATGACGTTCGCGCAGTTGGCGGGCGTGAAGCCGGACACGTCGGCGTTGCTGTTGCCGGCCGCGACGACGACCGTCGTCCCGCGCGAGACCGCGCCGTTGATGGCGTTGCGGTAGACGGTCGGGCAGGTCGAGCTGGCGCCGCCGAGGCTCAGGTTGATCACCTTGGACGGGTTGGGGTTGGCCGGGACGCCCGGCACCGAGCCGCCCGACGCCCAGGTGATGGCGTCGGCGATGTCCGCGGATGAGCCGCCGCACTTGCCGAGCACGCGCACGTGCTGGACCTTCGCCCCGTAGGCGACGCCGGCCACGCCCTTGGCGTTGTTCGCGGTCGCGGCGATGGTGCCCGCGACATGCGTGCCGTGCCAGGACGAGTCGCTCGCGCGGGAGCCCGAGTAGCACTCGTTGTCGGTGGCGTTCCAGTCGCCCTCGTCCGACGGGTCGCTGTCCCGGCCGCTGCCGTCGCGGGCGTCGGCGGAGTCGGAGATGAAGTCGTAGCCGGACACGGTGTTCGCGCTCAGGTCGCTGTGCGAGGCGTAGCCGGTGTCGATGACGGCGACGGTGACGCCGCTGCCCGTGGTGGTGTCCCAGGCGCCCGGCACGTTCATGCCGCCGGTGGGCTCGAAGAAGTCCCACTGCTTGGCGTAGTCCGTGTCGTTCGGGGTCACGGCCGTGGGGAAGGCGCGGATGTCGGGCTCGACGGACGCGACGGCCGAGTCCGCGCGGAAGGCCTTCATGACCTCCGTGACGTCCTTGGCGTCGGCGCCGGCGCCGAGGTCGACCAGCGCGGCGCCGTCCGCCAGCCGGCGTTCGAAGGACAGCTTCTCGCCGGTCTTCCTGCCCTTCTCGGCGGCGTCGCTCTTCGCCGCGGAGTTCGAATCCGCCTCGGCGGCCCGTGACTTGTAGGTCACGATGACCTTCTCCACGGGTGCGTCCTCGGGGCCGTCCTGGGCCATGGCCTGGGCAGCGGGAGCGACGGGGCGGTCGGAGGAGCCAGCCTGTGAGGCGAGTGCCGCGGAAGACGTGGCGGTCACGCCGAGGATTGTGGCGCTGGCGGCCACGACGGATATGAGTCTCCGCCTGGAACCGTTCAAGGTGATCCCTTTCAGGGGCGGCTCCGGAGACCCCCGGAGCAGCTGTCGGTGCGGAGCGCGAGCGGCGGCGCGCGGAACTGCGGTGCGACATGGGGATGCCGTCCGCAGCGCCTTGGGGCCGGGTATGCCCGTGCGCCGCCGCCGACGCGACGACCCCCGTACAGGGGCCGTTACCAGCCGGAAACCCGCGCGTGACATGCACCTGACATGCAGATCCACAGGGGAACCACCGGTGCGGGAGACAGTAGGGAAACCCCGGGTGAAGCCGATACGGGGAAAACCCTTGTCGCGGCTCAGCGGCGGAAGGGTCGGCGCGGGAAGGGGCCCGCGGGACGGTGCCCCTTCAGAGCCTGTCTTTGGGGCGCGGGGAACTGCGCGACCAGCCACGACGGTGCCGCGGGTAATGGACGGCCTCTCGTGGCACTTCCAGCGGAGCTCTGTGGAGTTCTGTGGAGCGCTGCGGACCGCTTAGGGTCGCCGCTCCGCCGAGGGCCAGAACTCCCGCAGCGTACGCACGGTCTCGATGATGGCCGGGCGCCGTGCCGCGCCGGTGCGCCACAGCGCGTACAGCCGCCGCACCGGCAGCGGTTCGAGCCGCACCTCCACCACCCCTTCGGGCAGCGGGCCCCGGCCGAGCCGCGGGATCAGCGCGATGCCCAGGCCCGCGGCGACCAGGGCGATCAACGTCGGGTTCTCCTCGGCCTGGTGGACGATGTCGGGCTCGCATCCGGCCGCGCGCATCGTCCGCATCAGCCAGTCGTGGCAGACCCGGCCGGGCGGCTGGCACACCCACCGCTCATGCTTCAGATCCTCACGGCGTACCGCGTCCCGGGCGGCCAGCGGGTGACCGGCGGGCACCAGGATGTCGCATACGTCCTCGCCGATCAGCGCCTGCTCGACGCCGGGCGGCGCGGGCAGCGGCGCGATGTCCCAGTCGTGCGCCACGGCCATGTCGACCGCCGCCTTGGCCACCAGGTCGACCGACAGATGCGGGTCGACCTCGCTGAGCCGGGTGTCGAGTGCGGGGTGGCGCCGGGCGAGATCGGCCAGCACGCCCGGCATCAGCCCACGCGCGGCGGAGGCGAACGCGGCGATGGTCAGCCGCCCGGACGGCAGCCCGCGGCGCTCTTCGAGGTCCGTCTCGGCCCGCTCGACGATCGCCAGCAACTCCTGTCCGGTGGCGGCCAGTTGCCGGGCCTCCTCGGTGAGCCGTACGCCGCGCCCCTGGCGTTCGAGCAGCGTCGTACGGGTCTCCCGCTCCAGCTTGGCGATCTGCTGCGAGACGGCGGACGGGGTGTAGCCGAGCGCGGCGGCCGCGGCGCCGATGGTGCCGTGCACGGAGACGGCGTGCAGGGCGCGCAGTCGGGACAGATCAAGCATCGGTCACCCTCTCTCACCTGATGAACCATAAGCAGCGCTTCATTCAATCATGCAGATATCCGCGCTGGTGCTACATGGTCATCAGCCCTGATGCTCAACGCATGCGCCCCACACACATCGCTCTCGCCGTCGCCGTCGCCGCCGTCTGGGGCGTCAACTTCGTCGTCATCGAGATCGGCCTCGACCACTTCCCGCCACTGCTCTTCTCCGCGCTGCGCTTCCTGGTCGCGGCGCTGCCCGCGGTGTTCCTGGTGGGGCGGCCGTGTGTCGGGTGGAAGTGGATCGTGGGCGTCGGACTGGCCCTGGGGGTGGCCAAGTTCGGGCTGGTGTTCGCCGGTATGGACGCGGGGATGGGAGCCGGGCTCTCCTCGCTGGTTCTCCAGATCCAGGCAGTGTTCACGGCTCTGCTCGCCTTCGCGCTGCTCGGTGAACGGCCCGGCCGGGTGCGGGCGTTCGGCATGGCCGTGGCGCTCGCCGGGATCGGTGTCGCCGCGTACGACGAGGGTCCCTCCGGGCCGCTGCTCGGCTTCGCGATGGTGGTCGCCGGGGCCGCCGCCTGGGGCGTCTCCAACGTACTGACCCGCAGGGCCGCCCCGCCGGACGCGCTGAACTTCATGGTCTGGGTCAGCGTGGTGCCGGTGCTTCCGCTCCTGCTGCTGTCGCTCGCCCTGGAGGGCCGAGACGAGATCGGTCGGGCGCTGGGCGCGCTGGACTGGGCGGGCGTGGGCACGATCGTGTTCGTGGCCTGGGTCTCCACCATCTTCGGCTTCGGCGCCTGGGGCTGGCTGCTGCGCCGCCACCCCGCGTCCTCGGTGGCACCCTTCTCGCTCCTGGTCCCGGTGTTCGGGATGTCGTCCGCTGCGCTGTTCCTGGGCGAGGGCGTGACCGGCCTGCGCTGGTGCGCGGCGGTGCTGCTGGTGGGCGGGGTGGCGGTGACGTCGTTCGGTGGCCGCCCGACAGCTCCCCCGGCCAACGAGCCCGACGGGCAACTCGCACCCGCCGCTCAGCAGCCTGCGACACGTCCATGACAACGTCACAGAATCGCCGCCTCCCGTTTACATGACCATGCCCACAGACGTGCCACTCTCCCGAATGACGCAAAGTCAACCCGCGTAGATCCCGCACCCGTTGGACCGGGTACGGAGCCTGCCGCACACTCCGGGAAAGGACGCCCCCCACATGCACTCGTCCCGCATACGCCCTGCCCTGCTCCTGACCGTCGCCGCGGCCCTCGTCGGCATCACCGTGCCGACCGCCACCGCGACACCATCGGCCTACGACAGCTACTACGACGGCGCGACCGGCAAGACCGGTACGGCCCTGAAGGACGCGCTGCACGACATCATCGACGACCAGAGCCGGCTGTCGTACTCCCAGGTCTGGGACGCCCTCAAGGCCACGGACCAGGACCCGAGCAACAGCGGCAACGTGATCCTGCTCTACAGCGGTACGTCACGCAGCAAGTCGCTCAACGGCGGCAACGTGGGCGACTGGAACCGTGAGCACGTGTGGGCCAAGTCCCACGGCGGCTTCGGCACCTCCACCGGACCCGGCACCGACCTGCACCATCTGCGCCCCACGGACGTCCAGGTCAACAGCATCCGCGGCAACAAGGACTTCGACGAGGGCGGCAGCGCGGTCAGCGGCGCGCCCGGCAACTACACCGACTCCGACTCCTTCGAGCCCCGCGACGCGGTCAAGGGCGATGTGGCCCGCATGATCCTCTACATGGCGGTGCGCTACGAGGGCGACGACGGCTTCGCCGACCTCGAACCCAACAACCAGGTCAGCAACGGCAGCTCCCCGTACATGGGCCGCCTGTCCGTGCTCAAGCAGTGGCACCAGGAGGACCCGCCGGACGCCTTCGAGGAGAACCGCAACGAGCTGATCTACGACCGCTACCAGCACAACCGCAACCCGTTCATCGACCACCCCGAGTGGGTCGAGTCGATCTGGTAGGCCGTCCTCAGCCCCGAGATGCCATCAGCCCTGGTGCGTGGGCGCGAACATCCTCAGCACGGCCGGGAGCACCACGACCGAAGGGCCGGGCGCCGCAAGCGCCTTGGACAGGTCGTCGGTGAGGGTCTCGGGGGACGTACGGACGGCCGGTACGCCGAAGGACTCGGCCAGCGCCACGAAGTCCGGCCGGGACAGGTCCGTACCGGTGGGCTCGCCGTAGGCGTCCGCCATGTACTCGCGGAGGATGCCGTAACCGCCGTCGTCGACGATCAGCCAGGTGACCGGGAGGTCGTGCTGGCGGGCGGTGGCGAGTTCGGCGAGTGAGTACAGGGCGCCGCCGTCGCCGGAGACGGCGAGTACCGGGTGGGTGGGGTCGGCCACGGCGGCGCCGAGCGCGGCGGGGAAGGCGTAGCCGAGGCCGCCCGCGCCCTGGGCGGAGTGCATGGTGTTCGGGCGGCGGGGGTCGAACGCGGACCAGGCCCAGTAGGCCAGGATCGTCATGTCCCAGAAGGTGGGGGACGGGTCAGGGACCGCCGCCCGTACCGAGGCCAGGAGCCGCTGTTCGAGGGTGAGGTCCTGGGCGGCGATGCGTTCGCGTACGCGGGTGAGGACCGTACGGACCCGCTCGGGCGCGGTGGGGTCGGGGCGCTCGGAGTCCAGCGTCTCCAGGAGCGCGGCGAGCGCGAGTCTGGCGTCGGCGTGGATGCCCAGAGCCGGGTGGTTGGCCTCCAGCTTTCCGGCGTCGGCCTCGATCTGGATGATCCGGCCGCGCGGCTGGAAGGTGCGGTAGTTCGAGGAGAGTTCGCCGAGGCCGGAGCCAACTACCAGGAGGACGTCCGCGTCTTCCAGGAAGTCGGTGGTGTGGCGGTCCTCCAGCCAGGACTGGAGCGAGAGCGGGTGCTCCCAGGGGAAGGCGCCCTTGCCGCCGAAGGTGGTGACGACCGGGGCGTTGAGCTGTTCGGCGAGGGTGCGCAGCTTGCGGGAGGCGTCGGCGCGTACGACTCCGCCGCCCGCGATGATCGCCGGGCGCTCGGCGTGTGCGAGCAGGTGCGCGGCGACAGCCGTCAGTTCGGGGCGCGGGACGACCTCGTGCGGTGTCGCGTCCATCGGGGTGACGGCCGGGAGGATCGTCTCGGCCGTCAGTACGTCCTGCGGGATTTCCACCCATACCGGGCCGTGCGGTGCCGTCAGCGCGGACTCCCAGGCGGCGGCGATCGCGGACGGGATCTGCGACGGGGTGCGGACCGTGTGGACGGACTTCACGACGTCACGGAACGACGCCTGCTGGTCGCGGAGTTCGTGCAGATGGCCGTGGCGGCCGCCGCCGAGTCCTACGGCCGGGATCTGGCTGCTGATCGCCAGGACCGGCGACGAGGCGGCCGCGGCCTCCTGGAGCGCGGCGAGCGAGGTCAGCGCGCCGGGTCCGGTGGAGAGCAGCAGGGGCGCCGCCTCGCCGGTGATCCGGCCGTAGCCGTCGGCGGCGAAGGCGGCGTTGTTCTCGATACGGAGACCCACGTACCGCAGCGCGGAGCGGCGCACGGCGTCGAACAGGCCGAGCGCGTGCTGGCCGGGCAGTCCGAAGACGGTCGTGGCGCCGAGGCCGTACAGCGTCTCGACGACCAGGTCGCCACCGGTGCGCCCGGGCGGCGGCGAAAGGGCCGCCGCCGTCTGGCGCTCGGTGGGCCTGAGGACCAGGTCGTGGTCGTGGGTCACAGGGTGGGACCTTACTGGCCCGGGGTCAGGGCGGCGTCGCCGGTCTTCCGCGCGGCCGAGATCTGGCGGGACATGATCGTGGTGAGCTCGTACGCGGTGTGCGAGGCCGCGACCGAGGTGATCTCCGCGTGGTCGTACGCGGGCGCCACCTCCACCACGTCCGCCGAGACCAGGTTGCAGGAGGACAGGCCGCGCAGGATCTCCAGGAGCTCGCGCGAGGTCAGACCGCCCGCCTCGGGGGTGCCGGTGCCGGGCGCGTGCGCCGGGTCGAGCACATCGATGTCGATCGAGATGTAGAGCGGGCGGTCGCCGATGCGCTGGCGCAGCTGGTCGGCGACCTCGTCGACGCCGCGCCGCATGACGTCGGCCGAGGTGACGATGCCGAAGCCCATCTTCTCGTCGTCGTCGAGGTCCTGCTTGCCGTACAGCGGGCCGCGGGTGCCGACGTGGGACAGCGCCTCGGTGTCGAGGATGCCCTCTTCGACGGCCCTGCGGAACGGGGTGCCGTGGGTGTACTCGGCGCCGAAGTAGGTGTCCCAGGTGTCCAGGTGCGCGTCGAAGTGGAGCAGCGCGACCGGGCCGTGCTTCTTGGCCACCGAGCGCAGCAGCGGCAGCGCGATGGTGTGGTCGCCGCCGAGCGTCATCATCCGGGCGCCGGTGGCGAGCAGCTCGTCGGCCGCGCCCTCGACCGTCTCCACGGCCTCGTTGATGTTGAACGGGTTGGCCGCGATGTCTCCGGCGTCCGCGACCTGCGCGAGCGCGAAGGGCGACGCGTCCTGGGCCGGGTTGTACGGACGCAGCAGGCGGGACGCCTCCCGGATCGCGTTGCCGCCGAAGCGGGCGCCGGGGCGGTAGGAGACACCCGAGTCGAAGGGCACGCCGACCACGGCGACATCCGCGCTGCCGACCTCGTCGAGCCGGGGCAGCCGCGCGAAGGTCGCGGGTCCCGCGTAACGCGGGATACGGGAGGAGTCGACGGGGCCACGCGGCTGGGAGGTGGGTGTGCTGCTCATGAGTTCGAGGGTAGACGTGGCTGCGGATTCCGCATTTGTACGTTCCTGGGAGGGCGGCGGGCAGTTCTCGACACTCCGGCTAAGAGTGGACCGGGGGCAGACAGGGGACGGCGCTGGTCCAGGGTTCGGGACACCCGGTGGCGCCGGGGTACCGGACGGCACAATGGGACGCATGCCGATACCAAGCCGCGCCGCCCTGGTCGACCACCTTGTCCGCACCCGTATCGCCGGCGCCGTCGCCACCCCACGCGACAACAACCTCGCCCACTACCGCAAGCTCGCCAACGGCGACCGCAACTACTGGCTGGGCCTGGAGCTCGGCGACCGCTGGTGTGACGAGCAGGACGTACTGGCGGTGATGGCGGAGCGGTGCGGGGTGAACGACGACCCGGAGTTCCGGCACGGCCAGGACACCATCGACCCGGAGCTGACGGTCGACGCCCTGGAGCGGATGGCGGCCCGGCTGCGCAAGGCGGCCGCGGGCAAGGAGCGCGTGCTGTTCGCGACCGGGCACCCCGGCGGGCTGCTGGACGTGCACCGCGCGACGGCCGACGCGCTGCGCCGCGCGGGCTGCGAGATCGTCCGTATCCCCGGTGGGCTGACCGCGGACGAGGGCTATGTCTTCCAGTTCGCCGATGTCGCGGTGCTGGAGCGCGGGGCGACGCTGTGGCACACCCACTCGCCCGAGCCGATGAACGCGATCCTGGACGGCCTGGAGCGCGAGGGCAGGCCGCAGCCCGACCTGGTGGTCGCCGACCACGGCTGGGCGGGACGGGCCGGGCAGCGCGGCCTGGACTCCATCGGCTACGCGGACTGCAACGACCCGGCGCTGTTCCTCGCCGAGGCCGAGGGCACCCTCCAGGTCACGATCCCGCTCGACGACCACGTCACCGACCCGCGCTTCTACGACCCGATGACGGCGTACCTGCTGAACGCGGCGGGCCTTGAGGTGTCGTAGCCGAAGGAGCCACGCATCAGCGCCGCCCGGTCAGCGTCGCCGCCCGGTCAGCGCGGTACGCGGATCACACCCTCCTGGATGACCGAGATCGCGAGGCGGCCGTCCTGGGTGTAGATCCGGGCCTGGCCCAGGCCGCGGCCGCCGGACGCCGACGGGGACTGCTGGTCGTAGAGCAGCCACTCGTCGGCCCGGAAGGGGCGGTGGAACCACATGGCGTGGTCGAGGGAGGCGCCGACCACGTCCCCGACGGTCCAGCCGCCCCGCCCGTGCGCGAGCAGCACCGAGTCGAGCAGCGTCATGTCGGAGACATAGGTCGCGAGGCAGACGTGCAACAAGGGGTCGTCCGCGAGCTTGCCGTTGGTGCGGAACCACACCTGGGAGCGCGGCTCGCGCGGCTCGCCCACGGTGGCGTACGGCGGGGCGTCCACGTACCGCAGGTCGACCGCGGCCCGCGCGGCGAGCAGGCGGCGTGCGATGCCGGGGTCGGTGAACTTGTCGGCGTAGCGCGGCAGTGTCTCGGCCGCCGTGGGCAGCGAGTCGGGGTCGGGCGCCACGGGCATCTCGGCCTGGTGGTCGAGGCCTTCCTCGTACGTCTGGAAGGAGGCCGAGAGATGGAAGATCGGCCTCCCGTGCTGCACGGCTACCACCCTTCGGGTGGTGAAGGAGACGCCGTCCCGGATGCGGTCGACCTCGTAGACGATCGGCGCGCCCGGGTCGCCCATGCGCAGGAAGTACGCGTGCAGCGAGTGCGCGTCGCGCCCCTCGGGGACGGTGCGGCCCGCGGCGACCAGCGCCTGGGCGGCGACCTGGCCGCCGAACACCCTGGGGACCAGCGCCGACCGGCTCTGGCCGCGGAAGATGTCCCGCTCGATCCGCTCCAGGTCGAGCAGATCGAGCAGGGACTCCAGTTCCTGGTTCACGAGGCTCCGGGTGGCTCTACAGGCCCATGTCCTTGGCGATGATCATCTTCATGACCTCGCTGGTGCCACCGTAGATGCGGTTGACGCGGTTGTCCGCGTACAGGCGGGCGATCGGGTACTCGTTCATGTAGCCGTAGCCGCCGTGCAGCTGGAGGCACTTGTCGATCACGCGGTGCGCGACCTCGGTGGTGAAGAGCTTGGCGGACGCGGCCTCGGCGGCGGTCAGCTCACCCAGGTCGTGGGCCTCCATGGCGCGGTCGACGACGGCCTCGGCGGCGTCCACCTCGGCCTGGCAGGCGGCCAGCTCGAACTTGGTGTTCTGGAAGGAGGCCACGGCCTTGCCGAAGACGGTGCGCTCCTCGACGTACTCCTTGGCGAACCGGACCGCGGCCTTGGACTGGGCGTACGCGCCGACCGCGATGGCGAGGCGCTCCTGCGGGAGGTTCTGGCCGAGGTAGTAGAAGCCCTTGTGCTCCTCGCCGAGCAGGTCGTCGACGGGGACCTTGACGTCGGTGAAGGCGAGCTCGGCGGTGTCGGAGGTCTTCAGGCCCAGCTTGTCGAGCTTGCGGCCGACCGCGTAGCCCTCGGACGTGGTGTCGACGACCAGGAGCGAGATGCCGTGGCGGCGGTCCTCGGCGGTGGGCGCCGCGGTGCGGGCGCAGACGATCACGCGGTCGGCGTGCACACCGCCGGTGATGAAGGTCTTGGCACCGTTGAGGATGTAGTGGGTGCCGTCGTCGGAGAGCTTGGCGGTGGTCTTCATTCCGGCCAGGTCGGAGCCGGTGCCGGGCTCGGTCATGGCGATCGCGTACATGCTGGCGCCGGAGACGAAGTCGGGCAGCCAGCGCTTCTTCTGCTCGTCGGTGGCGTACGCCTTCAGGTACGGCAGGCAGAGGCCGACGTGCACGCCGGAGCCGCCGAAGGAGACGCCCGCGCGGGCGCACTCCTCGGCGATGACGGCCTGGAACTTGAACGACTCCTCGCCCGCGCCGCCGAACTCCTCGGGCACCTCGATGCCGAAGATGCCCAGCTCACCGAGCTTGTAGTAGAAGTCGCGGGGCGCCTGTCCTGCGGCGTACCACTCGTCGTAGGCGGGCACGACCTCGGCCTCGATGAAGGCGCGGATGGTCTCGCGGAACGCCTCGTGGTCTTCGTTGAAAACAGTACGGCGCACGGAGGGGCCTCCTGGGTCGGCTCGCTGCGGGGTGGCTGTCGAGCAGGCTGTCTAAGCGCTTGCTCAGACAAAAGTTACCCGGCAGTCAAGCCGACTGTCCAGAGATCGGATGAGAGGCCCCGATCACGCCGGGGCGGCGCCCGCCCTCACGCGGAGGCGGTGCTCGACATCACGCGGTGGCGGTGCTCGCCGCCGCCGTGAAGGCGCCGCGGGCCAGGCGGTGCAGCAGGGCCGCCATGGCGTCACGTCCCGGCAGGGCGCCGGGGCGGCCCAGGTGCGGGGTGGAGTTGAGCAGCCCGAACACCGCGTGCACCGAGGCGCGGGCCTCGGCCTCCGACAGGGTCGGATAGACCTCGCGGACGGCCGCCACCCACAGCTCGACGTACTGCCGCTGGAGCTGGCGGACCAGCTTGCGGTCGCTGTCCCGCAGGCGGTCCAGCTCGCGATCGTGGAGGGTGATGAGAGGGCGGTCGTCGAGGGCGAAGTCGATGTGCCCCTCGATGAGCGAGTCGAGCACCGCGTCGGGGGCGCCGTCGGCCTCCGCGACCCGGCGCTTGCCGCCGGTCAGCAGCTGGCCGCTGATGCCCACGAGCAGCTCGGCAAGCATCGCGTCCTTGCCTGCAAAGTGCCGGTAGAGGCCGGGACCACTGATCCCGACGGCCGCTCCTATCTCGTCGACGCCGACTCCGTGGAAGCCGCGGTCGGCGAAGAGGCGGGCGGCCTCCTTGAGGATCTGCTCGCGGCGGTTGGTCGACGGCGCGGACGCACTGGTGCTCATGGGAATTCATTCTAGACAAGGCGGTTAGCGCTCGTTAACCTGAAAGCACCGTGTTAACGATGATTAACGTCACGGATCTCACGGATCTGACGTCGTACGCGCAAAGGGGCTCGAAACGATGCAGCAGGCACCGCGGCTGACGAGTGGGGCCGACCCCGCTTCTCAGGCCTGGTCGGCCAACGAGGCGGCACACCGCGCGCTGGTGGACCAACTGCGTGACAAGCTCGCCGCGGCCCGGCTCGGCGGAGGTGAGAAGGCCCGCGCCCGCCATGTGGCGCGCGGCAAGCTGCTGCCCCGGGACCGCGTCGACACCCTGCTCGACCCCGGCTCGCCCTTCCTGGAGCTGGCGCCGCTGGCGGCGGACGGGATGTACGACGGGGGCGCTCCGGCCGCGGGCGTGATCGCCGGTATCGGCCGGGTCTCCGGGCGCGAGTGCGTGATCGTCGCCAACGACGCCACCGTCAAGGGCGGCACGTACTACCCGATGACGGTCAAGAAGCACCTGCGCGCCCAGGCGGTGGCCCTGGAGAACCGCCTGCCGTGCCTGTATCTGGTGGACTCCGGCGGCGCCTTCCTGCCGATGCAGGACGAGGTCTTCCCCGACCGCGAGCACTTCGGGCGGATCTTCTACAACCAGGCGCGGATGTCCGGCGCCGGGATTCCGCAGATCGCCGCCGTACTCGGCTCCTGCACGGCGGGCGGGGCCTATGTCCCGGCGATGAGCGACGAGGCCGTGATCGTCCGCGATCAGGGCACCATCTTCCTGGGCGGCCCGCCCCTGGTGAAGGCCGCCACCGGCGAGGTGGTCACCGCCGAAGAGCTGGGCGGCGGCGAGGTCCACTCGCGTACGTCCGGGGTGACCGACCATCTCGCCGAGGACGACGCGCACGCCCTGCGCATCGTCCGCAACATCGTCGCGACCCTGCCCGAGCGCGGCCCGCTCCCCTGGTCGACGCAGCCCGTCGAGGAGCCGAAGGCCGACCCCCAGGGCCTGTACGGCGCGGTGCCCGCCGACTCCAGGACCCCCTATGACGTACGCGAGGTCATCGCGCGCGTGGTCGACGGCTCCCGCTTCCAGGAGTTCAAGGCGGAGTACGGCACCACGCTGGTCACCGGCTTCGCGCACATCCACGGCCACCCGGTCGGCATCATCGCCAACAACGGCATTCTCTTCTCCGAGTCCGCCCAGAAGGGCGCCCACTTCATCGAGCTGTGCGACCAGCGCGGCATCCCGCTGCTCTTCCTGCAGAACATCTCCGGCTTCATGGTCGGCCGGGACTACGAAGCGGGCGGCATCGCCAAGCACGGCGCCAAGATGGTGACGGCCGTGGCCTGCGCCCGGGTGCCGAAGCTGACGGTCGTGATCGGCGGCTCGTACGGCGCGGGCAACTACTCGATGTGCGGGCGCGCCTATTCCCCGCGCTTTCTGTGGATGTGGCCGAACGCCAAGATCTCGGTGATGGGCGGCGAGCAGGCCGCCTCGGTTCTGGCGACGGTCAAGCGCGACCAGCTGGAGGCCCGAGGGGAGTCCTGGCCCGCTGAGGACGAGGAGGAGTTCAAGGCTCCGATCCGGGACCAGTACGAGTCGCAGGGGAACGCCTACTACGCCACCGCCCGGCTCTGGGACGACGGTGTGATCGACCCGCTGGAGACCCGTCAGGTGCTGGGCCTGGCCCTGACCGCGTGTGCCAACGCCCCGCTGGGTGAACCCGGCTTCGGCGTCTTCCGGATGTGAGGGACCTTCCACGATGACGATGTTCGACACAGTGCTCGTCGCCAACCGGGGCGAGATCGCGGTCCGGGTCATCCGCACCCTGCGTGCCCTCGGGGTGCGCTCGGTGGCCGTGTTCAGCGACGCGGACGCGGACGCCCGGCATGTCCGCGAGGCGGACACCGCGGTCCGGATCGGGCCCGCTCCGGCCGCCGAGAGCTATCTGTCCATCGAGCGGCTGCTTGACGCGGCCGCCCGCACCGGGGCGCAGGCGGTGCACCCGGGATACGGCTTCCTCGCGGAGAACGCCGCGTTCGCGCGGGCCTGCGAGGAGGCGGGGCTCGCCTTCGTCGGGCCGCCGGCCGCCGCGATCGAGCTGATGGGCGACAAGATCCGCGCCAAGGAGACCGTGCGGGCCGCGGGCGTTCCGGTGGTGCCGGGCTCGTCGGGCAGCGGCCTGAGTGACGCCGAACTGGCCGACGCCGCACGCGAGATCGGCATGCCGGTGCTGCTGAAGCCCTCGGCGGGCGGCGGCGGCAAGGGGATGCGGCTCACCCGCGTCGAGTCCGCGCTCCTGGACGAGATCGCGGCGGCCCGACGAGAGGCGAGGGCCTCCTTCGGGGACGACACGCTGCTGGTGGAGCGGTGGATCGACCGGCCCCGGCACATCGAGATCCAGGTCCTGGCGGACGGCCAGGGGAACGTCATCCACCTCGGCGAGCGCGAGTGCTCGCTGCAGCGCCGCCACCAGAAGATCATCGAGGAGGCCCCCTCGGTCCTGCTCGACGAGGACACCCGGGCGGCGATGGGCGCGGCGGCGGTGCAGGCGGCGCGCTCGTGCGGGTACCGGGGCGCGGGCACGGTGGAGTTCATCGTGCCGGGCTCCGCTGCGCCCTCCGGGGGGACACCCCCCGG
>NZ_JAZGRL010000003.1:791003-816436 GCF_046540415.1 Streptomyces sp. E11-3 | reverse complement strand
GGGGGGACACCCCCCGGACCCCCCGTGTCCGCGTTCTACTTCATGGAGATGAACACCCGGCTCCAGGTCGAGCACCCGGTGACGGAGCTGATCACCGGCCTGGACCTGGTGGAGTGGCAGCTGCGGGTCGCCGCGGGCGAGGAACTGCCGTACGGGCAGCGGGACATCACCCTGACCGGGCACGCGGTGGAGGCTCGTATCTGCGCCGAAGACCCGGCGCGCGGATTCCTGCCGTCCGGTGGCACGGTGCTCGCGCTGCACGAGCCGCAGGGCGACGGGGTGCGCACCGACTCGGGGCTCTCACAGGGCAGCGAGGTCGGCAGCCTGTACGACCCGATGCTGTCGAAGGTCATCGCGTACGGCCCGGACCGTGCGTCGGCGCTGCGCAAGCTGCGGGCCGCGCTGGCGGACACGGTCACCCTCGGGGTGCCGACTAACGCGGGCTTCCTGCGGCGGCTGCTGGCCCACCCGGACGTGGTCTCGGGCGACCTGGACACCGGTCTTGTCGAGCGGGACGCGGACTCGCTGGTGGACGCCTCGGTGCCGGACGAGGTGTACGCGACGGCGGCGCTGCTCCGGCAGGCGTCCCTTGAGCCCGCGGCGGCCACATGGACCGACCCGTTCGGGGCGGCGAGCGGCTGGCGGCTCGGCGGCACGCCCGCCTGGACGGTGCACCATGTGCGCGTTCCGGGTCACGACCCCCGGCCGGTCCGGCTGCGCGGCACCGCACCGGACTTCGAGCTGCTGCTCGGCCCCGCGGACGCGGCCGGAGACTCGGCCGGAGACAGGGCCGGGGCCACCGCCGCCCCCGCCCGCAGCCGTCTCGTCGCCGTCGGCCACGCACGCGTCACCGTCGAACTGGACGGTGTCACGCACACCTTCAGCCGGGCCGACGCCCCGGACGGAGTCTGGCTCGGCCGGGACGGCCACGCCTGGCATCTGCAGGACCACGACCCCGTAGAGGCGGCGCTCACTGGCGCCGCCCACTCCGGCGCCGACACCCTGGCCGCCCCGATGCCCGGCACGGTCACGGTGGTGAAGGTGGCCGTCGGGGACGAGGTGGACGCCGGGCAGAGTCTGCTCGTCGTCGAGGCGATGAAGATGGAGCACGTCATCTCCGCCCCGCACGCCGGAACCGTCTCCGAGATCGATGTCACCCCGGGCTCCACCGTCGCCATGGACCAGGTGCTGGCCGTGGTCACCCCACACACCGCGCAGGACGAGGAGGTCCCGTCATGACCGTCGGCCTGCCCATGGTCGTACCGGCCCAGGACCTGCCGCCGCGGGTGCGCATCCACGAGGTCGGCGCGCGCGACGGCCTGCAGAACGAGAAGTCCACCGTCCCCACCGAGATCAAGGCGGAGTTCATCCACCGCCTCGCCGGTGCCGGTCTGACCACGATCGAGGCGACCAGCTTCGTGCACCCCAAGTGGGTGCCCCAACTGGCCGACGCCGAGCGCCTCTTCCCACTGCTCGACGACATCGAGGGCGTGGCGCTCCCCGTCCTGGTGCCCAACGACCGCGGCCTGGACCGGGCCCTGGAGCTCGGCGCCCGCCGGATCGCCGTGTTCGGCTCCGCCACCGAGACCTTCGCCCGGCGCAACCTCAACCGCACGGTCGCCGAGTCCCTCGCGATGTTCGAGCCGGTCGTGGCCCGCGCCAAGGCGGACCAGGTGCATGTGCGCGGCTATCTGTCGATGTGCTTCGGCGACCCCTGGGAGGGCGCGGTCCCGGTCCACCAGGTCGTCCGGGTCGCCAAGGCCCTGCTGGACCTCGGCTGTGACGAGCTGAGCCTCGGCGACACCATCGGGGTTGCCACCCCCGGCCATGTGCGGGCCCTGCTCACGGAACTGAACGCGCGGGGCGTGCCCACCGAGGCCGTCGGGGTGCACTTCCACGACACCTACGGCCAGGCGCTCGCCAACACCCTGGCCGCGCTGGAACACGGCGTGACGACGGTGGACGCGTCGGCGGGCGGCCTCGGCGGCTGCCCGTACGCCCAGAGCGCCACCGGGAACCTCGCCACCGAAGACCTCGTCTGGATGCTCCACGGCCTCGGTATCGAGACCGGGGTCGACCTCGGCCGGCTCACCGCCACCAGTGTGTGGCTGGCCGACCACCTGGGGCGGCAGAGCCCCTCCCGTACGGTCCGCGCCCTCACCGGGGCCGCACCGGATTCGTCCCACAAGGACGACCAGCAGGGCCACGACCGGCACGCGCACGACCCGTATGCGCACCACGACGACAAGGAGTCCTGATCATGGCACTCGACCACCGGCTCACCCCCGAGCACGAGGAACTCCGCCTAACGGTCGAGGAGTTCGCGCACGACGTCGTCGCGCCGAAGATCGGCGACTTCTACGAGCGGCACGAGTTCCCCTATGAGATCGTCCGCGAGATGGGCCGCATGGGCCTGTTCGGCCTGCCCTTCCCCGAGGAGTACGGCGGGATGGGCGGCGACTACCTGGCGCTTGGCCTGGCACTCGAAGAGCTCGCCCGGGTCGACTCCTCCGTCGCCATCACCCTGGAGGCCGGGGTCTCGCTCGGCGCGATGCCGATCTACCGCTTTGGCACCGAGGAGCAGAAGCGCGAGTGGCTCCCCCGGATGTGCGCGGGCGAAGTGCTGGGCGCCTTCGGCCTCACCGAGCCCGAGTGCGGCTCGGACGCGGGCGGCACCCGCACCACCGCCACCCTGGACGAGGCGACGAACGAATGGGTGATCAACGGCAGCAAGTGCTTCATCACCAACTCCGGTACGGACATCACGGGCCTGGTCACGGTCACCGCGGTCACCGGCCGCAAGGAGGACGGCGCCCCGCGTATCTCCTCGATCATCGTGCCGTCGGGCACCCCGGGCTTCACGGTCGCCGCCCCGTACTCCAAGGTCGGCTGGAACGCCTCGGACACCCGTGAGCTGTCGTTCTCGGACGTCCGGGTCCCGGCCGCCAACCTGCTGGGCGCTGAGGGCCGCGGCTATGCGCAGTTCCTGCAGATCCTCGACGAGGGCCGGATCGCCATCTCCGCCCTGGCCACGGGTCTCGCCCAGGGCTGTGTCGACGAGTCGGTGAAGTACGCCCACGAGCGGCACGCCTTCGGCCGCCCGATCGGCAGCAACCAGGCGATCCAGTTCAAGCTCGCGGACATGGAGATGAACGCCTACACCGCCCGCCTCGCCTGGCGCGACGCCGCGTCCCGGCTGGTCGCCGGCGAGCCGTTCAAGAAGGAGGCCGCGCTCGCCAAGCTGCACTCCTCCACGGTCGCGGTGGACAACGCCCGCGAGGCCACCCAGATCCACGGCGGCTACGGCTTTATGAACGAGTACCCGGTGGCCCGGATGTGGCGGGACTCGAAGATCCTGGAGATCGGCGAGGGCACCAGCGAGGTCCAGCGGATGCTGATCGCCCGGGAGATGGGCCTGTCGGGCTGACCTTCGGGCGGGAGACGGGAGAGGGGCCCCGGTTCACAGGAACTTAGGTTAGGTTAACCTAAGCTTGATCAGCCGACCGGCGGGCCCCTCGCCGTACCCACGAAAGCGGACACCGACATGCGCCACGCCCGAGCCTCCCACCTGTCCCGCCGCGGCCTGCTCACCGCGACCGGCGTCGTCGGCATCGGCGCCCTGCTGGCCGCGTGCGGCGACGTGGACGCGAAGGACGGGAAGGGCGCGGTCGGCGCCAAGAACGCCCCGGCGGGGTCCGGGCCATGGAGCTTCGAGGACGACCGCGGCACCACGGTCAAGCTGGACGCCGCCCCGCAGAACATCGTCGCCTTCACCGGCACGGCCGCCGCGCTTCACGACTACGGCATCGCGGTCAAGGGTGTGTTCGGCCCGACCACGGTCGGGGGCGGTAAGCCGGACGTCCAGGCCGGCGACATGGATGTCACCAAGGTCGAGATCCTCGGCAACGAGTGGGGCCAGTTCAACATCGAGCAGTACGCGGCCCTCACCCCCGATGTGCTGATCACCGACATGTGGGCCAAGGACGAGCTCTGGTACGTACCGGAGGAGCCCAAGAAGAAGATCCTCAAGCTGGCCCCGAGCGTCGCCCTGTGGGCCGCCGAGACCTCGATGCCGAGCGCGCTCCAGCGCCGCGCGGACCTCGCCGCGTCCCTGGGCGCTGACCTGAAGGCCAAGAAGGTCACCGACGCCAAGGCCCGCTTCGAGAAGGCCGCCGAACGGCTGCGTCAGGCCGCGAAGGCCAACCCCGACATCAAGGTCCTGATCGGCTCCGGAAGCGACGACCTGCTCTATGTCTCGGTGCCCAAGATGTCCGCCGACACCCGCTACTTCCAGGAACTGGGCGTCAACTTCGTCGAGCCCAAGGCCAACGCCCAGGGCTTCTTCGAGGAGCTCAGCTGGGAGAACGCCGACATGTACGAGGCCGACGTGATCATGATGGACAACCGCACCTCGGCGCTCCAGCCGGCCGACCTCGACAAGGCCAAGCCGACCTGGAAGAAGCTGCCCGCGGTCAAGGCCGGTCAGGTCACCCCGCGCACCACCGAGCCGATCTATTCGTACGCCAAGTGCGCGCCGATCCTCGAAGAGCTCGCCGAGGCGATCGAGAACGCCAAGAAGGTCGCCAAGTGAGCTCCGAAACACCGCCGTTCCGCTTCTTCGACCTCGAAGTCGCCCGGACGCACCGGGTCTCCCCCTCACTGCTCCGCGCCACCTTCACCGGGCCCGACCTGGACGGCTTCGCCTCCGGCGGCCGGGACCAGAGCCTCTCGCTCTTCCTGCCGCACCCGGGCCAGCCCGAGCCGGTCCTGCCAAACGCCACGGACGAGGCCAGTTGGTACGCCGCGTACCACCAACTGCCCGACGACGTACGGGCGGTGATGCGCTCGTACACGGTGCGCGAGCAGCGCTGCGACCCCGGCGGCACCGAAGTCGACATCGACTTCGCGCTGCACCCGGACGGCGGCCCGGCCTGCCGCTGGGCCGAGCGGGCCACCCCCGGCGACCGTGTGACGGTTCTCGGCCCGACGGTCGAGGACAACGCGGGCGTACGGTTCCGACCGCCCGAGTCCACCGACTGGGTGCTGATCTGGGCCGACGAGACGGCGCTGCCCGCGGCGTCGGCGATCCTCGGCTGGCTCCCGGCCGGTACGCAGGCCAGGGTCTGGCTCGAAGTCCCGCAGGCGGCCGACCGGGTGGCACCGGCGACCGAGGCCGACGCCGAGATCGTCTGGCTGGTCCGCGAGGAGTCGCGGGAGCCGCGCACCGACCGCGCCCTGGGGGCGATCCGAGCCGCCGAGCTCCCCGACGGCACCCCGTACAGCTGGATCGCGGGCGAGGCGGGAACGGTCAAGGCGCTCCGCCGCCATCTGGTGAACGAGCGGAAGTTCGACCGCAAGGCCGTGACGTTCGTCGGCTACTGGCGCCAGGGCGTCAGCGAGGACGGCCTGCGCGCGGAGGCCGCGGCCGCCACGGAGTAGCACCCGACGCGCGACCGGGGACGCCCCGACCGCGCGTCGCCACAGAGCAGGTGGGCGCCCGGGAGACGGTCCTCCCGGGCGCCNGGGCGTCAGCGAGGACGGCCTGCGCGCGGAGGCCGCGGCCGCCACGGAGTAGCACCCGACGCGCGACCGGGGACGCCCCGACCGCGCGTCGCCACAGAGCAGGTGGGCGCCCGGGAGACGGTCCTCCCGGGCGCCCACCCACGTACCCGTACCGGCTACTTCGCGGGCCACGGCACCTGCGGCGACCGGTAGTAGTCCATGCCCAGCGCGTCCCAGCGCGGCCCCTGCGCGGCCAGCCGCACCTTGTAGCCGTCCCAGTCATGAGTGGCGGCGGGCGACCAGCCGAGCTCGGCGACACCGGGCAGTCGGGGGAAGGCCATGTACTCGATGTGCTTCGAGTTCTCGATGGTCTCCGACCACAGCGGCGCCTCGACACCCCTGATCGCGGAGGCGGGCGCGCCCGGCAGATACGCCCCCGGGTCCCAGTCGTAGGACCGCTTCACCTCGACGAAGCCGGCCCAGCCGAGCCCGAGTTCGGTGTCCTCGTTGTACTTCATGTCCAGGTAGATCCGGTCGGCGGGCGACAACACGAGTCCGGTGCCGTTCCTGGCGGCCTCGGCGACCCGCTCCTTCTCCTCGGGGCTGGTCCGGTCAAGCCCCCAGTACTGCGCGATCGCCCCGTCGGCCGGTGTGGCGCCGGTCAGCTGGTGCCAGCCGATCACCGTCTTGCCGTACTTGGCGACGATCGGCTGCACCCGGTCCATGAACGTCGCGTAGTCCTCGGGCGTGGTCTGGTGCGCCTCGTCACCGCCGATGTGGATATACCGGCCGGGGGTGAGCTCGGCGATCTCGCGGATCACGTCGTCCACGAAGTCGTACGTGATCTCCTTGCCCACGCACAGCGAGCTGAAGCCGACCTCGGTGCCCGTATAGAGGGGAGGCGCGACGCCGTCGCAGTTCAGGTCGGCGTACGAGGAGAGCGCGGCGTTGGTGTGGCCCGGCATGTCGATCTCGGGGACGACCTCGAGATGGCGGGATGCCGCGTACGCCACCAGGTCCTTGTACTGGTCCTTCGTGTAGTAGCCGCCGGGGCCGCCGCCGACCTGCGTGGAGCCGCCATGGGTGGCCAGGCGCGGCCAGGAGTCGATGGCGATCCGCCAGCCCTGGTCGTCGGAGAGGTGCAGATGCAGCGTGTTGATCTTGTAGAGCGCCAGTTGGTCGATGTAGCGCTTGACCTTCTCGACGCTGAAGAAGTGCCGGGAGACATCGAGCATCGCGCCCCGGTAGGCGAAGCGCGGGACGTCCTTGATCGTGCCGCCCGCGACCTTCCAGGGCCCCTTCTGCCGGGTTTCCTTCTCGATGCGGGGCGGCAGCTGCTGGCGCAGGGTCTGCGCCCCGTGGAAGAGTCCAGCGGGCTCCCGCGCGGTGATCGTCACGGACCGCCTGCCCGACGTGAGGCGGTAGCCCTCCTCGCCCAGGCCCTTGGCCCTGGGGTCGAGGGAGAGCCGGATGCCGTCGCGGCCGCGGCGTGGTGTGACGGGCAGCTGGTAGCCGGTGGCGGGGCGCAGGATCTCGGCGAGCTGATCACCGACCTGGCGGGCCCGTGAGCCGCCCTCGATCCTGATCCGGGTTTTCTTGGTGATCTCGTACGGGGACCCACCGGGGTCCACCGCGGCGGGCGCCGGGACCACCTGGCCGAGCGGGACGGTGCTCGGCGCCTTCGTCTCGCCCTGCGGAGCGGCGCCCACGCAGGAGATGCCGACGGCCACAACGAGGAGCGTCGTACCGAGTATCCGGGGCAGGGTGCTGTGCTGTCTCACAAGTTGGTTCCCTTCGACGGGGGTTCACCTGTGGTGCTAGCGACCGAACGGTCCCCATGCGTACCGTGCCCGAGGAGCCGGGTCAAGGTATAGACCACCACTCGGGGCCGGGCGGCGTCGCCCAGGGCGGGGGTCGCGTGACAGTGCCGGATGACAGAATCCCCGTATGGCGGAAATCATCCAGCGCGACGGGACCTGGACCTTCGACGGCGACGTGGTACGGATCGTGCCAGGACGCGACAAGTCGGTGAGCCTGCTCCGCAAGACCCTGGGCGAACTCTCCATACCGGTCCAGGCGTTGGCGGGGATCTCCTTCGAGCACGGCAAGAAGTCGGGGCGGCTGCGACTGCGGCTGCGTGACGGCGCCGACCCGCTGCTGCAGGTGACCGGTGGCCAGCTGGCGGACGGCGACGACCCGTACCAGCTGACGGTGGAAGCGGACCGCTACGGGGTCGCCGAGTACCTGGTGGACGAGGTGCGCAACGCACGCCTGCTGGAGCAGGTGCCGCCCGGCGGGTGCGAGAGCTTTCTGCTGCCGGGCCCCTCGGTGCCGCTCTCGGTGACCGCGGGCGACGGCACGGCGAACTTCGACGGGGAGTACATCCGCCTGGAGTGGAAGTGGAACACCGAGGACTCCAAGTCGGCGGCCGGGACCCGCTCGCTCCCCCTCGCGGATATCGCGGCCGTGGAGTGGCAGCCGTCGGCCGGGCTGGAGAACGGCCACCTCCGCTTCACCGTCAAGCGCTCCCCCACCAAGGCCCCGCCCAAGTACGACCCGAACTCGATCGAGCTGTACGGCTTCCGGAAGGACCCGCTGATGGCCCTGGTGGCGGCCGCGGTCCAGGCCAGGCTGCCGCACCCGGCCGCGCCCGTCGAGACACCGGCCGCGCTGGCGTCCGCCGCCGAGCCGGGCGGCGACGATCACGACGCCCTGCTGCGCCGGCTGCGGGAGCTCGGCGAGCTGCACCAGTCCGGGATCCTCACGGATGAGGAGTTCACGATGGCCAAGCAGGCCGTGCTGAAGCGCCTCTGAGACGACTCCGAGGCGCCTCTGAGGCGTCCGCACCACTCCCGCAACACGACTTCGCCACGTTCCTGCCCGATTCCGGGCAGGTTTCTTGCGTATGCCGCGCCGATCACACAGGATCGACGGGTGCACGACGACCTCGTAGATCACCTCACGCGCTCCACGCCGCTCCAGCGCGGCGAGGCCCTGCGCGTGATCCAGGACGTCCTCGCCTACTTCGACGAGACGACCGAGGATTTCGTCCGTCGCCGCCATCGCGAGCTCCAGGGGCAGGGCCTGGTGAACTCGGCGATCTTCGAACAGATCGCGGCGGACCTCACATACCGCGCGGTCGCGCCGCCCGAGCTCTCTCTGAGGCAGCTGCGCCGCATCATCTACGGCTAGATCGACAGCTTGATCCACAACTGAATCCCAGCTAGGTCCACCAACAAGGGGAAGAACATATGTGCGGAATCGTCGGATATATCGGTAAGCGCGATGTGGCGCCGCTGCTCCTCGAAGGGCTGCAGCGCCTGGAGTACCGGGGTTATGACTCGGCCGGTGTGGTCATCACCGGCCCCAAGACCCCCGGTCTGAAGATGGTCAAGGCCAAGGGCCGGGTACGCGACCTGGAGGCCCGCGTGCCCAAGCGCTTCGCGGGCACCACCGGCATCGCCCACACCCGCTGGGCCACCCACGGCGCCCCGTCCGACGAGAACGCCCACCCCCACCTGGACCCGGAGAACAAGGTCGCCGTCGTCCACAACGGCATCATCGACAACGCGACCGACCTGCGCGCCAAGCTGGTCGCCGACGGCGTGGAGTTCCTCTCCGAGACCGACACCGAGGTCCTCACCCACCTGATCGCCCGCTCCCAGGCGCCCACCCTGGAGGAGAAGGTCCGCGAGGCCCTGCGGCACGTCGAGGGGACGTACGGCATCGCCGTCCTGCACGCCGACTTCTCCGACCGCATCGTGGTCGCCCGCAACGGTTCCCCGGTGGTGCTCGGCATCGGCGAGAAGGAGATGTTCGTCGCCTCCGACGTGGCGGCGCTGGTCTCGCACACCCGCCAGGTCGTCACCCTGGACGACGGCGAGATGGCCACCCTCAAGGCGGACGACTTCCGTACGTACACCACCGAGGGCTCGCGTACGACGGCCTCGCCGACCACCGTGGAGTGGGAGGCCGAGTCGTACGACATGGGCGGCCACGACACGTACATGCACAAGGAGATCTCGGAGCAGGTCGACGCGGTCGACCGCGTGCTGCGCGGCCGGATCGACGACCGCTTCTCCACCGTGCACCTGGGCGGCCTGAACCTGGACGCCCGTGAGGCGCGCACCATCCGCCGGGTGAAGATCCTCGGCTGCGGCACCTCGTACCACGCGGGTCTGATCGGCGCCGGTCTGATCGAGGAGCTGGCCCGTATCCCCGCGGACGCCGAGCCCGCGTCCGAGTTCCGCTACCGCAACGCGGTCGTGGACCCCGACACCCTCTATGTCGCGGTCTCGCAGTCCGGTGAGACCTACGACGCGCTCGCCGCCGTACAGGAGCTCAAGCGCAAGGGCGCCCGCGTCCTCGGCGTGGTGAACGTCGTGGGTTCGGCGATCGCCCGCGAGACCGACGGCGGCGTGTACGTACACGCGGGCCCCGAGGTCTGTGTCGTCTCCACCAAGTGCTTCACCAACACGGTGGTCGCCTTCGCGCTGCTCGCGCTGCACCTGGGCCGTATCCGCGACCTGTCGGTGGCCGACGGCAAGCGGCTGATCGCGGGTCTGCGCAAGCTGCCCGAGCAGATCTCCGAGATCCTGGAGCGGGAGGGCGAGATCAAGAAGCTGGCCGAGGAGTACGCGGGCGCCCAGTCGATGATGTTCATCGGCCGGGTGCGCGGCTACCCGGTGGCCCTTGAGGCGTCCCTGAAGCTCAAGGAGATCTCGTACATCCACGCCGAGGCCTACCCGGCATCGGAGCTGAAGCACGGCCCGCTCGCCCTGATCGAGCCCGCGCTGCCGACGGTGGCGATCGTGCCGGACGACGATCTGCTGGAGAAGAACCGCGCGGCGCTGGAGGAGATCAAGGCCCGCAGCGGTCGGATCCTCGCGGTCGCGCACCAGGACCAGCCGAAGGCGGACCACACGATCGTGGTGCCGAAGAACGAGACCGAGCTGGACCCGATCCTGATGGGCATCCCGCTGCAGCTCTTCGCGTACCACACGGCCCTGGCGATGGGCCGCGACATCGACAAGCCCAGGAACCTCGCCAAGTCCGTCACGGTCGAGTAGCTCTCTGACCGAACCATCAATTGAGCAACCCCCACGACGAGCAACCACGTCCGCGAGAGCGGCGCCGGTTTAGGCGCAAAGAACAGACCCCCCGTGAGTGCCACCACGCCACACGGGGGGTCGTTCTTCAGGCGGCCGGGGGCGCCCATTCCCCCGGCCCCGTCGCTGCCTCAGCCGGTGGCCGTCACCCCCCGGTGGGCAGCTCGTTTGGGCACGGCCGTGGGCCACTTGGCCAGCGGTGCCGTGGCCGCGTACCAGGCGGCGGCGCCCGCTACGACGGCGAACCAGCCGCCGACCTTGGCCAGGCCCTCACTCTCGCCGAACTGCGCGATGCCGAGCAGCAGCAGGGAGACGCACAGCAGCCCGAAGGTGCCCTGCGACAACATTCCGCTGCCGGCGCTTCCGAAGGTGAGACTGAGCGCGACCAGCGCGAAGAGCAGCAGGAAGAGTCCTGCGGCGTTCTTCGACGCTCCGGCCTCGGCCGTGACACCCCAGGTGAACCAGAAGGCGGCCAGCGCGGCGAAGGCCGTGCCGGTGAAGGTGTCACGGTCGCGGAACGCGAACAGACCCGCGACGAACAGGGCTATGCCGCCGACGTAGGTCGCGATCGAGACCGCGTCCGCCGCCGTCACACCGTCGATCACCGCGGTGTGACCGAGCCCGAAGGCCAGCAGGGTCAGTCCAAGAGCGAGGGTGCCGAGGGTCGTTGTGGTGCTTCCCGCGGAGACGTCTTTGTCCACGGCGGGCTCCCTTCGTGTGCAGTTGTTCCAGCGACCCTTATCTACCCTTCACAAGGGCACAAACCACCTCTACGTGCGAGTAGATTCAGCCCAACTCACAAGGGTGACCAGGCACGTTGTGGTGACGTCACGGGTTACGGAATGACGACGACCGGCCGCTGCGCTCGCCGGGCGAGGCGCCCGGCCACCGAGCCGAAGATCCGGCCGACGATGCCGTGCGTGGAGCCGACGACGATCGCGTCCGCTTCGTACTCGCGGCCGACCTCTTCGAGCTCATGGCAGATGTCCCCGCCGCGCTCGACGAGCACCCAGGGCACTTCGGTCAGGTAGTCGGCGCAGGCGAGTTCGAGTCCGAGCACCTCGGTGCGGTGGTCGGGGACGTCCACGAAGACGGGGGGTTCGCAGCCCGCCCAGACAGTGGTCGGCAGGCGGTTGGCGACATGCACGATGATCAGGCCGGAGCCGGAGCGGCTGGCCATGCCGATGGCGTACGAAAGGGCCCGCTCACTGGAGGTCGAGCCGTCGAAGCCGACGACGACTCCATGCCGGAAGGCGGGGTCGCAGGACTGGCGTGTCTGTTCCGCCGCGAGGGGGTCGGCCGTGGAGTCGGCGACCTGCCGCTTGCGGTCGGCGGGTTCGGGGAATTCGTGACCGGCCATGGGTGTCTCGGCTGAAGCAGTCCTCGATGGAAGGGGCGTTCTCGGGCAGCGGTGACGCTGGCGGCGTTGCCATGTCCGGGAATCATCTTCCCAAGCGCATACCCCCAAGGGTACGGCGACACTCCTCTCCTGCCCAGGCCCGCAGGAGCCTCCCGCGGCGTTCAGGGGAGCATGCCCGAGCGCGCGCCCGTATGGCAACGGTTGCTGTGTCGTACAGCCTTTTGACCGACGCCAATCATCCAGGGTTCAACCACGTACGGTTTCACGCCAGCGCCCGGGAGCGGCCGGCGATCCACCCAGGGCACGCGGGGGAGCTGACTTGTTCCACCCCTGCGCTCCGACGGTTTTCAGCCAAAGTCCGAAGGCTGCGTATTTCGCGCTTGGATGGCCCGCCAACCCCCTGTCCACCAGGGGGAAAGGACCGTAGATGGTGTGTGCACCCTACGAGGACCGGCCACCAACGAAAGGCGCACTTCCCAGCAACGCCCCCGAGTGCCACGCTTCGTGATCGAATGCTTCACGCCAAGTTGCCTTGTCGACATTGCATGGGGTGCTGAACTGGTCACCGGGGCCCCATGAGACGCAGTAGATTCGATCATGACCGTTGGGGCGGGGGACTTGTGCAGGACCGAGGGGCTGTGACTTCCAAAAGCAATGTGCAGGAGCGACACGACCGAGGAGCCGCGACCACTGAGGGGGGCTTAGCACCATGAGCCACGACTCCGCTGCCGCACCGGAGGGAGTGCGGAAGCTCTCCGGGCGCCGCCGCAGAGAAATCGTTGCCGTGCTGCTGTTCAGCGGCGGGCCCATCTTCGAGAGTTCCATTCCACTCTCCGTGTTCGGCATCGACCGGCAGGACGCGGGAGTGCCTCGCTATCGGCTGTTGGTGTGCGCCGGCGAGGAAGGACCACTGCGCACCACCGGGGGGCTCGAACTCACCGCGCCCTACGGCCTGGACGCGATCGCCCGGGCCGGCACCGTCGTCGTACCGGCCTGGCGGTCCATCACCTCACCGCCACCGGAGGAGTCGCTCGACGCGCTGCGCCGCGCCCATGAGGAGGGCGCTCGCATCGTCGGGCTGTGCACCGGCGCGTTCGTTCTCGCCGCGGCCGGACTCCTGGACGGGCGTCCGGCGACCACCCACTGGATGTACGCGCCGACACTGGCCAAGCGCTATCCGTCCGTCCATGTCGACCCACGCGAGCTGTTCGTGGACGACGGCGACGTGCTCACGTCCGCGGGTACGGCGGCGGGCATCGACCTCTGTCTGCACATCGTGCGCAGCGACCACGGCACGGAGGCCGCCGGGGCACTGGCCCGCCGCCTTGTCGTACCGCCGCGCCGCACCGGCGGTCAGGAGCGCTACCTCGACAGGTCTTTACCAGAGGAGATCGGCGCCGACCCGCTCGCGGAGGTCGTCGCCTGGGCGCTGGAACATCTCCACGAACAGTTCGACGTGGAGATCCTGGCCGCGCGCGCGTATATGAGCAGGCGGACCTTCGACCGGAGATTCCGCTCGCTCACCGGGAGCGCTCCCCTGCAGTGGCTGATCACCCAGCGGGTGCTGCAGGCGCAGCGGCTGCTCGAGACCTCCGACTACTCGGTCGACGAGGTCGCTGGCCGCTGCGGGTTCCGTTCGCCGGTCGCGCTGCGCGGGCACTTCCGCCGCCAGCTCGGGTCGTCACCCGCGACCTATCGGGCCGCCTACCGGGCCCGTAGGCCACAGGGCGACAAACCCCCGGGCGACAAGCAGCACGGAGACAGGCCGCACGGCGACAAACCGAGCGAGGCCACCGACGTCCCGGGACCCGTACCGGCGCAAACCCGGCGCACCGCCGCCGCGTCATACGGGCTCACCGGTGCCACAGCGGCGGCCTCGGCCACCACGGAACCGGGCAAACCGGGCTCCGATCTGTACGCACCGGCCCACGCGACGCTCCCCGGCCAGCGGGAACGCCCCGTAGGGTAAGTCTCATGAACGATCGCATGGTGTGGATCGACTGCGAGATGACCGGGCTCTCGTTGACGGACGACGCACTTATCGAGGTGGCCGCACTGGTCACCGACTCGGAGTTGAACGTGCTCGGCGAGGGTGTGGACATCGTGATCCGCCCACCGGACGCGGCGCTGGAGACCATGCCCGAGGTGGTGCGCACTATGCACACCGCCTCGGGCCTCCTCGACGAGCTGGCCGGCGGCACCACGCTGGCCGCCGCCGAGGAGCAGGTCCTGGCGTACGTACGTGAGCACGTCAAGGAGCCCGGCAAGGCCCCGCTGTGCGGAAACTCCGTCGGCACCGACCGCGGCTTCCTGCTGCGCGACATGCCGACCCTGGAGGACTACCTGCACTACCGGATCGTGGATGTCTCCTCGATCAAGGAGCTGGCCCGCCGCTGGTACCCGCGGGCCTACTTCAACAGTCCCCCGAAGAACGGCAACCACCGGGCGCTCGCCGACATCCGCGAGTCCATCGCCGAGCTCCGCTACTACCGCGAGGCGATCTTCGTCCCGCAGCCGGGCCCGGACTCCGACACGGCCCGCACCATCGCGGCCAAACACGTCCTGTCCAGCGAATAGGCCCTCCGACGGCCCCCGCGAAGCCCCCAACCGGACCACGCGAGACCTCCGGCCGGGCCCCGCGAAAAGGTGGCGCGAGCACCCTCTCGGACCCTGTACACTTTTTCTCGGCCGGTCAGAAAAACGCCGGTCGTGGTGGGTGTAGCTCAGTTGGTAGAGCACCTGGTTGTGGTCCAGGTGGCCGCGGGTTCAAGTCCCGTCACTCACCCTGAATGATCAAGGCCCGGCCTGTGGAAACAGGCCGGGCCTTCGTCATGCCCGGATCTTTGGGTGCACGACGGGTGCACAGGCCCGATACGGCGCCTCCAGGCAGGTGGAGCCGTTCGTCATCCCTGCGGTCAGCGCAGTGCGTCGATGGCCTTCACAATCAGGTCCCTCGCTTCGGCGCCGTACACGGCCATGCTGCGCAGCTCCTCGAACGCCTTCAGATAGAGCGCGATCTCGGAAGGCTGGGTAATCCTCACTCGTGCGGAGACCAGCTCCACCGACACCAAAATGTCGTCGTAGATGTGGAACGTCTCTCGCGGCCACTGGGTACGCCCTGTCGCCGCCATGGGAATGATGCCCAACGACACCTGAGGCAGCGCCCCAGCGGTCAGGAGGTAGCCCAACTGTGCAGCCATGGCGTCGGCATCCCCGATCTTGTATCGCAGCGCGGCCTCTTCGACAAGGAGCACGAACCGGTGTCCCGGTTCGTGAATCACTCGCGACCGTTCGACACGCGCCCGTGCGGCATCTGCGCTGTCGTCGACGGGAAGATCCCGAAACCGGGCACTCATGCCAAGTACTGCGGCTGCGTAGCCTTCGGTCTGCAGCAGGCCCGGCACGAGCGACGAGGAGTAGACGCGGAAGAGCTGCGTTTCGTGAAAGAACTGCACCGCGCTGTCCTGCAGCTGCTTAAGGCCGCTGCGGACTTGGTGGCGCCACTCCGTGTACATCGACTCGGCGTGCAGCGACTGCGCGATGAGGTCCTGCGCTTGGTCCTCGGCGCGGGAGGCCACGCACCACAGCCGGATGTCAGTAGCCGAGGGGGCCGTACGGGCATTCTCGATGCGCGAGGTCTTCGCGTGGTGCCAACCGCACTGGTTGGCCAGCTCTGTGACCGTCAGCCCCGCCCCCTTGCGGAGGTCGCGCAGCCGGAACGCGACGACTTCGCGCGCGGCCTGGGCAGATGAAGACGGGGAGATGGGCATGAGCTGGCCTGGTCCGGTGCTTCCTGTCAGTGGATCTCGTACTCGTCGTGCGGGACGGCTCGCGACCACGCCTCTTCGAAGGCTTCGGCGCATAGTTTCGCGGAGGCCGGTTCGTTGGACACCTCCCCGCCGGCCGAGGCGCCGTCGCCGGTGAAGTGGTTCCAGTGGATCGTCTGCTTGTCGAACAGCCAGAAGTCGTTGCCTGGCAGCGCGATGTCGGATGCGCGGCGGCGGGGCAGCCAGCGCACCTGCTCGCCTGCGGCGACGTTGGTGAACGTACCGTCGTAGAGGAACTTCGTGTACTCACTGACCGGTTCGGACACGATCCGGGCCCGTCGCACCACAACGCCGCGACCCACGGTCTCCTGAATCAAGTCGAGCCACGGCCTCCACCACGACGCGCGGTCGTCGGGGTCGAGTCGGGCGCCAGCGCGCCATTCGGCGAACGGGCCATGCTCGTAGTCGACGGCGTAGGAGTCCCGCATCTCCAGATGGATGGCGGACCGTGTGCACCTGGAGAGCAGCTCAGTGAACGTGGGTGGCACGTTCGACGACATCGCACGCCTCCCTGACCATGTGAACCATCCTGGCCGGGATACGGATCACAGCCTCGTTCTCCGGAATGCCGACCGCGTGACCGGACACCTCGAATGCGGCGCATTCCGCTTCGAGTTCAGGGTCTGGCTTCCAACCCTGGAAGACGAGCTCTTGCTTCTTGTGGTCGACCCACACAGTCGGGCTCTCATGGTCTCCGGTGTTGGGGTCGATCCCGATGAACAGCAATGGCATGACTGCCTCCCGCAGCGAGATGTGCAGCTCTGTGCACCAGAGTCGTCCCGAAGGGCGATCTGGTCAAGGGTGCGTGCGTTTGTCAATCCCTTGCGGAAGGCGTCTGCGCACAGATCTGCACATTGCTGGCAGCGGTGCACATCACATCAATAGCGTCGTGGCCAGCGGCACCACCATCCCCCTGCCCGCGCACACGCCGCACGCCCAGGCCGGGCGGCCCACTCCAGCGGAGGCCTGCAGATGAGCGCCACTGACGATGTCAGAACCTCAGAGCCCCCAATTAGCGCCATACGCGAGGTCATCGAGGAGGGACTGGACGCGACGAGAATCCTCCCCCCGTATGAACGGCTCGTCGAGCTGGACAAGATGCTGCGCGCCGAACTGGACCGCCTCATGCCCATCGTGCAGCAGCACACCGACACCCTGGACCCCGGCACCGTCCAGCGGTACGGGCAGCAGTGCGTCCTGGACGACACCCGCGAGGTCCTGGCCCGCGATCTCGGTGTCGGCCTGCGGTCGGCGGCGGTACAGGTACACCGCCTGGCGCGGCACTGCCTCTGGCTGACCAAGGACGTGGAGGAGCAGTCGTGATCCGCTGCCGCTGCTGCGGACTGACCCCCCAATAGACCCCCGCCCCGACCGCCACCCCTGGCAGGACGGCGGTCGGGACGGGTTGCAAGGACAGCGACGTCCCTTCAGAGAGGGAACACCGCCATGGGCACCATCAGCAACGGACGCACGACCAAGACGTACGAGAACCTGAACGCCACCGGCCTGGACTGGCGCAAGTCCAGCCGGACCGACCTCGACCCGATCCTGAAGGACTGCGTCATCCTGGCCGCCGCGCCGGACGCCGCCGGGCACCCGCACCCGAGCGTCCCGGACGGGACCCGCATGGTCGCGCTGTCGGACGACAAGGACCCGGCCAGCCCCGTCCTGTACTTCACCCGCGCCGAGATCACGAAGTTCTTCGAGGGGGTCAAGGACGGCGAGTTCGACGACCTGACGGCCACCGGCGAAGAGATGGCCCAGGCCGCTGTCGTCGTGGCTAGCTGACCGTGCAAGCAGACGAGGTCAACCAGGCCTTCGCGCAGGTGCAGAAGCAGTTCGCACGCACTCCGTGCCGTGAGTGCTCCAGCAGAGACACGGATGCCCTCGTGTACCTGGGCGTGGTGATCGTCTCGTGCTCGGAGTGCGGAGGGAGCACCGCTAAGGGCCGCCTGAAGCGCCGAGCCGCATCCAGCTAGCACTCGACCACCCGCCCGCCCCGCATACGCGTCGGGGCGGGCGGACAGGCCCCGGCCGGCCCGAGTCGCCCGGGGCTACTCACGGACGAGGTCGGCGAGCGGGACGTCCAGCGCATCAGCGATCAGCACCAACCAGTCCAGCCGCGGCGAGCGGGTCCCTATCTCCGTCCGATACGTCGAGTCTCTGGAGAGTCCTGTCTGTGTCGGCGCTCGCGGGCACCAGCACCCCAGGGTCCGTGAGGGTAACCCTGATGGATCAGCCCCTGACCTGGAAACAGGTCAGGGGGTGATCTTGTTCCGGGCCGTGGTCAGTGGCGTTCGCTCTCGGTGAGCGCGTCGAGAAGTGGCCAGCCGTCCAGCTCCGTTTCTCCGGAGGACCCGGAGGACATCGACGGCTGGAGCCTGGATACCGCCTCGTCGAGAAGTCGGCGGACGGTGCCGGGTTCGTGGAGGTTGAAGAGGTCGCCCCGCCCGTTGGCGACCAGGCCTGAGTGCCCGTATCCGCCGATGAGCAGGCCTGGGCCCGCACGGAACGTGATGCGCAGCGTCTCCCTGGAGCCCTCGAAGCCTTCGCGGTGGAAGGAGAGCACCTCGCGGCAGTCAGGATGCCTGTGGCGAACCGTCCACAGCCACGTGGTGCCGCCGACGACCAGACGGCGCAGCCGACGATCACTGTTCATGCTCTCGACAGTACGAGACAGCCCGCGCCCGCGTCTCCGGGATTCGGCCGCTGAGCGCGCCGAGGCTCAGGAGTACCCCGCTCACGCCTCAAGCAGCGCCTTCAGTTTCGCCTCGTTCCTCGGCAGTTCCTTCCGCATCTGCGGACGGACGACGAGCGGAACGAGCACCTTCCCCATCCCGTGCGTCTCGAAGTCGACAGAGAAGGTCATGCGCGACCGCTCCCCGTCGCCGAGCGGCTCGATCGTGCCCGTCACATCCCCTCGGACGGGGCCGTCGACGCCGTGGAAATGCCACCTCCTCGGAGGATCCAGCTCGGTCACCTCCATGGTCATCGGCATCTCCCGACGGCCCATCCGCCGGATCGTCTGGAACTTCGATCCCACGGCCAGCGGGGCGTCGCCCACCGTGTGGGCCGATACCGCGCTCTCCTGCCACTCGGGCAGATGCGACGGGTCGGTCACGTACGAGAAGACCTCCTCGGGGCGACAGTCGATGTCGATGCTTTCCTTGATCGCAGACATTTCGTCCCCTTCTTCCTGCCCCCACCTAAATCGTCCCACCGGGGCAACCGCCGCGCGAGACGCGCACCACGCTCAGGACGACTCGCGCGGCACCAGTTCCGTCGGCAGGACGAGCTGCTGGCGGTCCAGGCGGCGGGAGGCCGCGGGGCGGTGGGCCGACACCGCCGCGATCTCCTCCAGGAGGAGGCGGGTCATGGCCTGGCCCATCTCCTCGACCGGCTGGCGGACGCTGGTCAGGGGCGGGTCCATATGGCGGGCGACCGCCGAGTCGTCGAAGCCGACGAGGGCCACGTCGTCGGGTATGCGGCGGCCCGCCTCGCGCAGCACCTGCCGGGCACCGGCCGCCGTCACGTCGGAGGCGGCGAACACCGCGTCCAGGTCCGGGCGCCGGGCGAGCAGCTCGGCCATGGCGCGGCGGCCGCCCTCTTCGGTGAAGTCGCCGACCACCGTCAGGTCGTCCTCCACCGCGCGGCCGGCCTCGGTCAGGGCCGCGCGATAGCCGTCCAGGCGGCGCTGGGCACCGTACACGTCCAGGCGGCCGGTGATCGTGGCGATGGTGGAGCGGCCTCGGGTGATCAGATGGCGGACAGCGGCGCGCGCGCCCGCATAGTTGTCGGAGTCGACCGAGGCGAGGGTCTCGTCGGCGGAGCGCCTACCGCTGATCACGGCTGGGAGGTCCAGCGACTCCAGCATGTCGGGCAGCGGGTCATCGGCGTGTACGGAGACCAGGAGTACGCCGTCGACGCGCTGCGCCGCCAGGTAGTGGGCCAACCGCTGCCGCTGCCGGTCGCCGCCCGCGAACGTCAGCAGCAGCTGGATCTCCGTGTCGGCGAGCGCGACGCCGACGCCGTGCACGATGTCGGAGAAGTACGGCTCGGCGAAGAAGCGCCGCTCGGGCTCCGGCACCACCAGCGCGATGGCGTCGTTGCGGTTGGCCGCTAGGGCCCTGGCGGCCGTGTTGGGTACGTAGCCGAGCTCCGCGACGGCGGCCTCGACCGCCTCGCGGGTCCGCTCGCTGACCCTCGGTGAGCCGTTGATCACCCGGGAGACCGTGCCGCGCCCGACTCCGGCGCGCGCGGCGACCTCTTCGAGCGTGGGCCGCCCCACGTTCCTGCCCCGAGCCTGACGTGACGTCATGCTGCCTCCCTCCCGTGCGCATCAATCTAGTGACCGGATGACCGAGTAAATCTAACGGCCGGATAACCGAACACACTCCGCCGTGCACGGTCCCTTGACACTGCCGAACCCAACCGCGACCCTTCAACACATCACCGGTGGGAGCGCTCCCACCGTACCTGACTCATACATAACCCGCACGTTCCCCGCCCGAGCCGCAGCTTCAACTCCTCAGCACCACCCGTCAGTTGGCCGGGGTCGGCACGTCAGGGCACTAGGAGGACGCAATGCGCTACAGGACACGCAAGTCCCGCCAGGTGGTGGTCCTCGCGGCCGTCGCCGCGCTGGGCGCCGGCCTGCTGGCCGGCTGTGCCGAGGACAAGGACGAGCCCGGCGGCTCTTCCGGAGGCGGTGGCGGAGGCGGCGGCAAGACCACCCTCACCGTCGGCGTCTTCGGCACGTTCGGCCTCAAGGAGGCCGGCCTTTATGACAAGTACATGAAGGAGAACCCGGACGTCGTCATCAAGCAGACGTCCATCGAGCGCAACGAGAACTACTACCCACAGCTGCTGACCCACCTCAGCACCGGCAGCGGGCTCGCCGACATCCAGGCCATCGAGGTCAACAACATCGCCGAGGTCACCGCCACCCAGGCGGACCGGCTGGTCGACCTCGGCAAGGCTCCGGGCGTCGACAAGGACAGCTTCCTGGACTGGAAGTGGCAGCAGGGCACCGCCCAGAACGGCTCGACCGTGGCCCTTGGAACAGACGTCGGCCCGCAGGGCATCTGCTACCGCAAGGACCTCTTCAAGAAGGCCGGGCTGCCCACCGACCGCGACGAGGTCGGCGAGCTGTGGGCCGGCGACTGGCAGAAGTACCTGGACGTCGGTAAGCAGTACAAGGCCAAGGCCCCCAAGGACAGCGCATTCGTGGACGGCGCGGGCGGCGTGATGGCCGCCGTCACCGGAAGTTACGAGGAGCGCTTCTACGACAAGGACGGCAAGGTCGTCTACAAGGACAGCGCCGCCGTCAAGGAAGCCTGGGACATCGCCTCCGAGTTCGCCACCGAAGGGCTGACCGCCAAGCTCCAGCAGTTCCAGCCCTCCTGGGACCAGGCCTTCTCCAACGGCCGCTTCGCCACCATCTCCTGCCCCGCCTGGATGCTCGGCTACATCAAGGACAAGGGCGGCGACAAGGCCGAGGGCAAGTGGGACGTCGCCCAGGCGCCCAAGCCCTCCAACTGGGGCGGGTCCTTCCTCGTCGTACCCAAGGCGGGCAAGAACACCGAGGAAGCGGCGAAACTGGCCGCCTGGCTGACCGCACCCGAACAGCAGGCGGTGCTCTTCGAGAAGCGCGGCAGCTTCCCGAGCTCCACCGCCGCCTATGACCTGCCGACCGTGAAGGACGCCAAGAACCCCTACTTCGAGGGCGCGCCCATCGGCGAGATCTTCGCCAAGGCCGCCGAAGGCGCACCCGTACAGATCCTCGGCCCGAAGGACCTGATCATCGCGCAGAACCTCGCGGACATCGGCATGCTCCAGGTCGACCAGAAGGGCAAGTCCCCCGACGAGGGCTGGAAGGCCGCCGTCGCGGCGATCGACAACGCGCTGGACGAGTGACGCACGTGGCACGGGACACCGACACCGCCGCGCCCTCCCGGGGGAAGGGCGCGGCCCCGCGCGAGGAGATCCTCGACGCGGCCGAGCGGCGCGAGCAGCGCAGGCGGGAGCGGCGCAGCCGCCGCTACCGCCGGGACATGAAGTGGAGCCCGTACGCCTATGTGGCCCCGTTCTTCCTCTTCTTCGCGGCCTTCGGGCTCTTTCCGCTGCTCTACACCGGCTGGGCCGCGCTGCACCGGGTGTCGCTGACCGACCCGAACTCCATGGAGTGGGTCGGCATGCACAACTTCACCCGGCTGCTGAGCGACGAGTTCTTCTGGAACGCCCTGCAGAACACCGTGACGATCGGGCTGATCTCGACCGTCCCGCAGCTGCTGATGGCCCTGGGGTTCGCGCATCTGCTCAACTACAAGCTGCGTGGCTCGATGTTCTTCCGGGTCGCGGCCCTGACGCCGTACGCCACGTCGGTGGCGGCCGCGACGCTGGTCTTCGTGCTCCTCTACGGACGCGACTACGGCATGATCAACTGGGCGCTGAACCTGGTCGGCATCGACAACATCGACTGGAAGAACGGCACCTGGACCTCACAGATCGCGGTGTCGTCCATCGTCATCTGGCGCTGGACGGGCTACAACACCCTGATCTACCTGGCCGCCATGCAGGCCATCCCGGGCGATCTGTACGAGTCCGCGGCGCTGGACGGGGCATCGCGCTGGCAGCAGTTCGTCCATGTGACGCTCCCTTCGCTGCGGCCGACGATCCTGTTCACCTGTGTCGTCTCGACGATCGGCGCGATGCAGTTGTTCGGTGAGCCGCTGCTCTTCGGCGCGGGCGCCACCGGCGGCCCCGAGCACCAGTACCAGACGATCGGGCTGTATCTGTACGAGCAGGGCTGGACCAATCTGCACCTCGGCCGGGCGTCCGCGATCGCCTGGGCGATGTTCCTGATCCTGGTGCTGATCGGCCTGGTCAACTGGCTGATCGCGCGCAGGCTGACCAAGAGCGAGGGGGGAGCGTGAGCGCACCAGTGCTGACCCGGGACCCGAACCAGGACCCGGCTCCCGCCGTGGACGGCCGGCAGGGCAAGGGCCGCCGCCGCGGCAGGAGCCGGGCAGGCCGGACCCTGCACGGCGGCAGGATCACCTACGCCGTGCTGGTCCTGCTGACCGTCGTCTCGCTGTTCCCCCTGGTGTGGACGGCGATCGCCGCGTCCCGTAGCAACACCCGGCTCGCCGAGACCCCACCGCCGTTCTGGTTCGGCGGCAACCTCTTCAAGAACCTGGAGATCGCCTGGACCGACGCCAACATGGGCGCGGCGCTGCTCAACACGACCATCGTCGCCGGGTCGATCGCGGCCGGTACGGTCCTGTTCTCGACGCTGGCCGGGTTCGCCTTCGCCAAGCTGCGGTTCCGCCTCAAGAACCTCCTGCTGCTGCTGGTGATCGGCACGATGATGGTGCCGCCGCAACTCAGCGTTGTACCGCTGTACATGGTGATCGCCGAGCTGCAGTGGACCGACCGGCTGCAGGCCGTCATCCTGCCGACGTTCGTCAGCGCCTTCGGGGTGTTCTTCATGCGGCAGTACCTGATGCAGGCGCTGCCCACCGAACTGATCGAGGCGGCCCGCGTGGACGGCGCGAGCAGCCTGCGGGTCATCTGGCATGTGGTCTTCCCGGCGGCCCGGCCCGCGATGGCCGTGCTGGGCATGCTGACCTTCGTCCAGGCCTGGAACGACTTCTTCTGGCCGATCATCGCGCTGACCCAGGCCGGCAACCCGACCGTGCAGGTCGCGCTGACCGGGCTCGGCCACGGCCATATCCCCGACCAGTCGGTGATCATGGCGGGCGCGCTGCTCGGCACGCTGCCGCTGTTGCTGGCGTTCGTGCTGTTCGGCAAGCAGATCGTGGGCGGCATCATGCAGGGCGCGGTCAAGGGCTGACCACCCGGCGGGTCGCGCCCCGCCCGCTGTCCCGTACCCCTCCTGTCCTCATCCGTACTACTCATGGGAGCGCTCCCGTGTCACAAGCGAACCTGAGCTTTCCGCCCGGCTTTCTGTGGGGTGCCGCGACCGCCGCCTACCAGATCGAAGGCGCCACCCACGAGGACGGCCGCACCCCGTCGATCTGGGACACCTTCAGCCACACCCCCGGCAAGGTGCTCGGCGGCGACACCGGCGACATCGCCTGCGACCATTACCACCGCTGGCGCGACGACGTACGCCTGATGGCCGACCTCGGCCTGCGCAGCTACCGCTTCTCGATCTCCTGGCCCAGGGTGCAGCCCACCGGACGGGGTCCCGCCGTCCAGCGCGGCCTGGACTTCTACCGGGAACTGGTCGACGAGCTCCTCGCGCACGGCATCACCCCGGCGGTCACCCTCTACCACTGGGACCTCCCACAGGAGTTGGAGTCCTCCTTCCCCAGCGGTTCCACCGCGGGCGGCGGCTGGCCCGAGCGGGACACCGCCCACCGCTTCGCCGAGTACGCCGGGATCGTCGCCGGGGCGCTCGGTGACCGCGTCGAGCGGTGGACCACCCTCAACGAGCCGTGGTGCAGCGCCTTCCTGGGGTACGCCTCGGGGGTGCACGCCCCCGGCCGCACCGACCCCGCCTCCGCGCTCCGGGCGGCCCACCACCTCAACCTCGCGCACGGGCTCGGCACTCAGGCGCTGCGCGCCACCCTGCCCGCCCGCGCGCGGATCGGCATCAGCCTCAACCCGAGCGCGGTCCGCCCGCTGACCCGCTCGCCCCAGGACCTCGACGCCCAGCGACGTATCGACGCGCTCGCCAACCGGGTCTTCTCGGGTCCGCTGCTGAAGGGCGCGTACCCCGAAGACCTCATCGCGGACACCGCGCACCTCACCGACTGGTCCTTCGTACGCCCCGACGACCTGGCCGCCATCAGGCAGCCCCTCGACTTCCTCGGCATCAACTACTACGCACCCGCCGTCGTCTCGGCCGCGTCCGGCGACGCCGACCCCTCGGCCCCGCGCCGGGACGGCCACGGCGACAGCCCCTACTCCCCCTGGCCCGGCTCCGAGTCCGTGCTCTTCCACCACGCGCCGGGCGAACTCACCGCGATGAACTGGCCAGTGGACCCGACCGGCCTCACCGACCTTCTCCTCCAGTACACCGCCGAGGCCCCCGGGGTTCCCCTCTACATCACGGAGAACGGCGCCGCGTACGACGACAAGCCGGACATCGACGGCTCGGTCCACGACCCCGACCGCATCCGCTATCTGCACGGCCATCTCACGGCCGTGCACCAGGCGATCCGCGCCGGGGCCGACGTACGCGGCTACTACCTCTGGTCGCTCCTGGACAACTTCGAGTGGTCGTACGGCTACAGCAAGCGGTTCGGCCTGGTCTACGTGGACTACGAGACCCAGGCGCGGGTCCCCAAGTCGAGCGCGCGGTGGTACGGGAAGCTGGCCGCGACCGGCGAGTTGCCGAGCGCCGAGGACTGATACGGAAGCGCGCGCCCCGGCCGCGTGGGGGGGAAGTGGTCGGCCGGGGCACGCCGTGTGGGGGATCGCGGACACAGCACACGCTAGCGATCCGGAACCCGGCAATCACCTTGATCCGGGCGGGTGGTGGCGTCCTTAGGCCGCGCTTAAGGGGCCCATCGGGACGGATTAAGCGGAACAGGGTTCGGCCCCGGCGGCTAGGCGGAGGCCGCGGTCCGCTTGCGGCCCCGTACCGTCCCCCGATGGCCCCGCCGC
>NZ_JAZGRL010000003.1:750375-790903 GCF_046540415.1 Streptomyces sp. E11-3 | reverse complement strand
CCCGCCGCCCCGACACCGCCCGCCGCCCGTCCAGCTGCAGCCAGATCCGGACCTCCGTACCGCCGAGCACCGACGAGCCGATCCGGACGTCGCCGCCCGTGCTCTCGGCCAGCTGCCGCGCGATGTCCAGGCCCAGCCCGGTCGACCCCACGGCCTGGGACGTGCCGGGCCTGCCGCCGCGTGCCAGCGCGGCCTCCGGGTCGGTGATGCCGGGACCGGCGTCCGAGACCAGCACGATCACCGCGTCGTCGGCGCTGTGCACATCCACCGCGAAGGCGGTGCCCTCGGCCGTGTGCCGGAAGATGTTGCCGAGCAGGGCGTCCAGCGCCGCGCTCAGATCGGCCCGCGCCACCGGGACGCGTACCGGACGGTCCACGCCCGCGACCCGTACCTCGCGGGCCTCGTCCTCGGCGAGCGCCGACCAGAAGTCCATCCGCTCCCGGATCACCTCGGCCGCGTCACAGCCGATGCCGCCCTGCCCGGGCTGCGGCTTGGCCTCGCGCGCGGTGCGGATGATCGTGTCGACCTCGTGCTCCAGCTGCTCGACCGCGGCCCGGGTCTGGTCGGCGGTGGGCCCGTCGCCGAGCGAGGCCGCGTTCAGCCGCAGCACCGTCAGCGGGGTCCGCAGCCGGTGCGAGAGGTCGGCGGCGAGCTCCCGTTCGTTGGCCAGCAGCCGCACCACCTGGTCGGCCATCGAGTTGAAGGCGACGGCCGCCGACTTCAGCTCGGTCGGCCCCTCCTCGGGGACCCGCGCGTTGAGTTGCCCTTCGCCCAGGTCCTGGGCCGCGCCCGCAAGCCGTTTGGCCGGGAGGATCATCCGTACGCCCAGCCGGTCGGCGACCGCGACCGAGCCGACGATCAGCGCGACCCCGACCACGGCGAGCACCGCCCAGGCCGTGGTCACCCCGTTGGTGACCTCGTCCTCGGGTACGAAGACCTCGACGACCGCGATCTTCCCGGTGTTCAGGGCGGTGGGCTGCAGCAGGACGGAGCCGCCCGGCGCGTCCGCGATGGCGGCGCTGCCCGTCTCGCGGGTGGTGGCCAGGTCGCGCTGGGTGGCCCGCCGCTGGCCGATCTCCACGGCCGACGCGTCGCCCGCCGCCGGTACGTGCACGGCCATCCGGCCGTCCGCGCCCGCCTGGGTGGAGGCGACCGCGCGGGTCAGCTGGTCGCGGTCGGTGGTGATGGAGAGCGTCGGCCCGATCGCGGCGGCCTGCCGCTCGGCGCTGGAGAACGCCCGGTCGCTGGCCATCTCCTTGATGACCAGGCCCAACGGGACCGCGAAGGCGATCACGACCATCGCCGTCACCGCCAGGCAGACCCTGACCAACGCCCACCTCATCGCGGTGGCTCCGGTGGTTCGAGCTTGACCCCCACACCCCGCAGTGTGTGCAGATAGCGCGGTTTGGCGGCGGTTTCGCCCAACTTCCGCCGCAGCCACGACAGATGTACGTCGATGGTCTGATCGTCCCCGTACGACTGCTGCCACACCTCGGCGAGGAGTTCCTTGCGCGATACGACGACGCCGGGGCGCCCGGCGAGAAACGCCAGCAGATCGAACTCGCGCCGGGTCAGATCGAGCGTCGTCCCGTCCAACTCGGCCTGGCGGCGCAGCGGGTCGATACAGAGCCCGCCCACCCGGATCGCCCGGGACGCGGGCGCATCGCCGCCCTGGCCGCCCGAGCGCCGCAGCACCGCGGCCATCCGGGCCGACAGGTGCTCCACCGAGAACGGCTTGGTCAGATAGTCGTCGGCGCCGTCGTTGAGCAGCCGGACGATCTCGGCCTCGTCGTCCCTGGCGGTCGCGATGATCACGGGTACCTGGGTGATGCCGCGCAGCATCTTCAGCGCCTCGGCCCCGTCCAGGTCGGGTAGTCCGAGGTCCAGGATCACCAGGTCGAAACGGACATGGGCGACCTCGCGCAGCGCCTCAAGAGCCGTACCGACGCTCCGTACCGTGTGCGAGGCCTCGGTCAGATGCCGGATGAGGGCGGAGCGCACGAACTGGTCGTCCTCGACGACGAGCACACTTGCCATGGGCGGCACCGTACGCCATACGGGCGACCGGGGTCGTCTTCAGGCCAGCTCTGCACAGGGCTGGCGCACATGGTGCAGTATGGCCCCGCGATGCGAAGAGGACTGATACACGGCGCGGCCTGGACCTGCGCCACCGCGGCAGCGGTCACGCTGTCCTGGTGGGGTGTGCACACGGTGATGTCGGGCACGGCGTACGACCGGCCCCGCGCGCTGCCGATCGCGGGCCTGCCGCAGGACGGCTCCACGGACGGGTCGGCGGGCGACGACCGCCCGCAGTCCGCGTCCACACAGCGCCCCAAGGAGTCCCCGAAGCCCAGCGCGACGGACAAGGACCAGGGCAAGCCCGAGGACGACAAGTCCCCCGCCACCGACCGGCCGTCGAGCAGCACGCCAAGCGCCTCCGGCGCCCCGTCCCGCACCCCGGACGGCGGCGGCACGCCTACGGCCAAGGCCCCCAGCGGCAAGGTGAAGGGCTACACGGTCGACGGCGGCCGGGTCGTCTTCGACATCAAGGCGTCATCGGCCGAACTGGTCTCCGCGACGCCGAACTCCGGCTGGCAGATGCAGGTGTGGAAGCAGCCGAAGTGGATCAGGGTCACCTTCACGCAGGGCGACCGCGAGATCTCGGTGTTCTGCACCTGGCACGACCACGCGCCACTGGTGGAGATCGACGAACGCTGATCGCCACTGGTGGAGATCGACGAACGCTGACCGGCCGTGCGGTCACATCACCGGAATACGCCCGTCACCGGAACACGCCCGGCGGCGGTGCCGGTGAGGCGACCGCGCCCGCGTCGGTCACGGCGGCCGCTCCCCCGGTGAAGTCCTTCAGCGCCCGGCCGTGTTCGACCCGTCCGGGGTGCGGGTCACTGGCGATGCGACGGGTCAGGTCGGCGATCGGCAGCTCCTGGTCGGATGCGAGCAGTACGGCGTTACCGAACCGCCTGCCGCGCAGCACGGCCGGGTCCGCGGCGAGCGCGAGTTCGGGGAACACGGCGGCGGCGGTGGCGATCTGGCCGCGCAGATGGGCGAGCGGCGGACCGTCGGCGAGGTTCGCCGCGTAGTAGCCGCCCGGCCTGACGACCCTGCGTACGTCGGCGAGGAACTCCGTACTGGTCAGATGGGCCGGGGTCCTGGCGCCGCTGAACACATCGGCGATCAGCAGGTCGGCCCAGCCGTCGGGGATCTTGGCGAGCGCTTCCCTGGCGTCGGTGGCCCGCACCCGCACCCGCGCGTTGCCGTCCAACGGCAGCTCGCGCCGCACCAGTTGGACCAGAGCCGCGTCCCGCTCCACAACCTGCTGCGTGGACCGCGGCCGGGTGGCGGCGATATAGCGGGCCAGCGTGAAGCCACCGCCGCCCAGGTGCACGGCACGCACCGGCTTGCCGGGCGGCGCGACGAGATCGGCGATATGTCCGAGCCTGCGCTGGTAGGCGAAGTCGAGATAGGTCGGATCGTCCAGGTCCACGTGGGACTGCGGCGCACCGTCCACCAGCAGTGTCCAGGCCCGCCCCCGCTCCGGATCCGGCATCAGCTCGGCAAGCCCACCGTCCACCCGCTCGACGACGGCTTCCACTTCCCGCTTTCTCCTGGCCACGGGGCCATTATCGACCTGGGCGGGGGCGCGGGCGACACGCTCCCCAGGTGCCTGGTCTCCCCGGGTGCCCGGTTTCCCTAGGTGCTCGGTCTCCCTAGGTGCTCGGTCTCCCTAGGTGCTCGGTCTCCCTAGGTGCCGGTTCTCCCTAGCTGCTCGGTTCGTCGAACACCGTCATCCAGAGCATCAACCCGGCCGCTCCCATGACGGTCCACATGAGCGATCCGAAGAATTCGTGCGGGGTCTGACCGTTCGCGGTGAGAGCCCCCCACACGACCACGACCGCGGCCAACAGGAACACACCGCACGCCCACCAGTCCGTACGTCTCCCGCGCCGGATCGCCGCGTACAGGAAGGGGACCCACGCGAAGAGGCTCAACGAGCCCGCCACCACAAGGATCCACGCGGCCTTCTGTCCCGCTCCGGCCTCCAGGCGGCCCTGGCGTCTGGCGGTCGCGGCTGCCCGGCGCCGGTAGTTCCGGGACTCGTCCCGGCGCCCCGTCCTGGCCAGCAGCTTGCGGAGTCGCCTGGTGGCCCCCGCGTGCTCGCGGTCGGCCGCGCGGCGGTAGTACCGCTCGGCCGCCTCCGCGTCGCCCGCGGCCTCCAGCCGTACGGCGGTCGTGAAGGCGGCCTCCAGATGACCGCCGTCGGCCGCCTGGCGGTGGTACGGCGTCGCCTGCTCGCTCCGCCCGGACGCGTCCAGCAGTACGGCCAGCTCGGCGGCGGCCTCGCTGTGGCCGAGCCGGGCCGCCACGCGGAGGTACCCCTCGACCCGCTCCTGGCATTCGCGCGCGGTCAAGGAGCTCAGTCGGGTCTCTTTCAGGGACTCATCCAAGGCCCCGTCCGAGGCCTCATCCGACTCCCTGTAACGCGCCACTTCCGCCAGGCCCCGGAAGTAGCCGCTGCTGCTGTAGGCGTCCGCGGCGTCCTTGTCGCCAAGCGTGTGCCAGTGGCGCTCGGCTTCCTCGTCGCGCCCGGTCAGAAGCAGCAGCACGGCCAGTTTCGCGCCCTTGGCCTCCTCGCCCGCCGCCACGGCCTGCCGCGCGTAAGGCAGGGCCTCCTCCGCACACCCCATCTGCGCGAGAGCCGTGATCAGGAGAGACCTGGCGGTGTTGTCTCCCGCGTCGGCGGCGGGGCGGGCGAGTGCGGCCGCCTTCACGTTGTCGCCCGACCTGCCGGCGTCCAGGATGCTCTGGTGCAGCTCGTCCTCGAAGCCGGGGTTCCGGTCTTCCACGAGCCCCGCGAGCTGGAGCGCGGCGTACACATCGCCTCGGGTGGCCCGCCAGTGGAAGTACGCGTCGTCCGCGGTCCCGGTGCGCCGGACCAGGAGGACCTCAGCATCAAGGGAGTCGGCCGCTTCGATACGGCTGGTGACGGCGGCACGGGTGTAGAGCTGTTCGACCTTGGCGGGGTTCCCTTCCATCGCCGCCAGGCTGAGTGCCATCCCGACCTGCATCAGCCCGAACCGGGGAGTGCCCCCGAACCTCCGGGTGACCTCCGCGATGTCGTCCGTCCGTCCCGCTCTGGCCATGAGCAGGCCCAGGGCCGCGGCGGCGCCGCTGTTCCCGGCGTCGGTCGCGCGGCCCAGATGCTCTTCGGCCTCGCCCTCGCGCCCGGTCTCGGCCAGGAGCATCCCGAGCCCGGCCAGCGCCGGGACGCTGCCCGCGTCCGCGGCCCGCCGGTACCAGTCCTCCGCCTCCTCCTCCCGGTCCGTCTGGCGCAGGAGTTCGGCGAGGATGAACATCGCGCGGCGGTCCTCGTGCTTCGCGGCCAGCCGCAGCCACGCCTCGGCCTCGGGCTCACGCTCGCGTCCCAAACGCGCCAGGTACAGCCCGAGTTGGGTGGCGGCCGGGACCATCCCGGACTCCAGCGCGTAACGGAGGAGTTCCTCGGCCTCCTCCCCCCGTTCCTGGAGGTCCAGCAGGCACCCGAGGAGGTAGGCGGCTTCCGGCAGATCGGCGGTCAGCGGGCGCAGGGCCGCTTCCGCCACATGCCACAGGCTCGCGGCGACCGCGGCGTGTCCTACGGCGAAGCGGTCCATGGGCCGTGTCGCGTACGCGAGGGCCGCGTCCCACACCACGACGGGCACCGGCCCCTCGGTGTGGTCGGCGAGATAGTCGAACACCTCCCAGCCGTCGCCGTCCTCGGCGGGGAGCAGCAGACTCGTGGCCCCGTACCGCAGCTCGCCGGCCCAGGCGAAGGCCTCGTCCAGGCCCTCGGGGCGCAGCCGGTGGCCTCCGGCTTCGGCGAGGTGGTGCTGGTGCACCTCGACCAGGAGCGTGCGGGGGTAGGGACCCTCGAGTCCGACGCGTGCCAGGTCGACGGCGGCGGCGACGAGCGCGGCGCCGCGCGGGTTGCCGCCGGGGTGCGCGGCGTCCCGCCACTCCTGGAGCAGGGCGGGCCCCGCCGCGAGGTACTCGGCGATGCCGTACGGACCGTGGTGCGCGACCGCGTCCGCGATACGGCTGTCGTCGACGCTCCCGGCGCGGCGCAGTTCGGGCTGGCTCCACACCCGGTCGACGTCCACGCGCTCCGCGACGTTCAGGACCTGGGCGCCGAGGGCTGCGGCCCCGCCGCGCGCGTCGCCCGCTTCGGGGTCCTGCGGGTCCTGCGGGTCCCAGGCCCGTGCCCGTGGGCCGAACCCGTCCAGTTGCCTCAGCCGCATGGTCGCCAGCACGGGTGCGGGGGTACGGGCCAGCTCGGCCAGCAGGCCGGGCGTGAGCCCGTCGGGGCCCAGGTACCGTTCCAGGTCGTCCAGCCAGACCACACAGGGGACCTCCGCGCGGGCCACGGCCCGTGCCACCGCCGCCACGTCCGTGGCCGTCGCGGGCCGCAGGACACGGTGGCCGGGCAGGACGGCCTTGAGCGCCTCGAAGGCGGCGCGGGTCTTGCCCGCCGTGGAGTCGCCGGTGACCAGCACCAGGCCGCCCTCGTGTGCGGCGGTGGCCAGCCGCTCCCGCAGCGTCTCGTCACAGTCCCGCGCCACGTACGGGGGAAGCGTGCTGGCGTCGTCGCCCGGGCGGGCCCGGTGCACCCCGGCCGCGAGCCCGTCCCAGGTCCCGGCGCCGGGCCAGTACCCGGGGTCCCGCAGGTAGGCGGGGTCGGGCGGCGGGGGTGTGCTGACGGTCAGCTCGCCGACCCTGCCGATCTGCATGACCGTGCCGTGCTGCCCGCCGACCATCAGGTTGACGTGCGCGCCCTCGGCCGCTCCTTCACCCACTCCGCCGCCCGCTGCCCAGAGGGCGGCGAGGGCCTCGCCGAAACCCTCCTGTGCCCGGGCGCGTTCGGCCAGGGCCACCGCCAGCTCACCGGCGCGCGCGGCGTCGGAGGGAGCGGCCGCGAGGGCGGACAGCTCCCGCTCCCCTGTCGGGCAGGTGACGCCCTGGGGCAGCGGACTCCGTACGAGACGGTCCAGCGCCTCCCAGCGTGACCGTGCGGCGTCGTCCCCGGCCATCGCCGTGGCCAGCAACAACCCGTTCCACACCAGCTCCACGCGTCACCCCCTGACCCCGACCCTAGGCGTCAATCAGCCACGAGGAAAGACCAGTTGATCCTGACCGTCCCTACGGACGCCACGCCCGAACCCGGCCACACCCCACACAGCCCGATGCTCCGCCAGCCAGGTCGCGTGATTCGTGTTTCAGGCCTCAGATTCCAAGATCACCATGTAATTTTGAGAGACCGCTGTACATGAGAGACCGCTGTATAGAGGGGGAACGACATGCCGTACAAACCGTCACCTGGCACCCGTGTTCTGAAGATGCGCCGCATCAGTCGGGACTCTGAGGACAGCTCCGCCCTGGCGCGGCAAGCTGAGGCTCTGGACGGTGCGGCCATCGAAGGCCGGTACGACGCCGTGGGGGATGTCGAGGACTCGTTCGTCTCTGGAGCGATCAGCCCGGAGGAGCGGCCTGGTCTGGGCAGGTGGATGCGTGAACCGCTCTGGTACGAGTGGGACGCCATCATGGTCACTTCGCTTGACCGCATCACTCGCAATCAGACCCACTGGGAAATGTTCGCGGACAAGTGCTACCAGAGCGGAAAGGATGTCATCTGTCTTGATGACCCTTCGCTGGATATCACTCCGGGCAACGGCCGAATGATCGCCTACATCAAGGCGACACAAGCGCAGGAGTACCGGGAAGCCATCGTGCAGAAGCGCAGGAATCAGACTCAGTACTACAGGGACGAATCGTTGTGGGGTGGCGGCACATGGCCCTTCGGGTATCGTCCGACGCTCACGGAATACCAGGGCGGGCAGCGCTACAAGCTGGAGATTGATCCCGTGACTGGCCCTCTGATCAGAGAGGCTTACGAGCGCATCGCGGAGCAGGGGTGGAGCATGAGTCGCCTTTGCAACGACTGGAACGCGCGCAGCGTCCTCACATCGCAGGATTACCAGCGGAGCGTCAACGCAGCCGAGAAAAAGGCCGGCGTCAAGACGCAACTCAAAGGAACCAAGTGGACGACTTCCATCTTGGGGAAGATCCTGAAAAAGCCTATCCTGAAGGGAGTCGCCATGCATAAAGGTGAGCCTCTGCTGCGTGACGGCATTTCCGTGCGGTGGGCTGATCCGGTCCTGGATGACGATGAGTTCGACAAGTTGCAAGTGGCTGTGAAGGAGCTCGGTCAGCACCGGGCGGGAATTAAGTCCAATGCATCTCCCATGACGGGCGTTCTGTACTGCCCGTGCGGAAAGAAGATGTACGAGAACAGCTCAGTAGGAAAGCTGAACACGGGGGAGGTGCGGCACCACAAGTACTTCCGTTGCTCGTCGTGGTCCAACGGGAAGGCGTGTGATTTTTCCACCTCATGGCCGCAGGGCGAGATTTACGCCACCGCGGAGCACGCGTTCCTCTCCAAGTTGGGTGGTGACGAGATCACGGAACGCCGCTACATCCCAGGCAAGGACAACAGGAAGAAAATCAAGGAACTGGAGCACGCCATCGACAACCTGGCGCAATCTATTTCCTTGGCGTCCTCCCCTGCCGTGGTCGCCTCGATCACGGGAACCATGGAACGGCATGCCGTCAATCTCGAAGCGTTGAAGGAGGAACCTTTCGTGCCCGGCAGGTGGGAGGTCACTGGTACGGGACAGACCTACGCCGCGAAGTGGTCCGCCATGGAGGAATGGAAGGAACGTGGGCCATTCCTCCGGAAGGCAGGATTTCGACTCTTCGCCTGGGGGCACTCGAAGGACAAGAGCCGAGACATGGAAATCTACGTCATCTCGCCGAATGATGTGACATCGAAGGAAAGCGATACCCTTTCTGACGCCGTGGAGCCAAGCGACGAAAAGGAATGGGATCTGCAAGCCCTGAAGATCTTCAAGGGTGTCATTGAAGCTGAGCTGGAAAGCATCCAGAATTCTGCGTGATCCGAAATTGACACCGACAATGGTGCACAACGGCCGTCGGTCGCAACAATCCCACCGCAGCCGTGCCAATTGGCACCCAAAAGCGGAAGATCCTACGAGCTCGCCCCCGCGTCCGGTTTACGCAGGAGCGAGCAGTCGGAGGCGCCTGTCCCCTCTGCCGCTAGTTGTCCAGGCTGACCGGCATCAGTATCGAGAACGTGTTCTCGGTGTCGGATCGGCGAATCGCCAGGGGCGCCGTAGCAGCGCCGAACTCCAGAATCAGTTGGTCTCGGGCTCCGGCAGCGAGCGCGTGCAGCAGGAATTCGCGGTTGACGGCGACGTGGTTCGGGTCATCGTCACCGTCCTCGCAAACGGTCACCGAGCCGTCGGCCGCCACCTTGAGCACGCTGAGGTCGCAGGGCATGCCGTCCTTCTTGCGCACCCCGCCTGCCCGGACAGGGCCGGTTTCCAGCGCATCACGGAAAGCCGGCACATCGACGAGTGACCGACGCCCTGTCGGCAGGCGGACGAGGCGACGGTAATGGGGGAAGTCGTGATCGAGGCACTGACCGGCCGCCTCCCGGTCCCCGGTCTCCAACGTCACGCGGCCACCGTCCACGGCGAGCTGGACGGGTTCCTCGCCATTCAGCAGCGCGCGCATCGCGTCGGCGAGCGGGATGGGCACGATGACCTGCACGCGGGGCCCGCCGTGGCCGGCGGTAGCGGCATGCGTGACGGCCATCCGGCACCGATCGGTGGCCACGACTTGGAGTGATTCACCCTCGATGTCGAACAGGACACCGCCGAGCATTGGCAGTTCCGGGTCGGTACCGGCGGCGAACCGGACCGCGTCGAGGGCGGCGGCCAGCTCGGGCGCGGAGACGGCCATCCGGACTGCGTCGGTGTGGAGCAAAGCCATGGGATTCTCCCTGCGTTCGAGTATTGCTCGGACCGTGGAGAACTCAATGCGGGCATCGGACAGCCCCAGTTCAAGACGGCGCAGGTGCGCCTGAAGCAGCTTGCGCACAAGATCGGTATCCGCACTGGACCAGCCAGCCAGTGCCAGCCGAATGTCCGTCAGCGGCATACCTGCCGGAGCCGTTCAGATGCTCGTCGAGCCGACAGGCCGACGCATGGCCGGTAAGTGGGTCGGATTCGGCAAGGACTTCGACGTGAACACCGGTCCCTGGGAGCTGAAACTCCTGGACACCAACACATCGTAGGCCGCCTTGGAACGGTACTCACGCACACCGGAGTGACCTGAGGAGTCGCCCCCTTCCTGGTGGGGTGGGAGGGGGCCTATCTGCGCTACGGCCGCCATGACACCCGGTGGTTGGACAGGTGATCATACGTGGTCATCATTGCGTCCCAACCATCCGGGAACTTCACCGTGACACCGAGTTGGACCGGCTCGGTCGACGGGTGGTCGTCGAGGAGTTCGGCTACGCCCGCGCGGCAGACGACGATGCAGGCGTGGCGGTGGCGGGAGGCCAGGACGCAGAGGCGGCCCGTTTCCAGGTGGAAGGCGGTGGCGTCGGGGCGGCCGGAGAGAGGGTGCAGGACGACGGTGACGTCGTATTCGCGGCCCTGGAGGCGGTTGGCGGTGTCGACCGTGACGCCGCTGACCGCGAGGTCGGCCAGGGCCGCGCGGACCGCGGCGGCCTGGTCGCGGTGGGCGGTGCCGACGGCGATGCGGTCGGGGGTGAGCGGGGTGGGGTCGGGCGCGCGCTCGCTGAGGGTCGCGCCGCCGCGGTCCAGGAGGCGGCGGACCACCTGGGCCACGGCCTGGACCGCCTCGGGGTCCGTGCGCGGGGTGTGCCGGGCGGGCAGCTCCAGCAGACCCCAGCCGGACGCGGCCGCCTCGTCGATGACCCGGTCGGGCGCGGAACCGTCGGCGGCGACCCCGAACGTCAGCGCCCGGTCGCCGTGGTCGGTGCCGCTGCGGAACTGCGTGTACGGGTAGAAGGCATCGCTGACCAGGGGCGCGGCGGACGCGGGCAGCCGCCAGGACACCGGCAGGCGGTGCTGCGGCAGCTCCGGGTTGTGCGCGAGGAGGGTGGTCACCGCGCTGGCGGACGGATCGTAGGTGAGCCCGGCCCACTGCTCGGAGCCGACGATCGCGAACGGGTCCAGCTGTCCGGGGTCGCCCACGAACAGCGCCCGCTCGAAGAGTCCGGCCACGGCGAGCAGCGCGTCCGAGCGCATTTGGTACGCCTCGTCGACGATGGCGTGCCGCCAGGGCTCGACGCCCTTGACGTGCGCCCACTTGGCCGCCGTGGAGATGACGACGTCGAGCCCGGCGAGGTCGGCCGCCTTCGCCGACTTGCGTACGTTGGCCAGGTCGTCCAGGGCCTTGTCGTACGGGTCCGCGTCGCTGCTGTGCAGCCGCCCGACGGGCAGCTCGGGCTGCTTCTCGGCGAGGCGGAGCACCAGGTCGTCGACCTGGGCGTTGGTCTGGGCGACCACCATCAACGGGCGTCCGGCGGCGGCCAGTTCCAGGGCGGCGTTCACCACCAGGGTCGACTTCCCGGCGCCGGGCGGCGAGTCCACGACCACGCCGCGTGCGGTGCCGTGCAGGGTGTCGCGCAGGATGGCACGGGTGGCCTCGTCGGCGGCGGCGCCGGGGTCGAACGGCTCGGTCACCTGATCCCTCTCGTCCGGTAGCGTGCCGGGCGCGGGTTGCGAGAACCAAGCCTCCCGCGCGTGCTGATCGAGAGCCAAGACAGCACATGCACCTCCGAGTTCGCTGTATCCCACCGGGCAGGTTCCGTCCCGGCTGGTGTAGAGGGAGTAAGACCCTGTCGGGCGTTGACCCTCGGGGCTTCCTGAGCCAGGAATCCCCTCGCGTCAGTTGGGGGAGGGTTCAAAGCAGGTCCTCCTCGGTCACCGGGTCGGGAAGCGGCACGGCCACCGCGTCACCGTGGGCCTCCGGGGGCCCGCCGTGGGTCCACGGTGTCTCCTCCGGCTCGGGGAGCGTTGGCCCGCCCCTCGGCGCGTGGTCGAACAGGGTCCAGCAGACCCGGTCGCCCTTGTCCGGCACCGACCCGGCCTCCGGCTCCTTGCCGCGCCCCATCTTGTCCAGCAGCCGCAACACCACCGCGCCGTCCGCCTCGTACGCCACGAACTGAGCCGACTGGGGTTTGCCCGCCAGCGAGCGGTAGACCTTGGCCCCCTCGCCGAGGTGCGGCCGGTCGTCCGTACGGACCGTGACCAACGGCCGCGGGCTGGGCCGCTTGCTCTCGCTGTACGCCATGACCACCTCGGTCACCTCACCGGCGAAGGCCTCCCCGGCCAGCCGGCGCCCGGCCATCACCAGCGGGTCGTCCAGCGCCTCCTGGGCTTCGAGGCGGGCCTGTGCGGTCTCGCGCGCGGCGAGTTTGCCCGCCGCGGTGACCGCGTCGTCCTGGCGGGGCTGCGGGGGTTCGCCCGCCAGGACGCGGCCTTGGTGACCGGTGTACGACCAGCGGTCACGCGTCCAGCGCTCGGCCGCGCGGTCGCCTTCGGGCAGCTCGCGCAGCAGGTCAAGGCCGCGCCAGACGGCGTCCCAGGTGGGTCGGGTCCGGCTCTCGACGAGGACGCGGATCTGCTGCTCGGCGGCGGTGAGTTCGGCCAGCTGCCGGTCGGCGGCGAGGCCGTCTTCGGCGGCCGCGAGTGCCGTACGCGCGTGGTCGTAGCGCTCGATGGCGGGGGCGAGGAGCCGGTTGTCGAACGCCGGGTCGGTGGCCGGTCCCGCGGGCGGGCAGAGGAGCTGGCCGTGGGTGTCCCTGGCGAGCTCGGCACGGAGGGCCGCCTCGGCTCCGAGCTCGCCCGGCGGCGGGTCGATCCAGGCGAGCAGCGCGCCCAGGTGCTGGTCCTCCAGGCTGGACTGGCCGCTGGCCCAGTGCCGGGACAGCAGGTCCGTCATGGCCGTCAGCAGCGCGGACCCCGGCACTCTGGCCCGCTCCCCAAGGTGGGTGAGCCAGCGGCCGAGCAGGGGGACGCGCGGTGGCGCCGGGTAGGGCGTGTCCGGGTCCTGTTCCGCGGTGCGCCGGAACCGCATGGACCGGCCGAGCAGCCGTACGTACTCGACGCCGGCCCTGCTGGGCACGACCAGCTGCGGGGCGTCCGTGCACAGCTCGACCTCGACCTTGACGCGCTTGCCGGTCTCCGGGTCGGTCTCGCTGCGTTCGGCGGCCTCGGTGTCGGCCGCGAAGCCGTCGACGTAGGGCAGGACGACCTCGGCCAGCTCCGCGAGGAACGCGAACCTCAGGTCGCGGTCGCGGGGCTGGGGGACGACCAGGAGCCGGGGTTCGTCGCGGTCGGTGCCGACCAGGGCGCCCAGGGGGGCGCCCGCCTCGCCCGCCGTTGTCAGCGGGACGAACACGAGTGGGCGGTCGGTTAGGTGGCGGTGCCGGACGGTGGCTACGGGTTGGGCCCGGCCCGTCTGTACGGCTTCCAGGCGGGCGAGGGTTGCGGTCAGCGACATCGCGGACCTCCCATGGCCTCCGCGCGCAGTGCCGCCGCGCGGCGCAGCGCCGCCACCGTCGGGTCGTCGGGATCGCCGGATTCGCCGCGGGCCGCCGCGAGTACCCCGGACACCGTCGTGAGCTCCCCGAGCTCGCCCCGTACGGAGCGGCCGAGCGCGGTCACGGTGCCCTCGGCGCGGGCCCGCTCGCGGCAGTGGAAGGCCAGCTCGCAGGCGGCCAGGCACTCGGGGGCGTACGCGGCGGGAACGGACTCGACCGCGGCCGTCAGCTCGTCGGCCGGGCGCTCGGGGTCGAAGGTCGTGCCGGGCGGCAGCGCGGCGGCGATGTCCTCGATCCGGGTCAGCCGGGCCAGCTGGCGCCGGGTCACGGACAGCTGCTTGCGGACGTCGACGACGGACGCGGTCGGGAGGTTGGAGAAGTCCTTGGGGCAGACCAGCAGGACGCGGTGGTGGACGCGCGCGGTAGCCGCGGGCCCGGCGATCCGGTCAGCGACCCGTTCCAGGGCCAGGGCGTACACCGCCGCCTGGCGGGCCGCCGCGCCCACCTTCGCGGCGTCCGCCGAGCCGTCGATCATCGGGAAGGACTTGATCTCGACGACCGTCCAGTGGCCGTCCGGATGCACCACCACCGCGTCCGGCTCCAGGAAGGCCACCGACCCGGCGACGTCGAGCGCGAGCATCGGATGGTCGAGCAGGGTCCAGCCCCCGGCCCCGGCGGCCTCCCGCAGGGCGAGCGCGGTACGGGCGGCCCGGCCCTCGGGCCCAGCCGCCGTGAGATCGGGGGTGGCCGCCATGCCGGGCACCGGCTCGGGGCCGCCACCGACGCGCTCGTACACCAGGCGCAGCAGATCGGCGCCGCCGTCCGCCTTCACGCGTGCCTCGAAGGCGTTCCCCCGGACGAACGCGAACTGGGACTGGCCGAACCCCGACGGTGAGCCGAGTGCCTGGGCGAGTACGGACTTGTCCACGCCCGCGCCGTCCAGCAGCGCGCGCCGTCGGCAGCCGGGGTTGGCGGCGAGTGCGGCCAGGGCGCGGGCGTCCAGCGGCTTGGGCGGGGCCGCGGGGCCCCGCAGCTCAGCGAGCCGCTGTCGCAGCGGTGTCGCCGGTGCCGTCCCTGGCCCCGTTGTCCGCGTCGGCGGGGCGGTTGCCGGTCCCGCGCTGATGGGGAATTCGCTCACCTGCGGAAGTCTCGCATCCGCCACTGACAACCGGGGCCGAAGCGCCGGACGCGGCCGCCGCGACCGGTGCGAACCGTGACCGCACGCGCTGCGAGAGCCGCAGCGCGGGCCGGGTGAGCAGCAGGCCGAGCCCCATCACGGCGGCGCCCGCGACCGCGTCCAGGAAGTAGTGGTTGGCGGTGCCCATCACCACGATCGTGGTCAGCAGCGGGTAGGCGACGCCTAGGGTCTTCATCAGCGGCGTACGCCCGTGCCGCCACAGCATCACCCCGCACCACAGGGACCATCCGACGTGCAGGCTGGGCATCGCCGCGTACTGGTTGGTCATGCCGCCCAGACCGCGCGGCGCGCTCGCCTCGGCGCCCCACCAGCCGTACGAGCTGTACTGGGCCATGGTGTCGACGAAGCCGTGGCTCGCGTCGAGCAGCCGCGGCGGGCAGGTCGGCATGAGGGTGAAGCCGACCAGGCCGATCAGCGTGGACCCCATCAGCCAGGTGCGGGCCGCGCGGTAGTGCACGGCGCGGTTCCGGAACAGCCAGACGAGGATCGCGGGCGTCACCAGGTAGTGCAGTGAGGCGTAGGCGAAGTCGGCGGGTACGCCCAGCCAGGCGTGGTCGGTGAAGAGCCGGTTCAGCGGGTGCTCGGCGTTGAGGGTCAGGGACTTCTCGAGCCGGAGGATCGCCAGGCCGTTGTCGACGGCCGTGGACACGTCTCCGCGGACGACCAACCGCCCCAGCGAGTACGCCACATACACCACGACGATCAGCGGCAGCTCGCTCCAGACGCGAGGCCGCCCGTCGGTGCGAGGCACCCGATTACGCGGCATCCGATCGCTCCCCCTCTGTGTGCTCGGCGACCGAAGGCTGGTCGGGCCGGTCGTCCACCCTACGGGTACCTGTCCGGGGCGACGCGGCCGCCCCGGTCGGCGCCGCCACCGCCCTGGGGCTTCGTACGGGTTCGTGCGGGAAAGACGCGGAGATCAGGTCCGGGGTTGCGCCACAGGGCTGTTTGTCGAGGAGTTCACCAAGGTGCGCGATGATGGATGGGGCGGGACGCCAGCGCTGTCGTGACCTGTCCGCAGAACGTACTTTGCACACCTTTGGGAGTGACCTCATGGCACCGCGCATCCTGCTGGCACGGCACGGACAGACCGCATGGTCGCTGGCCGGCAAGCACACCGGCAGGACGGACATCCCGCTCCTGGACGAGGGGCGGCGCGGCGCCAAGCTGCTGGGCGACCGGCTCCAGGGCGCGCCGTGGGACGGCCTGCCGGACGTGGAGGTGCGCACCAGTCCGCTCCTGCGCGCGCGTGAGACGTGCGACATCGCCGGTTTCGGGGACCGGGCCAAGGAGTGGGACACGCTGATGGAGTGGGACTACGGCGCGTACGAGGGACTGGCCCCGGCCGATATCCACGCGCTGCGCCCAGGGTGGCTCATCTGGCGTGACGGCGTCCCCGAAGGGGAGACATTCGCCCAGTTCACGGCCCGTGCGGACGAGGTCGTACGGTGGGCGCGCTCCGCCGACCGCGATGTGCTGCTCTTCGCCCACGGGCACATGCTGCGCGCCATAGGGGCCCGCTGGCTCGGCCTCCCGCTCGACTTCGCGGCCCGTATCCGGCTCAACCCGACCTCGCTGTCGATCCTGGGATGGGCGTACGGGGAGCCGGCGATCGAGTCGTGGAACGACACGGGGCACTTGGACGGGTAGCACCCGCCCCGCCGCACAGACCGGTCAGGCGGTACGCGAGCGGACCGGTCAGACCGTGCGCGGCCGGACCCGTCAGGCCGTACGCGGCAAAGCCGCATGCCGGTCCAGGAAGCCGTCGACGCCCGCGGCACGCCGGTGCCCGGCCAGCATCCGGCTGGTGCGGGCCAGTATCGCCTGCACCCGCGAGGACTGGACCTCGTCCAGCAGGTCGAGGACCTGGTGCCCGGCCGCCGCGGCCTCGTCCGGGTGCCCCGCGCGGGCCAGGTCGTCGGCGAGCTCCGAGGTGTACAGCGCGAGGTTCCGGGTGAAGTGCGGGTTCTGCAGCGCGGCCGCGTACCGGGCGTACCGCGCGGCCCGTGGCCAGTTGCCCAGCGCCGACCAGCACTGCGCCTCAAGACCCGAGAGCTCGGCCTCGCCGTAGAAGGTCATCCACTCGGGGTCCGCGTCCGATGGGCCGCGGTCGAACAGGGACCGCGCGCGGGCCAGCGCCTGCCCGCACCCCGCACTGTCCCCGAGCCCCGCCCAGCCGCCCGCCTCGCGCAGCGCGAGCAGCGAGAGCAGCCGGTCCGAGCCGCAGGCCCTGGCCGACCGCTGCGCCGCCTGCGCGGCCCGTACCGCCTCGCGGTGGCGGCCCGCGTCCCGGGCGAGGAAGGACATGTTGCAGAAGGCGTGTGCCTCCAGGGCCGTGTCCCCCGCCATCCGCGCGGTCGCCAGTGCCTCCGCGTAGTGCGAGCGGGCGTCGCCGAAGCGGCCCGAGTCATGGGCCAGCCAGCCCACGGTGATGGCCAGTTCACCGGCGCTGCTGTGCAGCCGGTCGGCCGTGGACTGCCGGGACGTTCCGGCGTCGAGCAGCGCGTAGGCGGTGCGCAGCTCGGTCGCCGCCCGCTGGTAGAGGCCGTCGGCGCCGTGCCGGTCGTCAAGGAGCCGGATGCGGCGTACGGCGTCTTCGGCCGCGGCGGCCTCGGCCCGTCCCGCCTTGCCGCGGCCGCCCGCGGCGCGCGGGCCGGTGGCCGCGGCGGCCTCGGCGCCCAGGCCGGCCAGGCCCAGTGAGACGGCGGCCACGGTGGCCGTGCCCCCGGTCATGAATGCGCGGCGCAGCACGTCGCTCTCCTCATCGCTCTGTGTGCTGTGGGTGTTCTGGAGCGTGGTGTGCGCAGGCGGCGTGACGGTAGCGCCGCGCGCCCCCCGCCCTCGTACCGTCTCCCGTGGCGCGAACCCCAGGTCGGTCAGCGTCCGGCCGGGGAACATGTGCAGGAACACCCGCTCGTACGCGTAGTTCGGGCAACGGATCTCACCCGACTCGACCCGGCCGATGTACCGCGCGTCGCAGGCGACGTGCTCGTCGATCTCCCGGGCCGCCCGGCGCACCACCGAGGCGAACTCGCCCGGTGAGAGCTGTCCGCGCAGCCGCCGGAAGGCGAGGTTCGGTCGGGGGGACCCCGCTGACGATGCCGTTGGTGACGACGCCATTGGCCACGGCCTCTCGTGATGTTCAGTGCCGGAGTACGCGAGCGCGGCCCGTGGGCCGCCCCGGCTCCGACGGAGCATGAACGTACCGGCTGGGTCCGGGACGCTATGCGGAGTTTGGCTACAAACCGGAAATCTCACCCAGGTTCTGCCATGAACTGCCACTCAATGAGGCGGTGTAACGCCGTAGCTGTTGACGCGGTCCGGCGTTGGACCATGCGGAGAGGGGGCTACACCGCGTCCTCTCGAGCGAGGAGGGGTTCCCTTGTTGCAGGCCGGAACGGAGAACGGCGGCTCCCGGGCGACGCAGACGTCACCCCCGACACAGATCTCACCCCCGACCGCCTCGACCGCACAGCACTCATCGGCACAGCACCAACCCGCCCAGCACTCGACCGCACAGCACAAGCCCATGCAGGACCGTTCCGCCACGCACGCGCTGCCGGTCGCGGGCGACGAGCGCGCAGGCGACCTCGATGGCGAATGCGACCTGGTCACCGTCCCAGCCCGACAGGGGCTTGAGGCGGTGGACATCCTCCGGCGCGGCGCGGCACCGGCCGTCGGCCCCGTCCTGCACGACGGCAGCTGCGACACCCTCGGCTTTCTGGTACCCCCCGGCACCGCCGACGCCTGGGACCTGCCGGGCAGCGCCTGCACCCAGACCTTCGGCGGCGACCGCCCCCTCGCCCCCGCACCCCCGGTCGCCGGCACGGGCTGGCTCCTGCCGCCCACCGACACGGGACCCGTCACCGACCCGGCCGTACTGCGGGCGGCCCTCGGCGAGGCGGCGCGGATCATCGAGGCGGCGGACAGGTGCCGCTGAGAGCCTGTCTTTGAACCCCCGTCGTTCGCCCGAAGGGCGGGCGCAGCGCCCGCCGCGAGGGGGGCACCTCCCGCTCGAGCGAAGCCGAGAGTGGGGAAGGCTGTCGGATACGGCCGGTGCGTGCCATCGGCGTGCGGCGTCGCAGGTCATGTGCCGGAGCCACCTGTCCTGCGGCGCCGTGCGGCGAGGGTGCGTGCCGGGCGTCGGGACGCAGGCGGGGGTTCAAAGACAGGCTCTCAACAGGCATGAGGCGCCCCGCCAAGGCGTACTTGCGCGCTCCTGGACAATGGAAGCGCACTCGTACGAGGAGGAGAACCCATGGCGGAGCCCGAGCGGACCGAGCCGCGGCTGCGACCCGCACCGTTGCTCTTCGAGCCTGCGGAGGCGGCTGCCGACCCGGAGCACTTCTTCGACCTGGAGTCGATCGAGGACCCCCGGGAGCTGCTGGCCCGAGCCACCGAACTGACGCACGCCTTCCGGGCCGCCACCGACAGGTCCATGGAGTTCCAGGCGATCGCGGCGGCGCAGCTGGCCGACCCCCGGCGGTTCGACCGGCTGACACCCGCGGCGATCGCGGAGCGGGCGGAGTGGACCGAGGACTACGCGAAGCGGATGGTCGAGTTCGGCCGGGAGCTGCTGCGGGCGAACACCACGGACTGACGTCGCACTTTCGCTCAACTCCGCGGGTGCAGGGGACACTGCGGCTCGCGCGGTCCGGGGATGGTGCCCGCGGACGCTTGTGGCACGACCGCGGGCAGCCTCCACACCAGGCGGACGTCGCTGATCAGCTGACGCGCACTGTGGGGCGAGACACTCAGCTCCAGCCGGGCTTCGGCGAGAAACTGCGGATGCCCTTCCGTACCGCGGCCCGCGGCCCGCGCGCTTCGCTGGTCGAAACCGGGCGTGCTGAACACCTCAAGCAGGGTGAGACCGAAGTACGCGTACGCGGAGGCCTCGTCGATCAGCACGGCCGCGTCCTCGGGCATACCCCCAGAGCCGGATGAGGACAGCGTGGGACCGGCGGCGAACCGTTCGAGCGCGTGCGTGACGGCGTCGGCGCGGCAGGCGCAGGTGGACTGCAGCTGGTCCATCAGATCCCGGTAACGACCCAGTACGTCGGCGTTCCCAGGCGTCCACCTGTGCCTGCTCAGCAGCGTACGGAAGCCGGCGAGCGTGTCGCGCAGTTCCTCAAGAACGAGGAGGCGCGAAATATCGACCAGTTCGATGGAGTCGGTCCGCTCACGGATCTCCACGATGCGGCGCCCGTAGCGGACCAGGTCGCGGGGGATGCCCCCGGACAGGGCGTGCGCCAGCAGGACGTAGGGAGACGTTGCGGTGGCGCCCGGCGGGGTGAGTCCGGGAGCGCGCTTGCTGATGATGTCCCGTGACTCCTGGATGGTGCACGGCTGGACGTGCACCACGTCGTCCAGCGAGCTGTCGGTGGCGTCGCGGTGCGGAAGCCCACGGCGGATGAAGGCCGCACCGACGTCCTCGGCCACTGACACCAGGTAGAAGACGCGGCGCACGCCGAAGATCGCCTTGATCTCGTTGAGGAAGTCCCGCGCCTGGGCCTCGGTGCCCAGCCGGTCGAGTTCATCGATGGTGATCACCGTCCGATGACCCCGCACGGCGACTTCGTCGGCGACGTTGGCCAGCAGGTTCCGCACGGTGCTGACCAGCTCGGGGAAGGTCACCGGCGCCAGGGAGAGCGACGACGAGTGAGCGCTCCCGAGGCTGACGACCGGGGAGGCGCCGAGGTTGAGCCCGCCCGACGTGGCCTGGACTGTCTTGAGGCGGTACAGCAGATCGCCGCACAGAGTGACCAAGGGGGGTGCCGATGGCTTGGGCCGCCAGCGCGCCACGCGCCACAGCAGCCATCCGGCGATGAGGCCGACCAGCCGGTCGGGGTTGTGGTCGTCCAGGACGATCGCGGTCGCGTGCTCGTTCGCCCGCCAGGCCGCCACGAACCCGGCCACTCCGCACAGGGCGAGCGGCGTGAACAGCCGGGGCCCGAGCAGGTGCCGCGCTCCGGCCCAGGGCTCGAGACCGCGCCGTGCCCGACGGACCCGGGTCTCCTTCAGGAGATGTCCGCACGCCCACACAGACGCCGACAACACCAGCAGGGCGAACTCCCCCGGAACGAAGAGGCCCCGCGCCATCTCAGGCGCATGCCGCCGCACATCGGAATCGAGGCCGATACTGAGCAGCGATCCGCACACCAGCGCTATGGCCGCCAGAAGACAGAGGACCCTGGGCACGGCGCTCAGGCGGCTGCGCCAGCGCACGGACTTCCGGAGTGTCCACACCCCCAGGCCGACCAAGGTGATCAGAAGGCCGACACCGAGATTGTCGCCCTGCCAGACATCACGGGCCAGCTCGCCGCACCGGTCACCGACATCACCGGCCCACGACAGCACGGGCCCCCTGCGCTCGTGCCACACCGAGCGCACGGCGGCCCAGGAGCCCAGGACGACAAGCCCGGCACCGGGCACTCCGAAGGAGAGGCGGTACCTGGACCGGCTCAGGAAACCGCGCAGCCGACGGAACGAGCGGACGAAGCCCGACAGCCGGGTCAGGGACGGAACCTCGTACTTCAGGCTCCGCATGTACTCCTCGCAGATGGCGACGCACAGGGAGACGAGAAAGTCGTGCGGGGTGTACGTGGCCGGGACATGGGTCCGGACGGCGAAGTCGTCTTTCCTCACGGCCATGTCGAGCAGGGTGCTCTTACCGGCGCCGCGCGGACCGCACACCGCGACTGTGCCGCCGTCAAGGATGGCCAGCTTCCGCTCCAGCCGATGGGTCGCACTGTTGGACACCACATACCCGCGTCCGCCGGCGGCCCGCAGCCCGTCGTAGCTGTCGGGCAGGAAGACCGAATGGGGATCGTCTCCCAGCAGTGCGCTGATCACCTGGTGGACCACGGGCCCCGTGCCGTTCTCCGTGAGGTCGTGCTCCCATTTCCTCGCCTTGTCCCTGGCGTCCCACAAGTAGATCGGGAGCACGAGGAGGTACCCCACGATCATCACCTGGTTCTGCAGGTTCCGCAGCGACGCCGCCGCCTCGTAGATCCACCAGCCAACGACACCTCCCACGACGCACACCGGAGCAACGGTCACGAAGACGTAGCCATAACTCGAACTCAGGTTGAAGCGCACGAACAACCAGCCGACACACCCCACACAGGCCAGCCAACCGACCACCGTACGAAGGTCGAAGCCGACCTCGGAGAACGCCTGCGACAGAGCCGCCCTGACCCCCTGCACATCTCCGACCGCGTCCCGGTGACCAGCGTACGAACCCACGCACGGCTGCATGGCCCGCGCGGTGTTCTCCTCGGTGTCCATGGCGGCACGGACCGCGCCTGCCGTCACCGTGGGCCGCGCGTCAAGCCTCCGGACCACTCGATGATCATCGAGGCACGCCTCGACGGTTCTTTGGTAGACCCCTTCGTCCGCCGGGTCCTCCCAGCCCGCGAAGGACACACCAGCTCCCCCGGCCATCGCCGCCCCCCTCTGTCGCGCCGATGCAGCGGGAGTGTAGCCAAGCCAGCACCCTCAGGCAGGTGCTTCAATCCCACCGACGCGCACGCGCGCGACGACGGAAGGGGGCACGGCGGGGGGGTGCGCGGAGCGACGACAGTCGCCGCCGGGCGCCCTCGCCACCACGGGGTGGTCTGTCGCCGGGAGCACGTACCCCCCGGCGGGCCCCCGACCCACCCACCACGCACCGCACACGACGCGGCGGGCAAGGTACTCGCCCACACCCCGCCGCGTACGCGTTTCCCGTAACCCCGGGAAACTCCCCCCTCACCGACGGTAAACCTAGCCGCATGCACCCAGCCCCGGCTCCAGCCCCCTCCCCGGCCCCGACCCTGGTCACCCCGGACGGCCTGGCCTGGCTCGCCTCCGCGACGCCGTACCCGCGCAGCACGCTCGCGCTCTGGGACTCCCGTCCGACCGCGCCCGTCGTCCTGCCCTGCGGCTCCACGTTCGACGTGGTGAGCGTGCCCGCGGTCTTCGGGCGCGCGATGCTCGACCGGTTATGGGACGACGGTCCCGGTACGGGTCCGGTGGCCGCCCACCGCGGCCGGACCCTGCTGTTCGCCGCCCCCGGCACCGCCCAGCGGCTGCCGTCGCTCCTGGAGTGGGAGGAGTGGAGCCCCGAGGTACCGCTGCCGCTCTGCCATGGCACCGGCGACGCGGTGACGGTCCCGCCCCTGGTCACAGACCCGGACGCGGCATCCACCAGGCGTCTGGACTCCCGCTGGCTGGTCGCTCCCGACACCCGGCACCCGTGGCTGCCGGGGGCCGAGGCGCTGCTCTGGGCCGGGGTCAGGGCGGCTCGTGCCGCGGTACGGATATCGATTTTTCCCCGCCCGGATCAGGGTGCTAAGGTCTACGACGTCAGCAGGCGCCGCTAGCTCAGTTGGTTAGAGCAGCTGACTCTTAATCAGCGGGTCCGGGGTTCGAGTCCCTGGCGGCGCACAGACGACGAAAGGCCCCTCGCGAAAGCGAGGGGCCTTTCGTGTACCTCAGAGCAAGGCCCTACGTCGTGATCTTCACCGTCCAGGACCCCGAAGCCGTACGGTCCGCCACCTGCACCCGGACCCCCTCGCCCGGCACCGTGAAGCTCTCCCCCACCCGCACCGGCGCGTCCGCCAGCGGCGGATACACGGACCTGCCCCAGCAGGCCGCACTCTCCGGGTGGGCGTCCACCACCTCCACCGGACCGCCCCCGGACGCCTTCTCGCTGCGTACCCGGTAGATCAGCACGCCCTCGGTGCAGGTCGAGCGGTCGTTCCCGATGGCGCTGCGGGCCTCGATGGCGAGCGCGCTGCCCCTGCCGGTACGGACGACCGCCAGCCGGGTCCCCCCGGCGTGACCCCGCGTCGGCGGTGCGGCCAGCGGCTCCAGGGTGACCATGCTGTCGCCGGTGCCCTCGATACACGCCACCTGCCGCCCCTGAAGCCAGCCGAGCTTCCACTTGTGCCAGCCGAAGAAGTCCGGGGCCAGCCCGAACTGGCTGCCCATGAGGTCCCAGTCACCGACATGGGTGTCCCAGTCGCCCTTGCCGTCCACCGGGCGGTGGTACAGGTCGGGCAGGTCGAAGACATGCCCGGTCTCGTGGGCCAGCACGTTGCGGTCCGGGGGATGCCGCTCGAAGACCGTGACGATGCGCCGGATGTCCGTGCCGTCGGCGCGCATCGGCCGGTCGAAGTTGACCACCTTGGTCGCGTCCGAGTCGACACCGGGCGCGTCCGGGTCGGCCACCAGGTAGACGATGTCGTACTGCCCGAAGTCCACCGAAGGGTCGGCCGCCGCGATGGCGTCGCGCAGATAGGCGCTCCGTTTCGCGGGCGCCCAGTCGCGCTGTATCTCGTACGAGACCGAGTCGTCCGGCATCTCGATCCACCGCCGCAGCAGCTGCGGGTGCAGCGCGAACCTGCCGTACGAGGACCGCTGGAAGAACTGGCCGGTGGCCGGGAAGTAGTCGGCGGTCAGCTCGTCCGGGGTGGCACGCGGCGCCGAGTCCGGGAACGAGAGGAAGATCATCACCGCGTCCAGGCTCCGCTCAGGACGCGGGTAGTTGGCGTTCCAGGTGTCCAGGCCCTCCGAGTGGTGCACGGCCGTGCGCCGCAGGGCGCAGGGGTTCGCCACCGGCTCGGCGACGGCCGGACCCGCGACCAGTGAGGTGGCGGCCAGCGCGGCCATCGAGGTGAAGGCGGCCGCGATGCTGCGGGTGCGGGGGGACCACTCCCCTCCACGGGGGAGATCCCACGAGGGGAGCTGACGCTCCACGTCAACCTCCGGGTGCGGACTACGAGACCTCACCCACCCTGTGCGGGTTCGTTGATGTTTGCCCTCTTTAAATGCCCCAGTCGAGTGAGGGGGTGACGAGCGGGGCTGTCACGGAAAGTCACAAAGGAGGCCGCAACCGATCGGGCGGCGTTCACGCACACAACGAGCGCGGGCAGCACCGAGCAGAAACGATCGCTCGGCAGCCTCGGTCGACGGCAACCCCATCCGGCCCCTGTCCCTCCGGAGTGCCACGTCCCGTGGCGGAGCTGGATCGGCGCTCCAGCCAGCCTCTATGATCGGCACACTTTCCGGCCGGTCCACCCCGACCAGACCTGTTCGACAACAACTGCCCTGCGGGAGCAAGCGGTGAGCGGAACGTCCGAAGGGCCGACACCCACGGCAGCGCCGGCCTCCGATGCCGTCCGACCAGCCTTCACGGAGCGTCACGCTCCGCCTGCGGCCGGTCCCCCCGCGCCTGGTCCCCTCGCGCCCGGTCAGCCCACGCCCGGTCAGCCCCCGTCCGGTCACGCCGGCCCCGAGCCGCACGACTACCGCGCCGCCTTCCTCGCCTCCCACTTCGCCATGGCCGTCGTCGACCGGGAGGGCTTCGTCACCACCGCCAACGACGCGCTCGGCACCCTGCTCGGCGCCCCGCCCGCCGAGCTGGCCGGCCAGGTCGCGGCGGACCTGGTGGACCTGACCTCGGACGCCCGCACCTGGCACGCGTACCGCGAGGTGCTCCGCGGCCGACAGGCCAAGCTGCGCTGCTCGCGCCGGATCAAGCACCCCGACGGGCACTCCCTCTGGGCCCAGATCACCGTCTCACCGGTGCCGGGCGGCTCCGCCGTACTGCTCTCCGTCGCGGACATCAGCGCCCGCCGCGAACTCCAGGCACAGCTGCGCCATCTGCAGATGCACGACGCGGTGACCCGGCTGCCCAACCGCGCCCTGTTCTTCGAGCGGCTCACCGGCGCGCTCGAAGCGGCCGCGTACCACGGCACGGGCACCGGGCGGATCGGCCTGTGCTATCTCGACCTCGACGGGTTCAAGGCGGTCAACGACACCCTCGGACACCGCACCGGCGACCGGCTCCTGGCGGCCGTCGCCACCCGCCTCACGCACTGCGCCGACCAGGCGGGCTACGACCGCTGGGGCCCGCCGCACAGCGGCCCCGGCGCCGGTGCCCCGCTGGTGGCCCGGCTCGGCGGCGACGAGTTCGCGCTGCTGGTCGAGGACTCCACCGGCACCGAGCAGCTGTCCGACCTCGCCGAGTCCGTACTGAACGCCCTCCAGGAGCCCTTCGACCTGTCCGGGCACCGGCTCTCGCTCTCCGCCTCCATCGGCGTGGTGGAACGACTCGCCGCTGGCACCAGCGCGACCGGCCTGATGCAGGCCGCCGACACCACGCTGTACTGGGCGAAGGCGGACGGCAAGGCCCGCTGGACACTCTTCGACCCGGAGCGCAACGCCCACCGGATGACCCGTCAGGCCCTGTCGTCCACGCTGCGCCCGGCCGTCGAGCGGGGTGAGTTCACGCTGGAGTACCAGCCGCTGGTGGACATGGGGGACGGCGGGGTGCGCGGGGTCGAGGCGCTGGTGCGCTGGCATCACCCCCGGTTCGGGACTTTGACGCCGAATCGGTTCATCTCACTGGCCGAGGAGGACGGCTCGATCGTCCCGCTGGGCCGCTGGGTGCTGCGTACCGCCTGTCGGCAGGCCAGACGCTGGCAGCTGGAGCACCCGGACGCCCGGCCGCTGTTCGTCAGCGTCAATGTCGCGGTACGCCAGGTATGGGACTCCGACCTGGTCGCGGACGTGGCGGAGATCCTCGCCGAGACCGGGCTGCCGCCGCGGCTGCTGCAGCTGGAGCTCACCGAGTCCGCGGTGATGGGCTCGGCCGGACGCCCGCTGCAGGCGTTGCAGGCGCTCAGCGACATGGGGGTGTGCATCGCCATCGACGACTTCGGCACCGGCTACTCGAACCTCGCGTATCTGAGCCGGCTGCCGGTCTCCGTGCTCAAGCTGGACGGCTCGTTCGTCCGCGGCTTCCAATACGAGGACGGCGACGGCGACGCCGAGGGCGGTACGGACGGCGGTGCGCAGCCCAACCCCGCCGACCAGACCATCGTGGAGGCCCTGGTCCAGCTCGCGCACCGGCTCGGCCTGACCGTCACCGCGGAGTGCGTGGAGACGGCGGGTCAGGCCGACCGGCTGCGGCGGATCGGCTGCGACACGGGGCAGGGCTGGCTCTACTCGCGCGCGGTGCCGCCGGATCGTATCTCCACACTGCTCGGCTCGACGTCGTTCGGCTCGTCATCGGCCGTGGGCAACCCGTAGGCGTCGGCGATCAGTTCGTAGGAACGCAGCCGGGCCTCGCCACTGTGCGCGTTGGCCGTGATCATCAGTTCCGCCGCGCCGGTGCGCTTGTGCAGGTCGTCGAGGCCGGTGCGGACCTCGTCCGGGGTGCCGTGCACGACGTTGCCCAGCCAGCCGTCGACGAACTCCCGCTCCAGGTCGCTGAAGGCGTACGCCTCGGCCTCTTCGGGTGTCGGGATGAGCCCCGGCCGTCCGGTGCGCAGCCGCAGCATCGACAGGGCGCCGGTGAGCACCTGGCGGCGGGCCTCGCGGGCGTCGTCAGCGGCCAGCGCCGAGACGCCGATCAGGGCGTACGGCTCGTCGAGCACCGCCGACGGCCGGAAGGAGTCGCGGTACAGGTCGAGCGCGGGGACGGTGTTCTGCGCGGAGAAGTGGTGGGCGAAGGCGAACGGCAGCCCGAGCTGACCGGCAAGGCGGGCGCTGAAGCCGGAGGAGCCGAGCAGCCAGAGGGAGGGGCGGGCCGTCGACTGGACGCCACCGGGTGAGGTGGCCTGGACCGGGCCCGGCACCGCGTGGATACGGCCGTACCGGTGCCCCTCGGGGAAGTCGTCGTCCAGGAAGTGCGTCAGCTCGGCGAGCTGCTGCGGGAAGTCGTCGGCGCCTTCGTTCAGCCGGTCGGTCCTGCGCAGTGCGGCGGCCGTCGCACCGTCCGTGCCGGGGGCGCGCCCGAGGCCCAGGTCGATCCGGCCCGGCGCGAGCGCCTCCAGGGTGCCGAACTGTTCCGCGATGACCAGCGGGGCGTGGTTGGGGAGCATCACGCCACCGGAGCCGAGGCGGATGCGCCGGGTGTGGGCGGCCAGATGGGCCAGGATGACGGCGGGGGACGAGGAGGCCACACCGGGCATGGAGTGGTGCTCGGCGACCCAGTAGCGGTGAAAGCCACGCCGCTCGGCGAGCATGGCGATCTCCACGCTGGTCCGCAGCGCCTGCGTGGCGGTGCGGCCCGCGCCGACGGTGGCCAGGTCGAGTACGGACAGGGGGACCGGGGCGTCGCCCTGGGCCTCGCCGCGGATCGTCTGCTCGTCGCTCACCGGTGTGCCTCCTGGATACGTACGTACGTCACGATGCTCTGCGACCTACGAACAGGAGGCACACTCCGCTTATTCCCAGGCCCTGTCTGTTCCTGGCCCCGAAGCCCCCTACTTCACCTGGACAATCGGCTCCCTCGTGAAGAGCTGTCCGAGCGCCGGGCAGTTGGCGCGCCGGTCGGCCAGCCGCAGCGCCTCCCAGACCGTGACCTGGTTGGCCGTGAGCACCGGCTTGCCCAGTTCCGCCTCCAGGTCGCGGATGTACGCCGCCGTGTGCAGCGCCGTGTCCGGCAGCAGCACCGCCTGCGCGTCCGGATGGTCGCCGCCGCGCGCCAGGGCCAGCACCTCGTCCCTCCCCCAGGTGCCGACCTCGGCGGCCGTGATGATCCCGCTGCCGCGCATCCCGACCACCTCGGTGCCCGAGGCCTTGAGGAAGGCCGTGAAGTGCTCGGCCACGTCCTCGGGATAGGTCGCCGCGATCGACACGCGGGTCGCGCCCAGCTCCCGTACCGCGTGGGCGAAGGCGAAGGACGTACTGGAGGCCGGCATGCCCGCCGCCCTGGCCAGGTTCCGCACCTGTTCGTGCGCGCCCTCCCAGCCGAAGACGAAGCTCCCGCTGGTGCAGGCCCACACCACGGCATCGGCCCCGGCCAGCCGCAGCTCCTCCACCTTGGCCGCGAGCCGGCCGGCCGAACCCATCTCGAGCAACGCGTCGACCCGGTGGGCGTCCTCGCCGATGTCCGTGTGGATCAGCGCCAGCCGGATGTCGCTGTCGAGCAGCATCTCGATCCGCGGGTAGTCGTCCTCGGCCGAGTGGCCCGGGTAGAGGAATCCGAGTGCGGTCATCAGCGGCCTCCGTGCTCGTCGTTACTCGGTGCTCGGGTACTCGGGATACGCCGGCGGCTCCTGCAGCGGCGGCTCCTGTACCGGCTCCGGCAACGGCGGCTCCGGGATGGCAGGCCCGCGCAGAATCCGCCGCGCCGAGTCGTCGATCAGGGCCTGGTAGGGCCCCATCGCACTCGTACCCAGTCGGCGCAGCGCTGACCACATCGTGACCTGGTTGGCCGAGATGACCGGCACCCTGAGCTCGGCCTCCAGCTGGGGAATCGCGTCGTAGGTGGGCAGGTTGGTGCAGCTGATGAAGAGGGCGTCCACCTCCACGTCCTCGTGCACCGCGGTCCTGGCCATGGCGACCACGTCGTGGTACGGCACCTTCCAGATGTGCCGGGTCAGCCCGAGGCCCGTCCGGCTCACGACCGTGATGCCCGCCTCGCCGAGATAGTCCTCCAGGGCCTCGGTCACCGAGTCCGTATAGGGCGTGACCAGTGCGATCCGCTGCGCGCCCAGCTCGGTCAGCGCCTCCAGGAGCGCGCCCGACGTGGTCAGCGACGAGACCTCGGACGCGGCCTCCATGGCCGCACTCATGGTGCGCTCGCCGACCATGCCGTCCACGAAGCTGCCCGATGTGCAGGCGTAGGCGATGACTTCGGGCTCGGCCGCGTTCAGCGCCCGTACCGCGTCCCGCAGCGTCTCGTGCTCGCTGACCAGGCGCGCGAGGTCGAGGCTGACCTCCACGGGCACGAAGGGCGTACGGGTCAGATGCAGGGAGATCTCGTCGGGGACCCAGCGCCACAGCTCTCGATCGAGAGCGAAGTCAAAAGGGGCGACGACACCGATACCGCGTTGCGGGTGTGGACCACCCAGGAAAGAGACGTCCATGACAGGCCCCAGCAGGTTCAGCAGGTATGAAGGAGGGCCGGCCGGCGGCCGGAGGTGGTACGTGGATCCGGCACTCGCCGGGACGTCGGGACAGAAGAGCGAGCAGACGTCCTGAGACGTCTTCAGGGACTCGTGGAGTGCCCTTATTGACGAAGGTAGATTCAGGTGCCAGCGTGGTCAATCCGCACATCTCAGACGGCCCTGACTGATTCCTTCCAAGGGAAGCGGATACGCATTGCGAAACGGTTTCCCCACTGTGTCCGAGCCTACTCTTCTGGTACTCGACGCCGATCCTCCACCGCGGCTCGGCAGGCTCGCCGGGCGCGCCCGAGTCCTGCACGCCGACGCCTCCACCCTGGCCGAGCAGCTGCCGCTCGCGGATGTGCTGCTCGTGTGGGACTTCTCCTCGCAGGCGGTACGGCACGCCTGGCCCGGCCCGGGACCCCGGCCGCGCTGGGTGCACACCGCGAGCGCCGGCGCGGACCATCTGCTCTGCCCCGAGCTGGTCGCCTCCGACACAGTGGTGACCAATGCCAGAGGCATCTTCGACCGGCCCATCGCGGAGTACGTAGCCGGTCTGGTCCTCGCCTTCGCAAAGGATCTGCCGGGCAGCCTGGAGCTCCAGCGGGAGCGGCGCTGGAAGCACCGCGAGACCGAGCGCGTCGCGGGGACCCGGGCGTGTGTGGTCGGCTCGGGGCCGATCGGGCAGGCGATCGCCGCGACGCTCACGGCGCTTGGGGTGCACACGGCCGTCGTCGGGCGTACGGCGCGGGCGGGGGTGCACGGGCAGGACGATCTTGACCGGCTGCTCGCGGGGGCGGACTGGGTGGTGTCCGTGGCGCCGCTGACGTCGTCGACGCGCGGGATGTTCTCCGCGCGGCGGTTCGACCTGATGCGGCCGTCGGCGCGCTTCATCAATGTGGGGCGGGGGCAGCTGGTGGTGGAGGCGGATCTGGTGGACGCGTTGTCGCGGCGGTCGATCGCGGGGGCGGCGCTCGATGTCTTCGAGGAGGAGCCGCTGCCTTCGGACAGCCCGCTGTGGGGGGTGCCGGGGTTGTTGGTGTCCCCGCATATGAGCGGGGACACCGTGGGGTGGCGGGACGCTCTCGGGGAGCAGTTCGTGGAGTTCTTCGAGCTGTGGGCGGCGGGGAAGCCGCTGCCCAATGTGATCGACAAGTCGCGGGGGTATGTGCCGGGCTGAAAACTTTCAGCCCGGCCGGCGTTTGAGGCCACGCCCGGAGGGCGTTCGGGGTCTGGGGGCTTGCCCCCAGTTTCGGGAAGGGGCGGGGTGGGGGAGCTTCTTGGACGCGCGCCACCCAACCACCTGGAGGATCGATGACCGAGCTAGCCACCCTCACCGCGGTGCAGCTCATCGACGGGTACCGGAAGGGCGAGTTCAGCCCGGTGGACGCGGTCCGGGCCGCGCTCGCCCGGATCGAGGAGACCGAGCCGGTCGTCAACGCGTTCGTGCGCGTGGACGAGGAGCAGGCCCTGGAACAGGCCGAGGCCGCCGCCCGCCGCTGGCGCCGCGGCGAGCCGCAGGGCCTGGTCGACGGCGTACCCGTCACCGTCAAAGACATCCTGCTGCAGCGCGGCGGCCCCACCAGACGCGGCTCCCTCGCGACCCGTACCGAGGGCCCCTGGGACGAGGACGCCCCCTCCGTCGCGAGGCTGCGCGAACACGGCGCGGTGTTCCTCGGCAAGACCACCACACCCGAGTTCGGCTGGAAGGGCGTGACGGACAGCCCGCTGTCCGGGATCACCCGCAACCCGTACGACCCGGAGCGCACCGCGGGCGGCTCCAGCGGCGGCGCCGCCGCGGCCGTGGCGCTCGGCGCGGGGCCCGTGGCGCTCGGCACCGACGGCGGCGGCAGCGTCCGTATCCCCGGCTCGTTCTGCGGGATCTTCGCGCTGAAGCCGACGTACGGCCGGGTGCCGCTGTATCCCGCGAGCGCCTTCGGCACGCTGGCGCACGTGGGCCCGATGACCCGCGACGCGGCGGACGCGGCCCTGGTGATGGACGTGATCAGCGGCCCCGACCCGCGCGACTGGTCGGGCCTCGGCCCGGCAGCGGGCAGCTTCGGCGAGGACCTCACGGGCGGCGTACGCGGTCTGCGGGTCGCGTACTCGCCGACGCTCGGCGGCCAGGTGGCGGTGCAGCCCGCGGTCGCGGCCGCGGTGCGCGGCGCGGTGCAGAGGCTGGCCGACCTCGGCGCGTACGTCGAGGAGGCCGACCCCGACTTCAGCGAGCCGCTGGAGGCCTTCCACACCCTGTGGTTCAGCGGCGCGGCCCGCGTCGTGGAGCACTTCAGCGACGAGCAGCGGGCACTCCTGGACCCCGGCCTGCGGGAGATCTGCGCGCGCGGCGCCCGATACACGGCGCTGGACTACCTGGCCGCCGTGGACGTACGGATGGACCTGGGCCGCCGTATGGGCCGCTTCCACTCCACCTACGACCTCCTCGTCACCCCCACCCTGCCGATCACCGCGTTCGAGGCGGGGGTCGAGGTGCCGAAGGACTCCGGCCACCGCCGCTGGACGGGCTGGACCCCGTTCTCGTACCCCTTCAACATGACCCAGCAGCCCGCGGCGACCGTGCCGTGCGGGGTCGACGGGGACGGGCTCCCGATCGGCGTCCAGCTGGTGGCCGCCCGGCACGCGGACGCGCTCGTGCTGCGGGCGGCCCACGCGCTGTACGAGTCCGGGGCCGCCGATATCCCCCGTCCTGAACTGGCTAGGCCCGCCTGAAGTTGAGCGACTCGCCCAGCGCGCCCGCCCGCCACAGGTCGTGACAGGCCTCGGCCATCCGGTCGAGGCCGTCCACCACTTGGCCCCACACGATCCCCGGAACCCAGCCCACATCCGCGTTGATCAGCAGGTTGTTCCGCTCGTAGAACAACGCCAGGTCGACGACCGTGCCGCGCTGCTCGGTGCCGTATCCGTACGACTTGGTGCCCAACTCCGTACCGGAGAAGGTGAAGTAGCAGAGGTCGCCCGGGATGGGGGTGATGGTGGGGTTCTCCAGGGGAGGTTCCTCCGGGGCGAAGGCCGGGAAGAGTGCGTAGATCTCATTACGCGCGTACTTGGCGTGGTAGACGTCCGAGCCCAACGGCAGGGCGTCCCAGACCGCCTGACAGGTGATCGGCGCGCGGTCGTCGAGCAGCTTTGCCGTGCAGCTGACGCCCCGCTTGTCGAGGGAGACTTCGATGTGGCGATCGCTCATGCCCCCATGCTTCCCCCGCGGCCGGGCAGATCTCACTCCTATCACGGGCCGAAATCAAGCCGCATACCTCGCGCCGTCCCGGGTAGTCGCGCGCCCATGGCTCCACCACATGAGAACAACGAGGGATTCACAGGCAGGCCACTACGCCGCCGCTCCCTGCTCGCGGGTGCAGCGGCGCTGGGTGCGCTCGGCGCTGCGGGATGCAGCAGGGTACCGGACGTGGGCGAAATCGAAGGAGGAAGCCTGCTCGACCGACTCCGCGACAGGGGAACCGTCAGGGTCGGCATCGCCAGCGAGCCTCCTTTCGGGTACGTCGACGAGGACGGTATCGCCACGGGGGAGGCGCCGGAGATCGCACGAGTCATCTTCAAGTCCCTCGGCGTGGACAACATCCGAGCCATTCCGACGGAGTTCGGCGCTCTCATCCCCGGACTGAAGGCGCAGCAGTTCGACGTCGTGTCGGCGGGTATGTACATCAACCCCACCCGCTGCGCGCAGGTGCTGTTCTCCGACCCCGACTACCTGATGCTCGACTCCTTCATCGTGAAGAAGGGCAATCCGCACGGGATCAAGAGCTATGAGGACATCGCCAAGAAGGGGCTCAAGCTCGCCAGCGGCACCGCGTACGCCGAGATCGACTACGCCAAGGACGCGGGCGTGAAGGACATCCTGATCCTGCCCGACCAGGTGGCCGGTCTCGACGCCGTACGGCAGGGCCGCGTCGACGCCTTCGCGGGCACCAACATCACGGTCCAGGGCGTCGTCAAGGGCAACAACCAGGTCGAGGCCACCGAGGCCTTCCAGCCGGAGCTGGGCGGCGAACCCGCGTACGGCGCGGGCGGCTTCGCCTTCCGGCAGTCCGAGAAGAACCTGCGCGACGCGTTCAACAGGGAGCTGCACAAGCTCAAGGACAGCGGCCAGCTGCTGCGGATCGTCCAGCCCTTCGGGTTCACCAAGGACGAGATGACTGACCTGACCGCAGAGGAGCTGTGCGGCTGATGATGACATCGGAGTTCTTCACTACCTGGTTCCTGCCGGGCGTCTGGGTGACGGTGCAGGTCACCTTGCTGAGCTCGGCACTGGCGTTCCTGGTCGCGTTCCCCGTCGGCATCCTGCGCAAGTCCCAGTTCTGGGTGGTGCGGTTCCTGTCCGGAACCTACTTCGAGATCTTCCGCGGCACGTCCGCGCTGATCCTGATGTTCTGGTTCGCCTTCGCGCTGCCCCTGATGTTCGGCTGGCAGTTCGTGTCGCCGATGATCGCGGGCATCGTGGCGCTGGGGCTCACCTACGGCGCGTACGGCTCGGAGATCGTACGAGGCGCGCTGGCGGCCGTGGCCCCCGCGCAGCGTGAGGCGGGCATCGCGCTCAGCTTCACCCGGATGCAGCGGCTGCGCCGCATCGAGCTCCCGCAGGCCTGGCCGGAGATGATCCCGGCCTTCAACAACCTGCTGATCGAGCTGCTCAAGGGCACGGCACTGGTCTCGCTGATCACCGTGGCCGACATGACCTTCGCGGGCAACCTGCTGCGGCTCGCCACGAATGAGAGCGCGCCGATGTACACGCTGCTGCTCGTCCTGTACTTCGTCTTCGCGTTCCTCCTCACCCGCGGGATGCGGCTGCTGGAGCGGCACGCCAAGGCCAGGATCGGCCAGCCGACCGCGAAGGTGGGGCTGCTGAGCGGTCTGCGCTCCAAGCCCACCACCGACGTCATCACCGGTACCGGAGGTGTCAAGTGAACTGGGACTGGGACGTCGTCGACGAGTTCATGCCGCTGTTCTGGGACGGCCTGCTCGTCACGCTCCAGGCACTGGCCTGGGGCACGCTGATCGCCTTCAGCCTGGGGCTCGTCTGGGCCATCGCGCAGCGGTCGCCGCAGAAGTGGATCAGCTGGCCGGTGACCGCGTTCACCGAGTTCATCCGGAACACCCCGCTGCTGGTGCAGCTGTTCTTCCTGTTCTACGTGGTTCCGGAGTGGGGTCCGTCGATGTCCCCGCTGACCACGGGCATCGTGGGCCTCGGCCTGCACTACTCGACGTACACCGCCGAGGTCTACCGCGCGGGCATCGACGCCGTGCCGGTCGGCCAGTGGGAGGCGTCCACCGCGCTCAGCCTGCCGCGCGGCCACACCTGGCGGGCGATCATCCTGCCGCAGGCCATCCGCCGGGTGATCCCGGCGCTGGGCAACTACGTGGTGGCGATGCTGAAGGACTCCCCGATGATCATGGCGATCGGGGCGCTGGACATGCTCGGCGAGGCCAAGGGCTTCAGCAACGCCACCTTCACCATGGAGGCGTACACGATCGTCGGCCTCGCCTTCCTTGTCATCGCCTACCCAGCTTCCCTCTCCCTCCGAGCCCTGGAGCGTCGTCTTGTCCGCTGACAGCAGCACCCCGAACGAGTCCACCACCCCGGCGGCCGACGGCAACGAACTGATCCGGTTCGACAAGGTGGTCAAGCGCTTCGGCGACCACGTCGTCCTGGACCAGCTCGACTTCTCCGTGGACAAGGGCAAGCACGTCACCCTGATCGGCCCCTCCGGATCGGGCAAGACCACGATCCTGCGGCTGCTGATGACCCTGGTGAAGCCCGAGGAGGGCACCATCAAGGTCGGCGGCCAGTACCTCACCCACGAGGAGAAGGACGGCAAGCTCGCCCCGGCCAGTGAGAAGCACGTCAGAGAGGTGCGCAAGAACATCGGCATGGTGTTCCAGCAGTTCAACCTCTTCCCGAACATGAAGGTGCTGCGGAACATCACCGAGGCGCCGGTCCATGTGCTCGGCCTGTCCAAGGACGAGGCCGACCAGCGCGCCCGCGAGCTGCTCGAACTCGTCGGTCTGACCGAGCACATCGACAAGTACCCGACGCAGCTCTCCGGTGGTCAGCAGCAGCGCGTGGCCATCGCGCGGGCGCTGGCCATGCGGCCGCAGGTGCTCCTCCTGGACGAGGTCACCTCCGCGCTCGACCCGGAGCTGGTCGCGGGGGTCCTGGACGTACTCCGGGACATCGCGCACACCACGGACATCACGATGCTCTGTGTGACCCACGAGATGAACTTCGCCCGCGACATCTCGGACCAGGTGCTGATGTTCGACTCGGGCCGGGTACTCGAATCGGGCACTCCGGAGAAGATCTTCGGAGAGCCGGACCACCAGCGCACCCGGGACTTCCTGAGCGCAGTTCTCTGAGTACGGACGGTAACGTCCGAGCTCGGGGCGCCATAGTGTGACTGTGGCATATGCCAGGGTGGCGCGTTCCAGCTTACGCGGCATGCGTGAGACGGGGAACGCGTCACCAATCTGGTCAACACCCCCCACAGAAGGCCCCTTTGGCGGCTATCGTGGTACGGAGCCCAGCTGTCCGGAACCGGTCCATGCAGGGGGATAACGTGGCGCTGAAACCAGAGCCGACCGCATCGAACCACTCGGTGCAACACGCCCTCCGCGTGCTCGAAACCGTGGCACGGCACAGCACCGGCGTGACTGATGTCCAGATCGCCCGCGAGGCGCGGCTGCCCGCACGACACCTGACCCCGCTGCTGCTCATGCTGCGCCGCGAGGGGTACGTCCAGCAGGTCGCCGACGGGGCCTACGTCACGGGCGAAGCGCTGACCCGGCTCGGCTCCGCGGCCGGACGCGAGCAGGCGATCCGGCAGCAGGTCCAGCAGACCCTGGACGGGCTGCGCGACACGGTCGGCGCGGCGGTCTACGTCAGCCGGTACATCGACGGCGAAGTCAAGATCACCCAGTACGCGGACGGCCCACGCGCCCCCAAGGTGAACGAGTGGGTGGACTTCCGCTCCGCGGCCCACGCCAGCGCGGTCGGCAAGAGCCTGCTCACCCAGCTCGACATGAACGGCCGCCGCGACCACCTCTCCCGCCACAGGCCCGCCCGGCTCACCTCCCGGACGATCACCGACGAGCGGCTGCTGTTCCGCAAGCTGGACGCCCAGCCGCCGTCGGTGCCCATGCTCGACCTGCAGGAGTACGCGGTGGGCACGGTCTGCGCGGCCGTCCCGATCACCGCGGGCGCCATGGTCGGCTGCCTCGCCCTGTCGCTGCCGGTCGAGCACGCCCACCGGCTGCGCGCGGCGGCGGACAGGCTGAACCGGGGTGCGGCGCCGGTACTGCTCTCGCTGGCGATCTGAACCGGCCGCGGGAGTCCGGGCTCACGGGAGTCCGGGCTCGCGGGGATCCGGGCCAGCGGGAGTCCGGGCTATTTGATCAGCTTTCCGTCGGGTGCCACGACGAACCACTCCTCGTCCAGCCCCTGGCCGTTGATGTCACCCGGCGCGGCGTCACCGACGTAGTAGTACAGGGGCCAGTCCCCGTACACCGCCTGGACGATGCCCTCGCCCTGCTCGCTCTGGCGGAGCAGGTCGCCGTCCGCTCCTGACCCCGCGCCGACCTTCGACGGGCTGATCAGCGCGGGCCACACCGCGATGCAGTCGGCGTCGCAGTTGCTCGCGCCGTCCTTGTCCTTGGTGAATCCGTACAGCGTCCGCCCTGCCTGGTCGGCCAGGATGGGGCCGAAGTTCGACTTCACCACCTGCACCTCGATCTCCGGGGCGTCGGGCTGGGCAGCCGGGCCGCCGCCCTCCGCGGCGGGCGCCTCCGCGCCGGGCCTCTCCGCGGCCGTCTGTGAGGGCCGGGGCGCGGCCGTGTCGGCCGACCCGCCTCCCCCACACGCGGCCAGGACCAGCGCCAGCGGTGCGGCGAGCAGGGTGATGCGTACGCGCATGATGGTCGTCCTCGTCCTCCGTCGCGGGATGTCTCCAGAGGGATACGCACAACTCCCTCTCCGCGACTCAGCGTTGAGGCAAACACCTCAAAGACGGGGGTCCGCTGAGTAATCCGTCGCCCGCTCCCGTGGATGTGGGTACGGCCGCCGGGTGCGGCCGGACATCCATGGCTGGTGAAAGGACGGACACATGCGAAGGCGTTTTCTGGGCCTGTCGGCCACGGCACTCGCGCTGGGCCTGCTGGGGGCCGCGGGGGCGGCCCCCGCCACGGCGACCCCACCGTCCAAGGGGGGCGCGACCTCCCTGGTCGCCGCCCTCACAGGCGCTCAGGAGGTGCCCGGAACCGACGGCGCCGCCGTCGGGGACCCCGACGGAAAGGCCGTCGCACAGGTCAAGGTCAAGGGGAGCCGGGTCGTGTTCTCCCTGCAGTGGCACGGCATCAAGCCCCCGTCCGCGGCCCATATCCACCTCGGCGGCAAGGGCGAGAACGGGGACGTCAAGGTGCCGCTGTTCACGTCGGCGATGCCCAAGACGGTACGGGCCGCCGCGGGCCAGACCACACTGGAGGACGCCCAGCTGGCGAAGGCACTCACCAGCGAGCCCGGGGCGTTCTACGTGAACCTGCACACCAAGGAGTTCCCCGGCGGGGCGGTCCGCGGCCAGCTGCACCGCTCCGCCCAGCACATCAATCCGCTCGCCATCATCAAGGCGGGCAAGCTGCGCGCGCTGGCCAGCGGCTTCCAGGAGTTCAGCGAGGACGGCCGCCCGCTGGTGGGCGACCTGGACGGGTTCGGCGTCAACTTCATCCAGCCGCGGCACGGCAAGGTGCACTACTCGCTGGCCTGGCTGAACATCGGCGCCCCGGCCGCCGCCCATGTCCACGAGGGCAAGATCGGCGTCAACGGCAAGGTGCGGTTCCCGCTGTTCACCGAACCCATACCCAAGAACGTCTTCGCGGTCTCAGGCGTCGTGGGGAAGCTGGACCCGGCGGGCCTGAAACACATCGCGGCCAACTCCGAGAACTTCTACTTCAACCTGCACAACAAGGAGTTCCCCGATGGCGCCATCCGGGGCCAGCTGCTGCGCTGAGCACACGGCCGGGCACCGGCTGAGCACCGGCTCGGCACACGAAAGGCCCCTCGCTCTCGCGAGGGGCCTTTCGCCGTCTGTGCGCCGCCAGGGACTCGAACCCCGGACCCGCTGATTAAGAGTCAGCTGCGTCTGTGCGCCGCCAGGGACTCGAACCCCGGACCCGCTGATTAAGAGTCAGCTGCGTCTGTGCGCCGCCAGGGACTCGAACCCCGGACCCGCTGATTAAGAGTCAGCTGCTCTAACCAACTGAGCTAGCGGCGCCTGCTGACCCCGCTGATTAAGAGTCAGCTGCTCTAACCAACTGAGCTAGCGGCGCCTGCTGACCCCGCTGATTAAGAGTCAGCTGCTCTAACCAACTGAGCTAGCGGCGCCTGCTGACCCGTAAATCGTACCTGGTCCCACGGGGTGCTTCTGACCACCGGCCGGCGCTCGGCGTCAGTAGCGCACGTCCGAGCAGGCGTAGAAGGCGTTCGCGGTGTCCGCGATCGTCCACACCGCGAGGATGATGTGGCGCCCCGACTTCTGTGTCGGGATCGTGCCCTGGTGCGCCACCTGGTACGGCGGCCGCTGACCTCCGTACGGCACGGTCATGAACGGCTGCGACTCCAGTGAGGCCCTGGTCAGGGGCGCGTTCTGGTTCCAGCCGTCCTTGGTGATGTAGTACCGGAAGTCGGTCGTCGCGTGGGCGGCGGTGAGCGTCCAGTGGAAGGTGTAGCCCTGGCCGCCGGTGACGTTGGTGGCGGGCCACTCGCCGCCGCTGGGGGTCCTGGGTGCGTCGAGTTCGCCGAAGCGGGTGTTGGCGCCGGAGCAGATCCGGCCGTCGGCGGGGCCCGCGCCGGGGAAGCCCTTGGGGCCCTCGACGCTCTGAGGCTCCCACTGGATGCCACCGCAACCGGTGACGGTGCCGTTGGCGCAGTGCTTCTGGCGGCTGAGGGGGGAGTCGGTGTAGCCGTGGCTGCTGGCGCTGCCGGTGGCGAGTGCGGAGATGCCTATGACGGCCGCGCCGAACAGGGCGGCGCCTACCTTCGTTCGCATGCTGATGCTCCTGGTGCTCCTGGAGTGGAGGTGGGGGATTCCGTGAGCACGTGCGGCGATGCGGTCTAGACCAAGTCCCAGATTATTGATGAGAGTTGAACATGTCCAGACCAATAGTCGACCGAATTCCGTCGGCCATCGGTGATCTGTCCCCGGCTATCGGCATCCCGTCACCGGTCTCCTCCGTGGCCCGTATAGAACGCCACCGTCAGATCCTTCACCAGCGCCTTGCGCTCGTAGTCGTCGAGGTCGACCAGACCGCGCCCGGTCAGCCGGGTCACCGTGTCCTCCACTGAGTCGACCAACTGGGTGAGCACGGTGTCCCGGTGCCGGGCGTCCAGGGCCGCGACCCGGCGATGCCGCATCAGCTGGGCCACCTCGGGGGCGTACTCGATACGGGTCGGCTGCACCGAGAACACCTCGATACCCGCGGGCTGTACGTCCGCCGCGAGCATCCGGGTCAGCGCGTCGCCGACCGCCTCCGCGTCGCGCAGGGTCGGCCCGTCCCCGTGGAAGGCGTCGGCCGGGAGCTGCGAGAGCACCCGGGCCATCGCCGCCTCGACGCACCGGCGCAGATACGCCTGGTGGTCCCCGACCGCGAACGTGGCGCGCGCGGTGTCCTCGATCCGCCACACGACAAGGAGCGTGACCTGGAGCTCCGCGCCGTTCGCGTCCATCGCGGGCAGCGGGTCGCTGCGCCAGTGCCGCAGCCGCACATCGAGTCGGCGGCGCTTGAGCAGCGGGTTGATCCAGACAAGGCCGGTGCGCCGGACGCTCCCCCGGTACCGCCCGAACAGCGAGAGCACCCAGGCCCGGCCGACCCGCCCGCGCCCCAGACCGCCGAACGCGAACAGCGCCACCGCCCCCGACCCGGCGAGCACCGCCC
>NZ_JAZGRL010000003.1:674458-750275 GCF_046540415.1 Streptomyces sp. E11-3 | reverse complement strand
GCCCCCGGCACCGCGGCCCCGGCCCGCTCGACGATCGCGCCGTCCGTCGGGAGCGCGGGCCGCCCCGGCCCCGGCCGCGGCGGCCGCACGACCTTCGGCTGCTCCCCGGTGCCGCGCCTGCGCCCGACGACGGTCGGCGACAGGGGCAGCTGCACGGGCCCGGTGTCGTCCCGGAAGAGCAGATGAACCGGAATCTCGGTGGTCACCTCGTTCTGGATGAGACGGGGGGTACGCGAAGGGGCCTCCTCGGCCCCCTCGGCCCGCTGAACCCCCTCAGGGTCCTGGGGCTGTTCGGTCGTGGTGCTCATCGATGCCTCCGCCATGCTGTCCATGCCATCCAGGTCGTACGGGATCGTCCGGGTCGTACGGGTTCATCCAGTCCGTGCCGTATGGAGTCCGCCCAGGCCGTGCCGTACGGAGTCGTCGCGGCCGTACGGAGTCGTCCGCGCCGCCGAGCGGGGCGCGGCGGTGGCGTCACGAGAAGAGCCGCCGCCAGGTCTCCGGACCCGGATAGCCGTCCGCCGCGCCGCCGCGCCAGCCCTGGGCGCGCTGGAAAGCCTCCACGTTGCGTCGGTCGGCCTCGCCCCAGCGCGGGCCCGGGCCCTGCCGGTAGTGCTTGCCGAAACCCTTCTTGACCAGTTGCCTGCCGAGCCGCGTGACGTGCGCGTTCGACTGTCCGGGGCGGAACACCGCCCGGCCGGGGAAGGCCGGGGCACTCGTCGAAGGGCCCGCGGGGATGTCCCGCCCCTTGCCGTTGACCAGGAGGCTCCAGGTCGTCGGGCCCGGCAGGCCGTCGGCGTCGCGCCCCGTCCAGCCCTGGGCCCGCTGGAACGCCCGGGTGGCCGCCCGGTCCACCTCGGTCCACACCGGCCCGGGGCCCGATCGGTAGAACCGGCCACCGCCGCGCGCGACCAGCAGCTGCCCGAGCCGGGTCACGGCCGCGCCGCGCGCGCCGGGCCCGAAGGCCGCCGCGCCCGGGAAGCGGTCCCCCTGAGGGCCGGGCGCGGGTGCCGCCAGGGCCTTGTAGCGGTACGCGCGATAGCTCTGCGCATGGCTCCAGTAGGCATAGGGAGTGGCCTGTCTGCGTGCGTGCGGCCGCGCCTGTTCATAGGCGATGTAGTGGCCTCGCGTGTAATCCGTCCAGCCGCCGAAAATCGTCACATGCGAGCCCTTCACCGGGTCGGCCCGATTGTGGAAGAGCAGAATGTCGCCGGGCTGCAGCTCGTCACGCCCAATGGGCACGGCGTGCTTCTCCAGCGTTCCGGTCCATTCGTTGCGGCCGAGATTCCAGGCCATCGAGACAAAGCCCGAGCAGTCCTGCCGGTAGCCGTCCTTCCAGTACTTCTCCAGGCTGTACGGCACCTTCGCCGCGACCCACAGCTTGGCCCGGTTGATGATCTCCGCCCGGGTGATCGTGCGCGCCGCGGCGGCCCCCGCGGGCTTGCCCGTGGTGCCGTGCAGCGCGCTCTGGCCGCCCTGCGGATGGGTGTCGGGATCGTCCGCCGCCGCCCGCCCCGACCTCCCCTGACCGTGCTCGGCCAGCGCCCCGGCCGGCACCGTGTGCCCCGTGGAGAGCACGGTTCCCGCCATCGCGGCCAGGACCAGCGCACGGCGCGCGCCATGGGCCGCGGGATGGCCGCCGTACCGCTGTGGAATTCTCGCCGTACGCCGCAGCCAGACACATCCGGCACAGGCGCATCCGCCCGCGGGATCGAATTCCTCGAACACCGGAAGACCTGCCGCCATGCGATTCTCCTCACACCCCAGGAAGAACTCTCCGCGGATCTGCACGGTCGTTAGTTTCTCAACTGTCCACCGGTATCGCATGTTGACGGTCCGAATGCTGTACGTGTCGGACCGGTACGCCTCAGGCCGCGACCGCCCTGGTCCCGAGCACACCCCGGCATCCGGTAGAGTTCTCCAGGTCAGCAGGCGCCGCTAGCTCAGTTGGTTAGAGCAGCTGACTCTTAATCAGCGGGGTCAGCAGGCGCCGCTAGCTCAGTTGGTTAGAGCAGCTGACTCTTAATCAGCGGGGTCAGCAGGCGCCGCTAGCTCAGTTGGTTAGAGCAGCTGACTCTTAATCAGCGGGTCCGGGGTTCGAGTCCCTGGCGGCGCACAGACGCAGCTGACTCTTAATCAGCGGGTCCGGGGTTCGAGTCCCTGGCGGCGCACAGACAGGAAAGGCCCTCCGCCGAGCGGGGGGCCTTATCCGTTGCTCCCGTCCGCTCACCCTTGCGATCATGATGTAGGTCGTAGAACCCTGGGTCGGTTGCAAGTTGGTTAAAGGGTGGGGACCCCGTTTCACGAACGGATGCCGAGGCGGGCATCATGCAACCGGAAGGTCGCCGTTCCATGTCTTAGGGACTGAGACCTGCCACTGATGCGCCTGTGAAAGTCGAGGGGGACCGTAACGGGCGGAAGGACCAACGGACACGCGAGCGATCGCGTGTGGGGGAGATGACTCATGACGTCGACGCCGCCTGGCGCCCGGCACAACGACCCGTCGGAGACGACCCAGCTGCGGGTGCCACAGAACCGGACGGGCGGTTTCCGGCGCATCAAGAAGACGCTGCCCCGGTACGACTACGAGCACTACAGCCGACTGGCGGGGCCCCTCACGCAGCCCGACCGTGACAAGCCGTACCAGGTCCAGTACCGCTCGCTGCTCTCTCAGGAGCCGCACCGCATCCGCGCCGCCCTGATGCTCTGCGCGGCTCCGCTGGTCTCCCTGGTCCTGCTGGCCTGGCTGCTGCAGCCCAGCCACTGGACCGAGCGCGAGAACCCGGCGTACGACTTCCTGCCCGCGCTCGACATCGTGATGCTCGTATCGATCGGCCTGATCGAGCTCTTCCGCTGTATGAACGTGGTCTCCAACGCGCACGCCACGCTGGTCGCCCGCGACCCGATCCCGGTGGTGCCCGAGACCGGCACCAGAGTCGCCTTCCTCACCTCCTTCGTGCCCGGCAAGGAGCCGCTGGAGATGGTGACGAAGACCCTGGAGGCCGCGGTCAAGATCCGCCACCGCGGCCTGATGCATGTCTGGCTCCTGGACGAGGGCGACGACCCCGCGGTCAAGGAGGTCTGTGCCCGGCTCGGCGTGCACCACTTCTCCCGTAAGGGCGTGGCGAAGTGGAACCAGGCCAAGGGCCCGCACCGCGCCAAGACCAAGCACGGCAACTACAACGCCTGGCTGGACGCGCACGGTGACGACTACGAGTACTTCGCCTCCGTCGACACCGACCACATACCCCTGCCCAACTACCTGGAGCGGATGCTCGGCTTCTTCCGCGACCCGGACGTCGGCTTCGTCATCGGCCCGCAGGTCTACGGCAACTACGACAACTTCATCACCAAGGCCGCCGAGTCCCAGCAGTTCCTCTTCCACGCCCTGATCCAGCGGGCCGGCAACCGCTACGGCTCCCCGATGTTCGTCGGCACCTCCAACGCCGTCCGCATCAAGGCGCTCAAGCAGATCGGCGGCCTGTACGACTCGATCACCGAGGACATGGCCACGGGCTTCGAGATCCACCGCGCCAAGAACCCCGTGACGGGCAGGAAGTGGCGCTCGGTCTACACGCCCGACGTACTCGCGGTCGGCGAGGGCCCGAACGCCTGGACGGACTTCTTCACCCAGCAGCTGCGCTGGTCCCGAGGCACGTACGAGACGATCCTCAAGCAGTACTGGAAGGGCTGGTACTCGCTGCCGCCCGGCAAGCTGTTCAACTACACGATGATGATCATCTTCTACCCGATGTCGGCCCTGAACTGGATCCTCGCGGCGCTCAGCTGTGTGCTGTTCCTGGGCCTGGGCGCATCGGGTGTGAGCATCGACCCGACGATCTGGCTGATGCTGTACGGCAACGCCTCGGCGCTCCAGATCGGCCTCTACATCTGGAACCGCCGCCACAACGTCTCCCCGCACGAGCCCGAGGGCTCCGGCGGCGTGGCCGGCATGATGATGTCCGCGCTGTCCGCGCCGGTCTACGCACGCTCCCTGATGGACGCCGTACTGCGCCTCAAGAGCGGCTTCGTGGTCACCCCGAAGGGCGACTCGGCCAGCCCGGACACCCTCTTCGGCACGTTCCGGATCCACCTCTTCTTCATCGTGGTCTTCGCGGGCTCCGCCGTCGTGTCCTTCTTCTTCGGCAACGACCACCCCGCGATGATCACCTGGGCGTCGCTCGCCCTGCTGATCACGGCCGCGCCGATCTTCATCTGGCGCTGGGGCATGCGCCAGGACAAGAAGAAGCGCCAGGCCCAGCCGCCGGGCGCGGGACCGGCTCCGGCCGAGCCGGCCCCGTATCCCCCGGCCGCGGTGCCGCCGCAGGACCCGGCGCCCGGACCAGGCGCGCACGCCCCGGAGCACAAGCCCAGCTGGGCAGCGAACGACCAGACCATGCAGATTTCCCTTGGGGGACGTAAGAAATGAAAGACGGTTCCAGCCGCCGCCGTGCACGCCGCATAGCGATAGGCGCGGCGGTGGTGCTCGCGCTGGCCGGGATGAACGGGCCCGCCCTGTGGCGCTTCGGCTCCGACCAGTACCACGACTACAAGATCAACAGGCCGGAGTACAAGGCCGACAACGGCAAGTGGGACATCGTCGACATCCCGGACCAGTACCGGCTGAACACGATCCACTCGGCCCTGCTGCACACGGGGAAGGTGCTGCTGGTCGCGGGCTCCGGCAACAACGCGAAGAACTTCGACGCGAAGAAGTTCGACACGGTGCTCTGGGACCCGGTCAAGAACACCTTCAAGAAGATCGACACGCCGAACGACCTCTTCTGCACGGGCCACACCCAGCTGCCCGACGGCAAGCTCCTGGTCGCGGGCGGCACCAAGCGGTACGAGACGCTTGAGGGCGATGTCACCAAGGCCGGCGGCCTGATGATCGTCCACAACGAGAACCCGGACAAGCCGATCACCCTGCCGGCCGGGACGAAGTTCACGGGCAAGGAGAACGGCAAGACGTTCGTCTCCCAGGACTCGATCGTCATCGAGCGCGCGAAGAAGCAGTTCGACAAGGAGACCGGCAAGTTCCTGGGCAACAAGCCGGGCGTCAAGCGCGTCTACGTCGAGGCCGCGAAGAGCGGCAAGAAGTACGAGACGGGCACCGAGGACAACTACAAGGTCGACAGCCTCAAGGGCGCGGACGCCAAGAACACCTACGGCATCGCCCAGAAGCTCGCCCTGGACAAGAAGGACTTCCAGGGCATCGACGACGCCTACGAGTTCGACCCGGTCGCCGAGAAGTACATCAAGGTCGACCCGATGAACGAGTCGCGCTGGTACCCGACCCTGACCACCCTCTCGGACGGCAGGATCCTCGCCCTGTCCGGCCTGGACGACATCGGCCAGATCGTCCCCGGCGACCGCAACGAGGCGTACGACCCGAAGACCAAGAAGTGGGAGTACGTCAAGCAGAAGCGGCAGTTCCCGACGTATCCCGCAGTCTTCCAACTGCCCAGCGGCAAGCTGTTCTACTCGGGCGCCAACGCCGGATACGGCCCCGCGGACGTCGGCCGCGAGCCCGGCCTGTGGGACTTCAAGAGCAACAAGTTCGAGAAGATCCCCGGCCTGAGCGACCCGAAGCTGATGGAGACCGCGGGCACGGTCATGCTGCCGCCCGCCCAGGACGAGCGGTTCATGGTGATCGGCGGCGGTGGCGTCGGCGAGTCGGAGAAGTCCAGTAAGAAGACCCGGATCGTCGACCTGAAGGACGACAACCCGAAGTTCGAGGACGGTCCCGAGCTCGGCAAGGGCACCCGCTACCCGCAGTCCTCCGTACTGCCCAACGACAGCGTGCTGGTCACCGGCGGCTCCCAGGACTACCGCGGCCGCGGCGACTCGAACATCCATGAGGCGCGGATCTACGACCCGGGCAGCAACACCTTCGGCCAGGTCGCCGACCCGCTGGTGGGCCGCAACTACCACTCGGGCTCGCTGCTGCTTCCGGACGGCCGCGTCGTGGTCTTCGGCTCGGACTCGCTCTTCGCGGACAAGGCCAACACCAAGCCCGGCAAGTTCGAGCAGCGCATCGAGATCTACACCCCGCCGTACAACTACCAGGGCTCCAAGCCGACGCTCAGCGGCGGCCCGGAGTCCATCAAGCGGGGCGGCACGGCCACCTTCAAGTCGCAGCACGCCGCGTCCATCAGGAAGGCCCGCCTGATCAAGCCGAGCGCCACGACGCATGTCACCGACGTCGACCAGCGGTCCATCGAGCTGGACCTGAAGAAGACCGCTGACGGCGTCGAGGTCACGGTGCCGAAGAACAAGGACCTGGTGCAGCCCGGCTGGTACATGCTGTTCGTCGTGGACGACCAGGGTGTGCCGAGCGAGGCGGTCTGGGTGGAGATCCCCTAGCGACCCGGTTTCCGCCGCTTTCCCAGGCGTTCCTACGTGAGTGAGGGCGCCCCCTGCGTCAGGGGGCGCCCTCACTCACGTACCGCTGCTGGTTGCCGGTCCGCTACTTGCTGGCCTTGACGAGGTCCAGCGCGTACTCGGGCCACCACTCGCCCGCCTTCGGGCCGCCCTTGCACTCGCCGTCGGACTCGCCCGGACGCTTGACCCACAGATAGGCGTCCACCCGCTCGTCACCGGTGTTGGTGGTGGGCGTCTCGCCGAGCGCACGGCCCGGCGGGTTGCACCAGCGCTCGCCGGGGTCGCCCTCGGTGTAGGGGCCGTTGCCGTTGCGGCTGGTGTCGATGACGAACGGCTTGTTGCCGATCTTCTCCGAGAGCTTCTTGCCGAACGCGATGCTGTCCTTGGTGGAGTAGAAGTTCGAGACGTTCACCGAGAAACCGTCGGCGTTCTCGACGCCCGACCACGTCAGCGGCTCGTACAGCGAGTCGGGCGAGCCCCAGCCCGCGTTCCCCGCGTCCAGGTACACCTTGGTGTTCGGCAGCGACTTGAGCTTCTTGATGGCGCCCTTGAGCGCTTCGTAGCGCTCCTTGTGGAACTCGCCCGGCGTGCAGTCGTCCACCAGGTGCAGCACGGCGTCCGGTTCCAGGATGACCGTGGCCGGCCGGTCCTCGATGCCCCCCGCGATCTGGTCGATCCAGGAGGCGTACTCCTTGCCGTCGGCGGCGCCACCGCCGGAGTACTGCCCGCAGTCGCGGTGCGGGATGTTGTAGAGCACGAGCAGCGCGTCCCGGTCGGCCTTCTGCGCGGCCTCGGTGATCTCGCGGGTCTCCCCCTTGACGTCGCCGTCGGTGCGGATCCAGTTGCCGACCGGCTGCTCGGCGATCTTCCTGATCAGGTCGGCGTCCTTGTCCTTGCCGTCCCGTACGTAGTCGGCGACCGCGCCGGCGGCCTTGCTCTCGGGATTGACCCAGTACGGGTCCTCACCCTTGGGCTGCTGCTTGACGGGCGGATTCGCCTGGTCCTTGTCCTTGCCCTCGCCAGATCCTCCGGAGGAAGAACATCCGGACAGCAGCAGCGCCGCCCCCACGGCACCTGCTCCCGCCATCACCCCCCAGCGTGCGGACCTGCGCTTACGGCGGCTGTCACGGCCGTACATCCACTCCCCCTCGGGTGCACTGTCTGAATCCCAATCCTGGCATACGCGCCGCACCTGCCCCAGAGTTGCCCATCTCTGGCCCGGCTTCGTGCGCGACCTGTTACACCGCGCCCCTCCGGCACATCGGGTCACCGCGCCGTGACTTGGCGTTAATTGACCTCTAGGCCGGGGCGCTCTTCCGTTCTAGAGTGAGGTCAACGGCCCCAGCCCCCGGCCGGGTTGACGAGGCGCGCGGTCGCGAACGTCGACTCACACAAGTCCACTGAACCTCCCGTGCCGGCGCCGGGTTCCTCCCGCAGCCCGAGCGCGCGCGGTGGAGGACCGACCCGGCCGACGGCTTTGGGGGGAGCGGGCTGTCGGCCGGGTCAGGGCGGGATTTGCCGAAGCTATTCCCGTCCGGCGCTGCTTTGGGCGCTATTTCTCGCCGGTGAGATACGCGGAGACCACCACATTGGCGGTGTAGCTGCGCTTGGCCCGGTCGAAGGTGCCGCCGCAGGTGATCAGCCGGAGCTCCGCGCGGCCCGCCTTCCGCTCTCCGTAGGCCTTACGGGCGTCGAAGCCGTCCCTCGGGAGCACCAGGACGTCCTCGACGGTGAACTCCGCGAGGGAGCCGTCGGCGCGGGCGACCCGGATCTGCTCGCCGGGGCGCAGCGTGCTCAGGTCGTAGAAGACGGCGGGCCTGGACTCGGTGTCCACATGGCCGACCAGCAGCGCGGTGCCCTGGGCGCCGGGCTGCGTGCCGGCCGCGTACCAGCCGACGACACCGGCCTGGTCGTACGGGGGCGGGTCCACCGCCCCGTCAGCATCCAGACCGCGCCGCACCACGGGCGCCTGGACGCCCATCGCGGGGATGTCGAGGCGCTGCGGCCGAGCGGCGGGCAGCGGCTTGTGCGCGGCCGGGAGCCGCACGTCGAGTGGCCGCCCGACCGCCGCGACGTCCCCGGTGGCCGGGGCCGCGTAGCCGCCGGGCACGTCGGTCAGCTCCCGTCCCCACAGCCACAGCCCGACCAGCAGCACGGCCCAGGCCACCCCGGCCAGCAGCCGGCCCGAGCCCCGCCCGTTCTCCGCGTCCGCCATCGGTCCGCTACCGGGGGCGGCGTCGACGCCGTACCAGGCCCGCCACCACGAGAGCGGCCGCGCCGCCGAACAGGGCGCCGAACAGGGCGTACCCGGTGCCGGTGCTCTGACCTTCGGCGGCGGACACGGTGTCGGCCGTGTCATCGGCGGTACCGCCCCCGCCCGCCCTTATCGGCGCGGTGGGCGACGGCTTGTCCGGCGACGGCTTGCTCTGGACGACCTCAAGCTCGCCCTTGACCTTGCCGTCCTTGCCGTCGCAGTTCACGGTGACCTCGTACGTGCCCGGGCTCACGGTCGACCGGATCATCGCTTCCCCGGACAGCGGAAAGCCCTTCCCGTCCCGCCCGGTCAGATCCGCCTCGGCGACGAAGGCCTCGGACTTCGCGACCCCCGTCGTCCCGTCACACCCCGCCGCCTGCAGCTCGACCTCGCTGCCCGGCGTCGCCTTCGCCGGGGAGACCTTGACACTCCCGGCGTCGGCGGCCAGCACCGCTGTGGGCATCAGCCCCACACCACCGGCCGCGACGGCGGCACAGAGCGCGAGCGTAAGGCGGTTTCGTCCGGTTGGGCGCATGGTGGGAACCTCCTGATACTCCGAAGGTTCCTGCGCCCGGTGCCGGGCCGCATGCGCTGCGGGCCACGTGTAGGCCATCCGGGTGTACGGACGGCCTGCCCACGGCCCGCGGCGGTCGTGCTGGATCAGACGCGTTCGACCAGGTCAGCGATCGAGTTCACGACGCGGGACGGCCGGAACGGGTACTTGTCGATCTCTTCGGGCGTGGTCAGCCCGGTGAGCACCAGATAGGTCTTCATCCCGGCCTCAAGCCCGGCCAGCACATCGGTGTCCATCCGGTCGCCGATCATCGCGCTGGTCTCCGAGTGCGCGCCGATCGCGTTCAGCCCGGTCCGCATCATCAGCGGATTGGGCTTGCCCGCGAAGTACGGCTCCTTGCCGCTCGCCTTGGTGATCAGCGCGGCCACCGAGCCCGTGGCGGGCAGCGGGCCCTCCAGGCTGGGGCCGGTCTCGTCCGGATTGGTGCAGATGAACCGGGCGCCGTTCTTGATCAGCCGGACCGCCTTGGTCATGGCCTCGAAGCTGTAGGTCCGGGTCTCGCCCAACACCACGTAGTCGGGCTCCGCGTCGGTCAGCACATAGCCGATGTCGTGCAGCGCCGTGGTCAGCCCCGCCTCGCCGATGACGTACGCCGTGCCGCCGGGGCGCTGGTCGTCGAGGAACTTCGCGGTGGCCAGCGCGGAGGTCCAGATGTTCTCGACGGGCACGTCGAGTCCCATCCGCTTCAGCCGCGCGTGCAGGTCACGGGCGGTGTAGATGGAGTTGTTGGTCAGTACGAGGAAGGGCTTGCCGGACTCGCGCAGCCGCTTGAGGAAGGCGTCGGCGCCGGGAATCGGAACGCCCTCGTGGATGAGCACTCCGTCCATGTCCGTGAGCCAGGATTCGATCGGCTTGCGCTCTCCCACTGGACTGTTCTCCGCTCTGCGTGGCCGAACTTCGACGCTGTCACCCTAACCGGGGAGTGCGGTGGCGGGCCCCGCTGTCCACCGCACTTCTCACCAGGTGACCACAGGCTGGTTCAGCACCTGGCGAGGCGCCGGGCCCGTACGACCAGGACGCCGCCACCGACGAGGAACGCGCCGACGATGGCCCAGAGCCCGAGCGGCGAGCTGCCCGCGCCCGTGTCCGCGAGCTCGGTTGGCGGGTGTGCCGCGCCCGACAGGGAGTCGCGGCGGTCGTCACCGTCCGGGGCGTCGTCCTCGGGGTCGGCGATGGCGAACTCGTAGGCCTCGGACTGGCCGACCCAGTCGCCGTCGTCGTCGCGCCGCTGGATCAGCGCCGCGTGGGCCACGACCTGGTGGGGCCGGGTAGCCGGGGCGAACGCGAGGCGCACCGGGACGTCGACCGTCTCGCCGGGCGCGATGGTGAAGCCGGGGAAGCCGTCGTCGAAGACGCCGATGTTCTCGTCCCGGTCGGTGTGTTCGAAGGTCACCGGCCGCCAGCGATCGCGCTCGCGGAACTCCAGCTTCGGCTGCCGGGGGCCCAGGGTGCGCTCCTCGTCGACGAGTACGAGGATCGGGTGGATGTTGTCGCAGGCGGCGTCGGTGGTGTTGGTCAGCGCGACGGTCCAGTTCCGGGCGGCCTCGCCTGGGTGGTACGTGTCCGGGCCGCTCTCGATGCTGGTGGTGACGGGGAAACCGCCGCCCTGTGCGGTGAGGCACTCCGCCGCGGGCTGCCCGACAAGACCGCCACCGTCAGCGGCGGCGACCGGTGCTACGGGGACGAGGGCGGCGGTGAGACAGAGGACGAGGGCGCTGCACAGTCGCATACAGGGAAGGCCTTTGCTGGTCGCGGGACGGGCGCCGTTCGTGATGCCCGAGACCCTGCCACGCGTGGGTGTGCCGTTGCCGTACGCCATGACCTCGTTCGGCCGATTGGACACGGAATCCACCACTATCAACGTATTTCTGCCGTACGCCGTTTGGTGGGGGCCAGCCGCTTGGTACGGGCCTCCCGCCACCGCTGCCGAGCTGCGCACCTGCTTAATTGACATCCTCCCCCTCTCAAAAGAGGGGGATTCCAACCCAGGTGGGTTGAGGTTCACGAGCGCTCGAACGGCTTGTGGCCGCTGTCACCCCTCCGGCACCGGCTGAGCGCCGGAGGCGGGGAATCCCGCCCTGTCCTGCCGCGACGTTGTGGGCCGAGTTCTCGTCAGCGTTACAGGCGAACCCGCAGGACACACAGACGAACTCGGCTTGGCTCTTGCGCGAGTTCTTCTCGATCCATCCGCAGGCGGAGCACCGCTGGGAGGTGTACGGGGCCGGGACATCCTCGACCCGGCCGGGGGCCTTGTGCTCGGTGCGCTGACGGAGCAAGCCCCACCCTTGGGCGAGGATCGCCCGGTTCAGCCCGGCCTTCTGCCTGACCTGCTTGCCGGGCTGCTCGATCGTCCCCTTGGCCGAGCGGGTCATGGTCTGGATGTTCAGCTTCTCGAACCGGATCAGGTCAAAGGTCCGGGCGAGCATGGTGCTGGTCTTCTCGCACCAGTCCTTCCGCCGGTTCGCCTCGCAGGCCTTGAGCTTGGCCGCCTTGGCGTACTCGGCCCGCTTCTGCTCACTGCCCCTGGGCGCACGGGCAGCCCGGCGCTCGTGCTTGCGGATCTGAGCCCGCTCACGAGTGGTGAGCTGCGGGCAGTTCAGCTTCCGGCCGTCCGACAGCGCCGCGGTGATCTTCACACCCCGGTCAATGCCGACGACCTCGCCCGTGCCCGGCGCGCCAATCGGTTCGGGGATAGCCGCGAACGCGATGTGCCACTGGCCGTTCTTGAAGGTGACGCGGAACGTCTTCGCGTTCGGCAGCCCGGCGCGGGTGAGGCGGAAACGGACCCAGCCGCAACCAGGGATCTTGACCTGCGCCCATCGGCGGTTGAGCTTGTGCACCACCACAGACCGGCCCATGACCTGCTTGCCAGTCTTCGTGTTGAGCTTCGCCGTGCCGTCCTGGTTGAACTCCGGCACGCGGTCTGTGCCGATGACCCGGAAGCCCTCGTGCCGGTACTTCTTCCGCCAGGTCGGCTCACCGAACCCAGAGGTGAAGCAGGCGTTCTTGGCCTTGGCGAAGTCCTTCAGCGCCTGCTGCTGTACATCGGCATTCCCTGAGCCGAGCCACTCGTTCTCGCGCCGGGCCTCGGTGAGCTGACGGCACTGCTCGGCGAACCCGGGCGCGGATCTCCGGCCCTGCTGCCAGTGCGCATGCTGCTCCACCGCCAGGTTCCACACGTACCGGGCGTGCGCGCAGTGTTCGAGCATGATGCCCGCCTGCTCGCTCGTCGGATACACACGGAAACGTGACATGGGACCATTTTAGCTCAACAATGGTCCCATGAAGCATGTGAACCTGAGACTCCCCGACGATCTGCATGAGCAGGCCAGGGCCGCCGCCGAGGCTGACGACCGCTCCCTGAACTCGTGGCTTGTGTCGCTCGTACGCCGCGCCGTCGAGCCGGGCGGGACACCGAATCGCCCTGCCGACGATTCGAATTCTCCTGCCCCGCTGCGCGGGAGTGGGCGTTCACCCCGGCCCTAAGGACAGGCGCCGTCAAAGCCTGGTGGACCGTATGAGTGCCGCATCCCTCAGCCCCGCCTCCGGCTCCGTGCCGGAAGGGCCGGGCGCCCTACCCGAAAACTTGGTGGACCGCATGAGTGCTGTTTCCCCCGCCCCGTCCCCGCTCCGTGTCGGCCTGATCGGCTACGGCCTGGCGGGCTCCGTCTTCCACGCGCCGCTGATCGCCGCGACCGAGGGGCTGGAGCTCGACACCGTCGTCACGTCGAACCCGGAGCGGCAGGCCCAGGCGCGGGCCGAGCACAGCGACGCACTGCGCTGCGTCGCCTCGCCCGACGAGCTGTGGGACCGGGCCGACGCGCTCGACCTGGTGGTCATCGCCTCCCCGAACAAGACCCATGTGCCGCTGGCCCAGGCCGCGCTCAAGGCGGGACTCGCGGTCGTGGTGGACAAGCCGCTGGCCGGTACGGCGGCCGAGGCGCGGCAGCTCGGGGCACTCGCGGAGGAGCGCGGGCTGCTGCTGTCCGTCTTCCAGAACCGGCGCTGGGACAACGACTTCCGCACCCTGCGCAAGCTGCTCGCCGACGGTGAGCTCGGCGACGTACAGCGCTTCGAGTCGCGGTTCGAGCGGTGGCGGCCGCAGCCCAAGGGCGGCTGGCGCGAGTCGGGCGACCCGGAGGAGATCGGCGGACTGCTGTTCGACCTGGGCAGCCATGTGGTCGACCAGGCGCTGGTGCTCTTCGGCCCGGCCGCGTCCGTCTACGCCGAGGCGGACGTACGTCGCCCGGGCGCCGAGGCCGACGACGACACCTTCATCGCGATCACACACACCTCGGGCGTCCGCTCGCATCTGTATGTCTCCGCTACGACGGCGCAGCTCGGGCCGCGTTTCCGGGTGCTGGGTTCGCGGGCGGGGTACGTCAAGTACGGGCTCGACCCGCAGGAGGCGGAGCTGCGCGAGGGCGGGCGGCCGGGCGAGGGCTGGGGCCTGGAGCCGGANCGGCGGTCGCGGCGGCCCTGCGCGACGGGGCGCCGAACCCGGTCACGGCGGCGGAGGCGTCGGCGACGCTGGAGGTCCTGGAGGCGGCGCGGGAGTCGGCGGGCGCGGGGGTGACGGTCAGGCTCTGAGCGGGGTGAGGTGTCGGGGCGGGGGCGATTTCCTCGCCCCACCTGAGCGGGGGCACCGCCCCGACCACGCAGGGCCGGGGGGCGGCACCCCGACCACTCAGCGCGGGGCGGCGCCCTGACCACTCAGGGCGGGACGGCGCCCCCACCACTCAGGACGGGGGCGCCACCCCGACACCATCACGCCTGCTTGAGCTCCTGGCGCTGGCGTCCAAGACCCTCGATCTCCAGCTCCACCACGTCACCGTCCCGCAGGAACGGCTTCGGCTCGGGCTGTCCCTGGGCCACGCCCGCGGGCGTACCGGTGTTGATGACATCGCCCGGGTACAGCGTCATGAACTGACTGACATAGCGGACGACTTCCGCGACCGGGAAGATCTGGTCGCCGGTGTTCCCGTCCTGCTTCAGCTCGCCGTTGACCCAGAGCTTCAGCGGAAGCGCCTGCGGGTCGGGTATCTCGTCGGCGGTCACCAGCCACGGGCCCAGCGGGTTGAACGTCTCGCAGTTCTTCCCCTTGTCCCAGGTGCCGCCGCGCTCGATCTGCCACTCCCGCTCGGACACGTCGTTGGCCACCGCGTACCCGGCGACATGCGCGAGCGCCTCTTCGGCCGATTCCAGGTAGCGGGCGGTGCGCCCGATGACGACGGCGAGCTCGACCTCCCAGTCGGTCTTCACGGACCTACGGGGTACGAGCACGGTGTCGTTCGGGCCGACGACCGTGTCCGGGGCCTTGAAGAAGACGATCGGCTCGGCCGGGGTGGCCGCGCCGGTCTCGGCCGCGTGGTCGTGGTAGTTCAGCCCGATGCACACCACCTTGCCGATCCGGCCGAGCGGCGGGCCGATCCGCAGCCCTTCGGCGTCGAGCGCGGGCAGCGTGCCCGCGGCGGCGGCCTCCCGGATCCGGGCCAGCGCCGACGCGTCGGACAGCAGCTCCCCGTCGATCTCGGGAACCAGCGCCGACAGGTCACGCAGGACACCGTCCTGGTCGAGCAGCGCCGGGCGCTCAGCCCCCACCACTCCGACTCGCAGCAACTTCATTGTTCACACTCCCCTGCTCACCACTGGGGCCGATGGGGTGCGGCCATCGGAGGGTGGTTTGGCAGATCCTCCAGGTTGGCTGTCCACTCCGCAAGACCCCGTTCAGATAGCGGACCCTCAGCCGCGCGGAGCGACCGCCACGCCCCCACCCGGAATGTCCCGGTAGAGGATGGCTCGCTCGACGGCGCTCCAGGTGGTGCTGGTCACCACGTACAGCGCGGCCGCGAGCGGCACGACCGCGACGGTGACCAGCGTCAGGAAGGACATCAGGGGCAGCGCCTTGGCCATCGCGGCGGGCATTCCCGGCGCGCCGGGCGCGGTGGGCGCGGCGGGCATGGCCTCTGTGGCCGCGAGCTGCGTCTTCGTCCGCCGGTATGTGAACGTCGCCACGGCCGCGACCAGCGCGAACAGCACCAGGTACACGACACCGGGACCGCCCAGCGCTCCGCCGTCCGCGAGCGCGTCGGGCCAGCGGCCGCCGAGCGGGGCGGCGAGGAGGGAGTGCCCGAGCAGGGCGTTCGGCTCGCCGCCCAGCTCCGTACGGGAGAACAGCTGGTACATCAGCAGGAACGCCGGCAGCTGCAGCAGACTCGGCAGACACCCGGCGAGCGGCGACACCTTCTCCCTGGCATGCAGCTCCATGACCGCCTTCCGCAGCCGCTCGGGGTTCTTGGCGTGCTTCTCGCGGAGCGCGGCGAGCTGCGGCGCGAGCTGGGCGCGGGCGCGCTGGCCACGGGCGGCGGAGCGGGACAGCGGGTGCACGGCCAGGCGTACGGCCAGGGTGAACAGGACGATCGCGGCGGCGGCCGCGGAGGTGTGGAAAGCGGGCTGCAACAGGTCGGCGAGGCGCGCGACCAGGTCGGCGAAGCCGCTCAGGAAAACGGACATGGGGGAGCCCTCCGGGGGTCTCGTCGTGCCGGGTGAGAACGGATCGGCATGACGACCGCGGGGGGGAGCTGGGCGTAGCAGTACGTACTGCTGTCTGCTGTCTGCTACCTGCTGTGAAGTCCCCTACGCGGGCGTCGGGACGAGGCGCCCCGGAGCTCGGGGACGGGTGCGCCCGGAGGCATCGGGATCGCGCTGCGACAGGAAGGCGGTACGCCGCTCACGGTCACGCAGGGCCGTACGTACCCACGCCGAGGGCACCAGGGGCACACAGCGCGAGGCGATGACGGCGCAGGCGACGAGCGCGGCGCCGGCCGCGGCGGTGGCGGCGAGGGCGACGGCGGCGGAGAGCGGGCCACCGTCGGCTACGAGTACCTGGGAGAGGAGGAAGAGCAGCAGGGCAGCGACCATGGGCCGCAGCGCCTTCGAGCGATCCAGCACGAGCGCCCCCTCCCTTTTCCCCATCGCTCCCCATCAGGTGCGTCCACCGTACAGGGACCGCTACCGAGGCGTTACGGACTTCAACTTCCCCCACACCACCAGCCGGTACTTGGACGAGTACTCGGGGGTGCAGGTGGTGAGCGTGAGGTAGTACCCGGGCTCGCGGTACCCGTACCCGGACTTCACCTCGCTGCGTGGGATGTCCGCGATGACGCTCCCGTCGCGAGGCAGAGTCTGCGGCAGGGTGCGGTCGACGGCGTACGCGTACACCGCCTCCCTGGTCTCGACCGTCAGCCGGTCTCCGGGCTTGAGGCGGTTGATGTACCGGAAGGGCTCGCCGTGGGTGTTCCGGTGCCCGGCGAGGGCGAAGTTCCCGGCGCGGCCGGGCTGCGCGGTCCCCGGGTAGTGGCCGGCGTACCCCTTGTTCAGGACGTTGGCCTTGCTGACGCCTTCGGCGACGGGGACGCGGAGGCCGAGACGGGGGATGGCGAGGACGGCGTAGGCCTGGTCCCAGCGGGGAGCGGGCGGGTCGGCCTGGGCCCCGGAGCGGCTCTCGCGCGGGACGGGTGTGTCGCCTGCGGAGGAAGAGGCGCCCCCGCCGGGGGCCGGGGACGACATCACCTCCCTTGAGGAACCGGGCTCCGAGGAACCGGGCTCCGAGGAACCAGACCCCGAAGAGAGACCCCCACCGGCCGAGGAGGGCAGCACCCCCTCCCACTGCCTCTCCAGAGCCCTGACCTGCCGCGCGGCCCCTTCCTGAGCCTCCCGGTTGGTCCACCACACCTGATGGACCACAAGGAGCAACAGCACCACACCCACCGTGACCGCGGCCTCGGCCCCACTCCAGAGCCCTCGCGCCCACCACACCGAACGTCGCCGCGGCGCGGCGCCCCGCGCCACCACCACCGGAACCCGCTCGCGCCCGCGCACGCCCGCTCCCTCCACCGGCGGGCACGATAAACGCTGCCTCCGCAAGTAACCAGGCCCACAACCCCAAGCTCTGCCCCGGGTCCGGAACGATCCTGCACTCAATCGCACCCACCGCAGTACGGTGTCTCCCATGCGCCCCGACACGCCTGCCGACCACACAGCCGAAGCCGAGCGCCTGCTACGCACTGCGGCGCAGTACCCCGAGGACGCCGAGCATCTCCTGCTCCAGGCGGCCGCCCACTTTGAGCTGGCCGGTGAGCGCGAGAGGGCCAGCACGCTCTACGACGACCTGCTGGCCCGCCCGGCCGAGGCGACCCGCGACGCCTCGCTGATCCGCGCCCTGAAGGCCTCGAACCTCTGGGAGTACGGCCACGAGGCGGAGGCCCGCGCGATCATCGACGGCCTGCGCTCGACGGCGCCCCGCTCCCCCGCCCCTTGGGTGATCATCGCCGAGTCCCTGGAGTCCCACGACGAACTCCAGACGGCCCACGAGGTGTTCACGGAGGCCGCCACGCTCCTGATCACCACCCCCACGCCCGCCAACCGCCCCGCGCGCGAAACGCACCCGCTGCTCTACGGCCGCCACCGGGTACGCCGCCTGCTGGGCATCGAGCACGACGGCTGGGACGCCCTGGCGGACGAGGTCCACCCGTCCCCCATCTCCCTGGACGAACTCCACGACCCCAAACGCCTGTGGTCCCTGGGCTCCGAGAACCCCGCCGAACTCCGCGCCGAGATCGCCCGCCTCCGCGCCGAACTCGGCACCTACCGCGAGGCCCTCTCGCGCCCCTTCCCGGTAGCGGTCCTGCACTGGCCCTCAACCGAACTGGCGGAACTCCTCACCGCCTACCCGGCCCTCACCACCGAGTACCCCTCACACGAGGAGCACCTGGCGACCATAGAGTCCTCCCTCCGCGAACTGGCCGCATCCGGCACCCCCAACCTCGGCATCGTCACCGCCACGGTCCCCTCCTACGAGGCCTTCGCCGCCTCGGAGTCCGCGTCCCCGTCGGACCCGGACCTGCTCCCGCAGTACGCGACGACCCTGGCGGCCCGGGGCCGGGCGGTGGCCTGGCCGCCGGAGGGGGAGTGCTGGTGCGGGTCGGGCCAGTCATACGTCGACTGCCACGGGCAACCCGAGGCACAGTAGCCCCCAGACCGCCCTCCAGACTCACCGCCCGCCCGATGTGGCACCAGGAAGGTTCCATGCTGCCTATACCGCTCAGCCACAAATGTCGCCGGAGTGAAATCCATGACGAGTACGGCGGGAACAGGCAGAAGGGAATCACCCCAGCTACGAAGGCACAGCACGAGCTGATGCTCTTCAGCAGCCATAAAGCTCCCCGTCTTTACGGCTACTTCGACGACTGGGGAGCCGATGGCTACTACCACTACACCGGTGAGGGGACTGTTGGCGACCAGAGGATGACCGGTGGCAACCTCAACATCCTGAAGCATCGCGAGGATGGTCGACCACTGCACGTGTTCCGCCCCGTGTCGTCAGGCGTTGTGCAACACTTCGGCGAATTCGCCCTCGCCGAGGAAAACCCCTGGTATCGAATGGACCGCCCGGACAGGGATGGCGAGATGCGTAGCGTCATCACCTTCCGCCTCAGACCAGTCTCGCTCTCCTCTACACACGCGCCACCGACCCGGCCTCATCGTACAGAAACCACGATCGAGGACGTAGACATCGAGCAGCGCAAGACCGAGCGCTCAACTGTTGGCGCGCAGCCGCCACGAGAAGCAGAGCGTCGAGAGTCACTGCTTGTTCAGCGCTATCGCGCCCACCTTCAGCGGCGCGGGCTAAAGGTAACGAGAAAGAAGATCGCCCTCGCCAACGAACGCACCACGCTCCATACGGACCTCTACATACCTGAGCGCAACTTCCTCGTCGAGGCCAAAGGGACTGTTACCCGCGATGCCATCCGCACAGGAATAGGGCAACTATTCGACTACCAGCGATACATAGCCCCACACCCCACACTGGGCATACTCCTCCCAAGCCGGCCCCGTCAGGACATGCTCGATCTATGCGCCGCATTGTCCATCACGAGCATCTGGGCTGAGGAAGACTCCTTCATCCGCACCGTCGCCCTGACCTCAGGGGAGCTGGGCGAGGAAGAGGACGCGGGCACCTCCTGAGCCCGCGAGGAAAACGTCAGGGCTCGCTAGCCTCAGCCGCTCCTCACCTGCTCAGCCTCGAAACGCGTCTGGGCGCGATCCAGGGCCTCGTCCGGGTCCCAGCCATGAGCACGAAGCCAATGCAGAACGTCGGCAATGAGGTCGACTGCTGATTGCTTTGCGACGGTGGTATTCACACGGCCGGGGCCAGCCACTTCCTGGCATTGCCTCCCTGACCTGTACAGCGCGAGATGGTGCTCCACTCGAGTCACTCTTGGCCCGCCGGTGTGCCCGTTCGACGACGTCAGCTCGGTGGCCAACTCGCACCACACCACCTTGCTTTCCTCCCGGAGAATGACGCCCCACCGATCGCTGATCACGTCGATGACACCCATACCGCGCCCTTCTTCCGCGTCGCACTCCACATGGAGCAGCGTGGGCAGGGCGCCGGTGTCCGGGTCCCGCATCTCGATGCGCAGGTAGGTGTCCCGCATGGACACCGCGAGCGTGGTGGGCGTACCGACGCCCACGTGGTTGATGACATTCGACGTCAGCTCCGAGACGCAGAGTTGGGCCACCTCGACCAGCTCCGGCAGCCCCCACAACGTCAGATGCAGCCGCATCACCTTGCGCAAGCCCGCGACTTCACTGGGCTCGGCCTCGAAGTCCAGGTCCCAGGGTTTCCTTCTGACGCAATCACTTGTGTAGATCATTCTGAGCTCGCCTCCAGTTCAGAGTTGCGCAGCCTCGTCCTCTCAGGGTTGCAGTGCAACTCTCAAAATGGAACTCTCACTTGGGACTTGAGGAAGCGCTTCCTCAAGCGCACGCCCCCAGCGCACGCTGGCTTGTGTGTCGGGCACCTCACCGTGCACGCTCATCGAGATCGACACGGAAGGCCACAAACATGGCTGTTGGACCGACCACTCGCCGACGTCAACTAGGTGCCGACCTCCGGCGCCTGCGCGAGCAGAAAGGCCTCACCCTTGAGGAGGCCGGCGCCCTGGTCGGCATCTCCAAGGCGACCCTGAGTCGGTACGAGACCAAGGAGGGGGCGGTCAAGTGGCCGACGGTAGATGCTCTTTGCCGCGAGTACGGCGCCTCGCAGGAGGAGCGCCAGACCCTGGTCGAGCTGACCAAGGGAGCGAAGATCCAAGGCTGGTGGCGTTCACTCGCCGACCCCATCCCCGAGTCGATGAATCTGATGCTGACCCTCGAGGACGAGGTAGTCCGGGAGGACCACTACGCGAGCATGTACGTGCCCGGTCTTCTCCAGACCCGCGCCTACGCCGAAGCGGTGCATCGGGCATCAGAGATGCGTTGCACGGATCAAGAAGTCACGCACATGGTCGACATCCGCATGAAGCGGCAGGAGCTCCTGGCCCGTGACGACGCTCCACACATCTGGACCGTGATCGACGAGTCCGTCATCCGTCGCATGGTGGGCGGGCCCGAGGTGATGCGCGAGCAACTGAGGCACCTTCAATCACGAGCCGAATCACCTCAGGTGACCGTGCAGATACTGCCCTTCGCGTCCGGAGCCCACGCTGCCGCGGTGGGGAGCTTCGTGATCCTGGGCGGCCCCGCGCCCGAGCTCGACGTCGTGTACGTAGACATCCTCGGCGGTGGCCTGTTCATGGAGAAGCCACAAGAACTGGAGCGCTATAAGTTGGCGTTCGAGTACCTCCGTGCGCAGGCGCTGGACCTTCAGGCATCTGCGGCGGTCATCGACCGGGTCTGCAGGGAGCTTTGATGGAAGACGGTTCACACAACCAGGGCGAGATCCATTGGAGGAAGTCCACGTACAGCGGCGGCAGCGGGACCGAGTGCGTCGAGACGGCCTTTGCCCCCGGCGCCACGGCAGTCCGCGACTCCAAACACCCCCAAGGCCCGCACCTCGCATTCAGCGCGGCCACCTGGTCTGGATTCGTACACGCCGTCCAGACCGGCCAGCTCACGCCCCGGCCCTGATAGGCGTGAACACGGTGATGTGCGCACCCGAGCTGGATGAGCGGTTCGTGGGCGAGGCGCAGCGGATTCTGGGGGATCTGGTGCGGGGTGGGGCGGCGTTGGGGTGGGTGGAGCCGCCCTCTGTGGATGAGGTGGCTGAGGTGCTCGGGCGGGTTGAGGCCGGGGTGCGGGCGGGGGANGGCGGGGGCGGATACGGGGCTCGCTGGTGGCCGCCGCGCTCGCCGGGGCGGTGCTGCTCACCGGCTGCTCCGGGGGCGGCGGCGCCACGGACCATGGCAAGAGCAGGGGCTCCGACGCCGGGCCGCAGCCCGCCCCCGCCCAGCCGACCGGCGGCGCTCCCGCCCCGGAGTCCCAACAGGACGGCGACCAGCGGGATTACACCCGCAATCCCCGGCACCTCTCCACCTTCGCGCTGGACGTGGACACCGCCTCGTACAACTACGCGCGCCGCTCGTTGAGTCAGGGGCAGCTGCCGGACCCGTCGACCGTACGGCCCGAGGAGTTCGTCAACAGCTTCCGCCAGGACTATCCGCGCCCCAAGGCCAACGGCATCTCGGTCTCGGTGGACGGTGCACGGCTGAACAGCGGTGATGACGGCGGTGGCGACTGGTCGCTGCTGCGCGTCGGGCTCGCCACCAAGGCCGCGCCGAAGGACAGCGCGCGCCCACCCGCCGCCCTCACCTTCGTGATCGATGTCTCCGGTTCGATGTCCCAGCCGGGCTGCATCGACCTGGTCCGACGGTCGCTGAGGCTGATGACGGACCAGCTGCGCCCGGACGACTCGGTCTCCCTGGTCACCTTCAACGACGAGGCCACGACCGTACTGCCGATGACCCGCATCGGCTCCGGCCGGGACCGGGTCCACCGGGCCATCGACGAGCTCGAGGCAGGCGGCTCCACCAACCTGGACGCGGGCGTCCGCACCGGCTACCGGGAGGCCGTCGACGGCCGCAGGCCCGGTGCGACCAACCGGGTCGTGATGCTCTCCGACGCGCTCGCCAACACCGGTGAGACCGACGCCGACGCGATCCTGGAGCGGATCGGCGAGGCCCGCAAGCGGTACGGGATCACGCTCTTCGGGGTGGGTGTCGGCAGCCAGTACGGTGATGCGCTGATGGAGCGCCTCACCAACAAGGGTGACGGGCACACCGCTTACGTCGCGGGCGACGAGTCCGCCCGCAAGGTGTTCGTCGAGCAACTGCCCACGCACGTCGAGTTGCGCGCCCGCGACGCCAAGGCGCAGGTCGCCTTCGACCCGGAGACCGTCGAGGAGTTCCGGCTCATCGGCTACGACAACCGCCGGGTCGCCGACGAGGACTTCCGCGACGACCGCGTGGACGGCGGCGAGGTCGGGCCCGGACATACGGTGACCGCCCTGTACGCGGTACGCCTCAAGGGCAAGGCCAAGGGCGGCGGCCATGTCGCCACCGCGACCGTACGCTGGCTCGACCCCCGCACCCGGGCCCCGCACGAGGAGTCGGCGCGGATCGAGGCCGGGGCCCTGGAAGGAAAGTTGTGGGGTGGCGCTGACCGGCGGTTCCAAGTCAGCGCGCTGGGCGCGTACTTCGCGGACGCGCTGCGGACGGGAGGCGGCGGCGACTACCGGCCCCGGAGCGACGACTCCGCGTACGACGAGGGGCCTGGCCCGTCCGTGTACGACGAGGGGCCTGGCCGGTCGGACGGCGCACTGCCCGGCGCCATGTCGCTGAGCGAGCTGGCGAAGCGTGCCGACGGTCTGGCGGACGCGTCGGATGATGACCGGGAAGTGCGTCAACTGGCCGACTCCGTACGCCAGGCACGCGACCTTCGCGACTAAGGGCGGCGCGAGGGCTGGGGGGCCGGGGGCCGAGGGCCGCAGACCCGGAGCCTAGTCCTCGCGGACGCTGAGCAGGTCGCCGGGCTGGCAGTTCAGCTCGCGGCAGATCGCGGTGAGGGTGCTGAAGCGGATCGCCTTCGCCCGGTCGTTCTTCAGGACCGAGAGGTTGACGACGGTCACCCCGACCCTGGCCGCGAGCTGGGCCAGGGTCATCCCGCGTTCCGCGAGCAGCCGGTCCAGGTGGACCTGGACCCGGTGCTCGTCCTCGGGCGGCATCAGACGAGGCCCTCCGTGTCGGCGCGCAGCTTCGCGCCGCGCCGGAAGGCCTCGCTCAGGGCGAGGATGAGGAAGGCGAGCAGGACGAACTCGCCGGTCAGGGTGAACGAGAACGGGACCTGCTCCGCTGCCAGCGTGCCGCTCACCAGCGCCTGCGTCGTGATCGCCAGTACCAGCGGGTCGAGGATCGCCAGCACCATCACGGTGACTCCTATGAGGCTCAGCCGTCCGATGTTCCGCGAGACGAAGACGTCGCCGCCGCGCAGAGTGCGGGCGATCTGGAACAGCAGCACCAGGATCAGGACGAGCAGCAGGCTGCTGACGACCTGGGGCAGCGCGAGCAGCAGGCGCTGGCCCAGGTCCGGGTCGGCGAAGACCAGGTCGGCCTGGTGGGTGCCGGTGAGCGTGATCCCGCCGCCCTGCGCGGAGTTCGCCAGGGAGTCCGTCACGGCGTCCGGCACCTGCGTGGCGGTCTCCATCTCGACCTCGCGGGTGTCCACCGGGTCCATGAGGCCGGTGACCCCGAGGGCTGGGAGCAGGACCCCGAAGACACCGGCCAGTAGCGTGGCCAGGCCCAGGAGAAGCTCAAGGAGTCGACTGTCGTGCCGACTCCACCACGACGTCGCACCCATGGCTCCCGTGACTCCCGTGAGTCCGGTGAGTCCGGTGGCTCCCTTGCGTCCCTTGCGTCCCTTGAGTTCCGTGGCCCTCATGACTTCCCCCTGACACCAGTCCAACATATCGCTTATCGATACTATCGATAAGCGATATGCCTGCTGTCAAGCGAGCCTCAGGCCACCGCCGGATGCCCCGGCGCCAGAAACACCAGCGCCTCGTTCGACGCGTCCGGCAGCGGCTCCACCTCGCGCCAGCCCAGGCGGCGGTAACTGGCCACCGCCTCCTCGGCCCTGCGGGCCATCAGCACCCAGGCCCGCCCGTCCGGGGCGTCACCGGCGAGCTCGGTCAGGAGAGTGCGGCCCACGCCCTGCGGGCGGGCGCGGCGGCGTACCGCCAGCTCGTCCAGTTCCAGCGCGCCGGACAGCAGCTCGCTCACGCGTCGCGGGCCGAGCTGGGCCGCGACCTTGGCGTGGTTGCGGGTGGCCGGGAGGGGGTCCGGGGTGAGCCAGGCCGTGGCGAAGCCGTCGATGCCCGATCCCGACTGGGCCAGGGCCGCGCGGAAACCCGGGTGCCTGGCGCTGGCGCAGAGGCGGTAGTGGAACCGCTGAATGCTTTCTTCACCCTCGTTCCACGGTGGGGCCGAGAAGACCTCCGCGTAGGTGTCCACCAGGTCTTCTGCGAGGTCGAGGACGGAGGGCCCGTAACAGATCACCTGTACCGCTCCTTGTTCCGGTAGTTCTGCGCCTGACAGCGCCTGACAGCGCCCGACAGCGCCCGACTGCGCCCGACTGCGCCCAACACTGTGCCCGAAACTTCGCCGTATTGGTGATGTGAACGGGTGCGGGCGGGATCGGAGTTTTCTTCCGTGATCTTCAACTGGCTTGGCGCAAAGTCGAGATGAGCTTGGGACATGCGCGGGGCGGCCAACGGTGCGCACCCTCCGATTCCGGCTTCCCGCCCCGGGCGTGTCGCGGCATCGGGCAAGCCGCTACGCCGGTGCCGAAGGCCCCCGGAACGTGGCCCGGTACACCCGCGGGGTCACCCCCAGCGACGCGTGGAAGTGCTGCCGCAGCGACACGGCCGTGCCGAAGCCCGCCTCCTGCGCGACCCGCTCCACCGTACGGTCGGTCTCCTCCAGCAACTGCCGGGCCCGCTCGATACGTTGCCGGGCCAGCCACTGCATCGGCGTGAGCCCGACCTCCTCGCGGAAGCGGCGGCTGAAGGTGCGTACGCTCATCGACTCGCGCGCCGCCAGTTCGCGCAGCGTCAGCGGTTCCCCGAGGCGGTCTAGCGCCCAGGCCCGGGCCGCGCCCGTCGAGGAGATCTCGGGTTCGGCGACCGGGCGCGGGATGTACTGCGCCTGGCCGCCGTCCCGGTGCGGGGGCACCACCGTGCGGCGGGCCACGTCCGCGGCGATCGCGGCGCCGAAGTCGCGGCGGATCATGTGCAGGCACAGGTCGATGCCCGCGGCCTCGCCCGCCGACGTGAGGACACGGTCCTCGTCCACGTACAGCACGTCCGGGTCGACCCTGACCGCCGGGTAGCGGCGCGCGAAGAAGTCCGTGGAGAGCCAGTGGGTGGTGGCGCGCAGGCCGTCGAGCAGGCCGAGCTCGGCGAGGACGAAGGCGCCGGTGCAGATGGAGGCGATCCGGGCCGATTCCCTGACCTGCCCCAGGGCAGCGGCGAGCTCGTAAGGCAGGCCGCCACCACTCTCACCGTAGAGCTCGTCCTCCTCGTGCGAGGCCGGGATCAGGACAGTGTCCGCATCGGCCAGCGCCTCGGGGCCGTGCGCCGCGTACACCGGGAAGTCGGCGTCCGTACGGATCAGGCCGGGGGCCAGCGCGCAGGTGGTCACCTCGTACAGCCGCTCGCCGCGTACGGACCTGGCCTCGCCGAACAGCTGGTGGACCAGGCCGAGTTCCATGGGCAGCACGCCATGGCGGACCAGGACGGCGACGCGGTGTACGGGTTCGGAACGTGGCACGGAGGCAGTGTCCTACGCCCCCAACGCCGTCGCCACCGTATAGATCACCAGCCCTGCCAGAGCCCCGACCACCGTGCCGTTGATCCGGATGAACTGCAGGTCGCGGCCGATATGCGCCTCGATCTTGCGCGAGGTGTGCTGGGCGTCCCAGCCCGCCACCGTGTCCGTGATCAGCGAGGTGATCTCGGCGCGGTAGGTCGTCACGACATACGCCGCCGCGTCCTCCACCCAGCCCTCGGCCTTCGACCGCAGCCGCTCGTCCGACGCGAGCCGCGCGCCCAGCGACATCAGCCCGGTCCGCACCCGCAGCCGTAGTTCGCTGCGCTCGTCCTCCGACGCGGCCACCAGCATCTGCCGTACGGACGCCCAGGAGGAGGCGATGACCTCCTGCACCTCGCCGCGGGCCAGCACCTCGGACTTGAGGCGCTCCACGCGCGTCCGGGTCTCGGTGTCGGACTGCAGATCGGCGGCGAAGTCGGCGAGGAAGCGGTCCAGGGCGCCGCGCGCCGGGTGCTTGGGCATGTCGCGCATCTCGGTGACAAAGCGCACCAGTTCCTTGTAGACCCGGTCGCCGACCTTCTTGTCCACGAACCGCGGGGTCCAGCCGGGGGCGCCGCCCTGCACCGCGTCCATCACCTGGTCGCCGTGCTCGACCAGCCAGTCGTGCGCGCGTGCGCAGATCAGGTCCACCGCGCGCCGGTGACCGCCGTCCGCGACGATCTTCTCCAGCGTCTTGCCGATGCCCGGCGCGATCTCGACGGCGTCGGCCCGTCGGGTGATGGCCTCGCCGACCACCGCCTGGACATCGGAGTCGCGCAGCACGGTGAGGGCGCCGCGCAGGGCCGTCGACAGCTCGGCCGTCACCCGGTCGGCGTGCTCCGGCTGGGCCAGCCAGCCGCCGAGCCGCCCGGCGATGCCGACCGAGCGCAGCCGCTCACGTACGACGTTCTGGGAGAGGAAGTTCTCCCCGACGAAGTCCCCGAGCGACGCGCCGAGCTGGTCCTTCTTGGTCGGGATGATCGCGGTGTGCGGGATGGGCAGGCCCATCGGGCGCTTGAAGAGCGCGGTGACCGCGAACCAGTCGGCCAGCGCGCCGACCATCCCGGCCTCGGCGGCCGCGGCGACATAGCCCGTCCAGCCGCCCGCGCCCGCGCTCTGCGCCCACTTGGCGAGCACGAACACCACCGCGACCAGGAGCAGCAGTCCCGTCGCGGTGGCCTTCATCCGGCGCACCCCGCGCCGCTTCTCCGCGTCCGCGGGGGTGTCCGCGTGCATGGGCCCCGGGTATGCCTTCGATGACGTCGGCGACTTCGCCGACGCGTCCGCCTCTTTTGCCGCTGCTGTTCTCGCGCGTTCCATCTACTCCACCCGTCCGCCAGCGCCGCACCGTGACACCGGCGGCCACCGCCCGTAGTCCCGTACGCGGGAGTCCCGTACGTATGAGTCCCGCACGCACGAGTCCCGTACGCATTGTCCCTACCTGAGCTACTCCTGGAACGAACCATGAGTTCCCGGCGTCTGTTGGAGGGGGCGGGCGTGGTGCGCGACCTCCAGCGGCATACGGTGGCATGCCGCAAAATGGGATCGTCCAACTGGAGCCTCGGGCTCCCCCTGCCCGAGGAGACACACCCGCATGACCCGGCGCCATGGTTATGGCCTGCTTGCCGCGCTGGCGGCCATTGTGGTGCTGATCTCCGCAGCCATATACGTCGGCTTCGCGGGCGACGACGGCTCCCGCGAGACGCTGCGCTCGGGCCCGCGCACCCCACAGGGCAGCGCGGCCCCCGCATCGGCAGGTACCTGGGTCGGGACCTGGTCCGCGTCCCCCGCCGGAGCCGAACCGAACAGCGCGGCGGGCTACGCGGGCAAGTCGATCCGCAACGTCGTGCACACCAGCTTCGGCGGCACCAGCGCCCGCGTCACCTTCTCCAACCTCTACGGACAGCAGCCGCTCACCCTCACCCACGCCTCCATCGCCGTGGCCGCCGCCCCCGACAGCCCGGCCGCGGCCCGCGGCACGCTGCGCCGCCTCACCTTCGGCGGCAACCACTCCGTGGTGATCCAGCCGGGGCGCCAGGTGCTCAGCGACGAGGTGCGCGTCCGGGTACCGGCCGACTCCGACCTGCTGGTCAGCACCTACTCGCCGACCCCGTCAGGCCCGGTCACGTACCACCCGCACGCCCGGCAGATCTCGTACCTGGCGCCCGGCGACCGCGTCGCGGACGCACGCGGCGGCAGCTACATCGAGCAGAGCCCGTACTGGCGCTATCTGACCGCCGTCGACGTCCTGAGCCAGGACGCCAAGGGCGCGGTCGTGGTCATCGGGGACTCGCTCACCGACGGGGTCACCTCCACCGTGGGCGCCAACGCCCGCTGGACCGACGTACTCGCCGCCCGGCTGCGCGAAGAGCGGGGCGCGCCCCGCTACACCGTCCTCAACCAGGGCATCAGCGGAAACCGCATCCTGTCCGACGGGCCCGGACGCCCCGCCGACAACCCCAGCGGGCTGTCCCGCTTCGAGCGCGACGTGCTGCGCCGCAGCGGCGTCAAGGCCGTGGTCATCGTCCTGGGCGTCAACGACATCCTGCGCAACCCGCGCCAGACCGACCCCACCGAGATCACCGCCGGCCTGCGCGAGCTGACCCGTCAGGCCCACGCGCGCGGTCTGCGCGTCGTCGGCGCGACCCTGATGCCGTTCGGCGGCCACCGCAGCTACAGCCCGCGCCTGGAGGCCGTACGGACGGCGGTCAACGCCGAGATCCGCGCGGGACGGGTCTTCGACGCGTACGTCGACTTCGACCACGCCCTGCGCGACCGCTACGACCCGCGCAAGCTGCGCGCCGAGTACGACTCCGGCGACCACCTGCATCCCAGCGACGCGGGCTACCGCAAGATGGGCCAGGCCTTCGACCCGGCCCAGCTCAGGGGGACGGCACCGGCCGAGCTGTGAGCCGGGTCCCGCCCCCGTACCGCTCGTGATCCGGCTCAGATACCCAGATCAGATACCCAGATCCTTGATGATCTTCGCGACATGCCCGGTGGCCTTCACGTTGTAGAAGGCGTGCTCGACCTTGCCCTGCTCGTCCACGACGACCGTGGAGCGGATCACCCCGGTGACGACCTTGCCGTACAGCTTCTTCTCGCCGAAGGCGCCGTACGCCTCAAGCGTCTCCTTCGACGGGTCGCCGACCAGCGTGACCTTCAGGTCCTCCTTCTCGCGGAACTTCGCGAGCTTCTCCGGCTTGTCCGGGGATACACCGATCACGTCGTAGCCCGCGCTCGCCAGTATGTCGAGGTTGTCCGTGAAGTCGCAGGCCTGCTTGGTGCAGCCGGGAGTCAGCGCGGCCGGGTAGAAGTAGACGATGACCTTGCGGCCCTTGTGGTCCGCGAGGGAGACGTCCTTGCCGTCCGCGTCGGGCAGGGTGAAGGCGGGGGCGGTGTCGCCGGGCTGCAGGCGCTCGCTCATCGGGGTCTCCTCGCTCGGAATGGGCCGTACGGACATGAGCGTAACGGGGGTGCTGTGCGGTGCGGCGCCCAGGGAACTGACAGACTGTCCACACAGACGACCTGTCCACACAGCCGACGGACCCACCGACGGACACGACGACACGGAGGCAGCGCGGTGTCGGATGCCAGGACTCCCACCGAGATCGAGGCGGACATCAAGCGCCGGCGCGAGCAGCTGGCCGAGACGCTCGACGAGATCGGCGTGCGGGTACACCCGAAGACCATCGTCGGCGATGCGAAGGCACGCTTCGTGGGGAGCGTCGACCACACCCTGGGGCGCGCCTACGTCGGCGTCAACCGTGCCGTCACCGATGTGAAGGCACAGTTCGTGGACGGGGACGGGGCGCCGCGGATGGAGCGGGTCGTGCCGGTGGCCCTTGTGGTGGTCGGGGTCGTGGGACTGCTCGCGATGTCCGCTCGCCGCAGAAGGGGCTGACCCGGCGGCGGACGAGGGCGGCCGGGGCAGGTAAGTTCGGTGCCGTGAGCGCCAACAGTCATCAGCCAGGCAGGCACGAACACAGCAGCCACCACGACAAGCTGCCCATCCGGATGCTGCACGACCGGGTGCTGGTCAAGTCCGATGCGGAGGGCGAGCGGCGCTCGACCGGCGGCATCGTGATCCCGGCGACCGCGGCCGTCGGCAGGCGGCTGGCGTGGGCGGAAGCGGTCGCGGTCGGTCAGAACGTCCGTACGGTCGAGCCCGGCGACCGGGTGCTGTACGACCCGGAGGACCGGGCCGAGGTCGAGGTGCGGGGCGTGTCGTATCTGCTGATGCGGGAGCGCGACCTGCACGCGGTCGCGGCTGACCGGTTCGAAGGCTCCGAGGACTCGACGGGGTTGTACCTGTAGGCAGCGGGGTTGTCCCGGCAGGCGGCGGACCGCCCCGAAAAGGCCTGGTGACTGGAGTCACCAGGCCTTTTGTATGACGTTTTGCTACCTTGGATGAGCCCGACGAGACGCGCCGTACCGGGATTCGCAAAGACGACGCACCCCTGAAGTCCGATGTTCGGAGGTGTCGTCATGGCCTGGATTCTGCTCGCGGTCGCTGGACTGCTTGAGGTCGGCTGGTCGATCGGAATGAAGTACACCGACGGGTTCACGCGTCTGGTGCCCAGCGTGCTCACCGGCGCGGGGATCGTCGCGAGCATGGTCCTGCTGTCGTACGCCGCGAAGACGCTGCCGATCGGTACCGCGTACGGCGTGTGGGTCGGTATCGGCGCGGCCGGGGCGGCGGTGCTCGGCATGGTGGTGCTGGGTGAGCCGGTCACCGCGGCGCGGATCTTCTTCATCTGTCTGCTGCTGGTGGCTGTGGTGGGGCTGAAGGCGACCTCGGGGCACTGAGAGCCTGTTTCTGAGTCACCCGGCGCCGGGAAGCTGGTGAGAGCTGGGCGCGGGCAAGCAGCGCTGGTGAGCTGGGCGCTGGTGAGCTGGGCGCTGGGCTGCCGTCCGCGCGCCGCGTTACCGCGCGCGGGCGTCGTCGTCGCCGGTGGTGTCGCCGATCAGGCCGCCGACCGACCCGGTACTGGAGGGTCCACCTTCGGTGCCGCCGCCCTGGGTGGCGCCGCTGTCCGTGCCTCCCTCGGTAGTACCGCCGTCGGTCGTACCTCCATCGGTCGTACCGCCATCCGTCTGGCCCTGCGTCTGGCCTTGGGTTTGGCCCTCGGTCTGGCCTTGCGTCTGCCCCTGGTCCTGGCCCTCGGTCTGGCCTTGGTTCTGTCCCTGGTCCTGGCCCTCGGTCTGGCCTTGCGTCTGGCCCTGGTCCTGGCCTTGGGTCTGCCCCTCGTCCTGGCCCTGGGTCTGGCCCTCCGTCTGGTCGCCCGGCTCCGGCTCCGGCTCGGGGACGTCGACGGGCGGCGGCTCGACCGCGCCCGGATCCAGCTCCAGGTCGAAGTCCTGCACCGGCTTTCCCTCCAGCGCCGCCGCGGTGAACTGGGCCCAGATCCGCGCCGGATAGGCCCCGCCGTTGATCCGCGGCTCGCCCAGTGCCCCGTACAGCGGCGTCTGCACGGCCGTGTCCGGGTCCTGGCCCATGACCGCGACCACCGTCGCCAGATCCGGCGTGTACCCGGCGAACCAGGCCGCCTTGTCCTCCTCCGCGGTGCCGGTCTTGCCCGCCGCCGGGCGGCCCGCGGCCTGCGCCGCCGTGCCCGTACCGCCCTCGACGACGCTTTGCAGCACCGAGGTGGTGGTGTCCGCGGCCTCCCGGCTGACGACCCGTTTGGGGGAACGCTCCGGGAGCGCGAGGGCCCGGCCGTCCTTGGTGATCTTCTCCACCAGGGCGTAGCTGCCGCGCTCGCCATGGTTGGCGAGCGTCGCGTACGCGGATGCCATGTCCAGGACGCTGGCGGTCGCCGTGCCGAGCGCGATGGACGGCGACGCGGTCAGGTCGGGGGTGCTCTCCGGGACGCCCAGGTCGATCGCCGTCCGCTTGACCTTGTCGGAACCGACGTCCACGGCCATCTGCGCGTAGACCGAGTTGACGGACTTGTCGGTGGCCGTGCGGACCGTGATGTCGCCGTAGCTGACGTCGTCCTCGTTCTCCGGGGCGTACGTACCGCCGTCCCAGCCCTGCACGGGACGCTTGTTGGTGCCGTCGTAGTACGTGTTCGGGGTGATCGGGCGGCCGTCCTGCGTGGTGGAGCCGTTCTCCACGCCCGCGGTGAAGACCAGCGGCTTGAAGATGGAACCCACCTGGTAGTCACGGCGGGTGGCGTTGTTCACGTACTGCTTGGTGTAGTCGATGCCGCCGTACATCGCGACGACCTTGCCGGTGGCCGGGTCGATGGCGGCGCCGCCCGCGCGCACGTTCCGGTCGATCTCGCGGGCGTCCTTGTCGACCTTCGACATCAGCTGCTCGTCGACGGCCGCGACGAAGTCGTCCTGCAGCTTCTTGTCGATCGTCGTGGTGATGCGGTAGCCGCCCTTCTTCAGGGTGTCCTCGTCGATCACCTTGTTGCTGATCAGGTAGTCCTCGACCGCCTTCACCAGATAGCCGCGCTGCCCCGACATCCCCGACGGTGCCTTGGCCTCCTTGAGCTCCGGGAACGACATCGCCGCACGGTCGGACTCGCTGAGCCAGTCCTCCTTGACCATGCCGTCCAGTACGTAGTTCCAGCGGGCCAGCGCCCGGCCCTTGTTCTCCGGGTGGGCGGCCACGTCGTACGCGTTCGGGGAGTTCAGCAGCGTCGCCAGGTAGGCGCCCTCGGCGGTCGACAGATCCAGGGCGTCCTTGCCGAAGTACGCCTGGGCCGCGGCCTGGACGCCGTACGAGTTGCGGCCGAAGTAACTGGTGTTCAGGTAGCCCGAAAGGATGTCGCTCTTGCTGACCTGCCGGTCCAGCTTGATCGCGATGAAGAACTCCTTCATCTTGCGGGAGACGGTCTGCTCCTGGTCCAGGTAGTAGTTCTTGACGAACTGCTGGGTGATCGTGGAACCCGACTGCCTGCCCTTGCCGGTGACGGTGTTCCAGGCGGCGCGGAGCATCGCCTTGGGGTCGACGGCCGACTCGGAGTAGAAGTCCCGGTCCTCGGCGGCGAGCACAGCCCGCTGCACGGTCTTGGGAACCTGGCTGAGCGGGACGTTCTCACGGTTGACCTCGCCGTCGCGGACGAGCTGCGAGCCGTCCTCGTACAGGTAGACGTTGCTCTGCGCGGTGGCCGTGGGGTTGGCGGGCGGGATGTCCACCAGCAGGTAACCGGCCACCAGGGCACCGCCGATCAGCACGACGAGCAGCAGGAACGTACTGAGGACCATCCGCCAGGTGGGGATCAGCCGCCGCCAGCCGGTGCGCTTGGGACGCTTGGCCTTGCCCTTGGGCTTGGAGTTGGCGTTGGCGTTGGAGTCGAGATCGGACTCGGTCTCGGACTCGGACTCGGCCCTGTCCGGTGTCCCGGGCTCCACGGGAGCCGAGGCGTCGTCGGGCTCCCGGGGCGCCCACCCCTGGTGCCCGGCTCCCGGCTGCTGCGGCTCGTCGCTCATCCCGGAACTCCCGATTCGCGGTGTACATAGCCCATCGCGGTGTTACGTGCCCATTGGACAACGTCACTGACGCATCCCGCGTTCCGAACTCCGGGCGTGGCGCACCCCTTCAGCCAACCCGCGCCCCGCCGGACGGGTGAAAAACCCTTGGCGGCACCCCAGCCCGCACCACTAGGGTCGTGCCCTTTGGCCAGGAGGGGGGCACAACCTATGGTGCGGCTGTACGCGGCCGTCGCGGCCGGAGGCTTCCGGCGCTATGCCACGTACCGGATGGCCACCGTCGCGGGAGTCTTCACCAACACCGTCTTCGGCTTCGTGATGGCCTACACCTACATCGCCCTGTGGAGCGCACGTCCGCAGCTCGGCGGCTATGACCAGTCCCAGGCCCTCGCCTACGTCTGGCTCGGCCAGGCTCTCCTCGCCGCCTGCGCGATGTTCGGCGGCGGCTTCGAGGACGAGCTGATCGCCCGCATCCGTACCGGCGATATCGCGATCGACCTCTACCGCCCCGTCGACCTCCAGTTCTGGTGGCTGGCGGGTGACGTCGGCCGGGCCCTGTTCCAGCTGCTCGGGCGCGGCGTCGTCCCGATGGCGATCGGCGCGCTCGTCTTCGACATCGCGCTGCCCGGATCGCCGCTGACCTGGCTCGCGTTCCTGCTCGCGGTGGCGCTGGGGTTCGTGGTCAGCTTCGCGGTGCGCTATCTGGTGGCGCTCTCCGCGTTCTGGCTGCTCGATGGCGCGGGCGCCGCGCAGATCGCGACGCTCTCGGGGATGTTCTTCACCGGAATGCTGCTGCCGCTCAACGTCTTCCCCGGTCTGCTCGGCGATATCGCCCGCGCCCTGCCCTGGTCCTCCCTGCTCCAGGTGCCCGCCGACGTCTATCTCGGCAAGCACACCGGCTGGGGCCTGGTGGGGGCGTACGCGTTCCAGGGCGGCTGGGCGCTGGTGTTGCTCGGGGCCGGGCGGCTGCTCCAGTCGGCGGCCACCAGGAGGGTCGTGGTGCAGGGTGGCTGACGAACTGCGTACCGCCGACGGGCTGGAGTCACGTACGGCCAACGGTCATGGCCCACGTACCGGCGAAGGGCTTGGACCGCGTACCGCCGACGGTCTTGGACCACGTATCGCCGAAGGACTGCGTGCCTACGGAATCATCGTCTCCATGTGGGTGCGCTCCACCCTCACCTACCGCGCGTCCTTCGCCATGACCGTCTTCGGGTCCTTCGCGGCCACCGCCTTCGACTTCGTCGCCATCCTGATGATGTTCTCGCACGTGGACGCGCTCGGCGGCTACTCGCTCGGCGAGATCGCGTTCCTGTACGGCACGGCGGGCACCGCCTTCGGCCTGACCGAGCTGCTGATGGGCTCCGTGCAACGGCTCGGGAGGCGCGTACGGGACGGCACTCTGGACACCCTCCTGGTGCGGCCGGTACCCGTACTGGTCCAGGTCGCCGCCGACCGGTTCGCGCTGCGCAGGATCGGTCGACTCGCGCAGGGGATGCTGGTACTCGGCTACGCCCTGCTGGTCGTCGACGTCCACTGGACCCCGCTCAAGGTGCTGCTGGTGCCGATGACGGTTATCAGCGGCGCGGCGATCTTCGGGGCGCTGTACGTGGCCGGGGCGGCCTTCCAGTTCGTGGCGCAGGACGCGTCCGAAGTACAGAACGCCTTCACCTACGGCGGCAACACCCTCCTCCAGTACCCGCCGTCGATCTTCGCCAAGGACCTGGTGCGCGGCGTCACCTTCGTCCTGCCACTGGCCTTCGTCAACTGGCTGCCCGCCCTGTACGTACTGGACCGCGAGAACCCGCTGGGCCTGCCCCAGTGGCTCGCCTTCCTGCCGCCGCTGGTGGCCGTCGGGTGCGGTGCGCTCGCCGGACTCGCCTGGCGGGCGGGGCTGCGTTCCTACCGAAGCACAGGGAGCTGAGTCGCATCTTCATCGAACTCACCCAGGTCGAGAAGGTTTTCGACGTCCGGCGCAAGACGGGACTGCTGCGGCGCGAACGCCACCAGGTCCGCGCCGTGGACGGCATCTCCTTCACCGTCCCGCGCGGCGAGATGGTCGGCTACATCGGCCCGAACGGCGCCGGGAAGTCCACCACCATCAAGATGCTGACCGGCATCCTCACCCCCAGCGGCGGCACCCTGCGCGTCGCGGGCATCGACCCCACGCGCGAACGCACCCGCCTGGCCCACCGGATCGGCGTCGTCTTCGGCCAGCGCACCACCCTGTGGTGGGACCTGCCGCTCATCGACTCGTACCAACTGATGCGCCGCATGTACCGCATCCCCGACTCCCGCTTCCGCGCGAACCTCGACCGCTGCGTCGAACTCCTCGACCTGGCAGAGCTGTTGCCCGTCCCCGTACGGCAACTGTCGCTCGGCCAGCGGATGCGCGGCGACATCGCAGCGGCGCTGCTGCACGATCCCGCCGTGCTCTATCTCGACGAGCCGACGATCGGCCTGGACGTGGTCAGCAAGGCGAAGGTCCGCGGATTCCTCCGCGACCTGAACGCCGAAGCGGGCACGACGGTCCTCCTGACCACCCACGACCTCCAGGACATCGAGCAGTTGTGCAAGCGCGTCATGGTCATCGACCACGGACGCCTCATGTACGACGGCGAGCTCACCGGCCTGCACGAGGTCGGCGAGAGCGAGCGCACCCTCGTGGTCGACCTGGAGCGCGAGTTGCCGCCCATCGAGGTGGACGGCGCGCGGGTGGTGAAGGCCGAGGGGCCCCGGCAGTGGCTCGCCTTCCCCGCGGCGGCGTCGGCGGCCCCTCTCGTCACGGCCATCGCCTCGGCGTACCCGCTCGTGGACCTCTCGATCCGGGAACCCGACATCGAGGCCGTCATCGCCAAGATGTACGCGGACCGGGCCGCGCTAGGGTGACGCGTATGACGGACGACGACCTGCCCGAGCTCCGGGCCTCGGACACCGACCGCGAGCGCGTCGCCGAGCGACTGAGGGAAGCCGTCGCCGAAGGGCGCCTCGACATGGAGGAGTTCGAGGAACGCCTCGACGCGGCGTACAAGGCCCGCACCTACGGCGAGCTTGAACCCCTCACCCGAGACCTCCCGGCGACGACCGGGCCCGCGCCCTCGCCCATCGCCCCTGCCGCGTCCGGCAGTTGGGCGGCACGCTTGGGCGGCGAACCCACCTCCAACGGCGCGGTCGCCATCATGGCGGGCTTCCAGCGCAAGGGCGTGTGGACCGCGCCCCGGCGCTTCACGGCCTTCGCCTTCTGGGGCGGCGGCGAGATCGACCTCCGCGAGGCGAACTTCGCCGAGCGCGAGACGGTCATCAACTGCATCGCCATCATGGGCGGCGTCAACGTGATCGTCCCGCCGGGAGTCGAGGTCGTCGTCCGTGGCTTCGGCCTCATGGGCGGCTTCGACTCCCGCGAGGACGGCGTCCCCGGCGAGCCGGGCGCCCCGCGCGTGGTGGTCACGGGCTTCGCCTTCTGGGGCGGGGTCGGGGTCACCCGCAAGGAGACCAGGGCACGGCGGCAGGCGGCCAGGGAGGAGCGCCGCCAGGCGAGACTCGAGAAGCGGAACAACGACGGCAAGGAACTGGACTGAGCTCCACTCCTTGCCGAAATGCGGAACGGCCTGCACCACGTAAGTAGTGCAGGCCGTTCCGCATTTCGGACGTGACGGTCCGACAATCGGTTCGTTACTCCGTACGAGGCCACGAACGGATGGCCGGAACGGAGGCGACGATGGCGGCAGTCAGGTACACGCGCGAGCTGCTGGAGGCAGCGGCGCGCGAGACGAACAGCTGGGACGAGGCGGTCCGGTGGTGCGGCGGCACGCCGACAGCCGGGAGTAGACGCTACCTCCGCCGCAAGATGACGGATGCGGGTGTGGACACGTCGCACTTCCCCACGAGGTGGGCCCGCCACACAGAGGCCAAGCTCCGCGAGGCCGTCGCCCTCTCGACCAGCGTCGCGGAGGTCGTCCGGCGCCTTGGTATCAGCCAGGTAGGCGGCAATCAGGCCCACATCGGTCGGCGTATCGCCGCGATGGGCATCGACACCTCGCACTTTCAATCCACTCGTCGAGGTCGCCCGAAAGGCTCGCTCGGTACCCCGCTCGCGCTACGCGCGCCAGAGGACGGCAGAGTCCCAGGCGACCGCCTGCGGCGAGAACTGCTCAAGGTCGGAGTGCCCGAAACCTGCGCCGTCTGCAAAACCGGCACCGTGTGGAACCAAAGGCCGCTGCGTCTGGAAGTCGACCACATCAACGGCGAGTGGTGGGACAACAGGCCGGAGAACCTACAGCTCCTGTGCCCGAACTGCCATGCGGTGACAGATACCTACCGCGGCCGAAAGCGGAGGTCCGCTGCATGAGCAGTCCGAAGTGCACACGCGACCTACTCGTCCGAGCTGCCGCTGCATCCGAGAGCATGGTGGAGCTGATGCGCAGGCTGGACTTGCCCCTGAGCAGTCGACCGCGCAACTACCTGAGGAAGCGACTCCAGCACTACGGAATCGACACCTCGCACTTCCGCGACGAGCCGCTGCCACAGCGCGAGCACCGCGTGTACTCAAAGGAGCTTCTTGAAGACGCCGCCGCTCACTCCCACAGCATCCGGCAGGTGCTGGAGTACATGGGCCTTGATCCGCGCGAGGGCCCCTACGGGCACATCCGGAAGAAGCTCGATAGGTTCGGCATCGACACGTCACACTTCACCCGCAGAGGCGGAAGCAGTTCGAGAATCGTCCCGAGAGTCGAACTGGCCGCCGCCGTCAGCGCCTCGGTTAGCCTGGCCGGGGTTCTGAGGCTCCTAGACCTGACCGACAACAGCGCAGGACGCGCACGCGTCAAGCGCAGCGTGCAGGCACATGCCATCTCCACCGAGCACTTCACCGGCCAGGGACACAGGCGCGGCGTCCGTTCCCCGTACCGCAAGTCTGCAGCCGAGATACTCGTGCGGCTGGAATCCGGCGCTGCCCGCGCAAAGACCGCCACCCTACGCCGCGCACTCGACGATCTGCACGTCCCGCACATCTGTACCGAATGCGGTGTCGGCGACATCTGGCAGGACAAGCGCCTCGTCTTGGAGATCGACCACATCAACGGCGACCGACTGGACAACCGCCGCGAGAACCTGCGTTACCTGTGCCCGTCCTGCCACAGCCAGACGAGGACCTTCGGTAAGCGATCTCGTCACAAAGACCCGTTGCCGGGCGCGATACAGTGGACGGCGCCACGGGCCCGTATCCCAGCTGGCAAGAGGATGCCGGTTTAGATCCGGTATGTCGTGGGTTCGAGTCCCACCGGGCCCACCACGAGGGTACGGCCCCCGACAGGGGCCGTGCCCTTCGTCGTACCTCACCCCAACAGCTCCCCCACCACAGGAACCAGCGCCCGAAACGCCTCCCCCCGATGACTGATCGCGTTCTTCTCCTCGGGGGTCATCTCCGCGCAGGTGCGGGTCTCCCCCTCCGGCTGGAGGATCGGGTCGTAGCCGAAGCCTCCGGTGCCGGAAGGGGCGTGGCGCAGGACGCCCCTGAGGCGGCCTTCGACCACCCGCTCCGTGCCGTCGGGGAGGGCCAGGGCCGCGGCGCAGGCGAAGTGGGCGCCTCGGTGGGTGTCGTCGATGTCGGCCAGTTGGGCCAGGAGGAGGTCGAGGTTGGCGCGGTCGTCGCCGTGGGTGCCTGCCCAGCGGGCCGAGAAGATGCCGGGCGCGCCGCCCAGGACGTCGACGCAGAGGCCGGAGTCGTCGGCGATGGCGGGGTGGCCGGTGGCCTGGGCGAGGGCGTGGGCCTTGAGGAGCGCGTTCTCGGCGAAGGTGACGCCGGTTTCCTTGACGTCGGGGATGTCGGGGTAGGTGTCGGCGCCCACCAGGTCGTGGTCGAGTCCGGCCGCGGCGAGGATGGCGCGGAGCTCGGTGACCTTGTGGGTGTTGCGGGTGGCGAGGATGAGGCGGGTCATGCGGCTGATTATCCCGTCAGGGCCGTCAGGGCTTGCAGGCCGTCAGGGCTTGCAGGCCTTGGTCAGCTCGCCGGTGGCGTCCGTCACCGGGCTGATGTCGGGCGTCGGGTCGCCGTCCTTGATCGCGGTGCGGACGTTGCCCACGGCCTCGCCGAGTGAGTCGAGGGCCTTGCCGACGTCGGCGTCGTCCGTCTTCTCGTTGATCTCGGTGATGTTCTTGTCGATGTCGTCGAGTGCCTTGTCGGTGTCCGCGGACCGGCCCTGCGCGGCGTCTTCGACGGTCTGCTGGAGGTCGGCGGCGCTTTCCGCGATCACGTCGGCGGTCCGCGCGCAGTCGATCGCCTTTTCGACGGTGCTGCAGCCGACGGCGAGTGTCGCGCTGAGCGCGGCACAGACGGCGACTATGGCGGTGCTGCGACGACGGTGGCGAATGCGGCGCGAGGCCATGGGTTGGTCCCTCCCCTGTTTACGGACGGGCGTACGGTTCGGCCCGTACGCCCGTATGGGTAAGAACGCCTGACGGGGGCGGTTGGTTGCCTCGGTGTGCGGAGCGGGCTCAGAGCCTGTCTTGGAGACCGGCTCTCAGGCCAGGGGGGTTTCGAGGGCCTTGCGCTGGAGTGCGGCGAGTTCGTCGCAGCCGGTGACGGCGAGGTCCAGGAGGGCGTTGAGTTCGTCGCGGGCGAAGGGCTCGGCCTCGGCGGTGCCCTGGACTTCGACGAAGCGGCCGTCGCCGGTGCAGACGACGTTCATGTCGGTGTCGGCGCGTACGTCTTCCTCGTAGCAGAGGTCGAGCAGCGGTACGCCGTCGAAGATGCCGACGCTGACGGCGGAGACGGTGCCGGTCAGCGGCTGGCGGTTGTGCTTGATGATCTTCTTGCGCTGGGCCCAGGTGACGGCGTCGGCGAGGGCGACATAGGCGCCGGTGATGGCGGCGGTGCGGGTGCCGCCGTCGGCCTGGAGGACGTCGCAGTCCAGGACGATGGTGTTCTCGCCGAGTGCCTTGTAGTCGATGACGGCGCGGAGTGAGCGGCCGATGAGGCGGGAGATCTCGTGCGTACGGCCGCCGATCTTGCCGCGTACGGATTCGCGGTCGCCCCGGGTGTTGGTGGAGCGGGGCAGCATGGAGTACTCGGCGGTGACCCAGCCTTCGCCGCTGCCCTTGCGCCAGCGCGGTACGCCTTCGGTGACCGAGGCGGTGCAGAAGACCTTGGTGTCGCCGAAGGAGACGAGGACGGAGCCCTCGGCGTGCTTGCTCCATCCGCGCTCAAGGCGGACGGGGCGGAGTTGTTCGGGGGTACGGCCGTCGATACGAGACATGGCGTCGAGCCTATCGCCCGCGCCGAGGGCCTGGTCTCCCCGGTGGAGCCACACGTCTTGACGCTTTCTCGACGCCGTATCCGTGGTGGTTTCCGTGGTCAGCACGGATACGGCCCGCGCCTTGGCCGGCAGAGGATACGACCATGGCGATCAGGCCCGACAGGACAAGACGGGGCAAGACGCGTCAGCCGATCGTCACGACGACTACACGACGACTACAGGGGTGGCTATGACCGGCGTCGACAGCAGCACGTACGAGGGATTCACGGCCGATGAGCGGGCCGCGATGAAGGACCACGCACAGGAGATGAAGAAGGCCGCGCGCCGCAGCTCGCGTGCGGACAAGGCGGCGCAGGCGGAACAGGACGTACTCGCGAAGATCGCCGAGATGCGGGACTCGGACCGTGTGATGGCCGAGCGCGTCCATGCCGTCATCACGGCCGGCGCCCCGGTCCTCGCGCCGAAGCTCTGGTACGGGATGCCCGCGTACGCGCTGGACGGCAAGGTCGTCTGTTTCTTCCAGAGCGCGGAGAAGTTCAAGGCGCGCTACGCGACGCTCGGGTTCAGCGACCTGGCGAAGCTGGACGAGGGCACGATGTGGGCGGCCGGTTTCGCCCTGACCGAGGTGACGCCCGAGGTGGCAGCGCGGATCGCCGCGCTCGTGAAGCAGGCGGTGAGCTGAGGCGCGTTCCCGGTGAACGGGGCGGGTGCCCCAGGTGGGCGCCTTGTGCCGCGGCCACCCGGCCACCCGGCTACCCGGCGGCCACAGGCGTGAGTCCGAGGTCGGCGAGTGCCGCCGTGCCGTCGGCGGCGTGGCCGTTCCCGGCGAGCAGCAGCGTGCGCGCCGACTGGTAGCGGCAGCCCGCCGCGTCGAATGCCTCCGCGGCGGCGAGCTGTCGCGTCAGGTCGCCGTCCAGCAGCGCCTCCGCCCGGTCGAGCTGGGCGGTGGCGACCGGGTTGCCGGCGACCACGCTCCGGGCGGCGTCGACCCGCTTGCGGGCGTCCGGGTGCCCGGCGAGCACCGACGCCTCCGCCCGGAGCGCCACGTACCAGTGCAGCCAGACCCAGCAGACCCACTTCCACACCTGTTCCGGCTCCGGCGCCAGCCGCTCCAGGGCCGCGTCCGCGTCCCCGTGATGGAGCAGGACCATGGCGTCGAAGACGGCACCGTGGCCATGGCGGTGGTCCAGGACGGGGCCCGCCTGATCGGCGATCGCGAGCCAGCTCGCCCGGGCGTCGTGGTCGCCGCGCAGGCCGTGGATCATCGCGACCGACGCGGCGGCCGGGCCGAGTACGAACGACCGCTGCCGATCGCTCTGCTCCCACGCGTCGAGGAATCTCGCGCTGCCCGTGAGTACGTTGTCGGCCTGACCGGCGAACGCCTCCGCGACCAGGAGCCAGGACGTGGCATGGTGGCCCGCCTCAGCGAGGAGCGGATGGTCGGCGAGCTGCCTGCTCCACCGGCGGGCCTGCGGCAACTCCCCCACGCCGAGGGCGTTTCCGGCGGCCATGGCGAGGGCGTCCATCCGCTCGTGCGTGCTGGCGGGGGTGCGCGGTACCGGAGCCAGGATGTCGATCCGGCGCCGGGCGGCGGCCGCGGCACCGAAGGGGTCACCGGCCCAGCTCCTGGCGCCGGAGAGCGCGTCGAGGGCGGCGGACTCGGCCACCGGGTCGTCCGCGCGCCGGGCGAGTTCGACGGCCCGTTCGGCGCAGGCGACCGTCTCCTGCGCGGTGTTGTCCGCGTCTCCCTGGACCGCGCCGTAGGCGTCCGCGAGCACCGCCGCCTCGGCCAGGGCGACCGCTGCCTCGGCGGCCGGATCGCCGTCGCGGGACAGCTCTCGCGCTTCCGCGAGCACGGCGGTCACCTCGTCTACGGCGGGGATCTGGGTGAACGTACTGGAGAAGCGGTACGCGACGGTGGCGGCGGCCGCCAGGTCGCGGCCTGCACCAGCGGTGTCGCCGGCTCGCCGGGCGGCCTGTGCGGCGGCGCGGTGCAGGCGGAACATGTCCTCGCCGAGCTTGCGGCACCCGGCCACCCCGGCGGCCTCCCGCAGCGCGGCGGCAGCGTCAGCGTCGCCGGCGAGCGCGGCCGCCTGCTCGAACCGCTGCTGGGCCTCGCCCAGCAGGTTGCGGGTGAAGGTCAGTTGGGCCAGGGACAGGGCGAGGCGGTAGGCGGGTACCCGCTGCTCGGGCTGGTCGGCGACCCAGGCGAGTGCGGCCCGGAGGTCCTCCGCCACCGCGTCGAACCGGGCACGCGAGTCCGCGCCGTCGGCTTCCGTCAGGGCGGTCGCGCCGGCCAGGCACCAATCCACATGGCGGGATCGGACATCGGTCAGCTCACCGGCGTCGGCGAGGCGCTCCATCCCGTACTGGCGGATGGTCTCCAGCGCCTGATACCGGGTGCCGGCCGAGGACTGCGTCAGGACGAGCAGGCTCTGTTCGGCAAGCCTGCCGAGCCCGTCGGCAACCGCGGCCGGAGCAAGGGGTTCTCCCCCGCTCGAACGGAGTTGGGAGCTTGGGGAAGGGGCGATCCCGGCCACCTCGGCCGCCGCCTCCGCGGTGAACGGCACGACGAACACCGACACCCGCCGCAGCAGCGCCCGGTCCTGCGGCTGGAGCAGGTCGTGGCTCCAGTCCAGCACGGCCCGTACTGACCGGTGCCTGCCGTCGGCGCGAGGGCCGCCGGTCAGGATCCGCAACTGGTCGGAGACGCCGGCCGCGAGGCCGTCGAGGCCGAGCGTGGACCACCGCGCCGCCGCGAGTTCGATCGCCAGCGCCATGCCGTCGAGCCGTTCGCACAGGGCCGCGACCTCGTGGCGTACCGCCGCGTCCGGCGACCGGCCGACCGCCGCCGCCCGCTCGATGAACAAGGCCACCGCATCGGAATCGCCGCCGCCCACCCGCGACAGCGGCGGGACCAGGAAGACCCACTCGAACGGCACCATGAGCCGGGCCCGGCTCGTCGCGAGTACCCGCAACCGCGGGCAGGCCAGCAGCAGTCGCTCCACGAACGGCGCCACCCCGTCGCCTACTTGCTCGCAGTTGTCCAGCACCAGCAGCGCCTCACGGTCCGCCAGCGCGGCCACCACCGCCTCGTCGACGCCGCGACCGGGTTGCTCGCCCACACCCACGGCCGCGGCGACCGCGGCCCCTACCCGCGCCGGATCGGTGACCGGGACCAGGTCGACGAACCACACCCCGTCAGCGAAGTCATCGGCCATCTCCGCCGCAACCGCCAGCGCGAGCCGTGTCTTTCCCACCCCGCCCGGCCCGACCGCGGTCACCTGCCGGTGCGCCTTCACCGCATCGGCCAACTCCCCGCGCTCCCGCACCCGGCCGACGAACGCCGTCAACGGTGCCGGGAGAGCGGGTGCCGGGTGCGGCTGCCGGGCGCGGGTGAGTTCGGCCGAGTGCCGGGACAGCGCCCGCCGGTCCGGCATGTCCAACTTGCGCAACAGCGACGAGACATGCGATTCGACCGTGCGGACCGAGATGAACAGTCGCGCGGCGATCTCCGCGTTGCTGAGGTGCTCCCCGAGCAGCGCGAGGACTTCGCCTTCGCGGGCCGAGATCCCTGAACTGGTCACCGACTCATTATCCGTGGCGGTTTCCGTGGTCAGCACGGAGGTGGACCGCACCCCGGTGGAGAGAGGCTGTGACCGCAGCAAGCAGCCCCGGCCAGACGCACCGGGACGACCGGCCCACGACCACAGGAGTGACCATGACCAGTTCCGCCACCCAGGGAGTCAAGACCGTGCTGCATCCCGTGTCCGACCTGGCGACGGCCAAGGCGGTGTACGCCGCCCTGCTCGGCGTCCCGCCGCAGACCGACGAGCCCTACTACGTCGGCTTCGAGGCCGCGGGCCAGCACATCGGGCTGTTGCCCGGCGGTGGGCCGCAGGGCCTGACCTCGTCGCTGGCCTACTGGCACGTGCCGGACATCGAGGCGACGGTGGCCGAGGTGACCGCTGCGGGCGCCACGGTGAAGGAGCCCGTGCACGATGTCGGCGGTGGCCGCCTGGTGGCCACCCTCGTCGACCCCGACGGCAACCTCCTCGGCCTGCAGCAGGACCAGTGAGCGCCGAGCGCCGCTCCCGCGGCCAGCGCCGCCGGGACACCGAGCACCGGCTGACGCACGACGTCGACGTATGGGTGGCCAGTGCCTCGCCGGACGGCGCACCGCACCTGGTGCCCCTGTCCTTCGACTGGGACGGCGAGGCGCTGCTGCTGGCCACCTCCGCGGGCAGCCCGACCGGCCGGAACCTGGCCGACACCCGGACCGCCCGGCTGGCGCTGGGTCCCACCCGCGACGTCGCCATGATCGAGGGCGAGGTCGAGGTCCTCAAGATCGACGCGCTGCCGCAGCAGCGGGGTGACCGGTTCGCCGCACGCACCGGCTTCGACCCGCGCACGCTGGATACGCCCTACCGCTGGTTCCGCATCACGCCGCGCCGCATCCAGGCCTGGCGCGAGGAGAACGAACTGCGCGACCGCGAACTGATGCGCGGCGGCCGTTGGTTGGTCTGACGCCCGCCGCCGGTATACCTCTATGCCTCCCCTGACATGCGAACGCCCCGCCGCCTGAGAAGCCTTCCAGGGCCTTCCAGGGGACGGGGCGCCGCGTGCATGCCAGTCACGCGAGGGTGTCGGTCACATCATGTCTTCGATGTCCGCGGCGATGGGGTCCGCGTCGGTGCCGATGACGACCTGGATGGCCGTGCCCATCTTGACGACGCCGTGGGCTCCGGCGGCCTTGAGCGCGGCCTCGTCGACGAGGTCGGGGTTCACGACCTCGGTGCGCAGGCGGGTGATGCAGCCCTCGACCTCTTCGATGTTGTCGAGGCCGCCGAGCCCGGCGACGATCTTCTCAGCCTTACTGGCCATGTCCTTCTCCCTGTGATTCCACGGTTCCACGAGCGCTGTTCGGCCCACCGATAGGTCTGCTTTGTCACGTTAGCCCACGGTTGGCGCAACTTCGCGGGCGAGCGACCACCCGGTACCGAAAGATAACGATCACGGAATCCTGCCTCGGGCCGGGCTCCCGCACCGTACCGCAACTGGTCTACACCAGTATGCAACGCCTGCCAGACCTGGCCTGTTCCGGGAGGACGTCGATGAGTTCGAGCAGGGCGGCGGCGCGACCACCAGCGAAGTGGTGGAGCGGCCTGTTCCAGGGACTACAGAAGATGGGCCGCAGCCTTCAGCTGCCCATCGCCGTCCTGCCCGCGGCCGGCATCCTCAACCGGCTCGGCCAGCCGGACGTCTTCGGCGCGGACGGTCTCGGCTGGACGGATATCGCCAAGGTGATGGCCGGCGCCGGCGGCGCACTTCTGGACGCCAACATCGGCCTGCCGCTGCTGTTCTGTATCGGTGTCGCGATCGGCATGGCGAAGAAGGCCGACGGTTCCACGGCGCTGGCCGCCACGGCGGGCTTCCTCGTCTACTACAACGTGCTGCGGCAGTTCCCGAAGTCCTGCGAGGGCGGGGCGGAGGCGGTGGCCACCGGCTGCCAGGCGGCGGACGGAACCGTGGCGGCGTTCACGTACCAGAATCCGGGCGTCTTCGGCGGCATCGTGATGGGGCTGCTGGCCGCCTGGTTCTGGCAGCGGTACCACCGCGTCAAGCTGGTCGACTGGCTCGGCTTCTTCAACGGCCGCCGCCTCGTCCCGATCATCATGTCGTTCGTGGCGATCGCCTTCGCCGCGCTGTGCCTGTGGATCTGGCCGCCGGTCGGCGACGGCCTGGAGAGCTTCAGCGACTGGCTGGTGGGCCTGGGCGCTTGGGGTTCGGGCATCTTCGGTATCGCCAACCGGGCACTGCTGGTGATCGGTCTGCACCAGTTCCTGAACGTGCCACTGTGGTTCCAGTTCGGCAGCTACACCAAGGAGGACGGGACCACCGTCCACGGCGACATCAGCATGTTCCTGGCGGGCGACCCGGACGCGGGCCTGTTCACCTCGGGCTTCTTCCCGATCATGATGTTCGCGCTGCCCGCGGCGGCGCTGGCCATCACTCACTGCGCGAAGCCGCACCGCCGCAAGGAGGTGGGCGGCATGATGCTCTCGGTCGCCCTGACTTCCTTCGTCACCGGCATCACCGAGCCGATCGAGTACTCGTTCCTCTTCATCGCACCGGCGCTCTACGTCGCGCACGCCCTGCTGACCGGCGTCTCGATGGCGGTGACCTGGGCGCTCGGGGTGCACGACGGCTTCAGCTTCTCGGCCGGTCTGATCGACTACGTGATCAACTGGGGTCTTGCGACCAAGCCCTGGCTGATCATTCCGATCGGCCTGTGCTTCGCGGTGGTCTACTACGTGCTCTTCCGCTTCGCGATCACGAAGTTCGACATCCCGACGCCCGGCCGGGAGCCGGAGGACGTCGAGACCGAAATGGAACGAGAGAATCTGAAGTAGTACCCTGAGGCATCCTTTGCGCCCTATGTGCCTCGAAAACACGGTGCCGAAAGGCCCCTGAACCCATCCGGTTCGGGGGCTTTTGGCTGTGCGTGTCCGGGCGTGCCCCACCACATGGGAACCACGGGTTCCTTATCCCCCCTTCACCGTGCTACAACAGGTCTACACCACTCACTGGTGTAGACCACGCGGCCGTAGGCCGCGTCCCCTGAGCGACGCTGCCGTCCCCCTTTCCCCTGTCCCTGGCGGCGTCATGCCCGATGGAGGAAGTTGATGACTACGGCCACCGCTCCGGCGGCCCCCGCTAAGAAGCGGGGCTCCGGCCTGTTCCAGGGCCTGCAGAAGGTAGGACGCAGCCTGCAGCTGCCGATCGCCGTGCTGCCCGCAGCCGGAATTCTGCTGCGTCTCGGCCAGGACGATGTGTTCGGCCCCGACGGGCTCGGCTGGGACAAGGTCGCGTCCGTCTTCGCCACCGCGGGTGACGCGGTCTTCGCGAACCTGCCCCTGCTGTTCTGTATCGGTGTCGCGATCGGCTTCGCCAAGAAGTCCGACGGTTCCACCGCGCTGGCCGCCCTGGTCGGCTTCCTCGTCTACAGCAACGTGCTGAAGGCGTTCCCGGTGACCGAGGCCGTGGTCAAGGCGGGCGAGGACACCCCCGCGACGTACAACAACCCCGGTGTCCTCGGCGGCATCATCATGGGTCTGCTGGCGGCCTGGCTGTGGCAGAAGTTCCACCGCACCAAGCTGGTCGACTGGCTCGGCTTCTTCAACGGCCGCCGTCTCGTCCCGATCATCATGGCCTTCGTCGGCACCCTCATGGGCGTCTTCTTCGGCCTGGTCTGGGAGCCCATCGGTGACGGCATCTCCAGCTTCGGCGAGTGGATGACCGGCCTCGGTGCCGGTGGTGCCGGTCTCTTCGGTCTGATCAACCGCGCGCTGATCCCCGTCGGCATGCACCAGTTCGTGAACACCGTCTCCTGGTTCCAGATCGGTGACTTCACCAACGCCGCGGGCGAGGTCGTGCACGGCGACCTGAACCGGTTCTTCGCCGGTGACCCGGAGGCCGGACTCTTCATGACCGGCTTCTTCCCGATCATGATGTTCGGCCTGCCGGCCGCCGCCCTCGCCATCGCGCACTGCGCCCGCCCCGAGCGCCGCAAGGTCGTGATGGGCATGATGATGTCGCTGGCGCTGACCTCCTTCGTCACCGGTGTGACCGAGCCGATCGAGTTCGCCTTCATGTTCATCGCCCCGGCGCTGTACGTGATCCACGCGATCCTCACCGCCCTGTCGATGGCGATCACCTGGGCGCTCGGTGTGCACGCCGGGTTCACCTTCTCGGCGGGCGCCATCGACTACGTGCTGAACTGGAACCTCGCCACCAAGCCCTGGATGATCATCCCGATCGGCCTGTGCTTCGGAGTGGTCTACTACCTGGCCTTCCGGTTCGCGATCATCAAGTTCAACCTCCCGACGCCGGGCCGCGAGTCCGACGAGGAGCTCGCCGAAATGGAGAAGGCCGAGGCGAAGTAGGCCGTACGGGCCCTCCCGGCTCGACCGGCTCTACGGGCCTACCGGCTCGACCGGCTCGACCCGCTGCACGGCGAAGCCCCCGCCTTCCGGATGGACGGAAGGCGGGGGCTTCGCCGTGCTCAGAACTCGTAGACCGCGCCGGGGCGGGCCAGCTCCACCGGCCCGTCGTACACCGCCCGCGCGTCGGTGAGGTTGACGCTCGGGTCGGTCCACGGCGGGATGTGGGTGAGGACCAGACGCCCGGCGCCCGCGGTCTGGGCGCTCTGGCCCGCCTCGCGGCCGTTGAGGTGCAGGTCCGGGATGTCCTCCTTGCCGTGCGTGAAGGAGGCCTCGCAGAGGTACAGGTCGGTGCCGACGGCGAGGTCGTCCAGGGCCGCGCAGACTCCGGTGTCGCCGGAGTACGTGAGGGACGTGTCGCCGTGCTCGATGCGGATGGCGTACGCCTCCACCGGGTGGCACACCTTCTCCGTACGCACCGAGAACGGGCCGATCTCGAAGGAGCCCGACTTCAGCGTGTGGAAGTCGAAGACCTCGCTCATCGAGGACGACGAGGGCGTGTCGGCGTACGCCGTGGTCAGCCGCTGCTCGGTGCCTTCGGGGCCGTAGACCGGGATGGCGTCGCACCGGCCGCCCTCATGGCGGTAGTAGCGCGCCACGAAGTACCCGCACATGTCGATGCAGTGGTCGGCGTGCAGATGGCTGAGGAAGATCGCGTCGAGGTCGTACAGACCGCAGTGGCGCTGCAGCTCGCCCAGGGCACCGTTGCCCATGTCGAGTAGCAGCCGGAAGCCGTCGGCCTCGACGAGGTAGCTCGAGCAGGCCGAGTCCGCGGACGGAAACGACCCCGAGCAGCCGACGACGGTGAGCTTCATGGAGCTGGAACCTCCGTGGACGGGCAGGGCGACGGGGGTCGTGCAGTGCGTTGAGCGTAAGGCGCAAAAGGGCTGGTCGGTCCTCCATGAGGCGCCGTTGTGGGCGAACTCACCTGTGCTGTCACCGGTTCGGATGGACCGGAGGCCGGATGCGCCCTCGGCGCGCCGTGGGGTGTCGGCGCCGGTAGCGTCTGGGGCATGGACACGTCCTGGTGGCTGGCACTGGCCGCCGTGGTGGCCCTCGCACTGGTCGTCGCGGTCGCGGACGGGTGGGCGCGGGCCCGACGGCGCCCCGAGGATGGCGTGGGCCGCCCTGGCGGCCGTACGCGGCCTCCCGCGCGGCCGCGCGGGACCCGGCGCATCCCCAAGCGGCGGCCGCGGCCCGCGGAGATCTGGTGGGCGGATGTGCCGTACGAGGACAAGCGCGGGTCGAAGGACCGGCCGTGCCTGGTGTTGTCGGTGCGCGGCCGGAAGGCGCAGATCGCGAAGATCACCAGCCGGTACCACGACGAGCGGGCCGGGGTGATCCCGCTGCCGCCCGGCTCGGTGGGTGACGCGCACGGCCGTCCCAGCTTCCTGGAGACGGACGAGTTGCGCGAGGTTCCGCTGTGGGAGTTCCGGCGCCGGGTCGGGGTGGTCGACCCGGCGTTGTGGGACCAGGTGCGGCATCTGGCCCGGTGAGTGCCGAAACGACGAAGCTGCCTGACGGGCTCTCCTGGAGCCTGTCAGGCAGCGTCCCAAGCCGGGAGGAGGGTTACGCCCAGAGCTGGCCGTGGAGCGCGGCCACCGCGTCCTCCGTCGTCTCGGCCGTGTAGATGCCGGTCGACAGGTACTTCCAGCCGCCGTCGGCGACCAGGAACGCGATGTCCGCGGACTCGCCCGCCTTGACCGCCTTCTTGCCGACGCCGATCGCCGCGTGCAGCGCCGCGCCCGTGGAGACGCCCGCGAAGATCCCCTCCTGCTGGAGGAGTTCCCTGGTACGGGTGACCGCGTCGACCGAGCCGACCGAGAAGCGCGTGGTGAGCACCGACGCGTCGTACAGCTCGGGGACGAAGCCCTCGTCGAGGTTGCGCAGGCCGTAGACCAGGTCGTCGTAGCGCGGCTCGGCGGCGACGATCTTGATGTCGGGCCGGTGTTCGCGCAGGTAGCGGCCCACGCCCATCAGGGTCCCGGTGGTGCCGAGCCCGGCGACGAAGTGGGTGATCGAGGGCAGGTCGGCGAGGATCTCAGGGCCGGTGGTGGCGTAGTGCGCGCCCGCGTTGTCCGGGTTGCCGTACTGGTAGAGCATCACCCAGTCGGGGTGCTCGGCCGACAGCTCCTTGGCGACGCGTACGGCGGTGTTGGAGCCGCCCGCCGCCGGGCTGGAGATGATCTCCGCGCCCCACATGGTGAGCAGTTCGCGCCGCTCGGACGAGGTGTTCTCGGGCATGACGCAGACGATGCGGTAGCCCTTGAGCCGGGCCGCCATCGCGAGTGAGATGCCGGTGTTGCCGCTGGTCGGTTCGAGGATGGTGCAGCCGGGCGCCAGCCTGCCGTCCTTCTCGGCCTGCTCGATCATGTGGAGCGCGGGGCGGTCCTTGACCGAGCCGGTCGGGTTGCGGTCCTCGAGCTTCGCCCAGATGCGCACGTCGTCGGACGGCGACAGCCGCGGCAGCCGCACCAGAGGGGTGTTGCCGACCGCGGCCAGCGGGGAGTCGTACCGCATATCAGGCCATGCCACCGGCGACGGCGGGGAGGATCGTGACGTTGTCGCCGTCGCTGAGCTCGGTGGTGATCCCGTCCAGGAACCGGACGTCCTCGTCGTTCAGGTACACGTTCACGAAGCGGCGCAGCTTGCCGCCGTCCACGATGCGCTCGTGGATGCCCGTGTGCCGGGTCTCAAGGTCGGCGAAGAGCTGGGCGAGCGTGTCGCCGCTGCCCTCGACGGCCTTGGCGCCGTCGGTGTAGGTGCGGAGGATGGTCGGGATGCGGACCTCGATGGCCATGGGGCTGGACTCCTGTCGTCCGGTGGGAAGAAGGTCGGTGGGCGCGCGGCAGTGCGCGGCGAAACCCGGTGGTGCACGGAGTGGCACGCCGCGGCCAGGGGCCTTCGGCGGGCAGGGGTCAGCGGGAACAGATGGCGCTGGAAAGCCTGCACAGGTCGACGTGCAGCCGCGCCACGAGCAGCATGCCCGGCGTCTTGTCGCTCACGTCGTTCAGAACCATGGGGTCATCGTATCGATTCCCTCCCCACCTAAAGGAGTGGGATATCACATGCTGGATGATTTCTGACCGCACTGTGGGATGACCCAGCGCACGGCGGGTTTCAGTACGCCTCGACGATCTTGACGTCCTCCTCGGTGACCTCGCCGTCGACAATGCGGAACGAGCGGAACTGGAAGGGTCCGGCGCCGTCGGCGTCGGCGGTGGAGACCAGGACGTAGTGGGCGCCCGGCTCGTTGGCGTAGGAGATGTCCGTACGCGACGGGTAGGCCTCGGTCGCCGTGTGCGAGTGGTAGACGATCACGGGCTCCTCGTCCCGGTCGTCCAGCTCGCGGTAGAGCTTGAGCAGGTCGCCGGAGTCGAACTCGTAGAACGTGGGCGAGCGGGCGGCGTTCAGCATCGGGATGAAGCGCTCGGGTCGGTCGGTGCCCTCGGGGCCCGCGACGACGCCGCACGCCTCGTCGGGGTGGTCCTCGCGCGCGTGGGCGACGATCTGGTCATGCAGGGCCTGGGTGATGGTGAGCATGCCGCCAGAATAAACATGCGGGCCACCGCGTACCGAAGTGTGGTACGAGATGGCCCGCATGCCGAGATAGAGCAGGTGGAGCAGATAAAGCAGGTGGAGCAGGTGGAGCGAGCTCCGGGTCAGACCTTGGCGGACTCCAGCTCGGAGGCCTCGATCTGCTCCTCGGTCTCGCCCGCGTCCCGACGGCGGGTGAAGTTGAGGACCTTGGCCAGCTCCTTCTTCACGATCGGCGCCAGGAAGTACAGGCCGACGATGTTGAACAGGGCCGCCAGGAACAGGACCGCGTCGGAGAGGTCGACCAGGGTGCCGAGCGAGAGCAGGGCGCCGAGGACGATGATCGCCGAGAAGGAGATCCGGTAGGTGATGGCCGAGGCCTTGCTCTTGCCGAAGAGGTAGGTCCAGCAGCGCTCGCCGTAGTAGCCCCACGTGATGATCGTGGAGAAGGCGAACAGGATCACCGCGAAGGTGAGGATGTACGGGAACCACGGCAGCGCGGTCTCGAAGGCGTCCGAGGTGATGGAGATGCCCTGCGAGGTACCGCCGACCTCGTCGCCCTTGCCGCTGGCGACCAGGTCACGCGCCTCGAGGTACTTCGGGCCACCGGCGATGATGATCGTCAGGGCGGTCATGGTGCAGATCACGACGGTGTCGATGAAGGGCTCGATCATCGCGACCAGGCCCTCGGTGGCGGGACGCTTGGTCTTCACCGCGGAGTGCGCGATCGGGGCGGAGCCGATACCGGCCTCGTTGGAGAACGCCGCACGCTGGAAGCCGACGATCAGGGCACCGATCAGACCACCGGCGACACCCTTGGGAGCGAAGGCACCGGAGAAGATCTCACCGATGGCGCTCGGGATCGCGGTGACGTTGAACGAGATGACCAGGATGCAGGCGACGATGTAGAGGATCGCCATGGAGGGCACCAGGCGGCTGGTGACCTGGCCGACCGAGCGCATACCGCCGATGAGCACCAGTGCGACGGCCGCGGCGATCAGCAGGCCGTAGAAGATGGCGCCGCCGGAGGTGGCGAAGAAGCTGTCTTCCTTGCCGGTGACCGTCGTCAGCTGCTCCAGGGACTGGTTGACCTGGAAGAGGTTGCCGCCGAAGAAGGTGAAGAAGAGGATCATGGCCGCGGAGAGGACCGCGAGGACCTTGCCCAGCGCGGGCTTGCCGATCTCGGCGAGGCCCTTGCGCAGGTAGAGCATCGGTCCGCCGGTGACCTTGCCGTCGGCGTCGATCTCGCGGTACTTCACGCCGAGGGTGCACTCGACGAACTTGGTGGCCATGCCGAGGAGACCGCAGAGGATCATCCAGAACGTGGCGCCAGGACCACCGATCGCGATGGCGATCGCGACACCGGCGATGTTGCCGAGGCCGACGGTGCCGGAGACCGCGGAGGTCAGCGCCTGGAAGTGGTTGACCTCACCGGGGGCGTCTTTCTGCTCGTACTTGCCGCGGACGATGCGTACCGCGGTCTTCAGATGCCGCACCTGGGCCAGGCCGAAGTACGCCGAGAAGAAGGCGCCCGCGACGACCAGCCAGCCGACGATCAAGGGGAACTGCGTGCCGAACACGGGGACGGAATAGAAGACGACGTCCCCGAGCCAACTGGCTACGGGCTTGAACAAGCCGTTTACGGCTTCGTCGACGTTTTCAGCGATGGAGTCGAGAGACATCTGGCTACCTCGGTCAGGCAAGACTGCCGTTTTGGGGTGACGACAGGCGAGGGGGACGGGCTTGGAGCGAACGCCGTTGTCCGATCGGCGACGTGGGGCGCCGGTCCGCGGACTCGGACCGGTACTGCCTTGGGTCGTACGTGTCGTGCGTTGCTGGCAAGTGGGCCAGTTCTCCAGAGCGGCGGGGGGTGGTGCCGAAATGGAGTTGACAGTTCTTACCACGCGTTTACCTGTACGCCATGTGGTGCATGTCACACGCGGAACAAGTGAATCCGGCCCACCTGGGAAGAAGCGGTTCGCGTGTGACGCGATCGTTATCCGGATTTGAGCGTCCGCTGAGCGAACGATCCCGCCGGAAAAATACTGACTAGTCAGTAGGTAAGGGTCACAGGGTTTCGATGAGGCTTTCCTGTAGGCCGCCCAGCCATAGATAGGCCATGACCATCGGCTTGCGCGGGTCGTCGTCCGGCAGCCGGTAGAGCAGCTCGGTGTCCTCGTCGGCGATCACTTCCAGCCGTCCGGCGATCGCGAGCCGCAGGTCGTTCAGCCCGCCGAGCCACTGTCGCGACTCGTCCGCGGACAGCTTCAGCACGGCCCCGCCGTCTCCCCCCGCGCTGAGCGCGTCGAGGGACCGTACGATCCCGAGCGCGTCCTCGCGCTTGCGGGCCCGCAGGTCGTTCTCGGTGAAGCGGCGGAACTCGGCGGAGTACTCCTTGAGCTGGTCGTCCGGTACGGCCTCGGGGTCGCCGTAGGCGTCCGGGAAGAGGCGCTGCAGTACGGGGTCGGACGGCGGCTCGCTCGGCCCCTCGGCGAACAGCTCCGCGAGCGGGTCGTCGGACTCCTCGCCACCGGGCCCGGGGCCGATCAGCTCCAGGAGCTGCACGGCCAGCGAGCGCAGGATCGAGATCTCGACCTCGTCCAGGGCCACGGCGGCGCCACCGCCGGGAATCGGCTCGAACTGCCCGGCCATCAGTTGCGGTCCTGACTCATCGTCGCCCACAGGCCGTAGCCGTGCATGGCCTGCACATCGCGCTCCATCTCCTCGCGGGTGCCGCTGGAGACCACCGCGCGGCCCTTGTGGTGGACGTCGAGCATCAGGCGGTTCGCCTTGTCCTTGGAATAGCCGAAGTAGGCCTGGAACACGTACGTCACGTAGCTCATCAGGTTCACCGGGTCGTTGTGCACGATCGTCACCCAGGGAACGTCGGGCTCGGTCACCGCGGACTCTTCCGCTGCCGACTGGGGACGCTGGGTCTCTACCGGGGACACATCTGGAGCCACACTCACCTGTCCCATGCTGCCACCTGGCGGGGCCTCCCGCACAAACGCCCCCCGCTAGGTGTATTGATCATGAGCGTTGTTGACACTCGCGGGTCTTGATCATGGCGAAGACCTCCGGTGTGGTGGAGGTGTCTAGGACTACACCGCACACGGAGGTCTTCGTGTCCCACCGTAATGCCCGGCTGACCGTGCACGGCAGGCGGCTGCTGGTCGAACGGGTCCGTTCCGGCCGTCCGGTCGCGCATGTGGCAGCCGAGATGGGCATATCGAGGGTCACGGCCCACAAATGGGTCCGTCGCTGGAAGACTGAGGGCGACGCGGGCCTGGCCGACCGCTCCAGCAGGCCGCGCACGACCCCTCGCCGGACAGCAGCCGACATCGAGGAGCGGGTCTGCGATCTGCGGCGGACACGCAAGCTGGGACCCGCCCGGATCGGTCCCATCCTGGGCCTGCCCGCCTCCACCGTGCACCGGATCCTGACCCGCCACCGGCTGAACCGCCTGTCCTGGCTTGACCGCCCCACCGGCGTCGTCATCCGCCGCTACGAACGCGACCGCCCCGGCGAACTCGTGCATGTGGACGTGAAGAAGCTCGGCCGGATCCCTGACGGCGGCGGCCACAAGACCCTGGGCCGCCAGGCCGGCCGCGCCACCCGCAACAACATGGGCTTCGACTACGTCCACTCCGCCGTCGACGACCACACTCGCCTCGCCTACAGCGAGATCCACTCCGACGAGAAGGTCGCGACCTGCGCGGGCTTCCTCACCCGCGCCGCCGCGTTCTTCCACTCCCACGGCATCCCCCGCATCGAACGGGTCCTGACCGACAACGCCTGGGCCTACCGCAAGGGCCTGGCCTGGAAGAACGTCCTGGCCGACCTCGGCGCGACCGGGAAACTCACCCGCGCCTACCGACCCCAGACCAACGGCAAGGTCGAACGCTTCAACCGCACCCTGCTCGACGAATGGGCCTACCTGCGCCCCTACACCAGCAACAGCGAGCGGACCGAAGCCCTGACAGACTTCCTCCACACCTACAACCACCACCGCTGCCACACCGCACTCAACGGACACCCACCCATCAGCCGCGTCAACAACCCTGCGGGTCAATACAGCTAGGGCCTGTCCGGCGGACAAGCCCAAACACCCCCCTGAAATCGTCAGAGTGACGAGATGGGGAGTACGATCCGTCATATGAACGCTGCGGACCTCCGACTGCCGGTCGATGTTCCCTCGACGGCACTCTTCACCGACCACTACGAGCTGACGATGCTGCAGGCGGCCCTACGGGCCGGCACCGCCGAGCGGCGCTCGGTCTTCGAGGTGTTCACCCGCCGGCTGCCCGAGGGGCGCAGGTACGGCGTGGTCGCCGGGACCGGCCGGGTCCTGGACGCGGTGGAGAACTTCCGCTTCGACCCGGGCATCCTCGCCTTCCTGCGCGAGCGCTCGGTGGTCGACGAGCCGACCCTGAAGTGGCTCGCCGACTACCGCTTCAGCGGCGACATCTGGGGCTACCCGGAGGGCGAGGTCTACTTCCCCGGCTCCCCGATCCTGCGGGTCGAGGGCACCTTCGCCGAGTGCGTGCTCCTGGAGACGGTGGTCCTGTCCATCCTCAACCACGACTCGGCGATCGCCGCGGCCGCGTCCCGGATGGCGTCGGCGGCGGGCGGCCGCCCGCTGATCGAGATGGGCGCCCGGCGCACCCACGAGCTGGCCGCGGTCGCCGCCTCCCGCGCGGCCTATGTCGGCGGCTTCACCACCACGTCGGACCTGGCCGCGGGCTTCCGCTACGACATCCCGACGGTCGGCACGTCGGCGCACGCCTTCACCCTGCTGCACGACAGCGAGCGCGACGCGTTCACCGCGCAGGTCGACTCGCTGGGCCACGGCACCACCCTCCTGGTCGACACCTACGACGTCGCCGACGCGGTACGGATGGCCGTCGAGGTCGCCGGGCCCGAGCTCGGGGCGGTCCGTATCGACTCCGGGGACCTGCTGCTCGTGGCCCACCGGGTGCGTCAGCAGCTGGACGAGCTCGGCGCGGCCAACACGAAGATCATCGTGACCTCCGACCTGGACGAGTACGCCATCGCCTCGCTGGCGGCGGCGCCGGTCGACGCGTACGGCGTGGGCACCCAGCTGGTGACCGGCTCCGGACACCCCACCTGCTCGATGGTCTACAAGCTGGTGGCGCGCGCCAAGTCCGCCGATCCGGGCGCGGAGCTGGAGCCGGTGGCGAAGAAGTCGCTGGGCGGCAAGACGTCCAAGGGCGGCCGGAAGTGGGCCGCGCGGCGGCTCGACCAGGACGGGTTCGCCGAGGCCGAGGTGGTCGGCACCGGACCGCTGCCCGCGGAGCTGGCCGGGCGGGAGCTGGCGGTCGAGCTGGTCTCCGGTGGCCGCGTCCGGGGCCGCGAGCCGCTGGACGTGGTCCGCGAGCGGCACCAGGCGGCTCTGGACCGGCTACCGCTGTCCGCGACCCAGCTGTCCCGCGGGGAGGCCGTCATCCCTACGGAGTACGTATGACCCGATCCACCGGAGCGGCTACGCAGGACCGCGTACACCGGACCACGCACACCTGACCGGTGCGCATGAACGCCGGACGAGCGGGAAGGCAACGGCAGCGGACTCACGTCACTCCGCACACCCGCACAGCCGTACACCCACTCCCGGGGCGCACTCGGTTTCCCTGCTCGGCGCTCTTAGCCGAGTTCCCGTCCCCGTCGAACTCCTCAGCCGAAGGACACCACCATGCGCCGCGCACTGATCGTCGTAGATGTGCAGAACGACTTCTGCGAGGGTGGCAGCCTCGCGGTCCAGGGCGGCTCCGATGTGGCCGCCGCGATCACGGAGCTGGTCGGGCAGACCGCCGGCGTCGGCTACCAGCACGTGGTGGCCACCCGCGACCACCATGTGGCCCCCGGCGACCACTTCTCGGACCACCCTGACTTCCAGCACAGCTGGCCCGCGCACTGCGTGGCCGGTACGGAGGGGGTCGGCTTCCACCCGAACTTCGCTCCGGCCGTGGCCTCGGGCGCGATCGACGCGGTCTTCGACAAGGGTGCCTACACGGCGGCCTACAGCGGCTTCGAGGGCGTCGACGAGAACGGCGTACCGCTGGCGGACTGGCTGCGCTCGCACGCGGTGACCGAGGTCGATGTGGTCGGCATCGCCACGGACTACTGCGTACGGGCCACGGCTCTGGACGCGGCTCGCGAGGGCTTCCGTACCCAGGTGCTGCTCGATCTGACGGCCGGGGTGGCCGAGGAGAGTACCGAGCGGACGTTGAAGGAGCTTCGCGAGGCGGGTGTGGAGCTGTCGGGCAAGCCGGTGGTCTGACGGGCTCGCTACAGCCGGTGGTCCGACCGACCCGCCACAGCCATTGGTCCGACCGACCCGCTATACAGGCCGTGCCGGCTGCAGCAGCGCCCGGATCGGGTGCCACAGTTCGTCGGCGTCGTCCGGTGCCGTCCGCCATATCAGCCCGTCCGGATGGTGCAGCACCGCCGTGACCTCATCCGGAGTCGGCGGCTCCGTGTTGCCCCGTAGATAGACCGCGCGGAGCCCCAGGTTCCGCAGCCGGGTCAGTGCCCTGGCGCGGTTCGCCGCGTGCACCAGCACCCGGACCCGGCCGCCGCCCGCTCTGGGACTGGGCAGCATCAGGGCAACCACCACGCTGCCGTTCGGGAGCTTGCTGAAGCCTCCTCCTGCCATTGCGTATCACTCCCCCGTGAGACGTCGCGTCAATAAGCAAGTCACAGGACGCACCTAAACACGATCGGCCGCGACCCGCCAGAGGGTCTCGATCGATCACGCTGTGACCTGCGGTGATGCGAGGGGCGTCACCGGGGGGCGTGGGAGCACGGGAGCGCACGCGCCCCCACGCGACCGCTTGGCGATCTTGATCTGAGCCGGTGGTGTCAACGAGCCGGGCGAGGGGGCGCCGCCCCCGGACGGGCGCGTTCATCTCGCCTGCCGGACGGCCGAATGAGCCCGTGCGCCCCCCATGCATCGGCACTGTGTGTTAGGTCACGCTTACTTCTCGCTCGCTCGGGAATCCAGCGGGAGAGAACCAGAAGCACATCCACTTGACGCCCAGGTGGACGACTGCACGACCGTACGACCGCACGACACCCCCCTGCGATCCCGTTCTGTCCCTGCCCCCCGAGGACCGGATAACGCCATGCCTCGTCCGACTGCCGCACAGTTCTGCTACGGATTTGCCACCGTCATCTCCGCCACCCTCGCCCTGCTGCTGCTCTCGAACGCACAGACGGGCATCGGAATCACCGCCATAGTCTGCGCCTCGATGGGGCTCGGGCTGCTGGTGGCGATACTGGTGCCGGCGCCCAGGCCTTCGCCCTCGCGACGCGCGGCGACGGCGGCGCGCGTGCCGATGCAGCGTCTGCATACCGGGGCGGAGCCTCGGGTGGCCGAGCACTCCTTACGCAAGTGAGACCGGTGGGCCCGGGCTCGCACGGGCCCCCCGGGGGTACTGCCGCGGCCCCCACCGGGGGTACTGCCGCCGCCTGAGAGTCAGCCGGTGCTGACCACGACCGTCTTCGCCGCCTTGTCGTGCAGGCCCTGCTTGTACGGCTTGTCGAAGAAGCTCCAGCCGCCGCAGATGGCCGTCCACAGGATGTAGCAGCAGAAGGCGAACGGCAGCCACAGTACGGCAGCGCGTACCACCGCTGTCTGCATGGTGGGCGTGGAGCCGTTGTCGAGGTTCGCCACCCGCAGTTTCATGAGTTGCTTGCCCAGCGTCTGGCCCGTCTTGGCCGTCGTGAAGACGTCGTACGCCATATAGAGGATCGCCGTCAGCAGGGACCGGCCGAAGGACGAACCGGCGTTGACGTCGTCCAGGTCGACGGAGTTCCAGCCGAAGGCCCACAGCAGCAGGGCCGTCACCAGGCCGACGATCAGCATGTCGATGATGCGCGCCAGGACACGCTTGCCGCTGTCGGCGAGCGGGGGCATCCCGGCCAGCGGGTCACGCGCGCCGTAGCTGCCGCCGTAGGGGTCGCCGCCGTAGGGGGGCGGGGGTGGCGGGGCGCCGAAGTCACCGCCGCCAGGTGCGGGGCGCCGAAGTCACCGCCGCCAGGTGGGGGCGGGGTGCCGCCGCCGTAGGGCGAGTCGTACGGAGAGCCGCCGCCACTGCCGGACGGCGGCTGCTTCTTGAACGGGTCGTCTTCCGGTGGCTGTCCCGGTCCCGGGGGCGGCGGTTCGGTACTCATGGCCCGAGTCGACCCCGAACGTAAGGGGCCCGCACGTGGCGGGGGGCCGGACGGGGGATCGTGCGACGGCTACCCCGCGACGAAGGTGCGGGCCGCCTTGTCGTGCCAGCACTGCCGCCAGGGGCGGTCGAACAGACACCAGGCCACACCGACGATGCCGATGACCAGGATGCCCGGCACGCTGTACACCAGCCAGCGGCGCAGCGCGGCGCCGAACGACGGGGCCGCGTGCTCCTCGATGTCCCGCACCTCGATCTTGCAGAGCTTCTTGCCGAGGGTACGGCCCCACTTCGCGGTCGGCAGGGCCTCGTAGAGCACTCCGAAGACCAGCAGGACGCCCAGCACGATGCCGAGGTAGCTGGCGGTCGTGCCGTCGATCAGCCATACGGTGACGGTCTCGCCGGACAGCTTCGCCTCGTCGATCTTGCCGTTGACGTGGTCGTACGCCCTGGTCGCCAGGGGTACGGCGGCGGCGCCGGTGACGGCGGCAAGGACCAGCGTGTCGATCAGCCGCGCCGCGAACCGGCGGCCCAGGCGGGCCGGCCGGGCCGAGGCCTGGGCCCGCGCGGCCGCCAGGAACGGGTCCTCGGTGACCGGCTTCCACGGCAGTACGGGTTCCTCGTCACCGCCTGGGCTCTGCGCGAGCTGATGCACCTGCTGGGCCCAGGAGGCCGCGCCGCCGCCCGCGCCGGAGCTGACGGGGGCGCCGGACCGCTGCGGGGCCGCGCCGTGCGGGGCGGCGGCTGCCTGCGCGGGCTGCGGGGCGGCTGCTGCCCCGCTCTGCGCCACGGGTGCCCCGGGGGCCGCCCCTTGGGCGGCGGGCGAGCCCGCGCCGCCCTGAGCCGGAACCTGCCCGGCCACCGCGCCAGCGGCACCCGCCTGTGGATAGCCGTAGCCCGCAGCCGCGGTCGAGCCTGCGGCGCCCTGTGCGCCCGGTGCGCCCTGTGCGCCCGGTGCCGACTGGGCCGCGGCATCAGCGGCGCCTGTCACGCCGGACGAGGCCGCCCGCGCTGCGGCGGGCGCCTCGGGCGTCCCCGAGCCGCCGCGCGTCGAGGCCGCCGTACCCGGCCCGGCCGGAGTCCGCGCGCCCGGCGCGGACTGCGGGCCCGCGCCGGCCGCCCCTGCCAGGCGGATGGCCATCGTGCCGCCGGCGACGGGCGGCGCCTGGTCGGCCGGGCGCGTGGGCTCCGGCGTGGCCGTGGCGGTGGCCTGTTCCGGGACCGTGGGCTGCGAACCGCGGGGTACGTCGGAGGCCGGCGGCGTGGCGGCGTGCGCCAGTCGGGGGTCCCGCCCGGTCGGTGTGCCCCAGGCGACGCGGCGGTCCTGCTCGCCGCCGAAGCCGCCCTGGCGCGACGCGTCGGCCTGCCAGGCCGTGGCGGGCTCCGGCCGGGCGCCGTCATCCCGTACGCCGGAAGCCGCCTCCCGTACGCCGGAAGCCGCCTCGTCCTGCGACGCCGCCTCGTCCCGCGGCGCCGCCTGCGGCTCCTCCTCGTCGAAGAAGACCGGCCCGGTCTCCTCCACCGGGGCGGCCGTCCGCTCAGGGACGGCGGCGGATTCCTCCACCCCGGGCGGCAGCGGCATCGGCTCGCCCCCGGCCGGAGCGGGGCGGCTGGTCCCAGGCACCCAGGAGACCCCGTTCCAGTACCGGACATAGCCAGGAATGGAGGGGTCGGGGTAATAGCCTTGCCGGGCTCCGTTGTCGCCGTTGCCAGCGGGAGGCGCCACCATGTCCCCAACTCCGATCGTGAACAGCACAGTTGACCCGACCGCGGCAGCCGACCTGGACGGGCCACAGCGCCGGATCTCCCACGGTCCAAGGAGGACAGTAACGAAGACGGCCGCGAACGGAGCAGCGAGACCGCGATATACCCCGCGTACGAGCGACACATGCGAGCCCCCGGAGCCGCCCTCTGTACGATCTCGGGGCTTTGTTCATGAGCGGTACGGAAGGCTTCGGGGGACGACATGGAGAAGCGGCGACGCCGGCTGCCACCGATAGGACAGGAACAGGAACAGGACAGCGGCCGGATCTCGGCGAAGGCCCTGCGCGGCTGGCTGGTCAGCGTGCTGCTCTCGCTCCTCTGCATCCAGCTGTTCATCGACATTCCGCTGCACAACTACCGGCACGCGGCGGCCGCCAACGGCGACCGCGGCGAGGCAGGCACCTTCACCGCCACCCGCGAGGAGCGGATACGCGGCTCGAACGGCCGTACCAAGCGGATCTGCTACGGCGACTTCCGGCCCGCCGACGGCGGTACGGGCCTGTCCGGCATCCGCGGCCATGTGCCACGCGGCGGCTGCGAGGAGGGCCGCACCCACGAGGCCCGGCTGATGCGCGCGGACTCCGGCGGTCTGCTGCGGGACGCGGAGCCGGACCAGGCGTACGCCGGGGGCGGCCTGGACGAGCGCGGCTTCACCGTGCTGTTGATGGGCGCCTTCCTGCTGCTGTTCGGCGGCATCGCCACGCTGGTCGCGCTGGTGAAGACCACCGAGCTGCTGTCCGCGGTTCTGCGGCGCGGGAAAAAAACTTCGGAAAGTCGGGGAAAGTCGCGTAAGTGATCCGCTCCTGGGCGCTCTCACCTCGTACGGGCCCACGGAAGGGCCCGTACAGAGACCGTCCAGCGAGAGGAAACGTACGAGATGCACACCGTGGTGGAACGCGAGCTGGAACTGAAGCTGGTGCTGTCGCCCGAGCGCAGCATCCCCGTCCCGGCTCGGCTCACGTACCGCACCGACGACCCGTACGCCGTGCACATCACCTTCCACATCGGCTCCGAGCAGCCGGTGAACTGGACCTTCGCCCGTGAGCTGCTGGTGGAGGGCGTGTTCCGGCCGTGTGGGCACGGCGATGTCCGGGTCTGGCCGACGAAGTTCGACGGACGCAGCGTCGTCCTGATGGCGCTCAGCTCGCCGGACGGCGAGGCGCTGCTGGAGGCGCCGACCGCCGCCGTGTCGGCCTGGCTGGAGCGCACCCTGCGGGCGGTGCCCCCGGGGTCTGAGTCCGAGCAGCTGGGCATCGACGACGGCCTGGCCGAGCTGCTCGCACCGGCGCCGGGGGGCCGTGACGAGCTGTGGCTGCGCGACCCGTGGCCATCGGACGAGTCGAAGGACGGTGAGTGAGTGAGCGAATCGGCGGTGGTGTCGGACGCGGAAGGAGAGGGGGCTAGAGGGGGCTTCAGAAACAGGCTCTCAGAGCACCTTGCCCGGGTTGAGTCAGAGCACCTTGCCCGGGTTGAGGAGGTGCAGCGGGTCGAAGGTCTGCTTGATGCCCCGCTGCAACTCGACTCCGACCGGGCCGATCTCGCGGGCCAGCCATTCCTTCTTCAGTACGCCCACGCCGTGTTCGCCGGTGATCGTGCCGCCGAGTTCCAGGCCGAGGGCCATGATCGCGTCGAAGGACTCGCGGGCCCGCCGGGACTCGTCGGGGTCTGCCGCGTCGAAGCAGACCGTGGGGTGGGTGTTGCCGTCCCCCGCGTGCGCGCAGAGCCCGATGGTCAGGTCGTACTTCTCGGCGATGCGCGCGGTGCCGTCGAGCATCGCGCCGAGCTGCGAGCGGGGCACGCAGACGTCGTCGATCATCGTGGTGCCCTTGACGGCCTCCAGGGCGGTGAGCGACAGGCGCCGGGCCTTGAGGAGGAGTTCGGACTCGGCGTGGTCGTCGGCCGGTACGACGTCGGTGGCGCCGGCGGCCGTGCACAGCGCGCCGACGGCGGCCAGGTCGGCGGCGGGGTCGGGGGTGTCGAAAGCGGCGAGCAGCAGGGCCTCGGTGGTGTCCGGGAGTCCCATGTGCGCCATGGCGTTGACGGCTTGGATGGTCGTACGGTCCATGAGTTCGAGGAGCGAGGGCACATGGCCGCCTTCCATGATGGCGCAGACGGCGTCGCACGCGGCCGAGGCCGAGGCGAACTCGGCGGCGAGCACCAGCTGCTCGGGCGGCGTGGGCTTCAGGGCGAGCACCGCGCGGACCACGATGCCGAGGCTGCCTTCGGAGCCGACGAAGAGCCGGGTGAGGTCGTATCCGGCGACGCCCTTCGCCGTACGGCGGCCGGTGGTCAGCAGGCGGCCGTCGGCGAGTACGACGTCGAGTCCGAGTACGTACTCGGCGGTGACGCCGTACTTCACACAGCACAGGCCGCCGGACGCGGTGCCGATGTTGCCGCCGATGGTGCACTGCTCCCAGCTGGAGGGGTCCGGCGGGTAGCAGAGGCCGTGGGCGGCGACCGCGCGGGAGAGCGCGGCGTTGACGACGCCCGGTTCGACGACGGCGATCCGGTCGACCGGGCTGATCTCCAGGATGCGGTCCATCTTGAGCAGCGAGAGCACGATGCAGCCGTCGGAGGCGTTGGCGGCACCGGACAGGCCCGTACGCGCCCCCTGCGGGACGACCGGGACGCGTAGCTCGGTGGCGGTGCGCATCACGTGCTGCACCTGTTCGACCGTACGGGGCAGTACGACGACGGCGGGGCGGCCCGCGGCGCAGAAGCTGGCCATGTCGTGGGCGTACGAGGCGGTGATGTCCGGGTCGGTGAGGACCGCGTCGGAGGGGAGCCCGGCGCGCAGCCGGTCGGTGAGACGGTCAGGGGCGGCGAGACGGTCGGGGGCGGCGTCCATGATCCCAGCGTGGCACCCGGGGCCATCGGTGTGAACCCGTGGGCGAACCCCGTCGCGCGTCGCGGTGTGCTCGTCGTATCGGCGCACGGCTTGACGCACAGTGAGCGCCATGCAGAACGAAGCCACGGGGAACAAGAACGAAGCCACCGAAGCCTCGGAGGACGAACAGCAACAGCAGGCTCCGCCGCGCCGTCTCTCCCCCACGGTCAAGCGCGCCCTGGTGACCTCGGTCGCGGGCACCGCGCTGCTCGCCGGAGTGCTGGTACTGGTCCCCGTACTGCAGGACGACGGTCCGCCGCCCGCGTTGGGGCCGACTGGGCGGGCGATGGCGGCGGCCGGGGCGGGCGCGCCGGCCTCGCTGCCCGATCTGGCGGCGCTGATCGGCGACCGGAAGGCGCATCTGCGGGAGCACCCCGGGGACGAGGAGTCCTGGGCGGTGCTGGGCTCCGCCTATGTCGAGCGGGGGCGGCGGACGGCGGACTACGCGGCCTATCCGAAGGCCGAGCGTGCGCTGCGCAGGTCGCTGGCCGTGCGGTCCGCCACGGAGGGCAATGTCGAGGCGCTGGCGGGGCTCGCCGCGCTCGCCAACGCCCGGCACGAGTACCGGGCCGCCCGGAAGTGGGGCGAGCTCGCGGTGAAGCAGGCGCCGAAGCGCTGGACGCTGTATCCGGTGCTGCTCGACACGTATCGGGGGCTCGGTGACCACAAGGCGGTCGCCAAGACCCTGGAGCGGCTGCGGGAGCTCGGGTCCGGGCCCGCGGTGATGGTGTCGGCCGCGCGGGTGTACCGGGACCGGGGGTGGCGCGAGGACGCGGCGGTGAAGGCGTCGGACGCGGCCGCGCTCGCCGAGACCCCGGCCGAGCGGGCGGCGCTGCTGCACCGGGTCGGGGAGCTGGCGTGGGAGCGGGGCGAACCGGCCGAGGCGCTGCGCTACTTCAGGGCGGCGCTGCGCGCCGACCGCGACCACCATCCCTCGCTCGCGGGCAAGTCCCGGGCGCTGGCGGCGCTGGGCCGCACGTCGGCCGCGCTGACCGGCTATGAGTCGGCGCTGGCAAAGCAGCCGCTGCCGGAGTACCTCCTGGAGCTGGGCGAGTTGCAGGAGTCGCTGGGGACGGAGTCGGCGGCGGGGGTCCAGTACGACATCCTGCGCGGCCGGATCAAGCAGGGCAGCGGTGTGGGGATCAACGAGGCGCTGGTCCTGGGGCGGTTCGAGGCGGACCACGGCGACGCGGACGCGGCGGTCAGGCGGCTCACCGCCGAGTACAAGCGGCACCCGGGGCGCGAGGTGGCCGATGCGCTGGGCTGGGCGCTGCATCGCGCGGGCGACGACAAGAAGGCCGTCAAGTACGCGAAGAAGGCGATGGACAAGGGGCCGCGCAGCGCGCTGTTCTTCTACCACCGGGGCCAGATCGAGCGCTCGCTCAAGCAGTACGGCTCCGCCCGCCGCCATCTGGCCGCGGCCCTGCGCATCAACCCGTACTTCTCGCCGCTCCTGGCGCCGCTGGCGCGGGAGGCGCTGGACGCGCTGGGTGAGCCCGCGGCGGGCGGCCCGGCGAAGATGCACGCCGAGCCCACGCCGACGCCGGCTCCGCGGCGCCCGAGCGAGCCCGCGGCCTCGGCCGCCCCGCGCGCGGCCGAGCCCACGAAGGCCTGATCCGCGCGGGGCACGCCGCAGCCCCCATGGGTCAGGTCCCTTGGGGGCTGCGGGGTATGGGGGCAGGTCACTCGGAGGCGGAGCGACCGGTGGGTCGATCGGTCAGAGGTGGACCGATCGGTCATCGGCGAACTGATCGGTCACCGGTTGGCCGACCGGTCACCGGTGGACCGACCGGTCACCGGTGGGCCGATCGCTCAGAGGTTGCCGCGCTTGGCCTGCTCGCGCTCGATCGCCTCGAAGAGGGCCTTGAAGTTGCCCTTGCCGAAGCCCATCGAGCCGTGCCGCTCGATCATCTCGAAGAAGACGGTCGGCCGGTCCTGGACCGGCTTGGTGAAGATCTGCAGCAGATAGCCGTCCTCGTCGCGGTCGACCAGGATCTTCAGCTCGCGCAGCGTCTCCACGGGCACCCGGGTCTCGCCCGCCCACTCGCCGAGGGTGTCGTAGTACGAGTCGGGGACGTCCAGGAACCGGACGCCCGCGGCCCGCATCGTGCGCACCGTCGAGACGATGTCGTTGGTGGCGAGGGCCATGTGCTGGACGCCGGGGCCGCCGTAGAACTCCAGGTACTCGTCGATCTGCGACTTCTTCTTCGCGATCGCCGGTTCGTTGATCGGGAACTTCACCTTCTTGGTGCCGTCGGCCACGACCTTGGACATCAGGGCCGAGTACTCGGTCGCGATGTCGTCGCCCACGAACTCCTTCATGTTCGTGAAGCCCATGACCTTGTTGTAGAAGGCGCACCACTCGTTCATCTTGCCGAGCTCGACATTGCCGACACAGTGGTCGATGGCCTGGAAGGTGCGCTTGGCCGGGGGCTCGACGAGCGGCTCGGCGTCGACGAAGCCGGGCAGGTAGGGGCCGTCGTAGCCACTGCGGTCCACCAGCGTGTGGCGGACTTCGCCGTAGGTGGCGATGGCAGCGAGTACGACGGTGCCGTGCTCGTCCTTGAGCTCGTACGGCTCGGCGACGGAGCGGGCGCCGTGCTCGACGGCGTAGGCGTACGCGGCGCGGGCGTCCGGGACCTCGATGGCGAGGTCGATGACGCCGTCGCCGTGCGCGCCGACATGGCCCTCGACGAAGCGGCCCCAGTCGGTGCTCGCCTTGATGACGGAGGTGAGGACGAACCGGGCGGCGCCGTTCTCCAGGACGTAGCTGGCGGTCTCGCGGCTGCCGTTCTCCGGTCCCGAGTACGCGACGAGCTTCATGCCGAAGGCGGTCGAGTAGTAGTGCGCGGCCTGTTTGGCGTTGCCCACGGCGAAGACGACCGCGTCCATTCCCTTGACCGGGAAGGGGTCGGCCTGCCGTGCGGTGTCAGGGGTTTCCTGGATGGTCTCACTCATGGCGGCAGCGTCCCTCGCTTCCACAAGGTGCGCAATAGTTAGCAGATCTGCTGGGCAATCTGACCAGTGAGCGGTCAGTATGACCGGGCTATCTGTACAGGATGACCACTGGGAGTGTGATCCAGGCCATGTCCATCGACGCACTGGACGGCAGACTGCTCGTACTGCTGGCACGCGAGCCCCGGATCGGCGTACTGGAGGCGTCGCGCCGCCTGGGCGTGGCCCGCGGCACGGTCCAGGCACGCCTGGACCGGCTCCAGTCGAACGGCGTCATCCGCGGCTTCGGCCCGAACGTCGACCCGGCCGCACTCGGCTACCCGGTCACCGCCTTCGCGACACTGGAGATCAAGCAGGGCCAGGGAGCCGACGTCCGTGCGCATCTGAGCGGAGTCCCCGAGGTCCTGGAACTGCACACCACGACGGGCCATGGCGACATGCTCTGCCGCCTGGTGGCCAGGTCCAACGCCGATCTCCAACGGGTGATCGACCGCGTGGTCGGCTTCGACGGCATCGTGCGGGCGTCCACGGCGATCGTCATGGAGAATCCGGTGCCGCTGCGGATCATTCCCCTGGTGGAGCAGGCGTCGGCGGACGAGGGCTGAGACGGCGGACACCGAGGCTCCGAAGTAGCAAAGGTTTCGTTGCAACGAACCCGTTGCAACGAAGTCTTTGCGTCCTTACGCTGCGCAGTATGGCGGACCACGAGAAGCCGGACATGCGAACCCTCGACCCGCGCTCGCTGCGCGGGCTCGCCCATCCGCTGCGGATACGTCTCCTGGCCGCGCTGCGTCTCGACGGACCGGCCACCGCCTCCCAACTCGCGACGCGGCTGGGCGAGTCGAGCGGTGCCACCAGCTACCACCTGCGGCAACTCGCCGCGCATGGGTTCGTCGAGGACGACGCTGAGCGTGGCAAGGGCCGGGAGCGCTGGTGGAAAGCGGCCCACGCCATGACGAACCTCGAACCCGCCCTGGTGGACGCGCCCGACGCGGAGACCCGTGGCGCCGCCGACCTCTTCCTCCACGAGGTGGCGACCATCCACACCCAGGAGCTGTCCACCTGGCTGGGGGCCCGGGCTCGCAACGACTGGCCGAAGGAGTGGGTCGGCGCAGCCACCGTCAGCGACTACACCCTGTGCCTGACACCCGAGCTCGCCCTGGAGCTCAAAGAGAAGCTCCTGCGGCTCATCGACGACTACCGCCGTCAGGCGCCCGAGCCCGGCACCCCCGGCCTCGCCCAAGTCCGCTACCACCTGCACGCCCTTCCCCGCACGATGGACGGAGAGGACGCACCGTGATTCCCGAGCACCCGTACTTACTGCTGCAGCTGCACCATCAGCGCGCCGCCGAGCTCCAGCGCGAGGCATGGACTCACCAGCACGCCCACCCCGGCCGCGTCCGCCGGCGTATCGGATGGGCGCTCGTCGGCCTGGGGCTGCGGATGGCTGCGCCGCGTGCCGCGGTCAGCCCCGTGTGACCACCACGCTGGAGACGACCTTGTCGTGCAGGCACTGCTGGTTGGGCTTGTCCCAGGTGCACCACAGGATGTTGGCCAGGCCGAGGAAGGGGACGAAGCCCATCGGCAGGACGATCCAGGCGCGGCCTACGGCCTGGCCGAAGGACAGGTTCTGGCCGTCGGCGAGGCGGGCGACGCGGAGGTTGCAGATGCGCTTGCCGACGGTGCCGCCCCACTTCCAGTTCTGGACCGGCTCGTAGAAGGCGAAGGTGCCCAGGCTGAGCGATGCGCCCAGGATGACGGCCAGGGGGTGGCTCTGGGTGGCGTCCACCAGGGCCGCGGTGGTCATGCTGGTGATGAAGATGGCCAGCACCAGGATGACGACGTCGATCAGGCGGGCTACCAGGCGCAGGCCCTGATTCGCCAGGAGATGCGGTGGCGGGCCTGCGGTGAAGGGCTGGTGGGGGTACGGGTAGGCGTTCGGGTACGGGTAGCCGTACCCGGGCGGCGGGGACTGCGGGTACCCCGGTGGCGGCGGGGACTGCGGGTACCCCGGCTGCTGTGGCGGTGCGGCGGCGTAGGGGTTGCCGTACGGGCCCTGCGGAGGTATCTGCTGGTGTTCGTTGGTCACCCGGCGAATGGAAACAACTGATCACCGGTAACGCCAAATCCGTTGGCGCCGGTCCGCCCGGTCAGCAGCTGGGCACCCGCTCGCCCTTCTCCAGCGCACGCAGCGCGTCCACCGTCCCCGACAGCGTGGTCACCGGGATCAGCCGCAACCCGTCCGGGAGCTCGCCCTTCGCGTCCGAGCACTCCGCCTTCGGTACGAGGAAGACCGTGGCGCCGTCCCGCTTGGCGGCCCGCGTCTTCAGCGAGACCCCGCCCACCGCGCCGACCTTGCCGTCCTCGGTGATGGTCCCCGTACCGGCGATGGTGCGGCCGCCCGTGAGGTCGCCGCCGCTGCCGTCGCCGTCCAGCTTGTCGACGATCCCGAGGGCGAAGAGCAATCCAGCGCTGGGCCCGCCGACATCGGCGAGTTCGAGCTCGACCTCGACCCCGTCGGCCCGCTCGCCGAGGTAGCCGAGGGCCGCCTGGACCGCCGTGTCCTGGGACTCCTCCATCTGCCCGATGTTGTGCTGCTCGATCTCCTTGGTGGTCTTGCCACTCGGGTAGACCGCTTCGCGGGGCATCACGGCACGGTCGGTACGGAACCAGCCGTCGAGCACGTCGCCGAGGTCGACCGAGGCGTCCGGGCCGGTCGCGAGGATCGTGGTCATCCGCAGCTGGCCGCTTGTCTCACGGGTGGGCGCACCGCTGATGGTGATCACCGGGTCGCCCCTGTTCTCGCCGAGTACGTCCGCGGTCGTACCGGGCTGCGCCACGGCGAACGGCAGCGGCGCGAGCCCCGCGGTCGCCAGCAGGGCCACGAACGGGACGGCGCAGACGGCGAGGGCCTTGGGGCGTGAGAGACGCGAGAGACGAGAGAGCACGGGATCAACCTATAACCAGGGCTCACCACGGCGGGAGCGAGCCGTCCAGCAGGGCCCGGAGGCCCAGCCCCAGCAGGCCCCGCGGGCCCGGTCGCGGGGCCCAGCGGCTCGCACAGGCCGCAGACCCGCAGGCCCGGTCGCGGAGCCCAGCGGCTCGCACTCCCTACCGCAGCGCGTCCGCGACCTCGCGCGCCGCGTCCACCACGCGCCCGCCGACCCGCTCCGGCACCGAGTCCGCGAGCATCACCACACCCACGCTGCCCTCTATCCCGGTCACCCCGATCAGCGGCGCGGCCGCTCCGCTCGCCCCGGCCTCCAGTTCGCCGTGGGTGAGCGTGAAGCCGGGGTCGTTGAGCACACCCTGCCGGGCGGAGAGGATCGCGCGGCCCGCGGCGCCCCGGTCCAGCGGGTGCCGGAACCCGGTGCGGTACGCCACGTGGTAGTCGGTCCAGGTGGGTTCGACGACCGCGACGGCCAGCGCCTCCGTACCGTCGACCAGCGTGAGGTGGGCGGTGGCCCCGATGTCCTCGGCCAGCGACCGCAGCGCGGGAAGCGCGGCCTCCCGTACCAGCGGGTGCACCTGGCGGCCGAGCCGCAGCACGCCGAGCCCGACCCGGGCGCGGCCGCCCAGATCACGTCGTACGAAGGCGTGCTGTTCGAGCGTGGCGAGCAGGCGGTACACCACGGTGCGGTTCACACCGAGCTTGTTGGACAGCTCGGTCACGGTCAGCCCGTGGTCGGTGTCGGCAAGCAGCTTGAGGACACGCAGTCCCCGGTCGAGCGTCTGGGAGGTCTCCGCGGTCACGACGCCCTCTCCTTAGTGGTGAGTCGCGACGGCCCCCTCCACGGTCGGGTGTCCCCCGCCTGAGGCGGGATACCCCGTCACCGGTCCCACGGTGACGCGCGTCGAGAGGCCGCCGGGCGAAAGCGGGGCTCCGGGCGGCGGTGGGCCGACCGGCAGCGCTGAGCACCGGCTGCGCTCCGCGGCGGCGCTGCCACGGGGCGTGTGCGTTGCCGGGACAGTAGCGAGCCAGTCCGCTCAGCGGAAGACTCCGTCCAGAATCCGGGCACACAAAATAAGAACTTCCGGTGCGAGCGCACGCCTGATGCCCGCTATGCGACTCGCATAGCGGGCATCAGCCAATCAATCGGACAGCGAACCGGAGTCACTTCATCCGGGTCGCCCACTCCTGGACCTTCGCGATCCGCTGCCGGATCTGCCCGGCCGTCGCCTCCGCGCTCGGCGGTCCGCCGCACACCCGGCGCAGCTCGGTGTGGATCACGCCGTGCGGCTTGCCGGACTGATGGGTGTACGCGCTGACCATCGTGTTGAGCTGCTTGCGGAGTTCGAGCAGTTCCTTGTGGCTGACCACGGGGCGCCGGTCGGCGGGCAGTTCGAGCAGATCCGCCTCGTCGTCCGGCTTCTTGCGGCTGTGCGCGATCTGCCGGGCCTGCCGCTTCTGCAGCAGCATCTGCACCTGGTCGGGTTCGAGCAGCCCCGGAATGCCGAGGTAGTCCTGCTCCTCCTCGCTGCCGGGGTGCGCCTGCATCCCGAACTCGGCGCCGTCGTAGAGCACCCGGTCGAAGACGGCCTCCGACTCCAGCGCCTCGAAGGGCAGCGTGTCCTGCTCGCCGGTGTCCTCGTCCTGCTCCTTGTTCGCCTCGTCCATCTCCTTCTCGGACTCGGCGTACGGGTCTTCCTCGTCCCCGTCCTTCTTCGGCTTGTCGAGTACGTGGTCGCGCTCGACCTCCATCTCGCCTGCGAAGCCGAGCAGGTCGGGGATGGTCGGCAGGAAGACCGACGCGGTCTCGCCGCGCCGCCGCGACCGTACGAAGCGCCCGACGGCCTGGGCGAAGAACAGCGGGGTCGAGATGGTCGTGGCGTACACGCCCACGGCGAGCCGCGGCACGTCCACGCCCTCGGACACCATCCGGACCGCGACCATCCAGCGGTCGTCGCCCTGGCTGAACTCGTCGATCCGGCTGGACGCGCCGTTGTCGTCCGACAGCACCAGGGTGGCCTTGGTGCCGGTGATCTCGCGGATCAGCTTGGCGTACGCGCGTGCCGAGTCCTGGTCGGAGGCGATGACCAGGCCGCCCGCGTCCGGGATGCCCTTGCGTACCTCGGTGAGCCGCTGGTCGGCGGCGCGCAGCACGTTGGGCATCCAGTCGCCGCGCGGGTCCAGGGCGGTGCGCCAGGCCTGCGACACGGCATCCTTGGTCATCGGCTCGCCGAGCCGGGCGGCGATCTCGTCACCGGCCTTGGTACGCCACCGCATCTGTCCGCTGTAGGACAGGAAGATGACGGGGCGCACGACGCCGTCGCCGAGCGCGTTCCCGTATCCGTACGTGTAGTCGGCCGACGAACGCCGGATTCCGTCGTTCCCCTCCTCGTACGCGACGAACGGGATGGGGTTGGTGTCGGAGCGGAACGGCGTGCCGGTCAGCGCGAGTCGCCGGGTCGCGGGTTCGAAGGCCTCCAGACAGGCCTCGCCCCACGACTTCGAGTCGCCGGCGTGGTGGATCTCGTCCAGGATCACCAGGGTCTTGCGCTGCTCGACGCGGTTGCGGTGCAGCATCGGCCGTACGCCCACGCCCGCGTAGGTGACGGCGACGCCCTGGTACTCCTTGCTGAGCGGGCCCGCGCTGTACTCCGGGTCCAGCTTGATGCCTATCCGGGCGGCCGCCTCCGCCCACTGCTTCTTCAGGTGCTCGGTCGGCGCGACCACCGTCACCTGCTGCACGACGTGGTGGTGCAGCAGCCAGGACGCGAGGGTCAGCGCGAAGGTCGTCTTCCCGGCACCGGGTGTCGCGACGGCGAGGAAGTCGCGCGGCTGCTCCTGGATGTACCGGTCCATAGCGCCCTGCTGCCAGGCACGCAGCTTGCCGGCTGTACCCCAGGGGGCACGGCCGGGGAAGGCGGGAGAGAGGTGATGGGAGGACGAGGCGGCGGTGGCGGTGGTAGTCACGGTCTCCGGTTCGGGTCTGGCTCGGCTACGTATGACAACCGGGCCACCTTACCGGTGAGCCGCCGCCACCCCCGGCGGCCTTGGCCGGAACCGTCGAGGGTGCGGCACAGGTCACATCGCGCTGTGCAGCGCGCGCAGGCGCCTGGCGATCTGCTCCACATCCTCCAGGCTGCCCGTGGCCACCTCGATCACGAGCTTGTACGACTCGTCCTGATCGACTTCGACCATGTCGGTGCCGTTGAGGTCGAGGAACACGACGGTGCACATCCACGCCATCCGCTTGTTGCCGTCCACCAACGGGTGGTTCACGGCAAGCGACTGGAGCAGCGCGGCGGCCTTCTCGAAGAGATCCGCATAGGCCTCGACGCCGAACATCTGGGACTGGGGGCGGTGAGCTGCCGAGCTGAGCAGGCCGAGGTCGCGCACGGCGACCTGCTGCCCCCCGCAGGCGAGCTCGGCCAGGTCCAGAACCTCCTGGACCGTCAGGTACTTCATCTACTCCCCCAGCCGCCTCAACAGGTCCGCGTGACGCACCGCGTACTTCGCCCCCAGGCGGCGGACAGACTCGCGGTCCGCCTCCTGCTCCAGATACCGGTCGATCGCCTGGAGCACTATGGCGTGCATGCTCCGGCCTTCCTCCTCGGCCCGGAGCTTGAGCGCCTCTTGCTGTTCGTCTCGCAGACGCAGATTCATAGCCATACCGCGACGGTACCACCAAGGGGGCCACAGTGGTACCACTCGCACGCTATCCCTACGCGTCCTTGAGGGCCTGGACGTCGATCTTCTGCATGCCGAGCATCGCCTTCATCGCGCGCTCCGCCTTCGCCGGGTCCGGGTCGCTCAGGAGTTCGGGGAGGATCCTCGGGGTGATCTGCCAGGACAGGCCGTACCTGTCCTTGAGCCAGCCGCACTGGCTTTCCTCGCCGCCCTCGGTGAGCTTGGCCCAGAGCGTGTCGACCTCGGCCTGGTCCTCGCAGTCCACGGAGAGCGAGATGGCCTCGGTGAACTTGAACTGCGGGCCGCCGTTGAGCGCGGCGAACTTCTGTCCGGCCAGCTCGAAGCTGACGACCATGACCGAGCCGGGCTCGCCGGGTCCGGCCTCTCCGTAGCGCTGCACGTCGAGCACCTGGGAGTCGCCGCCGAAGACCGACGTGTAGAACTCGGCGGCTTCCTCGGCCTGGTCGTCGAACCACAGGAACGTGGTGATCTTCTGCATGGGAGTTCCCTTCGTCCAGGACACCCACTGTGTCCGTACGGTAGACCGGTCGCACGCCGGGAACTCATCGGTGGGCGACGGGGCAGGCCGCGGGGCTACACGTCGCTGCCGGTGTCGGGGCTGCCGCTCGGCTCGGGGTAGTCCAGGAAGCGCCTGAAGGTCTCCGTGCCGGTCTTGCCCTTGTCCCAGGTGATCGTGAGCGTGTCGCCGCCGGTGAAGACGAGGTTGCCGAAGATCTCCTTCTTGTCCTTCTCGCAGATCAGCCCGACGCGGTAGCTGCGGCCCGGCTCGACCACCTTGCGCAGTCCGCTGCACCGCCCGTCCGCGAGCAGGGACACCGAGACCTTCTTCGGGGTCTTGGAGTCGGGGCTCTCGCGCAGCCCGAGGATGCCGCTGCCGGTCTCCGACCGCCAGAATCCGACGATGGTGGTGCCGGTGACGCCGGGGCGGGGCTTGTCGTCCTCGGTCGCGCCGTCGCTGGGCTCGTCGTCGGGGTCGTCGCCGTACGGGTCGTCGTCCTCCGGGTCGGTCTCCGGGACGCTCAGGCTGGGGCTGGGGGTCGTACTCGGGCTGGGGCTCTGGCTGTCCTGGGCTACGGGCGACTCGCTGCCGTCGTCCCCGGGGCCCACCGTGAACCAGACCCCGCCGCCGATGACCAGCATCGCCAGTGCAGCGGCTCCGATCACGAAGCCGGTCCTGCGCTTGGTGCCGGGCGGGGCCGAAGGCGAG
>NZ_JAZGRL010000003.1:628710-674374 GCF_046540415.1 Streptomyces sp. E11-3 | reverse complement strand
TCGGGGGTCGGGTCTTGGCCAAGGGCCGCGTCTTGGTTGGGGGTCGGGTCTTGGTGCGAAGCTGCGCCCGCGTGCGGGGTGGCGCCCTTGGGCGGGGCGGCGCCTTGGGCGGGGCTCGCGCCCTGGTCCCGATCTGCGTCTGGGTGCGGGACAGCGCCCGCGTGCGAGGCAACGCCCTGGCCCGGACCCGCGTCTTGGTGCAGGGCCGCAGCCGTGTGCGGGACGGCGCCCTGGTCCTGATCTGCGTCTTGGTGCAGGGCCGGGCCCGCGTGCGGGGCCGCGCCTTGGTCGGGGCCCTCGCCCGTGTGCAGGGCAGCGCCCGCGTGCGGGGCCGCGCCCTGGTCCGGACCCGCGTCCTGGTGCAGGACCGCAGCCGTGTGTGGGCCAGCGCCCGCATGCGGGCCAGCGCCCTGGTCCGGATCTGCGTCTTGGTGCAGGGCAGCGCCCGCGTGCGGGGCCGCGCCCTGGGCAGGGCCCTCGCCCGTGTGCAGGGCCGCGCCCTGGGCGGGGCCCGCGTCTGGGTGCAGGGCGACGCCCGCGTGCGGGCCAGCGGCTTGGGCGGGGCCCGCACCCTGGTCCGGACCCCCGTCTCGGAGCGGGGCAACGCTCGCGTGCGGGGCCACGCCCTGGGCAGAGCCCTCGCCCGCGTGCGGGGCAACGCCTTGGGCGGGGCCCGCGTCCTGGTGCAGGGCCACGCCCGCGTGCGGACCAGCGCCCTGGCCCAGACCCGCGTCTTGGTGCAGGGCCGCGCCCGCGTGCGGGGGCACGTTCTCGTGCCTGCCCGTGCCCTGGCCTTGGCCCATGCCCGAGCCCTGGCTCAGCGCCACTCCTTGCTGGGCCACAGCCTGCTCCGGGCCGACGCCCTCGCGCGAGCCAGCGCCCTGGTGCGGGCCAGCGCCCGCGTGCGGGCCAGCGCCCTGGTGCGGGTCCGCGCCCGCGTGCGGGGCAGCGCCTTGCGCAGGGCCCACGCCCTGGCCCAGACCCACGTCTTGGTGCCGGGCTGCGCCCGGGTGCGGGCCCACGCCCTCGCCAGGACCCGCGTCTCGGTGCGGGCCCACGCCCTCGCCGGGACCCTCGCCCTGGTGCGGGCCCGCGCCCGTGCGTGAGGGCGCGGCCTCGCTCGTACCCGCGCCTTGGCTCGTGTCCGTACCCACGTGTGGGTGCGCGACGTGCTCTGGGAGCGCGCCCGAGCCCACTCCCTCGTCCACACTTCCGGTCGCGTGCGGACTCGCGCCCGCGAGCGGGGCCGCGGCCCAGTCCGCGACTGCGCCCGCGGCTGAGACCTGGTCCGGGGCCGCACCCACGTGCGAGTCCCCGTGCGGGAGCAAGCCCACGCCGTGCGGGTCGGCACCCTCGTGCTGGACCGGAGCCCCGTCCGGGCCCGCACCCGCGTACGGGTACTGGCCAGGGGCCTGGGCCCAGGGGGCCGCCGCGCCGCCGGGGAGCGTGCTGGGCGCGTTGCCGGACCACTGGTCGACCAGGGATGACCTGGTGAACTCGCCTGATTCGTCCGGGAGGTCGCCCTGGGCGAGCGGGATCGACCACTGGCCGGTCACGCTCGACGGAGCCGGAGCCGGAGCAGCCGGCGCTTCCGTGAAGGTCCACTGGCCCGTGGCACCCGGCACCTCAGGCGCCGGCGGCTGCGCCGCGTTCGGCTCCGGCCAGCGCACGGCCGGCTCGCCGATGACCGGCTCCGACGCGGCGGCGGGGGCCGCGTTCAGGCCCGGGATCACGAACGTACCCGTCGCCGCGGGATCCGTCCCCGCACCCGGCGCGACCGAGATCTGCGGCGGTACAAAGCTCCCCGGCGCGGCCAGCGGCGTGTCCGCGAGCCCCTCCGGGAGCGTGACGAACGCCGTCGCGTCCGAGTCGTAGTCGCTCGGCGAGGTGGGCTGCCAGCCGCCCTCCGCGCCAGGGGAACCGTCGCCGGCGGTCCCGTCGGCGCCGATTCCGTTGGTGTCGCTCACGACAGCGCCCTCCCCAAGGCTCGTCGGGCCAGCACGGCGACCGTGCGCCGCAGATGCAGTACGGCGGGCGGCAGCTCGTGCGGCGTACCGTCCGGCGCCTGGTCGGGAATGCAGGCGGCCGCGACGTACTCACCGAAGGCGGTCAGCGCCTCCGGCGCCAGCGCCCGCTCCGCGTCCCAGTCGATCAGCGAGGCGACCCAGCCCTCGGCGTCGAGCGGCCGCAGCGGCATCGGCGCGACGGCGCCCACCGCACACCGCACCCCACGCCGCGCGGGGTCGAGCACCACGCACACCGACGCGGTCGAATGGCCGGGCCCCGTTCTGCCGGTCGCCTTCAGGAAGACCTGCGGCGCGTGCAGCAGCGGCACCCGTACGTACCCGATGAGCTCGCCCGCACGCAACATCTCCATGCCGGCCAGCAGATGGGAGACCGGCAGCTCACGCCGCGCGCCACCAGGCCCCGCGATGATCAGCGTCGCCTCCAGCGCGGCGAGCACCGGCAGCGAGTCCCCGGCCGGGTCGGCGGTGGCGATGTTGCCGCCCAGCGTCCCGGCGTTACGAATGGTGGGCGGGCCGGCGGCCCGCGCGGCGGCGGCCAGCGCGGGGATCAGCGCCGCGAAGTCCGGTCGCCCCATCCGGGCGTGGGTCAGCGTGGTGCCGAGCAGGGCGTGCCCGTCCTGGTACTGCCAGCCGCGGATCTCGCTGATCCGGCCGAGGCCGACCAGCGCGGCGGGGCGCAGCTGCCCGGAGTTGACCGCGGCCATCAGGTCCGTACCGCCCGCGACGGGCACGGCGGCGGGCATGGCGGACAGCGCCGCGACGGCCTCGTCCAGCGAGACCGGCAGCGTCACGGACGGCGTCGTCTGGGCTGACTGCGGTGCGTGCGTGGTCAAAGCGGCTGCCCCTTCCCGATGACCGGCCCGCCTGGGCTGTTCCGCCGTACGGTACGTGCTCAAGCGCCGGACGTGGCAACTCTGGCACATCTTCCCGGCCCGCCGACGCGGGGGTCCACTAGGAGCCATTCCTCCACCGACCAGGTGGATCGCCCGTTTTGGCGGGCGCTCACCGGTCGGTGCGTATTGGCACTCATAGGCGACCCTTGTACCGGTTCTTCCTTGCTGCCCCACAGTCCCAGGGCCGCACCCCCGGGAGCCGTGGCTTTTCTGACACCTCACACGTTCGGGGGCGCCCCATCGATCGGGCGTCCGAGCACCCCGGGGCGCCGCTGCCAGGGCGACGGGCCCCCGGGCGGCCGGTATCCGACCCCCAGTGCCTCAAGTGTCCCGTAGTGCACTGACATTCGGCGCTCGAAGTCCGTGAAGTCCCGCTCCCCGGCGGCCGGGAGCGCGCTCCAGGCGACCTCGGCGAAGGCCGCGAGGCGTGGGAAGGCCTGGTAGTCCACGCGGGCCCGGTTCTCCATGACCTCGGTCCACACGTTGGCCTGGACGCCCAGGACATGGCGGGCTTGATCGGCCGTCAACTGCGGCGGGACAGGCTCGAAGCGGTAGACGTCCTCCAGGGTGCGTACGTAGCCGATGGGCACCGGTTCGTCCGGGCCGGCGTGCTGACGGTGGTCCAAGTACACCTGCTGCTCGGGGCACATGACGACGTCGTGGCCCGCCTGGGCCGCGGTGACGCCGCCCGCGTAGCCGCGCCAGGAAGAGACGGCGGCGCCGGGCGCCAGGCCGCCTTCCAGGATCTCGTCCCAGCCGATGAGGCGGCGGCCGCGCGCGGCGAGCCAGCTGTCGAAGTGCCGGATGAACCAGCTCTGCAGCGCGTCCTCGTCGGCGAGGCCGAGTTCCTTGATGCGGGCCTGGGCGATGGGCGAGCGCCGCCACTGGTCCTTGAGGCACTCGTCCCCGCCCACGTGCACGAAGGTGCCGGGGAACAGGTCAAGTACCTCTTCGAAGACGCCCTCATAGAAGCGGAGGACGGTGTCAGTGGGGGCGAGTACGTTTTCGGTGATGCCCCAGTCGTCCCAGACCGAAAGCGCGGAGGTGTCGATGACGTCGGTGTTGCCGAGTTCCGGATATGCGGCGATCGCGGCCTGCGAGTGGCCGGGGATATCGATCTCCGGGACGACCGTGATGTGCAACCGCGCGGCGTAGGCGACGATTTCGCGGATGTCGTCCTGTGTGTAGTAGCCGCCGTGCGGTTTCTCCTCCCACAGCGGTGAGGCCCGGTGCCCGTATTTGGTGCGGGTGCGCCAGGAGCCGGTCTCAGTGAGCTGGGGATAGCGCTTGATCTCGATGCGCCAGCCCTGGTCGTCCGTGAGATGGAAGTGGAAGACGTTCAGCTTGTGGGCGGCCAGCAGGTCGAGATAGCGCAGCACGTCGTCCTTGGGCAGGAAGTGCCGTGCCACGTCCAGCATCAGTCCGCGCCAGCCGAACCGCGGGCTGTCCTCGATGAGGGTGCCGGGCACGGTCCACCGGCGGTCCGCGGTGACCGGCGCGCGCCGGAAGGCTTCGGGGCCGAGCAGTTGACGGAGCGTCTGGGCGCCCCAGAACACCCCGGCCGGTCCCCCGCCGCGCAGGGTGACGGCGTCGGTGTCCACCTGAAGCCGGTAGCCCTCGGGGCCGAGTTCGTCGGTGACACCGGTGTCGATACGCAGCCGGACGGCACGGCTGCCGTCACCCGTGCCGGGGTCCAGCGGCAGGCCGGTGGCGGCGCCGAGCGTGCCGCGCAGCCAGCGCGCGGTGTCCGCGGTGCCGGGACCGGCGTCCACGGCGGTCGCCTCGTCGAGTACGAAGTACCCGGGGCCGCTGCGCCGGGTGCGCGGCGCCGGAATCAGATCCGCGGGAGTCGGAACCGCGGGAGTCATGCCCGTGGGAGTCAAGCCCGTAGGAGTCATGCGGTCGAGACTGCCACGCGGGCGTCACGGGGGTGCGCGGAAGGGGCGGCTCCGGGGTGCACGGGCACACCGGAACCGCCGCCTCACACAGCCGAACTCAGCGATCTGGCGCGCTCAGCGATCGGGCGGAAGGCGCGGGTGCGCTACTTCTTGCCGCCACCCTTGCCGCTCTTGTCCTTGTCCTTGTCGCCGCCCCCGGCGCCCATGGACTCGTAGATCTCCTTGCACATGGGGCACACCGGGTACTTCTTCGGGTCACGGCCCGGCACCCAGACCTTGCCGCAGAGCGCGACGACGGGGGTGCCGTCGAGCGCGCTCGCCATGATCTTTTCCTTCTGGACATAGTGGGCGTAGCGCTCGTGGTCACCGTCGCCGTGCGACAGCTCCGGTGTCGGCTCTACGAGGGTCCCCGTACCTGCCCCGCGCTCAGGCTCAAGAGTGCTCATGGATTCCAGGGTAATCAATCGCCTGGCACTAGCGCGCCGGGCTTGCACGACGGGCATCACTGGCGGTGATGCGGCGTTTGCGTCCAGTCCCACCCAGCCGGTCATGCGGAGGCGGGTCAGGGGCCATTGACTGGGCCCCGCGTCGCCACGACACCCACGCTCGCGCGCGGATGTTGCGGGAGCTGTTCCGGTCCGCGTGATCAACGAATCCGCACGACCGGCACGCGAAGAGGGCCTGCGAGACCCGGTTCGCCTTGTCGACGTGCCCGCACTCGGCGCGGGTACGCGAGGTGTACGCCGGATCGACGTACACCACCGGCACCCCCGCACGGCGGGCCTTGTACGCGACAAACGCCCCCAACTGGGCAAAGCTCCAGCTGGAGTGGGTGGCCCGCTGGGGCTTACGAAGCCGTACCCGCCCGCCGGTGCCCGTCAGGTCCTCCAGGGCGATCCCGCGACCGGTGCGTGCTGCCTCGGCCACCACATGTTTCGCGATCTTGTGGTTGATGCCCTTGGCCCGCCGGGCCTGATTTCGCCGTCGGACGTCGTGGCGATGTTCACGACGCCCAGGTCGATGCCGAGAAAGTCCACCGGGTCGGCGTTCGGCGCGGCCTCGGGCACCTCGCAGGTGGCACTCAGGAACCACATGCCGTCCCGCCACAGCAGGTCGGATTCTCCCTTGCGGTACAGCGCCAGAGTGGCCAGCTGTTCCGGCGAGGCGGCGAACGCCACGCCCTTCACCCGGCCCGCTACCGTCCAGATGGACACCCGCCGCTGGTCGGTCTGCCAGGACACCATCCGATCGTCATACGGCTGCGCCCCCTCCGGCCGGAAGGCGATCGGCTTCTCCGTCGCCCGCCGGTACCGTTTCGAGCCCGACCTGCCCAGATTTCCCGCCTTCAGGTTCGCCCGCAGCGTGGCATACGCGTCGCACGTCTTCTTGATCACATGCTGCGCGGCCTGCGCACCCAGCCTCCACCGGGCCTTGATCTCGGCGTAGGCGTGCTCGCGCAGGGCGAAGTTCCTCTTCACATCCTTTTCGAAGGCGACCTCGCTGGCCCAGTTAGCCGCCTCGTTGCAGGCGCGCAGCGTCGCCTCAAGTGCCGCCGCCTGCACGGGCGTCGGCAGCAGCTTCACCTGCACCACCAGCTTCACACCCGCGAGGCTAACGTCCGCCTCCGACACCGACATTCGAACACCGGGGATTCCTCAGAACCGACACCTCCAACGGCTGGCCCCCCAAAAATCGCGCCAGTGTCAGTTGAGCGACGGGTCGTCCGGATACGTCGCCACCATCGCCAGGTCACCGCGCTGTCGCCGCAGCACTCCCCGCCACAGCCGCTCCGGCTGCGGCGAGGACACATCGCCCGGTTCCGACTCGACCACGTACCAGGCCCCGTCGGCCAGCTCGTCCTCCAGCTGACCTGGGCCCCACCCCGCGTACCCGGCGAAGATCCGCAGCGAGCCGAGGGCCGCGGCCAGCAGTTCGGGTGGGGTTTCCAGGTCGACCAGGCCGATGGCGCCGTGGACCCGGCGCCAGCCGATGGGACCGCTGTCGCCGGGGATGATCCCGACCCCCAGGGCCGAGTCCAGCGACACCGGGCCGCCCTGGAAGACCACACCGGGCTCGCCGGCGAGCGCGGCCCAGTCCTCCAGGATGTCACCCACACCGACCGGAGTCGGACGATTCAGGACAACTCCGAGCGAGCCCTCCTCGTCATGGTCGAGGAGCAGCACCACGGCGCGGTCGAAGTTGGGGTCAGCCAGGGCCGGAGTCGCGACCAGCAACCGCCCTGTGAGCGAGGACACCTCGGTCATGCCAGACATGATCCCGCATCTTCGCCTTCGGTGGGGAGGCAATGCCGGTACGTAAGTGCTCGCAGCTCAGGCCGTAGGGTCGAAGGAGCCGTGTGCGCCCCCTGAAGGGCGGATTCCAGTAACCGTGTGCGCTGGTGAAAGCACGGTTCGTATTAAGTCGCGGCCGAGACGGCCAAAGGTCGCCCCTGGCCTTACTTAGTGGGGGTGGAAGGCCATTACCCTTGCTTTTCTGCCCCCGCCCACCTCATCGGAACGCGAGATACATGACCGTCAACGGCACTGACGACGTCCTGCTTGTCCACGGCGGAACCCCGCTGGAGGGCGAGATCCGGGTCCGCGGCGCGAAGAACCTGGTCCCCAAGGCCATGGTCGCCGCCCTGCTCGGCAGTGGCCCGAGTCGCCTGCGCAATGTCCCCGACATCCGCGACGTACGCGTCGTACGCGGACTCCTGCAGCTGCATGGGGTGACCGTCCGCCCGGGTGAGCAGCCCGGTGAGCTGGTGATGGATCCCTCGCACGTGGAGAGCGCGAACGTCGCGGACATCGACGCGCACGCGGGCTCCTCGCGCATCCCGATCCTGTTCTGCGGCCCGCTGCTGCACCGCCTGGGGCATGCCTTCATCCCGGGTCTGGGCGGCTGTGACATCGGCGGGCGGCCGATCGACTTCCACTTCGAGGTGCTGCGGCAGTTCGGCGCGACGATCGAGAAGCGCGCGGACGGCCAGTACCTGGAGGCCCCGCAGCGGCTGCGCGGCACCAAGATCCGGCTCCCGTACCCGTCCGTCGGCGCGACCGAGCAGGTGCTGCTCACGGCCGTGCTCGCGGAGGGTGTCACGGAGCTGTCGAACGCGGCGGTGGAGCCGGAGATCGAGGACCTCATCTGCGTGCTGCAGAAGATGGGCGCGATCATCGCGATGGACACCGACCGGACCATCCGGATCACCGGTGTGGACAGTCTGGGCGGCTACAACCACGCGGCGCTCTCGGACCGTCTGGAGGCCGCCTCCTGGGCGTCCGCCGCGCTGGCGACCGAGGGCAACGTGTACGTGCGCGGCGCCCAGCAGCGCTCGATGATGACGTTCCTGAACACCTACCGCAAGGTCGGTGGCGCCTTCGAGATCGACGACGAGGGCATCCGCTTCTGGCACCCGGGCGGCTCGCTGAACGCCATAGCCCTGGAGACCGACGTACACCCCGGTTTCCAGACCGACTGGCAGCAGCCGCTGGTGGTGGCGCTGACCCAGGCCGCGGGCCTGTCGATCGTGCACGAGACGGTGTACGAGTCGCGGCTCGGCTTCACCTCGGCGCTGAACCAGATGGGCGCGCACATCCAGCTCTACCGCGAGTGCCTGGGCGGTTCGGACTGCCGCTTCGGGCAGCGCAACTTCCTGCACTCGGCGGTGGTTTCAGGACCGACGAAGCTGCAGGGCGCGGATCTGGTCATTCCCGACCTGCGCGGCGGCTTCTCGTATCTGATCGCGGCGCTGGCGGCGCAGGGGACATCCCGGGTGCACGGCATCGACCTGATCAACCGGGGCTACGAGAACTTCATGGAGAAACTGGTGGAGCTCGGCGCGAAGGTCGAGCTGCCGGGCGGGGCGCTGGTCTAGCTCCCCCTCCTTCCGTAAGTACGCGACTGGGGCGGCCACCCGAAGAGGGTGGCCGCCCCAGCGGCGTACGGCGGGAGGGTCTCAGGGCCGCTCGGCGACCAGTACGGGGTTGTCGTGCGGGGTGACCGTGCAGCGCGCCCCCGGAGCCAGCCCGGTCGCCTCCCAGCTGGGCAGGTCGGCCTTGAACGTGGCGCCGGACTCGGTGGTCAGGTGCAGCCGCGTGGTGGCACCGAGGAACGTCGCCACCCGTACGGTCGCGGGCGTGCCGCCCTTGTCGTCGATGGCGCCGACCGCCAGGCCCTCGGGGCGCAGCAGGACGTCGACCTCGGTGCCGGAGGCGGGGGTCTCGCCGTGGATGGGCAGCCGCCGTCCGAAGAGCTCGACGACGCCGCCGTCGCGTACGGTGCCCGGCAGCCGGTTCATGGTGCCGACGAACTCGGCGACGAACGGTGTGGCCGGGCGGTCGTACAACTCGCTCGGCGCGGCGCACTGTTCGAGCCGTCCGTCCTTCATCACGGCGACGCGGTCCGCCATGGACAGCGCCTCCTCCTGGTCGTGGGTGACGAAGACGGTGGTGATGCCGAGCTCCAGCTGGATGCGCCGGATCTCCTCGCGCAGGGTGAGCCGCACCTTGGCGTCCAGCGCCGACAGCGGCTCGTCCAGGAGCAGCACCTTGGGGCGGATGGCCAGCGCGCGGGCGAGCGCGACGCGCTGCTGCTGGCCGCCGGAGAGCTGGTGCGGGTAGTGGCCCTCGCGTCCGGGCAGGCCGACCAGGTCCAGGAGTTCCTGGGCCCGCTCCTTGCGTTCGGCGGATGCCCTGCCGCGTACCCGCAGCCCGTAGGCGACGTTCTCGGCGGCCGTCATGTTGGGGAAGAGGCTGTACGACTGGAAGACCATGCCGATGTCGCGGCGGTTGGCCGGGACGGAGGTGACGTCCTGACCGTCCATCAGCAGCTCGCCGCCGTCGGCGGTCTCGAAGCCCGCGATGATGCGCAGCGCGGTGGTCTTGCCGCAGCCGGAGGGGCCGAGCAGGGCGACCATCTCGCCGGGCGCGATGTCCAGGTCGAGTCCGTCGAGGGCGACCGTGGAGCCGAACTCCCGGCGCAGTTGCTTGAGTTGCACGGGGACGGTCATGACACGGTCTTCTTTCGGTTCTCGCGGCTGGAGTTCGTACGGCGGCGGCTGCGGCCACCGGCCAGGGTGGTGAGCAGGAGCAGCAGCCCCCAGGTGATCAGCAGGCTGAGCATCGCGGCCGCGACCGAGAGCTGGGCCTCGGAGTCCTTGATCTCCACCATCCATACGGAGAACGGGCGGTAGGAGAGCACGGAGGCGACGGTGTACTCGCCGAGCACCATGGCCAGGCTGAGTACGGCGCCGCCCATCACGGCGGCCCGCAGGTTCGGTACGACGACCTGCCACAGGGTCTGCAGCCGCGAGGCGCCGAGGCTGCGCGCGGCCTCGACGAGGGTGCGCAGGTCGACGGCGCGCAGTCCGGCGTCCAGGGAGCGGTACAGGAACGGCAGCGACATGACCGTGTAGACCAGGACGAGGACCAGCGGGAAGTTCTCGTCCCGCAGGGCCTGGAAGGTCATGTAGAAGGGCGTGTCGGCCAGGTCCTGCTCCCAGGAGAGCACGGTGGTGACGCCCGCGACGAGCGCGATGGGCGGGACGACCAGCGGCATCATGCACAGGATCTCGACGACCCGGCGCAGCTTGGGCAGATAGAGCGAGACCGCGACGAGCGTCGGCACCATCAGCAGCAGTCCGCAGACGATGGTGGCCAGGCCGAGCCGCACCGACAGCATGAGGCTGGTGGTCAGCCCCTCGGTCCCGAGGCCCTTGGTGTACGCGTCGAAGCTGACGCCTTCCACCTCGTTGATGCTGAACCAGATCGAGGCACCGATGGGGACCAGGAAGTACAGCGCGGCGAGCGGCAGGACGACGCCTCGCGAGGTCAACTTCATGCTCGACTTCATCCGAGCCATCGGGCACTCCTGCGCTGCAGCGGTATCTGTACGGCCATCACCAGCAGCGCGATCACGACCATGTTGAGGCTCATGGCGAGGGCGAGGTTCTCCTGGCCGACCAGGACGTTGCCGTTGAGGGCGTTGGCGATCTGGATGGTGATCAGCGGCTGGGACGAGCCGACCATCACGGCGGCGGTGGCATGCGAGGCGAAGGCGGTGCCGAACATCAGCACCAGGCCGCCGGCCAGCGACGGCACAAGCACCGGGATGCCGACGTGCCGCCAGTACTGGCTGCGGGTCGCGCCGCAGGACGCGGCGGCCTCCTGCCACTGGGTGCGCAGACCGTCGAGCGCGGGCAGGACGGTCACCACCATCAGCGGGATCATGAAGTAGAGGTAGGCCAGCACCAGGCCGGTGAAGCTGTAGAGGCTGAACCCGGTCTTCTCCAGGTGGAACAGCTGGGTGACGGTGCCGGTGGTGCCGAGTGTCGCGATGAACGCGAAGGCGAGGGGCGCGCCGGAGAAGTTGGCGAGCACCCCGCTGGCCGAGACGACGATGCCGCGCAGCGCCGGCCGCTTGGAGCTGACGACGGCCTGGGCGATCAGCGTGCCGAGCGCGGTCGCCAGCAGCGCGGTCACGACCGAGAGTTCGACGCTGCCGGCCAGCCCGGTCGCGTACGCCCCGGACAGCGAGCCGTTGACGTTCTCCATCGAGAACCGGCTGGCGCCACTCGCCGAGTCGACGACGGTGAACGCCCCGTACACCATGGTCCCGGCGGGCAGGCCGAAGCAGACCGCGAGAAACACGAAGAACGGAACGACGACGGGCCACCGGTGCCGCCGCGCGCCACGGCGCCGGGCGCCGCCGTCCCGTACCTGAGCGGGGGCGGGCGCGGGGGCGGGTGGGCCCGCCGCGGGCGCGGAGTCCGCCAGNGGACGGTCTTCGTCACGTCCTTGGCGGAGGCGGACCTGGCGGAGGCGGCGTAGGTTCCGGCGGGCTTCCAATTTCAGCCCGTCCGGCGCTTGAGGACATCTTTGAGCCCGGCCGGCGAGGCCTTTCGGGAAGGGGCGGGGTGGGGGACTAATCCCTGACGCACGCCACCGCGGCGCCGCACGCATGAGGGCGGCCCCGGAAACCCGGGACCGCCCTCACACCAAACTGCCAGGCTTACTTGCCCTTGGCCGCTTCCTTGAGCTTCGAGCCCGCGGAAACCTTCACGCTGAAGCCGGCCGGGATGTCGATCGGCTCACCGGTCTGCGGGTTGCGCGCCGTACGAGCGGCACGGTGGGTGCGCTCGAAGGTGAGGAAGCCGGGGATGGTGACCTTCTCGTCGCCCTTGGCGACGATCTCGCCGACGGTCTCGGCGAACGCGGCCAGCACGGCGTCGGCGTCCTTACGGGTCACCTCGGCGCGGTCGGCCAGGGCGGCCACCAGCTCACTGCGGTTCATGTTTGTACTCCCGTGTTCTTCTTGCTGTTGAGGCGTGCCACGCGGCGGAGCCGCATATCGGGCACAGCGAAGCCGATGCTGCCAGGGTCCTCGGAGGTCCCCGGACCCGGGTCCGTCGTCAGACCCTCGCGCCCAGAGACGCATCCTGCCCCCACCTGCGGCGGGAAAGCCAATCCGGCACCCTGGGGAGTCACACGAAAAGCGCCCATCCGCCAGGCGAGGTGCCTCGAAATGGTGACGCTCCGTCTGATCCCGGCAGCGGACCGCAGGGCTTACATGGGCGTGGTGCCGCAACCCTAGAGTGCGCCCCGGGCCCCGGGGTTCCGCGACGCGCCGCGTTTCAGGCCGTGGCGGTGGTCACAGCCGCCGCCGCGGCCTTGGCGGCGTTGCGCACCGCTCCGGCGACCGCCCCGGCGACCGTGTCGTTGAACACGCTGGGGATCACGTAGTTGGCGTTCAACTCGTCCTCGCTGACGACGTCGGCCAGCGCACTCGCCGCCGCCAGCATCATCTCGGTGTTGACGGTGCGCGAGTGGGCGTCGAGCAGACCGCGGAACACACCGGGGAACACCAGGACGTTGTTGATCTGGTTGGGGAAGTCCGAGCGCCCGGTGGCCACCACGGCCGCCGTCTGGCGCGCGACACCCGGGTCGACCTCCGGGTCCGGGTTCGCGAGCGCGAACACGATGGCGTCGTCCGCCATGGCCGCGACATCGTCTCCGTTGAGGACGTTCGGAGCCGAGACGCCGATGAAGACGTCGGCTCCGACGACGGCCTCCTTGAGCGTGCCGGTGACGCCCTCGGGGTTGGTGTTGTCCGCGATCCAGCGCAGCGGCGTGCCCTCCGCGGCGTCCACCAGGTCCGCGCGGGCGGAGTGCACCACGCCGTGGATGTCGGCGACCACGGCGTGCTCGACGCCGGCCGCGAGGAGCAGCTTGAGGATGGCCGTACCGGCCGCGCCCGCACCGGACATGACGACCCGCACGTCCCCGATCGCCTTGCCGACCACGCGAAGTGCGTTGGTCAGAGCAGCGAGCACGACGATCGCGGTGCCGTGCTGGTCGTCGTGGAAGACCGGGATGTCCAGGGCCTCGCGCAGCCGCGCCTCGATCTCGAAGCAGCGCGGCGCCGAGATGTCCTCGAGGTTGATGCCGGCGAAGCCGGGGGCGATGGCCTTGACGATCTCGACGATCGCGTCGGTGTCCTGGGTGTCCAGGCAGATCGGCCAGGCGTCGATGTCGGCGAAGCGCTTGAAGAGGGCCGCCTTGCCCTCCATGACCGGCATGGCGGCCATCGGGCCGATGTTGCCGAGACCGAGCACGGCGGAGCCGTCCGTCACGACCGCAACGGTATTGCGCTTGATGGTGAGGCGGCGGGCGTCCTCGGGGTTCTCGGCGATCGCCATGCACACCCGGGCGACACCCGGGGTGTAGATCATGGAGAGGTCGTCGCGGTTGCGGATGGGGTGCTTGGACGCCATCTCGATCTTGCCGCCGAGGTGCATCAGGAACGTACGGTCGGAGACCTTGCCGAGGACGACACCTTCGACGGTGTGCAGCTTCTCGACGATCTCGTCCGCGTGCGCGGTGGAGCTCGCGGCGATGGTGACGTCGATACGGAGCCGCTCATGGCCCGATGCGGTGACGTCGAGGCCGGTGACCGAGCCCCCGGAGGACTCCACGGCCGTGGTGAGCTGCGAAACCGCGGTTCCGCTCGCGGGCACCTCGAGCCGGACCGTCATCGAATAGGAGACGCTGGGCGCCGTTGCCATGCCGACTTCCTCTTTCACCTTGTGTCACGTGCGTCATCCGATCGTCGCACCTACCGCCTGGTACGTGGTAGCCGCCCCGGGTTGAGAACGTTTTGTTCTCTGCTTGAGTCGCGGGTTCGTCGGATGCTCTGCGCTTCTTTTGGAAAACTTATTCCACCATACGAGAAGTTGCTCACACAACAAAGGGGTCTCCGCACAACAAAGAGGTGCGCGGCCCGGGGGGGCGCGGGCCCCGGGGGGGCCGCGCACCTCTCGTACGTTCAGTGACACCGACCCGCCATGCTCGCCTCGCGGCAAGTGGTCGCTCTAAGCGACGAAGGTTGGGCCCGGGGGCTTGGATCGGGCCGGTGCCACGTCCACGGTAACAAACGATCCTCGTAAGGCAATTCCCGTCTCGCAGGACTCTGCGAAACCCGCTGGGGCCCGCGGATCAGTCCCGCAGCAGATCCGGGACCCCCTGCGAGTCCGCCTGGTCGCGCTCCCCGGAGACCACGGTCAGCTGCTGGGTCGCCCGGGTCAGCGCCACGTACAGGACCCGCAGACCCGCCGGCGACTCGTCGGCGATCTCCGCGGGCGACACGACGAGGGTGGCGTCGTACTCCAGGCCCTTGGCCTCCAGGCTGCCGAGCGCCACCACACGCCCGCCGAGGCCCTTCAGCCAGCGTGCGGCCTCCTCGCGGCGGCGCATCGCGACGACCACGCCGACGGTGCCGTCCACGCTGTCCAGCAGCCGCTGGGCCTCGGCCCGTACGGCACCCGCCAGGTCCCGGCCGTCGGCGACCGCGAACCGGGGCTCTACGCCGGTCGAGCGGACCGCCTTCGGGGACTGGCTGCCGGGCATCGCGAGCGCGAGCACCTTCGCGGCCAGCTCGGCGATCTCCGAGGGGTTGCGGTAGTTCACGGTGAGCGTGAAGCGGCGGCGCGGCCGGGTGCCGAGCGCCTCGTCACGGGCCTCGGCCGCCTCGTCCGGGTCCGACCAGGACGACTGGGCGGGGTCGCCGACCACGGTCCAGGTGGCGTGTCGGCCACGACGGCCGACCATCCGCCACTGCATGGGCGTGAGGTCCTGCGCCTCGTCCACGATGACGTGCGTGTACTCCGTACGCTCCTCGGCGAGCCGTTCGGCGCGCTCGCGCTGGGTCTCCTCGCGCACCGGCATCAGCTCGTCGAGCCCGGTGAGCTGGTCGAGTGGGTCCAGCTCCTTCTTCTTGCGCTGGCGGGGCGGTGCGCCGAGGATCGCCTGCAGCTCGTCGAGCAGCGCCACATCGTGTACGGACAGGCCCTCGCGCCGCAGCGAGCGGGCGACCCGGCGCACCTCGCCGGGATTGAGCACCCGCCGTGCCCAGCCGCCGAGCCGCTTCTCGTCGGCCATCGCGGCCAGCACCCCGTGCGGGGTCAGCTCCGGCCACCAGGCGTCCAGGAAGCGGATGAAGCTGTCCTCGCCGGTGATGTCCTCGTCGAAGCCCGACCGGAGCTCGGCGGCCAGCTCCGGGTCGGCGTGCCGGGACGCCGCCCCGGACTGCGCCCACAGCGCGTCGAGCAGCAGCCTGCGGGCGCGCGGGCGCAGCAGGTTGACCGGGGCGGTCCCGCTGAGCGCGGTGCGCCGCACCCGGGCGAGCTCGTCGGGCCCGAGCTCAAGACGCCGCCCGAAGGCGACGACGCGCAGGCGGGTGGGCGGGCCGCTGTCCGCGGGGGCCTGGTCGGCCTCCGTGCCGAAGGCGAGCTGTTCACCGCCGCGCCGTGCTCCGCCCCGCGGCTCCAGCACCCCGCGCGCCGCCCTGCGCAGCACCTTCAGCATCCGGGCCGAGCCCTTGGCGCGGGCCACCACGGGGTCGTCGTAGAGCGTCGCCTCCGCGCCGTCGACCAGCGAGCCGACCGCGCGGATGGCGACCTGGCCCTCCTCGCCGAGCGAGGGGAGCACGCCCTCGGTGTACGCGACCAGGAGCGGGGTCGGCGAGACGATCAGGATGCCGCCCGCGTACCGGCGACGGTCCTGGTAGAGCAGATACGCCGCGCGGTGCAGGGCCACCGCGGTCTTGCCGGTGCCGGGGCCGCCCTCGACGTACGTCACGGACGCGGCGGGGGCCCGGATGACCATGTCCTGCTCGGCCTGGATGGAGGCGACGATGTCCCGCATCGTGTGGCCGCGCGCCTGGCCGAGCGCGGCCATCAGCGCGCCGTCGCCGATCACCGGCAGCGGTGCGCCGTTCAGTGTCGCGGTCAGCTCCGGGCGCATCAGGTCGTCCTCGACGCCGAGGACCTTGCGGCCCTTGGAGCGGATGACCCGGCGGCGTACCACCCGGCCGGGCTCCACCGGAGTGGACCGGTAGAAGGGGGCGGCCGCGGGCGCCCGCCAGTCGATGACCAGTGGCGCGAACTCCGCGTCCAGGACGCCGATCCGGCCGATGTGCAGGGTCTCGGCGATCTCGGCGCTGCCGTTCGGGCGTACCGCGTCGTCGGCGGGTTCCACGGAGGTGTACGCGCCGTCCGGGCCCTTCTTGCCGTCCTTGCCGAGCAGCAGGTCGATCCTGCCGAAGAGGAAGTCCTCGAACTCGCTGTTCAGCCGGTTGAGATGGACGCCCGCGCGGAACACCTGCGCGTCGCGCTCCGCCAGCGCGCCGGGAGTGCCGACCTGACCGCGCTTGGCGGCGTCGTGCATCAGGAACTCGGCCTCGTGGATCTTCTCCTCAAGGCGTCGGTACACCTGGTCCAGGTGCTCCTGCTCGACGCTGATCTCACGGTCGCGTACATCGGCCACCGGGGGTCCCTTCTGATGTGCTGCCGCCCGTGTCGGGCAGCCGTCCACCGTACGCGACGGGGACCCCGCCGCGCACGCGGCAGCAGATCAGAACCCTGAGAGCCTGTTTCCGCGCACAGGCTCTCAGGCCTTCACGTCGACCAGCCGCTCGCCGTCGAACGTACGCACCTCGAAGTGGTCGATGTCGTTGCGCTCCATCGACGCGCCGCCGTGCACATACAGCGGCTTACGCGAGAACTCGTCCGGGCCGTCCGCGATCCCGTACCCCCATTTGGGCACGCCCCAGGACGTCACCGTCTCCTCCTCGCCGTTCTTGCCGACGGCGACCAGGGAGCACTTGAGCGGGCCCTTGACGTTCTTGAGCTCAAGGACCGCGTGCGTACCCCAGCCCTTCTTCTCCAGGCCGACGGTCGCACTGACCTTGGTCTTGGGGTCGGTGGCCCGTACCTTCTCGTCCATCTTGCTGAAGAAGGCGTCCTCGGCGGGGCTGGCCACCTGCGAGCCGGTGTCACCGTCGTCGCCGGATGCGGCCATCACCACCAGGGGGCCGCCGACGATCAGCACGGCCGCCGCGGCCGCCAGCGCGAGCACGCTCCGCCGCCTGGTCGCCCGCTTCCTGGAGACCTCGCCCACGAGGTTGTCCAAAAGCCGCGGTCCCGGGCGCGCCGCGAGCTGCTGCCCCACCTGCGGTGCGGGCCGCTGCTGCGGCGGCAGATCCGCCAGGGCGGCGAGCATCGGCTCCATGCCGGACAGTTCGTGCAGTTGGGCGGCGCAGAGCTGGCAGCCGGCCAGATGGGCCTCGAACGTGCGGGCATCCGCGTCGTCCAGGATGCCGAGTGCGTACGCGCCGACCGTCTCGTGGACGTCGTTCGCACCGAACGCGTCGTTCGCTCCGAAGGTGGTCATGCCCGCACCCCCCGCTCCTCCAGTGCCAGCTTCATGGCACGCAGCGCGTAGAACACCCTGGAGCGGACCGTGCCGCTGGGTATGCCGAGCGTCTGAGCGGCCTCGTTGACCGTGCGGCCCTTGAAATACGTCTCAACGAGGACTTCCCGGTGTGCGGGCGTCAAATCATCGAGCGCGTCAGAGAGTGTCATCAGCCAGAGCGCCTTGTCGATCTCGTCCTCCGCGGGGATGACCTCCAGTGGCGAGGGGTCGACCTCCTGCGGCCGGGCTTTCCGGCTGCGGTGGCCGTCGATCACGATACGCCGTGCCACCGTCACCAGCCAGGGGCGTACCGAACCGGTCGCACGGTTCAACTGACCAGCGTTCTTCCAGGCCCTGATGAGGGTCTCCTGGACGACGTCCTCGGCCCGCTGCCGGTCTCCTGCAACCAGCCTGAGCACATACGCGAGCAGCGGACCCGCGTGCTCACGGTAGAGCGCGCGCATCAGCTCCTCGTCGGGCTCGGGCGGTTCCTGCATCCGGTGCCGGGCCCGCCGCGTTCGATCATCGGCCACGGCGGCATCTTTGCGCACGTCCACCTCCGGTGTCCCCGTTTCGACGGGGGCTCCCCCACGTCCTGGCTCACACACGGGTTAGTTACGTACGGCGGGCGCGTTGTGTTCAGTGCCGTTCGAAATACCGGTTCAGGCTCTCGCCAGGGCGGTACGGCGACGGTGCCTGGCCACCCGCTCGCGGTTGCCGCACACCTCGCTTGAGCACCAGCGGCGGCGCCGTCCGCGCGAGGTGTCCAGGTAGATGAGCGGGCAGTTGTCGCCCTCGCACTGGCGGATGCAGGATCGCGCCACGGGGTCGGTGAGCAGCTCGACCGCGTCCCTGGCGACGGCCGCGAGCAGGGCGGGGCCCGGGGGGTCGGTGTGCAGCACCCGGACGAGTCCGCCGTCGGCGGTGCGTACGGCGCGGGGTGCGGGGGGTGCGGCGACGGCGAGGGTGTTGAGGCGGGCCAACGCGGCGTCGAGCGGCCCGGCTTCGGAGGTCGCTGGTTCGCCGCGTACCAACCGGTCGATGTCGGCGCGCAGTTCGCGGAAGGCGACCACGCAGGCCGGGTCGACCCGGCCGAGTCGCGCCCCCTCGGGGACCAGGCCCGCGCCCACCAGCCAGGCGCGCAGGCAGGCGGGGCTGTCGAGGCGTTCGACGGGGTGGGCCGTGGCGAGCAGGTCCAGGCAGGCTCGTCCGGAGTCGAACCGCAGGTCGTAGTCGGACGAAACGATGCCCGCCGCCATGCGTCTGTCACCGCCTTGTGGGGTTACCCGAGGCCAACACCCCCAGAGTGCCCGGCCGGACGCCTGGCCGGAACCCCCGGTACCGTCCGGGGGTTCCGGACGGTACCGGGACCCTGCGTCGCTAGCGGCGCCGCGAGCCTCCCGCCTTGCCTGCCTTGCTTGCCTTGCCTGCCTTGCCCCGTCGCGCGCCGTCCGGCCAGAGCCGGGGCTTGCGCTGGGCGGCCAGGTCCTCGATCCAGCCGACGGCCACGATGGTCAGCCCGATCAGCGGCCACACCAGTACGAACATCCAGATGTTGTACGTCTCGGCGAAGGCCGTCCCGAGGTGGTTGTAGACGATGGGGAACTGCCACAGCGGGTCGAGCAGCGGGATCGTCGCCATGATCAGCGCGTTGTGCCAGAGGTAGATGGTGACCGCGCGGTTGTTGGAGAGCGTGACCAGCTTGTCGAACTGGGCGAGCTTGCCGGGTAGTTCCTGCCAGGACGGCGCGTACTGCAGCAGGATCACCACGAACCCGAACGACCAGGTGGCCTGGGCCAGCGGGATGTCGTTGAGGTCCCAGCCGTCCGGGCCCAGGTGGCCCGACGCCCACCACAGCCCGAAGGCCATGACCAGCGCGGCGCAGGAGACCGCCATATAGCGCGGCACCTTCTTGAGCAGGCCCTCCTGGTGGGCGAAGCCGAGCACCCAGCAGGAGCCGTAGACCGCGAAGTCCGTGATCGCGCGGCCGGTCTCGCCGGGGATCTCCACGAGGCCCGTACCGACGACCGCGGTGAGCGCGAGCGGCGCGAGCAGCGTCGCCCACGGCACCCTGCGGAACGCCCACAGCAGCAGCGGCGAGGCGATCACGAACCACAGGTAGGCGCGGATGTACCAGAGCGGTCCGGCCGCCTGGACCGCCCAGCTGCCCGAGAGCCAGTCGGCGCCGGGGACCGGGTCGGTGCTCCAGGGGTAGGGCGGGGCCCCGAACGGCACCACGTAGTTGAAGAGTTCGAGCAGCCAGGTACCGCCGAGCTGCTTGGCGGGCTCCCAGCCGCTGAGGAACATCAGCGGTACGGCGATGGCGCCGAACACCCAGACCGGGGGCAGCAGCCGTCGGATACGGCCGCGGATCACGCCCAGCGCGGGCCGGTTCAGCGAGCGCGCCATCAGGGAGCCGGCCAGCGCGAACATCACGCCCATGGACGGGAAGAGGATCGTCAGCCAGGCCCAGCCGAAGACGTGGTAGACCACGACCCGGACCAGGGCGAGCGACCGCAGAAGATCGAGATAGCGGTCCCGCCCTGACGCCTTCTTGCCCTCCGCCCAGGAGGGCGCGGCGGCCTTCTCGGCCTCGTCGGTCCGCTCCGCGGTGGCCGTCGCGGTCTCGGCTTCCGGGTATGCCGCGGTCTGCCCGTACCCGTCGGACTGCCCCTGCGCGTCCCGCGCACCGTACGGGTCGCCCTGCGCGAAGGGGTCACCGGCGGCGTGCGGGTTGCCCTGCGCGAAGGTGCCGGACTCGGTGTACGGGCCCGGCTCGGCGAACGCGCCACGCGCGGCCTGCGGTTCGCGATCCCCGAAGAGGTCGTCAGCGGTGAAACCGCCCACCCCCGCCTGCGGGTCGCCGTGCGCGGACCGGCCCGGCTCGGCGAACGGATCACGCGCGGCATGCGGGTCGCCCTGGCCCAAGGGGCCCGAAGCGGCGTACGGGTCCGACCCCGTGAGCGGGTCACGACCCGCCTGCGGATCACGCTGTGCGAAGGGGTCGAAGCCCGCCTGCGCGCCCGGCCCCGCGTGCGGATCGCCGTGCGCGGACGGGCCCGGCTCGGCGAACGGGTCACGCGCGGCATGCGACTCACCCGCCCCGAAGGGGCCGGAGCTGGCGTACGGGTCCGGCCCCGCGAGCGGGTCATGCCCTGCCCGCGGATCACGCTGCGCGAAGGGGTCGAAGCCCGCCTGCGCGCCCGGCGCCGCCTGCGCGTAGTCCTGCGCGTACGGGTCCGGGTACGGGTCGGCGCCCGCCTGCGGGTCGGCACCCGCGTACGGGCGGCTGGGGTCCGCGAACGGATCCTCCGCCGCGTACCCGTCGCCCCCTGCGTGGGACCCGGACCCCGCGTAAGGGTCCGGGGAGTTCCGCCGCGGCCACTCGCCATCGTTTCCGTAAGGCGGTGTCGTCATGCGACCGGCCTCCGGTGGTCGTGCCCGGCCGCCGGCTGCGCCGGGATGGCGCCGGGCGCCGCCCCCACCGCACCGGTGCGCCGGAGCTTCTGCCAGCGCAGGCGGCCGCCGGTGAGCGCGGTGATCCAGGACTGCAGCAGAACGACGTACATCAGCTGCCGGTACAGGATCTGCTGGAGCGGCAGCGAGATGAGGTGGGTCATCTTCTCGCGGTCCAGCCGGAAGGCGTAGATCGCGCAGACCGCCTGCACGGCGAGCACCGCGAGCCAGGCCATGACGGTCTTCCCGGTCGGGCCGAAGATCAGCCCGTACAGCAGGAAGACGTCGATAAGCGGCGCGAGCAGCGGCGCCAGGACCATGAACAGCGAGACCAGCGGCAGTCCGACCCGGCCGAAGCGCCCGGACGGACCGCGCTCGATGAGCGCGCGCCGGTGCTTCCAGATGGCCTGCATGGTGCCGTACGACCAGCGGTAGCGCTGGGACCACAGCTGCTGCACGGTCTCCGGCGCCTCGGTCCACGCGCGCGCGTTCTCCGCGTAGACGACCCGCCAGCCGTCGCGGTGCATGGCCATGGTGATGTCGGTGTCCTCGGCGAGGGTGTCCTCGCTCATGCCGCCGACCCGCTCCAGAGCGCTGCGCCGGAAGGCGCCGACCGCGCCCGGGATGGTGGGCATACAGCGCAGGACGTCGTACATCCGGCGGTCGAGGTTGAAGCCCATCACGTACTCGATGTGCTGCCAGGCGCCGATCAGCGAGTCCTTGTTGCCGACCTTGGCGTTGCCCGCGACCGCGCCGACCCGGTGGTCGCCGAACGGCTGCACCAGCTCGCGCACGGTGGACGGCTCGAAGACGGTGTCGCCGTCCATCATCACGATCAGGTCGTAGCGGGCGTTCGCGATACCGCGGTTGAGCGCCGCGGGCTTGCCCGCGTTGTTCTGCCGGATGACGCGGACGTTGGGCAGCCGCATCTCCTCGACGATGCGCGCGGTGCCGTCGCTCGACCCGTCGTCGATCACGAGGACTTCGATGGGATGGTCGCTGCTCATCAGCGAGTGCACGGTGTTCTCGATGCACTTGGCCTCGTTGTACGCGGGGACCAGCACCGTCACCGGTTCGGTGACCGGCGCGCCCCACCTAAAGCCCTGCTTGCGGGTACGTCGCGCGTGGATCACGGAGAGCAGCAGCATCAGCCCGAAGCGGCCGATGACCAGGACGCCGATCACGGCGAGTCCGGCCACCAGGACACCGGTCACGTTCTCCGAGACGCTGACCGCCCAGACGAACGCCTTGGCCTTCCACAGCGCGAACCCGGTCACCGGGGTGTGCGCGCTCGGCGCGTCCATCGCCTCGGTGAGGGTGGTGAACTCGTAGCCGTCGGCCTTCAGATCCGGCAGGAAGCGGTCCAGGGCCGCGACGGTCTGCGAGCGGTCGCCACCGGAGTCGTGCATGAGCACGATCGCGCCCTTGCCGTCCTTGGGTGTCGCCCGCTTGATGATCTCGTCTACGCCGGGGCGCTTCCAGTCCTCGCTGTCGGTGTTGTTGACGACGGTGACGTAGCCGCGGGAGCCGATGTACTGGGTGACCGGCCAGTTCTCGTTGTCGAAGGCGTGCGCGTACGACGAGTACGGCGGCCGGAAGAGCGAGGTGTTGATGCCGGCGGCGCCCGCGAGGGTGAGCTGGTTCTGGGACAGCTCCCAGTCGATGCGGCGCTGCGACTGGTAGGAGAGGTCGGGGTGGTTGAAGGTGTGCAGGCCGATCTCGTGGCCCTCGCGCACCATGCGGTCGACCAGATCCGGGTAGCGCGAGGCCATGGTGCCGGTGACGAAGAACACGCCCTGCGCGTCGTGTTCCTTGAGCGTGTCCAGGACCTTCGGGGTCCACTTGGGGTCGGGCCCGTCGTCGAAGGTCAGCACCAGCTTGTGGTCCGGGACGCTGAGCGCCTTGGGCTGCTCGCCTTCCCGCGCCTGGATCACCGGGCCGCCCTTGAGGACCTCTTCGGGTACCTGGTCGTGGGACGCCGGGGGGCGCACCCGGTGGTCGGCCAGGATCTCGCTATGCACGTAACCGCGCAGCATCAACATCGCCATCAGTGCCACCAGGAAGAGCGAGGGCAGCAGATAGCGCATCGGCAGCCGACGGCGTCGGCTGCGAGCGGAGCGGGGTGTCATGGTTACGCGCCCTCCGGGGCCTGGTGCTGTGCTGCGCTCTCGGTCACCGAAGGCTGTGCACTACTGGCGTTGATCTGTTCGGCCCCACCGGCCCCACCGGCCTCGCCGCCGTCCGTGGGGTCGGGGTCGGGGACCGGCTCGTCGGTCGGGTCCGGGTCGGGCTCGGGGTCCGGGTCGGGCTCCGGGTCGGGGTCCGGTTCCTCGGTCGGGTCCGGGTCGGGCTCCTTGGTGGGGTCAGGGGCCTTCGTGGGGTCCGGGTCCTTGGTGGGGTCGTCCTCGGTCGGGTCCGCGGAGGGCTTACCGGACGAGGCCGAGGCATCGGGCTTGGCGGGGGCGCTCGGCGACGCGGTGACACCCGGCGGCAGGACGGCACCGTCCGTGGAGCTGGGTACGGGCGCTCGCTGCCCCGGTGTGCTGTCCGGGGATTCCGAGGTCTCGGGAACCGGGGAGGGCTCCACCTTTCCCGCGGGGGCCTTGTCCTCCTTGCCGCCGAGCCCCGGCATCCAGGGCGCGTCGGAGTTACCGGAGACCAGCGTGACGCCGAGCACCACGGCGTAGACGGCGCAGACTATGCCGGCGATCCAGCCTATTCGGCGGACCTTGCGGCCACGGCTGCCCGTCTCGTCGACGAACACCGGCCCGTCGGAGCCGTCCTGCGCGGTGTGATCCGGTGACAGGTCCTGAAGCTGACGGCCCGCGCCGTCGATCTGGATCGTCACTTCGTGCGGATCGTGTGTCTGCCCGGAACGGGCACCTTCTCGCCAATTTTCCACAGCTGTACGCCCAACCCCCACTTACTGGATCTTTATGGGCGCAGGGCGACATCGGGCACTCGCCGCCGGACCGGACCCCCATCCTGGCCCGGGCGCCCCCCTTATCACACTGCACCCGAGCCATGAATGTAGCGCACCGCAACGACAATCAGACCCAGCGGTCAATCAGGACCCATCATGATGAGTGCATCTGCCTGCGGAACCCAGGCTCCCGGTGGCCGCCTCAGCCACCCTTCCTCCGCGCCAATATCGGACGAAGCGGTACGCAAGGCATCAATTCCGGCATGTTTAAGGCCTTTTCGCCACACCAGGGACACGGGCGAAAGCGGTACCGGATCGATAAGTGGCCGCAACACACAGCCCGGCATGGCCGGAAACCCCACCACGGCCAGGACCGGGTTGCGGTGCTTGGCCATCAACCGCCGGAACTCCTCGACCCCCACCGCCAGGGGCGCGGGCGGCGCGACGGCGATCCCCCGCCCGTCGAAGAGCTCCTGCGCCAGGTCCGTCCACTCGACGGTGCGCGGATTGCCCGCCCCCGCGTAGACGGTCTCGCCCGCCAGCCGGTCGAGCGGGACCGCGTCGAGCCCCGCCAGCGGGTGGTCGTCGGGCAGTACGACGGCCATCGGCTCGTACCGTACGGGCTGTTGGGCCAGCTGCGCCCGCAGGGCCGGGGCGAGCCCCGCGTACCGCCCGAAGGACGCGTCCAGGCGCCCGGCCAGGATCTCGGCCGCGGCACCGGTCAGCCCGCTCTCGTAGCGGGCCATCAGCTCGCACTCCGGGGCCAGCTCACGGGCCCGCGTCAGGATGCGGTCGAGAGTGAGCCCGGGGCTGTTCAGATCGACGAGCAGCGGTCGCGGCCCCGGCCCTGCGGCCGCCTCCCGGAACGTGTCCTGCGCCTCCAAGACCCGTCGCGCGTACGGCAGCAGTCGCTCGCCGTGCTCGGTCAGCGCCACCTGGCGGGTGTGCCGCAGGAACAGCTCGACCCCCAGCTCGCGCTCCAGTCGGCGCACGTCCCGGCTCAGGGCCTGCTGTGCGACGTACAGGCGGGCGGCCGCCCTCGTGAAGTGCAGCTCGTCGGCGACGGCGCAGAAGGCGCGCAGCAGTCGCGGCTGGATGTCCTGGGGCATGACGCGAACTTACAACACAGGTGCGTCAATCGGCGCGGAGAAGGTGTTGGACCCCGTACGCACTACGCGGCGAGGCTTATCGCATGCCCCACGAGCCCGCCCAGCCGCCCTTCCTCGCCGTGTCCGGCGACGTCCTGGTCGCCACCCCGCCGCCGCGCGACCGTACCCGCACTCCGGGGCCCTACCGCCGTCTCTTCCAGGTCCCCGGCGCCCGCGCCTTCACCCTCGGGAACCTTCTCGCCCGGCTGCCCATGGGCATGTTCGGCGTGAGCGCGATCATCATGATCGCCGGAGCCCGCGGGTCCTACGCCCTGGCCGGCGCCGTCACCGCGACCGGGCTCGCCACCACGGCGGTGGTGGCCCCCTGGACGGCCCGCCTGGTCGACCGGTACGGACAGGCCAGGGTCGCCGTACCCGCGACGATCCTCGCCGTACTGGGCTCGCTCGCCCTGGTGCTCTGCGTCCGTCTGGACGCCCCCCTCTGGACGCTCTTCGCCTGCTACGCCGCGACCGCCACCACGCCCAACACCGGCGGCATGTCCCGCGCCCGCTGGCAGCACCTGCTCAGGGGCGACGGACCGGCGCTGCACACCGCCAATTCCTTCGAACAGGCCGCCGACGAGCTGTGCTTCATGCTCGGCCCAGTACTCGCCGCGTTCCTGTGCACCGCGCTCTTCCCGGAGGCGGGCACCCTGACCGGCGCGGTCCTCCTCCTCACGGGCGTCCTGCTCTTCACCGCCCAGCGCTCCACCGAGCCACCACCCCGACCGCGTACGACCAGAACCCGCTCCCCCCTCCGAACCCCGGGAATGCGGCCCCTCCTCGTCGTCTTCCTCGCCACCGGCGCGGTGTTCGGCGCGATGGAGGTCGTCACGGTGGCGTACGCGGAGCACCGCGGGCACCCCTCGGCGGCGGGCCTGATCCTGGGACTCCAGGCGGCGGGCTCCTGCCTCGCCGGACTCCTCTACGGGACCCTCCGCGTCTCGGGCCCACTCCCCCGTCGCCTGCTGCTCTGCCTCGCCGCGATGACCGCCCTGATGTCACTGCCCCTGCTCGCAGCGTCCACCGGCTCCCTCCTGCTGCTGGCAGGCGCACTCCTGCTCGCCGGTATGGCGACCGCCCCGACCATGGTCACCGGCATGACGATGGTCCAGCGCCTGACCCCCGACGGCCGCCTGAACGAGGGCATGACCCTCGCCGTGACCGGCCTGCTCGGCGGCATCGCCTGCGGCGCGGCGATGGGCGGCTGGGCTGTGGAGCACCTGGGGCCGAGCCCGGCCTACCTGGTGCCGGTGAGCGCGGCCGCCCTCGCGCTCCTGCTGCACACGCTGGGCCGGCGCCACGACGTCATGTCGGGCCAGGGCGCCGGCCCGGCGCCGGTCAGCCCAGGCTGACGGTGGCCGCGATGGATCCGCCGCTGTGCAGATCCTCGCCGACCTCCAGCGTGAAGCCCTTCGCGCCGTCCGGGACCTGGAACATGACCGACCCCTTCACCGTGGTGCCCGACGGGATCTTGCCGTCGAACGTGTCGGTGTCATCGCCGGACATGCGCACCATCTCCGTGCCGACCGAGTCCCGCAGCACCACCGCACTGCTGTAGTCGTAGGGACCGGCGGCGCTCCCGATGTTCTTCACCGAGAGGGCGGCGGCGACGAAGTGCGCGTCGTCCTCGGTCGGCTTCCCTCCCTCCTTCATGGTGTACGGGTCAACGAGTTCCACCACGGTGACCTCGAAGTCACCCACCTTGATGGCGGTCCCGGGCTTGGCCTCCTTCGGCCCCTTCGGCGCCGACTCGGCGGAGGAATTCTTGTCGCTACCGCCCCCGGTACCGGATGCGGAGTCCGATTCGGAACCGGACGAGCACGCGGCAAGACCGACCGTGAGAACGGCCACCGCACCCCCCATGGCCACCCGTCTCTTCAGCCCAGATCCTGATATAGCACGCATAGAGCCCCCTCCAGTGATGTCCTACGACAGAGTGATCATCTTACGTACTTCAAGCACCGATGGGGCGCGAAAAAGCCCCTGGCCCGCCGAGATACTCGGCGGGCCAGGGGCTACATGGGGTGGTGGAGATGGCGGGAATCGAACCCGCGTCCAACGGTGCGGAACCAGGGCTTCTCCGTGTGCAGTTCGCTACGATTTTCTCAGCCCCGAAGATCACGCGAACAAGTCTCCGACGGGCTCAGTCACTGTTTGATTTCCCGCTACTCCCCGTGACCGGGCTTAGCGGTTTAGTTCCCTAGCTGATGCCAGGATCCGGGTCGGGAACACCCCCGGGCTGACACTTCGCAAGTCGCTACTTAGGCAGCGAGGGCGAAGGAATCGCGCTTGGTATTGGCGATTATTGGTTGCGACATATGGTTTACGAGATCATTGCCGCTTCCTCGACACGCTTCCCCTGCTTCGACATCCGCTGTCGAAACCGATCATCCCCATGTTGATTTTTCAAGCCCCAGCTGGTGGGGCAGTGCCCATCGTACGTGACCAACGTACGAGGGTGCCAGCCTATTTCCCGCGCTCCCGGCGACGTACCGCCGAGATCGCGCGGTCGGTCTCGCGCCGGTCCTGCTTCTCGCGCAGGGTCTGCCGCTTGTCGTACTCCTTCTTGCCCTTCGCCAGCGCGATCTCGACCTTGGCCCGGCCGTCCTTGAAGTACAGCGCGAGCGGCACGATCGTGTGGCCCGTCTCCTGCGACTTGGACTCCAGCTTGTCGATCTCGGCGCGGTGCAGCAGCAGCTTCCGCTTGCGCCGTGCGCTGTGGTTGGTCCAGGTGCCCTGGGTGTACTCGGGCACATGCACGTTGTGCAGCCAGGCCTCGTGGCCGTCGATCTGCACGAACCCGTCCGCCAGCGACGACCGCCCCTGGCGCAGCGACTTGACCTCGGTACCGGTCAGCACGAGGCCGCACTCGTAGGTGTCGAGGATGTGGTAGTCGTGCCGCGCCTTCTTGTTCTGCGCGACCAGCTTGCGCCCTTGATCCTTTTCCTTAGCCATAGTGTGGCCATTTTCGCACTACGAGGGGGGTCCGAGGCCACTCAATACCGTGCGGGCCCGCTGCTCGGCTTCCTGGTCGACCTCCAGGTCGGGGGTGATGCCCTGACCGTCGACGGTGCGCCCGGACGGAGTGCGGTAGTGGCCGACGGTCAGCTCGGCGACGGAGCCGTCGGGGAGGCGGCTCGGCATCTGGACGGAGCCCTTGCCGAAGGTCCGGGAGCCCACCACCACCGCACGGCCACGGTCCTGGAGGGCACCGGCGAGCAGTTCCGCCGCGCTCATCGTGCCGCCGTCGACGAGCACGACCAGGGGTCTGGTGCCGCTCCCGCCCGGCTCGGCGTGCAGCGCCTGCTGCTTGCCCCGGACGTCGTACGTCGCCACCACTCCGCCGTCCAGGAAGACGGAGGCCACCTCCTGGGCCTCGGTGACCAGCCCTCCGGAGTTGCCCCGCAGGTCGAGCAGGACGCCGGCACCCTGCGGGGCATCGCGTACCGCGTCGCGCACATCGCCTCCGGTGCCCTTGGTGAGCACGGTGACCTTGATCAGTACGGGTCCGTCGGCCAGCCGCCGTACGGTGACGGACTCCTTCTCGAGTCTGGCCCGGCGCAGCGTCTGGCTCCACGCGCGCGTGCCACGCCGCAGTCCGAGCTTCACCTGCGTCCCGGCGTCGGCGCCCGCGCCACGCAGCAGGGACACGATCTCCTTGGGGCCGCGGCCCTTGAGCGCCTTGCCGTCGACGCTGCGCAGCCGGTCGCCTATGGCGATCCCGGCGCGGGCCGCGGGGCTGTCGCGCTGCACCCGGACCACTTCGACCCGGCCGTCGGCCGCCCGTCTGGTCCACAGCCCCACACCGGTGTACTCGCCTTCGAGCTCCCGCTCGAACTCCTCGTACTCCCCGGCGTCGTAGACCGAACCCCAGCGGTCGCCGCTGCGGCTGACGACCTCTTCGGCGGCCTTGCTGGGGGACTTGCCGTCGGCCAGGGCCTTGGCCGCGGCGTCGGCGACCTCGTCGGGTTCGGTGGTGTCCCCCGCGTCAGCGCTGGTGGCGGGCGTGGAACGGGCCTGCTTGCCGGTCGGGTTCCGGTCCGGCTCACTCCAGGATTCGGTCGCCGCCCCCGTCGCGAGCACGGTCGCGAAGACCAATGTCAGGGCCGCCCCGCGGCGGATGCGGCGGGGCCGGGAGAACAGGTCTGAACCCGACATGCCGGTGAGTCTAGGACAACAAAGAGCGCCGTACGGAAGGTTGACCGTACGGCGCCCTGGACGTGTGTCACACCTTCAGGTACTTGCGCAAAGCGAAGAACGCTGCCATCGCGGGCATCAGCAGCCCGACCGCGAGCACCAGCGGGAGCTTGGTCAACACCGCGTCCCAGCCGATGAAGTTGATCAGTTCCATCTTGTCGGCGAGTGCGATGCCGTGGTCGACGAGGAAGTACCGGCCGGCCAGCAGCATCCCGCAGGCGATCAGCCCGCCGAACAGCCCGGCCAGGGTCGCCTCCAGGATGAACGGCACCTGGATATAGAAGCTGGAGGCGCCCACCAGACGCATGATCCCGGTCTCGCGTCTGCGGCTGAAGGCCGAGACCCGTACCGTGTTGACGATCAGGATCAGCGCGACGACCAGCATCAGCGCCATCATGACCCCGGCCACCCAGGTCATGCCGTTGAGCACCTCGAAGAGCTTGTCCACGGTCTTGCGCTGGTCCTGCACGGACTGCACACCGGGGTGGTCCGAGAAGGCGCTGGCGATCACCTGGTACTTCTCGGGGTCCTTCAGCTTGATCCGGTACGACTCCTGCATCTGGTCCGGGGTGAGCGAGTTGACCAGCGGCGAGTCGCCGAACTGCTCCTTGTAGTGCTTGTACGCCTCGTCGCTGGACTCGTGCTGGACCTTCTCGACGACCTCGTCCATCTTGTTCAGATCGGCGAGGATCGTCTCCTTCTGCTCCTTGGTGACCGCGCCCTTGGTGCACTTCGGGTCGGTCTCCGCGTCCCCCTTGTTGCAGAAGAAGATCGCTACGTTGACCTTGTCGTACCAGTAGCCCTTCATCGTGCTCACCTGGTCGCGCATGAGCAACGAGCCGCCGAACAGCGCCAGCGAGAGGGCGACGGAGACGATGACCGCGAAGGTCATCGTGAGATTGCGGCGGAGACCGACGCCGATCTCCGACAGGACGAACTGGGCGCGCATGGCGTCCTTTCAGGTGCTCAGTGCTCGATGCTCAGTGCTGGTAGCCGTAGACGCCGCGGGACTGGTCGCGGACCAGGCGGCCCTGCTCCATCTCGATGACGCGCTTGCGCATCTGGTCCACGATCTGCTGGTCGTGGGTGGCCATCACCACGGTGGTGCCGGTGCGGTTGATGCGGTCGAGCAGCTTCATGATGCCGACCGACGTCTGCGGGTCCAGGTTGCCGGTGGGCTCGTCGGCGATCAGCAGCATCGGACGGTTCACGAAGGCACGGGCGATCGCCACCCGCTGCTGCTCACCGCCGGACAGCTCGCCCGGCATACGGTCCTGCTTGCCGCCGAGCCCCACCAGGTCGAGCACCTCGGGGACGGTCTTACGGATCGTGCCGCGCGGCTTGCCGATGACCTCCAGCGCGAAGGCGACGTTCTCGCCGACGGTCTTGTTGGGCAGCAGCCGGAAGTCCTGGAAGACGGTGCCCAGCTGGCGCCGCATGTGCGGCACCTTCCAGTTGGACAGCCGCGCGAGGTCCTTGCCCAGGACGTGCACCTGACCTTGGCTGGCTCGCTCCTCGCGGAGGATCAGCCGCAGGAAGGTGGACTTTCCGGAGCCGGAAGACCCCACCAGGAAGACGAACTCGCCGCGCTCGATCTCCAGGGAGACATCTCTGAGTGCGGGGCGGGTCTGCTTGGGGTAGGTCTTGGAGACGTTGTCGAATCGGATCACGGATGCACCACGGGTCGCCGGGGGTAGGTGAGCGTGACCCTACGCGAAGGGGCGTGCGCGGCGCAGTCAGCGTCCTGGGTTGCGTGTTTTGTGACGATAGAGAATGGTCACAAACGGACGGGAAACGACGGGGCGCGCCGAAAACCTGGAAAGCTGGCACAGTGGTAAGGGGAACCGTTCCCTATAGGCCAAGCGTTATGAGGCCGAGCGAGACCATGTGTGAAGGCGCGAGGGAGGCAGCGCATGACCTTTGACCGACTGGTGTGCGCGAACTGCGCGGCGCCCGTGGCCCAGGGCCGGTGTGCTGTCTGCCGGGCCAACCGCGAGCGGATGCAGCAGGGACCCTTCGCCGGGCTGAACCCGGTGGCGCTGATAGCGCTGCTGGTGGTGCTGATCGGGGCCATGGCGCTGCTGGCCACGCAGACCGCGTAGCGGTAGTACACAGAAGAAGGGCCCGGAGCAGCTGCTCCGGGCCCTTCTTCTGTGTACTACTGCTTATTACTGCTTACTGCTACGTACTACGCCGGTGGATCAGGCCGCGGTGGGGCGGCCGCCCATCAGGCGCGGCATCATCCGGAAGCCGACGCCACCGGCGATCATCGTCGCGGCGCCGATCAGCAGGAACTGGGTCTGTCCGGCGCCGGTCTCGGCGAGCTCGCCCTTCTCGGCGTCGCTGCCCTTGTCGGTGCCGGCGCCAGCGCCCTTGTCGGTGTCCTTGTCGGCACCGGTGTCGGTCAGGCCGTCCTTGCCCTGGCCCTGCTCGACGGGCTGGTTGGCGTCGCCGTCGGGGACGGGGCCGTTACCGCCCGTGCTGCCGCCGTTGCCGCCGGTGGTGTCGCCGCCTCCGGTACCGCCGGTGTCGCCACCGCCGGTGCCGCCGCCGTTGCCGCCCGTGCCTCCGCCGTTGCCACCGGTGCCGCCGCCGTTGCCGCCGGTGCCGCCAGTACCGCCCGTGCCGCCGGTGCCGCCAGTACCGCCCGTGCCGCCGGTGCTGTCGTCACCACCCGTGCCACCGGTGCTGTCGTCACCACCCGTGCCACCGGTGCTGTCATCGCCACCGGTGCCGCCGGTGCTGTCGTCACCACCCGTACCGCCGGTGCTGTCGTCACCACCCGTACCGCCGGTGCTGTCGTCACCACCCGTGCCGCCGGTGCTGTCATCGCCACCGGTACCGCCGGTGCTGTCGTCACCACCGGTGCCGCCGGTGCTGTCATCGCCACCCGTACCGCCGGTGCTGTCATCACCGCCCGTACCGCCGGTGCTGTCATCGCCACCGGTACCGCCGGTCCCGGATCCGTCATCACACGACGGGTCACCCGGGATGCAACCCGGGTCCTCGTCGTCTTCGCCGACCTCGATCTTCACAACGCCCGGGACTTCGAGCCCGGCTGCCGAAGCGGCACCGGCCGCGGTGAGCGACGCACCGGCCGCGATCACCGCACCTGCGGCTATCCGTGCCACACGGACCCGCGTCTTCTTCGTCATCTGCTGCTACCCCCAGTAGCCGTTCTCGTCAGTGGAGCAGCCATATGCGGGACCACGGCCCTGCGGGGGGGGATCGTTCTCGCGGGATCGCCTCAGTGAGGCTGTGCTCCCCGCCCCGTCACGCCAGCCCCAGACATACGCATGCTGCCCAGCAGCCTGTCCAGAGTTAAGAGTTACGTCAAGAACGATCCGGGCGTGATGTCCGGTTGATCATTACTTGCCCCTCAGCGAGAGGTACGACTGTGACGCATTCACCACGGTCCCCACGCATTCCCTCCGGCTCCGCTGCCGCAACTGCTCCGCTCCCGGCCGGACTTTGACGTCAGACTTCCGGGTTCCCACCCGGCTCCGCTCCCGCGGGGGTGGGCAGCCCGAGTCCCTTGCGAATCTCCGCGTCCAGCTTCGCCCGAAACCGGAGGTCCCCCTCCGCCAGCTTCATCTCGGCGAGGAACACCCCTGCGTCCTGGGCCGCCGCGGCGTTCTTCCAGTGCGGCACGCCGGTCTCAAGTACGGTCGCCAGCCGCGTAACTGACCCGCTGACCTCACTCGGCAGCTCGGCCGCTCTGAGCTGCCGGACCGTCTCCGTGTACGCCACGCCCATCTGCCCGGCCCATTTCCTGGCCCCGGCCAGGTCCTCCTTGGGGCCCTTCTGCGGGATGGTGACCGCCCCGTCGCCCATCGGCCGCGCCGCCGCGAGATACGCGTACTGGGCCGGCTCCAGGTCGCTCTTGACGACCCGTACGGACACTGCCAGTTCGCCGCGCGGCTTCGCCGCCCAGCAGAGCACCGTACGCTCGCCGCGCGCCCATCCGGTGCGGTCCGGGTAGTAGAAGAACGTCTGCAGCCCGCCGTACCGAACGGGGTCGAGGGAGTAGTCGAAGAGCAACGGCCCGCACTTCTCCCGCGCGGTCGCGGTGACTTCCTCGGTGCCCGGGAACGCCCCGTCGCCGTCTTGCAGCTCGAAGCTGGCGTAGATCTCGCCACGGTGTGCCTCGTCGCAAGGCAGCCGCCGCGCGAAGGGGTTCTTGAGCGAGCCCTTGTTCTCCTGCGTGGGCAGCACCTTGGGGGTGAAGCAGTCCCCCTCCGCCAGGTCGAACACGGTCACCCGCTCGCCCGACTCACTCTGGCTCGCCTCCGGTCGGGGTGAAGCCGAGCTGTCGTACTCCTCCCGGACCGAGTAGGTCGAGAAGGTCAGCCCTCCGGCCAACATCATCACTCCCAGTACGAGCATGGCACCGGACACGGAGACGCCCGCGACCGCGAGCCCCTTCCCCCGCTGGCCGTTACGGGATATCTGCACCAGCGCGACAATGCCGAACACGAGCGCGAGCGGCGCGAGCACCGCGAGCGAGAACATCGCGGCGAGTGCCGCCAGCACCCAGAACACCGCGACCAGCGCGATCGCGATCGGTGCCACGAGCGAGAGCACCAGCGAGGCGACGGCAAACCCGTTGACCTTCGGCGCCGGCGGGCCGTAGTACGGCGGAGGTGTGCCGTAGTGCGGCGGGGGCGGGCCGTACGGCGGCGGAGGTGCACCGTACGACGGCGGCGGAAACGTCACGGATGGCCAACTCTCTTCTCTCTCGATCGCCTAAGAGATATCCGAGGAGGCCTGACCGTTGTAGCGCCCAGGGTCACAGAGCCACAACGCCTTCGCATCGCACCCCGAGCGCAAGCAGCTGCTTCGGCTGATCGAGGTCGCTCGGCTGCCCAACGTCACGTTGCAGGTCTTCCCGTTCGAACGCGGGGCGTACGCAGCCAGCAGCCGCTCGTTCATTCTCTTCGGCGGCACAACACCCGAATTGGACACCGTCTACATCGAACAGCCGCTGGGATCGGCCTTCGTGGGGGATAGAGAGCAAACAGACGAGTGCGGCAAGATGTTCGAACGGCTCTCTGAACTGGCGTTCACTCCGGTCGACCCGGAATCCGCGCCCGAGTCCCACAACAGCCGGGACTCACTGAGCCTGATCCAACACATCATGTACGCACTGTAAGAGGGAGTCCGATGTCCCAGCTCGCCTGGCAGAAGTCTTCGTACAGCACCAGCGGCGAGAGCGAGTGCGTCGAGCTGGCGACCGGACCCACCGGCCTCATCCACCTCCGCGAGAGCGACGCCCCCGGCCAGATCGCCACCACAACCACCGCCCCCCTCAGCGCCCTCCTCACCACACTCAAGCAGGCCCCCCGGAAGCAGGGCTGAACCCGGGCTGGCAGAGGACCAGGGCCACGTCGTCACTGGTGTCACCGCCCGTATGGCTGTCCATCCGCTTGAGCAGGTCATCGAGGACGTCATCGAGCAGCGGCAGGTACGGCAGGACACGAAGCTCTGCTTCGAGATCGAACATCGCGCCGCGGTGGTTGCGGGCTTCGGCCAGGCCGTCGGTGTAGAACAGCATCCGCTCGCCGGGGGCGAGCAGCACACTCTGCTCCCGGTGATCGCCGCGCATCCCTAGAGGCAACGCGGGGTCGACCGTGAGGAGGTGCGCGCCCTGGTCACCCAGAACGGCCGGAGGATGGTGTCCGCAGTTCACGACGGTCACCCGGCCGTCCGGGGTGAACTCCGCGAGCGTGGCGGTGACGAAGTCCTCCGGACCCAGCTGGCGTGACACACCGGCGTTCAGCGCACCGGCGACCGAGCTCAGGTCGCGCTGGGTGTACGCGGCGTCCCGGAAGTACCGCAGGGTCGCCGCGGCCGTGACGGTGGCGCCGAGCCCGCTGCCGCGCACGTCGGCGATGAGGACGCGTACGCCATGGGAACTGTGGACCGCGTCGAACACATCGCCACCGAGCACCAGGTCACGGGTCGCGCAGCGGTAGCGGGTGGCGACCAGGAGATCGCCCACACGTGGGGGCATCGGCTGCAGGAGGGCCTGCTGCGTTGTTCTGGCGAGGGTGGCCAGGGTGCGCTCGCGCGCGGTGCGCACATGGGCGATGTAGACGGCCATGCCCACACTGATGGCCAGAGCCAGGAGCCGGACGGTGCTGTTGAACATCCCCAGCGTGTGGTGCGTGTAGCTCAGTACGACGAAGAGCACGATCACGTACCAGCCCACGGCGGCCGTGAGTCTCGTCGGCAGGCGGGCGCAGGCCAGGAGCGGGCCGAGGACCAGGAGTCCGGAGAGGACGGTCTCGTGCCCCAGAAGGATGTCTGTCACGGCGATTCCGGTCGCCGCGGCCACGGACGTCAGGCAGTGCCGGATGGGACTCATCTCATTGCTCCCCGTCGCGTACGAGCGGCCCCTACCTTTCCAGGTGGGCCGAAGCCGAGTTCTGGAATCCGCCAGATGGCCGGAAAGGGGCAACTCATGACCATGCTCTGACCACTCTTGATCCCGCACACCCCGATGCGACGATGGGGCGACAGGTCAGCCAGCACGGCGAACAGGGCACGGACAGGGCACAACCGGGTACGGGAACGGACAGGGCACGGGAACGGGGACGGGACAAGCAACGTGGGACCACAAGACGAGCCGGTGCCCGTAGGCAAGCGGGCCCGCGCCGTGCTGCAGCAAGCCGACGCGCTGCGGCAGGCCGCCCAGGCGGTGTGCGAGGACCATCGGGGCGCCCTGGACGCCGTACGGCGAGCCGTGGCCGGGCTCGAAGAGGAGCTGGTCCGGGCCGAGTTGGTCACGATGCCACTGGCCCGGCTGCGGGAGGTGACCCGCGGTCAGCTGCGCGAGGGGGCCGTGGAGGCGCTGGAGCGGGCCGGGTACGGGTCGGTGGGCCGGGTACGGGAGGCCGAGCCGTACGACCTGCGCGCGGTGCCCGGCATCGGGGCCCAGAGCGCGGGCCAGGCCCAGGCCGCTGCCGAGCAGTTGGCCCGTGCCACGGCGGAGGCGGTGGCCGTACGGATCGATGTCGACGCCAAGGACAGCCCACAGCACAGGGACCTCGTCCTGGCCCTGAACCGGCTGCTGCTCGCCGGGCCCGCGATCGCCGACGCCGTAGCCGTCGCCGAGCGCACCGCCCAGGCTCTGGAGCCGCACATCGAGGGCGCCAGGGCCACCAGGTCCCGCTGGCAGCTGCTGCTCGCGGGCAAGGAGGGGCGGGCCAAGGCCAGGTCCGAGCTGCGCGCGCTGTTCGACGCGCTCGCCGGGGCCGAGGCCGACGACGTACGCCTGACGATCGACCAGGCGGCGACGGACCTGCTGCGCGGCCCCGAGCGGCCGGACCGGGCCTGGCTGGACTTCGAGGTCCGGGCCGCCGAGTACTACACGCTGCTGGCCAGGGTCGTGGACCGGCCGCAGGACCGCGCGTCCACCGAGGGGTTCATTCCCCGCACGCTCGCGGAGGAGGTCCGGGCGCAGCCCCTGGACGAGTCCCTGCTCAATGTCTCGCTCCGTGGCTACCAGGCCTTCGGCGCCCGCTTCGCGCTGGCCCGGCGCCGGGTACTGATCGGCGACGAGATGGGCCTGGGCAAGACCATCCAGGCGATCGCCGCGCTGGCCCATCTGAGCGCGGCCGAGGACGCCACCCACCACGTCGTGGTCTGCCCGGTCGGCGTGCTGATCAACTGGATACGGGAGATCGAGTCCCGCAGCGAGCTGTCCGCCCACCGCGCGCACGGCCAGGACCGCCGGGCCGCGTTCGCCGCCTGGGTGGAGCGCGGCGGCGCCCTGGTCACCACCTTCGACCTGCTGCGTACGCTGAAGATCCCAGCGCGGCTGCCGCTCGGCCTGCTCGTGGTCGACGAGGCGCACTACATCAAGAACCCCGACACCCTGCGGGCCAAGTCGGTCCTCACCCTGATGCGGCGCAAGGTCCCCTGCCGGGTGCTGTTTGTGACCGGAACCCCCATGCAGAACCACGTCGACGAGTTCCGCTCGCTCGTCCGCTACCTCAGCCCGGAGGTGGCGCGCACCATGCGCCACGAGTACGCCACCGCCGACTCCCGCGTCTTCCGCTCGGCCGTGGCCCCCTGCTACCTGCGCCGCAACCAGCCGGACGTACTCGCCGAGCTGCCCGGTGTCATCCACGCCGACGAATGGGAGGAGTTCTCCGACAGCGACCGCGCCGCCTATCGCCGGGCCGTGGCCGAGGGGAACTTCATGGCGATGCGCCGCGCCGCCTACACCGAGCCGACCGGCTCGGCCAAGCTGAACCGGCTGCGGGAGCTGGTCACCGAGGCCGCCGAGAACAATCTGAAGGTGGTGGTGTTCTCCACCTTCCTGGAGGTGCTGGCCACGGCCCACAAGGCGCTCGACAGCGCGGGGCCCGGCCCCAGGTCCGTGGTGGGGCTGCTGAGCGGCGAGCTCCCGGCCGACCGGCGCCAGTCGCTGGTGGACGAGTTCACCCGCACCCCAGGACACGCGGTCCTGCTGGCCCAGATACGTACTGGCGGCACCGGTCTGAACCTCCAGGCCGCGTCGGTGGTGGTGCTCTGCGAGCCCCAGCTCACCCCGGCCCTGGAGTCCCAGGCCGTCGGCCGGGCGCATCGGATGGGCCAGGTCCGACGGGTGCAGGTGCACCGGCTGCTGGCCACGGACAGCCTGGACCAGCGTCTGCTGGAGGTCCTGAAGCGGAAGCAGGACGACTTCGACGTCTACGCACGGCGCAGCGAGGTCGCCGAGTCCGTCGCGGAGGCGGTCGACATCTCGGAGGCGTCGCTGGCCCGCCGCATCGTGGAGGACGAGCAGCTGCGCCTTTCGCTTACGGCCGGGCCCCCGGCGACCGAGTAGGCCGGACCGCCGGGGGCGTCAGGGGCTGCTTTCGGGGGGCTCAGCCCTCCTGCTGCTCCTGCTGCTTGCGCCAGCGGATGCCCTTCTCCAGGAATCCGTCGATCTCGCCGTCCAGGACCGCCTGCGGGTTGCCGACCTCGTACTCCGTCCGCAGGTCCTTGACCATCTGGTACGGGTGCAGGACGTAGGAGCGCATCTGGTTGCCCCAGGAGCTGCCGCCGTCGCCCTTGAGGGCGTCCATCTTGGCCCGCTCCTCCTGGCGCTGCCGCTCCAGGAGCCTGGCCTGCAGGACGCGCAGCGCGGAAGCCTTGTTCTGGATCTGCGACTTCTCGTTCTGGCAGGAGACCACGACGCCGGTCGGGAGGTGGGTGATGCGCACCGCGGAGTCGGTGGTGTTCACGGACTGACCGCCGGGGCCTGACGACCGGTAGACGTCGACCCGGATGTCGTTCTCCGGGATCTCGACGACGTCGGTCGTCTCGACGACCGGGAGGACCTCGACGCCCGCGAAGGAGGTCTGGCGGCGGCCCTGGTTGTCGAAGGGCGAGATGCGGACGAGACGGTGGGTGCCCTGCTCGACGGAGAGGGTGCCGTAGGCGTACGGGGCGTGGATCACGAAGGTGGTCGACTTGATGCCGGCCTCTTCCGCGTACGACGTCTCGTAGATCTCGGTCTTGTAGTCGTGCCGCTCGGCCCAGCGCAGGTACATCCGCTGCAGCTGCTCGGCGAAGTCCGCGGCGTCGATGCCGCCCGCCTCGGCCCGTACGGTGATCAGCGCCTCGCGCTCGTCGTACTCGCCGGAGAGGAGCGTACGGACCTCCATCTCGTCCAGGGCCTTCTTGACGTCCGCGAGCTCGGACTCGGCCTCGGCGAGGGTGTCCGCGTCGTCCTCGGCCTCGGCGAGCTCGAAGAGCACCCCGAGGTCGTCGATCCGCGCGCGCAGGGCATCGGCCTTGCGGACGTCGGCCTGGAGATGGGACAGCTTGCTGGTGATCTTCTGCGCCGCGTCCGGGTCGTCCCACAGGGACGGGGCCGCGGCCTGCTCTTCGAGCACGGCGATGTCGGCCCTCAGCTTCTCGAGGTCCAGGACGGCCTCGATCGACCCCATGGTCGTGGTGAGGGACTTGAGCTCTTCGGATACATCGACGACTGCCACGACCCCAGCCTAACGGCAACCCAAACGGATCATCCCCGCCCGGGGCGTGTACGCGGGCTCCGGCCGTGCCCTGAGCGCGCGGACAGTCCCCGGGCTCAGGGCGTAGCCGGAGCCGAGCTCTCGGTGCCCGAGGGCTTGGCGTCGGGTTCGTCACCACTGGTGGCGAGCCACCCGCCGATGCCCACCCCCGCCGCCACGGCGACGGCCGCCGCCCCGAGGGCGATGCGCCGCCGCCGCGCGGTGGCGGCACGATGCCGGGCGGAGCCGGGCCGCGGCTCCCCGGCGGCCCGCGGCGCGCGAGCCGTACCCCGCGCGCCTCCGGCCAGCTCGTCGGGCCCCGGCACCCGCATGCTCGTATGGGTGTCCCGGTTGGAGTCCGGCGCGGACCCGGGCACGAGCGGCACGGCACCACGCCGGGGCGCGCTGGGGCGCGACTCGGCGGGCGTCTCACCCGGCCCGCCCGGCCCGCCCTGCCCGCNGGGCAACCAAGGCAGCAGCGCCGGACGCACCGACCGCCAGGCCCATGGCGCACCCGACCCGCACGGCACCACAGCCGGAGACCCGGGCACCCGAGACGGCGCCGCCGCCCGCCGCACGCCGAGCTGGCCCGAGACCCAAGGCCGTGCTGCCCACACGGGGAGCGCGGGCGGCCAGGGCAGCAGCGCCACGAGCGCCGATGGCCGGGGGCACGGCAGGCCCGGGCCGTACGGCCCCGCAGACAGCCAAGACGGCAGCGCCGGACGCACCGACGGCCAGGCGTACAGCAAACCCGGGCCGCACAGCCCCGCAGACAACCCAGGCAGCAGCACCACCAGCGCCGACGGCCGGAGGCACGGCCCCGCAGGCAACCAGGGCGGCAGCACCGGACGCGCCGATGGTCGTGGGCACGGCAGGCCCGGAGCGTACGGCCCCGCAGACAACCAAGACCGCAGCACCGCACGCACCGACGGCCAGGCGTACAGCAAACCCGGGCCGCACAGCCCCGCAGGCGGCCAAGACGCCAGCGCCAGGCACTCTGACGGCCGGGAGCACGGCGCGCCCGACGCGCACGGCACCGCAGCCGGAGACGCGGGCATCCGAGACGGCGGCGGCGCGGACGCGCGTGAGCACGCGCCGCGTGACGGTCACGGCCGTCCGGGTACCGGGGACGGCCGGGTCGGGACGCCGGCGCGGGGTACCACCGTTCCCCGGCAGGTCCGGCGGCGCGGTGGGCTCAGCGCGTGGGCCAGGCGACTGACCGGGGCACGCGACGAGGCGCAGCCGGTCCCCGCCGAGCCCGTGGCGCGGGCGGCCGCCGCCGAGGCCTCCGTACCGGACGCCTGGCCCGATCCCTCGACCCTGCTGCTGACCGCGCTCGGCCCGGGCCCCCGGCTCTGGGAGCGCGACCGGGCACACCCGGAAGCGCTCGCCGTGCGCCTGGGCACCACGGACCGGCCCACCCCCGACGGCGCCGGGCTGCTGCCCGTCGTCCCCGTGACGGTCGGGCTGCGGGAGGCGGGCTCCCTGGGGCTCGCGGGGCCGCGTACCCGGCTGACCGGCCTCGCCCGCTCGGCCGTCGCCCAGCTCGCCGCGCTGCACTCCCCCACGGACCTGGAGATCGTGCTGATCAGCACGGACCGCGGCCGCACACTCGACGAGCGCACCGCGGAGTGGTCCTGGCTCGGCTGGCTGCCGCATCTGCGCCCCGGACACGGCCAGGACTGCAGGCTGCTCCTCGCCTACGACCGTGAACAGGCCACCGCGCGCACCGACGAACTGCTCCGCCGCCTCGACGAACACCTCCAGGACAGCCCCACAGACAGGTCCGCAGAGAGCACCAGCACCAGCACCAGCACCAGCACCCCGGCATACGCGGGCCCATACGCCGTGCTGGTCGTGGACGGCGACCCCGGTTCCGCAGCCCTGCGGGAGGCCGTCTCGCGGCTGGCGGCCGACGGCGCGGGCGCCGGAATCCACGTCGTCTGCCTCGCCGAGACCCCGGCCGCCTCACCCGCGTCACCGGTCACCGCGACCTACGAGGCAGCCTGCGCCGCGTCCCCCGCCTTCCGCGCCTGCGGCGCCGTAGCGCTGCTGAGCGGTGACGTGGCCACGGCCCTCCGGCTGCTGCGTACGTCACAGGGACGCCTCGTCGGACACGGCACGGTCGCCTCGGTGGACGCGGTCTCCGCGGCCTGGGCCGAGCGCTTCGCCCGGGCCCTGGCACCGCTGCGTACGGCGGAGCCCGGCGACCCGCATGCCCACGTGTCCGCCCCGCTGCCGCAAGCCGCCCGGCTGCTGGACGAGTTGGGCCTCGCCAGGGCCACCCCGGCGTCCCTGATGGCCCGTTGGGCGGCGGCCGTGGACGACCCGCAGGCACTCGGCGGCCGCGCCTGGGCCGTGCTGGGCGCCGGACCGCGCGGCCCGCTCTGCGCCGACCTGGTGGCAATGGGCCCCCATCTGCTGATCGACGGCCCGGCCGGCAGCGGCCGTACGGAGCTGCTGCGCTCGGCCGCCGCCGCGCTGGCCTCCGCCGACCGGCCCGACCGGCTGGCCCTCGTCCTGGTCGACGGGGCGGGCTCGGGGCGCGGAGACGGGCTGCGGGCCTGCACCGACCTGCCCCATGTCACCACTCACCTGACGGCCGACGACCCGGTACGGATGCGGGAGTTCGCCCAAGCGCTGACCGCCGAGCTGAAGCGCCGCGCCGAGCTGCTCGGCCGACTCGGGTTCGCCGAGTGGCACACCCAGCAGGCCGTGTCGGGCCGGATGGTCGCGCAGCGCACCGGCGGCGGCAGCACGGGACGACTCACCACCCCCCGCCCAGCCCGCACCACCGCGACCGGCGCCACGACGGGGACCACAGCCGCCGCCCCGACCGGCGCCGGAGACCTGGACTCCCCGAGCAGCTCGACCCTCAAGCTACGCCCGGGCACCCGGAGTTCACGTCCCGAGGCCGCCCCACCGCTCCCCCGCCTGGTCGTCCTCGTCGACGACATCGACGCCCTGGTCGCCCCCGCACTCGGCGCCACCGGCCGCCCCTCCGCGGGCTCGGTCGTCCGCGCCCTGGAAGCCGTCGTCCAGGGCGCGGAGCAACTCGGCGTGCACCTCGTGGCGGCCACCGCACACCCGGACCGCACCGCCGCCACGGCCTTCGACCGCGGCGCCGCCCTGCGCATCACGCTCGACGCCCCGTCGGCGGCCCCCGAGGACCCGGCCCCGGGCCGCGGCCGCCTCTACACGGCGGCGGACGGCCGTACCACCCCGTTCCAGGCGGGACGCGTCACCGGCCGCATCCCGCGCACCTCCACGCTGCGCCCGACGGCCATACCCCTGGAGTGGGAGCGGATGGGCGACCCGCCGGCCCGCCGCCCGGTCCGCGAACTGGGCAACGGCCCCACCGACCTGGCCCTGCTGGCCAGCGCCCTGGAGCGGGCGGCCCGCTCGGTCGACGCGGGGGTCGTACCGCCCCTGTTCTGAGGCACGCACCCGAGCTCTCCGGGACGCTCACCGAGCCTGGCACCCTAAGTAACCCTCCGGTCACGATCCCCGAGTTCCCGTAGGCACTATTGCGGCCCCCCTCTCTCGGGCGTAGACCAGTGCGCACGGGACAGGGCTCAGGGGAGAGAACGGGGCAGTGATGCGCACAACTCTTCGTACAAGCAAGCTCGTTGTGTCACTCGTGACCATTGGCGCACTCGCGCTCACCGCGTGCGGTGACGACGGCGACGACAAGGGCGGCAAGAAGGACGACAAGGACAAGAACGCCGGCGCCTCCGTCCAACTGCCCCAGTTAAAGGGCCAGAAGGTCGAGGTCGCCGCGGTCTGGTCAGGGCCCGAGCAGGAGAACTTCAAGAAGGTGCTCACGGAGTTCGAGAAACGCACGGGCGCCACGGTCACCTTCGTTCCGGCGCAGGACCCGATCGTCAACTTCCTCGGCTCGAAGATCACGGGCGGCGATCCTCCGGATGTGGCGATGCTCCCGCAGCCCGGCGCGATCGCCCAGGCCGTACAGAAGAAGTGGGCCAAGCCGGTCGGCGCCGAGGCCAGGGCCCAGCTCGACAAGAACTACACGCAGGGCTGGAAGGACATCGGCGCGATCGACGGCGAGCAGTACGGCGTGTACTTCAAGGCCGCCAACAAGTCCCTGGTCTGGTACAACAACGCGGTCTTCGAGAACGCCGGGGCCACCGAACCGAAGACCTGGGACGAGCTGATGACCCAGGCGCAGACGGTCTACGACTCCGGGGTCACCCCGTTCTCGGTCGCGGGCGCCGACGGCTGGACCCTCACCGACTGGTTCGAGAACATCTACCTCTCGCAGGCGGGCCCCGAGAAGTACGACCAGCTGGCGCAGCACGAGATCAAGTGGACGGACCCCTCCGTGAAGGAGGCGCTGACCACGCTCGCCGAACTGTTCGGCAACAAGAACTACCTGGCGGGCGGTCAGAGCGGCGCCCTGCAGACCGAGTTCCCGACATCGGTCACCCAGACCTTCACCGGCGGCGACCAGCCCAAGGCCTCGATGGTGTTCGAGGGCGACTTCGTGGCGGTCAACATCGGCCAGACCGACGCCGAGATCGGCGCGGACGCCAAGGTCTTCCCGTTCCCCGCGGTCGGTGCCGACGCGCCGGTGGTGACCGGTGGCGACGCCGCGGTGGCGCTGAAGGACTCCAAGGGCGCCCAGGCGCTGCTGACCTTCCTGGCCTCGACCGACGCGGCCGAGATCTGGGCCAAGCAGGGCGGCTTCATCTCGCCCAACAAGGAGATGGACCCGGCCGCGTACCCGAACGACGTGCTGCGCGACATCGGCAAGGCCCTGATCGCCTCGGGCGACGACTTCCGCTTCGACATGTCGGACCAGACGCCGCAGGCCTTCGGCGGCGCCCCGGGCAAGGGCATGTGGAAGGCCCTGCAGGACTTCCTGAAGAACCCGAAGGACGTCGACGGCACCCAGCGCCAGCTGGAGTCGGACGCCGCCAAGGCGTACAAGAACTGACGCCGCGATGACATCGGCCACCCCGGCCGGGGGCGTGGTACCGCCCATGCCCCCGGCCCCCCGCAAACGCAAGAGCGTGACAGGTACCCGCAAAGTGGTGGCGGCGGTCTTCCTGCTGCCCGCGCTGGTGCTGCTTGGCGCACTCGTGCTCTATCCGATCGGATACTCGCTGGTCCGCAGCCTCTTCGACCAAGCGGGCGACAGCTTCACCGGGCTCGACAGCTACCAGGAGGTGTTCACCGAGGACTCCACCAGGACCGCGCTCACGAACACCGCGATCTGGGTGGTGGTGGCCCCGGTGGTCGCCACCACGCTCGGCCTGATCTTCGCCGTACTCACCGAACGGGTCCGCTGGGGAACGGCGTTCAAGCTGGTCATCTTCATGCCGATGGCGATCTCGATGCTCGCGTCGGGGATCATCTTCCGGCTGGTGTACGAGCAGGACCCGGAGCGCGGTGTCGCCAACGCGGTGATGGTGGGCGTCCACGACACCTTCGCCGAGTCGTCCGCGTTCCCCAAGGCCCATCCGGGGCGCGAGTCACCGCTGGCCGCGGAGGGCGGCGGCTTCCTCACCCGTGATCCCGTACGGGCGGGTGAGCCCGTACTGCTGCCGCTGGTCGGCGTCGCCCCGGACAAGATGCCCGGCTCCGCGCGACCGGCCGCGGCCGCCGAGACCGACCCTGGCAAGGTCACCGGCACCACCTGGCAGGACTTCACCCGGGGCAAGGGCGTCGGGACGCTGGGCGGCATCGACGGGGAGGAGCTCGGCTATCCGGGGATGAAGGTCGAGGCGGTCAAGGACGGCAAGGTGGTGGACTCCGCCCGCGCCGGACCCGACGGCACCTTCACGCTCTCCGACGCGGCCGACGGCGCCCGGCTCCGGCTGCCCGAGAGCAACTTCCGCGAGCCCTACAACGGCGTCAGCTGGCTCGGTCCGACGCTGGTCACCCCGGCGATCATCGGCAGCTACCTGTGGATCTGGTCGGGCTTCGCGATGGTCCTGATCGCCGCGGGCCTGGCGGGTGTGCCGCGCGAACTCCTGGAGGCGGCCCGCGTTGACGGGGCCAACGAGTGGCAGGTCTTCCGGCGCATCACGGTGCCCGTGCTGACACCCGTACTCGCGGTCGTCCTCGTCACCCTGATGATCAACGTGATGAAGATCTTCGACCTGGTCTTCATCATCGCCCCCGGCTCGTCGCGGGACGACGCGAACGTCCTCGCGCTGGAACTCTACGACCAGGCCTTCTCCAAGGGCCGACCCGACGTCGCGAGCGCGATCGCGATCATCCTGCTGCTCTTGGTCATCCCGGTCATGATCTTCAACATGCGTCGGCTGCGGCAGGAGGCCAAGCGATGAACCAGTCACCCGCCGCCCGTACACCTGTCACCCCCACCACCACGCCCGC
>NZ_JAZGRL010000003.1:614553-628610 GCF_046540415.1 Streptomyces sp. E11-3 | reverse complement strand
ACCACGCCCGCCCCCACCCTCACGCCCACCGCCCGCACACTCGCCGCCCGAATCGCCACCCGCACCGGCGGCGGTGTGCTGCGGCTCTTCCTGATCCTGGTGGGCCTGTTCTGGCTGATGCCGACCTTCGGGCTGCTGCTGTCCTCCCTGCGCTCCCCCGAGGACATCGGCGCGAGCGGCTGGTGGAAGGTGTTCACCGAGCCCTCGCAGCTCACCGTCGACAGCTACCAGAACCTCCTGGAGAACGAGGCCATCACGGACTCCCTGCTGAACACGGTGCTGATCACCGTGCCGGCGACGGTCCTGGTGGTGGTGATCGGCGCACTCGCGGGCTACGCCTTCGCCTGGATGGAGTTCCCGGGCCGGGACTGGTGGTTCCTGGCCGTCGTCGGACTGCTCGTGGTGCCGGTCCAGGTGGCACTGGTGCCGATCGCCGGGCTCTTCGGCGACATCGGCATCTTCGGCTCGGTCATGGGCGTGGTCCTGTTCCATGTGGCCTTCGGACTGCCCTTCGCGATCTTCCTGCTGCGCAACTTCTTCGCGGAGATCCCGCGCGAGCTTCTGGAGGCCGCACGTCTGGACGGCGCCGGTGAACTGCGCCTGTTCGCGCGGGTCGTGCTGCCGCTCGGCGGACCCGCGATCGCGGCGCTCGGCATCTTCCAGTTCCTGTGGGTGTGGAACGACATGCTGGTCGCGCTGGTCTTCGCCAAGCCGGAGAACCAGCCGATCACGGTCGCCCTGCAGACCCAGGTACGGCAGTTCGGCAACAACATCGACATCCTGGGCCCCGGCGCGTTCATCTCGATGGTGGTCCCGCTGATCGTGTTCTTCGCCTTCCAGCGGCAGTTCGTCTCGGGGGTGATGGCGGGCGCGGTGAAGTAGGCGAAGTGGGGCGTAACCAACACACCACCAGGGCGGTTTCCACGGGGATATATGCCCGTGTCGACCCATGGATGCATCTTGCCCCGGTTCAGTGTCATCGTCCCCGTGCACCAGGCGCAGGCACAGCTGCCCGAAGCCCTGGATTCGGTGCTCCAGCAGTCCTTCACGGACCTGGAGTTGATCGCGGTCGACGACTGCTCACCGGACGCGTCCGGTGAGCTGATCGACGAGTACGCGGCCGCCGACCCCCGGGTCAGGCCCGTGCACCTCAAGGAGAACGTGGGCCCGGGCCGGGCCAGGAACGCCGGGCTCGCCCAGGCCCGCGGCGACTATCTGCTGTTCCTGGACGCCGACGACGTCCTCACACCGGGCTCCCTGTACGCCATCGCGGACCGCCTCAAGGAGTCCGGCGGCCCCGACGTCCTCGCCTGCGGCCACGCGCGCGTGCACTGGACGGGCAACGCGGTACGCGACCCGTACGCGGGCCAGCTCACCGAAGAGGGCCCGGCGCCCTTCCCGCTGACCGACCGGCCGGGCCTGCTGAGGGTGCTGCCGCTGGTCCGCCACCAGGCCTACCGCCGCGAGTTCATCGAGCGCGAAGGCCTCACCTTCCCGCCCGGCTCGTACGAGCACGGCCCCTGGACCTACCCGGCGCTGCTGGCGGCCGAGACGATCGCCACGCTCGACCGGGTCTGTGTGCACCACCGGCAGCGGCGCCGGGGCGCCATCGCGAGCACCGTCAGCGAGCAGCGCACCGACCTCTTCGACCTCTTCGACCAGTACGAGCGGGTCTTCGCCTTCCTCGAAGCGCGCCCGGAGCTGGCGCGCTGGCGCCCGGTCGTCTTCCGTCAGATGGTCGACCACTACTGCTCACTGTTCACCTCGGCAGACCGCCTGCCGCGCGGCGAGTTCCTCAAGCGCGCCCGCGCCCACTACCGCCGCTACCGCGCCCCCGGCCCCCGGCTGCCCTGGCGCGACCGGCCGCGCCACACCCTCGTACGTCTGGGTGCCCACCGCACGTACCGGGCCCTGTGGACCGCGCGACGGCTGAAGGACCGGCTGCGCGGCCGCGCCAGGGCCGCGTTCCGCGGGGTCCGCGCCGCCCTGCTCCGGATTCACTACCGCATCCAGCTGCGCCTTCCCGTACGCGACTCCTACGCGGTGTTCGCCGCGTACGACGGCCGCGGCCACGGCTGCAACCCGGGTGCCATCGAGGAGAAGGTCCGCGAACTGGTCCCGCGCGTACGCACCGCCTGGATCGCCGACCCCGCCCACCAGCACACGATCCCGACGGCCACCCGGCGCATCACCCCCGGCTCCGCCGCGTACTGGACGGTGCTCGCCCGCGCCAAGTACCTCGTCAACAACGTCGACTTCGACCACCGGCTGGTCAAGCGCCCGGGCCAGGTGCTGGTCCAGACCCAGCACGGCACCCCGCTCAAGCGCATGGGCCTCGATCTCCAGGGCCGCCCGGCCGCCGCCCGCGACACGGACTTCGGCCGCCTTCTCGCGGGCGTCGACCGGTGGGACTACGTCCTGTCGGCCAACCGCCACTCCACGCTCACCTGGGAGCGGGTCTTCCCCTCCGGCTACACCACGCTCCCGTACGGCTATCCGCGCAACGACCGCTTCCAGAGCGCCCACGCCGAGGAGGTGGCCTACCTGCGCGAGGTGCTCGGCGTCCCCGAGGGCTCGATCGCCGTCCTGTACGCGCCGACCCACCGCGACTACCGCCGCGACCAGCACAGGACCCTGGACCTGGAGCGGCTGCGGCGCTCCCTGGGGCCGCGCTTCACGATCCTCGCCCGCGCCCACCACACCTACGGCGCCCCGCTGGTGAGCGAGGCCGCGGCGGGGCTGCTCGACGTCTCGGACCACCCGAGTGTGGAGTCCCTCTGCCTGGCCAGCGACGCCCTGGTCACGGACTACTCCTCGCTGATGTTCGACTACGCCAACCTGGACCGCCCGATCGTCATCTACGCCGACGACTGGGATGTTCGACTACGCCAACCTGGACCGCCCGATCGTCATCTACGCCGACGACTGGGAGGTTCGACTACGCCAACCTGGACCGCCCGATCGTCATCTACGCCGACGACTGGGAGGCGTACGAGGCCGCCCGCGGCACCTACTTCGACCTGCGGGCCTTCCCGCCGGGCGCGGTCGCCCGCAGCCAGGACGAGCTGATCGACATCTTCGCGACCGGGCACTGGCGCGGCTCGCGCTCGGCGCAGCTGCGGGCCGCGTTCCGGGAGCGGTTCTGCCCGTACGACGACGGGCGGGCCGCCGAACGCGTCGTACGCCATGTGTTCCTGGGCGAGCGGGCGGGCCTGCCGCCCGTGCTGCCGCTGGCCGACCGCCGCCCGGCGCCGTGCGGCGTCCCGGGTTCCGTGGTCCCGGCACCCGCGGGCGCCATCCGTTCGGGCGAGTCCGGGTAGGAACCCCGGCGGAGCGGTTAGACGAGACGTGTACGCGCGCCGCTCGCTCGCGGTGCGCCCCGTCTCCGCCGCGCGAAAGGCCCGCCATCGTGCCGTTGCCCGCCGTCGTGCCGTTGTCCGCCATCGTGCTGTTCCCCACCGTCGGCTCGGAGCACTACGGTGACACCGTGCGCGGGTTCTCCCTCTGCTTCCGTGGGGCGCTCCGGTGAGCACACACACCGCTCAGCGCCCCGGACCGCGCGGCGCGACCGCCCTGCTCGGCGGTCGCCGCTCGCTGCGTCCCAGTCCCTACCTGGTATTCGGCACCCTGTTCTGGGTCGTGCTGACCGCGGCCGCCTGGCGGCTGCCGATGTGCTGCGACTTCGGGCAGCACGCCGCCGTCGTGGAGCGGCTCAAGGCCGACCTGCTGAACCCCGCCCACCCGACGGCCGACCTGCCGGGCGACGGCAGCGCCTACTACTCGCCGTACGCCGTCGCCCAGGCGCTGTTCGCCAAGGCCACCGGGCTCGCGGGCTGGCAGGTCGTCAAGCTGAGCGGCACGGTCAATCTGCTGATCCTGCTGACCGGCATCGGGCGGTTCGTCAGAATCCTCTCCACGCGCGCGTGGGCGCCGGTGTTCGCCCTGGTGTTCATGGTGCTCCTGTGGGGCACCCAGACCGCCTGGTGGAGCGGGTACCTCGGGCTGATGTCGATGGCCGGGCATCTGAACTACCCGAGCACCTTCGCCATCGGTGTCGCCTTCTGGATCTGGGCGCTGACCGGCCGCCTCGCGCGCGACGGCGGCACCCTGTGGGCGTACGCGGGGCTCGGCGTCCTGTGCGCCCTGGTGCTGCTCGCCCACCCGATCACCTCGGTGGCCGCGGTGATCGGCGCGGTGGCCCTCGTGGTCGGCCTGCAGCGCGACCTGCGGCCGCGCGCGTTGGCCCGGTGGGCGCTGACCGGCGCGGTCGCGGTGGTACTGGCCGCGTCCTGGCCGTACTTCAGCGTCTTCTCGCTCGTCGGCGACTCCAGCGTGGACTCGCTGCACCGGCAGCTCTACTTCGGCATGGCCGAGCGCTACTGGCTGGCCCTCATCGCGCTACCCGCCCTGTGGCTGCGGCTGCGGCGCTCCCGGCGCGACCCGCTGGTGCTGATGTTCGCCATGGAGTGCCTGGTCGTGGCGTACGGCTGGTTCAGCGGCCACTACACCTACGGGCGCATCCTGGGCCTCACCCTGGTGCCGCTGCAGTTCGCCCTGGCCATCGAGTTGGCGCGGCCGCGCCCCTGGCCGCCGAGCCAACGCGTGCTGGCACCGGTGGCCGCCGGGGCGGTGTGCCTGGGGTTCTTCAGCGCGCACGCCGGGGCGGTGGTGCCCCGCTCGCTCGACCCGATCGGCTTCGACCAGCCGCCGCGCTGGGACGAGTACGGCTGGGCCGCCCGGCACATCGGCCCCGGCGAGGTCGTCCTGACCGGCAACTACCGCCATCTGCGCACGATCGCCGGATACGGGCCCAACCTGGTCGCCCCCGCCTGGCCCGACGCCTCGCTCGACGAGCGCGAGCGCCAGCGGCGCAAACGCGATGTGACGGCGTATCTGGAACCCACCTCCACGCGCGCGGAGCGGGACGCGATCGTCCGCCGCTACCACGTCCGCTGGGTGCTACTCGACCGCTCGCAGCGGGTGCCCGAAGAGGCGGTCGTAGTGGCCTGGGGACCGCGGACCGGAGATGTCCTGGCACGCGTCGGAGTGCCCGATTAGCCCTTATTCTGACGTCTTTATGGGGATAAGAACATCTGACGGCTAATATTCCGACTTATGGAGACCGTCCCGCCTCAGCGGCCCCAGGTGTGTGTCGTCGTCATCGGCTACAACGACGCGGCCCATGTGGCCGAAGCGGTGCATTCGGCGCTCACCCAGGGCCCGGCCGTCAGCGAGGTGATCGCCGTCGACGACTGCTCGACCGACGGCAGCCCCGAGCTCCTGCGGCAGCTGGCGGCCGCCCATCCGCGGCTCAGGGTCGTCGCCCGCGGCGTGAACAGCGGCGGCTGCGGCACCCCGCGCAACGACGGCATCGACGCCGGCTCGGCGCCGTATCTGATGTTCCTGGACAGCGACGACATCCTGCCGCCCGGCGCGGTCGACGCGCTGCTCACCGCCGCCACCGAGCACGCCACCGAGGTCACCTCCGGACTGTGCGTACGCCGTGAGCTGCCGTCCGGGCGCGAAGTGCCCTGGCAACCGGAGCTGTACGACAGGCCCGCGATCGTGCGGCGGCCCGCCGACCGGCCCCGGCTCGTGTACGACACGCTCTGCGTCAACAAGCTCTACCGGACCGACTTCCTGCGCCGCCACGCGATCCGCTTCCCCGACGGCCCGGTCGTCTACGAGGACTTCGTCTTCACCGCGCGCGTCCTCGCCGCCGCCCCGCGGATCGCGCTGATCGCCAACCCGGTCTACGTCTGGCACGTCCGCCGCTCGGCCGCCCGGCTGTCCCTCTCGCTCGACCGGTCCGGCATCGACAACTGGCGCGCCCGGATGGACGCGCACCGCCAGGCGGTGGAGATCCTTCGGGACGCCGGGGAGAAACAGCTGGCCAGCGCGGCGTCCGCCAAGTTCCTGGAGCACTGCCTGCGGATGTACCTGCGCGAACTGGACGCGCACGGCCCGGATTACCAGCGCGAGTGGTGGAGCCTCACGCGCGCGTACCTGGAGACCTTCGACACGGCCGACCTGGATCGGGCCCCCGCACCGGGCCGGACGATCGGCCAGGTGCTGCTCGCCTCACCGGAGCCGGTCGACCTGCCCCGGCTGAAGCAGCTCGCCGCCCGCCCGGCCCGGCTGCTGCCGCCGTACGCGCGGGCCGCCGACGGCACCCCGATCTGGTCCGACGCGCTCCCCGAGGTCACCCTGGAGCATCTGCTGGTACGCCCGATGCGGCTGCTGCCCCTCGCGGTCGACGCGGAACTGCGGCCACGCACGCGTACGTCCGTACTGACCCTGAGGCTGCACGAGCTGTACGGGCGGGTGGCGGCCGCGGGGCCCACCACGGTCGATATCGAGCTCCAGGCACGCCACGGGGGGCACCCGGGGCTGCGGAGCACGGCGACCTGGTCCGCCGCGCCGACAGAACCGAACACACAGAACACAACGAGCACACCGAGCACACCGGATACACCGACGGGGCCGGACGCCACCTGGACCGCCCAGGTGCCACTCGACCTCGGCGCCCTCACATCCGGCGCCTGGCACCTGCGCCTGAAGCTGCGGTTCGCGGACGGTACGGTGCGCGACAGCACGGCGCGCGCGGTGCCGGGACCCGGTCTGCTGCGCCGCCGCGCCCTGCCGAACCTGCACCACGGCGCCCTGCTCGTCCATCCGTACGCGACCAACTCGGGGAACCTCGCGGTGCGCCTCGCCCCCGGAATGCGGGGGGTCGTGGGAGTGCTGCGGCGCAGAGCGAGGAGACTGCTGGGCACGGGGTGAAGCCGGAACCCCTCGGCGGCACCACACGTTGAACGGCGGGAGACCGGTCCGCCGACAGAGCGACCACAGCAGACCCAGACACGACGGAACAGGGTGACCATGACCTGGCTGATCACCGGCGGTGCCGGCTACATCGGGGCGCACGTCGTCCGCGCCATGACCGAGGCCGGCGAGCCGACGGTCGTCTACGACGACGTGTCCACCGGCATCGCCGAGCGCATCCCCGCCGACGTGCCGCTGGTCCGGGGTTCGATCCTGGACCGGGAGCGCCTGGACCGCGCGATCGCCGAGCACCAGATCACCGGCGTCGTCCACCTCGCGGCGAAGAAGCAGGTCGGCGAGTCCGTCGAACTGCCGCTGCGCTACTACCACGAGAACGTCGAGGGCCTCAGGACCCTGCTCGCCGCGGTCGTCGCCGGCGGGGTCCCGTCCTTCGTCTTCTCCTCGTCGGCCGCGGTCTACGGCATGCCGTACACCGAATCGGGCCTGGTCACCGAGGACACCCCGTGCGCGCCGATGAGCCCGTACGGCGAGACCAAGCTCGCGGGCGAGTGGCTGGTCCGCGCGGTCGGCAAGGCACACGGCATCGCCACCGCGTCGCTGCGGTACTTCAACGTCGCGGGCGCAGCGTCCCCGGAACTGGCCGACACCGGCGTCTTCAACATCGTGCCCATGGTCTTCGAGAAGCTCACCGAGGGCGCCGCGCCCCGGATCTTCGGCGACGACTACCCGACCCCGGACGGCACCTGCGTACGCGACTACATCCATGTGAGCGACCTCGCCGACGCCCATGTGGCCGCGGCCCGCAAGCTCGCCGCGACGCCGGGCCACGACCTGACGGTCAACATCGGCCGTGGCGAAGGCGTCTCGGTCCGCGAGCTGGTCGACCTGATCGGCGAGGTCACCGGCCACCACATCGCCCCCAAGGTCACCGAGCGCCGCCCCGGCGACCCGGCGAAGGTGGTCGCCGCCGCGGACCGCATCACGGCGGAGCTGGGCTGGAAGGCGAAGCACGACATGCGCGACATGATCACCTCGGCGTGGGCGGGCTGGGTCCGCCTCCATCCCGAGGCCGCCCGCGACTGACACACCGACACATGACCTGAGCCACCCCCCACTCGCGCAACCCAATGCGGACATTTCTCCTCTGACTGACCAAAGGTGCCTTATAGACTGAAAAGACGGATATGACGACGAAGGAGCGCCCTGCCCCATGCCCAAGCTCAGCGTGATCGTGTCCGGCCGCGACATCCAGGGCCATCTGCGCGAGTGCCTGCGAAGCGTCGCCGACCAGTCCTACGGCGACCTGCAGGTGATCGTCGCCGTCACGGGCGACAGCTCCCGCGCCCTCGCCGAGTCCCACACCGCGAGCGACCCGCGCTTCACCGCGCTGCCGCTGCCCGACGACACCACCCCGGCAGCCACCCGCCGCGCGGGCGCGGACGCCGCCACCGGCGACTGGCTGCACTTCCTGGACGCCAAGGACAGCCTCCCCGCGGGCGCCACGGCGGCCATCGCCCAGCGGCTGGACGAGCACACGGAGACACCCGGCGCACCGGAGCAGGGCGCCGGGGCCCCCGACGTCCTGGTCTTCGACCACGTACGGGCCTACTGGTGGGACCCCGCCCGCCCCAGCCTCGACACCAAGGTGCTGGCCCAGCCCGGCCGTGCCGTCTTCGCCCTGGCCGACTGCCCGGTGCTGCTGGAGCTCGCACCGCTGCTCGGCAACCGCGTCCTGCGCGCCGACTTCCTGCGCGCACACGCCGAACTGCTCACCGCGGGCGACGCGCTCTACACCGCGTACGCCACGCTGCTGCTCGCCGACCGCATCGCCTGCCTGGACCAGGTCGCTCTGACCGACCGTCGGCTGCGCCGCGCCAGCCTCCCGCCGCCCAGCCCCGAAGAGCACTTCGCGCCCTTCGCCGCGTACGCGCGACTGCATGAGCTGGCCGCGGCCCGCCAGGCGCCACCAGGACTGCGTACCGCGCTGTACGAGCAGATGGTCGGCGACTATCTGCGCGTCATCGCCAGGCCGGGGCAACTGCCCGCCGACCTCGCGCCCGAGTACTTCCACCGCGCGTCCGAGCACGCCAACCGCTTCCGTCCCGACGGCTACCAGCGGCCCGAAGGACTCGACGGCGTACGCCACAGCCTGCTTGAGCACGACCAGTTCACCCGGTACAAGGCGCTGCAGGCCGCCAACGGCAAGCGCCGCGCGGTGCAGTCCACGCTCGCCGCCAGGAAGCGCAAACTGAGCGCCAAGGTCCGCGACCACCGCTACCGCAGAGCCCTGTCCCGCCCTGTCGACCCGGACCTGGCGGTCTTCTCCGCGTACTGGGACCGCGGCGTCGCCTGCAATCCCGCCGCGATCGCCGCGAAGCTGCGTGAACTCGCGCCGCAGGTACACCCGGTGTGGGTGGTGAGCCGGGACCGGGCCGCGCTGCTGCCGCCCGGCACGGACCACGTCATTCCGGGCACCCCCCGCTATCTGGAGGTGCTGGGCCGGGCCAAGTTCCTGGTCAACAACGTCAACTTCCCGGGCTTCCTGGTCAAGCGCCCCGACCAGGTCTTCGTCCAGACCCACCACGGGACCCCGCTCAAGCGCATGGGCCTGGACCAGCGCGAGTTCCCCGCCGCCGCCAAGGGACTCAACTTCCGCGCGCTGCTGGCCCGTGTCGACAACTGGGACTACAGCCTCTCCGCGAACAGCCACTCCACCCGCATGTGGGAGCGCGCCTACCCCTCGCACTACACCCCGCTCGACTACGGCTATCCACGCAACGACGTCTTCCACCGCGCCGACGCCGACCACATCCTCGCCGTACGCGAACGGCTCGGCATCGCCCCCGGCAGGACGGCGATCCTGTACGCGCCGACCCACCGCGACTACGAGGCGGGCTGGACCCCGCGCCTGGACCTCGCAAGGCTCAGCGCCGACCTCGGCGAGGACACCGTGCTGCTGGTGCGCGGCCACTACTTCTACGGCGGCGCCGCCTCGCCGCTGACCCGGCTGCGCCGCAGCGGACGCGTTATCGACGTCTCCGCGTACGACCCGGTCGAGGACCTCCAACTCGCCGCCGACGCGCTGGTCACGGACTACTCGTCGATCATGTTCGACTACGCCAACCTGGACCGCCCGATCGTCATCTACGCCGACGACTGGGATGTTCGACTACGCCAACCTGGACCGCCCGATCGTCATCTACGCCGACGACTGGGAGGTTCGACTACGCCAACCTGGACCGCCCGATCGTCATCTACGCCGACGACTGGGAGATGTACGTCAAGGCCCGCGGCGTCTACTTCGACCTGCTGTCCGAGGCGCCCGGCCAGGTCGCCCGCGATCAGCAAGAACTGACCGGGATCTTCACCTCGGGTGCCTGGCGCGACGAGACGGCGGCCAAGCTGCGCGGCGCCTTCCGCCGCCGCTTCTGCGAGTTCGACGACGGGCACGCCGCCGAGCGCGTGGTGCGCCACGCCTTCCTCGGCGAGCGCACGGCCGACCTGCCGCCGATCGTGCCGGTCGACGACCGTACGCCCGCACCGACCCCGGAAGAGGCCGCCCGCCGATGAGCACCACGACGCCCGATCCGACAGTCAACGCGCCCGATGTCACCCCGCCCGACGTCACCGTCACCGTGATCGTCTTCAACGACGCCGAGCGGCTGCCGCGCGCAGTGGCCTCACTGCGCCGCCAGACCCACCGCAACATCGAGATCATCATCAGCGACGACCACTCCAGCGACCGCACCCCCGAGGTGGCGAGGGCGCTGGCGGCCGAGGACGCGCGCATCCGCTACCTGCGGCTCCCGGAGAACAGCGGCGGCTGCAGCGCCCCACGCAACCGCGCCATGGACCTCGCGCGCGCCCCGTATCTGATGTTCCTCGACAGCGACGACGAACTCCCCGCGGGCGCCTGCGAACTGCTCCTCGCCGCCCACCGCGAAGAGCGCATCGACTTCGCCATGGGCCAGGTCGAACGGGTCCGCGTCGACACCGGCGCCCGCTCCACCTGGATGCCCGACCTGGTCGCCGAGCGGCGCACGGTACCGGGCATCGAGGCCGAACCACGCCTGCTGTTCGAGCACCTGTCGACCAGCAAGATGTACTCCCGCGCGTTCCTGGACCGGCACGCGCTGCGTTTCCCGGAGGGCATCCACTACGAGGACCAGCTGTTCTCGGCGCAGGCGTACTGCCTGGCCGAGGCCTTCACCATCGTGCCGGAGCCGGTCTACCGCTGGTACATCGAGCCGTACGCGGCCGCCGACGCCGCCTCCATCTCCAACCAGCGGCACAAGATCGCCAACGTCCGGGACCGTATCCACGTCCAGAAGCTGATCGACGCCTTCCTCACCGACGGCGGGCACACCGCGATCCGCGAGGACAAGGACTACAAGTTCCTGAAGCACGACTTCCGGATGTACGCGGGCGACCTGCCGTTCCGGGACGAGGACTGGCTGCGGGAGTTCGCCGACACGGTCAACCCGTACCTCGCCGAACTCTCCCCCGGCGCCTACGCCCGGCTGCCCCGCTCCGAGCGCGTGACCCTCGCCCTGCTGCGCGAGGACCGGCTCACAGAGGCCGCGCTCGCCGCCCGCGGCATGGGCCACGGCGTCGCCCCGCGCGACACGGTCACCGACTCCGACGGCCGCGTCTACTGGGGCGACCGGCTGCCGGAAACCGACCAGGGCCGCCGCGAACTCGACCTCACCGGCGAGGCGCTGGACACCCGGCCGTTCGCGGGCGCCCTGTTCCGGCACGAGATCACCCGGGTCGCGGCCGGGCCCGGCGCCGCCGTCGACCTGGACATCCGCAGCTACGACCCGGGCCTGCAGCTCGCCGTCGGCCCGCACCGGGCCGCGCTGCACATCGCCCCGGCGGGCCGCCGCCTCACCGCGTACTTCCGTATCGACCCGGTGCGCCCCGGCGTCTTCGAGGGCACGGTCCGCCTCGACCTGGCCGCGGCCGCCCTGCCCGTGTACGGCTTCGACGGCGTACGCCACCCGGTCCTGGAACTGGAGGAACAGCGCCAGCGCAACAGCGGCCTGCTGCTCGCTCCGCTCGACTTCACCCCGCTGACGGCCGTCCTGCACGCCCACCGGGTCACCGTCGAACCCGAGGGCCGCGGCTCCGGCCGCCTCCAGGTCCGCTGGTCCCCCGCAGGGCCGCTGGTGAAGGCGGTACGCCCACTCGCCGACCGCCTCGGCGGGCTGCGCAAAGGGGCGGAGTTGATGGCCGCGCTGGCCCGCTAGGGGCGGAGCTGGTGGCCGCGCTGGCCCGCTAGGGACGGGACCGGTCGTCAAGCACCGGGACTCAGCCGGTCGTCACTTCGTAGAGCAGCTGCCCGTCGGGCCCGGCGGCCACCAGGCGCAGCGCCGGGTCGTCGGCGGGCAGTCCGCCGTCGCCCGGCTTGGCGAGTACCCAGCGCACCCCGTAGCTGTGCAGGACCGCGAGCCGGTCCTGGCGCGAGCTGTCGGGCGCGTAGTAGCGGCGGACCGCGTCCTCGCGCTGCCGCTCGTCGGGCAGGAAGAAGTCCGGATAGCCCGGTGCCACGGTGTAGGGGCCGTACGCCGGGAGCATCCGCGCGGCACGGCCCTCGGCCATGACCGTGTCGCCGTACGGCACCCAGTGGGTGATCCAGTGGTATCCCTGCCAGGGCTGGCGGACCTTCTCCCGTACGGACGTGGCCAGTACGTCTCCTCGTACGACGTAGCCGAGCGTCCCGGCCTGGGTCCAGGCGCCGGCCAGCAGTGCGACGCCGGTGACCGCGGCGAAGGCGTTGCGGACCAGCCTGCCGCCGCCGTCGACCATCGCGAGCGCGGCGGCCAGCTGCGCGGGGATGAGCACCGCGGGCAGAGCGCGGCCCCAGGACCAGTGGCCGGTGAAGCCGCCGGCCGCGACCATCAGGGCGCCCAGGGCGAAGAAGACCACCAGCGGATCGCGCCGGTCCCGCCGCCACCGCAGGGCCAGCGCGGCCACACCGATCAGCGCGAACCCGAAGTGCGGCAGCAGGTCGTGGTAGAGCGGGCGGTGGATCTCCTCCAGGCCGCCGACCGTGAGCAGCGGGAAGAACGCGTAGTACGGCCACGCCGCGAGCAGCGCGACGCCGAGCGCCAGACCGCCGCCGAGCCGCCACCAGGTCCCCCGCCCCGGCCAGGGCCGCGCGGCGAGCAGCACACCCAGCGCCCCGAGCGTCGCCACGACCCCCGAGAACTGGTGGCTGAGCAGGATCACCGCCCACAGCACCCCGAGGCTGAGGAAGACCGGCCAGGAGGCGGTCGCCCGCAGGGCCTTGCGCAGGAGCGCCCAGAAGTGGAAGGAGAGCGCCAGGGCGAAGGTACTCGGGTACGCGACGACCAGCGCGAGCGAGCCAAGGCCGAGGAAGCCGCTCCACTCGAAGAGCCGCGGACCCCACAGCAGCAGCACACAGAGCACCGCCAGTTCGGGCGCGGCCCGGCGGGTGCTGAGCGTACGGGTGAAGTGCCAGATGCCGCTGAGCAGCAGCGCCAGGCCGACCAGCGCCGCGAGGCGCAGCACGATGAAGGTGCCAAGGCCAGTCGTCTTGGCGACGGCGCCGAGCAGCAGCATCCACGGCGAGTAGTACGGGCTCACGGTGTCCGCGTCGACCATCGGGTTGCCGGGGTCCAGCAGGTCGGAGCGGAGCCGTTCGATGGTCGCCGCGTGCATCCCGAGGTCGCCGATCCAGGGCAGCCGCACGATCACCAGGAGCAGCAGCACGGTCAGCAGCAGGACCGCCGAGCGGGCCACCGCACGCGCGGGCGTGGAGTCCGCGGCCGGCTCCGGGGGCGCGGGCGGGGGCTGCCGGTCGGCGGCCGGCTCAGCGACGAGCCGTGTCATGCGGGAAGACCCAGGTCCGGTAGACCAGGAAGCGGAACGCGGAGGCGAGCAGGATGGCAAGCGCCTTGGCGACGTTCGAGCCGAGCGGGCCGTCCATGCCCAGACCGTGGTACGCGGCGTAGAACAGCCCGCTCTCCACGGCCACGCCGATCCCGCTGAAGGCGAAGAAGAGCGCGATCTGCCGCTTGGTGCGCGTGGACCGGTCCCGGTAGGCGAAGAACCGGAATCCGAGGTAGTTGGTGCCGATGGCGACACAGCTGGCGGCGACGGTGGACGTCATCGGCCCCAGGCCGAGGCCGTGCAGCAGCAGGTTGAAGACGAGGAAGTTGACGCCGACCCCGCTGCCGCCGACGACGGCGAACTTGACGACCTCCGCGCCCAGCCGCCGCAGCCGTGCCGCTCCGGCGCGCCGCGGG
>NZ_JAZGRL010000003.1:580568-614453 GCF_046540415.1 Streptomyces sp. E11-3 | reverse complement strand
GCGGGGGCGGGGCGGGTGCGGGCACCCGGACAGCGGTGGCGGGCACGCTGGAACCACGGGCGGCCCCGGGAAGCGTGGTCGTCGGGTGACTCATTCGGACCACTTTATCCTGCATATCCGATTTTTCGCGCATGGCACGTGTGTGCTCCCGCGAGAAGCACCCACACGCGAGGTGCCCCGGTCGGCAAGCCGACCGGGGCACCCTTCAACGTGCTCGCCGCACGTCAGCCGTGCGTACGCAGCAGCGTCCGCATGGTCCGCATCGCCACCGACAGGTTCGCCAGGTCGAAGGCGTCCGAGCCCCGGATCTCGTCCAGCGTCGTCTTCGCGCGCGAGAGGATCGCGGCGTTCCGCTCCTCCCACGCCTTGAAGCGCTGCTCCGGCGTGGCCGAGCCGTCGCCCGCCGCCAGCACATCCGAGGCGAGCGCCGCGTGCGCCGCGTACAGGTCCTCTCGGATCGCCGCGCGCGCCATCGACTGCCAGCGGTCGCTCCGCGGCAGCGCGCTGATGCGGTCCATCAGCTGGGTGATCTGCAGCCGGTCGGCGAGGTCGTAGTAGACCTCGGCGACGACCATCGGGTCCTTGTCCAGCCGCTCGCCGATCAGCACGACGTCCAGGGCCGGGAAGGCCGACGAGAACCCGGCGACCTGCTGTGCCAGCTCGTCCGGCACCCCGGCGTCCGCCAGTTCGTCCCGGATCTGCTGGTACCACTCCAGGTCGGCGCCGCGCAGCAGGTTCGGCAGCTTGGTCCAGACCTGGCTGACGCCCGCGCTGAAGAAGCCGATGGTCTCGGCCAGGTCCAGCGGCTGCGGCCGGTTGTTGAGCAGCCAGCGGGTGCCGCGCTCCACCAGACGGCGCGAGTGCAGCCTGATCCGGGTCTGCACCTCGGCCGAGACGATGTTGTCCAGGCTCTCGACCGCGTCCCACACCCCGCTGAGGCCGAAGATCTCGCGGGCCGCGGTGTGCGCCCGTACGACCTCTTCGAGCGAGGCGCCGGTCTCTTCCCGCATCCGGTGCAGGAAGCTCGTACCACCCGCGTTCACGGTGTCGTTGACCAGCACCGTGGTGACGATCTGGCGGCGCAGCGCGTGGGCGTTGATCTGGTCGAGGTAGCGCTCGCGCAGCTGCGTCGGGAAGTACGTGTGCAGCAGGCCCTGCAGATACGGGTCGTCCGGCAGCCCGGTGGCGAAGAGCTCCTCGGCAACGGTGATCTTCGTGTACGCGAGCAGGACCGCGGTCTCCGGCTGGGTCAGCCCGCGGCCGTTGTTCAGCCGCTCCCGGATCTGCCGCTCGGTGGGCAGGAACTCCAGGGCCCGGTCCAGGTGGCCGTCGCGCACCAGGCGGCGCATGAAGCGCTGCTGGGCGTGGAGCATGCTGGCGGACTGGGCGCCGGCCAGCGCGAGGGCGGTGTTCTGCCCGTAGTTGTTGCGCAGCACCAGGGAGCCGACCTCGTCGGTCATCTCGGCGAGCAGCTTGTTGCGCTGCTTGACGGTCATGTCGCCGTCGGCCACCACCGCGTTGAGCAGGATCTTGATGTTCACCTCGTGGTCGGAGGTGTCCACACCGGCGCTGTTGTCGATCGCGTCGTTGTTGACCCGGCCGCCGCCGCGCGCGAACTCGATCCGGCCGAGCTGGGTCAGGCCCAGGTTGCCGCCCTCGCCGACGACCTTGACCCTCAGCTCGGAGCCGTCGACCCGGATCGCGTCGTTCGCCTTGTCACCGACGTCCGCGTCGGTCTCGGTGCTCGCCTTCACATACGTACCGATGCCGCCGTTCCACAGCAGGTCGACCGGCGCCTGCAGGACCGCCTTCATCAGCTCGGCGGGCGTCATCTTGACGACCGAGGCATCGATGCCGAGCGCGTCGCGGATGGCCTGGTTGAGCGAGATCGACTTGGCGCTGCGCGGGAAGATGCCGCCGCCCGCGGAGAGCAGGTCCTTGTCGTACTCGGCCCAGCTGGAGCGCGGCAGCTCGAAGAGGCGGCGCCGCTCGGCGTACGAGGTCGCCGCGTCCGGGTTCGGGTCGATGAAGATGTGCCGGTGGTCGAAGGCGGCGACCAGGCGGATGTGCTCGCTGAGCAGCATGCCGTTGCCGAAGACGTCACCGGACATGTCGCCGACGCCGACGACGGTGAGGTCCTGGGTCTGGGTGTCGTGGCCCAGCTCGCGGAAGTGCCGCTTGACGGACTCCCAGGCACCGCGGGCGGTGATGCCCATGCCCTTGTGGTCGTAGCCCGCCGAGCCGCCGGAGGCGAAGGCGTCGCCCAGCCAGAAGTTGTAGCTGCCGGCCACGTCGTTGGCGATGTCCGAGAACGTCGCGGTGCCCTTGTCGGCGGCGACCACCAGGTAGGTGTCGTCCTGGTCGTGGCGTACCACGTCGGCGGGCGGCACGACCTCGCCCGCCACCAGGTTGTCGGTGATGTCGAGCAGCGCCGAGATGAAGGTGCGGTAGCTGGCGATGCCCTCGTCCAGCCAGGCGTCGCGGTCCTTGGCCGGGTCGGGCAGCTGCTTGGCGACGAAGCCGCCCTTGGCGCCGACCGGCACGATGACGGTGTTCTTGACCTCCTGCGCCTTGACCAGGCCGAGGATCTCCGTACGGAAGTCCTCACGACGGTCGGACCAGCGCAGGCCACCGCGCGCGACCTTGCCGAAGCGCAGGTGGACACCCTCGACGCGCGGCGAGTACACCCAGATCTCGAACGCGGGCCGGGGGGCCGGCAGATCGGGAATGGCCTGCGGATCGAACTTCATGGAGACGTACGAGTGCGGCCTGCCGCCCTCCCCCTCCTGGAAGAAGTTGGTCCGCAGAGTCGCCTTGATGACCGTGAGGAACGACCTCAGAATCCGGTCCTCGTCCAGCGAGGCGACCTCGTCGAGCGCGCCCCCCAGCTCTTCGAGCAGTCCGTCGATCAGCTCGGTGCCCGCGCGCTGGCGGTCCGGCGACATCCGGGCCTCGAAGAGGTGGACCAGGAGCCGGGTGGTGTGGACGTTGGTGCGGAGGGTTTCCTCCATGTAGGACTGGCTGAAGGTCGAACCGGCCTGGCGCAGGTACTTGGCGTACGCCCGCAGCACCATCGCCTGCCGCCAGCCGAGACCGGCGCGCAGCACCAGGGCGTTGAAGCCGTCGTTCTCGGCCTGCCCGGTCCAGACGGCGCCGAAGGCCTCCTGGAAACGCTCCCGGGCGTCGCCCGCGAGGTGCTCGCCGTTCGTCTCGGGCATGCGCAGCCCGAAGTCGTAGATCCACGCGGGTTCGCGGTCGGTGGTCCGCAGCTCGTACGGACGCTCGTCGACGACCTCGCAGCCCAGGCGCTGCAGCACCGGCAGCACGGCGGACAGCGAGACCTGGGTCCCCAGGCGGTAGATCTTGAAGCGGCGCTCGCCGGGTCCGGCGCCCACCGGCTCGTACAGCGAGAGCGCGAAGTCCTGCTCGCCCTCGCTCAGCTGCTCCAGGTGGACCAGGTCGGCGACGGCACTGCGCGGGGTGTGGTCGGCCTTGTAGCCCTCGGGGAAGGCCCCGGAGTACCGGCGCAGCAGCTCGGCGGCGCGCTCCTCGCCCAGCTCGGCGTTGAGCGCCTCGGCGAAGCCGTCGGCCCAGGAGCGGGAGGCCTCGACCAGACGGGCCTCGATGCGCTCGGTGTCACTGACGGTCAGCGCGGGCAGCTCGGTACCCGGCGGGACCCGGACGACGAAGTGCAGCCGGGACAGGATCGACTCGGTGTTCCAGGCGGTGAAGTCGACGTTGCTGCCGCCGAGCTCCTCCTTGAGGATGTCGATCAGCCGCAGCCGTACGCCGGTGGTGTAGCGGTCGCGGGGCAGGTAGATCAGGGCCGAGTAGTAGCGCCCGTACTCGTCCTTGCGCAGGTACAGCCGCAGCCGACGGCGCTCCTGGAGATACAGGACGCTCGTCACCGTCGTACGCAGCTCGTCCACCGGCGTCTGGAAGAGCTCGTCGCGCGGGTAGGTCTCCAGAATCTGGAGCAGGTCACGCCCGTCGTGGCTGTTGGGCGAGAACCCGGCCGTCTTCAGAACTTCGGCGACCTTGCGCCGAATGACGGGCACCCGACGCACCGACTCGGTGTAGGCGGCCGACGAGAACAGCCCGAGAAAGCGTCGCTCACCAACCACATTCCCCTTGGCGTCGAACTTCTTCACGCCGACGTAGTCGAGGTAGCTGGGGCGGTGCACGGTGGCCCGGCTGTTCGCCTTGGTCAGCACCAGGAGCTTGTGCTCACGGGCCTTGGCCCGGGCGTCGGCGGGCAGCCGGTTGAAGGACGGGCTGACCGGGTGGCCGTGCGGGTCCTCGTGGCTGTGCTGCGGGTCGGAGCGCAGGATGCCGAGGCCGGTGCCGGGGACGGCGCCGAGCGAGTCGTCCTCGTTGAGGTGGTACTCGCGGAAACCCAGGAAGGTGAAGTGGTCGTCGGCGAGCCAGCGCAGCAGCTCGCGGGCCTCCTCGACCTCACGGTCACGCAGATCGTCGGCGGTGGGCTCGCCGGGCAGGTCGTCGGCGATGCGCAGCGCGGCCTCGCGCATCTTGCCCCAGTCCTCGACGGCCTCGCGTACGTCGGACAGCACCCGCTGCAGATCGGCGGTGATCTGCTTGAGGTCGGCGCGGTCGGTCTCGCGGTCGATCTCCACATGGATCCAGGACTCGACCAGCGTGTCGTGGCCGTCGACCTGGGAGCCGTCGGGCAGAACCTCGATGAGCTTCCCCGTGACATCACGCCGCACGAAGACCTGCGGATGGATCACTACATGGATGCCGCGGCCCTGCCGGGACAGCTCGTTGGTGACCGAGTCGACCAGGAACGGCATGTCATCCGTGACCACCTCGACGACGGAGTGGCTACAGGTCCACCCGTTCTCCTCCACCGTCGGGGTGTGCACCCGCACGCTCGCCGTGCCCTGCGGGCGGCTTTCGGCCAGTCGGTAGTGCGAAAGCGCCGCTCCGAAGACATCGACCGGGTCACGGTCGGTCAGATCCTCGGGGGCGGTGTGCAGGTAGTAGCGCTGGAGGTAGGTGAGGACAGTGTCCTGGTCCGGACGCTCCCCGTCTTTGGCCCCCGTCGGAAGTTGCCCCCCGACCGGGCTGTTCTCAGCAACCCGGGCAGCCCGTGCGAGCAGCTCGGCCTTGGCTTCGTCCAGCTTGGTCTGCATGTCCTCTGGCTCCTGTCGCGCGCCGTTGCGTGACGTAGAAGTAAGTGGCGTAACGCCGCGACGCGGGGTATCCGGTCAGCTTCGACGGTACGCCGGGATGAGATATGGCCACACGGACTGTCGTTTCGGACAGCCGGCTCTGCCAAAAAGAATCAGCGCAGGCCCGGGCACGGTGGTGCGCCGGGCTCAGGCGGCCGGGGGCTGCGCTGCCCCCGCGACGTATTGCGCTGATCACGGGTCCAGGCTATCGCCCCACCCCGGGGGACCGTCATGAGCCATCTGCGTACAAAAACAACGCTCAAACTTTGACACTACGTCCAAAGACGGCAGCCGCCACCTCTTGGCAAACCACGGCTCCGGAGGCACGTTGGCCAGAAGGGCCCTGGACCGTACCCACCGAGGGAGCGACCAGCCATGGCAGCGAAGATCCTCATCGTCACCGGTGACGCAGCGGAATCACTGGAGGTCATGTACCCCTACCAGCGGCTACGTGAGGAGGGCTACGACGTCCACATCGCCGCCCCCGCCCGCAAGAAGCTGCAGTTCGTGATCCACGACTTCGAGCCCGGCTTCGACACGTACACCGAGAAGCCCGGCTACACCTGGCCAGCTGACCTGGCCTTCTCCGAGGTCGACCCGGGCCAGTACGTCGCCCTGGTGATCCCCGGCGGCCGGGCCCCGGAGTACCTCCGCAACGACCCCGAGCTCCGCAAGATCCTCAAGGCGTTCTTCGACGCCGACAAGCCGATCGCCCAGATCTGCCACGGCCCACTCCTGACCGCGGCCATCGGCAGCCTCAGCGGCCGCCGCGTCACGGCCTACCCCGCCCTGGAACTCGACATGCAGGCCGCAGGCGCCACCTTCCAGGACACCGAAGCCGTAGTAGACGGCACCCTGGTCTCCGCCCGAGCCTGGCCCGACCACTCCAGCTGGATGCGCGAATTCCTCACAATCCTCCGAGCGAAGGCCCCGACGACGTAGGGAAGTGTCCGGCGGACCATGCCTGCGACGCGCCGCCAACGCGAGGAGACACGACAGGGGCGCACCCCACCCGCAGACGCGACGCTCACGTAACGAGACACGACGGGGGCGCAAGCCCCCACCCACCCGCAGACGCGACACCCACGTAACGAGACACGACGGGGGCGCAAGCCCCCACCCACCCGCAGACGCGACACCCACGTAACGAGACACGACGGGGGCGCGGGCACCCGCCCACCCGCAGACGCGACGCTCACGTGACGAGACACGACCGGGCGTGAGCCCCACCGGCCCGCAGGCGCGATGCCGACGTGAGGGGACGTGGCGGGGGGTGCGCGCGGACCGCCCAACGCCCACCCCACCACCGGGCACTCCGCCCCTACCGGACCACCTCGCGCGGCGGGAGCACGTGCCCCCCGACGCGGCCCCGCCCCACAACGAAACAACAGCGCGCACCGCGCACAGAACCGCGCACAGCACCACGCAAGGGTCAGCACACCCCGGAGGCCGCCGCGTCTCGNCCTGCGCCAGCACCGCCGCCCACCCCTCACCGCACTGTTCACCGAGCGCCTGCTGGCCGTGCTCAGCGGCCAGCGCCCGGTGCACTCGATGCTCCGGCACACCGCGGGACAGGCCTACGACGACCTCGCCCGACTGGCCGAGCACACCCCACTGCACGCCACCGGCCAGCGCCAGCGCGCCGTCATCCGCGACATCGGCCACTACGTCCCACGCGCGGGCGCGATCGAGGTCTTCGCGCGCATCAGCACCGGCGGCCACCTGCACGCCATGGCCTTCCGCCTGGAACAGGCTCCCGACCTACGCTGGCGCTGCACGGCGGTGGAACTGGGCGGCAGGGGCCCCTCCGACCAGGAGCCCTGACAGCCGCCAGAGGCGCCCCGACAGCCACGACCAAGCCCCCGGAACAACACAGCCGGGGCCCGGCAAAACGCCAGGCCCCGGCCACACACGACGTACGACGCACGCCCACTATGCGCACGCCCACGCCCACGTCCAAGAACTACTTCTTACGCCGACGCCCCTTCTGCGCCTTACGACGCTCAGCACGCGTCATCCCATCCGCAGACGACCGCACCGGCTCATCGTCCTCCTGCGCGAAGTCACCCTCGACGACGCCGCCCTCACCATCGACCGTCGGCGCCGAGAAGTGCAGCCGGTCGGGCCGCTGCGGAGCGTCCAGACCCTTGGCCCGGATCTCCGGGCGCGCACCCGCAGGCACGGCGTCCTGGACGCCGCCCTTGTCCAGCGAGGTCTTCTCCGCCACGTCCTGCACCGGAACCTCCTCGACCTGCTGCTCGACCTGGACCTCCAGGTTGAACAGGTAGCCGACGGACTCCTCCTTGATGCCGTCCATCATGGCGATGAACATGTCGTAGCCCTCGCGCTGGTACTCGACCAGCGGGTCCTTCTGGGCCATGGCCCGCAGGCCGATGCCCTCCTGGAGGTAGTCCATCTCGTAGAGGTGCTCGCGCCACTTGCGGTCCAGGACGGACAGCACGACGCGGCGCTCCAGCTCACGCATGATGTCCGAGCCGAGCTGCTCCTCACGCGCGTCGTACTGCGCGTGGATGTCGTCCTTGATGGAGTCGGAGATGAACTCGGCGGTCAGACCCGCACGGTCCCCGGCGGCTTCCTCGAGCTCCTCGACGGTGACCTTCACCGGGTAGAGCTGCTTGAAGGCGCCCCACAGCCGGTCCAGGTCCCACTCCTCGGCGAAGCCCTCGGCGGACTCCGCCTGGATGTACGCGTCGATCGTGTCGTCCATGAAGTGCCGGATCTGCTCGTGCAGGTCCTCGCCCTTCAGGACGCGTCGGCGCTCGCCGTAGATGACCTCACGCTGGCGGTTGAGGACCTCGTCGTACTTCAGGACGTTCTTACGCGTCTCGAAGTTCTGCTGCTCGACCTGCGACTGGGCCGAGGCGATCGCCCGGGTCACCATCTTGTTCTCGATCGGCACATCGTCGGGGACGTTGGCCATCGCCATCACCCGCTCGACCATCTGCGCCTTGAACAGACGCATCAGGTCGTCGCCGAGCGACAGGTAGAAGCGGGACTCGCCCGGGTCGCCCTGACGGCCGGAACGGCCACGCAGCTGGTTGTCGATACGCCGCGACTCGTGCCGCTCGGTGCCCAGCACGTACAGGCCGCCGAGGTCGGTGACCTCCTCGTGCTCGGCCCGTACGGCCCCCTCGGCCTTCTCCAGGGCGGCGGGCAGCGCCTCCGCCCACTCCTCGAGGTGCTCCTCGGGGTCGAGGCCGCGCTGGCGCAGCTCGGCCTCGGCGAGGTCGTCGGGGTTGCCGCCCAGCTTGATGTCCGTGCCTCGTCCGGCCATGTTCGTGGCGACCGTGACGGCGCCCTTGCGGCCGGCCTGGGCGACGATCGTCGCCTCCCGGTCGTGCTGCTTGGCGTTGAGCACCTCGTGCGGGACACCGCGCTTGGAGAGCTGCTGGGAGAGGTACTCGGACTTCTCGACCGAGGTGGTGCCGACCAGGATCGGCTGACCGTGCTCGTGCTTCTCGGCGATGTCGTCGACGACCGCGTCGAACTTCGCCTTCTCGGTGCGGTAGATCAGGTCCGCCTGGTCCATCCGGATCATGGGCTTGTTCGTCGGGATCGGGACGACGCCAAGCTTGTAGATCTGCTGGAACTCGGCGGCCTCGGTCATGGCCGTACCGGTCATACCGGAGAGCTTGTTGTAGAGGCGGAAGAAGTTCTGCAGGGTGATCGTGGCGAGCGTCTGGTTCTCGTCCTTGATGTCCACCCCTTCCTTCGCCTCGATCGCCTGGTGCATGCCCTCGTTGTAGCGGCGGCCGGCGAGGATACGGCCGGTGTGCTCGTCGACGATCATGACTTCGCCGTCGATGACGACGTAGTCCTTGTCCTTCTTGAACAGTTCCTTGGCCTTGATGGCGTTGTTCAGGTAGCCGACCAGCGGGGTGTTCACCGACTCGTAGAGGTTGTCGATGCCCAGCCAGTCCTCGACCTTGCCGACCCCGGACTCGTGGATGGCGACGGTGCGCTTCTTCTCGTCGACCTCGTAGTCGCCGGTCTCCTCGATGCCCTTGAGGTGGTTGCCCGGCTCGCCCTTGGTCAGCCGGGTGACCAGCTTGGCGAAGTCGCCGTACCACTTGGTGGCCTGGTCGGCCGGGCCGGAGATGATCAGCGGCGTACGAGCCTCGTCGACGAGGATGGAGTCGGCCTCGTCGACCACGGCGAAGTTGTGGCCGCGCTGGACGAGCTCGTCCTGGGACCACGCCATGTTGTCGCGCAGGTAGTCGAAGCCGAACTCGTTGTTCGTGCCGTAGGTGATGTCGCAGCCGTACTGCTCGCGGCGCTGGGCCGGGGTCATCGCGGAGACGATGCAGCCGACCTCGAGGCCCAGGAACTTGTGTACCCGGCCCATCATCTCGGAGTCACGCTGGGCGAGGTAGTCGTTGGTGGTAATGACATGCACGCCGTCACCCGACAGACCGTTGAGATACGCGGGCAGCGTACTGACGAGGGTCTTGCCCTCACCGGTCTTCATCTCGGCCACATGGCCGAGGTGCAGGGCGGCGCCGCCCATGATCTGGACCCGGTAGTGACGCTGGCCGAGCACGCGCTTGGCGGCCTCACGCACGGTGGCGAAGGCCTCGGGGAGCAGGTCGTCGAGGCTCTCGCCGTCGGCGTACCGCTCCTTGTACTCCTCGGTGAGGGCGCGCAACTCGGCGTCGGAGAGGCCGGCGAAGTCCTCTTCGATGGAGTCGACCTGGTCCGCGATGCGGTGCAGTTTGCGCAGGATCTTTCCTTCGCCTGCACGCATGAGCTTGTTGAAGACGGACACGAGGGCTGATCTCCTTGCCGGTCGGGCTGACGCGGTCGGGTTCTTCTGAGCAACGGCCATCGTATGCGAGGACGCACCCGGGCCGGGAGGGCCGTCGCGGCGTTGGCCGTCTGCCACCTTCCCGGAGAACGATCCGAGCGGCCGTGAGGTGCCCGCACCGACACGAAAATCTCTGGATTCCCGCCCGCGGGCCGCCCAGAATCGGCCGATGGAGCCCCGCACCCTCACCACCGAGCGCCTGCTGCTGTACCCCCTGTCTGCCGATGACACCGACGAGGTCCACGCCGCCGCCCAGGACCCCGACATCCAGCGCTGGATTCCGATTCCCTCGCCGTACGAGCGCCGGCACGCGGAGGATTTCCTCCAGCGGGCGGTGCCCGGCGGCTGGCGCGAGGACACCACGTACACCTTCGGTGTACGTCCACGCGACGGCGGCCCGCGGCTCGCCACGGCCAACCTCCACCACCCGCAGTCCGGCACCTGGGAGGTCGGCTTCTGGACGGCCAAGCAGCACCGAGGCTGCGGCTATATGACCGAGACCGTGCTGGCCATGGCCCGCTGGGCGTTCACCGAGCTGAGCTGCGACCGCCTGGAGTGGCGCGCCGATGTGGGCAACACGAGCTCGCGCGCCGTCGCCGAGAAGGCCGGGTTCACGATCGAGGGAGTGCTGCGCTCCGGCTCGCTCAACAAGGGTGTCCGGCGCGACTGCTGGATCGGCTCGCTGCTGCCGTCCGACCTCGGACTGCCCTCCGCGCAGGCCTATCTACCCTCGCGCGACTGATTGTCAGTGGCGGGCCCTACGGTACGAACATGACCTCCGCGCCCGCTCCCGAAGTCGAACTCTCCGCCGCCGACGCCCGCCGGATCGCCCTGCGCGCCCAGGGGTTCCTGGGCGCCCCCGACCGCAGGGCGGGCGTCCGGGGCGTGCTGCGCCACCTGGGCGCCGTGCAGCTCGACACCATCTCGGTACTGGCCCGCTCGCACGAACTGATCCCGTACGCACGCCTGGGCGCCGTGGGCCGCAAGACGGTGGAGCAGGCGTACTGGACGGCAGCGCCTCCCGGCACGTCTCCGGCACGCCCCCACGCCTTCGAGTACTGGTCGCACGCGGCGTGCATCCTGCCCATCGAGGAGTGGCCGCACTTCGCGTTCCGCCGCCGTGCCTACCGCACCCGCCCCCAGTGGCACCACGACCTGCCGGACGGCGCGTACGACCAGGTGATCAAGCAGCTGCGCGCCGAGGGACCGCTCACCGCCACGGAGCTGGGCGGCGCGAAGAACGGCGGCGAGTGGTGGGACTGGTCGGGCTCCAAGGTCGCCGTCGAGCGCGCGCTGATGTACGGCGAGGTGGTGTGCACCGAGCGGCGCGGCTGGAAGCGGGTGTACGACCTCGCCGAGCGCGCCATCCCCGACGACGTGCTGCACGACGACCTGGACGACGCGGAGTGCCTGCGCCGCCTGGTCCGGCTCGCCGGGCAGTCACTCGGGGTGGGGACCCGCGCGGACATCGCGGACTACCACCGGCTCAGGGCCGAGCAGTTCGACGCGGTCGTCGCGGACTCCGGTCTGGTGCCGGTGACGGTCGAGGGCTGGTCCAAACCGGCCTGGGCCGACCCCGCCGCCCTGTCGGAGCCGCCCCGCGGCCGCCACCGTACGACGCTGCTCTCGCCCTTCGACTCCCTGATCTGGGAACGGGCCCGCACCGAGCGGCTCTTCGGCTTCACGCACCGCCTGGAGGCCTATGTGCCCAAGCCCAAGCGGGTGTACGGGTACTTCGCGATGCCGCTGCTGTCCGGGGGCCAGTTGCTCGGGCGGGTCGACCCGGCCCGCGAGGGCAGCACCCTGGTGGCCCGGCACGCGTCGCTGGACACCCCGAAGGCCGTGCAGCCCATGGCCACGGCGCTGGCGGAGGCGGCGAGCTGGGTCGGCTGCACCAGCGTGCGGGTCGAGCGGGTCACTCCCGCGGAGCTGCACGCGCCGCTCGCCTCGGCCTGCGCGACGGCCGTCATCTGATCTCGAGGATCTTCTCCCGCATCGCGTAGACCACGGCCTCCATCCTGGAGTGCAGCTGCAGCTTCTCCAGGATGTTGCGTACGTGGTTCTTCACGGTGTTCTCGGAGATGAACAACTCCTTGGCGATGTCCCGGTTGTTCATCCCGGTGGCGACGAGCTTGAGCACTTCGAGCTCCCGGTCGGTCAGCCGGGGCGCGGGCACCAGGCGACGCTCGTCCGTCCGCTGGATCATGGACTTGAACTCGGTCAGCAGCTTGGACGCCATCGAGGGGCTGATCTGCGACTGGCCGTCGGCCACCGCCCGGATCGCGGTAGCCACCTCGTCCGTGGAGATCTCCTTCAGGAGGTACCCGGTGGCGCCCGCCTTGATCGCGTCGTAGAGGTCGGCCTCCTCGTCGCTGATCGTCAACATGATGATCTTGGCGCTGGGGGCCACCTCCTTGATGGAGGTGCAGGCCTCGATACCGCCCCGCTTGGGCATCCGTACATCCATCAGCACGATGTCGGGCAGCAGGTCGGCGGCCTTGTCGACGGCCTCAGCGCCGTCGCCCGCCTCCCCGACGACCTGGATGTCCTCCTCCTGTGCCAGGACGATCTCCAGGCCTCGGCGGAAGAGGGCATGGTCGTCCACCACAAGGACCCTGATGGGCTCCTTGCGCGCGGCGCCCGCGTCCGCGCCGATGCCGACGACGCCGTCGTCGGCATCCTCGTCACGCAGCGGTCCGAAACTGTCCGCCATCGTTCCTCCCCCTGAAGGCCGTGGCCTGTGGTCAACTGCCGCGCCAACCCACTGCGAGGGCACATGGGTTGGCCTGCGGGGCCATGATTTCATGCCCGGGCGACAACGCGGCGCGCGCGGCGGTGGCACGGGGGTGCCCCTGGGGGCGCGGGACGCGCTCCAGGGGCACCGTGCACGGCTTCAGAGCCTGTTCTCGAAGAACGGCATCAGCCGCCGAGCGCACCACCGGGCCCGGTCGACTCCGCCGTCTCGGCCACCACCATGGGGTCCGTGGTGAGGTGGAGGACGCCGTAGTCGTAGGCGTGGCGCCGATAGACGACGCTGGGTTCCTTGGTCTCGGAGTCGACGAACAGATAGAAGTCGTGCCCGACCAGCTCCATCTCGTAGAGCGCCTGGTCGAGCGACATGGGGGCTGCGACATGGGTCTTCTCGCGCACTACGAGCGGCCCATCGCCCTGGACCTCGAGAGAGCCGATCTTCTTGACCGGGACACTCTCGGAGTCGTCGTCACCGCCCAGCGCGCCGTTGCCGTTGAGGTACGCGACACCTGGGACACGGTCGGCGACCTCGGCGGCCGATAGCCGGCCCGTGCCGCGTCGGCTGGCGCGCTTGCTGTGCTGCTTACGCAGCCGTGCCTCCAGCTTTTCGTGGGCCAGGTCGAGCGCCGCATACGGGTCACTGGCCGAGGCTTCCGCGCGGATCACCGGACCACGCGAGCGGAGCGTGATCTCCACTCGGTCGGAACGGTCGGCCTGACGCGGGTTCGGCTCCTTGGACACCTCGACGTCGAGGCTGATCACCTTGCCATCGAGCTTCTGGATCTTGTCCAGCTTCAGCTTCTCGGCCACGTGCTTGCGGAACCGCTCGGGCACCTCTGTCTTGTGGCCCTTGACGACGATGTCCACGCAGAACTCCGTTCCCGGATCACTCCGCACCACGGGCGGAGCATCTCCCTCTTGCACCAGACTCCGGATAGTCCCGGAGCCTTCGGACTCGGTGACTTCCACCTCCTCCTCCCCCGTGAACAAGATCTCCACCCCACCGGCTCGGGTGATTGCGGAAAACCCGCGTACAGCCCGAGGCACGGCATTCCGATATGCGAGGGACAGCGTCCGCCATTCCTCACAACCGAACATATCTCGCCCTGACGGATGTCGTCACCCTCTACCGGGTCCGACCTCCATTCAAGTGCTTCGACATCCTCACTACCTGCAACGATGCAAGTTCCCAGTCAGTTCCGGTTTATTTCGAAAGAATCCGGCGATGCTGCCACCACAGCGGCCTTCGTTCGACTCATTCCACCGGGTCCCCGAAGTTCTTCCAGGCCTGTGGCACGCAATGCCCGTGCTCCTTCACTCAGCGAAGCGCCTGTCGTCATCAGATCGTCCACCAGCACCACCCGGCGCCCGGCCAGCAGCCGCCCGCCGCCCGCCACCACCTCCAGCGCGCCGGTGAGATTCACCAGCCGCTGCCGCGCGCTCAGCCCCGACTGGTCGGCCACCGGGCGCCGTTGACGCAGCACCGGGAGTATCCGGGCCGGCAGGCCCGTGCGCCGCAGCTCCCGCGCGGCCGCCAGCGCGATCCGCCGCGTCGGGTCATGGCCGCGCGCGGCCACGGCACGCCGTGCCGACGGCACGGGCACCAGGACCAGCGGCCCGTCCGGCCCACCTCCTTGCAGCCCGGCACGCACCGCGCCTGCCAGCGCGGCACCCAGTGCCTCCGCGAGCCCGAGCGCGCCCCGCTCCTTGTGCGCGAGCAGCACGGCTCGCACCGCGTCCTCGTAGCGGGCGGCGGCGTGCACCAGAGGAAGACCGGGCGGCTCGGGCACCGGCCGCACCCGCCGCGGCGCGGCACCGCACAGGGCCGTACGACAGGATGCGCACAGCGCCATACGAGGCCTCCCGCAGCCTCCGCAGTCGGCCGGCAGTACCAGGTCGGCGAAATCTCTCCACCACCCCCGCATGGCTCTACTGTGCCCATACGGACGGCGCCCCCGCCACCCCTGTGGAAAACTCAACGGGAGTGGCCCCGCGTGAGAGCTGGTCAGCCCGGATACACCGGTGCCGAGCCGTCCTTGACCACGGTGCGCCAGTTGGCCCCCGGTGGCAGCCGCACAATGCCGTCCTCGGAGCTGGCGACCAGCGGCAGCCGGTCGTCCTCGGACGCCGCGATGCCGGTGACCGCGGTCAGCCCTGGCAGGGCCGTTCCCGACGACACCGAGCCGTCGCTGTGCACATAGCGAAGCTGCTGCACTCCGCCGGACTCCTTGCCCGCCACCACCAGTCGGCTGCCGCCCGCCCAGGACATGGCGGTGACCTCCTCCATCCGCGGTGCGGTCTTGCGGAGTTTGCGGACCGCCACCTCGGGCTGCTCGGCCGTGCCCTCGCGCTCGACCCGCCCGATCCGCAGCGCGGTCTTGCCGTCCTTCTCGACCAGCAGGGCCACCCGCACGCCGTCCGCCGAGACCCGCACCGACGTGATGCGGCCTCCCTCGAGACCGGAGACCTTCACCTCGACGGGGTCCCCCTCGCCCTGCCCCAGCCACAGCAGTCGCGGGTTGTCGGGGTCCCGGTCGGCGACCCACAGATCGCCCCGGCCGTCCCAACTGGGGGCCGTCAGCCGGTTGTCCGGCTCCCCCTTGCCCTCACTGCGCACCTTGGTCGGCTCCAGCGCCGCACCGGGCAGCAGCGAACCGACGAAGAGCAGCTGCCCGCCTGCGGACACCCCGGCCGCGCGGTCCTCGTCGCGCGACACCGCGGCCGTACGCAGCTTCTGCTCACCGCTGCCCAGCGCGCCCGGCACCGGCTCCATGCTGCCCTTGGTCTTGGGCAGGCGCACCAGCCGGTGTTCGGCGTCGATGAAGTACTGGTAGCCGGGCGAGTCCACGGTGCGGTGCGGTGCGATGGCGTCGGCGTCGTCGGCGTTCAGGACGCACAACGTGTCTCCGTTCGCCTTCTCGAGCTCCACCTGCTCGACGCCCGAGGAGATCACGCCCTTCAGGGTGAAGAACAGCTGTGCGGCCATCCGTGAGCACTGGCTGGTGCTGACCCGGTCGGCCCGCTCGTTCAGGGGAACCCGCAGCCGGTTCTGGTCGTCCGGCGCGAGCGCCTTGGTGCCCTTCTTCAGCCTCGTGTCGGTGGGGAACCGCGACACCACCACCGGATCCAGCCAGTCGGTCGGCCCCTTGAGCAGCGACTTGACCGTCTCGGTCACCGGGTCCGACCAGCGGCGCACATAGACCGGGTCGGCGACCAGCCGCGGTTCCTGCGCTTCGGCGCCGTCGGACGAGGACCGCGAGGCGAAGTAGTACTTGTTGACGGCATGGTGGGACCGCTGGAAGTCCGACTCGCCGAGCACGACTCCCGCGGGCAGCCGGTCGATGCGCCACTGCCCGTCCTTCCGCTGGGTCAGATGCACGGTCTCGGTGTACGCACCCTCCTCCGGCTGGTAGGCGTGCTGCTCGTTCACCGTGGCGACCCTGCGGCCGCTCAGCGCGTATGTGTAGCCGCCGCCGTCGCTGTCGCGGCTGGTCCGCTCGGTGTCCGCGTTCGGCCCGTCGGCGAGCACTGTGGTCGACAGGTCGGGCTGCCAGACCTGTCGCGCTTTCTTGGTCAGATACTTACGCGCCATCGAATACTTCGGGTCATCGCTGGTCAGAGCCTCAAGGAAGCCCTCAACGATCTCCGAGGGCGGGGCGTTCTTGCGGGGTGGCTTCGCGAACACCCGCACCTGCGGCTGCTTCGGTGATGCCTCGACCGGCCCCACGCCCCCGTTGTCGGGCATCGACGCGCACCCGGCCAGCAGAATCACGCCGGAGCCGAGGAGTGCCCCTGTGCGCAGCGGGCGGAGTCGAAGCCGGCCAGGTCGGCCTCGATCAGCGCCCACGGCTGCGCTCCCCTTCGCTTTCCCTGTCTCTGTCCTTGTCACTGCCACTGTCCGGGCCGCTTCGTTCGTCGGCCGCATGGTGGTCCGGTACGTCCGACCCGCCCCCGTCCACGGCGCGGCCACCCGTTGGCGTGGGACGCGGGACAACCCGCGCACCGCTGCCGGGCAGCGCCGTGGGGTCGGCCGACGGCGACGCGGACCGGGCAGGGGATCCCGGCAGTACGGGCGACGGCACCCGCTCCTGCGCGGCCTGGGCCGGCACCGTGGCGCGCTTGCTCACTCCGGCGAGCGGGAGCCCGGCGTCGTTCAGTCCGCGGTTGCGGCGTGAGTCCTCGGGTTCCAGCGGTATCGGCGAGCCGCGCAGCGCCTCGTCCGCCGTGCGGGGCAGCGTCAGCCGGAACTGCGAGCCGCCGCCCGGCTCACCCCACGCCTGCAGCCAGCCGCCGTGCAGCCGTGCGTCCTCCAGGGCGATGGACAGCCCGAGGCCGGTGCCTCCGGTGGTACGCGCGCGTGCCGGGTCGGCCCGCCAGAAGCGATTGAACACCCGGGTCGCCTCACCCGGCTTGAGCCCCACGCCGTAGTCGCGCACCGCGACCGCCACGGCGCCGCCCGCCGACGCGAGATGCACCACCACGTCCTTGCCATCGCCGTGCTCCACGGCGTTGACGACCAGATTGCGCAGGACCCGCTCCACACGCCGGGCGTCCGCCTCCGCGACCACCGGCTGCTGGTCCCCGACGATCCGGATACGGCTGCCCTTGCGCTCGGCCAGCGGGGCCGCGCCGCCGACCACCCGGCGTACGACCTCGCGCAGGTCTATCGCGTCGGCCTCCAGCGCCGCCGCGCCCGCGTCGAACCGGCTGATCTCCAGCAGATCGGCGAGCAGCGACTCGAAACGGTCCAGCTGGTCGGCGAGCAGCTCGGCGGAGCGCGCGGTCACCGGATCGAAGTCGACGCGTGCCTCGTGGATGACGTCGGCCGCCATCCGCACGGTGGTGAGTGGCGTACGCAACTCGTGCGACACGTCCGAGACGAACCGCCGCTGCATCCGGGAGAGGTCCTCCAGCTGCTGGATCTTGAGCTGGAGGTTCTGCGCCATCTTGTTGAAGGCCTCGCCGAGCCGCGCGATGTCGTCCTCGCCGGTGACCTTCATACGTTCCTGGAGGCGCCCGGCGGACAATCGCTCGGCGATCCCGGCCGCCATCCGGACCGGCGTGACGATCTGGCGTACGACCAGCCAGGCGATCGCCCCGAGCAGCACCACGACGAACAGGCCTGCGGTGGCCAGCGTCCCCTTGACCAGGCTGAGCGACTTCTCCTCCTGCGTCAGCGGGAAGAGGTAGTAGAGCTGGTACGAGTCGCCGTTGACGTCACTCAGCCGAGTGCCGATGACCAGCCCGGCCTCCGACGGCTGGGAGTCGCTGTACACGATCTTCGAAAAGCGCTGGTACGAGCCGCGGTTCCGGTCGACGTGCTCACGCAGCTCCTCCGGCACACTCTGTTCCGTCGGGAACGGCGGCCCCGAGGAACGCGGCGCCCGCCTGCTGCCTACGGCACCCTCGCCACCAGAGCTCAGCGCCATCACATGGAACGCGCTCTGCCCGCCGCTGGAGAGCTGTTCGACCAGGTCGGAGAGCCACACGGTCGGGTTCGCCTGTGCGACACCGCCGTCCGACGACGCCCCGTCCTGCCCTCCACCGCCGCCCGGGCGGTCGGCCTTGGCCTTGTCCCTGGCCACCGTGAAACCACCCTGGGCCTGGATCTGGGAGGCCTTCTCCTTGGCGTCGAGCAGGCCGTTGCGCACCTGCCCGATGACGACGAAGCCGAGCAGCAGCACCACACCGAGTGACATCAGCAGCGTGCCGGCGACCACCCGCAGCTGGATGTTGCGCCGCCACAGACGCATGACCGGCAGCAGCGGGCGCCGCACCCAGCGGGTGAAGAGCCGCAGCACCGGGCTGCCCTGCACCTCGTCCTGAAAGCGCAGGCCGCCGTCGAGGAGCCGCCCGAACCGGGCGGTGCGCCCGGACGGGCCCACCAGCCGCTCCGGACGCTTCCCCGGCTCCCCAGGAGCCGCAGCGGCCCTGTCCCGGGACATGTCAGCTCGGTCCGGCCTTGTAACCGACGCCACGGACGGTCACCACGATCTCGGGCCGCTCAGGGTCCTTCTCGACCTTCGAGCGCAGTCGCTGGACGTGCACGTTGACCAGCCGCGTGTCGGCCGCGTGCCGGTAGCCCCACACCTGCTCGAGCAGCACTTCGCGGGTGAACACCTGCCACGGCTTGCGGGCCAGCGCGACCAGCAGATCGAACTCGAGCGGGGTCAGCGCGATCGACTGCCCGTCCCGCTTCACCGAGTGTCCGGCGACATCGATGACCAGGTCACCTATGGCCAGCTGCTCCGGCGCTGGCTCCTCCGACCTGCGCAGCCGCGCACGGATACGGGCGACCAGCTCCTTCGGCTTGAACGGCTTGACGATGTAGTCATCGGCACCCGACTCGAGTCCGACCACCACATCCACGGTGTCACTCTTGGCGGTCAGCATGACAATCGGCACACCGGACTCCGCCCTGATCAGGCGGCACACCTCGATGCCGTCCCTACCGGGCAGCATCAGATCCAGCAGCACCAGATCCGGCTTGGTCTCCCGAAAGGCAGCCAGCGCCTTGTCGCCGTCCGCTACGAACGACGGCTCAAAACCCTCACCACGCAGCACAATCCCGAGCATCTCGGCCAGTGCGGTGTCGTCGTCGACGACAAGGACTCGTCCCTTCATAAACGACATCATCCCATTAGCTAATCGTTACCTGGCGTGACCTGGCACACAGCTCGGCAAGCGCCTCAGCTGTCACGGGCGAAACAACGCCCTCTTCGGTGACGATTGCCGTCACCAACTCGGGCGGTGTCACATCGAACGCGGGGTTGTAGGCCTGCGTTCCCAGCGGGGCCACCGGCACCCCGCCGGCCGCGTCCGCTCCGGCTCCCGCCACCGGAAAATGCGGCGCCATGAGCTCTGTCACTTCATGACCGGCCCGCTGCTCGACCTCGATCGCCGCACCGTCGGGCGTATCCGGGTCCACCGTCGTCACGGGCGCGACCACGATGAACGGCACATGGTGGTACCTGGCCAGCACGGCGAGCGGATAGCTCCCCACCTTGTTGGCCACCGAACCATCGGCGACGATACGGTCCGCGCCGATCAGTACAGCATCCACCTCTCCCGCCGCGAACAGCGACCCGGCCGCGTTGTCCGTCAGGAGCGTGTACGCCATACCGCTGCGCGCCGCCTCGTACGCGGTCAGCCGCGCCCCCTGCAGCAGTGGCCGCGTCTCATCCACCCACAGCCGCCGCAACCGCCCGGCCCGGTGCGCCTCAAGCGCCACCGCGAACGCCGTCCCCTCACCTCCGGACACCAGCGCCCCGCTGTTGCAGTGCGTCAGCAGCCGATGGTTGCCGCCGGGCAGCAGCTCGTCGAGCAGCGCCAGCCCGCGCCGCGCCATCTGCCGACTCGCCGCGGCGTCCTCCCGGTGCAGTGCCTTGGCCTCCACCAGCGCCGCCACGGCCGCCTGCCGCTGGTCCGCGCCACCCGCGACCGCCGACCGGTACGCCGCATGGGCCCTGCGCACGCCATGCCCGAGATTCACGGCAGTGGGCCTGGCGGTGGCCAACGACCCCGCGGCCTCGTCCACGTCGAAGCCCCGTACGGCGGCGAGCGCGACGCCGTACGCCCCGGCGATGCCAAGGAGAGGCGCCCCCCGCACAGCGAGGGTCTGGATCGCCTGCACCAGCGCAGGCGGGTCCGTACACACCAGCTCGACTTCCTCGGCGGGGAGCCTCCGCTGGTCGAGGAGGACCAGTACCGGCCCCTCCGGTAGCTCGTCCCAGCGGATGGAAGCAACCTTCTGCCGTCCACCGCCATCAGGGGATTGCGTGTGCTGATCAGCCATCCGCCCAGTCTGCCCCCTACCTGACGGACAATTGAAGGTGCGCAGCCCATGCAGCGCCCGGTCCGCGGGCAGGCGCACCGTGACACGATGGCCCCCCACCTGCCGCCGCGACCGCGGTCGGGCACCAAGAAGGAGCGACGATGAACGACTCTCCGGGCTGGGCCTCGCCCGGATCTGCCCCCTCCGACGGACCTGACGAAGGTGCGCCCCCCACCGGGCCCGCCGACCAGGACAGCGGTCCGCCGTCGAAGTGGTCCAAGGAGCAGCCTCCGGCCGCCTCCTGGACCGCCCCCGGCACACCCGGAGCCGACGGCCCATCGTCGTCCCAGGGCCCTGGCCAGGGCGCACCGGGCAACTGGGGCGGAGCGGGCGCCCCGCCCGGACATCCCTACGGTGGCTGGGATGGCAGCGGCTGGGGCGGACGACCGGCCGTGGCCAAGCCGGGAGTGATCCCCCTGCGCCCCCTCGGCGTCGGCGAGATCCTCGACGGCGCGGTGTCGACCATGCGCGCGCACTGGCGCACGGTCCTCGGTATCTCGCTGGGCGTGGCCGCCACCACGCAGATCCTGATCATCCTGATGCAGGGGCTGGTACTCAGCAAGGGCGGCAGCACGGACGCCCTCAACGACCCCGACGCGACCGCCGACGAACTGGCCAGCGCCTTCGGCAACAGCCTGCTGGACTCCACCGCCGTCCTGCTGGTCACGCTGCTCGGCAGCTTCGTCGTAACCGCGCTGCTCACCATGGTCACCAGCCGCGCCGTACTCGGTAAGTCGGTGACCACCGCCGAAGCCTGGCGGGACGCCCGGCCCCAGCTGCCTCGTCTGCTCGGCCTGACCTTCCTGCTCCCGCTGCTCGCGACGGCAGCCGTCGCGGTGGGCGCGCTGCCGGGCGTGCTGCTGATGAGCGCTGGCTCCCTGGACGGCGGTGGGCTCCTCGCCATCTTCGGCGGGGTGGCCGGACTCGTCGTCGCCGTCTGGCTGCTGGTCCGCTTCTCGCTGTCGCCCCCGGCGCTGATGCTGGAGAAGCAGAGCGTGCGCAAGTCCCTGAGCCGCTCGGCCAAACTGGTCCGCGGTTCGTGGTGGCGGGTCTTCGGCATCCAAGTGCTCGCCGTGATCATCGTCAATGTCGTGGTGGGGATCATCCTGATCCCGTTCAGCCTGCTGGCCGTGGCGCTCAGCGGCGACAGTGTCAGCGGCTTCCTCGCCAGCGACCTGACCAACGTCGGCTGGACGTTCCTGATCATCACCGGGATCGGCTCCGTGATCGGCTCCACGCTCACCTTCCCGATCACCGCGGGCGTCACCGTGCTCCTCTACATCGACCTGCGGATTCGCCGCGAAGCGCTCGACCTCGAGCTGGCCCGCGCAGCCGGTGTCGAGGGCTACGGCCCCAACTCCGGAACCGCCACGGGGAGCTGATGCGGTGACCGTGGCGGGGGAGATCCGCAGGGCGGCCCCCGGGCTGCCGCACACCGGCGACGAGCCACCGGTGACGGTTCCGCGCGTCCCGGCGCGCGAGGCCGCCGAGGACGAGCTGTCCAAGCCGATGTACCACGAGAACGACCCGAGCCTCCTCCAGCGTGCCCTGGACCGCTTCTGGGAGTGGGTCGGTGACCTGTTCAACACCGCCGCCGGGGCCACACCAGGGGGCGGGCTCGGTGTGTTCGTCATCGTGCTGCTGGTCGTCCTGCTCCTCGCGGCCCTGTGGTGGCGGCTCGGCACCCCACGGCGTGCCCCGTCCACGTCCTCCTCCGCCCTCTTCGACGACCGCCCGCGCAGCGCCGCCGAACACCGCGCGGCCGCGGAAGCACACGCCGCCGCACACCACTGGAGCCATGCGGTACAGGAACGCATGCGGGCCGTCGTCAGCTCCCTGGAAGAGCGCGCCCTGCTCGATCCACGCCCCGGCCGCACCGCCGACGAGGCCGCTGCCGAGGCCGGGCTGACCCTGCCCGCCCACGCCGACCGACTGCGCTCGGCCGCCCGGGAGTTCGACGGCGTCACATACGGCGGCCGCAGCGCTGACGAGCAGACATACCTCCGCCTGACCACACTCGACAACGACCTCGAACGCACCCGGCCCGCCCTCAGCCCGGCCCAAGGGGCCGCCGAATGACCGGGCCCGCCCTCCCGTCCACCTCCCTGTCCCGCACCCCTCGCCAGGTGTGGACCCGCACCCGAGGCCTGCTGCTCGCCTTCGTGATCCTGCTGGCCGCCGGGATCACCATCGCCGTCGTACGCTCCGGCGAACAGCACGGCCACCTCGACCCGCGCTCCGCCGACCCCTACGGCAGTCGCGCCGTGTCCGAACTCCTCGCCGACCGCGGCGTGACCACCCGTGTGGTGACCACGACCGACGCGGCCAAGGCCGCCGCCGGACCCGGCACCACCCTCCTGGTGACCACCCCCGACCTGCTCACCGACCGCCAGCAGTCCGTACTCCACTCGGCGACAAGGCAGTCGGGTGGCCGCACCGTCCTGCTCGCCCCTGGCCCGACCTCGGTCGGCACGCTCGCACCCGGCGTACGGGCCGAGACCGCCCGCTCCGCCTCCACGCTGCGCCCCGGCTGCCAACTGCCCGAGGCGCTCCGGGCAGGCGATGCCGCCACTGGCGGCGACTTCGCCTACGCCTCCACCGCCCCCGGCTCCGACGCCTGCTACCCCAGCGACGGTCTGCCAACTCTGCTGCGCCTCCCCACCGCCGACGGCGACACCGTGCTCATCGGGGCCCCGGACATCCTCTACAACACCAACCTGGACGAGCAGGGCAACGCCTCGCTCGCTCTCCAACTCCTCGGTTCCCGCCCTCATCTGGTCTGGTACCTCCCCTCGCTCGGCGACCCCGTGGCCACCGATGGCGGCGACCACACCTTCTTCGACCTGATCCCTTCCGGCTGGCGCTGGGGAGCGCTACAGCTCACCATCGCCGCGGCGCTCGCCGCCCTCTGGCGCGCCCGCCGCCTCGGTCCGCTGGTGGCCGAACGCCTCCCCGTCGCCGTCCGTGCGTCCGAGGCCATGGAAGGCAGAGCCCGCCTCTACCGCCAGGCCAACGCCCGCGACCGCGCATCCGCCGCGCTCCGCTCGGCGACCCGCACCCGTCTCGCTCCCCTCCTCGGCGTACCCCCTGCCCGAGCTCACCTGCCGGAGGTCCTGCTGCCCGCCCTGTCAGCCCAACTCCCCGACACCACCGTGGACCTGCACTCCCTCCTCTTCGGACAGCCGCCTTCCGACGACGCCGCCCTCATCGCCCTCGCCGACCAACTCGACGCCCTCGAAAGAGAGGTACGCACCTCATGAGCGCCCCGATCGCAGACACCGCCGGGACCGCGGACGACGCCCGCTCCTCCCTGGAAGCCCTGCGTTCCGAGATCGCGAAGGCCGTGGTCGGCCAGGACCCAGCCGTCACCGGGCTCGTGGTAGCCCTGCTCTGCCGCGGCCACGTCCTGCTGGAGGGCGTCCCCGGCGTCGCCAAGACGCTCCTGGTCCGTGCCCTCTCCACGGCCCTGGAACTCGACATCAAGCGCGTCCAGTTCACCCCTGACCTGATGCCGAGCGACGTGACAGGATCCCTCGTCTACGACGCCCGCACCGCCGAGTTCTCCTTCCAGCCGGGCCCCGTCTTCACCAACCTCCTACTCGCGGACGAAATCAACCGCACCCCACCCAAGACCCAGTCCTCCCTCCTCGAAGCGATGGAGGAACGACAGGTCACCGTCGACGGCACCCCCCGCTCGCTTCCCGAGCCCTTCCTCGTGGCCGCGACACAGAACCCCGTTGAATACGAGGGCACTTACCCCCTCCCCGAAGCACAGCTCGACCGCTTCCTCCTCAAGCTCAACGTCCCCCTCCCTTCCCGTCAGGACGAGATCTCCGTCCTGACCCGCCACGCCGAGGGCTTCGACCCGCGCAACCTCCAGGCTGCCGGGGTGCGCCCGGTCGCCGGTCCCGCCGACCTCGAAGCCGCCCGCGCCGCCGTCGCCAAGACCTCGGTCTCCCCCGAGATCACCGGCTATGTCGTCGATATCTGCCGCGCCACCCGCGAATCACCATCCCTCACACTCGGGGTCTCACCCCGTGGTGCCACCGCGCTGCTCGCCACAGCCCGCGCCTGGGCCTGGCTCACCGGCCGCGACTACGTCATCCCCGACGACGTCAAAGCCCTTGCCCTGCCCGCTCTGCGGCACCGCGTCCAACTCCGCCCTGAGGCCGAGATGGAGGGCGTCACCCCCGACTCCGTCATCAACGCGATCCTCGCCAACGTCCCCGTACCCCGCTGATCCGAGGACCCATGGCACTCACCGGACGCACCGCTCTCCTCGCGGCTATCGGCACGCTCCCCGTCGGCATTCTGGAACCCAGCTGGACCGGGGTCCTTGCCGTCAACACTCCCCTCGCACTCGCAATGATGTGCGACTACGCCCTAGCCGCGCCAGTAAAAACGCTACGGTTCACCCGTTCCGGTGATACATCTGTTCGACTTGGTGACACCGCGGATGTCCACCTCACCCTCACCAATCCCTCCCGCCGTCCACTGCGCGCCCAACTCCGCGACGCCTGGCCGCCGAGCAGCTGGATCGCAGGCACCGAGACCGCCGCATCCCGGCACCGGGTGACGGTCCCGGCCGGCGAACGCCGCCGCATCACCACCCGGCTGCGCCCCACCCGACGCGGCGACCGCCAGGCCGAGCGCATCACCATCCGCTCCTACGGCCCGCTCGGTCTCATCTCCCGGCAGGGCAGCCACACAGCCCCCTGGACGGTCCGAGTTCTGCCGCCCTTCCACAGCCGCAAGCACCTGCCGTCAAAACTCGCACGACTACGCGAACTCGACGGCCGCACCAGTGTGCTGACCCGCGGCGAAGGCACCGAGTTCGACAGCCTCCGTGACTACGTTCCCGGCGACGACACTCGCTCCATCGACTGGCGTGCCACGGCCCGGCAGTCCACCGTCGCCGTACGCACCTGGCGCCCTGAACGTGACCGCCACATCCTCATCGTCCTCGACACCGGCCGCACCTCAGCTGGCCGAGTCGGCGACACTCCCCGCCTCGATGCGTCCATGGACGCCGCTCTCCTACTCGCGGCGCTCGCCTCCCGGGCCGGAGACCGCGTGGACCTCCTGGCGTACGACCGCCGCATCCGCGCCCTCGTCCAGGGACGTGCGGCGGGCGATGTGCTGCCCTCACTCGTCAACGCACTGGCCTCGCTGGAACCTGAGCTCGTCGAAACAGACTCCCGAGGGCTGACAGCGACCGTCCTGCACACGGCCCCTCGCGAGTCGTTGATCGTCCTGCTCACCAGTCTTGACGCGGCCCCCATCGAAGAGGGCCTCCTGCCGGTGCTCCCCCAGCTCACGAAGCGTCATACGGTTCTCGTCGCCTCGGTAGCCGATCCGCAGATCGAGCGGATGGCGTTGGCCCGCGGAACGACCGACGCGGTCTACGAAGCGGCAGCAGCCGCTCAGGCTCAGACAGAACGCCGACGCACCGCCGAACAGCTCATCCGCCATGGCGCCACCGTCGTCGACGCGCCTCCAGAGAACCTGGCGCCAGCTCTGGCCGATGCCTACCTCGCCCTCAAGGCCGCCGGCCGCCTCTGAGGAGGACAGACAGTGTCAAGGAAGTAGGGAAAGCATCGTGAACGCAGAAAACCCCCGTACCGGACCGGTACGGGGGTTTCCTCTATCAAATTTAGTTCGGCGGCGTCCTACTCTCCCACAGGGTCCCCCCTGCAGTACCATCGGCGCTGTAAGGCTTAGCTTCCGGGTTCGGAATGTAACCGGGCGTTTCCCTCACGCTATGACCACCGAAACACTATGAAACTGTCAACCGCACCACGCTCTGTGACAAACGTGGGGTTGTTCGTGGTTTCAGAACCAACACAGTGGACGCGAGCAACTGAGGACAAGCCCTCGGCCTATTAGTACCAGTCACCTCCACCCGTTACCGGGCTTCCAGATCTGGCCTATCAACCCAGTCGTCTACTGGGAGCCTTAACCCCTCATGGGGGTGGGAGTCCTCATCTCGAAGCAGGCTTCCCGCTTAGATGCTTTCAGCGGTTATCCTTTCCGAACGTAGCCAACCAGCCATGCCCTTGGCAGGACAACTGGCACACCAGAGGTTCGTCCGTCCCGGTCCTCTCGTACTAGGGACAGCCCTTCTCAAGACTCCTACGCGCACAGCGGATAGGGACCGAACTGTCTCACGACGTTCTAAACCCAGCTCGCGTACCGCTTTAATGGGCGAACAGCCCAACCCTTGGGACCGACTCCAGCCCCAGGATGCGACGAGCCGACATCGAGGTGCCAAACCATCCCGTCGATATGGACTCTTGGGGAAGATCAGCCTGTTATCCCCGGGGTACCTTTTATCCGTTGAGCGACGGCGCTTCCACAAGCCACCGCCGGATCACTAGTCCCGACTTTCGTCCCTGCTCGACCCGTCGGTCTCACAGTCAAGCTCCCTTGTGCACTTACACTCAACACCTGATTGCCAACCAGGCTGAGGGAACCTTTGGGCGCCTCCGTTACTCTTTGGGAGGCAACCGCCCCAGTTAAACTACCCATCAGACACTGTCCCTGATCCGGATCACGGACCCAGGTTAGACATCCAGCACGACCAGAGTGGTATTTCAACGACGACTCCACAACCACTGGCGTGGCCGCTTCAAAGTCTCCCACCTATCCTACACAAGCCGAACCGAACACCAATATCAAACTGTAGTAAAGGTCCCGGGGTCTTTCCGTCCTGCTGCGCGAAACGAGCATCTTTACTCGTAGTGCAATTTCACCGGGCCTATGGTTGAGACAGTCGAGAAGTCGTTACGCCATTCGTGCAGGTCGGAACTTACCCGACAAGGAATTTCGCTACCTTAGGATGGTTATAGTTACCACCGCCGTTTACTGGCGCTTAAGTTCTCAGCTTCGCACACCCGAAAGTGCACTAACCGGTCCCCTTAACGTTCCAGCACCGGGCAGGCGTCAGTCCGTATACATCGCCTTACGGCTTCGCACGGACCTGTGTTTTTAGTAAACAGTCGCTTCTCGCTGGTCTCTGCGGCCACCCCCAGCTCAGACAGTAAATGTCATCACCAGTGATGGCCCCCCTTCTCCCGAAGTTACGGGGGCATTTTGCCGAGTTCCTTAACCATAGTTCACCCGAACGCCTCGGTATTCTCTACCTGACCACCTGAGTCGGTTTAGGGTACGGGCCGCCATGAAACTCGCTAGAGGCTTTTCTCGACAGCATAGGATCATCCACTTCACCACAATCGGCTCGGCATCAGGTCTCACCCTTAACGTCATCCGGATTTACCTAGATGACGGGCTACACCCTTACCCCGGGACAACCACCGCCCGGGCTGGACTACCTTCCTGCGTCACCCCATCACTTACCTACTACAGATCTGGATCAGCGGCTCCACCACTTTCCTTTCCCCGAAGGGTCCGGAACGGCTTCACGGCCTTAGCATCGTCTGATTCGATACTGGGCGCTTCATAGCGGGTACCGGAATATCAACCGGTTATCCATCGACTACGCCTGTCGGCCTCGCCTTAGGTCCCGACTTACCCTGGGCAGATCAGCTTGACCCAGGAACCCTTAGTCAATCGGCGCACACGTTTCTCACGTGTGTATCGCTACTCATGCCTGCATTCTCACTCGTGAACCGTCCACAACTCGCTTCCGCGGCTGCTTCACCCGGCACACGACGCTCCCCTACCCATCACAGTCCCCGTTAGGGGTATGTACTGCAATGACACGACTTCGGCGGTACGCTTGAGCCCCGCTACATTGTCGGCGCGGAATCACTTGACCAGTGAGCTATTACGCACTCTTTCAAGGGTGGCTGCTTCTAAGCCAACCTCCTGGTTGTCTCTGCGACTCCACATCCTTTCCCACTTAGCGTACGCTTAGGGGCCTTAGTCGATGCTCTGGGCTGTTTCCCTCTCGACCATGGAGCTTATCCCCCACAGTCTCACTGCCGCGCTCTCACTTACCGGCATTCGGAGTTTGGCTAAGGTCAGTAACCCGGTAGGGCCCATCGCCTATCCAGTGCTCTACCTCCGGCAAGAAACACACGACGCTGCACCTAAATGCATTTCGGGGAGAACCAGCTATCACGGAGTTTGATTGGCCTTTCACCCCTAACCACAGGTCATCCCCCAGGTTTTCAACCCTGGTGGGTTCGGTCCTCCACGAAGTCTTACCTCCGCTTCAACCTGCCCATGGCTAGATCACTCCGCTTCGGGTCTAGAGCGTGCAACTCAAACGCCCTATTCGGACTCGCTTTCGCTACGGCTTCCCCACACGGGTTAACCTCGCTACACACCGCTAACTCGCAGGCTCATTCTTCAAAAGGCACGCAGTCACGACGCACCGAGTAAACTCGATGCGCGACGCTCCCACGGCTTGTAGGCACACGGTTTCAGGTACTATTTCACTCCGCTCCCGCGGTACTTTTCACCATTCCCTCACGGTACTATCCGCTATCGGTCACCAGGGAATATTTAGGCTTAACGGGTGGTCCCGCCAGATTCACACGGGATTTCTCGGGCCCCGTGCTACTTGGGTGGTTCTCAAACGAGCCGTTGATGTTTCGACTACGGGGGTCTTACCCTCTACGCCGGGCCTTTCGCATGCCCTTCGCCTACACCAACGGTTTCTGACTCGCCGACCGGCCGGCAGACCGGTCAAGAGAACTCCCACGACCCCGCACACGCAACCCCTGCCGGGTCTCACACGTATACGGTTTAGCCTCATCCAGTTTCGCTCGCCACTACTCCCGGAATCACGGTTGTTTTCTCTTCCTGCGGGTACTGAGATGTTTCACTTCCCCGCGTTCCCTCCACACTGCCTATGTGTTCAGCAGCGGGTGACAGCCCATGACGACTGCCGGGTTTCCCCATTCGGAAACCCCCGGATCAAAGCCTGGTTGACGACTCCCCGGGGACTATCGTGGCCTCCCACGTCCTTCATCGGTTCCTGGTGCCAAGGCATCCACCGTGCGCCCTTAAAAACTTGGCCACAGATGCTCGCGTCCACTGTGCAGTTCTCAAACAACGACCAACCACCCATCACCCCCGGACCACATCCGGAGTGCACTGGGGTCGGCACTGAAGGCAGCCAGATCGGCCGTACCTTCAGATACCCAACAGCGTGCCCGACACGTCCAGTTGAGACTCTGCGTTCCACGCCGAAGCAGTACTAGCAGTCCTCATCCTGACCGTGCCGAGTAGTCAACGTTCCACCCATGAGCAACCAGCATCAGACATTCGCTGATGTACTGGCCTCTGACCAAGCCGAAGCTCGGTAAGAAGTGCTCCTTAGAAAGGAGGTGATCCAGCCGCACCTTCCGGTACGGCTACCTTGTTACGACTTCGTCCCAATCGCTGGTCCCACCTTCGACAGCTCCCTCCCACAAGGGGTTGGGCCACCGGCTTCGGGTGTTACCGACTTTCGTGACGTGACGGGCGGTGTGTACAAGGCCCGGGAACGTATTCACCGCAGCAATGCTGATCTGCGATTACTAGCGACTCCGACTTCATGGGGTCGAGTTGCAGACCCCAATCCGAACTGAGACCGGCTTTTTGAGATTCGCTCCACCTCGCGGTATCGCAGCTCATTGTACCGGCCATTGTAGCACGTGTGCAGCCCAAGACATAAGGGGCATGATGACTTGACGTCGTCCCCACCTTCCTCCGAGTTGACCCCGGCGGTCTCCCGTGAGTCCCCAACCCTCCGAAGAGGTTGCTGGCAACACGGGACAAGGGTTGCGCTCGTTGCGGGACTTAACCCAACATCTCACGACACGAGCTGACGACAGCCATGCACCACCTGTACACCGACCACAAGGGGGGCACTATCTCTAGTGCTTTCCGGTGTATGTCAAGCCTTGGTAAGGTTCTTCGCGTTGCGTCGAATTAAGCCACATGCTCCGCCGCTTGTGCGGGCCCCCGTCAATTCCTTTGAGTTTTAGCCTTGCGGCCGTACTCCCCAGGCGGGGCACTTAATGCGTTAGCTGCGGCACGGACGACGTGGAATGTCGCCCACACCTAGTGCCCACCGTTTACGGCGTGGACTACCAGGGTATCTAATCCTGTTCGCTCCCCACGCTTTCGCTCCTCAGCGTCAGTATCGGCCCAGAGATCCGCCTTCGCCACCGGTGTTCCTCCTGATATCTGCGCATTTCACCGCTACACCAGGAATTCCGATCTCCCCTACCGAACTCTAGCCTGCCCGTATCGACTGCAGACCCGGGGTTAAGCCCCGGGCTTTCACAACCGACGTGACAAGCCGCCTACGAGCTCTTTACGCCCAATAATTCCGGACAACGCTTGCGCCCTACGTATTACCGCGGCTGCTGGCACGTAGTTAGCCGGCGCTTCTTCTGCAGGTACCGTCACTTTCGCTTCTTCCCTGCTGAAAGAGGTTTACAACCCGAAGGCCGTCATCCCTCACGCGGCGTCGCTGCATCAGGCTTTCGCCCATTGTGCAATATTCCCCACTGCTGCCTCCCGTAGGAGTCTGGGCCGTGTCTCAGTCCCAGTGTGGCCGGTCGCCCTCTCAGGCCGGCTACCCGTCGTCGCCTTGGTAGGCCATCACCCCACCAACAAGCTGATAGGCCGCGGGCTCATCCTTCACCGCCGGAGCTTTCCACACACAGACCATGCGGTCGTGTGTCGTATCCGGTATTAGACCCCGTTTCCAGGGCTTGTCCCAGAGTGAAGGGCAGATTGCCCACGTGTTACTCACCCGTTCGCCACTAATCCACCCCGAAGGGCTTCATCGTTCGACTTGCATGTGTTAAGCACGCCGCCAGCGTTCGTCCTGAGCCAGGATCAAACTCTCCGTGAATGTTTTCCCGTAATCGGGAGAGACACCACGAGAGCGGAACCACAAGGAGGAATAGTCCCTGCGGTTCACAGCGTCCTCGCTGTGTTGCCTGCCCGTCTAAGCGACCGGCAGGACTTTTTCAAAGGAACCTCGCCCCAGCAGATGCTGGAGACGGGGTATCAACATATCTGGCGTTGACTTTTGGCACGCTGTTGAGTTCTCAAGGAACGGACGCTTCCTTTGTACTCACCCAGTTTCCTGGGCTTTCCTCCGGGCGCTTCCCTTCGGTCTTGCGTTTCCGACTCTATCAGACTCTTTCGTGTCCGATTTCCTCGGTGCCTTTCAGGTTTCCGCTTTCGCGTTTCCCTTTCCGGCGAGTCCGACTTTATCAGAAGTTTTTCGCCGGTCTGACCGGCTTCAAAGGCTCTGAATGAGTCGAGTGGCTTCTCGGGAAATTGAATTTCCGGAAGCAGGTAGATAGTAGCTGGTTGCGGTCGAACTGTCTAGCTCTAGGCAACTGTTTGAATCTACCTCCCAGCGCCAGCTGTGTCAACAGCTTTTGCGGGGCGAAGAGGACAGTAGCAGGTCAGGCGGGTCCTACGCACATCACGCCGCGGTCGGGAGTGCCGCGCTGCGGTCCGGTGCGGCCACGTCGCCGGTCTCGCCTGCTCGGGCTGCTCGTCCGCCCAGTACATAGACGTAGAGGAGGAACAGGAGTTCCGCGGTGATGCCGATGCCGACGCGGGTCCAGGTGGGGAGGCCGGACGGGGTGACGAAGCCTTCGATGACGCCCGACACGAAGAGGACCAGGGCGAGGCCGATCGCCATGCCCAGGGCCGCGCGACCCTCCTCGGCGAGGGCTGTGCGGCGGGGGCGCGGGCCCGGATCGATGAGGGTCCAGCCGAGGCGCAGGCCTGTTCCCGCGGCTACGAAGACGGCGGTGAGTTCCAGCAGGCCGTGTGGGAGGACGAGACCCAGGAAGATGTCGAGGCGGCCTGCTGAGGACATGAGGCCGATGCCGACGCCCAGGTTGAGCATGTTCTGGAGAAGGATCCAGATGACAGGGAGGCCCAGGAAGGCACCCAGGACCAGGCACAGGGCGGCGGCCTGGGCGTTGTTCGTCCATACCTGGGCCGCGAAGGACGCGGCGGGGTTGCTCGAGTAGTACGTCTCGTACTGGCCGCCGGGTCGGGTGAGCTCGCGGAGTTCGGCGGGGGCCGCGATCGCGGACTGGACTTCGGGGTGGGTGCTGATCCACCAGCCGATGAGGACGGCGACCAGGGTCGACAGGAGAGCGGTGGGCACCCACCAGCGGCGGGTGCGGTACATCGCGGCGGGAAAGCTGGCCGTGAGGAAGTGTGTGGCGTCACGCCAGCTTGCTCGGCGAGTGCCCGTGACGGCGCTACGCGCGCGTGCCACGAGTTGTGTGAGGCGGCCGGTCAGCTGGGGGTCGGGAGCACTGGACTGGATCAGGGAGAGGTGGGTGGCAGTGCGTTGGTAGAGCACGACGAGTTCGTCGGCTTCGGCGCCGGTGAGGCGGCGTTGGCGGCGCAGCAGAGCGTCCAAACGGTCCCACTCGGCACGGTGGGCGGACACGAAGACATCGAGGTCCATCAGGCTGCTGCTCCTCGTACTGCGGCGCGATGCGCACTCAGCTTGGCAGACTGGTCGTTCCAGGGGCAGGGCAGGAAGGACCGCGGCTGTGAGTGAGCATGTGACAGGTGAGGCGGTAGCCCTCGAACTGCGTGCGGCGAAGCTGCCGAGCCGTGCGCTGGCTGTCCTGATAGATCTCACCGCGGCCATGGCCGCGTACATCGCGCTGTACATCACGCTGATCGCCGCGACGGCGTCGTTGGACGATGCGGCGGCCGCGGCCATCGCGGTGTCCACGTTCCTTCTCGTGCTGGTGGGTGCGCCGATCGCGGTCGAGACGCTGAGTCACGGGCGGTCGCTGGGGAAGCTGGCCTGCGGGCTGCGGGTGGTACGGGACGACGGCGGGCCGATTCGCTTCCGGCATGCGCTGGTGCGCGGGGCGATGGGGGTGATCGAGATCCTGGGGACGTTCGGGGTCGTCGCCTGTGTCGCTTCGCTGGTGTCGGCGCGTGGCAGGCGGCTCGGGGATGTGTTCGCGGGGACGCTGGTCATACGGGAGCGGGTGCCTGCGGGTCGGACGCCGTACGTTCCTGCGCCGCCGCCTTGGCTGGTGGGGCGGTTCTCCGGGCTCGATCTGTCCGGGGTGCCGGATGGGCTGTGGCTGGCGATACGCCAGTACCTGACGCGGATGGGGCAGCTGGACCCGCAGGTCGGCTGGGCGATGGCGGAACGGCTCGCCAGTGATCTCGCGGCCTGTACGGGGGCTCCAGCTCCGGAGGGGGTGCCGCCGACGGAGTACTTGGCGGCTGTGGTGAACGAGCGGCAGACGCGGGATGCCCGGCGTGTCTTCGGACCCGGGTCAGCGGGGGCGGGGACGGGAGCGGGGGCGGTTCCG
>NZ_JAZGRL010000003.1:557557-580537 GCF_046540415.1 Streptomyces sp. E11-3 | reverse complement strand
CCGGGAGCGGGGGCGGTTCCGGGAGCTGCCGCGGGGACGGGTTCCGGAGCGCGGGCCGGGGCTCAGGCCGCGGAGACGGCCGGGGGCACAGGCACTGAGGAGCCGGTGCGGGCGACGGGGTTTGTACAGCCGTCCGGTGAGCCGGTGCGGCCGTCCTATCGGTCGGCTCCCGAGCAGGCGGCGCGGCCTGCCGCGGATGGGGCGAGTAGGCCGCCGACGACGGGCTTCGTGCCACCGGCGTAGGTACGGGCGGCGGGCGGCTTCAGGTCAGGGGAAGACCGAGGGCGGGGACTCGAGGTGCTCCAGTTCGATGCCCGGCGCGGCAAGAACCACGTCTCCGGCGATGTGGATGGTGTCCCGTTCTCCGGTGTCCAGGGCTGTGACCTGGTATTCGTCCACGGTCAGCAGGCCGTTGTCAGTGGCGTGTGCTTCGCTTTTCAGCAGGGCCCAGGACTGGTCGAGGGTGCGCGGGGCGAGGACCGGGTCGGTGAAGCGGACCAGGCGTACGCGAGTGGCGGGGGTGCCGGGGGTGAGGCGTAGGAGTCGGGCGATGGCGATCAGGAAGGCGGGGGACGTGCCGGTGAACGCGTGGGCAGGGACATTGCCCTCGGTGGCGTGCTCGCCGGTGGGGTCGGTGCGTACCCAGGTGACGCCTTCGAGAGCGGCGCCGCGTACCTGCCAGCTCGCGGCGTGGAGTTCGAGGCGGATGGGGCGGCCGAGTTCGTCGATGGCCAGGTCGACGGAGCCCGCGACCGTGCTCTCGCCGGGGACGCCCCCGGACTCCCTGCCTGAGGGGGTGGTGATCTGCGAGATATAGCGCCAGCCGGAAGGGCCGGGGGCGCAGTGGAAGTGTTCCTCACCGAGGGGGGTGTGATCGTGCGGGTCGTGGAGCGAGTAGCGGCCGCGGGGCATGAGAATCGGGTCCTTCACGGGGGCAGGCCCCCGCCACGGGGGCGAGGGCCTGCGTGCTGCCGATGGAGCGTCTGCGCCGATGGGGCGTGTGCGCTGCTGCCGGTCAGTAGCGGTAGTGGTCGGGCTTGTACGGGCCCTCCACCTTCACGCCGATGTAGTCGGCCTGCTCCGGGCGGAGCTCGGTCAGCTTCACACCCAGCGCGTCCAGGTGGAGACGGGCGACCTTCTCGTCCAGGTGCTTGGGCAGCACGTAGACGTCGGTCGGGTACTCCTGCGGCTTGGTGAACAGCTCGATCTGGGCCAGGGTCTGGTCCGCGAACGAGTTGGACATCACGAACGACGGGTGGCCCGTGGCGTTGCCCAGGTTCAGCAGGCGGCCCTCGGACAGGACGATCAGGACCTTGCCGTCGGCAAACGTCCAGGTGTGGACCTGCGGCTTGACCTCGTCCTTGACGATGCCGGGGGTGGCGGCGAGACCGGCCATGTCGATCTCGTTGTCGAAGTGACCGATGTTCCCGACGATCGCCTGGTGCTTCATCTTGGCCATGTCCGCGGCCATGATGATGTCCTTGTTGCCCGTGGTCGTGATGAAGATGTCCGCCTTGTCGACCACCTCGTCGAGCGTGGTGACCTGGTAGCCGTCCATCGCCGCCTGCAGCGCGCAGATCGGGTCGACCTCGGTGACGATCACTCGGGCGCCCTGGCCGCGCAGCGACTCCGCGCAGCCCTTGCCCACGTCGCCGTAGCCGCAGACGACCGCGGTCTTGCCGCCCATCAGGACGTCCGTGGCGCGGTTGATGCCGTCGATCAGCGAGTGGCGGCAGCCGTACTTGTTGTCGAACTTCGACTTCGTCACCGCGTCGTTCACGTTGATCGCGGGGAAGAGGAGCTGGCCGTCACGGTGCATCTCGTAGAGGCGGTGGACACCCGTCGTGGTCTCCTCCGTCACGCCGCGGATCTCCGAGGCGAGCTTGGTCCACTTCTGCGAGCCCTCGGTGATGGTGTCGTTGAGGAGCTGCAGGATGACGCGGTGCTCGTCGGACTCGGCGGTGTCCACGGACGGGACCTTGCCGGCCTTCTCGTACTCGACGCCCTTGTGGACCAGGAGGGTGGCGTCGCCGCCGTCGTCCAGGATCATGTTCGGGCCGCCGGTGGGGGTGTTCGGCCAGGTCAGAGCATGCTCCGTGCACCACCAGTACTCCTCCAGGGTCTCGCCCTTCCAGGCGAAGACCGGGATGCCCTGGGGGTTCTCCGGGGTGCCGTTCGGGCCGACCGCGATGGCGGCGGCCGCGTGGTCCTGGGTGGAGAAGATGTTGCAGGACGCCCAGCGGACCTCGGCGCCGAGCGCGGCCAGGGTCTCGATGAGGACGGCCGTCTGCACCGTCATATGCAGCGAACCGGTGATCCGGGCGCCGGCCAGCGGCTGCGCCTCGGCGTACTCACGCCGGATCGACATCAGGCCGGGCATCTCGTGCTCGGCGAGCGTGATCTCCTTGCGGCCGAACGCGGCAAGGGAAAGGTCGGCGACCTTGAAGTCCTGTCGGCTGTCGACAGTGGTCATACGAGCTGCTCCTCGTGGTGGGTCGAGGTCGGGCATGGCTGATCTGCGGTGGCGGGCACACGAATGCCCGGGCACTCGGAACAGTCCGTCGGAGGCCCTCTCTCCCTCGGACGGCCCGCATCATGGGCCGCCCGACCGCCATCAGCAGCGACGTCTGGCTCTGGTCACGAATCTACACCGATCGGCCCAGCGCGTCCCAGTCCCCCTCCGGCCGCGCCCCTCTGAGCCGAACGTGTCCGGGCCGCTCCAACTGGGGCTTCCTGGAGTTCTTGGCGAGGGGTATCTGCTGCAGGATGCCTGGGGAGAGGATGCCGGGAGATCGGAGCGCAGGCGGCACGGTCTGGGCTACAGAGGCGTTAGGAGATCCACGTGACGAGTCCGGGTGACCCCGCAGCCGGTGCGGGTGCTGGTGGGCGGCGGAGGAAGTTGGTCGCGGTGACCGCTTGCCCGACGGGTATCGCGCACACGTATATGGCGGCGGAGAAGCTGCAGCAGGCCGCGGACGACCTCGGCATCGACATGAAGGTGGAGACGCAAGGTTCGATCGGGGCCGAGAACGTGCTCTCTGACAACGATGTCAGAGAGGCGGGCGGGGTCATCATCGCCGCCGACAAGGAGGTCGACCTCGAGCGGTTCGCCGGTAAGAGGGTGCTCAGTGTCGGGGTCGCGGAGGGCATCCACCATCCGGAGCAGCTGATCGAGCGGGTGGCGGCCGCGCCGATGGCCTCGGGCGGCGGTGCGGCTCCCCCGGGTGGTGCCGCGAGTGCCGGTGCGGGCGGCGGCAAGGAGCGGAGCCTCACGTACAAGGCGCTGATGAACGGCGTCTCGTACATGATTCCGTTCGTGGTTGTCGGCGGTCTGCTGATCGCGATTTCGCTGTCCCTGGGCGGGCACACCGACCCCGAGGGCGGCCTGGTCATCCCGGACGGGTCGTTCTGGATGCGCGTCAACCAGATCGGTGTCATCGGCTTCACGTTGATGATCCCGATCCTGTCCGGCTATATCGCGTACGCGATCGGGGACCGTCCGGCGCTGGTGCCGGGCATGATCGGCGGCTGGATCGCCAATGACGGCTCGTTGTACGACTCGGAGGCGGGCGCGGGGTTCATCGGCGCCATCGTGACCGGCTTCCTGGCCGGTTATCTGGTGCTGTGGATCAAGAAGGTGAAGGTCCCCAAGTTCGCCCAGCCGATCATGCCGATCATCGTGATCCCGATCGTCGCGACGTCCGCGCTGGGGCTGTTCTTCATCTACGTGATCGGGAAACCCATCGCCTGGGTCTTCGAGCACCTCACTGACTGGCTGAGCGGGATGACCGCGTCGAGCGCGATCGTCCTGGGCGCGATTCTCGGGCTGATGATCGCGTTCGACATGGGTGGCCCGGTCAACAAGACGGCGTTCCTGTTCGGTGCGGGGCTGATCGCGACCGGCAACCAGACGGTGATGGGGATGTGCGCGGCGGCGATTCCGGTGATGCCGCTCGGCCAGGGTCTGGCCACGCTGATCCGTAGGCGGCTCTACTCGCAGCAGGAGCGGGAGACCGGCCTGGCGGCGCTGTTCATGGGCTTCTTCGGTATCTCCGAAGGTGCCATTCCGTTCGCCGCGGCGCGGCCCGCGCAGGTGATCCCGGCGAACATGCTGGGCGGTGCGGTGGCCGGTGCGATCGCGGGGGTGGCCGGGGTGGAGGACGCGGTGCCGCACGGTGGTCCGATCGTGGCGGTGCTGGGTGCGGTCGGCGGGGTGGCGCTGTTCTTCGTCGCCATCGCGATCGGTGCCGTGGTGACCGCGCTCGCGACGGTCTCGCTGGTGGACATCAGCGAGCGCAGGCGCCGCGGGGAGTCCGCGCTACGGGGTGGCGAGCCCGAACCGGCGCTCGTCGGGGCCGTCGAGGCCGAAGGCGCGGGCACGGCAGGCGGCCGGGCCACCCGGCAGGTCGCCGTCGAGGCACCTGCGACCACGGCGGCCACCGGCGAGGACACCCGGGCCGAGGTCCTCTCCGGCTACCTCACCGACCGGACCGTCAAGGTCCAGCTGGATGCCGAGGACAAGGAGTTCGCGATCCGCGAGATGGCGGCCCTGCTGGCGGCCACCGGCAACGTCACGGACCCCGAGGAACTGGTGCGTACGGCGCTGCGGCGCGAGGCCCAGGGCACCACGGGTCTCGGCGAAGAGATCGCGATCCCGCACGCCAAGACCGATGCGGTGACCGCGCCGACGGTGGGCTTCGCCCGCTCGGCCGACGGCATCGAATGGGGCGCCCTGGACGGCACGAAGGCCAAGCTGATCTTCATGATCGCGGTGCCCGATGCGGCGGCGGGCGACGAGCATCTGCGGATTCTGGCCCTGCTGTCCCGGAAGCTGATGGACGCCGGGTTCCGGGAGCGGCTGATGGCGGCGCCGGACGAGCCGTCGATCATCGAGGTGCTGCGCGAGATCCAGTAGTCGGCTGCTGGCCAGGACGAGCCGGGGGCCCGTACCGCAGCGGTACGGGCCCCCGATCACGTACGCGGTGACGTACGCGGTGACGTACGCGGTGACGTACGAGACGTACGTGAAGTGGTCAGTGACCGGCGTCCGGAACCGGCCCGCCGGGTGACGCGGCCGGGTCGGCGCCCGAGGCGGCGGCCGCCGCGCTGTAGACATCCGGCTCCAGGTAGATGACGCGGGCGATCGGGACCGCGGCGCGGATGCGCTCCTCTGCGGCGTCGATCGCGGCGGCCACCTCGGCGGCCGTGTCGTCGTGCCGTACCGCGATCTTGGCGGCGACCAGCAGCTCCTCCGGGCCCAGGTGGAGCGTGCGCATGTGGATGACACTGGTGACGGTGTCACCGTCCACGGCCGCGGCCTCGATCTTCTCGACCTCGGCGGTGCCCGCGGCCTCGCCGAGCAGCAGGGACTTGGTCTCGGCGGCCAGGACGATCGCGATCAGGATGAGCAGGATGCCGATGCAGAGGGTGCCGATGCCGTCCCAGACGCCGTTGCCGGTGGCCAGGGCCATGCAGACGCCGCCGAGAGCCAGGACCAGACCGACGAGCGCGCCGAGGTCCTCAAGCAGGACGACCGGCAGCTCGGGGGACTTGGAGTGGCGGATGAAGTCCTTCCAGGACTTCTTGCCGCGGATGGCGTTCGACTCCTTGATGGCCATCCGGAAGGAGAAGGACTCGGCGATGATCGCGAACACCAGGACGCCGACCGGCCAGTACCAGTGCTCCAGCTCATGCGGGTCCTTGATCTTCTCGTAGCCCTCGTAGAGGGCGAACATGCCGCCGACCGAGAAGAGCACGATCGAGACCAGGAAGGCGTAGATGTAGCGCTCGCGGCCGTAGCCGAAGGGGTGTTGCGGGGTGGCCTCGCGCTGCGCCTTCTTGCCGCCGAGCAGCAGCAGGCCCTGGTTGCCGGAGTCGGCGACCGAGTGCACGCTCTCGGCGAGCATCGACGACGAGCCGCTGAAGAGGAAGGCCACGAACTTCGCTACCGCGATCGCGAGGTTGGCGGCGAGTGCCGCCACGATCGCCTTGGTTCCGCCTGACGCGCTCATCTGTGCCGAATGTCCTTTCGTACGCCACTTACGTCACGTACCGCGTGTACGTGCGCGACCTGCCGCGCCCATGCCAGGCGCGGCGGGTCATTGTTGCAGGAGTGGCGGGCGGCGAAATGTCAGGCGACCACGGTGGCGCGGAAGACGGTGCCGCTGCCGGAGAGTTCGGTCCGCTCGCCGGCCGGGACGAACACCGACTGGCCTGGCGCGAGTTCGCACTCGCCCGCGCGTACCGTACCCGCCGTGCAGAGCAGGACCTGAGGCGTACGGGCGGTCAGGTCGCGCGGTGCGGAGCCTTCGGCCAGCACTGTGCGGGAGATCCGGAACTCGTCGATGGGGGTGTCGTAGACCTCTTCGCCGTCCGCGTCCGCCTCGGGGCGCAGCACGCCGGGGTCGGTCGGCTCGAAGCGGACGACGCGCAGGAGTTCGGGGACGTCCACGTGCTTGGGGGTGAGGCCGCAGCGCAGGACGTTGTCGGAGTTGGCCATGATCTCGACGCCCATGCCCTGGATGTAGGCGTGCGGCACGCCGGCGCCGAGGTAGAGCGCCTCGCCGGGCTGCAGTTGGACGTGGTTGAGCAGCATCGCGGCGATGACGCCCGGGTCGCCGGGGAAGTGGTGGGCGAGCACGGCGAAGGGGGCGTACGCGCCGCCCAGGCGCTCGGCAGCGGCGGCGGCCTCGGTGACGGTGGCGGCCATCTCGTCGTGGTCCGCGCTCAGTACGGCGGTGAGGATCTCGCGCAGGGCGGCGTCCTCGGGGTGCGCGTGCAGCAGGTCGACGTACGGCTTGAGGGAGTCGACGTCGAGTCCCTCGAGCAGCCGTGCCGCGTCGGCGGGGGCGCGGAAGCCGCAGAGGCCGTCGAAGGGGGTGAGCGCGCAGATCAGTTCGGGCTTGTGGTTGGCGTCCTTGTAGTTGCGGTGCGGGGCGTCGATGGGGACGCCGCGGCGCTCCTCGTCCTCGTATCCCTCCTTCGCCTGGGCGAGGTTGGGGTGGACCTGGAGGGAGAGCGGGGCGCCGGCCGCGAGGATCTTGAACAGGAAGGGCAGCCGCGGGCCGAACTTGGCGACGGACTCCGGGCCCAGTTCCCGCTCGGGGTCGGCCGCGATCACCTCGTTCAGCGGACCGCGTTCACTGCGCGAGGGCGCGCCCGGGTGTGCGCCCATCCACATCTCGGCCTGCGGCTCACCGGTCGGTTCGACGCCGAGCAGCTCGGGGATGGCAGTGGTCGAACCCCAGGCGTAGGGGCGGATGGTGTTGGTGAGGCGATCCATGGGAGCTCTTTCACTCAGGTTTGCCTGGCGATGTGCACGCCGACCAGCCCGGCTGACCTGCTTGTCCGGCAGGGGGTCCGGGGGCCACGCGGCGGAGCCGCACAGGTCAACGCCTCCGGGAAGATGCAGCACGAAGGGCTGGCGGCATGGGTCATGATCGGCCCATGGAAGCAAGCGCCAGGTAAACGGCGGCGAAATCCGTGACGGCGATCATCTCCGCGAGTGTCTCGAGTTCGCTGCCCTCTTCGGGTTCGAGCTCACTGATCGCGGTGCCGTGGCTGAGGGCCAGTTCGCGGGCGGCGGGTGCCGCGCTGAGGCCGCCGGCGGGGCGGTCGCGCAGCAGGACGGCGCGGGCGCGCAGCGCTTGGGCCTCGTCGACGCGGTCGCGGAAGAAGTCCTCGGGGTCGGCACCGGCCGCGAGGGAGCCGACCAGGAGTGCGCCGTGGGCGGGCAGCGCCTCGGGGAGTTCCGCGGCGAGCGCGGGGCGGCCGGCGAGCTCGGCGATCAAGGCGGCGAAGCGGCGTCCTGTGGGGCCGGCGGCGGGGCCCTCGGTCCAGATCAGCGGGAGGGCCTCGTCGAGCTCGGCGGCGAGTGTCTTGGCCGGGTTGCTGTACGTCGCTATGGCGGGGCCGCAGCGCTCGGCCGTGTGGTCGAGGCGGTCGGCGACCTTCTCCAGGGTGTCGGGGTCGGCGGTGACCAGGCCGGTCCTGTCGAGGAGCATCAGCAGCGGGGTGAGCAGGGCCCACAGGGCGTCCAGGCCGGCTCCGGAGGCCTCGTCGTACTCGTCCTGGGCTTCCTCGTACGGCGCGGTGGCCATCGGGACCGTCAGTCCGTGGCTGCCGCTGACCGCCTCGGCCAGCGGCGAGCGGGCCGGGGCCACGGCGGCGACGGTGCAGCCGCGTCGGTAGGCCTGGTCGGCGAGCAGTGCGAGGCCGGGTTCGGTGCCGTCCGGGGTGGCGATCAGGAGCAGGTCCACGGGGCCTGCCCAGCCGGGCAGCGCCCAGCGCAGGGCACCGGCCGCGGGGGCGACTCCGGTGGGGTGCAGTCGGGTGACCTGGCATCCCGCACCGGCGAGCGTGCTGAGCAGGTCGGCTACGCCGGTGGCGGCGGTGCCGGGTCCCGCGAGGATGACAGCGCGGGGGCGGCCGTCCGGTCTGAGGTCGGTGATGCCTGCCTCGGCCGCGTGCCGGACAGCGGTACGCACCCGGGCGCCGGCCTCCGCGGCGCCGCGGAGCAGCCCGCGGCGGTCGGAACGGGCGAGCGCGTCGGGGGCGTCGAGCAGCGAGTCGTCGAGCACGGGGGTCAATCTCCGATCGCCGTTATCGGGTGTGCCGGTGGTGTGCCGGGGGTGCCTTACGCGGGGCGGCGGGCCTCGTCGACGAGCAGTACGGGGATGCCGTCCTTGACCGGGTAGGCCAGTCCGCAGTCCTGCCCGGTGCAGACCAGCTCGCTGTCCGCCTCCTTGAGGGGGGCGTGGCAGGCCGGGCAGGCGAGGATCTCCAGAAGGCCGGCTTCGAGCGGCATGGGGTGGGTCCTTTCGAACGGCGAATCCGTGCGGGTGCGGGCGGATTCAACGGAATGCAGCCTGGTCAGCGTACCGCCGTGTGGGGTGCGGCGCCGGGGTACGGGGCCGGNTCGAGCGGCGGGGGGACCGGGCCGGACCTGGTTGGACGGTGGTCTGAGCACGGCTGGGCGCTGACGCGCCTGGTCGGACGCGGTTGGACGGTGGTCTGAGCACGGCCGGGCGGGATGGGGCAGGTGGCCGGGCGCCGCGGGGCAGGTGGCCGGGGGGTCGGTGGCCGGGCAGGGCGGCCAGACCTCGGCTGAACGATCGCCGGACGGCGGTCGCGCTCTCGCGGACCACGGTAGGGCTGGTCAGGCGGCGATGGGACACGGTCGCACGGCGGGCGGAGCAACGGTGGACGGAGCAACGGCGGGCGATGCCAGGAACGTGGTCGGACAGCGCGCGGGCCTCGACCGGACCACGACCAGCCCACGGTCGGACAACCGCCGGGTTGGGGCCGGGCAGCGTCCGGCAGTGACCGGACGCACCCGGTTCGCCCTCGGTCGGTGGCCGGACGGCGACCCCGGGCGTGGCCACACCACGGCCGGCGTCACCCGACCACCGCCGGTCCGTGGCCGGACCGCCCGCCGTCGAACGGGAGCCGACGGACGGGCGGACCACGGACGGGCCGCTGCTAGTCGCGGACGAGAGCCAGGACCTCGTCGCGGACCTGGGTCATCTTGGAGGCTTCGCGGGCCTCGACGTTCAGGCGGAGGAGGGGCTCGGTGTTGGAGGGGCGGAGGTTGAACCACCAGTCGGAGCCCGCCACCGTCAGGCCGTCGAGCTCGTCGATGGTGACGCCGTCCTGGTTCTCGTACGTGGCCTTCACCGCGGCCGTGCGGCCCCGCTGGTCGGCCACCGTGGAGTTGATCTCGCCGGAGCCCGCGTACCGGTCGTACTGCGCGACCAACTCCGACAGCGGGCCGTCCTGGCCGCCGAGGGCCGCCAGGACGTGCAGGGCGGCCAGCATGCCCGTGTCCGCGTTCCAGAAGTCCTTGAAGTAGTAGTGCGCCGAGTGCTCGCCGCCGAAGATCGCGCCCGACTTCGCCATCTCCTCCTTGATGAAGGAGTGGCCCACACGGGTGCGTACCGGAGTGCCACCGTGCTCTCGGACGACCTCCGGAACGGACCAGGACGTGATCAGGTTGTGGATCACGGTGCCCGCGCCGCCGTTCCTGGCCAGTTCGCGGGCGGCGACCAGGGCGGTGATCGCGGACGGTGAGACGCCCTCGCCGCGCTCGTCGACGACGAAGCAGCGGTCCGCGTCCCCGTCGAAGGCGATACCGAGGTCGGCGCCCTCCTCGCGGACCCGCTTCTGCAGGTCGACGATGTTCGCCGGGTCCAGGGGGTTGGCCTCGTGGTTGGGGAAGGTGCCGTCCAGCTCGAAGTACATCGGGATCAGTTCGAGCGGCAGCCCCGCGAAGACGGTCGGCACGGTGTGGCCGCCCATGCCGTTGCCCGCGTCCACGACGACCTTGAGCGGGCGGATCGAGGCGAGGTCGACCAGGGACTTCAGGTGTGCCGAGTAGTCCTGGAGCGTGTCCCGTTCGGTCATCTCGCCCTGGGGGCGGGCGCTCGGCGGGACGCCGTCCGCGAGCCACTGCTCGACCAACTCGCGGATCTGGGCGAGTCCGGTGTCCTGGCCGACGGGGGCGGCACCGGCCCGGCACATCTTGATGCCGTTGTACTGCGCGGGGTTGTGCGAGGCGGTGAACATCGCACCGGGCAGGTCGAGCGCGCCGGACGCGTAGTAGAGCTGGTCCGTCGAGCAGAGGCCGATGAGCGTCGCGTCCGCGCCACGCGACATCGCGCCCTTGGCGAAGCGCGACGCCAGCTCGGGCGACGAGGGGCGCATGTCATGTCCCACCACGACCGCGTCCGCGCCGGTGACCTCGGCGAAGGCCGCGCCGAAGAGCTCGGCGAGCCGGTCGTCCAACTGATCCGGGTACACCCCTCGCACGTCGTACGCCTTCACGATCTGCGACAAATCAGCCACGGCCAACCCTCTCCCCAAGTCCTGTGCAGTGGGTCAAAACTACCCGCCCCGGCTGACAGCGGTTCCGGGAGCCGTGCTCAGGCGGTCGCGGGACCAGTGGTCAGGCGTCGGGAGAGCGCAGTACGCGCAGGTGGCCGCGGCGCGCGACCTCCATCGGGTCCGCCGCCCGGGGGCCGTCCCCAGCGGCCTCCGCGGCGCGCTGCTGAGGCCTGGCCGCCTCGCGCACGGCGTTGGCGAGCGCCTCCAGGTCGTCGCCGCTGGGGCGGGTGGGGCCGGCGCCGTCGGTGAGGCGGACGACCTCCCAGCCGCGCGGCGCCGTCAGGCGCTCGGAGTGCTCGGCGCACAGGTCGTAACAGTGGGGTTCGGCGTAGGTCGCGAGCGGGCCGAGAACCGCGGTCGAGTCGGCGTAGACGTACGTCAGCGTCGCGACGGCGGGACGGCCGCAAGCGGTGCGCGAACAGCGACGTACAGGGCTCACGATGTTGGACGGTACCGCACTCTTGAGCGGGCCGCGACGACTCTCCACGAGGTCACTCCACCGTGTCGTGGCGTGAATTGTCCCGTAGGGGCGGCTGAGGGCGCGGGGCTGACCTGCGCAGACCTCAAGGGACACAAGGGTCACTGATGTTGAATCCGGTCACCACTTGGCAAAAATGCCGTCATTTGCCATGCGGGCGGCGGTCCTGGAGCCATCGGCAACCGAGCCGAAGCTTGGCTGGAACGGTCAGGAAGCGACAGGCCTTGTGCCATAAGAAGAAGCGGTTGTGCGGAGGACTACGCTTCGTCAGTGATGGACAAACCCGTATCGCCCCGCTCCGCCGACCCCAGGCCCCGCCGCCGCGACCGCCACGGCAGGGGCATGCGCGGCCCCGTGGCTCCCCCGCAGGTACCGCTCTCGGCGAGCCGGTCCGAGGTGTTCATGGATCTGGTGCAGGACGCGGTGGAGCGCATCGAGCGGCGGGTGCCGCAGCTCGCCGACATCGAGTTCCTGGTGCTCGACGTGCCGCGCCTGGACCGCCCGTCCGACACGGCCGACGCGGCCGACAGCTGGGGCGATTCCGTACCGCTGGGCGGCACGATCGCCGCGCGTGAGGGCAAGCCCGCGCGCGTGGTCGTCTACCGGCGGCCGGTGGAGATCCGTACCAAGAACCGCGAGGAGCGCGCGATCCTTGTCCACGAGGTCGTCGTGGAACAGGTCGCCGAACTGCTCGGCCTGTCCCCTGAGTCGATCGATCCGCGGTACGGCGAGGACTGAACGACGAGGCCTGTACGGAGCCGACGTCGGCGGTCAGCCTGTCAGTCAGTCAGTTCCCCAGCACCGAGAGATCCTGCTTCGCCTCGGGTACCCCGACCGTTCCCCGGTCGTCCCGCAGCGTCTGCACGGTGAACATCGGCACACCGTCCTCCCCGTCCTCCGGCAGTTCGAGGGTGCGCGACGCGTGGACCGTGCCGGACAGCTGCTCCACCGTGAGCGCGTAGGTCCCCTTGAGGCCGTCCGGTACGAGGGGCTCGATCTCGCGGGTCGTACCGCCCTTGACCTCGTACGTCTTGGTCACCGACGAGCCGCCTTCGCTGCCGGCCGACGCGGTGACCCGCACCTTCGCGGTCTTGTCCGGGGCGACCAGGGCCAGCGTGGAGCCCTTGGCGCGGTTGTCCGCCACCGTCGCCCGGTCTCCCACGGGACCCGAGGCCGGGATGAACGCCACCTCGCGCTTGGCGCCCTTGCCTCGGGTGACCCGCAGTGCCGCCACCACGGGCGACTCCTTGTCGACGGGCGTGAGCAGCAGCGAACCGGCCTCACCCTTCGTGACATCGCCCAGGTCGACCGCGGCCGTCATGCCTCGCTTGACGTGCAGGGTCTCGTTGCCCGCCGGGGTGATCGCGCCGTTCGGACCGGCCAGGGACACCTTCAGGTCGGCGTCGTCGTCGCCGGGTGCGAAGGCCACCAGGCGTACTTCGGTGGCGTCCTTCGGGATGCCGGGCAGGACGACGGTGGCGGCGGGTTCGGCGGACGCGGGCAGCCAGTCGGCGCCCAGCTTGTCGTCCGATGCCTGTACGGAGGCGCCGACGCGGCCGGAGCGTGCGGTGACGTGGGCGGTCAGGTTCGTGACCGCCTTCTCCGATTCGGCCCCGCTGTCCTCAACGTCCGCCGCGTCGTCGCTGTCCTTGTCGTCGTCGCCTTGCGCCTCCTCGACGTCCGCGCTGTCCGTCAGCGTGGACAGCAGGACCGAGACGCTGGACCGGGGTGGGATCTGAATGCCCTCGCCGGTCTCGGACTTGATGGCGCCTTCGGGCCCGTGCAGCTCGATGTCGGCGACGGCCGCTGAGTCGTCGGGGTTGGTCAAGTGGACATAGTCGCTGCGGTCCTTGGCGGTGCTGGCACCCGGGAACCAGAACTCCGTGCCGGGCGTTGAGCAGGTGACGCCCAGCAGTCCGCGACCGCCGCCCGCCGTGATCTGCGTGGTCTGCTGGACCGTCCAGCCGGGGGCGAGCGCACCCTCGGCCGTACCGATGAGCGCGGGGGCTTCGGCGCTGGAGACCTCGCCGGTCACGGGCTTTCCGGGCGCCTTCGACTCAAGGACAGACTCAGACTTTTCGAACTCGACGGACTTATCGGACTTACCTGAGACCGCGCCTTGGAGTTCGGCCGAGCCCTGGCCTTCGGACGCGCCGGAGGTCTTGGGCGTGAAGGAGGTGTATGCCGTTTCCGCGAGTTCCGACGTGCTCGGCGCCGGGCAGAGCAGGCTCGAGCGCTCGACAGGCCGCTGAGCCGCCGCCTTCGCGCCGCCGTCCTGGGTGTCGTCCGGCGCGGTGAGCGCGGCGAAACCGGTGACGGAGGCGAGCGCGGCGCCCGCCGCGATCAGCGAGAGGGTGGTGCGGTTCACTGCTGGCTCCCGTCGGGGCGCTCACGGTAGGGGTCGTAGGTCTGCGGCTCGTAGGCCTGCGGTTCGTACGACTGAGGCTCGTAGGACTGGTCGACTGGTTGCTGCTGCCCGTACGACTGACCGTCGTAGGCGTACGGGTCGTACTGGCCAGCCTGATAGGGGTCAGCCTGGCGCGGATCGGCCTGGTACGGATCGGCCTGGTACGGCTGGTCGTACGAGCCTGGCGGGTACTGCGCGCCATCGCCCTGGTACTGCTGCTGTGGGTACGCCGTGGGGTCAGCGCCCGCGTACGCGTTCGTGTCCCACTGGTCGTATGACTGCTGGGGCACCACCGCCGGTGCCTCCCGCGGCGGTGCGGGCGGCTCCTGCGGCAGCGGCGGGGCGTCCTGCTCGCTCTGGGCCCGCAGCCTGCGCGCCCGGCGCCCCTCCCCGGCCACCGGCTGGGCCGGTACCGCGGTCTCCACCTCCGGCAGGTCGTCGTCGACGGTGCGCCGACGCCCGGGCAGCGCGAGCACGACCAGGACGACGGCGAGGGCGCCCTGCGCCCACAGCCAACCGGTGTGGGTACCCGACGCCTTGAAGGCGACGTCCAAGCGCCCACCGGAAGAGGGGAGTTCGAAGCCCTGGGCCCAGCCGTCCAGCGTGGTCGCGGTCAGCGGCCTGCCGTCCAGCGTCGCCGTCCAGCCGTCCGCAGCCGAGTCGGCGATGCGGAGCACCCGGCCGTCCTGGCCTGCTTCGATCTTGGTGTGGATCTCCACGGGACCGGCCGGAACGGGCTGCGGCGCACCGGACTTGGGCACGATGGTCGCCCGTGCCACCTCCCGGTCGACGCGCCACAGTGCGCTGCCGTCCTGCTGGCTGAGCCGGGTGAGGCCGGGCGTGCTGTCCAGTACGCGGCTCATGGCGCGCGGCGCTCCGTCGCGTACGAGGACGTAGCGCACCGCGAACGGGGCGAGTTGGTCGGCCTGGTCGGCGCCGGAGCCCGCGACGAGGTGGGCCACGGCCTTGTCGAGTCGGCCGTTGGCGCCGCCCGCCGCGGTCAGTTCGGCGTCGCCGAGCCGGGCGCCGGAGCCGCGTACCAGGGTGTACGAGACGTCGGACGCGGTGTCGCCGCCGAGTACCAGGGTGCGGGCCTGGTCCCGGTTGTCCGCCTCCACCGCGACGAACGCCGGGACCTGCACCGGGTCGCGGCGCTGAAGCGGGTCGTCGGCGCCGCGGATCATCCATCCCGCGGCGGCGAGCAGCGGCCCGGCCGCGGCGGCCAGCGCGATCAGCGCCGCCACCGGCTGCCGCCAGCCGAAGTTCTCCTCGGCGACCCGGGAGCGGGCCCCGTCGGCGCCGAGTACGGCGGCGGCGAGGAGGGCGATGCCGTAGACGAGGGTCGCGGGCCCGGCCCAGCCGGAGTTGTTGGCGAGCACGGCGACGACGAGTGAGGTGAGCGCGACGGTCCAGGCGCTGCGGATCGCCAGTTGCCGCTCCTGGCGCAGCAGCGCGGCGAGTGCCGCCAGTACGACACCGAGCAGCAGCAGTCCACTGACGGCACCGGGGCCGCCAGGGCTGATGCCGAGCAGGTCGAGCGGTTCGGCGGCACCCTTGCCGTACTCCAGGCCCGTGGCGCGGAAGAAGTCGAACGGCAGCAGCGAGAGCGACCAGGGGGCGAGGATCAGCAGCGGGGTGCCGACGGCCGCGAGGAACCGCGGCCCGTAGCCGACCAGGTCGTGGCGGCGCAGGACCAGCAGCGCGACGCCCAGGACCAGCGCGATCGGCCAGACGCTCGGAGTGAAGGCCGTCGCGATAGTGAGCAGCAGTGCGTACGTCCAGGTGGCGCGCCAGCTTCCGCGCGCGCCCGCCGCGTCAGGGGCGGCGGCTGAGCCGGCGTCGAGACCGGCTGCGGCGATCCCGGCGCGCGCGATCAGGGGCAGCAGTATCGCCAGTACGGCGGTGCCGATCCGGCCGCCGGCGAGCGCTCCGGTGGCGGCCGGCAGGAAGGCGTACGCGACGGACGCCCAGGCCCGCAGCAGCCGCGAGGTGACCAGTGGCCGGGAGGCGAAGTACGCCGCCGCCCCGGCCAGCGGCACCGAGCAGACAAGGAGCACGGTGACCGCGAGCCCGGTGGAGCCGAAGAGCAGGGTGGCCAGCGCGGCGATCAGGGCGAGATAGGGCGGCGCCGCCTGGGTGTTGCCCGTGCCGACCGCATGCCAGCCGTCCAGATAGCGCGCCCACAGCTCGGCCGGGTCGGCGGGCGCGGGCAGCAGGGCGCCGCCGGTGAGCGCGCCGCCGCCGATCAGCGAGCGGCAGGCGACCAGCGAGACGAGCAGCAGGGCGGCGAACAGCACCGGACCCGGCTTGCGCGCGAGCCGCTTGGCCCGCGCGAACTGCTCGATCTCCAGATAGTCGGCGTCGTCGCCGCCCGGCCCCGACTCGACGGCGCCGTGCCGCCCGGCCGAGGCGCTCTCGGTGTCCGCCCGGCCGCCCAGGTTGGAGGCGACCTGCTCGACGGTGACCCGGACGGTCGCGCCGGGCGGCGGGAAGAGCGGACGCAGCTCGGAGGCCTCGACGGCGCCCGCGCCGCGACGGCGTCTGGCGCTCATGATCCGGCCGGGCCGCAGCAGCGTGGCGAAGAGTCCGGTGATCTCGTCCAGCGCCTGTCCTGGCGCCTTGCCGACGAGATACGCGAGGGTGCGCAGCACAGTGCCGAGCGTCAGCCGGAGCAGCACCCAGGGGAGTACGGCCGGGCGCGCGTTGACCAGCAGGGTGTAGACGGCGCCCGCCTTGTCCACTCGGTGCGGGCTCGCGGCCGTACGGCCTACGCAGTCCACCGTGCGGCGCTCGCGGGCGGACGCCTCGGCGTGTCGCAGGACGGCGTCCGGTGCGACGAGCACCTGGTGTCCCGCGGCGTGCGCGCGCCAGCACAGGTCGACGTCGTCACGCATCAGGGGCAGCCTGCGGTCGAAGCCGCCCAGCTCCTCGTAGACGTCGCGGCGGATCAGCATGCCCGCCGTCGAGACGGACAGCACGGGGCGCGGCTGGTCGTGCTGGCCCTGGTCCTGTTCGCGGCGGTCGATGCCGGTCCAGCGGCGGCCGCTGTTGGCGATGGACACGCCGACCTCAAGCAGTTGGCGGCGGTCGTACCAGCCGCGCAGCTTGGGTCCGACGATGGCGACCTCGCGCCCCGCATCCTGCTCGGCCTCGACGCGGCGCAGCAGCTCGGCGAGTGCGCCGGGCTCGGGCGCGCAGTCGTCGTGCAGCAGCCAGAGCCACTGCACGGGCTCGCCGTACGGCAGGTCGGGGAGGTCGTACGCCTCGTCGCGCCAGGTCCTGCTGACCGGGTCCCAGCCGCTCGGCCGCTTCAGATAGGGCAGCTCTTCGGGGGTGAGGATTCCGGCCGTACGGGCCGCCTCGTCCACGGCGGTGCCGAATCCGGTGCGCCTGGCGAGGTGCAGTACGCGCTCCGCGCCGAGTGCTTCGGTGACGAGCGCGGCGGAGTCGTCGGCGCTGCCGGTGTCGGCGGCGATGGCGTTCTGCACGGGGCGTTCCTGGCCGAGCAGGCCGGCGAGCGCGTCGGGCAGCCAGCGGGCACCGTCGTGCGAGACGAGTACGGCGGTGACGACGTGCCGGGGGAACTCGGGTGCGGCGCCATCTGCGGCCGCCGAGTGGCTGTGGACGGACATCGAGGTACGGGCCCCGGTTCGGTGGTCGTGGTGGACTCCCGTGCCCTGCGGAGGCACTGGGGTCTTGGTCGGGGCCCCACACTAACGGCTGACAACACAGCGGTCCGCTGCCTGTGGATAACCCACGGGCGGCGGACCGTTCGGCTCGGGGGAAGCTCTCAGTCAGACTGCGGCCTTCTTCAGTCGGCGGCGCTCACGTTCCGACAGGCCGCCCCAGATTCCGAACCGCTCGTCGTTGGCCAACGCGTATTCCAGGCATTCGGAGCGGACCTCGCAGGCGAGACAGACCTTCTTGGCCTCGCGCGTCGAGCCGCCTTTCTCGGGGAAGAAGGACTCGGGGTCGGTCTGGGCGCAGAGCGCGCGCTCCTGCCAGCCGATCTCGTCTTCCGCGTCCTCGACCAGCAGTTGTTCGAACAGCTCGGTCATGTGCGCCCCTCGTCTGTCTGTGCAGTCCCCGTGATGCTGTCGTTACCGATTTCGGCTGAACGACACGAGTGAAATTACAAGTGTGCCGATCCGGGCCAGTCAAGCCGAGATCTGCTATTGGGTCCCTTATTCACTCTGCGGAACCAAGGGTTTGCGGAAAGTGTTCAAATCGTCCTAAACCGTGACACTTAACGCTGACCCCTCCGTACGTCCTGCCGATAACAGGAAGGACGGCTTGGGCTTTGATCTCGTTGCGCCTGGCGCACCAAAGCGAGCCTGATCACAGTCCGATCACAAGACCGCAACGGCGTTTACGCGCCCGGATGCAGCCCCACTTGTCCCGCGCGCCCAATGCACAAACCTTTCACCGCACAGAACAACCGGATACGGTGAAACATATCTCGCAATGCGGACATCAGGTTGACACTGGACGTATGAGCCGGTCTCCTAGTGGGCATGCTCGCGACCCCAGCGCCCTCCCGGACCCACGCCAGTGGTCCGCGCCGCGCTGCCCGCACAAGCTGTCTGAGCTGTTGCTGTCCCAGCTGTTGAGCCGTACCCCGCTCCAGCCGCACCCCGCCCGCCCGTAACCCGGGCGATGCCACTCCCGCCCGCGACCCGGGCGACTGCTCCGCGACACCCCAGCACCCACTGCCGAGGAACCACCGCACGATGAACAGCGACAGCGACCTGCAGATCGCCGGCGACCTCTTCGAGGTCCCGCACCTCCTGAAGGCCCCCCGCGAGCACCCCGCCACCGTGGCCGAGTTCGTCGGCCTGGCCCGCTCCATCGCCGCCGACCGCACCGAGTGGCAGCACCTCGTCGAGTACGACGCCACCAGCCGCTGGTACCACCGGCTGCGCACCGGTCCCGGCTACGAGGTCTGGCTGCTCAGCTGGGTTCCCGGACAGGGCAGCGACCGGCACGACCACGGTCCCTCATCCGGCGTACTGACCGTCCTGGACGGCGAGTTGACCGAACACGCCACCGGACGCACCGCACCCGTCACCCGCAGACTCGGCAGCGGATCCCAGCGAGTGTTCGCCCCCGGCTACGTACACGAAGTGGTCAACGAGACCCTCGAACCCGCCGTGAGCCTGCATATCTACTTCCCCGGCCTGACCGAGATGCCGATGCACTCCGCCCAGTGCTCCCCGGCGACCCGCACTGTCACTGTCGCCTGACAGACTGCGTCCATGCGCATTGTTGTTCTGGCCGGTGGCATCGGTGGTGCCCGTTTCCTTCGCGGTCTCAAGGCAGCCGCGCCCGACGCTGATATCACCGTCATCGGCAACACCGGTGACGACATCCATCTGTTCGGCCTCAAGGTCTGTCCTGACCTCGACACCGTGATGTACACGCTCGGCGGCGGCATCAACGAAGAGCAGGGCTGGGGCCGTGGCGAGGAGACCTTCCAGGTCAAGGGCGAACTCGCCGCCTATGGCGTGGGACCCGAGTGGTTCGGCCTCGGCGACCGGGACTTCGCGACCCACATCGTGCGGACGCAGATGCTGGCCGCGGGCTACCCGCTGAGCGCGGTCACCGACGCCCTGTGCGACCGCTGGCAGCCCGGCGTACGCCTCATCCCCATGTCCGACGACCGCATCGAGACCCACGTCGCCGTCGAGTTGGAGGGCGAGCGCAAGGCCGTGCACTTCCAGGAGTACTGGGTGCGGCTGCGGGCCTCCGTGGACGCGCTCGCCGTGGTGCCGGTCGGCGCGGAACAGGCGAAGCCCGCGCCCGGCGTCCTGGAAGCCATCGCCGAAGCCGACGTCGTCCTCTTCCCGCCCTCCAACCCGGTGGTCAGCGTGGGGACCATCCTCGCCGTGCCGGGCATCCGCGAGGCCATCGCCGATGCCGGGGTGCCGGTCGTCGGCCTCTCGCCCATCGTCGGGGACGCACCCGTACGAGGGATGGCCGACAAGGTACTCGCCGCGGTCGGCGTGGAGTCGACCGCGGCCGCCGTCGCGGAGCACTACGGCTCCGGCCTCCTCGACGGCTGGCTGGTCGACACGGTCGACGCCGCCACCGTGGAGCGCGTCGAGTCAGCGGGCATCCGCTGCCGCTCCGTGCCGTTGCTGATGACCGACGTGGACGCCGCCGCCGCGATGGCCCGCGAGGCCCTCGCGCTCGCCGACGAGGTACGGGCATGACCCCGCCCGCCGGGTACCGCGTCTGGGCGGTGCCCGGCATCCCCGAGGTCAGAGAAGGCGACGACCTGGCCAAGCTGATCGCCGCCGCCGAGCCCTCGCTCGCCGACGGCGACCTCGTCCTCGTCACCTCGAAGATCGTCTCCAAGGCCGAGGGGCGGGTGCTCGCCGCGACGGACCGCGAGGCGGCCATCGACGCCGAGACCGTACGCGTGGTCGCACGCCGCGGGGCGCTGCGCATCGTCGAGAACCGCCAGGGCCTGGTGATGGCGGCCGCGGGCGTGGACGCCTCCAACACCCCGTCCGGCACGGTCCTGTTGCTCCCCTCGGACCCCGACGCCTCGGCCCGGGCCATCCGGGACGGGCTGCGGGACACGCTCGGCGTACGGGTCGGGGTCGTCGTGACCGACACCTTCGGGCGGCCCTGGCGGACCGGGCTCACCGATGTCGCCATCGGGGCCAGCGGCGTACGGGTCCTGGACGACCTGCGCGGTGGCGTCGACGCGCACGGCAATCCACTCAGCGCCACCGTCGTCGCCACGGCCGACGAACTCGCCGCCGCGGGTGACCTCGTCAAGGGCAAGGCCGAGGGCCTCCCGGTGGCCGTGGTCCGCGGGCTGCCGCATGCCGTGGCCTCCGCCGAGGAGGACGACGACGGGGCACGGCCACTCGTACGGACCGCCGCGGACGACATGTTCCGCCTCGGTACGTCGGAGGCCGTACGGGAGGCCATGACGCAGCGGCGTACGGTGCGGGCCTTCCTGGACGAGCCGGTCGACCCCGGCGCCGTGCGGCGGGCGGTCGACGCGGCTCTCACCGCGCCGGCGCCGCACCACACGACGCCCTGGCGCTTCGTCCTGCTGGAGTCCGCGGCCTCGCGGATCCGGCTGCTCGACGCGATGCGGGACGCGTGGGTCGCGGATCTGCGGCGGGACGGCAAGTCCGAGGAATCCATCGCGCGGCGGGTACGGCGCGGGGACGTCCTGCGCAACGCGCCCTATCTGGTGGTGCCTTGTCTGGTGACGGACGGGTCGCACACGTACGGGGACGTGCGGCGGGACGCGGCGGAGCGGGAGATGTTCGTCGTCGCGGCGGGCGCGGGGATTCAGAACTTCCTGGTGGCGCTTGCCGGGGAGCGGCTGGGGTCCGCGTGGATCTCGTCCACGATGTTCTGCCGTGACGTGGTCCGTACGGTGCTGGACCTGCCGTCCGGGTGGGACCCGATGGGGGCGGTCGCGGTGGGCCGCGCGGCGGGTCCACCGGGGCCGCGCCCTGCGCGGCCCTCGGCCGCGTTCATCGAGGTCCGGTAAGGCACTCCGCCTCGGGGTGCGGCGGGCGTGCGTTCACGGTGCGCCGTGGCGGGGTGAGGGTGCCCCTCGGGCTTGTACGGACCATGCCCCGTGGCGAGGGGAGAGTGTTGCCCTCCGGGCTTGGTGAAACGGGTACCCCGTAGCGAGGGGTTGTGCCCAGTGTTGCCCTCCGGGCTTGGTGAAACGGGTACCCCGTAGCGAGGGGTTGTGCCCACCCGTGCCCTCCGGGCTTGGTGAAACGGGTACCCCGTAGCGAGGGGTTGTGCCCACCCGTTCCGCCCTGCGGAACGATTGCCGGTACCCCGTAGCGAGGGGTTGTGCCCACCCGTTCCGCCCTGCGGAACGATTGCCCACAACCCGTAGCGAGGGGTTGTGCCCACCCGTTCCGCCCTGCGGAACGATTGCCCACAACGGTCAGACGCCATGCCACGTGAGGGGCAACGAACAACAGCGCGCACGCACTCGCGTCTCAGAGGTGGGCGATGTCTGTCTTTGGCATCTTTGGGGTGCGGCGTGGCGGAGTGCGTCCGGAGAGCAGGATCAGGCGGGCGGCCCGGTGGCGTTGCCCCTCGTACGGCTTCAGCAGGTCGAGCATCGTCGCGTCGTCGGCGTCCCGGACGCCGGTGAGCGCGTAGCCGACGATCCCCGGCAGGTGGAGATCGCCGACCGTCACCTCGTCGGGCGCGCCATGGCTGCGCTGGACCGTTTCCGCCGAGGTCCACGGCCCGATGCCGGGGACCAGTTCCAGACGGGTCCGGGCCTCGGGCGGCGGCATCGCGGCCGCCTCCTCCAGACGGCCCGCCACCCGCACAGCGCGCAGGATCGTCGAGGCCCGTTTGTTGTCGACACCCGCACGGTGCCACTCCCAGGAGGGGATCAGCCGCCAGGTACCGGGCTCCGGCATGGCGTACATGCCGGAGGGCGCAGGACCCGGCGCCGGTGAGCCGTACTTGCGAACCAGCAGCCGCCACGCCCGGTACGCCTCGTCCGTGGTGACCTTCTGCTCCAGGATCGACGGAATCAGGGATTCCAGGACCAGGCCGGTACGAGTGAGCCGCAGTCCGGGCCGACGCCGCAACGTCGCCGCCACCAGGCGGTGGCGGGGCTCGAACACCTCGGGCGAGTCCGACTCGCCCAGCAGGTGCGGAAGCCGGTGCAGCAGCCAGTCAGCGCCCGGGCCCCAGGCCGCACCCCGCGCCCCGCCGCCGCACGACGACGCGGTCACCCGCAGCGTGCCGGGCCCGTCAGGCGTACGGCTGACCCGCCACACCGCCCCGTCCCCGGTGATCCGGAACGTCGGGTCGGCAGGCCCCCGGCGCAGCGGCCCCAGGACCAGGCGAAGGTCCAGGGGGCCTGGCGCACGCCAGTCACGGGTGGGGGTGAAGCGACCTGCCACGGGTCCGGGTCCTCGGGAGAGAGTCGGGAGTACCACCGAGTCGGGAGTACCACCCGAGAGTAGGCGAGACCCGCCGACTGGTCCGACGAGAACCAGATACTGCCTACTGGTCCGACGAGAACCGGATACTCCCCGCCGGCAACACGGCGTCACACCACACCCGAGTCCCCTCCCGGAGCTCGTTGTCCGCGCCCACCGTCGCTCCGTCCCCCACGACCACACCGGACAGCACCGTACGAGCCCCCACCCGCGCCCCCGCCCCGATCAGCGAGTCCGTGACGACGGCGCCCGGTTCCACC
>NZ_JAZGRL010000003.1:551398-557502 GCF_046540415.1 Streptomyces sp. E11-3 | reverse complement strand
CCCGCGCCGCCTCCCCCGGCACTGGCTCCGCTGGACCGCCCTCGCGGCCGCGGTGATCGTCCTCGCCGCGGCCGGCGTCACCTGGGTCCTCTACAAAAAGCTCGAAGGCAACATCACCGAGGACACCGGCACCGCGGCCGAGCTGGAGCGGTACGAGCGCGAGCGCCCCACCCCCGCCGCGCACGACGCGCAGAACATCCTGCTGATCGGCTCCGACTCCCGCTCCGGCCGGGGCAACCGCGAGTACGGCAGGGACGAGGGCACCCAGCGCTCGGACACCGTGATCCTGCTGCACCTCGCGGCCGACCGGCAGAGTGCGACCGCCGTGTCGCTGCCCCGCGACCTGATGGTGGTCATCCCCAGCTGCCGCAGACCGAACGGGACCCGCTCCGAGGAGTGGTTCGCCCAGTTCAACTCGTCGTTCCAGCTCGGCGGCGCGGCCTGCACCATCCGTACGGTCGAGAAGCTCACCGACATCCGGATCGACCACCACATGATCGTGGACTTCCGGGGCTTCAAGAAGATGGTCGACGCGGTGGACGGCGTGGAGGTCTGTCTGAAGCACCCGATCGACGACCCCGACGCGCACCTCAAGCTCGCGGCCGGAAAGCACAAGCTCAACGGCGAGCAGGCGCTCGGCTACGTACGCGCCCGCAAGACCCTCGGCAACGGCAGCGACACCGAACGTATGGACCGCCAGCAGCAGTTCCTCGGCGCGCTGGTCAAGAAGGTGCAGAGCACGGGCGTACTGCTGAACCCGACGAGGCTGTACCCGGTACTCGACGCGGCGACGTCGTCGCTGACCACGGACCCCGGTCTGGCCAGGCTCACCGACCTGTACGACCTGGTGCGCAGTATGCGGAACATCCCCACGGACCAGGTGCGGTTCCTCACCGTCCCCCGGCAGGCATACGCGTACGACCCGAACCGCGACGAACTGGTGCAGCCCGACGCGGGACGGCTCTTCGACCGGCTGCGCGAGGACGCTCCGCTGCGGGTGGCCCCGCCCGAACCGCAGACCGAACCGCAGACCGAGTCGCGGCCCGATTCGCGGCCCGACGGGAAGCCGGACGACCCCTCGCACACCCCCAGTCCCGCCCCGACTTTCCGCGGCAACACCGCCGATCGCGCCACCTGCGAGTAAAGCGATCACCAAACCCCGCACTTCCTCGGCCGGGAAAAGAACGTATTGCCCAGTTGTAGGGGAGTGGAAAACGTCACGGGCGTCGCTCGACGCTGACCTGGCCGGATAGTGTGAGCGATCCGGTGCACCCGGCCACGTGGTCGAGCACTGCAGGACCGACTGGACGGGCGCCTTGGAGGGGGAGGCGCCGCGTGGCCCCGACGGAGGATTCAGGCAACCGTGGACGCGCAAGGCCGTGGGCGGGCGGAGAACATCGACCCCGCAGACCAGTGGGTACTCAACCCGAATACCGGTGACTACGAACTGCGACTGACCCCTTCCGCAGAGCAGTCGGGAGTCCCAGGACCCCGCAGATCCAGAAGAGGCGTCAGCCCATCGAACGGTGCCCCCCACCGTCGTACCGCCGCCCCGGGCCGCAGTGACCCGGGGCGCGACGTACCCGGACGCGACCGCGACCGGCCGGGACGCGAGGTGCCGGGACAGCGCGGGCGCCGCCGCCCGGAGGACGTGGGCCCGCCCGGCCGCCGCAAGGGCAAGGCGCGGCAGTCCACGGGCAAGAAGGTGCTGAAGTGGACCGGCATCCTGCTGGTCCTGTCGCTGGTCATCGGCGCCGGGAGCACGTACGCGTACTACAAGTACCTCGAAGGCAAGATCACCGGCATAGACGACGACGGCGCGAGCACCGGTGGCTTCAGCAAGGACCGGGCGATCAACGTCCTGATCGTCGGCACCGACAAGCGGACCGGCGCGGGCAATGAGGGGTACGGCGACGCGGGCAGCGAGGGCCACGCCGAGACCACGATCCTGCTGCATGTCTCCAAGGACCGCTCCAACGCGACCGCGCTGAGCATCCCGCGCGACCTGATCACCGACATCCCGGACTGTCCGACCACGCAGGAGGACGGCTCCAAGAAGAACATCCCGGGCACCCAGCAGACCCGTTTCAACGAGAGCCTCGGGCAGTTGGGCCGCACGCCGAGCTGCACCATGCGGACGGTCACCGAGATCACCGGCATCGTGCCGGACCACTTCATGGTGGTCGACTTCAACGCGGTCAAGACGCTGTCGACGGCGGTCGGCGGTGTGCCGATCTGCCTGGCCAAGGACGTCGACGACCCCAAGTCCCACCTCAAGCTCTCGGCGGGCGACCACCGGGTCAAGGGCGACGACGCCCTGGCGTTCGTTCGCACCCGCGGCAGCTTCGGCAACAAGGGCGACCTGGACCGCATCAAGGTGCAGCAGCAGTTCCTCGCTTCGCTGATGCGCGAGATGAAGTCGAAGGGCACGCTCACCAGCCCGCTGAAGGCGAAGAGCCTGGCGGAGGCGGCGGTCGAGGCGCTGACCGTGGACAAGAAGATCGCCAAGCTGAAGAAGCTCACGGATCTCGGGATGGAGCTGGGCAAGACCGAGATGAAGAACATCACCTTCACCACGCTGCCGGTGAAGGACAACCCCGCCGAGAAGACCCCGGTCACGGTCGTCGTCGACGAGCCCAGAGCAGCGCCGCTGCTCTCCATGATCCGCTCCGACGTCTCACTGACCGAGGTGGAGAAGGACAAGAAGGCGGCGAAGAAGGAGGCCAAGGCCAAGGAGGCGGCCAGGCTCAAGGGCCCCAGGGCCGAAGCCTCCGAGGTGCGGGTCAACATCTACAACGGCAGCGGCAAGCAGGGCGCCGCGCAGTCGACGCTCACCTGGCTGCAGACCCAGCACGGCATGAACAAGGCCAGCCAGCTCGGCAACGCGCCCGAACCGCTCAAGAAGACCAGGCTCGAATACGCTGAAGACCAGGCCGACCAGGCGCGCAAGCTCGCCGACCTGATGGGTCTGCCCGCTTCGGCGCTGAAGCCGGGCGGGGGCGAGCAGACCGAACAGGGGCTTCCGGCGATGGTGCTCACCCTGGGCTCCGACTTCGAGGGCGCGGGGACGTCCATCACCGCTCCGTCGAAGGCGCCGGAGGATATTCAGAGGGTGGAAGCGGACAAATCCGTTTGCGCTGAGTGACTCCCACCGGGCCGCTCCCCGCCACAAGCGGGGACGGCCGGGTCGGGATGGCCGTAGCTCGGGGAGGGCATGGCATGGGGCGAGGCAGTGTGCAGGCACAGCAGGACAGTTATCGGGAGGGGCACGCTGCCCGTGACCTCGGCCAGGACTCTGGCGTGCGCGCGGACGGCGGGGACTCGGGCGGCTCGGGAGACGCCGGCGAACCCCCAGCGGGGAGCGGCGCGCGCCCAGGGGCAAGACCCCGGCGTCGTAAGGGCCGCATACTCCTGTGGGGCGCGGCGGCCATGGCGGTGGCGGTCCTTGCCGCGGCCGGCGGTGGATACCTCTACGTCCAGCACCTCAACAACAAGATCAAGACCTCGCCGATGCCCGACGAGAAGGGCCGGGCCGCCGAGCACACCCCCAACGCCGCCGGCCAGACCCCGCTGAACATCCTGCTGATCGGCTCGGACGCCCGCGACTCCGAGGCGAACCAGAAGCTCGGCGGCGCCCGGGAAACCTTCGGCGCGCCCGCCAAGGCCGATGTGCAGATGCTGCTGCACCTCTCCGCGGACCGCAGCAACATGTCCGTGGTCAGCATGCCACGCGACACCCTGCTGAAGATGCCCGAGTGCAAGGACCCGGAGACCGGCGAGGTCCGCCCGGCCAGCACCGGGCGGATGATGACCAATCTGAGCCTCGGCCGCGGCGGCCCCGCCTGTACGGTCGCCGCCTGGGAGCAGCTGACGAATATCCGGATCGACCACTTCGTCAAGCTGGACTTCGCCGGGGTGGTCTCCATGGCGGACGCGGTCGGCGGGGTGCCGGTCTGCGTGGACGCCAACATCCACTCGCGCAACAGCCTGGGCAAGGGCTCCGGGCTGAAGCTGGAGGAGGGCACCACCAAGGTCAAGGGCGAGCAGGCCCTGCAGTGGCTGCGCACCCGCTACGGCTTCGAGGACGGCAGCGACATCGCCCGCGCCAAGGCCCAGCACATGTACATGAACTCGATGGTCCGCCAGCTGCGCGAGAACGCGACGCTGACCAATCCGGGCAAGCTCCTCAGCCTCGGTACGAAGGCCATCGAGGTACTCGAGGTCGACGAGGGCCTCAACACGGTCAACAAGCTCATCGGCCTGGCGAACGAGCTCAAGAAGGTCGAGCCGAAGCGCATCGCGATGACGACCATGCCGTGGCAGTACGCGATCGTCGACCGCAACCGGGTCGAGCCCAAGCCGGGCGACGCCGAGCAGTTGTTCCGGCTGATCCGCGAGGACATCGCACTCGACGGCAAGGACAAGAAGAAGAAGCCGACGCCCGAGAAGCTCTCCGACGATCCGGCCGCGGAGCCCGCGGAGTTGGGCGTCCTGGTGCGGAACGGCAGCGGGACCGACGTCGAGGCCCCGGTACGCGGCCGGGCGACCGCCGTAGCCCAACTGCTGGCGGGCAAGGGCTACACGCTGGCCGCGGCGGACGGCCTGACCACCCCGGCGCAGGAGAAGACCGCCGTCAGCTATCCGAGCCCGGACCTGGAGGGCGACGCTCAGGCGGTCGCCAAGTCCCTTGGCCTGCCGCTGAGTTCGGTGAAGCAGTCGATGGACGTCACGGGTGTCACCGTCGTCGTGGGCGCCGACTGGCGCGAGGGTGACACCCCGCCCAAGGCGTCCAAGAACAAGGACGCCGACAAGACCCCGGAGTCGGCCGATCTGCTCAACGGCGCGAACGACCAGGCGTGTATGAAGGTCAACCCGGCTTTCACCTGGGAGTAGTTCGTGCCTGGGAAGCCGCGTGCACCGCGGGGCGCCGCGAGGCGATGACCTTCTTGGCCAGCGCGCGCGGGCTGGTCAGAAAGCCCCAGCCCCACGACATGTGCATGGTGGCGAGGGCGACCGGAATCTGCGCGCGCGCCTTCAGCGGCAGCCCCTTGCCCGCCGGGACGGAGCCCGCCGCGATCGCGGCCAGATAGCCGCCAGGGATGACCAGACCCCAGGGGGTGACCAGCGCGCCCACCACCAGGCCCGCCGCGATGGCGCACACGGCGGTCGGCGGGGCGAGGTAGCGGAGGTTGATCGAGCCCTCGTGGTAGCGGGCGACGACATGGCGCCAGCGGCCGTAGTCCTTGTACTGCTTGGCGAGCGCCTTGATGTTCGGCCGGGGGCGGTAGGAGACCCGCAGTTCGGGCGAGAACCAGATGTCGCCGCCCGCCTCGCGGATGCGGAAGTTCAGCTCCCAGTCCTGGGCGCGGATGAACTCCTCGTTGTAGCCGCCCTGCTGCTCCAGGGCCTCGCGGCGGAAGACGCCGAGGTAGACCGTCTCGGCGGGGCCCGCCTGGCCACCGGTGTGGAAGGCGGCGTTCCCGACGCCGATCTTCGAGGTCATCGCGGCGGCGACGGCCCGCTCCCAGTCGTTCTCGCCCTCGGCGTGCATGATGCCGCCGACGTTCTGCGCGCCGGTCTCCTCCAGGAGGCGTACGGCGGTGGCGATGTAGTTCGGCGAGAGCATGCCGTGCCCGTCGACCCGCACCACGACCGGGTGCCGGGACGCCTTGATGGCGGCGTTCAGCGCGGCGGGGGTACGTCCGGTGGGGTTCGGCACGGTGTGGACCCGGCCCCAGGAATTGGACGCCGTCTCGCGTACGAGCTCGGCGGCGATCTCGTCGGTGCGGTCCGTGGACGGGCCGAGCGCGATCACCACCTCCATCTCGCCCGCGTACTCCTGCTGGAGGATCGCGTGGATCGCGTCGCGTAGATGCCGCTCCTCGTTGAGGACCGGCATGATCACGGACACAGGGGTGGGCTGCGGGGCAGACTTCTCGCTCATCAGGCGTCACGTTACCGCGAACGGGGGACACCGGCGCGTGCCGCCCGGTCGCCGCCGCTCTGCGCATCTTGTATGGACGTACGGTTCTCAGGTTCCGGTCCCCGATTCCGGTGCGCCCGTCCGCGGAGGTGTCCCCCACGTGCCCCAGCCGCCCCGCTCC
>NZ_JAZGRL010000003.1:484028-551355 GCF_046540415.1 Streptomyces sp. E11-3 | reverse complement strand
GCGGGGTCGGCGCCTTGTTCGGGGGGCGGCGGGTGCCGGCCGCCGGGGCCGCCCGCGCGCCCCCCACCACACTGGAGCTGATCGACCTCGTCGAGGGCGTCGCCCGCGCCCACCCCGACGGCCTGTGGCTCGCCCGCTCCGCGTCGGAGACCACCGACTCCCGCTCGCACGGCCGTATCGCCTGCCTGCTCGGCCCGGCCGACGCCAGCGCGCTGGGCGACTCGCTGGGCGTCCTGCGGGCGCTGTACGCGCTCGGCGTGCGCAGCCTCACGCTGTGCGGCACCCGCTGGGCGGGCGAGGACGGCCTGTCCCGCTTCGGTGAGGAGGTCGTACGGGAGATGAACCGGATCGGTGTGCTCGCCGACCTCACCGGCAGCTCCGTGCCCACGGCGCGCAGGACGCTGGCGCTGAGCAAGGCCCCGGTGATCTTCTCGCGCTCCGGCGCCCGCGCGCTCACCGACCACCCGGACAACGTGGCGGACGAGGTGCTCGCCGAGCTGTCCGCCGTCAAGGGCCTGTGCCTGGTGCCCTGCGCCGCGGCGCAGACCGGCCCCGCGCTGCGGGACGTCGCGGACCACCTGGACCATGTGCGGCGGGTCGCGGGCCCCGACTGCGTGGGCCTTTCGGGCACGTACGACACGGACGGCCCGGTGCCCGAGGGGATGGCGGACGTCTCCCGCTACCCGATGCTGATCGCCGAGCTCATCGACCGCGGCTGGCCAGAGTCCGACCTGGCCCTGCTCACCTGGGGCAACGTCCAACGGGTGCTGCGCGACACGGACTTCACGGCCCGTGCCGCACGGCAGCGCCGCCCGCCGTCGACGGCGACGCTGGACCGCCTCGACGGCTGACCCGCGTCCGCGACCGCCTCGACGGCTGACCCGCGCTGCGCCCCGGTCAGGCCGCGCAGAGGCAGAACGGGTGCCCGGCCGGGTCCGCGTAGACCCGCCAGCCGCGCGACCGGTCGTCGGCGTCCAGCACCGTCGCGCCGAGCGCGAGTACCTGCTCCTCCGCCGCGTCCATGTCGTCGACGGTGAGGTCGATGTGGAACTGCTGGGAGGCGTCGGGCGCGGGCCACTTCGGTGGTACGTGGCCGGGGGCCTCCTGGAAGGCGAGGGGAGTGCCCTCGTACCCCGTGAGGTCGACCCAGCCCTCGTCGCCGTCCGCGATCGTGCCGCCCAGGATCGCGGCGTAGAACCCGGCGAGCGCATGCGGATCGGGACAGTCGAGTACGACGGCACCCAGCTTGGCGACAGCCATGACGGCCTCCTCGTCGAAGTGAGTTACCGGCATTCACGCTGAACCGGTAACGGTTACTGCATGCTCCCGCATAGCCAGTAACATCGCAAGCATGAATGACCGAGCGCCCGCCCCCGGAGACCTCGCGCTCGTCCAGGACCTGGTGAACACCCTGAACATCGAGACGGGTGCCGACGCCCTGGACTCCGCCGAGGGCCGGGCCCCGTACGGGATCGCCGAGCGGGAGCTGGCTGCCGCCCGCGAACTGCGCGAGGCCCTGCGCGCCGCCTGCCTCGCCCACGCGGGCCACCCGCCGCACCGGCCCACACCCCCGCTGACCGACCTGCTGGCCCAGGCCCCGCTGCTGGTGACCGTGGACGCGGCGGACGGCTCGGCCGTACTGCGCCCCGCCGAGCCGTCGATCCTCGTCTCCCGCGTCGCGGCGGCGATCGCCGCGGGCACGGCGGACGGCAGCTGGCCGCGGCTGAAGGCCTGCGAGGCGCCCGACTGCCACTGGGCGTACTACGACCGCAGCCCCGCGGGCCGCGGCCGCTGGTGCTCGATGGCGTCCTGCGGCTCGCGCGCGAAGATGCGCGCGTACCGGGCCCGGCACGGCACGTCGGACGGGTAGCGGCTCATGCGGCTCGGTGGGACGCTCGACAGAGGCTGGACGGCGACGAGGCGCCGCCGCGTCAGCCAGCCCGTCAGCCCGTCGGCCGCCAGCCTCAGGCGGCCGGGCGGCCCATCGCGCGGTACGTCCAGCCCGCCTCGCGCCAGCGCGTCGGGTCCAGTGCGTTGCGGCCGTCCAGGAGCACCCGCTCCGAGACGACCGACCCCAGCGCGACCGGGTCCAGCTCGCGGAACTCGCGCCACTCCGTGAGGTGCAGCACCACATCCGCGCCCCGGACGGCGTCCGTCGCCGTCGGCGCGTACCCCAGGGTCGGGAAGAGGCGGCGGGCGTTGTCCATGCCCTTGGGGTCGTAGACCGTGACCTGGCCGCCCTGGAGGTGGATCTGCCCGGCGACGTTCAGCGCGGGCGAGTCGCGTACGTCGTCCGAGTCCGGCTTGAAGGTGGCACCGAGCACCGCGACCCGCTTGCCCAGGAAGGACCCGCCGCCCACGGCCTCGCGGGCCAGCTCCACCATGTGGCCGCGGCGCCGCATGTTGATCGAGTCGACCTCGCGCAGGAAGGTCAGCGCCTGGTCGGCGCCCAGCTCACCGGCGCGTGCCATGAAGGCCCGGATGTCCTTGGGCAGGCAGCCGCCGCCGAAGCCGATCCCGGCCCGCAGGAACTTCTTGCCGATCCGCTCGTCGTGCCCGATCGCCTCGGCGAGCTTCACCACGTCGCCGTCCGCGGCCTCGCACACCTCGGCCATGGCGTTGATGAAGGAGATCTTCGTCGCGAGGAACGAGTTCGCGGAGGTCTTCACCAACTCCGCCGTCGGGAAGTCGGTCACCACGAACGGCGAGCCCTCCCCGAGCGGCGTCGCGTACACCTCGCGCAGCAGCTTCTCAGCCCGCTCACTCTCCACGCCGACCACGATCCGGTCCGGGTGCAGGGTGTCCTGTACAGCGAAGCCCTCGCGCAGGAACTCCGGGTTCCAGGCCAGCTCGGCACCGTCCCCGGCCGGGGCGTTCTCGCGCAGCACCGCGGCCAGCCGGGCGGCGGACCCGACCGGCACGGTCGACTTGCCGACCACCAGCGCGGGCCGCTTCAAGCACGGCGCGAGCGAGGCGAAGGCGGCATCGACGTAACTCATGTCGCAGGCGTACTCGCCGTGCTTCTGCGGCGTGTTCACACAGACGAAGTGGACGTCACCGAACTCCCCGACTTCCTCCCAGGAGGTGGTGAAGCGCAGTCGGCCGCTGGACCCGGGCAGCCCGGCGACATGCCGCCCGAGCAGCTCTTCGAGACCGGGCTCGTACATCGGGACCTTCCCCGAGGCGAGCATCGCGATCTTCTCGGGCACCACGTCGAGCCCCAGCACGTCGAAGCCCAGCTCCGCCATGGCCGCGGCATGCGTGGCACCGAGATAGCCGGTACCGATCACGGTGATCTTGAGGGCCATGTGGGAGCTCCAAAGAGGTGCGGGCGCGGACTGCGCGCCCGAGCATATCCGGGGCTGTCCCGAGCGTTTCCGGGGCCGTACGGGGCCACGGTGGCCGCTGTCGTGAAGGTCACGCGCCAGTTACATAGGCGACCTGGCCTCCGGGCCTCTAAAATCTTGGTTACTTAACGGTAGTTAGCACCTTTGGGAGTGAGAGACTTGGCGGGTTCGACCGACTTCGACCTGTACCGCCCGGCTGAAGAGCACGACATGCTCCGGGACGCCGTCCGCTCGCTCGCCGAGGCGAAGATCGCCCCGTTCGCCGCCGAGGTGGACGAGGAGGCCCGCTTCCCGCAGGAGGCGCTCGACGCCCTCACGGCGAACGACCTGCACGCGGTGCACGTACCGGAGGAGTACGGCGGCGCCGGCGCCGACGCGCTCGCCACGGTCATCGTGATCGAGGAAGTGGCCCGCGTCTGCGCCTCCTCCTCCCTGATCCCGGCCGTGAACAAGCTCGGCTCGCTCCCGGTGATCCTCTCCGGCTCCGAGGAGCTGAAGAAGAAGTACATGGGCCCGCTCGCCAAGGGCGAGGGCATGTTCTCGTACTGCCTGTCCGAGCCGGACGCCGGTTCGGACGCGGCGGGCATGAAGACCAAGGCCGTACGCGACGGCGACTTCTGGGTGCTCAACGGCGTGAAGCGCTGGATCACCAACGCGGGCGTCTCCGAGTACTACACGGTGATGGCCGTGACGGACCCCGAGAAGCGCTCGCGCGGCATCTCCGCCTTCGTGGTCGAGAAGGGCGACGAGGGTGTCTCCTTCGGCGCCCCGGAGAAGAAGCTCGGCATCAAGGGCTCCCCGACCCGCGAGGTCTACCTCGACAACGTCCGCATCCCCGCCGACCGCATGATCGGCGAGGAGGGCACCGGCTTCGCCACCGCGATGAAGACCCTGGACCACACCCGCATCACCATCGCGGCCCAGGCACTCGGCATCGCCCAGGGCGCCCTCGACTACGCCAAGGGCTACGTCCAGGAGCGCAAGCAGTTCGGCAAGCCGATCGGCGACTTCCAGGGCGTGCAGTTCATGCTCGCCGACATGGCCATGAAGATCGAGGCCGCCCGCCAGCTGACGTACGCGGCCGCCGCCAAGTCCCAGCGCGGCGACAGCGACCTCACCTTCCAGGGCGCGGCCGCCAAGTGCTTCGCCTCGGACGTGGCGATGGAGGTCACCACGGACGCCGTCCAGCTGCTCGGCGGCTACGGCTACACCCGTGACTACCCGGTCGAGCGCATGATGCGCGACGCCAAGATCACGCAGATTTATGAGGGCACGAATCAAGTGCAGCGGATCGTGATGGCCAGGAACCTTCCCTAGCAGGGTTTTTGCAGGTCACAGGCTGTTTCGAGGGTCCGAGAGGACCGCTGTGCCCTTCTGTCCGCTGCGGCCCGATCGGGACCGTTCTAGGGCGTCATGCTGGGGGAATCCTGGGCGGATGCCGAACGAGAAACGGCCGCTGACCTGCACAAACAACACAGCCCCCGGCAGCACGCCGGGGGCTGTTGCCGTACGTCGATCAGGCGACCTCTGACGCCTCCGTGGGATCGTCCGCGCCGGGCGTCAGCATCGTCGCGATGGCGGCCCGGCCGCGCTGCTCAGCCCCTTCGAAGATGTAGTGGTAGTGCTCCCTGAGTACGTCCGTGCTGCTGTGGCCCATCCAGTCGGCCACGTCGTTCTCGGGGACTCCGGCGTACAACAGCCGCGACCCGTAGTAGTGCCGGAGTGAGTGAGCCTTGCAGTACTTCACCTGGCCCTTGCCCAGAGCCTCCATCCAGATCTTCGGGTAGAAGTACGACGCGTAGAGGTACCCGGTCCGCGTCACGTTGGGGAAGAGGAGTCGTTCCGGCCCCCATACGCCGTGGTTCTTGATGTGTCGCCGAAGCTCGAAGGCGACGTTCGGCGGGAGGGGAACGGTACGCCCTGGCTCGCCTTCGTCCCGAGCCTTGATGTGCCGACGCTGGATGGCGCTGTTCTTGCCCGACTCCGTGTCGCCGTCCTCCGCAATCTGGAAGTCGACCCGGAGCGTCTCGGCTTTGAAGTCGATCTGATCGCGGGATGTCGCCATGGCCTCGCCCAGCCGCAGGCCGCACCCGGCCATGAGCCACAGCATCGCGCGGTATCGCGGAGGAGCGGCATCGAGCACCGCCAGGACTTCCCGCGTCTTGAGTCGCCGAGCGGTGCTCTTGTGCTCCCGGATCTCCTTGGCGCGGCTGCCCGCGCCCTTGACCTTCTTGCACGGGTTCCGGCCGATCATCTCGTTGACGACAGCCCAGTCCATCATCCCGGAGAAGAACGAGAACCGCTGTCGCCGTGTGCGAGCGGACAGCTTCCGGTCCTGCTCCATCCACAAGAGCCACTGTTCAACGTCAGCGACCTTCACGGAGACGATGGAACGGGCCTTGAAGAACGGTTCAAGGGTCGTCGTCTGGATGGACCGGTACTGCTTCTTGGTGCTGTTCTCCAACTTCCTTTGATTCGTCCACTGCTCCCACACGGCTGTCACGGGCTGCTTGCCCAGCCGGTCGTCCAGGTAGGTCCCGGCGTCGAGTTCCTGTTCCTTGCGCTTGCGGTGGTCGTCGGCTCGCGTCTTGGTACCGAAGGTCTTCTGTCGCTGCTTGCCGTCTGGGTCGTACCAGAACGTCGTCCACTTCTTCGGGTCGTCCTTAGACCGCGCGACCCATGCCCTTGCCACTGAAGCAGTCCCCTCCTGTCGATGACGCACGGCCCCGGCGTCGAGCCGGTCGTCCGTTCGGAACCGTGGAAGCGAATGAGAGCGGGTTCGAGATCACCCAGGGGCAAGGGGCCTGGGTGATCCGCATGTGGTGGCCGACCGGACCGATCACCGGAGGGCCGCAGCGGATCACTGTTGAGGCGGCGGAAGGTGCCGCCACTCGTGACGTGGCACGTGGAATCTCCACGACCGTGCTACGGCGGCTCGACATGGCGGCGGCCATGAAGCTGGCGGAGCAGGCACCCGAACTTCAACAGGGCATGAAGGAGGTAACGGCGAAGGTGGAGCAAGCTGGAGAAGCGGCGGGCCTACTACTGGCCGATGAAGGTGTGTCAGAGCCGTACCTGGCCATGCTGGCCGCGACCTACAAGACCATGGCCGACATGGGCGCTCCTGCCCCTGTTCCTTGGCTGGCCCGCCTCATCGATCGCCGCCCCGAGACGGTGAAGGACCATCTCAAGCGAGCGCGGCGAGAGGGCTACTTGACCACCGTCGCAGGCAAGGCGGGCGGTGAACTGACCGACAAGGCGACGGAGATACTTGCCGCCTTCGTTAATCCGGATGACGTCCAAGGCTGACATCGTCGCGTCCCGCTGCGCCGCTGTGTCGCCGGGAGCTGCCGCCGGCGGCAGGTCGGGAGGGGGCCCCAGGCGTGGACCGTCCGGGAAGCCGGTCCAGCGGCACGAGCAGCCTGGTCAGACCACCTGACGTTGCGTCAGTCCGTGACCCCGGGCACGACCAGGCCGGTTTCGTACGCGATCACCACCGCGTGGGTCCGGTTCTGCGCGCCGAGTTTGGTCAGCACGTTCCCGACGTGCGTCTTCACCGTCTCCAGGCTCACCCTGCACGACTGAGCGATGTCCGGGTTGGACCGGCCGGTGGCCATCAGGCGCAGCACCTCCTCCTCCCGGCCCGTCAGCGCCGCCTGGGGCAGCGCTTCGGCGGATCCAAGTGGGCGGGCCGTGACCATCTGGCGCAGGGCTGCCGGGAAGAGGATCGCCTCGCCCGCCGCGACCACCCGCACCGCCTCCGCGATCTTGGGGACGGGGAGCCGCTTGAGTACGAAGCCGCTGGCCCCGGCGGTGAGTGCGGCGGTGACGTAGTCGTCGTTCTCGAAGGTGGTGATCACCACGACCTTCGGCGGGTCGGCCGGCCCGGCGAGGAGCTGCCGGGTGGCCTCTATGCCGTTGCGGCGCGGCATCCGTACGTCCATCAGGACCACGTCCGGCCGCAACTGCCGTGCCCGCTCGACTGCTTCGATGCCGTCGACGGCCTCCCCGACGACGGCGATCCCGGGCTGCATGGCGAGCAGCGTGCGCAGACCGCTGCGGGTCACCTCGTCGTCGTCCGCGATCAGGAGGGTGGTGCGGCTGGTGGCGCCGGCGGTGTCAGTGGTGACGGCTGGGCTCGCGTCGGCAGTGTCCGTGCTGACGGCTGCGCTCGCGTCGGCGCCGGTCGTGACCGCTGCGCCCGCTTGTGAGCCGATCATGCGGGCAAGCGTACCGGCAGCCGGACCGCGAGCCGCCAGTGCTCCGGTCCGTCCGGACCTGCCTCGATTTCGCCGTGCAGGAGCCGCACGCGCTCGGCCAGGCCGGGCAGGCCGTGCCCGGACGTCGGGAAGGCACCCGGGCTCATTCCGCTCCCGGCTCCGGTCCGGTTGACCACGTCGAGCTCCAGCGAGTCCGGCGCGGCCGCCACCTTGACCTGGATCGGACCGCCCGCTCCGTGCCGCAGCGCGTTCGTCAGCCCTTCCTGCAGGATCCGGTACGCCGCCCGGGAGAGCGTCCCCCGCACCTGCGCGTAGTCGCCCGACAGCTCGGGCTCCACCACCGCGCCCGCGTGCCGCAGCCGGTCGAGCAGCTCGGGCAGGTCGGCCAGGGTGCGCGCCGGCGCCGTCCCCGCCTTCTCCTCGCGCAGCATGCCCAGCACATAGTCCAGGTCCTCAAGGGCGGCCCGGGTCGACTCCTCGATGCTGCGCAGCGCGGCCCGCGCCGCCACCGGGTCGACACCGAGCACCTCGCCCGCCACCGCTGCCTGGATCGTGGCGGCCGTCAGCGTGTGCCCGATCGAGTCGTGCAACTCGTGGGCCAGCCGGTTGCGTTCGGCCAGTGCCCGCTCCCGCTCGGCCGCCAGCGCGAGCCGCTCGGCCGACGACGGGCCAAGGAGCCTGGGCGCCAGCCACCGCAGGGCGTACGTCACCGCCAGGCACAGAGCCGCCGCCAGCAGCAGGCAGCAGAGCGCCGCTGCCCAGCTCTGCCAGCCGCTCTCCGCCCGCAGCGACCAGCCGTTCACACTCACCCCGGCCTCGGCGCCGGCCCAACCGCCGGGAAGGAGTAGGCCCGCGATGAACAGCAGGACGCTCAGCTGCGCCCCCGCCCACCCCAGCGCCACATGCGACAGCAGCCAGAGCGGGGTCCGCAGGCGGTCGGCGCCCGATGTCGGGGAAGAAGCCGCCCCGTCACCGGGTGAGCCCGCACGCCGACGCCGGCCCACGGGATCCGGCAACGGCACCCCCAGCATCCGCCGGGCGCAAGCGATCAGCACCCGCCGCGTGGTTCGAGCCAGCCCGATCACACCGATCAGTACGGACCAGACCAGCACGGTCAGAGCGAACTGCACTCCCACGGAAGCGGATGGCCACGCCATCGCCGGTAGTGCTGCGAAGGGCAGCAACGGAAGGCTCGCCAACGCGCCGCAATAGGCGAACAGCGCACCCGAATACGTGGAGCCGCGCAGCAGCGGCCGGATTCCTCTGAACATGGCCAGGCAAGTATGACCGGGCGGCCCACCGGCGGCCTCCCCCGATCGGGGGAGCGAATTCTCCCGCCTTCCCGCGATGTGTCCGTGGGCCCCCGAAACCAGAATCGGGGTCTCACCAGTTGACGGGACGGAAGGACGGGCTGATGAACGCTCAGGGGATCGAGACGCCGCTGAACCACACGGTGTCCGCTCAGGACCAGGCCGTACGGACTCGGACGACACCGAACGGCATGGCGCCGGGTCTGACAGCACCGAAGAACAGCCTGGCCACGGCCGCCATGACACTGGGCATCATCGGCCTGTGCAGCTCGGTCGTCTTCATCGGCGGCCCGCTCGCCGTGATCGGCCTGATCCTGGGCATCGCCGCGCTGATAGCGGCCAAGCGGACCGGTGTGGGCCGGGGCAAGGCCGTAACCGCCGTGGTGACGTCGTCCCTCGCGATCGTGGTGTCCGGGCTGGTCGCCGTCTTCATGGTCTGGTACGCGAACCAGACACAGGAGTGCTACCAGCCCGACAGCTTCGACCAGTACACGCAGTGCGTCCGCGAGCACCTGAACGGAAAGTGAACGGCCTTCCCTCTCCCCCACCGGCAAACCGGCTGCCCACTCTCCTCTCTCCTCGACAAGGACGAGCATCCCCGTGCGAAACACCCGCAAGGCCCCCCTACTCGCCGCCGGCCTCGCGGCGGCCGCCCTTTCGGCGCTGACGCCCGCAACGGCCTTCGTCGCGCCCACGGCATCCGACGCCTCCACGGCCAACGACCCCCTGCGGCAGTACACGCAGCAGAAGCTCCAGTGGAAACGCTGCGACGCGAAGGGCCCCGCCACCTTCCAGTGCGCGACGCTCAAGGTGCCGCTGGACTACAGCGACCCCGGCGGCAGGACGATCGGCCTCGCGCTATCCCGGCTGAAGGCGGGTAGCGCGAAGGCACGTCACGGCGTTCTGCTGCTCAACCCGGGCGGCCCCGGCGTACCGGGACTGCGGCTGCCTGTCGACCCGCGCCTGAAGTTCCCCGCGGAAGTGAAGCGGCGGTACGACCTCGTCGGCTTCGACCTGAGGGGCGTCGGGCGGAGCTCTCCCGTCAGCTGCGGGCTGACCGCCGAGGAACAGGCCGACCATCCGTACAAGGCGGAGACCTTCGCGAAGGACGTGGACCGGGTCCGTACCGTCGCCGGGAAGTGCCGGGCCAGGGCGGGTGACAAGCTGCCGCATCTCACCACCCGCAACAACGCCCGTGACATGGACGTCATCCGCGCCGCGCTGGGCGAGAAGAGAATCTCCTACCTGGGGATCTCCTACGGCACCTACCTCGGCGCCGTCTACATGCAGCTGTTCCCCCAGCGGGCCGACCGGATCGTGCTGGACAGCGCAACCGACCCCACCCGGATCTACCGGGGGATGTTCCAGGACATGGCGAAGGCGGCCGAGCAGGCGTTCACGCGCTGGACCGCGTGGACCGCCCGTCGGCACGCAACCTACAAACTGGGCGACACTCCGGCCAAGGTCCGCAAGACCTACTGGGACCTGATCGCGCGGGCGAACCGCAAGCCCATCTTCTTTGAGGGACAGCCCCTCACCGGCGACGGCATCCGTGGCGACAACAGCACGTTCTTCCACGTCCAGAAGGCCGCCGAACGGATCGCCGGGCTGAAGAAGGCGGCCAAGGGCAAGGACCCGGCTCCGTCCGGCACGCCCGGTCAGGTCCAGGAGCCCGACGACAACTACCCCTCCATCGCCTGGTCCTTCATGTGCGCTGACACCCGCACCTGGTCGCACGGCCCTGAGGAGTACCGCCGCGAGGCGATCCGCGACAAGGCCCGGTATCCGCTGTACGGCGACTTCGCGGCCGCCATCACACCCTGTGCCTTCTGGGAGCAGGGCAGCGAGCCGCAGACGAAGATTGACAACAAGGTCGGTGCGCTGATCACGCAGAACGAGTGGGACTCTCAGACGCCCCTCTTCGCCGCTCGGGCCATGCACCGGGCCCTGCGCGGCTCCCGGATGCTCACCGTCGCCGGCGGCGAGGGACACGGCGTCCTCTACGCGCCGGACAGCACTCCCTGCGCGGACAAGGCCGTCACGGTCTACCTGACCACGGGCAGGCTCCCCGCCAAGGACCTGACCTGCCGGGCTACGACCGGGCCCGGCTCCCGGTGAGTCAGCCGTCCAGGTCGGTGAGTGTCGCGTTGGACGGGGCCCTCTGCGCGCTCAGGTCCCGCGCGACGTCCTCCGCCGCGCGCAGGACCCGGACCGCGTTGTGCCAGGTGAGTTTGGCCAGGTCGGCGGACGACCAGTTGCGACGCAGAAGCTCTGCGATCAGGTTCGGGTAGCCGGAGACGTCGGCGAGGCCGTCCGGGGTGAAGGCCGTGCCGTCGTAGTCGCCGCCGATGCCGATGTGGTCGATGCCCGCGGCCTCGCGCATGTGGTCGAGGTGGTCGGCGACGGTCGACACGGTGGCGACGGGGCGCGGCTGCGCCGCCTCGAACGCGGCGTGGACCGCCATCGCCGCCGGGGTGGTGTCCAGGTGGTCGAAGCCGTGCGCGCGCAGGTTGGCGTCGGCGCGGTCGGTCCACTCCACGGCGGCCGGGAGGATGAACTTGGGGACGAAGGTGGCCATCGCCACGCCGCCGTTCGCGGGCAGCCGCTCCAGGACGTCGTCCGGGATGTTGCGGGGGTGGTCGCAGATCGCGCGGGAGGAGGAGTGGGAGAAGATGAGCGGCGCTGCCGTCGTGCCCAGGGCGTCGCGCATCGTCGTCGCCGCCACATGCGAGAGGTCCACCAGCATGCCGGTGCGGTTCATCTCCCGGACCACCTCGTGGCCGAACGGCGACAGGCCGCCCACCTGCGGAGCATCCGTCGCCGAGTCCGCCCAGGCGAGGTTGTCGTTGTGGGTGAGCGTCATATAGCGGACGCCCAGCGCGTACAACGCCCGTAGCGTGGCGAGGGAGTTGTTGATCGAGTGGCCGCCCTCGGCTCCCTTGAGGGAGGCGATACGGCCCTCGGCGCGGGCCTTGTCCATGTCGTCGGCCGTGAGCGCGGGCGCCAGCGCGTCCGGGTGGCGGGCCAGCAGCTGGTCGACGCAGTCGATCTGTTCCAGCGTGGCGCTGACCGCCGCGTCGCCGGAGAGGGAGCTGCGGACGTACACCGACCAGAACTGTGCGCCTACGCCGCCCGCGCGCAGCCGGGCGATGTCGGTGTGCAGGTGGGCGCTCTGGTCGGTGGCGATGTCGCGCCGCGCGTGGTCGTAGCCGACCTGTTCGCGCAGCGCCCACGGCAGGTCGTTGTGGCCGTCGACGATCGGGGCGGCCGCGAGGAGTTCGCGGGCGCGGGCGAGATACGGCTCCATGGCACTCACGGCGCGGTCAGTTGCCGAAGCCGAAGGAGCCCGCGCCCTCCGCCTTCGCCCGCAGCCGCTTGCCCTTCTCGGTCGCCTGCTCGTTCAGCTCCTGCTGGAACTCCCGCATCCGGGCGAGCAGTTCGGTGTCGTGTGCGGCGAGCATCCGGGCCGCGAGCAGGCCCGCGTTGCGGGCGCCCGCCACCGAGACCGTGGCCACCGGCACGCCGGCCGGCATCTGCACGATGGAGAGCAGCGAGTCCATGCCGTCCAGGTACTTCAGCGGCACCGGGACGCCGATCACCGGCAGCGGGGTGACCGAGGCGAGCATGCCCGGCAGGTGGGCCGCTCCCCCGGCGCCCGCGATGATCGCCTTGAGGCCGCGCTCGGCTGCCTCCTCGCCGTACGCGATCATCTCGCGCGGCATCCGGTGCGCGGAGACGACGTCCACCTCGTAGGGGATCTCGAACTCGGCGAGTGCCTCGGCGGCGGCCTCCATGACGGGCCAGTCGGAGTCGGAGCCCATGACGATGCCGACCAGAGGGCTGGGACTTGCGCTCATTCGGTGATCGTTCCTCGCAGGTAGCCGGCCGCGTGCTGGGCGCGCTCCAGGGCGTCGTCCAGGTCCTCGCCGTAGGTGTTGACGTGGCCCACCTTGCGGCCCGGCTTCACGTCCTTGCCGTACATGTGGATCTTGAGCTGGGGGTCACGGGCCATGCAGTGCAGATACGCGGAGTACATGTCCGGGTAGTCGCCGCCCAGGACGTTGGCCATCACGGTCCACTTGGCGCGCGGGCGCGGGTCGCCGAGCGGCAGGTCCAGTACGGCCCGTACGTGGTTGGCGAACTGCGAGGTCACGGCCCCGTCCTGGGTCCAGTGGCCGGAGTTGTGCGGGCGCATGGCGAGCTCGTTGACCAGGATGCGGCCGTCGCGGGTCTCGAAGAGTTCGACGGCCAGGTGGCCGACGACGTCGAGCTCCTTGCCGATGCGCAGGGCGAGCTCCTGCGCCTGGAGGGAGAGGTCGTCGGGCAGGCCGGGCGCGGGGGCGATCACGGTGTCGCAGACGCCGTCCACCTGCCGCGACTCCACGACGGGGTAGGCGACGGCCTGGCCGTGCGGGGAGCGCACCACGTTCGCGGCCAGTTCGCGGACGAAGTCGACCTTCTCCTCGGCGAGCACCGGCACCCCGGCGCGGAACGGCTCGGCGGCGTCTTCGGCGGATCGTACGAACCACACGCCCTTGCCGTCGTAGCCACCGCGGACCGTCTTGAGGATCACGGGGAAACCTTCGCCTTCGGCAGCGAAGGCCGCCACGTCGGCCGGGTCGCTCACGATCCGATGGCGTGGACACGGCACGCCGATCTCGTCGAGGCGCGCGCGCATCACGCCCTTGTCCTGGGCGTGCACCAGCGCGTCCGGGCCTGGGCGTACGGGGATACCCTCCGCCTCCAGGGCCCTCAGGTGTTCGGTGGGCACATGCTCGTGATCGAAGGTGATCACATCGCAGCCACGGGCGAACGCCCGCAGTGTGTCCAGATCGCGATAGTCGCCGACGACGACATCGCCGACGGCCAGGGCCGCCGAATCCTGGGGAGTATCACTGAGGAGCTTGAACTTGATGCCGAGCGGGATGCCCGCCTCGTGTGTCATACGAGCGAGCTGACCCCCGCCGACCATGCCGACTACCGGGAACGTCACATCGTCCAGGGTATCCGCGTCCGCGTCGTAGGTAACGACGAGCCCCCGGGTCGTAGCTACCGACGAGTCCGCGATCACTGCCGAGGCACCGATCGCGGGCGCTCGATAACATGGGTCAGGTCGACGAATCGACGTGCCATCGGCGAAGCGCCGACGAACCGACCTGACGGGGTTGAGCCCACACCATGACGCAGCACCGCCCACTGCGGGGAAGACTCGACCAGCTCCTGCGGGAGATCGCCAAGTTCGGGGCGGTGGGCGGGGTCGGCATCCTGGTCAATCTGGGCGTCTTCAACCTGCTGCGGGGCACCACGGAGATCCCGGTGGTGCGGGCCTCCATAGCGGCCACGGCCATCGCGATCTGCTGCAATTACATAGGGTTCCGATACTTCGCGTATCGCGACCGCGACAAGAATCGCCGTACGCGGGAGATGACGCTCTTCCTGCTGTTCAGCGTGGCCGGGCTGGTGATCGAGAACGGTGTGCTGTTCACGGCGACGTACGGGTTCCACTGGGACAGCCCGCTGCAGAGCAACATCTTCAAGTTCCTGGGCATCGGGATCGCGACGCTGTTCCGGTTCTGGTCCTATCGCACCTGGGTGTTCCGGGCACTGCCCGTGAAGGACGCAGAATCGTTCCTGAAGGCCCCCGCCGCCACCCCTGTCCCCGAGGACACCAAGCAGGGCACCAAGCAGGACACCGAACAGAGCGACCCCTCGCAGCGGGTCACCTGACCGTCGGAGTCTCGTCCTCCGGCCGCGGCGACGGCCTGGGCGGCGGCGTGGACGACGTCGTACGCGACAGGAACAGGCCGAACACCGGCGGCTTCGTCTGCAGCATCTCCAGACGCCCGCCGTCCGCCTCCGCCAGATCCCGCGCCACCGCGAGACCGATCCCGGTGGAGTTACGGCCGCTGATCGTGCGCTCGAAGATCCGCGCGCCGAGGTCGGGCGGCACCCCTGGACCCTCGTCCGTGACCTCGACCACCACCTGGTTCCCGGTGACCCGGGTACGCAGCGCGACCGTGCCGCCGCCGTGCATCAGGGAGTTCTCGATCAGCGCGGCCAGCACCTGGGCGACCGCACCCGGCGTGCCCACGGCCTTGAGGTCCTTCTTGCCCGAACTGACGATGGCGCGGCCCTTGCCTCGATAGGCCGGGCGCCACTCCTCGATCTGCTGCTTGACGATCTCGTCCAGGTCGAAGGTCACGGCGGAGCCGGTGCGCGGGTCGCGGGAGTTGGTGAGCAGCCGCTGGACGACGTCGGTGAGGCGCTCGACCTGGGTGAGCGCGATGGTCGCCTCCTCCTTCACGGTCTCCGGGTCGTCGGTGAGCGTGATCTCCTCCAGCCGCATGGACAGCGCGGTCAGCGGCGTACGGAGCTGGTGCGAGGCGTCCGCGGCCAGCCGGCGCTCGGCGGTGAGCATCCGCCCGATCCGCTCGGCGCTGTTGTCCAGTACGTCCGCGACCCGGTCCAGCTCCGGCACTCCGTACCGCTTGTGGCGGGGGCGCTGGTCGCCGGAGCCGAGGCGTTCGGCGGTCTCGGCGAGGTCGGTGAGCGGCGAGGTGAGGCGGCTGGCCTGGCGCACCGCGAGTACGACCGCGGCGACGATCGTGAGCAACGCCACTCCGGCGATGACCAGCAGGACCCGGCCGACCTCCGTGGTGACCGTGGAGCGCGGCTCCTGGACCGTGATGGTCTCGCCCTGGTCGCCCTGCTCGACGTGCTGGATGACATCGCCGTCCGGCTTGCTGCCGACCTCGATGGGGGCCCGGCCGGGGATCTCGATCAGCGCGTACCGCTCGTCGCCGACCTGGTCCCGCAGGATGCCCGCGGTGATCCGGTCGTCGCCGATCATCCGGCTGTCGACGATGGAGACCAGGCGCAGCGCCTCGGACTCCACCCGGTCCTGGGCGGCGCTGGTGATCGTCCGGGTCTCCACGAGCACCACGGAGACCCCGAAGACGGAGATCACGACGAGCACCACGGCCAGCGTGGAGGTGATGAGTCGGCGGCGCATGGCGGGGTGGGGTGCTCAGCTCTTCTCGAAGCGGAAGCCGACGCCCCGCACGGTGGCGATGAAGCGCGGGTTGGCGGCGTCGTCGCCGAGCTTCTTGCGCAGCCAGGAGATGTGCATGTCCAGGGTCTTGGTCGACGACCACCAGGTGGTGTCCCAGACCTCGCGCATCAGCTGCTCGCGCGTGACGACCCGGCCCGCGTCCCGCACCAGGACCCGGAGCAGGTCGAACTCCTTGGCGGTGAGCTGGAGCTCCTCCTCGCCCATCCAGGCGCGGTGCGACTCGACGTCGATCCGTACGCCGTGGGTGGAGGGCGGCGGGGTCGGCTCGGTCGCGCCGCGGCGCAGCAGGGCGCGCACCCGGGCGAGCAGCTCGGCGAGCCGGAAGGGCTTGGTGACGTAGTCGTCGGCGCCCGCGTCGAGTCCGACGACCGTGTCCACCTCGTCCGCGCGGGCGGTGAGCACGAGGATCGGGAAGGTGTGCCCCTCGGAACGCAGCCGTCTGGCCACCTCAAGGCCGTCCATACCGGGCAGCCCCAGGTCGAGTACGACCAGGTCGATGCCGTCCTGCAGCCCCGCGTCCAGTGCGGTGGGTCCGTCCTCGCGCACTTCGACCTCGTAACCCTCCCTGCGCAGTGCGCGGGCCAGTGGCTCCGAGATGGACGCGTCGTCCTCGGCGAGCAGTACACGGGTCATGGGGTGATGGTAGTCCGCGAGCCCCGGCGGGCGGAGGGCGCCAGGTCAGCCCTGCGGACATACGGAGAAATTCGATGAGTCACCTTCGAATGCATGGAACAGTTCCGAAACCTCCTGTGATCCATCTCTCATACTCTTCCAAATGCCGCATTGCCGTGCCGTATGGTGTCCGAACGCGTAAATCCGTATGTCGAGACCTTTGGCTCGCTCTTCCTGCCGAAGGTCTCTTTTATGCGCACGAAACAACCATGACCCTTGGTGAGTTGGTGCGTGCCCCGAGCGAACAAGGATCGACATGGCGTCCAGCCTGACGAAGGGCTCGGCCAGTAACCCTGGCACCGAGACGACCTTCTTCGGCCACCCCCGCGGACTGGCCACTCTCTTCATGACCGAGATGTGGGAGCGCTTCAGCTTCTACGGCATGCGGGCACTGCTCGTGTACTACCTGATCTCGGGCGGTGCCGACGGCACGAAGGAGGGGCTGCACGGCGGCGGCCTCGCGATGACGATGGCGGCGGCCTCGTCGATCTACGCCGTCTACCTGGCGATGGTCTACCTGCTGGCGATGCCCGGCGGCTGGCTCGGCGACCGCGTCTGGGGCCCGCGCAAGGCCGTGACCGTCGCGGGCGTCATCATCGTCGCGGGACACCTCACGCTCGCGCTGCCCGGCACCGCGATGTTCTTCGTCGGCCTGGCGCTGGTGGCGCTCGGCTCGGGTGTGCTGAAGGCCAACATCTCCACGATGGTCGGCCAGCTCTACGACGGCCCGGACGACCCGCGCCGGGACGGCGGCTTCACCGTCTTCTACATGGGCATCAACCTCGGTGCCTTCGTCGCCCCGTTCGTCATCGGCACCGTCGGCGAGAAGATCAACTGGCACTTCGGCTTCGCGCTCGCCGGAATCGGTATGGCCCTGGGCCTGATCCAGTTCCTGCTCGGCACCAAGCACCTGTCGCCGAAGAGCAGCATGGTCCCGAACCCGCTGACGGTCCAGGAGCGCAAGTCCGCCCTGAGCAAGGGCCTGGTCTGGCTGGCCGTCGCCGCCGCCTTCTACGCCCTGGTCGGTCTGACCGGTCACTTCACGCTCAACTGGGCCCTGATCCCGATCACGGTCGCCGGTCTGCTCATTCCGACCGCCGTGCTGGTCCGGATCAAGCGCGACAAGGACCTGACCGCCACCGAGCAGACCAAGATGTCCAGCTACATCTGGTTCTTCGTGGCCGCCGCCGTCTTCTGGATGATCTACGACCAGGGTGGTTCCACGCTGGCCGTCTTCGCCAAGGGCAGCACCTCGGGCGAGGTCTTCGGCTTCGACTTCCCGGCGACCTGGTTCCAGTCGCTGAACCCGCTGTTCGTGATGGCGCTGGCCCCGGTCTTCGCCTGGATGTGGCTGGCGCTGGCCCGCAAGGGCAAGGAGCCCAGCACGACGGTGAAGTTCGCCCAGGCGCTGGTGCTGATCGGCGGATCGTTCTTCGTCTTCGTCGTGCCGATGCTGATGGCCGATGACGGCTCCAAGGTCAGCCCGATGTGGCTGGTGTCGATCTACATGATCCAGACGATCGGTGAGCTGTGCCTCTCCCCGGTCGGCCTGTCCCTCACCACCAAGCTGGCCCCGGCCAAGTACGCCAGCCAGATGATGGGTGTCTGGTTCCTGGCCGTCACGGCCGGTGACTGTGTCACGGGTCTGCTCTCCATCGCGGGCGTGGATCTGAGCGGTACGTCGGTCGTCGCGGCCGAGGCAGCGCTCGCCGTGCTCGCGGGCTTCGCGGTGTACATGTACCGCAAGAAGATCGTGGCGCTGATGGGCGACGTGCACTGACGCACGCGCCGCACGTCAGTACGGCGAGGGGCCGCCGCACCGGTTGGTGCGGCGGGCCGCACCGGTTGGTGCGGCGGCCCCTCGCGTATCGGGGACCTGGGTCGGCGCCCCGAGGTCACTCCTTGTGGAGCTGAGCGAGCCGCTCCATCTCGGCCGCGTGCTCGCTCATCACCAGCCGTGTCGTGGCACCCGTGTAGAGCACCCCGCCAGTGAGCGAGACCGGCACCGACAGGGCCAGCAGGCCCAGCGGCCATGCCAGGCGCCTGCCGGTGTCGCACACGGTGGCCGTCCGTCGGGCGTCGTCGGCGAAGAGCGGCCCGTCGCACTTGCCGCGGTACGTCGAGTCGTACGGCATCAACAACTGCCAGACACAGACGAACCACAACCCCACGGCGATCAGGAGCAGCACAAGCCCCGTGCCGCGGTCGCGCTGCGCGCGCTCCCGAAACCTCAGGTCATAGACCAGCGGCCGCATTCTGTTCCCTCTCGCTCCGCGGTGTCCCGCCCGCGGGACTTGGCATCAGCAGCATGCCGCACCGGAGTCGACCGCCACGAGCGCGGGGAGTCAGCGCAGTCGCCGCCTCGGCATGAACGTGAAGACCGCGCCGCCGAGCAGGATCACCGTGCCCGCGACCAGGGCGAGGGCGCGGAGGCCGCCGTTGTCGTCGGCGCCGGTTTCGGCGAGGCCGCCGCCGGTGGAGGTGGAGCCGCCTGCGGAGCCTCCGGTGGAGCCGGGGGACCCGCCGTCGGACCCCCCGGAGGTGCCGCCGCTGGTCGTGCCGCCGGTGACGCCGCCCTCGTCTTCGACGTCGAGTTCCAGTGAGACAGGGGCCTCGCCCTGCACCTCGCACGGGATCGTGATGTCCTGGCCCCCCAGGGACACCTCGATGGTGAGCGTGCCGGGAGCGAGAGTGGCCTTTCCGGTGGCGCCCGGCTTGTAGGTTCCCGTCATGTCGGGGAGGTTGACCGGCTTGCCCTGTTCCAGGGGTTCTTTGTTGGGCGGTCCGGTGACCTTGACCGCCCCCTTGTCGGAGCCGCCGACCGTCACGTCCATGGACGGGGTGAGGGCGTTCGCGGGCAGCGGGGCCGGGCTGTCCATCACGCCGTCGGCGGTGGCGACCGTGAGGTCGTAACCGCCGCCGTTCTTCTTGGCGTTGATCGTCACGGCCGACTCGATGCTGTCGGGTCCTGGCGACTCGCAGGCGAAGGCCACGGTGACCTCCTTGCCGGGGAAGTCGGTCTCGCCGTCGCCGCCGCCCGTGGTGCCGCCGCTGTCGTCGCCGCCCGTACCACCTGAGTCGCCGCCGATGTCGCCGCCGGTGTCGCCTCCGGTCCCACCGGTGTCTCCACCCGTGTCGCCTCCGGTGTCACCGCCGGTCCCACCAGTGTCTCCACCCGTGTCACCACCCGTACCGCCCGAACTCCCTCCGCCCTCCGTCACGTTGATGGTCGCCGCGGCCTCGACCTCCTCCGTCGGCGCGCACTTGGTGTCCGTCGAGATCGGCTTGCTGACGTTGATGTTGTACGTGTCCGGGGTGAGCGTGACCTCGCCCGCCGCCGTCAGCGTCAGGGTGGCCTTCATGTCGGACAGCACCATCGGGCTGTTCTTGGGGATCGGCGGGTTCTTGCGCTCGCCCTCCATCGCCAGGTCCTCGGTCTGCGCCCCGGCCACCTTGAGTACACCGGTCGGTTTGACCGTGTCCGCGTCCAGGTCGAGCACGTCCGGGTTCTTCGACGCGGCCTCGACGGTCTTCCAGACGACCTCGACCTCGTCGCCGACCTTCGCATCGGCCGGTGCCGTGATGTCCACGGTGGTGGTGCCCTGCACGGGCGGCATACCGGAGATCGGGGGCGGAATGCACTCGGTCGCGTACGAGACTTCGGCGGCTTGTGCGGGACTCGCGGCCAGCAGAATGCCCGCGCCGCCGAGCATGAGCGCGACGGAAGCCGCACTCACTCTCCGATGCGTGATCACGTGTTTCTCCTCTTTCCTGGTGCCGTCGGGCGGTCCTTGGACGGTGCGGAGAGTGGTGCGTCATGCGCTGGTGATTCGTGTGCTGGTGCGTCGCGTGCTGGTGCCCCCGGCGCGGTGTCCGGGGTGAACCACGGCAGGGCAGTGGTACTGGTGCTGGTGCCGGTGCTGGTGCTGGTCTTACGGGGTGGGTCGTCGGCGGGGTCGGGGGTGGAAGACGGGCGTCGCTGCGTGACCGAGCCGAGCGGCGCCAGCGCCTTCGGCAGCCGCAGGGCCAACCGCCGCGAGCGCAGCGCGCGATGGCCACCGGTGCGCCCGCGCGGCCGCACCCGGTCGACGACCGCCATCCCGATCCGGAAGACCGCCGCCGGTACGACCAGGCCGAGCAGAATCCAGAAGAGCGTCACGCCCCAGGGCCGCCCCACCTCCCAGGGCTGCTCGGCGAGCACCTTCCCGCCGTACCGCAGCGAGACCAGATAGTCGCCGTGCGCCCCCGCGTTCAACTGGACCGGCAGCTTGACCTGGGCCTTCTTGCCCGGTGCGATGGTGCCGCGCCACTGCTGCTCCTCCCACTGCGGGGCGAACACGCCATGCGAGGTGCCGACCTTGAAGACGGGGTTCTCGACGGGCGCCGTACCGAGGTTGCCGATCGTGACCACGAGCCGGCGCGAGGCGGGCGCGCCGAACCAGGTGAGGATGCCGCTCGACCCTTCGAGCCGGGTCGCGGCCAGCACCTGGAGTTTCTCGCCGCCCTCCGGCTTCGGGAGCGGCTTCACCGGGTGGCCGGCCACCTTCAGCTCCGCCTGCGCGGAGGCCTTCGCGCCGGTGACCGTCGCGGCATGCACCACGCACGGGCACGGCTTGGGCGGCTCGGCGACGGGCAGCTTCTTGCTGAAGCGGCCCTTGGCGTCGGTGGTGACGGCGAGACCGTCCGCGTTGGCGCAGGCGTTGGTGCCGCCGATCATGTTCTGCCCGCAGATCAGCAGGGTCAACAGGGTCGTGGGGCGCCAGCCCTCGCCCTTGACGGTAACCGAACCGCCCTTGCCCGCCTCCGTCTTGGAGAGCTCGATGGTGGGCTGCTCGGCGGCGGTCGCGCTCGGCGCGGAGAGGGTGGGCGGCAGGGCCAGGGCGAGGGCGAGCACGGCGGCGAGGACGGTCAGCGCACCCCACGCGGGGCGCCCGCGACGGCCGTGGCGGGCCTGGTGGACGTTCACGGTGACTCCCCCGTCCCTGCCGACACCAACTGCGGTGCGTCTTCCGACTCCCGTACGTCCTGGTCAAGTGCGCGTGCGCGCCTACGGCGGCGTACGAACCACAGCGCCGCGCCCGCCACCACGAGCAGCCCGCCGCCCGCGCCCGCCAGCGCGCCCCAGGGCACGAAGGCGGCCGACCCCGTGGCCTCGTCCCGCGCTCCACCGCCCGCCGTCACGGTGAGCTTCACGTCCACCGAGTCGAGCGCGGGTGCCGCGCCCGACCAGGGCTCGAAGAGCTCGACCCGACGGCCGGGGAGCAGTTCTACGGACAGGTCGCGCGGGCCGCGGTCGAGCCGCTCGCCGAAGACCCCATCGGCGCGCACCGCCAGCTTGGGGCGCAGCACCGTGTTGCCGCGGTTGACCAGGTCGTACGCGATGCCCTGGCCGCCGACCCGTACCTTCTCCACCGTGAGCGCCGACAGGGTCGGCCCGCTGACCCGCAGATGCAGCCGCACCCCGGCGTCGCGGCCACCGGAGCTGGCGACGATCGCTCCGGGGTGGTCGCCGGGCACCGCGTCCACCGGGACGGTCACGGTGAACGGGATCTCTGCGCGGGTGCGCGGCGGCACCTTCACCTTCTCGCGCGCGGGGGTGATCCACGCGCCGCTGTCCCGCGACTCGCCCGTGTCGCTCACCGCGAGGGACCCGTCGCCGGTGTTGTCCGCGTCCGCCCCGCGCAGCCGCACCGTCCGGGGTTTGTCGCCGGGGTTGGTCACCGTCACGGTGTCCTGGAGTACGGTCCCCGGCGCTCCCTCCAGGTAGAAGGAGGGCCGCCCGTCCTTCGCGGTTCTCGCCGTGTCCCCCGTGGCGGGGGCGACGGACCAGCGGCTGCCGCCGTCCGGGTCGGCTCCGTAGGCCGCCGACGAGGACGGCGCGGGCAGGGCGAGCAGACCCGCCACCGCCAGCAGACAGGTGACGGTGACACGGGGACCGGACGGCATCGGCGGCTCCAGGTGCTGGTGGTGCGGGGGCTTGGGTCTCCGCGGTCGACGACTGGCGGCGACCGGCGGCGACTGGTGCGCCTGGCGGCTACTGGCGCGCCTGGTTGCGCCGGGTCAGCCAGAGCACGCCCGCGGCGCCGGTCAGCAGCACGGTGCCGCCCAGGGTGCCGAGCGCGATCGCGTTGTCCTGAGGGCCGGTCTGAGGCAGCTCGCTGCTGCCCGCGGATGCGCCCTCGGAGTCCCCGCTGGAGCCGCCGTCGGAGCCCCCGGTGCTGCCGCCGCCGGAGCCCCCGGTGCCGCCGCCGCCCGAGCCCTTGACGTCGAGCGACAGCGACGGCTTCGGGTTGTTCTTCGGGGTGCAGGTGGTGGTCGTCCCCAGCGCCTTGATGGTGAGCGTGGACGCGGTGAAGGTGACCTTGCCGGTGCCCTTCGGGGTGTACGTACCGGTCAGGTCGTTGATCTTGATGGGCGTGTTGGCCGGAAGTGCCGCCGCGTTCGCCGGGCCCTTGACCGGAACGGTGCCGCTCTCCGCGCCGCCCAGCTTGATCACCGCACTGGGCTCCATCGCGCCCTTGCCCAACTCCACCGGGCTCTCCGAGACGCCCTTCTCGAAGGACATGGTCAGCTTGTAGCCGCTGCCGCTCTTCTCCGCCTTGATGTCGATCGGTGAGACGGCTCCCTTGTCACCGATCGGCGTCTTGCACATGTAGTCGACGTCCACGACGTCGGCGTGGGCGGCGGGGGCGCCGATGAGCACCACAGAACCGGCCAGAACCGCGCCGAGCGCGAGCGGGGCTGAGTGTTTCCGGTAAGACACCTGAACTTCCCCTCAGTTACTGACGGCACATCAGATTGGGCGCTCAAGGTACGCCGGGGGCCGTGTGGAGGGAAGACAAAAGACAGCCCGGATCGCGGGCTGTCGAAGGAGGCTTGCTGCGTTTTTCCGGGGGATAACCCCCGGACCCCCAGCCGGACAAACAGGCCGGTCGGGTCGGTCGACGTGAACATGGCCAGGCGAACCTGAGTGAAGTGAGTTCGAACCGCCAGTTACCGGACCGCGAGCGCGGCTACCCCGGCGCGCCGAGCTCCGCCCACACGGTCTTGCCCGCCGCGTCGGGGGTCCGTACGACTCCCCAGTCCAGGCAGAGCCGCTGCACTATGAACATGCCGTGGCCACCGGGCCGCCCGGCCCGGTGCGGGGTACGCGGCGCCGGCTGGCCCGTACCGCGGTCGGAGACCTCCAGGCGCAGCACCTTGCCGTCACAGCCGACCCACAGCTCGTCGGCGCCTTCGGCGTGCAGGCAGGCGTTGGTGACCAGCTCCGAGACGACCAGCAGGACATCCTCGGCGGCCGCCCGCTGGTCGGCGTTGGCCGCGGGCAGCCAGCCCCAGTCGTGGAGCGCCTGGCGGGTGAAGTCACGGGCCAGCGGGACGATGCCGCTCGCGCCGTTCAGGGACAGCCTGCGCACCTGGTGTCCGGTGCGCGCGTCCGGCGCGCCGGTGCCCGGCTGCGGGCCGCGCTCACCCGGCTCCGGGCCGCGGTCGCCCGGCGACAGGGGCCGGGTGGTGCTCATCAGCGCTTTCACCTCACCGATTGACCAGTACTACGCAAGAATATTCGAGACAGCGGACTCTGAACGAAGGACGTCGACAGCGCCGCGTTCGGTTCACCACCGCTCACCACCGCCCCCACCGTTCAGCTAGCCCAGCAGCAGTCTCCTGCCCGGCCGAACCGTGAGAACACCCACTTCTTCGTCATGGACGGTGTGATACCGGTTACGTATGGGTCACGAGGCGATCACGCCAGGACAACTCTGCTGTAACTTCGCGCGATCAGCGCATCATCAGTCGGCCAGTGCGGCTTCGAGCGAATCATGCACCGTGAAGACCGCTTCCGCCCCGGTGATCTCGAAGACCCGGGCCACGACCGGCAGCATCCCCGCCAGATGGACCCCGCCGCCCGCGGCCTCCGCCTTGAGGCGGGCGCCAAGCAGCACGTTCAGTCCGGTCGAATCACAGAACTCCAGCCGCGAGCAGTCGACGACCAGACGCGCCCTGCCCCCGTCCACACAGGCTTCCAGCGCTTCTCGCAACAGATCAGCGGTGTGGTGATCCAGCTCACCCGTAGGAGCCACGACGGCACTTCGCCCCTCGTGACGCACCTCCACCCGAAGGCGCCCCCGGTTTGCGCTGCCGACCGTCCCGCGGTCCATGCCGTCTCTCTTCCGAACGTCTAGAAGCCAATGATTGACGCCCTTGAACATTACGCCTTCCCTGCACGACCGGGTACCCGAACATCCCCCTGGAAACGGACATTTAGTGACGTAGCACACTTGCAAGCTGACGTCGTCAGCGGGTAGGCCTAGTAGGGACAGTTTCCACACGGCCGGCTACGGAGGCGCCGCACATCTCACGCAGAGCACGTATTGGCATCGGCAGCCATATGCCGAGAACGATGGAGGACACCATGTCACCCCGGATCGACGCATCGCCCGGTGCAACAGCGACGTCGACACCACCAACGGAACACTTCGCGACCGAGATCCCCGAGCTCACGGCCATCACCGACGACCGGGACGCCCTCGAAGGGCTGATAGATCTCCCAGAGATCCCGCCCTACGACGAAGTCGGTCCGCTGGACGCAAGGGCCCTCTCCAAGACCCTCTTCGGGCGCCTTGAGTCGCTTGAGGAAGGCACGCACGAGTTCGCGTACGTCCGTAACACCCTGGTGGAACTGAACCTCGCCCTGGTCAAGTTCGCCGCCTCCCGGTTCCGCTCCCGCAGCGAGCCCATGGAGGACATCATCCAGGTGGGCACCATCGGCCTGATCAAGGCCATCGACCGCTTCGAGCTCAGCCGGGGCGTCGAGTTCCCGACCTTTGCCATGCCGACCATCGTCGGCGAGATAAAGCGCTTCTTCCGCGACACCTCGTGGTCGGTACGGGTACCGCGCCGTCTGCAGGAACTGCGCCTGGACCTCGCCAAGGCCGGTGACGAACTCGCTCAGCAGCTCGACCGCGCGCCGACGGTGGGCGAGCTCTCGGAGCGACTCGGCATCACCAAGGACGAGGTGGTCGAGGGCATGGCCGCGAGCAACGCGTACACCGCGAGCTCGCTGGACGCCCAGCCGGAGGAGGACGACTCCGAGGGCGCGCTCGCGGACCGTATCGGCTACGAGGACAACGGCCTCGAAGGCATCGAGTACGTCGAGTCCCTGAAGCCGCTGATCGCCGAACTCCCGCCGCGTGACCGGAAGATCCTCTCGCTGCGCTTCGTCGCGAACATGACGCAGTCCGAGATCGGCGAGGAGCTGGGCATCTCCCAGATGCACGTCTCGCGGCTGCTCTCGCGCACCCTGGTACGGCTCCGCAAGGGCCTGACCGTGGAGGAGTAGACCGGCAACGAGCCCTGCGATCGGGGCGGCACTGCACGGTATCGCGCGAGCACTTACGCGGTATTGGGCGGTATGGGACAACCAAAGGGCCGTGAGTATCGGCCCCCTGGGTGTCCCATACCGCCCAATCGCCGTTTCAGGCCACGGCGACCGGCTCGCCGTCCCGCCAGACGGCCGCGACCAGCGGGACGCCTGGGCGGTACGCCAGGTGGACATGGCTCGGGGCGTCCAGGAGGGCCAGGTTGGCGCGGGCGCCCGGGGTGAGGCAGCCGACGTCAGTGCGGCGCAGGGCGGCCGCGCCGCCCGCTGTGGCGGACCAGAGGGCCTCGTCGGGGGTCATGCCCATGTCCCGTACGGCCAGGGCGATACAGAAGCCCATCGAGGACGTGAACGACGAGCCGGGGTTGCAGTCCGTGGACAGGGCAACCGTGGCGCCCGCGTCCAGGAGACGGCGGGCGTCGGGCCACTCGGCGCGGGTGGAGAACTCGGCGCCGGGGAGGAGCGTGGCGACGGTGTTGCCCTGCGCGAGGGCATCCACGTCCTGCGGCGTCAGGTGGGTGCAGTGGTCCGCGCTCGCCGCGTCGAGCTCCACGGCCAGTTGGACCCCGGGGCCGTAGGAGAGCTGGTTGGCGTGGACGCGGGGGGTGAGTCCCTTCGCCTGGCCGGCGGTGAGGATGGCGCGGGCCTGGTCCCCGTCGAAGGCGCCCTTCTCGCAGAACACGTCGACCCAACGGGCGTACGGCGCACAGGCGTCGAGCATCTCGCCGGTGACGAGGTCGACGTAGGCGGCCGAGTCGTCGGCGTAGTCGGGCGACACGATGTGCGCGCCGAGGTACGTCACCTCGTCGGTGTGCCTGGCCGCGATACGCAGAGCGCGGGCCTCGTCGTGGGTGGTCAGCCCGTAACCGGACTTGGTCTCGAAGGTGGTCGTCCCCTGCCGGAGCGCCTCGCGGAGGTACCGGGCGACGTTGGCGTCCAGCTCGGCGTCGGTCGCGGCGCGGGTGGCGGCGACGGTGGTACGGATGCCGCCCGCGCTGTAACTGCGGCCGGACATACGGGCGTTGAACTCCTGGGTGCGGTCGCCCGCGAAGACGAGGTGCGAGTGGGAGTCGACGAAGCCGGGGATGACGGCTCGGCCGTCGGCGTCGTGGGCGGTGTCGGCGGCCGGTGCCTTGTCGGTGGGGCCGACCCAGGTGACGCGGTCGCCGTCGAGGACGACGGCGGCGTCCTGGATGAGGCCGAGGGGGGTTTCGTCACCGAGGGTGGGGTCGTTGGTGACGAGGCTGGCGATGTTGTGGATGAGGGTGGTGGTCACGGGTTTCGGGGTTCCTCTCGGTGGGGGGTGGTGCGGGTCAGAGATTGGTCCCCCACCCCGCCCCTTCCCGAAAGGCCTCAAACGCCGGCCGGGCTGGAGATTTGCATCTCAGCCCGTCCGGCGTTTGAGGACACGCCCGAAGGGCGTTCGGGGTCTGGGGCTTGCCCCCAGTTTCGGGAAGGGGCGGGATTGGGGAAGGTCCAGGCTCTGACCTCAGCCGCCACGCAGCTCGGCGATCGCGGCGGACAGCGCGGACGGGACGTCAGGGACCAGCGCGTGCACGCCGTCGCGGACGACCTGACGGCCGCCCACCACCGTGGAGCGGACGTCCGCCGCCGTCGCCGCGAAAACCGCCGTCTCGGCGCCGAGGCGCGGCAACGCCCCAGCCGTCCGCACCGAGTCCAGCGCGACCGTCGTGAAGTCGGCGAGGCCGCCAGGGACCAGCACGCCCGCGTCGGGCCACCCGAGCGCCGCGTGACCAGAGGCAGAGGCGGCACGCAGCAGCGCCGCCGCCGTCCAGTGCCCCCGCGTCCGCGTCCGCAGCCGCTCGTTGAGCTCCATCGCGCGCGCCTCCTCGAAGAGGTCGATCACGGCGTGGCTGTCGGAGCCGAGACAGAGCGGGGAGCCCGCGCGCTGGAGCGCGGGTGCGGGACCGATCCCGTCCGCCAGGTCCCGTTCCGTCGTCGGGCACATGCAGGTGCCGGTGGCGGACGAACCGAGGAGCGCGATGTCCGCCTCCGTGAGGTGGGTGTTGTGCACGCCGGTGGTACGGGCGCCCAGCACCCCGTGGTCGGCCAGCAGCCTCGTCGGCGTACAGCCGTGCGCCGCCTGGCAGGCGTCGTTCTCGGCGGTCTGCTCGGAGAGGTGGACGTGCAGCGGCGCGGACCGCTCGGCCGCCCACTGCGCGACAGTGCCCAACTGGTCGGCGGACACGGCCCGTACGGAGTGGATCGCCGCGCCGATCCGGACGCCCTCGCGGTCCTTCAGGAGCGTGGCGCGCTCGGCCCACGCCTCGGCCGACCCGTCGCTGAACCGCAGTTGGTGTGAGTTCGGCGGCTCCCCGAAGCCTGAAGCGACGTACGCCGTGTCGAGGAGGGTGATCCGGATGCCCGCGGCCGCCGCCGCCGCGAGCAGTGCCTCGCCCATCGCGTTCGGGTCGTCGTAGCGCGTACCGCCCGGCGCGTGGTGCAGGTAGTGGAACTCGCCGACGGACGTGATGCCCGCCAGTGCCATCTCCGCGTACACGGCGCGCGCGAGCGCGTAGTACGAGTCGGGGGTCAGCCGCGCCGCCGCCTCGTACATGACCTCGCGCCAGGTCCAGAAGGTGCCGGAGCCGACCTGGACGGTGGAGCGCAGGGCCCGGTGGAAGGCGTGCGAGTGGGCGTTGGCGAGGCCGGGCAGGGTCAGGCCGCGCAGGATCTCGGCGCCGGGGGGTGGGGCGTCGACTCCGGTGCGTACGGCCGTGATCCGGCCGTCCGACACGTCCAGGGCCACGCCTGGCTCGACACGGGTGTCCAGCCAGGCGTGTTCCGCCCAGTACGTCTTCCGCGTCAGCTGCTGCACGCCAGGCCCTCCAGTACGTCGGCGAGTGCCGCGACCCCCGCGAGGCAGTCGTCCTCGGCCGCGTACTCGGCCGGGGAGTGCGAGACGCCCGTGGGGTTGCGTACGAACAGCATGGCGGTCGGGACGGACGCGGAGAGGATTCCGGCGTCGTGTCCCGCGCCCGTTCCCAGGACGGGTGTGTCGGTGCCGAGGATGCGGGCGAGTTCGTCGCGCAGCGTGTGCTCGAACTCGACTACGGGCGTGAAGGACTCCCGTACGACGTCGAGGTCGATGCCGTGCCGGTCCGCGTACTCCCTCGCGGCCTTCTCCACTCCCGCGACCACCGTGTCGAGTGACTGCTGGTCGGCGGCGCGGGAGTCGAGCCAGCCGCGTACCAGGGACGGGATCGCGTTGACGCCGTTCGGCTCGACGGAGATCTTGCCGAAGGTGGCGACCGCGCCCGCGAGTTCGGCCTCGCGGCGGGCGGCGAGGACGGTTTCGGCGTACGACAGCATCGGGTCGCGGCGGTCGGCGAGGCGGGTGGTGCCCGCGTGGTTCGCCTCGCCACGGAAGTCGAAGCGCCAGCGGCCGTGGGGCCAGATGGCGCTCGCGATGCCGACGCGGTTGCCGGTGAGGTCCAGGGCACGGCCCTGCTCGACGTGCAGCTCGACGAACGCGCCGATGCGGGCGAGGCGGTCCGGGTCCGGGCCGATCGTCGTCGGGTCGTACCCGGCGCGCTCCATGGCCTGCGGGAGAGTGATGCCGTCGGCGTCGCGGAGCTCGTACGCCTTGTCGACGGTGAGCTGTCCGGCGGCGAGGCGGGAGCCTACGCAGGCGAGGCCGAAGCGGGCGCCCTCCTCGTCGCCGAAGTTGGTGATGGCGAGGGGCTTGGTGAACTCCGCTCCCCTCCTGCGGAGTTCGTCCAGGGCGGCGAAGGAGGACACGACGCCGAGGGGGCCGTCGAAGGCGCCGCCGTCGGGTACGGAGTCCAGGTGCGAGCCGGTGACCACGGCGCCGCCCGCGGCCGGGTCGCCCAGCCAGGCCCACTGGTTGCCGTTGCGGTCCAGTTCGTAGGTGAGGCCGCGGGACTCGGCTTGCGCCTTGAACCAGGCGCGGCAGTCGGCGTCGGCCGCCGTCCAGGCGTACCTCCGGTACCCGCCGGAGTCGGCGGCACGGCCGATGGGAGCCAGGTCCCGCCACATCTCGTGGAAGGTGGGGGGTGTTTGCCCCTGCCCCGCCCTTTCTCCGTTTCCCGGGGCTCCGCCCCGGACCCCGCTCCTCAAGCGCCGGAGGGGCTGATTTTCAGCCCCTCCGGGAAGGGGCGGGGTGGGGAAACACTCACTCACGCGCCGTCACCCTCTCGCATCGGGATGCGAACCCCGCGCTCCGAAGCCACCGCGTCAGCGGCTTCGTACCCGGCGTCGACATGCCGGATGACGCCCATCCCCGGGTCGTTCGTCAGCACGCGGCGGATCTTCTCGCCCGCCAGCTTCGTGCCGTCCGCGACCGAGACCTGACCGGCGTGGATCGAGCGCCCCATGCCGACGCCACCGCCGTGGTGCAGCGAGACCCAGGAGGCACCCGACGCGACGTTCACCATGGCGTTCAGCAGCGGCCAGTCGGCGATCGCGTCCGAGCCGTCGAGCATGGCCTCGGTCTCGCGGTACGGGGATGCCACCGAGCCGCAGTCCAGGTGGTCGCGGCCGATCGCGAGGGGCGCGGCCAGTTCCCCGCTGGCCACCATGTCGTTGAAGCGCTCGCCCGCGCGGTCGCGCTCGCCGTAGCCGAGCCAGCAGATGCGTGCCGGGAGGCCCTGGAAGTGGACCCGCTCGCCCGCCATCTTGATCCAGCGGTGCAGGGACTCGTTCTCGGGGAAGAGATCGAGGATCGCCCGGTCGGTCTTGGCGATGTCCTGGGGGTCTCCCGACAGCGCCGCCCAGCGGAACGGGCCCTTGCCCTCGCAGAACAGCGGCCGGATGTACGCGGGCACAAAGCCGGGGAAGGCGAACGCGCGGTCATAGCCCGCCAGTTGGGCCTCACCCCGAATTGAGTTGCCGTAGTCGAAGACCTCGGCGCCCGCGTCCATGAAGCCGACCATCGCCTCGACGTGGCGCGCCATGGACTCGCGGGCGCGGGTGGTGAACCCGGCCGGGTCCTTCGCCGCGTAGGCCGCCATGTCGTCGAAGTCGACGCCCACCGGCAGGTACGCCAGCGGGTCGTGGGCGCTCGTCTGGTCGGTGACGATGTCGATCGGCGCGCTCTCGGCGAGCATGCGCGGCAGCAGCTCCGCCGCGTTGCCGAGCAGACCGATGGAGAGCGGGCGGCGGGCGTCGCGTGCCTCCGTGGCCAGCTGGAGGGCGTGCTCCAGAGAGTCGGCGCGTACGTCGAGGTAGCGGTGCTCGATGCGGCGCTCGATGGCGCGCGGGTCGCAGTCGATGCAGATCGCGACGCCGTCGTTCATGGTGACGGCGAGCGGCTGGGCGCCGCCCATGCCGCCGAGCCCGGCGGTGAGCGTGATGGTCCCGGCCAGGGTCCCACCGAACTGCTTCGCGGCGACGGCGGCGAACGTCTCGTACGTCCCCTGCAGAATCCCCTGCGTGCCGATGTAGATCCACGAACCGGCCGTCATCTGGCCGTACATGGTGAGCCCGAGGGCCTCCAGGCGCCGGAACTCCTCCCAGTTGGCCCAGTCGCCGACCAGGTTGGAGTTGGCGATGAGTACGCGCGGCGCCCACTCGTGGGTCTGCATGACGCCGACCGGGCGGCCGGACTGGACGAGCATCGTCTCGTCCTGCTTCAGGGTCTGCAGGGTACGGACCATGGCGTCGAAGGAGCGCCAGTCGCGGGCGGCCTTGCCGGTGCCGCCGTAGACGACGAGCTTGTCGGGGTGCTCGGCGACCTCGGGGTCGAGGTTGTTCTGGAGCATCCGCAGGGCGGCCTCCTGCTGCCACCCCAGGGCGCTGAGTTCGGTGCCGCGCGGCGCGCGTACGGGGCGGGGTCCTGACATGGTCTGCCTCCTCGCATGGAACCTGGATATTCACATCCTGCGCGGCTGAATAGATCTAGTCAATAGCGCGACGCTCCGGCGTGCCCGTGAGGCGCGGCCCACGCTGTGATTGGCTGGATCACATGGGCATAGCTGAGAGCGCAGCTGAATCCGAAACCGTCAGTACGGACGCCGCCGGGTCCGAGACCGGCGGAGCCGAAAACGCCGGGCCCGAGACCGCCGGGCCCGAAAACGCCGGGTCCGAAGCCGCCGCCCGGCGCGACGACTCCGTCCGCGCGGCCGTCGAGCAAGGGCTGATCGGCCCCGACGCCCCCATCATCGGCCTGCTGGACAGCACCGGCATCCGGGCCGCGGCCGCCGCGCTGCGGGCGGCGTTCGCGCAGGTCACGACCGCACCCGTACGGCACACGTTCGCCGTGAAGGCGACGCCCTTGGTGCCCGTACTGCGCCTGCTCCACACGGAAGGCATCGGCGCCGAGGTCGCCAGCCCCGGCGAGCTGGCCCTCGCCCAGGCGGCCGGTGTGCCGCCCACCCGCACCGTGCTCGACTCCCCCGCCAAGACCCCCGCCGAACTGCGCCAGGCCCTGGCGCTCGGTATCGCCGTCAACGCGGACAACCCGCAGGAGCTGGCCCGTATCGACACGCTGGTGAGCTCCGCGCCCACCCGGTCGCCGATCGGTCTACGCGTCAATCCGCAGATCGGCGGCGGCTCCATCGACGCGCTCTCGACGGCCACCTCGACCTCGAAGTTCGGGGTCGCGCTACGGGACGCGGGGGCCCGCGAGTGGGTCGTACGCGCGTACGCCGACCGGCCCTGGCTGACCCGGCTGCACACCCACACGGGCTCCCAGGGCATCCCCCTCGACCTGCTCGCCGAGGGCGTCCGGGCGGCGTACGAACTGGCCGAGGAGATCAACGCCCGCGTCGGCCGCCAGCAGATCGACACCGTGGACATCGGCGGCGGCCTGCCGGTCAACTTCGCCTCGGACGCGACGAGTCCGACCCACGCCGACTACGCCCGCATCCTGAAGCAGCGCGTCCCCGGACTCTTCGACGGACGGTACGGCCTGGTCACCGAGTTCGGCCGCTCCCTGCTCGCCAAGCACGGCACGGTCCTGGCCCGGGTCGAGTACACCAAGCAGTCCGGCGGCCGCCCCATCGCGATCACCCACGCCGGAGTCCAGATCGCCACCCGCACCGTCTACCAGCCCGAATCCTGGCCGCTGCGCATCCTCGCCTACGACGCGAAGGGCCACCCCAAGCCCGGCCCGACCGTCCCCCAGGACGTCGCGGGCCCGGCCTGCTTCGCGGGCGACCTCCTTGCCGAGAACCGCCCACTGGCCCGCCTGGAACCCGGCGATCTGGTGGCGGTCCCGGACACGGGCGCGTATTACTTCGCCCACCACTACGCGTACAACAGCCTTGCCAGGCCCGGGATCTACGGCTTCGCGTACGCGCCCGGCGCCGGGACGCGCTTCGCGACCGTACGCACCCCGCAGACGCTGGACGAACTGGTCGCGGAGTCGGGCGGGGCGCATGGCGGGGCGCTGGCCTGAGAGCCTGTCTTTGAACCCCCGTCGTCCGCGCGGAGCGCGGGCGCAGCGGCGNGTACGCGCCCGGCGCCGGGACGCGCTTCGCGACCGTACGCACCCCGCAGACGCTGGACGAACTGGTCGCGGAGTCGGGCGGGGCGCATGGCGGGGCGCTGGCCTGAGAGCCTGTCTTTGAACCCCCGTCGTCCGCGCGGAGCGCGGGCGCAGCGGCGGTCGGTGCGTGCTCTCGGCGTGCGGCGTCGCAGGTCATGAATGGGGTCTCCCTTGCTCGAGCGAAGCCGAGAGCTTGGGGAAGGAGCCACCTGTCCTGTGGCTCCGTGCGGCGAGAGTGCGTGCCGGGCGTCGGGGCGCAGGCGGGGGTTCAAATACAGGCTCTGAGGTCCGGGCCGCCTCACTCCACGAACAGGCCGCTGGCCGCCGCCCGCGCGTCGAACTCCTCCAGCCGCGCCTGCGCGTCCGGCAGCCCGTCGGCCATCGCCTCCAGCAGGACCCGCCCGAGCAGCATCGGCGCGCAGGCGGTGTCGAAGGCGAGGCCGGTGCCGACCGCCGCGGGCAGCAGCAGGTCGGAGGCCTTGGCCACCGGAGCGAAGGCGCTGTCGGCGACGGTGACCACGGTCAGGCCGGCGGCGCGGGCGTGCTCCAGGGCGTCGAGGACCTCGCGCGGGTGGCGCGGCAGGGCGAAGCAGAGCAGGGTGGACGCGCCCGCCCTGGCCGCCGCGTCGATGCGTTCGGCGAGCATCGTGCCGCCCTCGTCGAGCAGCCGGACGTCGGGGTGGACCTTGGCCGCGAAGTACGAGAAGCCGTACGCCTGGGACGCGGCCGCGCGCAGCCCGAGCACGGGCAGCGGGCGGGAGGCGGCCAGCAGCCGACCGGCCCGCTCGACCGGACGCGGGTCGGCCAGCACCCCGGCCAGGTGCCGCAGGTTCTCGATCTCCGCCTCGACCGCCTGCTGGTACTCGTTGTACTCGGCGTCCGCCGCCCGCGGCTCGGCCGGTGCCACCTCGCGCAGATGCCTGCGCAGCGCCGGATACCCGTCGAAGCCGAGCGCCACCGCGAAACGCGTGACGGACGGCTGGCTGACCCCGGCGAGCTCCGCGAGCTCGACGCTCGACAGAAACGGCACATCGGCGGCGCGCCGCACCATGCAGTGCGCGATACGGCGCTGCGTCGGCGTGAGCCGGTGCCCGTCGAAGAGCTGCTGCAGCCGCGCGGCGGGGCTGTCACTCATCGGATGTCCCTCGTTCCCCGTCACCATTCAGCTGCCAAGACCTCTGCATAATCATATGCAGCCCGGTCCCCCGCCCGCCCGGCGTCGCGTGACGCGCCCCCGACGACGTCGTTAGCCCGGCCATGAAGATCACCAGCATGGCGAAGACAGCACTCACCGGCGTGGCGGCGTCACTGGCCCTGACCGGCGCGACCGCCTCCACGGCCCTGGCCGCCGACCACACCCCGGAAGCCAGCGCGACCGGCGCGACCGGCGCGGTCGGCCCGGCCGGGACACACACCGAGGCCCACGACAACCCCCACTTCCACCACACCACCGACCGCTGGCGCGCGGAGTTCCTGAACGGCTCCCGGTTCGCCGACGACATGACGCGGGGCGGCGAAGAATCCCCGGAGAGGATCTCCACCGTTTCCGACTTCACGGACAGCGTCCACGAGACCGCCAAGCAGGTACTCGCCTGAGCCGAGTGCGCCTCCGCGCCCGGCGTCAGGACCTGTCAGCGGACGACGTCGAACACGTTCTTCTGCAGGCCGTTGGCGTACGCCTCGTGCTCGACCAGCTTCAGCTTCTGGGTGTCCTTGTCCGTGGCGCTGAACAGTCGCTTGCCCGCGCCGAGCAGGAGCGGGAAGACGAGCAGGTGGTAGCGGTCGATCAGGCCGGCGTCCGAGAGGTTCTGGTTCAGGGTGGCGCTGCCGTGGACGATGATCGGGCCGCCCTCGGTCTCCTTCAGCGCGGCGACCTCGTCGAGCGAGCGCAGGATCGTGGTCTCGCCCCAGTTCGACACCAGGTCGCCCTCGGTGAGGGTGGTGGAGACGACGTACTTCGGCATCGGCTTGTAGTCGGCGAACTCCTCCATGTCCGGCCACACCGGGCTGAACGCCTCGTAGCTGGTCCGGCCCAGCAGAATCGCGCTGGCCTCCTGCTGCTCCCGGCCCTTGATCTCGAATGCCTCGGGAAGGAACTCCACGTCCTTGAAGGTCCATCCGGAGTTCCGGTAACCGGGCTCGCCACCGGGGCCCTCGACGACGCCGTCGAGCGAGATGAAGGCGGTGCTGATCAGAGTACGCATCTGAGGTTCCTCCGTGATGTGTGTCCGGCTTCTTGGTGGTTCAGTCGCCGCACGCTTCGACCGCACTCGCAGCCACCGCGCACCAACCATGATCTATGACTGCCGGTCGCGCAGAAACTCATCGGTGGTGATCCATCCACATCGCCTACGTCAGCAGCAGCCGCGCGATCTCCAGCATCGTCCGGGTGTGCAGCCGCGTCTGTACGTCGACGGGGACCCAGCGCGGTGTGCAGTACTCCGCCAGCTCACGGCGCCAGGCGGCCACCAGGTCGTCCAGTGCCGTCGTCTCCCGCTTCCCGGCCGCCGCTTGCCGCATCATCGCCGCCGCCCGCAGCGGCACACGGCGGGCGGCGATGCCCAGGGACACGCAGTTGCCCCTCGTGGCGCCGAACCCGGACGTGCCGTCGCCTCGCAGCCCGCACTCCTCCCAGGTGCTCACCACGCCGGGCGCGACATCGAGCAGTTCCCACGCGGCCTCGTGGAACAAGGCCTGCGCGGGGGACTGTTCGCCCGGCTCGGGTGTGGCCAACTCCGCGACCTGCTTGACGCGCTCCATGAGAAGTTCGCTCACTCTCAGGAGCTCATCCTGCGGCCGAAGGAGGGCCGGTCGGGAGTCGCTGACGCCCGCGACGGCCCACATGGGCGCCTCGACGACGGCCGAGACGGTCCCGTACCGAAGGGGTTCCAGCCACGTCACCCTCGTCGAGGACCCGGAAGGGTCGCGCTCCTGCGTCACCTCGTCACCAGGCAGGACCAGCACGCCAGGGCTGTCGACGCCCCAGTCGACCCCGTCGAACGGCCGGTACTCGAGCGGGACGTCGAGCTCCGCCGCGACACCCCGGTACGCGTCCGCCACACCGGGCACCTGATGCGTCATCTCAAGGAAGGAGCCGCCCACTTCGATGCCGTGCAGCGAGAACTGGACGGCCGGGCGCAGTTCGTCCAGCAGTCCGAGCAGGATCTCCGACTCGGGCAGCAGCGGCCGGGCGTCTCCCGCGCCGGGCAGGAACTCGGGCTGGCGTGCGAAGAGCGGGCGGTAGAAGCCCTGGTGGTAGCGGAGCAGGGACGGGACCGGTGATCCCCCGGACCCGGCGCCCGGCCATCCGCTGCCGAGCAGCATGCCGTCCGGGTCCAGGCAGAGCAGGAAGTGCCAGGTGCAGTCCAGTTCCTCAAGGGCCGGGCTCTCCCCGGACGCGAAGGCCTCCGCGAGCCGCAGGCAGGACGCGCCCCCGACCGGCTCGTTGGCGTGCGCGCCCGCGACGGTGAGTACGTGCCGCGCCCCTCGCCCCGCGCTCAGCAGCCAGAGGGGACGCCCGGCCCGCGAGGCTCCAAGCTCCCGCAGCCGCAGCAGATCCGGCCGCTTGGCCACCAACGCAGCGGCCATGGCGCCGAGATCATCAACACCGGGATACCTCAGCTTCAGCGAGCCGGACATCACGCCTACCTTCTTGAGTGCGTCCGGTGAGTTCGCGACTCTGGGACTGTGGGGCAGGGATGGCTTGCATCATGGCCGAACTCGATGGCTCAGGTGGCTGATCCCCCTCGGACAGGCCGATCGCCCTGCCGCCCTGGGGGTTGCCCGGCCACAAGAGGGGGGTTACCCCCACTGCCTCCGGGGCCTTCGGCTCCGTACCTTGGACGCATGGAAGCCCGCGACGCTGAGCTCAAGAAAGACCTCGACGCCACCCTGCAGACGCGCAGGGAGCTTGGTGCGGAGTACGAGTCCGCGCTGCTGGAGTCGTTCCTGGAGAAGGTCGAGCAGCGCCTCAACACGACGGTCGACCGCCGTGTGCGCCGCCAGCTCGCCGAGGCGCAGATGGCGAACGCCAGAGGTGCGCGCTCCCCGCAGTCCGTGGACAGCTGGGGCGAGCGCTTCGGGTTCGGCATGGTCTCGCTGATCCTGGCGATTCCGCTGTCCGCGATCGGGGTGGCGAACGCGGGGCTTGCGGGGCTGTTCGTGACCTGGGCCGGGATCGTGGGGGTCAATACGGTGCACTCGATGCGCGCGTTCCCGCGCTTCGGGCGGAGCCGCCGCGAGAAGTCCGAGTCGGACTGGGAGGACTAGCCCGGGGCCGGGTGCGGGGTGCCGGGTGGGGCGAGGCCGGCCACAGGCGCCGCACCCCGCACCGCCGCCTACCTCGCCACCGACTCCTGCTCCGGCGTCTCGATACGCCGCCGCCGACGGCGCTTGAGCAGTGCCCACGGGCCCCGCGGCCCCGTCGGCATCGCGGCCGTGACCTCCGTGCCGCCCTCCGCCGCCGCGGCCGCCGCGGCCCGGGCGACCGGCAGGAAGCCCTCGTCGCGGGAGACGTCGGGGCGCTCCTCCTCCGGCCAGAGGGCCAGCGCGGCGCAGACGGTCGGGAGGACCGCCATCGCCGCGGTCGCGTATCCCTCGGCGGACGGGTGGTAGTTGTCCGGGCCGAAGAGTTCGCGCGGGTTCGAGGCGAACTCGGGGCCCAGGAGGTCGCCGAGCGACACCGTACGGCCGCCCTGCTCGACCACGCCGATCGTCTGCGCCGCCGCCAGCTGTCGTGACACGCGCCGGGCCAGCCAGCGCAGCGGCTGGTAGACGTGCTCGACCGAGCCCAGGTCGGGGCAGGTGCCGACCACGACCTCGGCCCCGGCGGTACGCAGTCGGCGCACGGCGGCGGCGAGGTGGCGTACGGACGTGGTCGCCGGCATCCGATGGGTGACGTCGTTCGCGCCGATCATGATGACGCAGACGTCAGGGACGGCCGTCGAGTTCGCCAGCAGGAGCGTGACCTGGCGGTCCAGATCGTCGGACTGGGCGCCTGGCAGCGCCACGTTGCGCAGCGTCACCGGGCGCTCGGCGACCGCCGCGAGCCCCTGGGCGATCAGCGCGCCGGGCGTCTGCCCGGCTCTGCGTACGCCCTGGCCCGCCGCCGTCGAGTCGCCGAGCAGCGCGAGCCGCAGCGGCGCGTGTACGTCCGCCACCCCTCTGCCGTACTGCCCGTCAGCGCCCGGTGGGCGCGACGAGTCGCCGCCGACCGAGCGTTTCGCCAGTTGCACCTCGGCGAGCAGCAGCCCTACCGCCGCCGCGCCGAGCAGGCCGATCCCGCCGCCGCCGAACGCCGCGCCCGCAGCGATGCGCCGTGCCACCCTCGCTCTCGACATGGACCGAAGCCACCTCCTCGTAGCCGTTCACCAACTGCTTGCCCCGTACGGCCGCCCGGTCAATCGCCTGCGCCCTCACAGTCCGCCTGGAGTGTGCGCCTCCTCGCTTGAATTCGGCTTACGCTGACCGCATTCCTATCGAGAATCCGGAGACAACGGTGCAATTCCACGACTCGATGATCAGTCTCGTCGGCAACACCCCGCTGCTGAGGCTCAACACCGTCACCGAGGGCATCAGGGCGACCGTCCTGGCCAAGGTCGAGTACTTCAACCCCGGTGGTTCCGTGAAGGACCGCATCGCCCTGCGCATGATCGAGGCGGCCGAGGCCAGCGGGGAGCTTCAGCCTGGTGGCACCATTGTCGAGCCCACCAGCGGAAACACCGGTGTGGGACTCGCCATCGTGGCCCAGCAGAAGGGCTACAAGTGCATTTTCGTGTGCCCGGACAAGGTCTCGACCGACAAGATCAACGTACTGCGGGCGTACGGCGCCGAGGTCGTGGTCTGCCCCACCGCCGTCGACCCGGAGCACCCGGACTCGTACTACAACGTGTCCGACCGGCTGGTGCGCGAGACCCCCGGCGCCTGGAAGCCCGACCAGTACAGCAACCCCAACAACCCCCGTTCGCACTACGAGACCACCGGCCCCGAGCTCTGGGAGCAGACCGAGGGCAAGATCACGCACTTTGTGGCGGGGGTCGGCACCGGTGGCACGATCAGCGGCACCGGTCGCTATCTCAAGGAGGTCAGCGACGGGCGGGTGCGGATCGTGGGCGCCGATCCGGAGGGGTCGGTGTACTCCGGGGGCTCCGGGCGGCCGTATCTGGTCGAGGGCGTCGGTGAGGACTTCTGGCCGACCGCGTACGACCGTGACGTGACCGACGAAATCGTCGCCGTGTCCGACAAGGACTCCTTCCAGATGACGCGGCGGCTGGCCAAGGAGGAGGGGCTGCTGGTCGGCGGCTCCTGCGGGATGGCGGTCGTGGCGGCACTGAAGGTCGCCGAGGAGCTGGGCGAGGACGACGTGGTGGTCGTGCTGCTGCCGGACAGCGGCCGCGGCTACCTCAGCAAGATCTTCAACGACGAGTGGATGGCGGACTACGGCTTCCTGGAGGAGGCCGGTCCGTCCGAGAGCGTGGGCGATGTCCTCACGTACAAGGAGGGCAGCCTGCCGAGCCTGGTGCACATGCACCCGGAGGAGACGGTCGGGCAGGCCATCGAGGTGCTGCGCGAGTACGGCGTCTCGCAGATGCCGATCGTCAAGCCGGGCGCCGGGCACCCGGACGTGATGGCGGCCGAGGTGGTCGGCTCCGTCGTGGAGCGCGAGCTGCTCGACGCGCTGTTCGCCCAGCGGGCGTCGCTGGACGACCCGCTGGAGAAGCACATGTCGGCGCCGCTGCCGCAGGTCGGCTCGGGTGAGCCGGTGGCCGACCTGATGGCGGTGCTCGGCGCCACCTCGGGGGCGGACGCGGCGATCGTGCTGGTCGAGGGCAAGCCGAAGGGCGTGGTCAGCCGTCAGGACCTGCTGGCGTTCCTGGCCCGCGGCGCCAAGTAGGGCAAACCCCCTACAGGAACGGGGTTCGTGGAATCGGTACGGGCCGGACACGTCCACGCAGCACCCGCTTAACACGCGTCCGGCACCTTAAAGGGTGTCGGACGCGGGCGGGAGCGGCTCCCCGCCCCACCGTCCGGCACCGAGCGGCGAGCAGGACCTCCGGAGCGGCTCCCGGACCTCCTGGACGCCACGACGTGGAGACCGGTACTGACCCGGCCGTCCGCGTCTTACGCGGGGACCGCCGTCGTCCCGCCCCCCGGGGTTTCCCGGGGGTGCGGCGGTNCACCGTCCGGCACCGAGCGGCGAGCAGGACCTCCGGAGCGGCTCCCGGACCTCCTGGACGCCACGACGTGGAGACCGGTACTGACCCGGCCGTCCGCGTCTTACGCGGGGACCGCCGTCGTCCCGCCCCCCGGGGTTTCCCGGGGGTGCGGCGGTCCCCGCGTTCAGCTCCGCCCCGGAGGCCCCCGAGCGGCCCCCCGAGAGGCCCGGCTGAGCGTACGCTTAGAAAAGAGGCCCGTCTCACAGTGCGGGAGCGGTGACCTTTGCCGTACGTACAGGTAACTTCCCTCACGGTCGTGCCTGTTCAGCGATCTCAGCGAACTCACCGAACACCCCAGGGAGCCCGTGATGCCCGAAGCCGTGATCGTCTCCACCGCCCGTTCCCCGATCGGCCGGGCCTTCAAGGGCTCTCTCAAGGATCTGCGCCCGGACGACCTGACCGCCACCATCATCGAGGCCGCGCTCGCCAAGGTCCCCGAGCTGGACCCGAAGGACATCGACGACCTGATGCTCGGCTGCGGCCTCCCCGGCGGCGAGCAGGGCCACAACCTGGGCCGGATCGTCGCCGTGCAGATGGGGATGGACCACCTGCCCGGCTGCACCATCACCCGCTACTGCTCCTCGTCGCTGCAGACCAGCCGCATGGCGCTGCACGCGATCAAGGCCGGTGAGGGCGATGTCTTCATCTCGGCCGGTGTGGAGATGGTGTCGCGCTCGGTCAAGGGGTCGAGCGACGGCATGCCCGACACCCACAACCCGCTGTTCGCCGACGCCGAGGCCCGTACCGCCGCGGTCGCCGAGAGCGAGGGCGCGACCTGGCACGACCCGCGCGAGGACGGGCTCGTCCCGGACGCGTACATCGCCATGGGGCAGACGGCCGAGAACCTGGCCCGCCTCAAGGGCGTCACCCGCGCGGACATGGACGAGTTCGGCGTACGGTCCCAGAACCTCGCCGAGCAGGCCATCGCCAAGGGCTTCTGGGAGCGCGAGATCACCCCGGTGACGCTGCCGGACGGCACCGTCGTCAGCCAGGACGACGGCCCGCGCGCCGGGGTCACCCTGGAGGGCGTGCAGGGCCTGAAGCCCGTCTTCCGCCCCGACGGCCTGGTCACCGCGGCCAACTGCTGCCCGCTCAACGACGGCGCCGCGGCCCTGGTCATCATGAGCGACACCAAGGCACGCGAGCTGGGCCTCACGCCGCTCGCCCGGATCGTCTCCACCGGCGTCTCCGGCCTCTCCCCCGAGATCATGGGATACGGGCCCGTCGAGGCCTCGAAGCAGGCGCTGCGGCGGGCCGGGCTCGGCATCGGCGACATCGACCTGGTCGAGATCAACGAGGCCTTCGCCGCGCAGGTCATCCCCTCGTACCGCGACCTGGGCATCGACCTCGACAAGCTGAACGTCAACGGCGGTGCGATCGCCGTCGGCCACCCCTTCGGCATGACCGGCGCCCGGATCACCGGCACACTGATCAACGGCCTGCAGTTCCACGACAAGCAGTTCGGTCTGGAGACCATGTGCGTGGGCGGCGGCCAGGGCATGGCGATGGTCATCGAGCGCCTGAGCTAGGCGCGGAGTCGGAATCAGGCCCTGAAGGTCCTCCGGGGGGCGCGCGACCCGCTCTCCCCGGGGGCGCCTTCCAGCCACAGAGGGCGCTCGGAGCCTCCCGAGCCCCAGCCGTGACCCAATCTCCTCCAGGATGTGACCTTCGTCCCCCAGTAGGGTCATATCCGCAGGTCAGCGCAGTCCAGGGGTAAACGCCGGGTCGAAAGACCTGTCCATTTCGTGACCTAATGCACTGACACTATTGAGACGCCTCCGACAAGCTGAGGTAGGAAGTCGGGGGTCGACTTGAAACCGGGAGTACGTCAGTGAGCGCCATGCCTCTTGCCCTGCTGCTCGCCACCGCCGCTGCCACGGCCGTGGGTGCCGCCGCCGTACACGCCGTGTACGGGCTCCGGAAGCAGATCTCGGCGCTGCGCACCGAGCTCGCCGCTCAGCAGAGCCACGCCGCCACGGTGCCCGCCGCCCGGGGCACGTCCAATGCCCCCGACACCTCCGCCATACGTTCCGCCGTGACCGAGGCACTGGCCGAGGAGCGGGAGCGCGAGCTGGCCGAGGCGCGGGCGTTCTGGGCCGCGCAGGAGGCCCGTGACGCCGCGGACGCCCCGTCGCTGCTCACCGGGCTGCCGCCGAGCATCGCCGAGGAGCTGTTCCTGCCCCGGCAGGCGGACTTCGCGGGCATGGAGCGCGAGCTGCTCAGCGAGGCCGTCGAATCCGCCGTGGAATCCGCTGTCGAGCCCGCCGACCAGTTCGCGGAGGCCGACCAGTCCGCGGAGTTCGCCGGTGAGTCGGCCGAGCTGGCCGCGGCCCGCCGTCGGCACCCCTCGCACCCCGACTTCGTACCGGTGCAGCCGGTACGGGACTCGGCCGCCGGTGACCACGAGCTGACGGTGACCCGGCTCGACGAGCTGGCGCGGGCCCGCACGGCGCTCTCCGACGTCCGCCCGGGCCCGCTGGGCACCCTGGACGTGTACGTCTTCAGCGACGGCACCACGCTCTGCATGACGCCGGGCCACCGGGAGACCGCGGAGCGCCTCGCCGCGGCGCTGCGGGACGGCGAGACGCCGGTACTGCTCGGCGGCTCCGGCATCTCCGGCGCGTACACGCTGACGTTCGCCTGCGGCGGCGAGAACGTGTACATCCTGGCCGACCGCGTCATCGCGAGCGCCTGACCCGACACCCCCACAGCCACCCCCGACGCACAGACACCCAAAGCCGACGCGCGGACGTACTACACGCCCGCGCGTTTCTGTGCGTCCGCCACCAGCTCCAGCGCCTCGGCGAGTTCACCCTCGTCAGTGAGTACGAGCGCCAGGTCCCGCCCCGCGACCACGATTTGGTCGGCCGCCGCGAACATCCCCGCGTCCGGCATCTCGTGCGCCGGGGCGTCGGGTGCCTCGATCCGCTGGGTTCTGAGCGCCAACTCCCTGGCCAGCGCCAGTGCTTCGGCCGCCGCACCCCGCTGCAGGCGGCTCTGCGGGGCGGCCCGCAGCCGGTCGGCGAAGCGGTCCACGGCACTGGTCAGAGGCGTTGTATCAAGCACCCCGCGACCCTATGCGCCGGACCGGGACTGTTGCCAACACCCCGACACTCAGGCACGGTGGCGTGAAGGACCCGCGAGCCAGGCCCTGGCGGCCCGGCCCGGTATCCCCTTCTGCATCGACAGCGTCCGGAGGCGCCGATGTCCCTTGTCTTCTCCGAGGAGACCCACCGCAACCTGCTCTCCCGCATCCCCCACTGCACAGGCCGTGAAGTCTCCGACTGGCTTCGCGCCGTAGACGAAGGCCCTTCCTTCCTCCGTTTCGAGGAGAAGGTCAGCTGGCTCCGTGGCGAGTACGACCTCGCCTACGGGCACGCCAAGGCGATCATCCATGAGTACGACATGAGGAGGGCCGCGCGCAGGCTGAGCTGAGGCCTGTGCCGCCTGGACGCCACGCTCCGAACACCACCCTCGTAGACAGACAGCGCGAAGGGCCCGCGGATCGCTCCGCGGGCCCTTCTGACGCAGGACGCAGGTGACGGTGACGTGCCTACTGGCCTTAGTCGTTGCCCTGCAGGATGGCGATCAGTCGCAGCATCTCCAGGTAGATCCACGCCAGGGTCATGGTGAGGCCGAAGGCCGCCAGCCAGGACTCCTCGCGGGGAGCGCCGTACGCGATGCCGTCCTCGACCTGCTTGAAGTCCAGGGCGAGGAAGAACGCGCCGAGCAGCACACCGACGACGCCGAAGATGATGCCCAGGCCGCCGCTGCGGAAGCCGAGGCCGTCACCGCCGCCGAAGACCATGAACAGCAGGTTGATCGACGTCAGGACCATGAAGCTGATGGCCGCGATCATCAGGAAGCGCGTGAAGCGCGCGGTGACCCGGATGATCCTCGTCTTGTAGAGGAACAGCATGGTGCCGAAGACGGCCATGGTGCCGAGGACGGCCTGCATGGCGGCGCCGTCGGCCACGTATGTGTTGACGTAGTTGCTGATCGCGCCGAGGAAGAGGCCCTCGAAGGCCGCGTAGCCGATGATCATCGGCGGCGACGGCTTCCGCTTGAACGCCTGGGCGAAACCGAGCACCATCGCGATCAGCGCGGCACCGATGGCGAGGCCGAGACCCATGTCCGTGACCCACGCCACGGTCGCACCGGCGATCAGGACACCGAGCGTCAGGCCCGTACGGGCGACGACGTCGTCCATGGTCATACGGCCGGCGGCGGGGGGTGCCTGCGGGGCGCCCTGCTGCGCGTACGGGTTCGTCGGCGCCTGGGGCGCCTGGGCGTACGGGTTGCCCTGGGTTCCGAAAGCGGGGCCCCCGGCCTGCGGCCCGGCGTTGAAGCCCGCGTGGCCGTTGTCGCGGCTGAACCCCCGTCGCGAGAAGACCGGGTTGCTGCTCCTCATTTCACTCCTCCGTGGCCACCCAGTGCGGCCTTGGCTCAAGGGTAATGGCTTCGCAAAAGTTGCACCCTACTGCTCTGGGAGGATCTTTCCCACACCGTTTGCGGGAACACGACCGCGAGGGGGGGATAAGGGGAAGGTCGAGGGATACGGGGTTAGCGACCACAGGTCGCCCGGCGACGGAGTCGCCATGGTCCTCGCCGAGGCCGCGCGCGCCGCGTCGGCCGAGGGAGATGTGCCCGGAACCGGACTTGAACCGGTACGCCCCCGAGGGGCAGCGAGGTTTAAGCTCGCCGTGTCTGCATTCCACCATCCGGGCAGGCCGTAGGCTCCGCGTTATGGGATCAGAGCCTATCCGGGCAGATCCCCCGAACAGCGGCAGGACAGCCCGATGTTGTCTTATTTTATTGGCGCCTGAGGGTGCATCAGTCATCGGAAACGGGCATCGGCACTTGCCAGAGGCCCTTCCCCGGTCGCACGGACGCGCGCCAGGATTGACGGGATTCCACCGTCCTGACCGGAACGGCACCGGGCCGGCGCAGGGCCGACACAGGCCCCTACGGGAGGCCCGGTGGAGGGCCGGGCCGCGTCTCAGGGTGTGTCTCCTACCCAGGTATGAGGCCAGCGGGCCCACGTCAACCTTGGGAGGAAGCGCAGAACGGGAGCTGCGGCTGACTCCGCGGCGGAAATCGGGACCGACGATGGAAGGGTCCGCACAGCCGTCGCCCTGACAGGAGACATCTCCCGTGACCACCACCCCCCTTGCCCACCAGGCAACTGCCGTAGCCGCACGTGCCACGGACCTGTCGAAGGTCTACGGAGAGGGCGAGACCCAGGTGGTCGCCCTGGACCGGGTCACCGTCGACTTCGAGCAGGCCAGGCTGACGGCGATCATGGGCCCCTCCGGATCCGGCAAGTCGACGCTGATGCACTGTGTGGCGGGGCTCGACTCGTTCAGCAGCGGGTCCGTACGGATCGGCGAGACCGAGCTGGGTTCGCTGAAGGACAAGCAGCTCACCAAGTTGCGCCGGGACAAGATCGGCTTCATCTTCCAGGCGTTCAACCTGCTGCCGACGCTCACCGCGGCGGAGAACATCACGCTGCCGATGGACATCGCCGGACGTAAGCCCGACAAGCAGTGGATGGAGCAGGTCATCGAGATGGTGGGGCTCTCCGGGCGCCTCAGCCACCGGCCGAGCGAGCTCTCCGGCGGCCAGCAGCAGCGCGTCGCCGTGGCCCGCGCGCTGGCCTCCAAGCCCGACATCATCTTCGGCGACGAGCCGACCGGAAACCTGGACTCCCGCTCCGGCGCCGAAGTCCTGGGATTCCTGCGGAACTCGGTACGGGAGCTGGGCCAGACCGTCGTCATGGTCACCCACGACCCGGTGGCCGCCTCGTACGCGGACCGCGTCGTGTTCCTCGCCGACGGCCGCATCGTCGACGAGCTGCACGAGCCGACCGCCGACGGTGTACTCGACCGGATGAAGCGCTTCGACGCGAAGGGCCGCACCAGCTGACCGCTGACCGGCTGACGTCGGTTCCGGCCCACCGGCCGACCTGACCGCCCGTCACACCGCCGACCGGCCGCGCCGCCTCGGCCCACCCCGTCCTGCCCGCGTCCGGGCGCCCTGCTTCGCCGAACTCTCCCCAGGACTTCCCATGTTCCGTACCGCCTTGCGCAATGTGCTCGCGCACAAGGCCAGGCTGCTGATGACCGTGATCGCCGTGATGCTCGGCGTGGCCTTCGTCTCCGGCACCCTGGTGTTCACCAACACGATCTCCCAGGCCTACCAGAACAGTTCAGCCAAGGGCTTCGACCACGTCGACGTGGTCATCAAGCCCGAGAACGACGACGACGCCACCGGCAGGCCGGGGGCCGCGCCCAAGCTCACCCAGGAGCTGCTCGACAAGGCCGAGCAGGTCCCCGGGGCCGCTTCCGCGACCGGTACCGTGTCCGGCTTCGCGGCGGTCGCCGACAAGGACGGCAAGCTCGTCGGCGAGGGCTGGGACAGCCGGGGCGCCAACTACTACCCGGGCAAGGGCGGCGACGACGCCCGCTACCCGATGAAGGACGGCAAGGCCCCGCAGGGCGCGAACGAGGTCGCCCTGGACGCCAAGACCGCCGACCGCGCCGGATACAAGGTCGGCGACACCGTACGGATGTCGGTGGACGGGCCGGTCCTGGAGCAGAAGCTCTCCGGCGTCTTCACCACCGACGACGGCAACGTCGCGGCCGGCGGCAGCCTCGCGCTCTTCGACACCGCGACCGCGCAGCAGCTCTACGCCAAGCCGGGCGAGTTCAGCGAGATCGAGGTCCAGGCCAAGGGCGCGACCACCCAGGCCGCGCTCAAGACGGAGATCGACAAGATCCTGCCGAAGAACGAGGCCGAGGCCACCACCGGCAAGAAGCTCGCCGACGACCAGGCCGAGCAGATCTCCGATGGCATGAGCGGCATCCGCACCACGCTGCTCGCCTTCGCCGGCATCTCGCTGTTCGTCGGCATCTTCATCATCGCCAACACCTTCACCATGCTGGTCGCCCAGCGCACCAAGGAGCTGGCGCTGCTGCGCGCCGTCGGTGCCAGCCGCCGCCAGGTGACCCGCTCCGTGCTGTTCGAGGCGTTCGTGGTCGGTACGGTCGCGGCCGTCACCGGTCTGGCCGCCGGTGTCGGCATCGGCGCCGGGCTGCGCGGCCTGATGGGCACCCTCGGCGCCACCGTCCCGGACGGGCCGCTGGTCTTCACGACCGGCACGGTCATCACCGCACTCCTCGTCGGTGTCGTGGTCACCATGCTGGCCGCCTGGCTGCCGGGCCGCCGCGCCGCGAAGATCCCGCCGGTGGCGGCGATGAGCAGCGTGCACGCCACGGCGAGCACCAAGTCGCTGGTCGTACGGAACTCCATCGGCGCCGTGTTCGCGGCCGGCGGCACCGCCGCGGTCCTGGGCGGCACCAGCATGGGCGGCGACGGCAAGCAGCTGATGGGCCTCGGCGCCGTACTGCTGCTGATCGGCGTCTTCATCCTCACCCCGCTGCTGTCCCGGCCGATCATCGCGGCCGCGGCCCCGGTGCTGCGCCTGTTCGGGGTCTCCGGCAAGCTCGCCCGGCAGAACTCCGTACGCAACCCGCGGCGCACCGCCGCGACCGCGTCCGCGCTGATGATCGGTCTGACCCTGATCACCGGGATGACGGTGATCGCGGGCAGTGTGCAGAAGTCCATCGACAAGATGGCCACGGACGCGCTCACGGCGGACTACGTCGTCTCGATGGCGAACTTCACGCCGCTGTCCACGGATGTGGAGAAGAAGCTGGCGGGCGTCGACGGGGTCACGGCCACCAGCCCGCTGCGGGAGTCGCCCTCGCACATCAAGGGCAAGAACGAGTCGCTCTTCGGTGTCGACGCCGAGAACCTCCCCAAGTTGACCCAGCTGGACTTCGAGCAGGGCTCGTTCGACGCCATGGGCGGCGACAAGATCATCGTGGATGACGGCACCGCCGAGGAGCACGGCTGGAAGGCCGGTTCGAGGTTCACCGTCACCTACGAGGACGGCAAGAAGGGCACGCTGGGGGTCGCGGGCATCTACGTGGGCAACGAGATGATGAGCGGGATCATGCTCGACAAGGACACCCTTGCCCCGCACCAGCGCGAGATCACCGACACCCAGGTGCTGGTCAAGACGGCGGACGGCGCGAGCTCCGCGGTCAAGGACACGCTGAAGAAGGAGCTGGGGGACAACCCGGCCGTCCTCGTCCAGGACAAGAAGGACGTCTCGGAGTCCATCGCCCAGGTCTTCACACTGCTGCTGAACATGCTGTACGGCCTGCTGGCGATGGCGGTCATCGTCGCGGTGCTCGGCGTGATCAACACCCTCGCGATGTCGGTGTTCGAGCGGTCCCAGGAGATCGGGATGCTGCGGGCCATCGGTCTGGACCGCGGCGGCATCAAGCGGATGGTGCGCATGGAGTCCCTGGTGATCTCGCTGTTCGGCGGGGTGCTGGGGATCGGGCTCGGAGTGTTCTTCGGCTGGGCGGTCGGTGAGGTGATCGCGGGCACGCTCTCGACGTACGAGCTGGTCCTGCCGTGGGGCCGGATGGGCGTGTTCCTGGCGATGGCCGCGGTGGTCGGTGTGCTCGCGGCGCTGTGGCCCGCGCGGCGGGCGGCGAAGCTGAACATGCTGGCGGCGATCAAGGCCGAGTAGCGCACACCGCGTCAGCGAGTAGCGCACACCGCGTCAGTGCGAAGGGACCCCGGAATTCGCCATCGTCCGGGGCCCCTTCGCGCTGCCGGCAGGTGCTCAGCCGTCCGAAGAGGTGTCGCGTACCGGCTGCACGGTCCGCCACGGCGCGAAGGCGCTGCGGTCACGCGGCAGCATGGCGGCGAGTTCCGGGCAGTGCCGCAGGATCACGGAGTTCATGCCGCCCCGCTCCACCCAGTCGATGCCCAGCGGGGTGTAGACCTCGGGCCGGTAGTCGACGGTCAGGAACCGGTCGCTCTGCAGCCGCCGGGTGGCCATCAGGATGAAGATGCGGAACGCCGTGTCGCTGAAGCCGAACCCGCGCGGCGGGTTCTCCGCGAACAGCCCGACCATGGTGTCGATCTCGTCCACCGAGCGGTACACGTCCGTCAGCCGCGCCACCGTCTCCGGGTCGTCGGACAGCTCATCGAAGCTGCGGATACGCGGCTTGTGCAGCCCGGCCCGGAAGTCGTTGTAGCGCGGCACACCGCGCCGCCGGGTCCGTACCAGGTCGACCACCGACAGGTCGATGACCTCGCCGTCCCGCTCGAAGGCCTGCAGCGAGCGCGGGAAGTTGTGCAGCGTGATCGCGCCGGGGTGGGCGATGCCGAACGAGTACAGCGTGTTGGACAGGCCGGTCTTGCGGATCGCGGCCTCGGCCGCCACGCCCTGGATGTCGTGGAAGCCCACGGTCTCCAGGCGCCGCCCGAAGTGGTGCTCGCGCAGCTCGAACTCGTCCGGAATCAGCGGGTGCATCCGGTAGACGGTGACGAAGTCCTCGGTGAGCGAGTACGGGGTGCCGTGGTGGTCGGGCAGGGTCTCGGGGATGCCCTTGAGGGAGTGCGCCTCGAACAGCCACAGGCCGAGCTTGGTGAGCCAGTTGTCCGGCGGGCCCTCCCAGTTGGTGTGCAGGCCGATGTCGATCGCCTCGGTGGCCAGGATCGCCGGGGTCCACTCCACCGTGTGGATCTTGGCGATGAGCGCGGAGACCACCAGCCGGGCCGTGTGGTAGACCCGCTCCTCGCTCATCGACGGGTACTCCTGGCGCAGGGCCGCGCAGACCGCGTTGTGTTCGCGGGCGAAGAGCGTGTGCATGGCGCTCAGTCCGAGCCACCAGTTGTCGTTGAAGCCGGTCAGCGGAATGCCGTCGTGGCCCATCGGCAGATGGCCGTCCTCCAGGCGCAGGGCGGCGCCGCCGTCCCACTCGCGCAGGAACTTCGCGGTCTCCTCGTTCTCGCCGTACACCTCGGACCCGTCCCACCAGTGCGACGCGGTGTTCCCGAAGAGGATCGGCGGCTGGTTGCCCGGCAGTTGGATGCCGTCGTCGTCGGCGAAGCGCATGACGTTCTCGGCGGGTCCGTCCGGGGTGTTGTGCCAGCTACTGCCGGGCGGCATGGGGACCTCGACGGACGGGCCGCCCTTCGGGTGGCGCCGATGGTTGACCCAGTCGTGGACCTGGAACTGAATCCAGGCCGCGGCCAGGATGTTGAGCGAGGTGGCCGGCAGGAACCGGTCGCGGTGCAGCAGTTGGCGGCTGACCGTGACGGGGTTGGGCTCGTCGAACAGGTCGGGCCGGTACTCCGGCTTCAGGTTGCGTCCGAAGGCGGCACCGACGGCACCCATCTGAGGGTCGGACAGATCGTTGTACGTCCCGTCGTAGGACCGGGCGGTACGCAGGTGTTCGTCCGGGGGCGTCTGCACCGGCCCCGGCTTGGGCGGCGCCTCACCGGGCTCGGTGTCGATCAGGTTCTCGCGGCGCAGCTGCTGGCGCAGTGCCACCAGGTTGAGCAGGCCGATCGAGACCGGCAGCCGGTGCCAGGGCACCACCCGGTTCACGAGCCGGAACAAGGCCCGCAGCGGGCCCCCTAACAGCGTGTTGCGGCGCGGCTCGGGCGTGAGGAAGCGCAGCCCCTGGCGGTACGCGCTGCTCGCCTCGTACGCCGCCTTGCGGGCGCGGTTGATATGGCCCAGGGGGCGGAACTCGTCGGTGGTGTGCCAGGGGTTGAAGGAGAGCTCCTCGATCCGGGCGGCCACGGCGCGCGCCTCGGCGGAGTCCAGGTCCTGGCGCGGAACGGTGAGCCTGGCCACCGATACGGCCGCCGAGACGGACTCCTTCCACTCCACGGACGCGTCCTCGACGGGGGTGCGCGGCTCGTCCACGTACCGCTGTACGCACAGGTCGAAGGCGATGTCGGACTCGGCGAGCCGGGCGGCGAGCTCATGGCGCAGCACGTCCGGGTCGTGCCGTCCGGGCGCGGGTGCGGGGGCCCCGCCGGGGGCGGGCCGCAGCAGGTAGCGGACCGGTCCGGCCTCGCCCCACAGCATCGCGCCGCGGCTGAAGTACGTCTCGCGGGCGAGGCTGGTGACCGTGCGGCGGGTGGCGCTCAGCACGTTGTTCCGCATCCGGGCCGCGGTCGACCAGCCGACCGACAGCGGAAGCTTGACGAACAGTCCGAAGGCCTTCTGCAGCGGGTTTCCGGCACCGGCCATGGCCTTGGCGAAGGCGACGAACTCATGCGCGTCCTTCGCGTGCGAGGCCGCGAAGTTGGTGGCGAGGAGGTCGTGGGTCTCCTCGGCCGACACCTCCACGCGTACGGCCGCGCCGCGCAGATCGGGGGACGCGTCGTGGTCCCGGGTGCCGGCGGCGTTCGAGAGCCGCACGATCGCCGGGTAGTCGGCGCCCGGCTGGGCGTAGCCAACCCGCAGATCGGGCGGGAGGTCGTCGTGGAACCTGAGGCGCGCGTTCTCCACGCCCAGCGCGGCCTTCGCGTGGAAGGCGCGGGCGGGCCCGGCGGCACCGGAACTCCGCATGTTCTTCAGCTGCACGTGGAGCATGTCAGCGGCCAGCTTCTCGAAGACCCGCCGCTCCGCCTCGGGGCTTCCGCCCTCGTACCGCTCGTAGGGAGGGGATGCCTGCTGCACACGAATCCTGGTCTCGACCATCGGTCGTTCCTCCGGTCCTTCCGGGGCAGGGGCAGCGACGCTACCGGCCGGTCCGGACGTCCGGAGCGCGTGTTTCCGGACTGTTTATGTGCTCTTGGGTGCTGTGCGGTCGGGCGTCGGTCCGTCGGCAACCTCGCCTTTCAGGGCCCTGCGGGACGCCGCGGCGCTCGCCGCGAGCCGCTCGGGCGGCTCTCCGCACCCCCTGCCGCCCCACCCGGCCATCGTGTTGTGGCCGGTGCGCGGCGGGTACACCGCGGCACGGCGGCGTTACGGTCTCGGCATGCGTGACGACAGCGCCGTGGCCCCCGACTTCGACACGCTCCGGCCCGACAAGATGCCGCTGCGCCCGGCGCGGGACGGCTTTCCCGTCTATCCCGACCTCGTGGAGCGGCTCGCCGAGGCCAGGGAGCAGCCGGACCGCGACGGGGTGATCCCGCACGCGCTGGCGACCTGCGCCGCGTACGCGTACTCCGGGTACGGACAGCAGGGCGACGCGGCGACCGTCGCCACGATCATGGCCCGGCTGGGTCTGGCGGAGAACCGCTGCCGCGTGTTCGAGCAGCGGGTGGACGCCATGTTCATCACCTCCGCCGCGTACCTGGTGCAGGACCGCGACCGACGGGTCGTCATCCTCGGCTACCGGGGCACCCAGCCCGAGGACATCATCAGTCTCCTCACCGACGCCGACGTCCGCCCCGAGACACTGGCCGTCGATCTGTCGGGGCAGCGCTACGACGTCCACGCGGGCTTCTACCGCAACATGCGGGCCACCCGCTACGCCATCATCGGGGCACTGGAACGGGCGCTGCGGGGCGAGTCGATACTCGACGACGATGCCGACCCCGAACCGCGCGGCGGCCTGGAGGCCCTGTACGTCACCGGCCACAGCCTCGGCGGCGCGATGGCCGCGCTGATGGGCGTGGTCCTCGCGCAGGAGCCCCGCTACCAGCGCATCGCCGCACGGCTCAGGGGCGTCTACACCTTCGGCCAGCCGATGCTCGGCGGCGCCGACTTCGCCCTGGCCTGCGAGGGCGCGGCCGACAGCCAGGGGGTACGGGTACTGCGCGACCGGGTGATCCGGTACATCTACGACCGCGACGTGGTGCCCGCGCTGCCGCCACTGCCCATCGGCCCCTTCGCGCCGTTCGGGCGGGAGTTCCACTTCCGCCGCAGGCGCGGGACCGTGGAGCGGGCCCTCTCGCTGTTCGGCGACACCGTCCTGGAGGCGCTCACGCTGCCCAGCGTCCTGGTGCACACCCCGGCCCGGCTACCGGCCCATCTGCGCGAGGCCGCCCGGCGGACCGGGGAGTCCGCCGGGCGGCTGCTGCGCCCGGACGAGGAGGCGTGGCGGGAGGTGACGCGCCCCGCGCTCTACCCGCAGATGGCGAGTCTGGCCGGGCTGACCGTGATGGCGCCGCTGGCGTTCATCGCGGTCAAGCTGGCGCTGACCCGGTCCCTGCCGTTCCGGTACTCGTTCGAGGACCACGGGCCGAGCCACTACGTGACGTCGCTGGCCCCACCCGGGGTGCTGAGCGAGTACGGCGACCTCCGGTAGACCGGCCGCGAGGTATACCGGTCTACCGGGGTGGATCGGTCACGAGGCAGACCGGTCGCGAGCCCCCCTCACGCGCGCCAGTCGCGGGCGCGCAGCGGCAGGCCCGAGGCGCCCGTCGCCCGGGGTTTGACGGCCAGGATCTGGTTGACTCCGATGCGGTTGCCCTCGAAGGCGAGGGCGGACGCGGCCATGTACAGGCGCCAGACGCGGGCGCGGCCGGGTGAGGAGAGGCGTACCGCCTCCGGCCACCGTGCCTCCAGGTTGGCGACCCACTGACGCAGCGTCAGGGCATAGTGCTCGCGCAGCGCTTCGAGGTCGCGGATCTCGAAACCGGCCTGTTCCAGCTGGGCCGTGGTGCGGCCGACGGGGGCGAGTTCCCCGTCGGGGAAGACGTAGGCGTCGATGAACGCGTTGACGCGGTAGGCCAATTCGTCGTCCTGGGGGCGGCGGGCAATCTGGTGGTTCAGCAGGCGGCCGCCCGGTTTGAGGAGGGCGTACAGGGTCCGGGCGTACTCCAGATAACCCTCGGAGCCGACGTGTTCGGCCATCCCGATCGAGGAGATCGCGTCGTACGGACCGTCGGTGACGTCGCGGTAGTCCTGGACGCGGATCTCGATCCGGTCGGTGAGGCCCTCGTCGGCGACCCGCTTGCGGGCGTACGCGGCCTGCTCGGCGGAGAGGGTGATGCCGACGACGTGTACGCCGTGCGCGCGTGCGGCGTGCACGGCCATGGAGCCCCAGCCGCAGCCGACGTCGAGCAGCCGCATACCCGGCCGCAGGGCCAGTTTCCGGCAGACCAGTTCGAGCTTGTCGCGCTGGGCGTCTTCCAGAGTGGCGTCCTCGGACTCCCAGTACGCGCACGAGTAGACCATCGACGGGCCGAGCACCAGGGCGTAGAAGTCGTTGCCCACGTCGTAGTGGTGGCTGATGGACTGCCGGTCGCGGATCTTGGTGTGCAGCGGCCCGCTGCGGCGGCCGACCTCCTCGCGGGGCGGGGGCGGCGCAGGCAACGGGCGCGCCAGCCTGAGCAGGGAGCGGGCGGCGGTACGGATACGGGGGTCGGCGGCGAGCTCCCGCTTGCTGCGGCCCGGTTCGTCGTTCTCCCACAGCAGCCCGGACATCAGGCCGAGCGCCCGGTACAGGTCGCCCTCGATGTCGAGGTCCCCGGCGACCCAGGCGCGGGCCAGGCCCAGTTCCCCGGGCTTCCACATCAGGCGGCGCAGGGCGCGCCGACGGCGCACGACGAGGGTGGGGCCGTTCGGCGGCCCGGACACGCTCCCGTCCCAGGCGCGGATCCGGATCGGGAGCCGCGCTCCCAGCAACTGCTCGGCGAGGGTCCGCAACCGCGACGCGGCGTCTGCCATGGTGCACCTCCGTGAGGGCCGGCTGTTCTCGGAGTGTCCGACACCCACGTAAACACCAACAAGACCGCCACGCAGTCCCACTGACGGTCAGACGTCCGATTCCGGACGAGATCCCTCCGAACGGCGGCCGCGAGTGACCGCGGTCCACGCGTGACCCAGCTCGCGGATGATGCGGGTCAGGTCGGCCGGGGCGGCCGCGAGGCGGACCGGGGTGCCCGCGTCGTCCAGTTCGGCGATGTGCCAGCTTCTGGGGACGGTGTCAGCGCGCGCAGGGCGTCCAGCTTCCGGTCAAGTCCGGGTCGTCGCGGTCCAGCTGCACGGCAGGGGCAGGTCCGCGTGCCTCCGCCGCGCAGCAGCGTCCGGGAGCCCAGGCCGTACGCGTCGGCGTCCATCGCGGAGGTGACCCGGTGGAGCGCCGCGACGCCCAGCAGGGCGAGCGGCACGCCGAGACCCGGGTGGCGGAACGCCGAAGGGGCCGCCCGCACCACGGATGGCGGACGGCCCCTTCGGGGTTCAGCGGGGTGCCGGGGTCAGGCCTTGGCCTTCTCGGCCGACTTGGCGGCGGCCTTGTCCTTGGCCTCCACCGGGGCCGGGGCCGCCGGGGCGGGCTTCGCGGCCTCGTAGAACTCCTCGCGCGGCGACTCCATCGCGCCGAGCGAGACGACCTCGCGCTTCAGGAACATCGCGAGGGTCCAGTCGGCGAAGACGCGGATCTTGCGGTTGAAGGTCGGCATGGCCATGCCGTGGTAGCTGCGGTGCATGTACCAGGCGAGACGGCCCTTGAGCTTGATCTTCATCTTGCCCATGACGATCATCGCCACGCCCTTGTGCAGGCCGAGCCCGGCGACCGCACCCTTGTTGGCGTGCTTGTACTCCTGCTGCGGGAAGCCGCGCATGCCGGAGATGACGTTGTCACCGAGCACCTTGGCCTGGCGCAGCGCGTGCTGGGCGTTCGGCGGGCACCAGGCGTTCTCGTTGCCCGCGGCGCGGCCGACCAGGTCCGGAACCTGGGCGTTGTCGCCCGCGGCCCAGATGTAGTCGGTGCCCTGCACCTGCAGCGTGGCCTGGGTGTCGACGTGGCCGCGCGGGCCGAGCGGCAGGCCGTAGCGGGCCAGCGCCGGGTTCGGCTTCACACCGGCGGTCCACACGATCGTGTTGGAGTCGACCTCAAGGCCGTTCTTCAGCACGACGTGGCCGTCGACGCAGGAGTCCATGGAGGTGGAGAGGTAGACCTCGACCCCACGGCCCTCCAGGTGCTCCTTGCCGTACTGGCCGAGCTTCGGGCCCACCTCGGGGAGGATCTTGTCCGCGGCGTCCACGAGGATGAAGCGCATGTCCTCGCGCTTCACGTTGCTGTAGTACTTCGTGGCGTCGCGGGCCATGTCCTCGACCTCGCCGATGGTCTCCGCACCGGCGAAGCCACCGCCGACGAAGACGAAGGTCAGCGCCTTGCGGCGGACCTCCTCGTCGGTCGTCGAGTCGGCCTTGTCGAGCTGCTCGAGTACGTGGTTGCGCAGGCCGATGGCCTCCTCGATGCCCTTCATACCGATGCCCTGCTCGGCGAGGCCGGGGATCGGGAAGGTACGGGAGACGGCGCCGAGCGCGATGACCAGGTAGTCGAAGGGCAGTTCGTACGCCTCGCCCACGAGCGGGGTGATCGAGGCGACCTTGCGGTCCTGGTCAATCGTGGTGACCCGACCGGTGAGCACCTCCGCCTTGGGCAGCACGCGTCGCAGCGGGACGACGACGTGGCGCGGCGAAATGCTTCCGGCGGCGGCTTCGGGGAGGAAGGGCTGGTACGTCATGTACGAGCGCGGGTCGACGACCGTGACGGTCGCTTCCGCGTAACGCATCTTCTTCAGAATGCGTCGAGCTGCGTACAGGCCTACGTACCCACCGCCTACAACGAGGATCCTGGGACGCTCCGTGGTGCTCATGCCATCGAGTATCCACCCCCCTGCCGGGGGTCGCTCGTGAGCCCCTTCACAAGGGTCGCGGGGTCCTCTGCTACACTCCGCGGCCCGCGTGACCCAGATCATGGTCGAGTGAGGGAACCATCGGGGTGCGCGGAGCCGTTGAGACCCCCGTTGAGCTGCCTGTCTGGGCGGCGCCGTGGGTGGACCACGGGTCCGGTCCTGCCGCTTGCCGCCTCCGCGAGACGGCCCCCGAAACCGTCTGCGATCCGGGCATCAGGGCCCTTTGGGCCTCCGATTCGGGCCCTCGGGGCCTCAGATTCGCCCTTCGGGCCCCTTTTCCTTGTGAAGAACTTCACGAAGTTTCCTGCGGGCGACGCGCCGCGGGCGGCTTCTCCACGCATTAAGCGCCGGAGAAGCCGCCCGTAGCGACGATCCGAAGGGACCTGCCTTCTATGCCCTTAGATAGTGCCGCGCCGCCGCCGTACGACCAGCGGGATCCCGGCACCGGCGAGGATCATCCCCGCACTGACCGCACCCATCGCCAGCAGCTGCCCGGAGGAGGCACCGGTGTCCGGCAGCTTGGGGGGCTTTGTGGGGGTGGAGGTCGGGGTGGGGGTATGCGACGGCGTCGGCGTATGCGACGGAGTCGGCGTATGCGAGGGGGTCGGCGTGTGCGAGGGGGTCGGCGTGTGGGACGGCGTCGGCGTATGCGACGGAGTCGGCGTATGCGAGGGGGTCGGCGTGTGGGACGGCGTCGGCGTATGCGACGGAGTCGGCGTATGCGAGGGAGTCGGGGTATGCGACGGGGTCGGCGTGTGGGACGGCGTCGGGGTGTGCGACGGCGTCGGCGTATGCGACGGGGTCGGCGTATGCGACGGCGTGGGCTTGTCGCAGTCCTTCGGCCCCTCGTGCGCCGGCCCCTCCTGCCCGTACCCCTCGTCGTGCCCGTGCCCGAAGGGCCACGGCGCCTCGCAGGGGTCGGTGGCGAAGACGTAACCCCGGTCGTCCGTACCGGCGTTGGCGGTCGGGGAGGCCGTTGCCAGCCCCGCCCCGACCGTGACGGCCATGCTGGAGAGCACCCCGACAGCCAGTGCCACTCGCGCAGCCCGGCCTCTCAATCGTTCCACGCTAGTCCTCCCGTTCAGCCACGCGAAGCGGCCCGAATGAATACGCGACAGTCATATCGGATTAATCAGATATTGCGCGTATTGCGGGAGGGACTTCGGTAAATCGCACCCAATCGGACGCGGGATGGCAAGGAGGATCGAGGAGGGTCGAGGAGAGTTGGTCAGCGGCTCCTCTTGTCCTCTTCGATCTCCGCCGCCACTTGGTAGGCGATCCCGTCGAGGATGTCGTGCTCGCTCACGACGACCTCCGCGGCGCCCGTGCGCTCCATGATCGCGAGCAGTACGAGCGTGCCCGCGGCGATCACGTCGACCCGGCCCGGGTGCATCACGCCGATCGCGGCGCGCTCGGCGTGCGTGGCGTTCAGCAGGTGCGCCGCGATCTCGGCGACCTTCTCGTACGGGATACGGGAATGGTGGATCGCGGTGGAGTCGTACTCAGGGAGCCCCAGCGCGATTCCGGCCACCGTGGTGACCGACCCGGCCAGGCCGACCAGCGTCCGCGCGTCGGCGAGCGGGACCGTGCGCTCGGCCTCGTCGAGGGCGGCGTCGATGTCGGCGCGGATGGCGGCGATCTGGGCCGGGGTCGGCGGGTCAGTGACGACTCCGTCGCGTACGAGGTGACGCTCGGTCATACGGACACAGCCGATGTCGATGGAGCGGGCGGCCCGTACATGGTCCTCGCCCACGACCAGTTCGGTCGAGCCACCGCCGATGTCCACGACCAGATACGGCTTGGGCAGGTGCAGCCGGCCGGCGAGACCCCGGGTGGCCCCGGTGAAGGAGAACTCGGCCTCCTGGTCGCCGGTGATCACCTCGGGCTCCACGCCCAGGATCTCCAGGACGCCGCTGACGAACTCCTCGCGGTTCTCGGCGTCGCGGGACGCCGAGGTGGCGACGAAGCGGAGCCGCTCGACGCCGTGTTCCTTGATCACGGCGGCGTACTCGCGGCAGGCCTCGAAGGTACGGTCCAGCGCGTCGGCGGCGAGCCGTCCGGTCTTGTCCACGCCCTGGCCGAGCCGGACGATCCGCATCCGGCGGTCCAGGTCGGTCAGTTCACCGGTGCCGGGGGCGGCGTCGGCGACGAGCAGCCGGATCGAGTTCGTACCGCAGTCGATCGCGGCGACGCGGGTCATCGGGCCTCGCCCTCGTCCTGGCCCTCGTCCTGGCTCTCCGGCGCGCACGGCGTGACGCACGGGCCCTTGGCCCACCACTCAGGCAGCATCGCGATCGCCTCGTCGCCCAGCGGGTTCACACCGGGTCCCGCGGCCAGCGAGTGCCCGACCAGGACGTGCAGGCACTTCACCCGGTCCGGCATACCGCCGGCGCTCGGGAAGCCCGTCAGCTCCTCGATCTCGTCACGGCGGCGGATGTAGTCCTCGTGGGCCGCGCGGTACGCGGCGGCCAGTTCGGGGTCCGTGGCCAGCCGGTCCGTCATCTCCTTCATGACGCCGTTGGCCTCCAGCGTGCCGATCGCCGACGCGGCCCGCGGGCAGGTCAGGTAGTACAGCGTCGGGAAGGGGGTGCCGTCCGGCAGCCGCGGGGCCGTCTCCACGACGTCCGGCTGACCGCAGGGGCAGCGGTGCGCGATGGCCCGCAGACCGCGCGGCGGGCGGCCGAGCTGCTCCTTGAAGGCCGCCACGTCGGCGTCGGTCGGCTCGGTACGCGGGGTGGGCGGCGGGGGCGTGTGCATGCCTGGGGTGTGTCTTTCTGGGGAAGTGGGTTACGGAGGTTACTCGGCCGTGGTGCGGTGTACGCGGTCGGCCTTGTCGACGCCGTCGAAGAGGTTGCTGTACCAGGGGCGGTCCGCCTTGCCCACCTCCGCGCGGCGCTTGGTCGCGCCGTCCGGGTCGGGCACCGTGAACGCGGTCTCGCCCGGCCGCACCATGTGCAGCCGCTCGCGGGCCTGGCGTTCCACGTACGCGTCGTCCTGCCAGCGCGCCTTGGCGTCCCGCAGGTCCTCGGCCTGGTCCCTGGCGTCGCGCAACAGCCGCTCCTGCTCGGCGATGTCGGCCCGCTGGGCGACGTACTGCCGCATCGGATAGGCGAGCGCGACGATCAGCGAGCAGACGACCAGCGCGAGCAGCGCGGCCCGGCCGGTGAGCCGGGAGCGGCGGGCCTGGCGCTTGGTCTGCGAACGGTAGACACGGGCCGCGGTCTGCTCGCCGAGCAGCCGCAGTCTGGTCGTGGTGGAGAACCGGTCCCGGTTCCCTGCCATGGTCCCGCCTTCCCATCACGCGCGTACGTCCCCGCACACGGTACGGGACCGAGTACGGGGACGTACGTACGACGGGCCCTCGGGCCCTGAAGGCGTCGGCCTGGGAGGCGTCAGCCCTTGAAGCGCGGGAAGGCGGAGCGGCCCGCGTACACCGCGGCGTCGTCGAGGATCTCCTCGATGCGCAGCAGCTGGTTGTACTTGGCGACGCGCTCGGAGCGGGCCGGGGCGCCGGTCTTGATCTGGCCGCAGTTGGTGGCGACGGCCAGGTCGGCGATGGTGACGTCCTCGGTCTCGCCGGAGCGGTGGGACATCATGCACTTGAAGCCGTTGCGCTGGGCGAGCTCGACGGCGTCCAGGGTCTCGGTCAGCGAGCCGATCTGGTTGACCTTGACCAGCAGGGCGTTGGCCGAGTTCTCCTCGATGCCGCGGCCCAGGCGCTCCGGGTTGGTGACGAAGAGGTCGTCGCCGACGATCTGGACCTTGCCGCCCAGCTTGTCGGTCAGGACGTTCCAGCCGGCCCAGTCGTCCTCGAACAGCGGGTCCTCGATGGAGACGAGCGGGTACGAGGCGACGAGCTCCTCGTAGTACTCGGTCATCTCGGCGGCGGAGCGCTCCTTGCCCTCGAACTGGTACGTGCCGTCCTTGTAGAACTCGGAGGCGGCGACGTCCAGGGCGAGCGCGATCTGCTGGCCGGGGGCGTAACCGGCTTCCTTGATGGCCTCGAGGATCAGGTCCAGGGCCTCGCGGTTGGAGCCCAGGTTCGGGGCGAAGCCGCCCTCGTCGCCGAGGCCGGTGGCCAGACCCTTGGCCTTCAGGACCTTCTTGAGGGTGTGGTAGACCTCGGCGCCCCAGCGCAGGGCCTCGGAGAAGGACTCCGCCCCGATCGGGGCGATCATGAACTCCTGGATGTCCACGTTGGAGTCGGCGTGCGAGCCGCCGTTCAGGATGTTCATCATCGGCACCGGCAGCAGGTGCGCGTTGGGGCCGCCCAGGTAGCGGAAGAGCGGCAGGTCGGACGCCTCGGAAGCGGCGTGCGCGACGGCGAGCGAGACGCCGAGGATGGCGTTGGCGCCGAGCGAGCCCTTGTTGTCGGTGGCGTCCAGGTCGAACATGGCCTGGTCGATCAGGCGCTGCTCGGTGGCGTCGTACCCGACGAGCTCCGGGCCGATCTGCTCGATGACGGCGAGGACGGCCTTCTCCACGCCCTTGCCCAGGTAACGGCTGGGGTCGCCGTCACGGAGTTCGATGGCCTCGAAAGCACCGGTGGAGGCACCGGAGGGGACGGCGGCACGACCCGTGCTGCCGTCGTCGAGGCCAACCTCGACCTCGACCGTGGGGTTGCCTCGGGAGTCCAGGATTTCCCGGGCTACGACGACGTCGATGGACGGCACGAGCATCTCCTTCTGGGATGTGACGCTAGAAGTGCGAGGTCTCTATGGCCTTGCGACACGAGCCTAACCGCCTCGGCGGCATCGGCCAGCCGACCGACCGGACCGTGGACACCCCGAGCATAGATTGTTTCTTGACGGAACAAAAAGAGCCCCGCCCCGGCGCGCACGGGGGTAAGCGCGCAGGGGCGGGGCGGTCTGGGGATGACCTGCGGGTCTGGCGGTGACCTGCGGGCCTGTCAGTGACCCGCGGGTCAAGCGGTGACCTGCGGGTCAGGGTCAGCTGAGGTGCAGCTGCTGACCCGGGTAGATGAAGTCGGCGTCCTCGACGATGTCCTTGTTCAGCTCGTGCAGGCTGAGCCAGCCGCCCTTGACGTCATGCGCCTCGGCGATCTCGGAGAGGGTGTCCCCGGACTTCACCTCGTACTCGCCGTCGCCCTTCTTGACCGTCTGACCGGCCGGGGTCTCGACGGTCTTGGCGCTCTTGGTGCTGGGCGCGGCCTTGGGGGTCTCTGCCTTCGGGGCGGCCTGCTTCGGCTGCTCCTGCTTCGGCTGCGGCTTCGGCTGCTCCTGCTTCGGCTGGGGCGCCGACTGCTGCGGGGTGCTCGGGGCGCTCTGCTGCGTGGACTGCTCGCCGCCACCGTCGTACGAGGCGTTGGTCAGGCCGACGCCGCAGCTCGGCCAGGCACCCTTGCCCTGGCCCGCGAGGACCTTCTCGGCGATCTCGATCTGCTGCGTCTTGGAGGCCTGGTCGGCGGTCGAGGCGTACTGCGTGCCGCCGTACGCGGCCCAGGTGGAGGACGAGAACTGCAGACCGCCGTAGTAGCCGTTGCCGGTGTTGATCGACCAGTTGCCACCGGACTCGCACTGGGCGACCTGGTCCCACTGGGACGCGGTGGCGGCCTGCGCGCCGGTCGCGCCCATCAGCGGGACGGCCACGGCGGCGCCGGTGACACCGGCGGCGGTGGCGATCCGGGTGGTCTTGGACGGACGACGGTGCTTGCCCTTGCCGGAAAACAGCATGAGTGATCCCCTCACCGACGCCTACGAGGTGAGCTGTCGGGTTCGGGCCAAGTGAGTTGCCCGGTCCGTACGGAGCTTCCGCGTCTCCGTACGAACTTCACCCCAAGCCGGTCCCCGCCCTCTCTCAAGGGCCGGGCCCGGCGCAAACCTTGGGTCCCCCGCTCCTGCCTACGGCGCGTTACGCGACGACTGTTCCCTGCGGCCGCCGGCAGGATTCGGCGTGACGGCCATCGGGGCTCACCAGTGGCGAGCGGTCACGACGGTAAACACGCTCCCACCCTCAACACCAAGGCGATCGGGGCCGTTGAGACCCATCTCTCACTTACGGCAATGCCCCTTTAACTCGGACATTCAGCCCGAACTGCCGCTACTTTTCGCCCAGATCGAGGCTTTGGCCAGGGCGAATGAGGTCCGGGTCCTCGCCGACGGTCTTCTTGTTTCCCGTGTAGAGCCCGGTCCATCCGCCGTCGAGCCCATGGGTGTCGGCGATCACCGAGAGGTTGTCGCCGGGGCGCACGACGTACGCGCCGTCGACGGCATCGCGGTCCGTGTCGCCACCACGGGAGGCATGCCGGCCCGAGCCGTCGACCTCGCGCTCGTCGGGCAGCTCCTCGGGGGCGCGGTCGCCACGGTGGCGCCCTGAGCCCTCGGCAGGGGTCTCCTCCGGCGCGGAGGGGTCGGCGGAGGGGTCGGCGGAGGAGTCAGGAATGGTGGTCTCGGTGGGCGAAGCAGAAGAATCAGACGAAGGCGACTCACCCTTCGAGGAGTTGTCCGACTTGCCCTCATCGCCACTGGCGCCGCTTTCGTCGCCTACGCCACCTACGCCGCTTTCGCCTTCTTCGCCCGACTCGTCCTCCGGCGTCTTACCTGACGGCTCATCCGCGGCGTCCTCCGAAGGATCGGCGGACGGCGAGGGCTCCGCGGACTCGCCCTTCGACGGCTTGGACGCCTTCGGTGAATCCGACTCCGACTCCGACGGCGACGGCGTGGGGTCCGCGGTCGGGCCCGGGTTCACGTCGGGCGTCTCGCCACCCTTCTCCAGCCCGGCGATCGGCGCACACGTCGCCCAGGCGTCGGGCCCCTGCGCGGCAAGTACCTTCTCGGCGACGGCTATCTGCTGCGAGCGGCTGGCCAGGTCGGCACGCGGCGCGTAGTCCAGGCCGCCGTACGCCTCCCAGTCGTCCTGCGAGAACTGCAGCCCGCCGTAGTACCCGTTGCCCATGTCGGCGCTCCACACGCCACCGCTCTCGCACGCGGCGAGCTTGTCCCAGGTGGAGGCGTCGGCGGCGCTCGCGCCGGAGGCGCCGAGCAGCGGGATGGCGATGGCCGATCCGGTCACCCCCGCCGCGACAACGAGAGCCGGAGCTTGACGGGGGCGTCGGTGACGGCCGTTCCCGGAGAGCATGCGATTGCCTTTCGCGCGACTACACAGCTGAGTGACAGTTGAGTCGAACGGCGAACGTAGCCGCACTCGAACGCTTGTCACAAGTCGATACAGCGGAGATCACACGAAAGTCACAGATTTGACGGTGCGTCAGATTTGCTGCTGGGACGCCTGGCCGGGAACGCGTGCGCACGGGCGGCGAGTACGACGACCAGGACCGGCACCAGGAGCGCCAGGACGCTCCAGGGAAGGGCGGCGGCGCCGAGGATACCGAGCAGGACGCCGCCCGCGACTCCGCCTCCGGCCATGGCCGCGTTCCACAGGGTGACAAGGATCGCCTGGGCCGCGTCGGCCGCTTCGCTGCCCGCGTCCCCCACGGCGGTGGTCAGCAGCGTGGGCACGCCTCCCCAGCCAAGTCCCCACAGGATCGCGGCGAGATAGACCAGTACGGGACTGCCGGCCAGGACGGCCAGCGCGGCGGCCGCCACAGCGACCAGCAGGGCGGAGGCGATGGTGAGGGAACGCAGTCGACGGTCGATCTGAGCGCCCACGATCCAGATGCTCACCATCGAGGCCCCGCCGAAGAGCAGCAGCACGAGCCCGGTTGAGCCGCCCATACCGAACTCGCCCAGGAAAGTGGCGATATAGGTGTACAGGATCGTGTGGGCCAGGACGAAAAGCAGCGTGACGACCAGGACCGGGATCACGCCGGGGAGGGCGAGGGTACGCAGCACCGGGGTACGGCCCTCGGGGCGCTGTCCGGGATAGTCCGGGGCCAGTACGGCGACCGCGGCGATCACGGCGAGCGCGAGCACGGTCATCAGGGCGAACATCGCCCGCCAGCCGACCGCTTCGCCCAGGAACGTCCCCGCGGGCACCCCGAGCGCCAGCGCGATCGGGATGGCCGCCAGCACGATCGCGATCGCCCGGCCCCGCAGGTGGGCCGGCGCCATCCGGCGGGCGTAGCCGACCAGCATCGCCCAGGCCACCCCCGCGGCCACACCGGCGACGAACCGGGCCACCATGGTCAGCCCATAACTCGCGGAGAACGCGGTGACCGTGTTGGCAAGAGCGAACCCCGTCATCGCCGTCGCCAGCAGCCGCTTGCGCCGCCACCCCGCGGTGGCCGCGGTCAGCGGAATCGCGGTGAGCGCGGTCCCGATGGCGTAGATGGTCACGGACTGCCCCATCGCGGACTCGGAGACCGACAGATCGGCGCTCATCGCGGGCAGCAGACCCGCAGGCAGCGTCTCGGTCAGCACCGTGAGAAAGACGGCGGTGGCCAGCGCCAACAGCGCGGGCAGCGGGAGCTTTTGACCCGCGCCCCCGGCATCGACGCGGAAGTCCGCGGGGGGTACGGGGAGTTGTGTGGTGTCGTTGCGCATGCCCGTATGCTCGAACCCTCACATAGATGTGAAGGTCAACGTGGTCAACTGTGAGGTGGGGCACATGCGCATCGGGGAGCTGTCGGACCGTACCGGCACGTCGCGTCGGCTGCTGCGCTACTACGAGGAGCAGGGGCTGATCACCGCCGCCCGCACCCCGAACGGCTACCGCGAGTACGACGAGCGCTTCGTGGACCGGGTCCTGCAGATCCGGGACCTGCTCAACGCCGGACTGCCCACCCGGCTCATCAAGCAGATCCTCCCCTGCCTGGACAAGCCCCGGGTCATCCACTTCCCCGACGCGACCCCGGAGATGCTCGACACCCTGACCCGCGAACGCGACCGTATGACCGCGCGCATCAACTGCCTGACCCGTAACCGGGACGCCATGGCCGAGTACCTCGACGCGGTACGCGGCGACGAGCGACCCGACACGGTCACTGAGCGGTGAAGACGAACGCCCCGAAACCGTCACCGAGCGGTGAACGAGACGGGCAGGGTCCGCAGCCCGCGCATGATGAGCCCGCCGCGCCACCGCAACTCCTCGGCAGGGACCGCGAGCTGAAGGTCGGGCAGGCGGGTCAGCAGGGTCGCCAGGGCGATCTGGCCCTCCAGGCGGGCGAGCGGGGCACCGAGGCAGTAGTGGATGCCGTGGCCGTACCCGAGGTGCTGGTTGTCGCGGCGGGAGAGGTCAAGGGTGTCGGGATCGGTGAAGCGCGCCGGGTCGCGGTCAGCGGCGGCGAGGACGACGAGCACCGGGTCGCCGGAGGCGATCCGCTGCCCGCCGATGGCGAGCGGCTCGGTGGCGAACCGCCAGGTGGCCAGCTCGACCGGCCCGTCGTACCGCAGCAGCTCCTCGACTCCGGTCTCCAACAGGCCCTGTTCGCCGCGTGCCAGTGACTCCTGGAGCAGGGTGCGCTGCTCGGGGTTCTGGAAGAGCGCGTACACGCCGTTCCCGATGAGGTTGATGGTGGTCTCGAAACCGGCGAAGAGCAGGACGAAACACATCGCGGCGGCCTCGTTCTCGGTGAGGTGCTCGCCGTGGTCGCTGGCCTTGATCAGCCCGGAGATGAGGTCGTCGCCCGGGTTCTCCCGCTTGCGGTGGATCAGTTCGGCGAGGTAGCCGCGGATCTTCTTGACCGAGCGGGCGACGCCGCCGCGCGGCCCGCCGCCGTGCCGGATCATCATCCCGGCCCAGTCGCGGAAGTCGTCCTGGTCCTCGCGCGGGACGCCGAGCAGGTCGCAGATCGCGTAGATGGGGAGCGGGAAGGCGAAGTCGTGGATCAGGTCCGCCTCGCCCTTCGCGGCGAAGCCGTCGATGAACTGGTCCGTCAGCTCCTGCACGCGCGGGGCGAACTCGGCGACCCGGCGCGGAGTGAACGCCTTCGACACCAGGCGTCGCAGCCGGGTGTGGTCCGGTGGGTCGATGTTGAGCAGATGCGTCATCAGCTCGGCCTTGCGCTCGCCGGGGATGCCGGTCTTGCCCTTGGCGTGCGCGGGCTCGTCGTGATGCGCGGGGTTCTTGCTGAGCCGCTGGTCGGCAAGGGCCTGCTTGGCGTCCGCGTACCGGGTGACCAGCCAGGCCTCCACGCCGCTGGGGAGCCGGGTGCGGTGCACGGGGGCGTGCTCGCGCAGCCAGGCGTAGGCGGGGTACGGGTCGGTGGCGAACTCCCAGGTGAAGAGTTCGGGGGCGGGGCCGGC
>NZ_JAZGRL010000003.1:459759-483955 GCF_046540415.1 Streptomyces sp. E11-3 | reverse complement strand
CTCCCAGGAGAAGAGTTCGGGGGCGGGGCCGGCGAGGGGCGGGGCGGGCTGTTCGGTCACTCCTTGACGTTAGCCGGAGCGCGGCCTGCGCCTTCCTCCGCGTCCGGCTTGGTGTCCGGCTCGGCGAGGGCCTTGCGGGCTTCCTGAGATCCCAGTTCCGCGGCCTTCCGGAACCACTCGGCGGCCTCCTGGGTTCTGCCTGCCTCGCGCAGCAGGAGCGCCAGGCGGTACCCGCCGTCGTAGTCACCCCGGTCATGGGCTTGGCGGTAGTGGATCTGTGCCTGTTCCACGTTGCCCTGTCGCTCCAGAAGGATTCCGAGGTTCAGGGAGGCAGTGGCGTGCCCGGCTGCCTCGGCCAGGCGGTAGAGCCGTTCCGCCTCCTCGTCACGCCCGCCCTGGTTGTGCAACAGGAGCGCCAGATTGTGTGCGGCCCGATCGTCTCCCGCCGCGACACCTCGCCGATACCAGAGCTCCGCCTCGGCCAGTTCGTGCCAGTCGTGCAGCAGACTGCCGAGGCTGGCGGCCACCGCTTCGTGCCCGCCCTCGGCGGCCCTGCGGTACCAGCGCATGGCTTCGGCCGTTTGGCCGGTACCGACGAGCATGTCGCCGAGCCGGTGGGCCGCCTCGCCGTGGTCCGCCTCAGCGGCCGTCCGCAGCCAGTGCTCCGCGCGGTCGCGCAGGATGCGTCCGAGCTCGGCCGCGGACTCGGGCCAGCCCCCTTCCGCCGCCATCTCCAGATACCGGAGCGCGGCCGTCTCGTCGCCCCGTTGCAGCAGCCGGAGCCCCAGAGCCTCGGCTGCCTCCGGGTCACCGGCGTCCACCGCCCGCCGATACCAAGCATCGGCCTGCGCCGGGTCCTCGTCGTCTCCGAGTTCGGCAAGCGACTTCATGGCGTGGGTGTCACCCGCGTCGGCACGTGGGCGAAAGGCCGCACACATCACCGCACGCAGGGCAGCCTGATCGACCCACTCGTACCGCTCCACCCCTTCCTCCAGCAGCGTCCACAGCACGCTCTCGGGTACCGGCGGCAGCTCAGCCGACCGCAGCCCCTCCGCGGCCAGCGCACCATAGGCCCGCAACGTGCCCGGCTCCTCACCCGCTATGAGCAAGCCGGTGACCCCGTACTGCGGCGCGGTCGCCCAGTCGAGCGCGGCGTCGAGGCTCTCGTCCCGCGCCGGGCGGCGCAGCGGGTCGTAGTCCGCCGCCAGTTCCTCCAGGTGGTGTCGCGGAACCGCCCGGGTGATCCCGCAGCGCGCGAGGTCGACGGCGATCCGCACCAGCAACTGGCCGCCCGGACACGCGGCTTGGTGCACCTCGCGCCGCCACTCCTCGCACAGCAGATGCCCGACGGCGAGGTACGCGGCCGCGCCCTCGTCCCCGCACCACAGGAACGCCTCGTACAGCCGCGGATCCTCGGTGTGCTCCGCGAGCCGGTCCAGCTCATCCCGGCTCCACGCGCGCGGCAGCTCCGTCGTACGGGCCGTGGCCACCACCCGGTCGCCGGGGCTGGAGCCGCGGCGGCGCTCGTAGTACTCGTCCACGTCCATGGTGGCCAGCACCACGACACCGAGGCCCGTGAGCCGACCCAGCAGGCCCGGCTCCAGGCCTCCGGTGCCGAGATGGCCGTCGAGTTCGTCGAGCCATACGACGTACCGCCCGGGGCGGGCCTTGATGAGGGCGGGCAGGCTCCGCAGGTCCGCGCCGCGCTCGGGCGCGTACACGCGCCAGCCCCGCAGTCCTTGCAGGCCCTTCCACGCGGTGTACGACTTGCCCGAGACGCGCTTGCCGAGGATGAGGACCAGGCCGCCCCACGCGAGCTGGGCGCCGAGCTCCGTGTCCGCGTCGCGGGCGGTGTACCAGGGGATGTCCGGCAGTCCTGGCACCCGACGAGATGGTCGCACGCCGACCTCGGCCGGGCTGATCTCGTTCGCCCACGGCCAGTCGCGCGGGGCCGGCGGGTCGCCGAAGCTCCGCGCGGGGTAGTGGTTGTGCTGTACGCCGACGACCCGGTCGTGGAAGGTGCCGTTCTGGAAGTCGACGTGGTCACCGTCGTGGGAGTCGGCGGCGTGCACAGTGACGCGGCTGACGGCACCTGCCTGGACGACGGTGTCGATCGTGCCGCCCGAGATGGTGTTGCGAACCTCGGCAGGTGGCTGCGGGTTTTTCCGGGGAGCGAAGTCGGCCACGATGTCCCGGAGTCCGAACGCGAGGTCCAGGCCCTCCGGATCCTCCCTCAGCAGGGTGGTCAGTCTGTCCCGCCACTGCGCCTCGATGCCCGCGAGCGCTCCGTCGTCCTCCCCTGCCTCCATTAACTGGATCCTGGACCCGATGAGCTTCAAGCCCAGCTCTCCGGTGCTCTGCGCGCGCTGGAACAGCTCCAAGAACCGGTTGCGCACGGCCCGCGTGTCCATCGTCCTCACCAGAACTGCCGCGCCCGAGGCCGCCAGCTCCTCCAACTCCGGTTCCACACACGCCCCCACGCATCTCGGCCGACCCTGCGCCAACCGTACTAAGCCCCGCCCTTCTCGACCCCCAGGATCACGTCCCGGTAGGCGCGCGCGGCCGCCCGCAGCGCCGCCTCCGGGTCCACCCCGGCGGCCTCCGCCCGTACCGCGAGCGCCAGCAGTTCGTACCCGACGCCGTCGCCCGTCGGCAGCGGTGCGTCCAGGCCCGCCGTCCGCACCCGCGAGGCCAGCTTGGCCGTCAGGGCGAGGCCCGGCTGGCCGAGTGGGACGCCGTCCGTCACCGAGTCGCGTTGCTTCTCGGCGGCCTTGGTGCGCAGCCAGTGGTCGCGGACCTCGTCCGGGGTCTCGGCGGTGTCGTCGCCGAAGACATGGGGGTGGCGGTGGATGAGCTTGCTGACGATGCCGCCCGCGACGTCGTCGATCGAGAAGGGCTCGTCGGGGTCCTCCTCGGCGATCCGGGAGTGGAAGACGACCTGCAGGAGTACGTCGCCGAGTTCCTCGCGGAGTTCGTCGCGGTCGCCGGTCTCGATCGCCTCGACGAGTTCGTACGCCTCTTCGATGCCGTACTTCGCCAGGCCCTTGTGGGTCTGCTGGGACGACCACGGGCACTCGGCTCGGATGCGGTCCATGACCTGGACGAGGTCGAGCAGGCGGGCGCCCGGCAGGTCGTACGAGGCGGGCAGCAGCTCCAGGTCGGGCATCTGGACCCGGCCGGAGCCCGCGAGCCGGGCGAGCCCGTCGGTCAGTGCGGGGTCGCCCTCGCCGGTGGCCACCACGACCACCGTACGGCCGCCCGCGCACCTCTCGACCAGCTCCCGCGCGGTGGGCGCCGCCTGCTCCACGGCGACACCGGCCTCGCGCAGATACGGCAGCTGCGGGTGGCCGGGGTCGGCGCAGAGCACCGCGTCGGCGGCGCCCAACGCCTGCCAGGCGGGCCAGGACAGCAGGCCGGGGGCGACCCGGTGGCTGGTGGTGAGCAGCAGGACGCGGCCGGGGGCGTTCGGGTCCGGCGCGTCCTTGGAGTCCATCGGGTCCTTCGAGGCGTTCACGTCTCGAACGTAACGCACGCCACTGACAGGGCCGACGACGGCCGCCGGAGAGGCCGGGGGCCGCGCGGCCGCCTATGCCTGCTGGTCCGCCCGCAGGCGGGGCGTCACCTCGCGCAGCCACGGGGTGTCGGCCTCGCCGAGGTGGCCCACCTTCACGTCCCACGTGCCGTAGCGCGGGTTGAGGTCGATGCTGAGTTCGTCGGATGCCTCGGCCATCGCCTTGCGCAGCTCTTCGCCGCCGAGCGTGCGGTCGAGCTTGTCGAGCAGCATCCAGGTGCGCAGGGTGTCGTCGAGCCGCGCCGGTGCGACGTTGTTCCGCAGCGCGGTCCGCTCCAGGCCCTCGGCGCCGCCGGAGACCTTCTCCTGCTGGGCCCGCGCGGTCTGCAGCTCCTTGCGGGTGACCTCGATCCCGGCGTCCTTGGCGACCCGGTCGACCACCCGCTCGAAGACCATGGTGTGCAGGGTCCCGCGGACGGGGTCGCAGGGCTGGGGCGTCTCCATCTTGAGGGCGGCGTCGCACTGCTCACTGAGCAGTTGTGCGTACTGCTCGTCGTTCTCGGTGACCGCGCGCTGGGCGTCCCGCAGTTCGTTCACCCGGCCCTCGAGCTGGGCGACGGTGATCCGTTCACCGCCGACCACGGCCGCCGCGCCCGGATGGGCTTCGTTGCCGCAGGCGGCCAGGAGTGGAGCCGCGATAAGGAGCGCGGCGGATACGGAGAGCGCGGTGCGACTGCGGCGGTGCAAAGGAGCCTCCCGGAGGCGAGATTGTGCGTCAGTGCACAAGCGGGCCTTGCGGTGATCGATGGTATGCAGTGGCCGTGGCTTCGGCCACTGATTCGACCAACGATTCGGGGAGAGTTGGAGGTACGTGTTCGGGGACGGGCTCGTACAGCGGCCGGGTCAGCCGCGTACCTGCCCCAGCCACTGCACCGTACGCCGGACCTCGGCCGGGAACGGATGGCCGATGCCGTGCCGGCGCTCCGCGTCGTGCAGCAGCCGGGCCAGCATGTCGTGGGCGGCGGCATGGTCCCCGAGCGCCAGCAGCAGGTGGCCGATGCGGCGGCGCAGTTCCAGGCAGAGATCGGCGTCCCCGCTGACGTACCGGTTCTCGAAGAACGGCAGCAGGGCGCGGTACTCGGCCAGCGCGGCGGCCGGTTCGCCGAGCTGCTCCAGGCACTGCGCGGCCTCGTACCGGAACTGCAGCGAGGCCGGGTCGGCGACCCCGGACTCGGCGGCACGCTCGTCGGCCAGGCGGCGCAGCTCGGGCAGTGCGCGGCGGTACTGGCCGTCGTCCATCAGCGTGGCCGCGTACTGCTTGCGCAGGCCGCGGACGATCGGGGAGTGCTCGCCGTGCTGGACGGCGGCGGCCGGGAGGATCGCGCCGAGCAGGTCAACGGCCTGGGTGATCCGGCCCTCGCCGAGCAGTCGCTTGACGTCGTCGACGGCCCCGGCGACATCGGTCTGCTGGGCCGCCTGGGGCTCGCGCGGCTGCCTGGGCACCTCAGGAGCGGCCGCGGCCCTGGCCGCGCGGTCCGGCCACGGGGCGTGCGGGCGCAGAAAGGGGCGCGTGGGGTCCAGCGGCCCGCTGGGGACGCCGCGTACGGGCAGCAGCGGAGCCAGCGCCTCGTACACCTCCTGCGCGGAGGCCGGGCGGTGCTGCGGGTCCTTGGCGAGCAGCCTGAGGACCAGCGCCTCCAGGGGCTCGGGGACCTCGGGGCGCAGTTGGCGTACGGGCAGCGGCGGCTCGTAGAGGTGGCGGTGCAGGACGCCGAGGACGGTGGTGCCGTTGAACGGGACCGTGCCGCTGAGCAGTTCGTGCAGCAGCACGCCGAGTGCGTACAGATCGGTGTACGGGCCGACGGCGCCGCCCATCGCCTGCTCGGGGGCCATATAGGCGGGGCTGCCGATGGGGGAGCCGGTGTGGGTGAGGCGGGTGGTGTCGCTGTCCATGACGGAGGCGACGCCGAGGTCGAGGACGGTGAGGGTGCCGTCGGGCTTCACCATGATGTTCCGCGGCTTGAGGTCGCGGTGCACGATCGGCACGGCGTGCACCGCGCAGAGTACGGCGCACAGTTGGGCGGCGGCCGCGACGGCCCAGGGCCACGGGTAGGGGTCGTGCTCGGCGATGTGGTCGGCGAGGTCGGACCCTTCGACGTGCTGCATGACGAGGAAGAGGTCCTCGCCCTCGCTGCCCGCGTCGTGCACGGTGACCAGGCCCGGGTGGTCGACCTGCGCGGTGACCCGGCACTCGCGGACGAAGCGGCGGCGCAGCTCGGCGGAGCTGTCGCCGCCGGGGCCCGCGACCTTGTCGGGGCGCAGCAGCTTGACGGCGACGCGGCGGTCCAGGCGCTGGTCGTACGCCGTCCAGACCTGGCCCATGCCGCCTTGGCCGATCAGCGTGGACAGTTCGTAGCGGTCGGCGATGACGCGTCCGCTCACCGGCCGCCGCCCTCCGGACGGTCCTGGTGGCGCAGCAGGTCACTGAGCTCGTCGAGCTCGGCGCGCACCTGGTCGATACGGGCGGGTGCGGGGGCCGGGGGCTGGAAGGGCGCGGGNGGTGCGCGCGGACCGCCCAACCTTGACCCCACCACCGGGCTCGCTATACCGCTACCGGATCACCTCGCGCGGCGGGAGCACGTGCCCCCCAGCGCGCCCCCGCCCCACAACGCAACAGAACGCACCCCCACGCCACGGCGCACCGTGAACACAAGCCCGAGGGGCACCCTCACCCCCGACACCACGGCGCACCGTGAACACGAGCCCGAGGCGCACCCTCACCCCGACACGGCGCACCGGGGTCAGGAGCCCACGATTGTCGTGAGGAACTCGCCCGTCCAGGCCAGCAGGTCTCGGCCGACCAGCGGCTTGCCGCCGACCTTCGCCGTCTTGGGGCGCGGCACCAGCAGTTGGTGGTTGGCGGGCTTGATGACCGTGCCCGGGTAGAGACGCTTCAGGCGGAGTTCCTGGGATTCGCGTAGCTCCACCGGAGCGAAGCGGATGTTCGTGCCCTGCAGGACGATCTCGGCGACTCCGCAGGCGCGGGCCAGCATCCGTAGGCCCGCGACCAGGAGCAGGTTCTCCACCGGCTCGGGCAACTTGCCGTAGCGGTCGGTGAGTTCCTCGCGTACCGCCTTGATGTCCTCCTCCGTGTTGGCGGAGGCGATCGCGCGGTACGCCTGCAGGCGCAGGCGCTCGCCGGGGGCGTAGTCGTGCGGGACGTGGGCGTCGACCGGGAGCTCGATCTTGACCTCGAGCGGGGGCTCCTCCTCCACGCCGCCTTCGAGCGAGGCACGGTAGTCGGCGACCGCCTCGCCGACCATGCGGACGTAGAGGTCGAAACCGACGCCCGCGATGTGGCCGGACTGCTCGCCGCCGAGCAGGTTGCCCGCGCCGCGGATTTCGAGGTCCTTCATGGCGACGTACATGCCCGCGCCCATCTCCGTGTGCTGGGCGATGGTCGCCAGGCGCTCGTGGGCGGTCTCGGTGAGGGGCTTCTCCGGGGGGTAGAGGAAGTAGGCGTAGCCGCGCTCGCGGCCACGGCCGACCCGGCCGCGTAGCTGGTGGAGTTGGGAGAGGCCGAAGTTGTCGCCGCGCTCGACGATCAGGGTGTTGGCGTTGGAGATGTCGATGCCCGACTCGACGATGGTGGTCGAGACCAGGACGTCGAACTTCTTCTCCCAGAAGTCCACCACTACTTGTTCCAGGGCCTGTTCGGACATCTGGCCGTGGGCGGTCGCGATGCGGGCCTCGGGGACGATGTCGCGCAGCCGGGCGGCCGCGCGGTCGATGGACTCCACGCGGTTGTGGATGTAGAAGACCTGGCCCTCGCGCAGCAGTTCGCGGCGGATCGCGGCGCCGATCTGCCGCTCCTCGTACGGGCCGACGAAGGTCAGCACGGGGTGCCGTTCCTCGGGCGGGGTGGTGATCGTGGACATCTCGCGGATGCCGGTGACCGCCATTTCGAGCGTACGGGGGATGGGGGTGGCCGACATGGTCAGGACGTCGACGTTCGCGCGGAGCTTCTTCAGCTGCTCCTTGTGTTCCACGCCGAAGCGCTGTTCCTCGTCGACGATGACCAGGCCGAGGTCCTTGAACTTGGTCTCGGACGAGAACAGGCGGTGGGTGCCGATGACGATGTCGACCGAACCCTCGCGCAGGCCTTCGAGCGTTGCCTTGGACTCGGTCTCCGTCTGGAAGCGGGACAGGGCACGGACCGCGACCGGGAACTGCGAGTAGCGCTCGGAGAAGGTGCCGAAGTGCTGCTGGACGAGGAGGGTCGTGGGGACCAGGACCGCTACCTGCTTGCCGTCCTGGACCGCCTTGAAGGCCGCGCGTACGGCGATCTCGGTCTTGCCGTAGCCGACGTCGCCGCAGATCAGCCGGTCCATCGGGACCGACTTCTCCATGTCTTCCTTGACCTCGGCGATGGTGGTCAGCTGGTCGGGGGTCTCGGCGTACGGGAAGGCGTCCTCCAGCTCGCGCTGCCAGGGGGTGTCCGGGCCGAAGATGTGTCCCGGCGCCGCCATCCGCGCCGAGTAGAGCTTGATGAGGTCGGCCGCGATCTCCTTGACCGCCTTCTTGGCGCGGGCCTTGGTCTTGGTCCAGTCGGCGCCGCCGAGGCGGTGCATGGACGGGGCCTCGCCGCCGACGTACTTGGTGATCTGCTCCAGCTGGTCGGTGGGGATGTAGAGCCGGTCGCCGGGCTGGCCGCGCTTGGCGGGGGCGTACTCGACGACCAGGTACTCGCGGGTCGCGCCCTGCACCGTGCGCTGCACCATCTCGACGTACCGGCCGACGCCGTGCTGCTCGTGGACGATGTAGTCGCCCGGCTCCAGAGTGAGCGGGTCGATGGTCTTACGGCGCCGGGCGGGCATCCGGGTGCCGTCCTTGCCGGCCGCGCGCTGGCCGGTCAGGTCGGTCTCGGTGAGGACCGCGAGCCGGAGGGCCGCGTCGATGAAGCCGTACTCGATGGAGCCGCAGGCCACGTGGACGACGGACGGGGCGATCTCGGCGAGGTCGGAGTCGAGGCGGGCGGCGATGCCTTCGTTGCCCAGCATCTCCACGGTGCGGGCGGCCGGGCCGTGGGCCTCGGTGACGAAGACGGTGCGCCAGCCGTCGGCGTTCCACTGCTTGGCGTCGGCCAGGGCGCGGGCGGTGTCGCCGCGGTAGGTCTCCGGGGCGTGCATGCCGAGCTTGAGGGTGTCCGCGCCGACCTCGTGGTCCGCCGCGAACGGCGAGACGGACCACCACATCATGCCCAGGTCGCGGGCCCGGTCGCGGACGTCCGCGATGCCCCACAGCGAGGCCGCGTCCACATCGATGGGAGCCTCTCCCCCGCCCGCCGTCGCGGCCCAGCTGGCCTGCAGGAACTCCTGGCTGGTGGCCACCAGGTCGGAGGCCCGGGTGCGCACCCGCTCGGGGTCGCAGACCACGGCCATGCTGCCCTGCGGCAGCACGTCGAGCAGCAGTTCCATGTCGTCGACGAGTACCGGCGCCAGGGACTCCATGCCCTCGACCGCGATGCCCTCGGCGATCTTGCCGAGCAGTTCGCCGAGCTCGGGGTGCTGCTCGGCCAGGGCAGCGGCCCGTTCCCGTACGTCGTCGGTCAGCAGCAGCTCGCGGCAGGGCGGCGCCCACAGGCCGTGCTCGGCGATCTCCAGGGAGCGCTGGTCGGCGACCTTGAAGTAACGGATCTCCTCGACGTCGTCCCCCCAGAACTCGATCCGCAGGGGGTGTTCCTCGGTCGGCGGGAAGACGTCCAGGATGCCGCCGCGCACCGCGAACTCGCCGCGCTTCTCGACCAGCTCGACCCGGGCGTACGCGGCTGCCGCGAGGGCCTGGACGGTCTCCTCCAGGTCGGCGGACACACCCTGTCTCAGGCTGACGGGCTCCAGCTCGCCGAGGCCCTTGACCTGCGGCTGGAGTACCGAGCGGATCGGGGCCACGACCACCGAGACCGGGCCGGTCTCCGGGTCGTCGGTGCTCGGGTGGGTCAGCCTGCGCAGCACGGCGAGGCGGCGGCCGACGGTGTCGGAGCGTGGTGAGAGCCGCTCGTGCGGCAGGGTCTCCCAGGAGGGGTAGTCGACGACCGTGTCCGGCGGCAGCAGGGAGCGCAGCGCGGCCGCGAGGTCCTCCGCCTCCCGCCCGGTGGCCGTCACGGCCAGCACCGGCCGCCCCGCATCGCGGGCCAGCGCGGCGATCGCGAAGGGCCGGGCGGCAGGCGGACCGATCAGGTCGACATGCGTGCGGTTGCCGTCTTCGGCGGCCTGCACCGCTTCGGCGAGTGCGGCGTCCTTGACGACGGCGTCGAGCAGACCGTGCAGGCTCATGAAGGCGGTTTCCGTCCAGGAGGCAGAAGTACGAGGCGTACGGGCAGTACGGAGTGGGTAACGCAAGCCACCCGACACGTCGAACGGGCCGGGGGCTCCCAGCCTACGACGTCCCACCGACAGCCACCGGGACACCGGCACACGCCCCCCGGACGGTCCGGCAACCGGGGGACCGCACGCCGCCCGATCGAGCGGGCGTTCGATGCGAGGAGCTAGGGTCTCCCCTCATGACCAGCGCCCAGATCGCGCCGGCCCCCGCCGGAGGCACCGAACCCTCCGAGATATCCGGGCCGGTGGCGCAACGCACCCCGCGCCCCCGGCATCTCGCCCCGTACTACCTGGCCACGGCCTTGTTCGTGGCGTACAGCGTGATCTCGGTGAGCCGCTACCGCCAGCTGCGGACCATGTCCTGGGACCTGGGCATCTTCGAGCAGGCGATACGCGGCTACGCACAGCTCCAGGCACCGCTCGCCGACCTCAAGGGCCCCGGCGCGCACATACTCGGCGACCACTTCAGCCCCGTCACGGCGCTGCTCGCCCCGGCCTACCGGCTCTTCCCGTCCCCGGTCACCCTGCTGATCGCGCAGGCCGCGCTGCTCGCACTGTCCGCCGTCCCGGTCACCCGCGCCGCCACCCGGCTGCTCGGCCCGGCACGCGGGCTCGCGCTGGGGATCGCGTACGGCCTGTCCTGGGGCATCCAGCGCGCCGTCGACTTCGACTTCCACGAGATCTGCTTCGCCGTGCCGCTGATCGCCTTCGCGCTGGAGGCGATCCTGCGCGAGCGGTGGCGGGCCGCCCTGTGGTGGGCGCTGCCGCTGGTGCTGGTCAAGGAGGACCTGGGGGCGACCACGGCCGCGATCGCGCTGGTCGTCGTGGTGCGCGCCAGGCGGACGTCCCCGCGGATGGTGCCGTACGCGATCGGGGTCGTCGTCTTCGGCGCGGTGGCCGCATTGCTCACCTTCACCGTGCTCATCCCGGCCTTCAACACCACAGGCGCGTACGACTACTGGAACAAGGTCGGCGGCGGTGGCGGCCCCTTCGACGGCCTCGACACCAAGCTGCGCACCCTCGGCTGGCTGCTCCTGCCGACCACGGGGCTGCTGGCGCTGCGCTCCCCGCTGCTGATCGTCGCGCTGCCGACCGTCGGCTGGCGGTTCCTGTCCTCGGACAGCCACTACTGGGACACCGGCTGGCACTACAGCGCGGTGCTGATGCCGGTGGTCATCCTGGCCCTGGCCGACGCGATCGACCTCTACCGCCGCAGCGCGCGCCCTCGCCTGCGGGCGTACGCGCTCCAGCTGCCCGCGGCCGTCGCCGCGGCCTCGCTTGCCCTGACCACCGCGCTCCCGCTGGCCCGGCTGACCGAGTCCGACACCTACCGCAAGAGCGACCGGGTGATCGCGGCGGAGCGACTGCTGGACCGGATCCCGGACGGGGCGAAGGTCGAGGCGAACATCGGCCCGATCAGCCGTCTGACCTCGCGCTGCCGGGTCTTCTGGGTGGGCAGGACCGAGGGCGTCACGCCGGACTTCATCGCACTGGACAACAGATCCGGCCGGTTCAAGGACCCGCAGGGTTACGCCGGGCGGCTGCATCCACGCGTCGGCTACACCGAAGCGGGCAGGGCCGGGGGCTTCGTACTCCTGAAGCGGAGCAGCTGAAGAGGAGGGGTGGATTGCTCCCCCGCCAGGACTCGAACCCGGACAGATGGCACCAAAAGCCACAGTGCTGCCAATTACACCACGGGGGATAGAACGACCTAGGCCGGACATTGCGTCAGGCTGTTGGCCGGGCTGCACACACTATGCCGTACCGACCGCCCTCGATGCGACGGGTTGACTCGAAGGTGATCACGGACGCTGGCCGAACACGCGCTCGGACACCCCGGAAACCCACGGGAAATCCCGGGCCCCTCGCCCGTAGGCTGGAAGGCATGACCACAACGGGGGTAGACCACCAGGAGTCGGCCGGGGGGCCGTGGTGGTGGGGACAACGGCGCAGTGCCGCACTGGACATCGGGCTGGGGGTTGCATCGGCCGCCGAGTGCGCGCTGGAAGGCGTCGAGTTCGCCGACAAGTCCGGGGTGCCGGTCGCGGTCGGCGTAACCATCGGGCTGCTCACCGGGGCCACGCTGGTGCTGCGCCGACGGTGGCCGGTCGCCGTGGTGCTGGTCGCGATCGCGGTATCCCCGGCCAACATGGGCTTCCTGCTGACCGTGGTCGGCCTCTACACGCTGGCCGCGTCGGACGCGCCGCGCCGGATCATCGCGGTACTGGCGGGCATGTCCGTCACCGCTTCCACGATCGTGACGTTCATCCAGACCCGCCAGGGCGTCGCCGACGGCGCCGTCGACATCAGCGAGGGGTTCGTCCCCTTCGTCGCGGTCCTGGCCTCGCTCGGGGTAACGGCGCCGCCGGTGCTGTTCGGCCTGTACGTGGGGGCTCGGCGGCGGCTGATGGAAAGCCTTCGCGAGCGCGCGGACAGCCTGGAGCGGGAGCTGCAGCTGCTCGCCGAGCGCGCGGAGGAGCGGGCCGGATGGGCCCGCAACGAGGAGCGGACCCGGATCGCCCGCGAGATGCACGACGTCGTCGCGCACCGGGTCAGCCTGATGGTGGTGCACGCGGCGGCGCTGCAAGCCGTGGCGCGCAAGGACCCCGAAAAGGCCGTCAAGAACGCGGCGCTGGTCGGGGACATGGGGCGGCAGGCGCTCACCGAACTGCGCGAGATGCTCGGCGTACTGCGCACCCAGGACGGCACCACGGCGGGCCCGGCGCCCTCGCCCACCTCGCCCTCCCTGCCGCTGGCCGCCGTCGGGGTCGCGGCCGCCGCGGCCGCGTCGCGCGCCCGCGAGGACGACGGGCCGTGTCTGGCCGAGCTGGAGGAGCTGGTGGGCCAGTCCCGGGCCGCCGGAATGGTCCTGGAGCTGTCGGTCGACGGCGACCCTGCCCCGTATCCCGCCGAGGTCGAACAGACCGCGTACCGCGTGATCCAGGAGGGCCTCACGAACGTGCACAAGCACGCACCCGGTGCGAAGGTCCAGGTCCGCCTGGCCCACCGGGGCGCCGAGGTCGCCATGCAGGTCGAGAACGACCCGGCGCCGGAGTCGACCCCGCACGACGCGCGCCTGCCCAGCGGGGGGAACGGCCTGCTGGGCATGAAGGAACGCGTCACGGCGCTCGGCGGCGTCTTCGTGTCCGGGCCTACGGACGCGGGCGGCTTCCGCGTCTCAGCGGTCATCCCCACGGCCCGCTAGCCCCGCGCGGGGGTGTTGCCCTCCGGGCCCGGCGTCACGGGTCCCCCGTGTCGGGGGTGAGTGTGCCCCGCGGGCTTCGTGGAACGGGTGCATCCGTGGCGAGGGGTTGTGCCCACCCGTTCCGCCCTGCGGAACGATTGCCCACAACAAAGGGGGCGACAGCGCGCCTGGCGGGGTGCGTGTTCCGCGCCGCGCCCCGTGGCGTGGGGGTGCGTTCTGTTTCGTTGTGGGGCGGGGGCGCGCTGGGGGGCACGTGCTCCCGCCGCGCGAGGTGACCCGGTAGNTTCCGTTTTTCGAATTTTTGGTTAAACGTTTTGGGTTTTTTGGGGCGCCGCTTCACCGGGCGCACCCCGCCGCACGGGAACACGCGGCCCCGCCCCACAACGAAACAGCGCGCAACCGGCCCGCGCCTCAGCCCGCAGCCAGCCTCGTGGGTAGTACGCCCGAGAGCAGAGTCAGCAGTGCCGCGTCGACCGTCGCGCCCAGGTACCAGTCGCCACCGTGGTCCAGGCCGTACACCCGGCTCTGCGCATCGATCGCGAGCAGCGCCCCACTGTCCGGCTCCTCGCCCAGCGGACAGACCTCAGTGCCGAGCGCCCGCCCCAGATCCCCCAGAGTGCGAGCCATATGCAGACCGCACAGCGGGTCGAGATGAAGCACCGCGGGCGCGACATGCCGCCCAGGCCCCGCCGGAGTAACCCGCAGCCCCCCGAACTCCGCCCACGCCTCCACCGCCGCAGGAAACACCGCATGCCGGTGCCCCACAGGCGACACATGGTCGCGCAGGGTGTCGGCCCAGTACTCGGCCTGTTTGATGTCCCAGCGCCCCGGCCACCAGCCCGCCCCGCGCAACGCGGCGTCGGCCTGAACGGGGAATCGGGTACTGGAGGTGCGATCGGACGCACCGGCGGTGGCCATCAGTTCTGACTCCCGGTCGGGTCGACGATACGTACGCCAAAGTGGTCGGCAAGCGCCGTACAGGACCGACACGGCGGAGCGAAGCTGCCGTGCAGCGGGTCTCCGTCCTCACGGATACGGCGGGCCGTGAGCTTGGCGTGCTTGAGTGCCTTGCGGGCCTCGCCCACAGCTAGCGGCTTGCGCTGGGCGCGCTTGGACCGGCCGGACTCGTACGCGATGAGGCGGCGGGAGATCAGGATGGTCTCGGGGCAACGCCCGGTGAAGCGCTCCCGGTGACCGGTGGTCAGCGTCGCCAGGAAGTCCTCGACGAGCGGATGCAGCACGGGCACGGCGTCGGACCGCGCCGCCGTACCGGTCAGCGTCTCGCCGCGTACGGACAACGCCGCGGCCACGGTCGGCAGGATCCCGTCCCGGCGCTGGAGGAGCACGGGCGCCGGCGCCCCCGCGCCGGGCCCGCTAGCGCTCCAGTTCAGCCGGGGATCCCCGGCGTACCCCGCGGCGGTGTTCGGCTGTGCGGTGCTCATTGGTCGTACGTCCCTCCCCGTGCCCTGCGACGATGGCCGCTTCGGCACTCCCCCGAGTGCGGGGACAGCCTGTCAAATGGGGCGGCTGGTGCGGAAGCTGGAACTGTCTCTCGGGTGTGGACTTTGTCTCACCGTCACCGACCGGTGATCACCGGTGGACCGCTGGTCACGGAAGCGGAGGCCCGGTGACCGGTGCCCCGTCACCGCATAGGCTGTGCCCATCCGCAAACCATCAGCTGTGCCGCAGGGGGCAACCGCCATGACGACAGGTCGGCTCGGGCAGCAAGCCGCGCCGCCGAACGCGGCCTATGCCGGGCAGGTCGTGCACTTCCCGGACCCGGTCCGGGCCGCGCGCCACCCCAGAGGGGTGCGCGTGGACGAGCAGGGCTACCCGGACTTCTCGCCCTACGCGCGCGCCGCCGCCGAAATCGCCGAGCCTCCGGAGGGGTTCGGCATCGACGAACTGCGGCTCACCGACTACGTGTCGGCGAACGCCGCGCTCGCCGCCGACGGCCATGAACTGTGGGACACCATCCCCGCTGTGGCGACCCCGCACGGCTGGACGTGGCACCACGCCGCGGGCACCCGCCGGCTCGACCTGGTACCGGTCGAGGTGAAGGCGCTGCTGCGCCATCACGGCGGCCTCGCGACCGCCCCGGTCGACCAGGCCAAGCGCGGCACCCGACCGCTGCAGGAGCCGCGCCCCGCGCACTTCGGGCTGCCGAAGGCGACGGTCGCGGTGAGCGAGCAGCAGATCCTCGGCGTAGAGGAGGACCTCGGCTACCGCCTGCCGGGCGCCTACCGGGCGTTCCTGAAGGCGGCGGGCGGCTGCGCCCCGGTGGGCGCCGCACTCGACGCGGAGCTGGGGCTCCTGATCGACCAGCCGTTCTTCACGGTGCGCGACGAGGCCGGGGTCAACGACCTCGTCTACGTCAACAAGTGCCTGCGCGACCATCTGACCAAGGACTACCTGGCCGTCGGATTCGTCCAGGGCGGAATCCTGGCGGTCAAGGTGAAGGGCGAGCGGGTCGGCTCGGTCTGGTTCTGCGCGTACGACGACGCACGGGACCAGGACAGCTGGTCCGTCGGCGAACGCGTGGAGCGGCTGCTGCTGCCCTGCGGTGATGACTTCGACGCCTTCCTGGCACGGCTCGCGGGCAATCCCCCGGAGCTGGAGACCGTGGCGAACCTGATGGTGGACGGCGGCTTCGCGCGCGCCGTCCCCGCAACGGCTGAGGGGTGAGCGCGATGGTGACCTTCGCGCAGGCGCAGGAGCGCGCGGAACAGTGGATCAACGGCGGGATGCCCGCGTACCAGCACCGGGAGGTGCGGGTACGGGAGTTCGAGCTGGGCTTCGTCGTGTGGGCGGAGGACCGCGAGGACGGTCCGCGCTCGGACGGCGGGCAGCAGCGGCTGGTCATCGCACGGGACAGCGGGGAGGCCACGCTGTGGCCCGGACTGCCGGTCGGTGAGGTCATCAGGCGGTATGAGGAGGAGTACGGCGTTCCCGAAGGGGCGCCGGAGCCCGCGCCGGCCGCGGCGCCCGCGCGAGTGGATCTGAACCAGACGTCGTTCCTGCTGAGCCCCCCGGAGTGGCTGCAGGAAGCGGCGGACAACATGGGCATCCCGGACCGGCGGGCGTCTTCGGGCGCGGGTACGCCGTCCGGGGCCGGTACGCCTTCCAGCGCGGGTACGCCCTCCGGCGCGGGTACGCCCTCCGGCGCGGGTCTGGGTGTGGCTCCAGCCGCGAGTGCGCCCTCGGGCGCGGAGGGTGGCTCCGCGCCCGCCCCGGCGTGGCCGAGCGCGGGCGACTCGCAGGGCGGGCAGCGCCCGGCCGTCTCCGACGACGTGGCCGCGACGGCACCCGGCGTGCCCGACAGCGCCACGCCCTGGGCCGGTACGGACACCAACGCGGACTCGGACGCGGCCGACCGCTCCGTACCGCCGCCCGCGACGGTGTTCGCGCCCCCGCTCTCGGGCAACGATGCCGACGACACCCCGCCGCCGACCGTGGCACCGGACGCCCCCACGGCCCTGATGTCCGGCGGCAGCCAGCTCCCCAGGACCACGGTGGCCCCGGCGCTGGACGCGCCCGGCCCGGAGGGCCCGTCGTCGTACGGCTACCCGCAGGGCCCTGGCGCGCCCGCCGCGTCCCAGGCCCCGGGTGGGCCGCAGACACCCGGTGCGCCCGCGTCGTACGGCTACCCGCAGGGCCCTGGCGCGCCCGCCGCGTCTCAGGCTGGTGGGCTGCAGCACACGGCCGCTGGGCCCGGTGGCGCCGGGGACATCTCGGATGCCGCCACCAGCAAGGCGATGGGTCCGCCGCGCGGTGCGCGCGGTAGCGGGCCGACGACTCCGCCGCCGCCCGGCGCACCCGGCACCCCGGGTACGCCTCCCGGTGGCACGCCGCCGCCGTCGGGTCCTGGTACGCCCGGCACCCCGGCCGGGGGCTACGTACCGACGCAGCTCGTCTCGCAGCTCGGCCCGGACGGGCCGCAGCCGCCGCAGTCCCCGCAGCCCCCTCAGGCGCCGACCCCGCCGCCGCCCGGTGGCGGTGACAGCAACGGCGGTGGCGTGCACCACGCCGCGACGATGCTGGCCGACCCGAGCCAGGGGGGCCTCAACATGCCCAAGCCGCCCGGCGCTCCCGGCACTCCTGGCGCGCCGCAGCCTCCCGGGCCGCCCGGTACTCCGGGTACGCCTCCCGGTGGCGTGCACCACGCCGCGACCATGCTGGCCGACCCGAGCCAGGGGGGCCTCGCCATGCCGAAGCCGCCCGGCGCGCCTGGCACGCCTGGCGCGCCGCAGCCTCCTGGGCCGCCGGGAGCTCCGGGTGCTCCGGGTGCGCCTGGTGCTCCGGGCGCCCCTGGTGCTCCGGGTGCCCCTGGCGCGCCTGGTGGTGGTGTGCACCAGGCGGCGACCATGTTCGCCGACCCGAGCCAAGTCGGCGGGCCCGCCGCACCGCAGCCCCCTGGCCCTCCGGGAGCGCCTGGCACCCCCGGTGCCCCCGGTGCACCTGGTGCCCCCGGTGCACCTGGTGCCCCCGGTGCACCTGGTGCCCCCGGTGCGCCTGGCGTGCAGCAGCCGCCCGGCGCTCCCCAGCCGNACTGCCGGCCGGAGGGGACGGGGCGGGGGGTGCGCGCGCAGCGCCGACGGTCCACACCGGGATCCCTGTGGCATCACCGGATCAGACGTCGGCGTGAGCACGTACCCCCCGACGCGGCCCCGCCCCACAACGAAACAGAGCGCACCCCGCGGCAGGGAGGGCACCGTGAAATCGAGCCGCACCCGTGGCTAGTCCGCGCTCGGTGTAGGTGCGGGTGCGTCGTGCCGAGGCGGCGGCGCGTCCTGCGGGAGGACGGGGAAGCGGCGCGGGGCCAAGAAGAGCAGCGCGAGCAGCGCGAGGAGCGCCGCGCAGGCTCCGCCGAGGTAGACGCGCTCGACCGCCGCGTCGACCGCGCGGCGCAGGACGTCGGCGTCCGGACCCGGGTGGGTGAGGGAGCGGGCCACGGAGTCCAGATCGCCCGCGCCACCGAGGCGCGCGGTGAGGACCCCGTTGGCGACGGCGCCGAACAGCGCCGCGCCGACGGTCTGGCCGATCTGGCGGTAGAAGAGGACCGAGGCCGTCGTCGTGCCGCGTTCGGCCCAGCCGACCGTCGACTGCACGCCGATGATGAGGGGCAGTTGGAAGAGCCCGAGTGCGGCGCCGAGGAGCAGCATGAGGAGCGCGGGCTGCCAGGCCTGGCCGGGATAGGGCAGCAACGGGAAGGCCAGCAGGGTGAGTCCGGCGACGGTGATGCCGATCATCGCCGTGTTGCGGAAGCCGATCCGGGTGTAGACGTGCTGGCTGAGCGCCGCCGACACCGGCCAGCTCAGGATCATCGCGGAGAGGACGAAGCCCGCCGCGGTCGGGCTCAGTTGGAGTACGGACTGGGCGTAGGTGGGGAGGAAGACGGTCGGGGCGACCATCAGGAGGCCGAGTGCGCCGAGGGAGAGGTTGACCGCGGCTATGGTGCGGCGGCGCCACACCCAGCCGGGTATGACGGGCTCGGGGGCCCGGCGTTCGATGAGGACGACGGCCGCCGCCAGGAGCAGGCCGGTGCCGAAGAGCGTGAGCGACGGTATCGACAGCCACGGCCAGGCGACTCCGCCCTGCACCAGGCCGGTGAGGATCACGCCGCCGCAGGCGAAGACCGTGAGCGCGCCCGCCCAGTCGGTCCGCCCCCGGGGACCCCGTTCCCGTACCGGCTCGTGGAGATGGCGTATGAGGAGGAGGAGTGCCAGCACGCCGATCGGGACGTTCACGAGGAAGATGAAGCGCCAGTCGGCGTACGTGGCGATCAGTCCGCCGATGGCGGGTCCCGCGAGCGCTGACGCGGCCCACACCGTGGACAACTTGGCTTGGATCTTCGGGCGTTGCTGGAGTGGGTAGAGGTCCGCGGCCAGGGTCTGGACAGTGCCCTGGATGGCGCCGCCGCCCAGGCCCTGGACCACCCGGAAGGCGATCAGGGCCGCCATGTTCCAGGCGAAGGAGCAGAGCACGGAGCCCAGGAGGAAGAGTGCCATGCCGGCCACCAGGACCGGCTTGCGGCCGAAGGTGTCGGAGAGCCTGCCGTAGACGGGGATGGTGACGGTGACCGCGAGCAGGTAGCCGGAGAACAGCCAGGAGAAGACGGAGAAGCCACCGAGGTCGCCGACGATCTGCGGGACGGCGGTCGCGATGACCGTGGCATCGAGCGCGGCGAGCGCCATGGCGAGCATCAGCGCGGCGACCACGGCCCGGCGCTTGCGGGTCTCTCCCACCGAAGTCCTTTCCCTATGCATCTACTTGTTTCGGGGACACCCTCTCACCTGATCCTCGCGGGGCGGGAGGGCCCAGACCCCGCAGGTATCGGTCGTCCGGGAGACGGAGACCCCTAGGGGACTCTCCGTACAACGGGCGGGGGACGGCTGGTACCGGCGGAGGAGGAGCGTTGCCGACCCGCGGCCTACCGTGGAAGCGCAGGCCAGGGCATGTGGTGCGCATGACGGGCGGGGTGGGGTTTTCCCCACCGTCAAGAGGGGGTCGCGCACCAGCGCGCCCGGTGCCGCCTGACTACCAGACTGAGCACGTCAACGGCAGACGATGCGCAGCATCACCGACAAAGGAGATATACCGTGACAACGGCTGTAAGCATTCCCAGGCACGGGGGCACTGGAGGGCGTACGGCCGTCGCGGCGCGAGCGCGGCAGGTCGTGAAGGCCTATGGCTCGGGGGAGACCAAGGTCGTCGCGCTCGACCATGTCGATGTGGACATCGCCCGCGGGCAGTTCACCGCGATCATGGGCCCGTCGGGCTCCGGCAAGTCGACGCTGATGCACTGCCTCGCGGGGCTGGATGTCGTGAGCAGTGGGCAGATTTTTCTCGATGAGACCGAGATAACCGGGCTCAAGGACAAGAAGCTGACCCAGTTGCGGCGCGATCGGATCGGGTTCATTTTCCAGGCGTTCAATCTGCTTCCCACGTTGAACGCCCTGGAGAACATCACGTTGCCGATGGATATCGCGGGTCGTAAGCCCGACCGGGAGTGGTTGGGGAGGGTCGTGGAGACCGTTGGGCTCGCGGGGCGGCTCAAGCACCGGCCCAGCGAACTGTCCGGTGGTCAGCAGCAGCGGGTGGCCGTGGCGCGTGCGCTCGCCGCGCGGCCGGAGATCATCTTCGGGGACGAGCCGACCGGGAACCTCGACTCGCGCTCCGGCGCCGAAGTGCTCGGCTTCCTGCGGCAGTCCGTGGACGAGCTCGGCCAGACCATCGTGATGGTCACCCACGACCCGGTGGCCGCCTCGTACGCGGACCGGGTGCTGTATCTCGCGGACGGCCGGATCGTCGACGAGATGCACCAGCCGACCGCCGACCAGGTCCTTGACCGGATGAAGGACTTCGACGCGCGGGGGCGTACGTCATGACGGTTCTGAAGACCTCGCTGCGCAACTTCTTCGCGCACAAGGGACGGATGGCGCTCTCCGCCGTCGCGGTCCTGCTGTCGGTGGCGTTCGTCTGCGGGACGCTCGTCTTCACCGACACCATGAACACCACGTTCGACAAGCTCTTCGCGGCTTCCGCGCCTGATGTCACGGTCAGCCCCAAGTCCGCGAAGGACGGGGACGAGGCGCCGCAGACCGGCAAGCCCGAGTCACTGCCCGCGGGTGCCGTCGAGCAGGTGAAGCAGGCGGACGGAGTGAAGTCCGCCGAGGGCGCCGTCAGCAGCATGAGCGTCACCGTCGTCAACTCCGAGAACAAGAACATGGGGTCCACCTCCGGCGCCCCGACGATCGCCGCGAACTGGACCACCAACGAACTCCGCTCGATGGAGATCAGCAAGGGCCATGAACCGCGCGGCCCCACCGAGGTGATGGTCGACGCCGACACCGCCGAGAAGCACAAGCTCGAGATCGGTGATGAGCTGCGCACCATCGCTGTCACCGGTGACATCACCGCCAGGATCACTGGCATCGCCTCCTTCAAGGTGACCAACCCCGGTGCCGCCGTCGTCTTCTTCGACACCGCGACCGCGCAGAAGGAACTCCTTGGCGACACCGGGCAGTTCACGCATGTCAATGTCGTGGCCGCGTCCGGTGTCAGCAACGAGCAGTTGAAGAAGAGCGTCGTCGATGAGCTGGACGGCGCCTTCAAGGTGCAGACGCAGAAGGAGGCCGCGGACGCCGGCCGTGAGGACGTCGGCTCCTTCCTGGACGTCATGAAGTACGCGATGCTCGGATTCGCCGGGATCGCCTTCCTGGTCGGCGTCTTCCTGATCATCAACACCTTCTCCATGCTGGTCGCCCAGCGCACCCGCGAGATCGGCCTGATGCGGGCCATCGGCTCCTCGCGCAAGCAGGTCAACCGCTCGGTGCTGGTCGAGGCGCTGCTGCTCGGCGTCGTCGGCTCGATCCTCGGTGTCGGCGCCGGAGTCGGCCTCGCCATCGGCCTGATGAAGCTGATGTCGGGCATGGGCATGGAGCTGTCCACGCGGGACCTCACGGTCAACTGGACGACTCCCGTGATCGGTTTGGCGCTCGGTGTCATCGTCACCTTGCTCGCCGCGTATATCCCCGCCCGCCGGGCCGGCAAGGTCTCCCCGATGGCGGCCCTGCGCGAGACGGGCACGGCCTCGGGCGGCCGCGCGAGCGTCGTACGCGCCGTCATCGGGCTGGCGCTGACCGGAGCGGGCGGCTTCGCCCTGTACCTCGCGGGTACGGCCGACACGGCGAGCGACGGCTCACTGTGGCTCGGAGCGGGCGTTGTGCTGACGCTTGTCGGTTTCGTCGTCATCGGGCCGGTGCTCGCGGGCGGTGTGGTCCGCGTGATCAGCGCACTGGTGCTGCGGATGTTCGGACCGGTCGGGCGGATGGCCGAGCGCAACGCGCTGCGCAACCCGCGCCGTACGGGCGCCACGGGCGCGGCCCTGATGATCGGCCTGGCACTGGTGGCCTGCCTGTCGGTGGTCGGGTCCTCGATGGTCGCCTCTGCCACCGAGGAGCTGGACAAGTCGGTCGGCGCGGACTTCATCGTCCAGGCGGGCCAACAGCCCATCAAGCCCGCGGCCATCAAGGCGATGAAGGAAGCGCCGCACCTCGCCCACACCACCGAGACCAAGGAGGTCGCGACCAAGCTGACCACCCCGGGCGGTAAGACCCAGGACGAGAAGATCATCGCCACCAGCCCGACCTACATCGAGGACCTGCGCCGCGAGACCGTCTCCGGTGACCTGGCCGCCGCGTACGGCAAGGACGCGATGTCGGTGGGCTCGGGCTTCGCCGAGCGCACCGGAGTGAAGGTGGGCGAGAAGCTGACCGTCGCCTTCGAACACGGCGAGACGACCGAGCTGCGGATCGCGGCCATCACGTCGGACGACGCTACGTTCGACAAGGGCGCGATGTACACGAACCTCACTACCGTCGAGCGGTATCTGCCCGCTGACCGGATGCCGCTGAGCTACATGTTGTTCGCCAAGGCGGAGTCCGGCAAGGAGGACCAGGCGTACGCCGCTCTCAAGTCCGCCGTGGCCAGTGACCCGACAGTCGAGGTCAGGGACCAGACGGACTTCAAGGAAGAGCTCAAGAGCCAGGTCGGCCAGCTCCTGAACATCGTCTACGGCCTGCTCGCGCTGGCGATCATCGTCGCGGTACTCGGCGTGGTGAACACCCTCGCCCTCTCGGTGGTCGAACGCACCCGGGAGATCGGCCTGATGCGGGCCATCGGCCTCTCCCGCCGCCAGCTGCGCCGCATGATCCGCCTGGAGTCCGTCGTCATCGCGCTCTTCGGCGCGCTGCTCGGCCTGGGGCTCGGGATGGCCTGGGGCGCCACCGCGCAGAAGCTGCTGGCCCTGGAGGGGCTGAAGGTCCTGGAGATCCCCTGGACCACCATCGGTACGGTCTTCGTCGCCTCGGCGTTCGTGGGTCTGTTCGCCGCGCTGATCCCGGCGTTCCGGGCGGGCCGGATGAACGTACTGAACGCGATCGCCACGGAGTAACCGAACGGGACGGCGGTCGGCCCCGGAACGCGTGCTCGCGCGCCTTCCGGGGCCGTCGCGCGTTCCCGTACGCCCTTGATGCGGGCTCCCCGCTACACCCCGGTATCCTGCGGATGTCCGCCTCCCAAAGCACCGAAGCCGAAAGGCACACCCGTGAGCGCCAATCGCCCGGCCGCCGTCGTCGTCCTCGCAGCGGGTGAGGGCACCCGCATGAAGTCGAGCACCCCCAAGGTTCTGCACGAGATCTGCGGCCGGTCACTGGTGGGCCATGTGGTCGCCGCCGCACGGGAGCTGGACCCGCAGCAACTGGTCGTGGTCGTGGGCCACGGGCGTGAGCTGGTCACCGCGCATCTCGCGCAGGCCGACCCGGCCGCCCGTACCGCCGTACAGGAGCAGCAGAACGGCACCGGGCACGCGGTGCGTATGGGCCTGGAAGCCATCGCCGGCGAGGGCGGCGCCGTGACGGGGACCGTCATCGTCGTCTGCGGTGACACCCCGCTGCTCACCGGCGCGACCCTGCACTCCCTGGCCGCCACGCACACCGCCGACGGCAACGCGGTGACGGTGCTGACCGCCGAGGTGCCGGACGCCACCGGGTACGGGCGGATCGTGCGGGACGAGACGAGTGGCGCGGTCACCGCGATCGTCGAGCACAAGGACGCGAGCGAGGCCCAGCGGGCGATCCAGGAGATCAACTCGGGGGTCTTCGCCTTCGACGGGCAGCTGCTCGCGGACGCCCTGGGCAAGGTCCGCACGGACAACAGCCAGGGCGAGGAGTACCTCACCGACGTGCTGGGGATTCTGCGCGAAGCAGGCCACCGGGTGGGCGCGTCCGTCGCGGGCGACCACCGCGAGATCGCCGGGATCAACAACCGGGTGCAGCTCGCCGAGGCGCGCCGCAGCCTGAACGACCGGCTGCTGACCGAGGCCATGATGTCCGGTGTGACGGTGGTCGACCCGGCCACGACGTTCGTCGATGTCACGGTGACCTTCGAGCCGGACGCGCTCGTGCACCCCGGTACGCAGCTGCTCGGCGCCACACACATCGCCGCCGGTGCCGAGGTCGGCCCGAACTCCCGGCTGAAGGACACCCGGGTCCACGCGGGCGCCCGCGGGGACCACCCCCGCGCGGACCGCGCCGAGGG
>NZ_JAZGRL010000003.1:444889-459693 GCF_046540415.1 Streptomyces sp. E11-3 | reverse complement strand
GGGGGGGGCGCCGCCCCGGGCCCCCCGCCACCGGCGTATCCCCGACCCCACCCCTCGCCACAGGAGACGCGCGGATGACGACGCCAGAAGCCAACGCCCCTTGGCTGATCGTGGGATTGGGCAACCCTGGGCCCGGCTACGCGGACAACCGCCACAACGTCGGCTTCATGGTCGCCGACCTGCTCGCCGAGCGGATCGGCGGCTCGTTCAAGCGGCACGGCAAGGCCCAGGCACAGGTGCTCGAAGCGCGGATCGGTCCCCCCGGTCCCGGCAGCCGACGCATCGTGCTGGCCAAGCCCATGTCGTATATGAACCTCTCCGGTGGCCCGGTGACCGCGCTGCGCGACTTCTACAAGGTGCCCACCGCGCACATCGTCGCCATCCACGACGAGCTCGACATCGACTACGGCGCGCTGCGCCTGAAGCTCGGCGGCGGTGACAACGGCCACAACGGCCTGAAGTCCATGACCAAGTCGATGGGGTCCGACTACCACCGGGTGCGGTTCGGGATCGGGCGCCCGCCGGGGCGTATGCAGGTCGCCGACTTCGTCCTGAAGGACTTCTCCGCCACGGAGCGCAAGGAACTCGGCTACTTCGTCGACCGGGCGTCGGACGCCGTGGAGGCCCTGGTCCTGGAGGGCCTTGAGCGGGCCCAGAGCACGTACAACTCGTAGCGGGCCGGGCGGGGCCGCTCCCGGCCGAGGTTGACCCGGCGCCGACCCATGGCCAAGGATCGCGGCCATGCCCCCCACGCGTTCCGCCCTGCCCTCCGCCCCTGCCCTGCTCCGTTTCGGGCGGCGTACCGGCGCCGTTCTGCTCGTACTGCTGCTGGTCGTCGCGGGTGTCTGGACCTCCTGGAGCACCGCCCGCCATGTGATGCTCACCGAGGGCCGGGAGCGCGGCATCATGACCGTGACCCGCTGCGGCGACGACACCTGCACGGGCTCGTACACCCCCTCGACCACCGACTCCAAGCCGCGCGACCGGGTGGTCGTCGAGCGCTCGATCGGCGAGCGCGAGCACAAGGGCGCCGAGCTGCCGGTCGCGATCAAGCCGGGTTCGAGCGACGTCGTACGGATAGGCGGCGCGGGCTTCCTGTACGCGTGGGTCCCGCTGGGCGGTGCGCTGGTGCTGGCGGGCGTGGTCATCGGCGGCGGGCTGCGGCTCACGCGGCTCGCCTGGGGGACGGGGCTGGCCGGGGCAGCGCTGCTGGTGGCGGCATTCGCCGCGCTTTGACCAGCAGCGCCGACCCACAACCACTCATTGAGCAACCCCAACGCCGACCAACCACCTCCGCGAGAGCGGCGGCGGCTTAGCCGCAAAGGGCGGCCGTCAGCCGGTGTTGCGCAGCCCCGCCGCCACACCGTTCACGGTCAGCAGCAGCGCCCGCGCGAGCAGCGGGTCGGGCTCCTCGCCGGCCGCGGCCGCCTCGCGTTGCCGCTTCAGCAGCGTGACCTGGAGATACGAGATCGGGTCCAGGTAGGCGTCGCGGATGCCGAAGGTCTGCTGGAGTACGGGATTGGTGTCCAGGAGCTTCTCGCCGCCGGTGATCCGCAGCACCTCGCTCACCGTCAGCGCGTGCTCGGCCTCGATGGTGGCGAAGACGTGCTTCAGCTCGTCCGGGACCAGCGAGTCGACGTAGTGGCGGGCGATCCGCAGGTCGGTCTTGGCGAGCGTCATCTCGACGTTGGAGAGGAAGTTCTGGAAGAAGTGCCAGTGCTCGTGCATCTCGTCGAGCACCGAGTCCAGACCGGCCTCGCGCAGCGCCTTCAGCCCGGAGCCGACACCGAACCAGCCCGGCACGATCTGCCGCGACTGCGTCCAGCCGAAGACCCACGGGATGGCCCGCAGCCCGTCGAGACCGGCACCCGAGTCGGGGCGGCGCGAGGGCCGGGACCCCAGGTGCAGGTCGGCGAGCTGGTCCACCGGCGTGGCGGCGAAGAAGTACGCGGGCAGGTCCGGGTCCTCGACCAGTCGCCGGTACGCGGAGTGCGCGGCGTCCGAGACGGTGTCCATCGCCGCGTCCCAGCGGGCCAGCGCCTCGTCGGACTGGCGCGGCGAGGTGTGCAGCGCGGAGGCCTGGAGCGTGGCCGCGACGGTCAGCTCCAGGTTCTCCCTGGCCAGCGAGGGCACCAGGTACTTGTCGGAGATGACCTCGCCCTGCTCGGTCACCTTGATCTCGCCCTCCAGGGTGCCCCAGGGCTGCGCGAGGATCGCGTCGTGCGAGGGGCCGCCGCCGCGGCCGACGGTGCCGCCACGGCCGTGGAACAGCCGCAGCCGTACCCCGTACCGGTGCGCGACGTCACGCAGCCGCCGCTGGGCCCGGTGGATCTCCCACTGGGAGGTGGTGATGCCGCCGAACTTGGAGGAGTCGGAGTAGCCGAGCATGACCTCCTGGACGTCGCCGCGCAGCGAGACCAGGCGCCGGTAGGAGGGGTCGGCGAGCATCTCGTCGAGGATGACGTCCGCGGCCTTGAGCTCGTCCGTGGTCTCAAGCAGCGGCACGATGCCGATCTTCGCCCAGCCCGCGTGCAGGTCGATCAGACCCGCCTCGCGGGCCAGGACGGCGGCCGCGAAGACGTCGTCGGCGCCCTGGCACATCGAGATGATGTACGACTCGATGACCTCGGGCCCGAAGACGGCGAGGGCCTTCCTGACCGTGGAGAAGACGCCGAGGGTCTTCTCGCCCGCGGCGTCCAGCGGCGCGGGCGACGGCGCGAGCGGGCGGCGCGAGCGCAGCTCCTTGGCGAGCAGCTTCTGCCGGTACTCGCGCGGCATGTCCGCGTACCGCCAGGACTCCTCGCCGAGGCGGTCGAAGAGCTGGCCGAGCGCGTGGTGGTGGGCGTCGGCGTGCTCGCGTACGTCCAGCGTGGCCAGCTGCAGCCCGAACGCGGCCAGCGTGCGGATCGTCCGGTCCATGCGGCCGTCGGCGAGCAGACCGCCGCGGTGCTCGCGCAGCGACGTCTGGATCAGGATCAGGTCGTGCAGCAGCTCGGCGGTGCCGAGGTAGTCGCGGCCCGGCTCGTGCGGGGTGCCCTTGGCGAGGCGCTCGCGCGTGTTGACCAGCTTCTGCCGTACGCAGGTGGTCTTCAGGCGGTACGGCTCCTCGGCGTTCAGCCGCTTGTAGCGGGGGCTGATCTCCGGCAGCCGCTCCAGGTCGGTCTGCAGCGAGGTGAGGAGCTCCTCGGTGGCGCCGGTGTAGCGGATGGAGTTGGAGAGCAGGCCGCGCAGGAAGTCGATCATCTCCAGCGCGTCGGTGATGCCGTGCTCGTGCTGGAGGATCAGCACCTCCCAGGTGACCGCGGGGGTCACGTTGGGGTTGCCGTCGCGGTCGCCGCCGATCCAGCTGCCGAAGGTGAGCGGGCGGGTGTCGGCGGGGAGCTGGACGCCGACCCGCTCCAGCTCGGCGGTGAGGTCTTCCAGGACGTCGCCCACCGCACCGGTGTGCAGCTCGTCCAGGTAGTAGATGGCGTTGCGCGCCTCGTCGGCGGGCTCGGGGCGTACCACGCGGAGCTCGTCGGTCTGCCAGACGGTGTCGATGTTCTCCGCGAGGCGCAGGTCCAGGCGGCGCTGGTCGGCCGCGGCGCGGGGCGCTTCGAGGAGCTCGGCGATCCGGCGCAGCTTGTTCAGCACGGAGCGGCGGGCGGCCTCGGTGGGATGGGCGGTGAAGACGGGGCGCACATTGAGGTGCTTGACCGTCTGCCGCAGGTGCTCGGGGTCGGCGTCCTTGAGCCGGTCGGCGGTACGCGCCAGGGTACTGCCCTCGGCGTCCCGCCTGATCCGCAGCTCGCGGCCGCGGTGCACCTGCTCGGTGACGTTCGCCAGGTGGAAGTAGGTGGAGAAGGCGCGGACCAGCTTGGCCGCCGTCTCCAGCTCGGTCTCGCTGAGCAGGCGGGCCGCGGCCTCGCCGTCGCTGCGGGTCAGGGCGCGGACCCGCTCGACGAGGTCGAGCAGCTCGTGGCCCTCCTGTCGTACGAGGGTCTCGCCGAGCAGATCTCCGAGGCGGCGGATGTCCGCGCGCAGCTCGGCGCTGGTCGTCTCGGGGCTGCTGGCCTCGGACTTCTCGGCGCTGGTCGTTGTTGTCGCCTGCTGGTCGGCACTGCTCACAGGTGCGGCTCCTTGCAGTGTTGAGCTCGTCTGGGGCGCTTCCCCGGGGTCACGCGACGCTGGCCGTTCTCGTTGGAACGCCGGGATCGAGGGGAAGACTCAGAGCGGACCACGCTGTCCGACGTCACCAGGATAGGTCTCGAATCGACACCACCGATCCGTGGGCCCTTGTGGGCGGGCCGCCCACTGCCATACTTACGTTGCCGTAGGTTACGGGAGCGTAGGTGGCCCGTGACCAGTATCTGGCGACGGCGCACAGCACTTCCGCCCATCCTCGACCCCACAAGGGGACGCCCATGACCCCGAGCTCCGACTTTCACACGAGCTCCGCCGTGATCGACGACGCCGCGCAGACGGACGACTCAGCACTGCCGCCCGCGACGCTCGGCGGCGAGCAGAAGCGCTCGCTGGAACAGATCACCCTGCTGCTGTTCATCATCGTCCCCTTCATGGCCCTGCTCGCGGCGGTGCCGCTGGCCTGGGGCTGGGGGGTCAGCTGGCTGGATCTGGGCCTGCTGGTGTTCATGTACTACCTGGGCTGCCATGGCATCACGATCGGCTTCCACCGGTACTTCACCCATGGCTCCTTCAAGGCGAAGCGGCCGCTGCGGATCGCGCTGGCCGTGGCGGGCTCGCTGGCCGTCGAGGGCCCGCTGGTCCGCTGGGTGGCCGACCACCGCAAGCACCACAAGTTCTCGGACGCCGAGGGCGACCCGCACTCCCCGTGGCGCTACGGCGAGACCGTTCCCGCCCTGCTCAAGGGCCTGTGGTGGGCGCACATCGGTTGGATGTTCGACAAGGAGCGGACCTCCCAGGAGAAGTACGCGCCCGACCTGATCAAGGACCCGGCGATCCGCGCCATCTCCCGTAACTTCCTCTTCTTCACCATCCTCTCGCTGGCCATCCCGCCCCTGGTCGGCGGTCTGGTCACGATGTCCTGGTGGGGCGCCTTCACGGCCTTCTTCTGGGGGTCCCTCGTCCGGGTGGCGCTGCTGCACCACGTGACCTGGTCGATCAACTCGATCTGTCACGCGGTCGGCAAGCGCCCCTTCAAGTCCCGCGACCGCTCGGGCAACGTCTGGTGGCTGGCGGTCCTCTCCTGCGGCGAGTCCTGGCACAACCTCCACCACGCCGACCCGACCTCGGCCCGGCACGGCGTCCTGAAGGGCCAGCTGGACTCGTCGGCCCGCATCATCCGCTGGAGCGAGCAGCTGGGCTGGGCGTACGACGTGCGCTGGCCATCGGAGTCCCGGGTCGCCGCCCGGCGCAAGCCGCAAGCGGCCGACGCGGCATGATTGACACCGTGGCGACCGACTCGAGCAGCAACAGCGACAAACCCCGGCGCGCGCGCCGAACCCGGATGACCGGTGCGGAGCGGCGCCAACAGCTGCTCGACATCGGCCGCACGCTCTTCGCGCAGAAGGGCTTCGAAGGCACATCGGTGGAGGAGATCGCGGCCAAGGCCGGGGTGTCCAAGCCTGTCGTCTACGAGCACTTCGGCGGCAAGGAGGGCCTGTACGCGGTCGTCGTGGACCGCGAGATGCAGCGGCTCCTTGACATGGTGACCGGCTCCCTCACCGCGGGCCACCCGCGCGAGCTGTGCGAGCAGGCCGCCTTCGCCCTCCTCGACTACATCGAGGAGTACACCGACGGCTTCCGCATCCTGGTCCGCGACTCCCCCATCCCCCAGTCCACCGGCGGCTTCGCCTCCCTGATCTCCGACATCGCCACCCAGGTCGAGGACATCCTGGGCCACGAGTTCAAGAGCCGCGGCTTCGACCCCAAGCTGGCCCCCCTGTACGCCCAGGCCCTGGTCGGCAGCGTCGCCCTGACCGGCCAGTGGTGGCTGGAGGTCCGCAAGCCGAAGAAGGCGGAGGTCGCGGCGCATCTGGTGAACCTGGCGTGGCACGGCTTGGACGGCCTGGAACCGAAGCCGCGCCTGATAGGCCACCGCAAGAACTGAAAGCGTTGGCCTCCCGCCCCGGAGGCCAACGCCGCGCTCGGCGTCACTCAATGTAATGACGCTCTCGGAATCCGGCCGCTACCGTGAGGGAGCAGGCCGAGAATCCCGCACATGGGAGGAACCATGACCGCCGAGCCGATCGCCGAACCAGCCGCTGAGCAGCCCTGCCGCTGGCCGGTACCGCCGCAGGACGGCTACACCGTGGACGACCTGTTCACGCTGCCCAATCTCCCGCCGCACACCGAGCTGATCGACGGGAGTCTGGTTTTCGTGAGTCCGCAGCGGCGCTTCCACGCCAAGATGATCGACCTGCTGATGAGCGGCCTGCGCCGCACGGTCTCAGACGACCTGAAGGTCGAACGTGAGATGACCGTGATGCTGGACCGCCGCAACGGCCCCGAACCCGACGTATCCGTCGTCCGCGCCGAAGCGGCCACGAGTCTTGATCAGACCAGCTTCAAGGCCGCCGACGTCCTGCTCGCCATCGAGGTGGTCTCTCCAGACTCCGAGGCCCGCGACCACGACGCCAAGCCCCACAAGTACGCCGCCGCAGGCATCCGCCACTTCTGGCTGGTCGAGACGGCCGGTTCGGACGAGCATCCGGTGGTTCGGGTGTATGAGCTCGATCCCGTGACCAAGGCGTACGCGCTGTCCGGCATCCACCACGAGCACCTCAAGGTCAGCGTCCCGTACGACATCGACATCGACATCTCGCTGGACGCGCTCGGCAGGCTCTGAGCACGCTCGGACCTTCAGCTGCGGGTGATGTCCTCGCCGATGACGAAGCCCTTCGCCGGGCCTTCGGGGAGCACCGCGTCCGTGCCGTACGGAACCCGGTGCTCATCGGTGTAGATCGCCTTCTTCGGGTTGGGTGACGTCAGCAGGACGACCGCGCCGTCCCCGTCGTGGTCGTCGACGAGGACGTACAGGGGAATCCCGGCGCGGGCGTACTCGCGGCGCTTGCGGATGCGGTCGCGCTGCTCGTTCGTCCGGCCGGGCGAGACGATCTCGATGATCACTGCGACTCCGGCCGCGTCGACGCCGAGGCCCTCCTCGTCCGGGATCTCGTCCAGGTCGACCGGGGCGACGAAGATGTCGGGAATCCAGGACTTGCGGCGGTAGACGACGTTGGCGTCCTGGTGCGGGACCAATTCGCCACCCTCCATATGAGCGTCCAGCGCCCGCCGGAGACGGCTGATGAGTACGGCGTGGCGACGCCGACCGGTAGGTGACACCTCGATGGACCCCTCGATGATCTCGGCCCGGTAGCCCTCGGGAAGCTCCAGGGACTTCCACGCCTGCCACAGGACCTCGTCCAGGTCGGGGACCGGACTGTCGTCCGCAGCCGGGGAAACCTCGTGTGCGAGAGCGGTCATCGTGAAGCACCTCCTCCATCAGTGTGGGCGCGGGCGCCACTGCGGCACAAGCGACACGGGGACCGTACGATCCGTGAGCCCGTGCTGCGGGAGAAGATCGTTCGTTCACCCGAACGGGGAGGTCAGGCGTCCGGTTCCAGGAACTCCAGGCGGTTGCCGACCGGGTCGGTGGAGTAGAAGCGGCGGTGGCCCGGGAGGTTGTCGTCCCAGGTGACTTGGGCTCCGCGGGCCGCGAAGCGGGCGGCGTACGCCGAGATGTCGCGTACCCGCAGGCCCGGATGGGCCTTCGTGGCCGGGCGGAAGTCGGGGTCGATGCCGAGGTGGAGCTGGACGCCGTCGGCCTCGAACCAGCAGCCGCCGCGGGCCGCGAGGGGCGGAGGCTTGGGGATCTCGGTCATGCCGAGCACTCCGGCGTAGTACGCGCGGAGCCAGTCCTCCGAGCCGGGCGGGGCGGCCAGTTGGACGTGGTCGACGGCGGTCAGCATGGGCGGCATCCTTTCCTGTCGGCTTCCGTCAGCCCTTCTTCGTGGCTACGGCGAAGATGCGGCGGAACGGGAACACCGTCCCGTGCGGCCCCGGCGGATATGCCTTGCGGAGCAGGTCGCGGTATTCGGCCAGGAACTCGGCGGCCGCGTCAGGATCGTCGGCGAGTTCGGTCAGGACGGGGCGCAGGGCCGTGCCCTTGACCCAGTCGAAGACGGCGTCCTCGCCGGTGAGGAGCTGGGAGTACGTGGTCTCCCAGGCTTCGGCCGCGCAGCCGAGGTTCACCAGGCGCAGCAGGTAGTCGGCCGGATCCAGTACGTGGACATAGCGGCGGCCGTGGCCGCCGAGCCGGTCGCGCCACCGGGGTGACTCGCAGAGCTCGCCGAGCAGCGCGTGGCTGGGCGAGGTGAAGTTGCCCGGGACCTGGAAGGCGAGGCTGCCGCCGGGGCGCAGCCCCTCGATCCAGAGCGGGAACGACTCGGGATGGTTCGGCACCCACTGCAGCGCGGCGTTGGAGACGATCAGGTCGTACAGGCCGTCCGGCGCCCAGTGCGCGGCGTCGGCCGCGCGGAAGTCGAGGTGACCGCCGCCCGCGGTCGTACCGGCGTACTTCTCGGCCCTGGCGAGCATCTCCGGGGAGCTGTCGATGCCGGTGATGTGGGCGTCGGGCCAGCGGTCGGCGATCAGTGCGGTGACATTGCCCGGGCCGCAGCCCAGGTCGGCGATGCGTGGGGGCGCGCCCCCGAGGTCGGGCAGGTCGGGTATGCGGGCGAGGAGGTCGAGAAACGGGCGGGTCCGGTGACCGGCGTGCCGAAGGTACTGTTGCGGGTCCCAGGTTGGTGCGGAATGCATGTTCGAGCTCCCTGCCTGGTGCGAGCGACGGAAGCGGAAGCAGCGTCCGTCGCGAGGAACCAAGACGATGCCCACAGGGAACCGGATATATCTCTTGACGTCAAGAGACTTCATGTCGACAGACCTACTACACTGATCGCCATGGAGGACGAGGTCGATCGGCTGGTGGCAGCGTGGCGCCGTGAGCGCCCTGACCTCGACGTGGAACCACTCGAGGTGCTGAGCCGCGTCAGCAGGCTCGCCCGCCATCTGGACCGGGCCCGCAGGCTCGCCTTCGCCGAGCATCACCTGGAGCCGTGGGAGTTCGACGTCCTCACCTCGCTGCGGCGGGCCGGTGCTCCGTACCAGCTTTCGCCCGGGCAGCTGCTCACCCAGACCCTGGTCACCTCCGGCACGATGACCAACCGCATCGACAGGCTGGCCAAGAAAGGCCTGGTCGAGCGGCTTCCCGACCCCAGCGACCGGCGCGGCGTGCTGGTCCGCCTCACCCCCGAGGGGCGGGAGAGCGCGGACCAGGCACTGGCCGGACTGCTGCACCAGGAGCGGGCGATCCTCGCCGAGCTGTCGCGTGCGCAGCGCGGTGAACTGGCCGGGCTACTGCGCCAGCTGACCGCCCCGTTCGACAACATCCCCTGACCCGGTCAGGTCTACGGGACCGACGCCCGCCCTGCGGGCCAGTGCGACGGCCGCGAGCGTCGAGTGCACCCCGAGCTTCCCCAGCACGTTCTGCATGTGGGTCCGAACGGTGTGCGGTGACAGGAAGAGGCGCTCGGCGACGGCTTTGCGCCCCAGGCCCGCGACCATGCACCGGAGCACTTCGCGCTCGCGCGGGGTGAGCGACTCGACCAGCCGTTCGCTTTCGGTGCGGTGCTTGCGGGCGGCGGTCAACTCGCGCAGTACGCCGGTGAGCAGAGCGGGCGGCAGATGGGTCTCGTCCCGCAGTACGCCGCGGATGACGGTCAGCAGCCGGGACAGCGAGCAGTCCTTGGCGACCCAGCCGGAGGCACCGGCCCCCAGCGCGAGCGCGGCCCGGCGCGGGTCGTCCTTCTCGGCGAGCACCACCGTACGGACGGCGGGCTGGCCCGTACGGACGCCCGCCACCAGGGAGATGCCGTCCACCAGGCCGTCGTCGCCGCTGTCGGGTGCGGGGCGCGGACCCGGAACCATGCCCGGTGGCGCGCCCGTTGGGCCGCCGCCCAAGTCGGCGTCGACGAGCAGCACATCAAATCTCCGCCCCTCGGCGGCCGCCCGCTCCAGGCAGCGCAGCGCGGCCGGACCGCTGCCCGCCGCTGAGACGTCCACGTCGGGCTCGGCGGCGAGCGCGGCCGCGAGCGACTCGGCGAAGATGCGGTGGTCGTCGACGACCAGGACCCGGATTCGAACCACGTGAAACCCCCAGGTTCCGTCTTCCGGCTGCCGGCTTCCGGGAGTGATCCCGGAACCCCGGTGGGGGGACGGATCGGTGCGGGTACGGCGCCCAGGGTGAAGGATCACCGCAGCCTGCACGGCCGCCGCCGTGCTGTGACTGCTACCCCCACTCCGGGCGTCGTACCCGACTGTCTCGCCCCCTGATCAGCACCGGCCCCCACCGGTGCTGTGCATCAGCGTACGGCCGGGGGGCGGGAGCGGAAGGTGATTTGCAGAACTGGGTGGCCGAGATGTTTCAGGTGTGGTGGGTGAGACGTGACGAGAGCTCTGTGGGGACCCAGTTGCCCGCACCGGGCCCCCACAGGGCTCGGTCAGCTCCGCCAGTGCTCCGTGCTCTCGATCGGCTCCGTCGGCTCCGTCGGCTCCGTCAGCTCCGCCGGCTCCGTCAGGACACTCGATGCGCGCCCTGCGACGGGACCGCGGGGAAGACGCGGGGTGCGGGGTAACCGGCCGACGCGAAGGCCTTGTCGATGGATGAGGTCACCGTGGCCACCGCCGCCTCCTCCGTCAGGACGATCGCCGAACCGCCGAAGCCGCCGCCCGTCATCCGCGCGCCCAGCGCACCCGCCGCCAGCGCCGTGTCCACGACCAGGTCCAGCTCCGGGCAGGAGACCCGGAAGTCGTCGCGCAGCGAGGCGTGCCCCTCGGTGAGTACCGGGCCGATGGCCCGGACGTCGGAAGCCGAGGAGAGGAGAGCGATGGTGCGTTCCACCCGCTCGTTCTCGGTGACCACGTGGCGCACCAGGCGGCGGACCTCCGGGTCCTCCAGCCGCGCGAGGGCCGCGGGCAGTTCGGCGTACGGCACATCCCGCAGCGCGGGTACGTCCAAAGCCGCCGCGCCCGCCTCGCAGCCCGCCCGCCGCTTCCCGTACTCCCCGTCGCTGTGCGCGTGTTTGACCCGCGTGTCCACGACCAGCAGCCGCAGCCCGTGCGCGGCCAGGTCGAAGGGGACCTGGCGCTGGGAGAGGTCCCGGGTGTCCAGGAACAGCGCGTGGCCGGACGTACAGCACGCGGACGCCGTCTGGTCCATGATCCCGGTGGGGGCGCCCACGTACGCGTTCTCGGCCCGTCGGCAGAGCACGGCCAACTCCCCGCGCTCGATGCCGAGTCCGTACAGGTCGCTCAGGGCCAGCGCGGTGGCGACCTCCAGCGCGGCGGACGAGGAGAGGCCCGCGCCGTGCGGCACGGTCGAGGCGAAGTGCAGATCGGCGCCGCCCACCGGGTACCCGGCATCCCGCAGCGCCCACACCACACCGGCCGGGTAGTCGGCCCAGCCGTCCGCGCGACCGGGTGCGAGCTCGGCCAGGGGCAGTTCGACCACCTCGCCCGGCACGTCAGGGGACCCGGAGTGCAGCCGCAGTACGCCGTCGTCGCGGTGCCCCGCGGCGGCGAGCGTGGTGTGCGGCAGGGCGAAGGGCATGACGAACCCGTCGTTGTAGTCGGTGTGTTCACCGATCAGGTTGACCCGGCCGGGGGCCGCCCAGACGCCCTCGGCGGCCCGCCCGTACAGCTCGTGGAAAACGTCGGCGACCGTCACGACCGGCCCTCCCTGTTCTGTCCCTCTTTCTGTGCGAACTCCCACGCGTCGGCGACGATGCCCGCGAGATCCGCGCGCGATGGCCGCCAGCCCAGCCGCTCGTGCGCGGTCGCCGCGGAGGCGACCAGCACCGCCGGGTCACCGGCCCGGCGCGGGGCGTGGATCTCCGGGATCGGGCGCCCGGTGACCTCGCGTACCGTCTCGATGACCTCGCGGACCGAGAACCCGTTGCCGTTACCGAGGTTGCAGACCAGGTGCTCGCCCGCGACGGCCGCGTCCAGCGCCCGCAGATGCGCCTCGGCCAGGTCCGCGACGTGGATGTAGTCGCGGATACAGGTGCCGTCCGGCGTCGGATAGTCGTCGCCGAACACGGAGATCGCGTCCCGCCGCCCCAGCGCCACCTGGAGCACCAGCGGGATGAGATGCGACTCGGGGTCGTGCCGCTCGCCGCAACTGCCGTACGCACCGGCGACGTTGAAGTAGCGCAGGGACACCGCCGCGAGACCGTGCGCGGCGCACTCCCCGGCGATCATGTGGTCGACGGCGAGCTTGGACGCGCCGTACGGGCTGGTCGGCGCGGTCGGGTCGGTCTCCGTGATGGGGGTGCCGGCCGGTTCGCCGTACGTCGCCGCCGTGGAGGAGAAGACGAGGCGGCGGACCCCGGCGGAGCGCATCGCGGCGAGCAGCGCCATGGTGCCGCCGACGTTGTTCTCCCAGTACTTCTCGGGCTTGGCGACGGACTCGCCGACCTGCGAGAAGGCCGCGAAGTGCAGCACCGCGTCATAGGACGGGTCCAGCCACTGGGCCGCGTCCTGGATCCTCGCCGCTATGAAGTCCGCGCCCGCGGGCACGGCTTCCCGGAAACCCGTGGAGAGGTCGTCGACCACGGTCACCCGATGCCCGGCCTCCAGCAGATGCGCCGCCACGACGCTTCCGACATAGCCCGCACCACCGGTGACCACGTACCTGCCGTACCTGCCGTGCCTGCCGTGCCTGCCGTCCCTGCCGTCCCTGCTGTCCCTGCCGCTCATGAACTCGCTACCTCTCGCAGTCTTGCCGCCGCGGCCTCCGGCGGCACGTCGTTGATGAACGCGCCCATGCCGGACTCGGAGCCCGCGAGGAACTTCAGCTTCCCTGACGTACGACGAATGGTGAAAAGCTCCAGATGCAGGGCGAACTCGTCGCGCCGTACGTCGAACTCCGCCAGCGGACCGAACGGCGCCTGATGCCAGGCGGCGATATACGGCGTCGGCGGTTCACCCTCGCCGAAGATCCGGTCGAAGCGCCTCAACAGTTCCAGATAGATCTGTGCGAACTCTGTGCGTGCCGCTTCGTCCAGCCCCAGCAGGTCGGGCACCTGCCGCTTCGGGTACAGGTGGACCTCGTACGGCCAGCGGGCGGCGTACGGCACGAAGGCCACCCAGTGCCCACCGGCCAGCACCACGCGCTCACCGGCCAGTTCGGCGTCCAGGACGTCGGCGAAGAGGTTGCGCCCGGTCCGCTCGCGGTGCGCGGCGAGCGAGCGCAGCGTCTGGGCGGTGCGCGGGGTGACGTCCGGGTAGCCGTAGATCTGGCCGTGCGGATGGCCCAGGGTGACGCCGATCTCGGCGCCGCGGTTCTCGAAGCAGAACACCTGGCGTACGGAGTCGAGTTGGGAGAGCTCGGCGGTGCGGTCGGCCCAGGCCTCCAGGACGAGACCGGCCCGCTCGTCGGTGAGGTCGGCGAAGCTCGCGTCGTGGTCGGGGGTGAAGCAGACGACCTCGCAGCGGCCCGCGTCGCCGGCGAGTGACGGGAAGCGGTTCTCGAAGACGGCCACGTCGTACGACCGGTCGGGGATCTCACTGAGCCGGTCGCCGTCCGACGGGCACAGCGGGCACTCGTCGGCCGGTGGGTGGTAGGTGCGGCTCTGGCGGTGCGAGGCGATGGTGACGAACTCGCCGAGCAGCGGGTCGGTGCGGACCGCCGACGCGGTGGCGATCGGGTCGAGGGGGCGCCGGTCCACCGCGTCGCGTACGACATCGTCGCGCACGTCGTAGTAGATGAGCTCCCGACCGTCGGCGAGACGGGTCGAGGTCTTCTTCACTGGGGGCCGCTCCTCCACGCACCTAACTAACCAACAGAATTGAACACAAGAAACCATGAACGAACATGCGCGTCAATGGCTGCGCCCAGGACTGCGCTCGGGGCTGCACTCAGGGCTGTGCTCACGGCTGTGCCCAGCACGCGGTGGTGACGTGCGAGGCGCGGCAGGGAGGCGCGATGAGGAGTGGGGGGTGGGGAGTGGTGTGCGGATCAGTTCGGTTCGGTGTTGCCCTGCGGCAGATCGACGGTGACCTCCGCGCCGCCGCCCAGCGGGCCCGCCCGGTCGAGCAGCCCCGTGCGCGCGGCCAGTGCCGCCGCCTCCAGGCGTGAGCCGACGCCCAGCTTCATCAGCACCCGCTGCACATGCGTCCGCGCGGTGCTCGGTGCTATCCCCATCCCGGCCGCGATCAGCCGGGTGTCCTCGCCGTCCGCGACCCGCAGCAGCACCTCGACCTCGCGCGGGGTGAGCATCTGCAGCAGCCGCTGGCCCTCGTCGTCGGGCTGGGCGGCCGGGTTGAGCAGCTCGCTGAAGGCCCCCTGGAGCAGCTGCGGGGCGACCGCCGCCTCCCCCGCGCGCGCCTTCATAATGGCGCGTTCGACACCCTCTATCCGCTCGTCATGGCGTACGTATCCCGAGGCACCGGCGGCGAACGCGGCGGCGATCCCGCGCGGCGACGGCACCGGGCCGAGCACTACGACCGCCACCTGCGGCCGCTCCCGCTTGATCCGCACCACCGGGTCGAAGATCCCCGGCTCGGCGGGGGTGGCGGTGCCCAGCAGGCACACCTCGGGCGCCCTGGCCACGACCAGTTCGGCGGCCCCGGCCGCGGGCGCGGCAGCGGCGAGTACCCGGTGACCGCGGAGTTTCAGCGCCGAGGCGAGTGCCTCGGCGAGCAGACGGTGATCGTCGACCACCATGAGCCGCACACCCATCGAGCAACCCCCCACATTCCCCACTGCCCCCAGCGAACTCCGG
>NZ_JAZGRL010000003.1:416047-444789 GCF_046540415.1 Streptomyces sp. E11-3 | reverse complement strand
GCCCGGGGGCGGCGTCTGCGGGTAGCCGTAGCCGGAGCCCTGGGGGGCGCCGAAGCCTCCCGACGGCGGGTCCTGCGGGGCCCCGAAACCACCACCGGGCGGCGGGTCCTGCGGGGCGCCGAAGCCACCGGACGGCGGCTGGTTCGGGGGCTCGCCGGGCGGCTGGTTCGGGGGCGGGCCCGGCGGCTGGTTGGGCGGCGGAGGCGGCTGCGTCATGACTGTCTACCTCTGAAGAACGGAACGTGGGGGCGTGGGAAAGGACTCGGGACTCGCGCTGCGGCCACTCACTTGCCGAATGCCAGCATCCGGGCCGCCTCCTCCTCGTCGGACTTCTTGGCGCGCAGCCGAGAAGGAGTCATGAAGAACCGCTCGTCGGCGTAGGCCGTCTCGCCCAGGAAGCCCATCGAGCTCTCGGCGCTCGCGGCCCCGGCCGGGTGCTTCAGTACGGTCTCCGGCTTGCCGCCGCTCGCACCGAAACGCACGACCATTCCGGCCTCGCTGTAGTTGGCCTCGACATAGCCGATCAGGCTCGTGCCCTCCATGGCGAGCGGCACGACGGTGCGCTTCTCGTCGGCCTTCGCCCGCCACTTCTCCTTGCCGGTGGCGAGGCTGAAGGCGACGATCTCGTTGTAGCGGCCGCCCGAGGTCGCGGAGCCCTTGTCGCTGGTCGCCAGGTGGAGGGTGTCGCCGCTCACGACCACGCCGGAGCAGCCGTCGACGGGACCGGACGAGAACATGCTGCCGCAGCCGTTCTGGAACTTGTCCTTACCGCCGTCGAGCTGCGAGCGCACCTTGCCGCTGTCCGTGAACGCGGCGACCGTCCAGGTCTTCTTGTCGTCGTTCTTCAGCGAGACGACCAGCGGATCGGCGGAGTAGATCTTGTCGATCTCCCAGTTCTTGGGACTCATGTAGGTCCACTTGGCCTTGCCGGTCTTCGGGTCCAGCTCCTGGAGCTTGGCGTTCTCGTCGGGGCTGGTGGCGCAGGAGGACACGCTGATCAGCTTGGCCCCGCCCGCGACGCCCTTGGGGAAGCACTTCTCCTCGCCCCGCGTGACCTCGAAGAGCTTCTTGCCGTCGGCCATCGAGTAGGCGACGTGGGACTGGCCGCGGGCGACGGTCAGGGTGTCGCCGGTGATCGCGAGCCCGGGACCGCCGATGCTGAAGTCGAAGAGGCCGCCCTTGTCGAGCTCCTTCTTCCAGCCCGCCTTGCCGGTCTTGAGGTCGATCTGCTGGAGCTGGTTGCACTTCGCCTTGGAGTCGGACAGGCCGTTCTCGTACATGACGACGACCTTGCCGTCAGCGCTGGGGGCGGTCGGGGCCGCACACGCCGTGGCCGACAGCGGGACGGACCACTTCTCCGTGCCGTCGCTCACGTCGAAGGCGGAGACCTTCTTGTAGCCGGCCTGGATGACGGTGTCGCCCTCCACCCAGATCTTCAGGAGCTCGGCGCCGTCGCCGGGGATCTTCTGGTCGTTCCTGACCATCCATGCCTTGGCGTCACCCGGACTGCTGCCCGCGTTCAGGTCGGCGTTGTCCCCGCGGCCGGGGGCGCCCCCGCCGCCGTCACCCTTGTCCACGGAGTCCGACGGCGACGGCTTGGCGTCGTCGCTCTTCTCGACGGCGGGCTCCTTCTTGGACTCGTCCTTCTTGTCGCCGTCACCGTCACGGGTGAGGAAGAAGACGCCGGTGCCGACGACGAGCAGCGCGGCGACGGCCGCAGCGATGATGACCGCGGGCTTGCCCTTGAGGAAGCCACCGGATCCCGAACCGCCGGTCCCTGGAGCGCCCGGGAACGTCGGCGGCTGACCCTGCTGCTGCGGGTACCCGTACTGCGGCTGCTGCCCGTAGGGACCGGCCTGCGACGGCTGGTTGTAGGGGCCCGGCTGGGACGGCTGGTTGTACGGACCGGGCTGGTTGTACGGGCCCGGTTGCTGTGGGTAGCCGTACCCCGGCTGCCCAGGCTGTCCCGGCTGACCGGGCGGCGGACCCTGCGGCGGCTGACCGGGAGGCGTCGGCGGCTGCTGCGGCGGCTGGCCGGGAGGCGTCGGCGGCTGACCTGGGGGCTGTGGCGGCTGAGTCATCAGCGGTGTACCTCTTCACGCGGAACCAGAGCCCGGCCGGTCTCCCCCGCAATTCCGTTGGCGTATCCCCCGGAAAGGAGCGAATCGGGCATGGTTCCCGCAACTCTGAGTCAGTCAAGCGGGAGTTCTTTGTATCACCCACCGCCGCCGCGAAGCCGGGCCGGTCACCCCCCTGTACCCAAGGGAGGACCGGCCCGTGACGCCCCTGTTATGCGCGCAGAGTCACCAACACGCCATGTTCCGGGCTCCGCTTGTGGGCGCTCAGCCGACCGTTTCAGCCAGCTCCAGCCAGCGCATCTCCAACTCTTCGCGCTCGGCCACCAGTTCGCGGAGTTCCGCATCGAGCCCCGCTACCTTGCCGAAGTCGGTGGCGTTCTCGGCGATCTGTGCGTGCAGCTTGGTCTCCTTCTGTGACAGCTTGTCCAGCTGCCGTTCGACCTTCTGCAGTTCCTTCTTGGCGGCGCGTGCGTCGGCCGACGAGGTGGCCGGGGCCTGGGCGGCCTGCGCGGCGGGAGCGGCGGCCGGTGCCTGCGCGGCGGCGGCCTCGATCATCCGGCCCCGGCGCTCCAGGTACTCGTCGATGCCGCGCGGCAGCATCCGCAGCGTGGCGTCACCCATGAGGGCGAACACCCGGTCCGTGGTCCGCTCGACGAAGAACCGGTCGTGCGAGATGACCACCATCGACCCCGGCCAGCCGTCGAGCAGGTCCTCGAGCTGGGTCAGGGTCTCGATGTCCAGGTCGTTGGTGGGCTCGTCGAGGAAGAGGACGTTCGGCTCGTCCATCAGCAGCCGCAGGATCTGCAGGCGCCGCCGCTCGCCACCGGAGAGGTCACCGACCGGCGTCCACTGCTTCTCCTTCCCGAAGCCGAACTGCTCGCAGAGCTGCCCGGCGGTCATCTCCCGGCCCTTGCCGAGGTCCACCCGGTCACGCACCTGCTGGACGGCCTGGAGCACCCGCAGGTCCGGGTCCAGCTCGCCGACCTCCTGCGAGAGATAGGCCAGCTTGACGGTCTTGCCGACGACGACCTTGCCCGCGGCGGGCTGGGTCTCGCCCTCACTGCGGGCGGCTTCGGCCATGGCGCGCAGCAGCGAGGTCTTGCCCGCGCCGTTCACGCCGACCAGGCCGATCCGGTCGCCGGGGCCGAGCTGCCAGGTCAGATGCTTCAGCAGCACCTTCGGCCCGGCCTGTACGGTCACGTCCTCCAGGTCGAACACGGTCTTGCCGAGTCGCGACGAGGCGAACTTCCGCAGCTCGGAGGTGTCCCGCGGCGGCGGCACGTCAGCGATCAGCTCGTTGGCCGCCTCAACGCGGAAGCGGGGCTTCGAGGTCCGCGCGGGGGCACCGCGGCGCAGCCAGGCCAGCTCCTTGCGGACCAGGTTCTGCCGCTTGGCCTCCTCGGTGGCGGCGATCCGCTCGCGCTCGGCCCGCGCGAAGACGTAGTCGGAGTACCCGCCCTCGTACTCGAAGACCGTGCCGCGCTGGACGTCCCACATCCGTGTGCACACCTGGTCGAGGAACCACCGGTCGTGGGTGACGCAGACCAGGGCGGAGCGGCGGGTCCGCAGATGCGCGGCGAGCCAGGCGATGCCCTCGACGTCGAGATGGTTGGTGGGCTCGTCGAGCACGATGAGGTCCTGCTCGGCGATCAGCAGCTTGGCGAGCGCGATACGCCGCCGCTCGCCACCCGACAGCGGCCCGATGACCGTATCGAGACCCCGGTCGAAGCCAGGCAGGTCGAGCCCGCCGAAGAGCCCGGTCAGCACATCCCGGATCTTGGCGCTGCCCGCCCACTCATGGTCGGCCATGTCGCCGATGACCTCGTGCCGGACGGTGGCCTCGGGGTCGAGCGAGTCATGCTGGGTCAGCACGCCGAGGTGCAGCCCGCCGCTGTGCGTGACGCGGCCGGTGTCGGCCTCCTCCAGCTTGGCGAGCATCCGGATCAGGGTGGTCTTACCGTCGCCGTTGCGGCCCACGACCCCGATCCGGTCCCCCTCGGAGACGCCGAGGGAGACTCCGTCAAGCAGGGCACGGGTGCCGTACACCTTGCTGACTGCCTCGACATTGACCAGATTGACGGCCATCAACGCTCCAGATTGGGGGACGATCGGCCTTCCAGCGTAGTCGCCACCGGCGTGGCCCCCGTTCCGGGATTCCGGCCGCCCCTGCCTCGACCGCGGAACCACCCCGGAATCGGGCGTACTGGGTGAACGTTGCACCATGGGATGCGGGCGCCACCGGGGCGCGGCAGTCGAGGGAGCGCGTGGTGGACGTCCAGGGCACGGTGGCGCCGGGTTTCGAGCCGGTGAGGGAGGCGTTCGTACGCAACTTCGCGGAGCGGGGCGAGCGGGGCGCGGCGGTGGCCGTGTACCGCCACGGGGAGCGGATCGTCGACCTGTGGGGCGGCACCCGAGACGTCGATGGCACGGATGCCTGGCAGCGGGACACCGCACAGATCGTCCGCTCCGCCACCAAGGGCGTGGCCGCCGCGATACCCCTCCTCCTGCACCAGCGCGGGCAGCTCGACCTGGACGCACCGCTCGGCACGTACTGGCCCGAGTTCAAAGCGCACGGCAAGGAGCGGACCCTGGTCCGCCATCTGCTGGGCCACCGGGCCGGGGTACCGGCCGTGGACCGCCCACTCGGCGCGCACGAGCTCGACGCGGCCCCGGCGGCCCTCGCGGCGCAGCCGCCCGCGTGGGAGCCGGGCACGGCGCACGGCTACCACGCGCACACGTACGGCTGGCTGCTCGGCGAGCTGGTACGGCGGGTGACGGGCCACACGCTCGGCAGCTGGCTGGACGAGGAGATCACCCGCCCCCTGGACCTCGACCTGTGGATAGGCCTGCCGTCGGCCGAGGCCCACCGGGTGGGCCGCATCGGCCCGGTCTCGCCACCGGCCTCCTCCTCCGCCCTGCGGCTACGCCCCAAGCGGGCGGTCTCCGAGGCGTACGCGGATCCCGACTCGCTCACCCGCCGCGCCTTCGGCGCCCTGCTGACCCCGGACGAGAACGCCGCCGCCTACCGCTCCGCCGAACTCCCCGCGTCGGGCGGCATCGCCACGGCCCGCTCGCTCGCCGCGTTCTACGCCTCGCTGATCGGAGAGGTGGCGGGGCGCCCCCGGCTCCTCGCCCCCGCCACGGTCGCCCTCGCCCGCACCGAGGAATCCGCGGGCCCCGACCGCGTCCTGATCGTCAACACCCGCTTCGGCCTGGGCTACATGCTCCACAGTCCGGCCTCGCCCCTGCTGGCGGCGGGCTCCTTCGGACATCCGGGGCGTGGCGGCCCCCTGGCCTTCGCGGACCCCGAATCCGGAATCGCCTTCGGCTACGTGACGAACGGCTTCCAGAAGGGGGTTACGGCTGATCCGCGGGCGCAGGCGTTGGTGGGGGCGGTGCGGGCGGCGCTGTGATCGCCCAGCCACTGATGCTGGCCGCCCTCAGCACCGGATGAAACGCCTTGACCTTAAGTTCACTTGAGGTTCTACGTTGGCCCTGTTCGAGTGATCGATTGAACGGGAGCGGTGACGTGGAAACCAAGGAATACTCGCCGGAGGAGCTGGCTGCCCAGCCCGTCGCGTACTGGACCGGCATCGCCTACGAGGCGATCATCGGGTTCATTCGGGAGCAGCAGGCCGGGCTCGGGTTCACGCAGCCGCAGTTCTGGATACTCCGACACCTGTCGACGGACGATCTCTCGGTGGACGGGCGCGGCATGACCGTCCCGGAGTTGGTCGACGCCATGACGACCTACCTGCGGCCCGAGGACGATCTGGCGGCCGAGGCCGCGACGTTGCTGGACCGGGGCTGGGTCACGCGGGACGACGACGGGCGGCTGTGGATCACCGAGGCCGGCGACGCGGCCCGTGCGGACCTCAAGACGCACGCGCCCGCGTGGCGCGACCGGATACACGAGGGTGTCGACGACGCGGACTACGTGACGACGCTCCGGGTGCTGCGGCGGATGATGCGGAACGTGGGCAGCGAACCGGGGTAAGAGCCTGTTTCCGAGCGGGTCCGGGGGCGTCAGCCGCCGGTGGCCACCACCGTCGCGCCGCGCGCCGGTGACGACGCCACCCGTGCCGCCCGGCACGTGCCCGAGGCGAGCAGGGCCGACGCCACCCGGTCCGCCGCCGACGCGTCCTTCGTCAGGAAGGCCGTCGTCGGGCCGGAGCCCGAGACCAGGGCGGCCAGGACCCCCGCCTCCGTACCCACCGCGAGCGTGTCCGCCAGCGAGGGGAAGAGCGACACGGCGGCAGGCTGGAGGTCGTTGGCGAGCGCCCCGGCCAGGGCCGCCGGGTCGCCCACCCGCAGCGCGTCCAGCAGCGCGGGGGACGCCACGGGCTCGGGGACCTCTCGGCCCTCCCACAGGCGGTCGAACTCGCGGTACACGGCAGGGGTCGAAAGACCGCCCTCAGCCGTGGCGAAGACCCAGGTGAAGTCACCATCCACCGGCAGCGGCGTGAGCAGCTCGCCGCGGCCGGTGCCCAGCGCCGCCCCGCCCACCAGGCTGAAGGGCACGTCGCTACCCAACTCCGCGCAGATGGCGAGGAGTTCGTCGTGGGGGGTCTGCGTGCCCCACAGCGCGTCGCACGCCAGCAGTGCGCCCGCGCCGTCCGCGCTGCCGCCCGCCATGCCGCCCGCGACCGGGATGTCTTTGGCGATGTGGATGTGGACGTCGGCGGAGCGGCCGTTCCGGGCTGCGAGGGACAAGGCCGCCCGTGCCGCCAAGTTGGACTCGTCCAGGGGCACTTGGTCGGCGTCAGGACCCGAGCAGGTGATCCGCAGAGTGTCCGACGGGGTCACCGTCACCTCGTCGTAGAGGCCCACCGCGAGGAAGACGTTGGCCAGGTCGTGGAAGCCGTCGGGGCGCGCCCCGCCGACCGCGAGCTGCACATTGACCTTGGCCGGGACCCGTACCGTGACGCTGGCGCTCACTTACCCGCCTCCCGGTTCTCGGCGATCCGCGCGAACTCCTCGACCGTCAGCGCCTCGCCGCGCGCCTGCGGCGACACCCCGGCCGCGACCAGCGCCGCCTCCGCCGCCGCTGCCGATCCGGCCCAGCCGGACAGCGCGGCCCGCAGTGTCTTGCGGCGCTGCGCGAACGCCGCGTCGACGACCGCGAAGACCTCCTTCTGGGAGGCGGTGGTCTTGACCGGCTCAGTGCGGCGTACGAGCGAGACCAGGCCGCTGTCCACGTTCGGCGCGGGCCAGAAGACGTTCCGGCCGATCGACCCGGCCCGCTTCACCTCGGCGTACCAGTTGGCCTTCACCGACGGCACTCCGTACACCCGCGAGCCCGGCGCGGCCGCGAGCCGGTCGGCGACCTCGGCCTGCACCATCACCAGCGTGCGCTCGATGGTCGGGAAGGTGGCGAGCATGTGCAGCAGCACCGGCACCGCGACGTTGTACGGAAGGTTGGCGACCAGGGCGGTGGGCGCGGGGCCCGGCAGCTCGGCCACCTGCATCGCGTCGGAGTGCACGAGCGCGAACCGGTCGGCCTTCGCGGGCAGCCGCGCGGCGACCGTGGCGGGCAGCGCGGCCGCCAGGACGTCGTCGATCTCGACGGCGACCACCCGGTCCGCGGCCTCGAGCAGGGCCAGCGTCAGCGAACCGAGCCCGGGGCCGACCTCGACGACCACGTCGTCCTCGCGGACCTGGGCCGTGCGGACGATCCGGCGCACCGTGTTGGCGTCGATGACGAAGTTCTGGCCGCGCTGCTTGGTCGGGCGCACGCCGAGCGCCGCGGCCAGCTCGCGGATGTCGGCGGGGCCCAGGAGGGCGCCCTGGAGGTCAGGGGCGCCTTGGGGGTCATCAGTGGGGCTGCTCACCGCTCAAGGGTAAGCGGCCCCGGACGGTCGCCCGTGCAGTCGGCCGCCGTCCCGGCGCGACCGGCCCGCCGGTCATCGGCGCAGCCTGCCGCCGCAGTGCGGCCACGGACTGGCGCCCCGCTGCACGTACAGCTTCTTCGCTCGGTACGTCTGTTCGGCGGCCGGTGCATCCTGGGGGCGGCCGCTGCCGCCGAGGCCCTGCCAGGTGCGTACGTCGAACTGGTAGAGGCCGCCGTAAGTGCCCGAGGGGTCGGTCGCGCCGGGGCGGCCGCCCGACTCGCAGGCCGCGAGTGCGCCCCAGTTCAGCCCGTCGGCGCCCTCGACCGACGTGGGGCGCGCCTTGGTGCCGACCTTCACGATCTGCGTACGCGGCTCGCGCACCACCTCCGACCGCAGCAGCTTCGGCTTCTGCTTGACGCCGTTGACCGTGCGAAGCGAGTAGACGAGGCGACGGGCACCGGCGCGGCCCTGCTGCTCGACGACCTCCGTGCCCTGGTAGAGCGAGGCGTCCTCGGTGCGCTCCACGGCGAAGGGGAGCGGCTGTTCGCGTACCTCCCGGCTCGCGCTGATCCGCATGACCGAGACGGTCTGGCCGTCGCGCGGGAAACTGGACGGCGGTACGGAGGTGGTGTCCTGGCCGCGCAGCGTGATCCCGGCCTGCTCCACGGCCTCGCGTACGGTCGCGGCGTTGGTGCGGATGGTGCGCTCGCGCCCGTCGGCCATGACGGTGACGGTGCGCTCGGTACGGACGTCGAGGCGCAGGCCGCTGCGGGAGATCCGACGCGCGGGCGAGGACGAAAGATAGGCGCCCTCGGCGCGCACGTCGAGCTGGCGGAGCATCCCGCCGACGGTGCGCGCGGTGGTCCACTCGCGGCGCCGCTGCCCGTCCAGGGTCAGATCCACCGGGCGGCCGTAGCGGACGACGATCTCGTCACCGTTGGCCAGCTCGGTGCCCGGCGCGGGCGTGACGCGGTCGTGGGCGCCGACCTCCAGGCCCTCCTTGGTGATCAGCTCGCCGACGTCGTCCGCGAAGGTGTGCAGCTCGCGCGGCTCCTCGCCGTCCACGGAGAGCTTGATCGCCTTGTCCTCGGCGACGAACGCGGAGGTGCCGCCGGCGAGGAACGCCACGACCAGAGCCTGCGGGACCAGGCGGCGCAGCGTCTCGGGCCGCCCTGCGGCCTTCTTGCGGCGGGCGACCCGGCGGGCCTCGGCCCGGCTCGGCGGCGGGGCGTCGGATTCGGAGGCCGGGGCGGGCGCGGGCGCCTGGCGGGGCAGCAGGCGCGGCTCGGTCGGAGCGGATTCGTACCCGGAGACGAACCCCGGTTCATACCCGGACTCGTACGCGTCAAAAGCAGGATAGGCGGCCTCGTAGGCGGGCCGATAGGTGTCGTACGGAGCACCGTACGAGCCCTGCTCGTCCCCGTAGGCACCCTGCTCGTCCCCGTACGAGCCCGACTCATCCCCGTACGCGCCCTGCTCATCCCCGTACGCGCCCTGCTCATCCCCGTACGCGCCCTGCTCGTCGTACGACGCCCGCGGCGGCTCCACGGTCCCGGCACGGCGCCTGCCGCTGCCGCGCCCCGCACGGTGACTCCCCTGCGCATTGCTCACGACGACGCTCCAGGCTCATAAGGGACCGGATCGGGCCCGAGTGAACCTAGCCGAGCGAGCGCTACTCTCCAAAGTCGCCCGGTTACGCTGTGTCGTGACCCTCCCCAGCGCTGGGCGCCCCGTGGCGTTATCCGTCAGTAATCAAATGCGCGCGCCGTGTTGTCGGCCACCGCCATCGCCAGCACGTCCTCATCGACGCCCTTCACCTCCGCCATGGCCCGCAGCGTGACCGGAATGAGATACGGGGCGTTAGGCCGTCCGCGGTACGGCGCCGGGGTCAGAAAAGGTGCGTCGGTCTCGACGAGGACGAGCTCCAGCGGGGCGACTCGCAGGGCGTCGCGCAGGGGTTGGGCGTTCTTGAAGGTCACATTGCCCGCGAAGGACATGAACCAGCCGTTCTGCGCGCAGACTTCGGCCATCGCGGCGTCGCCCGAGTAGCAGTGGAAGACGGTGTGCTCGGGCGCGCCCTCCTCCTTGAGTACCCGCAGGACGTCGCTGTGGGCGTCCCGGTCGTGGATGACCAGCGCCTTGCCGTGCCGCTTGGCGATCTCGATGTGCGCGCGGAACGACCGCTCCTGGGCCTGGATGCCCTCGGGCCCGGTACGGAAGAAGTCGAGCCCGGTCTCGCCGACACCCTTGACCTGCTCAAGACCGGCGAGCCGGTCGATCTGGGCGAGTGCCTCGTCCAGCGCGGCGTCCCCGCCCGCTTCCCGTGCCCCCTGCCGCGACCAGCCGTCAGGGTCGCCGTGCACGATGCGCGGCGCCTCGTTGGGGTGCAGGGCGACGGTCGCGTGCACATTCGCGTACGCGGCTGCCGTGTCGGCTGCCCACTGGGAGCCCGCCAGGTCGCAGCCGACCTGGACGACGGTGGTGACACCCACCGCCGCCGCCTTCGCCAACCCCTCGTCCACCGTGCCCGACTGCATGTCGAGGTGGGTGTGCGAGTCGGCTACCGACACCCTGAGCGGCTCCGGCAGCGGCGGTGCGGCGTCTTTCTGGCTCATGCCCCAATCCTACGAACCGGGGACACGACCCCTCACGCGCCCTTGCCACCCTCACCCGCCCTACTCACCCGTACCCCGCCCTCACCCGTCCTTGCGGTGCTGGAAGGGATGCAGCAGATCCGAGAGGTGCCACTGGTGCCCGGACTCCTCCTGGGGCTTGGGAACCTGCGGAGTCGCGTGCTGCCGATTGAGAATGTCCAGGACAGAGGAGACCCGTCCGGCCTGCATGATGCGCACGACGTGCCCGCCGCAATTCATGCAGGTGGGCTTGGCGATCGGAGAAGGCACCCGTTCGCCGTTGACCATGTACATCACGAACTCGTTGCCGGCGCCGTCGATGTGGTGCTCGATGTCATACGACTCCTCCCAGCCGTGCCCGCACCCCAGACAGGCAAAGGCGTATGACTCATGAACGGTGGCGATGGCCTGCGTAGGCCGGGATGTTGCCGCGGGACCAGGCGTGCTGCCGGTGGCGCGGCTGGTGATCTCACTCATGCCAGCTCCTCTTGTCCTCTGGACAAGCATGTCCGGGACGAAAGCGTCCCTTTGACCATTGGACGCCTCTCCCCGGCGGAGCGCATCAGGCCTGTCAATTCTTAGAGCTGTCTTTGTGCTTTCTGGGTAAAACCACCTGGTGCGCGTCCTGCACTTTGCCTTTTACGATAGCTCTTTGCCGTCCATTGGGGACTTTCTGGCCGCGTTCTTTGCCGCCACCACAGCGTCGAACACCTCGCGCTTGGGCAGCCCCGCATCGGCCGCGACCGCCGCGATGGCTTCCTTGCGCCGCTCCCCGGCCTCTTCGCGCACCTGGACCCGGCGCACCAACTCGTCGGCGTCGAGTTCCTCGCTCGCCTCAGGAGCGCCCTCGACGACAACGGTGATCTCTCCGCGTACGCCGTCGGCCGCCCACTCGGCGAGCTCCGCCAGCGGTCCGCGCTTGACCTCCTCGTACGTCTTGGTGAGTTCCCGGCACACGGCCGCCCTGCGCTCGGCGCCGAACACCTCGGCCATCGCGGCCAGGGTGTCGTCCAGGCGGTGCGGTGCCTCGAAGTAGACGAGAGTGCGCCGCTCATCCGCGACCTCGCGCAGCCGGGTCAGGCGCTCACCGGCCTTGCGCGGCAGAAAGCCCTCGAAGCAGAAGCGGTCGACCGGCAGCCCCGACAGCGCGAGCGCGGTGAGCACGGCGGACGGACCCGGCACCGCGGTGACCTTGATGTCCCGCTCGACGGCGGCCGCGACCAGCCGGTAGCCCGGGTCCGACACCGACGGCATCCCCGCGTCCGTGACCAGCAGCACCCGGGCGCCGCCCGCGAGCGCCTCGACCAGCTCCGGCGTACGGGCCGCCTCGTTGCCCTCGAAGTACGACACCGTCCGCCCGGCCGGCTGCACGCCGAGCGCCTGGGTGAGGCGGCGCAGCCTGCGGGTGTCCTCGGCCGCCACGATGTCGGCGGCCGACAGTTCGGCGGCCAGCCGCGGCGGCGCGTCGGCGACGTCCCCGATAGGGGTTCCCGCGAGTACGAGCGTTCCAGTGGTTCCCGTCGTTCCAGTCACGGACCCATCCTCGCAGGGGCGCGACCGACTCCGTTCCAGCGCGCGAACTGCCGGGGTGCTGAGATCCCTCAGGCTCGTTCCCTACGATGGCGCGGTGACCAGTACCGCGTCTTCCACCGACGCCCGGCAGGGCAGCGCCCCCGAGAAGCAGCCGCAGCCTCCCACCTGGCAGCGGCGGCTGCGCCGATTCGGGTATGTCGCGCCGCCCAGAACGGACGTCAAGGACCGGCTGGTCCCGCCGTACGCCGAACCGAGCCGCCAGCTCTGGACGGCGCTCGGCGTGCCCTCGGACCTCACCGCCCCGCTGAACCGCGCCCTGGCCTGGGTGGGCCCGCTGCTGGTGGCGCTGTTCGCGGGCCTGCTGCGGTTCTGGCAGCTGGGCAAGCCGCACGCGGTGATATTCGACGAGACGTACTACGCCAAGGACGCCTGGGGCCTGATCAACCGCGGCTACGAGGTCAAGTGGCCGGACGACGTCAACGACAAGATCATCGCGGATCCGTCCTCGGTGCCGGTCCCCACCGACCCGTCCTATGTCGTACATCCACCGGTGGGCAAGTGGGTCATCGGACTCGGCGAATGGCTGCACGGATTCACGCCGTTCGGCTGGCGCTTCATGGTGGCCGTGCTCGGCACCCTGTCGGTGCTGATGCTGTGCCGGATCGGCCGCAGGCTCTTCCGCTCGACCTTCCTCGGCTGTCTCGCGGGCGCCCTGCTCGCGGTGGACGGCCTGCACTTCGTGATGAGCCGCACGGCGCTGCTCGACCTGCCGCTGATGTTCTTCGTCCTCGCGGCCTTCGGCTGCCTGGTGATCGACCGGGACAAGGCACGGGCGCGGCTCGCTGCCGCGCTGCCGACCGACTCCGACGGCGTCGTACGGCCCGACGACCACATCGCCCGCACCCTGCGCCTGGGCTGGCGGCCCTGGCGGATCGCCGCGGGTGTCTGCCTCGGCCTGGCCTTCGGCACCAAGTGGAACGGCCTGTACATCCTGGCCGCGTTCGGTCTGCTGACGGTGCTCTGGGACGTGGGGGCGCGGCGGGTCGCGGGGGCGCGCGAGCCGTACCCGACGGTGATCAGGCGGGACCTGGTACCTGCGTTCCTCTCCACGCTGCCGGTGGCACTGGTGACGTATCTCGCCTCCTGGAGCGGCTGGCTGTTCACCCGCGGCGGCTACTACCGGGACTGGGCGGCCACCCATGGCGCGAGCTCCGGCTGGGGCTGGGTGCCTGACTGGCTGCGCAGCCTGTGGCACTACGAGTACACGGTCTACCAGTTCCACATCTCCCTCACCTCGGGCCACCGCTACGAGTCCAGCCCCTGGAGCTGGCTCGTCATGGGCCGCCCGGTCTCGTACTTCTACAAGTCACCGGAACCGGGCAAGGACGGCTGCCCGGCCGACGCCGCCGACAAGTGCGCCAGCGAGGTCCTGGCGCTCGGCACGCCCATGCTGTGGTGGGCGGGGTGCTTCGCCATCCTCTACGTCCTGTGGCGCTGGCTCTTCCGGCGGGACTGGCGCGCGGGGGCGGTGCTGTGCGGGATCGCTGCCGGATATCTGCCCTGGCTGATGTACCAGGAGCGAACGATCTTCGTCTTCTACGCGGTCGTCTTCGTCCCGTTCCTCTGCCTCGCCCTGGCCATGATGATCGGCGCGATCCTGGGTCCACCGGGCTCTTCCGAACGCCGCCGGGTGATGGGCGCGGTCGGCGCCGGCGTCCTGGTCCTCCTCATCGTCTGGAACTTCATTTACTTCTGGCCGCTCTATACCGGAGAGGTAATCCCGGCCGATTCCTGGCGGGCTCGAATGTGGCTGGACACCTGGATCTGAACATCCCAGTCCGATAACCCTCGGCGACTTGCTCACTTCCGCCCCGTAAGGTTCGAACCTGCACTCCTGACCGTCGTTCAACATGTTCGGGAGTGCGTGACCTGGGGACCTGGGGAGGGGAGCGCATCATGCGCAACGGGGCGAAGCATGCCCTGATCGGCGGAGTATTCGCCGTGATGGTGGGGGGTGCCGGATACGGCGCGTGGAATCTGGTCGATGGTGTCTCGGGGGGCACCAGCAACACGTCCTCCTCGTCGGACAAACCGGCGGCGGACCGGACCGGACCGCCGAGCGCGGACGAGGTCCGGGACACGGCGAAGGAATTCCTGGCCGCGTGGGCCAAGGGCGATGCGTCGGCCGCGGCGGGCTATACGAACAACTCCGTCAAGGCCAGCGCCGCGCTCGCCGACTACGCGGACGAGGCACATGTCACCGAGGTGAAGCTGACGCCGGGTGAGGCGGTCGGCCGGAAGGTGCCGTTCTCGGTGTCGGCGACCGTGACGTACCAGGGCAAGTCCAAGCCGCTCTCGTACGAGTCCGAGCTGACGGTCGTCCGCGGCAAGACCACGAAGAAGCCGCTGGTGGACTGGGAGCCGTCGGTCGTCCATCCGGAGCTGGGGGACGGGGACTCGCTGCGTACGGGTGAGGCGTCCTCGCCCGAGATCAAGGCGGTGGACCACAAGAACCGCGAGCTGACGGCTGAGAAGTACCCCTCGCTCGCTGCCGTGCTGCCGCAGCTGCGCAAGCGGTACGGCGAGACGGCCAAGGGCACGCCGGGCGTGGAGCTGGTGATCGAGCGGGCGGGCGACAGCCTGCCGGACGAGACCCTGGTAACCCTCGCCAAGGGCAAGCCGGGCCTACTCAGGACGACACTCGACGCGGACGTGCAGGCTGCCGCGGAGACGGCCGTGAAGAAGTACGCGCAGTCGTCGGTCGTCGCCATCAAGCCGTCGACGGGTGAGATACGGGCCGTCGCCAACAATCGCGATGACGAGTGGAACGCCGCGTTCGAGGGGAAGATCGCGCCCGGCTCCACGATGAAGATCGTGACCGCGGCGATGCTCATCAACAACAACCTGGTGACCGCGAACGGCCCGGCCGAATGCACGCCGAAGGCCATCTGGTTCGGGACGAAGTTCGAGAACCTCAACGGCTTCTCGATCCCTGGCGGGGGAACGTTCAAGGAGAGCTTCGCGCGCTCCTGCAACACCGCCTTCATCAAGCCGGTCACGAAGTTCAAGAACAACCGCGACGAGACCGCGCTCGGCGCGACGGCCAAGCAGTACTTCGGCATCGGCCTGGACTGGCAGACCGGCGTCACGACCTGGGATGGCGGGGTACCGCGGTCATCCGGTTCCGAGACCGCCGCCTCGTACATCGGCCAGGGCAACCTGCAGATGAACCCGCTCAACATGGCATCCATCACCGCCACCGCGAAGGCGGGCGTCTTCAAGCAGCCGATCATCGTGCCGCTGAGCCTCGACGACCGGCAGCCCGCCAGGGCCACCCCGCTGCCCGCCGGTACGGCGCAGCAGCTGCGGGACATGATGCGGCTCACCGCGACCGCGCCGTACGGCACCGGCACCAAGGCCATGGCGGGGCTCGGCGGCGACAAGGGGGCCAAGACCGGCTCCGCCGAGGTCGACAACGCCACCGCCGACAGCTGGTTCACCGGCTTCCACGGTGACCTCGCGGCCGCCGCCGTCGCCCGGGCCGGCGGACACGGCAGCGACGCGGCGGGCCCGCTCGTCGCCAGTGTGCTGGGCGCGGGCGGCTGAGCCCACGCACCCTCTCTCCCCGCCCGGTCAGGGAACCGCGCGAGCCCCTATAGGGTCCTCACCGTGAGGACCCTGGGGGCTATCGCGGAGGAGCAGTGGGCAACAGCATGAGCACCGGACAAGGCAACGGACAGCAGCCGCGCAGGGCGACCAAGGTCGCGCTGATCGCCTCAGCCGCCGCCGTCGTCGTGGCCGGTGTCGGCATCGGCGCGTACGCCCTGGTCAGCGACGGCGACAAGGACGACACCGCCGCCGAGGAACAGGTCAGGACGGGCCCGCCGACCGCCGACGAGGTCCGCGAGACCACCGACGCGTTCCTCACCGCCTGGGCGAAGGGCGACACGGCCGGTGCCGCCGCGCACACCGACGACAGCGCCGCCGCCGAGGCCACCCTGACCGCGTACCGCGAACAGGCCCACATCACCAAGGTGAAGCTCACCGCGGGTGAACGGTCCGGCGCCAAGGTGCCGTTCGCGGTGGCGGCGACCGTCTCGTACGAGGGAAAGACCAAGCCGTACTCGTACGACTCCGAACTCACCGTGGTCCGCGGCCCGAAGGACGGCAAGACGCTGGTCGACTGGGCCCCGGCCGTCGTCCACCCGGACCTGCGCGAGGGCGACACCCTGCGCACCAGCGAGACCGGCACCCCGCCGATCAAGGCCCTGGACCGCGACGGCGACGAGCTGACCGGGAAGAAGTACCCCTCACTCGGCACGGTCCTGGACTCGCTGCGCGAGAAGTACGGCGAGAAGGCGGGCGGCACACCGGGCGTGGAACTCCAGGTCGTACGCGGCGACTCGGACGCCGAGAAGGCGACCGGGGACACCACGAAGGCCGACAACGTCAAGGCCGACGACGAGCTGCCCGACAAGACCCTCCTCGCCCTCACCAAGGGCACTCCCGGCACCTTGCGGACCACCATCAGCGCCACCTCGCAGGCCGCCGCCGAGAAGGAGGTCAGCAAGCGCAAGCGCGCCTCGGTGGTCGTCCTCAAGCCGAGCACCGGCGAGATCATGGCCGCCGCCAACTCCCGTCCCGGCGGCTTCAACGTGGCGTTCCAGGGCTCGTTGGCCCCCGGCTCCACCATGAAGATCGTCAGCGCCTCAATGCTTCTGGAGAAGGACCTCGCCGGGATCGACAAGAAGCACCCCTGCCCCAAGTACTCCTCGTACGGCGGCTGGAAGTTCCAGAACCTCGAGAAGTTCAAGATCGACGACGGTACGTTCCGGCAGAGCTTCGCGGCGTCCTGCAACACGGCCTTCATCAGCCAGGCCAAGGAGCTCTCGGACAACTCGCTGACCCAGCAGGCGCAGCAGGTCTTCGGGCTCGGCAAGAACGACTGGGCGATCGGCGTGCCGACCTTCGACGGCGCGGTGCCGGTGCAGAAGGACGCGCCGATGGCCGCGTCGCTGATCGGGCAGGGCGGGGTACGGATGAACCCGCTGAACGTCGCGTCGTTCCTGGCCACGGCGAAGACCGGCACGTTCCGGCAGCCGTACCTGGTTGCCCCGTCGGTCGACAACCGGAAGCTGGCCACGGCGCCGCGCAAGATGTCCGCGTCGGCCCACGACCAGCTGGTGCAGCTGCTGCGCACCACCGCGACGTCGGGCTCGGCGGCGCCGGCGATGGCCGGGCTCGGCTCCGACATCGGCGGCAAGACCGGCTCCGCGGAGGTCCAGGGCCAGAAGAAGCCGAACGGCTGGTTCACCGGCTGGTACGGCGATCTGGCGGCGGCGGCCGTGATCCAAGAGGGCGGCCGCGGTGGGGAGTCGGCGGGGCCCGTGGTACGCGAGGTCCTGCGCGCAGGCAGCTAACGCCACCGGCGCGGGGGGGGGGGGGGGGGGGGGGGGGGGGGGGGGGGGGGGGGGGGGGNGGGCGCAAGCCCCCACGCCCCCGCAGGCGCGTAACCGGCCGGAGGGGACGGGGCGGGGGGTGCGCGCGCAGCGCCGACGGTCCACACCGGGACCCCTATGCCACCACCGGATCAGACGTCGGCGTGAGCACGTACCCCCCGACGCGGCCCCGCCCCACAACAAACAGCGCGCAACCGGCCCACCCCAACGCACCGCACCGAAACCAGGTCGCTTGCCCCGTACAGCTACCGCTAGCGTGCGGGGCTATGAGCGACAGCAGCCGCACCCGACCAGGCCCCCACCCCCGCTTCGCCGAAGCCCTGCACGAGCTCGGCCTCAGCGAACTCATCGGCGAGGTACGCGGCTTCCCGGACGAGACCAGGACCGCCGCGCAGGCCGCCGAGGCGATCGGCTGCGAGCTCGCGCAGATCACCAAGTCGCTGATCTTCGCGGCGGACGGGGTGCCGATCCTGGTGCTGATGGACGGCGCCTCGCGGGTCGATCTGGACCTGGTCCGCAAGGAGTTGGGCGCCGAGAAGGTGACCCGCGCCAACGCCACCCTGGTCCGCGACACGACGGGGTACGCGATCGGCGGGGTCCCGCCCTTCGGGCACCGTACGAGGACCCGGGTGCTGGCCGACCGCGGTCTGCTCGACCACGCGACCGTCTGGGCGGCCGCGGGCACCCCGTACACCGTGTTCCCGATGGACCCCAAGACGCTGATCACCCACGCGGGCGGCACGCTGGTGGACGTGCGCGAGCGCCCCGCGTGACGCCACTCGTCGCGGCGGCCGTGGTGCTGGCCGCCGTCACCCACGCCAGCTGGAACGCGATAGCCCACCACCTGAAGGACCGCCTGCTCGCCTTCACCCTGCTCACCGGCGGCGGGGCACTGATCGGCGCGGTGATGGCCTGCTTCGTACCACTCCCGGCCGCGGAGGCCTGGCCGTACCTCCTCATATCCGCGGCCATCCACGTCGCCTACATCGTGCTGCTCATGCGCTCGTTCAACCTCGGCGAGTTCGGCCAGATGTACCCGATCGCCCGCGGCACGGCGCCGCTCGTGGTCACGGTCGCGGCCGCGGTCTTCGTCGGCGAGCGCATCGACGGCTGGCAGCTGGCGGGCGTGGCCGTCGCCTGCGCGGGCCTGGTCGGCCTCGCCCTGTGGGGCATACGCGGCTCGGGCAGACCTCCGCACTGGCCCGCGCTGACCGCCGCGCTCGCGACGGGCCTGGCGATCGCCGCGTACACGGTGGTGGACGGCGTCGGCGTACGCGCCTCCGGCAGCTCACTCGCCTATATCGCGTGGCTCATGGTCCTGGAGGGCCTGGCCATCCCCGCCTACGCCCTCTACCGCCACGGCCGCAGGCTCCCCACCCTCCTCCGCCCGTACGCCGCCCGCGGCCTCTTCGGAGCGGCCCTCTCGGTCGCGGCGTACGGCCTGGTCCTGTGGGCCCAGACCCGCGCGCCCCTGGCCCCGGTCGCGGCGCTACGCGAGTCGTCGATTATCGCTGGCGCGGCCATCGGCGCACTCTTCTTCAAGGAACGCTTCGGCGCACCCAGGATCGCCGCGGCGGCCCTGATGGTCCTGGGCATCGGCCTGATGCTGCACACCAGCTGACGGACGCGGCTTGGACCGTCAGGCCGCCGCCACCCGCGGGTCGAACCCGAACGGCAGCTCAAGCCGATGGGCCCGCATCAGATCCTCATCGCACAGGACGTCCGCCGTAGGCCCGTCCGCCGCGATCGCGCCTTCGCTGAGGACCAAAGACCGAGGGCAGAGTTCCAGGGCGTACGGCAGGTCGTGGGTGACCATCAGGACCGTGACGTCCAAGGAGCGCAGGATGTCGGCGAGTTCGCGGCGCGAGGCCGGGTCCAGGTTGGAGGACGGCTCGTCCAGGACCAGGATCTCCGGCTCCATGGCGAGTACGGTCGCGACCGCAACCCGGCGCCGCTGCCCGAAGGACAGGTGGTGCGGCGGCCGGTCGGCGAAGGACTCCATGCCGACCAGCGACAGCGCGTGCCGCACCCGGTCCTCGAGCTCGGGCCCGCGCAGCCCGGCCGCCGCGGGCCCGAAGGCCACGTCCTCGCGGACGGTCGGCATGAAGAGCTGGTCGTCCGGGTCCTGGAAGACGATCCCCACCCGGCGCCGGATCTCGGCGAGGTTCGCCTTGGCGACCGGAAGACCGGCGACCGTCACGGACCCGGCCCCGGCGGTCAGGATGCCGTTGAGGTGGAGTACGAGGGTGGTCTTGCCGGCGCCGTTGGGGCCGAGCAGGGCCACCCGCTCCCCCTTGCCGACGGTGAAGTCGACGCCGAAGAGGGCCTGGTGGCCGTCGGGGTAGGCGTAGGCGAGTCCGGCTACTTCCAGCGACGGGGCGTTGGTAGTGGTCATACGGTCCATCCCAGCAGGCAGATCATCAGGGCGGTCAGGGGGAGGGTCAGGGCGTACGACCACTGCTTGCGGGACGCGGTCACCTCGTCGATGACCGGCATCGAACCGGCGTAGCCACGGCTGATCATCGCGAGATGGACCCGCTCGCCACGCTCGTACGAGCGGATGAAGAGCGCTCCGGCCGTCTTGCCGAGTACACCCCAGTGCCGTACGCCCTTGGCCTGGAAGCCGCGCGACTCGCGGGCGATCTTCATCCGCCGCATCTCGTCGGCGATCACATCGCCGTAGCGGATCATGAAGGACGCGATCTGGACGAGCAGCGGTGGCAGTTTGAGGCGCTGGAGTCCGAGCAGCAGCTCGCGCAGTTCGGTGGTGGAGGCGAGGATCACCGACGCGGCGACGCCGAGTGTGCCCTTGGCCAGGACGTTCCAGGCGCCCCAGAGGCCGTTGGCGCTGAGCGAGAGGCCGAGTACGTCGACTCGCTCGCCCTGCGCGACGAACGGCATGAGGACGGCGAAGGCCACGAACGGGACCTCGATCAACATCCGGCGGAGGACGAAGAGGGGAGGGAGGTGAGCCGCGGCGGCCACCGACGCGAGCAGCACCGCGTAGAGCCCGAACGCCCACATGGCCTCGCGCGGGGTCGAGACGACCACCACCACGAAGCAGAGGACGGCGGCGAGCTTGCAGTGCGGCGGCAGGGCGTGCACCGCCGAGTGCCCGTGCCGGTAGAGCCGGTGGGCGTGTCCGGCGCCCATGTCAGGCGGATTCCGATACGTGGCTGTCGGCGCGGCCCTCGGACGCGGCGGCCGGTGTGTTCGTGCCGCGACGGCGGACGGCCCAGAAGACGCCGCTGCCGAGCGCGAGGGTCGCGCCGACGCCGACCGTGCCCGCGAGGCCGCCGGAGAGCCGCTCGTTGGCGAGGTCCTTGACCCCGTAGTCGGCGAGCCACCAGTCCGAGCCCGCGTGCTCCTCGGCCTGGGAGTCGAAGCCCTTGTCCTCGGCGACCTTCTCCAGGCCGTCGGGGCTGGCCGACGCGTAGAAGCTGACGAACCCGGCGAGGAGCAGCGAGGCCGCCAGGCCGACCACCCACACCTTGCGCGGGGAGCGCGAGGAGCGCGCGGCGACCGGCTCGGCGGCGGCCGCCGAAGCCGGCGCCGCGTCCACCAGTTCCCCGCCGATCCGCAGCTTGAGCGGCGCGGCAAGCCCCCGCGCCCCGTACACCAGGTCGGGGCGGACCGCGATGACCGCGCCGACGGTGAGCGCGGTGATCGCGGCCTCGCCGAGACCGATGAGCACATGTACGCCGACCATCGCGGTGAGCACCGTGCCCACCGGCACATCGGTGGTCCCGGCGACGGCGAAGAGCAGGGTGAAGGCGGCGGCCGACGCGGGCACCGAGACCAGCGCGGCCACGAAGGACGCGACGGTGACCGAGCGGCGGCCGCGCGGGAGGATCTTGACCAGGCCGCGGAAGAGCACATAGGCCACGACCACCGTGACGATGCCCATCACCGTGATGTTCACGCCGAGCGCGGTGAGGCCGCCGTCCGCGAACAGGACGCTCTGCATCAGCAGCACCACGGACATCACGAGCACACCCGTATAGGGCCCGACGAGTATCGCGGCCAGCGCTCCGCCGAGCAGATGCCCGCTGGTGCCCGCGGCGACCGGGAAGTTCAGCATCTGGACGGCGAAGATGAACGCGGCGACCAGGCCCGCGAGCGGTGCCGTGCGCTCGTCGAGTTCCCGGCGCGCCCCGCGCAGGCTGACGGCGACGGCGCCCGCGGCGACGACGGCGGTGGCCACGGACGCGGGCGCGTTGATGAATCCGTCGGGGACATGCATGGTCAGGCTCCGGCTTGCTTGGGATTCGACGTCGGGCTCGGGTTCGGCTTCGGGCTCGGGTTTCGCAGGGTGCGGTTCATGCGGGGGCAGGGCGGGGAGGGTTAACCACCCGGGCACCTTCGCGTGGAGGGTCGCGTGAAGGGTCAACCGTCTGATGATGGTGCCTATTGCAAACGATGTGCAAGAGCACCCAGGAGGGAAGTACCTCTCACCCCACGAAAAATATGGGACATTTATTTACGAAAGACGTGCGACTGTGAGGAGTCCGCCGATGTCTGCCGTCGTCGAGGAACACGCACGGGCCCACATCGTCTCCGACTCCCCCGACGAGCACCGAGCCGTGCCGGTCGACCTGCGCTACGACCCGGACGCCGACCCGCGCACGGTACGGGTCAGCTTCCCCGGCCCCGGCGCCCGTTGCGAGTGGGCCTTCACCCGCGAGCTCCTGGAGCGGGGGCTGCGCGCCCCGGCCCGGAGCGGGGACGTACGCATCTGGCCGTGCGGGCGGGTGCAGGCGGTGATGGAGTTCCACTCGCCGCAGGGGGTGGCGGTCATCGAGTTCGACTGCGTACCGCTGATGCGGTTCCTGCGCCGGACCTACGCGGCAGGGGCGAGCCTCAGCCGCTGAGAGCCTGTTTCGGAAGCAGGCTCTGAGCCCCCTGGAACGCCGAGAGCCGCGCCGCTCCCCGGCTGGGCAGCGGCGCGGCTCTCAGGTCGTACTCAGGCGTTGATCAGCTCCTTCTTGTCGTCGGGGTCCTGGCCCTGGTTCAGGCCCTGGCCCTGCCCAGGTCCGGAGAGCTGCTTCCGCAGCTGCTCGCCCTCGACGTCGACGTTCGGCAGGATGCGGTCCAGCCACTTCGGCAGCCACCAGGCCTTGTCGCCGAGCAGCGCGAGCACAGCCGGCACGATGGCCATCCGTACCACGAAGGCGTCGAAGAAGACCGCGATCGCCAGACCGAAGCCGATCATCGTCACCATCTGCTCGCTGGAGCCGATGAAGCCGGAGAAGACCGCGATCATGATCACCGCGGCCGCGGTGACCACCCGGGCGCCGTGCCGGAAGCCGGTGGAGATCGCCTGTCCGGGGCGCTCGCCATGGACGTACGCCTCGCGCATGCGGGTGACCAGGAAGACCTCGTAGTCCATCGCGAGGCCGAAGACCACACCCACCATGAAGATCGGCATCATGCTCATGATCGGGCCGGGCTGCTCCACGCCGAAGAGCGAGCCGAGCCAGCCCCACTGGAAGACCGCGACGACCGCGCCGAGCGCCGCCACGACCGAGAGCAGGAAGCCGAGCGCCGCCTTGAGCGGCACCAGGATCGACCGGAAGACCACCATCAGGAGGAGGAAGGCCAGGCCGACGACCAGCGCCAGGTACGGCATCAGGGCGTCGTTCATCCGCTGCGAGAAGTCGATGTTCATCGCGGTGGCGCCGGTGACCAGCACCTGGGCGCCGGTGTCCGCCTTGATGTCACCGGACAGGTCGCGGATGTCGTGGACCAGGTCCTCGGTCTCGGTGGAGCTGGGCTGGGACTTCGGGACGACGGTGATCATCCCGGCGTCGCCGGCCTCGTTCAGCGCCTCCGGCGGAATGACCGCGGCGACACCGTCCAGCTTTTCGATCTCATCGACGGCCTTGTCCACCGCGCCCTGGGCGTCTTCGACGCCCTTGACGTCGGTGGGCAGCACCAGCGGGCCGTTGAAGCCGGGTCCGAAGCCGTCCGAGAGCAGGTCGTACGCCTTGCGCTGGGTGGTCTTCGTGGACTGCGAGCCGTCGTCGGGCAGGCCCATCTCCAGCGAGGCGACCGGTACCGCGACGACACCGAGGCCGATGACGCCCGCGAGCAGCACCATGATCGGGCGGCGCAGCACCAGGCCCGCCCAGCGGGTGCCGGCGTTGGACTTGGCGGCCTCCTCGGCGGTCTCCTCGGCCGTCCGCGCCTCCGCATTCTTGCGCGCCTTGCGGCCGAAGACCCGCTTGCCCGCGAAGCCGAGCAGCGCGGGGATCAGGGTGAGCGCGATCAGGACGGCGATGGCGACGGTGGCCGCGGCGGCGAAGCCCATCTTGCTCAGCATCGGGATGTTGACGACCGCCAGGCCGCACAGCGCGATGACCACGGTGAGGCCGGCGAACACGACCGCGGAACCCGCGGTGCCCACGGCCCGCCCGGCCGCGTCCTCGCGGTCGTGCCCGGCGGTCAGTTCGGAGCGGTAGCGGGAGACGACGAAGAGCGCGTAGTCGATACCGACCGCGAGGCCGATCATCGACGCCAGGGTCGCGGTGGTGGTCCCCAGGTCGAGGACGTTCGCCAGGGCGGTGATCGACGAGACGCCGATGCCGACACCGATGACAGCGGTGAGGATCGGCATGCCCGCGGCCACCATCGAGCCGAAGGTGATCAGCAGGACCACCAGGGCGACGCCGATACCGATGATCTCGGCGGTGCCGGTCTCCGGCTCGGCCTGCAGCGCGTCACCGCCGATCTCCACCTGGAGCCCGGACTTCCGCGCGTCCTCGCCCACCTCCTTCAGGGCGTCGCGCGCGTCGTCCTTCAGCTCCATGGCGTTCGCCTTGTAGCTGACCTGGGTGTACGCGATGCCGCCGTCCTGGCTGACACCGCTGCCCTGGCTCTTGCCTCCCTTGCCGTCGTCCTGGCCCGCGCCCTCGTACGGGTCGGAGACCGCGGCGACCTGCTTCGAGCCGGACTCCAGCGCCTTGAGGGTCTTGTTGACCTCGGCCTTGTTCTCGGCGGAGGTGATCTTGTCGCCCTTCGGGGCCTTGAAGACCACGCGGGCGGTGGCTCCGTCGGCGCTGGAGCCGGGGAACCGCTCGTCGATCAGGTCGAAGGCCTTCTGTGCCTCCGTACCCGGAATGGAGAAGGAACTGTCGGTCGGGGTGGACGCACTGGCGGCGCCGAATCCGGCTAGGGCCAGCAGGGCCACCCATATGAGGGCGACATACCGACGTCGCCGGAAGGCGAGTCGGCCGAGTTTGTAGAGGAACGTAGCCACGTGGGCGTTCTCCCGGTCAGGTCGTAGCTGGTCAGGGCAGGAAGCATTGCCCGGGGAGATCCCCGGGCCCCCGGAGCCCGACGACGTGAGCGGTGCGTCAGTTGGAGCTGGGTGGGGCGGGTCTTGCGGGGTGGAGCCGGTGGAACAGAGTGGGGCTGTGCTGTTCAGACACCGAGGGCGGGGAGCACCACGGCATCGATGTACTCGGCGAGGAAGGCCGGGTCGACCTCTTGGTCCTCGACCAGCTGACGGGCCAGGAAGCCGCCCACCAGCATGTGGATGACAAACTTCAGCGCGGGGTGATCCGCGGCGACCTCGCCCCGGTCCACCGCACGCCGCAGCAGGGTGTTCAGTCCGGTGAGCTCCGGCTCGATCATCAGCTCCCGCATCGCCTGGTGGAGATCGGGGTTGCCGTGCGAGGCATGAGCCAGCGCCCGCATCAGGGCGGAGTTCTTCTCCATCTGGCAGCGGTCACTGCGCGCGACCATCTCGTGGAAGTCGCCGCGCAGGCTGCCGGTGTCGATCTCCGCCAAGCTCACCGGTTTGTCCTGGCGCAGGGCCCGGACGACCAGCTCCGCCTTGCTCCCCCACTGGCGGTAGAGGGTGGCCTTGCTGGAGTGCGTACGCGCTGTGACGGCGTCCATGGTGAGCGCCTCATAGCCCACTTCGCGCACCAGGTCGAGCACGGCCGAGTAGATCTCGGCCTCACGCTCGGGCGTGATCCGGCTGCGGCGCGACATCATGACCTCGATTGCCATCTCAACCCCCCGGATGCGAACGAAACGGTTTCGTACGCCATGACGGTATCGACCCCGTGTGCGAAACGAAACCGTTTCGCACGTGGCCTGCATCACTCCGCGGCCACCTCCCCTCCCTCTTCACCCTCCGGGCCGAGTTGCCGGGGCCCTTCAAGCGGAAAAGCATGGGTGAGTGAGCGATGCTACTGATGCCGGTTATCTCCGTTTTCCGCACCTGCACGGCGATCTGCTGTGCTTTGTCGCCGAGGACGACCTCTGGGTCGCCCCGCTGACCGCCGAGAGCGACACACCCCAGCGGGCCTGGCGGGTGACCGCCGACCGCACCCGCGCCGGCCACCCGCGCATCTCGCCGGACGGCCGGCAGATCGCGTACACGACCTGGCGCAGCCTCGACCCGGAGATCCATGTCGCGCCGGTGGCCGGCGGCCCGGCCCGGCGGCTGACCTACTGGGGCAGTAGCGACACCAAGGTCTGCGGCTGGACACCGGACGGCGACATCCTCGCGGTCGCCTCGCACGGCCAGCCCTTCTCGTACTTCACCTGGTCCTACTCCGTGCCCACCGACGGCTCACCGGGCGGCAAGCTGCCCTGGGGCCCGGTGGACGACATCGCGGTGGCCGACATCGACGGCGAGCGCCGCACCCTGCTGCTCACCGGCAAGCCGCCGCACGAGCCCGCGGCCTGGAAGCGGTACCGCGGCGGCGCCATGGGCCGGCTCTGGCTGCACGGCAAGCGGCTGCTCGCGGACCTGGGCGGCCATCTGGCCTGCCCGATGTTCGTCGGCGGCCGGGTCGCCTTCCTCTCCGACCACGAAGGCATCGGCAATCTGTACTCCTGCCTGCCCGACGGCGGCGATCTGCGGCGGCACACCGACCACGACGCGTTCTACGCACGGCACGCCGCGAGCGACGGCGAGCGCGTGGTGTACCAGTGCGCGGGCGACCTGTGGCTGGTCGACGACCTGTCCGCCGGTGCGACCCCACGTCGGCTCGACGTACGGCTCGGCGGTCCGCGGGCCGGGCGGCGCCGGTACCAGGTGCCGGCCACACAGCACGTCGACGGGCTCTCGGTGGACGAGACCGGCCGGGCCAGCGCGGTCGTCGTGCGCGGCAGCCTGTACTGGCTCACCCACCGCGACGGCCCGGCCCGCACCATCACGGACACACCGGGCGTACGGGTGCGGCTGCCGGAGATGCTCGGCTCGGGCGGCCAGGTCGCGTACGTCACCGACGCGGAGGGCGAGGACGCCGTCGAGATCGCCTATCTGCCCCGCGCCAGCGGGGACCGGGCGCCGCGTCGGCTCGCGACCGGTGAGCTCGGCCGCGTACTGGAGATGGTGTCCGACCCCGAGGGCGAGCGGATCGCGATCGCCTCGCACGACGGGCGGGTACTGCTGATCGACACCACCGAGGAGTCGGGCGGCGAGGTGACCGAGCTGATCCGGTCCATCAACGGGCCCGTCACCGATCTGGCGTTCTCGCCCGACGGGGCGTGGCTGACGTGGTCCCATCCGGGCATCGGGCGCTCACTGCGGCAGATCAAGATGGCGCGGATCTCCGGCCCTGCAGCCCGCACGATCGTCGACGTGACCAATGGCCGCTTCGAGGACGAGAACCCGGTCTTCACGAGTGACGGGCGCTATCTGGCCTTCCTGTCGTGGCGCGGCTTCGATCCGGTGTACGACGTGCACACCGGCGATCTGTCCTTCCCGCTGGGCTGTCGGCCCTATCTCGTACCGCTGTCGTCCGCCACGCCCTCGCCGTTCGCGTTGCTGCCGGACGGGCGGCCCGCAGCGGGCGGGCTCGACCCGGAGGAGGCGGGTGAGGAAGGAGGTGCCGGTGACTCCTCCAGCTCCGTCACCGGCACCGGCACCGTCATCGTCGAGACCGAAGGTCTTGAGAGCCGGGTGACCCCGTTCCCGGTCGCCGCCTCCAAGTACTCCGCGCTGCACCCGGTCAGCGGGGGCGGGCTGGTCTGGCTGCGGTGGCCGATCTCCGGTGCGCTGGGCGAGACCTTCGCCAACCCGGACGACACCTCGGGGCGCCCGACCCTGGAGTACTTCAACATCGCCAAGGCGAAGAAGACCGAACTCGTCGAGCACCTGGACTGGTTCGGGATCAGCGGTGACGCGACGCGCCTGGTCGTGGTGGACGAGGGCGAGTTGCGTGCCGTGCCGTCCACCGAGTCCGGCGACGGCGACTCGACCGTCTGGATCGATCTGCGGCGGATCCTGCACGAGGTCGACCCGGCCGCCGAGTGGCGGCAGTCCTTCGCTGAGGCGGGGCGGCTGACGCGGGCGTACTTCTGGGAACCGGACATGTGCGGCATCGACTGGAACGCCGTACTGGAGCAGTACCGGCCGCTGGTCGAACGGGTCGCGTCCCCTGACGAGTTCGCCGATCTGCTGCGGGAGGTGCTGGGCGAGCTGGGCACCTCGCACGCGTACGTCGCGGCCGCGCGCCGCAACGAGGGGCCGCCGCACTACCAGCGGGCCATGGGGCTGCTCGGCGCCAACCTGGTGTGCCGGGACGGAGCGTGGACGGTGCGCCGGATCCTGCCGGGCGACTCGTCCGACTCCAAGGCACGGTCGCCGCTGGCCGGGGCGGGGATTCGGCCGGGTGCCGTGCTCACGCATGTGGACGGGCGCCCGGTCGATCCGGTCACCGGGCCGTTTCCGCTGCTCGCGGGGTCGGGGGGCACGACGGTGGAGCTGACCTTCACTCCGGCTGAGGGGGAAGGGCGCTCCCGGCGGGTGGCCGTGGTTCCGCTCATCGACGAGCGGCCGTTGCGCTATCAGGACTGGGTGGCCAAACGGCGGGAGGTCGTACGGGAGTTGAGCGGAGGGAAGTGCGGGTATCTGCACATCCCCGACATGGGCGGCTCCGGGTGGGCGCAGTTCAACCGTGATGTGCGCCTGGAGATGTCGCGGCCCGCGCTCATCGTGGACGTACGGGGCAACGCGGGCGGGCACATCAGCGAGCTGGTCGTGGAGAAGCTCACCCGCACCATCCTGGGGTGGGATCTGACGCGTAACGCCCAGCCCGTGTCGTACGCCTCCAACGCGCCCCGTGGGCCTGTCGTCGCGCTCGCCGACGAGGCGACGTCGTCGGATGGCGACATGATCACCGCGGCGTTCAAGCTGCTGGGGCTCGGGCCTGTGGTGGGGCAGCGCACGTGGGGTGGGGTGGTTGA
>NZ_JAZGRL010000003.1:388753-415957 GCF_046540415.1 Streptomyces sp. E11-3 | reverse complement strand
GCGCACCCACCCCGACGCGGCGCACCCACCCCGACGCGGCGCACCCACCCCGACGCGGGTCCGCCCCACATCGGGCCGGGCGCACCCCGCAACGCGGTGCGGAGCACGCACCCCGACGCGGCCCCGCCCCGCAACGAAACAACAGCGCACCCCGGAGCTAGCCCGCCGCCCGAGCCTGCTCGTCCGCGGCGCCGCCCTCGCCGACCAGCCCCGTGCGGACCGACCCGAGCCGCGGCTCGAAACGCCGCATCTCGCGCTGGCCGACCGTGGCGATAACCCCGGGCAAGTAGCCCCGCAGAGACTGCATCCCCCGCAGCCACCACTGCGCATACACATGCGCCGAGCGCCGCTCGATCCCGGCCACGATCCGGTCCACCGCCGGACCCAGCGGATACGTCCGGTTCGACGGCCACGGCAGCCGCTGCCGCAACTCCCGCATCACGTCGTCCTGGTCAGCCCCGCGCACCATGTCCGTGTCGGTCCAGGAGAGGTAGCCGACCCCGACCCGTACCCCCTTGTAGCCGACCTCCGCCCGCAGGCTGTGCGCGAAGGCCTCAACGCCGGACTTGGACGCGCAGTACGCGGTCATCATCGGGGCCGGAGTGATCGCCGCGAGCGAGGCTATCTGGAGCAGGTAGCCCCGGCTCTCTTCCAGGACCGGAAGGAACGCCCGCGCGGTCACCGCCGAGCCGATCAGGTTGACCTCGATGACCCGCCGCCACGCGTCAGGGTCGGAGGCCGTGAACGGACCACCGCTCGCGACACCCGCGTTGGCGACGACGATGTCCACCTTCCCGAAGCGCTCCTTGACCTCCTGCGCGACCCGCGCCATCGCGACATGGTCGGTGACGTCCGCGTACCAGTGGTCGCTCTCGCTGTGCAGCCGCTCGGAGACCTGCTTCAGCGCGTCCGGCTCCAGGCCGACCAGCGCCACCTTCGCCCCGCGCGCCGACAGCTTGCGGGCCAGCAGCTCCCCCACGCCCCGCGCGGCTCCGGTGACGACCGCGACCTGTCCCTCCAGGCTGACCCTGCTCATGCGCCCTCCTTGATCTGTACGTATGTGGCCGCGAGTTCGCGTATCCGCTCGGTGACGACTTCCGGGGCCTCGATCGGCGTCATATGGCCGACGCCCGCGAGTTCCGCGCTCCCCACGCAGTGCGGCAGCCCCGCGACGATCGCGCGGGCGTGCACGGCGGGCGTGAGCCGGTCGGCGGTGCCCGCCACGACCGCGGTGGGTACGGTCAACTCCCGTATGCCCGCGTCGAGATCGAGCGCGGCCAGCACCCGCGACCAGCCGTGACGTACCTTGCGCGGGCACGCGTGCACGATCCGCGCACAGGCCTCGACCTTGTCCGGTGCCGCCCCCGCGCCCATCGTGGCGTAGCGCAGGATCCGCTTGGCCAGGGCCGTCACGGGCCCGAGCGGCGCCCGCGAGCCGAGTACCGCGTGCGTCAGCCGTGTGCGCAGGCGCCCGGCGCGCAGCGGCAGCACCGTGGACTCGGCGACCAGCCGCGAACTCCCCGTACTGCAAAGGAGAACGGCCGCCGCGTGCTCGGCGAACTTGGGGCGCGAGGAGGCCGACATGAGCGTCATGCCGCCCATCGAGTGGCCGACGAGTACCGCCTTCTCGCCGGGCTCCAGGGCCATGGCGAGCACCGCCTCCAGGTCGTCGGCGAGTGCGCGGGTGCTGTAGCCGGAGGCCCCGGCGGGCTCGGGGCTGCGTCCGTGCCCGCGCTGGTCGTACGTGATGACCCGGTGACCGGCCGCCAACTCCCGTATCTGCGCGGCCCAGAACGCGGTGGAGCAGGTCCACCCGTGCGCGAGCAGCACGGCGGGCGCGCCCTCGGGGCCGTGCACCTGTACGTAGAGCCGGGCGCCGTCGGCGGACACGGCCGTCAACTCGCGTGCGGGGACGGGCGGTTCGTACGGGCCGGAGGTGACGTGCATCAGTCTGCTCATGCGCCCGCCTCGACCTTCTTGTCGCGCGGCTTGCGCGTGCGGGACTTGGCCGCGGGGTTGTCCTTGGCTGAGGCTTCCTTCGGCGGGCGCACGATCTCGTACTCGGCCAGGTCGACCCGCCGCGTGGCGTTGCGGAACTCGGTGGTCGTGCCCGGCCAGAGGGTCGTGTTGACCCCGTTCTCGTCCAGGTACCAGCTGTTGCAGCCGCCGGAGCTCCACACCGTGCGTTCCATACGGTCCTGGACGCGGCGGTTCCAGGCGGCCACGGCCGAGGGGCGGGGAGTGAGGGCGACCCGGCCGCCCAGTACGTCCAACTGGCTTACGTAGTCCGCGAGATAGTTCAGCTGGGACTCGATCATCAGGATCATGGAGGAGTTTCCGAGGCCGGTGTTCGGGCCGATGATGGTCATCCAGTTGGGGAAGCCGGGCGCGGTCGCCCCGCGCAGCGACTGCATGCCGCCCTTCCAGGTCTCGGCGAGAGTGTGCCCGTCGCCGTCGACGACGCGCTCGGCGATCGGCATGTCGGTGACGTGGAAGCCCGTACCGAAGATGATCGCGTCGACCTCGGCCTCGGTGCCGTCCGCGGCCACCACGGTGTTGCCGCGGATCTCGCTCAGTCCGCTGGCCACGACGTCCACGTTGGGCTTGGTGAGCGCCGGGTAGTAGGCGTTGGAGAGCAGGATGCGCTTGCATCCGATGCGGTAGTCGGGGGTCAACTTGGCGCGGAGGGCCGGGTCCTTGATGGCCCGGCGCATGTTCCGCTTGGCGAGGGACTCGATGAGGCCGAGTTCGTTGGGGCGCTTGGTGAACGCCTGGACCTGGAGTTCCCTGATGCCCCACAGGATGCCGCGCCGGGCCGCCGCGGTGAACGGCAGCTGGCGGTGCAGCCAGCGCTCAGGGCCGGTGATCGCCCGGTCGACGCGCGGCAGCACCCACGGCGGGGTGCGCTGGAACAGGGTCAGTTGGGCTACCTCGCGCTGGATCTCCGGCACGATCTGGATCGCCGACGCACCGGTGCCGACCATGGCGACCCGCTTGCCGCGCAGGTCGTAGTCGTGGTCCCAGCGCGCCGAGTGGAAGATCTTCCCCTCGAAGGTGTCGATCCCCTTGATGTCCGGGACCTTGGGGTCGGAGAGCGGCCCGGTGGCCGAGACGATGACGTCGGCGGTCAGCGTGCCGTTCGCGGTCTCCACCTCCCAGCGCAGCTGATCCGCGTCCCACCGCATCTGCTTCACTTCGGAGTTGAACCGGATGTGCGGCCGCAGCCCGAAGGTGTCGGCGACGTGCTCCAGGTACTTCCAGATGTGCTGCTGACCGGAGAACGTGCGCGGCCAGTCCGGGTTGGGCGCGAAGGAGAACGAGTACAGGTGTGAGGGGACGTCGCAGGCACAGCCGGGGTAGCTGTTGTCCCGCCAGGTGCCGCCCACCGCACCGGCCCGCTCCAGGACCACGAAGTCGGTGATCCCCTCGCGGCGCAGCCGGACCGCGGCCCCCAGGCCGCCGAACCCGGACCCGATCACCGCCACCCGCACATGCTCACGCTCGTGCTCGCCCATGCCGCCGCCTCCCGCCGTACACGACTCTGCCAGTAATCACTGGCGCAATGGGAGACTAGAACAGCCGCGTACTCATGGGTAGGGGTCGCGCGGGAGAAAGTTACCGGCGGTACAACATAGGGTTCCCTCGTGGCCGGACAACGGGAACAAACGAGCGAAGAGCGCGAATACCGCATGGAGGAACTGGCCGAACTGGCCGGTATCACAGTGCGCACCCTGCGCTTCTACCGCGAGCGCAAACTCCTGCCGCCACCGCGCCGCGAAGGCCGTATCGCCTGGTACGACTCCCACCACCTGGCCCGCCTGCGCACCATCACGGGCCTCCTGGAGCGCGGCCACACCCTCAGCGCCATCGCCGAACTGACCGAGGCCTTCGAGAGCGGCCGGGACGTCGGCGAGGTCCTGGGCCTCGGCGAACCCACCGAGGAGACCCCGGTCCGCCTCACCCCCGAGGCACTCGCCGACTACTTCGAGGGCGAGGTCACCCCGGAGAACCTCGCGGCCGCACTCGACCTCGGCTACCTGGCCACCGACGGCGACGAGATCGTCCACATCAGCCGCCGCCTCCTGGACGTCTCCGCCGCCCTGGTCCGCCAGGGCGTCCCTCTCGCCGCGGTCCTGGACGCCGGCAAACGCGTACGCGAACACGCCGAGGCACTGGCCGAACTCTTCACCACCACCATCCGCACCCATGTCCCGGACGGGGACATGGAGCACCTGCGCCCACTGGCCAAGAGCGTGATCGAGGCGGAACTGTCGATGGCCCTGGACCGCCACCTGGCCGCCGAGAAGCCGAACGACTAAGCGGAGCTGGTGAAGTTGATGGCGCTGGGTAGGCGTCCTTGGGGAGGGACGCTATGCCGAACATCCTCCGAGTCGTGCTGACCGACGGGCAACGCCGTGACCTGCACGCGCTGCTGGCCCGCCGCGATCTGACCCAGTACACGCGGCAGCGCGCCGAGTGCGTCCGGCTCCTCGACCGGGGCCGGTCGGTTGCTGAGGTCGCGGGCGTGCTGGAGTGCTGGAGTGCCATCCGGTCACGGTCCGAGCTGCTGTCCACCGCTTCGAGGAGGGTGGGATCGCGGGGCTGCCCGATGCCCCGCGGCCAGGCAGGCCGGCGAGGCTGCTGGGGGCGGAGGGCCGAGCCGCGCTGGGCGAGCTGCTGGACGACTCCGCCCAGGCCGGGATCACTTGGAATGTCCCGGCCCTGCGTGAGTGGCTGTGTGAGGAGCGCGGGCTGGAGATCTCCTCGGACTGGCTGGGCGAGCTGCTGCGGCGCGAGGGTTTGCGCTGGTAGCGCACCCGCGACAGCCTGCGGCACAAAGCCGACCCCGTCCTCCAACAGGCCGCCTGGGCCCAGTTGGAGGACTTGCGGCCTTGCGGCAGGCCGCACCCACGGGAGAACGTGATCTGATCTTCCTGGACGAGTCCGGGTTCGCTCCCACCATGCCCACCGGCTACACCTGGTCCAGGATCGTGCAGCGCGCTGTGGTGCCGAAGGAGGACACCCGCAACCGCCGGGTCAACGTGCTCGGGGCGAAGATCCTCGGCAGTGAGCCGACCTGGTCTGGCAGAGCACCAGCGGGAAGATCGACGCGGAGATGCTGCTGGACTTCGTCTGCGTACGGCTGGCGGGCCTGGGCGGTGGCGCGGCCGTGCTGGACCTGGCCGCCGACGGCCTCGGCGTCCACATCATGCCGGCCTGGGAACGGCGCAGGCCGTGCACGGTCGTACTGGACAACGCCTCGGCCCACACGGCCAACGCGTTCAAGGGCCGCCGCCGTCAACTGGCGAAGATCGGAGTGGAGCTGTTCTACCTACCCGCCACACAGCCCGGAGTTGAACGACTTCGAGCTGGTCTGGCGGCAGGCGAAGTGCGAGGACTACCCACAACGCGCCCAGACCAGCACCGACTCCCTCGGCGAAGCCGTCGACCAGGCAATGACCCAGCGACGAGACCGAATCCGAGGATCAGCAAAGAACTTCACCCAAGCCGCTAAGACGAGCGAGTCCAAGGTCGGTGTGCGTAGGCGGTCAGCTGACTCTGGAGTCCCTCGCTACGCCTGCGCAGCCAATTCGCCGACGACGGGCTGCTCTTCGTCGTAGCGTCGGGGTGCTGACACCTCGACCTTGCCGAGGGGGCCATACACCTCACGCTCGGCGGCGCGGTCAGCCTCGGTGGCGGCGACCAGGACCCGCCGGTCGACGGCCTCCGGACCGCGGGTGACGAAGCCCGCTCATTCGAGCCGGTCGGCGGTTGTCGTCGCCGGGCTCAGCATCCCCGTCGCCGTCAAGTGGCAGCGAGCCGCCGAACGCGCTCGCCTCCCGCTTCCCAGGTGTCGCCACCGCCTTGCTGGACCGGGCCATCGGCATCGCAGCGGGCATCTGCTCCGGGACGGACGCGGCACAGCGCTTCCTCAACCAGCCATACGCGCACCGCGTCCTGCGCATCCTGGCCGAGATCGCAGACACCCGTGCCCGGACCGCAACCCATGCGGCAGCCGACCTTCTCGATCAACGCCACCCCGCCACGGAATTATCGATCCTTCTCCACCACGAGGACAACGCGGCCCGGCCCATCCTGCCGTTGGCAGGCGCGCGTGGGAGGGCGGTTCAATGCCCTCGTGAACGACTTCTGGACACCAGCCCATCGGGCCGTGGAGCACGAGGACGCGGAGACTCTGGCCCGGCTGCTGGCCAACGGTGCCGACCCCGACGAGGTTTCCGGCAACATGACGCTATTGACGCACGCACTCGACGCCGAGGGGGACGGTGCCTTGCAGAGCGGAGATCCGCTGACCGTGCACACAACCGCGGTGCTGCTGGCTTTCGGAGCCGACCCGCAGCTCGCGAACCCCGACGGGCACACGCCCATGGACGTCGCCGTGCACTACGGCCACGACCTGGCAATCCAGCTGCTACAGCGCCACATCAGCCGGTGAGTCACCGGTAGCAGATCGATGTGCAAACGATACTGGTGAAGGCCAGGAAGTCGTCGGCCTTGCGCTCACCCCGACCGCCCCGACGAGGGACCGGGACGTTCACTCCATCGAGGCATTTCCCCTCCAGTGGCGGACAAGCTCCAGTTCGGACACCGACATTGAGAGCGACTGGGGTTGTGCACTGCGCAGGTTGCAGCGGACGCATGTACTTCGCGGCACGGAAGCGCTACCCGCACGGCGACTACGTGTGCCGTGCCACGGCCCGAGGCGAGGTATGCCCGTCGCCTTGCGGGATGCGATTCGACTGGCTCGACGCATACGCCATCGACGAATACCGCCGGACGATCGCCCCGGACGTCGAAGTGACCCGAGAGCTCCTACTTCACAGCGCTGTCCGCATCACCGTCTCCAAAGGACGCTGCGGAGGCGGCCCCGAGCGCCTGATCGGACCGGACACCTCCCGCCTGTCCTTCACGGTCGGGGACTCTCCCGCATCACTGCACAACAGCTGAGGCCCAGCGGGGCGTACGGAAGCCGACCGGACGCCCCGCATCACACACGTCAGCTGTCGAAGACCACCGTGACCGGCGCATGATCCGACCACCGCTCCTCATGGCTCGCCGCCCGCTCCACAAACCCCTTCAGCGCACGCTCCGCGAGCCTCGGCGTCACGGCAGCAAGATCAATCCTCCAACCCGCATCGTTGTCGAAAGCCCTCCCCCGGTACGACCACCACGAGTACGGCCCCTCCACGCCCGGATGCAGCGCCCGCACCACATCCACGTACTCCTCGAAGACCTCGCCGAGCCACGCCCGCTCCTCCGGCAGGAACCCGGCGTTCTTCTTGTTGCCCTTCCAGTTCTTGAGGTCGGCCTCCTGGTGCGCGATGTTCCAGTCGCCGCAGACCACGACCTCGCGGCCGTCCGCCGCGGCCCGCGCCTTGAGCTGCTTCAGGTAGACGAGGAACTCGGCCATGAACCGTTCCTTCTCGTCCTGGCGCTCGGTGCCCACCTCACCGGATGGCAGGTACAGACTGGCGACCGTGACGCCGGGCAGGTCCACCTCGACGTAGCGGCCGCTGCCGTCGAACTCATCCGACCCGAAGCCGACCTGGACCCGGTCCGGCTCGCGGCGCGTGTAGAGGGAGACGCCCGCGCGGCCCTTCGCGGCGGCCGGGGCGTGCACCACGTGCCAGCCCTCCGGGTCGCGTACGGAATCCGGGAGCTGCTGCGGCTCGGCGCGTACCTCCTGGAGGCAGACGGCGTCGGCGTCCGTCTGGGCCAGCCACTCGACGAAGCCCTTCTTGGCGGCGGCACGCAGGCCATTCACGTTCACGGAAGTCACAGTCAGCACCCCGGCACGATACCGGCACACTGGGAGGACACCGCCCCACCCTCTGCATAGAAGTACGATGGAACGCATGGATATCCGCCAGGTCTCGTACGACCACCCCGACGCCGTCAAGCTCAACGACCGCGTCCAGCTTGAGTACGCCGAGCGCTATGAGCTTCCGGAGGACGAGGACGGCGACGTCACCCCGCTCGACGCGTCCATGTTCCGGCCGCCGCACGGTCTGTACCTCATCGCGTACGACGCCCTGGGTACCCCGGTGGCCACCGGTGGCTGGCGCAGCCAGGACGAGAACGACGAGGGGTACGCGGACGGCGACGCCGAACTCAAGCGGATGTACGTGATACCCGAGGCGCGCGGCCAGGGCCTGTCCCGCACCATCCTCGCCGCGCTGGAGGAGGACGCACGGGCCGCGGGCCGGGTCCGTATGGTCCTGGAGACCGGCATCAAGCAGCCCGAGGCGATCGCCCTGTACGCCTCCAGCGGCTACGCCCCGTGCACGAAGTTCGGCCACTACCGCGACTACGACGACAGCCGCTGCTACGCCAAGCCGCTGCGCCCCTGACCCCGCGCCGGGGGCCCTTCACTCGCGTACCGGGGGCCTGTCACTCGCGTACCGGGGGCCCGTCACTCGCGTACCGCGCTGCGCAGGTCCAGTACGGCCAGCGCCCCTCCCCCGCTCGGGTTCGCGAACCGTAGCCGGGCGCCGAGCACCCGCGCCTGGCCGCAGGCGATGGTCAGGCCCAGGCCGAGACCCGTGTCCCGCTGCCCGGTGCGGAAACGCTGCGGCCCGCCCGCCAGCGTCGCCTCCGGGAAGCCGGGCCCGCTGTCGCGCACCCGCACGACGCCGCTCTCGACCTCGACGGTGACCGGCGCGGCACCGTGGCGCAGCGCGTTGGTCACCAGGTTGGCCAGGATGCGCTCGACCCGGCGCGGCTCGGTCTCCACGTCGGCGTCGCGCAGCACGGTGACGGTGACTCCGTCGACGTCGGACCCGTGTCCCGCCACGGCGGCCACGGCCCGGCGGACCAGCGCGCCCAGCGGACGTACCTCCGTCTCGACGCGCTCGGCGGCGACGTCGAGGCGGGCCACCTCGATCACGTCGTCGACGAGTTCGCGCAGCCGCCGCGCGCTGTCCCGGACCAGTTCGGACGGCCGCCCCGGTGGGAGCAGCCCGGCCGCTGTGACCATCCCGGCCACCGGCGTACGCAGCTCGTGCGCGATGTTCGCGGTCACCTCCCGCTCGGCCTGCAGCCGGGCCGACAGCGCGTCCGCCATCGTGTTGACGGCGGTGGTGAGCTTGGTGATCTCGTCCTTGCCGTGCAGCGGCAGCCGCGCCGTCAGATCGCCGTCCGCGATGCGCTGCGCGGTGTCGGCGGACGTGGTCAGCCGCCGCCCGAGCCGGGTCGCGACGAACAGCCCGGCGACACACGCGAGCGCCGTCCCGAGGCCACCCGCCACCCACAGCACCTGGTCCAGTTCCCGTACGGTCGCGACCTCGTCGTCGTACGGCCGCCGCAGCGCGATGACGTCGCCGCCCTGCTGGCTGGCCGCCCACATCCAGGGCGCGCCTCGGGAGTCCCGGTCCAGATACACCGCCCACTGCCCGCCGCGCACGGCTTCGGCGAGTGGCCTGGGCAGGTCGGGCGGGTCGACGAGCGTGTTGTTGGCGTCCACGCCCGCGGCGTGGTCCTGCACGGCGGTCTGCAGCCGGTCCCCGATCTGCCCCACCGCGGCGTCGAACTGGGCCCGCACCGTCTGGTGGTGGACCAGCACGCCGATCACCACGGACACCAGCGCGGCGGTGCCCGCGATGGCCACACCGATCTTGGTACGGAGTCCCATGGGCAGCTTCTTGGTACGGAGTCCCATGCGCGGCTCAGAACCCCGGCTCGACGAGCCGAATACGCTGCAACTGCACCGTCACAGCCACCTTCGGCAGATCCTCGGGCCGCTCCGGCTCGACCGTCGCCCGCCGGTAGTACGCGATCCGCTCCTGCCTCTCGAGCCCGCTGAGCGTCACCGTCACCTCGTACGGCTCATCCCCGCACTCGGGCCGACACCAGTCACCGCTCAGCTTCCCGGTGGCCACGGCGGTCGCCCCGCCCCAGTCCGCCCAGCGCAGCTCCGCGAGCTCGACCTGCCCGCTGAGCGCGATCGCCGTGGGCTGCCGCATCGGCTTCCCGCGCGTATCGGCCACGTACACGGGCCCGACCTCCGCCGACGGCGACATCGCGTCCCCCTGCACATGCAGCCCTGACGGCTGCGCGCATCCACCGGCCAGTACGGCGACCAGCGCAGCGGCCAGCGCGGCACCGGAGACGGCGGCGAGGGCGGGCGGGACACGGCACAACATCCCTCAAATGTAGCTATAGAGACAATTCACCGTACGGGGCGAAGGTCCCGACTGGGCCGTCCAGCCGACGGCCCCGGCCGTTGATCGCGAGCAGCGCCCTCGGGAGCCGGCGATCGGGGGTGGCCTGGTCACGCCACGGGACACCCGTGCCGAGCCCCGGAAGCGGTGGCGAAGGCCGTCAGCAACCGCTGTGCGTCCTCCCTGCCGACGCTGCTCCGCACCCCCTTTTCGCTGTCCGGCCTCGGGAATTCCTCGAACTTGAAGTACGCGGTCCCCAGGGCACCCTTGCAGGAGTGGGGCTGCATGACCGCGCCCTTCACGCTGCCGGGATAGCGGTCGTCCAGGTACATCTCCTGCTGCGCGGAAGGCCCGTAGTAGGCGGTCAGCCGGATGTGGTGGCCCTCGGCCGGTAGCTTCAATGAACACCTCTCGGTGAGCGCGCGTCCGGCTGGCCTCTCCGACACCGTCGTGAGCCCCAGCCGGGCCATGTCCTGCGAGCCGACGACGCCGCGACAGGTCCCCTTCGCCTGGGCAACGGGGCGCGTCTGCAAAGGGGTGCGGTCGACGGTCGAAGGGCGCTGCCCCACAACCCCCTCGCACCCGAAGCTCTCCGCCGCGCGGCGGGCCGACTCGGTGGCGAACCGGGCCACTTGAAGCACCTGGGCATCGGAGAGTTCCTCGATGTCCTGGCGCGCCTGGGCCAGGACGAGAAGGCCCTCGCCAGGCAGTGGGGCGCAGTCGACGAGCACCCCGGCTTCGGGCTGCAGGCCCGAGACGACGAAAGAGCCGTTCCAGCCGAATCCGATCGGTGTCGCCGAAGCCTCGTCCGCCGCGCCGCTGGCGCGGTGGGCCGCCGCCGGACGGATGTTCAGCCTGAGCTGCGCGCCACCGGACTCCTCGCCGCGAGCCCATGCCGCGCAGTATTCGGTCTCGTGGCCCACCCATTCCGCAGTGTGACCGCCGAATTGCAGCTCGGCACCGCCGAAGAACTCCCTGGCTTCCTCGACCGCCAGAGCTCCCCGGCAGGTGTCGGCGGGGACTTCACCCGAGTCGTCACCCCGGAGGCCGAACCCCCAGATCAACCCGCCGGCCGCGAGCGCCAGGACGAGAGCTCCCCCCGCCGCCTTGGCTGGTCGTCCGATCACGTTTCTCCCTCTTTCACGATGCGGTGGTAGCCGTGGGCACGGCACAGCGGCGGGCCGCAGCCGAGCGCTGGGCGAAGTCGTGCCATGCGCCCTCCGCGCCCGGACCGTACTGCGCGGCGACCCGACAGGTGGTGTGGCCCTCGGCAGGACGGCGGCGGTGTCCTGCGCCTCACCAGCGTGGTGTCGTCGAGACTTCCCTCGCCTACGTCGTCCCCGACCTTCAGGTGGCGGTCGCCGAGGACGCAACGCGCCTCGTTGGCGAAAGGCACACCGTCACATGCGTTCGTGACCAGCGGGCCGATCGACCAGCGGTCGTAGCCGAGCGTGCGGCCCAGCAGAAGGATTCCCGCCCGCTACAACGTAGCGCCGACTCACCGACGCCGATCACCGGCCCCGGGCGAGCGGGGTACTTGCGATGCCGTCCCCGCGCGGGGAGCGGAGGCGTCAGCGTGCCGTACGGCGTGCCGTGTTCTCTCGCCACTCCCGGCCGATCGATCGCATCAGGGCCGGGTACACCCCCACGTACCGGAAAGGCTTGATGGCGAGCATGTACAGGGAGCCGAGGCGGCCGTTGGGCTTCACCAGGACGGCCATCTGGCCGCGGTAGCCGCCTTCCCCGTCGGAGACCCAGCCGATGTGCATCACCCCGTGCATGGTCTTGTTGGCGTACTCGGCGGCCCACTCGTCGTGCGCCTGGAAGACCGACGTGAAGGGCGCCGCACTGAGGTCGGGCCCCCGCGGCCCCTCGCGCAGGTCCTCCGGCAGCCGGTCGCGCAGCGTCGCCACCCGGCCGCCGACGCCCAGGTCCGGCTTGTCCCAGCCGAGCAGTGCGCCGAGCTTCCAGCGCACCGCGAAGAGGAAGCGGCCCACGGGGTTGCCGCCGTCCGGACCGCCCTTGCCGTCCGCCATCTGCTGAACCAGGTGGTGCAGGTCGTCCGGGCCGCCCGGCGTCGGCAGCGCCCACAGATCCTCGAGCCGGAAGTCGCCGGCTATCTCGTGGATCCGCCAGGGGCGGGACGTGTGGTCGGTCGAGGGAAGACGCAGATCGCTCATGGCGGACCCCTTGTCTATACGGTAACGTATAGATCGAGCATAGACCTGCCTATACGGCTCCGTATACTTGGCCGGGACATGTGAGGGGAGACACGGCATGGGCGCGATCCGCACACCGCGGGACAAGTGGATCCAGGAGGGGCTGCGGGCGCTCGCCGCGGGCGGCCCCGAGGCTGTCCGGGTCGAGGTCCTCGCCCAGGCGCTCGGCGTCAGCAAGGGCGGTTTCTACGGCTACTTCCGCAACCGCACCGCCCTGCTGGAGGAGATGCTCGATACCTGGGAGCGGGGGGTCACCGAGGAGGTCATCGAGCGGATCGACCGCGACGGGGGCGACGCCCGCGAGCGGCTCGGGCGTCTCTTCGACTTCGTGGGGTCGGCCGATACTCCCGTGACCAACGCCGGGGTCGAACTCGCGATCCGCGACTGGGCCCGGCGGGACGAAGGCGCCGCGCGTTGCCTGCGCCGGGCCGACAACCGGCGCATGGACTATCTGCGCCAGCTCTACGGGGCTTTCTGTCCCGACGAGGGCGATGTCGAGGCCCGCTGCCTGATCACCTTCTCACTGCGCGTCGGCGACCACCTCATCGCAGCCGACAACGGCCCGCGCAGCCGCACGGAAGTCCTCGCCGCGGTCAGGAACCGGCTGTTGAGCTAAGCGAGCTCTCAACGGGAAGGGGCGGAAGTAGCTGCTGTCCTTCACTGCTGTACGACGCCAAAGAGCCCCAGCCGGATCTCTCCGACTGGGGCTCTAAGCTGCGGTGGACCTGTGGGGATTTGAACCCCAGACCCCCTCGATGCGAACGAGGTGCGCTACCAGACTGCGCCACAGGCCCTTGCAACGAGTGAAACCTTAGCACCCCGATCGGGGTGCTTGGAAATCCGTTCCCTGGCTGGTCAGCTCGGTGGCCGGGAGCGGGGTCCGGCGCCGGGTCACTCGTTGGCGGCGCGGGGGCGGTCGCCTTCGGCGTACTGGTCGAAGAGGGGGGTGCGGCCGCGCTCGCGGGAGCGGCGGCCGGCGGCGGCGCGGCGGGCCGGGGCCTGGGTCTGGGCCTGGCCGTCCGGTTGGATGTGTGACGCGGTTTCCGTCGGGGCGGGGGCGTCGGCGGGGGCGTCGTCGGCCTGGGGGTCGGCGGGCGCGGGGGCGCGCCCGCGCTCCGTGGCGGCGGGTTCGGCGGCGCTGGAGCGGGCCGAACTCCAGGTGTCCGGTGCGCCCAGGTCGACGCTGCCGGTGGCGCGCGGCGCGACCGGTGCGGTGACGTAGGTCGGCAGCGGCACCGGGACCGGGTCCCAGCTCTCGCCGCGGGCCGTCCCGCGCTCGCGCTCGCGCTGCTGGTCGACCCACTCCGCGTGGTCGGTCTGCTCGACCAGCGCACGGCGGTCGGCGGCGAGCGCGGAGAGCCCCGGCTGCGACGCCGGTTCGGGGTGCTCGGCCGGTTCGGCGGCCGGCCGGCGGGCACCACCGGGGCGGCGCTCGCGCAGCCGTTGCGCGGCGACCTCGGCGCGGCGCCGGTCCATGGTGTACGTGAAGCGGCGCCGCTCCTGGGCGCGCAGATACACGATGTACGCACTGAGCAGCAGGGCCGGGACGGCCGGCGCCCAGAGGAACGCCAGGCCGCCGACCGCGGCGACGACCGCGCCGATGCTGAAGGCGAGGAAGAGGGCCACCGTGGTACGGCGACGGCGCGCGAGGACCTTCGAGCGCCGGGCGCGCGCGGCGGCCTCCGGGCCGATACCGACGGCGGCGCCGGGGCGCGGCCGCGGTGCCGCGGGCTCGGCCGCCCGTTCCGGCGGCGCGTCCGGGGCGTCGGCCCCGCCACCGGTGGCGCGTTCTTCGGCGTCCGGAGGCATGGCGAAGAACCGGACGTCGACCGAACCGGAACCCGTCACAGGTTCCGTACCGGCGTCCGGGTCGCTCCCGGGCTCTTCCTCTTCGGTGCGCTCCCGCAGGTCCTTGGCGTACCGGCGCTCCATCGCCGCCCGTCCGGACAGCAGCCGGATGGCCGTGCTGAAGCGTTCCGTCGGACGGGCTTCGTTGAGCTCGTCCTGCCTGCGGAGCCACATCGGCACCAAGTAGGCGGCCCAGGCCCCGACGATGACTGCGTAGATGAGGCCGCTGCTGCTCACGCTCACACGGTAGAGGGGTTTGCGTGAGGCCATCTGCCAATTGGGCCGGTGTGTCGCACGATCTGGCTGATATCTCGAACTTTTTTTGTGACTGGTGCGATCAGCAGTCTTCAATCCCGGGCATATACCGGGTCAACTCCCGCGCTTTTTCGAACACTTATTTTATTTACGAGTGTTCCTGGGTGTTCCTGCGTCGCGCCTGGTGCCAGCGGTTGAGCAGCCCGTCCGGGACCTCTTCCACAGTGAGCGCGAACACCAGATGGTCCCGCCAGGCCCCGTCAATGTGGAGATAGCGTGGACGCATCCCCTCCTCGCGGAATCCGAGTTTCTCCACGACCCGGCGACTGGGCCCGTTCTCGGGCCGAATACAGACTTCGACCCGGTGCAGCCCGACCGTACGGAAGCAGTGGTCGACCGCCATCGCCACGGCGGCCGGCATCACCCCGCGGCCAGCGACCGCCTGGTCGACCCAGTAGCCGACATGGCCCGAGCACATCGAGCCCCAGGTGATTCCGGCGACCGTCAACTGCCCGACCAGACGCCCCTGGTAGTCGATGACGAACGGCAGCATCCGGCCCGCGTTGGCCTCCGCGCGCAGATGGCGCACCATCTGGCGGTACGTGGGCCGGTGCGCCGCCGGGCCGCCGGGGACCGGCGGCGGGATGGTCGCCTCCCAGGGCCGCAGCCACTCGCGGTTGCGCCGGTTGACCTCGCGCCAGGCCCGCTGGTCGCGCAGCTTTATGGGGCGGAGGACGATATCGCCGTCCGCCAGTTCCACGGGCCAGGACGGGCCGTTCAGCTCGGGCTCCCGGGTCTGGGGTGGTCGCCGCCCGCGATCTGCTCGACGGCGTGCACCAGGACCTTCTCCAGTACGGCGAGCCCGTCCCGTACCCCGCCCGTCGAACCCGGGAGGTTCACGATCAGGGTGCGCCCCGCGACTCCGGCCAGGCCGCGGGAGAGCGCGGCCGTGGGCACCTTGGCGAGGCCGTACGCGCGGATCGCCTCCGGGATGCCGGGTACCTCGTAGTCGATGACGCGGCGGGTGGCCTCGGGGGTGCGGTCGGTGGGCGAGATGCCGGTGCCGCCGGTGGTGAGGATGACGTCGTATCCGGCGGCCGCGCCCGCGCGCAGCGCCTGCTCGACGGGGTCACCGTCGGGGACGACCAGCGGGCCGTCCACGGCGAAGCCGACCGAGGCCAGGCCCTCGGCGAGGATCGGGCCCCCCTTGTCCTCGTACACCCCGGCCGACGCGCGGTGGGAAGCCGTGACGACGAGGGCGGCCCGCGGGGCCAGCAGCGCCGCGCCGAGCGAGGACGCGTCGCCGGGGAAGGGCGGCGCGCTCTCCAGGCCCGGCCGCCGCGCCTGAGTGCTCATGAGCGGCTCCAGTCCCCGGACTTGCCGCCCGTCTTCTCCTCTACCCGGATGTCCGTGATGACCGCGGCCTTGTCGACCGCCTTGACCATGTCGACGACCGTGAGGGCGGCCACCGAGACGGCCGTGAGGGCCTCCATCTCCACGCCCGTACGGTCGGTGGTCTTGACCGTGGCCAGGATCTCGACCGCGTCGTCGGCCACCGACAGGTCCAGCTTCACGCCGGATACGGCGAGCGGGTGACAGAGCGGGATCAGGTCCGGGGTGCGCTTGGCGCCCATGATGCCCGCGATACGCGCGGTGGCGAGGGCGTCGCCCTTGGGCACTCCCTCGCCACGCAGCAGCTCGACCACCCGCGGCGAGACGAGCACACGGCCGGTGGCGCGGGCGGTGCGCGCGGTCACGTCCTTCTCGGATACGTCGACCATACGGGCGGCGCCCGCTGCGTCGATATGTGTCAGTCGGTCCTGCGTGCTCATGCGTGGCGCTCCCGGTGGGGCCTGTGCGGGCCCGTGTGCTGGCCCCGTGTGGGCAGACACGGTACCCGCACGGGGAGGCTCTCAGCCGAGCGGTCAGGTCTGCCTGGGGATGTCCACGCCGACTGGTCCGGCTGACCTGCGTGTCCGGCTGGGGGTCCGGGGGTTATCCCCCGGGAAGACGCAGCACGTCGAGCTCAGTGCCGGGCTGAACCTCGGTGGTGTCCTCCGGGACCACGATCAGCGCGTCGGCGTGGGCCAGGGCGGCGATCAGGTGGGAGCCCGCGCCGCCGACCGGGGCCACGGTGCCGTCCGGTGTGTACGCGCCGCGCAGGAACTGGCGCTTGCCCGCAGGGGAGCTCAGCGGCTTGTCGGCCCGCAGCACCGCGCGGACGGTCTCGCGGTGCACATCCGGCAGGCCCATCAGGGTGCGGATGGCGGGGCGCACGAAGAGCTCGAAGGAGACGTACGAGGAGACCGGGTTGCCCGGCAGGGCGAGCAGCGGGGTGTGGTCGGGGCCGATGGAGCCGAAGCCCTGGGGCTTGCCCGGCTGCATGGCGAGCTTGCGGAACTCGATGCCGCTGCCCGCCTCGTCCTCGTCGCCGACGTGCGCCAGGGCTTCCTTGACGACGTCGTACGCGCCGACGCTGACGCCGCCCGTGGTGACCAGCAGGTCGGCGCGGATCAGCTGGTCCTCGATGGTGGCGCGCAGCGTCTCGGCGTCGTCGGCGACGGCTCCGACGCGGTAGGCGAGCGCACCCGCGTCGCGGGCCGCGGCGGTGAGGGCGAAGCTGTTGGAGTCGTAGATCCGGCCCTCGGTCAACTCCTCGCCCGGCTGCATCAGTTCGCTGCCGGTGGAGAGCACGACGACCCGGGGGCGTGGGCGCACCCGGACCGTGCCGCGGCCGATCGCGGCGAGCAGGGCGATCTGCGGCGGGCCGAGTACCGTCCCGGCCTCCAGGGCCCGCTCACCGGCGCGTACGTCGCTGCCACGCGCGCGTACATGCGCACGGGCCGCGGCGGGGCGGTGCACCCTGACCTCGCCGGTGGCGCCCTCGGGGGCCGCGCTGTGCGGGGTCATGGTGCCGACCGGACCCGCGCCCAGACCGCCGTCGGTCCACTCGACGGGGACGACCGCCTCGGCGCCCGGCGGCAGGGGCGCGCCGGTCATGATCCGGGCGGCCTGTCCGGGGCCGACCCTGAGGTCGCCGACGCTGCCCGCCGCGACGTCGCCGATGACCTCCAGGGCGGCGGGGAACTCCTCGCTGGCGCCCGCGACGTCGGCCGTGCGGACGGCGTACCCGTCCATGGAGCTGTTGTCGAAGGGCGGCAGCGAGACGGGCACCGTGACATCGTCGACGAGCACGCAGCCCTGGGCGTCCAGCAGCTGCAGCTCGATGGGCTCGAGCGGGCGGACCGTCGCCAGGATGTCCTCAAGGTGCTCGGTCACCGACCAGATGTGGGTCTGGCCGGGGACCTGTTCCGTCGTGCTGCTGCTCAAGATCCCTGCATCTCCTCGGTGACATAACTGCGGAGCCAGGTCCGGAAGTCCGGGCCCAGGTCTTCACGTTCGCACGCGAGTCTGACAATGGCACGCAGGTAGTCGCCGCGGTCGCCGGTGTCATAGCGGCGGCCCTTGAAGACCACGCCGTGCACCGGGCCGCCGAGCTGTTCGTCGGCGGCGAGCTGCTGGAGCGCGTCGGTGAGCTGGATCTCGCCGCCGCGGCCGGGCTCGGTCTTGCGCAGTATCTCGAAGACGGCCGGGTCCAGGACGTATCGGCCGATGATCGCGAGGTTGCTCGGCGCATCGGCCGCGTCGGGCTTCTCGACCAGGCTGGTGACCTGGACGACGTCGCCGTCGGCGGTCGGCTTCACGGCCGCGCAGCCGTAGAGGTGGATCTGCGCCGGGTCGACCTCCATCAGCGCGATGACGCTGCCGCCGTACTGCTGCTGCACCTCGACCATGCGCTGCAGCAGCGGGTCGCGCGGGTCGATCAGGTCGTCGCCGAGGAGGACCGCGAAGGGCTCGTGGCCGACGTGCGGGGCGGCGCACAGCACGGCGTGGCCCAGGCCCTTGGGGTCGCCCTGGCGGACGTAGTGCATGGTGGCCAGGTCGCTGGACTCCTGGACCTTGGCGAGCCGGGACTGGTCGCCCTTCTTGGTGAGGGCCGACTCCAGCTCGTAGTTGCGGTCGAAGTGGTCCTCCAGCGGGCGCTTGTTGCGTCCCGTGACCATGAGCACGTCGTCCAGACCGGCGGCGGCGGCCTCTTCGACCACATACTGGATCGCCGGCTTGTCGACTACGGGCAGCATCTCCTTCGGAGTGGCCTTGGTGGCCGGAAGGAAGCGGGTGCCGAGGCCTGCTGCCGGGATGACAGCCTTGGTGATCGTAGGACGCGTCTCAGTCATGCCCGAAGCGTAACCGGTACGTATGTGCGGAAGATGCCCCTCCGGTTATATCGGGCAGTTGGGGCACCAAAGAGAGGTTTGTGAACGAGTGGCGAGCACCGACAGTGACGGCGGGACCCACCGTATCGACAAGGCCGCGCTGCGCGGGGAACTGCTCGACAGCCGACGCCGGTTGACCCCCGACGATGTACGCGACGCGGATGCGGCGCTGGCGGCGCGTGCGCTGGAACTCGACGAGCTCTCGGGTGCGGGGACCGTCGCGGCGTATGTCTCGGTGGGCCGGGAGCCGGGCACGCGCGCGTTGCTGACGGCGCTTCACGCGCGCGGGGTGCGGGTGCTGCTGCCGGTTCTGCTGCCGGACAACGACCTCGACTGGGCGGCGTACGACGGCGACGAGCACCTCGCGCGTGCGGGCCGCGGACTCCTGGAGCCGGACGGTCCGCGGCTCGGCCCGGACGCCGTCCTGGAGGCGGAGACCGTCCTGCTGCCCGGGCTCGCGGTGGACGACGACGGGCTGCGGCTCGGCCGCGGCGGCGGCTCGTACGACCGGGTGCTCGCCCGGCTGGCGAAGGCGGGCGCCGACCCGGCCCTGGTGGTGCTGCTCTACGACCACGAGGTGGTCGCGCGGGTCCCCGAGGAGCCGCACGACCACCCCGTACACGCGGTGGTGACGCCGTCGGGCGTCAGGAGATTCACGCCCTGAGGATGCTTGGCTGGTTCCTTACGGCCTGAGCACCAGGTGGTCGGCCGTGGCGTCCTTGACCGCCTGCTCGCTGAACGCCCAGTCGAGCAGCTCGCCCTTGGCCCACTTGTCCGTCTGGTCGGTGTAGTGCGAGCTGTATGCGTGGCCTGACGCACCGGTGAGGTTGATCCACTTGGACTTGTCGAAGTCCTCCAGGCTCACCACCATGCGCATCGACGGCACCCAGGTCACGTCGTAGCCGCCCGCCGCGTTCCAGCCGGTGGCGTTGACCGCGCCCTCACCGCCGCCGAGCTTCCACGGCCCGCGGTTGAGCATCCACTGGATGAAGCCGGGCCCCTCGGTGCCCAGGGTCTGGTTCTTCAGCTCCAGGGTGTGCAGGCGGCCCCAGCTCCAGCTGTCGATGTCCTTGCCGAGCTTGGCGGTCAGCTCCCAGCGGGCGTCCTTCATGGCGCGGGCGAAGAGCTTGTCGCGGGTCTTGGTCTCCTCGTCGAGGCGCGACCCCGGCGAGTGCCACCACTCGTTGTCCTGGTCGTCGAGGATGCTGCGGACCACCTCGAACCAGCGGTCGCCGCCGTCCGGCTGGGCCGCGTCCGCGGCGCGCTTGCCGCACTCGAGCACCTTCTCGTTCGGGTCGTCGACCGGGCCGGTGTTGTCGGCCGGCTCGACCCGGACGCAGTCGCCCTTGACCCGCAGTTCCTTGGGCAGCTTGTCGCCGAAGGACAGCTTGAGGATGTTCCGCCAGACCGCGTTGAAGTACGCGGCGGCCGCCGAGTCGGCGTCCTGGGTGTAGTCCCAGCCCTCCAGGAGCTGCTGGGCCTCGCGGACGTCCGAGTCCTTGACGTCGATCTTGAGCAGCTTGGGCGTCAGCATCTTGGCGATCTCGCTGCTGTTGTCCAGCTGCATGGTGCGCATGTCGTCCGTCGAGATCTTGCCGTTGTCCTTGATCTTCGACGCGATGAGGTCGTTGATCCGCTGGCTGCGGGCCCCGTGACCCCAGTCCTCGGTGAGCTTGTACGGGTACTTCTCGGCGTCGACCACGGCCTGGTTGGCGGTGACGATGTAGCCGCGCTTGGGGTTGTAGTCGTACGGCAGCGCGCGCTGCGGGATGTAGCCGGTCCAGTCGTACGCGGAGTCCCAGCCCGGCGCCGGGAGCGAGCCGTCGTGGTTCTTGCCGCGGGTGGGGATCTTGCCCGGTGCCTGGTAGCCGATGTTGCCCCGGGTGTCCGCGTAGATCAGGTTCTGCGAGGGCACCTCGAAGTCCCCGGCCGCCTGCTGGAACTGCTTGAAGTCCTTGGCCTTGTTGAGCGCGAAGACCGCGTCCATCGACTTGCCCGGCTCCAGGGCGGTCCAGCGCAGCGACACCGCGTAGCCGTCGGCGCGGTCGGGGGCCGCGCTGCCGGCCGGTGCCTCCTCGCCGACCTTGGCGAGCTCGGTGCTGCGATCGGACACCAGCGGGCCGTTGCCGGTCTCCCGTACGACGATCTTCTTGTCCTTGCCGCCCGCGACCTTGATGGTCTCGCGGCGGGTCTTGAAGGGCTGCACCTTGCCGTCGCGCAGGTAGCCGTCGCCCTGGATCTTCTCCAGGTACAGGTCGGTGACGTCGGCGCCGAGGTTGGTCATGCCCCAGGCGATGTCCTGGTTGTGGCCGATAACCACCCCTGGCATGCCGGAGAAGGTGTAGCCGGAGACGTCGTACTGGCAGTTCTTGGCGTCGCCCGTGCAGTGCAGGCCCATCTGGTACCAGATCGACGGCAGCTGGGGGGCCAGGTGCGGGTCGTTGGCGAGCAGCGGCTTGCCGGTGGTGGTGTGGGCTCCGGAGACCACCCAGGAGTTGGAGCCGATGCCGGAGCCGTTCGGGCCGAGGGCGTCGGGGAGGTCGTCCAGGATCTCGGAGAGGCCGGAGAGCTGGGTCGTCATGCCGTCGGGGGCGGTCTCGCCGCCTGCGAGGCCGGCGTCGGTGCCTGTTCCCGTGCTCGTGCCCGTTCCCGTGCCGGTGCCCGCCTGGGTGCCGGTACCCGTACCGGTACCCGTACCAGTGCCTGCTTCGCTCCCGGTCCCGGTGCCTGTGCCCTGCTGGGCGTCCGGGTCAGTCTGCGACTGGGTGCCCTTGGGGTCGTACTTCTTCGTCGTGGGGTCGACCGCGCCGCCCTGGACGATCGGCTCGTGCAGGTCGTACGGGTACTCCGGGTACAGGTCGGCGATCTGCTTCGGGCCGAGCCTGCTGTACATCAGGGAGCGGTCGATCTCGTCCTTCATGTTGCCGCGCAGGTCCCAGGCCATGGCCTTGAGCCAGGCGACCGAGTCGATCGGCGTCCACTTCGCGATCTTGTAGTCGTTGGTGAAGCCGAGAGCCGCGTACTCGACGGAGACGTCCTCGCCGGCCTTGCCCTCGAGGTACGCGTTGACCCCGTCGGCGTAGGCCCGCAGGTACTTCTTGGTCTCCGCGGAAAGCTTGGTGTCGTACTCCTCCTTCGCCACCCGGTGCCAGCCGAGTGTGCGCAGGAACTCATCGTTGTCGACCTGGCCCTTGCCGAACATCTCGGAGAGCCGACCGGAGGTCAGATGGCGGCGTACGTCCATCTCCCAGAAGCGGTCCTGCGCCTGGACGTAGCCCTGGGCCTTGAACAGGTCCTCGTCGGTCTCGGCGTAGATCTGCGGGATGCCGTTGCTGTCCCGCCGTACGTCGACGGGGCCGCTGAGGCCGTCGAGCTTGATCGTCCCCTTGGTCTGCGGGAAGGAGGCGCGCACCGTGCTGATGCTCCAGTACGCGCCGTAGCCCACGGCCGCGATGAGCGCCAACACCAGCACGATCACGATCAGGCGGGCGCGTCGCCCCTTCTTCTTGCCGGTCTGCTGGCCGGAAGAGGCGGTGGTGTTCGCGGGCATCGCTGTCCTTGTGGGTCTTCGTTCGCCTTCGAGTGCCTTCGGGTCAGGCGAGTGGCAGAGCGGTCCTGGAGTGCTGGAGCAACCATAGGCGGAGGGCATAGCGGCCCTGGACGCGGTGTCCGCAAGGTATATCGCACCGGTGATCAGTGACCGTAAGGAACGCGTCAAGGTTAGGTAGGGTAACTAGACAAGGTAACTAAGTGCGGGCCGCCCCGTACGCGTCATCGCACTCGCCGTCGCACGCGCGACAGCCGCCACCACCTCTCGCGAAAGGAACAGCCGCTGACTGTCGACCAGCTGAACCAGCTGCTTCTCATCTGCTCGCTCGTCCTGCTCATCGCCGTCGTCGCCGTGCGCATCTCCTCGCGCAGCGGCCTCCCCAGCCTGCTCCTGTACCTGGGGATCGGGATGGCGCTCGGCCAGGACGGCATCGGCGGCTTCGAGTTCGACAACGCCGAGCTGACGCAGGTGATCGGTTATGCCGCACTGGTGGTGATCCTGGCCGAAGGTGGTCTGGGCACCCAGTGGAAGCAGATCAGACCCGCGCTTCCGGCGGCGTCCGTGCTGGCGCTGGTAGGTGTCGGGGTGAGCGTCGGCGTCACGGCGGCGGGGGCGCACTATCTGGTCGGGCTCGACTGGCGGCAGTCGCTCATCGTCGGCGCGGTGGTCTCGTCGACCGATGCCGCGGCGGTGTTCTCGGTGCTGCGCCGGGTGCCGCTGCCCGCCCGGGTGACCGGTGTCCTGGAGGCCGAGTCCGGCTTCAACGACGCCCCTGTGGTGATCCTGGTGGTCGCCTTCTCGACCGCGGGCCCGATCGACAGCTGGTACCTGCTGCTGGGCAAGATCGCTCTGCAGCTGGCGATCGGGGCGGCCGTCGGGCTCGCGGTGGGCTGGCTGGGCGCGTACGGCATCCGGCATGTGGCGCTGCCCGCGTCCGGCCTCTACCCGATCGCGGTGATGGCGGTCGCGGTCACCGCCTACGCCGCCGGGGCCCTGGCGCAGGGCAGCGGCTTCCTCGCCGTCTATCTGGCCGCGATGGTGCTCGGCAACTCCAAGCTGCCGCACTGGGCCGCGACGCGCGGCTTCGCGGACGGACTGGGCTGGCTCGCCCAGATCGGCATGTTCGTCCTGCTCGGGCTGCTGGTCACGCCGAGCGACCTGCTTGAGGACGCCTGGCCGGCAATCGTCGTGGGCCTGGTGCTGACCATGGTGGCGCGGCCCGTCTCGGTGCTGGTCAGCCTGCTGCCGTTCCGGCTGCCCTGGCAGGAGCAGACCCTGATGTCCTGGGCGGGTCTGCGCGGCGCCGTGCCCATCATTTTGGCCACGATTCCGCTGGTGACGGGCATTGAGGGCAGCGGCCGCATCTTCAACATCGTCTTCGTGCTGGTCGTCGTCTACACCCTGGTGCAGGGCCCGACGCTGCCCTGGCTGGCCAAGGCGCTACGGCTCGGCGACTCCTCGGAGGCGGCCGACCTGGGGGTTGAGTCGGCGCCCCTGGAGCGGCTGCGCGGCCATCTGCTGTCGGTGGCGATCCCGGCGAAGTCGCGGATGCACGGTGTGGAGGTCGGGGAGCTGCGGCTGCCGCCGGGGGCCGCGGTCACGCTGGTCGTCCGGGGTGGGAAGTCCTTCGTACCGCTGCCGACCACCGTGCTGATGCGCGGGGACGAGCTGCTGGTGGTGGCGACCGATCCGGTACGCGACGCCGCCGAGCAGCGGCTTCGGGCGGTCGGGCAAGGCGGAAAGCTGGCCGGGTGGCTGGGGACCGGGGGCAGGTCAACCCGTGGACGCGACAGCGGAACGTCTGGTTAATCACAGGCTTCAGGCGACTTTGCTTCCGCTTTTCAGAGGCGTACGTGCACATTAACCCTTACTATGAAGGGACACTGATTCAAACCACCTCTGTCTGATGCAGAGCTGGCGCGACCGCACGGCGGCCGCGGCCCTTCCGCAGGGGCCGGGTATCACCGACGTTCCTGCGCAAGAGGACAGCTCTCGGCGACGTCAACACGGGCGCGCCACCAGGCAGCAGAAAGGCAAGGACCGTGGCAGCCACGGTCAACTCCGGCTCCCGCCCCGGATACGGGCAGCTCCTGCGCATTCCCGGCGCTCTCTCGTTCGTCCTGCCCGGCTTCGCCGCGCGGCAGCCCTTCGCCATGCTGACGATGTCGATCGTCCTGCTGGTGCAGCACACCACCGGCTCGTTCGGCAAGGCGGGCGCCGTCTCCGCCGTCGCCGGTGTCTCCATGGCCCTGTTCGCCCCGCAGAGCGGCAAGCTCGCCGACCGCTTCGGGCAGCGTGCCGTACTGATTCCCGGCGTCCTGGCGCACGCCACGGCGGCGATCCTGCTGACCGTGCTGGCGCTGGCGCACGCGCCGCTGTGGGTGCTGTTCGTGGCCGCGGTGCCGGTGGGCGCGTCGGTGCCGCAGGTCGGCCCGATGGTGCGGGCCCGCTGGGCCGCGGTACTCGACCGGCCCGACCGCGGGCGCCTCACCCAGACCGCCGCCGCCTTCGAGTCGGTGACCGACGAGCTCACCTTCGTGGTCGGCCCGGTGCTCGCCACCGCGCTGTGCACCTGGGTACACCCCGGCGCCGGGCTCGCCGCCGAGGCCGCGCTGACCCTCGCGGGCGGCCTCCCGTTCGCCGCACAGCGCGCCACGCAGCCCAAGCCGCACGGCGGGCACAGCGCCGCCATCGACGGCCACGCGCGCGTGAAGCGCACTTCCGCCCTGTCGGTGCCCGGCCTGCGGGTCCTCGTCGTGGCGCTGCTCGGCATCGGCGCCGTCTTCGGCGGCATGCAGGTCTCCCTGACGGCCTTCGCCGAAGAGGCCGGCCAGCCGGGCGTGAACGGCCTGCTCTATGGGATCTTCGCCGCGGGCAACATGCTCGCGGGCATCGTGTTCGGCGCGATCGCCTGGAAGGTGGGGCCGCAGCGTCGGCTCCTGTTCGGGTACGGGGCGCTGACGCTGATGGCGTCCACCCTGTGGGCCGTGCACTCCGTCCCGGTGTTCGCGGTGGTCGGGCTGCTGGTCGGTGTGTGCATCGCACCCGCCCTGATCACCGGCTTCACCCTGGTCGAGACGCTGGTCCCGGCGTCGGCCCGTACCGAGGCCTTCACCTGGCTGACGGGCGCGGTCGCGCTCGGGCAGGCCGCGGCCGTGACGGCCTCCGGACAGCTGGTGGACACCCACGGGGCGAGCGCCGGATTCCTGGTCCCGCTGGCCGGTACGGCACTGGCGCTGGTGACCCTGGTGGCCCTGCGCTCGCGGCTCACGCCTCCGTCTCAGGGGCTGACCGTGGCACGTGGCGTCGGTCACCGCGTCCCCGTAGCAGTGGACTGATCCGAGGGAATGCGTCACTATTGACCGTCGTTAGCACTCATCGAGTGAGAGTGCCAGGAGGAAGCAAGTGCCGACGTACCAGTACCAGTGCACCGAGTGCGGCGAGGGCCTTGAGGCGGTGCAGAAGTTCACCGACGACGCCCTGACCGAGTGCCCCAGCTGCGCGGGACGCCTGAAGAAGGTGTTCTCCGCGGTCGGCATCGTCTTCAAGGGCTCCGGCTTCTACCGCAACGACAGCCGCGGCTCCTCGTCGAGCAGCACGCCGGCGTCGACGCCCGCCGCGTCGTCCACGTCCGCGACGTCGTCCTCCTCGTCGTCTTCGTCGTCGTCCACGTCCTCCTCGGCGTCCTCCGCTTCGGGTTCGAAGAGCTCCAGCAGCGGCTCCTCCGCCGCCTGACGCAGTCTGAGGCCGTCTGGCGCCATCTGACGCCGTCTGACGCACATGGTTTTCGGGGCCCCTCGTTCGTACGAGCGAGGGGCCCTTTAGTCTGCTCGGATGGCTAATCGGATGGCGAACGCAGACATCGGCGTGATCGGCGGATCGGGCTTCTACTCCTTCCTGGACGACGTCACCGAGATCCAGGTGGATACCCCGTACGGGCCGCCGAGCGACTCACTCTTCCTCGGCGAGATCGCCGGCCGCCGGGTCGCCTTCCTGCCCCGGCACGGCCGCGGACACCACCTGCCGCCGCACCGCATCAACTACCGCGCCAACCTGTGGGCCCTGCGCTCCCTCGGCATACGCCAGGTGCTCGGCCCGTGCGCGGTGGGCGGGCTGCGGCCCGAGTACGGACCAGGCACGCTGCTGGTTCCGGACCAGGTCGTGGACCGTACGAAGGCGCGGACGCAGACGTACTTCGACGGGGAGCCGCTGCCCGACGGCACGGTGCCGAACGTGGTGCACACGACATTCGCCGACCCCTACTGCCCCGAGGGCCGCAGGGCCGCGCTGAAGGTGGCACGCGGGCGGTCCTGGGAGGCCGTGGACGGCGGGACGATGGTGGTGATCGAGGGGCCGCGCTTCTCGACCCGCGCGGAGTCGCGGTGGCACGCCGCGATGGGCTGGTCGGTGGTCGGGATGACCGGACACCCGGAGGCCGTACTCGCCCGCGAACTGGGGCTCTGCTACACCTCGCTGGCGCTGGTGACGGACCTGGACGCGGGGGCCGAGACCGGCGACGGCGTCTCGCACACCGAGGTGTTGCGGGTGTTCGGCGAGAACGTGGGGCGACTGCGCGAGGTGCTCTTCGACGTGGTGGGCGCACTGCCGTCGACCGAGGAGCGGGACTGCCTGTGCACGCACGCGCATGACGGGTGGGACCTGGGCATCGAGCTGCCCTGACCGCTCCCCGCAGGGCTCCCGTCCACTCCTGCGGGTGAGGGAGTTGTCCACAGTCGGGCCGTGGCCCACAGGCCGCAGCGGGATCGGGCCCGAGCCTGCATCGTGAGGAGCGTTCAGCCGACGTTCCTCACGGCAGGCGGTGGTTGCCATGTCCTCCTCGTACTCCTCGCACCCCTCCCCCTCATCCCCCTCAT
>NZ_JAZGRL010000003.1:258038-388660 GCF_046540415.1 Streptomyces sp. E11-3 | reverse complement strand
CCCCTTCCTCCCCCTCTTCCGCAGTCCCTCCCCCGTGCGAGGTCCCGCACTTCTCGCCGCTGCGGGTGCGCGGCGGGCAGCGCCGTCTGCTGCGCGCGGTGCGCCGCCGACGGCGGCCGCTGGCCGCGGGCCTCGCGGTCGCCGCCGCGGCACTGGCGGCCACCGCGTCCGGCGGCTTCGGTTTCGGTTTAGGTTTCGCGGGAGCCCAGGAGCGGGCCGCGGCTGCGCCTCAGAAGACGCGGGAGCACGCCGTCGAGCTGGTCTCGGCGCCGGTGCGGATCGCGGACGCGGGGGCCGTGCGACTGCTGCGCCCCGGCGACCGGGTCGATGTCATCGCGGCCGATGAGGGCGCGGCCGCCCGCGTGGTCGCGGCGGGGGCGCGGGTCGCGGAGCTGCCCGAGACGGGCGACGAGACGTCTGCGGATGCGCCTTCGGCCCAGGTCGGCGCGCTGGTCGTGCTGTCCGTGCCACGGCCCACCGCGGCGCGCCTGGCGGGTGCGGGAGCGACGGCGCGACTGGCGGTGACGCTGTGCTGAGCCGCACGTGTGTGCCGTCAACTCACCTGTTCGTGTGCGCTGATTGGACGGAGTTCGGCCGCACCGGGCCTAATGGCACGGCCAACCGCACGTACGAAGAAAGGCTCCGTGGTGAGCGAGCAGAAGAAGCCCACTGTCCTGGACGGCTTCAAGGCATTCCTGACCCGTGGAAACGTGGTCGACCTGGCGGTCGCGGTGGTCATCGGTGCCGCGTTCACCAACATCGTGAACTCCGTGGTGAAGGGGATCATCAACCCCCTGGTCGGCGCCTTCGGCACCAAGGACCTCGAGAACTACAGCTCGTGTCTGAAGTCGCCGTGCGGTGTGGACCCGGAGACGGGCGAGGCCGCGAGCGGCATCCCGATCATGTGGGGTTCGGTCCTCAGCGCGACGCTCAGCTTCCTGATCACGGCCGCGGTCGTCTACTTCCTGATGGTGCTGCCCATGGCCAAGTACCTGGCCAAGGCGGAGGCACGGCGGAAGGCCAAGGAGGGGGTGCACGAGACGATCGAGGTGAGCGAGCTCGAGGTGCTGAAGGAGATCAGGGACACCCTCGTCGCCCAGCGCGGGCCGATCTCCGGCGCGGGTTCTGGGGCGGGTTCCGGCAGCACCGGCTCCGTGCCCGGTCAGAACGCATAGCGCGCGCTCAGAGGTGGTGCGGCGGCTTCTCGTCGAGGAAGCGCGCCAGGTCGGCGGCGCTGCTGTCGCCCCCGGCGGTGGGCCGCTCGCCCCATCCACGGTCCGTGTCGTCCGACGACTGCTGGTCCAGCGGATCGTCGAAGACCAGACGCGGCTTCGGCTTGGTCTCAGCCTCGGCCTTCGCGTCACGCGGGGCGGGGGCAGGGTCGGGGGCGGTGCTCATACCCCCCAGCGTACGTGTCCGCCGTGTGGGCGGCGCCGGTCGTGGCGGCCCCCTGGTGAGCAGGCGTGCGGCCCCCGGTGAGCAGGCGCGCGGTGCCGCTGAGCAGGCGCGCGGTGCCGCCCGCTGGGAAACTGTCGGGCATGACGAGCCAGCCAGAGCACCCGCTGCGCCGGATGATCGCGCGCAGCCGCCATGACTCTCACCGCCCGGCCACCCCGCTGGAGCTCTTCTTCGACCTCGTCTTCGTGGTCGCGGTCGCCCAGGCCGGGGCGGAGCTGGTGCACGCGGTCGCCGAGGGGCACGCGGGCGAGGGCGTGCTGAACTACGCGATGGTGTTCTTCGCCATCTGGTGGGCCTGGATGAACTTCACCTGGTTCGCCTCCGCGTACGACAACGACGACGCCCTGTACCGCGTGGTGACGCTGGTCCAGATGTCCGGGGTGCTGATCCTGGCAGCCGGGGTCTCCCGCGCCTTCCAGGACCATGACTTCGCGCTGGTCTGGCTCGGCTATCTGGTGATGCGGCTCGCGCTGGCCTCGCAGTGGCTGCGCGCGGCCGCCTGCTCCGAAGGCGCCGAGAAGCGGATGGCCAGGCGGTACGCGGGCGGGGTGCTGCTCTGTCAGGTCGGCTGGTCGGGGCTGCTGTTCCTGCCGGAGGGCGGCAGACCGTGGCTGTTCCTGGCGATGGCCGTCGCCGAGCTGTGCGTACCGGCGTACGCCGAGAAGGACCGGCCGTCCACCTGGCACCCGCACCACATCACCGAGCGGTACGGCCTGTTCATCATCATCGTGCTCGGTGAGACGATCGCCGCGGCCACGGTCGCGGTGAAGTCGGGCATGGACGAGTTCGACGCACTGGACGAGCTGCTGCCGATCGCCGCGGGCGGGCTGCTGCTGGTGTTCGCCGCGTGGTGGATCTACTTCGCGACGCCCATCGCGCTGCATCTGCGCTCCAACCGGGAGAGCTTCCTGTGGGGTTACGGCCACTACCTGATCTTCGCCGCGGCCGCGGCGATCGGCGTGGGTCTGGAGGTCGCGGTGGAGGAGGCGCTGCACGAGGCGCATATCTCCACGCTCGCCGCGGCCGCGGCGGTGACGGTGCCGACGGCGCTGTATCTGCTGACCGTGTGGGCCCTGCACGCGCGGCACTTCAAGGTGGGTACGGCCCAGCAGCTGGTGCTGCCGGTGACCGCGCTGGCGGTGCTGGCCTGCACGTACGCGGGTCACTGGGCGGTGCTGGCCACGGGGTTGGTGATGGCGGCGGCGGTGGCCACCGGGGTGACCCTGACGGCGCGCATGGCCCGCGCGGAGCGCCAACCGGCGTGATACGCATGGGACATGGACTCCCAGCCCTCGGATGCCCAGCCCACGGAAGCCAGGCTCGCAGATGGCCAGCCCACGGACGCCCGGCCCATGGATGTCACGGACTCGCTGACCGATGTGCGCGGTCTGCGGGTCGGCCACGCCACCCGCGACGGTGACGGGTGGCTGACCGGCACCACCGTCGTGCTCGCGCCCGAGGGCGGCGCGGTGGCGGCCGTCGATGTACGCGGCGGCGGCCCCGGTACCCGCGAGACCGACGCCCTGGACCCGCGCAACCTGGTCCAGCGCATCGACGCCGTCGTACTGACCGGGGGCAGCGCGTACGGGCTCGACGCGGCGTCCGGAGTGATGGCATGGCTGGAGGAGCAGGGGCGCGGCTTCCCGGTGGGCGGCCCCGGACAGGTGGTGCCCGTGGTGCCCGCCGCCTGTGTCTTCGACCTCGGCAGGGGCGGCGACTGGCGGGCCCGCCCGGACGCGGCCCTGGGCCGGGAGGCCGCTGCTCAGGCGTCCACGGAGGTCATCCAGGGCAGCGTGGGCGCGGGCACCGGCGCGGTGGCGGGCGGTCTGAAGGGCGGCGTCGGCACCGCGAGCGTCCAGCTGCCGTCGGGCCACACGGTGAGCGCCCTCGTGGTGGTCAACGCGGTGGGCGCGGTGGCCGATCCCGCGACCGGGGTGCTGTACGGACGCTACGGCGATGGCCGCGTCGCGTACCCGTCAGAGGAACTGCACGCCCAGGCCCGGGCCCGACTGGCGGCGGCCCGCACCGAGACGGAACACCTCAGGGCCAAGGCGGCGGGCGCGGAGGCGGCGGGCGCGGAGGCGGCGGCCCCGCTCGGCCAGCCGCCGCTCAACACCACCCTCGCCGTGGTGGCCACCGACGCCGAACTCACCCGCGCCCAGGCGCAGAAGCTCGCGGGGACGGCGCATGACGGGCTCGCGCGCGCCGTGCGGCCCGTCCATCTGCTGCACGACGGCGACACCGTCTTCGCTCTGGCCACGGGCGAGAAGCCGCTGCCCGAAGGGCCGTTGGAGGCCCTCACCGCCGTGAACGCGGTGCTGGCGGCGGGTGCGGACGCGGTGACCCGCGCCATCGTGAAGGCCGTGGAAGCCGCCGAAACGGTGACCGGGCCCGGTGGGGTCTTTCCCTCGTACCGGGACCTCTACGAGCGCTGATACCGCGCTCGGGCCGGGTGCGCGACACCGCGGGAACCCCTGGCCGTTGCCGCACGTTTTCCCGAACCCAGGACGATGTCCGACCCAGGCACTACGGTGAGCGGTCACAAGGTGACATGCAGCGACGCAGCGACACCAGGAGACCCCGTGAGCGTTCCGCACCAGACACCCGAGGAGCATCTCCACACGCTCCTGGGACGCGCCCTGAACTCCTTCGAGCTGCCCGACGAGACGATACGCCGCCTCGACTCGGCGCTCGCGTACGACAGTTCGCTGCACTCCGCGCACCACAGCGGAGGGCTGCACCGCGAGATATACCGCCACACCTTCCTGCTCGCTGACGGCAGCGCGCTCACCCTCTGGGAGCTCTCGCACAACAGCACCCCGGACAGCCACCCGCAGCACGAGCTCTACGCGGAGGAGGAAGAGGCCCGTACGGCGGCCTCCCGGTTGCCGTTCAGCGGCGGCCCCGACCCGCTGGACGACACCCTGCCGGGCTCAGGCCCGCTGCCGCCGGAGATCCTGCGGCTCGTCGCCGAGTACGCCGCGCTGCCGAGGCGCACGTACGTCACCGAGGGCTCGGCGGACCACGCCAGGCGGCTGCTGCGCCGGGCGGAGAACGCCGACCGTCCCGACGAGCGCACCGCGCGCCTGGTGAGCGGCGCGCTGGCGCACGAGATCACCCAGGCCTTCCGCAGCCCCCGCTGGGACGACGTCGCGGGCTTTGGCTTCGCCCTGTACGAGCACGCCTTCCTGTTGCCCGACGGCCGCGAGATCAGCCTCTGGGAGGCCGAGCACACCGCGACCCCGGACGGACGGCACATGTGCGAGGTGTATCTGAGCGAGGACGCGGCACTCGCGGCGATGGAGCGCCGCTCGGCCCAGCCCAGCTGAGGCGCGACAGCCCCGGACCCGCCCGGCCCGCCTGACGCGCGACAGCCCCGGACCCGCCCGAGGCCCGGCTGACGCGCGGCCGCCCCGGATCCGCTCGACTACGTCCGGTCGGTGCCCAGCTGCCGCATCAGACCGGCGAAGGCGGCCCGCTCGGCGGCGGTGAGGCGCACACTGTCCGCGGAGCGCCGCTGCCGTGGGATCGCGGCGAGCGGCTCGGGCTTGGGCCGTGGCTTGGGCTCGTGATCGAACATACTCGTCAGTAGACAACACCCGCCACGACCTCCGACACCCCTGTAAAGGGACTTTGGTCCCGAAGTGACGCATCTCGCACGATTGTCGACTCTCGCACGATTGCCGCTCTCGGCCCTCCCACGATTACCGCTGTCGGCCCTCGCACGATTACCACTCTCGGCCCTCGCACGATTGCCGCCGCACACCCCAAAGGCCGAGGACCCCACCCGGTGCAGGGGGCGGGGTCCTCGGCGGGAGGGCGCCTGGACGGGCATCCTCCGGCGGAAGGGGGCGCCTGAGGGGGCTTAGGCGCCCCCTGGTCAGGGGGCTGGGAAGNGCGTGAGCACGTACCCCCCGACGCGGCCCCGCCCCACAACAAACAGAGCGCACCCCGCCGCACAGAACACACGGCCCCGCCCCACAACGAAACAGCGCGCACCCCGACGCGGAGCACACACCCCGACGTGGCCCCGCCCCACCGCACCCCGGAGCGCCCGATACCCCGCTGCCGGCCGCCCTAGGCCGCGGCGTCGAACCCCGTATCCCGCGCCAGCTTCTTCAGCTCCAGCAGCGCGTGCTTCTCGATCTGGCGGATTCGCTCGCGCGTGAGGCCATGCTCCTTGCCGACCTCCGTAAGCGTCCGCTCCCGGCCGTCCACGATGCCGTACCGCATCTTGATGATGGACGCCGTCCGGTGGTCGAGCCGCCCGATCAGGTCCTCAAGCTCCTCACTCCGCAGCAGCGTCAGCACCGACTGCTCAGGCGAGATCGCCGAGGTGTCCTCCAACAGGTCACCGAACTGCGTGTCCCCGTCATCGTCCACCGACATGTTCAGCGACACCGGGTCACGGGCCCAGTCCAGCACGTCCCCGACCCGCTCCGGCGTGGTCGCCAGCTCCGCCGCGATCTCGGTGTGCTCCGGATCGCGCCCGTGCTCACGGTTGAACTCACGCTGAACGCGCCGAATACGTCCGAGCTCCTCCACCAGGTGCACAGGAAGCCGGATGGTCCGCGACTGGTCGGCGATCGACCGTGTGATGGCCTGCCGAATCCACCAGGTCGCATACGTGGAGAACTTGAACCCCTTGCGGTAGTCGAACTTCTCGACCGCCCGCACCAGGCCCGCGTTCCCCTCCTGGATCAGGTCAAGGAGCGGCAGCCCGCTGCGCGGATACCGCCGCGCGACCGCGACGACGAGGCGCAGATTGGAGCGGATGAAGACGTCCTTGGCCCGGTCGCTGTCGGCGACCAGCGCCGCCAGCTCCTCGCGCGTCGCCCCCTTCGCGGCCTCGCTCTCCTGCTCCACCGCCCCGTCCAGGATCTTCTGCGCGTACACCCCCGCCTCGATGACCTGGGACAGCTCGACCTCCTTCGCGGCGTCGAGCAGCGGTGTGCGAGCGATTTCGTCCAGATACATGCCGACCAGGTCGCGGTCGGCGATCTCGCCGCCTACGGCGCGAACACTGCTTGCCGCGCCGGTCTCGCCGGCGGCGGACTTACGGCGGGCGACGGCACGGGTTGCCATGCGTGCTCCCTTGTCATCAGAGGATCAGCTGTGGGCAAAGGCACACCCTTCCGGGTGCCCTGCATCCGATGGAAACAACGACTGGAATCCGGACAGAATTCCCAACCCGTCCGACAATTTTCGCGATCATGCAGTACCCTGCGTCGCTACGCCGGGAGGGCAGATGCCGCAGGTACCTACAGAGGTGCAGGTCAGGTCAGGGGACGAGGGTGACCTCGCGCCCCTCACCGACATCTACAACCACTACGTGCGTGAGACGGCCATCACATTCGACACGGACGCCTTCACTCCGCAAGAGCGGTTGCCGTGGCTGCGCTCTCACCCTGAAGACGGCCCACACCGCCTCCTGGTTGCTCAGGACGTCCCGAGTTCCCGCATCCTGGGCTACGCGACCAGCAGCGCGTTCCGCGCGAAGCCCGCATACGCGACCTCCGTGGAGGCCAGCGTCTACCTCGCCCCCGACGTGGGCGGCCGCGGCATCGGCACCCTCCTCTACAAGACGCTCTTCGAGGCCCTGGCGACCGAGGACGTGCATCGCGTGTACGCGGGTGTCGCGCTCCCCAACGAGGCCTCGATACGGCTGCACGAGCGCTTCGGCTTCACACACGTCGGTACGTACGGCGAGGTGGGCCGGAAGTTCGGCCGCTACTGGGACGTGGCCTGGTACGAGAAGGACCTAAGGACCCACTAGCACCCCAAAGCCACCCCCACGACCAACCTCACCCGAACTGAACCGACCGCTTGGCCATCCCCATCCAGAACCCGTCGATCACGCTCCGCTGACGCCGCCCCAGCTCCCCCTCCGCCGCGCCCAGCGTCACGAAAAGTGGCGCGAAGTGCTCGGTACGGGGATGGGCGAGGCGCCCGGCCGGCGCCTTGTGCGTGAAGTCGAGCAGGCCGTCCACATCACCCGCGTCCAGCGCCTCGCGCCCCCACGCGTCGAACTCCGCCGACCAACCGGGCACCCCACTCCCGGTGTGCCGCAGGGCGGCCAGGTTGTGGGTGAAGAACCCGCTGCCGACGATCAGCACACCCGCGTCCCGCAGCGGCGCGAGCTTGCGGCCGATGTCCATGAGCCGCCGCGGATCGAGCGTGGGCAGCGAGATCTGCAGCACCGGAACATCAGCGTCCGGATACATCTCGACGAGCGGCACGTACGCCCCGTGGTCAAGCCCCCGGTCCGGGACGTCCTGGACCGGCGCCCCCGCGGTACGCAGCAGCTTCCGTACGGAGTCGGCGAGTTCGGGGGCACCAGGGGCCTCGTAGCGCACCTGGTAGTAGTGCTCGGGGAAGCCCCAGAAGTCGTAGACGAGCGGCAGCGTCACGGTGGCGCCGAGGGCCAGCGGGGCCTCCTCCCAGTGCGCCGAGACCATCAGGATCGCCTTCGGCTTCGGCAGCTCGGCGGCCCAGGCGGCGAGCTGGCCAGGCCAGTACGGGTCGTCGGCGAGCGGCGGGGCGCCGTGGCTGAGATAGAGGGCGGGCATGCGATCCGGCGCGGCGGTGGACATCACAGCTCCAGCGGTTCCAGTTACTTTAATCTTCAAGTTCTACGTCCGAGCATACGCCCGCTTTGTTCAAGGCTCAAGAAGATGGTTCGTACAGTGGAACCATGACGAACGACCACGAGGAACCGCGCTGGCTCGACGCCGAGGAACAGCGCACCTGGCAGGCGTATCTGCAGGCCACCACGCTCCTCGACGACCACCTGGACCGGCAGCTGCAGCGCGACGCCAAGATGCCGCACGTCTACTACGGGCTGCTGGTCCAGCTCTCCGCGGCCCCGCGCCGCCGGATGCGGATGACCGAGCTGGCCAAGCGCGCCAAGATCACCCGGTCCCGGCTCTCGCACGCGGTCGCCCGGCTGGAGAAGCAGGGCTGGGTACGCCGCGAGGACTGCCCTTCGGACAAGCGCGGCCAGAACGCGCTGCTGACCGACGCCGGATACGAGGTCCTGAAGCAGGCGGCACCGGGACATGTGGCCGCCGTACGGCATGCCCTGTTCGACCGGCTGAGCCCCGAACAGCAGAAGTCCCTCGGCGAGATCATGGAGATCGTCGCCGAGGGACGAAGTCCCTCGGCGAGATCATGGAGATCGTCGCCGAGGGACTCCAGCCCAGGGAGGCGGGCGCGGATCTGCCCTGGCTCCGCTGAGCCGAAGCCGAGCGGGACCAGGGCAGATCACCGAGGTGGGATTGAGCTCAGTGCGCGATGACCGGAACCTTCACGTCGTCCCCGTTCTCGCTCCCCGCGCCGCCGTCCCCCGCGGCGACCGGAGCGCCGCTCTGCGCCCGGGTGGTGACCATCGTCAGCGCGATGCCCGCGGAGATCACCAGGATGCCGACCGCCCACCAGATCGCACTGGAGTAGCCGTGCACCAGCGCCTGCGCCTCGAGCAGCTTCGGGTTGGCCGCCCCCGCCTTGTGGTCCGCCGCGTACGCCGTGGTGGCGCTGGCGGCGATGGTGTTCAGCAGAGCGATGCCGATCGCGCCGCCGACCTGCTGTGAGGTGTTGACCATCGCGGAGGCGACACCGGAGTCACGCGGCTCGACACCGTGCGTGGCCATCGACATGGCGGGCATGAACGCCGTACCCATACCGAGGCCGAGCAGCAGCTGCGCGGGCAGGATGACACCGGCGTACGAGGTGTCGATGGACAGCTGCGTCAGCAGCAGCATGCCGACCGCGGCGACCAGGAACCCGGGGCCCATCAGCAGCCGCGGCGGGACCCTGGTCATCAGGCGGGTGCCGATCTGCGTGGAGCCCGTGATCATGCCCACGATCATCGGCAGGAAGGCGAAGCCGGTCTTCACCGGCGAGAAGCCCTTCACGACCTGCAGGTAGTACGTGAGGAACAGGAACAGCCCGAACATCGCGATGACGGCGAGCCCCAGCGACAGGTAGACCCCGCCGCGGTTGCGGTCGGCCAGCACGCGCAGCGGCAGCAGCGGCGCCTTGACCTTGGACTCGACGACGATGAACGCGCTCAGCAGCACGACAGAGGCGACGAACATCGAGACGGTCACGCCGTCCGACCAGCCGTCGGACTCGGCGCGCGTGAAGCCGTACACCAGCGCGACCAGACCCAGCGTGGAGAGCACCACGCCGGGGATGTCGAGCGCGGAGCGGTTGCGCGATCCGGCCGGTTCCCGGATGACGAAGTACGCACCGGCGGCGGCGACGATCGCGAAGGGGATGTTGACGAAGAACGTCCAGCGCCAGTTCAGGTACTCGGTGAGGAAGCCGCCGAGTATCAGGCCCACGGCGCCACCGCCACCGGCGATCGCACCGTAGATGCCGAACGCCTTGGCGCGCTCCTTGGCCTCGGTGAACATCACCGCGAGCAGCGACAGCGCGGCGGGCGCCAGCAGCGCACCGAACACGCCCTGGAGCGCGCGGGAGCCGAACATCATGGCCTGGCTGGTGGCCGCGCCACCGATCGCGGAGGCGGCGGCGAAGCCGATCAGGCCGGCGACGAAGGTCCGCTTACGACCCCACAGGTCGGCGATCCGGCCGCCGAACAGCAGGAGACCACCGAAGGCCAGGGCGTAGGCGGTGATGACCCACTGCTTGTTGCCCTCGGAGATGTCCAGGCTCTCCTGGACTGAGGGCAGGGCGACGTTCACGATGGTCGCGTCGAGTACGACCATCAGTTGGGCCAGGGCGATAAAGACCAGCGCTCTCCAGCGCTTGGGATCGGGAAGGGCTGTTTCAGGCATGGGGGTACCCACCTCGGGACTCCTTGGTACTGGTGGTGCTGGTGGACGGCTTGGCTTGGTGGCAGCGGTGACGGCTTGGTGAGAACGGCTTCGTGAGAACGGGTGGACGCTTGCTAAAGCGCGGCTTGGGCGGCGACTTGGTGACTACTCTGCAAGCTGAAGCCCACTTGAGGTCAAACGGTTATTTCCGGACGTCATCCATGACGCCTGAGGTCCTCCAACGTGGCGGCGGTGCCGGGTAGTTCGGATCGCGCGGGGGCCTGCAGGCCGTCCATGAACAGCTGCAGATGACGATGGACGAATCGGTCGATGTCCAGGCAGGCCGTGCCGGGCAGCGGCCTGGTGAGCTGCGAGAGCGCGACCATCAAGTCCCCGACGGCCACACCGTCCCGCAACTGCCCGCTCTCACGGGCCCGTTCCATGAGCTCCTCGACGAGCCGCTCCAGCCGCTGACGGGCCGCCAGCAGGTCCGGGTCGTTCCGGTCGAAGGTGTCCGAAAGCATCGGGCACAGCGCGCCGATCCGCTCGTCGGCCGCCGTGTTCACAAAGCCGCGCAGCGCCTGGAAGGCGTCCGGCTCCTCGGCGATCGACCGCTCGGCCGCGGCCGAGATCCGGTCCATCACCGAGCACACGACCTCGCGCACCAGCTCGGTGCGGTCGGCGAAGTGCCGGTAGACCGTGGCGTTGCCGACACCCGCGCGGCGCGCGATCTCGTCCAGCGGGACCTGGGACCCGAACTCGACGAACATCTCGCGTGCGGCGGAGACGATCCGCTCCCGATTGCGCAGAGCGTCGGCCCGCGGGCGCGGCATTCGGCGCTGCGGGGCGGCGGCGCCGCGACGTTCGGTGGCGGTCTCCACGGCGGATCTCCTCGGCTGTCGTAGGTCTGCGGCGTACGTGTGTGGCGCACATGTCTGGCGTACGCCTGCGGTCACTCACCTGCGGCCCTACTTCCATAGGCGGGGAATCTCTCCCCGTTTCGCGCAGGCACCCATGCAAACGGGGACTGGGTCCCCGCTTATTTCGCGCTCGAATGTGACTTGAGTCACGCCGTTCACCAGGGGAAACCCACACCCACCACCCCCGGATACGCACATTCGGTCGCATCCAGCGAGCGCTCCGACACGCCCGGCCACAGGGTGACGAACAAGGGCGCAGCCACACCACCGAACGGCTGCCGCGGACCGGAAGGCCATCGCATGCAGGTGACCCGCCGCTGGATACGCAGGCCCCGCCGCAGCGCGATACTCGCCGCGACCGCGGCCCTGACCCTGACGCTCAGCTCGTCGGCGAGCACCGGACGGCTCTTCTCCGACCCGCAGGCGGCCGGAGCCGGCTCGACGGCGGGCATCCGCGCCACGACGCTCGGCCCCTGCATGATCAGCGGCACGATGGGTGTGCAGATGTCGGAGGGCGTCCCCACGGCCCCCGGTTACGCGCCCTCCACCGGCACCGTCCGCGCCCTGAACCTCATGATCGACTTCCCGGACGCGCCGGGCGACGGCAGCGCGCTCGAGCGGTACGCGGAGTTCTTCCCGCAGACCCAGGACTGGTTCCGCACCAGCTCGTACGGGCGGCTCGACTACCGCTCCGAGGCGCCCGTCAAGGGGTGGCTGCGGATGCCGATGGCGTTCAGCGAGTACGGCATAGAGCGCGGCGCCCCCTTCGACCCCGGCTACCGCCGGCTGATCGAGGACATGGTGCGGGCCGCCGACCCCGACGTGGACTTCAGCGTGTACGACCTGGTCAACGTGCTGGTCACCCCGAACGCCGGGCCCTCGGCCCTGGACACCGTCCTGTCCGTCACCTTCGCCGGGAACCACGAGGCGCCCATCGCCGACGGGGTGCCGATCTCCAACGCCTCGTTCGTCTACAGCCGCCAGGACGACGGCTCCGGCTCGTACGACGAGACCGGCTACCGCGTGCTGCCGCACGAGAACGGCCATGTCTTCGGTCTGCCCGACCTGTACACGACGGAGGGCGGCGGCGCGGTCGGCCACTGGGACATCATGAGCGAGGACTGGGGTGCCAACAACGACCTGCTCGGCTGGCACAAGTGGAAGCTCGGCTGGCTCGACGACGCGCAGGTCAGCTGTGCCGCGGGCCCCGGCATCTCGGAGCACGAGCTGGTCCCGCTCGCGGCCACGGACGGCGGCCGCAAGCTCGCCTTCGTACCGATCGACAAGCGGACCGGGTACGCGGTCGAGGTCCGCACCCGCGCGGGCAACGACGAGGCGGTCTGCAAGCCGGGCGTACTGATCTACCGCGTGGACGCCGAGGTGGACACCGGGCACGGGCCGGTCACGGTCGCCGACTCCGACCGCGACAGCGGCGGCTGCACCCGGCGGCCCAACGTCCACGCGGAGCTCTCCGACGCCCCGTTCGCGCCCGGCGAGACCTTCACCGACAATGCCGCGGGCGTCCGTATCCAGGTCGCGGCGGCGACGCTGGACGGGACGTACCGGGTGCGTGTGACGCGTTCATGAAACTGTGACACGTTCCGCTTAGCCAGAATGGCGTAATGGACGTTAAATGGTGAATAAGGAGCAGATAAAGGCTTGTGCAAGAGCAGGAGGCGGGTCCGCCATGAGCAGCACCCACTCGACTATCGAGCAACACCCTGATCTCGCCGAGATGCGTTCCCGGTTCGAGAAGGCGACCAGCAGTCCCCGTGGCCAGGCAGTCGAGGCACTGGCCTTCCTCACCGGTGTGTACCTCGCCGCCTCCCCGTGGATCGCGGGATTCAGCGGCATCACGGCACTCGCCACGACCAACCTGATCCTCGGCATCGCGTACGCCCTCTGCATGGGCGGACTGAGCTCCGCCTACGAGCGGACCCACGCGATGGCGTGGTGCGCCATGGCCATCGGCGCGTTCACGATCATCTCGCCGTGGATCGTCACCGGTAACGTCGACACGACCCGCACTGTGTGGAACAACGTCGTCTGCGGTGCCGTCGCCCTGCTGCTCGGCGCCGCCATGGCGGCGACCGGCGACCGGGGCGGAGCACTCCGCTCCCGCTTCGGGGGCGGGGCAGCCGCCTAGGCTCAACCGCAGGGCCCCGGACGCCGCACACCGGCGCCCGGGGCCCTTTTCCGTCCCGCGGTCCTGTCCCGTACTTCTTCCTCGTCGACGTACGCGCGTCCTACGGCGTCCCCGTCCCCACGCCGTGCCGCATAGGCGTCAGCTGCTCGATGTCGTACCGGGCCCGCAACGCCGCGATGGCCAGGTGGTCGGGAGGGCCGCCCGCCTCAAGGATCTCCAGCAGTTCCTCGAAGTACCGCTCGTGGTCCGGGGGCGGGGACGCCTGGAAGAACATCTTCGCCGGCCGGTCCGAACGGTTCGCGAACGCGTGCGGGCACCCCGGCGGCACCACGATCACCGTGCCCGGCGTCGCCCGCACCGACCGCCGTCCGTCCGGGGACTCCCAGCTCCGCCAGTCGTCCCGCGTCCGCACCCGAGGCTCGAACGCCAGCACCTCCAGCTCACCCTCCAGCAGGTAGAACAGCTCCTCGCTGCGGGTGTGCACATGCGCCCCGACGTCGAACCCCGGCGGTACGACCACCTCGAAGCTCGACGCCGACCGTGAGTGCTCCCCGGTGACCTTGAACGTCACCTGGTGCGCGGGCGCCGCCAGTGTCCGGCCGTGACCGGACGGCACGAGCAGCCCGTCCGGCGCGTGCCCGGTCATGACCAGGTCGCCGGCACGGACTCCGGCCCGCGGATCAGCGCCCCACGCCGGAACCGCACCTCCGTCGCCGGCACCGCGAGCCGCAGCTCCGGGAACCGGTCGACCAGCGCGTCGAGCAGCAGCTCCGACTCCAGCCGCGCCAGCATCGCGCCGACGCAGAAGTGCGGCCCGTACCCGAACGCCACATGCGGATTCGGCGACCGGTCGAAGTCCACCCGCTCCGGGTCCGCGAACACGTCCGGGTCCCGGTTGGCCGCCAGATACGACACGTACACGGCCTCACCGGCGCGGATGCGCGTGCCGGCGATCGTGACGTCCTCCAGCGCGATCCGCGAGAGGCCGACCGCGCTGCGATGCGGGATGTACCGCAGCAGCTCCTCCATCGCCCGCGGCCTCAGCTCCGGCTCCGCCCCCAGGCGGTCCCTCAGCTCCGGCCGGGTGAGCAGGATGAACAGCATGTTGCCCGTGTTGTTGGAGACCGCCTCGCCGCCGATCTGGATGAGCAGGGCGAGACCCACCGACTCCGACTCGGTCACCTCGCCGGCCGCGACGGCCGACGCCAGCAGCCCGATCACGTCCTCGCCGCCGCTGCCGCGCCGCTCGCGCAGCAGGTCGGCGAAGTAGCCGCACATCTCGTCCTTGGCCCGCTGGCTGCGCTCGGCGCCCTGCGCGCAGGACAGGATCAGGTTCGTCCACTCGTGCATCCGGGGCCGGTCAGCGGCCGGAACGCCCATCAGCTCGCACACCACGGCCAGCGGGAACGGCGCGAGCAGCCGCTCGGTGAGATCGGCCGGCGGCCCGTCCCGCAGCACGCCCGCCACCAGCTCGTCGAGCATCTCCCGCGCCCGGTCCCGCAGCCGCTCCACGCCCCGCGTCGTGAACGCGGGGGCCACCGCGCGGCGCAGCCGGGTGTGCTCGGGAGGATCCTCGAAGCCCACCGCCCCGTCGACGGGGACGAAGTGCGGCGCCAGTCGCGTGACGTCGTGTTCGGCAACCAGCTTCCGGCTGAACCGCGGGTCGTTGGTCACCATCCGCACGTCGTCGTAGCGCGTCACCAGCCAGGCCCAGCCCGATCCGTTGGGCAGCCTGACGCGGGTGACGGGACCCTCCTCCATCAGACCGGCGAGCACCGGATCGAAGTCCACGCCGTGCAGATCCAGGGCCGGCCAATCCCGTACGGGAGGCGGTGCGTTGGTGGTGGTCGTCGTCTCATCCGGCACGGTGCGACTCCTCCGTGTACGTGTACGCGTCGGCCGTGTACGCGTCGGCTGCGTACGCGTCAGCCGTGAACGTGTCAGCCGTGAACGTGTCAGCCGTGTAGGTGTACGCGTCGGCGAACGCCATGGGCGTGGCCGCGACTGAGGCCCCGACGCGGCCGGACACCGCGGCCGAGGCCGGAGCGGCGAAGGCCGTGGCCGACGTGGTCCACCGGCCCAGGGACATCTCCGCGGTGATCCCCGGCCCGAACCCGGCCAGCAGACCGCGCGCGGCGTCCGGCGTGCCGCCCTCGTCGAACAGCCGGCGCAGCGCGTCCAGGACGACGGCGCTGGCGATGTTCCCGTACTCGGTGAGCGTGGCCCGGCTGAAGCGGAACGCCTCCGGGGGCACCCCGAGGAACCTGCTCAGGTCGTCCAGGATGCGCGGGCCACCGGCGTGGATGATGTAGAAGTCCAGGTCCGACGCGTCCCAACCGTGCTGTCTCGCCAGTTGCTTCAGCGCCGGCGCCAGCGGCTCCATGGTCCCGGGAACCCGCTTGTCCAGCTTGAAGTGGAACCCCGTCGAACGGACGTCGTAGGCGATCCAGTCGACCGTCTCCGGCACCAGGTACGTGCCGTTCCGCTCCAGCGCCATCCCCGTACCGCCCTTGCCGCGCATCACCGCGGCCGCGATCCCGTCGCCGAACAGGCCGTTGGAGAGCAGGTTGCCGACGCCCAGGTCGGTCGGCTGGTAGCAGAGGGAGCAGAACTCGCACGCCACGATCAGCGCGTTGGCGTCCGGGTAGGCGGTGCAGAAGTCGTGCGCCCGGTTCACGGCCGCGCCGCCCGCCGCGCAGCCCAGCTGGGCGATGGGCACCTGCCGGGTGTCGCTGCGGAAGTCCATGGTGTTGATCAGCCATGCGGTGAGCGAGGGCATCATGAAACCCGTGCACGACACGTAGATGATCACGTCGATGTCCGCGGCGCGGACCTCCGCGTCCTCCAGGGCACGGCGTATGACGGCCGGCACGCGGGCCTTGGCCTCGGCCTCGTAGACGGCGTTGCGCTCCTCGAAGCCGGGGTGCCGCAACGTCTCCTCGATGGGCCGGAGTACGTGCCGCTTGCGCACGCCGGTGTTCTCCATCAGCCGCAGGGCGAGCGGCAGCTGGGGGTGGTCCGCGTGGATGGTCCGCGCCAGGTCGAGCGTGTCCTCCATGGTGATCACATGCTCAGGTACGGACACCGCGGGTTTGCACAGCGTGGCCATTCGTCGAGCCCTTTCGTCGCGTTTTGCTCGCGTCGACGCGTTTTGCTCGCGCTTCGTCGCGTTTCGCTCGCGCTTCGTCGCGTTTCGCTCGCGCCTCATCGCGTTTGCTCGCGTTCACTCAAAGAATGTGCGAGCCCTGGCGACCGCGCGCGGCGAGGCGACTCCGCTCCGTCACCACGTACGTCCCGAAGACCGCCGCAGCCGGGCACTCAGGCGGCGACAGGGGGCCGGGCGCCTGTCGGCACACCTCACGCGAACAGCCCCATCCGCTCCACCGGATGCGGGCGCGTGACGGCCGTCTGAGGATGGACCAATGCACGATCACCTGCGGATAGTCCACGGTTCACCCACCGCGGTCGAACTCGCCGCCGTCACCGCCGCCCTGAGCACGCTGCTCCAGGAGGCCGCCGTCGGCCACCACCGGCCGCGCCGGGCCGACTGGGACCGCTCCTGGCGGCCGCACCCCGCGCCGCACTCGTGGTGCACGCGCGGCAACGGGCCGCCGCTCGACCGCTAGCGACCTTGGCCCTGGCGCACTCGCCCTGCCCTAGGCCGCGTACTTGCCGAGGGTCGCGCCCATCGCGGCGAGTACGGACGGTTCGACCCGGTAGTACACCCAGGTACCCCGGCGCTCGCAGGTGAGCAGCCCGGCCTCCCGGAGCTTCTTCAGGTGATGGCTGACGGTCGGCTGGGACACCCCGACATCGGAGATGTCGCAGACACAGGCCTCCCCGCCCTCGTGCGAGGCGACGAGGGAGAAGAGCCGAAGCCGCACCGGGTCACCGAGCGCCTTGAACATCGCGGCGGTCCGCTCGGCCTCGTCGGCGGTGAGCGGGCGTTCGTTGAGCGGCGGGCAGCACGGCACGACGACGTTCGCATTCGACATGTATCTATTTTGGCACATGTCGAATCAACTGAACCAGGCCCCTGATTAGATGACCTTCTATGTTGACGACTGTCGATGTAGATGCCATGCTGACCCCGCACGGCGCATCGACAAACGTCAAATCAGGCTCAGGGGAGACCGCCACCGTGAACGCACCGTCCCTCACCGCCCTGCCCACCGTGGTGATCGGAGCAGGCCCGATCGGCCTCGCCGCCGCCACGCACCTGATCGAACGCGGCCAGGAACCGCTGGTCCTGGAGTCCGGCCCCAGCGCGGGCACTGCGGTACGCGCATGGGCCCACGTACGCCTCTTCTCGACCTGGGGCGAGGTCATCGACCCGGTGGCGGAGAAGCTCCTCACCCCCACCGGCTGGACCGCACCCGACAGGGCCACGTACCCCACCGGCGGCGACTGGGCCGAGCGCTACCTCCAGCCGCTCGCCGACGCCCTCGGTGAGCGCGTCCGGTACGGCGCCCGCGTCACCGGCGTCTCCCGCGCGGGCCGCGACCGGGTGGTCGACGCCGACCGCGCCGAGCAGCCCTTCACCGTACGGATCGAGCACCCGGACGGCACCGAGGAGCGCCTCTTCGCCCGCGCCGTCCTGGACGCGTCCGGCACCTGGTCGACCCCGAGCCCGATCGGCGGCGACGGCCTGCCCGCCCTCGGCGAGCGCGCCGCGGCCGACCGCATCAGCTATCGCGTCCCGGACCTCAAGGACCCTGCTGTACGCGCCCGTTACGCGGGCAGGCGCACCGCGGTCATCGGCTCCGGCGCCTCCGCGTTCACCGCGCTCTCCGGGCTCGCCGACCTGGCCAAGGAGACCCCCGGCACACATGCCGTCTGGGTTCTGCGGCGCGGCATCGGCGGCGACACGTACGGCGGCGGCGAGGCCGACCAGCTCCCGGCGCGCGGCGCGCTGGGCCTGCGCGCCAAGGCGGCGGTGACGGACGGCCACGCGGAGGCGGCGACCGGTTTCCGTACGGCGGCCATCGAGCAGGTCGATGACGGTCTCGTCCTCGTCTCCGAGGACGGCACCCGCCTCGCCCCGGTCGACGAGGTAATCGCCCTCACGGGCCTGCGCCCCGACCTCTCCCACCTCGGCGAGCTCCGCCTGAACCTGGACGAGCGCCTCCAGGCCCCGGTCGAGCTCGCTCCGCTCATCGACCCCAACGTCCACTCCTGCGGCACCGTCTACCCGCATGGCGCGGCCGAACTCTCCCACCCGGAGAAGGACGTCTACCTGGTCGGTATGAAGAGCTACGGCCGTGCCCCGACCTTCCTCGCCCAGACCGGCTACGAGCAGGTCCGCTCGATCGCCGCGGCCCTGGCGGGCGACCACGAGGCCGCCGCGCGCGTCGAGTTGGTCCTCGCGGAGTCGGGCGTCTGCGGTGGGTCGGGCCTGTACGACGAGCCCTCGGCCGACGAGGCGGCGTCGGGCGGCGGTTGCTGCGCCGCCCCGGCCGCGGTCCAGATCGGCGCGGCTCCCACGTCCGGCGGCTGCTGACCTGGGAGCCGCGACGCCGTACGCCTTTACCCCGGCTTGAACCCGCCCGTCGGACAATGCCGGGGTAAGGAGGCTCACCGGGGTAAGGAGGCTCACCATGGCGCCGGAACCCAACCCGGAACCCACGCGAGAACCCTCCCGGGAACCCACGCCGGACCCGGCCCCGGAACACACCCGGGAACCCGCCCCGCCCGACTGGGACGACATCACCCTCGACGAGGACTTCGTACGCTCCGCCGAGACGTCCGAACCCTCGGCCCGCAACCGCATGCTCACCGCCCGCTGGCGCAAGCACGGCGCACCCAAACCCCAGCCCTGGCGCTCGGACGACCCACCGGCGGGCTGGTTCTGGAGCCGGGCCCGCAAGCGGTGGTGGAAGCGCTGAGAGCCTGTCCTCCGGGAGGCAGAGCGGCCGAGGGCCACTTAGCGTGGACGCGATGACGATCGACGAGACGGCGCGACGGGTGATCCCGCTCCCGCCCCACCAGGTCGCGGACTACGCCATGGACTGGCGCAACGACGCCGAGTGGACCCAGGGCATCCGTACGGCGGCGCTCACCCGGGAGGCGGACGGCGGCGGCTTCGGCGTGGGCGCCGAGGTGACCCGTACCGCGTACTTCCTCGGCAAGCGCATCGACTACGTACTCCGCGTCACCGCATACGAGCCCGCGAGGCTGCTGGACATGGTGTCGGTGGCCGGCCCGATGTCGATGCACATCACCTACACCTTCACCCCCGACCCGCGCGGCACCTTCGCGGCCATCCGCGTCCAGGGCGACGCCGCGGGCTACTACCGGCTGGCCGCACCCCTCATGGCGCGCAAGGTCCGCTCATCCATCGCCAAGGACCTGCGCGACCTGGAACGCAAGCTGCTGGAGGCGTGAGGCCGCGACGTCTGGGTTGCGACATCGAGGGTGCGACGCCGAGGTCGTATCGCCAAGGCTGTGACGTCGCCCATAGGCACAGGCGGCGCCCCACGGGCATGATCCAGGACATCCGGCACACCCTCAGCACCCCCTCAGATGAGAGGTCGACGATGACCAATCTCGCCCGCAACCTGGCGGAGACCGCCGCGGCGTCCCCCGACAGCCCGGCCATCCGCCTGGACGACGCGGTCCTCGACTACCGGTCGCTGGACGACCGGAGCGCCCGCGTCGCCGCGTGGCTGGCCGCGCAGGGCGTCGAGCCCGGCGACCGGGTGGCGATCATGCTGCCGAACATCCCGCACTTCGCCGTCGTCTACTACGGCGTGCTGCGCGCGGGGGCCGTCGCCGTGCCGATGAACCCGCTGCTGAAGTCGGGCGAGATCGTCTACAGCGCCGGGGACTGCGCCGCCCGTACGATCCTGACCTGGGGCATGTCGCTGCCCGAGGCCGCCAAGGCCGCCGCCGAGCTCGGCATCGGCTGCACCGACGTGACCGCCGAGGACTTCGGCGCCGCGCTGGCCGCCGTCGAGCGGCAGACCGAGGTCGTGGAGCGCTCCGCGGACGACCTGGCCGTACTGCTCTACACCTCCGGCACCACCGGCCGCCCCAAGGGCGCCCGCCTCACCCACGGCAACCTGGGCAGCAACACCGCCACGGTGGTCCGCATGCTCGGCATGACCGCCTCCGACACCGTTTTCGGCGGGCTGCCGTTCTTCCACGTCTTCGGCCAGACCTGCGGTCTGAACGCCGCCGTCCAGACCGGCGCCTGCGTCACGCTGCTGCCGCGCTTCGACGCCGCCAGGGCGCTGGAGATCCTCGCCCGCGACCGGGTCACGATCATGGAGGGCGTACCCACCATGTTCGTCGGACTGCTCGCGGCGGCGGAGGCGGCGGGTACGGCAGGCGCCGGGGGCACCGAGGGGATCCGGTTCGCGGTGACCGGCGGCTCCGCGATGCCCGTCGAGGTCCTGCACCGTTTCGAGGCGGCCTTCGACTGCCCCGTGGTCGAGGGCTACGGCCTGTCCGAGACGGCCCCCGTGGTGACCTTCGGGGCGCTCGACGGACCACGTAAGCCCGGCTCGATCGGCACCCCGATCGAGGGCGTCCAGGTGCGGCTGCTCGACGACGCGGGCCAGGACGTCCCCGAGGGCGAGGTCGGCGAACTGTCCGTACGCGGACCCAACGTCATGCCCGGCTACTGGAACCGCCCCGAGGCCGACGAGGCCGCCTTCACCGACGGCTGGTTCCGTACCGGCGACCTCGCCCGGCGCGACGAGGACGGCTTCTACTTCGTCGTGGACCGCAAGAAGGACATGGTGATCCGGGGCGGCTACAACGTCTACCCGCGCGAGATCGAAGAGATCCTGTACGAGCACCCGGCGGTCGCCGAGGCCGCGGTCGTCGGCGTCCCGCACGAAGTGCACGGCGAGGAGATCGCCGCGGTGGTCACGCCGAAGCCCGGCACCGAGGTCACCACGGACGAGCTACGCGAGTTCGTGAAGGCCCGCGTCGCCCCGTACAAGTACCCCAGGATCGTCCAGCTGGTCGAGGCCCTCCCCAAGGGCCCCACCGGCAAGATCCTCAAGCGCTCGCTGTCCGTAGAGGTCTGACCTCCACAAGGACAGCCGTGGCCTGGCTGGCCGGTCCGCCCAGGACAGCCAGGCCACGACTACGACTACGGCTACGGCTACGGGCGAGCGGTGACCGCAGCGATCAGGAAGCCAACAACACCCCCAAGGCGGCCACCCTCAGGACCTCGCGCATAGCCGTCGCTCGCCGNGGGGGGGGGGGGGGGCGGGCCCCCCCCCCCCCCCCCCCCCACGACTACGACTACGGCTACGGCTACGGGCGAGCGGTGACCGCAGCGATCAGGAAGCCAACAACACCCCCAAGGCGGCCACCCTCAGGACCTCGCGCATAGCCGTCGCTCGCCGACCGCCGGGACATGTACCGCGAGAACGACGGCGGCAACAGGAGTGCCCAGCTGACGCTCGACTCGCTGAAGTTACAGACCGGCGGCGACGGGGCCACGCCGCGGGCCCACGAGGAGACCCGGCTGTACCACGTCGAAGTCGCCGAGGGCGAGCCGGAGTTCGAGTCCTCCAGCATCCCGCACCGCTTCACCTTCCGGGACGTGTTGCAGGCCAACCTGGACGGCAGTGGCGGGAAAGACCACAGCATGATCGTGGTCAAGAAGGGCACGAAGGATACGTACCTGAACTACCACACCACTGACACCAAGAACAAGAAGCTGAGCCGGCTCATCAAGGAGAACCGGAAAGCCAAGTGGTACGCGCACCGCGTCTGACCGAGGGGAAGAAATGCCCGTGACTCACCGGACCGGGCGGCTCCGCGCCGCCGCTGTCCTGGCCCTGGTGCTGGGCGGTGCCCTCCTGACCGGCGCGTGCTCCTCCGAGGACAACGATCCCTCCGGAGCGAAGTCGCCGCGCGCGGCGGCGGACGCGTACGTCAAGGCGGTCAACGGCAGGGACGAGGATGCGCTGCGGGACCTCTACGCCCCCCAGCACTCCGAGGACAGCCGCACCAAGGAGGCGAAGCGCCTGGTCGGCTCCCTCGGTGACGGCGTCGAGTTGAGCGTGGTCGACGTCAAACAGGACGTCAGCCCGAAGTTCGCCTCGGTGCGCCTCGGCGGCAGCGCCGGCGAGGGCCGCCACGCGGAGTACATCCAGCTCAGCGAGGCCGACGGCGCGTGGTGGGTCGTCCCCGACAACGCCGACGAGGACTCCGAGATCGGCGGCCCCACCGCGGACACGAGCAAGCCGTCCTCCTGAACTGACGCAACCACGAGCGGGCCGCCCCGGGAACCTCCCCGGAGCGGCCCGCGCCGCTTCGAACAGGGACGGACCGGTACACCACGCCCGCTTCGACCCCACCCAGTGGACCGCTCGCCGGCGAACGGGAGACAGCCCGGAGCGACGCGAAGAGAGACCCCCACCGGGCCGAGCACCTACTCCCACGCCGAAGCACCCAACGCCCTCAACGAAAGCGACGGCATCAACACCGCACTGGCCAGCTGAGCCCAGCCATCCGCCCCACCCGCCAGACGCATCCGCTACCCTGTCTTGAGCCGCTCTTCGGAGCGGCTCAACCTTGCGGAGAGCGGCAGAATACTCACACAGAGTTTTCCGCCACGTTTCAGGCAAGGCCCCGCCTCCGTAGCTCAGGGGATAGAGCACCGCTCTCCTAAAGCGGGTGTCGCAGGTTCGAATCCTGCCGGGGGCACCATGCATGACCGCTCTGACCTGGGATTTCTCCTCCATGAAGGGCTCCCACTCGGCCTCGGACTCCTTGTCCGGGGCCGTTTGCGTGAGCGGACAGAGTTTGATTCCCCAAGAATCCGACGGATCAGCATGACCCAAGGCGAGCGGTACGTCGCGCGGCTCGACCGGGCGCCCGGTGCGGGTAGTGAAGACGCAAGTCGGCTCCTGCCACCGCTCACCCGCCTGGGCTCGGGCAGCGGCCTGCCGTATCCGGCACCCACCTGCTACCCGAGCGGCCCGCGTCCGTACGCGGTGTGGGTGCCGTCACCGAGCTGCGGGCGGTGCGCCCCAAGCCCAAGTCCGTCCACGGCCAGGCGCTATGCCAGGTCGAAGGCGACGGCTACGCCTGCGACAGCTCACCGCGACCTGTCCGCGCCCCGTGGCCGCCCACCTCGACCGGGCCCTGCGCCACCTCGAAGAACGCGCCGCTGGGAGCCACATCGTCCTCCTCGACGTCGGCGGCTGCTTCGCCCCTGCGCTCGACGCCCTGTGCGACCATCTCTCCGGCCAGATCCTGGGTGTCGTCGAGGACACCGAGAACAGCCACCGCCGCTACGCCAGCCACGACAAACTCCGCTGCCCGGTGATCTCCGTGGCCCGGCCCTCCGCTGAAGGATCCCGAGGACTTCCTCGTCGGCCGTTCCGTCGTCTTCTCCACCGAGGCCCTGTGCGGCCGGGGCGACAACCCGCACGGCCGTCTCAGTCCCGCGACGCCCCGGCCAGGGACAGGTCCCAGTACGCGGCGTACCGGCCGGCGCGTCGCAGCAACTCCTCGTGGCTGCCCTGTTCGACCACCCGCCCGGCGTCCAGGAACGCGACGCAGTCGGCCCGGCGCACGGTCCTCATGCGGTGCGCCACCAGCACCACGGTCCGGCCCGCCATCAGCTCCTCGATGCCGGCGTGCACGGCCGCCTCGTTCACCGGGTCCAGGGCCGAAGTGACCTCGTCGAGCAGCACGATCGGCGCGTCCTTCAGCAGCGCGCGGGCGATGGAGACGCGCTGCCGCTCGCCGCCCGACAGCAGCGCCCCGCCCTCGCCCACGTCCGTCGACCAGCCGCCGGGCAGCCGCTCGATCACCTCGTCGAGACGGGCCGCGGCGGCCGCGGCCCGTACCTCGGCGTCGGTGGCGTCCGGGCGGCCGAGGCGCACGTTCTCCTCGATCGTGCCGTCGAAGAGGTAGACGTCCTGGAAGACGATGGCGATCCGCGCCATCAGCGCCGCGGTGCCCATCTCCCGTACGTCCACGCCGCCGATCCGCACCGCGCCCGCGTCGACGTCATAGAAGCGGGCGAGCAGCTGCAGCAGCGTCGTCTTGCCCGCGCCCGACGGCCCGACGACGGCGAGCCGCCGGCCCTCGGGTACGGACAGCGTCACCCCGTCGGCGACCGCGCGGTCTCCGTGCCGGAAGGAGACCGCGTCGAACGCGATGTCATGACCGGCCGGTTCACGCGGCGCGCGGGGCTCCGGCAGCGGCTTGGTGTTGAGGACGTCGTCGAGGCGGGTGAGTTCGGCGCGGGCGGCGCGGATGCCACCACTCATCTCGGCGAGGGACAGCAGCGGGTCGGCGCAACGGGCGGCGAGCACCAGGACTGCAAGCACCTCGGCCGCGCCGATGTCCCCGCCGAGGGCGAGGTACGCGCCGAGTGCGAGCAGCGCGGTGAACACCGCCTGCACGGTGACCGCAAGACCCAGCACGCCCGGCAGCGCCGAAATGGTGGAGCGACGCGAGGCGCGGCGCAGTTCCTCCAGGGAGTCGTCCAGCGAACCGAACCGCTCGCCGGTGCGGCCGCCGGCGCGCAGCACCGGCTGGGCCTGGAGGTATTCGATGACGCGGCCGGTGGCCGCGCGCTCGCGTTCCACGCGCTCCGTGTCGGTCGCCGTCGTCGCACGGGCCGTGCGCAGCTGGACCGCAGCTACCAACGGCACAGCAGCCAGGCCGGCAAGCCCCAGCTGCCAGTTGACGGCGAGCATCACGGCGACGATCGTCAGCGGTGTCACACAGGCGGAGATGAACGGCGCCAGCAGGTGCGCGATCACGCTCATCGCCTGCAACACGCCCTGGCTGGCGAGGGCGGACACCTCGCCGGTGCGGCCGGGCTGATACCAGCCGATGGGCAACCGGGCGAGGTGTTCGCCGAGGCGCTCGTACATGCCGTGCAGCATCGTCGTGCCCACGCGGAAACCGGAGCGGTCGCTGACGTACCGCAGCACCGCATAGACCACGACCGCAGCGCCGAAGGCGGCCAGCCAGGGCCGGGCATCCTCGGGTGTGCTGCCGAAGAGCGCGCGCAGCACGGGTACCAGCAGGGCGTACGACAGTCCCTCGGCGAGGGCGGTCGCCGTCATCAGGGCGACGGTGCGGCGCACCGGCCCGGCGTACTCGTGGCCGAGCACACGCAGCAATGTGCTGATCATCGGGCCTCTTCCCCTTCCATGGCACCGGCTTCCACGGCACCGGCGTGGATCTTCCAGAACTCGGCGAATGCGCCGTTGAGCGCGAGGAGTTCCGCGGTCGTGCCCCGCTCCACGATCTCGCCGTCGCGCAGCATCACGATGGTGTCGGCGTCGGCGATCGTCTCCAAGCGGTGGGCGATGACCAGCGTCGTCCGCTTCTCCCGGGTCTGCGCCAGCGCCTCGCGCACCGCCTGCTCGGTCTGCGGGTCGGCGAAGGCGGTGGCCTCATCGAGGACCAGGACGGGGGCGTCTGCGAGCAGGGCGCGGGCGAGCGAGACGCGCTGCGCCTCGCCGCCGGAGAGGCGGGCGTCCTCGCCGATCACCGAGTCGTAGCCCCGGGGCAGTTCGAGAACGCGGTCGTGGATGCTCGCCCGGCGGGCGGCGCGGACGACGGCGTCGCGGTCGGCGTGCGGGACGGCGAGGGCGATGTTGTCCGCGACCGAGGCGCGCAGCAGCCGGACGTCCTGGAAGACGAAGGACACCCGCCGATACAGCTCCTGGCTGCCCACCTCGCGCAGGTCGACGCCGCCGAGGAGCACGGAGCCGTGCGTCGGGTCGTAGAACCGCGGCAGCAGCTGCACCAGCGTGGACTTGCCGCTGCCGGACGGCCCGACCACGGCTGTAACCGTCCCCGGCTCCAGCACCAGGTCGATGCCGCGCAGCGCCTCGCGCCCAGCCGCGGCACCCTCGTACCCGAAGCGGACGTCCCGCAGCTCCACCCGGTGTCCCTCGGGCGCCACCGGCCGTACGGGCTCGGGCAGCGACGGCTCGGCGAGTACGTCCCGGATGCGGCCGACGGCGCGCCGCGCGGCCTGCAGGTCGTCGAAGCCGTGCCCGAGCGCGGCCACGGGCGCGGTGAGCCCGAGGCCGAGAAGCATGAAAGGCAGCAGGTCCGCCGGGGCGAGGCCGCCCCCGGTGATCCGGTACGCGCCGCCGGTCAGCACCGCCAGCAGCACGAACGGCGGCGACAGCGCCACCTGCATCCCGGCGGCGACCCCGGAAAGACCGCGCACCATCCGGTAGAAGCTCCGGGTGAAGTCGCCCACCGCGGTACGGAACGTGCCGTGCGCCCGCTCAGACCCGCCGAACGCCTTCACCACCGCGATGCCCTGCACGAACTCGACCACCGACGCCGAGATCCGCCCCATCGCGGCGTCGAACTCCTTCTGCTCGCGCAGCCGCGTAGGGGTCATCATCAGCGGCACCAGCGCGACCGCCAGCAGCACGGGGATCAGCGTAATCAGCGTCAGCCGCCAGTCCACGCTGAGGAGGTAGCCGAGCGAGACCAGCGGCACCACGAAGGCGGAGACCAGCTCGCCCGGCGTGTGCGCGATGAGCGGGTGCACGGCGCTGACGTCCTCACCCACCAGCTTCGCCAGCTCCCCGTTGCGCCGCCGTGCCAGCCAGCCGATCGGCACCCGCCCCAGCCGCGCGGCGAGTTGCCGGCGCAGCGACAGCTGCACCCGGGTGTCGAGGAGGTGTCCGACACCGGACGAGGCGGCCGTGAACAGCAGCCGTACGAGCAGCCCTGCCGCGCCCGCGATCACGACGTTGCGCACGTGCCCGTCGTCGGCCGGTCCCGGCGACAGCAGCGTACGGCCGAGCTCGACGACCGCGAGCAGCGGCGCCAGGCCGGCGACAGCGCCGATGACCTGGAGGACGACGACGACGGCGAAGCCGCCCGCGTACGGGCGCAACAGACGGGCCACGCCCGGTGGTGGCGGCGCGGTGGTTCCGGTGAAAGTCATGCGCTCACCTTCGCCGCGGGTGCGGCCCGCTGGATTGAAGAAATGTTCCGTCCGGGCGGCCCCGTAGCATGGACGCATGTCAACTGCCGTGCGTCAGCGCGTCGCTGCCCCTGTGTGGCAGGTCACGCGCCCGGCCCGGCCCAGCCGCGTACCCGGCGTCGTCCTGGCGGGGCTGCGCGACCGCGGCCCGGCTCCGGTCGACCACCGGCTCGACCCGCACCCCGTGCTGACGCTGGCGCTGGCCTGCGGCGAGGCGGCGCTCGGCATCGACGAGTCGACGGGGCGGCAGCACCGCGGCAGCCTTGTCACCGGGCTCGGATTCGGCGTCGGCGGTGCGGCGCGGGTGCGGGCCGCGAACGTCGAGTGGATTCAGGTGCGCCTGTCCCCCGCCATCGCGCGCGCCGTGCTGAGTGTGGGCCCCGCTGAGCTGGAGAGCTCCGTGGTGACCCTGGACGACCTGTGGGGTGAGCGGCAGGCAGCCCGGCTGCGCGAGCAGCTGGCCCAGGCCGCCTGGGAGGAACGCTTCGCACTCGTCGAAGCGTTCCTCGCCCGGCTGACCGCCGCGGGGCCCGTCATCGAGCCGGAGCTGGTTTGGGCCTGGGACCGTATCGTCGCCGGGCACGGCCAGGTCCGGGTCGAGGAGCTGGCCGACGAGCTGGGCTGGAGCCGCAAGCGCCTGTGGTCCCGCTTCCACGCGCAACTCGGCCTGCCGCCCAAGCGCGCCGTGAAGCTCGTCCGCTTCGACTGGGCCGCCACCCGCCTGGCCGGGGGCCAGGAGGCGGCCGGGGTCGCGGCCGACTGCGGCTACGCCGACCAGTCGCATCTACACCGGGACGTCGTGGCGTTCACCGGCGTGACCCCCGCAGCCGTGGCCGGCCAGTCGCTCATCGCGACGGCCGACATGGCGTGGGTGGACCACGTGCCACGCCTCTCGGCACGATGGGGCAACGCCCCAGCCTCCCGTTTCGACGAGCCGCTCCGGCAACCGCTGCCAACCGGCGTAGATACCCGAGGTGGACGACTTCCCGGGCGGAGTACGGATGTTCGGTCCCGTTACCGGCGCCGGCAGCCCGCTCGCGCCGCCGATGCGGGTGACTCCGGCTGACGGCGGCTTCGTGGGACGGTGCGATCTGGGCATCGCGCACGAAGGGCCACCCGGCTACGGCCACGGCGGCGTCAGCGCCATACTCCTCGACGAACTGATGGGGTAGGCATGCGCCGCGACCGACAACCCGGGCATGACCATCTCACTCCGAATGCGCTACCACGGGCCGGTGCCCCTGGACCCCCTTGCGGGCGAGCGCTCGAGTTACGGGAACCGACGACCGCAGAAGATCTTGGTGACGGGCGCCATCGCCCAGATGAGCCGAGACCCCCTCCACCCTCCTGGTGGAAACGGACGGCATCTTCGTCGTACCGGGTCCGGACCTTGCCCGCGCTCTTTTCCCGTCCCTCAATCACACAAGGTGAGACACCGCCCCTGCGTGGAAATAGCGCGCTCTTCTCTCCACGCGTGAGCGATGCGTGAGCGGACGGTGGAGCACGAGCCACCAGAAGCAGGACCAGCGATCACCCCCGGGTGGTGCTGACCTGCAAGGACAGCACCACCCGGCATGACCCAACACTTACACGTCGCGTTCGGTGATGTCGGGGACCAGCCGGTGCAGGCTGCCCAGGCCGAACGGCGGGGTGCGCCCTCGCTGCTTCTGCTGGTCAGCAGGTGCAGCCGCCGGCCCCGTAGTGCGACCAGGGTGCGACTACCTTTCCGCCCGCGCCGACCACGACCTGCCCCACACCCCGTACGGCCAACTGGCTGCCTACGAGTTGACCGACATCCCGGCCGCCTGGGACGAACTCCACCGCCAGGCGGTCGCCCACCTCCCCCACCGCGTCCACCCCACCGCGTACGTCCACCCGAACGCGGTCATCGGCGACGACGTGATCATCGGACCCCACGCCCGCGTCTGGGAGTTCTCCACCGTCCGGGCGGGCTCCCGTCCTCTGCGCGGGCGTCTCGGTCGGCTTCAACTGCGAGGTAACCAAGGCGTTCATCGGCGAAGGTTCCGTACTGGGCCACCGCATCGGCGTCAACCGCGCACTCGTCGGCGCTGACGCCCACCTGTCCGCCGACGTCACCGTCGCCGCCATCAGCATGTAGAGCCCCGACATGCGCCCACCACACCATCAGCGCCCCGCACACGCCAGACGTCCACGTCAGGCACCGCCGCCGGTGACCGGAATCCTCCACGTCATCGCACTCAGACTCGGCCTCAGGCGTTTCGCGGCTTCGGTTGGCCGAAAAGTCAGCTCGCGAGCTGAGGCGGATCTGCGGGCTGTCGCCGACGGTACCGCCACCGAGGCGCAGCGGGACGCCGCGCGCAGGGGCGTCATCCAAGCCTTCTGGAAGCTGATCAAGAAGGGTGGTTCGGGCACCGTCAGGGCCGCGAAAAAGGCGGCCGGGAAGTACAGCACCTTCCGGAACTGGGTCAACGGCCTCAAGTGGTACAACCCGATCAGGATCGCCTGGTACGCCGCAGGCACTGAAGCCCAGTACCAGATGTGGAAGTTCGTCCACGACCAGATCTGACACGCACGCATAACCAGGGGCCGGACACGAATCTCGTGTCCGGCCCTCGCCGTCGTCCATATACAGGGAAACCCCATGCCCCCCTCCGAAACCCCCACCCCCAGCAAGGCGGCCGCACCGTCGCCGGGGAACCGCACCGAGAGCCTCTTCGGCTCCTTCCTCCTCGTCGCGTTCGTCGGTTTCCTACTCCTGTNCCCCTCCGAAACCCCCACCCCCAGCAAGGCGGCCGCACCGTCGCCGGGGAACCGCACCGAGAGCCTCTTCGGCTCCTTCCTCCTCGTCGCGTTCGTCGGTTTCCTACTCCTGTTCATCGCGGACGCCCGCCACCACGACACCCTGGTCACCATCGGCCGGGTACTGCACTGGGCAGCCGGAGCGGGAATCGTCGCCACCGTCACCATCACTCGCACTGCACTGCGCCGCTGGACGTCCGGCTTCGACTGGATCTTCGCCGCGATGTGGATCGTTCTCACGATCCTGGCGTGGGTCAACGGCTATCTGTAGCTCCGCGCTGGACCGAAGCTCCCGTCTTCATCAGCGGCGGCGTTGCCAGCCGCTCGCCCGGTCGGACCTCGTAACGGCGCTACAACGCGACGCCCAGGCACTGTTGGCGTGATACCTGCCGTGGCTGACGAAACCGGACCTGTTGACGACAGAAGGCGACTGCTGCTGTGAAATCTGAAGTGCCCCTGCCCGACGAGCAGTCTCCCCGCTCTCCCGAACCAGCTTGGCAAGGCTGGGCGTTGCCCCCGTCAGGGCCCGTGCCCAAGCCCGGCCCGGCCCGGGCTCCGACTGGCTCCCAGTATCACGAGCAGGGAAGGAACGGCCAGGGCGGCAGGTTCGCCTGGCTGGGCGAGCTGCTGCTGGTCATGGTGCTGGTCGTGGTGGGGATGCTCTGCGTCTACCTGGCCGGTGCGGTCGTCGCGGCCGTGCTGGACGCGGGACCCACGTCGGCGGACAGCGAGCAGGTCTTCGCGGACCCGCTCGCGGACATGGCCGTGAACCTGGCCGCACTCGCGGTCGGCCTACCCGTGGTCCTGTGGGGCGTGCGCTACCTGGGCAAGCGCCCATCCGGCACGGTCTCATCAGTTGCCGGTCGGGTGCGCTGGGGCTGGCTGGGGCGGTGCGCCGCCGTGGCCTTCCCGTTGATGGCGCTGCAGATCGGGCTGCTGGTCGCGTGGACCTGGGACAGTGGGCCGTCCGGGGACGTGGGGCAGGGCTTTCCCGGCTGGCCGATGTTCCTGGTGAGCCTGGCCGCGCTGTGGGCGGTGGTCCCGTTCCAGGCGGCCGCCGAGGAGTACGTCTTCCGGGGCTGGCTGGTCCAGGTGATCGGACGGGCCGTGCGCTCCCCGTGGCCAGGCATCGTGGTCGCGTCGCTGCTGTTCGCCCTCGCGCACGGGCTGGGTGAACTCTCCGGGTTCGCCCTGCTGTTCTACTCCGCGATGTGGTGGGGCTGGCTGGTGATCCGCACCGGTGGCCTGGAGGCGGTGATCGCGCTACACATCGCCAACAACGCCTGGGCCCTCAGCCTGGCAGCCGCGTTCGGTGAACTCGCCGACGACAGCACCGCCGCCGACGCCCCCTGGCAGGCCCTCGCCCTCGAACTCGCCTTCGCACCGCTGTACTGCCTGACCATGGCACGGCTCGCAGACCGCCGTGCTGTCACCCGCCAAGCCCCAGAACGAGGAGAAAGCGGGTGTCGCAGGTTCGAATCCTGCCGGGGCACAGCGCGCTAAGCCGCTGACCTGGGGTCTATCCCCCAGAGAGGCGCTCTATTCGGCCCCGGACTCCCCGTCCGGGGCCGTTTGCGTGAGCGGACGGACTCGGAGGTGGCGCGGGCGCACGGTACAAGCCGCGCCGTGGCGGAGGGCCAGATGACCCACTGACGGGCTGCCAGCTCTACTGCCAGGCTGGGGCGTTCGACATCGAGTTGTCGACGTTGCTTCCGCAGTTGGCTGCGGTGGAGATCGGGCAGGTAGAGGCCAGAGGGGGCTGCTGCGTGTTGCGCCGGACGCGGACGGTTCGGCCCACGACCCCGATGGCCTCGACCCGCGCGTGGGCCCAGTGCGGGAGGCCTGCGATCGAGCGTCCACGGCGGCGTGTCCCGCGTGCGGGGCGAACTGTTGCGACGTCAATGGCCTCACGTGGCCTCACGTGGCCTACAGCCCTTGACGACTGGCCTCCGAGTGCCCGGTCCGGCTCAGCCGTTCGGTCAGAAAGGCGAGGATCTCGTCTCTGGCCTTCAGTGTGGGATGTCCGTCCTCGTCCACGAGGTGGGCGGTAACCACACTGTGGGGGGACCCCACCACATCACGGAAGAACGGGGGCGGGTTCGTGTTCGCGGAACCACCTGGAAGGACGCGGCCGTCGAAGGCGTCGCCGAGCAGGGCTCGGTACGCGGCGAAACGCTGCCCGGTACACCAACGGTCGTTGTCGAAGCGGTAGGCGAGGACCTTTAGTCCGTCGCGTGCAACGCGCTCCTGGACCGCGTGCGCGTCCTCTTCACTCATCTCCAGTCCGGCGGGATCATCCAACGGCAGTGACGGATGGTTGACCACCGGCGCGATGACGGCAGGCTCCATCGCCATGGTGAGTGCGAAGTTGCCCGTGAAGCACAGTCCGATCGCACCGACTCCGGGACCGCCGCACTCGGCGTGGGCTTGGCGCGCCAGCCCACGCAGCCACGCCACGACAGGGCTGGTACCACCCCCGGCAAAGGCACGGAACTCGGCACTGACACACGCCCGGCGAATCACCTCCTGCCCACCCTCGACCGTGGGACGGGCACCGTCGGTCCCGAAGAGCGAGGGAAGGTACACGGTGAAACCCGCATCCCGCACCCACCGCGCCAACCGAAGGACGTCGGGGCTGATACCCGGCATCTCCGGCATCAATACGACGGCCGGCCCAGAACCGGCGACATGCACCGTCTTCACCACCCCGGCCACGTCCACCAGCCGGTGGGAGAAGTCCGTGATCGCGTCGCCAAGACGTCCGTTGGAAGTGGTCATGGCGACAGCGTGGACTGATGAACCCGCACAAGGCGATAGGCTGAACCGCCATATAGAGGGGTGATCTCGCCACAGGCTGGTGGTCAGGAGGCGACCATGAGCGCACTGCGGGTTGGCGTTCTGGCCTACCCGGGCTGCTTCGCGTCCGAGGTGTTCGGCGTGCCCGACCTGTTGACGATGGCCACGCACGTTGCCGGTCCGGACCGCTCGGGCTACGAGGTGTCGGTGATTTCACCTCGCCGTCGCATCACCGCATCGGGCGGTGCGGCGTTGGCCGTCGCTCCACTCCGCGAGGTCGACGTTCTTGTCGTGCCGGGATTCGAACTGGTGCCGGGTCTCGACGTGGACGCGAAACTCACGGCCCTCGCCCCTGAGATCGCGGCGATCCGCTCACACACCGCTGCGGGTAACGCCGTCGTCTCGATCTGTGTCGGCGCCTTCCTGCTCGCCGAGGCAGGGCTTCTCAACCGGCGCCGGGCTACGACGGCGTGGCTTCTCGCCGACGAACTGGCTCAACGCTGCCCGGAAGCCGACGTCCGGCCCGAACGTCTGGTCGTCACCGACAAGGGGGTGACGACGACCGCGGCCTTCAGTGCCATGTACGACTTCGCGCTGGAACTGATCCGCCAACACAGCGGTGCTGACGTGGCACGGGCAACCGCGCGGGTGGCGCTCGTCGACGACGCACGGTCCTCCCAGACTCCATACGTCGACGCGCGACTTCTTCCGCAGCCCGGAAACCAGTTCTCCCGCAGGGTCATGCGACGCCTCGACCAGGACCTCGCCACCCGATACGACCTCGCGGCGTTGGCGGACGCGTTCAGGGTCAGCGCTCGGACGCTGTTGCGGCGCTTCGCTGACGAGACCGGCCGGAGTCCTCTTGAGTACCTACAGTCATCGCGCGTCCGCCGTGCCCGCCACCTGCTTGAGACCACGGATCGAACCGTCGCCAGCATCTCCACCACGGTCGGATACAAGGACCCCGGGACCTTCGCCGCTCTCTTCGCCAAGCACACCGGACAACGCCCAAGGGACTACCGCGCGGCCTTCCGGCGTGGTGCCAACTGATCGCGGCTATCCCTTGGTGCGAGATTCGCCAGCACCGTAGGTCGGATCTCCCCGGTTTCGGCTTCCATCCGCGGGCTCCGTGCGTGCGCGATGCGTGAGCGGACTGCCCAGCACAGGGCATCATGCGTCGGACCGAGCACGCGGCCGCTTTGCTGCTGACCAGGGAAAACACGCGTGCCGCTGAGGCCACGGGGATGCCACATCCCCTGCGGCGGGCGGCCCTCCCCCACCGGCGCGGATCTCGGCACCGAGGCGAGCTGTGTGATGATGCACGGATCATGGCGGGTCCTGGGGAGGGACCGGGTGCGCGAGAAGGGACGGGAGCGCATCGTGGGCAAGGGCGAGGCGTCCATATCGGACGAGGAGTGGGAGCGCTTCCTACGGGAGGCCGAGGCCGGGACTCAGGGCGCGCCCAAGGAGCCGTCGGCGCGGGCCCGGATGGTGACGCGGCGGCTGCGCGAGGAGACCGGCCCGCCGGAGCCGTGGCGGGCGCACCCATCGCCCCGGCGACGACGGGGCAAGGCTTGGTACGTGGTCGGTCTGCTGGTTGCGATCGGCTTGCTGCTTGTGGCACTGGATCCGGGGCGAGTGGCTGGATGGTTCGGAGGCGGAGGCGGAGGCGGAGGCGCCGAGAGTGCGCCGCTCACCGCTGAGTCGGAGCGTCCGGATCAGCCGCCGCCGACGGAGGCGGCAGCCCAACGGCCCACGGTGGAGAAGCCGTTCAGGGGGTCGCCTGCGGCACGGTGGGGTGACGGGACGGGAGGGATCAGCCTGCCTGTGGCACGGGCGACCGGTTGGATGAGCAAGAAGCAGGTCGCGCACGCGCTCGATCGGACCCGTGACTTCCTCGCCGCGTCCAGTCTGGATCCCAACGTGCTGCGCGGGGAGCGTCCGGCGAAGGCGATCGCGTTGATCAATTCACATCAGCAGGACGTCCAGGACTACCTTGCGACCGCGTTCCGCGCGCCCAATCGGGAGAACGATCCTCTGCTGCTGTTCAGCCGGTTCGACACGAAGGTGCGGCTTGTCGGGGACGTGGTCAAGTCACGAGGGCGGATCACGTACCGGGAAGGTGAGCGCGGTGCGGTCGAGATGACCACCGATGTCACGTACGTCTATCCGGTGGTACGCGCTACGGCGGGAAGCGACGAGGTCGCGCGCACCATCGTGCGCCGCGAGGTCGTGATGAGCTGGGACGACCCGGCGAAGGTGGTCATCAAGCCGGGGACGTTCTCCCTCGTTTCCTACAAGTCCGACACCACCAACGGCGGCTGCGACACCTTCACCGGCTACTTCACCCCCGAGTTCAGCGCTGAGCGCGCGGCCAAGAGCCCGGGAGACGGCCCCGAGGTCGACCCGTACGACCGGAGCACGTCGATGGACGCACGCATGCGGGAAGCCGGCGATGCGGGATGCGGGACCGCCACACGGTCGTGAGCAGCACCGGCTTGGACCCTGTCCTGGGCGGTGCTGGATGTCGCGTGTGGCCACCGTCCAGCCGTTGGCCAGGGCGGTGGCAGCAATCAGTGCATCCGGCGGGTCGCTGCTGGTGTCGACGGCCTGGGGCGTCTTGCGGATGGTGAGGTAGGCGGCCGCTTCCGGTTCGCCGATCGGCGCGAGGCTCAGGAAGAAGGCAGGGCAACTTCGGGCCAGCGTCACGCTTGGGAACCGTCTGCGTGCCAACGCTCCATATGGTCTTGGTGCGTCGGGAGGTAGGCGCCGGGCTGGTAGTGGGTGTCATAGAAGTCGGTGTCGAGGTGCACGGCCTGGACGTAGCCCGAGAGCACCATCGTCGTGAAGGTGTTCGGGAACTTGCCGTAGGTGTCGTAGACGTACTGTGCGACCTCGCTCAGGCAGTCGATGAACTCCTCGGAGTACGGCGTGACCCCCTGCTTGATCGCCTCGGTATCCCTCCAGGCACCAGGGGTGCTGGGGTCGTAGGCACCCTCGGGACCGAACTTGCGCTCCACGAAGATGTTCACGGCCTCGCGCATGTCCGATACGTACGGCGGGCAGAGCCCCTCGATGTGGCCGTCGAGCCCGACGGGGTTCGGCAGCGTCCAACGGGTGTCCTGCACGAAGCGGAACCCGAGCCCGTCGATCCCGCTCTCGTTGAACGCGCCCAGGACGCTCCACCGGTTGAGCCCGTTGAAATACAGGCCGCCCAGCCCCATCGCCTGCATGGTGAGCATGATGTTGTGGCCCATGAAGGCGAGCTCGGCGACGTTGGCCTCGTAGGCCATCTGCTGCAGCACCGTCAACGGGACGCGCTTGCCCTCCTGCAGGAGGCCGCTGCGGACGAAGGGTGCCAGGTCGCCGGCGGGGCGACCGGCGATGTCGTCGACGAGCATGTTCCCGTTCGCCAGGGCCATGGCCATGAGGCCGAGCACCTGCTCGCTGGCATCGCCCACGGGCATGAACAGCGTAGAACCCGGTGCGTTCGCCATCCAGAGGTTCGGTTCGAGCATGTGCGGCGTGGCCGCGGGGAGGTCGAGCCGCCGTTCGGACAGCTGCTCCGTGTGCGTGCGCACCGTCTCGACCATGGCCTCAAGGGCGTCATCGCGGTTCCCGGTGACCTCACGGGGCCGGGCGGGAAGGAGATCCCGTGTGTTCGTCAGATACGTCCCCGAGTCGTCGGTCGCGAACAGCATCGGCGTACCGATCCCGGCGGCGGTCGGCGCCGTACGGCCCGTGAACCGCTGCGTGTAGTGCGCATGCTCCTCGGGACGGTCGGGGCCGAAGGGCACCCCGAAGCTCCAGCCTGTGACCCCGGTTCCGGCAGCGACGAGGACCGAGCGTTCAAGCTCCGACAGCGGCACCGGCTCGGCTTCGGACCTGTAGGCGAGGGGCCCCGACGGGATCTCCATGCCCAGCCCGAAACGTCGGGCGCGGCGTCCAACGATGGCGTCGAAGAGCGGAAACTCGGTTAGGCCGGTCTGCATCGGTGACTCCCATCCGACTCGCGTCCAGCATTCGGATCATTTGTGACCGTACGCCGGGATCACTCGCGGAGTGCCACCTGGCTCTCGCCGGGGAGGAGCTCGGGCCGGTCGTCGCCCAGATGGACATCCGGAGCGAGTGCTGGCTGAGACGTCCGATCGACCATAGAGACCGCCGAGCTGCCCGCGGCGCTCAGGAGTCGGACCATCAGTATCGATGGCCCCGCGCTTCTCGTGCGCTCCTTCCCGAAGTGGTTCGGGCTCCACCCATTGTGGTTCGGGCTGCACCCATTCTCAGCCAGCGTCGACCGTCTCGCATGTCACGCAGGCGGAACCGGAGGCGGCGCTTGGTCGTAGCCGAGGAGTACCCGGGGCACGCGGTCGCCCGCTCCGCCGAGATCGACTCGGCGGATCTGTGCGGCGACGAGATGCGAATCGCGCTCCCGCCGGACAGCGCCGGCGGTTCGTACGAGCCAGAAGCCGCGCTGCGCGAGCTGTCGGGCCGCCCCTGGGTCATGGAACCGGCAGACACCGCGTCCCGGCGGTGGGCGACGGCCCTGTGCCGGGATGCCGGCTTCGAGCCCGACGTACGGTTCGAATCACCTGACCTGCTGGTTCAACTGCGCCTTGTGGAGCAGGGCCACGCGGTGGCACTCCTGCCGGACCTTCTGTGGGGCGGGAGCGCGCCGAGCGTTCGGCTGCTGCGGCTGCCAGACGGCGGCCGCGCGCGGCGGCTCTTCACGGCCGTACGGCACGGCAGCGGCGGCCACCCGGCGGTTCGGGCTTGCCGTTCGGCGCTGCTACGCGCCATGGAACGCGCCCGCTGCCTACCTTGAACCCCTGCCTTACGGGCCCTGTCAGTCCGCACGCGTGGGGTGAGCGCAGGTCTTGCTGGACGCCGATTCCGGTGGACTCGTGGCGGGCCCGGATGTGGCTGGACACGTGGGTGTAGCGGGGTTCCGCCGCAGCGCGGAGGGCGGGTCGGCTGGTGCCCCAGCCGATCCGCCCTCTTGTTCAGCTGTTCATCGCCGTTCCGTCACCCGCTGTGGATCACGGGTCGATGAGGATCTTGCAGTTGTACTCACCCGGCGGCAGGTTGTTGACGTCCAGCCGCACCGGGTCGGAGAAGCCGGCACTGTTGCCGTTGCACTCGATCTTGGACGTGATCTCGCCCGACTCCTGGCCGTCCACCCGCACCATGAGGTCAGCGAGCGGGGGGTTCGTGAACGAGGCGGTCGCGCCCGCGCCGGGCGGGTTGTCCCCGCAGTCCGTCCCGGGGACGACCTCGGCGGTCACGTCCGACTGGCCCGCGTTGCCGTAGCCGGGGGGCGGCGACGTCTCGTTGACGGTGTACGTGCCGGGTTCGAGCCCGGAGACGCAGACCTCGCCGGTGCCCGGGTCCTCGTCGGGGGCCGCCATGTCGTCGGTGACGTTCTCGTCGTAGCCGCCGGGGCCGGTGATGTTGAACTCCGCACCGGGCTGACTGACCAGGGGGTTCGGCCGTGCGTCGAGGTGCCGTGCCAGGCGTCGCGGGCCCGCGAAGATCGGGGNGTCGGGGGCCGCCATGTCGTCGGTGACGTTCTCGTCGTAGCCGCCGGGGCCGGTGATGTTGAACTCCGCACCGGGCTGACTGACCAGGGGGTTCGGCCGTGCGTCGAGGTGCCGTGCCAGGCGTCGCGGGCCCGCGAAGATCGGGGAGACGCCCCCTAGCGAGGCGGGGGCGGGCTCAGCTCGATGTGTGGGGTGGGGTTTCTGTCGCGTAGGTCATGGCCTGTTCGTACGACATGGCGCGGCCCGCCTCGTACGTGTGCTCGTAGGCCAAGGCGCCGATCTTGTCGCGGATGGTGCGTTCGCAGGCCTGGCGGGCGGCGATCAGGTCCGGGGAGTTCAGTTGGGCGCGGCCGCCGGCGCGGTCCCACAGGCGCTGGGCGATGCCGAGGAGTTCGGCCGCCCGGTGAGCTTCGCCCGCGGCGGTGGTGGCGGATGCCAGGGTGTCGAGAGTCAGGGCCGCGAGGCTGCTGGCGCTGTGCAGCAGTCGGTGCGCGGCAACGGCCTGGGCGGCGTTGCGGGCCCCCGAGGCGATGTCGCCGCGGGCGAGGTCCAGCATCGCCACGATCACGTCGGCGGTCGAGCGCGTCCAGTGCTCGCCGCGTCGGACGCACTCGGCGCGGAGCTCTTCGGCCGCCGCGCGGGCCGATGCGTGATCGCCGCTCATCAAGTGCGCGTACGCCAAGGCGCCGATCGTCTGAAGCTGGGCCGAACCGAGCCAGTCGTCCCGGACGGGGAGGCGGGCGGCAGCGGACATCGGGCCGACCGCCTCGGCCGGCCGACCGCGCAGGGAGAGGTGGCCGCCCGTGAGGAAGACGGAGACGGAGAGCGCGGCCGGGTCCTCCTGCTGTCGTGCCACGTCGGTGAACCGCCGGCCGTACTCGGCGGCGGTGTCCATGTCGCCCTGCATGATCGCTCCCGCGCCGCGCGTCCACAGGGCCCGCAGGAGGTCGGGCCCAGGAGACGGATCGGCGGCGAGCGCCCGGTCGAGGCAGTAGTGCGCCTCGCGCACATGGCCGCAGTGCCGCCACAGGAAGCCCGCCGTGCCCGCGATCTCCAGGGCGGCGCGCCGGTCGGGCCGGTCGAGGGACCAGTCCACCGCGGCACGCAGGTTGGCGTGCTCGGTCAGCACCCGTTCGCACCACTGCACCTGGCGCCCGGTGTTCCACTCGGCGCAGCCGTCGCGGGCCAGGCGCCGGTAGTACTCGCGGTGGCGCAGCCGTACGGCGTCCTCCTCGCCCAACTCCCGCAGCCAGTCAGCGCCGTACTCGCGCACGGTGTCGAGCATCCGGAAGCGGGTCATGCCGGTGTGTTGGTCGCGCTGCACGATGGACTGGGCGGCGAGCTCGTCGAGCAGGACGGGCACCTGTCCGGCCGCCAGCGGGCCCCCGGCACACACTTCCTGGGCGGCCTCGATGTCGAAGCCGCCGGTGAACACCGCCAGCCGGGCCCACAGCAGCCGCTCCAGCGGAGCGCACAGCTCGTGGCTCCAGCCGATGGTGGTGCGCAGGGCCCGGTGGCGCGACGCGTCCCTGGTGCCGTTGTCCGAGGCCAGCAGGGCCAGTCGGTGGTCCGTCCGCGTTCCGAGATGGTCGTCCAGCTCCGTGAGCGACAGGGTGGACAGCCGGGCCGCAGCCAGTTCGACGGCCAGCGGGATGCCGTCCAGGTACCGGCAGACGGAGGCCGCCACGGGCCGGGTGGCCTCGTCGAGTACGAAGCCGGAGCACACGGTGGCCGCTCGGTCGGCGAACAGGGTCACCGCGTCGTCCCGTGTCTCGGTACCCGGCTCGTCCACCGGCAGCGGCTCGACTTCCACACACTGCTCCCCTGGCAGCCCGAGCCGCCGGCGGCTGGTGGCCAGGATGTGCACATGCGGAGCGTGCATCAGCATGTCGACGAAGGCCGCGCAGTCCTCCAGAAGGTGTTCGCACGAGTCGAGGACCAGCAGCAGTCGCTTGTCCGCGATCCACGCGGCCAGGGCCTCCATCGCCGCGCGCGTCGTCTGGTCGGCCACCCGCAGCGCCTCCATCGCCATCAGCCCCAGCACACCGGGGCCGGCCATGCCGACGCCGTGCAGGGCGGAGAGTTCCACCAGCCACACGCCGTCCGGGTAGGCGGACCGCATCCGGCGCGCGGCCTCCACCGCCAGCCGCGTCTTGCCGACCCCACCCGGTCCCAGGAGGGTCACCAGCCGATGCCCGCCGTCGTGGTTGCGCTGACCCTCGCCGCGGCCGCTCGGGCCGCCGTCACTGCCTCGCTGACCCTCGCCACCCTCGGTCGGACCACCGTCGCGGGCCCGCTGCCCCTCGCCACGGCCGCTCGGGCCGCCGTCGCGGAACCGCTGCCCCTCGCCGCCCTCGCTCGGACCACCGTCAGGACGCAGCATGACGTCAAGCCGGGCGAGTTCGTCCTGACGCCCGATGAAGCTGCGATCCTCCGGCGGCAGGTTCCCCCACCACTCGCCCAGCTCCGTCTCTCCCGGCACGCCATGTGACACGGTGTTCCCTCCCCGCTCCGCCCCGCTCCTGGCCGAACCCGGCTCAGTCTGCTCCGGCAGCGACCCCGTAGGGCAGGGCACCGGGTACGTGGACAGAAACACGGCGTCACCATGCCTTCTCTGTTCACTTCGGGGCGTGCTCTGTTCACTTCGGGGCGTGTGGCGATCAGCTCGCCGACACCCACGACCGGTGGAACCGCAGGGCGCACAGCGCACACCACGGAGCGTTGCCATCTGCGCGCTCCGGTGAACGGACAGCGCGCCCTGCCATCCATCCAGGCGCCGCCGGTGCGCCGGTTGTGCGTGGGCGAGGGCCACGGAATGGTGCCGCCCACACCGGGGGCATATGTCCACCGAATGTGAGGAGTTACGCTCATGACCAGACGTTTTCCGCCCGTCAAGAGCTGCCCAGCGTGGCGAGCGCACGTGGCAGCAGTGTCCGCACTGGCCGTGGGCCTGGTGGTGGCCCTCGCGCCCACGGCGGTGGCGGCGCCCGGTGACCTGGACACTGGGTTCGGCACCGGCGGCAAGGTCACCACCGACTTCGGTGCCACCCCGTCAGAGCCGGAGGTCGGCAACGACCTGCTGCGTACGGCCAACGGCTCCCTGTTCGTCGCCGGGCGGCGGGGCTTCAACATCCCCGGCGTCGGCCCGGACAACTCCTTCGGCGTGGCCAAGTACACCTCCAGCGGCGCGCTGGACACCAGCTTCGGCGGCGACGGCACGGTCGCTACCAGCTTCGGCGGCAACTTGTCGCTGGCCCGGTCGATCATCGAGGTCGGCAACGGGAAGGTCCTGGTGGGCGGTCTCACCGGAGGGGAGCAGATCGCCGACCTGGCGCTGGCGAAGTACAACTCGGACGGCACCCTCGACACCTCCTTCGGCGGCGGCGACGGCAAGGTCACCACCGACCTGACCGGCGGGCTCGGCGACGGTATCCGCGGCCTCAGCGAGACGAGCGGCGGCAAGATCCTGGCGGCCGGGGCGGCCGGGGCGGACTCCTTCATCGCCCGCTACAACGCCAACGGCACCCTGGACACCGGTTTCGGCGGCGGCGACGGCATCGTCATCACGGACTTCGGCACCGGTGACCACCTCTTCGCGCTGGAGGAGCTGCCCACCGGGAAGATGATCGCGGCCGGTAGCGCCAACAGCGACTTCCTGCTGGTGCGGTACAACTCCGACGGCACCCTCGACACCTCCTTCGGCGGCGGCGACGGCATCGTGACCACCGACTTCAACGGGTTCTCCGACCTCGCGTTCGGCTTCGCCCGCGCGCCCGGCGGCGACTACGTGATCGCGGGCGCGGTCGACGCCCCCGAGCCGTTCGGCATCACCGGCCCCATCAAGGCGGGCGTGGTCCGCTACAACTCCGACGGCAGCCTGGACACCGGCTTCAGCGGCGACGGCAAGGTGACCACGGACGTGCACACCCTGCTCGCCGACGAGGCACGCGATGTCGCCGTGGACAGCGACGGCAAGATCGTGATTGCCGGACTGGCCGGCGAGTCCGTCGTCTTCCCCGTCGACCCGGTCGCGGGCGACGCCCTCGTCATCCGCTACAACGCCAACGGCACCCTGGACACCGGATTCAGCGGGGACGGCATCGCCACCGTCGACTTCTCCGGAGGGGCCGATGTCGCTCGCGGCATCGCACTGACCGGCAGCGACGACATCATCATCGCCGGCGGCGCGACATCGAGCAGCACCGGGCTGGACTTCGCCCTGGCCAAGCTCCAGGGATAAGAGGTCACAGAAGACGGCGGCGGGGGTGCGGGGGGGCGGGGCCCGGGNCCGGCAGCGACGACATCATCATCGCCGGCGGCGCGACATCGAGCAGCACCGGGCTGGACTTCGCCCTGGCCAAGCTCCAGGGATAAGAGGTCACAGAAGACGGCGGCGGTGATCCGGGGCGACGGTCCCGGATCACCGCCGACCCTTGTGCGTACCCGGGCGCCGCGGGAGGCGGCGTCGCGAAGCGGGGACGCGGGCGCGCTGCGCCACGGTAACCTCGCCCGAGTCCGCCCCCCGGCTCCGTCCCCGGGCCGCGCATGTCACGAGATGCCCTCTACTTCGCGCAAGGCGCTCACATGGCCGCACCACGGCAAACACACCCGATCACCTCTCGGTCCACTCCGGTCAACCAGTCCCATCCAGCGGCACGTTGGACGAGAGTGGCCGCCCTCTGCCGCGAACTCACAAGACGCAGGGGGAGGCAGGGGCTGCGCATGACCGTCAGCGAAGTCGGGCGGTGGTGGCGGGAGACGAGCACGCGGAGTTGGCGCAGCCGGGGCCGACTGGTGCTCGCGCTGGGGGTGAGCGTCCTGCTCGCCGTCCTCAGTGGGCTGGGCAGTTGGCAACTGGGAGTCGCCGTACTGGTCATCGGCCCCGTACTGGCCTGCGCCCGCCTGGACGCACGGCGCACCGCGGCGGTGTCGGGCTGGGCGCTGTCGCTCGCCCTCGGGGCAGGCGCCGCGAGAGGTCTCATGTTGACTCCGGGTTTCGGCATCGAGTTCCTCGTCCTGCTGGCCGGCGGCACACTGGCCGTCCGCGACGCCGCCCGGCGCACGGCCAACGCGGCCGCACTGGCCCGGGCCACCGACGTCGCACACGCGTCACAGAACGCGATCCTGCGGCCGATGTCGGTGGAACTCGGCGGCATCGAGGTGTGCGCCCAGCACCGCTGCGCCGTGCAGGGGGCGTCGGTGTGCGGGGATCTGTACGACGTCGTCCACACCCCGTACGGAGTGCGCCTGCTCATCGGGGACGTACGCGGCCACGACCTGGACGCTCTGCGGGCCACCGCGGCGACCATCGGGGCCTTCAAGGACCTGGCCTATCTCACCCCCGGCCTGGCCGACCTGGCGACGGCCCTGGACGCCAGGCTCACCCCGGAACTGGGACCGGAGGACTTCGTCACCGCCGTACTCGCCGAGTTCGCACCGGGCGAGGTCCGCATCGTCAACTGCGGGCATCCCGCGCCCATACGGGCAGGGAAGCAGGTCAGGTTGTTGGAACCACTTGAGCCGGCGCCCCCGTTGGGCCTGCATCCGAAGCCGCAGCCGCAGCGCTTCTATCTGCAGAGTGGAGACCGGCTCCTCTTCTACACCGACGGCCTGAGCGAGGCGCGCGACGCGAACGGCGCCGAATTCCCGCTCCTGGAACGGGTCAGTGACGCAATGGCCGCACTCTCTCCCTCCGACGCGCTCGACACGCTGTACGAGATGGTCGCCACGCACACCGGCCGCGCGCCGACCGACGACATCGCGCTCGCCCTCTGCCAGCCGACTAGCATGGTCGTGCCTTCACCCGCTGCGCTGCCCCCGAACGCCGCGGTACATCTGGAGCCGTAGGTGATCGTTGGCGCTCGTTGGCGCTCGTTGGCGCTCGTTGGCGCGGGGCGCTCCACATCAGTCTCGTGGGGCGCTGCTCAACCGGTCCTGTTCGGGGGTCAACTGGCCCTGTTCGAAGGATCGTTCGCTTCGGGTCCCAGTGGACGTCCGCAGCGCAGGTTCCAGCGTCCGGACCGGCCGCTGAGCTCGGTCAGGGTCAGCGGAGCGACGTCCAGGCGCCAGAACGCCTCGACCGGCAGGGCCAGCGCACGTACGATCGCCGCCCGTACCGCGGCCGGCTCGGCGACCGCCAGCACATCGCCGGTGTCGCCCGGCAGTGACTCCAGCCAGTTGCCGACCCGGTCGCAGAGCGCCAGCAGCGACTCGCCGCCGTGCGGGGCGGCCAACGGGTCGGTCAGCCACGTCGACACCGCGTCCGGCTCGCTCGCGCTCACCTCCTCCAGGCGCCGTCCCCGCCAGCGGCCCATGTCCCAGCTTCCGAGTGCCGGTTCGGGCTCTCCCGCTCGTAGACCCAGCTCGGCGGCCGTCTCGGCGCAGCGTGCCGACGTACCGACCAGTCGGCGGTCGGCGCGCGGCAGCGCACCGGCGGCGGACCGCGCGCGCCGGGCGCCCGCCTCGTCCAGTGCCACGTCGCCGTCGAAGCGGGCCTCCCGCAACGCCGCACTCATCGCAGGTGAGACCACCATCACCCGTACCGTCATGCCGTACGTTCCTCTCCGCTCCGGGGTCCCATCAGGGCCCCACGCCGCAAGCACACCACAGGTGTCGACGCGCTCCCCTACGCCCCCGTACGCCGTAGCCGCCCGGGCCGGGAGGCGGTACGGTCGCGTGGACATGACGAAGGTGTGACGGAAGCCGGTGAGAATCCGGCACGGTCGCGCCACTGTGAACCCGTACCACCCCTGCGGGAAGTCAGACCCGGCACCTTCGTCCAAGGCACCACGATCGGGACGCGTGTTCCCCCAGGAGGTTCTGCCATGGCTCAGTCTGCTGCGCCTGCCACCGCGCCAGTCGCCACACCAGCTGCCGCACCGGCCGCCATCACCCCCATCTCGCTCAAGACGATCGCTCCGTGGGCGGTCTTCTTCGGCGTTCTGATGCTGGTCCTGCTGTACTTCGTCGGCGCCGAGCAGGGCGCCACCGCCCTCATCTCCGGTGAGGGCGTACACGAGTGGGTCCACGACGGACGTCACCTGCTCGGCTTCCCCTGCCACTGACACCCCAGGGGAATCCCCATGAACTCCAGCATGAACTCCGGCATGAACTCCAGCTCCGTCAGAAGCCTGCTCGTGCGCGGCATGCTCGCCGGTCTGGCCGCCGGCGCGCTCGCCATGGTCGTGGCCTATCTGCTCGGTGAGCCCCAGGTGGACGCCGCCATCGCGATCGAGGAGGCGAACAGCGGCCACGAGCACGGCGGCGAGGAACTCGTCAGCCGCACCATGCAGTCCACGGGCGGGCTCGCCACCGGTCTGCTGGTCTTCGGCGTCGCGGTCGGCGGCATCGCCGCGCTCGCCTTCTGCGTCGCGCTCGGCCGCATCGGCCGGTTCGGCCCGCGTGCCACCGCCGCGCTGGTCGCCGTCGGCGCGCTGTTGACCGTGTACGTCGTGCCGTTCCTCAAGTACCCGGCGACCCCGCCGGCCGTCGGCGACCCCGACACCCTGGCCAAACGCACCACGCTGTACTTCCTGATGATCGCGCTCAGCGTTCTGCTCGGCGTCGCCGCGGTCATCCTCGGCAAGCGCCTGGCCCCCCGGCTGGGCAACTGGAACGCCACCGTCGCCGCCTCGGCCGCCTTCCTGGTGGCCGTCGGACTCGCGTACGTCTTCCTCCCCTCGGTCAACGAGGTACAGCTGGGCTTCCCCGCCACTCTGGTGTGGAAGTTCCGGCTCGCGGCCCTGGCCGTCCAGGCAACTCTCTGGGTGGCGTTCGGGCTGGTCTTCGGCCACCTCGCGGAGCGGCTCCTCGTGCCGAGTTCCGACTCGGCGGTCGCGGCGGAGACTCCGGAGTCGCGGGCGACCGCGGCTGCGAGCTGACACACGAACCCGCGCCTGCCCCTGCACCCGCACCGCCAGCACCCGCCGGTCGAGCCCCGGCGGGTGCTGCGTTTCCGCGGCCCATGCCGCTCGTGACCGGCTGACCGGCTGACCCGCCCAGGGGCAGCGCCGGGCCGGGGCCGGGGCCGCAGATCCGCCCCGTAAACGCGTCGGTAGTCCGGTACGACGATCCTGCTGTACGGGCTCTCCCGGCGCAGCTCGGCGAGAAGGGTGTCGAGAGCCTGCTGCGAGTCCGGCCGCACCGGCTCGGTGGGTCGCCGGACTGGACGCCAGCGGGACCAGGGCGATGTCGGGGCGCAGTCCCTGCACGGCACGTTCGTTGCTAGCGTGGCCTGCCGCTCTCCCCGGATCTAGTCGAGTACCGAGCACTTATGGGCGCCACCGGTCCTGGCTGCTCCGCGGTGCTCCCTGGGAAGGGCCGTAGCCCCTTGAGCCGTAGTCCGTCGAGCCATAGCCCGCCGCGCCGTAGCCCGTTGAGCCGTAGCCCGCCGTGCCGTATGCCGGCGTTGCGTGCTCCGTTGAGCCGGGCGCCGTCGTGGTGTACGCCGTCGTGGCGTGCTCCATCGTGCCGGTCCAGGTGCGCCCCGGGGGATGTCCGACGTACTTGCCGAAGAGCAGTGCCGCCGCGGTGGCGGCGAGTACGCCCGGCACCATCTCGTAGACGCCCGTTTCCAGCGGGCCGAGGAGCGGGTCGATGTCCTCCCAGAAGAGCACGGTGAGCGCACCGGTCACCATGCCCGCCATCGCCCCGGCCGCCGTCATCCGCGGCCAGAACAGCGACAGGAGGATCACCGGGCCGAAGGCCGCACCGAATCCCGCCCAGGCGTAGGCGACGATGTCGAGCACGGCGCCGCCGCTCAGCGCGATCAGGTAGGCGACCACGGCCACGGCCACCACACTCAGCCGTCCGACCAGCAGCAGCAACGTGTCGGAGGCCCGTCGGTTGAGGAACGCCCGGTAGAAGTCCTCGGTGAGGGACGTGGCCGAGACCAGCAGCTGGCTGTCCACCGTGGACTTGATCGCAGCCAGCACGGCCACCAGCAGGATCCCCGCGATCCAGGGACTGACCAACTGCGTGGACAGTTCGATGAAGACCGTCTCCGGGTTGTCGAGCGGCTCGTCGAGCACGGCGATCCCGGCGAGCCCGATGAGCGAGGAACCCGCCAGTACGACGACCACCCAGCCCACGCCCAGACGGCGGGCCAGCGGTATGTCCTGTCTGCTGCGGATACCCATGAAGCGGGTCAGGATGTGGGGCTGGCCGAAGTAGCCGAGCCCCCAGGCGAACAGCGAGATCATCGCGACAGCGCCGAGTGGCTCGCCGGCCGTCCACGCCTTGTCGGCGAAGGACGCCTCGCCTCCCAGGTCGAGCAGTGCCGGGGCCGTGTCGGTCAGCGTGTCGTGCAGCGCGCCGAAGCCGCCGAGCTGCCAGAGCGCGAGCGCGGGGAGGGCGAGCGCCGCGAGGAGCATCAGGGTGCCCTGGATGGAGTGCGTGATACTCACGGCCCGGAAGCCGCCGAGGATGGTGTAGGCGACGATCACCACGGCGAAGACGGTGAGCCCGGACTCGAAGTCGGCGCCGAATATCTCGGTGAACAGGAGACCGCCGGCGATCAGGCCGCTGGCGACGTAGACGGTGAAGAACACGACCGTGACGACGGCCGAGAGAAGCCGGAGCACCCGGGTCCGGTCCTCGAAACGTTCCTCCAGGTACGACGACAGGGTCACGGAGTCACCGGCCAGCTCGGTGTACGTACGCAAACGAGGTGCCACGAGCCGCCAGTTGAGATAGGTGCCGATGATCAGGCCGACGGCGATCCAGGTGGCGCCGATTCCGGCCATGTACACGGCGCCGGGCAGGCCCAGAAACAGCCAGCCGGACATGTCGCTGACTCCGGCGGAGAGGGCGGCCATCGGGGCGGTGAGCCGGCGGCCGCCGACCGTGAAGTCCGCGAAGGTGGCCATTTCCCTCTGCGTCATGATCCCGATCATGACCATCGCAATCAGAAAGACTCCGAAAGTGATCATGGCTGGGACGGTCAGGGTGATCATGTGTTTCTCCCCTGCGATGCGCGGACGCGACCACCCGTATACGCCAAGTACGTATACGGGCCGTCTTTTTAGGACCGGTGAGACCGGAGAGACCGGTGAGACCGGAGAGGCGGAGTGTATGAGTCCGCGGTGCGCGTCGGCGAGGGAGTCGTATGCCGGGGGCCGTCATCGGTTCCGGATTGTGATGCCCGCGCTCAGCTGAGTGTCGCCAGCAGCCTTGCCGGGCCGTAGAGCGGCTCGTGTCCGCGCGAGCGCGGACACCGTGACCTTGTCGAGCCCGACCTCGTCCGCCACTGATCGATGCCGGGCCAGGGCCGAGTGGTGGGTGAGCGAGGACCTTCGGCCCTGTGGCCGGGCTCCACTGGCGTTGGACCTTGGTGAGGGAGACGGAAGTGGCGGGGGTCGCACCGGTAGCGGATCGAGGCCAGATCATGAGTGCACAGGATTCGCCGCACGCCTCTGGGTCGCCCCACCGACCGCACCAGGAGCCCTCTTCCAACGGAGTGAACCCGCTGCGGCGTACCTCCGACCGGATCGAAGCCTGGTGGTCAGGCTTCCTGCTGGCGGTGCTCCTGATCGGACTGCCGGTGGGTTCGGTGAGCGCGGGGCTGGCGGCCTACGGGTCCGCGATGCGTACGGTCGAAGCGCAGGCCGCCGAACGGCACCAGGTCTCCGCCCGGCTGACCTCGGACCCCGGAGCGGCGGGAAGCGGCGCCGCGGACGAGAAGCAGAGGGTGCAGGTCAGCTGGACCGGTGCGGACGGCAGACAGCGGACGGGAACCGCCCTCGTGGCGCTGGACAAGTCCGCGGGTTCGACCGTCCCGATCTGGGTGGACCGGGAAGAGACCGTTCAGGAGCCGCCGATGTCCTCGGAGAGCGCGCAGGCCACCGGCTGGCTGGTGGGCGCCATGACGGCGGTCGGCGGGTACGTGGGCCTGGTCGCCGCGCGAAGTGGCATGCGTCTCGCGCTGGACCGGAGCAGGTACGCGCGGTGGGACGCCGAATGGGACCTGGTGGAACCTGTGTGGTCCTCGCGCTTCCGTCGATGACCGGCCCGCCCGGCCGTGAGGATGAGGGCCCACGCGGCCGTCAGGATGACCGGTCCACTCGCCCGCCAGGATGACCGGCCCACCCGGCCGTCAGGGGCGTGCGATGTGCTCGGACACCGAGACCACGCCGTCAACGCTTCGGCACAACCGCTCGATCACCGGGATCAGCGTCTCGACCTCGACGGATCCGCCGAGGTTCACCCGCCCCTCGCGTACCTCGACCGTCACCCCCGAGGCGACGGCGCCCAGGGTCCCGCGCAGCACGTCCCTGCTGATCTCGTCATGGATGGCGTCGTCACCACGTAGGAAGATCCTCAGCAGGTCACGGCGGCTCACGATGCCCTGCAACCGGTCCGCCTCGTCCACCACGGGCAGCCGCTTCACGCCGTGGAGCTCCATCAGGCGAGCCGCCTCGACCACGGTCCACTCCGGACGCGCGCACACGGCGGGCGCCGACATCAGCTCCTCGGCTCTGGTTCCTTCGGCCTTGGCGCGCTCCCACGCCTCGGCGCTCGGAACGGGCATCGGGGCGAACGAGTCGTCCTGGGTGGAGGACTTGCGCAGCAGGTCGGCCTCGGACACCACGCCCACGGGGCGGTCCAGCTCGTCGATGACGGGCACGGCGGTGACGTCGTTCTCCGCGAGCAGCTTGACGATCTCCTTGAACGGCATGTCGCGCCGGGCCCGCACTACGTCTCGGGTCATGAGCTCTGCGACCGTACGGTGGTGCATGTCGCCTCTCCGTTCCGGATGGGGACAGCCGGTGGTGATCACGTGTCGGTGGCTAGTGGATGTGCCGCGCTCGGACCGGAGCGTGGCTCAGACCGGAGCGTCGGCTCAGACCGACGCCGTCGGCTCAGACCGACGCCGTCCGCTCAGACCGGCGCGTCGCCGCGCGCCTCCGGCTCGCCCGGCCTGGCTGGCCCGCCGGTCAGCTGGGACTCGACGTCCACGACACCCTCCACGGCACGCGCGAGGCGCACGGCGACCGTGACGAGTGACGTGTCGTGGACGTGTCCACGAAGGGCGACGACCCCTTCGTGCACGTTCACGTGGATGGCGTGGCTGAAAGCCGGAAAGAGGTAGGCCACCACCGTGCGGCGGACCTCCTCCTCGATGTCCTCGTCCGACCGCAGGAAGACTTTCAGCAGATCGGCACGGCTGACCACGCCCTGGAGCATGCCCTCGTCGTCGACCACGGGCAGCCGCTTGACGTGCCGGACTGCCATGATCCTGGCCGCCTGGGCCAGCGTGGCGCCGGCGTGAACCGTGAGGGCGGGGGTGCTCATGACCTCCTCCGCCGTCACCGCCCCGGCCTTGGCGACGTCGGACAGGCGCTCGCGTTGCTCGTAGAGGCTCTGGTCGCTGTCACGGAACTCCACCTTGGGCAGCAGGTCGGCTTCGGAGACGACGCCGATGACGCGTCCTTCGCCTTCCAGCACCGGCATCGCGCTGACCTTCCACTGCTCCATGGTCCGGACGATCTCCTTGAAGGGTGCGTCCCGTCCGACGGCCACGACCGTCTGGGTCATCACATCGCTCACGATGTGCGGGGTCTCAGCCACTACCGACCACCTCGTCTCGCAACCACGGTGGCCCTGCCTCCGGCGCGGTGCAACTTCGGCCGCCCCTTAGAGCCTGGTGCTCGGGCTTCAGGCGGCGGCTCCGGTGGCCACGGGCAGCTCGGCCAGGCGCCACTCCAGCATCCCGTCGGTCAGCCGTACCGCCTTGCGGCCGCGCTCGTGCAGCAGGCGTACGGCGTCGTAGGCGAGGACGCAGTAGGCGCCACGGCAGTACGCCACGACCTCGGTGTCCGCGGGCAGGTCCGCGATGCGGTCGGCGAGCTCGTCGACCGGGATGGAGAGGGCGCCGGGGATGTGCCCAGCGGCGTACTCCTCGGTGGGCCGGACGTCGAGGACGACGACCTCGCCCGACCGGGCGCGGGCCAGCAGGTCCGCGCGGTCGACCTCCGCCACCTCGTCCGCCGCCTCGTCCGTACCGAGGTAGGCGGCGCGCGCGGGTTCCACGGCGGTCTGGTGGGCCTGGGCGACCTGGCGCAGCAGGGCGTACAGCGCGGCGACGTCGTCTCCGGCCAGCCGGTAGTGGATGCGCACCCCCTCGCGGCGGGTGGCGACGAGCCCGGCCTGCTTGAGGGTCTGCAGATGCGCCGACGCGGTGGTCAGGTTCAGCCCGGCAGCCTTCGCGAGTGCGTCCACGGTGCGCTCCCCCTGGGCCAGCAGGTCCAGCAGTTCCAGTCGCTTTCCGCTGCTCAGCGCCTTGCCGGTGCGGGCGAAGGCGTCGTACAGCGCGGCCTTCCGCGTGGCGTCTCCCATGCCGAACTCCCATCTTCCATAAATCCATGGAATATTGTAGCTAAGGCGGGGAGCTGATGCGAGCAGCGGACCCGGCCGACCTCACGCCGACCGCACCGCGACACCTGGAGGACCTCATGGGCTTCGCCGACGATCACCTCGTACCGCTGGTCGACGCGGGCCTCGGCAACAGCGCCTACCTCGTCGATCTCGGCGACGGCCGTGCCCTGGCCGTGGACGCGAGCCGGGATCTGCGCGCCCTGCGCGCGGCCGCCGAGCACCGTGGCCTGACGGTCGCGTACGCCGCCGACACCCATCTGCACGCCGACTTCCTGTCCGGCGCCGTGCAGCTCGCACACGACGACGGGGCCACCGTGCTCGCCTCCGCCGCGGGGCACCGGACCTTCCCGCACCGCCGGCTGGGCGACGGCGACGAAACGGACCTCGGCGGGCTCACCCTGCGGGCCCTCGCCACTCCGGGCCACACCGACGAGCACCTGTCCTTCCTGCTCCTGGACGGCAGCCACGAACTCGGCGTGTTCACCGGCGGCTCGCTCATCGTCGGCTCCGCCGCCCGCACCGACCTGCTCGGCGCCGCCCGCACCGAGGAACTGGCCCGCGCCCAGTACCACTCGCTGCGCCGCCTGGCCGAGCTCCCGGAGCAGACGGGGGTGTGGCCCACCCACGGCGCCGGGTCCTTCTGCTCCGCCCCACCGGGCGCCGAGCGCACCACCACCATCGGCGCCCAGCGACGGGCCAACCCGCTGCTCGCCGCCCCCGACGAGGACACCTTCGTACGCGACCTGCTCGGCAGCCTCGGCTCCTATCCGGCGTACTTCGCCCGCCTCGGCGAGATCAACCGGCGCGGCCCGGCCGTGCTGACGACAGCAGCCGGGCTCGCCCCGCTCACGGTGGCCACGGTGCGGGGGCTGCTGGCCCAGGGCGCGCAGCTCGTCGACGTACGCCCGATCGCGGACTTCGCCGCGGGCCATGTCCCCGGCGCCCTGTCCATCCCGCTGCGCGACCAGTTCGCGACCTGGCTCGGCTGGCTGCTGCCCGACGACGCCCCGCTCGTCTTCGTCACCGCGCCCGGACAGGATCTCGCCGAACTCACCTGGCAGGCATGGAAGATCGGATACGAGCGCCTCGCCGGACACCTCGACGGCGGCATGGCCGCGTGGACCGCCGACGGTGGACAGCGCCAGACCGTCGAGCTGCTCACCGCGGAGCGCGTCGCCGACCGCCCTGTTCTCGACATCCGCCAGCGCGCGGAACACTCCACCGGACACATCCCCGGAGCGATCGGTATCGAGCTCGGTCAACTGGCCGCACGCAGCGGCGAAGCACCGGACGGCGCCGTCGTCGCCTGCGGGCACGGTGAGCGCGCGATGACCGCCGCCAGCCTGCTCCAGCGCGCCGGGCGCCGGGATCTCGCGGTCCTCGACGGCGGACCGGGCGACTGGGCCACGGCCACCGGACGCCCGCTGGAGGAGGGCACGTGACCGACCGTGCCACGACCGGCGACGGCATCCGGCTCGGACTGCGCGCCAACCTCGGCCAGTTCACCCTGCTCGTCGCCGTCAACGCCCTGGTCGGCGGCATGCTCGGCCAGGAGCGGGTGGTCCTGCCGCTGCTCGCCGACCAGGTCTTCCAGCTGGCCGCTTCCGCCACCGCGCTGACGTACATCCTGGCGTTCGGGGCGACCAAGGCGGCCACCAACTTCTTCGCCGGCACCCTCTCCGACCGCTACGGCCGCAAACCCGTCCTGATCGGCGGCTGGCTGCTCGCCGTTCCCGTACCCGCGATGCTGGCCTGGGGCCCCACCTGGGGCTGGATCATCGCCGCCAACATCCTGCTCGGCGCCTCCCAGGGGCTGACCTGGTCCACCACGGTCATCATGAAGATCGACCTGGCCGGACCCGAGCGGCGCGGTCTGGCCATGGGCCTCAACGAGGCCGCGGGATACGGCGCGGTCGCCGTCACCGCCATGGCCACCGGCGCCATCGCCGCACACGCCGGGCTGCGCCCCGAACCCTTCCTGCTCGGCGCCGCGTATGCCGCGCTGGGTCTCGGTCTGTCCGTGTTCGCCGTACGGGAGACGCGCGGCCACGCCCGCGCGGAGGCGGCGCTGCACCCCGCCCGGAGCGACGCGGACACCGAGTTGACCACCGCCCAGGTCGCCCGGCGCACCAGCTTCTCCGACAAGGCCCTGTCCGCCGCCAGCCAGGCGGGGTTGGTGAACAACCTCAACGACGCGCTGGCGTGGGGCATCTTCCCCCTCCTCTTCGCCGCCCACGGCATGTCCGTCGCCCAGGTCGGCGCCCTGGCCGCGCTCTATCCCGCCGTCTGGGGCACGGGCCAGCTCGTCACAGGCTGGTGGTCCGACCGCGTCGGCCGCAAACACCTGATCACCGCGGGCATGCTCGTCCAGGCAGCCGCCATCGCACTCGTCGCGCTCGGCACCACCTTCGCCGTCTGGGCCGCCGCGCAGGTCCTGCTCGGGCTCGGCACCGCCCTGGTCTACCCCACCCTGCTCGCCGTCATCGGTGACGTCGCTCACCCCGCCTGGCGCGCCCGCGCCGTCGGCGTCTACCGGCTCTGGCGTGACGGCGGCTTCGCCGTCGGCGCCCTGCTGGCCGGCTCCATCGCCGGAGCGTACGGACTGACCGCCGCCATCTGGACGGTCGCCGCCCTCACCGCGGCCTCCGGCCTCCTGGTGGCCTTCCGCATGTACGAAACCCACCCGCGCCACTGACCACACACTGCCGCCTGTACCTATACCAGCGCCCCGGTGAAACCAGGTGTTACAGCGGCGCGAGCGTGGGTAAGCGCCGTCGTTTCCTCGGCCACACCCGTGCCACACAGGATGGCTACACTCCCCTCGCATGTCCTCAGGCAGCCGGAATGTAAAGCAGTACAACTCGGGCGATCTACGCGTCATTGCTGCCGGTCGGTACAGAAAGGCCCCGCAGCGTGCGGACACCGCGGCGGGGTGCGTTCCGCGCCGGGAGCCCGCTGGTGGTCGTCGCGGCCTTTCGTGCGCTTCAACGGCGTTCCGGAGGGCGGCTGCCCGCCGAATAAGCGCCGACCTCACTGTGATTAACGCCATGTGGGGGTCGCGAAGTTGAGCCGCTCAAGGAAGGCCCGGCACAAGCGGTCCCGTGATCCGCGCGCGCACTGGCTGCTGCTGATACTCGTCCTGCCCGCGATGTTCGGCGTCCTGCTCTTCGAGGGCTGGACCAACCACGAGGTCGACGCCGCGAAGACGCGGCGCGACTGCACCAGACCGGCACCGGCGAGCGTGGACCGGGGCGGGCCCGTGCTGCGGATCAACGGGGACCGGGTGGACTCCGCGGCGATGCCCGCCCGTACCGTCGCGCTCACCTACGACGGCGGGCCCGATCCCGTATGGACCCCACAGCTGCTCGACCTGCTGCGCGAGCGTGACGCGCGGGCCACGTTCTTCCTGTCCGGCGCCAAGGCCGCCCAACATCCCGACCTGGTACGGCGCATTCGCGACGAGGGCCATGAAATCGGCTCGAACACCTACACCGGTGCCGCGCTGGGCTCGTCGTCGGCCATCCGTTCCCGCCTTGAGCTGACGCTCACGCAGAAGGCGCTCGCCGGCACCGCGGGCGTCCACACCAAGCTGCTGCGGCTGCCGCTGTCCACCTCCGCGGACACCCTGTGCGGCGCCGAGTGGAAGGCCGCACAGCGCGCCGCGGCGGACGGCTATGTACTGGTCGCCGCCGACCGGTCGTCCCGGAAGCCAGCGCAGGGCCTGGTCCGTCAGTACAGCCACACCGACCTCGCGTACAAAGAGACGAAGAAGCTGCTCGGGAACCCGAAGGTCGACGCGTTCACGACGGTGACGGACGGGCTCGGGCAGGCCTCGGCCAACAGCTCGGTCTCCCTCCTGGAGCGCGGGCAGGGCAAGGCCCTGATCTGGGGGAAGGCCATCGGGCAAGCGTTCACCGGCGTCATGATGTGGGTGCTGGCGATCGCGGGCGGGCTCGGCGTGCTGCGGCTGCTGACGCTCGTCCTGTTCGCCCGTCTCCACGTACGGCGTCTTACGCGCTTCCGCCCCGGCTCGCCCTGGCTGCGCGAGGTCAACGAACCGGTGACGATCCTCATCCCCGCCTTCAACGAAGAGGCGGGCATCGAGTCGACCATCCACTCGCTGCTCGACTCCACGCATCAGCACCTGCAGATCATCGTGATCGACGACGGGTCGACGGACCAGACGGCGGACCTCGCCACCTGGATCGACGACCCCCGCGTGCAGGTGATCCGGCAGCCCAACGCGGGCAAGGCCGCCGCCCTCAACACCGGTCTGGCCAACGCGAGATACAACATCGTGGTCATGGTCGACGCCGACACCGTCTTCGAGCCGGACGCCATGCACCGGCTCATCCAGCCGCTCGCCCACCCGGCCGTCGGCGCGGTCAGCGGCAACACCAAGGTCGGCAACCGGCGCAGACTGCTGGGCAGATGGCAGCACCTGGAGTACGTCTTCGGGTTCAACCTCGACCGCCGTATGTTCGAGGTCCTTGAGTGCATGCCGACGGTCCCCGGGGCCATCGGCGCCTTCCGGCGGGACGCGCTGATCGGTGTCGGCGGGGTCAGCGAGGACACCCTCGCCGAGGACACCGACCTCACGATGGCCCTGTGGCGGGCCGGTTGGCGGGTGGTCTACGAGGAGTCCGCCATCGCCTGGACCGAGGTGCCCACCTCGCTGCGCCAGCTGTGGCGGCAGCGCTACCGCTGGTGCTACGGCACGCTCCAGGCGATGTGGAAGCATCGCGGCGCCCTGGTCGAGGTGGGCCCGGCCGGGCGCTTCGGCCGCCGCGGGCTGACCTATCTCGCCCTCTTCCAGGTCGCGTTGCCGCTGCTCGCGCCGATCGTCGACGTCTTCGCGCTGTACGGTGCGCTCTTCCACGACCCGTGGCAGGCGGCCGGGGTGTGGCTCGGCTTCCTCGGCATCCAGCTGGCCAGCGCCGGGTACGCGCTGCGGCTGGACGGTGAGCGGGTGCGGTCCCTGTGGGTGATGCCCTTCCAACTCTTCGTCTACCGGCAGCTGATGTATCTGGTGGTCATCCAGTCGGTGGTCGCCATGCTGCTCGGCACCCGGCTGAAATGGCAGCGTATGCAGCGCTCCGGCACAGCCGCACAGCACATCGGTCAACCAGCCGCTTCACCGGAGCTGTCATCGCGATGACCATGAACACGAACCACCCGTACGGCCCCCCGTACGACCGCCCGTACGACCGCCCGTACGACCGACAGCACGACCGCCCGTACGACGAGACATACCACCCGTACGACACCGAGTCGCAGCGGCCGCGGGTCATCCCGGGGCAGGCATGGCACCAGGCCACGTACCCGCTCCAGGAGCCGTCGGCGCCCTCCGGGCCCGGCGGCCCGAGCGGCCCCACGCGATCCACCCCACCCACGCGATCCACTCGCCCCACCCGTCCCGCCTCGCCCCACCCGTCCCGCCAGAGCCCCCCGAGCCTCCCGAGGCCGCCCCAGCCGGTTCCGCCGGATCGTCCGGGCGGTCTTCCTCCTCGTGCTGGTGCTGCTCGTCGCCTCCGTCGGCACGTACGTCTGGGCCGACACGGGGCTCACCCGCAAGGTCGACCTCGGCAAGGTGGACGAGCGCCCGCCGCACGGCAAGGGCACCAACTACCTCATCGTCGGCTCCGACAGCCGCGAAGGCCTCTCCGACCAGGACAAGGAGGATCTGCACACGGGCTCGGCCGAAGGCAGCCGCACCGACTCGATGATGGTGCTGCACACCGGCGCCAACGGCACCACGATGATGAGTCTGCCGCGCGACTCGTGGGTGACCATCCCGTCCTTCACGCGCCCGCTGACCGGCAAGCTGCACCGCGCCTCCAAGGACAAGCTGAACGCCGCGTACTCACTGGGCGGCCCCGAACTGCTCGTCCGAACCGTCGAGCACAACACGGGCCTGCGCATCGACCACTACGCGGAGATCGGCTTCGCCGGTTTCGTGGGCGTCGTGGACGCGGTCGGCGGCGTGGAGATGTGCCTGGACAGGGACATCAAGGACGAGAAGGCGAACGTGGACCTGAAGCAGGGCTGTCACACGTTGAGCGGCTCACAGGCACTCGGTTTCGTCCGCCAGCGCCACCAGGAGGCCAAGGGCGACCTGGGCCGCACCCAGAACCAGCAGAAGTTCCTGGCCGCCCTCGCCGAAAAGGCCGCCACCCCACGGGTCGCGCTCAACCCGTCCAAGCTCTACCCGACCATGAACGCGGGCCTGGACACGCTCATCGTCGACAAGGACATGGATCTACGGAAGCTCACGTCGATGTTCCAGGGGATGCGGAACGTCACGGCGGGCACCGGCAAGCGCATCAACGTCCCGGTGTCCAGCATCGGCTTCCGCACCTCCAAGGGCAGCGCCGTGAAGTGGGACGGCCCGCAGGCGAAGAAGCTCTTCGCCGAGCTGAGAGACGACCAGCCGGTGACCTTCAAGGAGAAGGAGAAGGAGTAGCGGGAGAACTAACCGCCGTCAGGGTCCCTGAGGTCGTCCGGGTCAGTCCGCCGCCGCCGTCAGCAGCGTCTCCGCCACGCTGGTGCGCGCGTACAGGACGAGGCGGCCCGTGCGGTGGGCCGTCACCAGGCCCGCGGACCGCATCGCGGTCAGCTGCTGGGAGACCCCGCCGGGGGTCAGCCCGGTCCTGCGCGCGAGCTCCTTCGTGGCGGCCGGTGCGGTCAGTTCGGCGAGCAGTAGCGCGCGGGAGCGGCCGATGACCGCGGCGAGCGCCTCGGGCGCGGTGGTGCGGCGCGGCTGCCACAGATCGCCGAGTGAACGCGGCGGATAGCGCAGCGTCGGCTGGCCGACGCCGCTCGCGACCGTGGAGAAGATCCGCGGCCAGATGAACGCCGACGGCACCAGCAACAGCCCCTGGCCGTCCAGTCTGCGCTCCCCGCGCGCACGGCGGTGGACCATCCGCAGCGCTCCCGCGTCCCAGCCGACCTGCGGGTCGAGGTCGTCGAACAGCCGTCGGGCGCCGCCCTCGGCGAACCGGGTGGCGCGATACAGGATGTCGCCTTCGAGCAGCGTGCGGATGCGCGGCCAGTACGGCGCGAGAGCGACCTCCCAGAACGCGCCGATGGTGTCCGCGAGGCGGCCGAGTCCGCGCTCCGGGTCCTCGCGCAGCGCGTCAACTCCCGGCCGCGCACGGTCCGATGTCGTACGCAGCGAGGCGTACGGCGTGGCGCGCAGCGTCGCCAGCTCGACGGCGAGTGACGGCTGCGGCGTGGTGGGCGGCGGCACCAGGAAGCCCGGGATGCTGTCGGTGGGCATCGGTACCAGGCGGGAGAGCGGTGTGAGGTCGAGCCCGGCCGCGGCGATCCGCGGTCTCACCTGTTCCACCCAACGCCGGTGCAGGCCCTGCTCGTCGGCGCCCCTGAGAACCCGCAGGCAGGCCACCACCTCCCACAGCGGGGAGACGGCGAAGCGCGTACGGGCGACATCTTCGGCCGTGAACTCGATCTGCAGCATTTAGCTCACGCTAAATCATTCGGGCGGGCGAGGGGCGTACGGCAGGTTGCGCCCCATGAAGTCTCCTCCCGACTCCTCTTCCCTTTCTCCCCTTTCCCCGCGGCACGTCTCCGATTCCCTGTGGCACGTCCCCGACTTCCGCGCGCTGTTCACCGCGTCCGCCCTCAGCCAGCTCGGCAGCAACATCGGATACGTCGCCGTACCGCTGATCGCCGTCTCCGCACTGGACGCGGGCGCCGGGCAGGTCGGCCTGCTGGCCGCCCTGAGCACGGCCGCCTTCCTCCTGATCGGGCTGCCCGCCGGGGCCTGGGTGGACCGGATGCGGCACCGGCGCGTGCTGATCGCGGCGGATCTGGTGCGAGCCGCGCTGTTCGCGTCGGTACCGGTGGCCTGGTGGCTCGGCACCCTCACGCTCGGGCAGCTCTACGCGGTCGTGCTGCTGAACGGCTGTGCCACTGTGTTCTTCGACGTCGGCTCGCAGAGCGTGCTGCCGCACCTGGTCGGCCAGGACGACCTGGTACGGGCCAACGCCGCCCTCGTCAGTCTGCACGCCGTGGGCAACGTGGCGGGCCGGGGCGCGGGCGGCGGCCTGGTGCAACTGCTCACCGCACCCCTGGCCGTGGTGGCCACCGCCGTCAGCTACGTGGGCTCGGCGCTCCGCCTCACCGGCATCCCGAAGACACCCGCACCCACGCCCCACGCCGAGCGGCCACCCCGGCTCGGAGCGGAGATCGCCGAGGGCCTGCGCCATGTCCTCGGCAACCCGGAGCTGCGCGCCCTCGCTCTCGGCGCCGCCCTCACCAACTTCGGCGCGCAGCTGGTCAACACCCTGCTCCCGGTGCTGTTCGCCCGCGAACTGGGTCTTCCGGCGGGCGTACTCGGCCTGTACTGGGCGGTCGGCGGAGTCGGCGCCTTCCTCGGTGCCCGCTGCGCCCGTCGGCTCGCCGGGCGGTTCGGCCTCGGGCGTACGCTCGGCTTCGCCGGGCTGTGCACGGCGCCTGCCGCGCTGCTCGTGCCGCTCGTCGGAGGCGGGCCCTGGCTGTATCCGGCGGGCATCGGCTGGCTGCTGGTCACCTTCAAGGTGGGCTGCGACAACGTGCTCGCGGTGAGCCTGCGGCAACGGCTCACCCCCGGTCCCCTGTTGGGCCGGATGAACGCCACCTTCCGGTTCGTGCTCACGGGTGCGCTCGCCGTCGGCTCGGCCGCGGCGGGGGTGATCGGCGAGTTCGCCGGGGTGCGCACGGCACTGTGGGCGGGCGGGGTGTGCATGGCCCTCGCCTTCCTGCCGGTCCTCCTCTCTCCGGTGCGTAACCGCCGCGACCTGCCCGGGCAGGACCAGCGGCCGCCGACGAATGTGATGAGGTCACCCTGAGACCTGACCGACGGAGCACCCGCGCAAGGAGCGTCCAGTGCAGCAGCAGCCAGACCGGCAGCCGGGAGAGCGGCAGCCGGAAGACGGGCAGCAGGGTAGCGGGCGCCAGCGACCCGTCACCATCGTCACCGGCGGAAGCCGCGGTATCGGCGCCGCGATCTGCCGCAGGCTCGCCGCCGACGGGCATGCGGTGGTCGTCGGATACCGCTCCGACGCCGCCGCGGCCGAAGCCGTAGCGGACGAGCTCCACGGCGCCGGACACCGCTGCCTCACCGTGGCCGTGGACACCGCCGACGAGGCGTCCGTGGACCGGCTCTTCGACGCCGCGGGCGAACTCGGCCCGGTCACCGGGCTGGTCAACAACGCCGGGGTGAGCGGGCCCAACGGCCGCCTGGCCGACGCCGACGCGCAGGGAATGCGGGACGCGATCGAGGTCAACGTACTCGGCTATCTGCTCTGTGCGCGCCGGGCGGTACGGGACATGGCCGCGTCCGGCGGCGGCGCCATCGTGAACATCTCCTCCGCGGCGGCCACCCTCGGCAGCCCCGGCCAGTACGTCCACTACGCGGCCACCAAGGCCGCGACGGACGCCATCACGGTCGGCCTGGCCAAGGAGGTCGCCGCCGACGGCATCCGCGTCAACTGCGTGGCCCCCGGCGTCATCTGGACCGGCTTCCACGAGGACCCCGAGCGCCCCGCGAAGCTCGCGGACACCATCCCCATGGGCCGCGCGGGGCAGCCGGAGGAGATCGCCGGGGCGGTGTCCTGGCTGCTGTCCCGGGACGCGTCGTACGCGACGGGGGCGGTGCTGCGCGTGGCAGGGGGCATGTGAGCCCTATTCAACTAGGACTGGATCCGTCCTAGTTGAGGGCTAGCGTGAGCGTCATGACTTCTCCTCACGTCAAGCCCGTGCCCGACGGCTACCACACCGTCACCCCGTGGATCATCTCCCGCGACACCGCCCGGCTCATCGCGTACGTGCAGGACGCCTTCGGCGCCCGGGAGTTGGGCCGCTTCACCGGAGAGGACGGACGCATCGGGCACGCCGAGGTACGGATCGGCGACTCGGTGATCATGATGTTCGACGCGGCCCCGGAGTGGCCGCCCACGCCCGGCCTCATCCGGCTCTACGTGGAGGACGCCGACGCTGTACACCGGCAGGCCGTGGCGGCGGGCGGCACCTCGGTCACCGAGGTCACCCACCTGGCCTTCGGTGACCGGGTAGGGCGGGTCCGCGATCCGCTGGGCAACCTCTGGTGGATTCAGACGCGCGTGGAGGACGTCGACGCCGAGGAGCTGGAGCGCCGCTACGGCGATCCGGAGTTCACCAAGGCCATGGAGTACGTGCAGGGCGCGGACTTCTTCCCCGGCCGCGACGACCACGACGGCCAGGGTTGACCTTGTCCTTGGGGCAGAGCCCATCGTCTTCCGCACCGGGCGGAGAGCCCGCCCGGTGACGGAGGATGGGCCCGTGAACGACGCCGCCGCCAGCCACCGCGACACCGAGCTGCTCACCATCGGGGCGTTCGCCCGCCGCGCCCGGCTGTCGCCCAAGGCCCTGCGGCTGTACGACCGCCTCAGGCTGCTGCCCCCGGCCCACGTGGACGAGACAAGCGGCTACCGCCGCTACCGCGCGGACCAGGTGGAGCGGGCCCGGCTGGTCGCGCTACTGCGGCAGCTCGACATGCCGCTGGCGCGGATCAGCGAGGTGCTGACGCTGCCGGACCCGCAGGCCGCCGACGCGGTCGCGGCGTACTGGACGGACGTGGAGGAGCGCATCGCCGGACAGCGCACGCTCGCGGACTACCTCCGTGGCCGACTCTCCGGAAGGAGCCACGAGATGTACGGAAAATTCGAGGTCAAGGTCGTCGACGTACCCGAGCAGTACGTCATCACCGAGTCCCGGCACACCCTGTCCGACGAACTGCCCACCTTCATCGGCGCCTCGCTGGAGCGGCTGGAGAAGGCGGCGCGGGAGTGCGGTGGCCTCACCGGCGCGCCGTTCGTCGCGTACTACGCGGAGGTGACGCAGGAGAGCGACGGCCCGGCCGAGTCCTGTGTGCCGGTCGCCGACGCGGCGGCCGCGCGGGCCTGGGCCGAGGGCGCCCGCGGCGCGAAGACCCGGGTGGAACCGGCCCGGCGCCTCGCGTACACCCGGGTCACCAAGGCGCAGGTCGCGTATCCGCAGATCAACTCGGCCTTCGAGGCGGTCGAGGAGTGGATCGGGCAGCAGAAGGGCATGACGATCGCCGGGCCCTGCCGGGAGATCTACTTCGCCGACTGGTGCGCCGCGGGCCCCGAGGACGAGGTCTGCGACATCGCCTTCCCCGTGGAGGTCGTGGAGGTCGCGAACTAGGACCAGGTCAGCGGAGCTCCTCGGGGCACGGGGTGCCCCGAGGGGCTGCGTACGGCGCGCCCAGCCGGTACGTACCGGCGCGCGGCGCCAGCAGTTCCGTCCACTTGTCGCCCGCCGCGTCCTCCTCGGTCTCGATCAGGCAGCCGTTGACGTTGTCGAACGTCTTCGGCTCGCCCTCCGCGCGGTTCTTGGACTCCTCGGTCTCCTGCGGCCGCTCCACGCGCTTGCCGTCCTTGTCGACCAGCCCGAGCCACGGCGAGTACGGGATGCGGACCAGCACCCGGCCGGGCTCCGTCACCTCGATCGTCCAACTGCCCTGCCCGGCGCGCTGCACCTTCGCGGGCGGGTCGGCGAGCGGCGTGGGCGAGGTGACCTCGAACAGCTGCCAGTTCTTGTCGCCCCACAGCTGCTTCAGATACGGCTGGCCCTTCTCGATCAGCTCCCGCTCGCGCAGCCCGCCGTCGCCGTCCAGCGCGTCCTTGGGAAGCACCACGTAGTGGACGGCCCAGCGGTGCAGCCACTCACGGTAGTTCGCGGAGTTCAGCGTGTCGTCGTAGAAGAGCGGGTTGCGCTCCATGTCGGCCTGGCGGGTCCAGCCGCGTGCGAGATTCACGTACGGCGCGAAGGCGGATGCCTCGCGGTGGCTGCGGGCGGGGACCACCTCGACGCGGCCCTTGTGGGCGTCCACCTTCTGCAGCTGGTTGAGCAGCGGCGCCAGCTCGCGCGCCCAGAAGGCCTTCGGGGTGGTGTTCCGTACGTCGTCGAGCCCCTTGAAGCCGATCCAGGCGTTCAGCCCGAGTGCGGCCACCGCGAGCGCGTACCACTTGACGGTGCGCGGCACGGTGAACGGCAGTGCGGCGACCAGCGCGACGCCCGCGAAGAGCATGGGGAGCCGGGTGATGTTGGAGCCGATCTGCGACTCCAGCGCGGTCACCAGGACGACGCTGACGACGTAGACCGCGGCGGTGATCCGTACCGTCTTCCACCGCTTCGGCGAGAGGGCGAAGACGAGGCCCCCGAAGAGGATCGGCAGGATCGCCGACGCGATCCCCATCGGCTGCGTACCGGAGAACGGGAAGAACCACCAGGACAGCCCGACGACCGCCACCGGGGCGAGCCCCAGGGCGTACGCGCCCGGGCGCCTGCCCTGCAGGAACAGCGCGGCCGCGACCAGGCCGGTGAACAGGCCCGCCACCGGGCTCGCGGCCGTCGCGATCCCCGCGAGCGGGGCGGCCACGGCGGCCTTCGCCCAGCGGTTGTGGCGCCACCTGTGCGGCCAGCAGAAGACGGCGGCCACCGCGCCGAGCCCGAACATCATGCCGAGGCCGAAGGTGACCCGGCCCGACACGGCGTTGCAGAACAGCGCGAAGACACCCGCGAGCGCCGGGGGCAGCGGCTTCTTGACCACCCGGCTGCGCATCAGGATCAGCGTGAGCAGCCCGGCCGACACGGTCCCGGCGATCATCATCGTGGTCCGCACGCCGAGTACGTGCATCAGATACGGCGACACCACGCTGTACGACACCGGGTGCATCCCGCCGTACCAGGCGAGGTTGTACGCGGACGCCGGGTGCCGGCCGACGAACTCGGCCCAGGCGTCCTGGGCGGCGAGGTCGCCACCACTGTTGGCGAACGTGAAGAACCAGACGATGTGGAGTACGGCGGCGACGAGGGTGACGACGGTGACCGGGTGCCTCAGGAGACGGCGGAGGCGGGGCTCGCCGACAGGGTCACGCTGGTCGGCGCGACCTGACTGGTCCGGCGTACCGCCGTCCGCGCCCGCGCCCGCGTCGTCGACGGCGGCACCCGTGCGCTGCTCTGGCAGCCGTATTCGCGCGGCGGCGCCGCCCTCGCCAGGGTTGGCGTCGTCGTCTGCGCGCGTCGGCCCCGCAGTGGCCACTGAAGGCTCTCCCCGTGTCGTTCCGTGCTGTGGTGTCGTGCTGTGGCGCGTGCTCTGGGGGCGTCCCGCGCCGTCCCGTGTCGCGTCCCCGCCCCGATCCTCGGGACGCTAGCACGCGCCACCGTCAGGGGGAGCCCCGGCGAGGCTCCCCCAATCCGGGTCGGCTTCTTCGCGTCAGCCGACGCGGGTCAGCTTCTTCGAGAAGCTCGGTTCCGCGAGGTCGTTCTGGAGGGCGACCGGGACCTGCACCGCACCCCCGTTACCGTCGCCGACGTTCAGTACGCCGACCTTGGTTCCGGCCTTGGCGGAGTGCGGCGGGGTCTTGCCGCCGTCGGTCAGCTCCAGCTTGACGGTCAGGCCCGGCCAGCCGACCGCGGTGACGTCCTTGGTGGCGACCACCGGGCTCGTACCGCCGAGGCCGTCATCGACAACGCCCACGACATCACCCTTCTTGACCACGGTCTCCGCTTCGAGGAGCTTCTGTGTGCGCTGGATCAGCTCCAGGCTCTTGTCGACCGCGGTGTCCAGGATCGGCACCCCGTGCTGCCCGAACACGGCGCCGATGATCAGCTGTGTGCTGTCGCCGACCTTCTTCTCGGCGGCGAAGAGGAGATTGCCGCCGGCCTTGGTGGTGGAGCCGGTCTTGATGCCGACGACGCCGTAGAGCGGGACGAGCTTGTTGTAGTTCTTCTCCTTCTGGTTGGACGTGGTCGACTCGTAGCCGGGCTGCCGGACGATCTGCTTGAACACCGGGATGTCCATGGCGGCCTTGCCGAGCTTCACCTGGTCGGCGGCGGAGCTGACGGTGCTCTCCTCGAGCCCGCTGGGGTCCGTGTAGGTGGTGTCCTTCATGCCCAGGTCGTTCGCGGCCTCGTTCATCTTGTCGACGAACGCCTCCGCGTCACCGTCGTTGTCCCAGCGGGCGAGCAGCCGCGCGACGTTGTTCGCGGACGGGAGCATCAGGGCCTGGACGGCCTCCTTGACGGTGATCTCCTGGCCCTCCTCGACCTTGACGACCGACTCCTTCTCCTCGAGGCCGTTGACGTAGTCGTCCTCGGCCTGCTTGTCGACGGTCAGGGTCTCGTCGGGCTTGTGGTCCTTGAGGATCACGTACGCCGTCATCGTCTTGGCGACGCTGCCGATCGGGATCGGCTTCTGCTCGCCGTACGTGCCGAGGCTGCCGAGCCCGTCCACCTCGACGACCGCCTGGCCCTCGGTCGGCCAGGGCATCGACGGCTTCTTCCCGTCGAACGTGAATGTGTCGGCCGCGGTCAGCTCGATGCCGGGGGTGGGCAGCGGGCGCGCGGCCTGTACGACCGCGAAGACCACGGCGACGAGGACGAGCAACGGCGTCCAGATCTTGACCCGGCGCACCGCGGTACGCATCGGGGTCTCCGGCTTCGGCGGAGTGTTCGTCAGCTCGGCGAGCAGGTCGAGCGGGGGCCTGGGCGGCATCGGCTGCTGCGTGGTGCGCTCCGGCTCCACGGGGTCCTCCGCCGCCGCCTCCGGCGTGGGGGGCTCGGCCCCGTCCAACGGCTTGAGCGCGACGAACTGACTGGTCCGCTCACCCGCGCCCTCCGGCCGCACGGCCTTCAGCATGGCGGTCGGCTGATCCCCACCGCGCGCGGATGCGGATACGGCCTTGAACACGGTGGTGGCCTGATCCCCCGCGGGTCCGTCGGCACCCGGCGCCCCGGCATCCGAGGCATCAGCCCCAGACGGCCGCCCGGCGTCCTTGCCACCACCGGTGACACCACCGGCATCGGCCCCGGACGCGGCGCTGGTGCCCGCGTCGCCCACCGGGCCCCCCTTCGGAGCCACCGCACGGGCAACGCCCGGCGCACCGGACTGCCCGGCGTCCGGGGCATCAGCCTCGGACGGCCGCCCGGCACCCTTGCCACCACCGGCGTCGGCCCCGGACGCGGCGCTGGTGCCCGCGTCGCCTACCGGGGCCCCCTTCGCGCCAGCCGCCGCCGCGCGGGCAGCGCCCGGCGTACCGGGCTCCTCGGCGTCCGAGGCATCGGCGCCGGAAGCGGAGACGGGGGCCGCGTCGGCGCCGTCGGCGTCGGCGGACGGGACGGCCTTCCTGGCGGCGGGCGCCGTGCCGTCCTCGACTGGCGCAGCGGACTCGTCGGCGTGGGCATCGTCCGCCTTGGCGGCCCGCTCAGCAGCCGACGCCGCGGGGTCGGCCCCAGACGTACCGGACGTACCGGACTCCTGTGCGTCCGAGGCATCGGCCTCGGACGGTCGTTCCGCGGCCGCGGCCGCGCCAGCACCGGAGCCGTCGTCCGCACCGGCGTCCGACGCGGAGGCCGTGTCAGCGGCGGCCTCGCCCGCTACGGCCTCGTCGGCGTCGGAGGCGGCACCCTCCGCCTCGGCGGCCTCGGCGGTAGCCGACGCCGCACGGTCGCCGTCCGGCGCACCGGACTCCCCAGCACCATCGGGCCCGCCAGCCTTCGCGGCAGCCAACAACTCACCGGCACCGGCAGGCGCGCTGGACTCCTCAGCGTCCGGGGCGTCGCCAGACGCCCCTTCCGAACCACCCGCCCCGGAGGCGGCGGCGTCCGCGGCCTCCGGTTCCGGGTCCGCGGACCCGGAGTCGTCCGCGGAGGCGGGCGACTCCCCGGCGTCACCCTTTGCGGACGCATCGGCGTCGGACGAGCTCGCGACCCACGCCGCCACCGCCGCCCGCAGCCGCGCGTCCTCGGACCTCGCGGCGGTCGCCCCGAGATCCGCCGTAGAGAAGACCGCCGTCGGCTGATCGACCCTGGAGGACGCCTCTGCCTCAGAGGACGCCTCTGCCTCGGAGGACGCATCGGCCCCGGAGGACGAGTCGTCCCCACCCGGCGCGTCCCGGAACACCGCGAGCCGGGGATCACTCTCCCCCGCCGCGGGCTTCCCCGAGGACTTCCGTCGCTCCGACCTGTCGGGGGTCTCGCCCGCCACCGATGCCTCCTCTAATGCGCCTTACGCCCGTACGCCCTACGCCTCGCGGGAGCGCCCCGCGCGTCCGAACCCCGTGTCCGAACCATGTACCAGTGTCCTGTGTGGGGGCTTAACCCCCGTGGTAGACGAGAACGACATACCTGCCGGTTCCCGTACAAACAACCCTCGTGCTCTCGACAGATGAATGTGAGAGGGGTCACCCTGTCATTCATCCACGCGGGGAGGCATGGATGGGCAGGAGCCGCAGAACAATTCCGGAGGAGCTTCTGCTGCTCGCTCTGGACCCGACCACGGGTACCACAGCGCAGCCGCAGTCGCTCGACCTCGGTCTGGCCGGAGCACAGCTAGTAGAGCTGGCACTGGCCGGACGGATAGCCCCTGACGGGGATCGTATCGCCGTGGTCGTACCACGGCCGACTGGAGATCCGACACTGGACTGTGCACTGGAACTGCTACGCAGGCGTGGCGCTCCGGTACGCGCGGTCAACTGGATCGGCGGGCCCCGCCTGGGGCTGCGCCAGACCTATCTCTCGCATCTGGAACGGTGCGGCATGGTGCATGCCGTAGCGGGCCAGATGTGCGGAGTGCTGCCGACGACTCGCTACCAGGCGACGGACACGGCCATCAGCCGGGAGATCAAGGCCCGGCTGGACTCAGCGATCCGCACCGGCGTACCACCGGACCCGCGGACCGCGGCGCTCGCCGCACTGGCCCACGCGGTCGGACTCGGCAAGCACCTCTACCCGGGGAACGAAGGGCGCTCATCGCGCTCCCGGCTCCGGGATCTGATCAGGCACGACCCCATGGGCGGCCTCGTGGCGCACGCCGTGATGGACGTCCAGAACGGCGTGGCCGCACAGCCGCGCCGCTCACCGGCACCGGTCGGCCGCCAACCGGCCAGGGCCACCGCCGCACCGGACACCGCGAATGCCAACGGCGTCCCGATGCAGCCGCGCCGGGGTTCCATGGCACGGGCCGTGGCCCACTGAGCTGAGCCGGCACCCGCACCGCACCCTCAAGCACCACGCGCACGCACCGCCAGCACGGCCAAGGCCAAGCACGGCAAGCACGGCCAAGGCCAAGCACGGCAAGCAGTACGAGCACCGCGCACCACCCGCTACCAACGCCGCACCGCAGTCCCCACAGACCCGGTTCGGGAGCCGCTGGGTCGCGCGGGGTGGTGACCGGCCGTCCAGGACGACGGAGCCGGTCCGCCGCCCCGCGCACCCGCATGTCCGGCCGGGCCCCGCCACCGTGGCCCCACAGGGCGCAGCACTACACGTCCCCGCACGTCATCCGCTGTTTCCCAGCGCTGAGTCACCTCTTGGTGGCAATCTGCTGAACACCAGATACGCAAAGAGGCTTCAGCCGGAGGTGCACTTCCCGTGGCGTCCAACGTCAATCCCACCGTCAGACGACGCCGGTTGGGCCAGGAGCTGCGTCGGCTCCGCGAGCTCAAGGGCATGACGGCGGAGGAGGTGGCCGAGCGCCTGCTGGTCTCCCAGTCGAAGATCAGCCGCCTGGAGAACGGCCGGCGCTCCATCAGCCAGCGAGACGTACGCGACCTGTGCGGCGTGTACGAGGTCGATGACCACCGCATCGTCGACTCGCTGATGCAAATGGCCAAGGACAGCCGCCAGCAGGGCTGGTGGCATGCCTACGGCGACATTCCGTACAGCGTCTACATCGGCCTGGAGACGGACGCGGCGTCGCTGCGCGTGTACGAGCCCCAGGTCGTCTCCGGCCTGCTGCAGACCCGCGCCTACGCGGAGGCCCTGATCAACGGCGCGCTGCCGGAGACCACGCCGACCGACATCGAGAAGCGTGTCCAGGTACGGATGCGCCGCCAGGACCGGATCAACGCGGAGGAGAGCCCGCTGCGGCTGTGGGCCGTACTCGACGAGGCGGCGCTGCGCCGGACCGTCGGCGACCGCCAGGTGATGATCGACCAGCTGGATCACCTGGTGGAGGTGTCGCAGCTGCCGCATGTGACGGTCCAGGTGATGCCGTTCACGATGGGGGCGCACCCGGGCGTGAACGGGCAGTACGCCGTACTCGAGTTCCCGGACGCCGCCGATTCGAGCGTCGTCTACATCGAGGGTGTCACCAGCGACCTTTATCTGGAAAAGGCCCATGACGTACAGAAATACAGCGTCATGTACGAGCATCTCCGGGCTCAGGCCCTGAATGTGGATCAAACTCGCCAGTTCATTACGGAGATCGCGAAGGAGTACGCCAAACCGCTGACCTGACACCCGCACGCCACGCGCCGGTCCGGCCGATTCGGATCACCCTCCGTCAGAAGGCGCCGAACCGTACACCTACACGGCGTCAAGAGGGAAGACCTAGCTGGAATATGCCATCCGGTCGAGTGAATGGCAGCTTCACTCACCGAAGTTCGCGAGTAGCGTCGATCACGCCAACAAGTTCGTTGGCAGATCGAATCTCGACAACTGCTAGACGGAGCAAAAATGGCAATTCAGCAAGGAACCACGACCACCTGGACAAAGTCGTCGTACTCCACCGGAAACGGCGCGTGCGTAGAGGTCAAGTCCCCCGTGCTGCACGCGATCGCCGTGCGGGACTCCAAGGTCCCCGAGGGTCCGGCCATCGCCTTCGGCCCCGACTCCTGGAACGCGTTCATCGGACAGGTCAGCGGGGGGACTGCCGACCTCGCCTGATGCGGAGAGATCCCAGAGATCGCGCCATAGGCGGAAGTACTGGCGACCACAACCGCATAGCACCACATCGCATCATCGAAGAGCCCTCTCGACTGGCCCGCCGTCCCGGCCGAGGGGGCTCGGCCATGCGCGCGTGACGCATGCCCCTACGACTGCCGTAGCTGATCGACATAGGTGTCGGTACCCGGCACGGTCGGGATGAACGGCGCCACCAACTCGACCCGCCCCAGGCCTGACTTGCCGACCTCCTCGGCTTGGTTCGCGAAGTGCTCGGACCAGCACTCCCTCGGATCCGCTTGCAGGAACCACAGCAGCGTGAGCCGTGTGTCGACCCCCTCGACCTGCTTCACGTACGACATCCGGTCCCCCGGCAGCGGCGTCGGCCCGAACACCACCACCATCGCGGCCGGCGACCCGGACAGTCCGCGCGGCAGGCACTTGGCCCGCAGCCACTCCAGCAACTCCGCCCGCCGCTCAGGACCTTCGGCGTCGATCACCTCCAGGACCAGCCCCCGGTAGGGGTGATCGAGCGCGTGGACATCGCGCGGCCCGGCCGCCCCGTCCCGGTAGACGGTCGCCAAGTGATCCTGGAAGGAGGTGAAGACATGCGTACGGTCCTGGTAGACCCGCCCGTCCCGGTTGAGCCGCTTGTTGATGCCGACGGTCCACTTCATGTGGTCGTCGTAGCGTCCGTCGGTGATCCAGTACGTGGAGAGGTAGCACCCCGCGGTCACCGGCTGCGCGACGGCCGACTCCTCCGGATACCGGAGCAGTTGGAGGTCCCTGGTGGCGACCCAGCGGCGTCCGGCGTACATCCAGGGCATGGCCATCGCACCGGCGTAGTAGTGATCGTCCTCGTACCAGCGGTTGTACGCGTACTCATGGCCGGGATGCGGTTCGACCATGGTGATCAGGGCGTGCCCCGGATGCGTCCCGTACGGCCCCACGGCCGCCAGCTCCGCGTACACCTCACTGCGCGTCTCTTCACCCATCAGTCCCCAGTCCCCTTCCGTCCTTCCCTGAACGGACCTACTCTGACGCCCCGTCAGACAATCCACCAGACTCGCGGAGGCGTCCGTGCTGATGCTGCAGGGAAAGACCGTGCTCGTCTCCGGGGTCGGCGCCGGGCTCGGCCACGAGGTCGCGGCGGCGGTGGTACACGACGGGGGGCGGGCCGTGCTCGGGGCGCGGACCGAGGCGAACCTCGCCAAGTCCGCGGCCGAGATCGACCCCGAAGGCGGCAGGACCGCGTACCGCTCGACCGATATCACCGACGAGGGCCAGTGCGAGGCCCTCGCCGCGCTGGCGCTCGAACGGTTCGGGCGGATCGACGCGGTGGTCCATGTCGCGGCCTGGGACAGCTACTTCGGGGGGCTCACGGACGCGGACTTCACGACGTGGCAGCAGGTCATCGATGTCAACCTGCTGGGCACACTGCGGATGACGCGGGCCTGTCTGCCGGCGCTCAGGGAGCGCGGCGGCTCGGTCGTCATCATCGGTACGCAGTCCGCCGTCGCCGCGCCCTCGCAGGTGCGGCAGGCGGCGTACGCGGCGTCCAAGGGGGCGCTCACATCGGCGATGTACTCCCTGGCGAGAGAGCTGGGGCCGGACCATATCCGGGTCAACACGGTGCTGCCCGGCTGGATGTGGGGCCCACCGGTCGAGGCGTACGTCCGCCTCACCGCGCAGCGCGAGGGCGTACCGGAGGCTTCGGTGCTCGCCCGCCTCACGGAGCGCATGGCACTCCCGTCACTGGCGACGGACGGCGACGTCGCGGACGCGGTGACGTTCCTGGCGTCGGACCGGGCCCGGTCGATCACGGGCCAATCGCTGCTGGTGAACGCAGGCGAGCTGATGCGGTAGGCGGGGCTCTGACCTCAGAGCCTGCTCCTCAACCCCGCGGATACCGTGCCAGCCACCCCGGCGCCGACGCCCCCGGCCCGTGCAGAGCGGGCCCCTGCGTCATCTCCATCGCGAAGTCGTCCGCGAGCGACAAGATCGTCGGGCGGCCCTCCAGCTCGGCGAGCCACCCCGGCGGCAGCGCGGTCTCACCGTGCAGGGCGCCGAGAAGCGCCCCGGCCAACACCCCCGTACCCACCGAGTCACCCCCGTGATTGACCGCAAGGGTCAGCCCGTGCCGGATGTCCTCGCAGACCAGCGCACAGTAGACCGCGGCGCCGAGCACATCCCCCGCTCCCCCGTCCACGGACGGCAGCGCCAGCGCCTCCACCCGCGCCGCGCTCGGCATCCCCTGCCGCACCGCGCCCAGCGCCTGCCGGAGCGCCGAGGTGACCGGCTCGTGCCCGGGCCTGGTGGCCAGCAGGGCCAGGGTGTGCTGGACGGCGCCGTCCAGGGACTCCCCGCGGGCCAGACCGTGCACCAGGACGGCCTGCGCCCCCGCGGCGAGATACGCGGCGGGGTGGCCATGGCTCTGCACGGCGCACTCGACGGCGAGCTGCAGTACCAGCTGCGGCTCCCACCCGACGAGCAGCCCGAACGGCGCGGACCGCACCGCCGCACCCGTACCGAGCTCGGCGGGATTGCGGGGCGCGTCCAGCGTGCCCATCGCCTCGTCGCCGAACCCGAGGAGACAGGCCCGGCCAGGGTCGCGGCGGGCGTACAGCCACTCCTCACGCGCCAGCCACCCGTCGTCCTTGCGCCGCTCGTCGGGCCCCCACTCGTGCTGCGTGGCGGCCCATCGGCGATGCGCGCGGTGCACGTCGGTGGGCGGATGCCAGGCACCCGTGTCGCGCCGCACCTGCGCGCGTATCAGCCCGTCGACGGTGAACAGACCGAGCTGGGTCGCCGCGGTCACCGCACCGCGTCTGCCGTAGGCGGGGGCGAGGTCGGTGAGCCCGTCCGCGCCGTACGCGGTACGTATCGCGTCGAGCCCGAGCCCGGCCAGCGGCGCCCCGAGCGCGTCACCGAGCGCGGAACCGAGCAGCGTGCCGCGCACTCGGCTGCGGAAGTCCTGCTGCTCCGCCCGGCCCCAGATGGCCGTGGCCGCTGCGCCCATCGCGCCCCTCCCTCCGGTACCCCCAGTCCCGCAGCACTGTAATCGACCGGGAACGTCCGTTTGGAGGCGGCGAGGTTATGCGAAATGTGGCCTCGCAATTCACTTTTGGGAGGACCGGGACGTCGTCTGGTGCGGCGTGTACCACTCAGAGATGGCCGAGCTCATCGCGAGTACGTGACGACCCCGGGAGTCGCGCAGGAGGCGCGGGCCCCCGGCGTCCCAGGCCGTCCTCCAGCGCAGCGGCTTCGCCGAGGTGGCGGACGTCAGGATCGAAGGGCGCCCCGGTCTCCGCTACGAGCGCCCCCTGTAGCCGGTCAGGCCAGCCAGCCGTAGGGCAGGCGGAGGATGGAGGCGACCTCGGCGGCGATGGCCGGGGCGTGTGCGGGTATGCCCTCCTCCACCAGTCCTCGGGTCAGGTGGAGGTGGAGGGACTGGAGGGTGGCGAAGGTGTTGAAGGCCCATGGGGGCACGGGGCCTGGACCGCCGCCTTCCAGGGCCTTCCTCACCACGGTCAGCCAGTCGGTGGACTGGGGGGCGGTCAGGTCGGGGCCCAGCAGGATGCGGGTGAGGGCGCGGGCCAGGCGGGCGTCTTCGAGTTGGGCGTAGCGGTAGTCGGCGTGCGGGGCCGTCATGCGGTGGGCGCACAGGTCCAGGAGGTCGGTGCGGCGGGCCGGTAGGGCCTCGGCGAACGCGGCGGCCGCGTCGGCACCGTGGGCGACCGCGTGCAGCCAGCCGAGAGAGTCGTCCCAGCCGCGGGTGTCGCGCTCGGCCGGGTACCACGCGGCGAACGCGGCGTACCAGCGTTCCGCGGTCGGCTGGGGAACCGTGCCGGGGGCGGACTGTCCTCGGGCCAGCACGCAGCGCAGGGCGAGCGGGGCGAAGGTGCGGGCCTGGATCTCGGGGTGGGCGAGGCGGGCCGCCGCCGTGTTGCCGAGGTCCGGCAGGGCCCCGTCGAGGTGGCCCTCGCGTATCCAGCGCGCGGCGGCCGTGTAGGCGTGGTCGTCGCGTACCTCGGGGTCGGGGGACACGAGCATCGCCGAGAGTTCGTCGGCGAGTTGAGTGGTCGGTATGGAGGAGGGGAAGGGGAAGTCGTGTGCGGCTGTCGACTGCCAGTCGATGAGGGTCATGGGCAGCAACGTCCCCTATTCCAGGACCGGGAGGAGTTCCGGCAGGTGGCCGTCCGACGCCCTCGCCGCACGCTGGCGTTCCTCGGGGACCTCGCCGTACAGCGTCGTGCGCGGCCTGGCCGGGCGGCCCGCCGCGTCCGCGATGGCGACCAGGTCCTTGACCGAGCGGTACGAGCCGTAACTCGACCCGGCCATCCGGGAGATGGTCTCCTCCATCAGCGTGCCGCCCAGGTCGTTGGCGCCCGAGCGCAGCATCTCCGCCGCGCCCTCCGTGCCCAGCTTCACCCAGCTGGTCTGGATGTTGGGGATGTGGGGGTGGAGGAGCAGGCGGGCCATGGCGACCACCGCGCGGTTGTCGCGCGTTGTGGGTCCTGGCCGGGCGATTCCGGCCAGGTAGACCGGGGCGTTGGTGTGGATGAAGGGGAGCGTGACGAACTCCGTGAAGCCGTCCACGTCTTTGGACAACGCATCCCGCTGGATCGCGGCCAGGGTGCGGAAGTGGCCGAGCCAGTGGCGGGGCTGGTCCACGTGGCCGTACATCATCGTGGAGGAGGAGCGGATGCCCAGCTCGTGGGCGGTCTTGACGACCTCGATCCAGGTGGCGGTCGGCAGTTTGCCCTTGGTCAGGACCCAGCGCACCTCGTCGTCGAGGATCTCGGCGGCCGTGCCGGGGATGGAGTCGAGTCCCGCCTCCTTGGCCGCGGTGAGCCACTCACGGATCGAAAGCCCGGTCCTGGTCGCGCCGTTGACGACCTCCATCGGCGAGAAGGCGTGGACGTGCATACCGGGGACGCGCTTCTTCACGGCGCGGGCGATGTCGAAGTACGCCGTGCCCGGCAGGTCGGGGTGGATGCCGCCCTGCATGCACACCTCGATCGCACCCACCTCCCACGCCTGCTGGGCGCGGTCGGCGACCTGGTCGAGGGAGAGGGTGTACGCGTCGGCGTCCGTGCGGCGCTGGGCGAAGGCGCAGAAGCGGCAGCCGGTGTAGCAGACGTTGGTGAAGTTGATGTTCCGCGTCACGATGTAGGTGACGTCGTCGCCCACGACTGACTTGCGGAGGTCGTCGGCGATCCGGCAGAGCGCGTCGAGCGCCGGGCCGTCCGCGTGCAGCAGGGCCAGCGCCTCGTCGTCGGTGAGGCGGGTGGGGTCGTCGGCGGCCTGGCGCAGAGCGCTCCGTACGTCGCCGTCGATACGCGAGGGGACCATGCCGGGGGCCGCCTGCTCGCGCAGGGCCTCCCAGTCGCCGTACACCTCGTCGAAGTCGTCGCGGCGGTCCGAGGTGCGTCCTGTGGTGTCGATGGTGTGGTGCAGGTCGGTGCGGCCGGCGGAGGTCGCGGTGAAGCCCTCGTCGGGCTCCTGCCAGGGCAGGCCCTGGGGCCGCACATCGCGCGCCAGGCCCGTCTCCGGGTCGGCGAGTGCGTTCACGTGCGGCAGCAGACGCGGGTCGAGCCAGGGCTCGCCGCGCTGGACGAACTCCGGGTAGACACAGAGGCGCTCGGAGAGGCGGAAGCCCGCGGCCGCGGAGCGCTCGGCGAGTTCGTCCAGCTGGGGCCAGGGCTTCTCGGGGTTCACATGGTCCGGGGTGAGAGGCGAGACTCCGCCCCAGTCGTCGATCCCGGCGCCGATGAGCCGCTCGTACTCGCCGTCGACGAGGTTGGGCGGGGCCTGCAGGCAGCCGGACGGGCCCATGATGTGCCGGGCGACGGCGACCGTGGCGACCAGGTCGTCCAGCTCGGCGTCCGGCATCCCGCGCATCGCCGTGTCCGGCTTGGCGCGGAAGTTCTGGATGATCAGCTCCTGGATGCCGTGGTACGAGCGGGCGACCCGGCGCAGCGCGAACAGCGAGTCGGCGCGCTCCTCGTACGTCTCGCCGATCCCGATCAGCAGTCCGCTGGTGAAGGGGACGGACGAGCGCCCGGCGTCCTCCAGTACGCGCAGCCGGACCGCGGGCTCCTTGTCGGGCGAGCCGTAGTGCGGCCCGCCCGGCTCGCTCCACAGCCGTGTCGCCGTGGTCTCCAGCATCATCCCCATGGACGGCGCGACCGGCTTGAGCCGTTGGAAGTCGGTCCAGGACATCACCCCGGGGTTGAGGTGCGGCAGCAGCCCCGTCTCCTCCAGGATGCGGATCGCCATCGCCCGCACATACGTGATCGTGTCGTCGTACCCCTCGGCCTCCAGCCACTCACGCGCCTCGGGCCAGCGGTCCTCCGGCTTGTCGCCGAGGGTGATCAGCGCTTCCTTGCAACCCAGTTCGGCGCCGCGCCGGGCGATGTCCAGCACCTCGTCGGGGGACATGAACATCCCGTGTCCCGCGCGCCGCAGCTTCCCCGGCACGGTGGCGAACGTGCAGTAGTGGCACTTGTCCCGGCAGAGCCGGGTGAGCGGAATGAACACGCTCTTCGAGTACGTGATGACCCCCGGCCGCCCGGCGGCCTCAAGCCCCGCGTCCCGCACCCGCGCGGCCGAAGCGGCCAGGTCCGTGAGGTCGTCCCCCCGCGCCTGGAGCAGTACGGCCGCCTCGGAGACATCGAGCGCGACCCCGTCCCGCGCACGCTTGAGGGCACGCCGCATGGCGTTCTCGGTAGGCCTCGGTCGTACGGGCTGCTGATCCGTCATGAACCGAGCATACGAGCGGCCACTGACAGTGTCTGCGGGGCGTTACGTGCCGATGATCACTCGGACTCGGGGAATTACCGACCGCTGGGCGCGCGGAAACGCACAGGCACCGGACTCACAGGTACTGGCTGTACTCGTCCAGCGTCCGCAGGACCTCCGCCTCGTCCCCGGGCGGCAGTTGCAGAACCACCTCCGGTACGCCCAGCTCCGCGTAGTGGGCCAGTTTGCCGGGGCTGGGGCGTACCGCGTACGGGACGATCTCGGGGATGCCATCGCGGCCCGCCGCCGCCCAGGCCTCGCGCAGGACCGGCACGGTCTCGGTGAGGCCGCGGCCGCCGATGGGAAGCCAGCCGTCGGCGTACTCCGCGATGTGGGCGAACAGAAGAGGGCCCGCGCCGCCGCCGATCAGGGTGCGGGGGCCGACGACCGGGCCGCGGGGCCCGCGTACCGGCTTGGGGTGGGCATGGCTGGCGCTGACCGAGCAGAACTCGCCTTTGTGCGCGGTGGGCTCGGCTGACCACAGGGCGCGCATCAGGGCCATGCGGTCGCGTACGAGCGCGCGGCGGGTGTGCCAGTCGACGCCGTGGTCGGCGGCTTCCTCGACGTTCCAGCCGAAGCCGAGGCCCAGCGTGAAGCGGCCGCCGGAAAGATGGTCCAGCGTCGCGGCCTGCTTGGCCAGGACGATCGGGTCGTGCTGGGCGAGCAGGGTGATGCCGGTGCCGACGGAGAGCGTGGTGGTCACCGCGGCGGCCTGGCCCAGGGCCACGAAGGGGTCCAGGGTGCGGCCGTACTCGCGCGGGAGTTCGCCGCCCATCGGGGCCGGGGTCTGCCGGCTCACCGGGATGTGGGTGTGCTCGGGCAGGTAGAGCCCGGCGAAGCCGCGCTGCTCCAGCTCGCGCGCGAGCCGTACCGGCGTGATCGTCTCGTCCGTCAGGAAGATCGTGGTCGCGAAGCGCATACGGGAGGCCTCCGGGGTCGATGCTGGCTGGAACAGTTCGCCACGCGGTGGAAAGCTGTCAACAGCCTTCCCTTCGGGAAGGGTTCAGGGCTCAATACCAGGGTTGTCACGTATCACCACTGTCCCTTCCGACACCCTGGGGAGCCGACGGCATGTGCGAGGAACACGGCACGGAAAGCGGCGCGCAACACCACCCGAACAGACGCGCACTCCTCGTGACGGGAGCCGCTGCCGCCCTTACGTTGAACAGTGTGAGCTTCGCCGGCGCCGACGAGCGCGAACCCGCGGGCAGCCAGGGTGACACAAGCGGCCGGGAGAGCAGGACCGTGCGGGGCACCCTGCCCACCGGGTCGCCCGACTATGTGTACCTGCCCGTCGAAGTGCCGTACGGCGTACGGCAGATCGACGTCTCGTACACGTACGAGCGGCCGCGGACGCCGCCCGGCACCCAGGGCAACGCCCTGGACATCGGCATCTTCGACGAGCGCGGCACCCAGCTCGGCGGCAAGGGCTTCCGCGGCTGGTCGGGCGGCGCGCGCAGCGAGTTCTTCCTGCGCGCCGACGACGCGACGCCCGGCTATATCCCGGGCCCCATCCGCCGCGGCACCTGGAACATCGCCCTGGGCCCCTACACGGTCGCGCCCGACGGACTCGCGTACGAGGTGACCATCACCCTCACGTACGGAAAGCCGGACGCCGCCCCGAAGCCCGTCTATCCGCCCGAGCGCGCCAAGGGGCGCGGCCGCGCCTGGTACCGCGGCGACTGCCATCTGCACTCGGTCTACTCGGACGGCCGCCGCACCACCGCCGAGATCGCCTCGCTCGCCCGCGCCGCGGGCCTGGACTTCATCAACACCTCCGAGCACAACACGCATGCCGCGCACGCCGCGTGGGCCGAGCTCGCGGGCGACGACCTGCTGATCCTGCTCGGTGAGGAGGTCACCACGCGCAACGGCCACATCGTCGCCCTCGGCACCGACCCCGGCACCTTCGTGGACTGGCGCTACCGCGCCCGCGACAACCGCTTCGGCCACTACGCCCGCAAGATCCGCTCCAGCGGGGGTCTGGTGGTGCCCGCCCATCCGCACGCCACCTGCATCGGCTGCAACTGGAAGTTCGGCTTCGGCGACGCGGACGCGGTCGAGGTGTGGAACGGCCCGTACACCCCGGACGACGAGGTGTCGCTCGCGGAGTGGGACAACACGCTGGTGTCGGGGGCGCGTTCGGGCAAGGCGGCGGGCTCCTGGATTCCGGCCATGGGCAACAGCGACGCCCACCGCGACCCCGACCCGGTCGGCACCCCGCAGACCGTCGTACTCGCCGACGACCTGACCCGTGAGGCGATCCTGGCCGGGATCAGGGCGGGCCGCAGCTATGTCGCCGAGTCGTCGCAGGTGACCCTCGCCTTCACCGCGGCCGGCAGCCGCGGGCAGCACGCGGGTATCGGCGGGCGGCTGGCCGTGGGTCCCGACGAGTCGGTCACCGTACGGCTTGAGACGCAGGGCGCGCCCGGCTGCACGGTCCACTTCGTCACCGACCAGGGCCGGCTCTTCACGACCACGCTCGACGCGGACGGGTCGGGTACGGCCGAGTGGCGCACCACGGCCGCGTACGCCGCGTACGTACGGGCCGAGGTCCGCCACCCACCGGTCGTGCCGGGCCTGCCGGGGCCGCTGGCGGCCTTTACCAACCCGGTGTTCCTCGGCCGGCGCTGAGAGTCTGTTTCCGAACCCCGCCTCAACCCCGCCTGAACCCCGCCTGAACCCCGCTGACCCGGGATTTCCGGCCACTCTCGGCGCCCGCGGTGAACCAACTGCCCCCTGCCACCGTCCTCCTGCGCAGGGGGTAGGCATGTACACGCCTTGACCATCCCCCTGACGTGAACCACTCATCTCCAGGGGGAGATCGTGCGCAGACAAGTGAAAAGAGCGTGCGCGTCCACCATCGCCGCGGCGGCCGCCGTGGCTCTGACGGCGGGTATGACCACCCCGGCGTTGGCCAAGGCGGACCGCACGGCGGCGGGCCAGACGGCCGGCGGTGCCGCGCTCGCGGGCAAGCAGCGCGTCGTACTGATCACCGGTGACCGGGTCGTCGTGGACGCCAAGGGCAAGCCGGTCGCCTTCGAGCGGGCCAAGGGCCGTGCCCACATACCGATCCGGGTGCAGCGCGCCAAGGACCGCACCCTGGTCATCCCCGCCGACGCCCAGCGGCTCATCGCCTCCGGCAAGCTGGACAAGCGGCTCTTCGACCTCACCGAGCTGACCAGGGCCGCCAAGAGCCGCGGGTCCCAGTCGTCCCAGGAGCAGGTCGACCTGAGGGTCATCGTCGGCTACAAGGGCGCCAAGGGGCCCGTCGCGGCGGCGAAGGCGCGAGTGCGCGCCGCGGGCGACACCGAGGTCACCAAGACCCTCAAGACCCTGAACGCCGAGGCCGTCACGGCTCCCGAGGACGACTCGGCCGAGCTGTGGGACGCGCTCACCAGCGAGCAGCGCGGCTCCGAGACGCGTACCACCGCCTCCGGGGTGCGGCAGGTCTGGCTGGACGGCGTCCGCAAGGCCAGCCTCGACAAGAGCACCAAGCAGATCGGCGCGGACAAGGCCTGGGCGGCCGGGTACGACGGCAAGGGCGTCAAGATCGCCGTACTGGACACGGGCGTCGACCAGACCCACCCGGACCTCAAGGAACAGGAGATCGGGGAGAAGAACTTCACCGGCTCCAAGGACGCCGTTGACCGCGTCGGACACGGTACGCACGTGGCCTCGACCGCCGCGGGCACGGGCGCCAAGTCGGGCGGCGCGTACAAGGGCGTCGCACCGGGCGCGAAGATCCTCGACGGCAAGGTCCTGGACGACGGCGGCTTCGGCGACGACTCCGGCATCCTCGCCGGCATGGAGTGGGCCGTCGCCCAGGGGGCCGACATCGTGAACCTCAGCCTGGGCGGCTGGGACACCCCGGAGGTCGACCCGCTGGAGGCGGCCGTCAACAAGTTCTCCAAGGAGAACGGCGTCCTGTTCGCCATCGCGGCGGGCAACGACGGAGCGCCCGGCACGGTCGGCTCGCCGGGCAGCGCGGACGAGGCCCTGACCGTGGGAGCCGTGGACGACAAGAACAAACTGGCCGACTTCTCCAGCCAGGGCCCGCGGATCGGCGACGGCGCCATCAAGCCGGATGTCACCGCACCCGGCGTGGACACCACCGCCGCCGCGGCCCCGGGCAGCGAGATCGAGCGCGAGGTGGGCCAGAAGCCGGACGGCTACCTGAGCATCTCCGGTACGTCGATGGCGACCCCGCATGTCGCGGGCGCCGCCGCCCTGCTCAAGCAGCAGCACCCCGACTGGGCGCAGCCCGAACTGAAGGGCGCGCTCACCGCGTCCACCAAGCCCGGCAAGTACACGCCCTTCGAGCAGGGTTCGGGACGCATCGCCGTCGACAAGGCGCTGAAGCAGACCGTGATCGCCGAGCCGGTGTCGCTGTCCTTCGGCGTCCAGCAGTGGCCGCACACCGACGACAAGCCGGTCACCAAGAAGGTCACGTACAAGAACCTCGGTGACAAGGACGTCACCCTGGACTTGGCGGTCACCGCGACCGGCCCGAAGGGCAAGCCCGCACCGAAGGGCTTCTTCACGCTCGGCGCCAGGAAGCTGACGGTCCCGGCGGGCGGCACCGCGGCCGCCGACCTGACTGCCAACACCCGCCTCGGCGGCAAAGCCGACGGCCTGTACTCGGCGTACGTGGTGGCGACCGGGGGCGGCCAGAGCGTCCGCACGGCGGCCGCGGTGGACCGTGAGATCGAGTCGTACGACGTGACGCTGCGGCACATCGGGCGCGACGGCAAGGCGTCCACGTCGTACGCCACCGAGCTGCTGGGTCTGTCGGGGCTGGCCAAGGAGACGTGGGTGACCACCGCCGACAAGCCCGGCGCGGTCAAGATTCGCCTCCCCAAGGGCGGTTATCTCGTCGACACGGGGATCACCGTGGACCCCGAGGACTTCGCCAAGGGCTTCGACTGGATCGCCCAGCCCAGGCTGAACGTCACCAAGAACACCAAGCTCACCCTCGACGCCCGTACCACCAAGCCGGTGAACATCACCGTGCCCGCCAAGGGCGCGAAGAGCGAACTCGCGGCACCGTCCTACTCGCTGGAGACCAAGGACAGCGACTACAGCTTCGGCGTCGCGGCCGACTCGTACGACAACCTCCGCACCGCACACCGCGGTCCGAAGATCACCGACGGCTCGCTGTACCAGCAGTGGCAGAGCATCTTCACCAAGGGCAAGAAGACCGAGTACAACACCACGCTCGGCAAGAAGGTGCAGCGGCTCGCGACCGGCTACACCAAGCGCTTCAAGGCGAACGAGCTGGCGAAGGTGAAGGTCGGCCTGGGCGCCTCCGCCCCCGGCAAGAAGGCCTTCGTCATGGCCTACGGGAATCTGCCGGGCGCCGGTGGCGGCTGGTCGATGAGCATCCCGCAGAAGGCGCCGGGCACCCGCACCCTGTATCTGTCCACCGCAGCCAAGGTGAACTGGGACCTGGACTTCGAGCAGATCGGCGGCGAGGACGAGGACGGCTTCCCGCTGAGTGACGCGGCCTACGCGCTCGCCGCGGGGAAGACCTTCAAGGGCGGCAAGACCTACAAGGAGACGGCCAACACCGGAGTCTTCGGTCCCGTCCTGAACACCGGCTTCGGTGTCTTCCGCGACGGCAACGAGATCAGGGGCGAGCTGCCGGTCTTCGCCGACGGCAAGGGCCACGCGGGCTACTCGCTCTACAAGTCGGTCAAGACCCGCCTCTACCGCAACGGCAAGAAGATCGGCGAGAACGACGACCCGCTGACCGGGCAGTCCTTCAAGGTCCCGGCCAAGTCGGCGAAGTACCGCCTGACCACGTCCGTCAAGCGGGACCTCACGACCGGTCGGGCCACGAGCCGGATCGACGCGAGCTGGACCTTCACCTCCAAGAAGGCCAACGACGCACGACTGCCGGTCTCCACGGTCCGCTTCGCGCCGAAGCTCGCCCTGGACAGCACGGCCGCCGCGGGCAAGCGGATGGCCGTTCCGGTGTCCGTGCAGGGCGCGGCGAAGGGCAAGAACCTCAAGTCGCTGGCCGTGTCGGTCTCGTACGACGGAAAGAAGTGGAAGAAGGTCACCGTCCGCAAGGGAATGATCTTCGTGAAGAACCCGGCGAAGGGCAAGAGCATCTCGCTGCGCGCCACCGTCGTGGACAAGAAGGGCAACAAGTCGAGCGTGTCGGTCCGCGACGCGTACTTCGGCAAGTAACACCTGCCAGGTAGGCACCTGTAGGACCTGACCGGTGTGGTACCTGACCGGCCTGCCGGAGCGTGACGCTCCGGCNGCTTCCCTGGAGATCCTGCGCGGGCCACTCCCGGACAGGAGGCACACCGGGACAGCTCTCCTCGACAACTCCCTCGATCATTCCCCCACGCTCACCCCGCCCCGGCCCCCGCAGCACCCGTAGCTACGCCGAACGGACCACGCCGCCTTCGTCGCCGGAGTGAAGGCCGGGGAGTTCGGGGAGTTCGGGAATTCGGCGAGTTCGGGAGTTCAGGAGTTCGGACAGGCTCAGGGCTTGTAGACCTTGCCCGGTTCCGGCTTCGCGGGGGCCAGGAGGTCCGTCACCGTGACGAAGGTGTAGCCCTGCTTCTTCAGCTCGGTGATGATGCCGGGGACCGCGGGGACGGTGCCCTTGTAGATGTCGTGCAGGAGGATGATGCCGTCGCGGCCCGCCTGGTCCAGGGTGCGCTTCTGGATCAGGGCGGAGTCGTTCGTCTTGTAGTCCTTCGCCGTGGTGGACCACATCACCTGCGAGAGGCCGAGCTCCTTGCAGACCTTCTCGACCTTGTCGTCGGTACGGCCCTGCGGCGGGCGCATCAGGGTCGGCTTGACGCCGGTGAGGCGCTCCACCTCGTCCTGGGTACGGGAGAGCTCCCGGCGCACCTCGTCCTCGGAGACGTCGGGGAGGCGGGGGTGCGTCCAGGTGTGGTTGGCGAGCTCGTGGCCCTCGTCCGCGTCCGCGATGGCGCGCACGGTGTCGGGGTAGCGCTCGATGTGCTTCTTGCCGAGGAGGAAGAAGGTCGCGGGGACCTTCTCCTTCTTGAGGGTTTCCAGGAGCTGGGGGGTCTTGGGGCCCGGGCCGCCGTCGAAGGTCAGCGCGATGCACTTGGCCTTGTCGCAGTCCACGGCCCCGGCGGTGACCTTGGTCCCGTCGTCCGCCTTGCCTCGGGCGTCGGACGGCGTGGTGGAGTCGTAGCCCGCGCAGCCGCTCAGCAGCAGCGCGGCGAGGGCCGCGCCGCCTGCGAGCGCGGCCGTCCTCCCCCGTACAGCGGTCTTCTTTATTCGCAGCGTGGTCAGCGCCATGGGTCGGGCGTCCCCGTTTCATCCGGTGTCGTGCGGCTGGTGCGCCACCGGATGTCCCCCACGGATGGTCCCGCGTCCCGGTGGCCGTGGATGTCCACAGGACACCCACAGGTCACCCGGAACCGTACTACTTTACGTAGTCCATATGATCGACTGGAGTTCGCTGTACGCGTGCAGGGCGTACGAGCCGCAGTCACGGCCGACCCCGCTCCGCTTGAAGCCGCCGAACGGGGCCTCCATGTTCCGGCCGATCGTGTTGACGCCGACCCCGCCGGCGCGGAGCCGCCGCGCGACCCGGAAGGCGCGGGCCACGTCGCCGGACCAGACGTAGTTGAGGAGGCCGTAGTCGGAGTCGTTGGCGAGCGACACCGCTTCCTCCTCGTCGCCGTCGAAGGGGACGACCACGACGACCGGGCCGAAGATCTCCTCCCGGACCACCCGCATGTCGTGGGTGCAGTCGGCGAGGAGGGTCGGGGCGACGTAGAAGCCGCGGGGGAAGGGTGGGCGATCGCCGCCCACCACCAGCCGCGCGCCTTCCTTCCGCCCCAGGTCGATGTACGACTCGACGCGGTCCCGGTGCGCGGCCGAGATAACCGGGCCGACCACCGTGCCCTGCTCCCTCGGGTCCCCCACCTTCATGAAGGCTAGGTACTCGGTGAGCTTGGCGAGCAGCTGGTCGTAGCTGCCGCGCTGGGCCAGTACGCGGGTCGGGGCCGTGCAGATCTGGCCGCTGTAGAAGGCGAAGGTGGTGCCGATGCCCATGACCGCCGCGTCCAGGTCGGCGTCGTCGAAGACGATCGCCGCGCCCTTGCCGCCCAGCTCCATCAGCTGCCGTTTCATGCCGCGCCCGCACACCTCGGCGATCTGCTGCCCGACCGCCGTGGAGCCGGTGAAGCTGACCATGTCGACGTCCGGGGAGTCCACGGCCGCCTCGCCGACCTCGGGGCGCGCCCCGGACACCACGTTCACCACACCCGGCGGCGCCCCGGCCTCCGCCAGCGCCTCCGTGAGCGCCGCCGCCATCCGGTACACCGACAGCGGGTCCTGCGGCGCGGGCTTCACGACCACGGTGTTACCCATGGCCAGCGCGGGCGCGACCTTGCCCGCGGGGTTCGCCCAAGGGTTGTTGTACGAGGTGACGCAGGTGACGACGCCGACCGGCTGACGTACGGCCAGCGCACCGAACGCGCCTGCCTTGCCCATCGGCCCGGCCTCGTTGACCTGGGGTGGATGGGCGGATTCGACCGGTTCAAGGGCCCCCCTCGCATAGCGCCTGAAGCGGGACACCCCCACCGCGACCTGCATGCCGCGGGCGGTCCCGGTGGTGGCGCCGGTCTCGGCCTGGGCCAGTTCGACGTTGGCCGCCGTGTCGCGCTGCATGAGGTCGGCGGCCCGGTCGAGGATCGCGGCGCGCTCTTCGGGCCGGGTACGCGACCAGGGCCCGAACGCCTCGCGGGCGGCGGCGGCAGCGGCGTACACCTGCTCGCGGGTGGCCTCGGGGGCGAGTCCGACGACGCTCTCGGTCGCGGGGTCGAGCACCTCGTAGTGCCCGGCGTCGGGTTCGACCCACTCGCCGCCGATCAGCAGCCGCTGAGCGCCCTGGGCATCGGTCACCTCGTGCTCACCGTCCTGGTGTCCTGGCCGGAGCGCAGCACCTTCCCCGGTACCGCGCCCGTCACCACGTCCTCGCGGATGGACTCCACGCCGTTCACCCAGACCGCGTTGATCCCGATCGCCTTCGAGTCGAGCCGCGGGCTGTCGCCCGGCAGGTCGTGGACGAGGGTCGCCTTGCCCGCGTCGATCTTCTCCGGGTCGAAGAGGACGAGGTCCGCGTGGTAGCCCTCGGCGATCCGGCCGCGCTCGCGCAGGCCGAAGAGCTGCGCCGGGTCGTCCGTGAGCATCTTGATCGCCTGCTCCAGGGAGACGAGCTTGCGGCCGCGCAGGCAGTCGCCGATGAAGCGCGTGGTGTACGGGGCGCCGCACATCCGGTCCAGGTGGGCGCCCGCGTCGGAGCCGCCGAGCAGGACGTCCTCGTGCTCCCAGGTCTGGCGGCGCAGCTCCCACGAGTCGGGGTCGTTGTCGGTGGGCATCGGCCACAGGACCGTACGCAGGTCGTCGTTGGCGCAGATCTCGACCAGGCAGTGGAACGGGTCCTGGCCGCGTTCGGCGGCGATGTCGCGTACGACGCGGCCGGTGAGGCCCTTGTTCTCGTCGGAGTACGTGTCGCCGATGACGTACCGGCCGAAGTGCGCGAGGCGGCGGAAGACCCCGGCCTCCCTGGAGTCGGCGCGGCGGAGCATCTCGGCCCGTACGTCCGGGTCGCGGAGCCCCGCGATCCGCTCGGGGACGGGGAGTGCGAGGATCTCGCCCCAGCCGGGGATGAGGTTGAGCGCGCAGAACGTGCCGAGCGACATGTTCATGGGCGTGAGGATGGGCATGGTGAGGGCGACGATGCGGCCGCCTGCCTTGCGGGCGCGTTCGCTGGGGATCAGCTGGCGGGGTACGCGCTCGGGGACGGCGGCGTCGATGGTGAGGACGTTCCAGTTGAGGGGGCGGCCGGCTGCCGCGGACATCTCCACGAAGAGGTCGATCTCGTCGTCGCTGAACTGGTCGAGGCAGCCCGCGACGATCGCTTCGAGCTGGGTGCCCTCGTGTTCGGCCACGGCTCGGGCGAGGGCGAGGAGTTCGTCCGGGCCCGCGTGACGGGACGCTACGGGCCGGCCGTCGCCGTCGGAGTGGGTGGATGACTGGGTGGTGGACAGGCCCCAGGCTCCGGCGTCCATGGCGTCGTGGAACAGGCGGAGCATGTCGTCGAGTTGGGCCGGGGTGGGCTGGGCGCCGCCTGTCGCGCCGGGGCCCATGACGTGCCGTCGTAGCGCGCAATGGCCCACCATGAAACCGGCGTTGACCGCGATACGGCCTTCCAGGGCGTCCAGGTACTCGCCGAAGGTGTGCCAGTTCCAGGGGGCGCCCTCTTCGAGCGCGACCAGGGACATGCCCTCGACCTTCGACATCATCCGCCGGGTGTAGTCGGCGTCTTCGGGGCGGTCGGGGTTGAGCGGGGCGAGCGTGAAGCCGCAGTTGCCGCCGGCGACGGTGGTGACGCCGTGGTTGAGGGACGGGGTGGCGTACGGGTCCCAGAAGAGTTGGGCGTCGTAGTGGGTGTGCGGGTCCACGAAGCCGGGGGTGAGGATGTGGCCGGTGGCGTCCTCGGTGGTGGCGGCGTCCTCGGCCACGGTGCCGCCCGGCTCGGCGATCACGGCGATCCGGCCGTCCTTGATGCCCACGTCGGCGACGTATCCGGGGGCACCGGTGCCGTCCACGACGGTCGCTCCGCGGATGAGGTGGTCAAGCATGCGAGTTCCCTTCGGGTGCGGGTCCCGTAACTGGGGCTCCGCCCCAGACCCCGGTCCTCAANGCCCCCACCCCGCCCCTTCCCGAAAGGCCTCGCCGGCCGGGCTCACAAATTGGCCTCAAACGTCGGCCGGGCTGGGATATCGCCCTTCGGGCTCGTCCTCAATCGCCGGACGGGCTGAAAATTCAGCCCGTCCGGCGATTGAGGACTTCGGGAAGGGGCGGGGTGGGGTGAAAACTCTCGGCCAGCCCTACGCGCCCGCGCCCTGCCGGAACCGCGTAGTCCGATGCACCGGATCCGTGTCGATCTTCGGGATCACGTGTTCGCCGATCAGCTTGATCGACTGGAGCGTGTCCTCCCGCGAGATCCCGATCGGCAGCCCGAAGGACAGCTGATCGGCCCCCGCCTGCTCCCACCGCTTGCACTGCCGCAGCACCTCGTCCGGGTCCCCGCAGATCAGCAGCTCCTCGGCGATCAGCAGCTCGATGATCTCCTCGTTGAACTCCGGCAGGGTCTCCGGCCAGACGGGGAAGCCCTCCGGCCGCGGGAAGGTGTCGTGGTAGCGGAAGACCAGCGACTGGAGGTAGTGGAGCCCGCCGCCCGCCGCGATCCGTACCGCCTCCTCGTGCGTCGGCGCGCAGATCGCCGTCGACGTCACCATGACGTTGTCGTTGACGAAGTCACCGACCGGCTCGGCGTCCGTGATGGCCGTCTTGTACTGCTCGAGCACCCACTCCATGTCGGAGACCTTCTGGACGCTGAAGCCCAGCACTCCGAGCCCCTTGCGCGCGGCCATGGCGTACGACGGCGGGGACCCGGCGGCGTACCACATGGCCGGGTGGGACTTCCCGTACGGCTTGGGGAAGATCTTGCGCGGCGGGAGCTGCCAGTGCTTGCCCTGGAATCCGGGGTACTCCTCCTGGAGCCACATCTTGGGGAACTCCGCGATGGTCTCCTCCCAGATCTCCTTGGTGTAGTTCATATCGGTGACACCCGGTATGAACCCCAGGATCTCGTGCGAGCCCGCCCCGCGCCCGGAGCCGAACTCATGGCGCCCCTCGGAGAGATGGTCGAGCATGGCGACCTTCTCGGCGACCTTCACGGGGTGGTTGACCTGCGCCAGGGGGTTGAAGATGCCGGAGCCGAGATGGATGCGCTCGGTGGCGTGGGCGAGGTAGCCGAGGAACACCTCGTTCGCGGAGAGGTGCGAGTACTCCTCCAGGAAGTGGTGCTCGGAGGCCCAGGCGTACTTGAACCCCGACTTGTCCGCCTGGATGACGTACTCGGTCTCCTCCATCAGCGCCTTGTGCTCGGCGAGCGGGTCGGTCTCGGCGCGCTTGCCCACGTATCCCTGTACAAAGAGCCCGAATTCCAAGGAGGTTCACCGTCCTCTTTCATGCCTCTTCATTTCTGACGTACCGTCAGATTTGGATGTCGTCGACTGTTCCACCGTCGGCGTGACTCGTCAATACTGACGATGCGTCAGATAACGCTGACCCCGGCCAGCCACCCGCCGTCGATCACGAACGGCTGCCCCGTGATGTACGAGGAGTCCGCACCGGTGAGGAAGAGCGCCAGGTCCGCCACCTCGCGCGGCTGCCCGACCCGCCCCAGCGGCACGAGCTTTCGGTAGAGCTCGTCCAGGGCCGCCGAGGTCTCGGCGGAGTCGGCCTCGGGGTCGAGTTGCGAGGGGTTGGACATGGGGGTGTCGATCGCGCCGGGGCACATCGCGTTGACCCGGATGCCGCTCGGCGCGAGCTCCATCGCCGCGACCCGGGTCAGCCCGAGGATCGCGTGCTTGGTCGCCGCGTACGTCCCGACGGCGGCCATCCCGGTCATCGCGGTGTACGAGGCGGTGTTCACGATCGTCCCGCCGCCCGCCGCGCCGATCTCGCCCGCGACGGCCTTGATGCCGAGGAAGCAGCCCACCTGGTTGACCTGCACCACCTGCATGAACTCGTCCAGCGGGGTGTCCACCAGCGCGTTGAACCGCAGGATCCCGGCGTTGTTCACCAGCCCGTCGACCTTGCCGAAGGCCTCCTTCGCGGCGGCCACGGCGGCGGTCCAGTCGTCCTCGCGGCCGACGTCCAGGTGGACGTATCTGGCCCGGTCCTCGCCCGCCTCCTCGGCTATCTCCTTGGCTACGGCCGCCCCTTGGTCGTCCAGTACGTCCGCGAGGACGACCTTGGCGCCCTCTCCGGCGAAGAGCCGCGCCTCCTGCTCGCCCTGCCCGCGTGCGGCGCCGGTGATGATGACGACGCGCCCGTCCAGCTTGCCCATGCCTGCCCCTTCACATACTCGGCTACTCAGTCGTTGAGGTGCGGCGCGACGTCCGCGCCGAACGCCGTCATCTGGTCGGTGAGTTCGCTCCGGCTCCGGCTGCGGAACCGCACCTGGATCTGGTCCACGCCCATCGCCGCGTACGCCCGCAGCGACTCGGCGAGCGCCTGCGGCTTGCCGCTCAGCGTCCTGCGCCCCACGTCCCAGCCGGGCTCGCCCACGTACAGCGGCTCGGTGATGGCGCCGACGGTGATCGGCTCCGCCACCCCGGCCGCCTCCCGCAGCCGCCTGAGCTTCGCGATCTGCGCGGGCAGCTTGTCGCGTGGATCGCCCTGCGGCAGCCAGCCGTCGCCTCGGGTCGCGGCCCTGCGTACGGCGGCGGGCGACGAGCCGCCCACCCACAGCGGGACCCGCTCCTGGACGGGCCGGGGCTGCTGTCCGAGACCGCTGAACTCATAGCGCTCGCCGTGGTGTTCCGGGTACTCCTCCTGTCCCAGCGCGGCCTTCAGCGCGTCGACCGTCTCGTCGAGCACGGCCCCGCGGCCCGCGAAGTCCGCGCCCACCGCGTCGAACTCCTCCGCCACATGCCCGGCGCCGACGCCGAGGACCAGGCGGCCCCCGCTGAGCCGGTCCAGGGTGGCGTACTGCTTGGCGGTGACCAGCGGATGCCGTAGCCCGACGATGGCGACGTGACTGAGCAGCCGGACCCGTTCGGTGACCGCGGCGAGGAAGGAGAGCGTGGCCACCGGGTCGTACCAGACGGTGCTCATCGCGGCCGCGAGCCGCCTCGGGATCGCCACATGGTCACAGTTGGCGATGTACGCGAACCCGGAGCGGTCCGCGGTCCGCGCGATCTCCACGAGGTCGGCCGGCCCGGCGCCCGCCTCCCACGGCTCCGCGTAGATGCTGCTCTGCGACTGGACGGGGAGCTGCATCCCGTAGACCAGCCGCCCCTGCGGTAGTACGTGCACGTGCACCATGACTGACTCCCCTTGAAGGACTGGCCCCCTTGAAGGACTGACTCCCCTTGAAGGACGATGCGCTGCCGGTCAGGGCGCGGACGGCCCCCACAGCCCGTCCTCCGTCAGCCCCAGCAGATCGATCGCGTTGCGGCGGACGATCCGGTCCACCACATCCGGCGCGAGATGCCCCATCTGGGACTCGCCGACCTCCCGTGACTTCGGCCAGGTCGAGTCGGAGTGCGGGTAGTCGGTCTCGTACAGCACGTTGCCCACCCCGATGGCGTCCAGGTTCCGCAGCCCGAAGGCGTCGTCGAAGAAGCACCCGTACACATGCTCGGCGAAGAGTTCGGACGGCGGCCGGTGCACCTTTTCGGCGACCCCGCCCCACCCGCGGTTCTCCTCCCAGACCACGTCCGCCCGCTCCAGGATGTACGGGATCCACCCGATCTGGCCCTCGGCGTACATGATCTTCAGGTTCGGGAAGCGCTCGAACTTGCCGCTCATCAGCCAGTCGACCATCGAGAAGCAGCAGTTGGCGAAGGTGATCGTGGACCCGACGGCGGGCGGTGCGTCCGCCGATGTGGACGGCATTCTGCTGGAGGACCCGATGTGCATGGCGACGACCGTCCCGGTCTCGTCGCAGGCCTGGAGGAACGGGTCCCAGTCATCGGTATGAATCGACGGCAGTCCGAGGTGCGGCGGAATCTCGGAGAAGGCCACGGCGCGCACACCGCGCGCGGCGTTCCTGCGCACCTCTTCGGCGGCCAGCCGCGCGTCCCACAGGGGGATGAGGGTGAGTGGAACCAGCCGTCCGCGCGCCTGCGGACCGCACCACTCCTCCACCATCCAGTCGTTGTACGCGCGGACCCCCAGCAGGCCCAGCTCGCGGTCCTTGGCCTCGGTGAAGGTCTGGCCGCAGAACCGCGGGAAGGTCGGGAAGCAGACGGCGGACTGGACATGGTTCACGTCCATGTCGGCCAGTCGTTCAGGGACGCTGAACGACCCCGGCCGCATCTGCTCGTACGTGATCACCTCAAGCTTGATCTCGTCCCTGTCGTATCCGACGGCGGTGTCAAGCCGGGTGAGCGGCCGGTGCAGGTCCTCGTAGACCCACCAGTCGCCTATCGGCCCGTCGTCCCCCTTCTGTCCCATCACGGGTGCGAACTTCCCACCCATAAAGGTCATTTCCTTCAGTGGGGCACGGACGACACGAGGACCGATGTCGCGGTACTTCGACGGGAGCCGGTCCTGCCAGACGTTGGGGGGCTCCACCGTGTGGTCGTCCACCGAGATGATCTTCGGGAAGGTCTCCATGCGCACCACGGTAGCGCCGATCTGACGAACCGTCAGCTAGTCGTACGCGGCTTGTCGACGGCTTGCCCGCCGGGGATGTCGGGGGTTGCCCTTGGGTGGACCGTGTGAGAGGTGTCTCCCACGGCTGACGTATCCGCCGCGAACAAGGCAAACTGGCAGCGTCGATTCCAGCGTCGATTCCCACGTTCGACAAGGTCGGCCCGGAAGGCAGCCGGGGCGGGAATATCGGCGGGTCGCCAGGGTTTGCAAGGAACCGTCATGGTTCGTCAGGGGTTCGGCAGGGGGACAAGGATGGACGGTGTACCGCGAGTACCCGAGCAGCGGCGCCCCGAGGCGTCGCAGGCACTGCGGTTCAGTGTGCTCGGACCGGTACGTGCCTGGCGCGGTGGCGAGCCGCTGACCACCGGATCTCCGCAGCAACGTGCCCTGCTCGCGGCACTGCTGCTGCGTGAGGGCCGCACGGCGACCGCCGCCGAGCTGATCGACGCGATCTGGGGCGAGGAACCGCCCTCGCAGGCCCTCGCGGCCGTACGGACCTACGCCTCCCGGCTGCGCAAGGCGCTGTCCCCTGACGTCCTGGCCAGCGAGTCGGGCGGCTACGCGATCCGGCTGCCGGGCGACACGCTCGACCTGGCCGTCGCCGAGGACCTGTGGGCCCAGGCGGAGAAGGCCAGGAGCACGGGCGACCTCTGCCACGCCCGCACCCTGCTCAACGAGACGCTGGACCTGTGGGACGGCGAGCCGCTCGCGAACGTACCGGGCCCCTACGCGGACACCCAGCGCACCCGCCTGGAGGAGTGGCGCCTGCAACTCCTGGAGACCCGCCTGGACATGGACCTGGAGCAGGGCTGCCACGCCGAGTCGGTGTCCGAACTGACCGCACTGACGGCGGCGCACCCCCTGCGCGAACGTCTGCGCGAGCTGCTGATGCTCGCCCTGTACCGCTCCGGTCGCCAGGCGGAAGCCCTCGCCGTGTACGCGGACACCCGCCGTCTGCTCGCGGACGAGCTCGGCGTGGACCCGCGCCCGGGGCTCGCCGAACTCCAGCAGCGCATCCTGCAGGCCGACCCGGCCCTGGCCGAGCCCGCGGCCTCCCCGGCTTCGGCCGCCCCGACCCCGGTACGCCCGGCCCAGCTGCCCGCCACGGTGCCCGACTTCACCGGCCGTGCCTCGTTCGTGGCGGAGCTGGGCGAGGTCCTGTCCTCTGCGGAGGGCCGGGTCATGGCGGTCTCGGCCCTGGCCGGCATCGGCGGCGTCGGCAAGACCACCCTCGCGGTCCACGTCGCCCACGAGGTCCGCCCCCACTTCCCCGACGGCCAGCTCTACGTGGACCTCCAGGGCGCGGGCCCCCGCGTAGCCGAACCGGAGACGGTACTCGGCTCCTTCCTCCGCGCCCTCGGTACCGCCGACTCCGCGATCCCCGACTCCATGGAGGAACGCGCGGCCCTGTACCGCTCCCTCCTGGACGGCCGCCGAGTGCTCGTCCTGCTCGACAACGCCCGCGACGCGGCCCAGGTCAGGCCGCTCCTGCCGGGCACCGCGGGCTGCGCCGCCCTGGTCACCTCGCGCGTACGCATGGTCGACCTGGTCGGCGCCCATCTGGTCGACCTGGATGTGATGTCCCCGGAGGAGGCACTCCAGCTCTTCACCAAGATCGTGGGTGAGGAGCGGGTGGCATCGGAACGCGAGGCAGCGCTCGACGTGGTCGCGGCCTGCGGCTTCCTGCCCCTGGCCATCCGCATCGCGGCCTCCCGCCTGGCGGCCCGCCGCACCTGGACGGTCTCTGTACTGGCCGCGAAGCTGGGCGACGAGCGCCGCCGCCTGGACGAACTCCAGGCGGGCGACCTGGCGGTGAAGGCGACGTTCGAGTTGGGGTACGGGGCGCTGGAGCCGGCGCAGGCGCGGGCGTTCCGGCTGCTGGGGCTCGCCGACAGCCCCCACATCTCGGTGGCCGCGGCCGCCGCGCTCCTGGACCTGCCGGTCGAGGACACCGAGGACCTGCTCGAATCGCTGGTCGACACCTCGCTCCTGGAGTCCGCCGCACCGGGCCGGTACCGCTACCACGACCTCGTACGCCTCTACGCGCGTGCCTGTGCCGAACGCGACGAGCAGCCGCCGAGCGAGCGGACGGCCGCGCTGTCCCGGCTCCTGGACTTCTACCTGGCCACGACGGCACGGGTGTACGCCATCGAGCGCCCCGGCGACCGCCTCGTCGACCACCTGGAACCCACCCAGTTCACCGGCCTGGACTTCACCGACGGCAGCGCGGCCCGCGACTGGCTCTACACCGAGGCCGACTGCCTGCTGGCCTGCGTACGGCAGTCCGCTGGCGACCCCGGCAGCCTCCGGCGCGCGGTCGACCTGCTGTGGGCGGCCAAGGACCTGGCCGAATCGGGCGCCAACTCGCGCCGGTACGAGACGACGGCCGTCGCGGTACGGGATGCGGCACAGACCGCGGGCGACGTGCACGCCGAAGGCCGGGCCCGTACGACCCTCACCAACGTGCTGCTGGTGTCCGGACGCATCACGGACGCGGACGAGGAGGCCCGGCTGGCGATGCTGCTCGCCGAGTCCACCGACGACACCGCCGCGGTGTGCTGGGTGGCCAACGACCGCGGCATCATCTCCCTGCACCAGAGCCGGTTCGCCGACGGCGAGGGCTTCTTCAACAAGGCCATAGAAAGCTCCCGCGCGGCAGGCAACCGCCCCAGCGAGGCCACGGCCCTGTGCAACCTCTCGCGGGCGCACCTGGGGTTGGGGCGGACCACTACGGCGGTGAAGATCGCTCAGCAGGGCATCGACATCTATGACGAGATGGGCCCGACCCTGCGCGCGGCGAACGGCCACTACTCGCTCGGTATCGCACTGACCAGGGCAGGCCGCCTGACCGACGCCTTGCGCCAACTCTCGGACGCCCTCAACATCTTCACCGACCACCGGCAGCAGCTCTGGGAGGGAACCACCCACTTCCGCATCGCCGAGGTCCATCTCGCCGCCCGCCGCCACCTGCAGGCGGCCCAGCACGCCGAACAGGCCCTCGCGCTACGGTGCATCGGCGGCGACCGGATGCGTGGCAACGTGCTGACCCTGCTGGGCAAGGCGCTGTCGGGGCTTGGCCAACTCGACCGGGCGAAGGTCTGCTGGGAAGAAGCGCTCGCCCTGTACGAGCAGTGCGGCGCCGAGGAGGCGGACGAGATTCGCGGGCTGCTCGTTCCCGCCACGGCCGCTTAGTCCGGGCGTTCATCATTCGTTTATCGCCGCACGGCACTCTCTTACTTAGTCGAACCGTCGCATCGGGGGGCAGACGGTCTGGCGAGGAGCCGAACCGCTAGGGTGAACGGCTCCGAGCGCCCGTCCGGCGGCCCTCGGGGGAGTTGCCGGACGGGCGTTCCCACCTCGATTCACCACTCAACAGGGGAGCTCACACCATGAGCGAGCAGAAGAAGACGAAGACGCAGAAGCCCACGGATGTCACGACGCAGGACAACCACATGCCCAGCGAGCCCGTGGACATCACCACGCAGGACAACCAGCTGCCCAGCGAGCCGAAGACGGACGACCCGATCCTGAAGCCGCAGGACAACCACATGCCGTAACCAGGCATCCAGAGACCAACACCGACGGGGGTCGGGGGGGGGGGGGGGGGGGGGGGGGGGGGGGGCGGGGGGGGGGCCCCCCCGCGCCCGACGCATGTCCGCAGGAGGTTCGGGCCAATGCCGCAAGCGCCCCTGTGGGCCAGGAAGCCCCTCCTCAACAGGAGTTGGAATGGCCCGCACCAAGAAGGCCTTCGTCACGCTTGCCATCGCGGTCGCCACTGCGGTCGGCACGGCCGCCCCGGCCATGGCTGACAACCACATCCCTGTCGCGCCGCTCGACAACCACATCCCCTGATCCGCCGGCAGCGAGGCATGGGGACCGGACCTCTCGCTCGGCCCCCATTCCTGTGCCGCGTCAGATCGATCGCCTCACAGCCTCCTGACCAGCACCCCTGCCCCACACAGCTGCCGCATGTCGTCTTCGTCTGACGTGTAAAGCACCACGTTCCCTGTTTGCCGCCCCGCGATCACCGCAAGCGCCGCGTCGATCGCGTACTTGTGGCCGTGCAGCCCGGCCTCCGCCAGCAGTGCGATCCCCGCCTCGGCCACGTCCCGCGTGACCGGCTCCACGATGATCCGGGACATCGCCCAGTTCCAAGCCGGACGGCGGAACTTGTGGTGGTAGGCCTCGATCAGGGTCATGGAGCTCGTCACGACACGGATGCCCGCCTGATGAGCGTCACTGAGGCGACCGGACATCACGCGTTCGCGCGACACCGCCCGTGACAGGGCCTCGCAGTCCAGCACGTAGCAGAGATCGCCCATCAGCCAGCCGCCTGGCGGCCCGGGGGCTCCGTCGCCGACTGATCCTGGACTTCCGTCGCCGCGCGTTCCGCGAACCACCGCTCGTTCTCACGGCGCTCCGCTTCAGCCGCCGCTTTCTCCGCCTCGGTCAGCGGCCCGCCTTCCTCCAGCATCCACACGACGAGCTCACCGAGCCGATCCTGCTCCCGCTGCCGCTCTATGGCGTGCGTGACATACGCACTGAAGTTCCCCGAGCCGACCTCACTGCGGATCTCCTCCGCCAGCTCCTCCGGCAGCGTGACCGTGTACTTCTTGGTTGCCATACCATCGACCATACCGCCAGCCGCAGCCGCCCGCACACCCTCAGTCACGGGTTTCACCCGCCTGGGGCGTAAGCCCAATGAGCCGCTCCGGGTGCGGAGTGTCACGCATGCGTCACAGACTGCTTCCGGTGGGCCGGGGAGGGACCCGCCCACAGTCCGCGCCATCCGCGCTTCCCCTAGGAGCAGAGCAATGTCCTCACGACCGCGACCGCTGATAGCCGCCATCGGCCTCACCGCCCTCGCCTCGATGGCGCTGGGTGCCGCCCCGGCGCCTGTCCCTGACGCCCACGACAAGGTGCACGCCCAGCTGTCCAAGGCGTACAAGGCGACGACGAAGTACCACTCGGAGAAGAAGGCCATCAAGGACGGGTATATGCGCACCGACGAGTGCGCGGCGTCGCCCGAGGGTGGCATGGGCTACCACTACATCAACCTGGACCACATCGACTCCCTCGACCCGGCCAAGCCCGCGGCGCTGCTGTACGAGGACGACAAGCACGGCAAGCGGCGGCTGGTCGGGGTCGAGTACCTCGTCGTCGACGACGACCAGGACCTCGCGACGGACGACGACCGGCCGACGCTCTTCGGGCAGGAGTTCGCCGGGCCGATGGAGGGCCATGGGCCCGGCATGCCGATCCACTACGACCTGCACGTCTGGCTCCACAAGCACAACCCCAGCGGCCTGTTCGCCGAGTGGAACCCGACCGTGAAGTGCCCCGCGCCGGTGGATTGAGCGTGCGTCAGGGTCCGGTCTCCGGTGGGGCCGGGCCCCGAATTGTGTTGACGGCCGTTGCCGCCCACGGGTTGGGTACGGGGATGACTGATCATCGGCTCCGTATCGAAGCGCCCACCGGCGACGCCATGCTTGAGGACTGGCGGCACGTCCACAACGTGATCGTGCCGCCTGCCGCCATGTCGCTTGAGGACGTGCGGGAGCGTGATCGGCGCTACCACCTGGACGTTGCCTACCTCGGCGATGCGCTTGTGGGCTGTACGACCGTACGGCCGCCTACTGGTGACACGGCCACGGCCACCGTGATCGCGCGGGTGCTGCCCGCGCACCGGGGGCAGGGGTTCGGGGAGCAGCTCTACGCGCACGGGATGGAGCGGGCGAGAGAGCTTGGCGCGCGGGTGGTCGAGACCGTCGTCCTGGAGTCCAACACGGCGGGGCTGCGGTTCGCCCAGGCGCGCGGGTTCGTCGAGTTCGAGCGCTATGTGCTGCCGGGCGAGAGCGTCCCCTGGGTCGAGTTGCGACTCAAGTCCTAGGGCCGTAGCCCGTTACGCGGGCGCGGGCTCGCGTCTAGCATTCCGATCATGGACGGCGACAAGCGCACCAACACGACGGACAACGACACGACCGGCATCCTCGACGAAGCACTGCAGCGGCTGCACACCCTGGGGCCCGAGTACAACGAGGGTCTGAGCAACCACGGGCCGATGGCCGTCGAGGCGCTCGTACGGCATGGGCAGGCGGCCTCCGTGCACCGGTGGCTGGACCGCTACAGCACGAAGCTGGAGGAGCTGCCCGAGCAGGTGGACCCGGTGACCGCGGCCAACTGGTCCGAGGCACTGGGCGATCCGCGACGCGTCGCGGACTGGATCACCTACTTCGAGCGCGAGATCGGTGAGGGGCGGGCCTGGCAGGAGGTGCTGGCCGAGTGGTGGCCCAGGCTGCTGCCGGGCATCGCGGCGAGCTCCACGCACTCGGTGATCCGCGTGGGGCACGCGGTACGCACCCTGCAGAGCGGCGACGCCGGGGACGACGGCCCGCGGCTCACCGAACTCGCCTACAGCCTCGGGTACTGGGCGGCCCGGCACCGGCTGCTGCCGGAAGTGAAGTCCCTGGCGCCGGTGCCGGACGCAGCGGCCGCGCTGGAGGCGGTGGAGGCCATTCCGGAGCAGCGTCCCGGCATCTGGAACCGGTTCGCGCAGCTCTCCGCCTTCCCCGACTGGTCCGCGGTCGCGACCACGGACCCCGACGCCGCGCGGGACGCTCTCCAGGAACTGGTCACCGCCGCCGTCCACCGGTACGCAACCCACGGGCACGGCGAGCCGGTCATGCTGGTGCACTCCGCGACCGCGCCCAACGCCGTACTGCGCACCCTGCCCGCACTCCCCCGCGAGCTGTGGCCCGCCTCGCTGGCGGCGGCCTGGACGGCGGCCGCGGCGGTCACCGCGGCCTACCGGCCCGCGGAGGGCGTGGCGTACTCCCCGGCGGGGGCGTCGCTCACCGCCGATGAGATCTTCGAGGCGGCCGCCGCGCACGGCGACGACCACGCCATCAAGTTCACGGACACGGCGGTGGATGTGGCCGACACCACCGCGCTCACCGCGGCACGGCGCTCCGTCGAGCTGATCGACCCCCTGTGGTGAGCCCCGTGCGGCGACGCCGTCAGGCCGCCTTGTAGCGGCGGAATCCGCTGGTGTCGATGGTCCAGCGCCCCATGGGGACGGCTGTGTCACCGAACTTGTAGGGGCGCGGAGTGTCGGCGTACCGGGCCTGGCCGCTGACCGTGGTCGACTCCTCGTGGACGGTGATCGTGCCGTCCCGGGGGTCGATGATCACGTAGACGGGGATACCCATGCGTGGGTAGTCGCGGAGCTTGGTGATGTGGTCGTTGCCGGGGTTCGTCTTCGAGACGACCTCAACGACCAGGAGGACCGTGGTGGCGTCGACGCCGTCCTCGGGCTGGTCGTCCATGGTGTCCTTGGGAACGACGAACAGGTCCGGGACCTTGAGGATGCCGACGGCGGGGTGCTCCACATTGGTGTCGTTCATCGGGCGGACGGTCGGGTCCTGACCCGCGATCTGAAGGATCAGCTCGTTCACGATGAGACGGTGAGGAGTGCTCGGGGACATCATCGTGACGGTGACCTCATGGTTCGCGATCTGTACACGTGCGCGCTCGCCGCGCCGCTCCGCCGCTGCGGCGATGTCGTCGGCGAAGGCGCGGAGGCTCGGGTAGTCGGCGGGGATGGCCGATTCAGCGGGCTGGGCGCTCATACCGACCATCCTCCCAACCAGGTTCCGGTAAGTCCAGACAAACCGGTCAGTGGACCCTCAGCTCCCGCTTCAGCACCTTCCCGCTCGCGTTCCGCGGGAGCTCGGTCACGAACTCGACCTCCCGCGGGACCTTGTAGTTGGCCATCTCGCGGCGGGACCAGGCGATCAGGTCGTCCGCTGTCAGGGTCGAGCCACGGCGGCGTACCGCGTACGCCTTGCCGACCTCGCCGAGGCGCGGGTCGGGGACTCCGATGACCGCGACGTCCGCGATGTCGGGGTGCAGGCCGAGGAGTTGCTCTATCTCGGCGGGGTAGGCGTTGAAGCCGCCGACGATGAACATGTCCTTGATCCGGTCGGTGATGCGCAGGTTGCCCGCCTCGTCGAGTACGCCCACGTCGCCCGTGCGCAGCCACCCGTCGGCGGTGATGGCCTTCTTGGTCTCCTGGGGGTCCTCGAAGTAGCCGCGCATCACGTGGTGGCCGCGGACCAGTACCTCGCCCGGCTGGCCGGGGGGCAGCGGCTGCCCTGAACCGTCCGTCACCCGTACCTCGGTGTCGGGGATGGCGCGGCCCGAGGTGGCGGCGATGACGGTCGGCTCGTCGCCTCTGCGGCACATGGTGACGATGCCGCTCGCCTCGGACAGGCCGTAGGCCGTCAGTACGGTGGCGATGCGGAGCTCCGAGCGCAGTCGTTCGACGAGGCGGAGGGGGACGACCGCGGCGCCGGTGACCACCAGTCGGAGCGCCGAGAGGTCGTGTTTGCTGCGGGCCGGGTGGTCGAGGAGGGACTGGTGCAGGGTGGGCGGGCCCGGCAGGACCGAGATGCGTTCGGCGGCGATGTTGGCCAGGACGGTGTCGACGTTGAACACGGGCTGCGGGACCATCGTCGCGCCGCGCATCAGGCAGGCGACGATGCCCGCCTTGTAGCCGAAGGTGTGGAAGAACGGGTTGACGATCAGATACCGGTCACCTTCGCGCAGGCCCGCCAGTTCGCTCCACACGTCGTAGCAGCGCAGGGTCTGGGCGTGGGTGATGACCGCGCCCTTGGGGCGGCCCGTGGTGCCTGAGGTGAAGATGATGTCGGAGGGGGATGACGCGTCGATCTCGGTGGAGCGGTCACGCACCTCGGCGGCGCTCACCCTCTCGCCGTCGGCCAGGAAGTCCTTCCAGGTACGGAAGTTCTCCGGGGCGTCCTCCGCGAGGACCACGACCTGCTCCAGGTGCGGGAGGCCGGGGAGTGGACCTGTGCCGCTTCCCTCCGTCGTCGCGCGCCGCAGGGACGCGACATACGACGTGCCGAGGAAAGTGCCGGTGACGAAGAGCAGCTTCGCGCGGGAGCGGGCCAGGACGTACGCCGCCTCGGTGCCCTTGAAGCGGGTGTTCAGCGGCACCAGGACCGCGCCCGCGGAGACCGCGCCGAGCGCCGAGACGATCCAGTCCAGGGTGTTGGGCGCCCAGACCGCGACCCGGTCGCCGGTCCGTACGCCGCTCGCGATACAGGCCGCGGCGGCCCGTTCCACCCGCTCGCCCAGTTCGGCGTACGAGATCCGGGTGCGGCCGTCGACCACCGCCTCCCGTTCGCCGTACCGCTGTGCCGCCGAGCGCACCAGCTTCGGGATGCTGCCCCACTCCAGGTCGCCGCGCATCGCAGGCGTCGCACGCATCGCAAGCCCTCCCACCGCAGTAGACCACTCAGTGGCCGACTCGATCGCCGGCCCAGTAGCTGACTATCCGTCAGATTAGCTGTAGCCTTCCCCGCTGTCAGCAGTGACGCAGGCGAGTTGATCGCGGAGGCGGGCGATGGCGGCGATGACGGCGGCGGGGCTCAAGGACGCTACAGCGATTGTCGGCATCGGCCAGACCCCCTTTGCCAAACACCTACCGGAGTCCGAGAAAGCCCTGGCCTGCAAGGCGATCGTCGGCGCGCTCGACGATGCCGGAATCGCTCCGTCCGAGGTGGACGCCTTCGCCTCGTACACCATGGAGGAGACCGACGAGGTCGAGATCGCCAAGGCGATCGGCGCAGGTGAGGTGACCTTCTTCAGCAAGGTCGGCTACGGCGGCGGCGGTTCCTGCGCGACCCTCGCGCACCTGGCCGCGGCGATCGCCACCGGGCAGGCGAGCGTGGGCGTCGCCTGGCGGTCGCGTAAGCGCGGCAGCGGGCCGCGCCCCTGGAAGAACACCGCCGCTCAGCTGCCCACGCCCGCCCAGTGGACCAGGCCGTTCGGACTGCTGCGCCCCGCGGACGAGATCGGCATGCTGGCCCGCCGCTATATGCACGAGTACGGAGCCACTCGGGACCACCTCTTCAATGTCGCGCTGGCCTGCCGCAACCGGGCCAACCAGAACCCGGCCGCGATGATGTACGAACGCCCCCTCACCCGCGAGATGTATATGACGGCGCGCTGGATCAGCGAGCCGCTCTGCCTCTTCGACAACTGCCTGGAGACCGACGGGGCCCTGGCCTGCGTCATCGTGTCCGCCGAGCGGGCCCGCGACTGCCGCCACAAGCCCGTCTACCTGCACTCCGTCGCCCAGGGGCTGCCGTCCCAGCACCACGGCATGGTCAACTACTGGAACGACGACCCGCTCTCGGGACCGGCCTGGACGGCGGCCCGACACCTGTGGAAGCAGGCCGACTTCGGCCCCCAGGACGTCGATGTGGCCCAGATCTACGACGCCTTCACCCCGCTGATCCCGCTGTCCTTGGAGGGCTACGGCTTCTGCGGCCGCGGCGAGGGCGCGGCCTTCACCGAGGGCGGCGCCCTGGAGATCGGCGGACGGCTGCCCCTCAACACCGGCGGCGGCGGACTCAGCGAGGCGTACGTCCACGGCTTCAACCTCATCACCGAGGGCGTGAAGCAACTGCGCGGCACCAGCACCGCGCAGATACCCGACGCCGCCACCTGCCTGGTCACCGCGGGCGAGGGCGTACCCACTTCGGCCGTCCTGCTGAGGAGTTGATCGCTCATGCCCTCCACTATGAAGGCCACCACTGACAACGGGCCGCTGCCGCCCGACGGACCGCTGCCGCCCGACGGTCTCCTGCTGCCCGTCCCCGACGACGACGGCGCCCCCTTCTGGGAGTACACCGCCCGCGGCGAGCTACGCGTCCAGGCCTGCGCCGCCCCGGACTGCGGCGAACTACGCTTCCCGCCCCGCCCCTGCTGTCCGCGCTGCCAGTCCTTCGACAGCGAGTGGCGCGCGATGAGCGGCAAGGGCCGCATCTGGTCGTACGTCGTCGCGCACCCGCCGCTGCTCCCCGCCTACGCCGAGCAGGCCCCGTACAACGCGATCGTCGTCGAGCTCGCCGACGCGCCCCGTATCCGCCTGGTCGGCAACCTCGTCACCGGCCCCGAGGCGCCGCTCAACTCCGTGCCCGGCGACCGGCTGCGGATCGGCGCCCGCGTCCAGGTCGTCTTCAGCGACCTCGGCGGGATCTCCGTACCGCGCTGGGTCCTGGACCGGGACCGGTGAGCGGCATGGCCACGCTGCGTACCGAGACCGACAAGGAGACCGGGGTCGCGGTCGTCACCCTCGACCGCCCGGCGAAACACAACGCCATCGACCTGGCGACGGCCGCCGAACTCGCTGCCACCTGGCGGCGGTTCCGCTTCGACGACACGGTGCGCGCGATCGTCGTCACCGGGGCGGGTGACCAGGCCTTCTGCACCGGAATCGACCGCTCCGTCGAGGTGCCGCAGCCCTCGTCCCCGTACACGATCGACGATCCGCTGCTCACGATCGGACCCAAGGCGGGCGACCTGTTCAAGCCCGTGATCGCCGCCGTGAACGGCATGGCGTGCGGCGGCGCCTTCTATCTGCTCGGCGAGGCGGAGTTCGTCGTCGCCGCCGACGACGCGACCTTCTTCGACCCGCACACGACCTACGGGATGGTCAGCGCGTACGAGTCCGTCTTCATGGCCCAGCGGATGCCGTTCGGTGAGGTGGCGCGGATGGCGCTGATGGGTACGGCCGAACGGGTCTCGGCCCAGCGGGCGTACGAGACGGGCCTGGTCTCCGAGCTCACCGCGCCGGGCCGGGCACGGGACGCGGCCGTCGCCTGCGCGCGCACCATCGCCTCGTACCCGACCGAGGCCGTGCAGGGCACCGTCCGGGCCGTCTGGGCCGCGAAGGAGGCGGCGCGCGCACAGGCCCTCACGCACGCGCCGCACCTCATCGCGCTCGGCAATCTGCCCCCGGAGCGGCAGGCGGACCTCTTCGGGGCCCGGCGGGCGGGCTTCAGGGTGCGCTGAGCCGAGGGCCCGCGGGGTGGTCGAGCGCTCCGGGGATCAGGTGGGCCAGGCGCTGACCTGCAGGACGTCCACGCACTCGTGCCGTGGCACCGTCAGGTACAGGAACATGCCGCCGGGAACGAACGCGGTCTGTACGCCTTCGCCCGCTCCCTGGTAGGCCGTGCCGTCGAGGTGTAGGGCCTCGGCCGCCCGGACGATCTCACGGGCGCGCTGCTCCACCTCCGCGACGAAGGCGGCGGGTGCGGGCGTCGCGCCGCCTATGACGTGCGCTTCGTCGGGGCCGTACTCCCAGCGCCAGCTACCCATCGGCAAGCGCCGCCCGAGCAGCCGTGTGGATGTCCTTGATCGCGTCCATGGCCGCTCGCCAGGCGGAGTCGTCCCGCTCTGCCGTCTGCGCCGTGTACTCAGCGGTACGAAGGCGCGCGGCGGCCGCGGGCATGCGGGCGATCTCGACGGCGACCGCCCAGGACTCCAGGAACTGCGTGATCGGCCCGAGTGAGCCCGTCTGCGCTGCCAGCGCGACGGCTTCGTCCTTCTGCCGCTCCATCTCGGCCAGCCGGTGGGGCGCCAACCGCGCCAGCGCGACCCGCAGCGCCGCGGGGGTCCGCTCAGGTCTGGGGACGATCGGCTCGCTGGGATCGATGTGCTGCGCGGTCATCGGGGTCCTTCCTGGGGCATCACGGTCGCGGTACGACAGGCCGTGATGCCCGGCGCAGGCACTTCCCCGCCTGGCGGGCCCCACCCACCCGGCGTAGCGTCGTGACCGACGGCCGCCGTCCGGAGTCCCTTCCGTGTCTGGTACGACGGCCGTCGCACCGCACCCACCGCGCTCAGCGCGCCGTGCCCGTGCCCTTCACCGCGTCCAGCGCGTACACGCACCGGTCCTTGCTGCAGGCGTACACCACACCCGCCTGCGCCACCGGGGACCCGGTGATCTCGCCACCGGTGGCCAGCTTCCAGCGGAGCTGCCCGCCGTCCGCGTCCAGCGTGTAGAGGCAGTGGTCGGCGGAGCCGAAGTGGATACGGCCCTCGGCGGCGACCGGGGCGCCGATCACCTCGCCGCCCGCCTGGAAGCGCCACTTCGGGGTGCCGGTGACGGCGTCCAGCGTGTAGAGGCCGTTGCCGCTGCCGACGTGCACATGACCGCCCGTGACCAGCACCGGCTCGATCGACGAGCGGGCCTCGGTGGCGATCCGCCAGCGGTCCCGGCCGTCGGTGGCGTCGAGCGCGTAGACCGTGCCCAGGTAGTCCGCGAGGTACACACCGCCGCCGGTCACCGAGGGACCAGGGGCGAACGCGGGCGGCGAAAGGAAGACGGCCGGGGCCTCGAAGTGCCAGCGGACATGCCCCGCGGCCACATCGATGGCCAGCGCTCTCGTCCCCGCCACCACGTACACATAGCCGTCCTCGGCCTGCGTGAGCCGGACCGGCGCACCGCCGCAGGACGCCGCGTCCCCGACGGGGTACGACCAGCGCTCGACGCCCGTACGGGCCTCCAGGGCGCGCAGTCTCGCGTCCTGCCAGACGTAGACCGTGCCGTCCTGTATGACCGGCCCCGCCTGCGGCGTCTCGAAGTCGGTCTGGGCGCCGGTGAGCTCCCACAGTTTCTCGCCGTTGACCGCTTCGTAGGCCTGTACGCCGCCGCCGCGGGTGCCGGTGACGATGGTGCCCCGGTCGGCCTGGAGCGAGTAGACCCAGGCGGCGGTCTGGACCCGCCACAGGTCGGAGCCGTCCTTGGCGTCGAGCGCGTACAGCGAGGGGCCGTCGGACGCGTGGATACGTCCGTCGGTGACGGCCATCGACCAGGCGACGTCCCGTGTCTTGAAGCGCCGCCGCCCGGTGGCCACGTCCAGGGCGTGTACCTCGAAGGAGGTCACATAGACCTGGTCACCGGCGACGTACGGGGTTCCCCACACGTCGTTGGACATCCGGAACCGCCAGGGCCGCCACGGCGCGCCGTCAGGCGCGGGGGGCGGCGCGGCGGGCGGCCCGACGGGTCCCGGCAGTGCGGAGTCCGCGCCGTTCACCGCGGCCTTCGACGCGCTCGACCAGGAGTCGACGAGCCCGCCGTCGGGCACGGCGGCCTTGACCGCGGCCTCCCGCGCGTCGGACACACGCGGTCCGGGGCCGATCGGCACCGCGGCACCCGGCAGCCGCACCGGACCCGCGTCGGGAGCGGCGGGCTGGGCCAGCGGTGCGGGACCGCCGCGCCAGGCCGCGTCCCAGTCATCGGGGGCGTGCGCGGGGGGCGCCGGAGGCGTGTACTGCGGCGGGGGCGGCAGCACGGCGCCGGGCCCGCGCCCGGCACCACCACCGCCACGCGCCGACGCGCCCGCACCGCCGCCACCGGCCGCGCTGACCTTCGGCCGTCCGCCCCGGCGCGCCTCGATCATCGCCACCGAGCGCTCGGGCAGCCACGCCGACGCCGTACCGCTGTCGTCGGAGCCGGAGGCGAACAGATGCGGCGCGAGCTGGGCCTGCAGATCCGCGGGGCTGGGCCGCATCGTCGCTTCCATGTGCATGACGTCCTCGATGAGCGGCCGCAGCTCCGGCGGCAGCCCCTCCAGGTCGGGGCCCTCACGCAGCAGCATGAACACGGTCTCGACGGGGTTGGCGCCATGGAAGGGCGCATGCCCGGTCGCCGCGAAGACGAGGGTCGAGCCGAGCGAGAAGACATCGCTGGCGCCGGTGACGCTACGGGAGTCCTTCGCCTGCTCGGGCGACATGTACGCGGGCGTGCCGACGGCCACGTTGGTCATGGTCAGCCGGGTGTTGGAGACGCCGGACGCGATGCCGAAGTCGATGACGCGCGGCCCGTCCTCGACGACCAGCACATTGGACGGCTTGAGGTCGCGGTGTACCAGGCCGGCGCCGTGGATGGACTGCAGCGCCTCGGCGATCCCGGCCGCCAGCCAGCGCACCGCCTCGGCCGGGAGCGGCCCGCACTCGTTCACTATCTCCTCGAGCGAGGGCGCGGGGACGTACGCGGTGGCCAGCCAGGGCACCGCGGCGCGCGGGTCGGCGTCCACCACGGCGGCGGTGTAGAAGCCGGAGACGGCCCTGGCCGCCTCCACCTCGCGGGTGAAGCGGACGCGGAACAGCTGGTCCTCGGCGAGCTCGGTCCTGACCGTCTTGATCGCCACGCGTCGGCCGGACGCCGAGCGCGCGAGATAGACCAGACCCATGCCGCCGGCACCGAGCCGGCCCAGGACCTCGAACGGCCCGATCCGCCGCGGATCGTGCTGCGTCAGCTGCTCCATCACCTTGCCTGCCACCTCCCCGTACAAGAACGCGCGAGCGCCGCGCCATACGGCCTCGACACACGGCCTTCGGTCAGCGTCTCACCACCGCGCCGCAACGGCGGCACGCACCCTGATTCTTCCTGTCCGGGGCAAGGGTTGCGAACCCGGGGCCGGATCGGGGTGTCTCCCCCAGGAGAGCCGATATACGGGCAAAGGATCCCAGTACCGCTCAATCCCCCTCAGTCCTGCAGGATGGCGAAGGCCGCCCCCTGATTGTCCACCAGCGCGGCCATCCGTCCGTACGGAATATCGAAGGGTGCCGCCTGGACACGTCCGCCGAGCCGCTGGGCGTGCGCCGCCACGGCGTCGCAGTCGGCGACGGTGAAGTACGTCAGAAAGTGCGCGGGCATCTCGGCCGGGAAGGTCCCCGCGACCACCGACCGGCCCGCGATCGCGGTCTCCGGGCCCGGCTCGCTGCCGGGCAGTGACCAGGTACGGAAGTCGACGCCCGCGTCCTTGAGGTCGAAGCCGCCGAAGCCGAAGACGCCCTCGTAGAAGGGGTCGACCAGTGCCGGGTCGCGCGAGTACACCTCGGCCCAGCAGAACGATCCCGGCTCGCCCTTCTTCTCGAAGCCCGGATAGCTGCCGCCCTGCCAGAGCCCGAAGACGGCCCCCTCCGGGTCTGTGGCCAGCGCCATCGTCCCGAACGGCCCGACCGGCAGCGGATCCGTGACCAGCTGGCCGCCCGCGTCCCTGATGCGGGCGGCGAGGGCGCGGGCGTCGGGGGTGGCGAAGTACACCGTCCACACGGTGGGCATCCGCCCGTCCTTCTTGGGCGCGAGCGCCGCGACGGCCTTCCCTTCGCTGTACGCCCGCACATACCGCCGCCCGTACTCCGACCCCGCGCCCTCGTCGAAGGTCCAGTCGAACAGCTCCCCGTAGAAACGCTTGCCCGCCTCGACGTCGGGGAGCAGCGCGTCCACCCAGCAGGGGGCGCCTTCGGGGTACCCCGCCGCTGCTCCGGCTGCGGCTCCGTCTGCAGCGCTGTCTGCGGCTCCTTCTGCGGCTGCGTCGGCCATGGGCCTGGTCCTTCCCGTACGGCGGGGCTCTGCGCTGCCCGGCACACACTCAACGTAACGGGGAACGGGGACTCCCGCTCCGCACGGCAACCCAAATCGAACACCCATTCCCCTCTGTGGCTTGAACCCCATTTGCAGTCGGCCGAATCGCGCCTCGATCGCCCCTCGGTAAGCTGACGGCATGACAGGACAAGTACGTACCGTCGACGGCCGAGTCGCCGGGCGGCGCGGTCAGGCGACGCGTCAGAAGTTGCTCGACTGCCTCAGCGAAATGCTCAGTTCGTCCCCCTATCGGGACGTCAAGGTGATCGACGTCGCCCGGAAGGCGGGCACCTCGCCCGCGACCTTCTACCAGTACTTCCCCGACGTCGAGGGCGCGGTCCTCGAGATCGCCGAGCAAATGGCGGCGGAGGGCGCGGGGTTGACCGAGGTCCTCACCGGCCGCTCCTGGGTCGGCAAGGCCGGCTGGCAGGCGGCGCAGGACCTGGTCGACGGGTTCCTCGACTTCTGGCGCAGGAACGAGGCGATTCTGCGGGTGGTCGACCTGGGCGCGGCCGAGGGCGACAAACGCTTCTACAAGATCCGCATGAAGATCCTGAACTCGGTCACCAACTCCCTTACGGACACGGTCAAGGAACTGCAGGCCAAGGGGAAGGTCGACAAGGAGGTCAGCGCGGCGGCGATGTCCGGCTCGCTGGTCGCGATGCTGGCGGCGGTCGCGTCACACCAGAAGGGCTTCCAGACCTGGGGCGTGAAGCAGGCCGAACTGAAGCCGAACCTGGCGTTGTTGGTGCACCTGGGCATCACGGGCCGCAAGCCGACGAAGTAGCCCGGGCGCCCTTCGCCCCCTGCCTCTCTCTGTCCTGTCTGCCGATGCCGGCAGCGGCCACCGTGTTTTCAGGTGGCCGCTGCCGGCATCTGGCTTGTGGGGGGAGATTCGGCCACCACACCGGGGGTCTTCGCCATGATCAAGAACCAGCTGGGTCTAGCGCGCGTAACGCGCGGGCGTGGTGCCCACATGGCGTTTGAAGTGGCGGTTCAGGTGGGCTTGGTCGTGGAAGCCCACCGTCGTGGCGACCTCGGCGGGCCGGCGGCCGTCGAGGAGGAGCCGACGTGCCTGGTCGATGCGTTTGCCGGTGAGGTAGGCGTGCGGCGGCAGGCCGTATGTCTGCTTGAAGCAGCGGATCACGTGGGTGGAGTGAACGTGAAGGGTGGTGGCGGCCTCGCGCAGGGATATGCCGGTGTGGATCCGGGAGTCCAGGAGTTCCCGCAACATCGCGGCCGCCGGTTCGCCTCGCGGCCCTGCCCCCCGACCCGACGACCACCGTCAGCCCGCCGCACCCCGCCGCTCCAGCCGGAACAGCCGGATCTCCCGAGACACCCGCGCCTGATACGTCGCGTACGGCGGCCAGAACTCCAGCACCGCCGCCCACGCCACCGCCCGCTCCTCCCCCACCAGCAACCGAGCCCGCACCGGAATATCCGCCCCCTTCCAGCTCACCTCGGCCTCCGGATGCGCCAGCAGGTTGGCCGTCCACGCAGGATGCCCGGGCCGCCCGAAGTTGGACCCGACCAGCACCCACGTCCCGGACGCCTCCTCCGGCATGCAGGCCAGCGGCGTACGCCGAGGCAGGCCGCTCTTCGCGCCGCGAGCCGTGAGTATGACCCCGGGCAGCATCCGCGCGCTCAGCAGCACCTTGCCCCGCGTCAGCCGGTGCACCACCCGGTCCATCGCAGGGACGAAATGCGGCGCGACCTTCGCGAAGGCCCGCGTCGATGACACCTTCTGCATCATCCGGAGCCCCACAGGCGACATCAGACCGCCACCCCCTCGGCGGCGCCGGGAACCTCGAAGAGCCCCGCCCCCTCCGCCGCATGCGCCCGCAGCCGGTGCACAGGCCCGAACAGCAGCTCGTCCCCCGCCGCCCGCTTGAAGTACAGATGCGCCTCGTGCTCCCAGGTGAACCCGATCCCCCCGTGCAACTGCACCGCCTCCGCCGCAGCCGTACGCAGCGCCTCCAGCGCCTGTGCCAGCGCCAGCCCGGCGGCCGAGGGGTCCCACGCCGCGTAGTACGCCGCCGAGCGCGCGGCCTGCACCGCGACATACACATCCGCGAGCCGGTGCTTGACCGCCTGGAAGGACCCGATCGCCCGCCCGAACTGCTCCCGCTGCCGTACGTAGTCGACGGTCCGCTCCAGCGCCCGGTCCGCCGCCCCCACCGCCTCGGCCGCGAGCACCGCGCCCGCCGTACGCCCGGTCGCGGCCAGCGCATCCGCCACCAGCCCCGCGTCATCCTCCCCGAGCAACTCCGCTGCCGCGTCCCGCAGTTCGACCCGACCCTGCGGCCGCGTCTCGTCCAGCGAGGTCTGCCGTACCGCCGCGACCCCGGCCCCCGACGCCCGTACGAGGAAGAGGAGCGTACGGGACCTGGCGTAGCCCCCGGTGTGCGCGGCCACGATCAGCAGCCCGGCCCGGTGCCCGTCGAGCACCTGCTCAGCCTGCCCGTACAACCGCCAACCGTCCTCGTCGCACCGGGCCTGCACACCCCCGGCCCGCCCGCCACCGGCCCAGTCCCCGGCGGCCGGACCGGCGTTGGCCCCGGACAGCCCGAGCGCCGTCGCGAGCACCGCGCCCGGCACCACCAACGCCCCCGTCAGCTCCCCGGAGGCGACACCCGGCAGCAACGCTGCGCGCTGCGACTCCGTCCCCAGCCGGGCGATCAGGGGGGCCGCCAGCGCCGCCGTCGCGAGCAGCGGCGACGGCAGCAGCGCGCGGCCCGTCTCCTCGCAGGCCAGGGCGAGTTCGGTCACCGAGCACCCCACCCCGCCGAACTCCTCCGGCAGCGCGAGCCCCGGCAGGCCCAGCTCCCGCGCCAGGGTCAGCCACAGCTCCTCGTCGTGCCCGGCGGCGGTGCGCACCGCCGCCTTGACCTCGTCCGGGCCGCAGCGCTTGGCGATCAGTTCGCGCAGGGTGCGGCGGATCTCGTGCTGCTCCGCGGTGAAGGCGGCATCCATCGACGGGTCCTCCCCTCAGAGGCGGGCGCGGCCAGGCGGCTGCACCTACCTCGATCTGACGGGCCGTCATGCTAGGCCGATAGCCCCCAGATGCACAGAGCCCGTACAGGCGACTCTCGACCCCCGCACCGACTATCTGATGTACCGTCAGATTCATGCCGTCGCCATCAGCACCAGCCAGCCCCGCGCGCAAGGTCGCGGTAGTCGGCGCCGCCCTGGCCGACTGCGGCCGCGTCGACGAAGCCACCCCGTACTCCCTGCACGCCCAGGCCGCCCGCCGCGCCCTGGCCGACTCCGGCCTGGACAAGAGCGTCATCGACGGCTTCGCCTCGGCGGGCCTGGGCACCCTCGCCCCCATCGAGGTGGCCGAGTACCTGGGACTCCGCCCCACCTGGGTCGACTCGACCTCCGTCGGGGGCTCCACCTGGGAGGTCATGGCGGCCCACGCCGCGGACGCCATCGCCGCCGGGCGCGCGAACGCCGTGCTCCTGGTCTACGGCTCCACCGCCCGCGCCGACATCAAGGCGAAGCGCCGCACCTCCAACCTCTCCTTCGGCGCCCGCGGCCCGCTCCAGTTCGAAGTCCCCTACGGACACTCGCTGATCGCCAAGTACGCGATGGCCGCCCGCCGCCATATGCACGAGTACGGCACCACACTGGAGCAGCTCGCCGAGGTCGCCGTACAGGCACGGGCCAACGCCGCGCACAACCCGGACGCGATGTACCGCGACCCGATCACGGTCGACGACGTCCTGTCAGGACCGATGATCGCCGACCCCTTCACCAAGCTGCACTGCTGCATCCGCAGCGACGGCGGCGCGGCGGTGCTCCTGGTCGCCGAGGAGTACGTCGCCGACTGCGCGAAGGACCCGGTGTGGGTCCTGGGCGCGGGCGAGCACGTCTCGCACACCACGATGTCCGAGTGGGACGACTTCACCGTCTCCCCGGCAGCCGTCAGCGGCCGCATCGCCTTCGAACGGGCGGGCGTACGCGCGCAGGACGTCGACATCGCCGAGATCTACGACGCGTTCACCTACATGACCCTGGTGACCCTCGAAGACCTCGGCTTCTGCGCCAAGGGCGAGGGCGGCGCCTTCGTCGAGAAGGGCCGCCTGACCCTCACCGGCGACCTCCCGGTGAACACCGACGGCGGCGGCCTGTCCGCCCAACACCCCGGCATGCGGGGCTTGTTCCTGCTGGTCGAGGCAGTACGGCAACTGCGCGGCGAGGCGGGCGAGCGGCAGGTACACAAGGCGGGCGGACGACTGCCGGAGCTTGCGGTGGCCTCGGGCACGGGCGGCTGGTTCTGCTCTTCGGGGACGGTCGTACTGGGGCGAGGATGATGAGCGACGGCGGAATACCCGTGTCTGCGGCGCTCGTTGGGCATGCGTACGGACTACGCATGCCCGCAGAAGGAGTGTTCCGGTGGCCCTGACCCGTGAAGAGCGTGAGCAGTTCCTCGCCGAGTCCCACATCGCCGCGCTGGCCGTGGACGCCGGAGAGGGGCGGGCCCCGCTCACCGTCCCGATCTGGTACCAGTACACGCCGGGTGGTGATGTCTGGGTGCTGACCGGACGCGACTCACGCAAGCATGAATTCCTGGCCGCCGCAGGCCGGTTCAGTCTCATGGTGGACCGCGAGACGCCCACCATCCGGTACGTCTCCGTCGAGGGCCCGGTCCTGGACATCACCCCCGGGACCCATGACCAGCTCGTGGAGATGACGGCCCGCTACCTGCCCGCCGACAAGGTCGACGGGTATGTGAAGTATTCCGAGGAGAGCCTCGGCGACAACGTGGTTGTCCGGATGCGCCCCCAGCGCTGGTTGTCGGCGGACCTCGGCTCGGTCTGAGCGTCACCGCGGAGCCCGCGGGACCCGCGGGACCACCAGGCCGGACTCGTAGGCGAGCACCACGAGTTGCGCGCGGTCGCGGGCGTGGAGCTTGGCCATGGCCCGGTTGACGTGGGTCTTCGCGGTCACTGGGCTGATCACCATGCGGTCGGCGATCTGGTCGTTGGACAGGCCCTGCGCGACCAGGGCGACGGCCTCCCGTTCGCGGTTGGTCAGCCCCTCCAACGCCGTGTCGGCGCTTGTGGGGAACGGCTCGGCCACGTACCGGTTGATCAGTTTGCGGGTGATCGACGGTGCGAGCAGGGCGTCACCGCGAGCGGCCACACGTACGGCGTGCAGGAAGTCCTCCGGCACGATGTCCTTGACGAGGAACCCGGCCGCACCCGCGCGCAACGCGTTGAAGACGTGTTCGTCGAAGCCGTAGTTGGTCAGGATCACGACGTGCACCCCGGCCAGGGCCGGGTCCGCGGCGATGCGCCGGGTCGCCTCGATACCGTCGACGACCGGCATCTGGATGTCGATGAGGGCGATGTCGGGGAGGTGTTCCCTGACGAGGGCCAGGCCCTCCTGCCCGTCGGCGGCCTCGGCGACCACCTCGATGTCGTCTTCGAGGTCGAGGAGCGCGCGGAATCCGCTGCGCAGGAGCGGCTGGTCGTCGACCAGCAGGACACGGATCACGACGTACGGTCCACGGGGAGTTCGGCCTGGACGGTGAAGCCGCCATCGCCGCGCGGTTCGGCGCGCAGGCGACCGCCGAGTGCGGTGACCCGTTCGCGCATCCCGAGCAGTCCGACGCCGGGCGTGGGGGTGGTGTCCGGGGTCGCCTTGCCGTCGTCGTCTACGCGTATCGCGAGGGCGTCCGGACGGCAGTCGATCCGTACCGACGCCGAACCGGCTGCGGCATGCCGGGCGATGTTGGTGAGCGACTCCTGAACGATCCGGTAGGCGGTCCGGCCCACCGCGGCCGGAACGTCGTCCCGTTGTCCGTCGATCGTCAGCGTCGCGTCCAGGCCGATCGTACGGGCCCGCCGCACCAGCTCCGGGACATGGTCGAGCCCTCGCGGCGGGGCCGTGTCGTCGTCGCGCAACGCCTCCAGGGTGGCGCGTAGTTCCCGGTTCGCCTCACGTCCGGCCTGCTGGATCGCCAGCAGGGCCTCGGGCACCTCCTCGCCGCGTTTGCGGGCCACATGGACGGCGACTTCGGACTGCACCTTGATGATCGAGATCTGGTGGGTGAGGGAGTCGTGCAGCTCCCGCGCGATATGCAGCCGCTCCTCGTCGGCGCGGCGCCGCGCCATCTCCTCGCGGGTGCGCTCGGCTTCGTCCGCCCGCCGCTCGGCCTGCCGCAGCGCTTCCCCCGCGGCACCGGCCGCGACCAGCCAGGCGATCTCAAGGGCGCCTCGGGCCTGCGCGAACGCCTCGCCCATATCGCGCAGGGAGGCCAGGGCGGCCAGCGGCAGGGCGGCCACCAGGGTCACGCTCGCCAGGATCGTGAGGGTGCGGTGTCCTTCCCGTACAGCGGCGTACACCGCGAACAGGAACGCCACGGCGGGCACGTCGATACCCGCCGCCTGGTATCCGAGCGCGGACAGCCCGGTGACGGCCAGCACGGGAACCGGGGCTCGGCGGCGCGCGGCGAGGGCCAGGCCTCCGGCCACCAGGAGCACGTAGCCGAGCAGGTCTAGGTTCGTTCCGGAGCGCTGCCCGGACACCCCGGTGACCAGCAGCGTCGCCGCCACGCAGACGGCGATCGCCCAGTCTCTGGCACCGGCCCCGACACCGGTCAGTCCCGTACTCATGCGCGCACCCTAACCGGATGCCGGTGCGGTCGAGTCCGGCTTACGGACGAGCGGTCGCCTACCGCGCACGCAGTACTTCCGCGGCGCCTGCGGCATCCGCGGCAACCGGGTGCGCCAGCCGCGGCAGCGCGAAGTGCCTCCGTCCGCACGACGACCGGCGGCGCGCCCGGCGACATGCTCGGAAGACATCCGAGAAGCGGAAGAGAAGAGAAGGGGGACAGGGACATGAGCTCATCAGGATCCCTGGCGTCAGTCATACGTGCCCGACGGGTACGGCCGGTACGACGGGTACGGCCAGTACAACGGGTACGGCCAGTACAACGGGTACGACGGGTGCTTGCCGTGGTCGGAGCCGCCCCGCTCGTGGTGTTCGCGCTCGCCGCACCGGCAGCCGCGCACGTCTCGGTCCAGCAGACCGCCGCCAGTGTCACCACCGTGAGCGCCGGGCGCATCGGGGCCACATCGGCCGCGTTGCTGGGGCTGCTCGGCGCCGTCATCGGGGGACTGGCGCTGGCCCGCCCCGCCAGTCGTTTCGGCACCGGCAACGGGCCACTCGGAGCGACCGTGGCCCAGACGGCCGGACTGATCGCCATGGCCATCGGCGGCCTGGTGGTAGCCACGGCCGACGGGGGCCTCGGCACCGGCAACGGGCTGGGCGGGGCCATCGTGGCACTGATGGTGGGGCTGATCGCCGTGGTACTCGGCCGGGTGGCACTGATCCGCTCCCGCCGCACCGCGGCACCGCGGCGCCCGCTGGCCCGGCCATAGGGGCTGATCCGGCGACCGCCGATCTGAGGCCGATCGTTGCCTCCGCGCGCGGAGGGTCACCACGAACCTCCGCCGCCTCCCCCTTCGCCGCCGCCGACCCCTCCGTCGGAGCCGCCGGAACCGCCGGAGCCGCCAGAGCTGGTGCCGCTGGAGGACGAGGATCCTCCGGAGATCGTCGCGGCGGCGACCAGACCCACCGCCAGTGCCGGACCGTACCGTGCCAACGCCGTCGAGCGGCGGACGGTGTGGGTGGCGGCGGGTGCCGACGTCGACGCGGTGACCGCCGGCTGCCAGCGGGACACCTCGCCCAGTGCCACCGCCCACGCGGTGTACAGCTCCAGCTGGTCGTCATCGGTCATCGCGTCGGCCGGCTGCAAGGACGAGTCGGCCAGGAAGCGCCGGAACGATTCCACCTGGAGCCACAGGGCCGTGCCGCGGGCGGTACGGGACCGCAGCTCCCAGGAGCGGAGGCGCACCGCGAGGCCGGTGCCCATGGCCACCGCGCCTACGATGGCTGTCGGCCAACCCGCCGAGTTCGTCGAGGCGTTGAGCACGCTGCCGAAGCAAGCCGCGACAAGGCCCAGCAGTGTGGCGACCGTGCCGATCCGCTGCTCCGTGCGTTCCCGGCCCTCGTCGGTCGAGTCCCACAGACCGCCGGTCCGCTGCCACTCCGTCATCCGGGCGCCGAGGGTCTGCCAGGCCGTCCGGAAGCGCTGGTCGTACAGGCCCAGGGTGAACTCCTCGCGGCCCGCGAACATCTCAGCGAGCACGGCCTCGGTGGCCGGATCGGTCGGCGTGTTCTCGGCGTTACGGCGCACGGTCGGATACCGCTCGGCGCCCTCGATAGTGATGTGACCGTCGATGGCCGCACTGAGCAGCCACGCCACCTGGTGCCGGGGCACGACCCGCTCGGCGAGCAGAATGCCGCCCTGCGCCGGGCTCAACCCCTCTGGCGGGACGGACCTCGCGGTGAGCGAGGCCGCGATCCTGTCGATGTCGACGCGCCGCTCCCGGCCGCCACCGCTGATATCCGACGGGGATCCGACGGGTCCGTCCGTCGCGAGCCGGTCGCGGCCGACGAAGCGCAACAGCCACGCCACCAGCAGCGCGCAGGCCAGGGCGAGGCCTGCCACCCACAGCATGGTCCGCAACGGGTGCACGATCACGTCGCCGTCGGCCGCCCCGGAGGGCGGTATGGGAGCGGCCACCTGGCCTCCGGTCCCGCTCGCGGCACCGGAGGCGTACAGCGTGGTGCCCCGGCCCGCTTTGAGCTGGTCAAGCTCGACGACGAGATGACCCGGCTCGGGCTCGGCGACCGTACAGCTCTGCTGGGAACCGGTCCTGCCCTGCACACAGCGCGTTCCGGTGACGTCGTACGGGGCCACGACATGGATCTCGACGTTGTCGAGGTCGGTCTGCCAGCCCGTGCCGACCGCGTCCCAGGCGAGTTTGCCGTCACGGACGACGTTCTGGAGCGTGTACTGGATGCGGTAGCGGTGGAGGCCGGTCACGGTGCTGTCGGGGTCGCCCACCCTGATGCTCCGGTCCGTCGTCTCGCCGTAGGTGAGTTCGTACGGGACCGGGGCGCCGTCCACGGTGGCGCTGGTCTCGGTCTCCGAATCGTCGTAGGACAGGCCCGGGATGTCACGGTAGATGCCATGCTTGGGGTGCTCGGGGTACCCGAAGTCGTAGTCGATCACCTCGGTGATGCGGGCGCTGCCGTCCTTGGCGACCTCGGCGCTGACCCACATCCTGCTGACCCGCTCGGTGTTCCCGACCACCCCGGCGAGTGCCACGACTCCGGCGAGCACCAGCACGAAGATGAACATCAGGATCAGACTGCGGCGCCGACGACTCCGCGCCGCCGTCCAGCTCGCGGGTCTCGCCTTGTCAGCTCTGCCGCTCTTACCGCTCTTACCGCTCTTACCGCTCTTACCGCTCTTACCGCTCTTACCGCTCAAGGCAACCCCCCACGCGTCTCGGGACGCCCCCTAGCTGCCCCGCGAAGATCCGCAGCGTACCGGGGGCGGGACCTCGGAGAACCGCGACGCTAACCGCCCGGCCTGCCGACTCCTCGACTACGCTCGCGGAGAGCGGCGTACGGGGACGGGGGAACGTCATGCGGGGGAGCTTGCTCGACGGCCGGTACCGGCTGGAGGAGTCCGTCGGGGCCGGTGGCATGGGCGAGGTGTGGCGGGCCCGGGACGAGGAACTGGGGCGCCAGGTCGCGGTCAAGCTCTTCTCGCCGCCCGGCGACATCGAGGCCGCCGAACGCGCCGAGCTGCTCACCCGCTTCCGGCGCGAGGCGCGTGCGGCGGCGGCCCTGAGCAGCCCGCACATCGTCACGGTCTTCGACCACGGCACGGGGCGGGCAGACGACGGCGAGGGCGAGGGTGACAGCGAGGGCGGCACGGAGATCCCGTACCTCGTCATGGAGTTGTTGACCGGGCGCGCCTTCCACGAAGTCCTGCGCGAGGAGGGCCGGGTCGCGCTCGACACCGCGCTCGACTGGACCGAGCAGATCTGCCGGGCGCTGGAAGTGGCGCACGGGGCGGGCGTCGTCCACCGGGACATCAAGCCCGCCAACCTGATGGCCGGGGCCGACGGCACGGTCCAGGTCATGGACTTCGGCATCGCGACCTTCCTGGAGGGCGCGGAGTCGGCGTCCCGGCTGACCCGTACGGGCCACATGCCCATCGGCAGCGTGCTGTACATGGCCCCCGAGCAGTTCCGCATGGAGCGCGGCGACGGACGCGTCGACCTGTACGCGCTCGGGTGCGTGCTGTACGAACTCCTCATCGGGCGCCCGCCGTTCGTGGGCCCGGCGGCCGGGGTCATGTACAACCACATGAACGACGTGCCACTCCGCCCGAGCCGTGCCCGCGCCGAACTCGGCCCGGACGTGGACCGGTTGATCCTCGACCTGATGGCGAAGGACCCGGAGGACCGGCCCCGGGACGCGGCAGAGGCGCTGGAACGGGTTCGGGGGCTTCGGGGGGCACAGGGGGTACGGCAGGCGGACGCTGCATCCGAGCCCGAGCCCGAGCCCGCGCCCGAGCCGGATTCGACGCCGATGCCCCAGCCTCAGCCCCAGGTCGAGGCGCCGCCAGACTCGTCCAGGCCCAGGTATGTCCGGAGCGCACCCGTACCGGGCGAGGCGCCGAAGCCCGCCTTGAGACCCATACCGAGAGCAGGGGTCCGGTACGTCCGGAGCACTCCGGTACCGGCCTCCCGTCCGGACGCTCCGACGGACCCGCGCCGACGCACCGTGGCGATCGCGGTGACAGTGCTCCTGATCTTCGCCGGGCTGTTCGTCGGCAAGAACGTCGAGCACTACACCAGCTCTTCCGGCGCCGAGAACCCCGAGTCGGTCGGGTCGGACGGGTCGGACGAGCGGCCGGGACGGGACGTCATCGCGGTCGTCACGAGCGATCAGAACTACCCGCGCGACAGCCTGCTGCGGAAGCACCTGGAGGAGGCGATCGACCCCAAACAGCCGCCTCCACGGATCGTGAGCATGAACGTGAACGCCCGCGGCGCCTTCGGCTCCGTAGAGGACATCAGCGACAGGTACCCGAGACTGCTCGCCGTGGTCGGCCAGACGTCCGACGTGCGACCCGGGAGTGCCCCCTCGATTCCGGTCATCAGCACCTGCTACCGGGGGAACATCCTGTCCGATGCCGCTTACGACCGCCATCTCGCCCTGCAGCCCGATCTGGACGAGCAGGCCGACCAGCTGAACACCTACCTCAGAACCACACTCTCCTCGAAGAGGCTGCTGGTCCTGTGGGACAACGGCGACTATCGCACCGCGAACATCGTCCGCGCCCTGCCCGACCGCCTGAACCGGGTGTTCGCCAGGAACTCTCCCGGACACCACTCGACCCTCGCGGGGCTCCAGAGCGTGAAGACCGCAAAGGACGCCCGCACACTGCTCGACGACCACCGCCCGGACGCCGTGGTGGTGGACGGCGCGACACCGGAGGTCAGCGGAACCACCGCCCGGCTCCTTAAGGACGCGGGATTCACCGGCAAGATCCTCGTCTCCGACGACCACGGCCCAGCGCGCTGTGCCACCGGCGAGGACGATCGTGACGCCGCCGCCCCGCCGGGGACCCTTCGCTTCCGGCCCGTCTCCCGCGACGTATCCGACGCGGACTGTGTGAACACGTCACGCGACTTCTGCCGCGAAGTGCGCGAGCTGCCCGACCAGCCCGGCGCGCTGGAGGAGCTCCAGGCCGCCAGAGCGGTCGCGGCGGCGCTGAAGTCGGTGAAGTCGACGTCCTCGGTCAGCGAAGCCAGGACGGAGCTGTGGGAAGCACTGTCCAGCGGGCACGTCGACGGTCTCGACGGCGCCTACTCGCCGAACGGCGGCTACTCCGTCGCGGTACGGCCCCTCTGGCTGGACCGCTTCGAAGACGGCGAGTGGAAGCAGCTCGGCACGCTGCCCTCAGCTGGTCAGAGCTAGCACGAGACGGGCAGGGCCCACAGGAGGGCCCTGCCGGGCCGGACGGACCGGCAGGGCCTCCAGGCGGCAGGGCTCCCTCAATGGGACTACTTCAGCCCGGCCTCGGCACAGGCCGCCGCATACTTCGGCGTGCAGATCTCCGACACCTTGAAGAAGCCGTCCTTCACCACGGTCTCCTTGATGTTGTCCTGCGTCAGCGCGACCACCCGTACGCTCGCCGTCCGGACGTTCTTGGTCGTCGGGCTGTCGGTCTTGTCCGGCGCGAGGGACTCGAACTCGATGTTGCGGCCCTGAGCGATGCGCACCGCCATCTCGGCGGCCGTCGCGGCCTCGTCGGAGTAGGGCTTGTAGACGGTCATGTACTGATCCCCCGTCAGGATGCGCTGAACCGCAGCGAGTTCAGCATCCTGGCCGGTGATCGGCGGCAGCTCCGTCAGCCCCGCCTCCTTCAGCGCCTGGACGGCGCCCCCCGCCATGCCGTCATTGGCCGAGTAGACCCCCGCGATATCGGAGGCGCCGATCGACGAGATGGCCTGCTCCATATGGGCCTTGGCGTTCTCCGGCTTCCAGCCCTCGGTGTCGTACGACTTCGCGATGGTCACCGAGGACAGTGCCGCGCGGGCGCCCGCCTTGAAGCCCGCCGCGTTCGGATCGGTCGGCGAGCCGTTGATCATGACGATCTTGCTGCTCTTACCGGCCTCGTCGCCGAGGGCCGCGACGAGTTCCCTGGCCTGGGTCTGGCCGACGTGTTCGTTGTCGAAGCCGACGTAGGCGTCCACCGGACCCTCTGCGAGGCGGTCGTACGCGATGACGTGGATGCCCGCGTCCTTGGCCTTCTGTACCGAGGCCGAGATGAGCTTGGCGTCGACCGGGTCGACGATCAGCGCGTCCACCTTGCCCTCGATCATCTTCTCCAGCTGCTTGTTCTGGAGGCCGGCATCATTCCCGGCATTGGCGTAGACCAGTTGCCCCTCACCCTCGGTGAGTTCCGACACCTGTCTCTTGATGATGGGGTGATCGAATTTTTCATAGCGTGCGGTCTCCTTCTCGGGAAGGAGCAGACCTATCTTCACGTCGTTGCCCTTGCGCACGGGCGCGCTGCTGTCGCTGTCGTCGCCTGACAGCACACCACCGCAGGCCGAGAGCGAGACCACCAAGACGGATGCGGCACTGGCTGCGGCAGCGCATCGCATTCGCGAGTTCATTACGGATACCTCCCTGACATGGCCGCGGAGGTGCGGCCGAGGTGGCTCGAAGCCAAACTCGGCGGTCCGCGCAGCGTCAAGAGATGAAGCCACACCGCAACGAAAACGGGTCCGTTACTTCTCAGTATGAAGCCAGATACGGCGAATATCGGACATCCCCCGGGTCCGCAGCAGAGCGACAATGGGCCTTATGCGCAATGACGACTCGCAGGCCGCCGCGACCACCTTTCGCCGCCTCCTGCACGCCCAGCGAGTGTGGGACACCGAGCTGCCCGCCTTCGACGTGGCGGCCGCGCCCTCCGCGCCGCTCCCGCTCTTCCGCCAGTGGTTCGCGGAGGCCGTGGCGGCGGGGCAGCCGGAGCCCCATGTGATGCAGCTGGCCACGGTGGACGAATCCGGGTCCGGGTCTGAGCTGGGGTCCGGGGCCGGGTCCGAGCCGGGGTCCAGGTCCGGGTCCGAGCCGGGGTCCAGGTCCGGGTCCGAGCCGGGGTCCAGGTCCGGGTCGCCGTCGCGGCCCGACGTGCGGACCCTGATGCTGCACGACGCGGACGAACGCGGCTGGCACTTCGCCTCGCACGCGAGCAGCCGCAAGGGCCGCCAGATCGCGGCCAACCCCGCTGCCGCGCTGCACTTCTACTGGGTGACGCAGGGCCGCCAGATCCGGGTACGGGGCCGGGTCACCACCGCGTCGCCCGCCGAGGGCCAGGCCGACCTGCACGCGCGCTCGACGGGCGCGCTGGCGGCGGCACTGGTCGGGCACCAGAGCGAGGCGCTGGCATCGCGGGATGAGCTGGCGCGGGCCTCGGAGGCGGCGTGGGACCGAGCCGCGGCCGAACCCTCGGCGCCGGTGCCGTCCTGGACGCTGTACGTCCTGGAGCCGGACGAGGTGGAGTTCTTTCAGGGGGACGCGAGCCGGCAGCACGTAAGACTGCGGTACCAGCGGGACGGTACGGACTGGCGCACCGGCCTGCTGTGGCCGTAGCCGCGGTGGCGGGATTGGCTCACGCGCCGGGTTGTGCGGGCCAGGGGTCGGTCGCCAGGCGGGCGTGGAGGTGCGCGTCACGGAAGGCGTCGCCGTTCCCGGATGCTGGGGACGCGCCGCGCAGGGTGCCTTCGTAGAGGTAGCCGCAGCGTTCGGCGACTCGGCAGGACAGGTCGTGGCCGACCGCGTGGTCGAGCTCGATGCGGTGCAGTCCGGGCCCGGCCGTCCCGAAGCCCCAGCCGCTGACCAGCTCCAGGGCGCGGGCGGCGACGCGGCGGCCGCGGGCCTCCGGCAGGACCCAGTAGCCGACGTTCGCGGTGCGGATGTGCGGCTGGATGGAGTTGAGGGAGATGTGACCGAGTACGGTGCCGGAGCTCGCGTCGGCGACGCAGAACGACGCCTGCTCGCCGCGCCCCTGGCGTTCGGCCTGCCGCTGGAGCATGCCCTGGGCGTCGGCGAGGGTGTCGACGGGCTTGTTCGGGGTGTTCCAGCGCCGGAACTCGGGGTCGGTGAAGCCGCGCAGCACGGCCTCGGCGTCGCTGGTGGAGTCCGGCCGCCAGGGGCGCAGGAGCAGCTCGTCGGCCCGCAGTTCGGTGGGCGGCGACGGTTCGATGGTCTCGGTCATCAGGCCATTCAAACCCGCTGCCGTACCGCGGGCACCCCGATTTCGTACGGCAACGCGGCGGCCCGCACCCCGTCGCGCCGACCCCTGTCGCGCTGACCTCCATCGCGCCGCACCCCCGTCGGCCCTACCCGCGCGCCGCCAGCCCGTTGACCACATCGGCCGCCGTCAGCAGGCGGACCGAGCCCGCGTCCAGGCTGCCCGGGTGCAGGGCGTACACCTCGCAGCCGTCGGCGAGCCGGACGTCTCCCCGGTGGAGGTAGGCCAGGTCGGCCCGGGTGAGGTCGATGCCGTGGGCGTCGTCGTGGTCCGGGGTGGCGATACGGGCCGCGAACGCGACGGGCGTCTCGCCGTCGCGGCGCCGGTAGGCGATGACCGATCCGTCGGTGTGGCGGACGGCGACGGTCGCGGCGCGGGCCGCCGCCTGCCAGGTGGCCAGTTCGCCCAGGCCGACGCGCGCACCGGAGGCGAACAGCTCGGTGAGGGACTGGCCCTGTACGGCCAGCAGGTCGGCGTGCCGGTGGATGGCGTGGTGCGTGCCGGACACGCCCTGGGTGGTGTCCAGCCAGCGCATGGTCCGGCCGGGGACGTCCACGATGAGCGTGACCACGGCCCGCGACCCACTGATCAGGTCGAAGCGCTGCTCGACGCTGCGCGGGTCGAACACCGGGCCGCTGTCGCCCGGTTCGGAGCGGGTCATGAACCCGGCGAAGGCCTCGGCGAGTTCGACGAAGGGGATGTCGTTGAACGAGAAGCAGACCACGGCCGCGTACCGGGCGCCCGCCTCTTCCAGCCGGTCCAGGTCCAGATCGATGAACTCGCTCGCGCCCGCGGGGGCCGGGGCGCTGGTGAGGTCGCCGGAGTGCACGGCCGCGGTGTCGGCGAAGCGCAGCTCGGTGTAGTCGCAGGTGCCGATGTGCTGCCACTGCTCGTCGAACAGGGCGAGGGACAGGTCCAGATCGGATGTGCCGGACTCGGCGCTCTCCATCCAGTGCAGGAAGAGGCGCAGCGACTTGCCCTCGGGCAGGGCCAGTTCACTGCCGCGCGGCAGCGTCACCAAGGCGCGCGAGGCGGTGCGCTCGGTGAACGGCGCGATGACGCCGTCCAGGGCGGTGTCGATGACGGCCAGCTCGGCCGGTCCTTCGGCGGCCGCACGCCGCAGGACCTCGGTGGTGAGGGCGTCGACGGCGGCCTCCACGGCGGCCGGGGTCGGCTTGGCGCGCTCGTCCGCCGTCACGTACGCCCTGGCGTCACCACCCTTGGGGAAGAACACCCGGGTACGCGGCGGCTGACGGCGGCTGCGAATCGCGCCGAGTGCCGACAGGAGCACCGCGGGCGACACCCGCGGCAGGGCGGCGGGCAGCGCGTCCAGTACGTGGTCCGCGTCCGGTCCGGCCAGGCGCAGCAAGTGGTCGAGGCGGCGCAGGAGTTCGCCGGGGCGCTGTGCGAGGAGGGCGGTAGCGGCAGCGGTGTCGCCGTCGGCGAGAGCGGACTCGACCTTGCCGCCCCAGGTCTCGACGGTGACCTTGGTGCCGGTCGCGTCGATGCCGGGGAGCGGGGCCGCGGTGGAACGCAGGGCGGCGCCGAGCGGGTCGCGCTGGTCGCGCTGGTCGTCCGGCAGCTTGATGTCACGCAGCGCCGCGACGGCGAGGGCCGCACGCGGGTAGCGGGTCGCGTACTCGAAGGGGTGCAGGGCGTGCGCCGCCGCGGTCCAGGCGCGGCGGCGACGGCGCATGTCGGGGACGGCCAGTGCCGGGTCGAGCGCGTCGAGCGCGGCGAGCAGGCAGCGGCGTACGGGGCGCGGAACGGCGACCAGGCGCGGCCTGTCCACCAGGCCGGGGTCGCCGCCGGACCAGACGGCGAGCAGGCGCAGGATGTCGGTCGCTGTGTCGAGCCGCGCGGTGACGGCCGCGAGCGCAGCGGGGCGATCGACCTGCGTACCCCGATCGGCCCGATCACCCGGACCGGCCTGATCAACCTGGTCGACCTGATCACCCCGATCGGCCCGAACGGCCCGAACGGCCAACGGACGCAGGAGCCAGGACAGTACGCGCGCCTTCGTCTCCCGACCGGGCAGGGACTCCGGCAGCCAGCTGAGGTCCGTACGGCTGCGGGTGTCCAGGAGCGCGGCAAGGTCGTCGGCATCCTGCGGGGAGAGGGCGGCGGTACGGCCGAGGAGGCCGCGCAGCTCTTCGCCTGCCGCCGTGTCACGGGCGGCGGAGTCCCCACCGAAGGCGAGGACCCGCATCCGGTCCGGGAGCGCGCGGTGCCGATCGGCCTCGGGGCGGCGTGCCGCGGGCCGCAGGAACGGGTCGTCGCCGTCGATGCGGCGGTGGCAGACAGGGCAGGCCGCGAAGTCCGCTCCGTCGAAGCAGCTACGGCACACCAGGTGCGCGCAGGGCGAGACGGCGTGGACGGTGCCCACGGCGGCACACAGGACGCACGGCTGCTCCGGGTTCTGCAGCAGCAGGGTCAGCACCCGGTCGACGTAGAAGGCGTACGTGTCCTGGGGCGTGCTGCCCGGGAAGCCGCGGAACAGCGGCGTGTGGTCCCGGTCGGCGCCGAGCGCCTCGTCGAGGTCGGCGAGCAGCGCACGGCCCGCGGCGGACAGGTCGGTGGGGCTCAGAGCGGTGTACGCCGCGCGCAGCGGCGCGGAGAGCAGGTAACCGCGCTCCAGCAGATCGGCTTCGAGGAGTACGACACCGGCGGACGCGAACGCGGACACGGACGAGGACACGGCGTCCGCGGACGAGGACACGGGGTCGGCGGCCATGGCGTCGGCGGCCCTGGGGGCGTCGACGCCGGGCAGGTAGACGCTGCCGCGACGGGACAGCAGCACGGCGGCCAGGCCGCGGGTGCCGGTCTGTGCGCGGTCCTGTCGCGTCGTGGTGGTCATGTCCGTCCGTTCCCCCTCGTCCGGCGGCGGTCGCGCCGCAAAAAGCATCGCGCCCGCCGGGTGTGGCGGGCGCGGTGCCGAAGCTGGGCGCGGGCGGAAGGGTGGTGCGCTCATTCATAAGGAGAGTGAGAGAAGGAAGCACACCTGAGAGCCGCCCGCGTCGAGAAGGAACGTATCAACACGGTTGGAGGCGTTGCACCTTGATTTTCCGGGGCCGGAACACCGGGACCTACCGGAGCCGGAACACCGGGACCTACCGGGGCCGGAACACCTGCACGGAGACCGCCCCTTCCTCCTCCCGGAACGCCACCGCGAGCTCCATCCCGATCCGCAGCTCGGCCTCCGCGCAGTCCACGACCTCGGTCATCATCCGCGGCCCTTCCGCGAGGTCGACGACGGCCGCGACGTACGGGGTGCGCGCGCCGAACGGAGGCAGGTCGTTGCGGTGGACGACGGACCAGGTGTAGAGCGTGGCCCGGCCGCTCGCCGTCTCCCACCGCACGTCCTCGCTCCAGCAGTGCGGGCAGAACTCGCGCGGATAGTGGTGGGCACGGGCGCAGGCGCGGCAGCGGCGCAGCAGCAGTCGCCCGTCGGCGGCGGCGTCCCAGTACGGCCGGGTGAAGGCGTCGGCTTCGGGAAGATCGAACCGTACGTCCGTGGGCGGCATCAGAAGAGTCCGATCGCGTGGTCGAGGGACCAGGTCTGCCAGGACATCGCGAACAGCGCGACCAGGGAGATCAGCGCCATCATCGCGTTCTGCCCCTGCTCGGCCCAGTCGTGGATCATCAGGACGAGGTAGAGGAGGTTGAGCAGCAGCCCGCCGACCAGGGCGATCGGCGTGAGGAAGCCGGATATCAGGCCCAGCCCCACCGCCAGTTCGGCGTATACGACGAGGTACGCCATGACCTTCGGGCGGGGTTCCACGACCGTCGCGAAGCCCGTCTTCACCACCGGCCACCTGTGCTTGCCCGCCACGTCCGCGGCCCAGGCGATACCCGTACCGCGCTCGAACCAGCCCTTTTTGTCCTTGTGTCGCCAGCTCTCCAGCCACCACAGGCCGAGTCCGATGCGCAGCACCGCGAGCCACTCGGCGCCACCGAGCCAGATCGTCTGCATGCCCCAACCCCTATCTGACGGTACGTCAGTTCTACGGATGAGGCGCAGCGTACGCAAGGGGTGCGCAAGGGGTGCGCACCCAGACCGCACCTCCCAGCCACGCACCGTGATCGATTCGCAACCGGTTTCCCTCTTGACCTGGCCACCTCAACCACTTGGACCATTACGCTCCGGTTCATGGCCGACATCTCGCAACCTCACCCGGAACACCCCGTATACGTCATCGGCGGCGGTCCAGGCGGACTCGCCGCCGCGGCCGCCCTGCGCACACAGGGGGTACGGGCCGTCGTGCTCGAGAGGTCCGACTCCATCGGCGCCTCCTGGCGCCGGCACTACGACCGGCTCCGGCTGCACACCACCCGACGGCTCTCCGGGTTGCCCGGACTCTCCATGCCGCGCTCCTTCGGGCGGTGGGTGTCCCGCGACAACGTGGTCCGCTACCTGGAGAAGTACGCCGACTTCCACGACCTGGAGATCGTCACCGGCGTCGAGATATCCCGGATCGACCGCGCGCCCGCAGGCGACGGCTGGCTGCTGCACGGCAGCGGCGGCCGGGAGCTGACCGGTTCGGCGGTAGTGATCGCCACCGGGTACAACCACACCCCCCGCCTCCCTGACTGGCCGGGCCACGACGCCTTCCCTGGCACGCTGCTGCATGCCGCCGAGTACCGCGACGCCGCGCCGTATGCCGGGCAGGACGTCCTCGTCGCGGGCGTCGGCAACACTGGCGCCGAGATCGCCGTCGACCTGGTCGAGGGCGGCGCGGCACGGGTCAGGCTCGCGGTCCGCACCGCCCCGTACATCCTGCGGCGCTCGACACTCGGCTGGTCCGCACAGCGCAGCGGCGTCCTGTTCTGGCGCGTCCCGGCAGGCCTGGCCGACCGGCTGAGCCGTCCGCTCGCGAAGCTCGCCACCCCCGACCTGTCCGCGCAGGGCCTGCCGCGCCCCACCACCGGCCCGCGCGTACGGGCCAGGGAGGGCACGGTCCCGGTCCTGGACATGGGTCTGGTCGACGCGGTGCGACGGGGGCGCGTCGAGCCGGTGGCCGCCGTCGCCTCGTTCGGCAGCGGGGAGGTCGCCCTCGCGGACGGCTCCCGCATCAGCCCCGAGACGGTCATCGCGGCCACGGGCTACCGCACCGCCCTGGAGCCCCTGGTCGGCCACCTCGGCGTACTGGACACCAACGGCCGCCCAGTGACCCACGGCCGACGTACACCCGACGCGGCCCCCGGCCTGTACTTCACTGGCTTCACCACCCCCATCAGCGGCATGCTCCGCGAACTGGCCCTCGACGCCAGGAAGATCGCGAAGACGGTGGCACGGGAGCAGGCCAAGACGCGTGCCAAGCAACAGCCGAAGGCCCGCACCAAGGCCCGCACCAAGCCACCGACCAAGGGGGCAGCCGAGGGCACAGTCACGAAGGCTGCCGACAGGGCGGCCAAGGGGGCGACCGAGGCGCCCGCGTAGTAGGACGCGACCGAGGCGCCCGCACAGGAGGGCACGACCCCTCCACACGGCATTCCGCGCAAGCCTGTTCCTGACGGCGTGTCAGTTAAGTAATCTGACTATGCGTCAGTTCTGTTGACCGTTACAGGAGGCGGGCGTCAGCGATGCTTGGATCGACCCACGGCACCCTCACCACCGACTCCCGCCCGGCCCGCGTGGTGGCCTGCGGCGAGCGCCCGGCGCCGGCCGTGCACAGCAGTACGGCCGACACCGACAGCACCGGCAGGCCGAAAAGACCAGCCGCCGACCTGGACGTCAGCGGCCGCCCGCTGCACGCCGACGTACCCGACCTGGACCGCTTCTTCCGCCCCGAGTCGGTGGCCGTGATCGGCGCATCGGACACCGATGGCCGACCCAACACCGGCATCACCCGCCAGCTGATCGCCTGGGCCGAGCGGGTCGGCGCCCGGCTGTACCCGGTGCACCCCACCCGTCAGTCCGTCTTCGGCATACCCTGCGCTCCCTCCGTCGCCGACCTGCCGGAGCAGGTCGATCTGGCCGTACTGCTGGTCGGTGACCCCCTTCCGGTGATCGAGGAACTGGCCGAGGCCAAGGTGAGGTTCGCGGTCGCCTTCGCCTCCGGCTTCGCCGAGACGGGGAGCGAGGGCGCCCTCGCCCAGGCCCGTCTCGCCGCCGCCGTCGAGCGCTCCGGGATGCGGCTACTCGGCCCCAACACCAACCTCAACGCCTTCGAGACCTTCCGGGACGACCTGGAAGGTCCCGCGATCGCCCTGATCACCCAGTCAGGACACCAGGGCCGCCCGGTGTTCGCGATGCAGGAGCTCGGCGTACGCCTCTCCCACTGGGCGCCCACGGGCAACGAGGCCGACCTGGAGACCTCCGACTTCCTCGCGTACTTCGCCGAGCGGCCCGAGGTCGGCGCCATCGCCTGCTATGTGGAGGGCCTGAAGGACGGCCGTTCTTTTCTGCTCGCCGCCGACCGCGCCGCCCGACGCGGCGTCCCGGTGGTCGCGGTCAAGGTCGGCCGCACCGAGACCGGGGCCCGGATGGCCGCCTCACACACCGGCAAACTGACCGGAGCCGACGCGGTGGTGGACGCGGCGATGCGCCAGTTCGGCGTGCTACGCGTGGACGGCCTGGACGAACTCCAGGACACCGCGGCCCTGCTGGCCAGGGCGCGCACCCCGCAGGCCGACGGCGTCGTCGTGTATTCGATCTCGGGCGGCACGGGCGCGCACTTCTCGGACCTGGCCACGGAGGCCGGGCTCAGCCTGCCGACCCTGCCCGCCGCCAAGCAGGACGAGCTCCACCAGTGGATACCGGAGTACCTGAACGTCGCCAACCCCGTCGACAACGGCGGCCACCCGGTGGGCGACTGGCGCGGCCGCAAAATCATCGACGCGATCCTCGCCGACCCGTCCGTGGGCGTACTGATCTGCCCGATCACCGGCCCCTTCCCGCCGATGAGCGACAAGCTGGCGCAGGACCTGGTGGACGCGGCGGAGCAGACGGACAAACTGGTGTGCGTGGTGTGGGGCTCGCCGGTCGGCACCGAGGACGCCTACCGCCGTACCCTGCTCGGCTCGTCCCGCGTCGCCACCTTCCGTACCTTCGCCAACTGCATCACCGGCGTACGCGCCTATCTGGACCACCACCGCTTCACGGCCGCCTACCGCTCCCCCTTCGACGAGGCCCCGCGCACCCCCTCCC
>NZ_JAZGRL010000003.1:238651-257943 GCF_046540415.1 Streptomyces sp. E11-3 | reverse complement strand
GCCCCCGCCCCCGCTTCCGCCTCCGCCTCCGCCTCCGCCGAGCGCGTCCCCGGCGACGTAGCCCGCACCATCCGCCAGGGCGCCCAGCGCCTGATCGCCGCGGTCCTGGACTGCGAGAAGCCGGTGATCGCCGCCGTGAACGGCACCGCCGCCGGGATCGGCGCCCACCTCGCCTTCGCGTGCGATCTGGTCATCGCCGCCGAACAGGCCAAGTTCATCGAGGTGTTCGTACGGCGCGGACTCGTCCCGGACGGCGGCGGCGCGTACCTGCTGCCCCGTCTGATCGGACCGCAGCGCGCCAAGGAGCTGATGTTCTTCGGGGATTCCGTCCCGGCCGTCGAAGCCGAGCGGATCGGGCTCGTCAATCGGGTCGTCCCCGGCGAGGACCTTGAGAAGACGGCTCGCGCGTGGGCCGAGCGGCTCGCCCAAGGCCCCACCCGTGCCCTCGCGTTGACCAAGCAGCTCGTCAACGCCTCGCTGGACGGGGACCGCACCGCCGCCTTCGCCGCCGAGGCGTCGGCGCAGGAGATCAACATGACGACGCGGGACGCCAACGAGGGTGTGGCGAGCTTCGTGGAGCGTCGCACGCCCCGATACAACGGGCGCTGAGCCCTTTCTATCTGACGTACCGTCAGTTCTAATGGAAGGCGTGATGGGACATGCAGGGATGGCCGCGACCGCCGTCCGGTACCTCAGGTCAGTTGGCGCACCCACGGTCGCCGAGCCCGTGGAAGCGCTGCCGCGCCCGGACCTGCGCGCCGTTGGCGACGACGAGCGGGTGCCGGTTGATGCGGCCGAGTTCCGGCGCGTACTGGGTCACTTCGCCACCGGCGTCACGGTCATCACCGCGAGCGGTCCCGCCGGGTTCGCCTGCCAGTCCTTCAGCTCGCTCTCCCTCGACCCGCCGCTGGTCGCCTTCATGGTCGCGCGTACGTCGACCACCTGGCCCCGTATCGCCCGCGCGGGCGCGTTCTGCGTGAACATCCTCGGGGCCGAACAGGGTGAGCTGTGCCGGGGGTTCGCGGTGAGCGGGGCGGACAAGTTCGCGGGGGTCGCCTATGACGCGGCGCCCGTGTCCGGGGCGCCTCGGCTCGCGGGCGCGCCCGCGTGGATCGACTGCACGATCCATGCCGTGCACACCGGGGGTGATCACCTGATCGTGGTGGGGCGGGTGGATGCGCTGGGGGCGGCCGACGGTGCGGGATCGCCGCTGCTGTTCCATCAGGGGCGGTTCGGGCGGCTGTCGGAGTAGGTCGCGGGGCGTGGGCCGCGGGTGGTGGGCCGCGGGTGGTGGGCCGCGGGTGGTGGGTGGTTGCGGTCAGGGATTTGGCCCCCACCCCGCCCCTTCCCGTAAGGCCTCAGGCGCCGGCCGGGCTTTACAAGATGTCCTCAAACGCCGGACGGGCTGGAATGCCGTCCCCGGATCACCAGCGCCATCAGCGCCGCCGCCGCGCACAGCGCGCCCGACGCGTGCCAGACCACGGTGTACGAGCCGAAGGCGTCCCGTGCCACGCCGCCGAGGAACGCCACCAGCGCCGCCCCCACCTGGTGCGAGGCCAGCACCCACCCGAACACGATCGCGCTGTCGTCGCCGTAGTGCTCACGGCACAGGGCGATCGTGGGCGGCACCGTGGCGATCCAGTCCAGGCCGTAGAAGACGATGAAGAAGATCATCGGAGGGCGTACGTCCGGCGCGAGGAGCGACGGGAGCAGGATCAGCGAGAGCCCGCGCAGGGCGTAGTACACGGCCAACAGGCGGCGCGGGTCGTAGCGGTCGGTCAGCCAGCCGGAGCCGATCGTGCCGATGATGTCGAAGATGCCGATCACCGCGAGCAGCGAGGCGGCGGCCGTGATCGCCATGCCGTGGTCGTGGGCGGCCGGGACGAAGTGGGTACGGATCAGCCCGTTCGTGGAGGCGCCGCAGATCGCGAAGGTGCCGCAGAGCAGCCAGAAGGGGCCGGTCCGAGAGGCGTCGACAAGGATCCGCACCGCGCGCCGCGCCGCACCCCGCTGGGGCGCGGGCTTCTCGACGTACTCGCCACCGTACGGGGCCAGACCGACATCGGCCGGGTGGTCGCGCATCAGCAGCCAGACGAAGGGGACCACGACCACCGCCGCGAGCGTGACCGTGACGGACGCGGGCCGCCAGCCGTGTTCCTCGACAATCCAGGCGCAGAGCGGGAGGAAGACCAACTGGCCGGAGGCGCCCGCCGCGGTCAGGATGCCGGTGACCAGGCCACGCCGCGCCACGAACCAGCGGTTGGTGACCGTCGCCGAGAACGCCAGCGCCATCGAGCCCGTACCGAGGCCGACCAGCACGCCCCAGTAGAGCATCAGCTGCCAGCTCGCCGTCATGAACACGCTGAGCAGCGAGCCCGCGGCGATCATGCTCAGCGCCACGGCCACGACCCGGCGGATGCCGAAGCGGTCCATCAGCGCGGCGGCGAACGGCGCGGTGAGCCCGTACAGCGCCATGGTGATCGAGATCGCGAAGCTGATCTCACCGCGCGACCAGTCGAACTCCTGGTGCAGCGGGTCGATCAGCACGCCCGGCAGGGCGTTGAAGGCGGCCCCGCCGATGAGCGTCACGAAGGTGACGGCCGCGACGATCCACGCGCGGTGGATACGCGGCTGCTTGCGCGGGATGGGCTGGTGGGCGGCGATGTCGGTGTCGGTCGTCTGCGTCACGCGATACAGCCTGCTGGTCGCGATCACGTCAATCGAGTGGCCCAAAGGACAGCATTCGCTACGATCGGGCCATGGCTACCTCGCCCCACCAGCCGCCGACTCAGCCGCCGACCCAGCCACCGCCTCAGCCCCCACCCCACCGCGTGGTCGTGCTCGCCCTGGACGGCCTGCTCCCCTTCGAGCTCGGCATCCCGCATCGCGTCTTCGGGCGCGCCAAGGACACCACCGGCCGCCACCTGTACGAGATCGTCACCTGCTCGATCCGCCCGCCCGGCCCGGTCCGTACGGACTCCGACTTCGCCGTACTCGTCGAGCACGGACCCGAGGCGCTGGCCACCGCCGACACCGTCGTCGTCCCCGCCTCGTACGAACTCGGCCCGGTATACGAGGAAGGGCGGCTGACCCCCGAACTGGCCGCCGCGCTCGCCCAGGTCAGGCCCGGCACCCGGCTGGTCGCCATCTGCACCGGTGGGTACGTCCTGGCGGCGGCGGGCTATCTCGACGGCCGCCCCGCCACCACGCACTGGTCGTCCGCCGATCACTTCCAGCAGCTGTTCCCCACCATCAAGGTCGACGCGGACGTCCTCTTCATCGACGACGGCGACGTCCTGACCTCCGCGGGAGTCGCCGCGGGCCTCGACCTCTGCCTGCACATCGTGCGCCGCGACCACGGCACGGCGGTCGCCAACGAGGTCGCCCGCCGCACCGTCGTACCGCCCCACCGGGACGGCGGACAGGCCCAGTTCATCGAACGCCCCATGCCCGAGCCTCAGTTGGCGACCACAACCACCGCGCGCGCCTGGGCGCTCGGACGCCTGCAGGAGCCGATCCAGCTGCGCGACATGGCCGAGCAGGAGTCCATGTCGGTGCGGACCTTCACCCGCCGCTTCCGCGAGGAGACGGGTGTCAGCCCTGGCCAGTGGCTCACCCAGCAGCGCGTGGAGCGGGCCAGGTACCTGCTGGAGAGCACCGGGCTTTCCATGGACCAGGTCGCGCGGGACGCGGGCTTCGGCACGGCGCAGTCCATGCGGCAGCACGTGCAGGGGGCGCTCGGGGTGACGCCGACGGCGTATCGGCGTACGTTCCGGGCTGCCGCCGAATAGCCGAATCTCCGACTCGCCGAGTCGCCGAGTCGCCGAGTCGCCGAATAGAGGGCCAGGGCAGGCCTGTCCGGCGATGAGGCGCTCGAAAACCAGTGGAGCAGCGCCCCTGTGCTGCCCTACCTTGCTGCCGAGCCAAGTCGTCTAGGCAAGGACGTGCCGTTGTACACCCTGTGAGACCTCCCGAGAGCTGATCTGTCGCGCGTCGCGCATATGCGCCGCGCTTCTTCTTGCTGCGGACTTCTCACTGAAACCGGTGTACTTCTGTGCTCAATGACTGGCTGGTCATGCCCACCTGCCTGCCGACCGTTCTGCGCCGTTGCCACGCGTGCACGTCCGAGCGCTTCCGGGCGAACGGCAAATTTCGCGTCAACGCGAACCACAAGGTCCTCGACGCCTGGCTCCTCGTGCTCTGTACCGCTTGCGGGGACACGGCGAAGCTGACGATCTGGGAGCGGATGAACGTACGCTCCGTACGACCTGAGCTGCTGGACCGGATGCATGGCAACGACCCTGCCCTGGCAGCTGAGTTGCTCCAGGATCCGGTCGTACGGCGCCGCAATCGCATCGCCCTCGACTGGGCCGGTGCCTGGCGCCTCGACACCGGCGGATCGGATCACCTGGACCGCGAGGTGATCGACATCTCGGTCCGCTTCGCGGCGCGGATCCCGGTCCGGCCGGTGCGACTGATCGCCGACGGTTGCGGTCTTTCGCGGGCCGAGGTCGAGAGACTGATCACGGAGGGGAAGGTCGTTTCGGCAGTCCGGCTGAGCGGCAAGCTCTCCGACGACTTCACCTTCACGCTCAAGCGCTGAGCCCTCCCCGGGGCCAGGGGCCTGTCCGGCACGATCCGCCGGGCAGGCCCCTGGACGGCCAAGTAGCGCGTACGCGCGTGACGTTCAGCCGAACGTCAGCACCCCTCGCGCCACCCGCCCCTGCTCCGCGTCGTCCACCGCCTTCGCGAAGTCCTCCACCGGGTACGTCGCCGTCACCAGCTCGTCCAGGAGCAGCCGCCCCTGCCGGTACAGCTCCGCGTAGAGCGCGATGTCCCGCTGCGGCCGGGAGGCCCCGTACCGGCAGCCCAGGATCGACTTGTCCAGGAACAGGTTCGCGGGCACGAAGGACGCCTCGGCCTTGGCGCCCGGCATGCCGAGCAGCACGGCCTGGCCGTGCCGGTCGAGCAGGTCCACGGCCTGCCGGATCAGTTTCGTACTGCCGACGCACTCGAAGACATGGTCCGCGCCGGTCGGCAGGATCTCGCGCACGGCGGCGGAGGTGTCGGGGACCTGTGCCGCGTCGATGAAGTGCGTCGCCCCGAACTGCCGGGCCGCCGCCTCCTTCGCCGGATTCGCGTCCACCGCCACGATGGTGAGCGCCCCCGCGAGCCGCGCCCCTTGGAGCACGTTGAGCCCGACCCCGCCCGCGCCGAGCACGACCACACTGTCGCCGCGGTCCACGCGCGCGCGGTTGAGTACGGCGCCCACCCCCGTCAGCACCGCGCACCCGATCAACGCGGCCGATGTCAGCGGAATGTCCTCGGGGATCTTCACCGCCTGTACGGCCTTGACCAACGTCCGTTCGGCGAAAGCCGAGTTCGAGGCGAACTGGTACAGCGGCCGACCGCCGCGTGCGAACGGCTGCCCCGGCATCCCGATCGCCTTGCGGCACATCGTGGGACGTCCGCGGTCGCACTCCGCGCATGCCCCGCAGTTGGCGAGCGTGGACAGCGCGACATGGTCGCCGGGCGCCACGTGAGTCACTCCCGCGCCGACCGCCTCGACCACCCCGGCGCCCTCGTGCCCGAGCACCACCGGCTGCGGGAACGGGATCGTCCCGTCGACCACGGACAGATCGCTGTGGCACAGCCCGGCCGCGGCGACCGCGACCAGCACCTCACCCGGTCCCGGCTCGCGTATCTCCAGGTCGTCGACCACCTGGGTCCGCTTGCCGTCGAAGACGACACCTCTCATCGGACACCTCCCTTGGGTTCCTTGGGCAGGCCGAGTACGCGCTCGGCGATGATGTTGCGCTGGATCTCGTCCGAGCCGCCGTAGACGGTGTCGGCGCGAGTGAAGAGGAACAGGCGCTGCCAGGCGTCCAGTTCGTACGCACTGCGCTCACTCCAGTCGTACGGGCCGACCGTCGCGGCTGGGCCCCTCACCGCCAGGGCCAGCTCGCCCAGGCGCTGGTGCCAGCCACCCCAGAGGAGCTTGGCGACGCTGGGTGCGCCTACTACTTGCCCCTGGCTCTCGCCCTGGCCTGAACTGCCCAGTGTGCGCAGGGCGTTCCAGCGCATCGTGCGGAGTTCGGCCCACTGACGTACGAGGCGGTCCCTGAGTACGGGGTCGTCGGCGGCCGCCCCCGAGGCGACGGCCTCGCGCACCACGCCCGAGAGCTCCTCGGCGAAGCCGATCTGCTGGACCAGCGTGGACACTCCGCGCTCCAGCGCGAGCAGTCCCATCGCTACGGACCAGCCGTTGCCCGGCCCGCCCACGACGTCCGCGGCGGCTGCCTCTGCTCCGTCGAAGAAGACCTCGTTGAACTCGCTGGTGCCGGTCAGTTGGGTGATGGGCCTCACCTCGATCCTGCCCGGCTGGTCCATCGGGACCAGCAGGAACGACAGGCCGTGGTGGCGCTGGGAGTCGGGGTCGGTCCTGGCCAGGACGAAGCACCAGTCGGCGTCGTGGGCGAGCGAGGTCCAGATCTTCTGGCCGGTGACGCGGTACGTGGACCCGTCGTCCTCCCGCCGTGCCGTGGTGCGCACACCGGCGAGGTCCGATCCGGCGCCGGGTTCGCTGTAGCCCTGGCACCAGAGGGTCTCGCCTCGGGCGATGGGAGGTAGGAAGCGGCGCTTCTGCTCTTCGGTGCCGTAGGCGATGAGCGTGGGGGCCAGGAGGTTCTCGCCTATGTGGCCGTAGCGGGCGGGGGCCTTGGCTCGGGCGTACTCCTCGGCCCAGACGACCTGTTGGGTGAGGGTGGCTGTCCTGTTCCCGTACGCGGAGTCCGCCCACCCCAGGCCGATCCAGCCGGCCGCGCCCAGCTCTCGCTCCCAGGCGCGGCGGATGTCCGCGCCCTCGTGCTCGCTGCCGGGACCGCCGTGGCCCGCGGCTTCGGCGAACTCGCCGACGAGATGCGTCTTGAGCCAGGCGCGGGCTTCGCGCCTGAACGCGTCGTCCTCTTGGGTGAACCCGAACTCCATGCTGCCTCCCGCCGGTTGGGTGCGGCGTCGGTCACTGCGTTTTCTTCACCCCACCCCGCCCCTTCCCGTAACTGGGGGCAAGCCCCCAGACCCCGAACGCCCTTCGGGCGTGTCCTCAATCGCCGGACGGGCTGAAATTCAGCCCGCCCTCCTCCTCGCCGCCGCCGACTCCATCTCCTCCAGCCGCGCCAGCATCGGCATCGGGTCCGTGCCCACCGTCCCCGGCAGAAAGTCCGCGATCCTGGCCGGGGTCCAACCCCCCTCCGCGTACCCCGCCCTGAGCTCCCGCGGCTGCGCCCACACCGCGATCTTCGGCCCGGCGATGGTGTACACCTGCCCGGTGATGCGCTCCTCTCGGGCCCGCTCGCTCAGCAGGTAGACCACGAGGGCCGCCACATCCTCCGGCTCCCCGATCTCCTTGAGTTCCATCGGGACGTTGGCCGACATCCGCGTACGCGCGACAGGCGCCACCGCGTTCGCGGTGACCCCGTACTTGTGCAGCCCGAGCGCCGCACTCCGTACCAGCGAGATGATGCCGCCCTTGGCCGATGCGTAGTTGGCCTGCGAGACGCTGCCCTGGTGGTTTCCGCTGGTGAAGCCGATCAGGGTGCCAGTGCCCTGCTTGCGCATCAGCGCCGATGCGGCCCGGAAGACGGTGAACGTGCCCTTCAGATGCGTGGCGAGGACCGGGTCCCACTCCTCCTCCGACATGTTGAACAGCATCCGCTCGCGCAGGATCCCGGCCACGCAGACGACCCCGTCCAGGCGTCCGTACTCCGTCTGCGCCACGTCCACGACCCGCTGGCCGCCCGCCATGGTGGAGATGTCGTCGGCGACCGCGACCGCCTCACCGCCCGCGGCCTGGATCTCCTTGACCACGGACCCGGCTATCTCGCTGGTGGGTTCGCCGCCGTCGATGGCGACGCCGTAGTCGTTGACGACGACCTTCGCGCCCTCGGCCGCGGCGGCCAGCGCGACCGCCCGCCCGATGCCCCGACCGGCTCCGGTCACGGCGACGACCTTGCCTGCCAAGAAGTTCCCCACGACCGGCCCCTTCCCGAGGTTTCTGACGGACCGTTAGATTTTATGGGTCAGAGGACGCGAAAGCGCAAGAGGAGGACCCATGTCCGCCGCACCGCCGACCCTTCCGCCCGAGTTCCACGACATCGCCAAGCGCGTGAACAACTGGGGCCGTTGGGGTCCGGACGACGAGATCGGGACGCTCAACCTCATCACCGACGAGGTCGTACGGCACGCCGCGGCCGAGGTCAGGACCGGGCGCCGGGTCCCGCTCGCGCTGCCGCTCCAGCAGGACGGGGTGCAGACCGGAATCATTCCGGGGCGGATCAACCCGCTCCACAGCATGGTGCAGATCAACCAGGAGCTGTTCGGTCCCGGCACGATCGCCTGCAGCGACGACGCCGTGGCCATGGGGCTCCAGGCGGCCACGCACTGGGACGCGCTCACCCACGTCTCCCACTCGGGCAAGCTCTACAACGGGCGCCCGGCCGACACCATCACCGCGCACACCGGCGCCCAGTTCAGCGGTATCGACAAGACCGGGCCCGTCGTCTCGCGCGGGGTCCTGCTGGACGTCGCCCGCGCCAAGGGCCTGGACCGGCTGCCGGGCGACCATGCCGTGACCCCCGAAGACCTGGCCGAGGCCGAGGAGTTCGCGGGGGTCGCCGTACGCTCTGGTGACATCGTCCTCGTACGCACCGGGCAGATGCAGGTGTATCTGGCGGGCGACAAGCATGCGTACGGCTATCCGTCGCCCGGCCTGTCGGTCCGCACTCCGGAGTGGTTCCACGCGCGGGATGTCGCGGCGGTCGCCAATGACACACTCACCTTCGAGATCTTCCCACCGGAGATCGAGAACCTCTGGCTGCCCGTACACGCGCTCGACCTGGTCGAGATGGGCATGCTGCAGGGGCAGAACTTCCAGCTCGAAGAGTTGTCCACAGCCTGTGCACAGGAGTCGCGCTACACGTTCCTGCTGTCGGCCATGCCGGAGCCGTTCGTCGGCGGCACAGGCACTCCGGTCGCGCCGGTGGCGGTGCTCTGAGGAGTCTGAGGCGTCGGAGGTATCAGAGACGTCGGAGGCGTCGGAGATGTCGGAGGCGTCGGAGATGTCGGAGGCATCGGAGATGTCGGAGGCATCGGAGATGTCGGAGGCGTCGGAGATGTCGGAGGCATCGGAGATGTCGGAGGCATCGGAGGCGTTTGACACATCCGAGAGGCCGGAACGATGGCGGCGCGCTCCTGGCGCCCCGAGCGCGGCAGTGCACGCCGCCATCCACTCCGGCTGGCGCCGAATCACGACCCGCACTCGCCAAGGTCAAGCCTGGCCCCGCCTCAGGCCTCCTCGACGTCCCCTCGCGGCGCATCGCTGAACTCCAGCGTGATCAGGCGGTCACGCCACGTCAATACCTGCCCGGCGTTCTGTCAGCTATGCCGGAAAAGCGACGGCGCACGCGGGTTCCACCCGACCGGCGCTCGGCTCGCCGCGATCCACCTCGCACCAGATGCGCTTGCCCGCGCCCTCCGGATGCCACCCCCACCGGGAGGCGAGCCCGTCGACGAGTTCGAGGCCGCGGCCGTGGGTGGCGTCGCTGTCGGCGTGCCGGGGCCGGGGCGGTCGGGAGCTGATGTCGGCGACCTCGACCCGTACCGTCCCCGCGCACTCCTCAGGGACTTCGGGGAGCCGCAGGCTCAGCACGGCGGGCGAACCGGTGTGCACAACGGCGTTGGTGACAAGCTCGGAAATGATCAGTACGACGGCTTCGGCCAACGGCTCGTCCAGCCCTATTCCACAGCGGGCCAGCCGAGCCCTGGCCCACCGGCGGACGCGCCCCACCTCGGCGGGGTCCGCCCTGACCTCCGTCTGCACTTGAAGCACCTGCACCGCTCACACCATCCGAACCGGCGGACACATCGCCTCGTGTCTCCTTGGGGTCACGGAGCGTGATCCCCATACGAGACAGCATGGTTGACGTACAGTCACCCCAACAAGCGCTTCAGGCATATACCAGCGCGAAGGAGTACGCGTGCGGCATACTGTGCGACGCACTCGCCGGGGAGTCGAACAATGGGGCGCAGAGCGCCGCCATGCCCTGCGAGAGGTACGCATCGCCGCTCCCGGGGCCGCCACTGTGGCCGCACCGGTATGGCTCAGCATCAGAACCACTCGCATCCCACGGAGAGTACCGGAGCCAGGGCCCGTCTCCGTGCCGTGACGAGCGCGCCCTGGGACACAGGTAGATATCGACGCTGTGTAGTCACGCCATCACCTCTGCGTTACAGCGCCGTCGCCAGCAGCTCCTCCGCCTCGGCCGCCGACTGCCCCAGCTCAGCGCGCAGCCAGGCCCGCTTGAGGTGCAGATGGACATCGGCCTCCCAGGTGAATCCCATGCCGCCGTACACCTGGAGGCAGTCCCGCGCGTTGCCGACCGCCGCCTCGTCGGCGAGCAGCCCGGCCCCCGCGATCTCCCGTACGTCACCGGTCACGGCGGCCGCGTACACCGCACTGCGCGCCACCTCGGCCCGTACCAGCATCTGCGCGCACAGGTGCTGCACGGCCTGGAAGGCGCCTATGGGCCGGCCGAACTGCTCCCTTTCCTTGGCGTATTGGACGGCCATCTCGCAGGTACGGGCGGCACTGCCGAGCTGCTCGGCGGCGGCGAGGAGCGTACCGACGGGGTCGTGGGCGCCGCTCCCCGCCGTGCCGCCGGGCACCCGGTGCAGCGGGGTCATCGGGTCCAGCGACCGCACCGGTACGGCGCCGGACGCGTCGCCCCGTACGACGTCCGACGCGACCAGCCACGGGACGAGCACCCCGTCGACCGCGGTGACCACCGTCTCGCCCGTGGCGGCCCCCGCCACCTCACCCGCCGCGAGATGCGTGGCGACCAGCGGCCCCGGCAGCAGCACCCGCCCCGCCTCCTCGAAGGCCAGCACCGCCTCGGGCAGCCCGAGGCCGACGCCGCCCTCGCCCTCTGGGAGCCGCAGCGCGAAGAACCCGGCGTCGCCGAGCTCGCGCCACAGGGTGCGGTCGAGCGAGGGCTCAGCGGCGTCCGCGGCCGTCCGGAGCGCCTCGCGCCCGAAGCGGCCGGTCAGCAGTTCCCGTACGCCCGACCGCAACGCCCGCTGGTCGTCCGTGAGTTGAAAGTCCATGGTGGACGACTCACCGCCCCTTCGGCAGGCCGAGAATCCGCTCGGCCACGATGTTCCGCTGGATCTGCGACGTTCCGGCCGCGATCGTGTACGAGAGCGAGGAGAGCCGGTCCAGGTTCCACTCGCGGGCCAGGTCGAGGCTGTCGGGCCCGAGGACGGCCGCCGCCGTGTCGTACAGCTCCTGGCGGGCGTGCGAGTAGCGGAGCTTGAAGACCGAGCCGCCGATGCCCGGCACCCCGCCGGTGCGCTGGGCCTCGCTGACGTTCCCCTGGGTGAGCCGCCACAGCGCACCGAACTCGGCGCTCAGCCGTCCCAGTCTGCGGCGCAGTACGGGGTCGTCCCAGCGGCCGTTCTTGCGGGCCTCGGCGGCCAGTTGGCCGAGCGTACGGCGGCAGGCCACGACCTCCCCGACGAAGGCCGTGCCGCGCTCGAACGACAGGGTGACCATGGTGACCCGCCAGCCGTCGTGCTCCGCGCCGACCCGGTTCGCCACCGGGACCCGCACCTCGTCCAGGAACATCTCGGCGAACTCGGTCGAGCCCGCGAGGGTGCGCAGCGGCCGGATGCTGACGCCCGGCGCGTCCATCGGCATCGCCAGCCAGGAGATCCCCCGGTGCTTGGGCGCGTCCGGGTCGGTACGGACGAGGAGTTCACACCAGTCGGCGACCTCCGCGTGCGAGGTCCAGATCTTGGAGCCGCTGACGACGTACGTGTCCCCGTCCCGTACGGCACGCGTCCGCAGCGCGGCCAGATCGGACCCCGCGTCCGGCTCGCTGAACCCCTGGCACCACACCTCGTCCCCGCGCAGTACGGGAGGCAGCCAGCGGGCGCGCTGGTCCGGGGTGCCAACGGCTGCGATGGTGGGTCCGGCGTGCAGCAGGCCCACGAAGTTGGCGCCTACGTAGGGTGCGCCCGCGCGCTCGGTCTCCTCCAGGTAGATGAGGTGCTGGGTGGGCGTCGCGCCCTGGCCGCCGGCGTCCACGGGCCAGTGCAGGCCCGCGTATCCGGCGTCGTACAGCATCCGCTGCCAGCCGAGGTCGTACGCCCTGCGTCCTGGCCAGTCGTCGGGGGCGGGGCGGGGCGGGAGGCCGGGCAGCACCTGGTGGAGCCATTCGCGCAGCCGCGCCCGGAACTCTTCCTCTTCTTCTGTGTAGGTGAGGTCCATAGGTCCGCTCCTCGCCTCACTTGTCGAGGTCGGTCGTCGAGGTCGTTGTCGAAGTCACTTGTCGAGGTCGAGGCTGAGCATGCGGATGGCGTTGCCGCGCATCAGCTTGTAGACGGTCTCGTCGTCCAGGCCCTTCACGTGATCGAGCGCGACCTCTTTCGTATGCGGGAAGGTCGAGTCGACGTGCGGGTAGTCGGTCTCGAAGGTGGCGTTGTCGCGCCCGACGACGTCCAGGGACGCCACCCCGTGCTTGTCGCGGAAGAAGCAGCAGAACATCTGCCGGTAGTAGTACGTGGACGGCGGCTCGGGGATCAGGTCCCTGACCCCGCCCCAGGCCCGGTGCTCCTCCCACACGTCGTCGGCGCGCTCCAGGGCGTACGGAATCCAGCCCATCTGGCCCTCGCTGTAGGCAAGCTTGAGCTGGGGGAACTTCACCAGGACTCCGGAGAAGAGGAAGTCCATCATCGAGGCCATGGCGTTGTTGAAGCTGAGCGAGGCCTGGACGGCGGGGGGCGCGTCGGGGGATGCGGCGGGCATCTGCGAGCTGCTGCCGATGTGCATGTTGACGACCGTGCCGGTCTCCTGGCAGACGGCGAAGAATGGGTCCCAGTAGGCGGAGTGGATGGAGGGGAGCCCGAGGTAGGTCGGGATCTCCGAGAAGGTGACGGCCCGGACCCCGCGTGCGGCGTTCCGCCTGACCTCGGCGACGGCCAGGTCGATGTCCCAGAGCGGGATGATGCAGAGCGGGATCAGCCGGCCGCCGCTGTCGCCGCACCACTCCTCCACCATCCAGTCGTTGTACGCGCGTACGCAGGCGAGCGCGACCTCCTTGTCGTGCGCCTCGGCGAAGGTCTGCCCGCAGAAGCGCGGGAAGGTGGGGAAGCAGAGGCTGGCCTCGACGTGGTTGAGGTCCATGTCCGCGAGGCGGGCCGCCGGGTCCCAGCAGCCGCGGCGCATCTCGGCCCTGGTGATGCCCTCCAGGGTCATGTCGTCGCGGTCGAAGCCGACGGCGGCGATGTTGCGCTTGTACGGGAACTTGAGGTCCTCGTAGATCCACCAGTCGGTGGGCGGCCCGTCCGGGTCCATGGTGATGACGTACTTGCCGCCGGTGTACTCGAGTTCGCCAATACCGGCGGTGAGCGGCTTGGGGCCGCGGTCCTGGTACTTCTTCGGCAGCCAGGTCTCGAAGAGGTGCGCGGGCTCGATCACGTGGTCGTCGACGCTGATGATCCGAGGCAGTTCCATCGGTTCCCCTCATCTGACTGTTTCTGAAGACTGTTTCTGATGGACCGTCAGAAAGAGGCTAGCCCTCGGGCCTCTGGACCGACAAGGCGCGGAGCCTTACGCTCTCGCCACAATCTGACAGCCCATCAGTTAGTGGTGCTACGGCGTTACGGAGGGTTCGCGATGAGTGTCACCGCACATGAACTGGGCGCATCGCCTACCTTCTGGGGGCTGATCAGACGCCGCGCCGAACTCACCCCGGACCACCCCGTCCTGATCCAGGCCGAACCCGACCCCGCGGCCGACCGAACGCTGACCTTCGGCGAGCTGCGCTCGCGCGCGGAGCGGGTCGCGGCCGGGCTCTACGACATGGGCGTACGTCCCGGAACGGTGGTGGCCTGGCAGCTCCCCACCCGCATCGAGACAGTTCTGCTGTCCGCCGCCCTGACCCGCGTCGGCGCGGTACAGACGCCCGTCATCCCCTTCTACCGTGACCGCGAAGTGGGCTTCGCGCTGCGCGAGTCCGGTGCGGACTTCTTCGGCTCGCCCGGGGTGTGGCGGGGCTTCGACCACACGGCGATGGCGCGGGGGCTCGGCGCGCGAGGTGTCTTCGCGGCGTACGGCACACTCCCGGACGGCGACCCGTCCGTACTCCCCGAACCGCCGTCCGATGGAACCGATGTGCGCTGGATCTACTGGACCTCGGGAACGACCTCCGACCCCAAGGGCGTCCTGCACACCGACCGTTCGCTCATCGCGGGCGGCTCGTGCCTGGCCCACGCGCTGCACCTGTCGGCCGACGACGTCGGATCGATCGCTTTCCCCTTCGCGCACATAGGCGGCCCCGACTACCTGGTGATGCTTCTGCTCTACGGATTCCCCGCCGTCCTCTTCGAGAAGTTCGCCCTGCCGGACGCACTGGACGGCTACCGCAGGCACGGTGTGACGACGGCGGGCGGCTCCACGGCCTTCTACTCCATGTTCCTGACCGAGCAGCGCAAGCGGCCGGGCAACCGGCTGATCCCCACGCTCCGCCTGCTGGCGGGCGGCGGCGCCCCCAAACCACCGGAGATCTACCACGCGGTACGCGACGAGCTGGGCTGCCAACTCACCCACGGCTACGGCATGACCGAGGTCCCGATGATCACCATGGGCTCCCCGGACGACACGCCACAGGACCTGGCCACCACCGAGGGCCGCCCCCCGTCCACCATGGAGATCCGCATCACGGACCCGGAGGGCAAGCCACTGACCGCTGGAGCCGACGGCGAGGTACGCCTACGCGGCGAGGCCGTCTGCCGCGGCTACCTGGACCCCGCCCAGACCGCCGCCGCCTTCGACCCGGACGGCTTCCTGATCACCGGTGACCTGGGCCATCTGACGGAGAGCGGCCACCTGGTACTCACCGGCCGCCTCAAGGACGTCATCATCCGCAAGGGCGAGAACATCTCCGCCAAGGAGATCGAGGACCTGCTGCACCAGCACCCGGGGGTGGGGGACGCGGCGGTCATCGGGCTGCCGGACGCGGAACGGGGCGAGCGGGTGTGCGCGGTGGTCGAACAGCCGGAGGGCGCGGAGGAGTTGACGCTTCCGGCCGTGACGGCCTATCTGCGCGACGCGGGCCTGTCCGTCCACAAGCTCCCTGAGCAGCTGGAGTTGGTGGACGCGCTGCCGCGCAACGAGACGCTACGGAAGGTGCTCAAGTACAAGCTGAGGGAGCGGTTCGCAGCGCCGTAGCCGCCCCGCAGGTTGCCCCGCACAGCCCGTACATAGCCCCGTAGATCGAACCTGCCTTGCGCCCGTAGATCGAACCTGCTTTGTGCTGGTCGTTCGATACGGCACCCTCGTTGCTGTGACTCAAGTGCCACTGCAGCCCCAGCCGCACCAGACGCCCAGTGGGCAGATGATCGTGTGTGGTGACGACGCGTTGGCCCAGCGGCTCGCCGCCGAGTTGCGGGACGTCTACCGGGAGCGCGTGACGCTCATCGTGCCGACCGCCGAGCGGCGGCCGCCGATGCCGCTCACCGGGCGGGCCAGGGCGACCGCGCTGCTCGGCAGGATGTCGGCCGCGATGGGGCGCGGCGGGGCGGGCAATGGCGCGGGCGCCGAGGGCGAGACGGCCGAGCGGCTCATCGAGGCGCCCGAACTCACCGACGAGGTGCTGCTCGAAGCGGGCGTCGAGCAGGCCGCGTCGCTCGCCCTCGTCTATGACGACGACGAGGCGAACATCAGGGCGGCGCTCTCCGTCCGTCGCCTCAATCCGCGCCTGCCGCTGGTGATCCGGCTCTACAACCGCAAGCTCGGCCAGTACCTGAAGGACCTGCTCGACCAGGCGTCGGCACTCTCCGACCCGGAATCCGCCCCGGACTCCGGCCCGGACGGCGGACCCGACGCCAGCCTGCGGCCCACCGGGCCCACCGGGTTCGCCGCATCCGCCACCACCGTCCTGTCGGACGCGGACACCGCGGCACCGGCACTCGCCGCGACCGCCGTGGCGGGAACCAGCAAGATCGTCCAGGCCGACGGGCTGCTCCTGCGCGCCGCGGAGCGCCCGCCGCCACGGCCCGGCGCAGTCGCCGACCCCGGCCTGTGCACGCTCGCGCTGCTGTCGGCGACGAGCAGCGATCCGCAGGGTACGGACGGATCGGACGACAGCCGCGACGGGCCCCAACTGCTCCCGGACGACGCCACGGTGGCGGCGGCGACCGGCCGTGGCACCGTCGCACTCGAAGCGGTCTCGCACGCGGGTCCCGCGCTGCCGCCCGGCCGACTCGCCCGGCGCGGGGCGCCGCTCTCGCAGCTCTTCTCGCGGCGCCTGCGCTATTCGCTCCTCGGTCTGGTCGCCTCCGTACTCGCGCTCGCCATGACGTCCTTGCTGCTCACCGACGACCATCCGCTGCACGCGAGCTACATCACCTTCCTCGACCTGTTCTCCATCAACGACCCGGCCACGGACGGCCCGCTCAGTCGGCAGATCCTGCAGCTCCTGTCCGGATTCGTGGGGCTCCTGCTGCTGCCCGTCCTGCTGGCCGCCGTCCTCGAAGGGCTCGGCGCGTTCCGTACGGCGTCGGCGCTGCACCGGCCGCCGCGCGGCCTTTCGGGCCATGTGGTGCTGCTCGGTCTGGGCAAGATCGGCACCCGGGTGCTCGCGCGCCTCAGAGAGCTGGACATTCCCGTGGTCTGCGTCGAGGAGGACCCCGAGGCGCGCGGCATCCCGCTGGCCCGGCGGCTGCGCGTTCCGGTGGTACTCGGGGACGTCACGCAGGACGACGTCCTGGAGGCCGCCAAGATCCACCGCGCCCATGCGCTCCTCGCCCTGACGAGCGTCGACACCACCAACCTCGAGTCCGCGCTGTACGCCCGCACCGCGAAGCCGGATCTGCGGGTCGTCCTGCGCCTGTACGACGACGCGTTCGCCACCGCCGTCTACCGCACCCTGCGCGCCGCGCACCCGGACGCCCTCACTCGCAGCCGCAGTGTCACCACGCTCGCCGCGCCCTCGTTCGCGGGCGCCATGATGGGCCGACAGATCCTCGGGGCCATCCCGGTCGAACGGCGGGTGCTGCTGTTCGCCGCCGTCGAGGTGGCGGGGCATGCGCGGTTGGAGGGGCGCACGGTCGCGGAGACGTTCCGCCCCGGTTCCTGGCGGGTGATCGCCCTGGACTCCAAACCCCAGGCACCCGACCTGCCCGACCTGTCCGTAACTCCGTCCCCGTACGCCGAGGAGCCGCACCAGCCGCGCCTGCTGTGGGACCTCCACCCCGACCGCGTCCTGACCGCGCGCGACCGCGTGGTCATCGCAGCCACCCGCCGCGGCCTGGCCGAACTCCTCGGCCGGGGAACCGACCCGGGCAACACCCTGGCCTCGCGGGGGACTACAGCCCCTTGAGCCCCGACTGAAGGCTGTCGGCCGCTCAGGCGGAGACCGCTCGGAGGGAGCCGGGGTGGCGGCCGTTGAGGTGGTCCAGGGCCTGGGAAGTGGCGGGGTCGGCGGGGAGGTGGACGATGAGGCGCTGGTCGTCGTCTACGGGGAGTTCGAGGGTCTCGTAGGAGAGGCGCAGTTCGCCCGCTTGGGGGTGGAGCCATCGCTCGACGCCGGTGGGCCTCGGGAGGCCGGGGACGGTGTCGACGCGGTCGGTGAATGCGGGTCCTGCGGTGACGGTCAGCTCGTCGGCGAGTGCGGCGACGGCGGGGTCCGCGCGGAACGGGCCCTGTTTGAGGGCGGCCACCTGGTTGTCGGCCACGCGGTCCCAGTCGGGGAATGCGGCACGGGCCCGGGCGTCGGTGAAAACGAAACGGGTGAGGTTCGGTGGGGTGCCGTTGGCGTCACCGTTGCCGTTGCCGTTGGCGTTGGTGTTGGTGTCCAGCAGGCCGGTGGGGGCCGCCAGTTGTTCGTAGCCGGTGGTCCAGGCGAGGAGCTCGCTCAGGCGGTTGAGCAGGACGGCGGGGGCGGGTTCCAGGCGGTCGAGCAGGGCGCGCACGGTGGGGCGTACCGTGCGGGCCGGGGCCGCGTCCCCGCCCATGCAGGTGAAGCCGCCTTCGGCCGACTTGCTGAGGCGGTGCAGGTGGATACGTTCGCTCGCGGCCAGCCGTAGCGCGTCGGCCAGCGCGGACAGTACCTGCGCGGACGGGTGGCGGTCGCGCCCCTGCTCCAGCCGGGTCACGTACTCGACGCTCACTCCGGCGAGGGTGGCCAGCTCGGCCCGGCGCAGGCCCGGCGTACGACGGCGGGGCCCGGTGGGCAGCCCCACATCGGCCGGTGTGACGGCCTCGCGGCGGATACGCAGAAACATCCCCAGCTCGTTGTCGCTCACGATCCGAACGTAACAGCCACGCGCCCCCGACATCGTGGCCCTGGCACTACCACCATCGGCCCGGCCTTCCTCGCCTCCGGACAGCCGGGCAGCTTGGGAGTCGACGTGACCGCCCAAGGTTCCCGTCGTAACGAAGGAGCGCAGGCATGCCCAGTGAGACCCTCAACCTCGCGGTGATCATCGGTAGCGTCAGGGAGGGCCGGTTCGGCCCCGTGGTCGCGAGCTGGTTCGTCGAACAGGCCAAACAGCACGGCCAGTTCACGGTGGATCTGATCGACCTCGCGGACACACCCCTGCCGCTCGAACTGCCGCCCGTGCCTCCGGCACTCGAGCCCGACATGGCCCGCCCCGCTGAGATGGCCGACCTCACCCGTCGGATCGCGGCCGCCGACGCCGTCGTCGTCGTAACCCCCGAGTACAACCGCAGCTTCCCGGCCTCCCTCAAGGCCGCCATCGACTGGCACTTCACCGAGTGGCAGGCCAAGCCGATCGGCTTCGTCGGCTACAGCGGCGGCAGCGGCGGCCTGCTGGCCATCGAGCAGCTGCGTCAGGTCTTCAACGAGCTCCACTCCCACACGGTCCGCGACTACGTCTCCTTCCCCCGCTACTACGAACTCTTCGCCGCCGACGGCACCCTGCACGCGCCCGACGCCCCCAACACCGCGGCGACGGCTCTTCTCGACCAGCTCCTCTGGTGGGGCGCGGTCCTGCACGACGCCCGCCGCGACCGCCCCCTGAGCGATTCGAAATAGACCGCTCACAAGCGATACCCGAGCAGCTAGTTCCGCGCACTATCGGTCATTTCTGCGGCCAGGCTTCCCGCCGACGTCGAAGTAGGTGTTGTCTCAACCCTGTCCAAAGGCGTGCAGGGCGGCAGGAGGCGAGGGGCATGTCCGCCTGGGAGGCCGGGGAGTCCTGGGGGGCCTGGG
>NZ_JAZGRL010000003.1:223655-238580 GCF_046540415.1 Streptomyces sp. E11-3 | reverse complement strand
CTGGGGGGCCTGGGGGGCCTGGGAGGAAGCCGATATCGGGACGGTTCCGGTGCAGCGGCTGGGGCCGGGGGATCATGCCTTCGCCAGTTACGGCGACGACGCGAGCGGCTGGGACGTGCTGGCGACCTTCACCGCGCAGGGCGTCATCCGCGGCGAGAAGGTGCTGATCTTCCCCGCCCCGCAGCTGCCCGAGGCGGAGGTGCGGGACCGGCTGGAGGGCCAGGAGGGCCAGGGCCAGGGGGCCTCGCTGACCGCCGCGAGCGAGCGCGGGCAGGTTGTGCTCACCAGCATGCGCGCGCTGATCCACCCGCAGCCCCGCTTCACTCCCGAACGGCAGTGGGAACGGATCGGCGAGGAGACCGAGCGGGCGGTCGCGGAGGGCTACCGCGGCCTGCGCGCGTTCATCGACATGCACTGGGTGCCCGACCTGGCGGCAGATGTCGAAGTGATGATGTACCGCGAGTCGCACGCCGAGCACCTGTTCAGCGACCGCCCGTACACCGAGGTCTGCACCTACGACCGGCGCTGGTTCGCCCCTGACGTACTGGCCGCCATGCACCAGGCGCACCCCCGCGACCTGCTGCCCCGCCTCGGTGAACTGCGGGTGCTGCAGAGCGCCGACTCGGTGCACCTGATCGGCGAGGCCGACGCGGCCACCCGCGAGCCCTTCCGCGCCGCGCTGCGCACCGCACTCGCCCGCGTCGCCGACCGCCCCCTGCTCGTGGACCTTTCACCGCTGGCCTTCCTCAGCGCGCGGTGCGCCGCCGACCTGCTCCAACTCGCCGCCGACGCCCCCGGCCAGGCCCGGATCGAGGTCCGCTGCGCACCCGCGCAGGCCCGCGTCCTGCGCGCCCTGGGCGCCGATACTCCACGCCTCACGGTGAGCGAGGTGAACCGCGCGTGGTAGCCAACGTGGCCGACGAGCCCCCTCAAGAGCGCCTGCTGGCCCGCCCGTTCACCGCCCGGGATCTGCCCCGGCTGCGAGTCGCCACCGAGGAACACGCCAACCGGGCCGGGCTGGTCGAACCCCGGCTCGGCGACTTCGTCTTCGCCGTCAGCGAGGTGGCCGCCAACGCCGTGGAACACGCGGGCGGCGGCACCCTGCTGCTGTACCGGAACGACCAGGGACTGGAGTGCCGTATCAGCGACTGCGGCCCCGGCTTCACCGAGGCCGCCATCCCGCAGCTGGCGCCCGGGATCGACGGGGCACCCGGCGCCGGCCGCGGCCTGTGGCTGGCCCGCCTCGTCACCGATCACCTCTCGGTGCGCCCCGGTCCCGTCGTCGGCGCCGTCGTCACCCTGGTCATGCACCTGCGGTGAAACGCAGCGTCACGGTCACGCGCCTGCGGCGAAACGGCGCGTCGCCCCTCCGGTGCCAGCGGTGAAACGGCGCGTCACGCGCTCAGCGCCCGCGGTGAAGCGGCGCGTCGCCCGTCCGGTACCTGCGGTGAAACGACGCGTCACGCGCTCAGCGCCTGCGGCGAGACGGCGCGTCGCCCGTCCGGTACCTGCGGTGCATCGGCGCGCCGCTCGTCCGGTACCTGCGGTGAAACAGCGCGTCACGCGTCCGCCACCTGCGGTGAAACAGCGCGTCACGCGTCCGCCACCTGCGGTGAAACAGCGCGTCACGCGTCCGCCACCTGCGGTGAAACAGCGCGTCACGCGTCCGCCACCTGCGCTGAAACAGCGCGTCACGCGTCCGGCGCAGGAGTGGTGAAGTACTCCGCGAAGACCTCCAGCACCCGGTCCTCCCGCGCGACACGACCGTTGCCGTCCAGCAGGGCCGCAGCCCCCATGGCCGCCGCCTCGGGCGCGACCCCGAGGGCCCGCAGGGCGCGCTCCGCGGCCTCGGCGGTCGGCCCCTGCCCATCCTCGTCCGCCACGGCGATCGCCGCGCGCAGGAAGGGCCGGGCGATCTCCGCGAAGCGCTCGGGGTTGTCGCGCAGACGCTTCACGGCCCCGGTGATGAACTCGTCGCGGCTGACACGCTGGTCGCCGTCCACGTCGGCGATGCCCGCCATGCCCTGCCAGAGCGCCTCAGCGCCGATGTAGAGCGCCTGCCCCTTGTCGCTGCGGGGCGTCGTACCGAACTCGGCGAGCAGAGCCTTGGTCGCGGTCCCGAAGTCGTCACGGGCGATGTAGCCGTTGCGGTCCTGGTCGAAGGTCGCGAAACGAGCGGCGATCCTGCGCTCGTACTCTGCGCTGTCCATCTCAGCCTCAGCCTCACTGCTTGGTCAGGTGCGGGTGGGGGGAGTCCACGGCACGCACGTCGTGCTCCTCGTCGTACTTCTCGTCGGAGCGTACGTCGGGCGCGCGCCACCAGGGCCGGGGAGTGCAGGTTTGTGTCACGACCGGTGAGGTTCCGCTACATCTCGGATTGGACACGGCGGGACATAAGGCTTGACCCTTAGGTTAGGCACACCTTATTCATAGGGGGCTCACAGAGTTTCAGCCACGGGGGCTCACAGACTTTCCAGGAAGGCACCACCATGAGACGCCCCACTGCTCGCCGTATCACCGCCATCGCCGCGGTGGCGCTCCTCGCCCCGCTCATGGCCGCCTGCGGAAGCGACGACAAGGACTCCGACAGCGGCTCCGGCACCAAGTCCAAGGACAAGAGCGAAGGCCAGACCCTGCTGGTCTACTCCGGCCGCAACGAGGAACTGATCGCCCCGCTCCTGGAGAAGCTGGAGAAGGCCACCGGCAACAAGGTCGAGGTCCGCTACGGCGACAGCGCCGAGCTCGCCGCCCAGCTCCTGGAGGAGGGCGGCAAGACCAAGGCCGACCTGTTCCTGTCCCAGGACGCCGGTGCGCTCGGCGCGCTGTCCAAGGAGGGCCGCCTCGCGGACCTGCCGCAGGCCTCACTGGACAAGGTCGACAAGGCGTTCCGCGCCGACGACGGCAGCTGGGTCGGCGTCTCCGGGCGCGCCCGGGTCATCGCGTACGACCCGCGCAAGGTCGACAAGGCACCCGACAGCGTGCACGACCTGACCAAGCCCGAGTGGAAGGGCAAGGTCGCCTACGCGCCGACCAACGCCTCCTTCCAGGCCTTCGTCACCGGCATGCGGGTCCTTGAGGGCGACGACGCCACGCGCAAGTGGCTCAAGGACTTCAAGGCCAACGACCCGCAGGTCTACGAGAAGAACACCCCGGCGCTCGCCGCCGTCAACGACGGCAAGGCCGAGCTCGCCCTGATCAACCACTACTACTGGTACGAGAAGGTCGCCGAAGAGGGCGCGGACAAGGTCAACGCCAAGCTGCACTACCCGACCAAGGGCGACCCGGGCGCGCTGGTGAACGTCGCGGGCGTCGGCGTCATCAAGGACAGCGACGAGAGCGCCGCCGCCGAGAAGGCCGTCGACTTCCTGCTGTCCAAGGAAGCGCAGACGTACTTCAGCGACGAGACCAAGGAGTACCCGCTGGCCGCCGGGGTCACCAGCAACGTCAAGGACCTGCCGCCGCTGGACTCCATCGACGCGCCCGACATCGACCTGAGCAAGCTCGAGTCGCTGGAGGAGACCCTGGCGATGCTCCGCGAAACCGGAATCGTCAGCTAGAACCTCCGGTACGAAACCATCTGATACGGAACGGTCTGATTCGGAGTGGTCACCACCACCTCCCGCCCGGACGGCACTCCCACGCCGTCCGGGCGCGGGCGCGCCTGGCGCAAGCTGTCCGGGCCCAAGCAGCCCGCCCAGCGCAGGCCACCCCTGCTCCTCCTCGCGGCGGCCACCGCGGCCGCCGCCCTCGCCCTGCTCCCGCTGATCTACCTGGGTGTACGGGCCCTGGAGCGCGGCCCCGGCTTCGCCTGGGAGGTCGTCGCCAACGAGCGCACCGGCGAGCTGCTCGGCCGTAGCCTCGGCCTGGCGTCGGTGGTCGTGATCGGCTGTCTGGCCCTGGGCATCTCACTCGCCTGGCTGACCGTCCGCACCCAGTTGCCCGGCGCCCGCGCCTGGTCGGTGCTGGCCACCCTGCCGCTCGCCGTGCCCAGCTATGTCGCGGCCTTCGCCTGGACCTCGGCGCTGCCCGACCACGCCACCGGTTTCACCGGCGCGGCCCTCGCGCTCACCCTGGTCAGCTACCCGTACGTCTATCTGCCGGTGGCGGCCGCGCTGCGCGGAATCGACCCCGCGCAGGAGGAGGCCGCGCGCTCCCTCGGGCACGGGCCGCTGCGCACGTTCCTCCGCGTCACGCTGCCGCAGCTGCGGCCCGCGGCGGCCGGGGGCGGGCTGCTGGTCGCGCTGTACGTCCTGTCCGACTTCGGCGCGGTCTCGATCATGCGGTACGTGACGTTCACGCAGGCCATCCACACCTCGTACAAGGCGAGCTTCGACCGGACGCCCGCCGCGGCGCTGGGCGTGGTCCTGGTCCTGATGACCGTGCTCCTGGTCGCCGCCGAGTCCCGCACCCGGGGCCGCGCGGGTCACGCCCGCACCGGCGGCGGCGCCGCGCGCCCCGCCGCCCCGGCGCGCCTGGGCGCCTTCAAGTGGCCCGCGCTCGCCTGGTGCTCGCTGGTCGCCGCGGCCGGGGTGCTGTTCCCGATCGGCACCCTCACGTACTGGCTGTCCGTCGGCAACTCCCGCACCTGGGACCCCGGACGGCTCCTGGAGACCGGCTGGACGACGCTGTACGTGGCCGCGCTGGGCGCCGCGCTGACCGCCGTACTCGCACTGCCCGTCGGGGTACTCGCCGCCCGTTACCGCGGCCGCGCCGTACACCTCCTGGAACAGGCCGCCTACGCCGGGCACGCCATCCCCGGCATCACCGTCGCCCTCGCCCTGGTCTTCCTCGCCGTCCGCTACGCCTTCCCCCTCTACCAGGAACTCCCGCTCCTCATCGCCGCGTACGCGGTGCTGTTCCTGCCGCTCGCGGTCGGCGCGACGCGCGCGGCCGTACTCCAGTCGCCCCCGGTGCTGGAAGACGTCGCCCGGTCACTGGGCCGTGGCCCACTGCGCGTCCTGCGCGAGGTCACCGTGCCCCTCGCCGCGCCCGGCATCGCCGCAGGCGCGGCACTGGCCTTCGTCGTCTGCATGAAAGAACTCCCGGCGACCCTTCTCCTGCGCCCCACCGGCATGGACACCCTCGCCACCCGACTGTGGACCGAGACCGGGACGGCCTCGTACGCGGCCGCCGCGCCGTACGCCGCCGTACTCATCCTGATCGCTGCCGTCCCGTCGTACCTCCTCGGAAGGCACCGCGCATGACCCCGCACATGACTCCGCACCAGACGCCGCGCCAATCGCCGCACCAGGCACCGGACACGAAGCCGGACCCGGCACCGCCCCAGACCGACCTGCGGATCACCGGCCTCACCAAGTCCTACGACGACACGACCGGGCGGGTCCTGGACGGCCTCGACCTCACCGTGCCCCACGGCCAACTGGCCGCCGTACTCGGCCCGTCCGGCTGCGGCAAGACCACCATGCTGCGCATCGTCGCGGGCTTCCTGCGCGCCGACGCGGGCACCGTCGAGGTAGGCGGCCGGCTCGTCGCCGGACCCGGCACACACCTGGCACCCGAGCGGCGCCGGGTCGGCATCGTGCCCCAGGAGGGCGCGCTCTTCCCGCACTTGAGCGTGGCCCGCAACGTGGCCTTCGGCCTGACCGGCACACCACGCTCCGAACGCCGCGCGCGCACCGCCGAGATGCTCGAACTCGTCGGCCTGGGCGGCTACGGCGACCGCATGCCACACGAACTCTCCGGCGGCCAGCAACAACGCATCGCCCTCGCCCGCGCCCTGGCCCCCGCCCCGGCCCTGGTCCTGCTCGACGAGCCCTTCAACGCACTGGACAGCGCGCTGCGGGCGGGCGTACGGGCCGATGTACGGGCCGCGCTCCGCGCCACCGGCGCGACGGGCGTGCTGGTCACACACGACCAACAGGAGGCCCTGTCCTGCGCGGACCTGGTGGCGGTCGTACGGGGCGGACGGGTCGCCCAGTGCGGCACTCCCGAGGAGGTCTACCAACACCCCGCCGACCCCTGGGTAGCCGACTTCGTCGGCGACGCGGTACTTCTGCCGGGCACCGGCCACGGCACCACAGCCGGTACGCCCCTGGGCCGCGTCCCCCTCACCGTCGCCACCAACGGCGGCACCACCGGCACCGTCGTCCTACGCCCCGAACAACTCACCCTGACCCCGGACACGAAGGGCGCGCACGGCACGGTCGTGGACGTGCGCTTCTACGGCCACGACGCGATGGTCACGGTCTCGGTACCGGGCTTGGACGACCCGGTGTCGGTACGGGTCGCGGGCCCGGTGGGCGTACGCCCCGGCGACGAGACGGGCATCGCGGTCACCGGCGAGGCGACGCTGCATCCGGCGGACCGGTGCGAGGCGACGGCCGGAGATTGAGCGCCTCGCCGACGCGAGCACATACCTGGACGCGCCCCTGCGCCCCTGCGCCACAGTCGCCAGTCGACGCCGAAGCCGACCGCATCGGCGCCCGCCGGGTCAGCTCCAACTGATGGGACGCCGCCCAAGCTGTGGCTTGAACGGAACTGGCCTGCCAGTGACCGCATCCAGAAGGACACGATCACCCAATGGCTTGTCCAGCTTCACAGTGACCTGATGACCGTCGTCTCGCTTGGCACAGACGTCGTTCTCTTTGCGCTTCTTACGTTCCTCCGTGAATCCTGACAGGACCACACTTCCGGACGTTTCCAGAACGTCAGCTCCAGCCCAGTCGGCACAGGCTCCAGCAGGAGAAACCACTACGGTCAGGGCTCGTCCGCCTGGTGAAACCTGGACCAGCCGGTCCACCACGTCACCAGGGTCGCCAGAAACGTTCCCGTCCCGCTTGACCGGCGGGGCGGGGAGCTCCGACGCGATCGCGGCGGCCCGCTTGAGCGGGGTGTCGTATCCGTCGATGGTGAACATCCAGGCCGGGACCGTCGCTGGCCCCCGAGTGGTGGCCACTGTCATCTCCCCCAACTCCACTCGGGTCACCGTTAGATACGGGCCCTCAGTGGGATTCCCACCCGCCAAGTCCCCAAAAGCCCGCTTGGCGCTCTCCATTGGACGGGAGAGCGAATCCCCGCTCTCCCACCTGACCTTGGCTCTCTTTGGGACAGTGGTGGGCAACGTGCCCCGCAGGACGATGCTCCGGAACAAGATGGCCTTCTTGTCGGCCTCATCGCGCCAGCCGCCATCGGGTATCCGGGTGATCTCGCCCATAGGGTGATAGCCACCCCGCCACGCATCAGCGGCGGCAGAATCATCCCAGGCCTTGGCGACCTTCCGAGCGCGCTCAGCCCGCTCCGCCCTGTCGCTTGCGCTTTCGCTGTCACTGCTGCTGTTGCTGTCGTCGGTCACGTTCTCCTGGGAGCCGGTACACCCCGAGACCACGACACCGACCAAAGCAGCAGCGACAAGCAGACTGACGCGACGTGACGACCACATGCGTGGCCCCTTCCCGGAAGACTTCGACGTTTCGACGTGACCCTGCCCTGTACGGATTTCGCTGTTCAGTAGACCCGGAGGCCACGCAGGTCCAACACCCTCTGAACCGGCATGAAATAGTTCTGGTAGCTACCAGAACTAGAGGAGTTGCACCTCTCCTCACCGCTGCCCCCGGACAGGAGACCCAGGGCCGTTGTCCCCCAGAGCGCTGGCCCCCCACTGTCGCCCGGAAGAGCGCACACGTTCGACGCGAACATGCCTCTCATCTGGACTCCGTCCCTGTCGGTGACGGTCACGTTCTCCTTGGTTACGTGGCCTGTCTTGTCCTGGCTGGCGGCCCCGATCCGGTGGATGGGGTCGCCTATCACCGGGTAGCGGGAGCGGTCGATCTGCTTGTAGATCCCGCCGTGGTACCTGACCGTCCCCAGCGGCCTGATATCCGGAGAGTTCGCCCTGATCATGGCCCAGTCGCCCTTGGTGCCGCCGTATCCGTACGCGGTCTGGGTTCCGATATCGGCGTAGTTCCAGTCCATGTACCAGCCGTAACCGGTGCCCACTGCACAGTGGCCAGCCGTGAGGGTATAGATCCTGCCCTTGGAGTCCTTGGTGTTGAACCCCGCGGTGCAGCCCCCTCCCGCTGAGCGCCACCGGATACGGTTTCCGCCCCGAAGGTCCGTGGCTTTAGGGGCTATCTCACCCTTGAACCGGTCGATGCGCACCGCGCCAGGATCGCCCGCTGTGGACTTCTCGATCCGTTCCTGGCTGTCGGCGGGCGCTCCGTCGAAGATGTCCACGGAGACCTGGTTGGTGCGGGGATCGATCCCCCACGCGGTGTTGGGCAGGTTCTCCAGCTCGTCAAGATCGTGGAGTACGCCCTTGAGCTGGGCGGTGCTGCGAACCACCAGCTTCGGGGTGCCGCCCGTGGCTCTCACGGTTCGCGCTGCGGCCTGGTCGGTCACAGTGACCACAAGCTTTCCGTCTTCGTGGTACACGCCGCCGCTTCGGGTGTCCCCCAGGTCATCAGCCAGAGCGGCCGCCCGAGCGGGTTCGGTCAACGGCTTGACCGGATCGTCGGCGGCGGTCGCAGGCGCGGCCGGGATCATGACGGCGACGGCAGCGGACGAGGCGGCAGCGATACGTCTGGCGGCTCTGGATATAGCAGGCACGAGCAGTTCCCCTCCCACACAGCAGTTACAGGACGCGCAGAGCAGAAGGGGGAGGCCAAGGACCAGGGCCGGACGGGGGATGGGTTCCGGCGCCTCACGATCGGGGGCGCGCTGCCACGACTGAGTCATGCGGTGGCCCTTGGCCCTGCGGCCACTCCCCCTCTTCCTCTCTGCGCGGAAGCCGGTCCGGGAGTCCCCCTCCAATCGGACCTGGCACGGCCGCCACTCTCACACGCACAGCCGGAGACGCGGCGGCACTTCCGGTCAGGGTGGCTTGAATCGCAGAGCGAAACGGACGCTGCCGGTGGGGCACCAACTCCCGCGAGTTGTCGGCTGCTTCCGCACTGCGGTCACGCAAGCAGTAGGCGTAGCAGGCCACTTCCGGTGCTCGGAGGAGGGGCTGGTTCCGCGCGCTGCCCGCCACCCGGGATCGAGGGCGGGTTTTGATCGTTGTGCTTTCGGGTTTGACCGTTCGATCGCGCGAGAGACCCGACAGAGCGGGGCGCGGGTATGGTCTTCGTGCTGTCCTCACCACGGGCTGAGGGGGATGAATGACGGGCGTAGAGATCGCGGTCGGGTACGTGTTCGCGTGGCTGGTGGGCAAAGCCCGCCGGGTGTCGGGGCGGGCAGATGCGGAGGTCGACCGGGGGTTGGATGCCGGGATGGACCGGCTGCACGACCTGGTCAGCCGCAAACTGGGGGACGATCCGGCACTGCAGCGGGCCGCTGAGGAGGCGCAGTCCGGGCAGGAGGAGCTGTCCGCGCGGACACACCAGCGTCTGGAGCTGGCCCTCGAGGACGCAGCCGAGCATGACACTGGCTTCGCCGAGGCCCTGGACGAGGCGGTCAAGAAGCTTCAGGCCGCCTCCGCGCAGACAGGCGGTGGTGTGTCCGCGACGAGCGACGGGCAGGCCGTCGGCGGGAACGTGGAGATCCAGGCCGAGGGCGGCTCGGTGGCCGCTCTGCGGACCGGCGATGTGTCCATCACAAACCCCCCGAAGCCGGGCCCGTACAAGGGCTGACCGCGCCCGGCGCCACCGCAAGCCCGCCCATCGGCCCGTCCCCCGCCACGAGCGGCAAGGCCATCACCGCGACGCGCGGCAGTGTCGCCGCCGNGGCGGGGTGTGGCCGAGGAGGGGCCACCTCTAGCGAGTGGCGTTGACCGGGACCGCCGGTCAACGCCAGCTGAACGTAGGACGGTTCCCTTTGGCTACCGCTTGAGGTGGCTGACGAAAGGGGCCCAGGCGCTCGCGGGGAACACGAGGGCGGGGCCGTGGGGGTTCTTGGAGTCCCGGACAGGGACGAGGCCGGGGAGGTCGTCGCGGACCTCGACGCAGTTTCCGCCGTCGCCGTTGCTGTGGCTGGACTTGCGCCAGACGGCGGCACTCAAGTCAATCCGGTTGCTTGCCATTTCGGTAGTCCTCTGCCGCTTCCTCGATCATGGCGAGGGTCGCCTCAGGCGGCAGTGCGGCGGCCCTGAGCAGATCGTACGACCTGCGGTACCTCTTCACGAGGGCCGGATCGTCGATGGTGTCTCCGCTGTAAGCGGACTCGGTGTAAACAAGGGGCGGGGCATCCGGGAAGGTCATGATCATGGCGCCGCCCTGCATCAGCGGATACGCGCCGCCGTTCCACGGGACGGCCTGTGGAAGGATGCGGTGGCGCCGGGCCAGGGCCGCGATGCGGTCCAGTTGCTCGGCCATCTCCTCTGGTGCGAGTACGGGGTGGCGCAGGATCGACTCGTGCAGGATCACCCAGTACTCGGGGACGTTGTGGTCGTTCTCGAAGAGCCGGGCCCGCGCCAGCCGGGCGGTGACCTTCTCCTCCACGTTCTCGTCGGACGCCGCCGGATGCGCAGCCCGCACCATCGTCCGCGCGTACGCCCCGGTCTGGAGCAGCCCGGGGATGACGGCGGGGCACCACTCCTCAATGGCCTCGGCGTGTTTCTCCGCCTCCAGGACCCGCTCGAAGTACTCGGCGTGCCCCTTCCGCCTCGCCCTCCGTACGTCCTCGCAGCACCGCCCGAAAAACCCATCCGTGCGCAGCACCCGGTCCACGTGGTGCGCCAGATCCTCCGGCATGCGCCGCTGTCCGCGCTCGATCTCACTCAGGTACGTCGGCGCGTAGAAGCTGCCCTCGACCGTCTCGCGGAGGGTGAGACCTAACTCCTCCCGCTTCCAGCGGAGTTCCTTGCCGTAAAACTCGGGGACGCTCGCCGAGCCGTCGATGTCCTTACGCGCAGCCACAGTTGACCGCCTTCCACCATGCGCTTCGTGGAGCCCGAACCCCTTTTACGGTACGCCGCACGACGTCAAGGTGTGAGGGGTTCGTCACACAGCGCACAGGAAGGCGTCCCGCATGGACACCCGTACCCCCACCGACACCGCCACCTGCGTGGAGCAGCTCCGCGCTGCCCTCGCGGCGCACGGGATCAAGTTGCCATCCCTCGGGCCCGACTGGCTCACGCCCGACCACCTCGTCGCCCTCGGCAACTGCAACCTCGCCACGGCCCGAGCCCTCGCCGAGGCGCTGAGCAAGACCAAGGACGCCTCGGCGTGACGCCGTTCGTGCTGGAGATGCTCGCGTTGGCGAAGGCCGTCCCGGAGGCACGCCGCGCCTTGCGGGAGCATCTGGGTGGGCCTTGCCCGGAAGTTCAGCTCTGCCTCAGCGAATTGCTCGCCAACGTGATCGCTCACGTCGGTGAGGGGACTCCGGTTTCCGTGCGCGTCACCAGCGCTCAGAGCGGGCGTACGAGGGTCGAGGTGTCCGACCCCGAGCCGCACGCCTGGCTGGTGCTGCGGCACCCCGCCGCCGATGACGAGGCCGGGCGGGGGCTGCTGCTGCTCGACGCCCTCGCCCTGCGCTGGGGCGTCGAGCAGCGGGCTGACGGCAAGACCGTCTGGTGCGAGCTTCCCGAGTACGGCTGAGAATGGGTACGCGGGCTCTGGTTCCCCCCGGGCTTCGAGCCGTGCGCGGCCGTGGCCGTGGCCGTGCGGCTAGAGGTCGTCGGGCAGGAGGCGGAAGGCGTCGTGTTGGGTGAGGGGGCGCATCATGCGGAAGTGCCGGTCGGAGGTGAACACGGCGTCGGTCCGGTAGGCCGCCGCCAGGGCGACGGTCATGGCGACGGTCAGGCCGACGCCTTTACCGCCGTCGGCGCCCCCTAGCCGTTCATGATCGCGATGGCGGTGCGGAAGTGGGCGGCGCTGTCCGATCTCGAACTGCTGGGCGTCGGCCTGTTCGGCGATGAACTCCAGGGCGGTGGCCGCTGCCCGTGCCCCTCGGCGCTCGGTGATCAGATAGTCCAGCTCGGCGAGGACCATCGGAGAGACGACCAGGTGCCCGGTGGTCTCCAGGGCCTCGCGGTGCGCGTCGTGGCGCGGGTCCTTCGGATCCAGAAGCCGGTAGAGGGCGTTGGTGTCCGCGATGACGACCGGCTCAGCTATCGAGGCCCCCGCCCATCCCCCGGAGAGTCCCGCTGATCTCCTCGTCCGTGAGGGTGGGAAGGTCCAGATCCGGCAGGTCTACCGGCCCCATGGGGTCGGTGCGGAAGGGCCACGCCGGGGCGTGCTGCCGCCCTATCGCCTCGATGCGCATGATCGGCTGGCCGTTCTTGGTGACGATGAGTGTCGTGCCCGCTTCTACACGCTCAGCGATCCGTGAAGGCTGGTTCAGGTCCCGCAGCGGCACGACCGCGATCCCCGGCGTCTCGGTTTCTCCACTCATAACGAGAACGTACCGCGCTGTACCACAACCCGTGGTCGCGGCTCGACAGCCCCGGGACGCCGCCAGACCGCGGTGTCAGCCCTTACTCACCGCCGTCAGGATCTCCGGGAGGCGCTTCGCCACCTGTGGGGCCGCCAGCTTCAGGCCCAGCAGCGCAAGGAACGCGCCGTAGAGCGCCCCGAGCGGCAGGACCAGCCGCAGCCAGCCGTCCGCGTCGGTGGCCTGGGCCCAGATGGTCAGGGCGATGACGGGGGCGCAGAGCACGGCGGCCGCGACCATGCCACCAAGTATGGAGATCCAGGCGATCCCGACCTGGCCGGGGGCCACGTTCCTACGGCTCTCCTGCGGGATGGAGTACGGGAAGAGGTACGAGGCCATCGCGCCGAGGCCGAGCATCGCGCCGAGTACGGCGAAGGAGATGCCGAGTGCCGAGGGGAGTGCGTCCCAGTCGCCGACCACGGCCGAGGTGGCGGCCGTCACCAGGACCGAGTACGGGAGGGTGATCAGCAGCAGCATCAGGGCGCGGCCGCGGAGTTCGACGTACGCGTCACTCTTCGTCGAGATGGTCATGGCGACCATCCAGAACGCCGAGGTGTCCTGGCCGAACTGGTTGTACATCATCATGCCGAGCATCCCGGCCGCCATGCACGCGAAGTACACCGAGCCCTGCCCCTGGGCACCGTTGGCCAGCGGCACGATCGCGCCGATGGCGAGCGAGGCCACCATGCCCGCCCTGGTCTTCGGGTCGCGCCAGGCGTAGCGCAGGCTGCGCTCGATGACGGTGCCGGTGCGGCCGCCCGGCAGGAGGCGGGACAGGCCGTGCGAGGCCCGGGACTTGTCGCGGGTGGGTTCGGCGGCGGCCTGGATCGTCGAGCCGTCCGGTGCGGTCATCAGCCGGGTCAGGGTGCGGGACCAGTGGGTCAGGAGCAGCACCAGGGCCAAGGCGGACAGGGCCAGTTGGGCGAGCCCGGTCGCGTACGAGCCGTCGCTCACCGAGGCGACCGCACCGAAGGCGGACGCGGGCGGGACCCAGCTCAGTACGTCGGCCACCGGGTCGAGTTGGGAGAGTCCGCCGGACTGGCCGATCCGCTGGGCGCCGAAGTTGACGACCTGGATGCCGACCGCGATGACCAGGCCGCTGAGCATGGCGAGGTCGCGGCCCTTGCGGCTGGTCAGCAGGCGGGTGTTGGCGGCCGCGACGGTACGGGACAGGGTCACGCAGAGGAGCAGGGTGAGGACGGCGGCGACGATGCCAGTGAGGACGGCGGCCGTGCCGTGCGCCACCGTGACGATCGAGCCCGCCACCAGGCAGAGCGTGAAGAATGGGCCTGTACCGATCAGGGACGACACGAGCAGCGCCCGTACCAGCGGCTGCGGGCGCAGCGGCAGCATCACCAGGCGGGTTGGGTCCAGGGTCTCGTCGCCACTCGCGAAGAACAGCGGCATGAACGCCCAGCCGACCGCCAGTACGGCCATCGCCAGGACGACGAGCGTGGCCGCGTGCTCGTTGCCGCGCAGCATGACCAGGCCGAGTACCTGGAGGGCGGCGAACAGCACCGTGAAGACGATCGAGGTGATGTACACGGCTCGCCGGCCCGCGGACTGGCGCAGGCCGTTGTGGAGCAGGGACAGCTTCAGGCGGATGAAGACGGGGGTGAGTGAGGCGGTGCCGGGGCCGTTGGCGGCCCGGTGTTCGGTAGTGGTGGCCGTGGCGGTGGTCATCGGGTACCGCCCAGCCAGTCCAGGGAGTGGCCGCTGTCCCGGCCGTTCGCGCCGACCAGTTCGAGGAACGCGTCCTGGAGGGAGGCCGCTTCGCCTCGTACGTCCGCCAGCGGACCCTGCGCGCGGATGCGGCCCGCGGCCATCACGGCGACCCAGTCGCACAGCGACTCGACCAGTTCCATGACGTGGCTGGAGAAGACGACGGTGGCGCCGGATGCCGTGTAGCGCTCCAGGACGCCGCGGATGGTCTGGGCGGAGACCGGGTCGACGCCCTCGAACGGCTCGTCGAGGAAGAGCACTTCGGGGTTGTGCAGCAGCGCGGCCGCCAGGCCGATCTTCTTGCGCATGCCGGTGGAGTAGTCGACGACGAGCTTGTGCTGGGCGCCCGCCAGGTCGAGTACGTCCAGGAGCTGGGTGGCGCGCTTGTCGACCTCGTCGCCGGGGAGTCCGCGCAGGCGTCCTGTGTAGGCGAGGAGTTCGCGGCCGGAGAGGCGCTCGAAGAGGCGCAGGCCTTCGGGCAGTACGCCGATCCTGGCCTTGACCTCGACCGGGTCGTGCCACACGTCGTGGCCGACGATCTCCACGGAGCCCTGGTCGGGGCGGAGCAGCCCGGTCACCATGGACAGGGTGGTGGTCTTGCCCGCGCCGTTCGGGCCGACCAGGCCGATGAACCGGCCCGCGGGCAACTCCAGGTCGATGCCCGAGACCGCGATCTGCTCACCGAACCGCTTCCACAGGCCTGTTACCCGTACCGCGGGCGGCGCCCCTGTCGCCCCTGTGGCCGCTGCCTGAGCCGTCGACTCGCCTGTCACCCGTGCCCCCTTTGACGTGCTGAACGTGCTGAATGTGCCGTCGGGGCGTGGTCCGCGCCCCGGTGAGCAGCCACGATACGGGCCGGGGCGCGGCGGGGCCGGT
>NZ_JAZGRL010000003.1:100274-223630 GCF_046540415.1 Streptomyces sp. E11-3 | reverse complement strand
CCGTTTTCGCATTTATCGTGAAACGCTTTCGCGTTTTTCGTGCGCCGCTTGGGACAGGTCACTTACTCCACCTCCATCCGTTCCCGTTTTCGCATTTATCGTGAAACGCTTTCGCGTTTTTCGTGCGCCGGACGGTGCGGGAGCTGCGTTTCGGCTCACTGGGGCGACCCGGTAGCGTGAGTCGACGACTGAGCAGGTCCCCCATACGTATACGTAGGAGTCCCGGTGACGACGCAGAGCGGACAGGGCGAGGAGCCGCAGCTTCCCGCGGCGCGGCCCGCCCACGAGGGCGTCGTGCTGCCCGCGGACAGCGGCGGCCCCCGCGCCGCCGCCTACGGGGACCAGGCGGTACCGGCAGGCGGCCAGCCGTGGGGCGCCCCATGGGGGCCCGCACCGGCCCCCTCCGGCCAGCAGCCGGGCGCGTGGCCCCAGGGACCGCAGACACCGCCGTACGCGCAGGGGGCACCCGGGGCGTCGTACCCACAGGGCCAGCAGGGCGGACCGCCCGCACCGGCTGGCCCACCCCAGCAGCCGGGAACGCTGCCGCAGCAGGGCGGGCCGTACCAGGGCGGGGCCCCGCAGCCCGGCGCGCTCCCGCAGCAGGGCTCGGCTGCGCGGCAGGACGGCCCGGCGTACCCGCAGGGCGCGGCGCCGCAGCCCGGCTCAGCGCCCCAGCAGGGCATAGCTCCGCAGCCTGGCGAGCTGCCCCAGCACGGCGCACCGCAGCACCCGGGCATAGCCCCGCAGCCCGGCGCACCTCAGCACCCGGGCGGCCTGCCGCCGCAAGACGCGTCGTACCAGCCGAGCGGGACCCAGCAGCCAGGCGCACTGCCGCAGCAGGGCGGGCACCAGCAGCCCGGAGCGCTCCCGCAACAAGGCGCGCCCCATCCGCAGGGCTCAGCTCAGCAGAGCGGGCCCGCACAGGCAGGCGCCCCCCAGCAGCCGAGCACGCAACCGCAGCAGGGCGGGCGCTATCAGCAGGGCGAGGCCCAGCAGCCCGGCGCACTCCCGCAGCCAGGCGAGCTGCCCCAGCAGGGCGGGCCGTACCAGCAGAGCGGGGCCCAGCAGCCCGGCGCGCTGCCCCCGCAGGGCGCACCGCAGCCCGGCGCGCTCCCGCAGCAGGGCGCACCCAACCCGCATGACGCGGCTCAGCGCAGCGCTCCGCACCAGCAGGGGGCGCCGCAGCACGGTGCGCCCCAGCAAGCGGGGGTGCCCTCGCAGCCCGGCGCCCTTCAGCAGCCGGAAGCGATGCCCCCGCAGGGCGCGCACCGGGCTCCGCTGCCGCCCGAGGGCGCGGCAGCGCAGCACAGCCGCCCCCAGCAGACGGCCGCGCCGCACGGCTCGGGCCAGCAGTCAGGCGCCCCGTACGCGCCCCAGCAGCCCGGTGCGCTGCCTCCCGAGAGCGGCGGCGACGCCGATGCCACGCAGTACATCGCCCCTGTGCCGCCCTCCGGTGCCGAGGACGGGGCCACTCAGCTGATCGCGCCGGTCCGAGGAGGCCAGGCGGGGCACCCGGAGGCGACCCAGTACCTGGGGCGGGTGTCGGCGCCCGATGACGACGCCACGCAGTTCGTGGCCCCCGTGCCCGCGGGCGGGTCCGATACGGATCCCACGCAGTACATAGCCCCGGTGCCGGGCAACACATCCGTGCCCCCGCCGCCGCCCGGCGCACCCCTCGGCATCCGCCCCGGCGCCCCCGGCGACCGGGACCGGCAGCCGCCCGCCGAGTTCGACAGCCTCTTCCGGAGCGAGTCCCCGGCCGCCGAGTCCGGGACCGACTCCACCCAGCAGATGCCCCGCTTCGAGCACCCGGACGAGGCGCCCGCCGCCCAGCCGCAGGGTCGCGCGGCACGCCGCGAGGCCGACGCGGCGGGGCGCGGCCGTACCGGGTCCAAGGTGCCCCTGCTGGCCGCGTTCGGCGTACTCGTCGCACTCGGTGTCGGCGGCGGCGCCCTCCTCAGCAGCGCCGGCGGCACCGACGACAAGGACGAGCCGAAGGCCGCCTCCGCGCCCGCACCGGACGAGGACAAGAAGCCGTCGCCGTCCCCGACGCCGACCGTCGACCCGGTCAAGGCGCAGGCGACCGAGCTGGACAAGCTCCTCGCGGACAGCAACAACAGCCGCGCCGCGGTGATCCGCTCCGTGGAGAACATCAAGCGCTGCGACCAGCTCGGCAAGGCCGCGACCGACCTGCGCGACGCCGCACGGCAGCGCAACGACCTGGTCTCCCGGCTCGGTGAGCTCTCCATCGACAAGCTGCCGGCCAACGGCCAACTGTCGACGCACCTCAACAAGGCCTGGAAGGCGTCCGCTTCGGCCGACCTGCACTACGCCAACTGGGCCGACCAGGTCGCGGGCAAGAAGGGCTGCCACAAGGGCCAGGCACGCGGCACGGGCCAGACCGCCGCGGGCAACCGCGCGAGCGGCGAGGCGACCCAGGCCAAGGAGCAGGCGGCGCGCCTGTGGAACGCGATCGCCGACGAGCACGGCCTGACGAAGCGCACCAAGGCCCAGCTCTGAGCGGCCGGGGGCGGCTGCCAAGGCCGCCGCCCCCGTACGCCGTCTACGTGGTCTGCTCCAGCGTCGTCGAGACGTCGACCGCCTCCTTGCGGGCCGCGACGAGCCGCCCGTCGCGCACCATCTGGAAGGTCACGTGCGCGTTGACCAGGCGCGGATACGAACGCCCCGCGATGGTGTCCTCGAAGCGCCAGCTCAGCGGCGGTGTGAGGTCACCGGTCTCCACCCGCAGCCCGTCGTTGAGCGTCCGGCTCACCGTCCGTGCGCTGACCTCCGAGCCATCGCCGAGCGACTCGACGACCTGCTGGAACACGGTGTACGCGATCCAGGTCGTCTGCACCCCCGCGTTCGAGGGCTCGATGCGGTTGTCGCCGAAGGCGTGCTCCTTGATCACCTTCCGCATCGGCGCCCAGCGCTCGTCGTCGGCCGCCGGGTACCAGCCGGTGAGGAAGGCCCCTTCGTACGGGCTCTTCTTGCCGCCCGTACGGTCCACCAGGGACTGGTCCACGCTGCCGAGCACCGAGGAGATGCGTACCTGCTGGAAGTCCTCCTGGGCGCGCCGGAAGGAGTCGACGAACGTGTCCGTACGGTCGCCGAGCGCCACCGTGACACAGCCCTCGCGGGCCCGCTCCGTGGCCTGCGCGGTGCCGACCTCGGCCGCCAGGGACGCGGGCGCGCCCGCCTTGGCGATGGCCTCCTTGGCCTGCGGGGTGAAGTTGGTGGCGTCCTCGGCGGCGAGGATGTCGGCGGCCTCGGCGCGCTCGCCCTCCGCGAGTCCGGTGTTGAGCAGCGCGGGCAGTTTGTCGCCCGCGATGGTGTCGGGCCGTACGAGGGCGACCCGTTCGCAGTCGTCGGCCAGCTGGCGGCCGTTGCCGGCCATCAGCGCGGCCTGGCCACCGTTGACGGGGTACGACACGGGGCTGGTGAACTCGGAGTCGGTGAGGCCGTAGCCGCCGATGTACGGAATCCCGGCTGCTTCGAGCGGGGAGACGAAGGCGCGGGCGTGCTGGCTGAAGGCGCCGACCACGGCGACGACGTCCTCGTCGACCGCGCGCCGGGCGCACTCGGCGGCGCCCACCTTGTCGTTGTGGTCGTTGCAGGTCAGAACCTTGAGCTCGCGGCCGTGCAGGCCGCCGTTGGCGTTCACCCAGCGGGCGTAGGCCTTGGCCATCGCGGGAACGCCGGGCGCGTTGATCTCACGGGTCTTCTCGGGTGCCCAGGTCATGACAACGACGGGCCCCCCGGAGCCCCCCGTGGCTCCAGGGAGTACGCCGCAGCCGACCGTCAGCGACGTACACACCGCTGTGGCGGCCACGGCGAGCGCGGCGGTCTTGGGCGGGCGGGGAAGCACGTTACGTAGCCGGACGGTCATGTCCCCACACGATTCACGGCCCCCACGAACCGTCGTGTGATCTCTGTTCAACACACGGTGACGTGAAGGTGAACTACAGGGGCTGGTTCGGCAGCGCACATGGGGAACGTACGATCGATGACCGTGCAAGGTTCGGAGAACTCTTCCCGTCGCGGCCGTCGCTCCCCCACCATGGGCGGCATGCCTTTGAACGACATGCCGTGGTGGCGCTGGCGCAGCAATGTGCGCTCGGCGCTGCACATGCTCTCCGACCCGGTCTTCCAGCAGGAGTGCTGGCTCGTCGGCCGTGAGGGGTACGGAGACGTCACCGATGCCGTGTACCGGCTGGTCGAGGACACCTGGCTGGACAACTGGTCGGCGGAGAAATACGTCGGCACGATCTTCCGGGACTCGGCCGAGGCGGCGCTGGTCGATGTCGCCGTACTGCGGGTGCTGCGGATCATGCACGAGGTCGGTCCCGACGCCCCGGTCTCGGCCTACCTGGAGCACCACGGGTGGCCGGAGGCCGTACGAGCCGCGCGCGACGCCCATGTGCGGCTCGCGGTCAGTGACGGCGACGACCCGGACACCGCGCCCCGCACGCTGGAGGTACTGCGGATTCTGACCCGGTCGGCCTGAGCGCGTAGCCTGCTCCGCATGAGTGAGCAGCCCGCGCCGGTCGTCGCACAGGTCAAGCAGCCCGAACAGTACGTCCTCACGCTGTCCTGCCCGGACAAGCAGGGAATCGTGCACGCCGTGTCCAGCTATCTGTTCATGACCGGCTGCAACATCGAGGACAGCCAGCAGTTCGGCGACCACGACACGGGCCTGTTCTTCATGCGGGTGCACTTCTCGGCCGAGGCGCCGGTGACCGTGGACAAGCTCCGGGCGAGCTTCGCCGCGGTCGGCGACTCGTTCCAGATGGACTGGCAGATCCACCGCCCCGAGCAGCGGATGCGGATCATCCTGATGGTCTCCAGGTTCGGGCACTGCCTGAACGACCTGCTGTTCCGGGCGCGGACCGGGGCGCTGCCGGTGGAGATCGCGGCGGTCGTCTCCAACCACACGGACTTCGCCGAGCTGGTCGGCTCGTACGACATCCCCTTCCACCACATCCCGGTGACCAGGGACAACAAGCCGCAGGCGGAGGCCCAGCTGCTTCAGCTGGTGCGCGACGAGGGCGTCGAGCTGGTGGTGCTCGCCCGCTATATGCAGGTCCTTTCGGACGATCTGTGCAAGCAGCTCAGCGGCCGGATCATCAACATCCACCACTCCTTCCTGCCGAGCTTCAAGGGCGCCAAGCCCTACCACCAGGCGCACATCCGCGGGGTGAAGCTGATCGGCGCCACCGCGCACTATGTGACGGCGGACCTCGACGAGGGCCCGATCATCGAGCAGGAGATCGAGCGGGTCGGCCACGCGGTGACGCCGGAGCAGCTGGTGGCAGTGGGCCGCGACGTGGAGTGCCAGGCGCTGGCGCGGGCCGTGAAGTGGCACGCGGAGCACCGGATCCTGCTGAACGGGCGGCGTACGGTCATCTTTACCTGAGACAGCCCGTCCTCCGGGCGGCGGCTACATTCGGCTCAGCGAGGCCGCCGCCGACAGGACGTCCTCGATCGCCTGGCGGTCGCCGTGCTGCCCGGCCGCCGCCTCCTGCGGAGACACATGCCCCGCGGCCAGCTGGGAGAACTCCACGCTGTCCAGGGCGACATGGGCCACCTCGCGCTCCGACGACACGGCCGCTCCGGGCGAGTCGAGGGCGATGAACCACTCGCCGCCGCCCAGGCCCTCCACTTCGAGCCGCACCGTCCGCCCGGGCGCACCGGCCGCGACCAGCTGTCCGGACGGGGCCGCGAGACCGGCGCGGCGGCGTTCGGCGAGTGCGGTGGGCAGCATCCGGGCGGCGAGGTCGATCATCTGGTTCAGATGCCGGGGCGCCGGAGGCTCGTACGGGTAGTCCACCGCGTCCGCGATATCGCCCGCGTGCACCCAGCATCCGAAGGCGCGGTCGAGCAGCGAGTCGCGCAGCGGCAGCTGGTCGGGGCGGCTCGGGTGCGGGCCGTACGGAACGGAGAGCTCGGCCGAGCCGCTGCCCGCGAACGACACCGTACGGATCAGGGTGTGGCTCTGCTCCCGCCAGGGGAGGCGCACGCCGCTGGTGGTCGGGTGGTGGGACGCGGTCCAGTACGCCTCGGTGCGGGCCTGCGGGGCGCGATCCTGCGGGGCCTGGTCGCCCAGTGGGTCGTCGAGTCCGAGGGCCAGTGCCACCAGGCCGTCCACGGTCAGCAGGTGGGCGATGACTCCGGCGACGGTGGTCCTGCGGTTGACCTGGCGCTCACCCTCGTACCACTTCAGCCGCACCGGCGCGTGCCACTCGCCGTCGCCGATGTCCTGCAGCAGCGCGTCGAGCCGCGCGGTCTCCGCGTCGTACGGAACGGCCCATTCGGGTACGGGGATGCGGGGCGGCCTGCGGTCCAGGCACCCGGCGAGCACCCGCGACCTGAGCCCCGGATCGAGGTCCAGGCTCTCCTCGGGGTGCAGCAGCCCCACGGCGTCCCGCAGCCGCAGCGCCTCCTCGGCGCAGGGGCCACAGCTGCCCAGGTGCAGCTCGACGGCCTCGGCTTCGGCGGGCGAACAGGCGGACAGCGCCCAGGCGCCGAGCAGCGACTTGAGTACGCCGTGGTCCAGCCGGGGCGGTGCGGGCGGCGGCACGACGGCTTCGGGCAGCGGGCGTCCGGTGTCCTCCACCGAGGAGCGGGGTGTGGGTATCTGCGGCCGCCCGGGACCCTGGTCGGGCCGCTGCCCCGCGCTGTTGTCGTCCCCGCCACTGCCGCCCGCACCCTCGCCGGTGGGCTCGAACGGGTCCGCGTTCACAGTGCTCTCCCGTAGCCCGGCGGTGGTGCCGCCGCCGGGCGTGGTTCGTTGGCCGTGGAGAGCAGTTGCAGCCCGAGCCGGAGCCTGCGCCTGGCCTCGTCCTCCGTGACTCCCAGGTCGATGGCGGTCTGGCGGTAGTCACGCCGCTGGAAGTACGCGCTCTCCAGGGCGGCCCGCAGGGGCGCGGGCATGGACGTGACGATGTAGTCGGCGCGGGCGGCGGCCGATGCGCGCAGGACCTTGCGCTCCAGGTCCTCGGTGGTCCCCTCACCGCCGTCGGCGAGCGCGGCGGTCTCGGTCTGGCGCAGCCGCCGTACCGCGTGCCGGTGGGTGAGACCGGCGACCCAGGAGCGCAGCGAGCCCTGCTTGGGTTCGTACTCCTCGGGGTTCTCCCAGACGTGGGCGAAGACCTCGCGGGTGACGCGGTCGGCCGCTTCGTCCTCGCCCAGCACCCGGTGGGCCAGGCCGTGCACCAGTGATGCGTAGCGGTCGTAGAGCTCCCCGAGCGCGGCCGCCTCGCCGCGCGCCAGCCGCTGCTGCATCTTGCGGTCCCAGCGGGGTGGTGCGTGCTTGGCCATGTGGCCCCTCCCCTTGCGCCCTCGTTCTGCGTGCGCTCTCGCTCTGCTTGCGCCCTTGTTCTCGTCCTCGTTCTGCCTGGTGTACCCGCCGTACCCACGATCATGGCGGCCGTACACCCTCACCTCGAATGTAGTGGGCAGGTACGACAGCGCACGCCGCTTTACCCCAACGTGCGCCCTCGGGTCCCCGGCGGGCAGCGGACAGTAGTGTTTTACGGAGCGGCGGCAGGGCAGCCGCGAATGAGGAGGCGCAGGGAACGCTTCCGGGCCGGCAAGTGAGAGGCATGGCGTGACGCTCAGAGTGACCGAGGGCGAGCAGAGCGGCTGGGTCGTCGTGCGGGTCTCCGGCGAGATGGACCTGGTGACCTCGCCGATGCTGCGCCAGCGCGTCCACAACGCGGTCGCCGACGGCCGCCGCGACCTTGTTCTCGACCTCTCCGAGGTCCAGTTCTGCGACTCCAGCGGCGTCGGCGTGCTGATCGCGACCCGCCGGCTGATCCGCTCCTGCCAGGGCAATCTGCGCCTGATCCTGCCTGCCCAGGGCGCGGAGGACGGTTCGCACGTCAACCGGGTGCTCGCGGCGCTTGGTGTACGTCGCCTCTTCGAGGTCTACCCGGATGCGGCGACGGCGGTGGATGACGGGGCGAGTCCGTTGTCCGCGTGACGTCTTCCTGGCTGTCTTTCCCGGCTGTCTTTCCCAGACGCAGGCGACCCGCGGGCTCGGGTTCCCCCTGAGGGGAGCCGGCCGGACGTACCGGCGAGCCCGCGGGTCGGGTGACTGCTTGGGATTGGGCCGGCTGCGCGCATCTGTCACGCGCTGGTCCGGCACCGCACATCGTGCGACGACGGGCCGCTAGCCCGCAGTCACCTCACGCGTCCGGTTTCCATACATCTGCCGAACCACCTCCCTTCTCGTGTGCCCCACACCCTAGGAAGCCCCCTTGGGGCCCCACAACCGAATTTCCGAGACGCAACGATTTCCAGGAACAACGTGTGGGCTGCGTCACGTTCCAGTTGAATGATCCGTGTACCGCACATGCCGACTGGCGGACTTCTCCCGCAGGGGGTGAACAGGTGAGTGCTTCCCAGCGCGGTGGAACCACGGACTCCCTGGGCTCGGGAGGCCCAGAGCCCGAACCCGAGCGCGAGACCGACTCCGAGACAGAGACTGAGACCGAGCGTGACGGCCCTGGGTCCGAGGACCTGCTCGCCGCGCTGCTCGACGGCATGGACGCCGCGCTGTGCGCGTTCGACGCGGACGGTGTGGTGACGCACTGGAACCGCGAGGCCGCGCGGATTCTGGGCTGGTCGGCCGACGAAGCCGTCGGCCGACGCGGCTTCGCCGGGTGGGCGGTGCGGACCGCCGACGCCGAGGAGGTCGAGGGGCGGCTGCTCTCCGCGATGCACGCGCCGGGGCGGCAGGTCCACGAGTTCGCACTGCTGACCAAAGACGGCGGGCGGGTTCTCGTACGGACCCAGTCCGCGGCCGTACGCGGACCCGACGGGAAGTCCGCGGGGGTGTACTGCGCCTTCAGCGAGGTGCATACGCAGATCGACCTGGAGCGGTCGATCGCGCTCAGCGAGGCGCTGCTCGAGGACGCCTCGTGGGGGGTCGTGCTGGTCGACGCCGACCTGCGGCCCGCCGTCGTCAACGCGCACGCGGCGCGGGCACTGGGTGTGGGGCGTACGGCGATGCTGGGGCGCCCCCTGGGGGAGCTGATCACTCAGGGCGCGGAGGAGTTGGAGAGCGCCCTCACCCATGTACTCGCGGAGGGCGCGCCCCCGGCGCCGGCCGAGCTGTGGGTGTCGGTGCGTACCGACGAGGGTGAGCGGCGGCGGTGCTGGCGCAGCGGGTTTCTGCGGCTGGCGTCGCCGCTTGCGGAGGAGCCGGTGCCGCTGGGGGTCGGGTGGCTGTTCCAGGACGTGACGGAGTCACGGCAGGCCGAGCAGGAGGCCGCGCAGCTGCGGTTCCGGAGCAACCAGTTGCACCGGGCGGGGCATGCGGCGGCGGAGTGCGAGGACCCGATGGAGGCGGCGACGGTCCATCTGGACTTCGCGCTCGCCGGGTTCGCGGACCATGCGCTGATCGACCTCGCGGCGGAGCTGGAGCCGTTGCGGCTGGTGCGGGCTGCGGCGTCGCCTGGCGGGTCGCCTGGGCCGGTGCAGCCCGCGGGGCGGGCGGGGCTTCCGGTGCGGTATCCGGAGGGGCATCCGGCGCTGCAGTGTNCCGGTGGTGGGGGGTGCGCGCGGACCGCCCAACCTCGACCCCACCACCGGGCTCGCTATACCGCTACCGGGTCACCTCGCGCGGCGGGAGCACGTGCCCCCCAGCGCGCCCCCGCCCCACAACGAAACAGAACGCACCCCCACGCCACGGCGCACCGTGAACACAAGCCCGAGGGGCACCCTCACCCCCGACACCCCGCACCGTGCAACCAAGCCCGAGGGCGCACCCTCACGCAAGCCGAGGGGCGCGCCCTCACCCCCGCGCGGAGCTAGTGGCGGTAGAAGATTCGCGCGCCGTACTGGTTCAGGACGCGGCCGTTCCACTCGTGGCCGCCGTCGACGTTGCCCGAGCGAAGCAGCGGGGGATCGACACCGAGCGCGGCGAGCCCCGCGGCCGCGCTGGCCATCATGGCCTGGAGGATCGCGCTGGTCACGACGCTGGACGCGGGTCCGAACGGCGCACTGACCCCCTCGGCGGTGAGCTCCGCGTCGCCGACCGCGATCTTGCTGTCGAGCACGATGTCGCAGTGGTCCTTGAGGAAGGTCCCAGAGACGTGGCGGGACTTGGTCTCCGTCGCGTACGCCACGGAGGTCACCCCGATGACCTTCAGACCCAGCGCACGGGCGTTCATCGCCATTTCGACGGGCAGCGCGTTCCGGCCGGAGAGGGAGATGATCACCAGGACGTCGCCGGCCTGGGCCGGGCTCGTGTCGAGGACCGCGCCGGCGAGCCCGTCCACCCGCTCCAGCGCCGAGCCGAGCGTCGCCGGCATGACGTCGATGCCGACCGTGCCGGGTACGGCGAGGAGGTTCATCAGGGCCAAGCCGCCCGCGCGGTAGACGATGTCCTGCGCGGCGAGCCCGGAGTGCCCGGCGCCGAAGGCGAACAGCCGGCCGCCCGCCTGGACGGTGTCGGCGAGCAGGGTCCCGGCGTCCTCGATCGCGGACGCCTCCTCGGTGCGGACCCGCTCAAGCAGGCCGATCGCGGCCTGAAGGTACTGGTCCGCCAGTTTGCTCTCGCCCATCACGCAGGCCCCTCTTCCGTGGTGTCGCGGATCACGTTGCGGTCTGGACCAGTGGACTGTCAATACGGCCGCACAGAAGGACGGCGGCCGCTTCCCCTGGCGCGGCACGGTTGTCAGCGGTATGCGTCAGAATTGGGGGAGGCGGGTTAGCGCGACGATTGCTTATCGAGGGGCACGTATGTCCGGACTGATCGACACGACGGAGATGTACCTCCGCACCATCCTCGAGCTGGAGGAGGAAGGTGTGGTCCCGATGCGCGCCCGAATCGCCGAGCGGCTCGACCAGAGCGGCCCGACCGTCAGCCAGACGGTGGCGAGGATGGAGCGGGACGGCCTGGTGGCCGTCGCCAGCGACCGGCACCTGGAGCTCACCGACGAGGGCCGCAGGCTGGCCACGCGCGTGATGCGCAAGCACAGGCTCGCCGAGTGCCTGCTGGTCGACGTGATCGGGCTGGAGTGGGAGCAGGTGCACGCGGAGGCCTGCCGCTGGGAGCACGTGATGAGCGAGGCCGTGGAGCGGCGGGTGCTCGAACTGCTGCGGCACCCCACCGAGTCTCCGTACGGCAATCCGATCCCGGGCCTGGAGGAGCTGGGCGAGAAGGCCGAGGCCGACCCGTTCCTGGACGAGAACATGGTCAGCCTCGCCGACCTGGACCCGGGCGACGAAGGCAAGACGGTCGTGGTGCGGCGGATCGGGGAGCCCATCCAGACCGACGCCCAGCTGATGTACACGCTGCGTCGGGCCGGTGTGCAGCCGGGCGCCGTGGTGAGCGTGACACAGGCCGCGGGCGGGGTGCTGGTGGGCAGCAGCGGCGAGGCGGCGGAGCTGGAGGCGGAGATCGCCTCGCATGTCTTCGTGGCCAAGCGCTGACCGGCCGAACGTGAAGGGACCGGGCCGCACACCGCGCCCGGCCCTTACGGAATCCGTCACTCCCGCCTCAACCACCGCGTGTATGCGGGGACTTGGCGGTACGATTCCAAGATTCACTGCGCAGAATCGCAGCGGCCGAACATTTTGCGTGCAAGGCTGTCGCGTGAGGCATATGACCTGAGGGCTCTTGACCGGGTGGTGGCGGTGTCTGGCCACGTCTGCCCGAGTGCGCCCCATGCGGTCGAGGAGGGGCGGGACGATGTGCCGTAGACGCCGCACAAGCCGTGGGCACGGCCACGACGCAGAGGGCCCCGGCGCCCTGCGGCGCCGGGGCCTGTCCTCCCCTGTGCTGACCCGGAGCCCCGAGCTCCCAGGGTCATTCCCCTCGGACCGTTTTCCCCGAGCGGCCCGCCTCCCGCAGAAGATCTCCCCTCGGCCGCGCCGATCAATCCTTGAGTACGGTCACTCGAACGAGGGGTGTTGCCGACAGAAACGGCATTCCCGAATAGGGGTTCGATAACGTGCCCGTACGGTGGGACGTACCGGGTGGTTCAAGGAACGTAAGACCTCAGTTTGGGGGGTGCCAGAACTGATGGTGCGGCGCATCGAGGTAACCGGAGCCGGCGGCGCACGCCTGGCTGCCTGGGAATTCGCCGACCCGCCCAAGACCAGGGAGGTCGACCGCTCGCCTGGCGTGCTGTTACTGCACGGCCTGATGGGCCGCGCCTCACACTGGGCGGGCACCGCCCGCTGGCTCGCCGAGCGGCATCGCGCGGTCGCACTCGACCAGCGCGGCCACGGCCAGAGCGACAAACCGCCGCACGGCCCGTACACCCGCGAGGCCTATGTGGACGACGCCGAGGCCGCACTGGTCCAGCTCGGCCTCGCCCCCGCCGTACTGATCGGCCACTCCATGGGCGCGCTGACCGCCTGGCAGCTCGCCGCCCGCCGCCCCGACCTGGTGCGCGGCCTGATCATCTGCGATATGCGCGCCTCCGCGCTCGGCGCGGCCTCGCAACGCGAGTGGGAGGACTGGTTCAAGACCTGGCCGGTGCCGTTCGCCACGCTCGCCGACGTCCGCAAGTGGTTCGGCGAGGACGACCCGTGGGTGGAGCGGCCCAATCCGGCGCGCGGCGCCTTCTACGCCGAGGTGATGGCCGAGCACGAGGACGGCTGGCACCCCGTTTTCTCCCGCGACCAGATGCTCGCCTCGCGGGCCACCTGGGTGTACGACGCGCACTGGGAGGAGCTGGCGCAGGTGCAGTGCCCCGCCCTGGTGGTACGCGGCCTCGACGGCGAACTGGGGCGCGCCGAAGCCCAGGAGATGGTCCGCGTACTCCCCCGCGGCGAGTACGCGGAGGTGCCGGACGCCGGGCATCTCGTCCACTACGACCAGCCCGACAGCTGGCGCACGGCCGTCCAGCCGTTCCTGGACGGCGTGCTGACCGGCTGACTGACAGCTGAGCGAGTGGCTCGCCGGACGGGCTTTCTACGAGCCCGTCCGGCCAGGCAACGGTCAGTGCACGATGTCCGTGATGTCGTCGAATCCCGCGATCTCGCGCGGGCCGCGGCTGCCGGGCCCCGTGTAGCGCGCCGACGGCCGGACCAGGCGACCGGTGCGGCGCTGCTCCAGGATGTGCGCGCTCCAGCCCGCCGTACGGGCGCAGGTGAACATCGAGGTGAACATGTGCGCCGGGACCTCCGCGAAGTCCAGCACGATCGCCGCCCAGAACTCCACGTTCGTGGCCAGGACGCGGTCCGGGCGGCGAGCGTGCAGCTCCTCCAGGGCGGCCTCCTCCAGCGCCCTGGCGACCTCGAAGCGCGGCGCCGCCAGCTCCTCGGCGGTACGGCGCAGCACCCGGGCCCGCGGGTCCTCGGCGCGGTAGACCCGGTGCCCGAAGCCCATCAGCCGCTCGCCCTTGTCGAGCGCCTGCTTGACGTACGCCCTGGCGTCCCCGGTGCGCTCGATCTCCTCGATCATGCCGAGCACCCGCGAGGGCGCGCCCCCGTGCAGCGGCCCCGACATCGCGCCGACCGCCCCGGACAGCGCGGCGGCCACGTCGGCGCCGGTCGACGCGATCACCCGGGCGGTGAAGGTGGAGGCGTTCATGCCGTGTTCCGCGGCCGACGTCCAGTAGGCGTCGACCGCCTTGACGTGCTTGGGGTCGGGCTCGCCGCGCCAGCGGATCATAAAGCGCTCGACCACCGATGCGGCCTTGTCGATCTCACGCTGCGGCACCATCGGCAGCCCCTGCCCGCGGGCCGACTGGGCGACGAAGGAGAGCGCCATCACGGCGGCCCGCGCGAGGTCGTCGCGGGCCTGGGCCTCGTCGATGTCGAGCAGCGGTTTCAGACCCCACACCGGGGCCAGCATGGCCAGCGCGGACTGCACGTCGACGCGGATGTCCCCGGAGTGCACCGGGATCGGGAAGGGCTCGGCCGGCGGCAGCCCCGGATTGAACGCACCGTCGACGAGGAGGCCCCACACGTTCCCGAAGGACACATGGCCCACCAGGTCCTCGATGTCGACGCCGCGGTAGCGGAGCGCGCCTCCTTCCTTGTCGGGTTCGGCGATCTCCGTCTCGAACGCGACGACTCCTTCGAGCCCGGGTACGAAGTCGGACATCAGGCGGCTCCTCGTGATCTGTGCGGCATGGTCGGTGCGGCAGACGGTGACTGGCGCGCTGGGACGCTGTTGGTTCCGCTCGCGTTCGGGGCGACAAGCGGTCCGGATCGGGTACACCGGTGATGCCCCGTGCGGCGGGAGGTCACCCAACCAACTCCGGGAAGTCAGGACGATATCTCTTAGTGCCACCTTTGGGGAGGGGTGGCGGCACTCAGTGCCACACGATGCCCCTACCGGGGAGTGGTGTGTCGGCCGAGTGCGGGAAGATGAACAGGTGACTGATCCCGCCATCGACGGCCCTCTCGATCCCGCTGCCATGCGTGAGCACTACCGCGCGGAGGGACTCGCCGAATCCTCGCTCGCCGCTGACCCGATGGAGCAGTTCGCCCACTGGTTCAAGCAGGCGGTACGGGACGCCGACCTCGCCGGGCTGTACGAGCCCAACGCCATGGTCGTCTCCACCGCCGACATCCAGGGCCGCCCCAGCTCCCGTACGGTGCTGCTCAAGGGCTACGACGCGCACGGGTTCGTCTTCTACACCAACTACGACTCACGCAAGGCCCAGGAGATCGACGCCAACCCGGCCGTCGCGCTGCTCTTCCCCTGGCACGCGATGGCCCGCCAGGTCGTGGTCACCGGCACCGCCGCGCGCGTGCGCCGCGACGAGACCGCGGCGTACTTCCGCACCCGCCCGCACGGCTCCCAGCTCGGTGCCTGGGCCAGCGCGCAGTCGTCGGTGGTCGCCGACCGCGCGGAACTCGACCGCTCGTACGAGGAGCTGGCGGCCCGCTACCCGGAGGGCGAGCAGGTGCCGGTGCCGCCGCACTGGGGCGGCTACCGGGTGACACCGCAGACGGTGGAGTTCTGGCAGGGCCGCGAGAACCGGCTGCACGACCGCCTCCGGTACGTCCCGGCGCCGGGCGGCACCGGGTGGACCGTCGAGCGACTGGCCCCGTAAGGCACGTAACCCGTGAGGCACGTACGGCCTCAGGCGAGCGCCTCGTCCAGGAGCTTCGCCCACTGGGCCACCACCCGGTCGCGGCGGGCCGCGTCATCGGTGAGCAGGTTGGCGAGTCCCAGGCCGCGGGCCATGTCGAGCAGCCCCTGGACCGTCTCCCGTACGCCGGGCCGCGACTCGTCCGCGCCGAGGAGCTCCACGGCGATGCGGTGCGTCTCCCGGCCGACGCGTGCCTCCAGCTCCGTCACCCGCGCGCCCAGCTGCTCCTCGTTGGAGGCAGCCACCCACAGGTGCAGCGCGGCCCGGAACAGCGGCCCCGTGTAGAGCTCCACCAGGGCCGCCACGACCGCCGCCCGGTCCTGCCCCGGCAGCGCGCGCAGCGCGTGCGAGCGCTGCTCGGCGACGTACTCGACGGCGGCCGTGAACAGGTCCTCGCGGGTCCGGAAGTGGTGCTGCGCCGCGCCGCGCGAGACACCGGCGTGCTCGGCGACCACGGACACCGTGGAGCCCGCCCAGCCGCGTTCGGCGAGGCAGGCCACGGCGGCCTCGAGCAGCCGCTGCCGGGTGACCCGGCTGCGGTCCTGTTTCGGCTCCCGGTCGGGCTGACCCGAGCGGGCAACGTGGTCAAAGCGGTTTGGCGGGGTTACAACACCCATGCGGCGTCCCGTCGTTCGATAAATGCGGTGATGCCTTCGCGCGCGTCGGGAGACTTGAAGAGCCGCGCCGACTCCAGTACGAGCTGCTCCTCGTCCCGGTCGAAGACTCTCAGCACACTAGCCGCGAGCAGTTCCTTCGTCGCGGCCAGGGCACTCGGCGCTGCCCTGCGCAGCCCGTCCAAGATCGGAGCGAGCGCTTGGTCAACACCCCCCGGCGCGGCCTCGGTGACCAGCCCGATCCTGGCCGCCTCGGCCGCGTCGAAGCGCTCTCCGGTGAGGTAGTACCGGGACGCCGCGCGGGGTTCGAGCCGGGGCAGCAGCGGCAGCGAGATCACCGCGGGGGCGACCCCGATCCGTACCTCGGTGAACGCGAAGTCGGACCCCGCCGACGCGACCGCGATGTCGCAGGCGCCCACCAGACCGAGCCCGCCCGCCCGCACGTGCCCGTCCACCCGTGCCACCACCGGTTTGGGCAGCCCGACCAGCTGCCGCAGCAGCGCGACGAACGCGTACGGGTTCGGCGGTTCCTTGAGGTCGGCGCCCGCGCTGAAGGTGCCCCCGGTGTGGGTGAGGACCACGGCCCGCACCTCCGGATCGTCCGCGCAGGCCCGCAGCGCGTCACCGAGGCCCTCGACGAGGCTGGCGGAGAGTGCGTTGCGGTTGTGCGGCGAGTCCAGCGTGAGGGTCGCGATCCCCCGCTCGTCCCGCCGCCCGACGGCCTTCTCGTCGCTCACCCGGTCTCCTTCTCCCTGGTCCGCAGCTCCCGCCGCAGAATCTTCCCGCTGATCGCCCGCGGCACGGTCTCGATGAACTCCACCCGCCGGACCTTCTTGTACGGGGAGACCCGATCGGCGACGTACGCCGTGACCTCGTCGGCCGACAGCTCCTCGCCGGGCTGCCGCACCACGAACGCCTTGGGGACCTCGGTACCGTCCGCCTCGTACACGCCGATCACCGCCGCGTCGGCCACCTGCGGATGGGTCAGCAGCAGCGCCTCCAGCTCGGCCGGGGCGACCTGGTACCCCTTGTACTTGATCAGCTCCTTGACCCGGTCGACGACGAACAGCCAGCCGTCCTCGTCGACCCGGCCGATGTCCCCGGTGTGCACCCAGCCGTCCGCGTCGATCATGTCGGCGGTGGCGTCCGGCTGCCCCAGATAGCCCTTCATCACCTGCGGGCCACGGATCGCGATCTCGCCGTCCGCGCCGGGTTCGGCGTCCTGGGACGGGTCGTCGAGGGACAGGATCCGCATCTCGGTGGAGGCGATGAGCTTGCCGACGGCGCCGGGTGGGGTGCTCTCCGCGTTGAGCGGCGTCACATGCGTACCGGGCGAGAGCTCCGTCATCCCGTACGCCTGGCCGACGAACGGCACCCTCAGGCGCTCGGCACAGGCCACCGCCAGGTCGCCGTCCAGCGGGGCGGCCGCGCTGATCAGGTAGCGCACCGACGACAGGTCGTACTGCTCGACCGCCGGATGCTTGGCGAGCGCGAGCACCACCGGCGGTGCGACGTAGAGCGAGGTGATGCGGTGCTTCTCGATGGCCGCGAGGAAGGTGTCCAGCTCGAAGCGCGGCAGGACAACCACACAGGCGCCGTTGCGCAGCGGGGCGTTCATCAGGGCGGTGAGCCCGTAGATGTGGAAGAACGGAAGGATCGCGAGGATGCGGTCCTCCGGGCCCATCGGTATGGCCGGGTTGAGCTGCGCCAGGTTGGTGGCGATGGAGCGGTGGGTGAGCATCACACCCTTGGGGATGCCGGTGGTGCCCGACGAGTACGGCAGTACGGCGACGTCTTCGGCCGGGTCGATGTCGATGACGGGTTCCGGCGCGGTGGACCCGAGCATGTCGAGCATCGACCGGTGCCCCTCCGCCTGGTCGCAGACGAAGATCTCCCGGATGCCGCCGGTGAGTTCGGCGGCGGCGCGCGCGGTGGCGAGCAGCGGGGACACGGTGACGATCCACGCCGCGGCGGAGTCACGGAGCTGCTTGGCGAACTCCTCGGCCGTGGCGAGGGGGTGGACGGTCGTCACGGTCGCGCCCGCGCGGGTCGCGGCGTAGAACACGACCGGGTACGCGACGGTGTTCGGGCTGTGCAGCGCGACCACGTCGCCCTTGCGGACTCCGGCGTCGGCGAGGGCCGCGGCGATACGGCGGTGGAAGGTGTCGAGCTGGGCGTAGGTGAGGGTGGTGCCGTCCACGCCGTCTATCAGGGCCGGGGCTTCGCCGTACTCCGCGGCGCGGCCGAGAACGGCGTCGTGGATGGGCTGCTCGACTGCCGGTACGTCTGCGAACTCGCTGTGGAACACCATGGTGGCCTCCGGGGCGATGGGGTGCGGACGGGTGCGGTGGGTGCGGGTTGGTGGGGGTGGATGGNGCCTTGGCGTGCTCGGTGTCCAGCTCGGCGAGCTTGGCGAGCGCGGCCTCGCGGTGTGCGGTGTAGTCGGGGGATGTTGGGTCGAGGGTGGTGGGGAGGGTGGTCACGGGGTCACCTCCGGTGTGGGTGGGGCTGTGAGTGGTGGGGCTGTGAGTGGGTGGGTGCGGGTCAGAGATCTAGCCCCCACCCCGCCCCTTCCCGTAAGTCCTGCGGACGGCTTAAGAGATGCCCTCAAGCGCCGGACGGGCTGAAATCCTTTACGGGAAGGGGCGGGATTGGGGAAGGAAACCTCACGGCAGCAACCCCACCGGCACGTCGACCTCCCGCGACCGCAGCCACTCCCCCACCGCCTTCGCCTGCGGATCGAAGCGTGCCTGGGCCGCGACACCCTCGCCCAGCAACCCCTCCACCACGAAGTTCAGCGCGCGCAGGTTCGGCAGGACGTGCCGGACCACCGGCAAGGAGGCTGTCTCCGGGAGGAGTTCACGGAAGCGGTCGACCGTCAGCGCGTGGGCGAGCCACCGCCAGGCCTCATCGGACCGCACCCATACACCGACGTTGGCGTCACCGCCCTTGTCGCCGCTGCGGGCACCCGCGACCAGCCCCAAGGGGGCCCGGCGACACACCCCCGACGGCAGCGGCGAGGGCAGCAACGGCGGCTCCACCTCGGCCAGTTCGGCCGTCCGTCCAGGCCCAGGCGCCGCGACCCGCCGACCATCCCCCAGCACGGCCGTGTGCGAGACCGTCCCCCGCTCCACATACGCCGCCTCGAAGACCCCGTACGGCGCCCCCTTCCCCGGCGGAGCCGTCACATGGAATCCGGGATAGCTGCCGAGCGCCAGCTCGATCGCCGCGCCGCTCACCGCGCGCCCCACTGCCTCCTGGTCCGGGTCGCGGACGACCAGCCGCAGCAGCGCACTCGCCGTCTCCTCGGTGGCCGCGTCCGGCCGGTCCGTACGGGCCAGCTCCCACCGCACCTCCACCGGCCGGGACTTGCCCAACGCGTCCTCCAACTGCGCCCGTACCAAGGCCGCCTTGGCCTCGACGTCCAGCCCGGTGAGGACGAAGACGACCTCGTTGCGCCAGCCCCCGACCCGGTTGAGCCCGACCTTGAGCGTGGGCGGCGGTGGCTCTCCCCGTACGCCCTCGATCCGCACCCGGTCCTGGCCGTCCGGCGTCAGCCGTACGGAGTCGAGACGGGCCGTGACGTCGGGGCCCGCGTACCGGGCCGGGCCCGTCTCGTAGAGGAGCTGGGCGGTGACGGTGCCGGTGTCGACGACGCCACCGGTGCCGGGGTGCTTGGTGATGACGCTGGACCCGTCGGCGTACACCTCGGCGAGGGGGAAGCCTGGTCGGCGCGACACCTCCGCGTGCTCCGCGCGCTCCATGTGCTCGGTGAAGAAGGCGTAGTTGCCGCCCGTCGCCTGCGTCCCGCACTCCAGGACATGCCCGGCGACCACCGCGCCCGCGAGCCGGTCGTACTCCTCGGGCCCCCAGCCGAACCACCACGCCGCGGGCCCGCTCACCAGCGCCGCGTCGGTCACGCGCCCGGTGACCACGACATCGGCCCCGGCGCGCAGGCACTCGGTGATGCCGCTGCCGCCGAGGTAGGCGTTGGCGGTGAGAACGCCGTCGCCCCAGCCTCCGCGCGCGAGCAGGTCGTCGCCTTCCACGTGCGCGACCTGTACCGGGACCCCGACCCGCCCGGCGAGCTCACGGATCGCGTCGGCGAGTCCGGCCGGGTTCAGGCCGCCCGCGTTGGCGACGATCCGTACGCCTCGCTCGCGCGCCAGGCCCAGGCACTCCTCCAGCTGCCGCAGGAAGGTCTTGGCGTATCCGCGCGCGGGGTCGCGCAGCCGGTCGCGGCCGAGTATGAGCATGGTCAGCTCGGCGAGGTAGTCGCCGGTGAGGACGTCCAGGGGGCCGCCGGTGAGCATCTCGCGCATGGCGTCGAAGCGGTCGCCGTAGAAGCCGGAGGCGTTGCCGATCCTCAGCGGACCGCGACGCGGGGCCTCACTCATCGGTGGCTGCCCCGGACTCATCGGAGGCCGCCGTGGGCTCACCGGTGGCTGCCCTAGCTCCCCGCTTCGGCGCCCGCCCCTTCCCGGGCGGCCCCGCGAAGGCCTGCGCGATGTCCAGCCAGCGGTCCGCGTCCGCGCCCTCGGCCCGTACCGCCAGGTCCGCGCGGTGTGCCCGCTGGGTCACCAGCAGGCAGAAGTCGTACGCGGGCCCGGTGACCCGCTGGGCGGCGTCCTCGGGCCCGTACGCCCAGACCTCGCCGTCCACCCCGTCGAGCTCGACCCGGAACTCCTCGCCGGGCACCGGCAGCCCCCGTACCCCGTACGCGTAGTCCCGCGCCCGTACTCCGATCCGCGCCACATGCCGCAGGCGTACGGTCGGCTCCCGCCGCTGTCCGAGGCCGTCGGCGATGTCCTGGCCGTGCGCCCAGGTCTCCATCAGCCGGGCGGTGGCCATCGAGGCGACCCCCATCGGCGGCCCGTACCAGGGAATCCGGGTGCCCGGCGGGGCAGCGCGCAGGACCCGTTGCAGCTCTTCGCGGCCGTCGCGCCAGCGGGCCAGCAGTTCGGTGGGCGGCAGTGCGGCGCCCTCTTCGGCGCCTTCGTCGACGAACGACTCGGGGGCCGCGAGCGCCTTCTCGACCTCCTTGGCGAAGGCGTCGGGCTCGGTGGCCGCGAGCAGCGCGACCCGGTCCGTCCAGGCGAGGTGGGCGATCTGGTGGGCGATCGTCCAGCCTTCCGCACTGGTGCGCCACGCCCACTTCTGGACGCTCGACTTCCCTACCGCGAGGTCGAGTTCCTCACTCTCGTCGCGCAGATCGTCGAGCACGGACACAGCCATGGAGCCAGACATGGCGCGCTCCCCTCACGGGACGTCGATGTGTCCGCGAGCATGGCAGCCCGCAGATAAACAATCAAGCGTGCTGGATTATTTATCGTGCACCGGCCCCTCTCCGAAGGGCGCCCGGGCGGTAGCGGCTGGCCCCAAGTCCCCTGCCCTGAACGGCCTCTCGCCCATTTAGCAGCCGTTGTTAGGGTCAGAGGGGCGGGATCGGGAAGCAGCCGTGCTCGCAGGACAGCCGGGAAGGAAGACCGACCGTGTTCAGCATCATCGTGGTACCGATGGCAGACGCCCAGCAGAGCGGGCAGATCAGGCTGGAGCCCGGCGAGGTACTCCGTTTCGGCCGCGCTCTTCCCACCGAGCAGGGCGCGCGGCAGCTGAGCATCGCGCACCTCGGTGTGTCCCGCAAGGCCGGGACCATCACGGCCGAGAAGACCTTCTGGACGCTCAGCAACCTCAGCCGCGTCGCCACGTACGTGGTGGAGAACCCGGAAGGCGCGGGCGAGCACATCAAGGTGGCGCCAGGCCGTCTCGGCGCGCCGATACCGTTCGAGTTCTCGCGGGTCGTGCTGCCCGCCGCGGAGGAGTTCCTCACCTTCGACGTATGGGCGCCGCGCCATGACTACGTGGATCACGACGCGCCCGACGCCGAGCCCACCGCCACGGGGCACGGCCCCGGCACCAGCGCGGACTCCGGCCCCCGCTCCGGCTCCGGCTCCGGCTCCGGCTATCCGTCGACCGTGCTGGGCTTCCCGCTCGACCACAGCAAGCGGTACTTCATGGTGCTCGCCGCGCTCTGCGAGCCCCGGCTGCGCGGCGCCCCGCACGCCCCCGCCCCGACGGCCGACCAGGTCGTCCAACGGCTGCGCCCGGTCTGGCCCGAGGTGAGCCGTACCGCGGTGAACTGGAGCATCGACTACCTGGCGGTGAAGCTGCACCTCAAGCCCGGCCCGGGCGAGGAGGGCGATCCGGGCACCCGGCTGCACGGCAAGAAGGAGGCGCTGGTGTCACTCGCGCTGCGTTTCAACCTCGTACGGGAGGACCACCTGGCCGTCCTCACCGCCCCTCCCGCACCGCACGCCTAGAGCAGCGACCGGCCGGCGCCGCGTGTGCTGTCGTGCACCTGCTGTCCCTGCCCACCCCCGTTAATCGGGGCAGGGACGGAGCCTGCGGCCGCCGTCCGGTCGATGTCACCACTGTGACGTGAGCACGCCCCGATGGGTACCTGGGACTATTCAGGGTCCTCTCGGGAACCGCCGGGGCCACCCCGCGCGTCCCCGGACTCCTACCCCTTCTGCTTCTACCTCTTCTGCTTCTACCTCTTCGCGCGCCCCATCTGAGTTCGTACCGCGCCCATGCTCGCCACGATGACCAGCGCGATCGCCAGCGCATCGGTGGCCGACAGCGCCTGACTGAGGACCAGGAATCCGGCGGCGGCGGCGAGCGCGGGCTCCAGGCTCATCAGGATCGCGAAGGTGGAGGCGGGCATCCTGCGCAGCGCGAGCAGTTCGAGCGTGTACGGCAGTACGGAGGAGAGCACGGCGACCGCGGCGCCGAGCGCCAGGGTGCTGGGAACAAGGAGCTTCGACCCGGCCTCGGCGATGCCCAGCGGCAGCATCAGCAGCGCCGCGACCGCCATGGCGAGCGCGAGCCCGTCGGCCTGCGGGAAGCGGCGTCCGGTCCTGGCGCTGAAGACGATGTACGCCGCCCACATCGCCCCGGCGCCGAGCGCGAACGCCGCGCCCACCGGATCGAGCCCACCGAAGCCGCCCGAGCCGCCGCCGCTGAGCAGGAAGACGCCGACCAGTGCCAGCGCGGCCCACACCGCGTTCATGGCGTGGCGGGAGGCGAACACGGAGAGGGCGAGCGGGCCGAGTACCTCAAGGGTGACGGCCGGGCCGAGCGGGATGCGGTCGACGGCCTGGTAGAAGAGCCCGTTCATGGCGGCCATCGCGAAGCCGAAGGCCACGACCGTGCCCCAGTCGGCGCGCGAGTGGCCGCGCAGCCTGGGGCGGCAGATGAGCAGCAGGACGACGGCGGCGGCGGCCAGCCGCAGGGTGACCACACCGATGGCACCGGCCCGCGGCATGAGCATCACCGCGACGGCGGCCCCGAACTGCACCGAGACCCCGCTCGCGAGGACCAGCCCGACCGGCCCGAGCGATCCCCACCGCCCGACGCGCCGTCCCGGCCCCGCGGGCTCAGCGGTCGCCCCGGCCGACTCGGGCTGCGCGACCGCGGCACCGACGGGCGCGGCGGGTTGTGGCTCGGTCTGCGGGCCTGTGTTCACGGGACTGTCCTCTAGTTCACTGCGGGGCACTTTGCAGTCGAAGATACTGGACCTAGTCAGTCCCGTCTTCACCTTTTGCAGGTTACGGGACGCCCGAGTGGGGCGTCAGCGAGCCGTCCCCGCCCCTTCCTCGTCCCCGCCCCTGTCCTCGTCCCCGTCCCTGCCCTCCAGCGCCTCCGCCAAGGCCTCCGCCAGGTGCCGTCCCCGCCGCCCGGCCAGCTGTTCCAGCTGCGTACGGCAGGAGAATCCGTCCGCCAGGAGAACCGCGTCCTCGGGGGCATCCCGTACGGACGGCAGCAGCTGCTCCTGCGCGCATGCCACCGACACCTCGTAGTGCCCGGCCTCGAAGCCGAAGTTCCCGGCGAGTCCGCAGCAGCCGCCGCTCAGCTCACCCGTCAGGCCCGCCTTCTCGCGCAGGCGGCGTTCGGCCGCGTCGCCCAGGACCGCGTGCTGGTGGCAGTGGGTCTGGCCGACGGCGGGGCGGTCCAGGCGCGGTGGGGTCCAGCCGGGGGCCAGCTCCTCAAGGGCTTGGGCGAAGGTGCGGACCGAGTCGGCCAGGCGCTGGGCGCGGGGGTCGTCGGGGCCGAGCAGTTCGGGGAGGTCGGTCTTGAGGGCGGCCGCGCAGCTCGGTTCCAGGACGACCAGGGGTGTGTCGGGGCCGATGTCGGCCAGGGCGGTCAGGGTGCGGCGCATGACCGTACGCGCCTGGTCGAGCTGGCCGGTGGAGACGTAGGTCAGGCCGCAGCAGACGCCCTTCGGCGGGAGGGCGACGGTGAGGCCCGCGGCTTCCAGTACGCGTACGGCGGCCTGGCCGACCGAGGGCGAGAGGTGGTCGGTGAAGGTGTCGGGCCAGAGGATGACGGTCCGGCTGTCGCGCGGCGCCTGCGACCGCCTACGCGCGCGTGCCGCGAACCAGCGGCGCAGGGTCTGTGGCGCGAGGCGGGGGATGTCCCGCTCGGGGGCGATCCCGCCGAGGCGTTTGGCCAGCGCGGCGAGTGGGCGCACGCGTGTCGCGGCGTTCAGCACGCGCGCGTAGGGGGCCGCGAGGCGCAGCCAGACGGGGAGCCTGCCCATGGAGTAGTGGGCCAGGGGGCGACGTCGGCCCGCGTAGTGGTGGTGCAGGAACTCCGCCTTGTAGGTGGCCATGTCGACGCCGACCGGGCAGTCGGAGCGGCAGCCCTTGCAGGAAAGGCACAGGTCCAGCGCGTCCCGTACTTCTGTGGAGCGCCAGCCGTCGGTGACGACGGCGTCCGTGGCGCCGGTCCCGTCCGGGCCGCCGGAGCCCTTCACCGCACCCGCCGCGCCCGCCGCGCCCGCCGCGCCCGCGAGCATCTCGTGCAGCAGCCGGGCGCGGCCCCGCGTGGAGTGCTCCTCCTCGCCGGTGGCCCGGAACGACGGGCACATGACGCCCGCGCCCGCCGTCGACGTGGTGCGGCACTTGGCGACGCCCACGCAGCGGCGGACCGCCGCCGAGAAGTCGCCGCCGTCGTGCGGATAGCCGAAGGCGACGTCCACCGGCTCGCGCGGGAGGACCGCGAACCGCAGGTTGGCGTCCAGCGGGGCCGGGTGGACGAGCATGCCGGGGTTGAGGCCGTTCGCCGGGTCCCACAGGGCCTTGGCGCGCTCGAAGAGCCGGACCAGGTCCGGGCCGTACATCTTGGGGAGCAGTTCGGCGCGCGCCTGGCCGTCTCCGTGTTCGCCGGAGAGCGATCCGCCGTGCGCGACGACGAGTTCGGCGAGGTCTTCGGAGAAGCGCCGGAAGCGGGCCACGCCCGGCTCGGAGAGCAGGTCGAAGTCGATGCGTACGTGGATGCAGCCGTCGCCGAAGTGGCCGTACGGGGTGCCGCGCAGCGCGTGTTCGGCGAGGAGGAAGCGGAAGTCCCGGAGGTACGCGCCGAGTCGGGCAGGGGGCACCGCGCAGTCCTCCCAGCCCGGCCAGGCCTCACTGCCGTCCGGCATCCGGGTCGCGGTGCCGGACGCGTCCTCGCGAATGCGCCACAGGGCGCGCTGCCCGGCCGGGTCCGTAACGGTCACCGTGTCCAGCGCGTCCGATGCCCTGGCGATCGCCTCCGCTCGGGCGCGGGCCTCCGCGTGGGTGGTGCCACCGGTCTCCACGAACAGCCAGGCCCCGCCGCGCGGCAGGCCCTGCGCGTCTCGTACGAGGTCGGCCGCCATGCCCTCCACGGTCAGCGGCCCGTGCGGCAGCAGTCCGGCCGCCGCTTCGGCCGCCGCGCTCTCGTCGGCGTATCCGAGTACCGCGAGGGCGCGGGCGCGGGGTGCGTCGACCAGGCGTACGGTCGCCTCGGTGAGCACCCCGAGGGTGCCCTCGCTGCCGCAGAAGGCGCGGGCGACGTCGCCGCCGTGCTCGGGGAGCAGCGCGTCCAGGGCGTATCCGGAGATCCGGCGGGGGAGCTCGGGGAAGCCGGTGCGCAGGAGCTTCAGTTCGCTGTCGACGAGGGCCCGCAGGCCGTCCGGGGCGCCCTGCCAGTCCTGCCCGAGACGCAGCGGGTCGCCGCCGTAGGTGACGACGGACAGCCGGTGGATGTTGTCGGCCGTCGTCCCCCAGGCCACGGAGTGCGAGCCGCAGGAGTTGTTGCCGATCATTCCGCCGAGGGTGCAGCGGCTGTGGGTCGACGGGTCGGGCCCGAAGGTGAGTCCGTGCCGACCCGCAGCGCCGCGCAGGTCGTCCAGGATCACCCCCGGCTGGACGACGGCGGTGCGCGCCTGTGGGTCCAGGCTCACGATCTGCCGCATGTGCCGGGTGAAGTCCAGGACCACGCCGGTCCCGGTCGCCTGGCCCGCGATCGACGTGCCCGCGCCGCGCGCCACCACCGGCACGGCATGCTCCCGGCACACCGCGAGCGCCGCGGCCACGTCGTCGGCGTCCCTCGGGGCGACCACTCCTCTGGGCACCCGGCGGTAGTTGGACGCGTCCATGGTGTGCAGCGCCCGCGCGGTGACGGAGAAGTCCACCTCGCCGCGTACGGCCGTCCGCAGGTCACTGGTCAGGTCGTCGTTGAGGTCACCCATCTCCTCAGGATGCCCCCGCAGAGACCCCTCACGACCGCATGGCCACACCCGTTTCCTTGCCGTCCGACCCAGAACGTTCCCAACTTGTTCATTAACTCTCCTATAGTGACCGCAACTTGAGCAGAGTGTGCCGATCCCGATCAAGGACCGACTGATGACCGCGCCAACCCCCCTCGCGCGCCCCCGGACCGAGCAGACCGCTCCGCTGCGCCCGGCCGTGCTGGCCCTGCTGACCTCCGTGTTCGCCACGGGACTGCTCTGCGCGGGGGCCGTGTTCCTCGCGCCCGACTCCGTGCGCGTTCCCCTCGCCTGGGGCGCGGGCGCCGGGGCGCTCGGCCTCAGTGCCGCCGTGGCCTGGGCGGTGTACGCCTCGCGCACCGCCGGTGCGCTGCGGCGCCGGGTCAACTCCGTACAGCACGACGCCGGAATGCTGCTCCAGGAGCGGGCCCGGATGGTCGAGGACCATGCCCGCGAGCGGGCCGCGCTGGCCGAGGACCACGCCCGCGAGCGAGCCGCGCTGGGCGACGAGAAGGACGCGCTGGCCGAGCGGCTGCGGGCCGCCGAGTCCGAGCGGGCCGCCGCGCTCGCCGCCTGCGCCAACGCGGCGGGCCGGATGCAGGCGCTGGCCACCGGCACACTCGCCGATCTGCGGGAGATGGAGAACCGGCACGCGGACGAGGACGTCCTGACCGACCTGCTCCACCTGGACCACAGGACCGCGCAGGCCGGGCGCATAGCCGACTCGGTCGCGGTGCTCACCGGCGCCCGCTCGGGGCGGCGTTGGGCCAAGCCGATCGTCATGGAGTCCATCCTCCGCGGCGCGATGGGCCGCATCGGCGGCTACCAGCGGGTGCGGGTCCACTCGGCGAGTGAGGCCGCGGTCGCGGGCCACGCCGCCGAGGGTGTGATGCACGTACTGGCCGAACTCCTGGACAACGCGGCCAACTTCTCACCGCCGACCGCCGAGGTCCATGTGTACGTGGAGGAGGTGCCGGCCGGTGTCATCGCCTCCGTCGAGGACAGCGGTCTGGTCATGGGCCCGGTGCAGCTGCGCCGCGCCGAACGAGCCGTGTCCGGCGAGGCGACGGGCCTGGGCGGCCTCTCCGGCACCCGCCTCGGACTCGCCGTGGTCGGCCGCCTGGCCCGCAAGTACGGCCTGACGGTGTCCTTCCGCCCTTCGGCACGCGGCGGTACGGGGGTGCTGCTCCTGATCCCGCAGGAACTTCTGACCCGGCCACGCGAGATCCTGTCGGACACGCACGGCCGGTCCGGAGCGCGGAGCACGGAGGAGACACAGGGCACGGCGTCGACCGATGCACCGAACCGGATCCCCGGCGGGGCACACAGCACAGCCGAATCACCGAGCGCGCCCGAGCCAGCGCCCGTGCGCGGCCAGGCCACGGCCCGGCCCCTGGCCGAAGACCAGGACGCGCCGTCGGGCTCGCCCGGCGTCCGGAGCGCGGGCGGGGCCCCGGCCGAGGCGTCGTCTCCAGGCGGTACGCAGGGCGTGGCCACGGCGCGGGACACGGCCCCGGTCGAGGTCCAGGGCCCGGCAGACGCGCACCTCGGCGACGGCGTACGGGGCCCGGCCGCCTCCGCGTACGGCCGCACGAGCCCCGCCGCCCCCGACGACGTACGCGACACGATCGCCCCGGACCGCGCCNGTACTGATCACCCTCGTCGAGCACCTCAGGACCCGGTACGCCCAGCACACCCACCGGGAGCCCGCCGCACAGACCGTTCAGGAGACCGCCCCGTGACCACCCCCGCGACCAGCACACCCCCGGGACCGCCGCCCGTCTCCCTCTCCGGCCCCCGGTTCCAGACCGAACCCGCCGAGCTGTACCGGGAGATACGTCGTGACCACGGTGCGGTGGCGCCCGTACTCCTGGACGGCGACATCCCGGCGTGGTTGGTACTCGGCTACCGCGAACTGCACCAGGTGACCGGCGACCCGGTCCTGTTCAGCCGCGACTCCGACCTGTGGAACCAGTGGGAGCACATCCCCGCCGACTGGCCGCTGCTGCCGATGATCGGCCGCAAGCAGCCGTCGATCCTCTACACGGTCGGCGAGCGGCACCGCGAGCGCGCGGCGATGATCAGCCACGCCCTGGAGGCCATCGACCCCTTCGAACTCAAGGCGCACGCCGAGCAGTTCGCGGACGAGCTGATCGACCGGTTCTGCGGCAAGGGCGACACGGACATCATCACCGAGTACGCGATGCTGCTGCCGGTACGTGTCCTGGCCCGGATCTACGGCTTCCCCGACGATCAGGGCCCCGGCCTGGTCACCGCGATGAACGACATGATCGACGGCCGGGAGCGCGCCCTGGCGGGCCAGCAGCACCTGGCCGAGTCGATGGTGCGGCTGCTGGCGGCCAAGCACGCCGCCCCCGGCCCCGACGTCGCCTCGCACATGCTGCGGGACCCCGCCGGGTTCACGGACGAGGAGATCGCCCAGGACCTGATGGTGATGATGGCCGCAGGGCATCAGCCGACCGCCGACTGGATGGGCAACTCGCTGCGCCTGATGCTGACCGACGACCGCTTCGCGGCCTCCCTGTTCGGTGGTCGGCACAGCGTCGCCGAGGCCATGAACGAGGTCCTGTGGGAGGACACCCCGACGCAGAACGTCGCCGGTCGCTGGGTCTCGCGGGACACCCAGCTCGGCGGCCGCCGCGTCAGCGCGGGCGACCTGCTACTGCTCGGCCTCGGCGCCGCCAACTCCGACCCCCAGGTACGGACCGACGGCTCCGCACTCACCGGCGGCAACAACGCGCACTTCTCCTTCGGCCACGGCGAACACCGCTGCCCGTTCCCGGCCCAGGAGGTCGCCGAGGTCATCGCCCGTACCGGCATCGAGGTGCTGCTCGACCGGCTGCCCGACATCGACCTGTCCACCACCGCCGACGCGCTGACCCGCCGCCCCTCGCCCTGGCTGCGCGGCCTCACCGCACTCCCGGTGACGTTCACCCCCACCACGGCCTCATCGCCCTCACCTTCAGGAGAACCCAGATGACCCGCATCGCCCTCGACCCGTTCGTCACCGACCTGGACGGCGAGAGCGCCCGGCTGCGCGCGGCGGGCCCGCTCGCCGAGTGTGAGCTGCCGGGCGGGGTGCCGGTGTGGGCGGTCACCCACCACGCCGAGGCCCGCCAACTGCTCACCGACAAGCGTCTGGTGAAGGACATCAACGTCTGGGGCGCCTGGCAGCGCGGCGAGATACCGGCCGACTGGCCGCTGATCGGGCTGGCCAACCCCGGCCGCTCGATGCTCACGGTCGACGGCGACGACCACCGCCGGATGCGCACCCTGGTCGCCCAGGCCCTCACCCCGCGCCGGGTCGAGCAGTTGCGCGACCGCATCACGGAACTCACGACAGGCCTGCTCGACCGCCTCCCCGCCACCTCCGAGGCCATCGACCTGAAGGCCGAGTTCGCCTACCCCCTCCCCATGTACGTGATCAGCGACCTGATGGGCATCGACGCGGCCGACCACCCCCGCCTCAAGGTCCTCTTCGACAAGTTCTTCTCCACCCAGACCCCGCCCGCGGAGGTCGTGGCCACCCTCGGCGAGCTCGCCGAGATGATGGCCAAGGTGGTCGCGGCCCGCCGCGCCGAGCCGGGCGACGACCTGACCAGCGCTCTGATCCTGGCCTCCGAGGACGGCGACCACCTCACCGACGAGGAGATCGTCAGCACCCTGCAGCTGATGGTGGCGGCCGGTCACGAGACGACGATCTCGCTCATCGTCAACGCGGTGGTCAACCTGTCCGCCCACCCCGACCAGCTGGCCCTCGTCCGCACCGGCGCGGCAAGCTGGGACGCGGTGGTCGAGGAGACCCTGCGCTACTCGACCCCGACCTCGCACGTCCTGATCCGCTTCGCCGCCGAGGACGTCCCGGTCGGCGACAAGGTGATCGCGCGGGGCGACGCGCTGATCGTCTCGTACGGCGCGATCGGCCGCGACGAGAGGGCGCACGGCCCGACGGCCGGCGACTTCGACCTCACCCGCACCTCGCCGAACCGCCACATCTCCTTCGGCCACGGCCCGCACGTCTGCCCCGGCGCGGCCCTGTCCCGCCTGGAGGCGGGCGTCGCCCTGCCCGCCCTGTACGAGCGCTTCCCGGACCTCACCCTCGCGGTGCCGCACACGGAGCTGCGCAACAAGCCGGTCGTCACCCAGAACGACCTCTTCGAGCTCCCGGTTCACCTCAACGCCTGACCAGCCCCTCACGCCTGACGAGCCCCTCCGGCCCCGCGCGAGCCGCGCGCCCCACACGCCCGTCTCATCCCCGTGTCTCACCGGACGGACAACACGTCCGTCCGGCGAGCGGGACCGGATACCCTCCTTCCGTGGCTGAGATCCGGATTCCCGCTGACATCAAGCCCGCCGACGGCCGTTTCGGCGCGGGCCCCTCCAAGGTGCGCACGGAGGCGCTGGCGGCCCTGGCCGCCACCGGTACCTCCCTGCTCGGCACGTCCCACCGCCAGGCCCCGGTCAAGGACCTGGTCGGCCGTGTGCGGGACGGCGTACGCGACCTCTTCTCCCTCCCCGAGGGCTACGAGGTGATCCTCGGCAACGGCGGCTCCACCGCCTTCTGGGACATCGCGACCCACGGCCTGATCGAGAACAAGTCGCAGCACCTCACGTTCGGCGAGTTCTCCTCCAAGTTCGCCAAGGCCGCGAAGCTCGCGCCCTGGCTGGCCGAGCCGTCCGTGGTCAGCAGCGACCCGGGCACCCACCCGGCCCCGCAGGCCGAGGCGGGCGTCGACGTCTACGCCTACACCCACAACGAGACCTCGACCGGTGTCGCCGCCCCCATCAAGCGGGTCGCGGGCGCCGACGAGGGCTCCCTGGTCCTGGTGGACGCCACCTCCGGCGCGGGCGGGCTGCCGGTCGACATCGCCGAGACCGACGTCTACTACTTCGCCCCGCAGAAGTCCTTCGCCTCGGACGGCGGCCTCTGGCTCGGCGTGTTCTCGCCCGCCGCGATCGAGCGCGCCGAGCGCATCCACGCGAGCGGCCGCCACATCCCGGAGTTCTTCAGCCTGCCCACGGCGATCGACAACTCCCGCAAGAACCAGACGTACAACACGCCCGCCCTCTCCACGCTCTTCCTCCTCGCCGAGCAGCTGGACTGGATCAACAGCCAGGGCGGCCTGGACTGGGCGGTGGGCCGCACGGCCGCCTCGTCCCGGACGCTGTACGGCTGGGCCGAGGACTCCAAGTACGCGACGCCGTTCGTCACGGACCCGGCGCAGCGCTCGCAGGTCATCGGCACCATCGACTTCGCGGACGAGATCGACGCCGCCGCGATCGCCAAGGCGCTGCGCGCCAACGGCATCGTGGACACCGAGCCGTACCGCAAGCTGGGCCGCAACCAGCTGCGGGTCGCGATGTTCCCGGCCATCGACCCGGCCGACGTCGAGGCGCTCACCAAGTGCATCGACTACGTCATCGAGCAGCAGCAGTAAGCAGTCTTCGTCACCGGTAGGGGCCCGCCACTGGCGCGGCCCCTACCGCGCGTTCCCTACCGGCTCAGCCGCTGAAAGCGCCGTACGGCCATCGGCAGACAGACAGCCGTGATCACCAGCGGCCACACGACCGCCATCAGCACGGCGTTCTCCTGCACCCAGCTCCCGTCACCGGCCACCGGGTTGCCGAACAGCTCACGCGCGGCCACGGCCGTGGACGAGATCGGGTTCCATGCCGCGACCGTGCCCAGCCAGCCGGGCATCGACGACGTCGGCACAAAGATGCTGGAGATCATGGTGAGCGGAAAGACCACCACGTACAGCGCCCCGGCCGCCTCCGGGTTCGGCAGTGTCAGTCCCAGCCACACACCGACCCAGATCAGCGAGAACCGCAGCAGCAGCACCAGGGCGAAGGCCCCGAGCGTCGCGCCGAACCCGCCGCCGGAGCGCCAGCCCATGGCCACGGCCGTCAGCGCCAGGATCGTCAACTCCGCACCGGCCACGATCAGATCGGTCACCCCGCGCCCGGAGACCACGGCGGACGGCGCCATCGGCATCGACCGAAAGCGGTCGATGACCCCTTTCACCGCGTCATTGACCACGGTGATCGCGGTGTTCATCAGCCCGAAGGTCATGGTCATCACGAACATCCCGGCCATCAGGTAGTCGCGGTACCGACCACTGTCGCCACCCTCGCCGGGCGGCTTCATCGCGCCGCCGAACACATACCCGTACAGCAGCACCGAGATGATCGGAAACCCCAACTGCCAGGCGATGTTGACAGGTTGGCGCCGATAGTGGGTGAGCTCGCGACGCACCACGTTCCAGTTGTCGCAGAGCGCCCAGAACACCCGACGCTCCGCCTTCACCTCCACCTCCGCCCGCAGCTCGACACTCATACCGCGGCCCCCGCCTTCTCCTCGGCCGTACGGTGTCCGGTCAGCCGCAGAAACACATCGTCAAGACTCGGCCTACGCAGCCCGATATCCTCCACCGCCACCCCCTCGTCCCGCAGCCTGCGCGCGGCCTCGGTGAGCGCGGCGACGCGGTCGTGCACCAGCCCGTGCACCCGCCGCTCCCCGTGGTCCGTCTCGGGCGCCTCCCGGCACACCCCGGCGACCACCTGCCAGGCCCGCGGAATGTCGGCGGCCTCCCCCACCACCACCTCGATCCGATCCCCACCGACCGCACTCTTCAGCCCGTCAGGCGTGTCATCGGCAATGGCGCGCCCCCGGTCGATGACGGTGATCTGTGAGGCCAGCTTGTCGGCCTCGTCCAGATACTGGGTGGTGAGCAGCACGGTCGTGCCGTCCGCGACCAACGCCCGTACGGAGTCCCAGACCTCACCCCGACCGCGCGGATCGAGCCCGGTCGTCGGCTCGTCCAGGAAGAGCACGTCGGGCGCGAGGATCATGGAAGCCGCCAGATCCAGGCGGCGCCGCATGCCCCCGCTGTACCCCTCAACGCCCTGGTCGGCGGCGTCCACCAGGTCGAACCGCGCCAGCAGCTCCGCGGCCCGCTGCCGTGCCCGCCGCCCGTCCAGGTGGAAGAGCCGCCCGAACATCTCCAGGTTCTGCCGCCCGGTGAGAACCTGGTCCACGGCGGCGTACTGCCCGGCGAGTCCGATCCTGCGGCGTACCGCCCGCGGTTCCTTGGCCACGTCGAGTCCGGCCACCGTGGCCCGTCCGCCGTCCAGCCTGAGCAGCGTGGCCAGGATGCGTACGGCGGTGGTCTTGCCCGCGCCGTTCGGGCCGAGCAGGCCCTGCACGGTGCCCCTGCGTACGGCGAGGTCGAAGCCCGCCAGCGCGTCCTTGCCCCCGTACCTCTTCCGCAGCCCCTCGGCGTGCACGGCATACGTGTCCACGGTCTCTCCCACCACTAGAACGACCACGCGTACAACCAAACTGGGTACGCCGTACCCATAACCGAGTACACCGTACCCGATTTCGCGTACGGTGTACCCACTTTTCTTCGGACGCCCTAAGCTGGCCCTATGAGCAGCACCGAAGCGACCGACGACGCCGGCAAGATCGCGCGCAGCCTGGACCTCCTCTGGAACACCGGGACCCGCCCCAGCCGCGGCCCCAAGCCGGGCCTGTCCATCGACCGGATCGTCACGACCGCCGTGGAGGTCGCCGACGCGGAGGGCCTGGCCGCCCTCTCGATGCGCCGCCTGGCCACCGAGCTGGGCACCGGTGCGATGTCGCTCTACCGGTACGTGCCGGGCAAGGCCGAGCTGCTCGACCTGATGATCGACCGCGTACAGGGAGAATCCCTGGGCTCGGACAGCGCCCCGGACCAGGACTGGCGCACAGCCGTCGACGGCATGGCCCGCGGCTTCCTGGACCTCTTCCGCCGTCACCCCTGGCTGCTCAAGGTCAACCAGGCCCGGATGCTCCTCGGCCCCAGCGCCCTGCGCGGCTTCGAACTGGCCCTGGCCCCACTCAAGGACATGGGACTCAGCGACCCCGAGATGATCTCGGTGATCGTCTCGGCCCAGAACTACGCGACCGGAATGGCCCGAATGGAGATCCAGACCGCCGAAGCGGTCCAGGAGACCGGCCTGACCCACGACGAGTTCTGGGCCAGCCAGGCCCCGTATCTCGAAAGGGCCATGACGAGCGGCGAGTTCCCGCTCCAGGCAGCGCTGTCCCCGGACACGTTCTCCACCGACTTCGACGACCACTTCGAGTTCGGCCTGCGCCTGCTGCTCGACGGCCTGGCGAAGCTGGCGGCGGAGCGCACCCAGCAGAGGGAATCACCGCGACAGGGCTGAAAGGACGGGTGACATCACACCCGGACCGTGCATGCATGGAAGGCATGACGACACCGGACACCCCCACCAGCCCAGCACTCGCCCCCTTCGTCAAGCAGTACGCCGTACTACTCACCAGCCACAAGAAGGACGGCACGGGAGTCGGCACCCCCGTGAACATCGCGGTCGAGGGCGACCACGCGTACTTCCGCACCTACGCCAAGGCCTGGAAGGTCAAGCGGATGCGGAACAACCCCGAGGTCGAGATCGCCCCCTCAACGTTGCGCGGCGCCCCGACCGGCCCGGAGATCAAGGCACGGGTGCGCCTGCTCGACGCGGGCAGTGACGAGAACAGGCACGCGGCCAAACTCATCGCCCGCAAGTACCCGTTCCTGCACGGCTTCCTGGTGCCGCTCGCCCACAAGGTGAAGCGCGACAAGACGCTGCACTACGAGGTGCGCGTCCTGGGCGAGTGACCGAGCGTATGACCGGGCAGGTGACCGGACGAGCGGCCGGGCGAACGACTCACTTCCGCCGCAGCAGCCGCTTGAGCCCGAAGGTCACCCCGAACGCGACGGCGAGGACGACGGCCCCCAGCGCGTAGTTCGGGCTCCCCTCGTCCTCGCCACCCCCCTCACCCGCACCGGCCGAACTCCCCTTCTCGCCCTCCCCCTTGCCTCCGGAGGGCGACGGGCTCCCCTTGCCCGCCACCGCGACGGCCCGCACCGGGCTCCGCTCGCCCTCGGACCCGTACATCNGCGGGTGATGGGGTCGGGGGTGGCTGGTCCGGGGGCGGAGTCTGCTCCGGATCCCGTACTCAAAAAGGTTCGCCTCCTTGCGGCTCAGGTACGTCGTTTCCGTCAGTAACTACAGATGCGCGAGCTTCTCCAGGACGGGCGCGGCGGCGCGAAGCTTCGCCCACTCCTCCTCGTCCAGGTCCGCGGCAAGACCGGCCAGCCAGGCGTTCCGCTTGCGGCGGCTCTCTTCGAGCATCGCCTCGGCGGTCTCCGTCTGGCTGACCACCTTCTGGCGGCGGTCCTCGGGATGCGGCTCCAGCCTGACCAGTCCCTTGGCTTCGAGCAGGGCCACGATGCGGGTCATCGACGGCGGCTGCACATGCTCCTTGCGGGCGAGCTCGCCCGGCGTGGCGGAGCCGCAGCGGGCGAGCGTGCCGAGTACCGACATCTCGGTGGGGCTCAGCGACTCGTCGACCCGCTGGTGCTTGAGTCGGCGGCTGAGCCGCATGATCGCGGAGCGCAGGGCGTTCACGGCGGCAGCGTTGTCGCCATGGGAAAGGTCCGGCATGTCGTTAGGGTAACTCATTACCCTGACTAAGGACCAGTGAGTTTGAACGTGCCACCAACATCACCCATACGAGTGAGCTGATTCCGAAAAGTGACGCACCGACCGCCCCCGCCCGGCGACCCTGAAGCGCATGGGGACCAACGTGCTCAGCCTGCGCATAGACGGGGAGCTGCTTGAGCGGCTCCGGCGACACGCGGCCAAAAGAGGAATGAGCGTCCAGGACTACGTGGTCCGGACGCTCACCCGTGATGACTTCGACGAACGCTTCAAGGCGGCGGTGGACGAGACGGAGAAGTTCTACGGCGTGCCGTGAGGGAGGGGCGTAAAGGAGTGGGGGCTCAGGTCAGCCCGAGCGCCGGCATCAGGTAGTAGAAGCCGAAGACCGCCGACACCGCGTACATCGCGATCGGCACCTCACGCCCCCGCCCGGCGACGACCCGCAGCACGGTGAAGCTGACGAAGCCGATGCCGATGCCGTTCGTGATCGAGTAGGTGAAGGGCATCATCACCATCGTGAGGAACGCCGGGATCGCGATCGTGTAGTCCGTCCAGTCGATCGCACCGATCGAACCGGACAGGATCAGGAACCCGACCGCGAGCAGCGCCGGAGTGGCGGCCTGGGACGGCACCATCGTGGCGAGCGGCGTCAGGAAGAGCGCCACGGTGAACAGTCCGCCCGTGACCACGTTCGCGAAGCCGGTACGCGCACCCTCGCCGACGCCCGCCGTGGACTCCACGAAGCAGGTGGTGGCCGAGGACGAGCTGGCGCCACCCGCGGCGACGGCGATGCCGTCGACGAACAGCACCTTGTTCATGCCCGGCATATAGCCGTCCTTGTCGGTCAGCCCGGCCTCGTCGCTGACGCCCATGATCGTGCCCATCGCGTCGAAGAACGTCGACAGCAGCACCGTGAAGACGAACAGGACACCGGTCAGCAGGCCGACCTTGCCGAAGCCGCCGAAGACGCTGACCTCGCCGATCAGCCCGAAGTCCGGGGCGGCGACCGGATTGCCGGGCCACTCGGGGGTGGTCAGCCCCCAGGACGGGACCGTGGCGACCGCGTTGATGACCATCGCGAGGACGGTCATCACGACGATGCTGAGCAGGATCGCGCCGGGCACCTTGCGGACGATCAGGGCGAGCGTGAGCAGCACGCCGAGCACGAAGACCAGCACCGGCCAGCCGTTGAGGTGGCCGTCGCCGCCCAGCTGCAGCGGAACGGTGGTCTGCGCCGCGTCCGGGATACGGGAGACAAAGCCCGCGTCCACCAGCCCGATCAGCATGATGAACAGGCCGATGCCGATCGCGATGCCCTTCCGCAGCCCCAGCGGCACCGCGTTCATCACCCGCTCCCGGAGCCCCGTGGCGACCAGCAGCATCACCATGAACCCGGCGAGCACCACCATGCCCATCGCGTCCGGCCAGCTCATCCTGGGCGCGAGCTGCAGCGCGACCACGGTGTTCACGCCGAGGCCCGCGGCGAGCGCGATCGGCACATTGCCGATGACGCCCATCAGCAGGGTGGTGAAGGCCGCGGTGAGGACGGTGGCGGTGACCAGCTGGCCGTTGTCGAGCTGGTTGCCGTACATGTCCTTGGCGCTGCCGAGGATGATCGGGTTCAGCACGATGATGTAGGCCATCGCGAAGAAGGTGGCGAACCCGCCCCGCACCTCACGGGCGAGCGTGGAGCCCCGCGCCGAGATCTTGAAGTAGCGGTCGAGGGCGCCCCGCGTGGGCTGCGGCTGCGACGGTGACTGCGGCGGCCCGGAGGCAGCGGCCTGGGCGGGGGCCGAGGGGGACATGCGTGACCTTCGAGGCGTGGGGAGAGGGAGAAATCACCTCAAGCCCGGCATCACTTGTGGCTTCCGACGAACGAAAGCGGCCAGGCCGAAGTCGTTTCAGTATGAATACATAAGGAAGAAATCGCTATCTCCGCGCGTAGACCCCTGGGGCGTACGGGACCGACGGGGTGCGCGCACCCCGTGCCCGCGCCCTCGTAAGCTGGTCGCATGGCCGGACTCTTCTCGGGACCCATCAAGCACGAGGCGCCGGAGCCCCTGGAGGGCCCGGTGGTCGCCACCATCATCGGCGGCACCCTCCTCTGGTTTGTGCTGTTCCTCGCGCAGCTCCCGTTCTACGGCTGGTTCGAGGACAACGACCGCCTGTGGTGGGTGTGGACCCCGCTGGCCGGTGCGGGCCTCGGGCTGATCGGCATCTGGTACGTGCGCAAGCGCGACACCGCGATCAAGCGCTCGCGGGCAGCAGAGGCGCAGGCGGCGGCCGAGGCAGCGACGGCCCCGAAGGACGACCCCTCCTAGCACCCCCGTAGTACCCAGGTCTGATCTTGCGCCACCAGAACCCTGATTACGGCCCCCTCGGCGAGTGAACGGCTCCTCGGCCCCGTACCGTCAGAGGCATGACGCAGCGGGCAGATCTCGACACCGACGGACCTGAGCCGGGAGGCGGGGGGCGGCAGCGCTCCATCGACGCGGGGTCCGAACTCGACCCCGTACACCCGGTCCCCTCACCGGAGTCGTCAGGTGAGCCCGACACGGCACAGCGCACCGGGGCCACCGCCGTAGCCGTCAGCACCCGCGGCCTGACCACCGCCGAGGTGGCCGAGCGGGTCGCGCGCGGAGAAGTCAACGACGTCCCCGTCCGCAGCAGTCGCTCCATCGGCGAGATCGTCCGCGGCAACGTCTTCACCCGGTTCAACGCGCTGATCGGCGTCCTATGGGTGATCATGCTGATCGTGGCGCCGATCCAGGACAGCCTGTTCGGCTTCGTGATCGTCGCCAACACCGGAATCGGCATCATCCAGGAGCTGCGCGCCAAGAAGACCCTGGACAACCTCGCGGTCATCGGCGAGGCCAAGCCGACGGTCCGCCGGGACGGCGTCGCCGCCGAGATCTCCACCTCCGAGATCGTGCTCGGCGACCTCATCGAGATCGGCCCCGGCGACAAGATCGTCGTGGACGGCGCCGTCGTCGAGGCGGACGGCTTGGAGATCGACGAGTCGCTGCTCACCGGTGAGGCCGACCCGGTCCTGAAGAAGCCCGGCGACCCGGTGATGTCCGGCAGCTTCGTGGTCGCGGGCGGCGGCTCCTTCACCGCGACCAAGGTCGGCCGAGAGGCCTACGCCGCGCAGCTCGCCGAGGAGGCGTCGCGCTTCACGCTCGTCCACTCCGAGCTGCGCTCCGGCATCTCCACCATCCTCAAGTACGTCACCTGGCTGATGATCCCGACGTCGATCGGCCTCGTCATCAGCCAACTGGTCGTCAAGGACGACAACTTCAAGGAGTCCATCGCCTACACCGTCGGCGGCATCGTCCCGATGATCCCCGAAGGCCTGGTGCTGCTTACCTCGGTCGCCTTCGCGATCGGCGTCATCCGGCTCGGCCGCAAGCAGTGCCTGGTGCAGGAGCTGCCCGCCATCGAGGGCCTCGCGCGCGTGGACACGGTCTGCCTCGACAAGACCGGCACCCTCACCGAGGGCGGCATGGACGTCACCGAGCTGCGCCTGCTGGACGGCTCGGACGACTCGTACGTACGCAAGGTCCTCGGCGCACTCGGCGAGTCCGACCCGCGCCCGAACGCGTCCCTCCAGGCGATCATCGACTCGTACCCGGACAACGAGGAGTGGCGCTGCACCGAGTCGCTGCCGTTCTCCTCCGCCCGCAAGTACAGCGGCGCCTCCTTCAGCGAGGGCAACGGCGAGAGCTCCACCTGGCTGCTCGGCGCCCCCGACGTGCTGCTGCCCACCGGCGATCCGACCCTCACCGAGATCGACCACCTCAACGAGCAGGGCCTGCGCGTGCTGCTCCTCGCCCAGGCGGCCGGGGAACTGGACTCCCCCACGGTCTCCCAGGGCGCGCGGGCGGCCGCTCTGGTCGTCCTGGAGCAGCGGCTGCGCCCCGACGCGGCGGACACCCTGCGCTACTTCGACGAGCAGAACGTCGCCGCGAAGGTCATCTCCGGCGACAACGCGGTGTCGGTCGGCGCGGTCGCGGGCAAGCTCGACCTGCCCGGCGCCGAGAACACCGTGGACGCCCGTACGCTGCCCGCCGACCAGGGCGAGATGGCCCAGGCTCTGGAAGACAACGCGGTGTTCGGCCGGGTCACCCCGCAGCAGAAGCGGGACATGGTCGGCGCGCTGCAGTCACGCGGCCACACGGTCGCCATGACCGGCGACGGCGTCAACGACGTACTGGCCCTGAAGGACGCCGACATCGGCGTCTCGATGGGCTCGGGATCCGAGGCGACGCGCGCGGTCGCCCAGATCGTCCTCCTCAACAACAGCTTCGCGACGCTGCCGTCGGTCGTCGCCGAGGGCCGCCGCGTCATCGGCAACATCACCCGCGTGGCGACGCTCTTCCTGGTCAAGACCGTCTACTCGGTCCTCCTGGCCCTCCTGGTGGTCTGCACCCAGGTCGAGTACCTCTTCCTCCCCCGCCACCTGACCCTGCTCTCCACCCTCACCATCGGCGTCCCCGCCTTCTTCCTGGCCCTCGCGCCGAACAAGGAACGCGCGCAACCGCACTTCGTACGACGCGTGATGCGGTACGCGATCCCCGGCGGCGCGATCGCGGCGACGGCCACCTTCGCCACGTACCTGCTGGCCCGCCACCACTACACCGGGCCCGCCGCCCGTGAGGCCGAGACCAGCGCGGCGACCCTGACCCTGTTCCTGATCGCCATCTGGGTGCTGGCGATCATCGCGCGCCCGTACACCTGGTGGCGGATCGCGCTGATCGGCACGATGGGCTTCGGCTTCCTCCTGGTCATGGTCGTGCCCTGGCTGCAGGACTTCTTCAAGCTGCAGCTGGTCGGTACGACGATGCCGTGGGGCGCGGTCGGGATCGCGGCGGTCGCGGCGCTGGGGATCGAGTTGGCGTTCCGGTGGGTGGATCGGCGGGTGCCGGCGTAGAGGTCCCGCAGCGCTGGCGAGGGACTCTCAGGGCCCTGTTCTAGTAGGGCACGGTGTCGCACCAGGTCTCCGCCCAGGCAGAGGCACCGTGCTTGTTGGCCGCGCGCACCGTCACGCAGATCTCGTCGCCGGAGAACGGGCCCTTGATCGTGTAGCTGGTGCTGCCGGTGGAGTAGATGGTGTCGACGTTCTTCTCGGTGAAGTTGCTGCCCTTGTTGGTGTAGTGGATGTCGTACCTGGTCGCTCGGTCGATCGCTGACCAGCTCGCCTTGATCGGCATGTCGCACGCGCCGATACAGGAGTTGGTGTACGCGAGTTCGTAGCCCTTCATGGCGGGCGGCGGCGAGTCGGAGGACGAGCCGCCGGAGTCGGAGGAACCTCCGCCGTCCGAGCCCGAAGAGCCGGACGACCCCGCCGAGTCGGTCTCGCCGCTGGTGCCGGTGCCGCCACCGCCGGAGCCGCTGTCGGCACCGGATGAACTACCACCGCTGTCGGCGACCGGCGCCCCGGAACCGCCGTCGCTCTCCTGGGCCTTCGGCTTGTCCGGCCCGTCCCCGTCGTCCTTGCCGTCGTCCTTGCCGTCGTCCTTGCCGTTGTCCTCGTCCTGCTCCTTCTTGTCGTCCTCGCCCTTGGCGTCCTCCTCGCCCTTGCCGTTACCGTCCGTGGAAGGTGAGCTGCTGGGCGTGCTCGGCGAGTTGCTGACACCGGGCGTGGCACTCGCGCTGCTGCCCGGCGGCTGGGCGCGCGTTCCGTCCCCGCCCCCGAAGGGCTGGAGCACGGCGACCGTGCCGCCGCCGACGGTGATGACGGCGACGATGGGCAGCGCGATGAACGTGCGCCGCCGACGGGGCCGCCGTTCCTGCTCCTGCTCCTGTTCCCGCTCCCGTGTCGTGGCGCCGTCGCCCGCCGGGTCGACTTCGGGAGGCCCGTCCTTACGCCGCAGCCCGACGGTCGCCAGGTCCACCGGCTCCTCCCGCATCGGCACCGCCTCGGCGTCGAGCAACCGGGCGGACTGCTGAGCGAGGTGCGCGACAACGTCGGCGGGCAGCCAGGCGCCGCGCCCGGCAGGGGCACGCGTCCGCCCGGGGTCCTCCAACAGCTCGTCGACGCCCGGCCGTCCGTCGATGTCCTTCGTCAGACACCGGGCTATGAGCGCCCGCAGCGAGGCGTCCGCGACCCGCGTCAGATCGGGCTCGCCCTCCACGATCTGGAACATCACGGCGTGCTGGTTGCTGGCCCCCTGCCCGAACGGCAGCTGCCCGGTCGCCGCGTACGTCAGTACGCACCCGAGGGTGAAGACATCGCTCTTCACCCCGGCGCGCTGCCCGCGCACCTGCTCCGGCGACATGAACCCGGGGGATCCGACGGCCATCCCCGTACTGGTCAGCAAGGACTCGACGGACGTCTCAAGCGCCCGCGCGATCCCGAAGTCGATGACCTTCGTACCGTCCACGGTGAGCATCACGTTGGACGGCTTCAGGTCGCGGTGCACGATCCCGGCGCCGTGAATGTCCCCCAGCGCCCTCAGCAGCCCGTCGGCGAGGGCGTGCAGGGACTCGGCCGGCAACGGCCCGTGCCGCCGCACGACCTGCTCAAGCGAGAGCCCGGGAACGTACCCCGTGGCGACCCACGGGGGTTCGTCGCCCGGACCCGCGTCGAGCACCGGCGCCGTGTACCGCTCCCCGACCTTCCGCGCCGCCTCGATCTCGCGCCGGAACCGCGCCCTGAACTGCTCGTCGGACACGTGCTCTTCGTGGACCACCTTCACGGCTACGGTCCGCCCGCTGTCCGACCGCGCGAGGAACACCCGCCCCATGCCACCGGCACCAAGCCGCCCGAGGAGCAGATACGGCCCGATGCGTGCGGGGTCGCTCACCGTGAGCGGCTTGATACCCCCGTCGACGCTGCCGTTCCGCTCGTCCCGCTCATCCCGTTCGTCGCGCCCATCCCCACCCGTACCGCCCATGATGGTGTGAATCCCCCCGACTCTTCCGCCTGGTCAACGGCGTAACTCGAATGAGAATAGGCGTTGTTGATGCGCCGGGTGAAAGTGAGGTCGCGCGGTACGGACGGGACGCCAGTCCGACGAGACGCCGGGCCACCGAAAGCCTTAGGCGAGTACGCCCCGCGCAGCCGTTCCGTCCGGCCAGGTCCACCCTGCGACGAGGCGTCCGGACGGCTCCTGCGCGGCCTCCGTCGGCCGCAGGACGCGGTTGATGTGAACGTCGAGCCCGTCGTCGGTTCCGTGCACGGTGACGGTCGGGTCAGGGGTGTCGCTCTCATTCTGGTGCTGCGGTATCGCCTCGCCGCGCAGGAGGGCGCGCAACCGCGCCCTCACCACCGGGTCGTGGACGCCGTCGTAGATCCATCGGGTGCCGAGCACCCCGTGCTCGGAGGTGCCGATCAGCGCCTCGCCGGGGACGTCCGACAGTGCCGTACCGCGGTAGGCCATCGGCACCAGATACGCCACCGGCTCGGGCGCGCTGGTGTCCACCACCACCATGAACTCGATCCCGACCGCACCCTCCGGATCATCCAGACGGAAGCCTCCGGCCCTGACCAGTTCCGGCGTCTGCGCGTCGCCCACGTACCAGCTCTGCTTCGGCAGCCAGTCGGTGAGCAGCTCCAGCTTGGTGGGCGTCATGGTCGTGCGGTGGATGGTGCTCATGCGAGTTCCCTCACGTAGGTCCGAGTCTGTCCTCCAACGGGATGTGATCGAACCTATAGGAGCGGTGGCCAGGACCGCGTCCCTCGCCACCGAGGTGAGGGGACGCACCCAGGTCCGGCGGCCGGAGAGGGCCGTCAGTCGAACCAGCGGTCCCGCGCCAGCTCCTCCGTACGGGACGGGTCCTCCAGGAGCGCCGCCACCTCGAAGCGACGCGGCCACTGGGCCGTGGCCCAGGCCAAACCGGCCGCCACGCCCTCCAGGGTCGCCGCATGGACCGTCCCGTCCGGCGTCCGGCGCCAGTCCAGGTCACCCAGCTCCTCGTGCTCGCGGTACGTCGCCGGGGTCGCGGGCCCGAGCAGCACCCGCACCGAGTCCGGTACCACCCGCTCAACACCCTCGCCCGGAACCGCCGCAGCGCCCACCTCGCTGAGCCGCCGCACCTGGAACAGCTCCGCCAGCTCCGCCGCCCGCGCCGGACGCACCGGCAGCAGCGCCAACCCCGCGGCCAGGGGGAGCAGATCGGGCGCGTCCGCGACCACCGCGTCCGCCGCGTCCACCACCCGCACCTCGCCGTCCACCACGGCCCGCAGCTCGTCCGGCAGCGTCACCTGCTCCGGGTCCAGGTCGGCCAGCGCCCCGTAGAGGGCGTGCAGTTGGGCAGCCGACACAACCCGCTCCGGCTCGGCGAGCCGCTCGAGCAGCTCGGCCGCACCGCCGGGCTCGTCCAGCAGCGCCGCGACCGAGGTGCGTACGCCCAGCGCCCGCAGCACCTGCTCGTCGTCAAAACCGGCCGCGTCCACATCCTCGTACAGTCCAGCCAGCAGCGGGTCACCACCCGCGGCCCGCAGCCCGGCAGGACGGCGCCCGTCGAGCACCGGATGGCCGCGCAGCCACCAGGCGGTGTAAGGCCGTACGGACTCGGTCGTACCGTCCGGCAGCAGCACCCGCACCGGCTGCGTCAGCGCGTCCCGCAGCGGCGGCTGCGACAGCAGCGCGAGCGCCTGCGGCCAGCGCTCGTCATCGACGAGATCCAAATCCCGCACGGCGACGATCTCCGTGGCGACCGGCGGCACCGGCGAATCCGGCAGCTGGTCGAGTACGTCCTCGCTCCACACATCCACCGCGTCGAGCAGCCCGGCATCATCAGGCTCGGCGAAGTCGCCTTCCCTGGGCTCAAGCTCATCCGGATCGAGAACGACATCACTGGCCCGTACGAGGGCGAAGTTGGCGAGCACCCCGCACGCGGCAAGCGGCTGCTCGCCCCACTCGTCGGCCAACTCGCCATCCACCGCGGCCAGCTCACCCTCCCGCATGACCTGCGCGAAGGGACTGCCGGGCAACACCAGCTCACCGGCCGGAGCGAGCTCTCCGTCCTCGTCGGTCAGCGCGAGCGCACCGAGCCACGGCTCGTCACCGGGCTCAAGTCCCGCTTCCCGCACCAGAGTCAGCACGACCCGCGCCAACTCCTCCGCATCCGGCGCGTCCTCGTCCCACACATCGTCATCCAGCGACCCGGCGACGGCGGCCCGCACCTGGGGCGTGGTCAGCACGGCACGCGGGGTGGCGGCCAGCGCGCCGAGCTTCTCCAGCAAGGGGTGCGCCGCATCCGCATGCGCGACCTTGAGGCCGAGCCGGGCCAGATCGCCCGGAGTGTCGGCACCGGGCAGCAACACCTGCCGGGGTCCGATGGTGGTCCGTCCGTCGGCCAGCGGCACCGGCAGCCCGGTCAGCCGGTCCGGGTCGACGCCGGCCAGGGACTCGTACAGCCGCCACCACCAGCCGGGTTCCCGCTCAAGCCCGGCCAGCCGGTCCACGGCGTCCTGCAACGACACCCGCGCGACACCGAGCGTCCGCAGCTCGACCCGCCGCTCAAGCCCGGCGGGCAGCAACGTCGGCAGCACCTCGGCGAGCACCCGTACGGTCTCGGCACCAGCCCCCTCCACGACCTCCGCCTCGAACGGCCGCAGCACCACAGGCCGTTCTCCCCGTACGCCCTCGCCGTCGCCGTCGTCCTCCGCACCGGGAATCGCCGGCACCAGGAACGCCACCCGCGGCAGCCGCTTAAGAACCGCCGCCCGCAGCGCGCCGTCCAGCTCGGCCTGCCCCAGCGGCCCCGGCACCAGATCAACCGTTCCGACGGTCAACGGCCGCCAGTCGGCCAGCAGCCCGCAGTACAACTCGGCGGCACGTTCCACCAGGAAGTCGGTCAGCGGGCCCGGGGCGACATGCCGACGCGCGGCGTCCATCGGGAAGGAGGCGATCAGCAGCGCGGGCAGACCCAGCGGCTCGTCGCTCGGCGTCGGCGCGTGCACGACAGGGCCGGTACGGGGCCGGGCCGGAGCGCCCTGCCCGTCCACCGGGACGGCCCAGGTGACCGACCAGTGGGGCCGCAGCCGCTCCTCGACGGGCCGTCCTTCCAGGAGCGTACGGTCCAGCGCCCCACCTCCCGTGGCAACCCGCCACCGGGTGACACCCTCCCTGCTGTCCTCAATCCGAACGCACTGCTCGCTCTCCTGGCTCCGCCTGAGAGTCCGCGTACCGTCCGCCGTCTCGACAACGACCTCAGCCAGCCCCGGAAGGGCCAGCAGCAGCGCGTCATCGACCGCGTCGAGCAGCCGCTCCGCGAGCGCCTCGGCGGCAGCGTCCCGCAGCGGCAGGATCACCACGGTGTCGTACGACTCCGGGGCGGTGCCCTCGGCCGCCATCGGCAGCCGCAGCAGCGGCACATGCCCGTCCCGGCGACGCAGTTCGTCATCGAGCCCCTGACTGGACGCGGCGGCCTGCCGGGCCAGTTCCCGCGCCTCGGCGAGCGAGAACCGCACGCCGCCGGTACGTCCGACGACGGCTGGCTCATCACTCACCGCGAGCACAGCCGCGAACCCGACGCCGAAGCGTCCCACGGAGGACTCGTGGCCCTCCCGCTTGGCGGAGGCGCGCAACGTGCTGAGGGACTCGACCCCTGCGGCGTCGAGCGGCACGCCGGTGTTGGCGGCGGCGAGCACTCCGTCGCGCAGGGTGAGGCTCAGCCGGCCCGGCGTCCCCGCGCGGGCCGCCGCGTCGGCGGCGTTCTGCGCCAGCTCGACCACGAGCCGGTCCCGGTACCCCCCGAGCGCGAGATCCTCTTCGGCGTTCGCGTCCTCCCGGAAGCGGGCCGGGGCGGTGCTCCACGCGTCGAGCACCGCCCGGCGCAGACGCGCGGTACCGAAGGGGTCGGTCCCTTCGGGGGCGGGCCGCACGAATTTCCTCACGGGGGTCTGCCTTTCTCACGGTGGCTGCCGCCCGAAGGTACCGCGTGCGGGTGCCCGGGCCTTACTTACACGGTGCCCCGTACCGACCCGGGGCGCCCCCGGGTGCGCCGTGGCGGGGTGAGGGTGCCCCTCGGGCTTGTCTTCACGGTGCGCCGTGACGGGGTGAGGGTGCCCCTCGGGCTTGGTTGCACGGTGCCCCGTGGCGGGGTGAGGGTGCCCCTCGGGCTTGGTTGCACGGTGCCCCGTGGCGGGGTGAGGGTGCCCCTCGGGCTTGGTTGCACGGTGCCCCCGCGGCAAGAGGAGGGTGTTGCCCTCCGGGCTTGGTGAAACGGGTACCCCGTAGCGAGGGGTTGTGCCCACCCGTTCCGCCCTGCGGAACGATTGCCCACAACCGGTAGGCGACGGGTGCTGCCCGTAGCGAGTGGGGGCTGGGTGGGTGTGGCGCCGGGCCTCAGGCGCACGACTGGCGGAGGGTGCACGGCGGCGAGCGCGTCCGCCCCACCGGGCCGTGAGGCGCACGACTGGCGGAGGTGCCCGGTCGCGAGCGCGTTCGCCCCCACCGGGCGCAAGGCGCGTAACCGGCCGGAGGGGACGGGGCGGGGGGTGCGCGCGCAGCGCCGACGGTCCACACCGGGATCCCTATGCCACCACCGGATCAGACGTCGGCGTGAGCACGTACCCCCCGACGCGGCCCCGCCCCACAACAAACAGAGCGCACCCCGCACCACGGCCCGGCGCGGAGCACGCACCCCGACGCGCGGCCCCGCCCCACAACGAAACAGCGCGCAACCGGCCCACCTCGCCGCGGCGCCGCCCTACGAGTGGCCCAAGTCCTCCGCAGGCCCCTCCGGCTCCACCGACCCCGAGTCGGCCGGTGGCCGCAGCGGCATCAGGTCGACCTGCATCGAGTCGAAGACATGCGGCGCCGGCCGCGGCGGCTTAGGCATGACCGCCGCCTCGGAGTGCCCCCCACACCCGTACGCCAGCGACACAACCCGCCCATCCGCCGGACTGAACTCATTGCCGCAGATCCCGAAGGCCTGCCGCAGCGACCCCGCGATCGGCACCAGGAAGCCACAGGACACACAGCTCGCGGGCGCGGCCTGCGCCATCGGAGTCTTCGCGCCGAAGCTCTCCTCCCACCGATCGGCCGCGACATGCAGCCCGTACCGCGAAAGGATCCGCGCCCGCCGCATCCCGAGTTCCTCGGCCACGGCGGAGATCGACCCGCGAACAGGAGCGATCGGCAGCTCAGCAGGCGCCCCACCGGCCAGCTCAGCGTCCTCCGCCTCGACCAGCTCGGCCATCTCCTCCGACACGGCGGAGTTGGGCGGCGGCACGTCCTCACCGGTGAACCCAGGCTCCAGACGCAGATCCTCCGCGTCCGTGGGCAGCAGATCACCCGGCCCCATGTCACCAGGCCGCAGCCGCTCACTCCACGGCACCCACTCAGGGGCAAGCAACGCATCCGGCCCCGGCAGCAGCACCGTTTCATCAAGGGTGACGACCTTGGCACGGGACGCGCGGGCCACGGTCACGGCCCAGCGCCACCCCCGGTACCCCAACTCCTTGCACTCAAATAGATGAGTGACGACCCGATCGCCCTCCCACACGGCGTCGACATGTTCCCCGACGACCCCAGGCGCGGCAGCCTCCTCGGCCGCGGCCCTGGCGAGGTCGACCGCCTCGGCGCACAGGCGGTCGGGGGTGCGGCTTCGCGTTGTCGCTGCGCTCACAGGTATCGCTTCTCTCCTACGCCGTCACGAGTGCGCCTTCACCTGGCACGGGGCACGGACGGAGCGGACCGATGGGCCGCGTCGACGTCCGCGCCCGGTCACTCTCGGGCGCGCCTACGCCATCCATTCTGCGGGATCGCGAAGAGGCGCGCGGCCAAGAACAACCGCCGCGGGCGCGCTACGCACGCTACCTCTTCCGCGGGCCAAGGCCCACATCAAGGTCCCGAGAACCGGGTAAGCGCGTCGGTACCGCGCTTACCCGGGGGATAACCCCCGGCCCCCCAGCCGGACAGCCGGACAGCCGGACAGCCACAAAAGCGACGACCGGGCGTCTGGACGACTCCGGTGTGGCAGGTGTTGGGGCACTATGTCGGGGTGACCACCGCAAGGTCGTCGGAGAACGCGGGCCCGGTACGCAGGGCAGCCCGCGCCGTCGGCCGCGCCCTGCACCTGCCGTTCACCGGGACCGCGAAGGGCATCAGAAAGGCCACTCACGCGCACGGCGCGGGCGAGTCGGGCCTGGGCAAACTGATCGAGCTGCACGCGGTGAACGGCGCCGGCGACGTGATGGTCACCGTGGCCCTCGCCTCCACCGTGTTCTTCTCCGTACCGACCGACGAGGCACGCGGCCGAGTCGCCCTCTACCTGGCGATCACCATGGCCCCGTTCACTCTGCTGGCCCCCGTGATCGGCCCGCTTCTGGACCGTATTCCGCACGGCCGCCGCGCAGCGATGGCGGGCTCGATGATGGCCAGGGCGCTGCTCGCCCTCATGCTCTCGGGCGCGGTCGCGACAGGCAGTATCGAGCTGTACCCGGCGGCACTCGGCGTGCTCGTGTCGTCGAAGGCGTACGGCGTGGTCCGCAGCGCGATCGTCCCGCGCCTGCTGCCGCCACGCTTCTCGCTCGTCAAGGCGAACTCGCGAGTGACGCTCGGCGGCCTGCTCGCCACCGGCATCGCGGCGCCCATCGCCGCGGGGCTGCATCAGATCGGCCCCGCATGGCCGCTCTACGGCGCCTTCGCGCTCTTCGTCACGGGCATGGTCCTTTCCTTCACACTGCCGCACAAGGTCGACTCGGCGAGGGGCGAGCGCCGCGCGCTGCTCGCGGCGGACGCGGAGCACGTACACGTACACCTGCCGGGCACCCCGAAGGAGTCGCCGCGCAAGATCGGCCTGCGTACGGTCGGCCCGTCGGTGACGCATGGCCTGGTCGCCAACGCCACGCTCCGCTGCCTCTCCGGCTTCCTGATCTTCTTCCTGGCGTTCCTGCTGCGCGAGGAGCCGCTCGCGGGCCAGAGCGCCGCGGTGTCCCTCGGCATCGTGGGCGTCGCGGCGGGCGTCGGGAACGCGATCGGTACGGCGGTCGGCTCGGCGCTGAGGGCGCGCGCGCCGGAGCTGATCATCGTGACGGTGGTCGCGTTCGTGCTGGCCGTGGCGGTCGCCGCGACGCTCCTGTACGGCACGGTGGTGATCGCCTGCCTCGGGGCGGCCGCGGGCTTCGCCCAGGCACTGGCGAAGCTCTCGCTGGACGCGGTGATCCAGCGGGACGTCCCCGAACTGGTCCGCACCTCCGCCTTCGCGCGCTCCGAGACGATCCTGCAGATGTCCTGGGTGATCGGCGGCGCCATCGGAATCGCCCTGCCGCTCAACGGCGGCCTCGGCCTGGCGGTCGGCGCCGGTATCGTCGGCCTCGGCTGGCTGACGACCGTACGCGGGCTGTTGGCCGCCGCCAGACGGGGCACGCCGCACCCCCGCGTGGCATGACGTCCGCCGGCTCCCGATAGCCTTCGCGTCATGACCTTCCTGCTCGCGGCCAAGGGCCGCCGCACCGTTGCCGCCCTCGGTGCCGTGTCCGCCGGACTCCTCGTTCTCTCGGCCTGCGAAAAGCCGACCCCCATGACGACGATGACGTTCGGCGACGACACGGTGAGCGCCGAGGCCACCTGCTACGACGAGGGCAAGGGCTTCAGCCGGGAAAAGGCCGTGGAGTGCGCCCTGAAGAAGTCCAAGAAGTCCGTCAAGGTGTCGCAGGGCGAGACGATGCGCATCGGTGTGGACCCGGAGGTCTCCGACAGTGGCTGGACCGTGTGGGTCAACGGCCAGCAGGTCATCAGCCCCAACCCGTTCAAGAAGACCTTCCGCAGCTTCCCGGGCATCGACGTGTTCGCGCCGCAGCAGGACGGCAAGGTGGAGGACAAGCTCTACATCAGCGTCGTGCAGCAGAACGAGGCCGGCACCAAGTTCAAGGGTGTCTGGAACTTCAAGCTCGTCAACGACGACGCCTGATCCAGACGCCTGATCCAGACACCTGATCCAGCGGAGGCACGGCCGATGCGGGTACTGATGGTGACCGCGGTCGCCGCGGAGGCGGACGCCGTCACCGCCGGCCTGCCGGATTCCCCCCGCGTCGACGTGCTGGCCGCGGGCGTCGGGCCCGCGGCCGCCGCGGCCGGTGCGGCGGGGGCGCTGGCCACCGCCGCGCTCGCGGGCGACCCGTACGACCTGGTGGTGTCGGCCGGGATCGGCGGGGGCTTCCAGCCCGACGCGCCGGTCGGGTCCGTGGTCGTCGCCGACGCGATCGTCGCGGCCGACCTGGGCGCCGAGAGTGCCGACGGGTTCCTGCCGGTGACCGAGCTCGGCTTCGGGACCGTGGAGCACCGGCCGCCCGCCGCGCTCGTACGGGACGCGGCCGCGGCCACCGGGGCCCGCACCGGCACCGTACTCACCGTCTCCACGGTGACCGGCACCGCCGAGCGGGCCGCGCGGCTCAAGGCCCGGCACCCGGGCGCCGTCGCCGAGGCGATGGAGGGCTTCGGGGTCGCCGAGGCGGCCGCGGCGCGGGGCTGCCCGGTGCTGGAGCTGCGCGCGGTCTCCAACCCGGTGGGCCCGCGCGACCGCGCGGCGTGGCGGATCGGCGAGGCGCTGGCGGCGCTGACGCAGGCATGCGGCAGGCTCGCCCCCGTACTGGAGAGCCACGCAAAGAACCACGTGGAGAACCACATGACGAGCCACGTGGAGAGCCACCCGGACCCCCACGCCCGGCCGAGGGAGACTCCATGACGCTACGCATCGCCTACTCGCCCTGCCCCAACGACACCTTCGTCTTCCACGCCTGGGCGCACGGCCTGGTCCCCGGCGCCCCCGAGATCGACGTCACCTTCGCCGACATCGACATCACCAACGGCATGGCCGAGCGCGGCGAGCTGGACATCCTCAAGGTCTCCTACGCCGTACTCCCCTACGTACTGGACAAGTACGCCCTGCTCCCCTGCGGCGGCGCGCTGGGCCGAGGCTGCGGCCCCCTCGTCCTCACCCGCGAACCCGGCACCGACCTGACCGGCAAGACCGTGGCCGTACCGAGCGAGCGCTCGACCGCGTACCTGCTGTTCCGCCTCTGGGCCGCGGACACGCTGGACGCGGGGGTCGGCAACATCGTCGTGCTGCCGTTCAACGAGATCATGCCCGCCGTACGTGACGGCCGCGTGGACGCCGGTCTGGTCATCCACGAGGCGCGGTTCACGTACCAGGAGTACGGGCTGCACTGCCTGGCGGACATGGGCGCGCACTGGGAGCAGACGACCGGTCTGGCGATCCCGCTCGGCGCGATCATCGCCAAGCGCTCGCTGGGCGAGGCGACGCTGCGGGCCCTGGCCGACGCCGCGCGCACGTCCGTACGGATGGCCTGGGACGACCCCGAGGCGTCTCGCGGGTACGTACTCGAGCACGCTCAGGAGATGGACCCGCACGTCGCCGACCAGCACATCGGGCTCTATGTGAACGAGTTCACGGCCGACCTGGGCGAGTCCGGCTACGCGGCGGTACGGGGCCTGCTCACGCGCGCGGCGGCCGAGGGACTTCTGCCGCCCCTCGGCCGCGACGCTCTCAAGCTCCTGTGACTCAGACGTCCAACTGGTCCGCGACCGCCCGCAGCATCCCGGCGATCTGCGCGCCATGCGCCTTGTCGGGGTAGCGCCCGCGCTCCAGCTGCTGCGCGACGCCCTCCAGCAGGGTCGTCAGGTCCTGGACGATCGAGGCGAGCTCGTCCGGCTTGCGGCGCTGGGCGGCCGCCACTGAGGGCGCGGGGTCGAGGATCGTCACAGACAACGCCTGGTCACCGCGCTGACCTGCGACGACTCCAAACTCGACGCGCTGGCCAGGCTTGAGCGAGTCCACTCCCGCGGGCAGCACCGACGAGTGAACGAAGACGTCACCGCCGTCGTCGCGGGAGAGGAAGCCGAAGCCCTTCTCACTGTTGAACCACTTGACCTTGCCGGTAGGCACGTCTGTCCTCGTCCTCGTACTCGTCGGTCCGATGCCGGGCCACCCGGATCTCCGGACGGAAACGGCTCTGGATAGCACTACAGCGGGCCGACTGACCCGCCACCACCAAGACTATTGGTCCGTGAGCCGGTGACAAGACGTCCCCGTCCGGTTCCTGCCCGCAGGGAACTACCCTGGTCGGGTGAGCGACACACCTAATGGCGCGGGTGACCGGCTGGTCCGCATCGGCGCGATCGTCTTCTTCGTGGGAGCGCTGGCCACTCTGGTCACCGTGGCCCCGCTGTTCCTGGGCACGGAGCCGTTCCCACCCGTCGCGTATGCCGTGTGCATGCTGATGGGCGTGGGGTTCGCCATCGCGGGTGCGGGGGTGCTGCGGTCGATCGCGGCGCAGCGCCGCGCGGCCCGCGAAGCGCTGTAGCGCCGTAAAGGCAGATCGCCGTAGCGCCTAGCGCGGCCCTGGCCGGGGCGCTCAGCCTCGCCCGGCGCGGTGCCGCGCCAGCCACCCAGGGAACTCCGTCAGGTCGCTGAGCAGCACATCCGCGCCCTCGGCGCGCAGTTCGCCGGCGTCGCAGGGCCCGGTCGGCACGGCGACCGACAGCGCCCCGGCGGCCCGCGCACCGCGTATGTCCCCCAAGTGGTCGCCGACGTACACCGAGGCCCCGTACTCGCGCAGCGCCTCCGCCTTGGCCTCGGCCCAGAGCCAGCCGATCACCGCGTCGGGCTCGATCCCGAGGTGGGTGAGATGCAGCTTGGCGTTGGGCTCGTGCTTGGCGGTGACGACGATCGCGCGGCCGCCCTGCTCCTGGACGGCGGCGACGGCGGCACGGGCGCCGGGCATGACGAGAGTTGGCTCGATCGCATAGGTGGGGTACAGCTCGCGGTACCGCTCACACATGGCCTGAACCCGCTCCGCGGGGAACCACTGCGCCACTTCCTCTTCCAGCGGCGGCCCGAGCCGGGTGACCGCGAGATCAGCGTCGATCCACACCCCGGTCTCGGCGGAAAGCTCCTGATAGGCCGCCCTGATCCCGGGCCGTGAGTCGATCAGGGTCATATCCAGGTCAAAGCCGACAGTGAACGGGCGGGTGGAAGGGCCGGTGAGCTCATGCGATGCCATGGCGCCTATTCTGCCGACTCGAACCAGACCCCCGACCCGTACACTTAGCCAAGCCTAAGCTCACAGCGAAAAGGGTCAGATGGCCGTCGTATCACCCGAGTCCCCTGCGACTCCCGAGTCTCCCGTGTCCCCCGCGACCGCACGACGCTCGCTAGTGGTCCGACGCATCGCCTGGACGGTGGCCGCCATCGCGGCACTCGCCGTCGCGGTGCTGCTCTCACTCGCGGTAGGCGCCCGCCCGATCGCACCGTCGGTCGTCTTCGACGCCCTGCTGCACGGCGGAACCAGCGACGACGCCGAAGTCGTGCGCGAGCTTCGGGTACCCCGCACGCTGATCGGCCTGATGGTCGGGGCGGCCCTCGCGGTCACCGGCACCGCCCTGCAGGGCATCACCCGCAACCCGATCGCCGACCCCGGGATTCTCGGCATCAGCCAGGGCGCCTCGGTCGCGGTCGTCCTGGCGATCGCGTTCACCAGCGCCAGCACACTCGCCGACTACATCTGGTACGCGTTCGTCGGCGCGGCCGTCGCCTCGGTCGCGGTGTACGCCATCGCCTCCAGCGGGCGCGGCGGCGCGACCCCGGTGAAGCTCGCGCTGGGCGGCGCGGCGATCAACGCACTCCTGCTCTCCGTGATCATGGCCGTACTGACCACCAAGGCATCGGCCCTGGAGGAGTTCCGCTTCTGGCAGGTGGGCTCGATCGCGGGCCGGGACACCGAGATCGTCGGCCAGATCTGGCCCTTCCTCCTGATCGGAACGCTCTTGGTCGTCTCGGTGGCCCGCGGCCTGGACGCCCTCGCGCTCGGCGACGACGTGGCCAAGGGCCTCGGCCAGAACGTCGCGGTGGTACGGATCGTCGGCGGCCTGGGCGCGACGGTCCTCACCGGTACGGCCGTGGCGGCCGCGGGTCCGGTGGCCTTCATCGGCCTCGCGGTACCGCACATCACCCGCGCCATCGTGGGCAGCGACCACCGCTGGGTGCTGCCGATGGCGGCGCTGATCGGCCCGGTGATGCTGCTGGTCTCGGACTGCATAGGCCGGATCGTCTTCCCGCCCGGCGAAGTACCCGCGGGCGTCATGACAGCCCTGATCGGAGTCCCGTTCCTGGTGGCGCTGGTACGCCGGAAGGCGGTGCCGGCATGACCACGGACCTGCGCGACGAACCCACCACCGCACGCGAGCAACCGGCCACCGCAGGCCGAATACGTCCGGCCGGGTACGTGGTGGTCCGCGCCAACCGGGCCACGTTCCTCCTGCACAAGCGCGCGGCGATGGTCGCGACCACCCTCGCCGTGCTCCTGGCGGCCGTATGCGTGGCGTACCTCTCCACTGGGGAGACGTACGTATCGCCCGCCGAAGTACTCAAGGTCATCCTCGGCCGGCCGTCCTCCGAGGAACTGGTCGTCGGCACCCTCCGCCTGCCCCGTATGGTCGTGGGCCTCCTGGTCGGCGCCGCGTTCGGCGTCGCGGGCGCGCTGATCCAGACCGTCGCCCGCAACCCGCTGGCCAGCCCCGACATCATCGGCATCAGCCAGGGCGCCGGCGCCCTCACGGTCGCCGCGATCACCTTCGGTCTGACCTCGTACAGCACCCTGCCGTACGTATCCGTAACCGGCGGCGTCCTGGCCGCCGCCCTCGTCTACGTCTTCGCCTGGCGCGGCGGACTGCACGCCACCCGCTTCGTCCTCATCGGCATCGGCTTCGCGCTCGCGCTGCGTGCCCTCACCACACTCTTCATGACCAAGGGCGACTACCTCGTCGCCCAGCAGGCCATGATCTGGATGACCGGCTCGCTCAACGGCCTCGGCTGGGACCAGGCCGCCCCCATCGGCTGGGTGCTGCTCGCCCTGACGCCCGCGATCGCCTGGGCCGCCCGCGCGCAGCGCACGGTGACCATGGACGACGACACGGCGACCGCGCTCGGGGTGCGCCTGAACCGGGTACGCCTGGGCCTGGTCGCGCTCGGCGTCATCCTCGCCTCGGTGGCGACCGGCACCGCGGGCCCCGTGGAGTTCGTAGCGCTGCTCGCCCCGCAGATCACCCGGCGCCTGACCCGTACCGCCCAGATCCCGCTGCTCTCCAGCGCCCTCATGGGCGCCTTGATCGTCGTACTGGCCGACCTGCTGGCCCGGCGCCTGCTCTCCCCCATCGAACTCCCGGTCGGCGTCCTCACCGCGGCCGTCGGCGCCCCGTACCTGATCTGGTTGATCGTCCGCAGCCGTACCGGAGGAAAGTAGTCGTGACCCGGCTCAGCACCCAAGGCCTCACCCTCGCCTACGAGGACCGCACGGTCGTCCACGAGCTCGACCTGGCCGTCCCCGACGGCGAGGTCACGGTCATCGTCGGCCCGAACGCCTGCGGCAAGTCGACGACGCTCCGCGCACTGGGCCGCCTTCTGAAGCCGAAGACCGGCGCGGTCATCCTGGACGGCACCGAGCTGACGAAACTCCCCACCAAGCGCATCGCCCAGCAGATCGGCCTCCTCCCCCAGACTCCCGTGGCCCCCGAGGCGATCACGGTCGCGGACCTGGTCGCCCGCGGCCGCCAGCCGCACCAGCACTGGTGGCAGCAGTGGTCGGACGACGACGAGCGCGCGGTCACCGAGGCGATGGACCGCACGGACGTCGCCGAACTGGCGGACCGCTCGGTCGACGAGCTCTCCGGCGGCCAGCGCCAGCGCGTCTGGATCGCGATGGCCCTGGCCCAGGAAACGGAACTCCTCCTCCTCGACGAGCCGACCACCTACCTGGACATCTCCCACCAGGTGGAGGTCCTGGACCTGGTCCGCCAGCTCAACCACGACCGCGGCCGCACCATCGTGATCGTCCTCCACGACCTCAACCAGGCGGCCCGCTACGCCGACCACCTGGTCGCGATGAAGTCCGGCCGCATCGTGGCCTCCGGCCCACCCTCGGACGTCGTCACGGCCGACATGGTCCGCGATGTCTTCGGCCTCGACTGCGTGGTCGTCCCCGACCCGGTCACGGGGTCCCCTCTGGTGGTCCCGGGCGCGCCGTGGCACGCGACGGCCGCGGAGCCCGCCGACGCGGCCCTTCCCATGCCCTAGAGCTGCCGGTGGTCCAGCAGGCCCACAAAGCCCCGACCTGCAACGTTGCGTTTTGACGTGCCCACGATCATCAAATATGATCATGGAAGCCGCCGGGGGGGCGGGAAGGCCTGGCGGCTGCCTTCCTTCCTCCTGTCCTGGATTGCCCAGATCGCATCCTCAAGGAGAGGGAGAGCACTCATGCTCAACAAGAAGATCACTGCCTCGCTCGTCGGCCTGTCCGCCGTCGTCGGCCTCATGGCCGTGGCCCCGGCCGCGCACGCTGTCGACCGGAACTGCTACGACGGCAACTTCTGTGTCTACAAGGACCGGGACTTCAGTACCAGTAACTCGATGTACCGGACGAAGTACGAGTCGGCCCGCTGGGACATCGACATGCCCGCGGTGTACGAGAACGACAGCTCGTGGCGTAACCGCCGCGCCAAGGGCTCCCGGGTGTTCGGCGGTCGTTGGATGAGCTACGGAACCGAGATCTGCCTCATCGGCGGCGGCCAGGTCAACTACTACTGGGACGCCAACGACGACGGTGCGAGCCACCGCCTCAACGAGAGCTGCTGACCCGGTATCAACTGAAGTCCGCTGAGGTGGCTGCCCGCCAGGACCCGGGGGCAGCCACCTCAGCGTGGTGAGTACGGAGTGAATACACCTGTGAAACCCAAAGCCATCGCTCTGCTGGCTCCCGTGACGTTGGCCTTGGTTCTCAGTGGCTGTTCCACGGACCAGGAGGCGAGCCCCGACGAGCGCAAGTCCGCTCAGCGCGCCCAGGCCGCGCTCGACGCCTCTCGGGAGAGCAGGCAGCAGGCCCTGGACGCCGAACTGAAGCTGATCCGGCGCTGCATGGTCGGCAAGGGCTTCACCGTCTTCCCCGAGGAAGGCGGCGCGAGCGCCCCCGAACCCGAGCGCTCCTTCGGCTCGCCGACCATGGAGACCGCGAAGAAGATCGGCTACGGACTCGACCCGCGCCGCACCGAGAACGAAGAGGGCACGCAGACCAGTTCCGACGCCTTCGACCAGCTCCCCAGCAGCAAGAAGGCCGCCCACACACTGGCGATGTACGGGCCCGACGACGAACAGGTCACCTACGAGTTCGGCAAGGGAAAGGTGTCCATCGGAAAGTCGGGCTGCATGGCGGACGTCCGCAAGCAGCTCTACGGCGACCTCAAGACCTATCTGCGGCTGCACTGGACCGTCACCAACACGGTGAACTCCGATACCGGCAACGGCATAGCCAAGAACCCCGGCGTGAAGAAGGCGACCAAGAAGTGGTCAGCCTGCATGGCGGACGCCGGGCGGTCCGGCATCAAGTCGCCCGACGACGCGGCCAAGAAGGCGTCCACCGGCTACGACGGGCTCGCCCCCACGGACGAGCCGGCACTCGACAAGGCCCAGGACCGCGAGATCGCCATCGCCGTGGACGACGCGAAGTGCGCCCAGGACAGCCAGCTCAACCAGTCCCTGACCAAGGCCCGCGCCGAAGCCGCCGCCAAGGTCCTCGCCGAGCACGAGTCGGAGATCATCGCGTGGCGCGATCTGATGAGCAAGGCTTCGGGCAACGCACAGCGCCTGCTCCAGAAGACCTCGTGAGCGACCCGGTGACCGAGCGTTCCAAGCGGCTCCGCCTCTCCCGGCGCTCAGCCGCCGTCGCCATCTCGGCCCTGGTGCTGCTCGGCAGCTGCGCCTCCGTGTGGTGGATCGCCGCTCAGGCCCGCACCCCGGAGCAGCGCGCCGCCAACACCGCGCCGCCGCCCGCCTCGCAGACCACCGCCGAGGTGTCGAAGGAGCCGCTCGTGGAACGGCTCGACCTCACCGGCAGCGTCGCGGCGGCCAGCCGTAGCGCCATCACCGGCTCCGCGCCCTCAGGAGCCGCACGCGCTGTCGTCACGGCCCTGCCCGTGAAGGTCGGCGACAGCGTCACCGCGGGCTCCGCCGTGGCCGAGGTGTCCGGCCGTCCCATCCTCGTACTGCCGGGCCGGTTCCCCGCATACCGGGATCTGCGCATCGGAGACAAGGGACCGGACGTACGCCAGTTGCAGCAGGCGCTGCACACCCCCTACGGCGTGCCGGTCACGGGGACATACGGCCCGGCGACCGCCGCCGCGGTGAAGCGGCTGTACGAGGCCGCCCAGTACGACGCCCCCGTCGCCGAGAGGCCCGTGGAAACGGGATCATCCGACGGCGGTGCGCAGGGCGGGGATGCGGCCGCCGGGAACCAGAAGGGCGACGCGGACGCCGGGAACGGGGCGGAGACCGACGGAGGCACGGGTACGGCGGAAACCCCAGGCCCTGGAACGAGCTCCGCGGACACCACCCCGAACAACAAACCCCACACATCCGACCAGACCGTGGCCGGTGGACTGCTGCCCGCCGCCGAGGTCGCCTTCATCGGCTCGTTCCCCGTGACCGTCGTCGAAGTCGGCGGCCGCGTCGGCGGCGACGCCGAGCAGCCCCTGGTGGTCCTGGGCAACGGCGGACAGCACATCAGCGCCACGCTCACCGCTGACCAGCGCACTCAGCTGCGCGACCTGCCGGACGGAGCTCGCATCCTCTTCGGCGAAGGCCCGTACAAGGGACGCTCCGGTCGCCTGCACACCCTGCGAGCGGTGAAGGGTTCCGACGAGAACGCGAAAGGCGAGTCGGCGGGCGGCTCGAAGGACGACGAGTCGGCCCAGCAGGAAGCCCTGTTCAAACCGAAGGGCGGCCCCGCCACGGTGCCCAGCGGCACCAGCCAGCACGTCACGGTCGAGCTGCGCCGCAGCCCGGCGGACGCCTTCAAGCTCCCGGTATCCGCGGTCTGGACCGATGTCGGAGGCTCCTCCGTCGTCACGGTGGTACGCGGCAAGGAGCAGCACGAGGTGCCGGTCGAGGTGGTCTTCACCTTCGACGGGCTCGCCGCCGTACGCGCTACCGAGGACGGCCTGCGGTCCGGGGACAAGGTCCTGCTCAGCCGGATGGACGGTACCGATGGCTGACACCTCATCGGTCATCGAACTGTCCGGTGTGGGCAAGACCTTCCCCGGTCCGCCGCCGGTGCACGCGCTCGCCGACGTGACCCTCGCGATCCGTACCGGGGAACTCTCCGCCATCGTCGGCCCGTCCGGCTCCGGCAAGTCGACGCTGCTGAGCGTGCTGGGGCTGCTCGACACTCCCACAGGGGGCCGGTATCTCCTACGGGCCACCGACACCACCGCCCTCGCCGAGCGTGAACGCACCGCGCTACGCGCCGCGACGCTGGGTTTCGTCTTCCAGGCCTTCCACCTCGTGCCGCACCTGACGTGCGTACAGAACGTCGCGCTCGCCCTGGTCCACCTGGGCGTGCCACGCGCCCAGCGCAGGCCCCAGGCAGTCGAGGCCCTGGAATCGGTCGGCCTCGGGCACCGGCTCGACGCCAGGCCGGGCACCCTGTCGGGCGGCGAGAAGCAGCGCGTCGCCGTGGCGCGGGCGATCGTCCACCGGCCCGCGGTCGTGCTCTGCGACGAGCCGACCGGGAATCTGGACACGGCCAACTCCAGGCGCGTCATGGACCTGCTGCACGGGCTGGTGGGCGCCGACCGGGCGGTCGTGGTGGTCACGCACGATCTCGATGTGGCGGCACGCGCCGACCGCGTGTTCAAGGTGGTGGACGGCCGTGTCTCGCAGGCGTAGAGCTTCCCGTCCGCCGGGGGCGCGGACCGACCGGCGCCGTGCCCGCAAGCCCCAGCGTCCGCACACCCATCCGCTGGACCTGCTGGCCCAGGCGTTCCTCGCCCTCGCCGGCCGCCGGGTCCGTACGTTGCTCACCACGGTCGGCATCGCGGTCGGCCTGGCCGCGGCACTCGCCACGCTCGGGATCACCGCGAGCGCCGCCTCGGCGGTCTCGGACCAGTTCGACGCGCTCAAGGCCACCCAGGTCACGGTGAAGTACCCGGCAGACCCCGCCGGCGGCGTCCAGCCTCACCCAGAGCCGTCCGCGGCAGGCAAGGCACGTGAGTTGAACGGGGTACGCGCCGCGGGCCTGCTCAGCCGGGCAGCCGATCACCCACTGGTGTCCCGGCTGGCCACGGGGACGGAGAACGAGCTGCCCGAGGGCACCGTCACCGCCGCCCAGACCGAGGCCCTACGGGCGCTCTCGGCCACCTTGGACCGCGGCCGCTGGTTCGACGCGGGCCATGAGCGACGCCGCGACCGGGTGGCCCTCCTGGACACGGCCGCGGCGAACCGGCTCACCGTCGACGGCGCGACGCCCAACCCCACGGTGTACATCAACGGGACGGCGTTCACGATCATCGGGGTCTACCAGGCGCCCGCGGGCAACACCGACCTCACCAGCGCAGTCGTCCTGCCCTACTGGGCAGCACGGGCGGCACCCGCGAAGCTGGAGTTCGCACCAGCCGAAATGGTCATCCACACTGACCTCGGCGCCGCCGACCAGGTAGGCAGCGAAGCGCCACTCGCCCTGGCACCAGGCGCTCCGGAGAAGCTGGCGGCCCTCGTACCTCCGGACCCGCGCTCACTACGCCAGGGCGTCGAGTCACAGACTCGGGCGCTGTTCCTCGGCCTCGCGGCGGTCTCGCTCGGAGTGGGCGCGCTGGGCGTCAGCAACACCTCGTACGTCTCCGTACTGGAACGCCGCGCGGAGATCGGCCTACGGCGCGCGCTGGGCGCGTCCCGGCGAGCCGTGGCAGGCCAGTTCTGTGTGGAGAGCGGCCTTGTCGGGGCAGCCGGAGGGGCGTTGGGCACGGTGATCGGCATCCAGATCACGGCACTGACCTGCCTGGCGAAGGGCTGGGTCGTAGTACTGGACCCCTCTCTGACGGCGGCCGGACCGGCGATCGGCCTTGTCGTAGGCCTGCTGGCGGGCCTGTACCCAGCAGTCGCGGCAGCTCGGGTGCTGCCAGCGGAGACGCTGCGCGCCGGGGTGTGAGGGCGGGGCGACCCCACCCGCAGCCACGGAAGCGACCGGAGGCAATGGGCGCGGGGCGCAGCCCCCACCCACCCGCGGTCGCGATGCCGACCGGAGGCTGTCCGGCGGCGAGCGCGTCCGCCCCCACCGGGCGTAAGACGCGCAACCGGCCGGAGGGGACGGGGCGGGGGGTGCGCGCGCAGCGCCGACGNCGGCCGCGAAGACCTTGACGGCGCGCAGGGCGTTGCCGACGTGGTGGGTGTGCCGGGCGCCGGTGGCGGCGGTGGCGCCGCCTGGCGGGCTCGGGCGGGCGGCGGGGGCTGGGGTGAGGGCTGCGGTGCTCATGTATCCATCATGGAATTCCGACATTTCCCGCACATCGGCCTGCGGGTTGAATCGCCTGGTCGGCCGCCTACGACCAAGGGCAGAGGGGGTCCCCTACGGGGAGGACGCGGCGGCTCAGGGTTCGACGCGCGGGGCGTCGAAAACCATTCGCCCGCGCCGGAGGCCCTGACCTAAAATCCTCCGTCTGCCCGCCTCCCTCACGGAGTGCCACCGCCCGGTCGGAAACCGGTCGGCGCCCTGACCCGCGTCACTCGCGCCCACCTCCGGAGGCAACCCGTGCCCGCGCCCGCCCACGCCGACACCGACCACGCAGCCGATCCGCTGGCCCGCGAGCGCGCCCACCTGGCCGCGTCGCGCGCCGCGCTGAGCGCCATGCGGGCGGATGCCGAGGCGCTGGACATCCGCGACGTCACGGCGAACTGGGTCAACGCCGCCGTACTCCAGCACCAGATCGACGAACGCATCAAGTCGCTCGCGGACCTCTCCCACACGCCGCTCTTCTTCGGGCGGCTGGACTATCTGCACGCGGTGGGCGCCGACCAGGCGGAGGGGGCGGACGGCGAGCGCTTCTATATCGGGCGGCGGCACGTCCACGACGGTGACGGCGATCCGATGGTCATCGACTGGCGCGCCCCGGTGTCCCAGCCCTTCTACCGGGCCTCCAAGAAGGACCCGCAGGACATCGGGCTGCGGCGCCGCTTCGGCTACACGGCCGGTGACCTCACCGCGTACGAGGACGAGCACCTGTCCGACCCGGCCGAGGCAGCCCGAACCAGCAAACTGCTCCAGCAGGAGATCGAGCGGCCGCGCGTGGGCCCGATGCGCGACATCGTGGCCACCATCCAGCCCGAGCAGGACGAGATCGTCCGCAGCGGCCTTGGCGGCACGGTGTGCGTCCAGGGCGGCCCCGGTACGGGCAAGACGGCGGTCGGCCTGCACCGGGTGGCCTATCTGCTCTACGCGCACCGCGAGCGGCTGGCCCGCACCGGAACCCTCGTCATCGGCCCGAACGCGTCCTTCCTCCACTACATCGAGCAAGTGCTCCCCGCCCTGGGTGAGTTGGAGGTCAAGCAGGCGACGGTCGACGACCTGGTGGCCCATGTGGAGGTACGCGGGGCCGACTCGGCCGAGGCCGCGGTCATCAAGGGCGACGCCCGGATGGCCGAGGTGCTGCGCCAGGCGGTCCGCTCACATGTCACGCAGCCGACGGAAGCGCTGATGGTGGTGCGCGGCTCGCGGCGGTGGCGTATCCCCGCCTACGAACTGGAGGAGATCGTCAGCGAGTTGCTGGAGCGGGACATCCGTTACGGGGCCGCGCGCGAGGCCCTTCCGCAGCGGATCGCGCACGCCGTGCTGGTGCGGATGGAGCAGTCGGGCGAGGCGCCGGACGACCGGGTGCAGGACGCGGTCGCCCGCAACGCGGCGGTGAAGGCGGCGGTCAAGGCGATCTGGCCACCGGTCGACCCGGCGAAGCTGGTGCTCCGGCTCCTCTCCGACCCGGACTTCCTCGCCACGCACGCGGAGGGCGTGCTGAGCCAGGACGAACAGAAGGCGATCCTGTGGGCGAAGCCCGCGCGCTCGGTGAAGTCGGCGAAGTGGGCCGCGGCGGACGCGGTGCTGATCGACGAGGCGACGGACCTCGTCTCCCGTACGCACTCGCTCGGGCATGTCGTACTCGACGAGGCGCAGGACCTCTCGCCCATGCAGTACCGGGCGGTGGGGCGCCGCTGTACGACGGGGTCGGCGACCGTACTTGGCGACCTGGCCCAGGGCACCACGCCCTGGGCTACCCGGAGTTGGGCCGAAGCGCTGTCCCATCTCGGCAAGGGCGACGCGGCGGTCGAGGAGCTGACGGCGGGCTTCCGCGTCCCCCGCGAGGTGATCGCGTTCGCTTCGCGGCTGCTGCCGGAGATCGCGCCGGGGCTGGCGGAGGTGGAGTCGGTCCGGGAGGCTCCGGGTTCGCTGGAGGTGCGGCGGGTCGCCGGTGACCTCGCCGCGGCGGCCGTCTCGGCGTGCGTGGCGTCCCTCCGACACGAGGGCTCCATCGGCCTGATCGCGGCCGACGCGCGCGTCCCGGTTCTGGCGGAGGCGCTGGGCGCGGCGGGGCTGACGTACCTCTCACCCGGCGAGGAGACGACACCGGACACCCGGTTGACGCTGGTGCCCGCGTCACTCGCGAAGGGTCTGGAGTACGACTACGTGGTGCTGGACGAGCCGTCGGCGGTGGTCGACGGGGAGCCGGACGAGCGGACGGGACTGCGGCGGTTGTACGTGGCGCTGACGCGGGCGGTGTCGGGTCTGACGGTGGTGCACGGCACTGAGCTGCCGGGTCGGCTGGCGTCAGGCCTGTAGGGACCGTCTCCACCCCCGTGGCCTGGCGGATAACGCCGCGAACGGTCAGGAACTTGTCGCCGGATTCACCGGAGCGGTCCGTAAGGCCTGATGCGCGGCAGGTACGTCGGTTCGCCCCTCCCGAGCTCTGGAAGAGAGCCCGAGAAGGGCGAGGCCGGGGGAAGTAGGGCTATCCGTCAAGCGCCGCGCGCCATTGTGCGACCGCCGTCGCGGAGACCGGCTCCGACCAGCCGCCCGGCCGCGCCGCGCCGCCGATGTGGAACGCGTCGATGCCCGCAGCCAGGAGGCCCGGCACATGGCCGAGCGCGAGGCCGCCGCCCACCAGGATCTGCGGCCCGTAACCCGGCTCGCCCCGGCGCGCCGCCTCCGCGAGCAGCGTCGGCAGACCGTCGTCGACGCCGGCCGCGGAGCCCGCGGTGAGGTAGGTGTCCAGGCCGGGCAGGTCCGCGAGTTGCTTGCGGAGGGCGTCGCGGTCGGCGGCGCGGTCGATGGCGCGGTGGAAGGTCCAGCGGGCGCCGTCCAGGGCGGACACCAGCCGCTCGATCGCGGTGATGTCGGGCGCGCCCGTTTCGTCGAGGAAGCCGAGGACGAATTCGTCCGCGCCCGCCGTGCGCAGGGCGCGCGCGTCCCGTACCAGCGCGTCCACATCGCCCGCGGCGAAGCCGTCCGCCGCGCGCAGCATCACCCGCAGCGGGATGTCGACGGCGGCGCGGATTTCGGCGAAGGCGGCCAGCGGCGGGGTGAGCCCGTCCGCGGCCATGTCCGTGACCAGCTCAAGGCGGTCCGCGCCTCCGGCCTGGGCGGCGATGGCGTCCTCGGCGTCGAGGGCGATCACCTCCAGGACTGCACGCTTGCTCATGGGTGGGTTCCTTCTGGCTGGTCGGATGAGGGCAGGGCGAGACAAGGCAGCGCAGACCAGCACTACCCTGCACAGGTCTAGTCCAATATCCAGCCTACGTCCAGAACGCCTCCGGGCGCGCCACGTCCTCAGAGCCTGCCTTTCAGCCGGCCTGGATCCAGGTCGATATCGCGAGGACCGCGGGGACCGGGCAGGCCAGGGAGCCCAGGAGAAGCATGCGGTTCGGCCACTCCAGTCGGCGGACGCCGGGCGCGAAGCCCAGCGCGGCCAGCGCGGCGGCGGCCCCGGCGACCGCCAGGGCGAACCTCAGCAGGAAGCCCCCGACCGGCACCCCGGCCGCCGAGCCCAAGAGCGCGGACAGGCCCACGAGAAACGTCAGCCCGGCGAGCGACGTGAGGGTGACCGCCCACAGCACGGCGCCCAGCACCGCGACGGCGGTCTGCCCCCGCCGACGCCGTGGTGTGGGCTGCCAGGGTCCGTAAAGGGTCGCGTACGTCTGGGGGTTCACCTTCGGTCGGCTCCTTCCGCGAGCAGTGGCCCCATGCTCGTCGCCGGGTCACCGCTACGGCCTGCGCGCGGATACTCATCCCCGCGAAGGTTCGTACTCAGCTTTCGCCGCGTGCTCAGCTTTCGCCGCGTGGCGCCGAAGGCTTTCAGTGCTCGTGACCGTCGTCCGCCTTCTCGCCCCCACCGCCACCGGAATCCGCCGTCGCGCCGCCCGCCGCGTGCACCGTGAACGCCGCCGTACGCACCTTGCCCTCGTGCTGGAAGTCCAGGAAGAGGCGGTAGGCGCCCGCGCTGGGGGCGGTCGCCGTGAAGGAGACCTCGGGGCCCGACTCGGTCTTGCCGTCGCCGGGCTCGCCGTTCGGGTGGACGTGCAGATAGGCGAGGTCGCCGGAGCGCAGGGCGACCAGGTGGCCGTACGCGCCGAGGTAGGGCTGGAGGTCCTTGACCGGCTTGCCGTCCTTGCTGACGTTGAGTGTGAGTTCGCCCGGCCTACCTGGGCGCAGGTCACCGTCGAGCGTGACTTCGTAGCCGCCAGCGCCATCGCCGTCGACCTTCGTCGCGGTGTTGTGCGCGGGGAGCTTCTCAGGCTTGTACGTACCCGATACGGCGAGGTCGGCGCCCAGGGTCAGGCCCTCGGCACCCTTGGCGTCGGGGGTGAAGTCGGCGAAGACGCGGTAGCCACCGGCCTTGGGCAGCTTCACCGGGACCGACCAGGTGCCGTCGTCCGCGCGGACGGGGTGCAGGTGGCGGTAGACGGTGAGGTCGCGTGAGGCGACGATCAGGTGCAGTTCCTTGTCGTGCTCGCGCTTGAAGGCCGTGACCTTGCGGCCGTCGCCGTCCTCGATGGCGAAGCTCAGCCCACCCTTCTCGCCGGCCGCGACGCGGTCGGTCAGCAGGTCGAGGGTGTAGCCGCCGTCGGAGATCTGGAGTCCGCCGGGCGGGGTCGCCTCATGTACCCCGTGCCCGCCCCCCTGCTGACCCTTCGCCTTCTTCGTATCGCCGTCGCCGTCGCCGCCCTCCCGGCCGTGGCCGCCACCTCCGTGCTGCTGACCCTGGCCCTCCTTCGCGACCACGGGGTCGACGCCCGAGCCCACTCCGTACGCCGTACCGAAGGTCGCGGCGAGTGCGGCGGCGAAGACCGTGATGCGCAGTCCTGTGTTCATGGTGGGTCTCCCTCGAAAGGGGCCGCTCCAGCAGGCGGCCGTCGCCATTGAACATACCCCCACGGGGTATGAAGTCAAGTCGGGATCACCCTTGCGTCAGATACGGGCGGGGGGTATACATGGAGACCGAAGGCGAGATACCCCCTCAGGGTATTCCATCGGGACGTCCACCGCGCAGCCGAGTCAGTCCGAGGAGCAGGAGACATGACCACCACCACACCCGGCGCCACCGAAGTAGAACTCGCCATCGGCGGCATGACCTGCGCCTCGTGCGCCGCCCGGATCGAGAAGAAGCTCAACCGCATGGACGGCGTCGAGGCCACCGTCAACTACGCCACCGAGAAGGCCAAGGTCACCTTCCGGGAAGACATCGCCGTACAGGAGCTGATCTCCACGGTCGAGAAGACCGGCTACACGGCGAAGGAGCCCCCGCCACCGGCCGACACCGGATCGGGGTCCGGCACCGACGCCGGGTCCGATGGGCCGTCTGAGGAGGAAGAGGAGGACGCGGCGCTGCGGCCGCTGCGGCAGCGGCTGACCACCGCCGTGCTGCTCGCCGTGCCGGTCATCGCGATGGCGATGGTCCCGGCCCTGCAGTTCGAGTACTGGCAGTGGCTGTCGCTGACCATGACCGCGCCGGTGATCATCTACGCGGGCTGGCCGTTCCACAAGGCCGCCTGGACGAACGCCAAGCACGGCGCGGCGACGATGGACACGCTGATCTCGGTCGGTACGTGGGCGGCGTTCCTCTGGTCGCTGTGGGCGCTGTTCTTCGGTACCGCCGGGGTGCCCGGCATGACGCACCCCTTCGAGTTCACCATCGAGCGCAGCGACGGCAGCTCCAACATCTACCTGGAGGCCGCGGCCGGGGTGACCGCGTTCATCCTCGCGGGCCGGTACTTCGAGCACCGGTCGAAGCGGAAGGCGGGAGCGGCGCTCAAGGCGCTGCTGCAGCTGGGCGCCAAGGACGTGACCGTACTCCGCGACGGTGGCCGTGAAGAGACCATCCCCACCGCGCAGTTGCAGGTCGGGGACCACTTCCTGGTCCGTCCCGGCGAGAAGATCGCCACCGACGGTGTGGTCGTCGAGGGTTCGTCGGCGGTCGACGCCTCCATGCTCACCGGTGAGTCCGTGCCGGTGGAGGTCGGCCCGGGTGACGCGGTCACCGGGGCCACGCTGAACGCGGGCGGCCGACTGGTCGTCGAGGCCACCCGCGTCGGCGCCGACACCCAACTGGCCCGGATGGCCAAGCTGGTGGAAGACGCGCAGAACGGCAAGGCGGCGGCCCAGCGGCTCGCCGACAAGATCTCCGCGGTCTTCGTACCGATCGTGATCGCGCTGTCCCTCGGCGCTCTCGGCTTCTGGCTGGGCAACGGCTCGGGCCTGGCCGCCGCCTTCACCGCGGCGGTCGCCGTACTGATCATCGCCTGCCCGTGCGCCCTGGGCCTGGCCACGCCGACCGCGCTGATGGTCGGCACCGGGCGCGGCGCGCAGCTCGGCATCCTGATCAAGGGTCCTGAGGTCCTGGAGACCACTCGCAAGGTCGACACGATCGTCCTGGACAAGACCGGCACGGTCACCACCGGCAAGATGACGCTGCTCGCCACGCACACCGCCGAGTCCACGGATGAGGCCGAGGTCCTGCGGCTCGCGGGCTCGCTGGAGCACGCGTCCGAGCACCCGATCGCCCAGGCCGTGGCCGCGGGCGCGGCCGCCGAGGTCGGCGAACTGCCCACCCCCGAGGACTTCGCGAACATCCCCGGACTCGGTGTCCAGGGCATCGTCGACGGCCACGCGGTGCTGGTCGGCCGTTCCAAGCTGCTGGCCGAGTGGGAGATCCACCTGCCGGTGGAGCTGGAGCGCGCCAAGGCCGAGGCCGAGGCGGCCGGTCGTACGGCCATCGCGGTGGCCTGGGACGGCGAGGCGCGTGCGGTGCTGGAGGTGGCCGACGCGATCAAGGAGACCAGCCCGGAGGCGATCACCCGGCTGCGCGGGCTCGGTCTGACGCCGATCCTGCTGACCGGTGACAACAAGGCGGTGGCCGAGTCGGTGGCGGCCGAGGTCGGGATCACCGAGGTGATCGCGGAGGTGCTGCCGCAGGACAAGGTCGACGTGGTCAAGAGGCTCCAGGGCGAGGGCCGTTCGGTGGCGATGGTCGGCGACGGCGTCAACGACGCGGCCGCACTGGCCCAGGCCGACCTGGGTCTGGCCATGGGCACCGGCACGGACGCCGCGATCGAGGCGGGCGACCTGACCCTGGTACGAGGTGACCTGCGGGCTGCGGCGGACGCCATCCGGCTCTCCCGCAAGACCCTCGGCACCATCAGGACCAACCTGTTCTGGGCCTTCGCCTACAACGTCGGCGCCCTGCCGCTGGCCGCGATGGGCCTGCTCAACCCGATGATCGCGGGAGCGGCGATGGCCTTCTCGTCGGTCTTCGTGGTCGGCAACAGCCTGCGGCTGCGCGGCTTCCGGGCCGCGGGCGAGTGAGGGGAAGGAGAGACCCGACCCTCGGCATCGCCCCCGTATACCGGCACCAGGTATACGGGGGCGATGCCCCGTACGGTGTCGCGCCCGGGCACCGGTCGCGGTCCGGCGCCCAGATCCCTACCCAGGCTTGTGTGCCACGTAGAGACCGTTCACCGGATCGTCCGGCACCTGGTGCACCTTGATGTCCGTGAAGCCCGCGTCGGTGAGCATCTGCCGGGCGAGTTCCTCACCCCACGCGGTGCCGAGCCCGGCGCCTCCGCGAGCCAGGGACACCGTCATGCAGTGCAGGGTGCTGACCGAGTAGACCCACGGCGCGAGGGGATTGCCGATGTTCTCCTCCAGGCGGCTGGACACCCGCACATCGACCATCACGAAGAGACCACCGGGCACCAGCGCCTCGCAGACCCGGTCGAGCACCGCCTGCGGGGCGGCCTGATCGTGGATGGAGTCGAACGCGAAGATGACGTCGAAGGGTGGCCGCGCGGGCAGTTCGGCGATGTCCCGCACCTCGAACGTGGCGTTGGACACCCCGTACTCGGCGGCCTCCGCCCGGGCCCGTTCGATCGGCTCGGGGGCGAGGTCGTAGCCGACGAAGGTGGACTTCGGGTAGGCCCGGGCCATCAGGTTGATCGCGTGTCCGGTGCCGCAGCCGACGTCGGCCGCGCGGACGCCGCCCGCTTCGAGCCGCTCCGGCAGTCCGTCGACCAGCGGCAGCATGCCGGTGAGCAGTTGACCATCGAACGTGCCGCGCGACTCGGCATCCATCACCTCGGTGAACTCCGGCCGGAAGTCCTCGTACGGGACACCGCCGCCCTCCTTGAAGGCCCGGCTGACCCCGTCGACGTGCTTCGCCAGCAGGGTGGTGATCTGTGCGAACGTGGACATGTTCATCGAGCCCTCGCCGGTGAGGCATACGGCGTGCTCGGCGGGCAGCGTGTAGCGGTGGTCGCTCGGCTCGTACTCCACGAGGCCGCTGGTGGCCAGGGCGGCCAGGCACTCGCGTACGTACCGCTCCTGGAGCCCGGCACGGTCGGCGAGTGCCTCGCTGGTGCCGGGTCCGGCTGCCAGGGCTTCGAACAGGCCGTTGCGATGCGCGAGATCGATCATGAGTGTGACCGTGCTCGCGGCATACATGTCGATCAGCTTCCCGGCGAACGCCTCGACACGGGCCTCGTCGAGGGCGGCTTCGGTGCCCATCGCCATCCCCTCCTTCAGGGCGGGCGGGTGTGACACCAACGCTAGCCGCGCCCACCGACACCCGCGAGGGGACGCGTCCGGCATACCCCGGAGGGGCCGGCCGGCCTACTCCTCCTCGAAATAGGCGTCCAGTACCGCGTCAAGCTCCTCCTCCCATTTCACCAGGGAGGCCTTGTCGGGCGCGACGATCTCGCTGGGGTACCACCGGCTGCCCTCGGTGTGGACCGTGACCATGAAGCGGCGGCCGAATCGGGAGTGGCCGATCTCCACCGCGAGGATCTCGTCCCAGCGGAAGTCGGCCTCCTGATCGTCCAGCGTGTACCGGACGCCCGCACGATCGGCGACGATCGACCCCCGCCGATCGGAAACGGAGAACACCGGCCCGTCATCCGCCGCCGCGTCCTCCCCTACGACATCTGACTCGGACTCGGACTCGGGCTCGGACTCGGCGTCAGGCTGGACGTCGCCCGCTCCGGCCACTTCGACCTCGGGCTCCGCCTCAGCCTCCGCCTGCTTGGCGGCGGCCGGTGCCGTCAGTCCCGGGATGTGCACGGGGTCGGCCGCAACGGGCAAGGGCGCGATGTTCTTCTTCTGCTGCTCCACGCGACGGCAGTATGGTCGAACATTCTGTGCGAAGACCAGCCGGACCACCAACCGGGACACCCGAGTGCCCGCGCCCCGAAGGCATCGGGGAGCATCAGGGAATGACGGCCACCCACCTGACCATCAAAGACCTCGTGACCGACTGCACCGATCCCGAACGCCTGGCCACGTTCTGGGCGCAGCTCCTCGACAGGCCGATCGCGGCGAGGATCGGGCCGTACATCTGGCTCACCCGCGGCAGCGGCCCAGGGATGGGTTTCCAAAAGGTCTCCGAGCCCAAAGCGGGCAAGAACCGCATCCACTTCGACCTCGGCTCACCGGACCCGGCTGCCGAGCAGCACGGCATCGAGGCGCTGGGCGGCCGACTGCTCCCATCTGTACCCCTCCGGGGTATAGAGGAGAGATGATGAGCCCATGACCGACCAAGAAGGCCTGCGCCGCCGCTGGACCGAAACCCTGCGCGCCCTGAGCGACACCCCGGACATCCCGCAGCGGTACGCGGACGCCCTGCTCGCCCGCTGGTCCGAGCCTCAACGCCACTACCACACGCCCGAACACCTGACCGCGGTCCTGGACCACATCGACGTACTGGCGGACCACGCGACCGACCCCGAACTGGTCCGCCTGGCCGCCTGGTTCCACGACGCGGTCTACCGCCCGGACCGCTCCGAGAACGAGGAGCGCTCCGCCCAACTGGCCGAACGCGCCCTCACCGAAGCCGGATTGACCGAGACCCACATCTCCGAGGTCACCCGCCTGGTCCGCCTCACGATCACGCACGACCCCTCGGACGGCGACCGCAACGGCGAGGTCCTATGCGACGCGGACCTGGCGATCCTCGCCTCACCCCCCGACGCATACGCCGCCTACGCGGCCGCCGTACGCAAGGAGTACGCCTTCGTCCCCGACGACGCCTTCCGCGAGGGCCGCGCGGGAATCCTGCGCCAACTCCTCGCCCTCCCCCGCCTGTTCCGCACTCCGTACGGCGCGGAGCAGTGGGAGGACCAGGCCCGCCACAATCTCGGTACCGAACTACGCCTGCTCACCGCATAATCGCCCCGTGACGACCACCGATACCCACACCCTCCACACCGCGCGCCTCACCCTGCGGGAGATCACCCCGATCTCGGCCGCCGCCCTAAGCGGGGGCGCCCCCGGCGGCTTCACCTGGATCGAGGGCGGCCCCGCGGAGGGCAGCCGGACCGGCGCGGGCCTGGTGGCGAAGACGGCCGCGGAGGGCTCATACGTCCCCGGCTGGGGCATGTACGCGCTCGTCCGCACCGAGGACGGCCTCGCGCTCGGCGCCATGGGCTTCCACGGCCCGCCGCTCGACGGCCGCGTCGAGATCGGCTACGACCTGGTGGAGGCGGCACGCGGCCACGGCTACGCCACGGAGGCCCTGCGCGCCCTGAGCACCTGGGCCCTGGCCACCCCTGACGTGGCCGTCGTCGCCGCGAACACCCTGCCCACGAACACGGCTTCCCAGGCAGTCCTGGAACGCGCGGCGTTCCACCGCACCTCCGAAACACCCGAGAACATCGCCTACGAGCTGCGCGCGTAACGCGATCGGTGCCAGCGGGCTGACCACGAGCCTTTCGGCGATCTCGGGGTGGGAAACCGCTGGCGCCGACGCGCAGCGCCTGGGCGACGTACCAGCGCCGCCGGAAGGGAATCGGCGGGGATGGGCGTGGACAGCCCGTCACCGTACCACCGAGTACCTGATCCTTCCCGGGTGAACCCGAGCGGCTCTGGCGGCTTTGTCCGTCAAGCGTCGGCGACCGGGGAGTCGGTCGCCAGCCTGTGGTGCCTGCGGGCCTCGTCCTCCAGACGGCTCTCGGCGTCCCAGTCCCCCGAAGTCAGGCGGAGCACCTTCCGGACGCTGTGGTCGGAGAAGTTCCGCCCAAGCCACCGTGTGTAGCCCTCGCCGTCCGGAGCGCGCTCCTTCTCCACCACCCGGTAATACGCCGACCCCGACCTCTTGTCCAGCAGTACCGTCCATGGCACCACCTCGCCCGTGCCGCGAACCAGCGTCCCGTCCCGCGCTCCGTACTCCTGGCAGTGCGCGAGCAGCCCGGCGCGCACCCCGGCGCCGCTCGTCGAATGCTCGATGATCTCTGCCCGGCAGAACCACTGCGGCTCGGTCTCGGGCTCCACGGTCGCCAGGTATCCGGCCTTGTCCGCGTCCAGCGCGCGGACCAGATCCACTCTGACAACCCGCTCCCATGTGGCCCTCGTCGGCTGGTCGTCGGGCTGGCATCCCACTGCCGCCAGCACCGCCATGGCCGCGAGAGCGGCCCTTCCTCCCCGTACTCCCGGTATCCCCATCCGCCGATACTGGCAGACCAGCGCGGCGGTTACGCGGGCCGGCCCTTCGGGCGCCGCAACCCGGCCCCCACCAACACCCGCACAACCTCCCGAGGCGACACCTCGACCGCCCCCGCCCGCACCGCATCCGCGTACCGGAACTCCGGCACGTCATAGTGATCGCGCTCGAACGCCCGCCGCGGGCACCCGATCCGCTCCGCGAACGCGTGCAGCTCATCAAACGACACGTCACTCACCAGGTGCGACCACAGGCGCCCGTGCCCGGGCCAGGTAGGCGGGTCAATGTAAAGGGTCACCGGGCGACGGCCCCGAGCGACCCCACCGCCGTCACGACCACACCCGCCTTGCCGCACACCCAGTGCGGATCGGGCCCCAACTCCGGCTCCACATCAAGCGCATGCGGATCACCAGAACCACAAACAGGACACAGCGGCCACCGCCCGTACCGCTCAAGGAGGGCGTCCTGAACGTCCTGGGCGACCAGCCCCGCGACGAACTCCACACCGTCCGGCCACTGCTCGACCCACCACCGCCGGTGCCGAACCGCGTCCTCGACCAGCGAGACGACATCGGCATCGGCCACGTCATGCGCGACGAGGTCCGCGAGCACCAGCGCACGAGCGGCGTGCAGCGCCTGCTCAAGAGGGCTGGGCGGACCGGGAAGGCTGGTCGGATCGTCCATGGAGCCATTGTGCGCCCCACCCACCCCAGGACCGAAGACCCGCNTCGAGGTGACGTCGTACGACCGGGACGCCGACCGCCGCGACCGCATCGAGAAGCGCGACGCCTACGCACAGGCAGACATCCCCGTCTACCTGCTCATCGACCGCGACAACGACACCCTGACCGTCTTCAGCGAACCGCAGAACGGCGCGTACACGCAGAGCCCCGCGTACCCGTACGGGGCCGCCGTCAGCCTCCCCGACCCCGTCGGCATCACCCTGGACACCGCCAAACTCAAGGAGTACTCCCGCTGAGCCGCGCCACAACGCCGAAGGGCGGCACCCCCGGCAGGTGGGATGCCGCCCTTCGGCGGTTCAGGACAGGACAGGCGCGGGTCAGCGCACCGCGTCCGCCGTGGCCTTCTCCGTGTCGGAAACCGAGGCCGGCTCCCAGCACTCCACACCCTTCAGACCAGGCACGCGGTCCCGAGTGAAGACCGGGTCCAGGCCCGCCCGGCGCTGCGCCAGGTAGTCGTCGAGCAGCCGGAAGGCGATCACCGAGAGCGGGAGGATCGCGATCAGGTTGACCAGGACCATCGCGCCCATCGTGATGTCCGCGAGGTTCCAGACCACGCTGACCGAGCCCATCGCGCCGAGCACGGCGCAGGCCAGGACGAGACCGCGGTAGCCGGTCATGACCGACTTGCTGCGGGTGATGAACTGGATGTTGGACTCGCCGTAGTAGTAGTTACCGATCATGGAGCTGAAGGCGACCATGGATGTTGGACTCGCCGTAGTAGTAGTTACCGATCATGGAGCTGAAGGCGACCATGAAGACTGGACTCGCCGTAGTAGTAGTTACCGATCATGGAGCTGAAGGCGACCATGAAGACGACCACGGTGAGCATGTGTCCGGCCCACCCGCCGAGCGCGGAGTTGAAGGCGGACTGGGTGACGTCCGCACCGCCGCGGGTGCCCAGCGTCGGGTTGGCGCTGAGGATGACCAGGGCGGTCATGGTGCAGATGACCAGGGTGTCGAAGTAGACGCCCAGGGTCTGGACCAGGCCCTGCTTGACCGGGTGCGAGGTCTCGGCCGCGGCCGAGGCGTTCGGGGCCGAGCCCATGCCGGCCTCGTTGGAGAACATGCCGCGCCGTACACCCTGCAGGATCGCCGTACCGACCGCACCGCCCGCGACCTCGCGGAAGCCGAACGCGCCACCGATGATGTCGGCGAACATGCCGGGGACCGAGGTGATGTTGAGCAGGACGACGACCAGGCCGAGGAGCAGGTAGACCGTCGCCATCACCGGGATCAGGACCTGGGTGACCGAGGCGATCCGCTTCACGCCGAAGAACACCGCGAGACCGAGCAGTACGGCCAGGATGATGCCGAGCACCGGCGTGAACCAGGCCGCGTCGACGCCGCCGAAGGAGCCGTCAGCGGCGACCGTGATCGTGTTCGACTGCACCGCGGTGAGGACGAAGCCGAAGGTCAGGGTGATGAGGACGGCGAACAGGACGCCGAGCCAGCGCTTCCCGAGTGCGCGCTCCATGTAGTACGCGGGGCCGCCGCGGTACGTGCCGGGCTCCTTGCCGCGCGACTTGTACAGCTGCGCGAGGCAGGACTCGACGAACGCCGACGCGCCGCCGACCAGCGCCATCATCCACATCCAGAACACCGCGCCGGGACCACCCATGGTGATCGCGGTGGCCACACCGGCGATGTTGCCGGTGCCGATACGGGCGGCGGCCGAGATCGTGAAGGCACCGAAGGGGCTGACGCCGCTCTTCGGCTTCTCCTTGATGAGGCGGAACATCTCCGGGACCAGCCTCAGCTGGACGGCCTTGGAGCGGAGGGTGAACCAGAGGCCTGCCACGGCCACGAGGGGGATCAGCAGGTAGGTCCAGAAGGCATCGTTGATGTCAACGATCCAGGTGTTCAACGTGCTCATGCGAGGTGCGTCCCGGTCCTGTGGGTGGGGGATCGGTTCGGACGGCACGGTACGGATCGCGTACGTAGATGGCCGCCGACCGTGGAAGACGCGCTTCCACTTCTAACAAGTGACAGGACTCTAGGCAGGGACTTTGGTCCCTGCCCAGACCTCACAGCGGTGCGCTATCTCACACGGTGAGACGTCGCAGGTCAGGCTGGGCGCTTGGCGCGTTCGCCGTCGGCCGCCACCGGCTCCCAGCACTGCACGCCCGGCAGACCGGGAACGCGGTCCCGGGTGAACACCGGATCCAGGCCCGACCTGCGCTGCGCCTGGTAGTCGTTCAGCAGCCGGAGGGCGATCAGCGACAGCGGCAGGATCGCGGCCAGGTTGACCAGCGCCATGAAGCCCATGAAGACGTCGGCCAGGTTCCACACCACGCTCACCGAGCCCAGCGCGCCGAGGAAGACGACACCCAGGACCAGCGCGCGGTAGCCGATCAGCACGCTCTTGCCGCCGTTCATGAACTGGATGTTGGACTCGCCGTAGTAGTAGTTGCCGATCAGGGTGCTGAAGCAGAGCATGAACACGACGACGGTCAGGACATGTCCCGCCCAGCCGCCCAGGGTGTCCGAGAGCGCGTTCTGGGTGAGGTCGGCGCCCTGCCGCCCGGACAGCGCCGGGTTGGTGGTCAGGATGATGAACGCGGTCATCGTGCAGACCAGCATCGTGTCGAAGAAGACGCCGAGCGACTGGACCAGGCCCTGCTTGACCGGGTGTGTGACGTCGGCGGTGGCACCGGCGTTCGGCGCGGAGCCCAGGCCCGCCTCGTTGGAGAACATGCCGCGCCTGATGCCCTGCTGGATCGCCGCGCCGATCGCGCCGCCGGTGACCTCGCGGAGCCCGAAGGCGCCGCCCACGATGTCGGTGAACACGCGCGGTACGTCACCGATGTTCAGCAGGACGACGGCGGCGCCGAGCAGCAGGTAGACCACGGCCATGATCGGCACCAGCCAGCTGGTGACCGTGGCGATCCGCCGTACGCCGCCGAAGATCACCGCGCCGAGCAGCACCATCAGCGTCAGGCCCACGGCGGCCGGGAACCAGTCCGCGTCGCCGCCCGAGAGCGACCCCGAGGCCACCGCGACGATGGTGTTGGACTGCACCGCGTTGAAGACGAAGCCGAAGGTCGCCGTGATGGTGACCGCGAACAGCACGCCCAGCCAGGGCCGCCGGAGCCCGTACCGCATGTAGTACGCGGGCCCGCCGCGGAACGAGCCGTCCGCGCCGCGCACCTTGTAGAGCTGCGCGAGGGTCGACTCGACGAACGCCGACGCGGCGCCGATGAGCGCCATCATCCACATCCAGAACACCGCACCGGCCCCGCCGACGGTGATCGCGGTGGCCACACCGGCGATGTTGCCGGTGCCGACGCGGGCGGCCGCGGAGATGGTGAAGGCGCCGAAGGACGAGATCGGCTTACGTCCGTCGGCGCCGGGGGTCGGCTTGTCCCGCATCACGCGCAGCATCTCGGGGAACATCCGGAACTGCGCGCCTTGGGAGCGGAAGGTGAAGTACAGCCCCGCACCGACCACGAGGGGGATGAGCAGATAGGTCCAGAAGTAATCGTTGATGTTGACGATCACGGTGTCGAGCGTGTTCACGTACGGGACTTTAGCCGTGCAAAACACCCCTCAGCCGCCACAACAGGCCCTGGCCGACCAGTCGAGAGAAACGCCACAGAGGAGGGCCCGGGCACGCGACAGGGGCGGCACCCTCCCGAGGGAGAGCACCGCCCCTGCGTACCGCTAACCGCGTACGGCGTAGGACAGTTGATCCGCGAGGGATCAGAAGTCCATGTCACCGCCCGGCATGCCGCCCGGAGCGCCGCCGGGGGCGGCCTTCTCCGGCTTGTCGGCGATGACGGCCTCGGTGGTGAGGAAGAGCGCGGCGATGGACGCGGCGTTCTGCAGCGCGGAACGCGTGACCTTCGCCGGGTCCAGGATGCCCTCGGCGATCATGTCGACGTACTCGCCCGTGGCGGCGTTCAGACCGTGGCCGACGGCCAGGTTGCGCACCTTCTCCACGACGACGCCGCCCTCAAGGCCGCCGTTGACGGCGATCTGCTTGAGCGGGGCCTCCAGGGCGAGCTTCACGGCGTTGGCGCCGGTCGCCTCGTCACCCTCGAGCTCCAGCTTCTCGAAGACCGAGGAGGCCTGCAGCAGGGCCACGCCACCGCCGGCGACGATGCCCTCCTCGACGGCCGCCTTCGCGTTGCGAACGGCGTCCTCGATGCGGTGCTTGCGCTCCTTGAGCTCGACCTCGGTGGCGGCACCGGCCTTGATGACGGCCACGCCGCCGGCCAGCTTCGCCAGGCGCTCCTGGAGCTTCTCGCGGTCGTAGTCCGAGTCGCTGTTCTCGATCTCGGCGCGGATCTGGTTGACCCGGCCGTTGACCTGCTCGCTGTCACCGGCACCGTCGACGATGGTGGTCTCGTCCTTGGTGATGACGACCTTGCGGGCGCGGCCCAGCAGGTCGATGGTGGCGTTCTCGAGCTTGAGGCCGACCTCCTCGGAGATGACCTCGCCGCCGGTGAGGATGGCGATGTCGTTCAGCATCGCCTTGCGGCGGTCGCCGAAGCCCGGGGCCTTGACGGCGACGGACTTGAAGGTGCCGCGGATCTTGTTGACGACCAGGGTCGACAGGGCCTCGCCCTCAAGGTCCTCGGCGATGATCAGCAGCGCCTTGCCGGACTGCATGACCTTCTCGAGCAGCGGAAGGAGGTCCTTCACGTTGCCGATCTTGGAGTTCGCGATCAGGATGTACGGGTCGTCGAGGACGGCCTCCATACGCTCCATGTCGGTGGCGAAGTACGCCGAGATGTAGCCCTTGTCGAAGCGCATACCCTCGGTGAGCTCCAGCTCCAGACCGAAGGTCTGGGACTCCTCGACGGTGATGACGCCTTCCTTGCCGACCTTGTCCATGGCCTCGGCGATGAGCTCGCCGATCTGGGTGTCGGCGGCGGAGATGGAGGCGGTCGAAGCGATCTGCTCCTTGGTCTCCACGTCCTTGGCCTGCTCGAGCAGGGCGCCCGAGACGGCCTCGACGGCCTTCTCGATGCCGCGCTTGAGGGCCATCGGGTTGGCGCCGGCGGCGACGTTGCGCAGGCCCTCGCGGACCAGGGCCTGGGCCAGGACGGTCGCGGTCGTCGTGCCGTCACCGGCGACGTCGTCCGTCTTCTTCGCGACCTCCTTGACCAGCTCGGCGCCGATCTTCTCGTACGGGTCCTCGAGCTCGATCTCCTTGGCGATGGAAACACCATCGTTGGTGATCGTGGGGGCGCCCCACTTCTTCTCGAGGACGACGTTGCGGCCCTTGGGGCCAAGGGTGACCTTGACGGCGTCGGCGAGCTGGTTCATCCCGCGCTCGAGACCGCGCCGTGCCTCCTCGTCGAACGCGATGATCTTTGCCATGTGAAGTGGTCCTCCCGGACTGGGGTGGATGGTCGATGGACTGTGCGGCGCCCGCGACGGACGACCTGCGTGCCTGCGTGGTTCCTTGCCCCACCCGGCCAGCGGGCCTCGCCGACCCAGTCCTTCTGTCACTCTCACTGGGAGAGTGCTAACGCCAATGATTAGCACTCGACCCCTGCGAGTGCAAGCGACTACAGCAGATACCGGGCGCGGTCCAGGCGCGCTCGCCAGGACGCACGAGAGGCCCGTACCCCGTCAGGAGTACGGACCTCTCGTGTGTGAGTGCGTCGGTGGTCGATCGCGCCGAGATCAGACGGCGAGCTTGACCATGTCCGCCTGCGGACCCTTCTGGCCCTGCGAGATCTCGAATTCGACTCGCTGACCCTCTTCCAGGGTGCGGTACCCGTCCATCTGGATCGCGCTGTAGTGGACGAAAACATCCGCACCACCGTCGACCGCGATGAAGCCGTACCCCTTCTCCGCGTTGAACCACTTGACGGTGCCCTGAGCCATGCCTAACTCCCCTATTACTGGCCCTTGCGCGGATCCGCACTTCGCGAATCCGGGTCAGACCTCACTCCCCAGAACAGGTGGGGGTGTGCGCCGGAACGCGTCGACCGCGGCTGAATGTATCTGCCCAACTGCCCTCTGCAACAGGTCAATCGGACGAGAAATCTGGGCACGCCTGATCGGAAATACCTGGAGAATTCGACACAGTCGGGGCAAGTCGGGCCAGGCAAAAGGAACGCAAGGTACAAATGGCGGCGTCACTTTGGCTGCTTCTTATCGGCATGCCGGGCACTTCTCATATGCTCTCGGCACACTCATCGCGCAAAGCGGAGCAGTATTCCCAACTGTACCGCGCTCAACCATGCAGAATCACCCCCTCCGCTTCTTGCGGAGGGGGTGATTCTGTCGGTTCGGACCGGCGGCGGGTCAGCCGCCCGCGACGGCCGGGATGATGGAGACGCCGGCGCCGTCCGGCGTGGCCGTCTCAAGGCCCTGCTCGAAGCGCACGTCGTCGTCGTTCACGTACACGTTCACAAAGCGGCGCAGCTTGCCCGTGTCGTCCAGGACGCGGGCGCCGATGCCGACGTGCTTCTTCTCCAGGTCGGCGATGACCTCGGCGAGGGTCGCGCCCTCGGCCGAGACCTCGGACTCGCCGCCCGTGTACGTACGCAGGATGGTGGGGATGCGGACCTTGACGCTCATGGGGTGTTCAGCCTTTCGGAATTCGGGGGGTCGGCGGTGCCGGCGGTCGGCGAGCCGCTCAGCGGGCCAGCCCGGCGTCGCGGAACGCGTCCAGGCTCGGGCGGATCGTCGCGGTCGGACCGGTCGTCGGAGCCACCGCGTCCAGCGTCTTGAGGCCGTCACCGGTGTTCAGTACGACCGTGCTCAGCGCCGGGTCGAGCACGCCGGCCTCGATCAGCTTCTTCGTCACGCCGACGGTCACCCCGCCCGCGGTCTCCGCGAAGATGCCCTCGGTCTGCGCGAGCAGCTTGATCGCGTCGACGACCTGCTCGTCGTTGACGTCCTCGACCGCGCCGCCGGTGCGCCGCGCGATGTCCAGCACGTACGGGCCGTCGGCCGGGTTGCCGATGGCGAGCGACTTGGCGATGGTGTTCGGCTTCTGCGGCCGTACGACGTCGTGCCCGGCCTTGAAGGCGGCCGAGACCGGCGAGCAGCCCTCGGCCTGGGCGCCGAAGATCTTGTACGGCTTGTCCTCGACCAGGCCCAGCTTGATGAGCTCCTGCAGGCCCTTGTCGATCTTCGTGAGCTGGGATCCGGAGGCGATCGGGATGACGATCTGGTCGGGCAGCTGCCAGCCGAGCTGCTCGCAGATCTCGTACGCCAGGGTCTTGGAGCCCTCGCCGTAGTACGGGCGCAGATTGACGTTGACGAAGCCCCAGCCCTCGCCCAGCGGGTCGCCGATGAGCTCCGAGCAGAAGCGGTTGACGTCGTCGTAGTTGCCCTCGATGCCGACCAGTTCGCCGCCGTACACCGCGGCCATGACGACCTTGCCCTGCTCCAGGTCGTGCGGGATGAACACGCAGGAACGGAAGCCGGAGCGGGCGGCGGCGGCGCCGACGGCGCCCGCGAGGTTGCCGGTCGAGGAGCAGGACAGGGTGGTGAAGCCGAAGGCGCGGGCGGCCTCGACGGCGATCGCCACGACCCGGTCCTTGAAGGAGTGGGTCGGGTTGCCGGAGTCGTCCTTGATGAACAGGCCGCCGGTGACACCCAGTTCACGGGCGAGGTTGTCGGCCTTGACCAGCTTGGTGAAGCCGGGGTTCAGATTCTGCTTCTCGGCGACGTCGGCCGGGACGGGCAGCAGCGGCGCATAGCGCCAGATGCTGTTCGGACCCGCCTCGATCTGCTTGCGCAGGCTTTCGGGGTCACCGGTCGGCAGGTCGTACGCGACTTCGAGCGGGCCGAAACACAGCTCACAGGCGAAGATCGGGCCGAGCGCGAAACGCTCGCCGCATTCGCGACAGGAGAGGGCGGCGGCGGGACCGAGCGAGACGGTCGCGGCGGGGGTGCCAGTGGTGTCGGCAGTGGTTGCTTCGACAGATTGCACAGCCATGGAGGCGAGGCCCTTTCTCCTCATCTTCCTTACGACGCACTTCGCCGTAAGACGGATTTGGCACCTTCCCTAGTCAGGAGCCTCGCTTCGCGACACACGAGCACTGACTGGAGGGTTGCCGGGGCTTCAACGGGCCGTATCCCTCTGCCCCTCTGGATGAGCGGTATGAAGTTGTGCGCTGGACGGCCCCCGACATGCGACGGTCATCCGCGTTGTTCAAGACTGTAACCGAAGGCCCTGACACTTGAGATAGTCGTCCGAACCGCGAGATGGATCACATGCATACCCCACGTACACCTCACTTCCAGGGGGACCTCGAACGTGCTCGATGAGGTGGAGCGCTGGCTGACCAGGCGTTCCTGGTCCGTGTCCGACCGCTCGCTCGATGAACTGCTGGCTGCCAAGGCACGACACGGCAACCGGGTCAGTGTCGTCCTGCCCGCGCTCGACGAGGAGGAGACGGTCGGCGAGATCGTCGCCACGATCCGGCGCGAGCTGATGACGCGCGCCGTCCCGCTCGTCGACGAGCTCGTCGTGGTCGACTCCGGGTCGAGCGACCGTACGGCCGCGGTGGCCGCCGCCGCGGGCGCCCGCGTGGTGCACCGGGACACGATTCTGCCCCGAATACCCGCGCTGCCCGGCAAGGGCGAGGTGCTGTGGCGCTCGCTCCTGGTGACCAGCGGCGACATCGTCTGCTTCATCGACGCGGACCTGCGCGAGTTCTCCGCGGACTTCGTCACCGGGATCGTCGGACCGCTGCTCACCGAGCCCGATGTGCAGTTCGTGAAGGGCATGTACGACCGTCCGCTCGGCGAGGCGACCGGCCAGGGCGGCCGGGTGACCGAGTTGGTGGCACGGCCGCTGCTCAACCTCCACTGGCCACTCCTCGCCGGTTTCGTGCAGCCACTGGGCGGCGAGTACGCGGCCCGCCGCTCGCTGCTTGAGCGGCTGCCGTTCCCCGTCGGGTACGGCGTGGAGCTCGGGCTGCTGGTGGACGCGCTGCACACGGTGGGTCTTGACGCGCTGGCCCAGGTGGATATCGGGGTGCGCAAGCACCGGCACCAGGACGGGCGGGCGCTCGGCCGGATGGCCGCGGCGATCTACCGGACCGCGCAGCTGCGGCTGGCCCGCGGACATCTCGTACGCCCCAGGCTGACGCAGTTCGAGCGGGGCGCGGACGGGTTCGAGCCGCTGACCCACTCGGTGGACACGGAGGAGCGCCCGCCCATGGAGGACATCGTCGAGTACACGACCCGGCGCGTAGCGTGACACGTCCGAGTGCGTCGGCCTTCCAGCTTCGGCCTTCCGCACGTTTGAACCATTACGCCACGGGCTAGGTAGGGCGCATGTCTTCCGAGCACCACGCACGGCACCACGCCCAGGTCCTCGTCGCCTCCAACCGCGGACCGGTCTCGTACGCCGTACGCGACGACGGCACGCTCGACGCAAAGCGCGGCGGCGGTGGGCTGGTCTCCGGGCTCTCCGCGATCGGCCCCGACACGGACGCGCTGTGGGTCTGCGCGGCGCTGACCGACGGGGACCGGGAGGCGGTACGGCGCGGAGTCGGTGAGGCGGGCGTGCGCATGCTCGCGATCGACGCCGAGGTGCACGCCGACGCGTACAACGGCATCGCCAACTCGGTCCTGTGGTTCGTCCACCACCTCCTCTACCAGACGCCGCTGGAGCCCGCCTTCGGCTCGGAGTTCCGGCGCCAGTGGGCCGCGTACGAGGCCTACAACCGCGCCTTCGCCGAGGCGCTGGCCGCGGAGGCGGCGCCGGACGCGGCCGTGCTCGTGCAGGACTACCACCTGGCCCTGGTGCCGGGGATGCTCCGCGAGCTGCGCGCGGATCTGCGGATCGGGCACTTCTCGCACACCCCGTGGGCGCCGCTCGACTACTTCCGGATGCTGCCGGACGACATCGCCGCGCAGCTGCTGCGGGGGATGCTCGGGGCGGACCGCCTCGCGTTTCTGACCCGGCGCTGGGCGGACGCGTTCGTGGGGTGCGTTTCGGGGGTGCTCGGCCCGGACGCGCTGGGCGCTACGCGGATCGGGGTGCACGGCCTGGGCGCCGACGCCGACTTTCTGCGGGAGCGGTCGCGGCGGGACGATGTCGAGGAGCGGCTCGTCGGCCTGCGCTCGCAGATCGGCACCGGTCCCTCCGGTGACGTCCGCAAGACCATCGTCCGGGTCGACCGCACCGAGCTGTCCAAGAACATCCTGCGCGGTCTGCAGGCGTACCGGCTGCTGCTCGAATCGCACCCCGAGTGGCGGGAGCGGGTGGTGCACCTCGCCTTCGCCTATCCGTCCCGGCAGGACCTGGAGATCTACCGCGCGTACACGGCGGAGGTCTCGCGGGTCGCCTCCGAGATCAACGAGACGTTCGGGACGCCTGGTTGGACCCCCGTCGTCCTGCACGTCAAGGACGACTTCGCGCGGTCGCTCGCGGCGTACCGGCTGGCCGACGTGGCGCTGGTCAACCCCATCAGGGACGGCATGAACCTGGTCGCCAAGGAGGTGCCGGTCGTCTCGGACGAGGGGTGTGCGCTGGTGCTGTCGCGGGAGGCGGGGGCGTTCGAGGAGCTGGGCGATGACGCGGTGGTGGTGAACCCGTTCGATGTGTCCGGTACGGCGGCGGCGCTGCACTCGGCGCTGGTGATGCCGTCCGCGGAGCGGGCGGAGCGCACGAAGCGGTTGGCCGCGGCGGCGACTTCGCTGCCGCCCGCGCAGTGGTTCTTGGATCAGCTGACGGAGCTACGCGGCTGAGGTCAGAAATTCAGCCCGGCCGGCGTTTGAGGCCAAAGGGGGTCTGGGGGCTTGCCCCCAGTTTCGGGAAGGGGCGGGATTGGGGAATCTTCCGTCTGTTACGGCAACCGCGACGCCAGCGCGCCCAGCAGCGCCACCACACCCGACGGGCCGTCGACCACCACGTCCGCCCGGTCCGCCAGCTCCGGCACCTCCTGGCTGCCGCTGCACACCAGGAGCCCCGCCACCCCCTCCCCCCGCAACTTCTCGACCGCCGCGAACGCCGCCAGGTCGCCGAGGTCGTCCCCGGCGTAGAGGACCGCCTCCGCGGACACCTCGCGGAGGTAGGAGGTGAGCGCCGCGCCCTTGTCGACGCCCGGCGGACGCAGCTCCAGTACGAAGCGGCCCGGCTCGACGACAAGCCCGTGCCGCTCGGCCAGCTCACCGAGCGGACCGCGCAGGGCTTCGAAGGCCGCGGAGGGATCCGCCGCACGCCGGGTGTGGACGGCGACCGCCCGCCCCTTCTCCTCGATCCAGGTGCCCCGCCACTCGCCCAGCTCGTCCAGGAAGCCCGGCAGCTCCGCGCGGACCGCCGCGACTCCGGGGTGCGGCTCGGGCGCCTGCACCTGCCCGGACACCGCGTCCCAGCGCTCGGCGCCGTAGTGCCCGAGCACCACCAGGTGCTCAAGCCCCGGCACCCCCGCGAAGCCGCCGTACCGTACGGCGACCCCGGCCGGACGCCCGGTCAGCACCGCGACCGAGCCGAGCTTCGGCGCCAGCTCGGCCAGCGCGGGGACGGCGTCGGGGTGGGCCCGCGCCTGCTCCGGGTCGGAGACGATCTCGGCGAGAGTACCGTCGAAGTCGAGAGCCACGACGGCACGCCGGGGCCGGTCGAGGAGCGCGGCGAGCCCCTCGCGCCCGGCGGCGGTCACGGGCGTCGGCAGGTCAGACGCGGGGTCGGACGAACGGGAGTGCGGTTGGCTGCCCATGCCCCGACCCTATCCAGCTACGGCCGGGCGCACGCCCCGCGTACGGACGCATATGCGGGGCGTCGGCGGGCCGCGCCGCCGGGACCGATCAACGCCGGGACCAATCAACGCCGGGACCAATCAGCGCCGAGCCCGCCGCGCGTCCCGCAGCCGCCGCAGCCGGTTCACCGTCACCGGGTCGTGGGCCTGGGCACGCGGGTCGTCTATGAGCGCGCCGAGCAACTGGTAGTAGCGGGTGGGCGAGATGCCGAGCCGCTCCCTGATGGCGCGCTCCTTGGCCCCGGCCCCCGGCCAGCTCTGCCGCTCCACCGCGAGCACGGCGGCATCGCGCTCGCAGAGACCGGAGGAGCCGGAGCGTTCGGAGGGACCGGAGCGTTCGGAGGGACCGGAGCGTTCGGAGGGACCGGTCTGTTCCGTCATACCCAAACCGTAGCCGCGCCCACTGACAGCCCCGCCTAGCCCGCGCTGTTGTCCGCCGCCACCGCCGCGTTCTGCATCTCCTTGAGGGTCGTCACCGGGTCGCCGCCCCGCTCGACCGTCGCGCCGATCCTCTTCTTGATGTCCGCGCTCACCTTCGCCCAGGACGTCTTGCCCACCGGGTAAAGCTCCGACGTCGGCAGCTCCTCCAGGAACGCGCGCAGCGCCTTGTGCTTCGGATCGGCAGCCAGCGCCTCGGCCGCGGAACTGGTGACCGGCAGGATGTCGTAGCGGGCGGAGAAGTCCAGGACCTTCTCCTCGCTGTAGACGAAGTCGAGGAAGGTGCCGATCTCGTCGCGGTGGCCGTTCGCCTTGAAGGCCATCATCCAGTCCGCCACGCCCATGGTGGCCTTGGCCTTGCCGTTGACGCCGGGCAGCGGCACCATGCCGTACTTCACGCCGCCCTTCTCGGCCTGCTTCATCAGCGTGGGGTGGCCGTTGAGCATGCCGACCTCGCCACGCGCGAAGGCGTCGAAGGCCTTCTGCCGGTTGAGCTTCTGAGGCGGGACCGGGCCGGTCAGGTCCTTGGCGACCAGCTCGCTCTTCAGCCACCTGAAGGTGTCGATGTTCTGCGGCGAGTCCAGCGTGTACGTACCGATCTGGTCGGTGTAGCCGGAGCCACCGCTCAGCAGCCACTGCATGGTCTCGGCCTGCGCCTCCTCCGGGCCGAGCGGCAGCGCGAACGGCGTCTTCACCCCGGTGTCCTTCAGGGACTGGGCGGCGGCCGCGAGCTCGTTCCAGGTCGTCGGCGGCTCGACGTCGGCGGCCTTGAACAGCTCCTTGTTGTAGAAGAGCAGCCGGGTCGACGAGGCGAACGGGATGCCGTACTGGACCCGCTTGACCTCGCCCGCGGCGGTGAGCGGGGAGAGGAAGTCGGACTGCACGGAGATGGAGAGCAGTTCGTCGGCGGTGTACAGGCGGTCCTTGGCGGCGTGATCGGCGTAGGCGCCGATCTGCGCCATGTCGGGCGCCTCGCCCTTCTCGGCCATCTCGGCGACCTTGGCGTCGACGTCGGTCCAGGGCAGCACGGTGACCTCGACCTTGATGCCGGAGTTCTTGCTCTCGAACTCCTCGACCAGGTCGTCCCAGTACTTCTTGGAGCTGTTGTCCGCGCTGTCGCCGTAGTCGGCGGCCACGAGTTTGAGGGTCACCTCATCAGAACCGGTACTGCCGCAGCCGGCCAGCGTGGCCGTCATGCCCAGTGCGACTACCGCCGCGATCAGCCCTGTTGTCCGCCGGTGCACAGCTTTTCCTACTCTCATCTGTTTCAGTCGGTCCCCCCGTGACGTCCTGATTGTATGAACTGCGAGTTTTCCTGTTGTTCACAGGGAGGTCTACACCACCTCTGCCTGGAGGTCTACACCACTCGCACCGTTGCCCCTCGGTCGCCACGGCTGCTATGCACATCTCGTCCTGCCGCACCGCCCGTTCGAGGAGCCGCCGCGCATGTCCCGTACCGCAGCCGAAATAGCCACCCAGCCCACCTGCTGGCGCCGAGCGGCCAAGGCCGCCGCCGACTTCGACGGGCTGCCGCGACCGGGCGAGCGGGTCGCCGTCACCGGCTGCGGCACGTCCTGGTTCATGGCGATCGCGTACGCCGCGCTGCGCGAGGCCGCGGGCCAGGGCGAGACGGACGCCTTCGCCTCGTCGGAGTTCCCGGTGGGCCGCCCGTACGACCGGGTGGTGGCGATCACCCGCTCCGGTACGACGACCGAGGTGCTGTCCCTGCTCGGCGACCTGCGCGGCACCACCGCGACGGTGGCGCTGACCGCCGACCCCAAGACCCCCGTGATGGACGCGGCGGACCAGGTGGCGGTGCTCGACTTCGCGGACGAGGAGTCGGTGGTCCAGACGCGCTTCGCGACCACGGCCCTGGCCTTCCTGCGAGCCGGGCTCGGGGACGGCGTACCAGGTGTGAAGTCGATCGCCGAGGCCGCCGTCGACGCGGAGCTCGCGGTCACCGAGCCACTGCCCGAAGCCGTACTCGGCGCCGAGCAGTGGACGTTCCTGGGCCGTGGCTGGACGTACGGGCTCGCGCTCGAGGCCGGGCTGAAGATGCGCGAGGCGGCGGGGGCCTGGACCGAGGCGTACCCCGCGATGGAGTACCGGCACGGCCCGATCTCCATCACGGGTCCCGGCCGGGTGGCATGGATGTTCGGCACGCTGCCCGAGGGGCTCGCCGGTGACGTGGACCGCGTCGGCGGCCATCTGGTCGCCCGCCAGGACGCGGACCCGCTGGCCGACCTGATCCGCGCGCAACGCCTCGCGGTGGCGCTGGCCGAGGCGAAGGGCTACGACCCGGACCGCCCGCGGAACCTGTCCCGCAGCGTGATCCTGAGCTGAGAATCACGGCCGCCGGGCCGAAAACGGGGTGACGGGGGCCGGGGGCGCACGGAATCATGGTGCGCATGCCTGGTCCCTATGTCATCCGCGGTTCGGTCTCCCTGCCGGAGGCCGAGCTCGTCTGGCGTTTCTCCAGGTCGTCCGGGCCCGGCGGGCAGCATGTGAACACCAGCGACTCGCAGGTGGAGCTCCGCTTCGACCTGGCGAACACCTCGTCGCTGCCCGAGGTGTGGAAGCAGCGCGCCCTGGAGCGGCTCGCGCCCAAGCTGATCGGCGGAGTGATCGCGGTCCGCGCATCCGAGCACCGCTCGCAGTGGCGCAACCGCGAGATGGCGGCCACCCGCCTGGCCTCGCTGCTGGCCGAGGCGACCGCGCCGCCACCGAAGCCGCGGCGCGCGACGAGGATCCCCCGGGGCATCAACGAGCGGCGGCTGCGCCAGAAGAAGGCCCGCAGCGAGACGAAGCGGGGCCGCTCCGGCCGCGATTGGTGACGGAACCGATGGTGACGGGACCGATGGTGACGGGACCGAACCCCTCCCGGTCGGCCCGGCAGCCGGAAGTCAGCCCAACTGCCGGTACCGGCCCCGGAAGTACATCAACGGCCCGCCCTCCGCACTCGGCAGCGACGCGCTCAGCACCCGCCCGATCACCAGCGTGTGGTCCCCCGCCCGCACGATCTGCTCCGTACGGCACTCCAGGGTCGCCAGCGCACCGCCCACCAGCGGCGACCCGGACACCTCCCCACGGGCGTACGGGATGTCCGCGAAGAGCAGCCGGTCGCTGATCCGCCCCTTCATCGCGAACCGCCCCGCGATGTGCCGCTGGCTCTCGGCGAGCACCGAAACCCCCCACAGCGGCTGCTCGGCGAGCAGGTCGTCCATCCGGGAGCCCTCCCGCAGACTGACCATGACCAGCGGCGGATCGAGCGAGACGGACACGAAGGCGGTCGCCGTCATACCCACGTCCTCCCCCGCCGGCCCGTCGTCGGCCAGTGCTGCCTCGCGCGCGGTCACCAGCACCACGCCTGCGGCCAGCCGGGACATGGCGGCGCGGAAGTCGTCGTTGCTCACCCCATCAGGATGCACAGCGGGCTGCTCTGAGGGGTGGGGGACGCGTGGGACGGCAGGAGTCTTCAGCACGCCGGAAACGCTAGCCGCGCCGGACCCGACCCCGCATCGGGCCCTGGGCGGAGCCCGGTCCTAGGACCACAGCCCGAGCACGCGGCGCCTCCGCGCGCCGCTCCCACCCCACTCGCACGCCACCTTCACATACCACTGAGTTTGCGTTCAGAAAACGTACAGAGGCGCCCCGCACTCACTCCCCACCCCTTCACCCCTTCCTGTGACTTGAGTCACAGGACTCATATTTCGTTGACCCTGTGTACCGGGTGAGCTGCTCGCTGTGATTCAGTGGCTGAGGCCACGTGGGAGCCAACAGACACTGAGGACACTGCGAATCCTGGAGTTGCTGTCGAGGTCTCGGGGAGAGCGAAGCATGGAGACCGAGTCGGAGCCTTACGTCCGTCTTGCGACCCTGCGGCAGCTGCATCAGGTGGTCGCCGACCTGAACACGGCGCGAAGCCTGGCAGACACGCTGCAGACGGTCGCCGACGGCATCGTGAACGGCCTCGGCTATGAGCTGGCGTGTGTCAATCTCGTACGCCCCGACGGCGACCTCGTCGTCGCCGCCTTCGCAGGTAACGCCGCTGCCGAGGCGCTCATCACCGGCCGCGTGGGCTCCCGTGCCTCCTGGGAGCGCCGTCTGAGCATGGGCGAGGCGTGGGGCGACCTCCGCTTCATTCCGCACACCGAGGGCTGGGTACTCGACGACGACGACGTACCGCAGTGGTACACCGAGGGACCCGAGCCGCGGTTCGAGGACGAGTGGCATCCGTCGGACCGGTTGTTCGCGCCGATGTACGCGGCGAGCTCGGCCGGCGGCGAGCTTCTGGGCGTCATCGCCGTGGACCGGCCGCGCAACGGCCGCCTGCCGGGCGCCTGGGGCCGCGAGGCGCTCCAGATGTACGCGTTCCAGGCCGCCATTGCAATCAGTAACGCTCGCTTGCGGGCAAACATGCAACGCGCGTTGGTCAGACTCGAACGGGAACAGCAGGCGCTGCGGGCCAGTGAGGAATCCTTCCGGCAGGCCTTCGAGTACGCGCCGTCCGGCATGGCCATCGCCGAGATGGGCGGCGACCAGCACGGCCGGATCCTGCGCACCAACGACGCCCTGTGCCGCCTGCTCGGCCGCCCGGCGTCCGCGATGCGCCGCTATTCCTTCTCCGACCTCGTCCACCCCGAGGACATAGGCACCCTCCTCCGTACGTCCGCCGAGGGCGGGCGGGCCGAGCTGAGACTGGGGCGGCGGGACGGCACCTACCTCTGGGTCTCGATGCGGAACTCCGTGGTCGCCGACGCCGCCGACGGGCCGCGCTTCCTGCTCACCCACGTCGAGGACATCGAGGAGCGCAAGCGCCGCGAGCTGCAGCTCGCGCACCGCGCCTCGCACGACTCGCTCACCGGCCTGCCGAACAACGCCGAACTCCGCGCCCGGCTCGGCGCCCGCCTGTGCCGCCGCCCGCAGTCCGTGCAGCCCAGCGCGGTGGACACCCTGGACGCGGCGTACGGCGGCGCTCCCCTGGCGGCCGGCTACGACGTCACCGCGTACGACACCCACGCCTACCCCGCCCACGGCTACGACACGAACGGCTACGACACGGGCTCCCACCCCTTCGGCTCCGGCCTCGGGTCGGGCACCTACGACGAGGCGTTCGACCACCACGTACACACCGTCGCGCCCGAAGGGGACACCGACGACGGCACCAAGGGCCTGGCCGTACTCTTCTGCGACCTCGACGGCTTCAAGTCGATCAACGACCGCTTCGGGCACCACACGGGCGACGCCGTACTCATCGAGGTCGCGCGCCGACTGACCAACGTGGTCCGGGACGGCGACACGGTCGCCCGGCTCGGCGGCGACGAGTTCGTCGTCCTGGCCGACGGACTCGGCCGCGCGGACGCCCAGGACCTGGCCGTACGCCTGCGGAACGCGATCATCCCGCCGATCCGGGTGGACGGCAGGGCGGTCCGGGTCGGGGCCAGCTTCGGCATCGGATGGGCACACTGCGGGATGTCGGCGGAGGAAGTACTGCAGTCAGCTGACCAAAGGATGTACGTAGAGAAACGATCTCGTGCGAAGCAGCACAGGCGCGCGGGATAGTCGCAGGTCAGCGATGTCATGCCGGTAACAGCCCCGTGAAGTGTCACTCAGAGCGGGTAGGCTCGCCTGACACTCGACCTGTAAGAGGAGCGGTTGGCATGACGCCCGGCGACAACGGCGCGAGCAAGCCCGAGGACGACGACCCGTTCGGCTACCTGTACGCCGACGGCCAGGCCGCCGGTGCCACCCCACCGAGCGGTGGCGGCGGCTATGGCTACCCGGGCGGCGGCCGCTCCTACAACCAGGTCCGCACGGTCGGCGAGCGCCAGTACGGCCAGCCCCCACAGGCACCCGCGCACGCCCCCCAGATCCCAGGCCAGCAGCAGGCCCCCTCGTACAACCAGGCGCACTACGCCGCGCCGGAGACGTTCCCGGGTGGCCCTCCCGCCACTCCGCCGCAGCAGCCCGCCCAGGGCGGCGGCGGCCGGGGCCGCGGCCCCAACACCAAGATGCTGCTGATCGGCGCGCTGGCCGTGGTCGCCGCCGTGGTCATCGGCATCGGTGTCGCGGTCATCAACGGGGACTCGGGCGAAAAGGACGACCAGGCGGGCAAGGACGAGCAGAAGCAGACCCAGGGCCCGGCGGACACGGCGAAGCCGTCCGACGAGCCGTCGAAGGACGCGAAGGATCCTGAGGACGAGGTGGAGCTGCCTCAGTCCGACGCGAACTCCCTGACCCTGGCGGGCGGCGCCGTCACGGCGTCGGACGTCGACGGCGCGAAGGCCACCGGTGGCACGTATGTGGCGGGCCTCAACACGCCTGGCGCGTCGGCGACCTGGACGGTCAACGACATCCCGAAGAACGGCAAGTACACGCTGAACGTGACCTACGGCGTGCCGGGCAAGGACGCCAACACCACGCTCACGGTCAACGGCAAGGCGCACGACCGGCCGCTGAACATGGAGAACTTCGCCAAGGCCAAGGAAGGCGAATGGGAGCGGGGCTGGACCAACACCTGGTCCAACGTCCTTCTCACCAAGGGCACCAACATCATCAAGATCTCCTGCGAGACCGGCAACGCCTGCGAGGTCAACCTCGACCAGCTGTCACTCGAAAAGGGCTGGCGCTAGGCCCGGGAGCTGGTCAGCCCCAGGAAATGCGCCACCGTCCCGGCCATCGCCTCACGCGCCGGGGCGAGGTACTTCCGGGGGTCGACGGTCGACGGGTGGGCCTCGACGAAGGCGCGTACCGCGGCGGTGAACGCCGTGTTGAGGGCCGTGCCCACGTTGACCTTCACCATGCCGGAGGCGACGGCACGCCGTATCTCCGCGTCCGGTACGCCGCTTGAGCCGTGCAGCACCAGCGGGACCGGCACAGCATCCCGCAGCCGGGCGATCAACGCGTGGTCCAGGGCCGCCGTGCGCTCCGTCATCGCGTGTGAGGAGCCGACCGCGACGGCCAGCGCGTCCACCCCGGTCGCGGCGGCGTACGCGGCGGCCTCGGCCGGTTCCGTACGGACGCCGGGCGCGTGCGCGTCCAGCGGCGGTTCGCCCTCCTTACCGCCCACCTTGCCCAGCTCGGCCTCGATCCAGATGCCGCGCTCGTGGCCCCAGCGGACCGCGTCCGCCGTCGCCTTGACGTTGTCGCCGTAGCTCAGCTTCGAGGCGTCGAACATCACCGAGCTGAACCCCTCGGGGTGCGCGGCCCGCAGCAGTTCGACCGACTCGACGTGGTCCAGGTGGAGCCCGAGGCGGGCGGACGAGGCGCGGGCGACGGCGGCGGTGGCAGCGGTGATCGCGCCGAGCCTGCCGCCGTGGAACTTCACGGCGTTCTCGGAGATCTGCAGCACGGCGGGCGCGCCCGCCCGCTCGGCACCGGCGGCGATGGCCTCGGCGTGCTCCAGCGTGATGACGTTGAAGGCGGCGAGCCCGTGGCCCTTCTCCTGGGCCTCCGCGACGAGTTCACCAGTGCGGACGATCGGCATGCTGCTCCTCTGGATCTCAGCCCGCCGATGCTTGAGGCCGTCTTTGAGCCCGGTCGGCGAGGCCTTTCGGGAAGGGGGCGCGACCGAGCAATGGGTGAGGGGCGGCACGGTCGTAGAGAAACCATGACGCCCCTCAGTCCTTCAGGTCAGCCGATGGCCCAATCTGTGCACGAGTTCAGGTAGGTGTTTCCTTCATACCTAGCTACCTGTATGCCCCAGTCGAAGATACCCGAGCTGTTGATGGCGTAGGAGTTGTAATTGACGCCGCCGTTATTGGCACCGTTCGTATCCTTGTGCCACGCCCAGTTCTTCCTCACGCCGTTGACATCTTTGGTGATGAGTCGGGCTCTGGCGTGGTGCCCATCGGCCTTCGTGTCCGCGAAGGTCATGCTGAAGTCGATCCGGGTATCAGCGCCATACCAATCCGCATAGACGTACCCCCAGGCACCGGTGGTCGAGCATTCTGCTCGCGTGGGGTAGGCCTGGGCGGAACTCGACGTCGCCACTGTCAGAATGAGGGCTCCCAGGGCAGTGCCTGCGAGCTGGACAGTCCTGCGGAATCGAGGCTTCGAAAGAGACATGCACATGATCATATCTGGTCATGTCAACTTCCAGAAAGGTCATTTCGCGTCAGAGGGCTGGTCATGCGGTGGTGACACCCCCAGTCACCATGATCTGTGCCAACACCCCCTCGTACGCCCCGCTGTCGAACTCCCCCGCCACCGGCGCCCGCACCGTCGCCGCCGACAGCGCGACCGCTCGCGCCAACCGCCGTGGCCACGGCTCACCCGCGACCAGACCGGCCAGCAGCCCCGCGACCACGGAGTCCCCCGCTCCCGTCGGATTGCCGGACACGGGCGCGGGCGGTGCGGCCCGCCAGCCGCCCTCAGGGGTGACCGCGAGCAGCCCCTCGGGACCGAGTGAGGCGACCACGGCGTGGGCGCCCCGCCCCCGCGCGTCGCGGGTGGCGCGCAGGGGCTCCTGGGAGCCGGTCAGTTCGGCCAGCTCCGCGGCGTTCGGCTTGACGATGTCGGGCCGCGCGGCGATCCCCCGCCGCAGCGGCTCCCCACTGGTGTCGAGCAGGACGGGCACGCGCGCGGTGCGGGCGGCGCGTATGAGGTGGGCGTACGCCCCCACCGGCACCCCCGGCGGCAGGCTGCCGCACAGCGCCACGGCCCGCGCGGAGCCGAGCAGTTCCGCGTACCGGGTGCGGAAGGTGGCCCATTCGTCGGAGGTGACGAAGGGCCCCGGCTCGTTGAGCTGGGTGGTGTCACCGGACGCGGCGTCGACCACGGCGATGGTGCGCCGCGTCGCACCTGACACGGGCACCAGCGCGTCGGTGAGCAACCCGGGCCCCGTCGCGGCGTCCCGCGCCAGCAGATGCCGTACGGTCGCCCCGGTGTCGCCGCCCGCGAACCCGGTGACCGTGACCTCGTGCCCGAGCGCGGCCAACACCCGCGCCACGTTCAGGCCCTTGCCGCCAGGGCGTTCGGTGACCTCACGGACGCGGTGCGAGGCGTGCGGAGTCAGTCGGGGGACCCGGTAGGTGACATCGAGGGCAGTGTTGAGCGTGACCGTGAGGATCACGGGTGCCACCCCCGGAAGAACGTGAAGTACATGAAGTGCGTGAGGAACGCGCGTGCGGGCCTGATCATGCCAAACAGAAGGCGGTTGGCCCAGACTCCGGAGCCAACCGCCTACACACCATCCCCCCCGACAACGTACGGGCAAATCACCCCACTTGGGGCTCCACCACCCATTCACCCTTGCGCATCACGCCCTTGAGGTCGAACGCCGCGTCCAGGACCACCAGGTCGGCGTCCTTGCCCGCCTCCAGCGAGCCGACCGTGTCGTACATCCCGAGCAGCTTCGCCGGGTTGGCCGAGATCGCGCGAACGACGTCCTCAACAGGCAACTCATCCACCGTCACGGCGCGCTTGAAGGCGCGGTCCAGGGTGAGTGTGGAGCCCGCGATGGAGCCGCCGTCGACGAGCCGCGCCACACTGTCCTTCACCTCGACCTCCAGCGGGCCGAGCATGTACCGGCCGTCTCCGAACCCGGCCGCGTCCATCGCGTCGGTGATGAAGGCGACGCGCTCGGAGCCCGCGCGGTGGAAGGCGAGTTCCAGGGCGGCCGGGTGCAGATGGGTGCCGTCGTTGATCAGCTCGACGGTGACCCGCTCGTCCTCCAGGAGGGCCGCGATCGGCCCCGGGGCACGGTGCCCGAGGCCCGGCATGGCGTTGTACAGATGCGTGGCAACGGTGGCACCCGCGTCAATCGCCTCGACGGTCTGCTCGTACGTGGCGTCAGTGTGCCCAACGGCGGCGATCACGCCATGCTCGACCAGCAGCCGCACGGAGTCGACACCGCCAGGCAGCTCAGTAGCCAGCGTCACCATTTTGGCGGTGCCGCGCGCGGCGTCGATCAGCTTCCTGACCTCGGCCGGATCAGGGTCACGCAGCAGTTCCTCACTATGCGCACCCTTCCGGCAGGGCGCGATGAACGGCCCCTCGAAATGAATCCCGGCGATGTCACCCTGCTCGGCCAGCTCGGACAGAAACCCGGCCCGCTGTGCGAGGAAGTCCATGTCACCGGTGACGGTGGAGGCGACCAGCGTGGTGGTGCCGTGCTCACGGTGGGTCCGCACACCCGTGAGGACCTCGCCCACCGTGCCGGAGGTGAAGGAGGCACCGCCGCCGCCGTGGTTGTGGATGTCCACGAAGCCGGGGACGACCCAGTGGCCCGAGAGGTCGAGGGCGGGGGTGCCGTCCGGCGCGTGGCCCGCGATCCGGCCGCTCTCGTCGACGATCACCCGGCCGCCGGTGACGGTTCCGGTGGGCAGCACCACCCGGGCGCCGGTGAGTACCTTGCGTGCGGCCATCAGGCACGAACCTCCGTGGAAGGAATGGATGTCAGCAGGTCCCAAGCGAGCAGGCCCGCGCCCAGGCAGCCCGCCGTGTCCCCGAGGGCGGCAGGAACGATGTCGGGCAGCTTCTGGAACGTCACGCGCTCTTCCACGGCCGCCCGCAGCGGTGTGAACAAGGTTTCCCCCGCTTCGGCGAGACCGCCACCGATGATCAGGGTGCGCGGGTCCAGCAGGGTGAGCGCGGTGACCAGCCCGTCGGCCAACGCGTCCACTGCCTCCTGCCACACCGCGACCGCCTTCGCCTCACCCGCGGCGACGGCGCGCGCGCAGTCGGCGGCGTCCGCGTCCGGGTCACCGCTCGCCTCAGCCCACGCGCGCGTGACAGCAGACGCCGAGGCCAGCCGCTCCAGACAGCCGCGCTGACCGCACCCACAGAGCGCACCACCAGGGCGTACGACGATGTGCCCGATCTCGCCCGCGCACCCATGCGCCCCCGGCTCGATCACACCGTCTATCCCGATGGCTCCGGCGATCCCGGTACCGAGCGGAACGAACAGGAACCGGTCGGCACCCCGGCCCGCGCCGATCCGCCCCTCGGCGAGCCCGCCGGTGCGCACATCGTGGCCGAGCGCGACCGGCACGCCGCCGAGCCGGTGACTGAGCAGCTCCCGTAGCGGCAGGTCGCGCCAGCCCAGGTTCGCCGCGTACACGGCGACCCCACGCTCGGCGTCGACGATGCCGGGAACGGCCGCACCCACAGCCACCGCGGGCTCCCCGAAGTGCTTCTCCCCATAGGCACGCAGCTCGTCGGCGAACTCGAGTATCGACGCGACCACGGCATCCGCGCCGCGCTCGCGCCCGGTCGCCCGGCGTGCCTCGTGCAGCGCGCTGCCGTCCGCCCCTATCAGGGCGGCTTTCATCCCGGTGCCGCCCACATCGAGGGCGATGACGTGTCTCACCCGGACAGTTTGGCCCGAGCATCGCGAAAGGTCTAGTCCACTTCACGCTTCGGGAAGATCACCCAGAAGATCGCCACGCTTGAGGAACCTCTGGGTCCCCTGTCCGCGTTAATGCGGATGACGGTAGCTTCGTGTCCGGTGCGAAGCCCGCATCACGTCTAGGGGAAAGGGACTTCCATGGCTGTAAGCCTGTCCAAGGGCGGCAATGTCTCGCTTACCAAGGAGGCACCTGGCCTGACCGCCGTCACGGTGGGCCTCGGCTGGGACGTCCGCACGACCACCGGCACCGACTTCGACCTCGACGCCTCGGCGATCGCGGTCAACGCCGAGGGCAAGGTCGTCTCGGACGGCCACTTCGTCTTCTTCAACAACAAGTCCACTCCGGACCAGACCATCGTCCACACCGGTGACAACGTCACGGGCGAGGGCCAGGGCGACGACGAGCAGATCAAGGTCAACCTCGCGGGCCTGCCGCCCGAGGTCGACAAGATCGTCTTCCCGGTCTCCATCTACGACGCGGAGACCCGCAGCCAGAACTTCGGCCAGGTGCGGAACGCGTTCATCCGCGTCATCAACCAGGCCGGCGAGGCGGAGATCGCCCGCTACGACCTCAGCGAGGACGCCGCGACGGAGACCGCGATGGTCTTCGGCGAGCTGTACCGCAACGGCGCGGAGTGGAAGTTCCGCGCGGTCGGCCAGGGCTACGCCTCGGGCCTGTCCGGTATCGCCCAGGACTTCGGCGTCGGCGTCTGACCCGACCCGGCTCAACCACGCGCAGGGCCCCGGCCACCAGCCGGGGCCCTGCGCCGTTTGCGGTGCCCCGTNCATGGCCCCGTCCCCGAACCCGGCGGTGCCACGCTCCCGCAGCGCCGCGACCCCGGCGCGCACGCGCCCCCACATCCGCTCGCGCACAGCCCGTCCCCCTGCTTTCCGCTCCAGGGGTGGGATTTCGGCCCCCACCCCGCCCCTTCCCGAAAGGCCTCAGACACCGGCCGGGCTCAAAGATTGTCCTCAACCGCCGGACGGGCTCCATTCGAGCCCCCTACGCCGGCTCCACCCGCACCCCGATCTCCGCCGCGAACACCCCCGCCAGCTCAACCAGCTGCGCCGGACTGATCACCGCCCCCGCGAGCCGATCCGCACCCCGCGCGATCTCCACCACCGAGGCCCGCCGCAGGTCGACGTCCCGCATCCGAACGCCACTGAAGTCCGCCCCCTTCACCGCACAGTCCACGAACTCGACCCGCTCAAGCGACGCCCCGCCGAAGTCGGGCTCAACCAGCACGCACCCCTCGAAGACGACGTCCTTGAGCTGCGCCGCCCGCAGGTTCAGGTAGTCGATCTTGCCGCCCCGGATCACCACCCGCTCCAGCACCGCACCATGCATCTGCACCCCGCCAAGCCGCGCGTCCACCAGCTCCACGTCACGCAGCGACGCACCGGCCAGTGATGTGCCCACGCCCCGTGTACCGGTGAGGAGGGAGTCGATGACGCGGGCGTTCGTCAGTGAGGTCTCGTCCAGCGCGCATCCGTCGAGCGCACAGTCCAGGAACCGGGCGCCCCGGCCCTCCTGCCCCGCCAGGTCCAGGTCCCGGAAGGACAGGCCGTCGTAGTCACCGTCCGGCTCCAGCGCGCCGCCGTCGAAGGGCGTCAGCGGCGGCAGCCGGACCTCCGGCCGCCGTGCCTGCCGCACCTTCGCCGCTCGCGCCGCTCCCTGTTTCGCTGCCATGTCCCCATGCTGGACCACCCCACTGACAACGCGCCCTGACACCGCGACCCGCGATGTCACATCCCCGACCCCCCAGCACGTCTCCTTAGTGACACCCGCAGTGACACCCACCCACAGCGCCCCAAGGAGACCGAAGCCATGTCCCACCGCATCACCGTCATCGGCGGCGGCTTCGCCGGACTCACCTCGGCCATCACCATCGCCGAGTCCGGAGCCCAGGTCACCCTCTTCGAGTCCCACCACACCCTCGGCGGCCGCGCCCGCACCGCCGAGGCAGGCCCGTACCGTACGAACGAGGGACCGCACGCCCTCTACAACGGCGGCCCGCACTGGACCTGGCTGAAGCAGCGCGGCCTGCTCCCACCGCTCGCCCCGCTGCCCCCGCTCGAGGCCGCCCGGCTGCGCCTGCGCCACCGGGGCGCCCTGCGCCGCATCCCACCGCTGGCGATGCTCAGGCTGCTGCGCCGCAAGCCGGAACAGGCCCCCGTGGACCGGGACTTCCTCTCCTGGGCCACGGACGAGGTCGGCGACGAAGGGGCCAGGGCCGCCGCCCACTACGCCGCCGTGGCCCTCTTCCACCACGACCCCGGCGCACTCTCCGCCGCCTTCGTGCACGCGCGGCTGCGCCGGGCCACCGCACTGCCGCCCGAGGCGCACTACCCGCGCGGCGGCTGGAGCTCGTTGATCGACAAGATGGCCGGGCGCGCCTGGGACCTGGGCGTACGGATCGAGACAACGGTCCGTGTCGACAGCGGCACCCTCGCCGCCCGCGCCAAGGACGGACCAGTGATCGTCGCGACCTCACTCGACGCCGCCCGCGGCCTACTCGGCGACGCGTCGCTGCGCGGGGAGAGCGGCCGTACGACCCTGATCGATCTGGCCGTACGCCGCCACAGGGGTGACGCCTTCGTGGTCTCCGACCTCGACGCCCCCGGCTGGATCGAGCGCTTCTCGGCCGCGGACCCCAGCCTCGCGCCGCAGGGTGAGCAACTCATCCAGGGTCAGGTACCGGTCGGGCCAGGCGAGTCCAAGGAGGACGGCGTCCTGCGCGCCGAGCAACTGCTCGACCTCGGCATGCCCGGCTGGCGCGAGCGCACCACCTGGCGCCGTGAGGCACTGGCGACCGGTCGCACGGGGGCCGTGGACCGGCCCGGCACCACCTGGCGTGACCGTCCCGCGATCGACCGCGGCGACGGTGTCTATCTCGCGGGCGACCAGGTCGCGGCGCCCGGGGTGCTCTCGGAGGTGTCCTTCACCAGCGCGGTGGAGGCGGCGACGCTGGCGCTCGGTGCCGTGCGGCGGCAGATCACCGCTTGACCTCAAGCGGACTTGGGGGCGGTGGCACGCGCCACGCACGCCAGACACCTGACCGAAATCAGTACGTCCGTACAAAAACCGGAGGCCCGTACGACTTCCTGAGACTATCGTCCGGAATATGGACCACAGTTCCGCACCGGACAACGCCCCCGCCATCGAGTTCCGCGAGGTCCCCGAGACCCAGATCGACCGCGCACTCTCCCTCTCCTACCTCGTCTTCCATGCCTCACCCGCCGAGGACAAGCGCAAGCACTACCACGAGGTGCTCCGCGACTGCCTGCGCATCGGCGCGTACGACGGTGACGAGCTGGTCGGTTTCGCCGCGGCCAACCCCTTCACGATGTCCGTGCCCGGCGGCGAACTCCCCTCCCCGGGGCTGTCCTTCGTCTCCGTCGCCCCCACCCACCGGCGCCGCGGCGTCCTCTCCGGGATGATCGCGGAGCTGTACCGCACCTGCGCCGCCGAGGGGTGGCCGACCGCGTCGCTCTGGGCCTCCGAGGACGCCATCTACGGCCGGTTCGGCTTCGGGCCCGGCACCCGGGGCCGCACGGTCGAGATCGACTCCCGGACCCCGCTGCGGCTGCGCATCGAGCCGGACGAGCGCCCGCTGCGCCTGGTCGACCCGGCCGACGCGCCCGAGTTGCTCGCGCCGTTCTACGACCGCACCCGCACGGCACGCGCCGGACGCCTCGCCCGCACCGAGCAGTGGTGGCGAGACGAGTGGATGGCGGAGAAGGACGACGAGGACGAGGCGCTGTCCCCGCCCCGGATCGTGGCGCTCGGCGAGCCGCTCGCCGGGTACGCGATCTACCGCACCAAGTCGGGCGACGACGCCCCCGGCCTGGTCCGGCTGGACGAGCTGGAGGCCGAAACCCCCGCCGTGGCCGCCGCGTTGTGGCGCTATCTCACCACGGTCGACCTGACCGACAAGGTGCGTGCCTGGTGGCGCCCGGCGGACGATCCGCTGCTGCTGTTCGCCGCCGACCGCGACCAGGTGCGGGTGACCACCGAACTCCCCGCCCTGTGGGTGCGCCTGATCGACGTACGTACGGCACTGCGCAGCCGGTCCTGGGCCGCCCCGGTCGACGTCGTGCTGGACGTACACGACGGCCATCTGCCGGACAACTCGGGCCCGCACCGCCTCACCGCGGGCCCCGACGGCTGCAAGTACGAGAGCACGCAGGCCGCCGCGGACCTGTCGATCGACGTACGGGATCTCGCCACGTGCTACTTGGGCGACACCCGCGTGAGCACTCTGGTCCAGGCGGGCCTGGCCACCGAGCACACGCCGGGGACGGCGGCGGCACTCGACGCGGCCCTGCGCACGGCCCAACTCCCGCACACGGTAGATGAGTTCTAGGTGGAGAAGAGGAGGGAAGGGGAAGAGAGGAGCTGAGACCTACGACCCCAGCTTTGTCAGCGCCTCGTCCGTCAGCCGGTACACGGTCCACTCGTCCTGCGGCAGCGCGCCCAGCGACCGGTAGAAGTTGATCGACGGCTCGTTCCAGTCCAGGACGGACCACTCAAGCCGCTCGTAGCCGTGCTCCACACACTCCCGGGCGAGTTCGGTGAGCAGCGCCTTGCCGTGGCCACCGCCGCGCGCCTCGGGGCGTACGTACAGGTCCTCAAGGTAGATACCGTGCACGCCGCGCCAGGTCGAGAAGTTGAGGAACCACAGCGCGAAGCCCACCGGCTCGCCGTCGGCGTTCTCGGCGATGTGCGCGTACGCGGCCGGGCGCTCCCCGAACAGCGCCTCGTGGAGCTGCTCCGGGGTGGCCCTGGCCTCGTCCAGCGCCTTCTCGTACTCGGCGAGTTCGCGGACCATGGCGTGGATGACGGGGATGTCTGCGGGCGTGGCGAAACGGATCATGCCCGCAGAATAATCCTGCCGGGCGGGCCGAGTTCGGCCCGCCCGGCGCACACCGCGTCGCTCCTACGCACCGCGTCCCTACTGCGCGCTGATCGCCCCCAGGACGTTCAGCCGCGCGGCCCTGCGCGCGGGCCAGATCGCCGCCAGTACGCCGACCACCAGGGCGATCAGCAGGAACAGCCCGAGCCTGCCCCACGGCAGCACCGTCTCGTACTCCGCGAACCCGGGACCCGTCAGGCTGCCGCCCGCCCAGGCGAGGAAGATGCCCACGCCGATGCCGAGCACCGCGCCGAAGAGCGAGATGACCACCGACTCCAGGCGGACCATCTGCTTCACGCCGCTGCGGTCGAGGCCGATGGCGCGCAGCATCCCGATCTCCCGGGTGCGCTCGAAGACGGACATGGCCAGGGTGTTCACCACGCCGAGCACCGCGATCACCACGGCCATCCCGAGCAGTCCGTACATCATGTAGAGGATCGTGCTGATGAATCCGGCGCTCTCCTCCTTGAGCTGGTCGTGGTCCTGGACGGTGAGCAGCGGGCTGTCGCCGAGCGCGTCGCGCAGCTGCTTGTCGAGCCCGGCCGACGCGCCGTCCTCGGCCTTCACCAGCACGTTGTCCAGCGCGTCGTCGCGGAAGCGGTGCGGCGCGATGTCCTTGGCGGTGCCGAGTACGTCACCCGCGTAGTCGTTGCCCTCGTAGACGCCCGCGACCTGGAACGTGCGCTTCTTCTCCGCGCCGTCCTTGGCTTCGTAGAACTCCAGCTTCACCGTGTCGCCGGTCCCCCAGCCGAACTTCTCGGCGATCTGCCGGGAGACCCCGATCCGCCCGTCGCCGAGGTCGGCCAGCGCTCCGCTGCGGAACTTCAGGTCGACGACCTTGCCGAACTCGTCCAGGTCGGTACCGGTCAGCGTGGCGTACCCGGCGCCGGTGTCGAAGCCCACCGAGCTCATCGGCGCGGCGGCGGCCACGCCCGGCACCTTCGCCAGCTTCTGGGCGGAGTCGTCGGGCAGCCGGTAGTTGGTCTGGGCGACCTTGTAGTCGGCGCGCAGCCCCTCGGTCGCCATCTTGTCGATGCCCGCCTGGGCCGAGTTGCCCGCCACGGTCAGGCCGGTGATCAGGGTGAGCCCGATCATCAGCGCGGAAGCGGTCGCGGCGGTACGGCGCGGATTGCGCAGCGCGTTCTCCTTGGCCAGCTTGCCGCTGGCGCCGAACAGACGCGTGGTGACCCGGCCCGCGAGGGAGACCAGCGGGCGGGAAAGCAGCGGGGCGAGCACGATCATGCCGGTCAGCGTGAGTGCGGAACCGAGCATCGCGGGGTAGAGGCCGACGTCGCTGGCGTCGCTGCCGTCGAGTGTGGACACGTACAGCATGACCGTCACACCGAGCGCGGTGAGCAGGGCGCCGATGACGTTGCGTACGACCATCGAGCGTGTCGTGGGGGCCGCGTCGACGGTGCTCATCGCCTCGACCGGGGCGATCTTCGCGGCCTTGCGGGACGGCAGCCACGCGGCCAGTACGGTCACCAGCACACCGACCGCCAGCGAGGCGAGCACCGCGTCCGCGCCGACGACCAGCGGACCGTCCGGCAGCCCCGCGCCCCCGGCGTTGAGCAGCGGCCGCATGCCCGCCGCGATGCCGAGCCCGAGCGCGAACCCGGCGGCGGACGCGGCGAGTCCGAGCAGCCCGGCCTCGACCAGTACGGAGCGGACCACCTGGCGGCGGGACGCGCCGACCGCGCGCATCAGGGCGATCTCGCGGCTGCGCTGGGCGATCAGCATGGTGAAGGTGTTGGCGATGATGAACACGCCGACGAAGAGGGCGATTCCGGCGAACACCAGCAGCGTCTTGGTCATGGCGCTGCTGTCCTGGGCGATCTGCTTGGCCTGGTCGTCGGCCAGCTGCTTGCCGCTGACGGCCGTGGCGCCCTTCTTGGGCAGTACGTGCTGGACGTCGCCGGTGAGGGCCAGTTGGTCGGTGCCGGGCTTGGCGGCGACGACGATCTCGCCGAAGTAGCCGGGGGCCAGGAAGAGTTGCTGGGCGGTGGCCGTGTCGAACAGCGCCAGGGTGCCGCCCGCGGTGACCGCCGGGTCGTCGGTGGAGACGATGCCGACCAGCTTCTTGGTGAGCGTCGGCCCTTCGGTGGCCAAGCGCACGGTGTCGCCGACCTGGTACCCGGCCTTGTCGGCGGTCTTGGCGTCGAGCGCGATCTCCCCCTTGGCGGCCGGACCGCGACCGTCCTTGAGGGGGTAGCGGCTGTCCTTGCCGTCCTTGCCCGGCACGTAGTTGGCGGCGATGTTCTGCCAGCTGCCCGCGTCGTTGACGGGTCCGCCGCTCTTCTTGGCGATGGTGGCGGTGCCGTTCACCATGGGCCGTACGGAGGCGACGCCGGGCAACTTGACTATCCGGTCGGCCAGTTCACGGTCCAGGGCGGTCTTGCCCTCGTCGGACTCGTCCCCGTCGGGACCGGGGACGTACTCCTGCTGGACGGAGACCGCGACGTCTTTCAGATTCTTCGCCGACTGGTTCTTGAAGGCCTCGCCGACGGTGGAGCCGAAGACGAGGGTCCCGGCGACGAAGGCGACACCGAGCAGGACCGCGAGCGCGGTCATCACCAGTCGGGCTTTGTGCGCGAGGACGTTGCGCAGGGCGGTACGGAGCATGGTTGGTCAGTCCTGGGTGCTTTGGTGGCGGAGTTCGCGGAGGTCAGCTCGTACGGGCGGCGGTGTCGAAGCGGCGCATCCGGTCGAGTACGCCGTCGGCGGTCGGCTCGTGCAGCTCGTCGACGATGCGGCCGTCGGCGAGGAACACGACGCGGTCCGCGTACGAGGCGGCCACCGGGTCGTGGGTGACCATGACGACGGTCTGGCCCAGCTCCCGTACGGACTCCCGCAGGAACCCCAGGACTTCGACACCGGAGCGGGAGTCGAGGTTGCCGGTCGGCTCGTCCGCGAAGATGATGTCGGGCTTGGCGGCCAGCGCCCGCGCCACCGCGACCCGCTGCTGCTGACCACCGGAGAGTTCGCTGGGCCGGTGCGTCAGCCGTCCGGACAGGCCGACGGTCTGGATGACCTGCTCCAGCCACGGCTTGTCGGGCTTGCGGCCCGCGATGTCCATCGGGAGCGTGATGTTCTCGTACGCGGTCAGCGTGGGCAGCAGGTTGAAGGCCTGGAAGACGAAGCCGACCTTGTCCCGACGCAGGTGGGTGAGCCGCTTGTCGCCGAGCGCGGACAGCTCGGTCTCGCCGATACGGGCCGACCCGGAGGAGACCGAGTCCAGGCCCGCCATGCAGTGCATCAGCGTCGACTTGCCGGAGCCCGAAGGGCCCATGATCGCGGTGAACCGCCCCCGCCCGAACTCCACGGACACCGAGTCCAGCGCGACGACCCGGGTCTCGCCCGTGCCGTAGATCTTGCTCAGGTCCACGGCGCGGGCGGCGGCGAGGGTGGGGACGACGGCAGAGGCGGCCTGGGACATGAAGACTCCTGAGGGGGGCGGTCAACTCCCCTTAATCCTCAGCGCGCCGCACCCTCCACTCCGTACCCCGCAGGGCGTGCATCTCCTACCTGCCAAAGGTCGGGCCGGGCGGGGCACGTAGTCCCTCAGGACTACACCGGGTCTGCCTTCAGGCAGAGGCTTCAGGCAGAGGCTTCATCCACCATCGCCGGCGGATTCCGGTCCGGCCGCAGCGGAGGGCGTCAGCCCACCAACCCCACCCGATGCGCCAGCACGGCCGCCTGCACCCGACTCCCACTCCCCGTCTTCTCCAAAATCGCCCCGACGTGCGTCTTGACCGTCCCCACGCCAATGCCGAGCCGCCGCCCGATGTCCACGTTGGACAGCCCCTCGCCAAGCAACGCCAGCACCTCCCGCTCACGCCCCGTCAACTGTGCGAGCCGCTGCCCGCCCGACGCGTCGGCGCGAGCACCGGTATCCGCGGGCGCGGCCCCGCGCAGCATCCGCTGGATCACCGCCCCGGTCACCCCGGGCGACAACACCGCGTCCCCCGCCGCAGCCGCCCGCACCGCGCTGATGAGCTCCTGCGGGCCCTCGTCCTTGAGCAGAAACCCCGTCGCCCCGGCCCGCAGCGCCCGCGTCACGTTCTCCTCGTCGCCGAAGGTCGTCAGCATGACGACCTGCGGCGCGGGATCAAGCGCGAGCAGCGGCTCGATCGCCGCGAGCCCGTCGAGCACCGGCATCCGGATATCGACGAGCGCCACATCGGGACGGTGCTCCGCGGCGAGCGCCACCGCCTCGGCGCCGTTGGCCGCCTCGCCGACCACCTCGATCCCGTCGGCATGCCGCAGGATCAGCCGCACGCCGTGCCGGATCATCTCCTCGTCGTCGGCGAGAAGAACCCGGACCGCCCCACCGGACCGGTCGGCCCCATCGCGTACCTGGTCAGCCATCCGTACCGCTCCCGCCGCCCTCGACCGGCACCATCGGCACCGTGAACCGATCAACTGCCGTCAGCCCGTGACGATCGAAACAGTAGCGAACGATCTCGAACCGCTCGTCCCTGATGTCACCGCTCGCGTACTCGCTGCCCGAGTACGGGTACAGACAGCTGGTCGTCCCCTCCGGCCGGTCCGGCTCACGCCCCGCCGCAGCGGCCCGTACCGCGTCGTCGTCCCCGAAGACGATGTCCCGTACCTCCGACTCCGACATCCCGATCCTGATCTCCTCGGGTTCCACGTAGTCGGGCCCCGGCTGCGCCGCTTCCACCAGCGCCATCCCCAGCACCATCAGCACGCCGATCCCGGCGAGTCCCAGCAGCCCGGTGGTGAGCCCCGCCAGCCGCTGGACACCCCCGGCCTCCCGCAACGCGACGCGCTCCGGGGCGCCGGCGGCGCGCTGCTCCGAGACGGCCAGGGAGGAAGCGCCCCCCTCGACGGCATCGCCGGGCTCACGGGCATCACGGGGATCACGGGGATCACGGGGATCAGCCTCGACGGTATCGCCGGGATCAGCCGGAATCACCGCCGCCACCTCGAACCCACCCCCAGGCGTCCCACTCGCCACCAGGCTCCCGCCGAGCAGCGCGACCCGCTCCCGCAGACCGGTCAGACCCCGCCCCGAGCCGAGTCCGGTGACCGCGTCCGGCGGGGTGTGCGGCACCCCGTTGCGCACCCGGATCGCCACCTGCTCTTCCGTGTGCGCGACCGCCACCGTCACATGGGAACCGGCCGCGTAGCGGTGCACATTGGTCAGCGACTCGCGCACCACCCGGTGCACCGCCCGCCGTACCCGCGCCGCGCGCCCGTCCACATCGGGGCCCTCCCAGCTGAGCTCCACCGAAATGCCCCCGCCGCGCGACTCCTCCACCAGCGCCGCGATATCCGCCCGGGTACCCGTCGCATCGGTGAGGGCATCGGTCCCGGTATCGCGCCCCAACGGCCCCAGCACACCCAGTACTTCACGCAGCTCGCGCATCGCGTCGCGGGTGGCCTGGCGCACCAGGACCGCCTCGTCACGCAACTCGGGGGCCTGCTTCTCCAGCCCCATCTCCAGCCCGCCCGCGTGCAGCGAGATCAGACTCAGCCGGTGCCCCAGCAGATCGTGCATCTCGGCGGCGATCCGCGACCGCTCATGCATCCGCGACTCGCTCTCCGCGAGACGGTGGGCCTCCTCGGCAGCGGCGGTACGCTCCCGCAGCGCCCGCAGCAGCCGGTCCTGCTGCCCCGCCGCGGTGCCCACCAGACCCGGCAGGATCACCGTGGTCGCCGCGAGCACCGCACCGAGCGCCAGCGCGTACGTCCTGCCGCCGCCCCATATCCCCGACCCGAGCTCGACGCTGGCCAGCAGCGTCAGCGCCGACGCGCCCGCCAGCACCACGACACGCCGCCGGGGCTCCGCGATCTGCCGCGTCGTCGTGTACGCCACCACCGCCGTCAGCAGCCCGACGGCCTGCAGCACCCCCATGACCGCCGCAAGCCCCAACAGGCTCAGCACCGGGAACCGCCGCCGCACCACGAGCAGCGCCAGCGCGCCGGCCCCGAACAGCAGCGTTGGCCCGGCATCAAACGAACTGCCGAGCTCAGCCATCAGGCCGTACGTCAAGATCATCAGCAGTCCGCCGCCGAACGCCTCGGCAAGCGCCCGCCACAACCGCCACCCACGCTCCCCGGGAGCGGCGAACGGGCTCTGATCGACGGACAACGGGACTCTTGATCGCATACCGACCAGTATCGGCGTTGCGCAAAGCAAATGCCCCAGACCAGTCAAGGTCCGAGGCATTTTGCCTGATGGAGCCCCCTGTCGGAATCGAACCGACGACCTACGGTTTACAAGACCGTTGCTCTGGCCAACTGAGCTAAGGGGGCATCGCGCACGATCGACGACCGCGCGCGAAGGGCCTGCTCACTCTACACAGCACCCCATTCCCAGGGCTACGAGGTTGCCCACCGGCGCCGGGTACGGATCGCGGCGTGAAGGCGACGGGAGGTGACGGGAGGTAATGAGAGGTGACATGCCCCTGCCGCGAATAGTTTCGTTGTCGTTCAGGTACTGACAGACGCGAAAGCACCAGGTAGCGTCACGGAAGGTTCACCCAGGTGGACTAGACCCATTTTCTTCCTTTACTCGGATCGTCCGGCACGTTCCTGCCGGTGAAGGGGGCCCATACCCATGGCCACTGTCTCGTTCAACAAGGCGACCCGCATCTACCCGGGTGGCGACAAGCCCGCCGTCGACCAGCTCGAGCTCGACGTCGCGGACGGCGAATTCCTCGTCCTCGTCGGCCCGTCCGGCTGCGGAAAGTCCACCTCCCTGCGCATGCTCGCGGGCCTGGAGGACGTCAACGGCGGCTCGATCCACATCGGTGACCGCGACGTCACGCACCTGCCGCCGAAGGACCGGGACATCGCCATGGTGTTCCAGAACTACGCGCTCTACCCCCACATGTCGGTCGCCGACAACATGGGCTTCGCGCTCAAGATCGCGGGCGTGCCGAAGGCGGAGATCCGGCAGAAGGTCGAGGACGCCGCGAAGATCCTGGACCTCACCGAGTACCTGGGCCGCAAGCCCAAGGCGCTCTCCGGCGGTCAGCGCCAGCGTGTCGCGATGGGCCGCGCGATCGTCCGTGAGCCGCAGGTCTTCCTCATGGACGAGCCGCTCTCGAACCTCGACGCCAAGCTCCGCGTCTCCACCCGTACGCAGATCGCGTCGCTGCAGCGCCGCCTCGGCATCACCACGGTGTACGTCACCCACGACCAGGTCGAGGCCATGACCATGGGCGACCGCGTCGCGGTACTCAAGGACGGTCTGCTCCAGCAGGTCGACTCGCCGCGCAACATGTACGACCGCCCGGCCAACCTCTTCGTCGCCGGGTTCATCGGCTCCCCCGCCATGAACCTGGTCGAGGTGCCGATCACCGACGGCGGCGTGAAGTTCGGCAACTCCGTCGTCCCGGTCAACCGCGAGGCGCTGGCCACGGCCGCCGACAAGGGCGACCGGACCGTCACGGTCGGCGTCCGCCCGGAGCACTTCGACATCGTCGAGCAGAACGGCGGCGTCGCGAAGTCGCTGACCAAGGACTCCGAGGACGCCCCGGCGGGCCTCGCCGTCACGGTCAACGTCGTCGAGGAGCTCGGCGCCGACGGCTTTGTGTACGGCACCGCCGAGGTCGGCGGCGAGCAGAAGGACCTCGTCGTCCGCGTCAACGGCCGCCAGGTCCCCGACAAGGGCTCCCAGCTGCACGTGGTGCCGCGTCCGGGCGAGACCCACGTGTTCGCGACCTCGTCCGGTGAGCGCCTCACCGACTGAGGCTCCTCCCGTTACGACGACAGCGGCCCCGCACTTCGGTGCGGGGCCGCTGTCGTCGTCCACCCCCGATAAACCGAGAGTCGACAAATACCCCGGCACACCGGCCGTTTCGATTTCGTACGTCAACCCGTAATTCGAAAAACGGCGTCGAACCATCCCCCGACAGGGTGACTAAATGTCGCCAAATCATCACCGACCGCTACGCTCACTCGCGTACTGCTTCCCCGGCTCCCTTTCCCGGCCCGACGACACCGTCGGCCAGCGGCCGGGGGCCACCCGGAATCGACACCGCGAGGAACACCCTTGAACTCCACCGCCCGCCGTATCGGCCGCACCCTCGCTCTCGTACTCCCCGTTGTCCTGGTCCTGTCCGGAACGCTGGCGGTGACCCGAGTCGACTGGTCGGGCAACCCGCAGTCGACGCTCACCGCATCGTCCCAGGATGTCTCCTCGCGCGCCAAGTCCCGCGCCCCGCAGGATGTTCTGCGCGACCAGCTGCTCACCGAGCTGCAGGAGAAGGACCCGGGCGTCGCCCTCACCCACCTCCAGCAGGAAGTCGACCGCAGGCCGTCGCTCGCCGCGCACTGCGTCTCGCTCGCCCGTGCGCTGGGCCGCGCCGCCGTCCAGTACTACGGCCCCACCCGCGCCCAGTCCTTCGCCCGTCCGGTGTGCGACACCGCCTTCGCCTCCGGGGTAGCGGCCCAGCAGTCCTGAGCGGGCCTTCCCGTCAGGCGCTGAGGCCCAAGCTGAGACCCAGGCCGAGGCCCGCGCTGCGGCCCACACTGGGAGCCGCCGGGGCACGCCGCATAAGGTGCGGTCATGACCGGTGACTTCCCTGTACCCAACCACGCGGCAGCCGCCCCGCTGTCCCTCCCGACGCAGGCCGTCGTCCTGGCCGGGGGCCAGGGGTCGCGGCTGCGCCCGTACACCGACGACCGGCCCAAGCCGATGGTCGAGATCCCCGGCACGGGGACCCCGATCATCGGCCATCAGCTCTCCTGGCTCGCGGCGGAGGGTGTGACCGACGCGGTCGTCTCCTGCGGGCATCTCGCCGAGGTGCTCCAGAAGTGGCTGGAGACGGCGGACCTGCCGCTGCGGGTCACCACCGTCGTCGAGAAGGAGCCGCTGGGCCGTGGCGGCGGCCTCAAGTACGCCGCCGCCCACCTGCCGCACCCGGACCAGCCCTGGTACGCCACCAACGGCGACATCTGGACCCGCTTCTCGCTCCGCGACATGGCCTCCTTCCACGCCGAGCGGGACGCCACGGCGACCCTCGCGCTGGCCCGCCCGCGCATCCCGTGGGGCGCCGTCGAGACCGACGACTTCGGCCACATCACGGACTTCGTCGAGTCCCCGCCGACCTCGTACCAGATCAACGCGGGCGTCTACGTCTTCTCGCCCGCCTTCGCCTCGCTGCTGCCGGACCGCGGCGACCACGAGCGGACCACCTTCCCGCGCCTCGCCAGGGAGCGCCGACTGGCCGGGTATCCGCTGCCGCAGGGCGCGTACTGGCGGGCGATCGACACGGCCAAGGACCTGACGGAGGCCGCCAAGGAACTGGCCGCACAGGACCGTTGAGACGCCGCTGAACGGCCTGAAGGGGCCCGGCACACGCGATGTGTGCCGGGCCCCTTCGCGTACCGCTCAGCACGCCGTACGGGGCTCCTCAGCCGAGCAGGCCGCCCACCAGGCCCGGACGCCCGCCCGATGTCGCGCCACCGGACGCGCCGTCGTCGGGGCCGCCCGTACTGCCTCCGCCGCTGTCGGTGCCACCGCTGGTGGTGGGCCCGGCGCTGGTCGCCGGCGGCGGGGGCGCCTGCTGTTGCTGTTGTTGCTGCTGCGGCGACTCCTGGCCGACGGTGCCCTGGGTCTGGGCGGGCTGGGTCTGGGCGGGCTGCTCGGCGCCGGCCGTACTGGACTCGCGAGCCCGCTCCGGGGTCGCCGCCGAGGTCGAGGGGCTGGTGGTGTTGCCCCGCGTGGGCCCCTCCGAGGCGGTGGGACCCACGCTCTCACTGGTCCGCGCACCGGGCTCGCTGGGCAGCGGGGACCCAGGCTGTACGTTGCGCGGCGGCTCGCCGGGCCCGGGCACGATCACCCGGCCCGAGTCGCGTACGGCACTGCCGAGCAGCGCGCCGATGAGCAGCGTCAGACCGACCACGACGGTGCCGATCAGGAACCCGCGGCGCAGTACCCGACGGCGCAGCTCCCAGATCCCCACGCGCGGCCCGAGCCTGCGCCAGGCCTCGCTGGCCAGCCGCCCGTCGACCGAGTACACCGGCGCCCCGGCGATGATCAGCGGGCTCCAGGCGGCGAGGTAGATGATGTCCGGGGTGTCGTAGGCCGGGACGGCCTTCCAGCTGACGGTGACCAGGAGCGCGGCGGACAGCAGGGCGCCGACCGAGGCGGCGACCCGCTGCCAGAGGCCGAGCACCGTGAGCACGCCGACGATGACCTGGAGGAAGGCGATGGTCAGCCCGGCGCCGACCGGGTGCGACAGGGCGAAGTCCCGCATCGGCTCGGCGAGCGCCCAGGGCTGCAGCGAGCTCAGCCACTTGACCATGGAGCCGCGCTCGCCGCCGTCGAAGTAGACGGGGTCGCAGAGCTTGCCCATGCCGGCGTAGATGGAGATGAACCCGAGGAAGACGCGCAGCGGGAGCAGCACCACGCCCAGGTTCATCCGCCGCCCGGGGTAGTAGGCGTGCCGCACGGGGTCGGCCCCGTGCCTGCGCACGACCACGGGCTCGTCGTCCGCGTCGTCCTCGTAGCGGTCGAACTCGTCCTCGGGGTCCGGCCTGAAGAGCCCGTCGGCGTATCCGTCGCCCGCCTCCGGGACCACGGGCAGCATCCGGGTCTCGTCGCCGCTGGGGCCGCGCTGGCCGTAGACCTGTGGTGTCTCGACGGTCTGCGCGGCGTCGTCGTCGGCGTCGATGCGCGGGATGACCTGGGTGGCGTCCGCGTCGAAGACGTCGTCGAACGTGTCGCCGTGCCGCACCCCGGAACTCCGTACGGCCTGCAGCAGACCGGTCGCGGCGAGATCGCCCGGCTCGGACCTCCCGCTCCAGACGACCGGCGCGCGGCGCCGTCCGGCCGCGGCGGCGCCAGCGGCGGCTCCCCCGACGGCGCCCGCCGCGGCTCCGGCGGCGGCCACGGGAATCCGCGCCGTCTGCGCCTCGGCGCCCGCCATGGGCCGGGTGATGCGCGGGGACGGGGGCTGCGCGGCGGGGAGCTGCACGCGGAAGCTCGCGTGATTGACGATGACCTGCGCCGGGTCGCACGGAACCTTCACCATGCTCAGCGCGGGGCCGTCGTCGAATCCCGAGGGTCCCCCCGTGGGTGTGCGGGGCGTTCTGGTGTCCACACTCATCTAACCGAGTGATGTGTGTTTAGGACACTGCCTTGACCCGCCTGATCTGTCCGGGTCGCGTCAAGGTCACCGGGGGCCGTACGGGCTACGGGCGCTCTGCGCCGTACGGCTTACCGGCTCACTGCGCCGTTCGGCCCAGCGCCTGCGCCGGTCAGCTCCGGTGCCGGGCCGCCTCGTACAGCACGACGCCCGCCGCCACACCGGCGTTCAGGGACTCGGTTCCGCCCGGCATGGGGATGCGCACCAGGTAGTCGCAGGTCTCGCCGACCAGCCGGGACAGACCCTTGCCCTCGCTGCCGACCACGATCACCACGGGGCCGCGCAGCGCCTCGAGTTCACCGACCTCGTGCTCGCCGTCGGCGGCGAGGCCGACCACGGCGACGCCCGCCTTCTTGTACGCCTCCAGGGCGCGGGTGAGGTTGGTCGCCCGGGCCACCGGGGTACGCGCGGCGGCACCGGCCGAGGTCTTCCAGGCGCCCGCGGTCATACCGGCGGCGCGCCGCTCGGGCACCACCACGCCGTGGCCGCCGAACGCGGACACCGACCGCACCACGGCGCCCAGGTTCCGCGGGTCGGTCACCCCGTCCAGGGCCACGATCAGCGGGTCCTCGCCCTCGTCGAAGGCGGCGGCCGCGAGGTCCTCGGGGAAGGCGTACTCGTACGGCGGGACCTGCATGACCAGGCCCTGGTGGTTGAGCCCGTTGGTCATCCGGTCGAGCTCGGGGCGCGGCGCCTCCATGAGGTTGATGCCGCCGCGCTCGGCCACGAGCTGCAGCGCCTCGCGCACCCGCTCGTCGTTGTCGATGAACTGCTGCACATAGAGCGTGTTCGCCGGTACGCCCTCGCGCAGCGCCTCGACGACCGAGTTGCGGCCGACGACCAGCTCGGATGTGCCCTTGCCGCCGCGCCGGGCGACCGGGCGGCGGGCCGCGGCCTTCTTCGCCTGGGCGGTGGCCATACGGTTCTTCTTGTGCTTCTTGCGCATCTCGGCGGGCGGGGTCGGGCCCTTGCCCTCAAGGCCGCGGCGGCGCTTTCCGCCGCTGCCGACCTGCGCGCCCTTCTTGTTGGACGTACGGCGGCTGCTGCTGCTCCCGGCCATGACCTACCTGATTTCTGCGAATGTGCGTTACGTATGGAAAGTGTGCCGCCCTGCGGGCCGCGCGGCACATGGAGCCGGTGGCTCAGCGCGCTCCGAGGCTCCAGCGCGGTCCGTCCGGGCCGTCCTCGATGACCAGGCCCGACTGGTTCAGCTGGTCGCGGATGGCGTCGGCGGTGGCCCAGTCCTTGCGCTCCCTGGCCGCCTCACGCTGCTTCAGCACCAGGTGTACGAGGGTGTCCACGGCGCTGTGGAGGTCCTGGCCGCTCTCGGCCTCGCCGGCCCAGTGCGCGTCCAGCGGGTCGAGCCCGAGTACGCCGAGCATGGCGCGCACCTCGGCGAGGTGCTGGGCGGCCGCGTCCTTGTCATCGGCGGCGAGCGCGGAGTTTCCCTGGCGCACGGTGTTGTGCACCACGGCGAGCGCCTGCGGGACCCCGAGGTCGTCGTCCATGGCCTCGGCGAAGGCCGCCGGGACCTCGGCCGCAGGCTCGACGGCCCCGGCCTTCTCGACGACGCGCTGGACGAACCCCTCGATCCGCGCGAACGCTGACTCGGCCTCGCGCAGCGCCTCCTCGCTGTACTCGATCATCGAGCGGTAGTGCGGAGTGCCCAGGTAGTACCGGAGCACGATCGGGCGCCAGTTCTTGACCATCTCGCTGACCAGCACCGAGTTGCCCAGCGACTTGGACATCTTGTCGCCGGCCATGGTCACCCAGGCGTTGTGCACCCAGTACGAGGCGAAGTCGTCGCCGAAGGCCTTGGCCTGCGCGATTTCGTTCTCGTGGTGGGGGAAAACCAGGTCGAGGCCGCCGCCGTGGATGTCGAAGGCGGTTCCCAGGTACTTGTGGGCCATCGCCGAGCACTCCAGGTGCCAGCCGGGGCGCCCGCGGCCCCACGGGGTCTCCCAGCTGGGCTCGCCCGGCTTGGCCGCCTTCCACATGGCGAAGTCGCGCGGGTCGCGCTTGCCGGTCTCGCCCTCCCCCGAGGGCTGCAGCAGGTTGTCCAACTCCTGGTTGGACAGCTGCAGATAGCCCTCGAAGGAGCGCACGTCGAAGTAGACGTTCCCGTCGGCGGCGTAGGCGTGGCCGCGCTCGATCAGGCCGCGCATCATCTCGACCATCTCGGTGATGTGGCCCGTGGCGCGCGGCTCGTAGGTGGGCGGCAGGCAGCCGAGCGCGTCATAGCCCTCGTTGAAGGCGCGCTCGTTGTCGTACCCGATCGACCACCAGGGGCGGCCCTGCTCGGCCGACTTCGCGATGATCTTGTCGTCGATGTCGGTGACGTTCCGCACGAAGGTCACGTCGTAGCCGCGGTAGGCGAACCAACGGCGGAGAATGTCGAAGTTCAGCCCCGACCTGATGTGCCCGATGTGCGGGGCTGACTGCACCGTCGCGCCGCACAGGTAGATCGAGACGCAGCCCGGGACGAGCGGGGAGAAGTCACGGATCTGCCGGGCGCTGGTGTCGTACAGCCGAATAGTCACGCGACAAGGGTAGTGCGCTCGCGGCAGTGCCCTGTGCCGCCTGTGGATAACCCACGGCCGATCAGGGAAACAGAGCGCCCCTGCGGCGTGAGTTCACCCGATGGTGTGGGGCGCCCTGCGACGCGCGCGTACTGCCTGCCTACTTACCTGCCTGCTTACCTGCCTACCTACCGCGTACGACCAGCGCCGTGGCGATCGCCGCCAGGCCCTCCGCGCGCCCGGTGAGCCCCAGCCCGTCCGTGGTGGTCCCGGAGACGGAGACCGGCGCGCCCACGGCGGCGGAGAGCACCTTCTGCGCCTCGTCCCGCCGCTTGCCGACCTTGGGGCGTACGCCGATCACCTGGATGGCGACGTTGCCGATCTCGAACCCCTCGGCCCGTACGATCCGCGCGGCCTCGGTGAGCAGGGCGACCCCGGACGCTCCGGCCCACTCGGGCCTGCCGGTGCCGAAGTGCGCCCCCAGGTCGCCGATCCCGGCCGCCGAGAACAGCGCGTCGCAGGCGGCGTGCGCGGCGACGTCCCCGTCGGAGTGCCCGGCGAGGCCGTACCGCTCCCCCTCCCAGAGGAGGCCCGCACACCACAGTTCACGCCCTTCCTCGAAGGCGTGCACATCGGTGCCGATGCCGACCAGGGGCAGCATCTGGCTCCCTTGTGTGTCAGAAGCCATCGTTGGCCCTCCTGCGTGCGAGTACGGCCTCGGCGAGTACCAGGTCCAGCGGCCGGGTGACCTTGAAGGCCTCTTCGTGTCCCGGTACGACCACGACCTGGACCCCGAGCTGCTCGACCATGCCCGCGTCGTCGGTGGCGCCCTCGCCGTTCAGGGCGACCTGCTCATGGGCGCGGATCAGGGTCGCGAGGTCGAAGCCCTGCGGGGTCTGTACGGCCCGCAGCAGAGCACGCTCGGGCGTCGCCACGACCGGCTCCGGCGCCCCGGACTCCGTCGCGGGTTCGACCTGCTTGACGGTGTCCGCCAGCGGCAGCGCGGGGACCACGGCGGGGGCTCCCCCGCGTACCGCCTCGATCACCGCGTCCACCGTGTCGACGGGCACCAGTGGGCGGGCCGCGTCGTGCACCAGGACCTCGGTGATGCCGGGGGGCAGCGCGTCGAGGCCGGCCCGTACCGACTCCTGGCGGGTGTCGCCGCCGGGCACGACCACATAGTCGGTGGTCTCGGGCAGTGCGTGCTCGTCGAGGAGGTTCTTGACCTCGACGGCGCCGTCGGGCGGGGCCACGACGACCACCAGCGAGACGCCGCGCGAGGCGGCCATCGCCCGTACGGCGTGGATCAGCATGGGCAGGCCGCTCAGCGCGCGCAGCGCCTTGGGGGCGCCGGGGCCGAGCCGTACCCCGCGGCCCGCGGCGGGGATGACCGCGGCGGTCAGGTGCGGGGCGGTGGACTGCGGAGAAGCGTGCGATTCGTCTGACATCAGGTGCGCGTTCAGGTTTGTGTCCTCAGCCGACATGGGTATGGCCACAGCGTGCCGGGCGCGAGCCTTTCTGACCGGACCCTTCCGTGACAACCGGTCAAGCACCAGCCGTCCGGGCCCGGCACACCAGGCGCCCGGCTCACACCAGGCGAGAGTAAGCGGGGCAGGCCGCGCGGGGTAGGCCAGGGTAAGCGGATACAGACGTGCCGCAGTGCCCGGCAACACAGTCTCTGCGACAGAGCTGGCCAGCGGGCACCGCGGCATGTCTTTCGTACTATCCGGTTGCGTGTGGTCCGGATGCGTTCGCGTAGGCGGACGCTAGGACGCGAGAACCTCGTCGAGCAGGGCCTCGGCCTTGTCTTCGTTGGTGTTCTCCGCGAGGGCGAGCTCGCTCACCAGAATCTGGCGCGCCTTGGCGAGCATGCGCTTCTCACCCGCGGACAGTCCGCGCTCACGCTCACGACGCCACAGGTCACGCACCACTTCGGCGACCTTGATGACGTCGCCGGAGGCGAGCTTTTCGAGATTTGCCTTGTAGCGCCGGGACCAGTTGGTCGGTTCTTCGGCATACGGTGCACGCAGCACCTCGAAGACCCGGTCCAGCCCGTCCTGACCGACAACGTCGCGCACGCCGACGAACTCTGCATTGTCCGCTGGCACACGAACAGTCAAGTCGCCCTGGGCGACCTTGAGCACCAAGTAGGTCTTGTCCACGCCTTTGATCTGACGAGTTTCGATGGCCTCGATCAGCGCGGCCCCGTGATGGGGATAGACCACGGTGTCGCCAACCTTGAACGTCATGTGACAGGTACCCCTTCCGTGGCTATCCAGGGTAACACGAGAACGGCGTCTTCTGAATGGCGTTTTCGCAGGTCAGGGCATATCTCGGGGCTTGACAACAGCAACAGGAACGTGCTGCGGAGGCTTTGTGGAGGCGGGTATTCGCAGGTCGGAGCCGCTGTCCGGGGAAGCTGAAACGTGCCCGTTACCGGGCGGCGATGGGCCGTCTGGGCGGCCGAACGTCCCGGTTTGCACACTTCGACGCCCGTGGCTTCCGCTACTCCGTTCGGTGACAACAGAGGCGTACGAGACAGAGTGTGCGAGGCGGGTGTGGGGCGAATCCGGAATTGATCACGTGAGCCGGCGGAAGCACCCGCGATCATCCTTGATGATCAATTCCCCCGGCCGCCTCCGGACCGACCCGCATTCCTTACCCGAAACCCGAAAGCCTCCACATCCACCACCGTCCGCACGGATATGTGCCGCGCCTTCCCGGGGGACGCCCCCCGGACCCGCAGCCGGACAAACAGGCCAGCCGGGCTGGCTCGTATAGGCACGGCCGGACGGGCCTCCTGGTCACTGGGGGCGGGTCGGGTGCGGCGGCGCGCGGACGGCTCGGTAACCTGAGCCCGCTGAAAGACCTTTAGGGCGGCCTTACGGGCGGCCCTACCGTCCACGCTTAGGAGTTGCCGCCGCCGTGAGCCGCAGCCTTCGACGCGGCGCCATCGCCGCCACCGCCCTCGCGTTCTCGCTCGCCACTCTCACCGCGTGCGGTGCCGGAAACGACGCTCAGACGCTGGGTGTCCGCCCGGACAACGCCGCGACCTCGGTCGGTGACATCAAGATCCAGAACTCGACCCTGATCACCCAGCCCGAGCCCGGCGCCGAGGGCCCGGCCGTCGTGAACGCCACGCTCTTCAACGAGGGCGACAAGGACCAGACCCTCGACGCGATCAAGGTCAAGGGCATCGAAGAGGACGCCGAGCTCAAGCCCGCCGAGGGCTCCGGGCCGATCACCGTGCCGGCCGGCGGCTCCGTCGTCATCGGCGGCAAGGGCAACGCGTCCGCCGTACTGGCCGAGGGCAACGGCACGGCCGCCGAGGGCAACGCCCAGCCGATCACCTTCACCTTCAGCAAGACCGGCGACATCACGCTGAAGTCCGCGGTCGTCCCGGCGACGGGCTACTTCAGCGAGTGGGGCCCCGAGGCCCCGAAGGCGCCGAAGTCCCCCAAGCCGGACGCGTCCGCCACCACCGAGCCCGTCGAGGAGCCCGAGGACGGGGCCACGGACGCGGCCACGCCGGGCACAGACGGCACGGGAGAGGCCACTGGGGCTCCCGGCGCTGACGCCACGGACGAGGCCGCTGACGGGGCCGTGGGCGAGGCCACCGGCGGCGCCACCGACGGGGCCGACAGCGACGCCTCGCACTGAGCACACCGCGACTGACACGCGGACCGACACGTGAAGGGCCCCACCGCTTCCCGCGGTGGGGCCCTTCACGTGCCTCTACGTGGTGGCGCGTACGGCCTACGGCTCGAACTTGTACCCGAGCCCGCGCACCGTCACCAGGTAACGCGGCGCCCCCGGGTCCGGCTCGATCTTGGCCCGCAGCCGCTTCACATGGACGTCCAGGGTCTTGGTGTCGCCCACGTAGTCGGCGCCCCAGACCCGGTCGATCAGCTGCATCCGGGTGAGCACCCGGCCCGCGTTGCGCAGCAGCATCTCCAGCAGGTCGAACTCCTTCAGCGGCAGGTCGACCTTGCCGCCGGAGACGGTGACCACGTGCCGGTCGACGTCCATCCGAACCGGTCCCGCCTCCAGGGCCGCGGGAGTGACCTCCTCCGGCTCACCGCGGCGGCGCAGCACCGCGCGGATCCGGGCGACCAGCTCGCGGGACGAGAAGGGCTTGGTGACGTAGTCGTCGGCTCCTATCTCCAGGCCCACGACCTTGTCGATCTCGCTGTCCTTGGCGGTCACCATGATGACCGGCACATTGGAGATGCCGCGCAGCTGGCGGCAGACCTCCGTGCCGGGCAGCCCCGGCAGCATCAGGTCGAGCAGTACGAGGTCGGCGCCGTTGCGCTCGAACTCGTCGAGCCCGTCGGGGCCGGTGGCCGCGATGGCTACTTCGAAGCCCTCCTTGCGGAGCATGTACGACAGGGCGTCACTGAAGGATTCCTCGTCCTCAACGACGAGCACTCGGGTCACGGAAGGACCTCCGGGGCAGGAATGGGCGCGCGGGTCTCGCGAGCTTGTTCGTTCGTGGTGTCGTTGGTGGCTTCGTTGACGGCTTCGTCGCCGTCTTCGGGGCGGCCCTCTTCGTCGAGGCCCCCGGCTATGAGTGGCTTTCTGCGGTCGCGTACGGAGCCTGCTTCCGGCAGCCGCAGCGTAAAGGTGGAGCCCTGTCCCTCGGAGCTCCACACGGTTACTTCCCCACCGTGCGAGGCGGCTACGTGTTTCACGATCGCCAGGCCGAGGCCGGTACCTCCGGTGGCGCGGGAGCGCGCCGGGTCGACGCGGTAGAAGCGCTCGAAGATACGTTCCTTGTCCTTCTCCGAGATGCCGATGCCCTGGTCGGTGACCGCGATCTCGATCAGATCGCCGCCAGGGGCGTTGACCCGGCGCGCGGCTATCCCCACGCGCGTGCGGGCCGGGCTGTAGTTCACGGCGTTCTCGACGAGGTTGCCGAGGGCCGCGGCGAGCTGGCCCCGGTTGCCCCAGATGCGCAGGTCGCCGGTGCCTCCGGCGGCCATGGTGATCTCCTTCGTACCGGCCTGGTGGCGGCAGCGGTCGATCGCCTCGGCGACGAGTTCGTCGGTGCGTACGGCCTCGGCGTCCTCCAGGGGGTCGTCATTCTGCACGCGCGAGAGGTCGATCAGCTCCTGGACCAGGTTGGTCAGGCGGGTGGCCTCGATCTGCATACGGCCCGCGAAGCGCTCTACGGCCTCGGGGTCGTCCGAGGCGTCCATGACGGCCTCGGAGAGCAGCGAGAGCGCGCCGACGGGCGTCTTGAGCTCGTGGCTGACGTTGGCGACGAAGTCGCGGCGTACGGCTTCGATCCGGCGGGCCTCGGTGAGGTCCTCGACCAGCAGGAGGATCAGCCGTGAGCCCAGGGGTGCGACACGGGCGGAGACGGCGAGCGCCTCGCCGCGGCCGGTGCCGCGCCGGGGCAGGTCCAGTTCGACCTGGCGTATTTCGCCGTCCCTGCGGGTGTCACGGGCCATCTGGAGCATCGGCTCGACGGCCAGCTTCCCGCCGCGCACCAGACCCAGGGCGTACGCCGCCGAGCTCGCCTTGACCACGGCGTCGCCCTCGTCGAGTACGACCGCGGATGAGCGGAGTACCGAGAGCACGGTGTCGACGCCGGGCGGCAGGACGGCGTCGGTGTGCAGGGAGGTTCGGGTGGGGCGTCTCTGGTCGCGCTCGCTCCAGCGAAACGCCAGCATGGCGATGGCGCCGGTACACGCTCCGGCGATCGCTGCAGCTGCGGCGACCGCCGCGTTCACGTCCATGTCTCCAGGTTAGGCATGGGATAAGCCCCGGCCACAGCGATGCCCGTGTCATCTCGGACACTCGTCGCCGAGAGTTCACCATGGATATGCGGTTGGTTCATTTGGGTGGTGAGATCCACCCGGCAGGCCGCGAAGGGACGGAATTGCGGGGCGCATGGGAACCGTGGGCCGTCTCCCAGAGTTCACCTCGGAGACAGGGTCGATTCATACGGCGGGCCGTTATCGGTCGCGTTGCGGCTCGAACATGGGAGCGTGGGGGTCATAGCCCCGGCACGTATCAGGAAAGGGACCTTCCATGCGGGACGCGTACCACGAGGAACTGGATTCGATCGGCGAAGGGCTGGTCGAGATGGCCCGGCTGGTCGGGTCGGCGATCGGGCGCGCCACGACGGCCATGCTCGACGCGGATCTGAAGCTCGCCGAGAGCGTGATCGCCGGCGACCAGAAGGTCGACGATCTGCAGCACGACCTGGAGGCCAGGGCCATAGCCCTACTGGCCCGCCAGCAGCCCGTGGCGACCGATCTGCGCATCGTGGTCACCTCGCTGCGGATGAGCGCCGACCTGGAGCGCTCCGGCGACCTGGCCCAGCATGTCGCCAAGCTGGCCCGGCTGCGCTTCCCCGAGTCGGCCGTGCCCAACGACCTGCACGCCACCATCCTGGAGATGGGCCAGCTGGCGCAGCGCCTGATGGCGAAGTCGGCCGAGGTCATCATCACCAAGGACATCGACCTGGCGCTCCAGCTGGAGCAGGACGACGACGAGATGGACCTGCTGCACCGCACGCTCTTCCAGCACCTGATGGACGACCGCTGGAAGCACGGCATCGAGACGGCCGTCGACGTCACCCTGCTCGGCCGCTACTACGAGCGGTTCGCGGACCACGCGGTCTCGGTCGCCAAGCGGGTGGTCTACCTGGTGACGGGTGAGCACGCGGACGAGCTGCAGAGCGCGTCGGCCCCGGTCGAGGGCGCGTAACGGGCCACTCGGCCCGGGTTCTCCGCCGTCGAGCCTCCGTGCGCCGTTGATGCGCCGGGTTGGGCGGGCATGCAATGGGGGCAGCCAACAGTGCCTTCGAGGAGGGTCCCATGGCCGATACCCCCACGCCCGATGCCCACCAGGACGACCACTCGGTCGAAGTGGTCCACCTGCCCCTGCTCGGCGCCTGCGGCTGCGGCTCGGGCTGCGGCTGCGGCTGCCAGCAGGGGGCACCCTGCCAGTGCGGCGGCTGCTGCGGCTGAGCCTCGGCCCCGGCTGACATGACGTGGGGGGCCCCCCCCGCCCGGCGGGGGGCCCCCGGCCAGGGGTGTGGT
>NZ_JAZGRL010000003.1:93596-100206 GCF_046540415.1 Streptomyces sp. E11-3 | reverse complement strand
CCCGTCCGATCCGGACGGGGCCCCACGTCATGGTCTTTGGGTGCGGGCGTTACTTCTTCTTGCCCTGGTTCTTGACGGCCTCGATCGCGGCCTTCGCGGCGTCCGGGTCGAGGTAGGTGCCGCCCGGGGTGAGGGGCTTGAACGCGGCGTCCAGCTCGTAGGAGAGCGGGATGCCGGTGGGGATGTTCAGGCCCGCGATGTCGGCGTCGGAGATGCCGTCGAGGTGCTTGACCAGGGCGCGCAGCGAGTTCCCGTGCGCGGCGACCAGGACGGTCTTGCCGTCCAGCAGGTCCGGCACGATGCCGTCGTACCAGTACGGCAGCATCCGCGTGACGACGTCCTTGAGGCACTCCGTCTGCGGGCGCATCTCCGGCGGGATCGACGCATAGCGCGCGTCGGCGCTCTGCGAGAACTCCGCGCCGTCCGCGAGCGGCGGCGGCGGAGTGTCGTACGAGCGGCGCCAGAGCATGAACTGCTCCTCGCCGAACTCCGCGAGGGTCTGCGCCTTGTCCTTGCCCTGCAGCGCGCCGTAGTGCCGCTCGTTCAGGCGCCAGGAGCGGTGGACCGGAATCCAGTGGCGGTCGGCTGCCTCAAGCGCCAGGTTCGCGGTGCGGATCGCACGCTTCTGGAGCGAGGTGTGCACGACGTCGGGGAGCAGGCCGGCGTCCTTCAGCAGCTCACCGCCGCGGACCGCCTCCTTCTCGCCCTTCTCGTTGAGATTGACGTCCACCCAACCGGTGAACAGGTTCTTCGCGTTCCACTCGCTCTCGCCGTGGCGGAGCAGGATCAGCTTGTACGGTGCGTCGGCCATGGCCCTGAGCGTAATCGTCGATTGACGGCCACCGCTAATTCAGTGGTCGCTGACGATCTTCGCCCGTAAGTTGTGCTCTTCCAAGCGCAGCCGGGGGGACATCTTGTCGTTCGCTTCTCTGAGACGGTCCGCACAGCAGAGCGTCTCGGGCCTGCCCCGCGGCTTCTGGTGGTTGTGGCTTTCCACGCTCGTGAACCGCACCGGGGCGTTCGTCCTGACCTTCATGTCCCTGTATCTGACCCAGGAGCTCGGCTACTCGGCCTGGTACGCGGGGCTGGTCATCGCACTGCACGGGCTCGGCGGCATCGCCGGATCGCCGCTGGGCGGCATGCTCAGCGACCGGTGGGGGCGGCGGCCGACGATGATCGCCGCGCATCTGGGCGGCGCGGTCTGCGCGGCCGCGCTCGCGGTGGTGACCAGCGCGTGGGGCATCGCCGTGGTGGTGCTGCTGATGGGCGTGGCCATGCAGGCGGTACGGCCGGCGATCGGCGCGACCATCGCGGACCTGGTGCCGGAGCCCGACCGCAGGCGGGCCTACGCACTGAACTACTGGGCTCTGAACCTGGGGTTCGCGATCGCCGCGATGGGGGGCGGCGCCGCGATCTTCCTCGGCTACCGGACCCTGTTCGTGGCCGACGCGGTGGCGACCGTACTGTGCGCGCTGATCGTCTTCCTGCGGCTGGGCGAGACCCGGCCCGCCGCGGCCGACGAGGACTCCCCCGCGCAGACCGCGGACGCGCCGCCGGTGACCATGATCGGGGTGCTGCGGCACGACGCGGCGTTCCGCACCCTGGTTCTGCTCAACCTGCTGGTCTGCCTGGTCTTCACCGCCCCGTGGGTGGGCCTGCCGCTGACCATGTCGCGCGCGGGTCTTGAGCCGGACGCGTACGGCATGGTCATCGCGGTGAACGGCGTGGTGATCGTCGCCTTCCAGCTGCTCGTCAACAAGGTCACCGAGCGGCGCTCCCCGGCCGTCCTGCTGACCGTCTCCTCGCTGCTGTTCGCCCTCGGGACGGGTGCGACCGCGCTGGCGGGAGCGCCGCTGCTGTTCGCCGCCACCGTGGTGGTGTGGACGATCGGCGAGATGGTGCACATTCCCACCAACGCCGCTGCCACCGCCCGGCTCGCTCCGGAGCACGCGCGGGGCCGCTACCAGGGCGTGATGGGCATGTCCTGGGCGGTGGCGGGCTTCGTCGCGCCGATCCTGGCCGGGTGGGTGGTGGACGGGCCAGGGCCGGGCGCGCTGTGGCTGGGCTGCGCGGTGACCGGGTGCGTGGCGGCGGCCGGGTACGCGACGCTGCTACGGCGGGCGCTGGGCGCGGCCGAGGCCAAGGACAAGGGCAAGGCCGACAGCGTGACTGACGGCGAGATCGACACCGGCAGTGACACCGACGGCACCGAAGGCACCGACACCGAGGGCACCGACGGCAAGGTACGCGGGCTCAGTCGGCGCGTGGCCTCGTGAGGTGCTCGAACGCGTCCAGGTTCCGGGTCGACTCGCCCCGCGAGACCCGCCACTCGTACTCCTTGCGGATCGCCGAGGCGAAGCCCAGCTCCAGGAGGGTGTTGAAGGAGCCGTCCGCGGCCTCCAGGACCGAGCCGAGCAGGCGGTCGAGCTCCTCCGCCGTCACGGCGGAGAGCGGCAGCTTGCCGGTCAGGTAGACGTCGCCGAGGCGGTCGACCGCGTACCCGACGCCGTACAGCTTGAGATTGCGCTCAAGGAGCCAGCGGTGGACGCCTTCGGCGTTCTCGTCGGGGTGCCGGATCACGAAGGCGTTCAGGGACAGCGCGTGCTGGCCCACCATGAGGGAGACCGTGGTCTTCAGCTTGCGGGTGCCCGGGAGCGTGACGACGTACGAGCCGGGCTCGGGGCTCTCCCATTCGACGTCCGCGTCGGTCAGGGTCTGCTCGATGATCGCTGCTGCGTCAGCCATGCACCGAGCGTAGATGACGGTGCTGTTCCTGCATCGCGGCGGAGTACACGTCGGCGGTCGCCGACGCCGCCGTGCCCCAGCCGAAGGACTGCGCGTGCCGCGCGGCGGCCTCGCCCATCCGGTCCACCAGGTGCTCGTCGTCGACGAAGCGGGCCAGGGCCTGGGCGTACGCCGCGGGCTCGTGCCCCGCTACGAGGAAGCCGCTGACCTCGTCGCGTACGGCGACCGGCAGGCCGCCGACGGCCGCCGCGACCACCGGCGTGCCGGACGCCTGGGCCTCGATGGCGACCAGCCCGAACGACTCGTTGTAGGACGGCATGACCAGTACGGAGGCGGCCCGGAACCAGTCCGCGAGCTGGTTCTGGCCGACCGGGGGCCTAAAGCGCACGACATCCGCGATACCGAGTCGGCAGGCGAGCTTCTGCAGGCCCTCCGGCTTGGCGAGGCCGCTGCCGCTGGGGCCGCCGACCACCGGCACGACCAGCCTGGAGCGCAGCTCGGGGCGCCGCTGAAGGAGTACGGCTACCGCGCGCAGCAGGACGTCGGGGGCCTTGAGTGGCTGTATCCGGCCCGCGAACAGCGGGATCAGCGCGTCCTGCGGCAGCCCGAGGCGCTGCCGGGCCGCCTGGCGGCCGTCGGCCGGGCGGAAGCGTTCGAGGTTGACGCCGGGGTGCACGACGGCGACCTTCGCGGGGTCGGCCTCGTAGTGGAAGACGAGTTCGTCGGACTCTTCGTCGGTGTTGGCGATGAGCCGGTCGGCGGCGCGCACGATCTGCGTCTCGCCGATCACGCGGGCGGCCGGTTCGGGTGTGTCGCCCTCGGCCAGCGCGGCGTTCTTGACCTTGGCCATGGTGTGCATGGCGTGTACGAGGGGGACGCCCCAGCGTTCGGCCGCGAGCCAGCCGACGTGGCCGCTGAGCCAGTAGTGGGAGTGCACCAGGTCGTAGTGGCCGGGGCGGTGGCCCGCCCAGGTCTGCATGACGCCGTGCGTGAAGGCGCACAGCTGGGCGGGCAGCTCCTCCTTGGAGAGGCCTTCGTAGGGGCCCGCGTCGACATGGCGTACGAGGACGCCGGGGGCGAGCTCGACCTTGGGGGGCAGGCCGCCCGTGGTGGCCCGGGTGAAGATCTCGACCTCGACGTTGATCGCGGCGAGACGCTTGGCGAGCTCGACGATGTAGACGTTCATCCCGCCCGCGTCGCCGGTGCCGGGCTGGTGCAGCGGCGAGGTGTGCACGCTGAGCATGGCCACCCGGCGCGGGCGGCGCTGCGTACCGGGGAAGCGGAGTCTCGCGGCCGCGCTGGAACCGAGACGTTCGCCGAGCCGGGTCACATACTGGCTCACGTGGCGGTCCTCCTAGGGCGGCTTCGGCTACGGGCGGGCGCCACCCTCCAGAACGGCACCCTCCAGACACGGGGAACAGCGGAGAGCGCTCACTCATTTCCATTTTGCCAAAGCATTACCCTTGTCTTCGCAACCGTCCCGCGGGTACCGCTCACCCATCCCGGGCGCCCTGGCGCCCGAGGGCCCCGGCGATACTGGACGCATGGCCCGCCCCTCGTCCCGCCCGGTAGGGACCGTCACCCGCGGGACCACCAACCCCAACCGCCTGCGCCGCATGGACCGCTGGATCGCCGCCGTGCACGGCCCCGCGCTGCGCTCGGCCACCCCGTACGATTCCGCGCCGCGCGCCGCCGCCGCGCCCGTCGCCGTGGACCTGGGGTACGGGGCCGCCCCCTGGACCGCCGTCGAGCTGCTGCACCGGCTGCGTACCGCCGCCCCGGCCACACAGGTCGTCGGGATCGAGATCGACCCGGCCCGGGTTGCGGCCGCCGCGCCGTACGAGACGGACGGCCTGACCTTCGCGCACGGCGGCTTCGAGCTGCCGCTGCCCGGCGAGCGGCGGCCCGCGCTGATCCGCGCGGCCAATGTGCTGCGCCAGTACGACGAGGAGCAGGTCGCTGGCGTCTGGGAGCGGCTCCGGGCCCGGCTCGCCCCCGGCGGCCTGCTGGTCGAGGGCACCTGCGACGAGATCGGGCGGCGCCATGTGTGGGTGGCGCTGGGTCCCGAGGGTCCGCGCACGGTGACGTTCGCGACCCGGCTCGGCTCGCTGGAGCGGCCGTCGGACCTGGCGGAGCGGCTGCCGAAGGCACTGATCCACCGCAACGTCCCGGGGGAGCCGGTGCACGCGTTCCTGCGCGACTTCGACCGCGCCTGGGCGGCCGCCGCGCCGTACGCGGCGTACGGCGCGCGGCAGCGCTGGATCAGGGCGGTTGCGGATCTGACGGCGGACTGGCCGGTGGTGGACCGGCGCGGGCGGTGGCGGCAGGGCGAGGTGACGGTGGCGTGGGAGGCGCTGGCGCCGCGCGGGTGAGGGCCACCCACACGGGTGATGTCGGGTGAGGTGGGGGTTGTGGGGGAACACCGCGGGACGGCCGTTCGTCTGAAGGGTCGGGTGGGGTAACGAGGTTCGACGGTCGTACGCGTTGGCCGTATTGCGCAGGTGCATCTGTCGTATTGCGCACGTGCACCTGTCGTATCGCGCACGCGCATCTGTCGTATTGCGCACGGACATGGCACCATCCGGAGGCGTCAAAAGTTACTGACGAGCAATCAGTTATTGGGGGGCGTAGGCGTGATCGGCAATCGACGTTCGAGCATGGCCGTGACGGCTCTGATCTGTGCGGCGGTCCTGCTGGCCGCGCCGGGAACGGCCCAGGCGCGGCCCCTGGCGAGCCCCGCGGAGCCAACACCCCAGACCCCCCGAAGCCTTGAGGACGTCCGCAAGGAGATCGACCGGCTGTACCGCCAGGCCGCCCGCGCCACGGACGCGTACAACGCCGCGGAGGAGAAGGCGAAGAAGCAGTCGCGCGACATAGTGAAGCTGGCCCGCGAGGTGGTGCGCGGCCAGGAGAAGCTGGACCGGCTCAAGGCGCAGGCGGGCGCCGCGGCGCGTGCGCAGTATCGCGGCGGCGGGATGCCGCCCGAGGCACAGCTGATGCTGAGCGACGACCCGCAGCAGTTCCTGCGGGGCACCCGGCAGGTGCGCCAGGGCCAGCACGCGACCAAGGGGCTGCTCGCCGAGCTGACCAGGACCCAGGACGACCTCAAGACGTACGCGGCGGACGCGTCGAGCCATTGGAAGAAGCTCGACAGCCTGCGCGAGAAGAAGGCGAAGGCGAAGAAGGAGATAGAGGAGAAGATCGCGGCGGCCGAGAAGCTGGAGTCGAAGCTCAAGAAGGAGGAGCGGGAGCGGCTGCGCAAGTTGGAGGAGGAGGCCGCGTACAAGCGCCAGAAAGCCTGGCTGGACTCCGGGGCGCTGACGGGGGGCGATCGGGCTGACGGCGTCGGCGCGGGCGGCAAGGCGACGACCGGCCAGGGCAAGAAGGCGATCCGGTACGCCACCGCGCAGATAGGCAAGCCGTATGAGTGGGGCGCCGAGGGGCCGGGCTCGTACGACTGCTCGGGGCTGACCTCGCAGGCCTGGGCGGCGGCCGGGCGGGGCATCCCACGGACCTCCCAGGAGCAGTGGAAGCGGCTGCCCCGGGTGGACGTCAAGGACATGCGCCCGGGCGACTTGATCATCTACTGGAAGGACGCCAGCCATGTCGGGATGTACCTGGGCGACGGTGCGATGGTGCACGCGCCGCGGCCGGGGCGGCACGTCACGATGGCGGGCGCGGGCTCAATGCCGATCCTGGGGGTCGTACGTCCCGGAGGGTGACGGCGTGGGGTCTTCCTCCGCGGTCTGAACGTCGCGGGCGCGCTGGGCGCGGGCTCGGGCAGCGGGCTCGGGCGCCAGGCGGCGGGCTCGGGCGGGGCAGCGGGCACGGGCCGGGCGCGACGGGCAGCGGGCACTGGCCGGGC
>NZ_JAZGRL010000003.1:69230-93516 GCF_046540415.1 Streptomyces sp. E11-3 | reverse complement strand
GCGGGCGCGGGCGGCGGGCTCCGGCGGCAGGCGCGGGCCGGGCAGCGGGCGCGGGCGGCGGGCTCCGGCGGCAGGCGCGGGCTCAAGCGCGGGCTCGGCTCGGGCGTGTGCCCCGTCACGTGACGCAGCCCACCAGCCCGACCCGCCGGGCGTGACGTTCGTCATCCCCCAAGGACGCCGATACAACCCGGTTGCGCCCAAAAGTGCTGCCCAGCGCGGCATATGACAGCGGCTCTTCGCCGCACGCCATTCCACTGCGGCGCCCGCTAGCGCTATGGTCCCCGTCGGGTGGTCCGGCGAACGCGTTCCACCGCGCCCTCGGGGGGAGGGAAGGAACACAACCATGCCCGTACCCATACCGCGGCAGCGAACACTCCAGGCCGCGGAAGGTGGTCAGGCGCACCCGGCAGGTGTCGACAACGGCACCAGCCTGACCCTGCTGGTCATCGAGGACGATCCGGCAGGGGCACTGAGCGTGCCCGAACTGCTCGACACCGCGGGCAAGCCGATCCGCATCCGTACCGCCCGTAACCTCACCGAGGCCGAGCGGCTGCTCACCGACGACGTGCACTGCATCCTGCTCGACCTCGCGCTGCCCGCACCCGGCGCGGCGGCCGCCGCCGCTGCCACGACCGGCACAGGCACAGGCACCGGCACGGACACGGACGCCGCCGCCGACACCGGCAACGGCAACGGCGCCAAGCCCGACGAGCTGGTGACCCTGAAGCATGTGCTGCGCCTCGCACCCCGGCACGCCGTGCTCGCACTCACCGCGTCCGGTGACGCCGAGCGGGCCGTAGAGGCGGTCCGGGTCGGCGCCCAGGACTACCTCCTGCGGGAGGAACTGGACGCCCGGCTGCTCAGCCGCGCCATCCGGTACGCCGTGGAGCGCAAGCGCGCCGACTTCGCCCAGCGCCAGCTGACCGAGTCCCGGCTGCGCGCCCAGGAGAACGCCCGCCTGGAGCGCGGCCTGCTGCCCACGCCGCTGCTCGGGGGCTCCTCGCTGCGGTTCGCGGCCCGCTACCGGCCGGGCCGTTCCCGCGCCCTGCTGGGCGGCGACTTCTACGACACCGTTCGCACCCCCGACGGCACGGTGCACGCCATGATCGGCGATGTCTGCGGGCACGGCCCCGACGAGGCCGCGCTCGGCGTCGAGCTGCGGATCGCCTGGCGCGCCCTGACCTTCGCCGGGATGTGCGGGGACGAGCTGCTCGCCACGCTGCAGCAGGTCCTGGAGCACGAGCGCCCGGACGACGAGATCTTCGCGACGCTCTGCATGATCGACATCGCCCCCGACGGCCGACGCGCCGGACTCTGGCTGGCGGGCCACCCCTCGCCGCTGATCGCCCGCCAGGGACGCCCCGCCGAGCTGCTCCCGTACGACAACGGCGGCCCCGCGCTCGGACTGCTGCCACAGGCCCGCTGGTCCCGCCAACAGGTCGACCTCGGCGCCGCCTGGAGCCTGATGCTCTACACGGACGGGCTGATCGAGGGCCGCATCGGCCAGGGCAACCAGCGGCTCGGCCAGGACGGCATGGTGGAGATGGTCCGCCGCCAGATCGCGACGGGCCTGCACGGTGACGAACTGCTCGAAGCCGCCGTCAACGAGGTCAGGGACCTCAACGGCGGCGAGCTGACAGACGACGTGGCCGTACTGCTCCTGGACCGCGGCCGCGGCTGAGCCAGGCGGCCGAACCGGACAAGCCGGAAGGGCGAGGGCAGCCGAACCGGAAGGTTACGGGCGGGTGTGTGCGCCCCCGCGGGCTACCGTCCGCCGTTGTAGGGACCGTACGGGCCGTCGCTGCTGGAGCCGCCGCTCCGCTTCCCGCCGCTGCCACCGGTGACCTCACGCAGGGCGGGCCGCACATCGACGAAGAACACGATCGTCGCGATCAGCCCGGCGATCTGCAGGAACAGGAACGGAACGACCAGGTTCACCGCGACCGTGACGCCCAGGATGATCACCCAGAACATCTTGGTCTGCTTGTTGGCGGCGCGATAGGCGTCCTCGCGGGCCATGCCCGCCATCACCAGCGCCACCACGGCGAGCACGAGCATGGCGGTAAAGATCAGCCACAACAAGTTGCCGAAGCCCTGCGTCAGCACAATGCCCACCGCCCGAGTCGAGTCCGCCTACGGATTCACCGTACCTGGAGAACGGCCGGAGCACCCCGTAGGTGCCCCGGCCGCCGGACGGTCAGCTGCCAACGGTCACTTGGCAGGGGACGTGGTCTTCTTGGCCGTCGTCTTCTTGGCGGTGGTCTTCTTGGCGGTGGCCGTCTTCTTCGCCGCGGGCTCCTCGTCCGCCACGGCGACCGGCTCAGCCTCGCCCGCCGCCAGCTCCTCCTTCTCCTTCTCCTGCTCCTCCGCGGGCTCGCCGCGCCAGGTCTTCACGGCGCCCTCACCGCGCTCGGCGACCTTGTCGTACGTCTCGCGCGCCTTGACCACGCCCTCGGCGGCGAACCCGACGCCCTTCAGCGCCACGTCCTGAACAGCGTCACCGATCTTCTTCAGGTCGGTGTCCAGCGTGCCGATGAACCCGGTGACCTTGTTCTGCACGAGGTCCTGCGCCTCCTTGGCGCGGGCGACGGCCTTCTGCTGCACGTCCTTCGGGTCGGTCTTGCGTACGGTCTCGACCCACGCCGGCGCCTCGGCGCTCAGCTGCTCGATCAGACCGGGCACCTTCAGCGCCTGCTCGTACGCGATGTCAGCGGTCCCGGCGAAGAAGTAGAGCGGCTTGGGGTCGGCGGCGGCCTTACGGATGTCCTCGGCAATAGCCATGGCTGGTCCTCCTGGACTGGACGGAAATCAAGCTGATGGGGGTCGGTCTTCATCACTGCCGTCGACCGTGCGGGCCCCGGCATCGGCGGCGTCCGGAACGGGTGTCGTCACACCGGACGACGTGACATCGACCCCGTTCTCCTTGCGAAACGACTCATAGATCTGCAGCAGCACCTGCTTCTGCCGCTCGTTGATCGTGGGATCGGCGAGCACCGCGGCCCGCGTCTCCACTTCGCCCCGCTCCCGCTCGTCGAGAATCCCGGCCTGGACGTACAGCGTCTCGGCGGAGATCCGCAGCGCCTTGGCGAGCTGCTGCAGAATCTCCGCGCTCGGCTTGCGCAGGCCGCGCTCGATCTGGCTCAGATACGGGTTGGACACCCCGGCGGCGTCGGCGAGCTGCCGAAGCGACAGCTGCGCGTTGCGCCGCTGTTCGCGCAGGTACTCACCGAGATTGCCGACGTTGAGTGATGCCATACCCCGATGCTGCCTCACCTGTGCTAACTATTGCAAGCATCTGCTTGCAATAGTGTTCCACGCCACTCATGGCCTGGTGAGTGACAAGGGCCGCGGCGCAGCGTGTTCACGCGCGAAGTCGTACACGGCCCAGTCGGTGACCGGGACGTATCCGATGCGTTGGTAGAGGGCGTTGCTGGTGGGGTTGGCCGGGTCCGCGTACAGCACGACGTCGGTCGCGCCCGCGGCCAGTGCGGCCCTGCTCACCTCGACCGTCACGGCGCCCGCGTAGCCACGGCCACGGTGGTGGGCCGGGGTGTAGACGGGGTCCACCCGGACCATGGCGGCGGTCATCGAGGTCACGGCCGCCATGGAGACCGGGGTGCCGTCCGGGGTCTCCCAGAACGTGAAGTGTCTGTCGCCGAAACGCGAGTCGTCCCAGGAGCCGGCGTCGATCAGGTCGATGGAGGACTGCTCCCCTACGTCGACACAGAACTCACGGCACCAGCGCACGACTTGCTCACGGTCTGTCCCGCCCGTGATGCGGCCCCGGCCCGCTGGGTGCGGCTCCGGTGGGGTGAGCGTGCCGAGACGGTACAGACGGATCCGGTTGCTGAGTGTCGGCGCCGCGCCTGTGTGCCGCTGCCAGGCCTCAGCGAACGCGGTGGCGGTGTCGTGGTCCGCGCTGACGTAGGGGAGGGAGTGTCCGAGGGCGGCCAGACGGGCGGCGAGCGTGTCGGCATGATCGGGGGCGAGGGGGGTGACGGTCAGGCCGCGGGCCGGGAGGCGGTAGAAGGTGGCGCGGACCTCGCCCGCCGACTCCAGTCGGCCGAAGAGGGTGGCTTCGGCGCCGTATCCGTCCGCCCCGCCTGTTCGCGACGTTCGCGATGTTCGCAGTTTCTCGATCACTGTCAGCGGCGTGTTGTGCAGGGCGGGCCGTGAGCGCAGGAAGTCTCCGGCCCGGGCGAGGAACTCGTCGACGTCTTCGGTGAGGTGCCAGTCATCCGGTCGCATGCTTCATGGTCCCCGATGGGTTCGCCGTGTGTGGTCGACGTCGGGGGCCAGAAGGATCAGGAAAGGATCAGGAATCGAGAAGCGCGGCCCCCCGCGCCGCGGCTAGCGTGACGCCAGGAGCCGGTACCCGGCTGGGCAGCTTGAGCCAGGCGACGCCGACGGAGACCGCGAAGGCGGCCCCCGCACTCACGGATGGAGACACGATGAGCAGCACGGCCACGAGGACGGACACGCAGTCGCCTGCGCCGCACAGTGCCGACAGCCACGATCTGATCCGCGTACACGGCGCGCGCGTGAACAATCTCAAGGACGTCAGCATCGAGATCCCCAAGCGCCGGCTGACGGTGTTCACCGGCGTCTCCGGCTCGGGCAAGAGCTCACTGGTGTTCGACACGATCGCCGCGGAGTCGCAGCGGCTGATCAACGAGACCTACAGCACCTTCGTACAGGGCTTCATGCCGACGCTGGCGCGGCCCGAGGTCGACGTACTCGAAGGACTGACGACCGCGATCATCGTCGACCAGCAGCGGATGGGCGCCGACCCCCGCTCCACGGTCGGCACGGCCACCGACGCCAACGCCATGCTGCGCATCCTCTTCAGCCGGCTCGGCAAGCCGCACATCGGCTCGCCCCAGGCGTTCTCCTTCAACGTCGCCTCGATCAGCGGAGCGGGTGCGGTCACGCTCGAACGCGGCGGCAAGACGGTGAAGGAGCGGCGCGATTTCAAGATCACCGGCGGTATGTGCCCGCGCTGTGAGGGCCGCGGCTCGGTCTCCGACTTCGACGTGTCCGCGCTGTACGACGACAGCCTGTCGCTCAACGAGGGCGCGCTCACCATCCCCGGCTACAGCATGGACGGCTGGTACGGCCGTATCTTCCGCGGCTGCGGCTTCTTCGACCCGGACAAGCCGATCCGCAAGTTCACCAAGCGGGAGCTCCAGGACCTGCTCCACAAGGAGCCGACCAAGATCAAGGTCGAAGGGATCAACGTCACGTACGAAGGACTGATCCCGAAGATCCAGAAGTCGTTCCTCGCCAAGGACCGCGAGGCGATGCAGCCGCACATCAGGGCGTTCGTGGACCGGGCGATCACCTTCGCCACCTGCCCCGAGTGCGACGGTACCCGGCTCGCCGAGGCGGCCCGGTCGTCGAAGGTCAAGGGGATCAGCATCGCCGACGCCTGCTTGATGCAGATCAGCGACCTGGCCAAGTGGGTCCGCGGCCTCGACGAGCCGTCGGTGGCGCCGCTGCTCGCCAAGCTGCAGCACACCCTCGAAGCGTTCGTGGAGATCGGCCTCGGCTACCTCTCGCTCGACCGGCCGTCGGGCACGCTGTCGGGCGGCGAGGCGCAGCGCGTCAAGATGATCCGCCATCTCGGGTCGTCACTGACCGACGTCACCTATGTCTTCGACGAGCCCACCATCGGCCTGCACCCCCATGACATCCAGCGGATGAACGACCTGCTGCTGCGGCTGCGGGACAAGGGCAACACGGTGCTCGTCGTGGAGCACAAGCCGGAGGCGATCGCGATCGCCGACCATGTCGTCGACCTCGGTCCTGGAGCCGGTACGGCGGGCGGCAGCGTCTGCTTCGAGGGCACCATCGAGGGGCTGCGGGCCAGCGGCACCCTCACCGGCCGCCATCTCGACGACCGTGCCGTCCTCAAGGAGTCGCTGCGGACGCCCAGCGGCACCCTGGAGATCCGCGGCGCGTCGGCGCACAACCTGCGCGACGTCGACGTCGACATCCCGCTCGGGGTGCTCACCGTCGTCACCGGGGTCGCCGGCTCCGGCAAGAGCTCGCTGATCCACGGCTCGATCCCGCCCGGCGCGGGGGTGGTGTCGATCGACCAGACCCCGATCCGCGGCTCGCGGCGGAGCAACCCGGCCACGTACACCGGACTGCTCGACCCGATCCGTAAGGCCTTCGCGAAGGCCAACGGCGTGAAGCCCGCGCTGTTCAGCGCCAACTCCGAGGGTGCCTGCCCCACCTGCAACGGCGCCGGCGTCATCTACACCGACCTGGCGATGATGGCCGGCGTGGCCACCACCTGCGAGGAGTGCGAGGGGAAGCGGTTCGAGGCGTCGGTGCTGGAGTACCACCTCGGCGGCCGCGACATCAGCGAGGTGCTCGCGATGTCGGTGGCCGAGGCTGAGGAGTTCTTCGGCACCGGCGAGGCGCGCACACCGGCCGCGCACAAGATTCTCGACCGGCTCGCCGACGTCGGGCTCGGCTACCTCACCCTCGGCCAGCCGCTCACCACGCTGTCCGGCGGCGAGCGGCAGCGGCTCAAGCTGGCCACGCACATGGCCGAGAAGGGCGGCGTCTACGTCCTCGACGAGCCGACCACCGGTCTGCACCTCGCCGACGTCGAGCAGTTGCTCGGCCTGCTCGACCGGCTCGTCGACTCCGGCAAGTCGGTGATCGTCATCGAGCACCACCAGGCGGTCATGGCACACGCCGACTGGATCATCGACCTCGGCCCCGGCGCCGGCCACGACGGCGGCCGGATCGTCTTCGAGGGCACACCCGCCGACCTCGTCGCCGACCGCTCCACCCTCACCGGCGAGCACCTCGCGGCCTACGTCGACGCGTCGCGGTAGCCGCGACGGCCCGGAGGCCCTGCGGGCCGACGGCCACGCGGGCGGGAACCGGCGCTCTCGCGACTGGGTTGCCGGGCACCGGCGAGAGCTGACCGGGGGCCCGGTACCCACTTTTTTGTGGGTACTTGTCGGGGCGCGGCGGTGAGGCGAGGCTGTGTATGGGCGGTCGGAGTGCCGCCCACACACAGGACACACGGGAGGTTGACGGTACGTCAGGACACCGGTTGGGCCTGGCTGGTGAGCCTGTCCAGGCGGCGGTGCCCCCAGTCGGAGACGGGCCCCAGCGCGTCCGCGAGGTCGCGGCCGAACTCCGTCAGGGAGTACTCGGTCTTCAGCGGTAGCGCGTCGTGCACCTCACGGTGCACCAGCCCGTCGGCCGCCATCTCGCGGAGTGCCTGAGTCAGCACCTTCTCGCTGAGCCCGGGCAGCTTCCGGCGCAGCTCGCCGGGGCGGTGCGGCCCGTCCTCCAGCAGCCACAGCAGGCTGGTCTTCCACTTGCCGTCGATCACGGCGATCGCGGCGGTCACTCCACAGACGTTCGGGTCCTGTGCACGGCTGCGCGTCATCCTCGTATCGCCCCATTCGTCATTGTTTGCCGCTAATTATCCAGGAGTTGAGATTGATGTCCATGCGTACGGAACATACGGAACATACAGAATGTACGGAACAGTCCGCCGTCACCGTGCTCGGCCTGGGGCCGATGGGCCGGGCCCTGGCCACCGCGTTCGTCGAAGCCGGGCTGCGGACCACGGTCTGGAACCGGACGCCGGGGAAGGACACGGAGCTGGTGGAGCGGGGTGCGGTCAGTGCTCCGTCGGCCGAGGCAGCCGTCGCCGCCAGCGAGTTGACGGTGGTCTGCGTGGTGAACTACGACGCCGCGGACGCCGTCCTGCGGCGCGACGAGGTAGCCGACGCACTCAAGGGTCGTACGGTGGTGAACCTGACCGCCGACACCCCGGACCGCGCCCGGAACACCGCGCGCTGGGCGGCCGAGCACGGCGTCCGGTACCTGGACGGCGCGATCATGACGCCGACCCCGACCATCGGTACCCCGCACGCGGTCTTCATCCACAGCGGCCCGGAGGACCTCTACCGCGAGCACCAGCCCGTACTGGACGCGTTGGGCGGCACCCACACCCACCTCGGCGACGACCCCGGCCGGGCGGCGGCGTACGACATCGCGCTGCTCGACATCTTCTGGACCTCGATGGCGGGCTACGCGCACGCGCTGGCGGTGGCGAAGGCGGAGGGCATCAGCCCCCGGGAACTGGCACCGTTCGCGCAGGGCATCGGCGCGATCCTCCCGCCGATCTTCGAGCAGACCGCGGAGGAGCTGGAGCGCGGCGACTTCTCCGGCGACGGCAACCCGATCACCTCGGCCGTGTCCTCCATGAGCCATATCGTCCACACCTCCGAGGCTCACGGCATCGACGCCGGCGTGATGCGCGCGGCCGAGGGCCTGGCCCGCCGGGCGGTCGGGCGGGGCCATGGCGCGGACGGGTTCACCCGGATCGCCCAGTTGCTGAGCGATCGGTGACGAGAGCCTCGCATCCGCTGGGGCCGACCAGGCCGGTCTAGCACTCCGGACTCAGCGTGCCCGATTCGGTCACGGCCGGCTCAGAACGGGAGCGGCCGGCTGTGCACCACGTCCAGGCGGGAGACCGCCCTGGTCAGGACCACATACAGGCGATGCAGGCCGCGCGGCTCCGCCTCCGCGATAGCCGCCGGTTCGAGGGCCACCACGTGGTCGTACTCCAGGCCCTTGGCCGTCGACGCGGGCAGCACCGTCACCCGGGCCGTGAGGTCGTCGGGGCCCGACGCGGCGATGCCCGCGGCGGCGAGGGCCGCGTGCAGCCGGGCGGCGTGCGGGTCGGCGGCGATCACGGCGATCGAGCCGTCGCGGGTGAGTGCGGTACGTACCGCGTCGACGGCGCCCGCGACCGCGTCCCGCACCTGGCGCAGCCGCAGTTCGCCGTCCGGGCGCAGGGAACGCGCGGGCGGCACGTTCACGTCGAGCGCCCCGAGCAGCCGGTTGGTCAGCGCGACGACCGCGGCGGGCACCCGGTAGCCGGTGGTCAGCGGGACGATGGTCGCCTCGGGTTTGCCCAGGTGGGCGAGGAGTTCGGGCCAGTCGCGGGCGGCCCACGGGGTGGTGCCCTGGGCGAGGTCGCCCAGTACGGTCAGCGCGCCGAAGTCGCAGCGGCGGGCGATCGCCCGGCACTCCATCGGGGAGAGGTCCTGCGCCTCGTCGACGACGATGTGGCCGTAGCCGTCGGGGCGTTCGATGAGGCCCGCCACCTCGTCGAGCAGCACCAGGTCGGCCGCGGACCACCGCGCGGATCGGTGCGAGCGGGGCGGTCGGCTCCACAGGAGCTGCTTCTGCTCCTCTACGTCGAAGATCCCGTCGGCCGCGGTTGCCAGGGCATCCGGGTCGGTCAGGAGCGCGGCGACCACCTCCTCGGGGCTCGCCTTCGGCCAGACCTCGTCGACGAAGGCGGTGACCGGGCGGGCGCGGCCGATCCTCCGCAGCCAGGCGTCGCCGCGCGGGCCCGCACGGCGTTCCGCCTGCTCCCGCAGCAGCCGTACGACGCGCGTACGCACCCGCTCCCGGCCGATCGCGTACGGCGGCGACTCGCCCCGCACCTCGTCGACGACCCGCGCCAGCTCACCGAGCCCGATCCGCCAGCGGTACGAACCGTCCGGCACGGCGAGGGAGTTGGCGGGCGGGGCGACCCGGGCGTAGAGCGCGCGGTGCAGTACCCGCGCCATTCGGGCGTCGTGCTTGAGGGCCGCGACGGCCTCGCGGTCCTCGGCCCGTACGGGGTGACGGGCGATCTCGTCCAGCGCCGTGGACTGACGGATGTCCGCCTCGCCCAGCGCGGGCAGCACCTGTGCGATGTAGGAGAGAAAGGTACGGCCCGGACCGATGACCAGGAGGCCGCCGCGCTGGAGGCGCTGCGGGTAGGCGTAGAGGAGGTACGCGGCGCGGTGCAGCCCGACGGCGGTCTTGCCGGTGCCCGGGGCGCCCTGGACGCAGAGGGACTGGGCGAGTTCGGTGCGTACGAGGTCGTCCTGCTCGGGCTGGATGGTGGCGGCGATGTCGCGCATCGGGCCGACGCGGGGGCGCTCGATCTCTTGGGTGAGGACGGCGCTGGGTGCCGTTGATTCGACTGCCCCTGACTCGACTGCCCCTGACTCGACGGTCCCTGACTCGACGGTCCCTGATTCGGCTGCCCCGCCCAGGTGTTCGTCCTCGATGCCGGTCAGGTCGGCCGATTCGCCCCGGCTCCCAGGGGCCCACCCGAAGCGGCGCCGGACAGCCACGCCCTGCGGGTCATGGGCGCGCGCCTGGTAAAAGGCACGGGACACGGGGGCCCGCCAGTCCACGACCAGAGGTGGGGCCGCGGGGTGTTCGCTGACGCGGAGGCGGCCGATGTGGTGGCCGGTGCCGTCGGTGAAGTGCAGCCGCCCGAAGAAGAGCGGGCCGTCGGGGAGTTCACCGAGGGCCTTGGCGTGGCTACGGAACCGGTAGCCGAGCACCTCGGCGTCGGCCCCGGACGCGGAGACGTCCTCACCGGTGACGACCTGTTCGGCGGCGCCTTCGCGCATCGCGGCGAGGGCGGCACGGCAGGCGTCGTGGTGGGCACGCTCCTGGGCGAGCGAGGCGAGGGCATGGTCGAGTGAGGTCACCCCTCCAGAATAACGTTACTCAGTCACATTTCTTACCGAGTCTTACCTGATCTCGGGTAGTCCTCAGGCGTACCGCCCCAACCCCGACCGCAACTGCGCGAACGCCACCCGGGCCGCCGCCGCCGCGCCCGGCGCCACCGCATCCGCGCTCTCCCCGGCCGCGATCCGCCGCCAGTTCTCCTCCGCGAGCACCCGCTGGACGGCCACCACCTGACCGGCGGCCAGCCGCGCCGCCACCCCGTCACCGAGCGCTGCCGCCAGCACCTCCTCGGCCCGCCCCTGGTACGCGTACAACCGCGCCACCAGCGACGGCGTCCCGTAAAGCAGCCGATGGAAGGCAAGCACATCGGGCGCGTCGCTCAGCCCGGTCACCGGGTCGCGGCGCTCCAGCCCGTCGCGGAAATGCAGCTCCAGCGCGTCCAGCGGCGACTGCCCGGCCGCCCGCCCGGCGACCACCCGGGCGGCCTCGCCCTCGTGGTCGGCGAACCGGTGCAGCACCAGGTCCTCCTTGGCCGGGAAGTACCGGAACAGCGTCGGCTTGGAAATCTCGGCCGCGGCGGCCACCTCCGCAACGGACACACGGTCGAAGCCCTTCTCCAGGAAGAGCGCGATCGCGGTCTCGGAGACCTCCTGGTACATCCGCCGCTTCTTGCGCTCCCGCAGGCCCATGTCGCCCTCACCGCCACCGCTCATGCACGGAAGCGTACGCAGCCGATTGACCTCAACCTTGCTTCATGTTTGAGACTCCTGACGTACCGACCAACCCGGTCAGCACGCTTACAACGAGGGGTGTACGTCATGCGCGTGGCACAGGTGTCGAAGTTCGGCGGTCCGGAGGTTCTGGTGACGGCCGAGGCGGCGGAGCCGGTCGCGGGGGACGGTGAGGTGGTCATCGAGGTGGCGTACGTCGACACGATCTTCGTGGAGACGCAGGTCAGGAGCGGCTGGGGCGGGGAGTTCTTCCCGGTCGAGCCGCCGTACGTGACCGGGAGCGGGGTCGCGGGGATGGTGCGTGAGGTCGGTGCGGGGGTCGATCCCGGCTGGCTCGGGCGTCGGGTCGCGTCGTCCGAGGGGTTCACCGGGGGATCCGCCGAGCGGGTCGCGCGGGCCGTCGCGACCCTGACGGCGGTGCCGGACGAGGTCTCCCTGCGTGACGCGGCCGCCCTGGTCACCGACAGCATCACCGCGCTCGGCCTGGTCGAGCTGACCGCCGTCAAGCCCGGTGAGCGGGTGCTGATCCTGGGCGCGTCCGGCGGCATGGGCACCCTCGCCGTGCAACTGGCGCACGCCCGGGACGCGCAGGTGGTGGCCGTCGCCCGCGGGGAGCGGAAGCTCGCCCTCGTACGGGAGTTGGGCGCCGACGCCACGGTCGACGGCGCGGACGAGAACTGGCCTGAGCGGGCCCGCGAGGTGCTCGGGGCGGCCGGGGCTGACGTCGTCCTGGACGGGGTGGGCGGCGCGTTCGGCGCCAGGGCGCTCCCGCTGGTCGCGGACGGCGGGCGGCTCTCCCTGCACGGCGCCCCCACCGGGGACTTCGCGGACATCGACCCGGCTCAGGCCGAGCGCCGGGGCATCACCGTGTACGGCATCGGCGAGATGCAGTTCGGGCCGCAGGACCAACTCCGGCTGCGGGAAGCCGCGTACGAGGAAGCGGCGGCGGGGCGACTGCGGCCGGTGGTCGGCGAGGCCTTCCCGCTGGACCGGGCAGCCGAGGCCCACGCGGCGATCGAGGGGCGGGCACTGGTGGGCAAGGTGCTGCTGGAGGTGTGACGGCCGGGGCCTGCGGGGACCTCTGGGGCCCCGCAGCGTTCTGTGAACGGCGTCCGAGCGACGGCGCCCGAGCGACGGCCTCCGAGCAACATCGTCCTAGGGGCGGCGTCGCGTCACCAGAGCCTCGATCCCGTCCAGCAGCGTCTGGAGCCCGAACTCGAACTCCGCGTCCGGCTCGTCCGCGTACTGCATCACGCCCGAGTCGAGCAGTCGGGTGACGGCCGGAAAGCGCTCGGGGTCGGTGAGGGCCCCCAGCGCGCGTACGTATCGCCGCATCGTCTCGTCCGGTGTGACCCCGCGGGCCCTCATCGCCGCGGCCAGGTCGGCCATCAGCAGGGACTCGCTCCGTACGAACCCGCCGATCAGGGTGAGTACGCCGAGCTTCTCGTCCTCGGCGAGGCCGGTGTCCGCGAGGGCCGCGAGGCCCTGCTCCATCCAGGCCACGTTGTTGGGCCCGAGCGGCGGCCCGGGGGTGGGGATGTGCAGCATCCACAGGTTCCGGTGCGCCACCTCGCGCTGCGCCCTGACCCACCGCGCGACGCACTCGCGCCATCCGGATCCCGGCGGCGGTGGCTCCGGCGGGCGGCCCACGGCCGCCTCCTGCATCAGTACGTACAGCTCGTCCTTGGCCGCCACATAGCGGTACAGCGACATCGGCGAGACGCCCAGCTCCTTGGCCACCCGCCCCATGGACACCGCGGCCAGCCCCTCGGAGGCCGCGATGCCGACCGCCGCCGCCACGATCCCGTCCAGGCTGAGCCCGGGCTTGGGTCCCTTCGCGGGGCGTTCGCGCAGGCCCCAGGCCAGGGCGAGGCTCTCCGGCAGCCCGGTGTCGCCCGCTTCCGCTTCGGCCTCCGCCACGTACGCCGCCTTCCTCTTCGCCCCCGGCTTGACGCACATCCTAGTTCTGCGTAACCCTTACACAGTAATGCGTAATGGTTACGCAGTACGGAGGAGGGGCGCCCGATGCCCGACCAACCCGCCACGCCCGACCGGTCTCACCAACCCGCCATCGAGGCCACCGGCCTGACCAAGGCCTACGACGACGTCCAGGTACTCAGTGGCGTGGACCTGACCGTCCCGCGCGGCGCCGTACACGCCCTGCTCGGGCCCAACGGCGCGGGCAAGACCACCGCCGTACGCATCCTGGCGACCCTGATCGCCCCGGACGCCGGGACCGCCCGGGTCGCCGGGCACGACATCAGGACCGACCGCGCCGGGGTACGCCGCGCGATCAGCCTCACCGGCCAGTTCGCGGCGGTCGACGAGCTGCAGACCGGCGCCGAGAACCTCCGCATGATGGCGCGGCTGGCCCGCCTGAGCCGTCCGGCCGCCCGCGCCCGTGCCGCCGAACTACTGGCCCGCTTCGACCTCACCGACGCGGGCCGGCGCCTGGTCCGTACGTACTCGGGAGGCATGCGGCGACGCCTGGACCTGGCCGCGTCCCTGGTCGGCGAACCCGAAGTGATCTTCCTCGACGAGCCGACGACCGGCCTGGACCCGCGCAGCCGCCAGGAGCTGTGGAGCGTCGTACGGGAACTGGCGGCGCAGGGCACCACGGTCTTCCTCACCACCCAATACCTGGAGGAGGCCGACCAGTTGGCGGACCGGATCGCGCTCCTGGACGGCGGAAAGCTGGTCGCCGAGGGCACATCGGACGAGCTGAAGCGGCGCGTCGCGGGCCACCGCCTGGACCTCACCCTCACCGACTCCGCGACCTATATGCGGCTGGCGCCGCACGCCGTGCACCACTCCCCCGAGACCCGCACCCTCGGCATCCCGACCGACGGCAGCGCGGGCCAGGTCCGGGCGCTGCTCGACGAGTTGGACCCGACCCGTACCGCGATCAGGAGCTTCTCGCTGCACACCGCCACGCTCGACGACGTCTTCCTCGCGCTGACCCGCGCCGCGCCCACCTCTGAGGAACGTGCCCATGTCTGAGACCTTGCCCCGCCCTCGACCTCGACCTCGACCGCGGCCCCTACCTCCGTCCCTGTCCGACGTGTTGACCATGACCGGCCGCTCGCTGCGCGTCAGCCGCCGCCAAGTGGACGCCCTCATCACGTCCCTGGCACTCCCGGTCATGCTGCTGCTGATCTTCGTCTACTTCTTCGGCGGAGCGATCCAGACCGATACCAAGACCTACGTCACGTACGTCGTCCCGGGCGTCCTGCTGCTCTGCGCCGGATTCGGTTCGTCGACCACCGCCATCGCCGTCACCGACGACCTCAAGGGCGGCATCATCGACCGGTTCCGCTCACTCGACGTCGGCGGCGCGCCGATCCTGGCCGGACATGTCTTCGCCTCGGCCGCCCGCAACCTCGCCGCCACCACCCTCGTCTTCGGCGTGGCCTTCGCGATCGGCTTCCGCCCTGCGGCCACCGTGGCGGGCTGGCTCGCGGCGATCGCGGTCCTGCTCGCCTTCATCCTGGCCCTGTCCTGGCTCTCGGCAACGGTCGGCCTGCTCGCCAGAACCTCCGAAGCCGCCGGCGGCTTCACCTTCTTCGTCAGCTTCCTGCCCTACCCGAGCAGCGCGTTCGTCCCCATCGACACCATGCCCGGCTGGCTCCAGACCTTCGCCCACAACCAGCCCGTCACCCACGTCATCGAGTCCCTGCGCGGCCTCCTGCTGGGCCAGCCGGTGGGCTCGACTCCGTGGCTGGCGCTGGTGTGGTGCGCGGGCATCCTGGCAGCTTCGGTGGTGGCTTCGGGGGTGCTGTTCCGGAAGCGGACGCAATAGCGGGCTCCGGGTCTCCACCAAGATCCGGGTGTCTACCAGGAAGGGAGGGTGGCCTTGCGCCACCGGCCGTCAAAGTGCCTGATCCATGTGGCAACGGCCGTCTCGGCGGCAGCGGTTGCCTCCTTGCGGGACCAGACATGCAGATCCGTGTCGTACCCCTTCGGATCGAAGACCTCCCGGTCGGGGTTCTGCAGCCGCATGCGGGCTTCGACGTTGTACAGGCCGTGCAGCACCAGTTCCTGGTTGAATATGCAGATCTTGTCTGTCGGCTCGCCGCCGTAGAGCCGGTACTCACAGGCGACGCGCACTCTGCCCTGGGTGCTTATCCTGTTCGCCAATCCCGCGAGAACCTGGTCATAGTCCTGGCACTTGGCTGCGAGGCGCTGGCGGAACTCGGGGTAGTCAACGGGAGACCCATCGGGTCCGACCAACGAGGGAACTGCCATTTCCCGGCCGAAGTCCGGAATCAGCAGTCTGATCGAGACCTGCTTGGTCGCCCCGGGGTCGTCCAGCAGGCGTTCCAGCCGGTGATACAGCTCGTTGTAGAGCGTCTCCCCGGTGTATCCGAGGAAGCAGATCTCGACTCTTCTGGCCTGGAAGGCCTCGCTCACAAAGCCGCCCAGATCCCGCGAGTTCACCATGGACCGGGCGGGCGGCCGCACCGAAACAGCCAGATCCTTCACGGCGTCGTAGAGGAGATAGGCCACCAGGCTCAGTAGTGCCCCGCCCAGAAACGCCTTGCCCTGCAGGGCGTCGCCCACGGGCTTGACGAACTGGGCTATCAGGCCAGTGGCAAAGATCCCGAGCAGCAGAACGCGTGTCACAGCCGACTCGAAACGCGCCTGGAACCGCCTCAGTCGCTCGCCGATGCCCCCGTCGGTGCGCCCACGCCCCGGACCTGTGCTCGCCAAACGCCCCAACCCCCCGTGTCGCGCACGTGCGGTCCGCCGGATGCTGCCCGACTCGATGTGACATGGTCACCCTGCGGAAGCGCGAGGGCAAGATAGGGATTGGCCGTGGGTTTGGCGCGCACGCCCAGCGCCGCGGTGGCGGCGGCCAGGGTGCTCGCGTAGGAGTCCACAGCCCGGCGCACGTTGGGGGCGTCGAGGCTGGCTCCGGTCACCAGGCGATCGAGGTCCACGTAGGCGGAGCGGATGATCTCGATCCACCGGTATACGTGCCTGTCCTCCTCCCACCCCCTTGTGCACTCCTCGGGTAGCAGGCGGCTCCAGCGGTGGAACATGCGGCTGCGGATCTCCTGACGGGCCGGAGTCAGATGCAGATGGCGGACCAGGTCGTACAGCGGGTCGCCGATCAGCGCCATCTCCCAGTCGATGATGGTCAGGCCGCCCCCCGAACGGCGCACCAGGTTCCAGGGGTTGAGGTCGCCGTGCAGCAGGGACTGGGTCCGCGGACTGACCCGGAAGCGGCGAAGGGTGTCGCGCAGCTGATGGCCGTCCGGCAGCCCGAGCTCACGCGCCAGCTTCTGTGACTCCCCCGGCAGTTGATGCACAAGCCGCACCAGTTCCTCGCGGAGCCAGTCGCAGAAATCCACCTGACCGGCTGTGGGGTCGAGTGGCCCGGGATCGACCCGGGTCAACTCACAGAGCTGGTCGACCAGGTCGTCCGCCTCAGCGGGCAGGAGTCCGTCCACGGGGTGATTCGGCGGTCGGAGACCGTCCGTCGGGCCTTCGTAGGAATGAATGGCGAACGGGTCCCCCAGGTTACTTCCCAGGGCCAGCACCTTCGGGGACCTCACCCGCACCCCCGAGCGTTCGATCGCTGCCAGCACGGCGTGTTCACTCAGGAAACTGCGCTCCAGGCGGGACGGCGAGGTCACCTTCCGCCGCACCACGACCGGTGGTTCGATCGCCGTCACCCGAACCACCGTGTTCAGGTGGGATGTTCCCTTGAACACCCGGCCCGCGGGGGCCGCTCCCTCCGCCGCCAGCGCTTCCAGCACACACCGCTGGGTGGAATCCGAGGGCTCAGGGAAACGCTCGTCGCACTCCCACGCGATGGCGGAGACCGAACGGCCACCGCTGTGCCGCCCGCCGCGGGCCGCCCGCCATCTGAAGAGAATGCGCTCGACCTCGCTTTCGTCCGGCACGCTGGAAAGTCGCAGGGGACCGGCGGCCGCCAGGAGGGCGCGGTACGCCGCTGCCGTCGCCTGGTCCAGGCTCTTCTGGTCGAACGCGGCCCCCAGGGAGTTGGCCGCCCGCATGACATCGGGATAGACGGACTGGGCCCGTTCGAAGGCCACGTAGAGCTTGAGGTCGGACTTGAGGCCGTTCACCGCCATCGGCGCGGTGCGTTCCATGGCGGCAGACCATGCGTCGACCACCTCCCCCCACTGGAAGTCGGGATACCGCATCCGCACCAGATGGGTGGCGAGATCGTGGAGCGGGTCGCCGTAGGTCGCCAGCTCCCAGTCGACGCAGATGAGCGGTGGATCACCGTGGTAGGAAACGATCACGTTGTCCCGGTGCAGATCCGTATGAAGCAGGCTGTACGGGCGATGAGCCATGGCCGGTACCCGTTCGGCGAACCGGACCAGTGCGTCCTCGGGAATCCCCAGGGCCGCGAACAGCCCACCGAATTCAGTCCAATTGGGCTGCCGGATCTGCCGCTCCGCCTGCAGTGCCATGGTGCGCAGAAACGCACTGCTGTCCCTGGTGCTGCGCGGCCAGTCCGACGGCAACCGGGGCAGGTCGTCCCTGCGTACCTTGACCATCTCGGCGAGCAGCCCGGCCAGCGCCTTGATCAGCCGCGAGTCGACCGGCTTGCCGTTCTGGCAGACGCTGGAGAGCGGAACTCCCTCTACATAGCTGTGCACCGCGACGTCGCCGTGTTTGGCCAGGCACTGCGGGACCATGGGGAGCACCCCCTTGATGGCGGCGAGGATCTCGGCCTCATCCGGCCAGGACCTGATGACCACGGGGAGCGCTTCGCGCCTGGGGATGCGCACGGTCACAGGCTTCCCCACGGCTCCGCGGCCGAGTGCACCGGACAGCGGCTCGGTGAGCGGAACCACGAAGTTCCTGTTGTGGTGGCCGCGGCTCATCACACCGCAGTCGACGGCATGACGTACGAAGCGGTGGAACACGTCGCGTGGGCCGTCCTCCAGCGAGAGGCGAAATGGCGAGGGCGCGGAAGGTCCAGCCACAGGGCCACTCCTGGATAGTCACGCGAGGACGTCGGAAATGATGCACACCCTAGAGGGGGCCGCTAGTGCACACGATGCGGGTGGGTGGAAGTCTGCGCTAAATGGGGTAACACCCTTCGACGCCGTTCGAGATGTGCCCGACTTGTTCGCTTCCTCGGCTATGGATCCTCGGCCAGCAGATTCCAGCAGGAGTTGAACCACGCCTGCATGCTGGCAACGAACACCGAACCGTGGGAGTCCGCCTCCGCGTCAACCACGAAATGAGTAAGGGTGGAGCCGAAGCCGAGGACGTCCAGAGCGTCGACCCCCTCGCCGCTGTCCAGGAGGATGCGGCGCTCGATCACCTCGTACGGGCCGTGCAGCGCCTCCGTGCCGTTGAGCAGGTAGAGCTTGAACGGCGGTACCAGCGGAACGTGCCGGATCACCATATCCACGGACTCCACCAGATCCTCCGTCTCCAGCTCGCGCAGCACGGACCGCAGGGAGGCCGTGGCGCGGCCGGTGATGTCCCGTAGCCGTGTCTGCAGGCGTTTGTCCCGCGTATCGGCCTTGACCTGCGGATAGGGAAGATCGATCTGCTCCGCCGGCAGCAGCATCCGGACGCTGATCCGCCGCGGAGTGATGAGCCCGGCGCGGACTCGCTCGGCCTGCACGCGGACATGGGCGTCGAGTGTCTCGGAGGTCAGGGTGAAGACATCCAGGGTGACTTCCGGTTTCTCGAACGCGGCGTTGAGGAAGGGCCCCAGGGTGATGCGCCCCGGATGACCGCTCCTCGCCGCACTCGATGCAGCCGTCGGGGTCTTCAGCACCCGGGACCCGCTGCCCTGCCGGGACTCGATCCACCCCTGCTTGGCCAGTATCTTCAGCGCCCGCTGCACGGTGTCCCGCGAGACTCCGAACTCATCGGCGAGCTCTCGCTGAGTCGGCAACAGCGAGCCGACCCCGTACGTACCACCGAGCAGCCGGTCCCGCAGCGCGCCGAACACGCGCTGGAACTCCTTGCCGCCGCCCTCGCCGGTCCGCACGTCGCTCACACAGCGACGCTACCGCCGCACGCCTAGCACCAAACCAGTTTCAGTCAAATTGACTGATCTCTGGGGGTGTTGGTTAAGGGATCAGAAGGACCGGGGACATCCAATCCAAGACAACCAGTCCAATTGGACAGCTAGTTGTCCACTCGTCGGGTGGCGGAAGGGATGGGGGCATGAGGTTCTGCCAGCGGTCCGTGCTCGGTTCAGACCTGCGCCTGCCTCCACACCAGGTCGACGACGGGCCCCAGCGAGCTCACCACCAGCTCCGCCCCCGCCGTACGCAGTCGCTTCTCCCGTCGCTCGTCCCGCCCGTAGCCGAGGAAGGCGATCCCGGCCTCGCGGGCCGCGTACAGGTCTGCCGGGGTGTCGCCGATCATCAGCGATGTGGCGGCCGGCATGCCGAGGGATTCGAGGGCGCGGTGGAGGCAGTCGGGATCCGGCTTGAGGAGCCGGAGCCGGTCCGTGCGGCCGTGGATGCCGCCGTTGAAGCAGGCGGTGAGCCTGCGGCTGCGCAAGTAACTCTCCACGACCTGCGGGGAGTTGTTACTGGCGACCGCGAGTCCCACGCCCATCGCGCTCCAGGTCTGGATCAGCCGGTCCACGTACGGGGTGGGATAGGCCGTGGCCGCCGCGCGCAGCTCCTCCCTGGTGAGGCGGGCCTCGAGGTCCGTCACCAGATCGCTGTCCGGATGGCTGCGGCCCACCGCGCGCAGGACGACATGTGGGTCTCCGGAGAGACGTTCCTCCTCGGTGAGGAGACCGGCCAGGCCGTGCTCCTCCAGCCAGGTCACCAGGTTGTCCGCGACGTCGTTGGCCCGGTGGCCGGCGAAGAGGCGGCAGATGGGGCCGTCGAAGTCGAAGAGCACACTCTCCACTCCGGCGACCAGACTTCGGAGGTTCTCGGTCACCTTGGCCACCCGTTCGGTTCGTGTCGTGTCGGAAGAGGTCACCTACGACAGTGTCAGGTCCCTGGTGATGGTGTTCCAGAGAGCGTCGAACCACTTCTGCGACTCCTGCACAAACGACTCGTCCCGGTGCGCCTGGCCCTTCTCGAAGGAGAACAGCAGGGAGCGGGTGCCGAGGGCGTCGTACAGGTCCAGGGTTCCGCTGTCGAGCTCCTCCTCGCGTCTGGCGACCATGTAGTACGCGAAGAGCGCCTCGCTGCCGTTGAGCAGGTAGAGCTTCACCGGAGGCGTGAAGGGCAGGGCGCGGAAGGTGACCTGGACGTCGATGTCGTGACTCGCGCGCAGGGCGAGGAGGTTGTGCCGCAGCACCTGACCCTGGGCGTTGCGCTGGGCCAGCCAGCGGCTGTGGACCGGGTCGTCGTCATCGTCGGGCTGCTCGGCCGCGGTGGGGAAGGCGAGCGCGATCCGGCTGCTGGGGAGCAGGACGCGGACGTTCACCGACTCGGGGCGTACGCGGCCCTCGTGGATGAGGCGCAGGGGTTCACCGAGGGCCAGCATCAGGTTCTCGGCGGTGAGGCAGAGCGCGTCGACACGGACCGCGGGGGCGGCGAAGGCCTCGGCGAGGCGGGGCCCCAGGGCGACCATCGTGGGCTGGGGCTCCTCCGTCGCGGGCTCGGGGGCGGGGGCCGCGGCCACCTGGGGCGGGCTGCCCTTGGTGACGTTGATGAGCAGCCCCTCGTCCTGCAGCACCCGCATCGCCTGGCGCACCGTGCCGCGCTCCACGCCGAACTCCTGGGCGAGCCTGGCCTGGGTCGGCAGCTTGCTCCCGGCCGGCAGCACCCCGCGCTGTATGCGGTCACGCAGCTCGTCGGCGATCTCCGGATAGGAAGGCTTACTGCCGTTCATCGCAACGCTCTCCTGAGTCACAACCAAACGCTACAACTGCTCACCATCTAGCCGCAGTTGTTTTGAAGTTGTTTATGAATGCCGACCAAGTGGGGACAACCTTGGTGTAGTTGGTTGCCAACTCTGCCAAGGCTGGCAGAAGTTCGGGAATCGCCGCTCCTCCCCACCCCGAAGGAGGAACCACATGCCGGTCATCGCCATACTCGGGGCGGTCTTCATCGTCGCCTTCGAAGAGCTCGTCGAGTGGAAGTACGGCCCCACGGGGGTCATCGGACTGCTGCTGTTCGCCATCGGAGTCAAGGCGAGGAACCCCACCTGCAGCTCGATCGGGGCCGTGGTCCTGATGCTGACGGTGACCAGCCCCGCGGCCTAGATCCTGATCCGCCGGACAGGCTCCGAATCCGCCGGACCGGCTCCGACTCGCTAACCCTTCAGGGTCAGCTCTGAACTGATCGTGTTCCACAGGGCGTTGAACCAGAGGTGGGACTGCTCCACAAAGGTGGTGTCACGCAGCCCGGCCCCCTGGTCGAAGGCGAAGAGCATCGACTGCGTGCCCTGTGCGTCGTACATCTCCAGATACTCGTGGTCGATCTCCTCACCCCGCTTGGCGAGCGTGTAGTACGCGAAGAGCGCCTCAGCGCCGTTGAGCAGGTAGAGCTTCACGGGAGGCGTGAACGGCAGGGCGCGGAAGGCGACCTGGACGTCGATGCCGTGGCTGGTGCGCAGGGCGAGGAGGTTGTGCCGCAGCACCTGGCCCTGGGCATTGCGCTGGGCCAGCCAGTAGCGGCGGACCGACTGCCGCCCGTGGTCCCCCGGCTCACCGATCGGCACCGGGAACGCGAGGTCGATTCGGCGGCTCGGCATCAGCACCCGGACGTCGACCTTGGCCGGTTTCGTACGGCCCGCATGGACCTGCCGTAGCGCTTCGCCGATCGCCAGGGTGAGCGAGACCGAGGTCAGGCAGATCGCGTCGATCTCCACATGGGGGTGCGTGAACGCCTCGGCGATCCGGGGGCCGAGCGCCACCATGGTGGGCTGCGGCCGGACTTCGGGGCTCGCGAAGGCGTGCGTGACGGTGTCCGCGACGGTCGCCGGACTGCCCTTGGTCATGTTCGTCAGCAGCTGCTCGCTCCGCAGCGTACTCAGCGCCTGACGGACGGCGCCGCGCTCCACGCCGAACTCGTCGGCCAGCTGCGCCTGAGTCGGCATGCGCTGGCCCGGCCGCAGTTCCCCGGACCTGATCCGGGACCGCAGTACGTCGGCCACCTCACGGTGAGACCGCCTGGCTCCTTGGGCTCCGTCGACACCCTTGTCGGCATCAGGAGCGACACGCTCCGGGCTCACAACAGCACAGTACAACTTCCCGCCATCTTTGGGGAGTTATTGCGAAGATGGTTATGGACTGGCTGATTTTGGAGATAAGTCCGGGTGAGTTGGTAACCAACTTGAGCAACATGGCTAGACCCCCAAAGGGTTGGTGACCCACACGGCCATCTCCGCGTCGCAGGGTTCCCTCCCATCCCTCAGGAGGACCTCATGCCGCTCATCGCTCTCATCGCCGTCGCACTCGCCGTCGGTTTCGAGCTCCTCGTGGAGTCGAGGTTCGGCCCGATGGGCGCCATCGGCTTCGCCATCCTGGCCATCGGTATCAAGGCCAAGAACACCGCGGTCAGCAGCGTCGGGGCCGTGATCCTGGTCGCCCTGCTCGCCCAGTCCAGCTGACCGCTCGCCCAGTCCAGCTGACCGCTCGCGCAGTCGAGCTGGCCGCTCGCCCAGTCCAGCTGACCGGCCGAGCTCCCCGCGGGTGGGGAGCCGGGAGCCCGGCCGGTCAGCCAGCGGACACCCCCGGCGGTCGTGGAGGACGTACGCACGCGTCAGAACACGTCCGGGCACCAAGGCCGCCGGGAGGTACGGAACAGGGCGTCCGCGACCGCGGCGGCGCCCGGCCGCTCCTCCCGCACCCGCCCCAGCGCCGCGAGCCGCACCGCCGACTCGTCCCCCAGCCACAGCGTCCCCAGCTCGCTGACGTCCAGCGAAAGGTCGGCGGACCGGGTGGTCGGCGCGCAGGACGCGCCGTCCCCGGTCGCCTCAAGACGGAAGCGGCCACCCGCGAGGCCGTGCCGGTCGGCCACCTCCAGAACCAGGCCGCCCGACCCTTCATACGTACGGGACTCCAGGGCCGCCACGACGTCCAGCAGGCGCACCCACATCCAGTCCGCCTGCCCGACGATCCGCGCCGCGCGCGGGTCGGGGAACAGCAGCTGCACCAGGTCGTCGGGGGCGCGGAAGCCCGTACGCACCTTCAGGATCCAGTCGATCGAGCAGAGGTAGTGCCACAGAGCGCGCTCGGCGGCCGGGGACACGGCGATCAGCTGGGACACCTTCGCGGTGTTCAGCGGCTGGCCGGAGTCGCCCCACTTCTCGTCCGCGCGGTAGACGACCAGGCCGTCGACCGTGCCGTTCGCCGAGCGGTACACCGCGTAGTGCGGCTCCTCCCAGGGCAGGCCGTTGTGCTGGATCTCCCCGGTGTTCACCCGCCACCAGCGCTCGTCACGGGTGACCGTGCCGGGCTGCGTGGCGCGCAGGCGCTCGTACAGCTCGGGGCCGAGCTTGCGGACGTCCGCCGCGTCGACCAGGTCGATCCGGCCGCCGTCCGCGGGGCCCGACCAGCGGGGGTCGAGGCCGGTACGGGGTACGTCGATCTCCCACTCGGTGATCCAGGTCGCCGGGCCGAAGCCGTACCGGCCGTAGATCGGGTACTCGGCGGCGATCAGCGAGGCCAGTACGTCGCCGCGCTCCTTGGCCGCCGTGAGGTCGGCGGCCATCATGCGGGTCAGCAGGCCGCGGCGGCGGTGGGTCGGCGAGACGGAGACGTTGGTGACCGCGTCGGCCCGGACCTGTGCGCCGCCGACAGCGGTGAGCTCCTGGGCGAAGGAGCGGAAGGTGGCCACACAGCGGCCGTCGTCGAAGGCGCCCTGGGTGCGCGCCGGGTCCGTGAACGATCTCCGGTCCGCAAGCTGTTCGTCGGAGATGACCGGCGAGCGCAGGAAGCCGGTGTTCAGGGCGCGGGTCCAGTCGTGAACCTCGGCGTCGGTGATCGGGCGGACGTCTATGGCCATGCGGTCACGCTAGGCGGCGAGGGCGGGGCGCCGCGACCGGGTTTTGGGAGCGTACGACCTCGGCGAGCCCCAGGGTGTCGCGGCGGGCGCGGGGGCGGCGGCGCGGGG
>NZ_JAZGRL010000003.1:48754-69132 GCF_046540415.1 Streptomyces sp. E11-3 | reverse complement strand
GCGGCGCGGGGCGGGGCGGCGGCAGGGGCGAGGTCATCGTCGGCCTTCCGGACGTACGGGACCCGTCCCCCGCTACCGGGGGGCCAGTCGTTCAGGAGAGCAGGTCGTCTACCTGCGCTTCGCCTTCGCGGTACCTGCGGGCGATCTCCGTACTGCAGTCGTCGGCGACCCGCTGCAGCTGCTGGCGGCGCCGGGAGACCTGCTGCTCGTAGCGGACCAGCCGCCCTATGCCGGTGTGCAGCTCGTCGTCCGTACGGGCGTCCAGGTCGGAGAGCTCGACCTCGGACAGCATCTCGGCGGCGAGGCCGCGGTACTCCTCGCTGTGCGGGGTGCCGAGCGTCACATGGCGGGCCGAAGAGCGGTGCCGCGAGGGGGAGTCGGTGAGGATCTCCGAGAGCCGGTCGACGACGGCGTCGTCGGGGACCGCGGCTCCGGAGACGTCCGGCGCCACCGGTACGTCGGGACCGGTGCGCCGGGTCAGCTCGGCCCGCAGGATGTCGATCCGCCCCTGGAGCAGCCGCCGCACATAGCTGAGGTCGGCCTCGTCCTGCTGTGAGGTGCGGCGCAGCGTCCGCAGCTCGGTCAGCCGCAGCACGCCCAGGTCGGGCTCGGGCGCGGCGGGCAGCGGGCTGGCGGACCGCTGGGCGGGCGGGCGTGTCGTACCGACCCACGCGGCACGGCCGGCCGGTACGGGACCGGTGGGCTGCCCGGTGCTGCCGGTGGGCTGCCCGGTGCTGCTCGGAGTGCTGCTCATGGTGGAACCGTCCCCTCGACCGGTGCGGCGGACCGCGCGGGTGCGTCGCGTGGGTGCATCGTGCCACCCCGGATGCCTGAGATGTGGCGGACTGCACCCGAACGGCCCGGAAAGGCGCATGGCATTACCTGGCGGATGGTGCCTTCGGGCTACCCGGCGGCACTGTCAGTGACACACGGCATGATGGCCGGTATGCGAGCAGTGGTACAGCGGGTGGACGGTGCGAGTGTCGTCGTGGACGGCGAGACGGTCGGCGAGATCAAGGGGGAAGGGCTGTGCGTCCTGGTGGGGGTGACGCATGAGGACACCAAGGAGAAGGCGGCACAGCTTGCCCGGAAGCTGTGGTCGGTCCGCATGCTGGCCGAGGAGAAGTCGTGCAGTGACATCGACGCCCCGCTCCTGGTGATCAGCCAGTTCACGCTGTACGGGGACGCCCGCAAGGGCCGCCGCCCCACCTGGAACGCGGCGGCGCCGGGCGAGGTCGCCGAGCCGCTGGTCGACGAGGTGGTGGCCCAGCTGCGGGCGCTTGGCGCGACCGTGGCGACGGGCCGGTTCGGGGCGCAGATGCGGGTGTCGCTGACGAACGACGGCCCGTTCACGGTGCTGCTGGAGATGTAGGGCACGGCGCTGCTGGCGGTATGGGGAGCCGGATACGCGATATAGACAGCCGCCAGCGTCCGCCCCTACGGCTCGACCACGACCTCCTGGGCCGCCGCCGTGCTGCCCGCGAGCAGCTCCGCGTCCACGGGGACGTTGCGCTTGACCAGGGCCAGCGCGATCGGTCCCAGCTCGTGGTGGCGGGCGGACGTGGTCACGAAGCCGACCTTGCGCCCGTCGGGGCCGTCCGCGGCGAGCCTGATCTCGGCGCCGGGTCCTGGCAGGTGGACCTCGCTGCCGTCCAGGTGCAGAAAGACCAGGCGGCGCGGCGGCTTGCCCAGGTTGTGCACCCGGGCGACCGTCTCCTGGCCGCGGTAGCAGCCCTTCTGTAGATGGACCGCGGAGCCGATCCAGCCCAGCTCGTGCGGGATCGTACGGTGGTCGGTCTCGAAGCCGAGGCGCGGCCGGTGGGCCTCGACGCGCAGGGCCTCGTAGGCGAGGATGCCGACGGCCGGGCCGTTGGCCGCCGCGTACGACTCCAGATCGGCGCGCGGCAGGAAGAGGTCGCGGCCGTACGGGGTCTCGCGTACGACGACGCCCTCGGGGACCGGGGCGATCGAACCGGCCGGAAGGTGCACGACCGCGAACTCGTCGGTCCGGTCCGCGACTTCGACACGGTAGAAGAACTTCATCGACTCCAGGTACGCGATCAGCGCGTCCTGGGTGCCGGGCTCTACATGCGCCCAGGTCGTCTCGCCGTCGTCGACGAGATAGAGGGAGTGCTCGATGTGGCCGTGCGCGGAGAGGATCAGCGCCTCGGTGGCCTGGCCGGCGGGCAGCTCGCTGACATGCTGGGTGAGCAGCAGGTGCAGCCAGCTGAGCCGGTCGTCGCCGGTGACGGTGACCACTCCGCGGTGCGAGAGGTCGACCAGGCCGCTGCCGTCGGCGAGGGCGCGCTGCTCCCGGAACAGCTCGCCGTAGTGCGCGGCCACGCCCTCGTCGGGGCCTTCCGCGGGGACCGCACCGGGAAAGGCCAGCAGGGGGCTGCTCTTCGAATGAGGCTGCATATCCACTCACCCTACGACTCGGTAGCCGCGGAATTTATTTCCCCGGCTGCCCGCCGGGCTGCGCCGCCTGCTTGGCCGCGCAGGCTTCGCACCGGCCGAAGATGGCGAAGTGCTTCATATCGGTCTCGAACCCGAACGTGTCGCGCAGCTTCGCGGTGAACTCCGCGGCGATCTCGATGTCGGCCTCGATGACGTTCGTACAGTCCCGGCACACCAGGTGGATGTGGTGGTGGCGGTCGGCGAGGTGGTAGGTGGGCGCGCCGTGCCCGAGGTGGGCGTGGCTGACCAGGCCGAGCTCTTCGAGGAGCTCAAGCGTCCGGTAGACGGTGGAGATGTTGATGCCGGACGCGGTCTTGCGGACCTCGCCGAGGATGTCGTCCGGGGTCGCGTGCTCCAGGGAGTCGACCGCTTCGAGGACAAGCTGGCGCTGGGGCGTCAGCCGGTAGCCGCGCTGCCGCAGATCGCTCTTCCAGTCGATGCTCACCACAAGGCCAGTCTAGGGGGCGCCGAGCGGCGCCCCCAGGTCCTGAGCGGTCAGGCCTCGCGGACTATCTGCCGCGCGGACTACCTGCCGCGCGGACCACCCGCCGCGCGCTCTACTTGAAGAAGGCGATCCCGTCATCCGGAAGATCACCGAGGTCCTTCGCCCAGGACTGCACATCCTCGGCCGTCACGACCTTCTTCAGCTGCGCCGACATGTACGGCCGCAGCGGCACCTCGGGCGTCTGCTTCTCGCCGACCCACATCAGGTCGCTCTTCACATAGCCGTACAGCCGCTTGCCACCGCTGTACGGGCCGGACGCGGCGGTGCGCGCGACCGCGTCGGTGGCCAGGTCGATCTGCGGCTTCTTGTCCGCCAGCTCGCCGTACCAGACCTCGACGACACCGTCGTCGCGGACCATCACGACCTCGACCTTGCGCTCCTTGTCGATCCGCCAGAACCCGGACTCGGATTCCAGCGGCTTGACCTTGTTGCCCTCGGAGTCGAGCACCCAGGTGTGTGAGCGGTACTCCAGGAAGTCACGGCCATCGTGGCTGAAGGTGACCTCCTGCCCGAAGTTGCACTTCTCGGCGCCGGGGAAGTCTGAGACTCCCGCGCCCGCCCAGTTGCCCAGCAGGAAGGCAAGGGGGACAAGGTCCGGATTGAGGTCGGACGGGATCTCGATCATGAGCAGCTCAGGCGATCTGTGTAGACGGTGGACGTACGGACCTGGGGCAGGTCAGCGCTGACCCTGGTACAGCTTCTTCACGGCCAGCCAGGAGAACGCGAGAACTCCGACGGCGACCAGGACCAGCAGGGCTTCGAAGAATGCCTCAAGCACGGGGTGCTCCTCGATGAGCGGGGTGAGCGGGACAGAGCCGGGCCCCAGCTTAGTCGCCGTGGCACGGGTGCTCTCTGTGAGGTCGGCCGGGCGCGATTACAGTTCGGTCATGGCGAAGAAGCTCGTGATCAAGGTGACCGCCGGGGCCGACGCCCCCGAGCGCTGCTCCCAGGCCTTCACGGTGGCGGCCGTGGCCGCGGCGAGTGGGGTGGAGATTTCGCTGTGGCTGACCGGTGAGTCGGCGTGGTTCGCGCTGCCGGGGCGGGCCGCGGAGTTCGAGCTGCCGCACGCGGCGCCGCTGCCGGATCTGCTGGCGTCGATCCAGGCGGCCGGGCAGGTGACGCTGTGTACGCAGTGTGCGGCTCGGCGGGACATCGGCGAGAAGGACGTGCTCGACGGGGTGCGGATCGCGGGGGCGCAGGTGTTCCTGAGCGAGATCATGGCGGACGGAGTGCAGGCGCTCGTCTACTGAGCGCGCCTGGCACCAGAAAGGCGCCGGTCACTCGGGACGGCGGGGCTTCTTGCCGTCCAGCTCGTCCCACCACTCGTCGGACTTCGGGTCCCCGGAGGGGTCGTCCCACCAGCGGTCCTCCGGGCCGCGCCGGTTGGCGACCATCGCGGACAGCGGCGCGAGGACCATGGCGACCACACACATCGCGACGGCGGCGGGGACCGACCAGAGCCGCACGACGGCCGACCCCAGGACGAACAGCGCCAGGCAGCTGCCCATCATGACGAAGTACGTATGCACCCGTCGCGCGTACATAAGTCCAGCGTAGTCCCGGTTCGGCACACGAAAAGCCGGAGGACCGCACCCATGTCCTGGTAAGCGTCCAACCCCCAGGGGTGCGGCCCTCCGGCCGTATGGATGTGCCGTACTAGACGGCGATCGCGCTAGACGGCGATGGCGACGTCCGCCAGACCGCCGTCCTGGGCGACGACCGTACGGTCCGCGGTGCCGCCCGGCACCAGCGCACGCACGGTCCAGGTGCCCTCGGCCGCGTAGAAGCGGAACTGTCCGGTCGCCGAGGTGGGCACCTCGGCGGTGAACTCGCCGGTCGAGTCCAGGAGCCGGACGTAGCCGGTCACCGGCTCGCCGTCCTTGGTCACCTGGCCCTGGATGGTGGTCTCACCGGGCTTGATCGTCGCGGCGTCCGGGCCGCCGGCCTTCGCTCCACACATGTCAGTTCTCCAATTCGACGAAGGTCGGGGTCAGTTGTTGGCGCCGAGCTCGATCGGCACGCCGACCAGGGAGCCGTACTCGGTCCACGAGCCGTCGTAGTTCTTGACGTTCTCGACGCCGAGCAGCTCGTGCAGCACGAACCAGGTGAGCGCCGAGCGCTCACCGATGCGGCAGTAGGCGATGGTGTCCTTGGCCAGGTCGACCTGCTCGTCGGCGTAGAGCTTGGTGAGCTCGTCGTCCGACTTGAAGGTGCCGTCGTCGTTGGCGTTCTTGGACCACGGGATGCTGCGCGCGCTCGGCACGTGACCGGGGCGCTGCGACTGCTCCTGCGGCAGGTGGGCCGGGGCGAGCAGCTTGCCGCTGAACTCGTCGGGCGAGCGGACGTCGACGATGTTCTGGGTGCCGATCGCGGCGAGCACGTCGTCGCGGAAGGCGCGGATCGCGGTGTTCTGGGCCTTGGCCTTGTACTCCGTCGCGGCGCGCTTCGGCACCTCGCTGACCAGGTCGCGGGAGTCGAGCTCCCACTTCTTGCGGCCGCCGTCGAGGAGCTTCACCGAGTCGTGGCCGTACAGCTTGAAGTACCAGTAGGCGTAGCTGGCGAACCAGTTGTTGTTGCCGCCGTAGAGGATCACGGTGTCGTCGTTCGCGATGCCGCGCTGCGAGAGCAGGGCCTCGAAACCGGCCTGGTCGACGAAGTCGCGGCGGACCGGGTCCTGCAGGTCCTGCTTCCAGTCGATCTTGACGGCGTTCCTGATGTGGTTCTTGTCGTACGCGGAGGTGTCCTCGTCGACCTCGACGATGACGACCTTCGGGTTGTCGAGGTTGGCCTCGACCCAGTCGGCGTCTACCAGAACGTCACTGCGGCTCATACTTTTGTCTCTCCTCCGGGGCAGTTGCGGCGGGGCGGTACGCGAAGAGGGTGTGCCTCTGCGGGCGTTTGCGGGTATGCGGCATCGGCGGCGCAAGGCACAGGGGCGGCCCTGACTGAGGTCGAAGGGCCCTGGGAAAACGGGAGGGAAAACTCCCGCTCAGACAGCGCGACAGAGCATGGCGGCGACGCGGCACAGGTCTACTGCCCGCCGCTTCGTGAGGTCCGCCTGTCGCTGCTTCATGGGGACGATCGTAGGGACGCGGCCGGGCCGTGTCACCGGCGTGTCGGATGGTGAGACACGATCGTCCGCATTTTGGGACCGCATACGCTTCGAGTCTGCTCGCGCAAGGCCTCCGGACGCCCCGGGAGTCCCGTACATCTACTGGGCGGACGCGGCCGTCTCAAATTTCGGACAGAGCGCGTTCCGGGTCCGGAACGGGGTCCTCAACAGGCCCTAACCGGCCAGCTTCACCTGCGAGCCCGTCACCGAGATCCGGACGCCGTCCGACGCGGCCTCCACCTTGTCGAGTTCGATCCCCGACGGCAGCCCGTCGAGCTTCTGCTGGAAGTCCGTGATCTCACGGATCCGCGCCTCGACGATGCCGAGCCCGAGCGCCTTGAGCTTGCCCAGCTCGCCGTCCAGCTCGCCCTTGTCCGCGTTCACCTTCACCAGGCCGTCCTCGATCGCCACCTGGCTGCGCACCGTGACCGTCCTGTTCACCGGCACACCGAGGACGCTGCCCTTGATCTCCACCCGGACCTCGATCCTGCCGTCGCCCCCGTCGGCGAGCCCGACCACCTTGGCGTTCACACCCGGAGCCAGCTCGACCGGCTCGACCTGGGCGGCCTTCAGCAGCTCGGCGTACGAGATCAGGGCCGTGCCGGAGGCCCGGTTCGCGGTGGCGGAGCTGTAGTTGTCCGAGAAGGCGACGCCGTGCATCGTGGCGTTCAGCTTCTCGATCCGCATCTTCTCGCCCTCGGTCGACGCCTCAAGGCCGTCGATCCCGATCTGCACCTCGTCGAACTCACCGCCGACGACCTGGGTCAGGAACGGGAACCCCTTGATCGAGACGTCCGGCGTCTGGGCCAGGCCCTCGCTGGTGCGCAGCTTCTCCGCCGCCTTGTCCTCGGCGACCCCGACCAGCAGGCGGTCGGCGGCCACGAAGATCCCCGCCAGGACGACGGTAATGATCAGGATGATTCGCAGTGCGCGCATGATTCGGTGTTCCCCCACCTCAGCAGTCGTTGTTCGCGACCCTAAACGACACGTCCCCCGCGACCTGGCGTCGCGGGGGACTGTCGACCAGCTGTGACGATCAGGCGGTCACGCGACGACCCTGCCCAGCAGGTAGACCGCGGGCGCGGCCAGCGCGAGCGGCAGCGCGACGCCCGCCGTCATGTGGACGAAGCGGGACGGGTAGTCGTAGCTGGCCACCCGCAGCCCGACCAGCGCGCACACCCCGGCGCCGAGGCCGAGCAGCGCGCCCTGGGCGCCGATGTCGGTCAGCTGCCCGACGGCGATCCCGGCACCGGCCGCGGCCAGCAGCGCCACCGCGACGGAGACCACACCGGGCAGCGGCAGCGCACGGGCCAGTACGGCCGCGGCGACCGCCACCGTGCCCACCGACACCGCGGCGGGCTCCGCCCCGAGGTGCCCGGCCGCCAGGATGGCCAGCGCCGCCGAGACGACGGTCGCCATCAGGCCGTACATCCGCTCGTCGGCGCCCGCGTGGCTGCGCAGCTGCAGGACGAGCGTGAGCAGCACCCACACGCCGAGGGTGCCGAGGATCGCGGCGGGCGCGTGCTCCCGCCCGACGCCGAGCAGCACCGCGTCCGCCGCGATGCCGCCCAGGAAGGCGAGCGCGATGCCCTGCCGCGCGGGCCACATGCCGTTCAGCCGGAACCAGCCCGCCGCCGTGACGGCCTGCAGCAGCACCAGCGGCACCAGCAGGCCGTACGACCCGACCGCCGCACCGCCCGCGAGCAGCAGGCCCAGTACGGCGGTGAGGCCGGCCGGCTGCATCCCCGGCGCGATGATCGGCGACCGGCCCTCGGCGCGGGCCCGCTGGGCGTCGGTGATCCGGGGGTTGCCGGTGACCGTGGCGGGCCCGTAACCGGGCGCTGCCTCGTCCGCGGGGTCCGTGTGCGGATGCGCCGGGGCACCGGACGCCTGCGACACGTACGCCTGGCCTTGGACCGGCACCTCGGGCGGGAGGGGCTGCGAGAACGGCGCGTAGCCGTGCTCGGGCAGGACCGGCGGTGCGCTCTGCTGCGGCAGGTACGCCGTGTCCGCCGCGGCCACCGGCGGCTGCGTCTGGGTCTCCCAGGTCTGCGCCTGCCAGGTCTGGGTGTGCTGCGGCGCTTCGTCGGGCGGCTGCTGCCCGGTGGGCCACTGCGACTCGGGCTGCTGCGGGTACGCCTGATGCTGCTGCTGATACGGATCGTCGTACGGGTCGTACGGCTGGTTGCTCATCTCGCGGTCACCCTCCTGCGAACGGCGGGAGCACCTCGACCGTGCCGCCCTCGGCCAGCGGTACGGTCTCATGCGCGCGGGTGCCGACGGGGTCGCCGTCGACGAGGAACGAGCATCGCAGCAGGACGCGCACCAGTTCTCCGGGGTGTCGCAGCCGCGCGGCGGCCAGCGCGTCGGCCAGGTTCACCGCGTCGTACGGCTCCTGTGCGACCCCGGCGGCCGACTTGGCGGCGGCCCAGTAGCGGATAGTGCCGGTTGCCATCGCAGCGGCTCCTTTCGTTTCGTACCGCCTCCATGATGCGGCCTGTGCGAAGGCGCTCAGTCCTGAGCCGTCGCCCAGCCGCCGATCCGCGCGAGCAGCGCGTCGTCCGCCGCATGCTCGGCGTGCCCCATCCCCGACTCGAGCCACAGCTCGGCGGAACCGTCCGCCGCCGACGCCAGCATCCGCGGATGGTCCAGGGGAAAGTACGGGTCGAGGTCGCCGTGCACGATCAGCAGCGGCGTCGGGGCGATCAGCGGCACCGACGCGACCGGCGACAGCGGTACGGGGTCCCACTGGGCGCGCTGGATGCGGGTGCCCAGCACATGGCGGCCGACGGCCCGGCCCAGCGGGCGGGTGACCACCCAGTGCAGCCGCCGCATCGGCGCCGTACCGCGGTAGTACCAACGGGCCGGAGCACTCACCGAAACCACCGCATCGGTCAGACCCGCCGCATCCGCCACAACAACCGCGCCGCCGTACGCCCCCGCGCGCCCCTCGTCCTCTGTGCGCCCCTCGTGCGCCGCCCCTGCCCCGGANAGGACGACCTCGCCAAGCTCCGTGCGGGCGAGATGAACTAACGCACCCGCAGTCGCCCCCCGACGCGGCCCCGCCCCACAACGAAACAGAGCGCACCCACCCGTGCGAGGCTGAAGAACGGCCCGCCCACCCGCGCACACCACCGAGGACCCGACACCGATGACCCCCGCCGAAGCCGACCCGCAGCGCATCCTGATCGTCGACGACGAGCCCGCAGTCCGCGAGGCGCTGCAGCGCAGCCTCGCCTTCGAGGGGTACTCCACAGAGACCGCGGCCGACGGCCTCGAAGCGCTCGACAAGGCCACGGCGTACGCCCCCGACCTGGTCGTACTGGACATCCAGATGCCCAGGATGGACGGCCTCACCGCCGCCCGCAGGCTCCGCGCCACCGGTTCCACGACCCCGATCCTGATGCTCACCGCGCGCGACACCGTGGGCGACCGGGTCACCGGCCTGGACGCGGGCGCCGACGACTACCTGGTCAAGCCGTTCGAGCTGGACGAACTGTTCGCCCGCATCCGCGCACTCCTCCGCCGCAGCTCGTACGCGGCAACCGTCAGCGCCGACCAGATCGACGACGACGTCCTCACCTTCGCCGACCTCCGCATGAACCTGGCGACCCGCGAGGTGGTGCGCGGCACCCGCCCGGTCGAGCTGACCCGTACCGAGTTCACGCTCCTGGAGATGTTCCTGGCGCACCCGCGCCAGGTGCTGACCCGAGAGCAGATCCTGAAGTCCGTCTGGGGCTTCGACTTCGAGCCGAGCTCCAACTCCCTGGACGTCTACGTCATGTACCTGCGCCGCAAGACGGAGGCAGGCGGCGAACCCCGCCTGGTCCACACGGTGCGCGGCGTGGGGTACGCCCTACGTACAAGCAACACAAGCAACACGAACAACCCCGGCGGCACCGCGTGATCCGTCGCTTCCGCGCGCTCCCCCTGCGCACCCGCCTGGCCCTCCTCGTCGCCACCGCCGTCGCCGTAGCCGTAGCCGCCGTCGCCGCGGCAAGCTGGCTGCTCACCCGGCAGCAGCTGCGAAACGAGCTCGACACGTCCCTCCAGGGCATGAACGCCACCCGCACCTACCTCACGGCGACAGTGACCGACTGCCAGGACGAGAGCCGTACGGCACCCGGAACCGCCGCCCCCAGCACCGCGTACGTCCAGGTCGTCCAACCGGACGGCAGCCGCTGCGTCGGGATCGGCTCAAAGGCCCTCCAGGTGCAGGAATCCGACCTGGACGTCGCCCAGCAGCTCATCCCGGACACCCTGCACGACGGCCACACCACCGACGGCCAGAAGGTCCGCGTCTACACTCGCCAGGACGGCCCGACCGGCCTCACCGTGTCGATCGCCCGCCCCCTGTCGGAGATCGACGGCGCCCTGAACCAACTCGCCCTGCTCCTCCTCACCGTCGCCGGAGTCGGAGTCGTCGGCGCCGGAGCCGCAGGCCTGTGGATCGCCCGCACCGGCCTGCGCCCGGTCAACGATCTCACCGGCGCCGTGGAACACATCGCCCGCACCCAGGACCTGACCGTACGCATCCCCCTGGAGGGGGATGACGACGACGAGATCGCCCGCCTGTCCCGCTCGTTCAACGCGATGACCTCCGCGCTGGCCTCGTCCCGCGACCTCCAGCAGCAGCTGATCGCGGACGCGGGCCACGAGCTCCGCACGCCGCTCACCTCACTGCGTACGAACATCGAACTCCTCGTCCGCAGCGAGGAGACGGGCCGCGCCATCCCCCCGGACGACCGCAAGGCCCTCCTCGCGTCGGTCAAGGCCCAGATGACCGAACTGGCAGCCCTCATCGGCGACCTGCAGGAACTCTCCCGCCCGGACGCGACGCCCACCGGCAAGATCCAGGTGATCGCCCTCCACGAGATCACCGAAGCGGCCCTGGAGCGCGCCCGCCTCCGCGCGGGCCCCGAGCTCACCCTCACCGCGGACCTCTCCCCCTGGTACGTACGGGCCGAGCCCCCCGCGCTGGAACGCGCCCTGGTCAACCTCCTCGACAACGCGGTGAAGTTCAGCCCACGGAACTCGACCATCGAGGTCACCCTCCACCAGGGCGAACTGACGGTCCGCGACCACGGTCCCGGCATCCCCCCGGACGAACTCCCGCACGTCTTCGACCGCTTCTGGCGCTCGCCGACGGCCCGCTCACTGCCCGGCTCGGGCCTCGGCCTGTCGATCGTGGCCCGTACGGTCCAGCAGTGCGGCGGCCAGGTGACCCTGCGGGCGGCGGACGGCGGCGGCACGGCAGCGGTGGTACGGCTGCCGGGGGCGGCGACTCCGCCACCAGGGACGCCCTAACGAGACGGAACGTCTTGCGTGCGCCGACGGAACACGCGACCGCCGCCCGCGCGGGGTTCAGCGGGCGGCGCCTCCACCTCACCCGCTGATGTTCACCATCCACGTGATCCCGAACTGGTCCGTGCACATGCCGAAGACGTCGCCCCACATCTGCTTCTCCAGCGGAACCGAGACCGTGGCGTCGGCGGACAGCTTGTCCCAGTAGCCGCGCAGTTCGTCGGCGTCATCCCCGCTCAGGCTCACGGAGATGTTGTTCCCTGGCTTGTGCTCCATCCCCGGCGGAACGTCGGAGACCATGAGCGTGAAGCCGTTGTCGGTCTCCAGCATGCTGTGCATGATCTTGTCCGCGGCCGCCCCGGCCTCCTCCGCGCCGAAGTCGGCGTAGGTGTGCACCGACAGGGTGCCGCCGAAGACCCGCTGGTAGAACTCCATCGCCTGCCGGGCTTCGCCGTCGAAACTGATGTACGGGTTGAGTCGAGAAGGCATGGGACCACCCTTTTCGTGATGAACCGTCAGTTCTGGCAGGTTAGCCGGACCATCACGTCAACCAGTTCTTTGTCCCTGAGCTGGGTGAGCCGGTCGCGCGCCGCGCCCGGTGGGAGCCAGAGCAGCCGGGATACCTCACTGTTCGGCACGAAGCGACCGCCGGTGGCCTCGGCCGCCCAGTAGCGGACCTCCTTGGGGCGGCCCTCCACCTCGTAGTGGACAGTCGGCAGCTCGGGGCCCAGGTCACAGCCCATACCGGTCTCTTCCAGCACCTCGCGGACCGCTCCGTCCCGGGCGTCCTCGCCGCGTTTGAGCTTGCCCTTCGGGTGAGACCAGTCGCCGTACTTCGGGCGGAAGACAAGAGCCAGTTCGATGCCGTCGCCGTCGGCCGAGCGACGCCACAGAACGCATCCCCCGGCAAGAATCTCCTCGCCGTCGCTCATGGCGCACCCACCGCCGTGCCCGTCCCCGCCCCCCGCCACACCCGCTGGAAGGCATACCGCGCGGCCTCCACCTCATGCCGCTGGTCGGCGTGCAGCACACCGAGCGCGTAGGCCGTCGTCGGCGCGATGCGCGGGGTACGGGCGGCCGACGCGGCGGCGGCCGCGGCCTCGGCGGCGTCCCGGTGCCGGTCCAGGGCCTCACCCGCACTGAGCAGGCGTACGGTGCCGAGCTGGGCCTCCGGGGTGCGGATGGCTTCCTGGGCGTACCGGTGCAGGCGCAGCAGCAGGCGGACCTGGTGCCAGGGGGCGTCCTGGGACTCGGGGGCCTCGTCGGGGGCCAGGCCGTGGGTGAGGGCCTCGGCGTTGTACGGGTGCCCGGCGCGGACCAGCGGCAGCGCGGTCACGGCTTCGTTCAGCCGGGCCTCGACGTCCGCGGCGAACGGGGTGAGCTGGTGGGCGGCCGCCTCCTTGCGCAGCGGGACCTCGCTGGCCAGGACGGCGACCCCGTCCGCGACGGCGTGGAAGCGAGAGCTGCCCAGGGCTTGGAGGGCAGCGGAGTGGGCGCGGGTCCTGGCGAGGGTGAGCTGGCGCTCCAGGAGGGCGCCCGCCTTGGCGGCCCCCACGGTGAGCTGCCCCTTCGGCGCGGCAGTGCGTCGGGCCTCGGCGGCCTGCACCGGGAACGCCGCCGCCCCCGACAGCCGGTGCAGCGCCCCCAGCAGCCGGTCGAGCCGCGCCGCGTACCCGTGTTCGCGGGCCAACGTCCCCGACAGCCAGGCCAGTTCCGTACGGAGCTGGTCGGACCACTCGGCGTCGAGGAGGGGCCGGAAGGTGTGCAGGGTGCCGCTGATGCGGCGGGCCGAGCGGCGCAGTGCGCGGGCCGGCCCGGCGGAGTCCTCCGCGCCGCCCTCGCGGTGCTGCCGCAGCGCACGCAGGAATTCCGTGGCCTGCTCCCGCAGGTAGCGGGCGAGCACCTCGCCCGCGACGGGGGCAGTACGGTCAGGGTTTCGCTGAGCCACGCCGGCGCCTCCGGGCGTCAATGAGCATCTCCTGTACGTTCCGCAGGGGTTGGCCGTCCGAGTCGGTCGCGTGCCGGGTCCAGTCGCCGTCGGGGCCGAGGTGCCAGGAGGCCGTGGTGTCCGACATCCCGGTCTCCAGGAGCCTGCTGAGGGCGGCGCGGTGCGCCGGGTCCTGGACCCGTACCAGCGCTTCGATCCGACGGTCCAGGTTGCGGTGCATCATGTCGGCGCTGCCGAGCCACACCTCGGGCTCCCCGCCGTTGCCGAAGGCGAACACTCGGGAGTGTTCGAGGAAGCGGCCCAGGACCGACCTGACCTGGATGTTCTCCGAGAGCCCGACGACTCCGGGCCGTACCGCGCAGATCCCCCGCACCCAGATGCCGACCGGTACCCCTGCCTGGGACGCGCGGTACAGCGCGTCGATGACGGCCTCGTCGACCATCGAGTTGACCTTGATACGCACGTAAGCGGGCCGACCGGCCCGATGGTGCTCGATCTCCTTCATGATCCGCGCGATCAGGCCGTCCCGCAGGGACTTGGGGGCGACCAGGAGGCGGCGGTAGGTCTCGCGGCGCGAATAGCCGGAGAGCCGGTTGAAGAGGTCGGACAGGTCGGCGCCGACCTGCTGGTCCGCGGTGAGCAGCCCCAGGTCCTCATAGAGCCGCGCGGTCTTGGGGTGGTAGTTGCCGGTCCCCACGTGCGAGTAGCGCCGCAGCGTCTCGCCCTCCTGGCGCACGACGAGCGACAGCTTGCAGTGGGTCTTCAGGCCGACGAGCCCGTAGACCACATGGCAGCCCGCCTCCTCCAGCTTCCGCGCCCACTTGATGTTGGCCTGCTCGTCAAAACGCGCCTTGATCTCGACCAGGACCAGCACCTGCTTGCCGGACTCCGCGGCATCTATCAGCGCGTCCACGATCGGCGAGTCACCGCTCGTCCGGTAGAGCGTCTGCTTGATGGCCAGCACGTCCGGGTCGGCCGCGGCCTGCTCCAGAAACGCCTGTACGGAGGTGGAGAAGGAGTCGTACGGGTGGTGCAGCAGGACGTCGCGCTCGCGCAGGGCGGCGAAGATGTCGGGCGCGGACGCCGACTCGACCTCGGCGAGGTCGCGATGGGTGCCCGCGACGAACTTCGGGAACTTCAGCTCGGGCCGGTCCAGGCTGGAAACGCCGAACAGACCCGTCAGGTCGAGCGGACCCGGCAGCGGGTACACCTCGGCCTCGGAGATCTTCAGCTCGCGGATCAGCAGGTCCAGGACGTACCGGTCGATGGACTCCTCGACCTCCAGCCGCACCGGCGGACCGAAGCGGCGCCGCATGAGCTCCTTCTCCAGGGCCTGGAGCAGGTTCTCGGCGTCGTCCTCCTCGACCTCCAGGTCCTCGTTCCTGGTCACCCGGAACATGTGGTGGGCGAGCACCTCCATGCCGGGGAACAGCTCCTCCAGGTGGGCCGGGGCCGCGATCACGTCCTCGATGGGGACATAGCGCCCGGGGGCCGCCTCCAGGAAACGGTTCAGCAGCGGCGGCACCTTCACGCGGGCGAAGTGCTTGTGTCCGGTGACCGGGTTGCGTACGACGACGGCCAGGTTCAGGGACAGACCCGAGATGTACGGGAAGGGGTGCGCCGGGTCCACGGCCAGCGGGGTCAGTACGGGGAAGATCCGCTGCCGGAACAGGGTGAAGAGGCGGGCCTGCTCCTTCTCGCTGAGGTCGGGCCAGCGCACGATCTCGATGCCCTCGTCGGCGAGCGCGGGCGCCACGTCCTCCTGGAAGCAGGCCGCGTGCCGGGCCATGAGCTCACGGGTGCGGGTCCAGATCAGGTCCAGGACCTCACGCGGCTGGAGCCCTGAGGCCGAACGGGTGGCGACACCGGTCGCGATCCGCCGCTTCAGACCCGCGACCCGGACCATGAAGAACTCGTCCAGGTTGCTCGCGAAGATCGCCAGGAAGTTCGCACGTTCGAGCAGCGGGGTGGTCGGGTCCTCGGCCAGCTCGAGTACCCGCTCGTTGAACCCCAGCCAGCTGCGCTCCCGGTCCAGGAAGCGGCCCTGCGGCAGCTCCATCCCGTCGCCGCCGCTCTCTTCCTCGTACACGTCGAGGTCCGAGTCGAGGTCGGGCTCCAGGTCGGACACCGCGGCCGCCACGGTGTGCGGGCGGTGCGCGGCTATGGAGCCGACGGACGGCTGGGCGTGCTGGACCGGAGTCGGGGCGGCGGCCTGGGCGGGGGCCTGGGCGCGGGCTTCGGCGGAGGGCTGGCTCATGTACCCATTGTTCCGCCTCCGCCCCGGTGCGGGCGCGCCGACGAGCGTCGGTCGAGGGCGGGCCTCCGCTGACCGCGAGGGCTCAGGCACGTCGGGCTGCATTCCGTGAGCGTCGCAAGCCTGTCTGAATCACTGGTTACGACGACATGACGTACGGGAGCCCAGCGAACGGCGTACGGGAGCCCAGCGCACGGCTCTCAGGTCTCGGTGCGGTACATCAGGTCCGTCTCATGGGTGACGAAGCCAAGCCGTTCGTAGACCGAGACGGCCGCCTTGTTGTCCGCGTCGACGTACAGCATCGCGGTGGGCAGACCCCGGCTCACGAGGTGGCGCAGGCCGATCGCGGTGAGCGCCTTGCCGAGGCCGCCGCCCTGGGCGTCCGGGCGCACCCCGACGACGTACACCTCGCCGAGCCGCTCCGCCTCGTGCACCTTCGTCCAGTGGAAGCCGAGCAGCTCGCCGTCCGACTCGCGTACGGCGAGGAAGAACCCGGCCGGGTCGAACCACGGCTCGGCCTTGCGGTCGTCCAGGTCGCGCTGGGTCAGGGAGCCCTGTTCAGGATGGTGCGCGAACGCCTCGGCGTTGGCGGCCAGCCAGGCCGCGTCGTCCTGGCCAGGGACGAAGGTGCGGACGGTGACTCCCGGCGGGAACACCGGCTCGGCCAGCGGCTGCGCGTCGGGGCCCAGCGGCCGCCGCATCTGGCGCAGTTCGCGGAAGAGCGAGAGCCCGAGCACCTGCGCCAGGTGCCGCGCCGACGAGTGGCCGCCGTGCGCCCAGACCCGCAGCCGCTTGCCGGACGCGGCCAGCAGGGCGGTGCCGAGCGCCCGGCCGTGCCCGTGCCCGCGCCGCGCGGGGTGCACCACCAGCTCGCCGGCGGGCGCCTCCACCGGGTCGGTGTCCTCCAGTTGGGCGTATCCCAGCAACTCGTCCCCGACGTACAACAACAGATGCCGCACTCCCTCGCGCGGCCCGCCGCGCAACTGCAACCGGCCCTGCTCGGACACGGCCTGCTGCCCGTCGCTACGGGCGGCCTCCGCGATCAGGGCGAGTACGGCCTCGGCCTGTTCGGGGCTGAGCGCTTCGAGGGTCTGGATGGACCGCTGGGGCACGGCGGGGGCTGCGTCTGTCATGTCCTTGAGCGTAAAGCCCAGGGCCCGCCGAAGGTGCGGAGCTCCACAAGCAACCTCCTCGTAACCCGTTACCCCCTGTTGCGCTACGCGCGTTGACCATAGGCTGCGCCACACAATAAGACAGTCGTCTCGCTGTCCACTGAGGGGAACTGATGTCAGCGACACCACAACGGCGCCGGGTCGGCGGCCGGTTGATCGCGGTCACCGTGGCGCTCGCCGCGGCCACCGGAGTCATGACGGCGGCGGTGCCCGCCGGAGCCGACAACGCCGAGGGCGACCGTAAGGGGGGCGGGAAGAAGCACGGCCGTACGGTCGACGTACAACTGCTGTCCTTCAACGACTTCCACGGCAACCTGGAGCCGCCCAGCGGGTCTTCGGGCCGGGTGACCCACCAGCACGAGGACGGCACCGAGGAGCAGATCGACGCCGGTGGTGTCGAGTACCTGGCGACGTCGCTGCGGGATGCCCGCAAGGGCGAGCGGTACAGCGTCACGGCCGCGGCCGGTGACCTGATAGGCGCCAGCCCGCTGATCTCGGGGCTCTTCCACGACGAGCCGACCATCGAGGCGATGAACAAGCTCGGCCTGGACGTGGCCGGCGTCGGCAACCACGAGTTCGACGAGGGCCGCGCCGAGTTGGAGCGGCTCCAGAACGGCGGCTGCCACCCGGTGGACGGCTGCTTCGAGAAGGGCAAGACCTTCGACGGAGCCGACTTCCCCTACCTCGCGGCGAACGTGACGGATGAGAAGACCGGCAAGCCGGTCCTCAAGCCGTACAGCATCTGGAAGCACCGCGGCGTCAAGATCGGCTTCATCGGCGTGACCCTGGAGGGCACCCCGGACATCGTGTCGGCGGAGGGCATCAAGGGCCTGAAGTTCCACGACGAGGTCGAGACGATCAACAAGTACACCAAGGTGCTGGAGCGCAAGGGCGTGAAGTCCGTCGTCGCGCTCATCCACGAGGGCGGCTACCCCGCGAGCTCGGCGTACAACTACAACTGCGACAGCCCCGGCCCCGGTGACGGCATCTCCGGCCCGATCACGGACATCGCCAAGAACATCTCGCCCCAGGTGGACGCCGTGGTCACCGGCCACACCCACCAGGCGTACGCGTGCACCATCCCGGACCCCGCGGGCAACCCGCGCACGGTCACGTCCGCGGCGTCGTTCGGCCGTCTCTACACGGACACCACGCTGACGTACGACCGCAGGACCAAGGACATCGTCCGCACCAGTGTCACGTCCGCGAACCACGTCGTGCACCGCGACCAGCGCGAGGCCCGCGACATGACCTCGCTGATCAAGCGCTGGAACAAGCTGGCCGAGCCGATCGCGAACCGCCCCGTCGGCCACATCTCGGCAGACATACTGGGCCGCGGCGCGGACACCCCCGAGTCCCCGCTCGGCGACCTGATCGCGGACGCCCAGATCACGCACGCCAAGACCCTGGACGAAGGCACCGACCTGGCCCTGATGAACCCGGGCGGTATCCGCTCCGACCTGGGCTTCACGGCGAACGGCGGCGAGGGTGACGGTGTGGTCACCTACGGCGAGGCGTACACCGTCCAGCCCTTCAGCAACACGGTGAACCTGGTCGACCTGACCGGCGCCCAGCTGGTCACCGCCCTGCAGCAGCAGGTCAGCGGCCGGAACGTGGAGTCCCCGAAGATCCTCCAGGTCTCCGACGGCTTCACCTACACGCTGGACCTGACGAAGACGGGCGCGGACCGGATCGTCACGGACTCCATCCGCCTGAACGGCGAGCCGCTCGACGAGTCCGCCACCTACCGCGTCGCGATGAACTCATTCCTCGCGGGCGGCGGCGACGGCTTCACCGCGCTCGGCGAGGGCACGAACCCGCTGGTCGGCGGCGACGACCTGGCGGCCTTCGAGACGTACCTGACGGACAACTCCTCTCAGTCGGCCCCGATCGCCCCGCCGAAGGCGGACCGCATCACGGTCGTGCAGTAGTAGTCAGGAGACCGTCGTGCGGTAGGCACGTGGATATACGAGGCGGGGCCTCGGGTGGAAACCCGAGGCCCCGCCTTCGTGTGTGTGCCGTCGTGACGCCGCGCGGGCCCTCAGAGACGGGCCCTCAGAGACGGACTCTCAGCCCTGGCGCTTGCTCGCCAGGTGGGCCGTACCGCAGGCGGCACCCGCGGCCGCGGCCACGCCGAGCAGGGCGATACCGCCCGAGAGCACCTCCCACCAGGCCTCGGCCGGGAAGAAGGGCTCGTCCTCCAGCAGGTGCTCCACAAGATCGGCCCCGGCCGCGTCGAGCAGGATGAACACCTGGCCGTTGGTGTACCCGAAGAAGGTGCCGAGCGCGGCCAGCAGGGCGGCGACCACCATCGTGGAGCCGCCCCTGCCGCCCGACTTACCGGCCACCACGCCGACGAGCGCGCCGACGGCGAGGGCGAAGGCCACGTAGCTGAGCTTGAGGCCCACCTTTGACAGGTCCTCGTAGCTGACGACCAGGATGCCCGCGAAGACCAGCGAGCCGACGACCGAGACCAGCAGGCCGAGGAAGAAGGCCTTGGCCGGATTGCCCGCGGCGGGCGGCGGGAAACCCGGCTGGAAGCCCTGGGGCGGGTAGGCGTAACCGGGCTGCATGGGCTGCTGCGGCTGCATCGGCGGGCCGGGATATCCGTAGCCGGGCTGCTGTGGCGGACCGGGGTAGCCGTACCCCGGCTGCTGCGGCGGGCCCGGTGGCTGCTGGCCGTACGGACTGGGCTGAGGTGGCTGTGGCTGCCAGGGCTGGCTCATGGGTCCCCCGAGATTGAACAGAGAAGGTTGCGGTGCCTCAACGTACCAACGGTGTAAGCGTGGCCGGGAGGCAAGAAGCACAGGGGTGGAGGTCGGGTAGCCTCGCCTGTGCTCTTCAACGGTTCAACTGAACTGTCTGGAATCCAGTACATCGGGGGATGACATGCGAACCAGCCGTATCCGAAACGGGCGCAGGCGACGCCACCGCGCCATCGGCACCGCCGCGCTCGCCCTGACCGCCGCCGTCACCCTGTCCGGCTGCACCGACAAGGCCGAGGACAAGGCCTTCGGCGGGCTCGGGGACATGGGGAAGACGCCCTCGTTCAGCCCGTCCAGCCTGCCCAGCCTCAAGCCCAACCCGGACGGCGTCATCGGAGGCGGCTCCGGGGGCAGCTCCGGGGACAGCACCGGCGTCACGGGAGGCGGCACCGGGGGCAACTCCGGCGTGACCAGCGGCGGAGCCGGCGCGCCGACGCCCACCCGCTCGGTCCCGCCCACGTACAACCCGGACGCGCGGGGCGAGGTCGTCGGCCAGAACTGCAACGCCACGCGCTCGGGGTCCGTCGTCCGTATCACCTACGAGGTGGACATCCAGAACACGTCAACCGAGCAGACCTTCGACTACACGTTCTCCGTGGCCTTCAAGGTGGGCACCTCCCCCAGCTCCACGCTCGCCACCAAGACGATCGCCACCAGGAACCAGCGGGCGACGGTCGCCCCCAGCGGCAACCGGAAGGTCAGTCTGAACACCTCGTACACCAACAACGACAAGGGCGTCTACGCCTGCCAGGTCACCTCGGCCCGCAAGACGCTGGCCCGCTAAGAGCGGCAAGTACTGAGGCGTACACCCACCCGGTAGCGGGGGGGGGGGGGGGGGGGGGGCGCCCCCCCCCCCCCCCG
>NZ_JAZGRL010000003.1:0-48698 GCF_046540415.1 Streptomyces sp. E11-3 | reverse complement strand
GGCGCGCCCATCCCCCCCGGGGGGGGGGGGGGGGGGGCGGCGCCCCCCCCCCCCCCCCGCTTCCGTATGCCCGCACGCCCCGACGGAACGTAATCTTCTCGTGACCTAACCACACCGACTGCGTAGGTTCACCTTCCGTTCACTCTCGACCGTCGGCCACTTCACCTCTCCTGCCTAATTTCGGACTTACGCGGTGCGTGTCGCGGCCAAAGCGACCCGCACAGCACCCCGAGATAGACAACGGCCACACGGTCGAACCTCTACGCACGCCGCCACCGACGGCGGCTCCTGGAAGGAACACCCGAAAGTGAAGCTTCAGCGCATGAACCGGCGGGCCCTCACCCTCGGTGCTCTCGCCGTCTCCAGCGCCCTGGCCCTCACGGCGTGCGGCTCGGACGACACGAGCGGCGGCGGCGAAGGCGGCACGAAGACCGCGGCGAACTCCAACATCAAGTGCGACGACGCCAAGGGCGACATCAAGGCCTCCGGGTCCTCCGCCCAGAAGAACGCGATCGACGCCTGGGTCAAGCAGTACGTGGCCTCCTGCAAGGACGCCCGGATCGACTACAACCCGACGGGCTCCGGCGCCGGCATCACCGCCTTCCTCCAGGGCCAGACGGCCTTCGCGGGCTCCGACTCGGCGCTCGACGCCGAGGAGATCACGGCCTCGAAGAAGGTCTGCAAGGACAGCCAGGCCATCAACCTGCCGATGGTCGGCGGCCCGGTCGCGGTCGGCTACAACCTGCCGGGTGTGGACGACCTCGTCCTGGACGCCGAGACCCTGGCCAACATCTTCAACGACAAGATCAAGACCTGGGACGACCCGGCGATCAAGAAGCTGAACCCGGACGCCAAGCTCCCGAGCACCAAGGTCCAGTCCTTCCACCGCTCGGACGACTCCGGCACCACGGACAACTTCACCGAGTACCTGAACACCGCCGCCCCGAAGGCCTGGCCCTACGAGCCCGCGAAGGCCTGGGCGGGCAAGGGCGGCCAGTCCGCTCAGGGCTCCTCCGGTCTGGCCGGCCAGGTCAAGCAGACCGAGGGCGCGATCACGTACTTCGAGCTGTCGTACGCCACCTCCGACGACATCCCCACGGTGAAGCTGGACACCGGCGCCGCTGAGCCCGTCGAGGCCACCGTCGACAACGCCTCCGCCGCCATCGGCGCCGGCAAGATCGTCGGCAAGGGCAGCGACCTCGCCATGGAGCTGGACTACGCGACCAAGGCCGACGGCGCCTACCCGATCGTCCTGGTCACGTACGAGATCGCCTGCGAGAAGGGCAACAAGGCCGAGACCCTCGGTGCCACCAAGTCCTTCCTGACCTACCTCGCCAGCGAGGACGGCCAGAAGGTCCTCAAGGACAACGACTACGCCCCGATCCCGACCGAGATCATCACCAAGGTCCGCGAGTCTGTCGCGAACCTGAGCTGACCCTGAGTGCGGCCGGCCCACACCCGGGCCGGCCGCACCATCCGGTGCACCGCCAGCGCCAGGAGCTCTCCCACCGGAGACCTCCGCAGACCGGAGAACCCCATGGATATATCCACGACCAAAGCAGCACCTCCCCCCACGGAACCCACCGACGCTCCCCGGCCCACGGCCGAGCACCGTCGCAAGAACAACAGCGCCACCCGCCCCGGTGACCGAGTCTTCCTGGGACTCTCCCGAGGCTCCGGCATCGCGCTGCTCACGGTCATGGCCGCCATCGCGGCCTTCCTGACCTACCGCACGGTGCTCGCGCTGTCCGACAACTCGGGCAACTTCTTCACCACCTTCGAGTGGGACACCGCCGCGACGCCGCCCAAGTTCGGCATCCCGGTGCTGGTCTTCGGCACCATCGTGAGCTCGGTCATCGCCCTGGTGATCGCCGTTCCGATCGCCGTCGCCATCGCGCTGTTCATCTCCCACTACGCACCGCGCAAGCTCGCCGGGCCGATCGCCTACGTGATCGACCTGCTGGCCGCGGTGCCCTCCATCGTCTACGGCCTCTGGGGCGCCCTCGTCGTCGCTCCCCACCTGGTCGGCTTCTACAGCTGGCTGGACGACTACTTCGGCTGGACCGGCATCTTCGAGTACGCGGGCGGCGCCCCACGCTCCCTCATGACCGTCGGCATCCTGCTCGCGATCATGATCCTCCCGATCATCACCAACGTGAGCCGCGAGGTCTTCCTGCAGTCCCCGAAGATGCACGAGGAGGCCGCACTCGCGCTCGGCGCGACGCGCTGGGAGGTCATCCGCATGTCGGTGCTGCCCTTCGGCCGCTCGGGCGTCATCTCCGCCTCGATGCTGGGCCTGGGCCGCGCGCTCGGCGAGACGATCGCCGTCGCCACCGTGCTCTCCCCGAGCTTCCTGATCAACACCTCGCTGCTCGACCCGGGCGGCGGCACCTTCGCCCAGAACATCGCCAGCAAGTTCAACGAGGCGGACGAGTTCGGCCGGGACGCCCTGATCGCCTCCGGCCTGGTGCTCTTCGTCATCACCCTGCTGGTCAACGGCGCGGCCCGCCTGGTCATCGCCCGCCGCAAGGAGTACTCGGGGGCCAACGCATGAGCACCGACATCAAGATCGCCCCCAGCACGCTCCGCGCGGCCCGCCTCCCCCGCTGGACGCCGCTCGTGGTCGCCCTCGGCTCCGCCGCGACCGCCGTCGCCCTCGGCATGGCGGCCGATCTGCACAGCCGCCTGCAGTGGGGCATGATCGCCGCCCTGATCTTCGTGGTCGCCTCGTACTTCATCGCGGCCGGCGTCGAGGGCAAGCGCCAGGCCAAGGACCGACTGGTCACCTCACTGGTGTGGGTCGCCTTCCTGCTGGCCATCATCCCGCTGGCGTCCCTGCTCTGGGAGACCGTCGCACGCGGCTCCAAGGTCTTCGACGGCTACTTCCTCACCCACTCCATGGGTGTCCTCGGTGACCGTGAGGTCGGCGGCGGTATCTACCACGCCCTCCTCGGCACCCTGCAGCAGGTCGCACTGGCCTCGCTGATCGCCGTGCCGATCGGGCTGCTGACCGCGATCTACCTCGTCGAGTACGGACGCGGGAAGCTCGCCAAGGTGGTCACCTTCTTCGTCGACGTGATGACGGGTATCCCGTCGATCGTCGCGGGTCTGTTCGTCCTCACCTTCTGGATCCTGATCCTGGGCTTCGACTTCTCCGGCTGGGCCGGCGCCATGGCGCTGTCGATCCTGATGATGCCGGTGGTCGTCCGCTCCACCGAGGAGATGCTCAAGCTCGTCCCGAACGAGCTGCGCGAGGCATCGCTCGCCCTCGGTGTGCCGAAGTGGCGGACCATCCTCAAGGTGGTCCTGCCGACCTCCATCGGCGGCATCACGACCGGCGTCATGCTCGCGGTCGCCCGCATCACGGGTGAGACCGCGCCGGTACTGCTCGTCGTGTGGGGTACGAACTTCATCAACACGAACCCGTTCGAGGGCGCCCAGTCCTCGCTGCCCCTGTACATCTACCAGCAGTACGCGGCCGGCAACTCGGCCTCGTACGACCGTGCCTGGGCAGCGGCACTGACCCTCATCGGCTTCGTCATGATCCTCAACCTGGTGGCCCGCGGCATAGCCCGCTGGAAGGCCCCGAAGACCGGCCGCTGACCGCGGCACTCAGAAAGAAGCAGTGATCCACATGGCCAAGCGAATCGACGTCAGCGGCCTCACCGCCTACTACGGCTCCCACAAGGCGATCGAGGACATCTCGATGACCGTGGAGCCCCGCTCCGTGACCGCCTTCATCGGCCCCTCCGGCTGCGGCAAGTCCACCTTCCTGCGCACCCTCAACCGCATGCACGAGGTCACCCCCTCGGGCCGCGTCGAGGGCAAGGTCCTGCTCGACGGCGAGGACCTGTACGGCTCCGGGGTCGACCCGGTGAACGTACGCCGCACCGTCGGCATGGTGTTCCAGCGCCCGAACCCGTTCCCCACGATGTCGATCTTCGACAACGTGGCGGCGGGCCTGCGCCTGAACGGCTCGTACAAGAAGAGCGAACTGAGCGACATCGTCGAGAAGTCCCTCAAGGGCGCCAACCTCTGGAACGAGGTCAAGGACCGCCTGAACAAGCCCGGCTCCGGGCTCTCCGGTGGCCAGCAGCAGCGTCTGTGCATCGCCCGCGCGATCGCGGTCGAGCCCCAGGTCCTCCTCATGGACGAGCCCTGCTCGGCCCTCGACCCGATCTCGACCCTCGCGATCGAGGACCTGATCGGCGAGCTCAAGGAGCGCTTCACGATCGTCATCGTGACGCACAACATGCAGCAGGCGGCCCGTGTCTCGGACCGCACCGCGTTCTTCAACCTGGCGGCGATCGGCCAGCCCGGCAAGCTCATCGAGATCGACGAGACGGAGCGGATCTTCTCCAACCCGTCGGTCCAGGCGACCGAGGACTACATCTCGGGCCGCTTCGGCTAAACCGGAATCGCCACGGACTGCCTCACGGTGCTGCATGGCGGTGCCACCGTGAAGGCGAAAGGGTCCGCCCCCTCTCGATCGAGAGGGGGCGGACCCATTTCACTGTACGAACTCGGCACCTACAGGAAGGCGAGGTTCACGGCCCAGAAGCTGAGGGCGGCAACGAACGCAGCCGCAGGCATGGTGATGAACCAGCCCATGACGATGTTCTTGGCGACACCCCAGCGCACCGCGCGCGAGCCCTTGGTCGACCCCACACCCATGATCGCCGAGGTGATCACATGGGTGGTGGAGATCGGAGCGTGGAACATGAACGCAGTGGTGAACATGATGCCCGCGCCGGTGGTCTCGGCCGCGAAACCCTGCGGCGGGTCCAGTTCGATGATCTTCCGCCCGAGCGTCCGCATGATCCGCCAGCCACCCGCGTAGGTACCGAGCGAGAGCATGATCGCGCAGGCGAACTTGACCCAGACCGGAATCGGGTCGCTCGGGTTCTCGATATCGGCGATGACCAGAGCCATCACCACAATGCCCATGGTCTTCTGGGCGTCCTGGAGACCATGACCAAGCGCCATCCCGGCCGCCGACACGGTCTGGGCAATCCGAAAACCCCGCTTGGCCTTGTGCGGATTGGCCCCCCGAAAGATCCACATAATCGCGACCATCACCAGATAGCCGACAAGCAATCCCACCAGGGGCGACAAGAACATCGGGATGACGATCTTCTGAAGCACCCCGGACCAGATGACATCGATCCCCCCGGCGAGCGCGGCGCCGACCATGCCGCCGAACAGCGCGTGCGAGGACGACGAAGGCAGCCCGAAATACCAGGTCACCATGTTCCAGACGATCGCCCCGACGAGCGCCGCGAAGAGGATCCACATCCCCTTACGGCCCTCGGGCGTCTGGATCAGCCCCTCACTCACCGTCTTGGCGATCCCGCTGCCGAGGAAGGCACCGGCGAGGTTCATCACGGCGGCCATGGCCAGCGCCGCGCGCGGGGTCAGGGCCCGGGTGGAGACAGAGGTCGCGATGGCGTTCGCGGAGTCGTGGAAGCCGTTGGTGTACGTGAATCCGAGCGCGACACCAATGGTCACGACAAGGGCAAAGGTGTCCACGAGGTTCAGGACTCCTTGACCGCGATGGTCTCCACCGTGTTGGCGACGTGCTCAAACGCGTCGGCCGCCTCTTCCAGCACATCCACGATCTGCTTGAGCTTCAGCACCTCGATGGCGTCGTACTTGCCGTTGAAGAGATGAGCGAGCAGCTTGCGGTGCACCTGGTCAGCCTGGTTCTCAAGCCGGTTGATCTCGATCCAGTACTCGGTGAGGTTGTCCATGGTCCGCAGATGCGGCATGGCCTCGGCGGTCAGTTCGGCCGCCCTGGCCAGCACCTCCACCTGCTGTTCGACACCCTTGGGGAGCTCTTCGACGTTGTAGAGGACGACCAGGTCGACGGCCTCCTCCATAAAGTCCATGATGTCGTCGAGGGACGACGCGAGGGAATAGATGTCCTCACGGTCGAACGGTGTGATGAAAGAGGAGTTCAGCTGGTGGAAGATCGCGTGAGTCGCATCGTCACCGGCGTGTTCCGCTGCCCGCATCCGCTCTGCGATCTCGGCCCGGGCGGAGGGGTCCGCCCCAAGCAGTTCCATCAGGAGCTTGGAGCCCGTGACGATGTTGTCCGCGGATGCGGCGAACATGTCATAGAAGCTCGTCTCCCTGGGGGTCAGACGAAAGCGCACGTGGGGTCCTCGGGGTGCTCTGGATTCGGTCAGGCTGATGCTAGGCGCATCATCCGGCCACGGCTAACCGGCCGTCCTCCAGTGTCGCCCATCAGGCACAGTGAAGAGCACGGCCCCTGGATCGACCCCCGACCCAACCCCGGGAAATCCGCTAAGCTATACCCACCGGGGGTATTCAAGCTATGAAATTCACGACAGTCCACACCAGGAGGACGCGATGACGACCACCGAGGCCGGCGCGGCGACCACAGCGCCCTCCACGGAGACCCCGCACGACCGTGGTGTGCACGGCTACCACCACCAGAAGGACGAGCACCTCAAGCGCCTGCGGCGTATCGAGGGCCAGGTCCGTGGCCTGCAGCGGATGGTCGACGAGGACGTCTACTGCATCGACATACTCACCCAGGTCTCGGCCAGCACGAAGGCCCTGCAGTCCTTCGCGCTGCAACTCCTTGAGGAGCACCTGCGCCACTGTGTGGCGGACGCGTCGGTGAAGGGCGGCGACGAGATCGACGCGAAGGTAGAAGAAGCAACCAAGGCCATCGCCCGCCTCCTCCGCACCTGAGCCCCGCCGCGGGGCGCCCCGTGTCTGTGAGGGTGCGCCCTCGGGCTTGTACGCACGGTGCCCCGTGGCGAGGGGTTGTGCCCACCCTCCCCCGCTCTCGACTTCGCTCGAGCGGGAGGTGCCCCCTCGCCCTGCGGAACGATTGCCCACAACAGGTAGGCGACGACGGTTGCCCANCCGACCCGCCTCTTCGACTTCCCACAGGCGCTGTAACCCCACGCCCCTAACCCATGCCCCTAACCCTCATCCCTCACGCCTCACCCGTCCAGCCCCCCGCCATCCCCCATACGGCCCAATCCAGCCCGCCCCGACTGGCCCACGGCGCCCAAGCGCGCTGCCCTGGAGGAGTGAACCCCCGCCACACACGCCGAGCGGGCCGTACGGCGGTCAGGCTGACGTTCGGCGCTTCGGCCCTCTGCGCCCTGGCCGCGATACTCCTGCACCTGGCCCCCGCCCTGCGCTGAACCCAGCGTTCCGCAGGCGGCGAGGCCTGCCAGGGCCGCGAGGTCCCGTCAGGGCCGCGAGGTCTGCTAGGCCGCGAGGTCCTTCTCGTCCGGCCCCGACGCCCCCGCCGCCGCGGACCGGGGCTCAGGCAGCTCCACCGCGCCCGCGACCCGCCGCGCCCGCACCAGCCACGCCAGCCGTCGCGACCGCGAGACCACCCGGGTCAGCCGCGTGAGTACGGCCATCGCCAGCGGAGCGAGCAGCAGCGTCACCGCCGTACCAAGGGCGAATCCGCCCACGACATCGGTCGGGTAGTGCGCGCCGATGAACACCCGCAGGAAGCCCTCCACCAGCGCAAGCCCGATCGCCACCAGGCCGAACTTCCGGTGGGCGACGAACAGGCCGACGCCCAGCGCCATGGCCAGCGTCGCGTGGTCGCTCACGAACGAGTAGCCGGACGACGCCCCGTCGACCAGTACGGTGACGCCCTCCTGGTCGGCGGACGGCCGCGGCCGTTCCACGAAGCCGCGGATCGGCATGTTCACCAGTACCGCACCCACCGCGGCGAGCGGCGCCCAGATGGCCGCGGCGACGGATCCCTCGGGGTCGGCCGAGCGCCGTACGCTGACCCAGCACCACAGCACGAGCAGCACCATCGCGGCCAACAGCCCGTACTCACCGACGAATCCCAGCGCCTGATCGAGCCAGCGCGGAGTGCTGTCGCTCAGGCCGTTGATGTCGTGCAGCAGCTCGACGTCGGGGTTGGACCCGGAGGTCTCCAGTACAGCCATGGTGCCGTGGCCCCTTGTCCTCGTTGCCGGGGTGATGCCGTGTGACGCTCCGTGTGATGCTCCGTCAAGGAAACATCCCCATCCTCCAAGGGAACGTCCCTTCCCCCTGTCTACGTTCCACTCTCCACCGAAAGATCACCGCGACGTTATCGAAGAGAGACACATCGCCGCAGCTCAGGGGCAAGGCATAACGGAGGGTTCAAGCCACCTCGCCCTTGGGCAGCGCCTTCGCGCCGGATTCCGTTACGCGCGTGGCGCCGAAGTAGTCGGGTGTGTCGACCGGCGCGAACCGAATCACCGCACCCGGCCGGGGAGCGTCGATCATGTACCCCCCACCCACATAGATCCCGACATGCCGAATGGCCCGGGAATTGGTGAGGTCATCCGAGAAGAACACGAGATCACCGGGGAGTAGTTCGTCCCGCTTGGGGTGCGGCCCGGCGTTGTACTGGTCATTGGCGACACGCGGCAGTTCGACGCCCACGGTTTCGTACGCCGCCTTCGTCAGCCCGGAGCAGTCGAACCGGCCGTCGTGCTCGGGGGTGCCGTTCCCGCCCCACAGGTACTCCGTGCCGAGCTGCTCCTGCGCGAAGGAGATCGCCCCGGCCGCCTGCCGGGACGGTTCGACCCGCCCGACCGGCCGGGCGAAGCTCTTCTCCAGCTCCCGGATGTTCTTCACATAGTTGCGCGTCTCGCTGTACGGCGGCACGCCCTTGTACTTGATGACCGCGTACGCCCCCGCGTTGTACGCCGCGAGCATGTTGTGCGTCGGATCGCCGGGCGCGTCCTTCACGTATTCGGCCAGCTTGCAGTCGTACGAGGCGGCCGAGGGAATGGCGTCGGCGGGGTTCCACACGTCCTTGACCCCGTCTCCGTCCCCGTCGACGCCGTGCGTCGCCCAGGTCCCGGGGATGAACTGGGCGATGCCCTGCGCCTGCGCCGGGCTCTGCGCCTTCGGGTTCCACCCGCTCTCCTGGTACAACTGCGCGGCCAGCAGTGCCGGGTTGATCGCCGGGCAGAGGTTCCCCCACTTCTGCACCACCGGCTGGTACTCGGCGGGCACGGCGCCCTTGGCGAGCCCGACGGCGCCCTTCCCGGCGCCGTTGACGAGGTTCCCGGCGACGATGACGGTCCCGACGACGAGCAGCAGGACGAAGCTGAGCATGCCCGCGACGCAGGCCCCGGCCACCAGCCAAGCCTTACGCACCGTCAACCACCCCTTAGGCACCGGGAGTCCGCCGCACCCAGTTTAGGCAACCAGGCCCGGACCAGCAGGAAATCGCCGGACGGGCTGGATATTTCCAGCCCGTCCGGCGATCGAGGACAGTCGTGGGGGTCACGCGGCCAGCGCCACCGCCTCCACCGCCGGCGTCCGCACCGTCCGCCGTGCCGTCCCCAGGCTGGTCGCCATCGTCGCCGCGGCGGCCACCGACACGACTGCCAGCCAGATCCCGAGGCCCTGCCCCGAAGGCAGCGCCTCGTCCACCCGCACCGAGCTGAAGGCCACGATTCCGGCCAGCCCGGACAGCGTCCCGAAGAACACGCCGGTCACGGTCAGCACGAGCCCCTCGACTCCCACCATCCCGAGCACCTGGGCGGGTGTCGCCCCGGCCAGCCGCTGCTGCCCGAACTCCTTGCCCCGGTAGGACGTCGCCGCGTACAGGCTGTTGATCAGCATCACGCAGGCGAAGACCACGATGATTCCGACCACGACCAGGTTCAGCGTCTCCAGGTTCTTGTCGTCCACCGACTTGGCGACACCGGACGCCTTGATCGCGTCGTTCTCGATGGCCTGCATGTACAGCGTCGCGGTGGCCATCCCGGTGAACAGCACCAGTGGCATCAGCACGCCGGACAGCTGCGCGGCCCGCTGCCGCATGTTGTGCACGGTCAGATACCCACTGGCCCCGGCAACCGCCTCGAGCGGCCGCTCCAGCGCCCCCAGCACCCCGCGCAGCAACCGCGGCGACAGCAGCGCGAAGCCGACCGAGAGCAGGATCGCGCCGTACGCGGGTGCCGCCATCAGCGCGGGCTCCGTCGCGTCGATCGCGAAGGTGGCGCTGACCGCCGCCGCTCCGGCGACGAGTGCGGCGTACGCGAAGAAGCCGCGCAGCCGGGTTCGGGGGGCACGCTCCCCCGCCGCGGCCTTCGTGGCCCGCCGCACCGCGAGGAACGCGGCGCCGACCGACGCCAGCAGCGTGATGTAGATGCCGGACATCAGGGCGATCGGCCCGAAGGCGTACTCCACACCGGACGCGACCTGCCCGCTGTCCTGGAAGACGGACAGCAGCGCCCGCCCGCCGAGCATCGCGGGCCCGACAGCGAGCAGTGAGGCCACCAGGCCGACCACCGCGGCCTCCCCGACGACCATGCGCTTGATCTGCGCCGGAGTGGCTCCGGTGTTCCGCAGCAGCGTGATCTCGTCGTACCGCTGCCGAACGTTGACGGTCAGCGTCGAGGCGACGGCGAAGAACACGAGCAGCGAGCCGTAGCCGCCGACGACCGCGGCCGATGTGGTCAGCGTGTCGGAGCTGACGGAGTCGACGCCGGACCCGGCCGCCGTGTCGTGCATCGAGTTGAAGGTCATGATGATCGCCGCGCCCAGGAAGGCGGACAGCAGCGTCGCGACGAAGCGCCCGGGGCGCTGCCGGATGGATCGCATGGCGAGCGAGAACATGGCTCAGACCCCCAGGGGCATGGTGTCGAAGGAGTGCGGGGCGGCGGGCGCGGCGGGCGTGCCGGGCGCGGCGGCGGGAGCGGCTGCGGTGTCGTCCCCGAGGTGGGCCATCCGCTCGGCGACCGCGTCCACGGTCGGCGCGTGCAGCTCACCGGCGAGGCGACCGTCCGCGAGGAAGACGACGGAGTCGGCGTACGAGGCGGCGACCGGGTCGTGGGTGACCATGACGACGGTCCTGCCGTGCGTACGTACGGCCTCCTGGAGCAGCCGGAGCACATCCCGCGCGCTGCGGGTGTCCAGCGCGCCGGTCGGCTCGTCCGCGAAGATCACGCTGGGCTCGGTGACGAGGGCTCGTGCGATGGCGACGCGCTGGCGCTGTCCGCCGGAGAGCTCGTCGGGCCGGTGGTTCAGCCGGTCGCCGAGGCCCACCTGGGTGAGGATCTCGCGCGCCCGCTCCTTGTCGATCCGCCGCCGGGCGAGCTTCAGCGGGAGGGTGGTGTTCTGCTCGACGGTGAGGGTCGGCAGCAGGTTGTACTGCTGGAACACGAACCCGATCCGCCGCCGCCGAAACTTCGTGAGCGCGGCCTCACTCCCCCCGGTCATCTCCTCTCCATCCACCACGACCATCCCGCCGTCGGGCCGGTCGAGCCCGGCCGCGCACTGGAGGAGGGTGGACTTGCCGGACCCGGAGGGCCCCATGACGGCGGTGAAGGTGCCCGCCCGCAGCCCCAGGCTGACCCGGTCGAGCGCGGTGACGGCGTTCTCGTCCGACGACCCGTAGGTCTTGCTGACGCTCACCAGACGCAGGGCCTCGGCGGCGTTCCGGCCGGGTCCGGCGGTCCCCTTGCGGCTCGTTCCCGTACGACGAAACATGTCGGCCTCTCCGTCTTCGTCTTGGCTTCGCTGGCGCTCCCTGCGCCATGCCTACGAAGTTACGGACGGCGACGGCCGCGCACATTGGGCGTACGCCCCGAGTGCGGGGTGTTGCTGGGTACACCCTCGGGGTGGGGGTCACCCCGGCGTGGCGTCACCCCGGCCCGTCCGCCCACAGGCTGTGGACAGTCCCCCCGCCGCTGCCGCACTCGACCCACAGCAGCTTCCCGGGCCACCGCCACCCGAACTCGTCGCCCGCGAGGCTGTACGCCCCCCAGTTGTCGGCGCACAGTTGCACGAGGAAGAGCCCGCGCCCGGATTCGGCGCGCTCGTCGGGGGTTTGCGCCACGCCTTGGAAGGGCGGCGGGATATCGGGGTTGGTGTCCCACGCCCCGACCCGCACCCTGCGCCGCGCCATCTGCCGCAGACGGAGGGCGTACGGCCCTCCGCCGGAGTGCAGATGAGCGTTGGTGACGAGCTCGCTGGCCAACAGCTCTGCGGTGTCGGCGAGATGGGAGAGGCTGTGCGAGTCGAGTACGGCTCGGAGGGTGGTGCGGGCGATTCCGGGGGCGCGGGGGTCGTGAGGGAGGTGGAGGGTGTAGGTCNCAACTCCCCGAGCTCCCGCGCGAACTCGGCGGCCCGCCGCACCTTCACGGGCCTGGTGGTGCCCGTGACCCGCGTGACCGGCACCACCCCCGGCCCGTCCGCCAACTCCCCCAACGCCCGCTCGGCTCCCCCACCACCGAGCCAGCACCCCCGCAGGTACGCCTCAGCCATGGCCCCGAGGTTGAGCTCGCCGAAGGCCGTCATCCGCAGTCCTACGCGCAGCCAGTCCTCGGTCAACTCCACCTTCTGCGCGAACGGATTCCACGACTGCTCCCCATAAATCACTCGGCTCATGTGCCGTCTCCCCCGCAACTCTGCTAACACCAACCACCACACACCTTCACACGTCCCCACTCGTGTGCCGGTTTCAGGAGGCGGGGCACGCGCCGTAGTCGACGTCGATGGTCACGAACTCGTAGCCCATCTCCCGCTTGCGCTTCATCGCGTCGACGCTGAGGCAGAAGGCAGCGTCCGTACCGTCCGCCCTGACGGTGTAGTAGGCCCACTCCGCACCCCCGTCGAACAGCGCGGACTCCGGACGCTCCGAGGCGAGCGTGACGGTCAGCCCGTCCTCGGAGTGGTCGCCCTGCTCCGCTATGCGGGCCCGAAGGATCTCGCCGTAGTTACTGGCAACACCCCCGGGCCCGAACAGCGCCTCACTCGCCAGTTCGTCCGTCGCCGCGCTCACGGCCTCCCGCAGTTCGCTCTCGCTCCAGCGATCGGAGGCCTTGAGGAGATCGGGGTGGTGGACCAGGTACATGCCGCCGACGGCGAACAGCAGCGAGCTGATGATGAGGGTGAGTCCGACGGGGTTGCGGGGGTTGTAGACGTAGCGGCTGGTGCCCCACTTGCTGCGAATGAACACGCGGTCTGAGTCGTCGTCGTATCTGCTGTTGCTCATGGCGAAATTCTCGCGCCCAGAGGCGTCCGCAAGGTCACCGCCTGCGGCCCGAAGCCGTTGCGCTCGTAGAACTGGATGGCCTGGCCGTTGCTCGCGTACGCCGTCACCTCCGCCAACCCGGCCCCGACGCTCTCCGCCCAGCGCAGGAACTCGTCGACCAGCCGCCCGCCTATCTGATCCCGGCGGTACGCGGGCCGCACATACATCCCCACCAGTGTCGCGACCTTCACCGGCCGCATCGCGGACCCGTCCGCCACCGCGCCCGCGAGATGCCCGACCACCTCACCGTCACGATCGGCCACGAGCAGCAGCCGATCCGGATCATCCAGCCCCGCCGCGAAACGCTGCGGCCCGTACTCGCGCGGCCACCCCACGTCGACGGTCGGGTCCCGCGTCCCCGCGTCCTCGGCGAACAACGCACTGCTGGAGGCGACAAACCCCTCCGCGTCCGCCAACCCCGCGCGCCGGACCACGACTTCACCCGCGGATACCTCACATCGCTGATCGCTCATGCCTCACGACGCTACTGGCCACCACTGACAGTGCGGCCAGTGCGAGGTGAGAGGGGGCGAGGTGAGAGAGAGTGGGGCGGGTGCAGTCACAGACTCCGGCCGAGCGTGCGCTGAGCCGCTCCTACACCACGGGTGACGGGCAGGTCGCCTTCACCGTCTCCGGCCTGTCGGTCGATCATCACGCGGACCGCAGCCTGACCCTGACGTACTCGCTCAGCGTGGCCCGCCGAGGCCACCGGGGCGAGGAGCGTTGGGTGGTCACCCTGCCCTGGGAGGACAAGTCCTTCGTGGACGTGTTCACCTCACCCGCCCCTGACCCGGATCGGCTCGGGCAGCTCGTGCACCTGGTCCGCAGCCTGTTGGAAGAGTGGTGGGACACCAAGGAACACAACCGGCGGTCGGCGAAGATGGGGCGCCGACTTCCCTGAGTCGCTTCGGCTCAGCCGACGGACGCTCGACTCCCCGGTATGCCCAGGGCCGCGAAAAGGAGCCCGGCGAGTTCTTCCGCGAACACGGCGGACCCGGTGAGCGCCCGGCGGATGAGTGCCTCGTCCGGCGCCAGCCCGGCCGCGGCCGACCACGCCAGAGCACCCGTCACGGCGGGCTCCACGGGAAACTCCTCCAGCGGTATCTCATAGCCCTCGGCCACCTCGCGGTTGAGGAGACCCGACCAGCTACCGCTGCCGCCCGGCATGACGGCCTCGACAAACCCCACGTCACTGTCCAGGTAGGACACCATGACCGCCGGCGTCCCAGACTTCTCTACGAGCGTCGCCAGGCCGCGCTGCCTGACATCGGCGAACTCCCACACCTGCCACCCCTCCGCGAGCCCGTCCATGCCGTCGACGCCGACAAAGCCAGCCGCCCCCATCAGGCCGCGCAACTCCGCAGCCGCCGTCCCCCTGGTCACCAGTACCCCACCCGAATTTCCCATGCCCGCAACCTAGCGACCGGCACTGACAGCCCAGCCGACTCGCCGCGTCACCGATCTCGTAGCCTCTGGCGAGGCAGGGGCGGCAGCGGCAAGGGGCACGGCCACATCCCGCCGAAAGGAACCAGCCAATCAGCGCGCCCCGGAACCCCGCACTCCACACCACACAGCGTGATGGTTACGGTCCGTTCATTGCCCGGCGTCACCCCTCGTGATACACAGAGTGACCGTACAGGTCTTCGGATACCGCCCGGCACCCTCCCGCCGGGCGGCTGACAGAGATCCGTACGCGCTCCGCCGACGAACGACTCGACGCACAACTCGACGGATGACCCCAAGTCGACATACCGCGAGGAATTCTCAGCGAGAATAGGCCTGACCTCTGCGCACCAGCAGAGGGTGCATAACTACCCAATAGGGGCGGTGAGTTACACATGCTTATGGCAGCCGAAGAGGGCGACATCACCACCATCATCGGTGGGATTGCCCCTGACTGGGGGCCCTTCGGGAGCCTGGGCACCGAAGCGAAGGTGATGATCGAGGTAGTGATGGCGATCGCCATCCTGCTCTGTCTCGGTATCGCAATCTGGGGCGCGGCCAAGCAACGCATCGGCGCCACAGCACTGCGCGACACCTTCAGCGCGGAGCAGGGCAAGGGCCTGATCATCGCCGGACTGACCGGTGTCTTCATCATCGGCTCACTCGGCACGCTCTTCACCATCGTGTACGGGATGGCTGTCTAGCGCACCGCCAGCCCCGCCGGGCCCGCCTCCACGCGGGCCGGCGCCCCTCCCGTCGTCCCTGCTTCCCCGTGTCCCTGTCCGCCTGTCGTGCCACCGGCTGAGGTTGCGTCACCCTGATGTCGAGTCACCACACCGCGTCCGCGCGGGAACCAGCAGGGCTACCGTCTTACTACGCGGTTCAAGCAAAAGGTTGAGGGGGCGTACGCGGCATGAGTCTCGGCGACGAGCGAGGCCGACCGGAGGACGGCGACCGGGGTGGTCGTAGCGGCCACGGCGACGGGTTCGCGCACCCCGATGACGGCTACGGCGGCACCGGGCAGACCCGTACCCGCCTCCCCGAGGGCAGAGACGTCTACGGCGGCGCGCGCCGCCCCGCGCGCTCCTCGCGCAGCCTCGTCACGGTGGTCGGCGTGGTGGTCCTCCTCATCGCCGCGATCGCGTTCGCGAACCGTGGGGACGGCGGGGGTGGCGACGGCGGCTCCGGTGACGGCAACGGGGGCAAGCCGGGCGCGGCCCCGACGGCTGCGTCCGGCCAGAACCCCGTCACGGGGAAGCAGGGCGGCATCCCTACGGGGTACGGGCGTGATCGGGAGGGGGCGCAGTCGGCTGCGGCGAACTATGCGGTGGCGCTCGTCTCGGCCGACATCCTTAAGCCAGACCGCCGCTCAGGCATCGTCGGCCAGGTGTTCTTCGCCGACAAGCGGCCCGAGCTGGAGGCCAAGTTCGACAAGGCGTACTCCAGGGAGTTCCTCGACAAGCTCGGTCTGGACAAGAACGGCAACGCAGCCAAGGGGCAGACGTACATCTCACGAACTGCCCCGGTCGGCACCAAGGCCACGGCCTATTCGGACAGCACCGCGACGGTGGAGGTGTGGTGCACCGGCGTGTTCGGCACCGCTGGGGAGGGCTCGACCAACCCGGTCACCAGCGACTGGTTCACACTGACGCTCAAACTCCGGTGGGCTGAGGACGACTGGAAGGTCGAGAGCTTCTCCCAGGAAGAGGGCCCCGCTCCGGTCAACGGCGACAACCAGGTCTCTCCGGCCGATGAGATGGCCCAGGCCGTTGAGCAGTACGGAGGGTTCACCTATGCCCGGTAAAAGCTGCCGTCGTGCACTCTCCCTGACCGCAACCGTTGCCGCAGCCCAGTCGGCTGGCGTGCTGCTCGCCACCCGGGCGTACGCGGCTCCCGACCCGCCGAAGGACAACTGCGACCTCATCGTCGGCCCCGCCAAGGAGTACTGCGAAAAAGACGGCGGTGGCGGCTCCAAGAAAACCCCCACCGAAGGCGGCCTAGACGTCCTAGACCCCCTCTCCTCCCTCGCCAAGGGCTGCGCCGAAGCCGCCTCCTGGACCGTCACCAAGCTCAGCAAAGCCGTAGACGAGACCGCCAACGTCGACTTCACCAACACGACCTTCCTCCAGCAGTACGCCGTCGTCTTCGCCGCGGCCACCATCCTCACCCTGCTTCTCTGGCTCCTCGCCGTGGCCAAGCGAGCCGTCCGCGGCGTGCCGCTCACCACCGCCATCAGCGAAGCCATCGGGTTCCTCTGGCTGACCGTGCTCGCCTCCGCGTTCACCCCGCTCATCCTCTACACCGTCGTCTCGGCGACCGACGCCGTCAGCGAGGTCATCGCCAAGGCCACCGGCGGCCAGACCGACGCGTTCTTCGGCGGGTTCTCCGAGGCCCTGGAGAAGGGTGAGGACATCGGCGGCGGCCCGATCATGCTGATCGTCGTGTCGCTCGTGTCGATCCTGGCCGCAGGCGTGCTCTGGCTGGAACTCGTCCTCCGGGCCGCCCTGCTCTACGTCGGCGCGCTCCTCGGCACCGTCGTCTACGCGGGCCTGGTGGACAAGAACCTCTGGGGCCATGTGCGCCGCTGGGCCGGGATCATGATCGCGGTGATCCTCGTCAAGCCGGTCATCGTGATCGTGCTCGGACTGGCCGGGGCGCTCTCCTCCGACGACGGTCCCAACTCCTTCTCCGCGGTCGTCTCCGGTCTGGCGATCATCCTGCTGGCCATCTTCGCGTCGGCGATGATCTACCGCTTCGTGCCCGGGTTCGGCGACGAGATCGCGGCCGGGCGCAACAACCGCATCATGCAGGGCGCCGAAGGCAAGGCCGCGGCCGTGATCAGCTCCCCGGCGTCGATGGTCTCGCAGGGCATCAAGACCCACAGCGGCCGCGGCGGCGAAGGCGGCGGGTCCCAGGGCCAGGCACAGGCCCGCCCCGCCAACCCCGCGACCGGCGGAGTCGCCGCGCACAGCCAGCGCGGCCCAGCGCCCGCCCCCGCCGCCTCCCCGAACGGCGGCGGAACTGTCCCCTCCGCCGCCCCCGCACCCCGTANNNTCCGCCGCCCCCGCACCCCGTACGAGCCCCACCAGCGGCCCGCACGGTTCCCGTAAAGCCGCCCCTGCCCCTAGCCGCACATCGAACAACCGCACAGGAGGTGACGGGCGTTGACGACCCAGACTCACTCCCACGAGTCTCACCAGTCCTACCAGTCCCATCCGGTCGCACCCCGCCGCACATATCTCATCGGCCGCGCCCGGCCGAACGCGATCGTCGGCAAGAACCGCGAGACCGGTGAGATCGCGCTGATCATCGCGGGCGCCTTCCTGGGCATGATGTGCGGGCTGCTCGTCCCCGTCCTGTCGCTGCGGATCGTCCTGCTGATGGGCTTCCCGCTGGTCGCCCTCGCCGCGGTCTACGTCCCGTACAACGGCCGCACCTTCTACAAGTGGTTTGAGATCAACCGCAGTTACAAGCGCAGTCTGCGCGGCAGCGGCAGAGCGGCCACCTACCGCTCCGGGGCCGCCGAGGCCGGTGTACGCCTGGACGGCAGGGAGGTCGAGGTCGGGCCGCCGCCGGGGATCGGGCGGATCACCTGGCTCGCCGCGCCCTTCGGGCCCGACGAGATCGCGGTCCTCCTGCACGCGGACCGCCGTACCGTCACCGCCGCCATCGAGATCGAAGGTCCTGGCGTCGGGCTCCGCGACTCCGAGGACCAAGAGGCCCTGGTCGACCGCTTCGGGACGCTGCTCAAGCATGTCGCGAACGGCGACGGGTTCGTCACCCGCCTGCAGATGCTGGCCCGTACGCTGCCCGCCGACCCGGACGCGCACGCCAAGGACGTCGCGGCGCGTGGCAACGAGCGCGCGCCCAGCTGGCTGCAGGGCTCGTACGACCAGCTCCAGTCCATGGTGTCCACCAGCAGCGAGCAGCACCGCGCCTACCTGGTCGCCTGTATGCACTACACGCGCGACCTGGCCGCCGAGGCCAACGCCCTGGCCCGCGCGTCCCGTACCCAGTCGGTCCCCGGTTCGGCGCCAGGGGGCTCCCGCAAGCTGGACAAGGACGCCGGGCTCGCCATCGTCCTCGCCCGCGAGCTCACCGACATCTGTTCCCGCCTCCAGGAGGCGGACATCAGGGTCCGCCAGCCGCTCGGCCAGGGGCGGCTGTCCTCGCTCGTGCACTCGATGTACGACCCGGACCACCCCATAGACCACATCCAGGCCATGACCAGGCGCAACGCCTGGCCCGCCGAGCTGGACGCGATGGAGCCCACCTACCTCCAGGCGAAGACCCGCGAGTCCTCGACCCGCGAGCCCTGGTGCCACGCCACCGCCTGGGTGAAGGAGTGGCCGATGACGCCGGTGGGCGTGAACTTCCTGGCCCCGCTGCTCGTCCACACCCCGGATGTGATCCGTACGGTCGCCGTCACGATGGACCTCGAACCCACCGAGGTCGCCATCGAGCGGATGCTGACCGAGAAGACCAACGACGAGGCCGAGGCCTCCCGTCAGGCCAAGATGAACCGCACCGTCGACCCACGCGACATGGCCGCCCACTCCCGCCTGGACCAGCGCGGCGAGGACCTGGCCAGCGGCGCGGCCGGAGTGAACCTGGTCGGCTACATCACGGTCTCCGCGCGCTCCCCGGAGGCGCTGGCCCGCGACAAGCGCACCATCCGGGCCTCCGCCGGAAAGTCGTATCTGAAGCTGGAGTGGTGCGACCGCGAGCACCACCGGGCCTTCGTCAACACGCTCCCGTTCGCCACCGGCATCCGAAGGTAAGGGCGTAGCGCTGATGCGAGACCCGCTGTCCATGCTGACCGACGCCTTCACCGCCTTCCTGTTCGGCAAGGTGGAGACCACCCGGCTGCCCGTACGGACCTCCACCGGCCAGGCGCAGGCCGTCTATCTGCCGACCGCGGCGCCGGGGCTCGGCGACTCGGGCGTGATCATCGGCCGCGAGGTCTACAGCGGCAAGGGCTATATCTACGACCCCTTCCAGCTGTACGGACAGCAGCTGCCCGCCCCGCACTGGCTGGTGCTCGGCGAGTCCGGCAACGGCAAGTCGGCTCTGGAGAAGACGTACGTACTGCGCCAACTCCGCTTCCGGGACCGGCAGGTCGTCGTCCTCGACGCGCAGGGCGAGGACGGCGTCGGCGAGTGGAACCTCATCGCCCAGGAGCTGGGCATAACGCCGATCCGGCTCGACCCGACCGCCGCCCTGGACCACGGCATCCGCCTCAACCCCCTGGACCCGTCGATCACCACGACCGGCCAGCTGGCGCTGCTGCGCACCATCATCGAGGTGGCGATGGGCCATGGCCTGGACGAGCGTTCCGGGTTCGCGCTGAAGGTGGCGCACGCGTACGTCAACGAGACCATCGTCGAGCGCCAGCCGGTCCTGACCGACATCGTGGAGCAACTCCGGCACCCCGAACCGGAGTCCGCGGAGGCGATGAACGTCGCGATAGACGACGTACGGGCCTGGGGCCTGGATGTCGCGCTGGTCCTGGACCGTCTGGTCGACGGTGACCTGCGTGGCATGTTCGACGGCCCGACGACGGTGGGCATCGACCTGGACGCCCCGCTCATCGTCTTCGACCTCTCGCACATCGACCGCAACTCGATCGCGATGCCGATCCTGATGGCGATCGTGGGGGTCTGGCTGGAGCACACCTGGATCCGCCCCGACCGGAAGAAGCGCATCTTCCTGGTCGAGGAGGCCTGGCACATCATCAACTCGCCGTTCGTGGCGCAGCTGTTCCAGCGCCTGCTGAAGTTCGGGCGGCGGCTCGGTCTGTCGTTCGTGGCGGTGGTCCACCACCTGTCGGACGTCGTGGACGGATCGGCGGCCAAGGAGGCGGCCGCGATCCTGAAGATGGCCTCGACCAGGACGGTGTACGCGCAGAAGGCGGACGAGGCGCGGGCCACGGGCCGGGTGTTGGGCCTGCCGCGCTGGGCGGTGGAGATCATCCCGACGCTCACGCCCGGTATCGCGGTGTGGGACGTCAACGGCAACGTCCAGGTGGTCAAACACCTGATCACGGACACCGAACGGCCGCTGGTCTACACGGACCGCGCGATGACGGAGTCCTCGACCGCGTCCGACGACTCCCATTCCCTGTCCGACGACCTGCTGGCCGCCGAGCAGGAGGCGGAGGAGCGCGCGGCCGCGTACATGGAGCAGCAGCTGGGCGACTCGTCCGAGTCCACGGTGGCGTGAGACGTGAGGCGTGGGGCGTGAGACGTGAGGTGGGAATGAGGGAGTCGTACGAGCCCAGGCACTCTCCGGAGCGCGGCGTCCCGGACGGACTGCTGATCGGCGTCCTGGCCTTCATCGTCGGCCTGACGGTCCTGGCCTGGTCGTCCACGGGCCTCGCGGGCCTGTTCGCGCACGGCTCCTGGCCACAGGGCGTGACGTTCTCGCATACGGCGGTGGCGGTACGGCACCTGGTGTCGGAGCCGCACGACGTGGCGGGCGCGTGGCCGTCCACACCTGCGGAACAGCTCTCGGGGTACGGGCTGTTCTGGGGCCTGTTCATCGGCCAGGTGCTGATCCTGATCGTGCTGACGATCTTCGTCATGGGCACGGTCACGCGCTGGCGCGCGCAGCGCGCGAGGCGCAGGGCCGCGGGGCGGCCGGGCAACGCGGGGTCGGCGACCGCGGCCGAGGCCGACCGGGCCCCTGGCGGCCGGGGCCGCGACGCGGCGGGCGGCCCTGCCGCGCAGGGCGACCCGCGCTTCGCGCCCGGCGGCGCGGAGCGCGACGCGGCACAGGGTGGCGCGGGCACGGGGTACGCCGACCGCCCCGCCGCGGCGGAGCCTGCGGCGGCGTCCTCGGCGCAGGGCATCCCCTCCCACCCCACCCTTCCCAACACCGAGCAACGGGTGAGCGGGTGGGAGACGCATCACGGCGAAGCCGCGAGCCCACCCACGGCGGGTGAGCCGGACACGAGCCCGCCCCCACGGGCAACCGCCCCCACGGCCGAGCCGAGTCCGGCCGTACCAAGCCCAAGAACCCCCCTCGTCCTCGGCGGAGCCGAGACCCGACGCCCCGCCGCCGTGCAGGCCGTACGGGACGCCGAGGGCGCCGCCCTCGTCGTCACCTCCGACCCCACCGTGTGGGAGGAGACCAAGGACGCGAGGGCGAAACTCGGCCCCGTACTGCTCTACGACCCCTCGCACCTGTGCGACACCCCGGCCAGGATGCACTGGAACCCCGGCGCGGGCTGCCAGGACAAGGAGACGGCCAGATCCAGGGCGCAGGCCCTGCTCGCCCCGGTCCGCCCGACCGCCAAGCTCGACGCCGCCGTGGCGAACACCGCCGAGACCCTGCTCCGCAGCTACCTGCACGCCGCCGCCGTGGACGGCCGCGAGTTCAAGCACGTACACCGCTGGTGCCAGGGCACCCAGGTCCAGGACGCCGTACGCATCCTCCGCACCCACCCCAAGGCAGCGTCCGGCGCAGCGGGCGAGCTGGAGAGCGAACTCACCGCACACACCGAACGCCGCGACATGGCCCAGGAACTGACGGCCCGAGCCCTGTCCGCCCTCTTCTCGATCCACATCCGCGAGGCCTGCACCCCGAACCGAACAGATGCACTCACCTTGGATTCCTTCGTGGACGAAGGGGGCACCCTTTATGTGGTGGGTGAAGCCATCGAGGACCCCAAGTCCGGCCCGGGGGCCATGCCTTTGCTCACCGCGCTCACGTCAAACGTGGTCGAGCACGGCCGGCGCATGGCCGCAGGGTCATCCTCCGGTCGGCTCGACCCACCACTGACGCTTGTCCTGGACGACATCGCCGCGGTGGCCCCGCTCCCGCAACTCCCTGCCCTCCTCGCGACCGGCGCCGACCAGGGCCTCCCGACCCTGGCCCTGCTCCGCTCCCGCGAACAGGGCCGCTCCCGCTGGCCGGAGTTCCTCAGCGGCTGAACCGACTCTGTGGGTTCGCCGCCGCCCGGATAGTCCCGTAGTCCCGGATAGTCACCGGATAGCCGGTCGGGCAGCAGCCGATAGACAGCCCGGGAAGAGTGGTTCTCGCCAGGCAGCCCCGTGGAGATGGTGAGGACCCGAAAATGATCAAATCCCGACCGCGCCCGGTGTCCGAGGAGGTGACGTCCCCGGATGCCGTTCAGCTCAGCTCGGTCGTGAAGCGGTTCACCGATGCCAGGGGAGAGCGTTTCAGCGCCGTCGACGGCATCGACCTGCGCATCCGGCGGGGCGAGATCCTGGCATTCCTCGGGCCGAACGGCGCCGGCAAGACCACCACCATCGACATGCTGCTCGGGCTGACCCGGCCCGACGAGGGCTCGGTGGAGCTGTTCGGACGCGAGCCGCAGCAGGCGGTGCGCTCCGGGCAGGTCGCGGCGGTGCTCCAGACCGGCGGGCTGCTGCCCGATCTGACCGTCGAGGCCACCGTGCGGATGCTCGGCTCGCTGCACCCGGGCTCCGACGTGGACGCGGTGCTGGCGCGGGCCGGACTCGACGGGCTGCGGGGCCGCCGCGTCGCGGAGTGCTCCGGCGGCGAGCAGCAGCGGCTGCGGTTCGCCCTCGCCCTGCTTTCCGGGCCTGAGCTGCTGGTCCTCGACGAGCCGACCGCTGGGATGGACGTCGTCGCCCGCCGGGAGTTCTGGGCCACGGTCCGCGAGGACGCTGAAGCCGGGATGACGGTCATGTTCGCCACGCACTACATGGAGGAGGCGGACCGGTTCGCGGACCGGGTGGTGATGATCGACCGCGGTCGCGTCGTCGCCGACGGATCGGTGTCCGATGTGCGGTCCGCGCTCAGTGGGCGCACCGTGTCGGCGCTGACCGGCGAGCAGACCGCCGCCGCCGTCGCCCGGTCCCCGCTGGTGCGGTCGTACGCACTGCGCGGCGGCCGGTACCACTTCGACACCACCGACTCCGACGCGCTGCTGCGCCTGCTGGTCGAGCAGACCTCCGCCACCGAGATCGAGGTCACCCCGCGCAGCCTCGAAGAGGCCTTCATGACCCTCACCCACCACAGCCGTACCGTCGAGGAGGGCACCTGATGAGCACCTCCTCCGCCTCCGCCCGCGCGGTACGGACCTCGCCGTTCAGCGGCGTCAACCCCGTCTTCATCGGCTACGAACTGCGCCGCCGCTTCAACCGGCAGACCACGATCTTCACGCTGCTGCTGCCGACCGTGCTGTACCTGGCGCTGTTCCGCACCGCGCCCGACGACGCCACGCTCCCGCACGGCAACTTCGCGGCCTGGATGATGACCGGCATCGCCGTGTACGGAGCGGCCACCGCGGCCGTCAGCTCCGCGGCCACCATCTCCATGGAGAAGGCGTCCGGCTGGATGCGCACCATGGCGCTCAGCCCGCTCGCGCCGCCGGGCTACCTCTTCGTCAAGGTGCTGTCCTCCGTGCTGATGGCGGCGGTGCCCGTGGTCATCGTCGGCGTGCTCGGCACGTTCACCGGCGTGCAGGCCACCACCTCGGTGTGGGTGACATCGCTGCTGGTGGCGTGGCTCGGCTCCGCCGTCTTCGCCGCGCTCGGCATCACGCTGGGGCTCGCCCTCAAGCCGGACACCGTGATGCACATGCCGGGTCTGACCATGACGGCGCTCGCGTTCCTCGGCAATCTCTTCATCCCGCTGTCCGGCACCATGTTGGAGATCTCCCGCTACTCGCCGATGTTCGGCGTCTCCACGCTGGCCCGCTACAGCCTGACGGACGGCTACTCCTTCAGCGGCGAGCACTCCAGCCTCGCGATGGCGGTGGTCAACACCGTCGCCTGGTTCGCGGCCTTCTCCTTCATGGCCGTACGCCGGTTCCGCAAGAGCACCGGCCGCAACTAGCTCCCCCCCGCACCGGTCGACGGCACCCCCACGAAAGGAGATTCGAACGCATGTACGCATTTGTTGCGCCGGGGCAGGGCTCCCAGACTCCGGGCATGCTGGCCGGCTGGCTGCGCGATCCGGTGTACGCCGAGCGGCTGCGTGCCTGGTCCGAGGCCGCCGACGTGGACCTCGTACACCTCGGCAGCAAGGCGACGGCCGCCGAGATCACCCGTACCGAGCACGCCCAGCCGCTGCTGACCGCCGCCGGACTCCTCGCCCACGAGGCGCTCAGCTCGGCCGAGCCCGAGTCGCCGCTGGGGCGTGCGCCGGAAGCCCCTCCTGCCCCGGTGGCCGCCGGGCACTCGGTCGGAGAGCTGACCGCGGCGGTGTACGCCGGAGCGCTCGCCCCCGCCGACGCCGTGCGCCTCGCCGCGGTGCGGGGCCGGGCGATGGCCGCCGCCTGCGCCGAGACCCCCACCTCGATGGCGGCCGTGGTCGGCGGCGACGAGGCAGCCGTTCTCGGCCGCATCGCCGAACTGGGTCTGTACACGGCCACGTTCAACGGCCCCGGCCAGATCGTCGCGGCCGGAGCCGTGGCGGACCTGCGGCGGCTCGCCACCGCCCCGCCGTCCGCTGCCGCGGTCAAGCCGCTCCCGGTCGCGGGCGCCTTCCACACCCCGTACATGGAGTCCGCGCGGCAGGCCGTCGCGGCGGCGGCCGAGCGGACACCGTTCCTGCGGCCGACCGGGACGCTCCTGTCGAACGCTGACGGCGCCGTCGTCAGCGAGCCGGACGACATCCGCCGCCGCCTCGTCGAGCAGGTGGTCAAGCCGGTGCGCTGGGACCTGTGCCTGGACACGCTCGGCCGGATCGCGCCCGACGTGACGGTCTGTCTGCCGCCCGCCCGCACCCTCGCGGGCATCTACAAGCGCCAACTGCCCGAGCTCGCCGTCGTCTGCGTCACCGCCCCCCGCGACCTGGCCAAGGTGCGCGCCCGGCTCAGCGCCGCCGTCTCCCGGAAGGAGGACCTCGCCCATGCCCGTCTCTGACCTGCTCGCCCGGGCCCGCGCCGAGCGACCCGGACACATCGCGCTCATCGACGCCGAAGGGCCGCTGACCTACGCCGAACTGGGCACCGAGGCCGACAAGGCGGCGGGCTGGCTGCGCCGCCAGGGGGTGTGCGCGGGCGACCGGATCGTCCACGCGGGCCCGGGCGACCGCACCTTCCTCGCCCTGTTGTGGGCCGCGCTGCGTATCGGGGCCGTGTTCGTCCCCGTACACCCCGGCCTGACGGACGACCAGGTAGGGCATATCGTGCGGGACTGCACGGCCGCCCTCGCGCTCTGCCCGCCCGCCGCGGGCGCGGCCGCCAGGGTAACCGTCGAAGTGGAGCGGGCCGCGCGGGAGATACGGCGGGCGCCTGCCGATTCCGTCGCCGCCGAGATGGCGGACGACGCGGTCGCCCTGCTGATCTACACCTCCGGCACCACCGGCCGCCCCAAGGGCGTCGTCTGCCCGCACCGCCAGATCCTCGCCGCCGTCCGCGCCGTCAACGACCGCCTCGGCTACCGCGCCGACGACGTGGTGCTGTGCCGACTGCCGCTCTCCTTCGACTACGGGCTCTACCAGGCCCTGCTGTGCGCACTCACCGGCTCCACCCTGGTACTCGCCGACCGGGGCGGCGACCTCGGACTGCTCCGGACCGTCGAACGCCACGGCGTCACCGTCATCCCGCTCGTACCCTCGCTCGCGCGGATCCTCGTACTGCTCCGGAAGAAGCCGCGCCGCCCCACGAAGGTCCGGCTGTTCACCAACACCGGCGCCCGGCCCAGCCGCGCCGTGATGGACGAACTGCTCGACGCCTTCCCGGGCTCCGTCTTCGCCTCCATGTACGGGATGACCGAGTGCAAGCGCGTCTCGGTCCTCGACCCCGCCCTGTACGCGGAGCACCCCGACTCGGTGGGCCGGGCCATCCCCGGTGACCACGTACGGATCGTCGGCCCGGACCAGCGGACCCTGCCTCCGGGCGAGGTCGGCGAGATCGTCGTGTGGGGCGAGACCGTGATGGCCGGGTACTGGGGCGTCCCCCTGGATCGGCAGAGCCGGTACGTGCGCCGCGCCGACGGCTCCCTGGAACTGCATACCGGCGACCAGGGGCGGCTCGACGCCGACGGGCTGCTGTACTTCGTCGGCCGCGACGACGACATGATCAAGCGGCGCGGCGTGCGGATGGCCCTGTCCGAGATCGAGTACGCCGCCGAGCGCGTCCCCGGCGTGTACGCCGCCGTCGCCCCGTGCCCCACCGACGAGGACGCCCCACTGCTGCTCGCCGTGCAGACGGCACTCAGCCCGGGCGAGGTCCGTACGGCCCTCGCCCGCCACCTCGACCCGGCCCGCCTCCCCGACCGGGTCGTCCAGCTCGACGCCGTACCGCTGACCGCCAACGGCAAGCCCGACCGCGCGGCCGTCGCCCGGCTGCTCATGGCCGAGGCCGACACCGCCCAGGCCACCGACACCGCCCCGGTCACCGACACCGCCGGGCCCGCCGACACCACCCCGGTCACCGACACCGCCGCAGCCACCGACATCACCGCACCCACGAGGAACTCCCATGAACCAGCCGCAGTTTGACCAGCTCGTCGAGGAGATCTGCGCCGTGCAGGTCACCGACTCCGAAGCACCGCTCGTGGACCTCGGCGTGGACTCGCTGCACACCGTCGCTCTGGTGATGGCCGTCGAGGACCGGTTCGGCATCGAGCTGGACCCCGACGCGCTCGCCGACCTCTCGCTCACCTCGTCGGCCGGTCTGCTGAGGGTCGTACACGAGCAGCTGTCGGGCAGCACGCCCGCGCCCTCGGGGAACTGACCGCCATGTGGACCGACATAAGGCCCGCGGCCGAGATGCCGCAGCTTTTTGAGCGCGGCGGGGACCTGATCTCGTTCGCCGGCGGCCTGCCGGACCTGGACCTGCTGCCGCTGAAAGAGCTCTCCGAGCAGCTGGCCCGGCTGACCCGGCTCGGCGGACGGATCGCCCTCCAGTACAGCACCCCGCACCTGGCCAAGGCCCTCGTCCCCGCGATCACCGATCTGATGGCCCGTGAGGGCGGCCGCACCGGCGCCGGGAACCTGGTCCCGACCACGGGCTCCCAGATGGGGCTGCTCGCCCTCGGCCTCGGCCTCGCCACGCCGGGTGAGACCGTGCTCTGCCAGACCCCCGCGTACCCGGGCGCGGCCGCCGCCTTCCGCACGGCGGGACTGCGACTGCACGGCGCCCCCGAGGACGCCGAGGGGCTCGACCCGCAGGCGCTGCGCGCGACCGTGGCACGGCTGCGTGCCGAGGGGCAGCGGGTGCGGATGCTGTACTGCAACCCGACTTTCCAGAACCCCACCGGCGCCACCCTGTCCGTCGAGCGCCGACACCAACTCCTCGACTTCGCGAGGGAATCAGACCTGCTGATCGTCGAGGACAACCCGTACGGGCTGCTCGGCTTCGACGGGCGTACCACCCAGACCCTGCAGGGAGTCGATCCGGAGAACGTCGTCTATCTCGGCACCTTCTCCAAGGTCTTCGCTCCCGGCCTGCGCTGCGGATGGATCGCCGCGCCCGCGCCGCTCGCCGAGCGACTGCGCCGTACGACCGAGGTGATGGCGCTGTCCCCTTCGGCGTTCACCCAGGCCGCGCTCGCCGCGTTCCACGCCCGCAGCGGGTGGGACGCGCTGATCGACGCCTACCGGGAGCGCTACCGGGAGCGGTGCGGCCTGATGGCCGACGCGCTCCAGCGGGAGCTGGGCACGGACGGGCCGTGGCGGTGGCGGCGGCCGGACGGCGGCTTCTACCTGTGGCTGCGGCACGCGGGCGGCACCGGTGGCACGGGTGGTGGCACGGGTGGTGGCACGGGTGGTGGCACGGGTGGTGGCACGGGTGGTGGCACGGCTGGCGCCGACACCCGGCGCCTCGCGGCCGCCGCCGCGGAACACGGCGTCTCCTTCGTACCCGGCGGCCACTTCGGGCTGGACGGGGAGTGCGACGACGCGCTGCGGCTCTGCTTCAGCAACGCCCCCCGCGGTCGCATCGCCGAGGGCGTCTCCCGTCTCGCGGTCGCACTGCGCGGCGCGGAAACCGACGCCGACCCGGGTCCGGGTCCGGGTCCAGGTCCGGACGCGAACCCGGACGCGGACTCGGACGTCGAGAGGCGGGCCGCGTGACCAGCACCCGTGAAGCGCCGCGCGCGCACGACTGGGCCGACTTCCGGCCCACCCGTCGCCTCGGCGACAGCCAGTGGCACACATGGGGCGTCGGGCTGCTGCGCAGTGCCGGGTTCCCCGCCTCGGGTCTCGCCCTGCTCGGCGGACCGACCGCCGCCGCCGCTGCCGACCGCGAGGACCAAGGCGCCTTCGCCGCCGCCTACCACGCCGACAGCGAGGCCGAGTCACGGCGCCTGGCCGTCCTCGCCCGAGACGAGAAGGTCCGGACGGCCATCGCCTGGCAGAACCGGACCGTCTACCGGATCCTCGACGCGCTCGCCGCGGGCACCGGCAAGGAGTCCAAGCGCAAGCAGCGCGAACGCACCCTCGCCATGTACTGGCTGCGCTACTGCGCCAAGGCCGAGACGATCGGCTTCTTCGGACCGGCCGCCTGGCTCTCCGTCGGGCGCATACGCGAGGCGCTCACGGTGGACCACGGCGAGCGGCTCATCGCGGAGAGCCGTACGTTCTTCGAGCGCTGGGCGCTGGCCGCCCTCGCGGACTGGATGGTCGCCCAGCCGGGCGCCCGCTGGTGGTTCCCGCCGCTGCCGCGCCCCGATGTCCACCTCGACGGGGACCGGCTGCTCCTGCCGGGCGGACGCGCCATACGGCTGCGCCCGGAGGACCGCCAGGTCCTCGGGTACGCGGACGGGGAGCGCAACGGCGCGGCGATCACCGAGGCCCTCGTACGCGAGGAGGGCTGGGTGGCGGACGGGGCGCGGGTCCGCGTCGAGAAGGTCCTCACGCGGCTGCGGGGGCAGCGCGTGCTGACCTGGGACGCCAACATCCCGGTCGACGTGCGGGCCGAGCGGATCCTACGGCGGCGGGTTGCCGCCGTCGCCGACCCCGAGCTGTTCGTCCGCTTCGAGGCGGTACTCGCCGAGCTCGACCGGCACCGCGATGCCATCGACACGGCCGCCTCCGCCGACGAACTCGCCCTGCGACTCGACGCATTGGACGCCTTCTTCATCCGTACGACCGGACTCGACGCATCCCGCGACGAGGGCAAGGCGTACGCGGGCCGCACCCTCTGCTACCAGGACGCGGTACGCGACTGCCGGGTCGAGCTCGGCACCGACTTCCTGGACGCCGTCGCCCGCCCGCTCGCCCTGGTGGCGGACGCGGCGGACTGGTTCGGCAACCGTCTCGTGGAGCTGGTCGAGGCGGAGATCGCCACTCTCGTACGGGCCGCGGCCGCACGGCGCTCCCCCGTCACGCTCGCCGACGTATGGCCGCGGGTGCTCGGCCTGTTCTGGGGCGACGGCGCCGCACCGGTGCACACCGCGACCCGTGAACTCGCCGAGAGGTGGCGGGAGGTGCTGGACCCGGCTGGTGCGGCACGAGTCGATCCGCGGGCCGATCTGCGGGTCGATCTGCGGGTCGATCTGCGGGTCGAGGACATCGAGGAGCGGGCGCGCGCCGCCTTCGGCACCGGGCCGGTCCGCTCGCCCCATCTCGCCCTGCACAGCCCGGACCTACAGGTGATCCGGAAGGCGGACGGGGGCCTGACCGTCGTACTCGGCGAGCTGCATGCCTGTCTCGCCACCTGCGACCTGCCGTTCCTCGACTGGACCGGCGACTGGACCGGCGGCGACCGGACCGGCGACGCGGGCTCCTTGCGCGACAAGGTGAACGCCGCGATCGACGCCCCGCGCCTGGTGCCGCTGCTCCCGGTCGACTGGAAGCGCAACAGCGGCCGTATGGTGCCCGCGCCCATCGGGGCGGGTGACCGGCTCATCGGGTTCACCCGGGCCCCCTTCGACAACCGCTCCCTGATCGACGCGGCCGTCTCGATCACCCTGGCCGAGCGACACGGCACCGTCACCGCAACCACGCCCGACGGGCGCGTGTGGAGCGTGGCCGAACTGCTCGCCGTCCCGGTGTCGATCATCGCGGCGGACGCCTTCAAGATCGGGCTCGACCGGGAGCACGCCCCGCGCGTCACCCTCGACGGGCTCGTCCTGTTCCGGGAGACCTGGCGGGTGCCGGCCGGGGAGATCCCGCTCGCCGCCAAGCCCGACCGGGAGGGCGACTATCTGGCCGTGCGGCGCTGGCTGCGCGACAGCGGGTTGCCCGACCAGGCGTTCGTGAAGTTCCCGCAGGAGACGAAGCCGTCCCTGGTCGAGTTCACCAGCCCCACTCTCGTGCTCTCCTTCGCCAACCTCGTCCGCCGCACCCAGCGCCGCGACGCGGACGCCACCGTGATCCTCAGCGAACCGCTGCCCCACCCGGAGGACTCCTGGCTGACGGACGCCGACGGTGAGCGCTACGTCAGTGAACTCCGGCTCCAGATCAGCAGAAAGGTACGGGAGTGACCGTGGCCTCCTCTGCCGCGGCGCCCCGCGCCGCCGCGGCCCGTCCCAGCGATCCGGCCCCTCTCAGCGATCCGGTCCGCCCCAGCGATCCGGACATCATCGCGACGATCGGCGCTACCCCGCTGGTCGCCCTCGACCGTCTCTTCCCGCCGACGCGCTTCCAGGCGTACGGCAAGTGCGAGCGGTTCAACCCAGGCGGCTCCATCAAGGACCGCGCCGCCCGGTCCATGATCGAACATGCCCTGTCCGCAGGGGAGTTGGTGCCCGGCGTCTCCACTGTCGTGGAGTCCTCCTCCGGGAACCTGGGCATCGCCCTCGCCCAGTTGTGCAACTTCTACCGGCTCGCTCTGATCTGTGTCGTCGACCCGCGGACCACCACCCAGAACACCGCGATCATGCGGGCGTACGGGGCGACGGTCGAGGTCGTGGACCGTGACCCGGAGACCGGCGAGTACCTGCCGTCCCGGATCAGGCGGGTGCGTGAGCTTCTGCGCACGGTGCCCGACGCCTACTGGCCCAACCAGTACGGCAACGAGGACAACGCCCGCGCCCACCACCACACCATGCGCGAGATCCACGAAGCGCTCCCGAAGGCCCCCGACTACCTCTTCGTTGCCGCCGGAACCACCGGCACACTGCGCGGCTGCGCCGAGTACATCGCCGCCGAGGGCCTGCCCACCCAGGTGGTGGCGGTGGACGCGGTGGGCAGCGTGATCTTCGGCCCGCCCGAGCCCTGGGAGCGCGGACACCGCCGCACCATCCCCGGGCACGGAGCGGCGGTGGTCCCGCCGCTGCTGCGCACCGGTCTCGCGGACCGGGTGGTGAAGGTGACCGACCTGGACTGCGTGCGCGGCTGTCGCCGCCTCCTGGCGAAGGAGTCGATCCTCGCGGGCGGCTCGTCCGGCGCGGTCACGGCGGCCCTGCTGGACGCCGCCTCCTGGATCAAACCGGGCGCCACCTGCGTCGCGATCCTCCCCGACGGGGGCGACCGCTACCTCGACACGATCTACAGCGACACCTGGGTGGAGTCGCGCTTCGGCTGACGCCGCCCGCCTGCACCCATCCGCACACCCCGACAACTCTTACCCCCTGCAGAGGAACTGATCAGCCATGAGAATCCTCGGTCGCGAGGATGTCGCCGCCGCGCTCGCCGGCCTCGACGCCACCGTGCTCGACGCGGTCCGCACCGCGTACACGCTGCACGGCCAGGGCAACTCGGAGGTGCCGTTCTCCGGGTTCCTGCGCCCTCCCGGCGACTCCGGCTCCCGCGCCATCACCCTGCCCGCCTATCTCGGCGGACCCGAGCCCGTCATGGGCCTGAAGTGGATCTCATCCTTCCCCGCCAACGTCGACAAGGGCCTCCAACGCGCTTCGTCGGTGCAGATCCTCAACGACCTCGACACCGGCTACCCGACCGCCGTCCTGGAGGCCAGCCAGATATCGGCGTCCCGCACCGCGGCATCGGCCGCGCTCGCCAGCCGGGCACTGCACGGCGACCGTCCGGTCCGCACCCTCGGCTTGATCGGCTGCGGCACCATCAATCGACGCGTCCTCGACTTCCTCGCGCTGACCCACCCCGAGCTGCGGACCGTCATCCTCCGGGACGCGGTGCCCGGCCGCGCCGAGACCCTCGCCGTCCAACTCGCGGCTGAGCGGCCGGAGCTGAGGTACGCGACCGGCGACCTGGACGACGCGCTGCGCGCCGACACGGTCTCCGTCGCCACCACCGACTCCACGTACTGGCTCGACCTCGCCGCCCACCCCGACCGGCCCCGGCACCAGGTGGTCCTGCACCTGTCGCTGCGCGACCTGACCACGGCCTCCGTGCTGCACGCGTACAACGTGGTCGACGACATCGACCACGTGCTGCGCGAGCAGACCTCGCTGCACCGCGCCGAGCAGGAGACCGGGCACCGCCGCTTCGTGGACGCCGAGATCGCCACCGTCATCGGCCAGGGCAAGGCTCCGGCGACCGAAAGGAGCGTCGTCTTCTCGCCGTTCGGTCTCGGCATCCTCGACCTCGCCGTCGCCCAGGCGGTCCTGAAGGCCGCCACCCACGACGGCATCGGCGGCGACGCCGAGGGCTTCGACCCCGGACAGCACCGGGTCACCGCCGCCATGGCGGGAGGCGCCGCATGAGCTTCCTGTTCCCCGAGGGCACCCGGGCGCTGGTCACCGGTGCCTCGCGCGGCATCGGCGCGGCCACCGCGCTGGCGCTCGCCGAGCACGGCTGCGACGTCGCCCTCAACTACCGGGCCAGCGCCGCCGAAGCCGACCAGGTCGCGGAGCGGATCCGCGCCCTGGGCCGCGAGGCGCTCCTCGTCCAGGCCGATGTCGCGGACGAGGAGCAGGTCACCGCGATGTTCAGGCGGATCCGCACCGAATGGGGGCCGATCCAGGTCGCCGTCCTCAACTCCGGAGTGACCGCCGACGGCCATCTCGCCGCCATGAGCAGCGCCAAGTGGCAGGAGGTCATCGACACCAATCTCACGGGCGCCTTCCTCACCGCCCGCGAGGCCACCAAGCAGATGTACACGGGCGGCGGATCCCTCGTCCTGATCGCCTCCACCAGCGGCATCGCCGGGCGGGCCGGGCAGGCCAACTACGCCGCCAGCAAGGGCGGAGTGATCTCGCTGGCCAAGACCCTCTCGCATGAGGTGGCGCCGCGCGGCATCCGGGTCAACGTCGTCGCCCCCGGGTTCATCGACACCGACATGACCAGGAAGGTCTCCCCGGCCCACCTGAAGGAAGCGCTCCAGGTGATCCCGCTCGGTCGCACCGGAACTCCCGCCGAGGTCGCCGGGGCCGCCGTCTTCATGGCGTCTCCCGCCGCCTCGTACATCACCGGGAAGGTCCTCACCGTCGACGGCGGAATGATCCCCAACTGACCACACCAACCGTCCAGTTCACAGGAGGAACCCACCATGTCCACTGCCACGTTCGAAGACATCCGCACCCGGGCCGAGGCCCGTCTCGCCAAGAACACGAAGGTCAAGTCGATGATCATCGACCGGCTCGGGCTCGATGTCGAGCCGGCCGTCGTGTCCGACAACCAGCCGCTGTTCGGCCGGGGGCTTGAGATGGACTCGCTGGACACTCTGGAGATCGTCGTCATGGTCAACAACGAGTACGACGTGCTGATCAGCGACGACGACTTCGAGGCCTTCGGCTCCATCAACGCCCTGGTCGACTTCATCGAGGACCGCGAGGCCGCCGCATGAACCCCGCCGCCCTCATCGGCGCCCCGGCCGACGCGCCCACGCGCAAGGCCCTGAGCTACTCGTCCGACGACATCAAGCGGATGCTGCCGCACCGCTGGCCGATGCTGATGATCGACCGCGCCTACGACGTCGTACCGGGCGTCTCGGGACGCGGTGTCAAAAGCGTCTCGGTGAACGAGCCGTTCTTCGCCGGGCACTACCCCGACCACTCGATCATGCCGGGCGTGATGATCGTCGAGGCGATGGCCCAGCTCGTCGCCGTCGTCTACGTCGCGGAGATCACCGCGAACACCGCGAACACCGGGGGCGCGGAGGACACCGGGGGGAGCGAGGCGAGCGACGCCTCGCGGAGCGTCGGCTACCTCGGCTCCATCAGCAACATGAAGTTCTCCCGGCTCGTCGTCCCCGGCGACCAGCTCACCCTTGAGGCCAGGCTCGGGCAGCGGCTCGGCGGCCTGCGCCAGGTGAAGGTGCGGGCGAGCGTCGGCTCCGAACTCGCCGCCGCCGGAACCCTCGTCGTCACCACCGGCCGCAAGAGCTGAGCTCCCACAGAAAGAGGTGGGGCCATGGCCCTCACGATCCGCCCCTACCAGGACGGCGACGCGCACACCATCGCGGAGCTGTACAACCGCCACCGCGACAACCCCAACCCGGTCGCCGGAGGCATCAGCGGCGCCGAGCTCGCCCAGGAACTGGCCGAGCGGGAGACCGCGACCTTCCTGGTGGCCGTGGACGACCAGCGGCTCGTGGGCACGTTCGGCCTGTTCCACCACACCGGCCGGCGCTCGGCCCGGGCCGGCGAACTCATCGCCGACATGTTCTTCGTCCACCCCGCCCACCGGGGCGGGATGGTCACCGGGCGGCTGTTCACCGAGGCCGTCGAGTGGATGATGCGCTCCGGCTGCCTGGTGCTGCGGCTGACCGTCAACCCGGCCAACACCGTCGCGTTCCGGCTCTACCGGCGCGTCGGCTGCGTCTCGGTGGGCCGGGCCGTCCCCGGCGAGGACGGCAACGTAGAACTGCACAACTACATCCCGCTCGTCCTGCGCAGTGTCTTCGCCGACCTGGGCGAGCAAGCCACGGCGGCCCTCGGCAGCCTGACCAGCTTCGCCTCCGTCACCGATTCCCGCGACGACGAACTCGGTTCCGACGTACGGCTGGTGGACGGGGTCCGCACCGTCGACTACTGCCTGGCGCTCGGCGAGTTCCGGCTCGACGCGACCGTGGACGTGGACCGGGGAGCCGTGCGCGAGGCCCGCCTCACCGAGCCCGGCGGCGCGGTGCGCGCGCTGCGGATCACGCGGCCGCCGTACCGGGTGCGGGCCGTGCGCGGCGTCGCCCCGTACCGGTTCACCGAGGGCCCGCTCACCTGCGAGGTGGACGGCGAGGACGGCACGGTAAGCGTCCTGGCCGACGGGCACCACGGCCCCGTACTCGTCTCGACGTGGCCCAGCTGCCGAGCCGACCGCCCGGCCGGCTGGCGCGAGGGCGAGCCGCGCGACCTCACCCTGGAGCCAGTCGCGGGTGGGGTCCGGGTCACCGAGCGGCATGGCGAGGACACGGTCACCGGCACCTTCACCCTCGACGGCACGGCCCTGCTCCAGGAGTTCACCCGCACCGGCTCCGCCACCGGCCGCGTCTTCCAGACCGTCGGCCTGCGCCAGGGTGTCTTCACCGACACCGAAGGACAGGCGTATCCGATCGGGCTCGGGGTGGGGGTGCGCGACGCCTCCGAGGTCGTCGCCGCGTCCCAGGTCGCCCCGGCCGACGGCGTGTTGACCTGGCGGGGAGGCGATGTACGGGTCTCACTGCCGGTCGACGGACGGGTCCGGCTCGTCCACAGCACGCTCCTGGAGCGCGGTCTGGAACCCGGTACGGACGGCGTGGCCCGGATGCGCACCGAGATCCGTATCGGCCGTGCGGACACCGAGACCCGTCCCGACCGTGCGGACACCGCGCGCCGTCTGGAGGTGCGCGCCGGTGCGGGCGGCGTCACCGGCTGGCAGGAGGGCGCCACCAAGGTGCTGCGCAGCCCGTACCCCCGTATCCGCTCCTACGGCCACCACCCCCACTGGTCCGCGGGCCTGTGGGTGACCCGCGAGAACAGCCGCCACGACCGGGCCGCCGGACTCGGCTGGGGGGTGCCGACCGCCGGCGCCTGGGAGGAGAAGCACCCACTCGGCCTGTACGCCCCGGACACCGGCCTCGGCTGGGAGATCACCCCCGCCGACGGCGGCCTCCGCGTCGACGTCCAGGCGCCTGGCACGGACCGCGAGAACGTCCTGTGGCTCACCCCGCACACCCCCCTCAAGACGGCCGTCGTCCTCGAATCGGCCGGGGAGCGCTGGGAGATGACCTCCGGCGACTTCCGTCAGGTGTGGGCGCGGCGGGCCTCGGTCCGGCTCTCGGACGGGCGCTGGCTGCACTGCGCGCCCGCCGCGTCCCCGCGCGACGAACTCGTGCTGCGCGCCACCCCGTCCGGCCTGCTCATCGGCGGAGTCTCCGCCGCGAGGGAGAGCTCCTGGCTGCTCTCCGTACACGACACATCCCTTTCCCCTCTTCCCTCCCTTTCATCCCTTTCCTCCTGAATCGTTCACCCGGAAGGCAACGACAGATCATGACCACCATCACCGTCACCCCGGCCGCCCACACCGCCACCGACGACTACGCCACCCTGCGCACCGCCGTCGGCGCCTACCGCGTCACCGCCCCGCTGGTCCGGCTGACCGGTGACGACCGGCTGACCCACCTCGACCGCTTCCTCGCCAAGTCCGCCGACTTCGTGGAGCCGGACACGGCCCGCGAGGTGCTGGCGCTGAACGCCGACGGGACACCGTTCGCGATCCTGCTGCACTTCGAGATCGGTGACGAGACGTGGCTGCTGCCGCGTACCGCCGTCACGGACGGCGAACTCAGCGCCTACCTCGGACAGTTCGAGACCGCCGCCGGTGTCACCGTCGAGATCTCCCCCGAGGGCTGGGGCGCCACCGCCTTCGAGGGCCCCCTCGCCTGGTCGGTCGCGGCCGGTTTCGTGGACTTCGACATCTCCGGCTTGACCCTGCACGCCGTCACCGAGTCCGCGCCGAGCGCCCCCGGCGCCACGGCCCACCTGGCCCGCGTCGGCACCACCGGCGAGTACGGCTACCTGCTGCTGTCCGACGCCCCGCAGGCCACGCACGAGGCGGTGCTCGCCGCCGTCGCCGCGCAGGGCGGTGCCGAGGTCGGCGACGCAGGACTGGCCCGGGTGCAGGCCGAGGCCGGGATGGGCGTGTACGGCGCCGGGTTCGGCGAACTGGCCGTCGGTCAGGCCGACCTGGCCTGGATGATCGACTGGAGCCGGATCGGCGAGTTCCACGGCTCCGACGACCTGACCGCGCCGACCGGGTCCGACGCCCGCCTGACCGCCCTTGTCGCCCCGGCCGACAGCCGCTTCACCGCCGGTACACAGATCACCGCGTCCGGTCAGCGAGTCGGCACCGTCCTGCACCAGGCGCCCGCCGCCAACCCGGAGGAGGAGCTGGTCCTGGCACTGCTCGACGCCCCGTTCTGGGCACCAGGACTGGAGCTGGCGGCCACGGACGAGTCGGGCGACGCGCGCCCGCTGCGCACCGCGACCCTGCCCCGCGTCATCGCCCGCTCCCTCACCACCAAGATCGCCTGAGAGGCAGGGGCCGTGACACCACCGAGCATCGCCCTGACAGGCCTCGGACTGATCACCGGAGCAGGTGACGACGTGGAGAAGGGCTGGTCGTCCATCGCGACCGGCACCACCGGCATCCGCACCAACACCCTCTTCGACACCTCCAGGTTGCTTACCGACTGGGCGGGCCTGGTCACCGCCGAGCAGCCCGCCGACCTGGACCGCTGCTACGCGCTCGCGGCCACCGCGGTACGCGAGGCCCTGCACGGTAGCGGCCTCGACCTCGACACCGTGGACCGCGACCGGGTGGCCGTCGTGGTGGGCTCCAGCCTCGGCGCCATGCCGACCCTGGAGGCCACCCACCGCACCCTCGTACGGGAAGGAAGGCTGGACGCAGAACGGGCGGCGTCCTCCCAACTGCCGTGCGTGGGCGACTACATCGCGGCCGAGTTCGATCTGCGCGGCCCGCGCGTGGTCCTCTCGAACGCCTGCGCCGCCAGCGCCGTGGCCCTCGGCTACGCAGCCGAGCTGCTGTGGAAGGGCGACGTCGACCTTGTCGTGTGCGGCGGCGTCGACCCGCTGGCGGAGCTGTCCGCGTACGGGTTCAGCGCGCTCGGAGCCCTGGACGTCGAGCCGTGCTCGCCGCTGTCCGCCTCCACCGGCCTCACCCTCGGCGAGGGCGCCGGGTTCATGGTCCTGGAGCCGGTGGAGCGGGCCGCCGCGCGCGGTGCCCGTGTCCTCGCGGAACTGGGCGGATACGGCCTGTCCTGCGACGGCTACCACCAGACCGCGCCCGACCCCAGCGGCAAGGGCGCCTGCGCCGCCATGGCCCAGGCCCTCGACACGGCGGGGCTCACGCCGGACGACGTGGACTACCTCAATCTGCACGGCACCGGCACCCCCGCCAACGACGCCTCCGAACCGAAGGCGCTGAAGCTGCTGTTCGGCCAGGAGATCCCGCCGGCCAGCTCCACCAAGTCGATCCTCGGCCACACACTCGGCGCGGCCGGCGCGGTGGAGGCCGTGGTGAGCGCCCTCGCCATCGACCGGGGCACGCTGCCGCCCACCATCAACACCCGCGGTGCCGCCTCGGCGTCCGGCCTGGACGTCATCCCGGACACCGGCCGCGAGGCGCGCCCCGATGTCGTGGTGTCGAACTCCTTCGCGTTCGGCGGCAACAACGCCTCCGTCGTCCTCAACCGGCCCGGCCTCACCGGCTCTCGGCCCCCGCGCCGCGAGGCCGTCCAGGAGGTCGTCGTCACCGGAGTCGCGGGCCTGGCCGGAGCGGCGGGCGACACCGAGGCACTCGCCGCGGCCCTCGCGGAAGGGCGGCCCTGCTTCGAGACGTTCGAGGAGGTCGCGGGCATCGGCGAGGTACCCGTCGGCCGGGTCGACATCAAGGCCGCCGCACGCGGTACGAACCCCAGCCGGGCCCGTCGCATGGACGCGCTGAGCCTGCTCGCCGCGTCCGCCGTGGGCGACCTGTACACGCGGCACGGCAAGCCGTCGCGGGCCGAGGCCGAGTCGACCGGCATCGTCTTCGCCACCGGGTACGGTCCGGTCACCTCGGTCCTCCGGTTCCACGAGGGTGTGGTGCGGTCGGAGATCACCGGATCCGATTCGGCGGGCACCGGATCCAAGTCGGCGGGCACCGGGGCCAATCCGTCCGTGTTCGCCAACACCGTCGTCAACGCCGCCGCCGGTCACGTCGCGATGCTGCACCGCTACCGCGGCTACACCGCGACCATCGCGGGCGGCGGCACCAGCTCCGTGCTCGCGCTCCAGCTCGCCGCCCGGGTCATCGCCCGCGGCGCCGCCGAGCGGATCATGGTCGTGGTCGCCGACGAGTTCCCCGAACAGGCCCTCGCCACCCAGGCGGCGCTGCCCGGCTACGCCCGGTCCGCGCGCGTCGTGCCCGGCGGGCGCACGGGCACCGTCCTCAGCGAGGGCGGGGCGGCGATCCTGCTGGAGAGCCGGGAGGCGGCCCGGGCCCGCGGCGCCGACGTCCTGGCGCGGGTTCGCGGCTTCGGAGCCAGCGGCGAGGCGGCGGGTATCGGCCGTATCGCCCGGGACGGCGCGGCCTGGGGACGCTCGCTGCGTACCGCGCTCTCCGACGCGGATCTCGACCCGGCGCGGATCGCCACGGTCGTCTCGGCCGCGTCCGGCCACCCGCTGGTCGACCTGGCGCAGCGGGCGGCCCTGCGCCTGTCCGGCCTCGCGGGCCGCCCGGTCCTCGCCCCGAAGGCCGTGCTTGGCGAGACCTACGGCAGCGCGGGCGCCCTCGGCCTGGTCGCCGCCCTCACCGGCGCGGACACCCACGGCCCTGTGCTGCTGTCCAGCTTCGCGTACGGCGGCAGCTACGCGGCGGCCGTCCTCGACACGGAGGTGTGATGGGCGCCCGCACGGGACTGCTCCTCGACCCGGGCCTGACCGGGTACACGCTGGCACCCGACGGCCCCGCGGCGCCGGGCGAGACGGTGAACGTCCTGATCTCCCGGCACCGCCGACTGCCCCGCGACCGGATGGGGCAGCGGCTCAGCGCCTCGGGCCGCTCCCTGATCACTCAGGCGCTCGCCTCGACGTACGGGGCCCGGGTCACGCCCGGCGACCTGGAACGGGACGTGCACCACCGCTGGTCGGTGCCCGCCCTGGACCTGACCGCGTCGGTCGCGCACTGCGGCGAGTTCAGCGCCGTGGCCTTCGCGCCCGTCGCCCGTGTGATCGGCGTGGACCTTCAGGACGAGCGCGACCGGCCGCACGCGCTGCGCTGGCTCGGCGACCTGCTGGGGCGTCACGAGCCCGCGACCATCAGGGACTTCACCGAGTGCGAGGCACTCATCAAGGCCTCGCACCTGACGAAGGACACCTTCGCCGGAACCCGGCTGCCCGCATGGCGGCCGGGCTGGCGGGCCGCCGCCACCGGCACCGGATCCGGCGTCGGCACCGGCACCGGCACCGGCACCTACCAGGTGCGCTCCCTCGTCCTGCGGGCCGATGACACTCCGCCCCTGCACCTCGCCCTCGCCTGTGACGCACCCGCCCCGGTGCGCTTCCACCACCTGGAGCAGGAATGACCCGCACCGCCGCGCGGCCGTACACCCGCCGTATCTCCCCGATCGAACGCGGCTACCTCAACGCCGCCACCACCGGCACCCCCCAGCTCATCCAGATGGTGATCGAGGGCGAGGGCACGCTCGACGCGGACGCGTTGCGGCAGGCGGTGCGCGCGGCCACCCTGGCGAACCCCGGACTCGCGGTACGCCGCCGCGGCGCCCTGTGGCGCGCCGACGGCACCGTCCCCGACGTCGTGGAACTGCCCGCCGACACCGGCCTGGACGCCCCGTTCTTCCACCGCGGCCTGTCGGTGGTCACCGGCCCCGTCTGCGAACTGGGCCTGATCCGAGGCGAGTCGACCAAGCTGATCATCCGGGCCAGCCACATCGTCACCGACGGGCGCGGCCTGCGTCAGTGGATCGCGGACCTCTTCAGGGCGCTACGCGGCGAGGACCTGGCCGGCTGCCCGGACACGGTGGACGTCGGTCACTTCCGCGCGGCGGCGGGCGACGTCTCCCCGGCCCCCGAGGCCACCCGACTCACCGGACTGCCCGCGATCATCGGCCGCGGCCCCGCGGGCGAACGGCCCCTGTGGCTGCGCCGCCGGATACCCGCAGGACCGTCCGGTGTCACGGCGCGCGCCGCCGCCGCGCTCTCCCGCCACCTCGCCACGGACACCGGCCGCCTGATCGTCCCGGTGGACCTGCGCCGCCACGACACGGCGGTGCGCTCCACCGCCAACCTCACCTCCCAGCTGGTCCTCGACCTGCGCCGCGACGACAGCTGGAAGCGCCTCCACTCCACACTGGTCCGCGCTCTGCTGGCCAAGTCCGAAGTCGCCGCCCTGGACCGGGACTTCCTGCGCGACAACCCCTTCGCCAACAACCTGAGTGAGGCCCGGGAACTCGACGGCGCCCGCTTCCCCTGCACGGCGATCATCTCCGACCACGGCGAGGTGGATCCGCGGACGTACTCGACGCCCGCCTTCCGCGCCACGTCCTTCGCCACGCTGCCGATGCTGGTCCCGTACGCCGAGATGTTCCTGAGCGCCTGTCGCTTCGGCGACACCACGGAACTGACCCTCTCCTGCCGCGACCGGCCCGGCGCCCGGGAGATGGCCGAGTCCCTCCTGACCGACATCGCCGAGGCACTGCGGGCCCCGCTAGGTCGGGCCGAGGCCAGCAGGCACCCCCACGGCGCCGCCCGACCCACCACCCACCCGAAGGACGACCCCGCATGTCCCTGACCCAGCGACCCGAACCCTCGGCCCAGGAGCCCTCAGCGCAGGAGCCCCCAGCGCAGGAAGGCCCAGCACAGGAAGGCCCCACCCCCGCGGCGGCGAAAGCCACCCGCAAATCCACCCGCACAGCCGCTTTCACCATTGCCGTGTCCGTGGGCGGAGCCTTCCTCGCCCAGCTGGACACCACCATCGTCAACGTCTCCCTGGCCGACACCTCCGCCCGCTTCGGCGCCCTCACCCAGGTCCAGTGGGTCGTCACGGCCTATCTGCTGGCCCTGGTCGCCCTGATGCCGGCCGCGGGCTGGCTGGCCTCCCGCTTCGGGCCGCGTCGCACGTTCATCGCCTCACTCACCGCGTTCACCGTCGGCTCGGCGGCCTGCGCCTTCAGCGGCACGCTCCCCGAACTCATCGCCGCCCGCGGCCTGTCCGGCGCGGCCGCGGGCGTACTCACCCCCGTCGCCACGATCCTGCTCACCAGCGGCATGCCGCGCGAACGCCTGGGTCAGGTACAGGCGCTGAACGGCAGCGTCATGCTGATCAGCCCACTGCTCGGCCCCACCGTCGGCGGACTCCTCGTCCACGCCTGGGGCTGGTGGGCCGTCTACGCCGTCAACATCCCGCTGTGCGCCGTGCTCCTCCTGGTCGCCGTCCGCCACGTCCGCGCGGACGCCCCGGCCGGGCCTGCCGGTGGCCGCCCCCTCGACGTCCTGGGCCTGGTCACCGCCGCCGCCTGCACGGTCTGCGTCGTACTCGCCGTGCACGCCTTCGCCGATACGGGCCTGTCCGCGCACCCCGCGTTCCTGGTGCCGCTGGTGCTGGCCGTGGTGAGCGGCGTGGTGTTCGTACGGCACCAGCTCCGCACCGCCGCACCGCTGTCGGACCTGCGCCTGTTCACGCACCGCGTCTACCGCACGGCCGCGACCAACATCTTCTGCCTCGGCTTCGTCCTCTTCTCCCCGATGATGCTGATCCCGCTGTACTTCGAGTCGGCCCGTGGCGAGAGCGCCGTCGTCACGGGCCTGCTGATGTCGGCCGGCGGCACCGGCGTCGTCGTCGCGGGCCTCGCCTGCCGCCCGATCATGAAGAAGATCGGCGGTGGCACCACCGTCGTCATCGGGATCGTGCTCACCATGCTGGCGACCGTGCCACTGACGACGCTGTCGTCCACCACGCCGTATCCGCTGCTCTGCGCGGGACTCGCCGTCCGTGGCCTGGGTACGGGCCTGACCATCGTGCCGGCCATGACCCGGGCCTTCGAGTCGATCGAGCCCCGCTCCATTCCGGACGCCTCGACGCAGCTCAACCTGATCCAACGGATCGGCGGCACCTTCGCCCTCGCCGTGGTCACGGTCGTCCTCGACCGGGCCGCACAGGCCCGCCACGGGCTCGTACCGGCCGCGTTCGCCGACTCCTTCGGCTGGCTGCTCGCCGTCTACGCGCTCACTCTCGTCCCGGCGTTCGCCCTGCTGATCGCCGACCGCCGCGAGCGGGCCGCCCGCGCGGCGGGGGCTCAGTAACGGCGCTGCGGCCGCACCCGGTTGACGGCGTCGAGCCGGGACGTGGCGCCGAGCTTGTCGAAGATGTTCCGCAGATGGCGCTTGACCGTACCTTCGGTGATTCCGAGGCGGCTGCCGATCTGGCGGTTGCTCAGGCCTTGGGCGACCTGCTCCATCAGCTCCCGCTCGCGGAGGGTGAGGGCGTCGGCGGAGTCGGGCTCCCGCTCCGGCCGGGAGCTGCTCGACGTACGCGGTAGGAACATCGTCGTGCCGCCCGCCATGGCGCTGCGGATCGCGGCGACGAGGACCTCCCGGTCGGCCTCTTTGTGCAGATAGCCCACCGCGCCCGCGGACAGCAGCGAGTCGATGAGCCGGCGGTCGTCGTGCATCGTCAGCACGATGACGCGGGCCTCGGGCGCCGCCTGGCGGACCCCCCGCAGGTTGGCGAGCGGACCCGGCCCCGGCATCTCCACGTCGAGCAGCACCACGTCCGGCCGGTGCAGGCCCGCCATCCGCACCCCGCTGGGCCCATCGTCGGCCTGGGCGACCACGGTCAGCCCCTCGTACAGCTCCAGGAGCTCGCACAGTGCCTCGCGCAGCAGCCGGTGATCGTCCACGGCCAGCACCCGGATGTCGCCGTCGGCGTCCGCTCCCGCGCTCATCGCCCGCCCGCCTCGGTCCCCTCGAGCGGTATCCGCACCTGGACCCGCGTCCCCTGGCCGGTCTCGCTGATCAGCTCCAGGGTCCCGCCGAGGGCGGAGACCCGCTGCCGCATGGCGGTCAGGCCGGTGCCCTCACCGTCGCGGTGGCGCGTCAGCCCGACCCCGTCGTCGGCAACCGTGGCGTGCGCGGCGTCGGGGAAGATGCTCACGAGGATGTCGATGTGGTTCGCCCGCGCGTGCGTGAACGCGTTGCGCAGCCCTTCTCGTACGACGAGGAACAACTCCTGGCGGGCCCGTTCCGGCAGCCACGACTCGTCGCCGTCGATACGGGAGCGGACCTCCGCGGGCCGGTCGGATGCGGCGGCGCTGTAGGCGTCGATCTCCTCCTTCAGGCCGTCGTGCAGCTCGTTGACGCGCAGTCCGCTGACCATGGAGCGGGTGAAGCCGAACACGTCGAGCAGCGCCTGCCGCGCGTCACCGAGCCGGTCGCGCGTCGAGGCGACCCCGTTGGCCTGCTCCATGGCGTGGAGGTCGAGGCAGCGCAGCGCCAGGCTGATGCTGCTGCCGATGTGGTCGTGCAGATCCCGGGCGATCTGGTGACGGCGGGCGGTGCTGGCCTCCCCCACATCGCGCAGGGTCGCCGACTCGTAGCCGATGGCGGCGGCGCTGACCCGCGTGAAGATCGCCTTGTGCAGCATCCGTACGGCGGTCAGACACTGCGCCAGCGCGACGTCGGAGGGAAGACGCGCGGCGGCCTCGGTCATCGCCTGGACCGCCACGTCGAACAGCACCCGGGCCGCGTGCACCGAGTCGATCGGCGGGACCTTCTCGGAGGAGCGCTGCACGCCCAGCGCCATCGAGGCCAGTTCGGCCTCCGCGGCGACCTGCACCTGCGTGCCGTACAGGGTGTCGAAGCACTCTCCGAGGATCTGCCGGGCCTGTTTCTCGCAGGAGACCCACAGCTCCGGACGGAGCACGAGCGGATTACCGGCCTCGCGCAGGCCGTCGGCATAGCGGGTGACAGCGGCTTCGATCAGACGGGACCGGTCGGTTGCCGAATCGGCGGAAAGTCCCACAGCGCGCTCTCCCCACGTGGGGAGAGATCAGGGCCGGGTCGGCGTGATTCCCCACACTCACCCACCCGGCGTGATCATAACAACGAGCGTCAAATATGCCAATGAGAGCTAGCAAGAGGGGCCATAACAGACAGTGGGGGCAAAGCAGCAGCAAAGCGGGGGCAAAATCGGGGGCCAAAGAGCGTTCACGCCCATACGAGCCCGCCCAGCGCGGCCAGATGGACGGCGTACTGGGTGACCATCCAGGTCCGGTACGGGGCCCGGGGCCTGTCCGGCTCCCCCCGTACCGGCAGACAGCGCCCGGCCACGCACAGAGCGCCCACCACGAAGACGGCCGCGGCCGCCTCCAGCGGCAGCTGACGCACCCACACAGCACCAGCCGTGAGCACCAGGGCCAGTCCCCCTCCGGCCACGGCACAGAACCGCCGGGCGCCACGCTCGCCGCGGACGACGGCCAGGGTGCGCCGCCCCGCGAGGGAGTCGCCCCGTGTGCTGCCCAGGTCCTTGGCGACGGCGGCTATCAGCCCCACGCCGAGCGAGAGCACCAGGGCGAAGACGGCGGCCTCGGCGGTGAGCGCACTGCCGGAGGCCGCGACCCCGGCGAGATAGGTCGTCCCCGCGGCGGCGCAGGTGACCGCGGAGGCGGACCAGGAGCGGCACTTCGCGGCGATCGACGGCGCGGAGTAGGCGTATCCCAGGGCGAGGAAGACGGCGGTGGACTCGGCCACTTGCCACCCCGCGGCGCAGCCGAGCAGCAGCCCGGCCACGGCGGTCACCGCCACGGCCCATCGGGCCGCCGACTCGGTCAACTGCCCGCTGGCGAGCGGCCTTCGGGACCTGTTGGCCCGGTCCTCGGGCAGGTCGCTCACCCCGTTGAAGACATAAACGCTTACCGTCACCGCCCACCAGGCGACCGCGCCGACCAGCAGGTGCGCGGTGTCGGGCCGGTGGTGTGCGGCGGAAGCCGTCAGCAGCGCGCCCGTGACGAACCGCAGCACGAACATGACCTGCACGAGCGGGCGCGCTTCGCGCAGACAGAGCCGGACGGTACGCGCGGAGAGGGCCTGGTGCATGCCGTAAACCTAAGGCGGGAATTCGCAGTTCGGGCGTGTGTCTTTGGAGGTACGGCATGTCCCGTCAGAAGTACTCGCATTGAATACGCACCGCGCCCGCGCCTAGCGTCACCAGCATCGCGGCATCGCTGGTACGCCGCACGATGCGCGACTTCGGGGGTGAGGCACATGGAGTTCCTGGTTCTGGGGCCGGTGGAGGTAAGCGAGTCAGGGATGCCGGTCCGGCTCAGAGGAATGCGCCGCCGACGGCTGCTGGCCCTGCTGCTGCTGAACGCCCATCGCGCGGTGGCTATGGACACGCTGGTGGACGAGTTGTGGCAGGACCCGCCCGCCTCCGCCCGCCATCAGGTGCACAACGCGATCCGTGATCTGCGCGCCGCCCTGGCCGCCTCCGAGGGTGGCGGCCTGGTCACCGTGGACGTCGGCTACCGCCTGGACGTACCGCCCGACGCGGTGGACGCGCACCGCTTCACCGAGTGGGCCCGCGCCGCCCGCGCCGCCCGGCGCGAGGGCCGCGACGCCGAGGCGATGCGGCTGCTGCAGTCGGCGCTGGATCTGTGGCGCGGCGACGCCTTCGCGGGCATCGACTGCCCGGCGGTGACCGCAGCGGCGGCGGGCCTGGACGAGCAACGGCTCACCGCGGTCGAGGAGTTGATGGAGCTGCGCCTCGCGGCGGGCGAGGCCGGTTCCCTGGTGGCCGAACTGTCCGCGCTGTCCGCCAGGCACCCGCTGCGTGACGCGCTGCGCGGCAGCCTGATGCTTGCCCTGTACCGCAGCGGCCGCCAGGCCGACGCGCTCGCGGTCTACGAAGAGGGCCGCCGCCTGCTCGCCGACGAACTGGGCCTGGACCCCGGCCCCCGCCTGCGACGCCTGCACACCGAGATCCTCGCGGACGCCCCGCGGGTGCAGCGCGCGGGGACCACACCGGACCGGCCCGCGGGGACCACACCCAGCCGACCCTCCACCGTCAGCCCCGGCAGTGGCAACTACCTCCCGCGCGACCTGCCCGACTTCACCGGCCGCACCGCCGAACTCGCCCTGCTGGACAGTGCCGTCGACGACCAGAACCCCGGCTCTCCCCGTACGGTCACGATCGACGGCATGGGCGGCATCGGCAAGACGGCCCTCGCCGTCCACTTCGCCCACCGCCGCACCACAGACCACCCGGACGGCCAGTACTACATCGACCTGCACGGCTTCAGCCCGGACCGCGCACCGCTCGCCCCCGAGGAGGCGCTGGGCGTCCTCCTGCGCTCCGACGGTGCGGCGCCCGAGGCCATCCCGAGGGGCCTGGCCGAACGCAGCGCGGTCTGGCGCTCCCGTCTCACGGGCCGCCGCGCCCTGCTGGTCCTCGACAACGCGGCCGACGCGGCCCAGGTGGCCCCGCTCCTGCCCGGCACGGGCGACAGCCTCACCGTGATCACCACCCGCCGCAAACTGACCGCCCCGGACGGCGCCCGCTCACTGCCGCTGGGGGCGCTGGCCCCCGCGGACGCGGAAACCCTGTTCCGCCGCGTCGCGGGCGACGCCCACACGGGCTCGCCCCTGACACAGACGGTCGCCCTGTGCGGCCACCACCCGCTGGCCCTGCGCATCGCGGCGACCCGGCTGCGCGACCGCCCTTCGTGGACCGTGCCGGACGCGACGGCGCGCCTGCGCACGAGCACGGGCCGCACCGCGTTCCTGCGCACGGCGGACCGCGACCTGATGTCCGTCCTGGCCCTCTCGCACGCCCAACTGCCCCCCGACGTGGAGAAGCCCGCCCGCGCCCTCGCCCTCCATCCGGCGACCACCCACGACATCCCGCAGGCCTGCGCCGTCACCGGCCTCGCCCCCTCAGCCGTGGAGCGCCTCTTCGACACACTCATCGACCACAACCTCGCCCACGAACCGAGCCCCGCCCACCTCACGATCCCCCTGCTCCTGCGGGACTGCGCGCACACCCTCACACCACCGGCGCACCACGCCACCCGCCCCCTGACAGCGGTGGCCTGAGACGTGGCATGCAGGCTGGGACCCGGAACCAGGCCACCGGACCGTGGCTACCCCGGCCTCCGAAGCTCCATCTCCCACTCCTTCGCCGAAGGATCCCCCTTCATCGGGATCACCTCTCCGGTCCGCACGAAGCCGAGCTTCCGGTACGCGGCCTGAGCGCGCCCGTTGTCCTCGTGTACGTAAAGCCGCACCCGGTCCAGCTCCGCCAACGACCAGGCCCACCCCACCGCGGCCTCGAAGAGCGCCCCGAGCACCCCAGTACCCCGGTGCTCGGGCCGTACGAAGACCCCCACCAGATGCGCCTGCCGCCGCGCGATCACCCCGCCGAAGACGTCATCCGCCCCCGCCTCCTCGACCAGCACCACGACACTCCCCGC
>NZ_JAZGRL010000002.1:2301323-2306470 GCF_046540415.1 Streptomyces sp. E11-3 | reverse complement strand
CCTGCTCGATGACCACGTGGGCGTTGGTGCCGCTGATCCCGAAGGAGGACACGGCGGCGCGGCGGGGGCGGCCTTCGGCCTCCGGCCAGGCGCGGTCTTCGGTGAGCAGGGCGAGGGTGCCGGAGTCCCAGTCGATGTGCGGGGACGGCTCGTCGGCGTGCAGGGTCCTGGGCAGGACACCGTTGCGGATCGCCTGCACCATCTTGATGACGCCACCGACTCCGGCGGCGGCCTGGGCGTGCCCGATGTTGGACTTGAGCGAGCCCAGGTACAGCGGGTGTTCGCTGGTGCGTGCGGCACCGTAGGTGGCCAGCAGCGCGTCGGCCTCGATCGGGTCGCCGAGCCGGGTGCCGGTGCCGTGCGCCTCCACGGCGTCCACGTCCGCCGCGGTGAGCCCGGAGTCGGCCAGGGCCTGGCGGATCACCGCCTGCTGGGAGCGGCCGTTGGGGGCGGTCAGGCCGTTGGACGCGCCGTCCTGGTTGATGGCCGAGCCCCGGATCACCGCGAGCACCTGGTGCCCGTTGCGCTGGGCGTCCGACAGCCGCTCCACCAGGAGCAGCCCCACACCCTCGGCCCAGCCCGTGCCGTCGGCGTCCGCGGCGAAGGACTTGCAGCGGCCGTCGGGGGCCAGGCCGCGCTGCCGCGAGAACTCCACGAACATGCCGGGCGACGACATCACCGTGGCGCCGCCGGCCAGGGCCAGGTTGGTCTCGCCCGAGCGCAGCGAACGGATCGCCAGATGCAGGGCGACCAGCGACGAGGAGCAGGCGGTGTCGGCGGTCACCGCGGGGCCTATGAGGCCCAGCTGGTAGGCGATGCGGCCGGACATGACACTGGTGGTGGAGCCGGTCAGCACGCTGCCCTGGACGGCCTCGGGGGCGTCGTCCATGCGCGGCCCGTACTCCAGGGCGGTCGCCCCGACGAAGACGCCGGTGCGGCTGCCGCGCAGGCGCGCGGGGTCGATGCCGGCCCGCTCCACGGCCTCCCAGGCGCTCTCCAGGAGGAGCCGCTGCTGCGGGTCCATGGCGAGCGCCTCACGCGGCGAGATCCCGAAGAACGCGGCGTCGAACTCGCCCGCCTCGTGCAGGAATCCACCGTGTCGCACCGCGCTCTTGCCCGGCCGGTCGGGGTCCGCGTCGTACAGGTCCTGGTCCCAGCCGCGGTTGACGGGGAAGCCGGAGACGGCGTCGCCGCCCTCGGCGACCAGCCGCCACAGCTCGTCGGGCGAGGACACCCCGCCGGGGAAGCGGCAGGCCATGCCGACGATCGCGATCGGCTCGCCGTCCGCGGCCCGTACCTCCTCGTCGGCCGGTTCACCGGCCGCGCCGAGCAGTTCCGCCTCGACGAAGGCGGTCAGTGCCCGGGGCGTGGGGTGGTCGAAGAGCAGCCCGCTGGGCAGCCGCAGCCCGGTCGCGTCGGCCAGCGCGCCGCGCAGCTCAGTGGACATCAGCGAGCTGAAGCCCAGCTCCTTGAACGGGGTGCGCTCCGGTATCCGCTCGCCCGCCGGGTACTCGAGCACGGCGGCGATGTGGGTGTGCACCAACTCGGTGACCGCACGGTTGCGTTCGGCCTCGGACTGGGCGGCGAGCCGCCTGCCGAGGTCACCCTGCGGCGTCGCGGCGGGCCGCTCGACGGGGGAGCCGTCCGCCAGCGGCTCCCGAGGGGCGCGGCGGGCCGTCGCGTCGAACCAGTACCGCTGCCGCTGGAAGGCGTAGGTGGGCAGCTCGGCCGGGGCGCCGGTGCCGTCAGCCCCGTACACGCCCCGCCAGTCGACGTCGGCGCCGCGGACGAACGCGGTCGCCAGCGCGGTCAGGGCGGTCTGCACCTCCGGCCGACCGGCGCGCAGGGCCGGTACGGCGGCCAGCTCGCCCGCGGCGTCGCGGGCCAGGGCGGACAGCACACCGTCCGGACCCAGTTCGACGAGCGTGGCGGCACCCGCGGCCCGCAGGGTGCGTACGGCGTCGAGGAAGCGGACCGGGCGGCGCACCTGCTCCACCCAGTAGTCCGGCGAGGCGAGCTGCTCGGCGCCGGCGCGCTCGCCAGTGACCGTGGAGACGACCGGAATCCGCGGCGCCCGGTAGTCGAGCGTCTCGGCGACGGCACGGAACTCCGTGAGCATCGCGTCCATGTGGGGGGAGTGGAAGGCGTGGCTGACGGTGAGCCGCTTGGTCTTGCGGCCGGTGGCCTCCAGCTCGGCCGCCACCTCCAAGGCCGCGTCCTCGTCGCCGGAGAGCACCACGGCGGTCGGCCCGTTCACGGCGGCGACCGCGACCTGGCCCTCGCGCCCCGCCAGCAGCGGCAGCACCTCGTCCTCGGTGGCCTGTACGGCGATCATGGCACCGCCCTCGGGCAGGGCCTGCATCAGCCGGGCCCGCGCGGCCACCAGCCGGGCCGCGTCAGGCAGCGACAGGACCCCGGCGACATGGGCGGCGGCGAGCTCACCGACCGAGTGGCCCGCCAGGAAGTCGGGGCGCACACCCCACGCTTCGAAGAGCCGGAACAGCGCGACCTCGACGGCGAACAGCGCCGGCTGGGTGAACCCGGTGCGGTCGAGATCCGTACCCTCGGCGATCACCTCCGCCAGCGGCCGGTCGAGCAACGGGTCCAGCTCTGCGGCGACGTCGTCGAAGGCGGCCGCGAACACCGGGAACTCCGCGTACAGTTCGCGCCCCATTCCGACGCGCTGGGCGCCCTGCCCGGTGAACAGGAAGCCGAGACCGCCGGGCTCAGCGGTGCCGGTCACCAGACCGGCGGCGGGGGAGCCGGAGCTCAGCGCGGCCAGTCCGCCCAGCAGGCCGTCGCGGCCCTCGGAGACGACGACCGCCCGGTGGTCGAAGACGGTGCGCCGGGTGGCCAGCGCGCGGCCCGTCTCCTGCGGCGCCTGCTCAGGGCGGGCGATGGCGAAGGCGTGCAGCCGTCCGGCCTGGGCGCGCAGCGCGGCCTCGGTGCGCCCGGAGACCACCCAGGGCAGCACGCCCGGAGCGCCTTCGCGGGCGCCCCCGTCGTCTTCCGCGACACGGGCCGGTGCCTCGCTCACCACCACGTGGCAGTTGGTGCCGCCCATCCCGAAGGAGCTGACGCCCGCCACCAGCGGAGTGACGTCGCGCGGCCAGTCGGTCAGCTCCCGCTGCACGTCAAGACCCAGCTCGGCGAGCGGAATCCCCGGGTGCGGCTCGGCGAAGTTGAGGCTCGGCGGCAGCTGGCGGTGGTGGACGCTGAGGAGTGTCTTGACCAGACCGGTGATACCGGCCGCGCCCTCCAGATGCCCGACGTTGGTCTTCACGGAACCGACCCGCAGCGCCGAGCCCGCCGCCCGGCCCGCGCCGAGCGCGGCACCCAGCGCGGCGGCCTCGACGGGGTCGCCGACCGGAGTGCCGGTGCCGTGCAGTTCCACGTACTGCACCTGGTCGGCTGCGACGCCCGCACGCTGGTACGCCTCGCGGAGCACGGCCTCCTGAGCCGACGCGCTCGGGACCGTCAGACCGTCCGTGGCACCGTCGTTGTTGACCGCGCTGCCGCGGATCACACCGTAGATCCGGTCGCCGTCCCGCTGCGCCTGAGCCAGCGGCTTGAGGACGACGACCGCGCTGCCCTCACCGGGGACGAAGCCGTTGGCGCGGGCGTCGAAGGTGTACGTCGTACCGTCCGGGGACAGGGCGCCGAAGCGGGACTCCGTCACCACGTTCTCGGCGAGCAGGTTGAGGTTCACGCCCGCGGCGACCGCGGCCTGGGACTCGCCGCCGCGCAGGCTCTCACAGGCCAGGTGCACGGCGACCAGCGAGGACGACTGGGCGGCGTCGACCGTCAGGCTCGGCCCGCGCAACCCCAGGTAGTACGAGACGCGGTTGGCGATGATCCCGCGGTTCACACCGGTCATGGTGTGCTGGGTGACCGCGTCGGTACCGTGCAGATAGAGCAGGTTGGTGTAGTCGTCGCGCAGCGTGCCGACGAACACCGCGGTCCTGCTGCCGCGCAGCGTGGCCGGGACGATCCCGCTGTCCTCCAGCGCCTCCCAGGCAAGCTCCAGGACCAGCCGCTGCTGCGGGTCCATCGCGGCCGCCTCACGGGGCGAGATCCCGAAGAACGCGGCGTCGAACTCGTCCGCACCGCCCAGGAATCCACCGCGTACGGGGCCCGTCTCGGCCTCGCTGCCGTCCCAACGGCCGGGCGGGGCCTCGGTGATGGCGCTCGAACCCTCGGTCAGCAGCTCCCAGAAGGCGGCGGGGCCCGACGCGCCGGGCAGCCGGCACGACATACCGATGACAGCGATCGGCTCGCTCTCCGCTACGGACCCGCCGGTTGCCATGATGTCGTGCTCGGTCGTCATCACTTACGGATTCCCTTTCCCTGACTGCGTCTTACTCCGCTTACTCCGGATTCAAGAATGCCGCTCTGACTTTCGAATCCGACCCTACAGCGGGACAACTATTCGGCCCCCAGCGCGCGATCACGCCCCGGTAATCAGCCAGAAGTTCCCAGCGGAGCGCGGTCCGATTACCTCGCGGTGATCCGCGGGTTTCCCGCTGCGGATACGTTCGACACCGAATGCTTTCCTGAAGCAGTGGAGGGAAAAAGGCAATGACCAATACCCCGAACAGTGTCGTGCTGCCTCGCGAGATAGAGGAGCACATCGAGAGCTATGTCACCGCCATGAACGCGGGTGACGCCGACGCCGTCAACAGCCACTACACCGAGGAGGCCGTCGCGGTCTGGGAGCCCGGCTCCCCGCTCACCGGCCAGGCGCGGCGCGCGTACGTCAAGGAGTTCCTCGCCACGCAGCGCCCCGAGATGGACGCCGTCGTACGGGAGGCGTACGTGACGGGCGACACCACGCTGCTGGTGGTGGACTGGACGATGGTCGTCACCAACGAGGAGGGCGTACGGGAGCGGCTCACGGGCGTCGGCCTGGACGTGCTGCGCCGGCAGGACGACGGCGGCTGGCTGTACGCCATCGACGACCCGTTCGGCGAGGAGCCCCGCCCGGCCGCGTAGGCGGTCGCACGGCACAACCGAGCCCAGCACGATCGAGCGCGGCAGAACCGAGCCCAGCACAGAGAGAATCGCATGACCTGGGGGTGGGTCCCGGTCATGCGATTCTCTGCGTTTCCTGCTGCGGGACCCAAGAAGGGCGGGCCCCCCTGGGGCCC
>NZ_JAZGRL010000002.1:2247958-2301223 GCF_046540415.1 Streptomyces sp. E11-3 | reverse complement strand
GATGGCGGGGCCCGGTGGGGGCCCGGCCCTCCCGTGGCTCAGGCAGCGGCGTCGGCGACCGGACGGTCGATGGCCATGAGCCACTTGTCGCCCTCGACCCGGCGCACGACGTCGGTGCACTGGCCCTTGACGGGTATCAGCTCACCGTTCTCGTCGGGCAGGCCCAGCTCGAAGTCCACGACGATGAGGGTCACATCGCCCGCGGTGTACGAGTGCTTCAGCGTGGAGTTCAGCGTCGGGCCCTTGGCCAGCATCTCCTTGATGGCCCGGGTCCGCTCGGCGCCGGTCAGCGGCTGGCCCGAGAGGTTGGAAATGGCGTCGTCCCGGTACAGCCGGTCGAAGACCGCTCCCTCGCCCGAGTTGAAGGCCTTGAGGAACACCTCGTTCTGCACATCGGGGTCGTCGGTCAGTTCCAGGCTGTACAGGTCGGCATCGGCAGTCATGGTGCTGTCTCCTTCTCCTGTGATTTCTCTGGTGATCGGTGGGTTCTCAGACGTCCCAGACGCCGGTGGCGCCCGCGGCCTTCGCGAATTCGGCGAAGTCACGGGGTACGCGCCCCAGGGCGTCCTGGACGCCGGTCGACAGGTAGGCGCCTTTGCCTTCCCTGATCTGACCGAACAGGTCGGCGCACATCCACGCGTAGCCGGCGGGCACGCCTTCGGCGACCAGTTCGTCCACGTACGCGTCCGGTGTCACCGCGACATAGCGGATGTCCCGCCCCGTCTCCCCGGCGACCGCGGCGACCGCGTCGCCGAACGACAGCAGCCGCGGCCCCGAGAGTTCGTAGGTCCTGCCGGTGTGGCCGTCCTCGGTGAGAGCCGCGACCGCGACCGCGGCCACGTCCCCGCAGTCGATGAAGGGCTCGAGTCCGTCGCCCGCCGGCAGCCGGATCTCGCCCTCGTGGACGCCGCCGAGCAGGATGCCCTCGTCGAAGTTCTGGAAGAACCAACTGGGCCGCAGAATCGTCCAGTCCAGGCTGGACGCGCGGACCTCGCCCTCGCTGGCGATCAGCGACTTGCCGCCCGCGTCCTCGTTGGTGCGGGCCTGCAGCAGGACGACGCGCCCGACACCGCTGGCCTTGGCCAGTCGGCAGAAGGCGCGCACCGAGTACGCCGGATTCCACTCCACCGGCTGGTCGGCCATGTCCACCAGGTAGACCGCGCCGATCCCGTCCAGGGCGGCCGGCCAGGTGCTCTCGTCGAACCAGTCGAACCGGGTCGGGCTCGACCGGCTGGCCACCCGGACCTCCAGACCGCGGTCTTGGAGCTGAGCGGCGACACGGCTCCCGGTCTTGCCCTTTCCGCCGAGTACCAGAATGGGTTTCGCTGTGGCCACGTCGGTCATCTCCCGGAGGGTGTGGGATGTGTGAGGTCGGGTGCGTGGGGCGGGTGCGCGTGACAGGTGCGCCGGCCGCTGTGGACAGGCCCTAGGAGGGGTACTGCACGCCCTGGCCGAGGCCGCCGTCGACCGGCAGCTTGGAACCCGTGGTGAACGTCGCGTCCACCGCCAGATAGAGGGCCGCGCGCGCGACCTCCTCGGAGGAGCCGTGCCGCTTCATCGGGGTCAGGGTGTCGCCGAGCGTGTGGAAGCCGGCCTTCTCCTCGTCGCTCAGGCCGGGAATGCCCATGCTCGGGGTGTCGATGAAGCCCGGGCTGACCGCGTTCACGCGGATCTTGCGCGGCAGCAGCTCCGCCGCGATGACCTGGGTGAAGGAGAACAGTGCCGCCTTCGACCCCGAGTACACGCTCATCGCGGGGGTGCCGCCGGTGTCGGCGACGGAGCTGGTGAAGACGATGGAACCGCCTTCCTGGATCAGCGGCGCCAGGCGCTGGGCGGCGAAGAAGGCGCCCTTGGTGTTCACGTTGAACTGCCTGTCGAACGACTCCTCGGTGACGAACTCGAAGGGCTCGAGGACCGCCGTACCCGCGTTGATGAACACGTGGTCGATCCGGCCGAGCTTCTCCTCGACGGTCTTGGCCAGCGCGTCGATGTCGCTGAGGCTGCCCGCGTCGGAGCGGACGACATGGGCGGCCGGGCCGAGCTCGGCCTTGGCGGCCTCGATGTTCTTCTCGTTGCGGCCGGTGACCAGGACCTCGGCGCCGCCCTTCAGCAGCGCCTGGGCGATCGCCAGGCCCATGCCGTGCGTACCGCCGGTGATGACGGCCTTCTTGTTCGCGTAGTCAGACATCCTGATTCTTTCTGTGGAAAGGGAAAGAGGGAGGGGAAGGCGAGGGGAAGGAAAGAGAGAAAGGGGTGAGGAGGAAAAGGCGTTCAGTGGTTCTGGCCGGCCGGCACACCGAACTTCCCGTCGAAGAAGAGCAGTCCGGGCTGGTCGGTGCCGCGCCCGGTGCCCAGCACCGTCCCGATGAAGATGGTGTGGTCACCCGACTCGTGCGCGTCCGTGAGCTCGCACTCCAGCCACGCCAGCGACCCCGACAGCAGTGGCGCCCCGGTGCGCTCGCCCGGCCGCCAGTCGATCCCGTCGAACTGGGCGGCGCCGAGGGTGCGCTTCTTGTCCGCGAAGTGCCGTGCGAGATGCTCCTGACCCGCGCCCAGGATGGACACCCCGAACCGTTCACCCGCCGTGATGGCGCCGTGCATCACCGCGCTGTGCGCCACGGAGCACAGGACGGTGGGCGGGGCCAGCGACACCGAGCTGAACGCGTTCGCCGTCATGGCGTGCATCTGCTCGCCGCCCACCGTGAGGACGACCACCCCGGTAGCGAACCGGGACATCGTGTCCCGCAGCGAGGCGGGCGGCACGGGGACGAGTGCGCTGGTGTGCGCGGTCCGCGGGGCAGTGGGTTCGATCGTGCTGGATACAGGAGTCATGTCACCCTCTTTGGATTCGACCATCGTGAACATCCGGTCTGCCCCGATGGGTTATGGGCCGCCAGCGGATTCCGAAGCTATCCGACGGTGATCTGCCGTCCCTTAACCGACAAGTAATCGCCGGGTCTTCGCCGAATCGGATCAGTCAATGACCCTGCTGTGACCCGGCATTGAAGGGTTCCGCGTCAATATGACCCCGAAGGCCCGAGGTGCTGCCGACATGGGGAGAGAACCGTGACCGTGGAATCCGCTCAGTCAGAGCAGTCAGAGCTGCCCGAGCTGTCCGAGCCCCATTTGCGGGCCGTACTGGCTTCCGCCGGACTCGACGTCGAATATGTCAGGGCCGAGCGGAACACCCTCTTCATGCGCGGTGCCGACGGCCACGAGATTCCGGTGCTCGACTACGCGGGGGGATACGGCTCCCTGCTGCTCGGGCACAACCACCCGGAGATCACCGAGTACGCGGCCAAGGTGCTCGCGGCGCAGACGCCCGTACACGCGCAGTTCTCGCTCCATCCCGACGCCAACCGGCTGGCCCGCGCGCTGAACCGCATCGTGCAGCGTGAACTCGGCGACACCGAGCCGTACTTCGCGATCTTCGCCAACTCCGGGGCCGAGGCCAACGAAGCCGCCATCAAGCACGCCGAACTGGACCGGGTGCAGCGGCTGTCCGAACTCACCGATGAGCTCACCGCACAACTGGAGTCCGTACGGGCCGCCGTACGCGCGGGCACCGCTGCCATGCCGGACGCTCTGCTCGACGCCGTCACCCGCCACAACGCCGAGCAGCTGTCCAGGCCCCCGCTCCTCCTGGCCCCCGAGGGCTCCTTCCACGGCAAGCTGGTCGGCAGCGTCCAGCTCACCCACAATGACGGCTACCGCGCGCCGTTCAAGGCGCTGGCCGCCCAGGCCAGGTTCGTCCCCCTCGACGAGCCCGGCGCGCTCCAGCGGATCGTCGACGGGGAGCGGTCGGTCCTGCTCGGCCTTACGATCGAGGACGGCACCGTCCGGGTCACCGAGCACGAGGCCCCCGTGTTCTGCGCCTTCCTGCTGGAGCCGATCCAGGGCGAGGGCGGCATCCGCGAGCTCCCGGCCGACTTCGTCCAGGAGGTCCAGCGGGTCTGCGCGGCGATCGACTGCCCGGTCGTCGTCGACGAGATCCAGAGCGGCATGGGCCGCACCGGCACCTTCCTGGCCAGCACTCAGCTCGGCCTGCGCGGTGACTACTACACGCTGGCCAAGAGCCTCGGCGGCGGCATCGCTAAGGTCTCGGTCCTGCTGGTACGCCAGTCCCGCTACCGCGGGCAGTTCGAGCTGGTCCACAGCTCGACCTTCGCCAAGGACGGGTTCTCCAGCCTGATCGCCCTCAGGGTGCTGGAGCTCCTGGAGGCGGACGACGGCGCCGTCTACCGGATGGCCGCCGAGCGCGGCGAGCGCGTCAAGGCGATGCTCGAAGCCGTGCGCGGCGACTACCCGGAGGTGGTCAAGGAGGTACGGGGCAGGGGCCTGATGCTGGGCCTGGAGTTCCACGACCAGGCGCAGGCTGCCGTCCCGGCCATCCAGGAGGCCGCCCAGGCCGGGCTGTTCGGCTATGTCATCGCCGGTCATCTGCTGCGCGGGCACCGCATCCGCACCTTCCCGACCGCCAGCGCCGCGAACACCCTGCGGTTCGAGCCGTCGGTGCTGCTCACCGACGACGAGATCCAGCAGCTGCAGACGGCGCTCAGGGACACCTGCGACATCATCCGCGGCGGCTACCAGCGCCCCCTGTCCCTGCCCGCGCCCGCCTGACCGACCTCCAAGCCGGACGTCCAGGCCCGGCGCGAGCAGCCCCCCCGCGGGCGACTACGACACGATGTCCTTGCGCGCGAACCCCCGGAACGCCAGCGCGAACAGCACCAGCGCATACGTCACCGAGAGCGCCGAGCCCTGGATCATCCCGCCCCACTCCGGGTTCGGCTGGAGCGCGTCCACCCACGCGTACTGCCAGTGCGCGGGCAGGACGTCGCGCCAGTCGCCGAGTGCGGTGACCGCGTCCAGGATGTTGCCGAGGATGGTCAGGCCGACCGCCCCGCCGACCGCGCCGAGCGGGGCGTCCGTCTTCGTCGACAGCCAGAACGCGAGGCCCGCGGTGACCAGTTGGGAGACGAACACGTACCCGAAGACGATCGTGAGCCGCCAGGCCGCCTCACCGGCCGGGAGCCCGCCGCCCGTGGGCAGCTGCAGTGGCCCCCAGCCGTAGGCGAGGGTGCCCACCACCAGGCCGACCAGCGGCACCAGCAGCATCGCCGCCAGGGCCAGGCCGAGTGCCACCACGAGCTTGCTCCACAGCAGCCTGGCCCGCGGCACGGGCATGGCCAGCAGATAGCGCAGCGACGACCAGCCCGCCTCCGAGGCCACGGTGTCCCCGCAGAACAGCGCGAAGGGCACCACCAGCAGGAACCCGGCCGTGAGGAACAGGCAGGCCGCGGCGAAGTTGACGCCCGACGAGGTCGCGGTCTGCATCAGGGACGTGCCGGTGCTGTCGTCCGGGCCCGGGGTGCCGCCGAGCGCGTACGCCGTGACCACCACCAGCGGCATCGCGGCGAGGACCGCGCCCATGACCATGGTCCTGCGGCGCTTGAGCTGCCGTACCGCCTCCACCCGCAAGGGCAGGGTGCGGGCCCGGCGGTAGCCGGGCGCCGACTCGGTGAGGGTGCTCATGCTCAGGCTCCGATCAGGTTCAGGAAGGCGTCTTCGAGCCGCCTGTGCGGGCCGACGCCGGTGACCGGCACCTCCAGGCGCAGCAGCTCCGCCAGGAGCTGCGGCACCGGCGCGCCGTCCAGGCGCACCAGGAGCCCGCCGTCGGCGGCGGTCGCCGACCCCACACCGGGCAGCGCGTCGACCTTCTCGACGATCGCGTCGCCTATCGGCTCGGCCGTGCTGACCAGCAGGGTCTTCCCGGAGCCGACGATCTCGGCGACCTCCCCGGCCTGCACCAGACGGCCGCGGTCCATCACCACCAGATGGGTGCAGGTCTGCTCGACCTCGGCGAGGAGATGGCTGGAGACGATGACCGTGCGGCCCTGGGCGGCGTACCGGATCATCACCTCGCGCATCTCGCGGATCTGCGGCGGGTCCAGGCCGTTGGTCGGCTCGTCCAGGATCAGCAGGTCCGGCAGGCCCAGCATGGCCTGGGCGATGGCGAGCCGCTGCCGCATGCCCTGGGAGTAGGTGCGTACGGCGCGGGTGAGGGCGTCCCCGAGCCCGGCGATCTCCAACGCCTCGTCCAGGTGGGCGTCTTCGGCGGGGCGTCCGGTGGCCCGCCAGTACAGCTCCAGGTTCTCCCGGCCGCTGAGGTGCGGCAGGAACCCCGCGCCCTCGACGAAGGAGCCGACCCGCGACAGCACCGGAGCGCCGGGGCTGATCGCGTGCCCGAAGACGCGGATCCGGCCGCCGTCGGGGCTGATCAGACCCATCAGCATGCGCAGTGTGGTGGTCTTGCCCGCGCCGTTGGGCCCCAGCAGGCCGAGCACCTGGCCCTTCTCGACGCTGAAGGAGAGATCCTTGACGGCGTACTGGTCGGACGGGTCGGACTTCCTGCCGTACTTCTTGCTCAGGTCCGTGATCCGCAGCGGTACGTCGGCCAGCTCCGGGTCCGGCGGGGGGTGCGCGCCGCGGCGACGGGCGGTGAGCAGCAGGCCGAGCGCGAGGGCGGCACCGGCCAGCGGCAGTATCCACACCCAGGCGGGCAGCGGGGCCGCGGCGGCCGTCACCCCGGGCGCGGTCGGCACCCGCAGGTCGCCGCCGAGCGTCACGGTGTACGCGGCGGGCTCGGCCGGTGACGCGTACCCGAGGTCGGTGGCGGACAGGACCAGGCGCAGCCGGTGCCCGGCCTGGACCTCGTGGTCGATGGCGGGCAGCGTGAGCTCGACGTCCTTGCCCGCCTTGGCGCCGTCGACCCGGACCGGCGCGACCAGCTGCGCGGGCAGCACCTGCTCGGTGCCGTCCGGGCCGACGTCGTACACCTTGCCGAACAGCACCGCCTCCTCCCGGTCGGCCTTGAGGCGCACACGCACCGTCGGGGCGCCGGTGATCCGCAGATCGCGGGGGAGCGGCGCCGAGTCGAAGCGCGCGAACTGGCCGGGGAACTCGGCGGCGAGGCCGCCGACCCCGAGCGCGGAGAGCTCGGCGAGCGACCCGCCGAGTCCGGGCACGGCCGAGATCGACGGCGGGTTTCCGCCCGCGGGGTTCTCGAACTTCTGGGTGTCCTTCTTCCCGCCCTCCCGGAGCCCGACGGCCCTACCCGTCCGCTCGTCGCCGTCCAGGCCCGGATACGCGGTGCCACTCGCCCCGCGCAGCGTCGCCCGGCCGTCGGTGGAGTCGACGCCTCCGGTGCGGGTGACCCGGAAGGCGGGTCCGGTGTCGGTTCCCTGGTCGTCCTTCAGATAGCGGTCGAACCAGTCGCCGATACGGGCGTTGATCCGGCCGGTCTCCATGTCGCCGCCGTCGTGGCCGCCCGCGATCCAGTCGACCGCGACCGGCGCGCCGTTGTCCCCGATGGCCTGCGCCATGGCGTCGGCCTGGCCGAGCGGGAACAGCGAGTCGCTCTGCCCCTGGACGATCAGCGCCGGCGCCTTGATCTTCTTGCCCACGGCGGACGGGCTGCGCTCCGCAAGCAGCCTGACCGCATCGGCGTCCGGCTCGCCCGCCACCGCCACCCGCTCGTACATCGCACAGAGCCGCTCCTCGAAGCTGTCGCAGCCGCCGCCCGACGACACGAACATCCCGGCCCACAGCCGCTTGAACACGCCGTCCGGGAACAGCGCGTCGGCGAGGTTCCAGTACGTGATCCGCGGGGCGATGGCGTCGACCCGATGGTCATGCCCCGCGGCGAGCAGCGACACCGCCCCGCCGTACGAGGCGCCGGTGAGGCCCACGCGCGGGTCGCCGTCGGCGTCCAGGCGCACCTCGGGCCGCTTGGCCAGCCAGTCGATCAGCTTCGAGACGTCGGCGACCTCGGCCTCCGGGTCGTTCAGCCCGATCTTGCCGCTGGAGCGGCCGAAGCCGCGCGCGGACCAGGTCAGCACCGCGTACCCGTCCCTGGCCAGGTCCTCAGCCTGCCCTCGTACGTCGTCCTTGCTGCCGCCGAAGCCGTGCCCGATCAGCACGGCGGGCCGCCTGCTGTCCTTGTCCCCCGCGGTGAAGTACGTGGTGTCGATCCGCGCCCCGTCCGTCTGCAGCGTCTGCTGACTGCTCCGCACGGAGGGACCGTCGTCGCGGGCGACGGCGGTCCAGGTGCCGGCGCCCACGAGGACGGCCAGAGCGGCCGCTACGGCGACCAGCCGCGGCCTGGGGCGAGGCCTGGGAATTCTTCGACGAACCATGCGATCAACCGTACGGGCGGGGTGTGACAACCGAAGCAGCCGTCAGGCGGAGCCCCCAGGCCTCCCTGTGGGGTATTCGGATGCCCCGCGTACTGCGCTCGTGGTACGAAGACGGCCATGGAGATCCGACGCGCACGGACCGTCGACGAACTGGTCGCCGCCACCCCTCTCTTCGACTCCCCGGTACGCCCCGAGCGGGCGCGGCGCTTCCTGGACGCCCCCGGCCACCACCTCTTCCTCGCCTACGAGGGCGCGACACCGGTCGGTTTCATCAGCGGCATCGAGCTCGTCCACCCCGACAAGGGCACCGAGATGTGCCTGTACGAACTCGGTGTGGACGAGTCCTTCCGCCGCCGCGGCATCGGCCGCGCCCTCGTCGCCACGCTGGAGGGCCTCGCCCGCGAGCTGGGCTGCTACGACATGTGGGTCGGCGTGGAGCCGGACAACGAGGCGGCGCTGGCCACCTACCGCTCGGCGGGCGGCAAGGACGACGACTCCTTCGCGATGATCGCCTGGGAGTTCCCGCACACCCCTTGATTTCTTCTTACGCGCCAGTAAGTTGACCCTTGCGTATAGAACTTCGGAGAACCGCACGGCACACCATCACCGGCCGAACGGAGCCGACCGTGGGCGTACGCAGGGATCTCAAGAGGGCGCGCCAGCGCAGCGACCTGGCCACTCGGGTACGTACCGAGCTGATCCGCGAGGACGGTGCCGTACGTGAGGTGCGCACGGACGCGCTCGCCGCCGAACCCGGGGCGGGATCCGTCGCCGACATCCCCTTCACCAACGCGGCCGAAGACCCGCAGGCGGTCGTGATGCGCCGCAAGGAGGCCGGGCGGTGGCGGCCCGTGACCGCCGAGGCCTTCGCCCGTGAAGTGACCTCCGCCGCCAAGGGGTTGATCGCGGCCGGGCTCGAACCGGGCGGCCGGGTCGCGCTGATGTCGCGCACCCGCTACGACTGGGCCGTACTCGACTTCGCGATCTGGGCGGCCGGTGGCCAGAGCGTCCCCGTTTACGCCACCTCGTCGGCCGAGCAGATCGAGTGGATCGTCCGGGACTCCGGCGCCCGCTTCCTGATCGCCGAGTCACCCGAGCACACCCGGACCGCCGAGGCCGCGACCGCCAAGCTGCCGGGGCCCCCGCGCCGCTGGGAGCTCGACGCCGGAGCCGTACTCGAACTCGCCGCGCTGGGCCGGGAGATACCGGACGACGAGATCGCCAAGCGGCGGTCAGCGCTCACCCCCGACACCATCGCCACCGTCTGCTACACCTCCGGCACCACCGGCAGGCCCAAGGGCTGTGTGCTGACCCACGGCAACCTGCACGCCGAGGCCGCCAACACCGTCGAACTGCTGCACCCCGTCTTCAAGGAGGTCACCGGGCAGGTCGCCTCGACCCTGCTCTTCCTCCCGCTGGCGCACATCCTGGGCCGCACCATCCAGCTCGCCTGCCTGCTCGCGCGCATCGAGATCGGCCACTGCCCGAGCATCAAGCCCGACGAACTCCGCCCGGAACTGCGCTCGTTCCGGCCGACCTTCGTGGTCGGCGTGCCGTACCTCTTCGAGAAGATCCACGACACCGGGCGGGCCACCGCCGAGAGACTCGGCCGCGGCGCGTCCTTCGACCGCGCCGACCGGATCGCGGTGCGCTTCGGCGAGGCGTCTCTGACCACGTTCCTCGGCCAGGGCAAGGGACCCTCGCTCGGCCTGTACCTCGCCTGGGGGCTCTACGACCTGCTGGTCTACCGCCGGGTGCGCAAGGAGCTCGGCGGCCGGCTGCGCTACGCGATCAGCGGCGGATCGCCCCTGGACCGGCGCCTCAACCTCTTCTTCTCGGCCGCGGGAATCGTCATCTACGAGGGCTACGGCCTCACCGAGACCACCTCCGCGGCCACCGTCACCCCGCCGCTCAGCCCGCGCCCCGGCACCGTCGGGCTGCCGGTGCCGGGCACGGCGGTCCGGATCGCGGACGACGGAGAGGTACTGGTCAAGGGCGGCATCGTCTTCGGCGCGTACTGGAACAACCCCGAGGCGACCGAACAGGCCCTGGACGGCGGCTGGTTCGCGACCGGGGACCTGGGCGCGCTCGACGACGACGGCTATCTGCGGATCACCGGCCGCAAGAAGGACATCCTGGTCACCTCCGGGGGCAAGAACGTCTCGCCCGCGATCCTGGAGGACCGGCTGCGCAGTCGGCCCCCGGTCGGCCAGTGCATCGTCGTCGGCGACAACCGGCCCTACGTCGCCGCGGTCGTCACCCTCGAACCGGACGCCGTGGAGCACTGGTTGACGGTACGCAAGCGCCCCAGGGACACCCCGATGGCGGACGTCGTCCGCGATCCGCGGATGATCGCGGACGTCCAGAAGGCCGTGGACCACGCCAACGAGGCGGTGTCGCGGGCCGAGTCGATCCGGCGTTTCGTGATCGTCGAGGGCGAGTTCTCGGAGGAGAACGGGCTGCTCACGCCGTCGCTGAAGATCAAACGGCGGGCGGTCACCGAGGCGTACGCGGACGAGATCGACGCGCTGTACGACAAACCCTAGGACCGCCGCACGCCGGTCAGGTGCGCGTACACCACGGTGTTGCCCCGGTAGCCCGCGTCCGGTCCCGCGTAGTCGCCGCCGCAGGTGATGACCCTCAGCTCCGGGCGCGCCGCCCGCCCGTACACCCGGTCGTCGGGGAAGGCCTCGCCCTCGTGCAGTTCCACGGCGTCGACGGTGAACACGGCGGTACGCCCGTCGGCGCGGTCGACCTCCACGGTGTGGCCCCGGCGCAGCGCCCCGAGCCGGTAGAAGACGGCGGGCCCGGTGGCCGAGTCGAGGTGTCCGACGGTCAGCGCGGTACCGGCGGCACCCGGCGTGGTGCCGTCCTGGTACCAGCCGGCCAGCTCCGTCGCGCTGTCCGGAGGGGTGTCGAGGGTGCCGTCCGGGAGCAGCCCGAGGCCCATCAGCGGGGTGTCGACCCCGATGGCCGCGATCCGCATCCGCAGCGGCAGCGCGGGCGGCAGCGCGAGCGCACCGGCAGCGGCCGCAGGGGAATCTCCAGGCGGCCGCTGTGCGGAGGCGGGCGGGCGCGGCGGCCGCTCCTGGGCCCTGACCCCTTCGGCCATCAGCCAGCCGCCGACCAGCACGGACAGCGCGGTCAGCCCGGCCAGCGGGGCCTTGATCCGCGGTCCCCGGTACGAGGAGCCCATGCGCTCACCTCCGTACGCTCGTACGCCTGTCAGAAGGAGTTGCGGCGGCTGCGGCGCCGGATCAGCCAGGTACCGCCGAGCCCGGCCGTCACCGCGAGCGCGGCACCCGCGGCGATCTGCACCCGAGGGTCGGTCTCCGTAGCGCCGCCGCCGAAGCCGCCCCGCACCCTGCCGCTCGGCCCGGTCGTGGGCGCGAAGGACGGGGAGGAGGTGGGGGTAGGCGCCGGTGTGGCGGACGGGGACGGTGTACGCATCGGCGTCGGCGCCCCGGTCACCGTGACCCGCTGCGCCCCCGCCGACTCCCCGCCCGAACAGACCACCGCCACCGTGTACGTCCCCGGCGCGACGCCCTGCCAGGACCCGCTCAGCGTGCCGCCGCTGCCCGTGAGCTCCACCTGCCTGCCCTCCGCGAAGCTGGCCCGGCCCGGACTGAGCAGGGCGGCCCTCCCGCCGTTCGGGCAGGAGCCGGTGCTCACCCGGACCACGGAGCCCTCGGCGGTGACCTGGACACCGGGCTCGGCACCCGCGGCGGGCCGCGCACCGGAATCGGTCTCGTGCACCGCGAACAGCGCGAGCGGCACCCCCACCACCACCGCGCCCACGGCGACGAGCGGGCCGAAGAGCCGAAGCGGCCGGGATATCCGGGTGGTGCGCATGAGCGTGCCCTCCGCAGCAGGTGCCTGTGGCCTAAGAGCCTGTTTCTGAACCTCCGCCTGCGCCCCGACGCCCGGCACGCACCCTCGCCGCACGGCGCCGCAGGACAGGTGGCTCCTTCCCCAAGCTCTCGGCTTCGCTCGAGCAGGGGAGACCCCATTCATGACCTGCAACGCCGCACACCGAGGGCACGCACCGAACGCCGCTGCGCCCGCGCTCCGCGCGGACGACGGGGGTTCAGAAACAGGCTCTAAGCCAAGGCGCTCCAGCCACTTCCCGCACGCGCTGGGCGCCCGGCGATCGCTGTGTGGGTGACGAGATCATCCGGATGGCCCCGTATCCCCGTATACGGTTACGACCATGCCGCAGTCCCCCACACCCGACATCCGCTTCGAGCCGCCCGAGCCGCTGCGGAAGATAGTGGAGAGCCATCAGGTGCACGCCGCCCTGGAGTGGCTCGAGGTGACCCCGCCCCATGTCATCGCCGACGAGCTGGCGCGGATGGACGCGGTCAACGCGGGGATCGCCTTCCGGCTGCTCGACAAGGACCGGGCGCTGGACGTCTTCGAGGAGCTGGAGCCGGTCGACCAGCAGCAGATCCTGGAGGGTCTGCGCGACCACAGCTTCCTGGAACTCGTCGAGGCCATGGACCCCGACGACCGGGCCAGGATGCTGCGCGAGGCGCCCGCCAAGGTCGCCAAGCGGGTGCTCGCGGGACTGAGCGCGAACGAGCGGCGGATGACGTCCGCGCTGCTCGGGTACCCCGAGGGCTCGGTCGGCCGCTATATGACCCCCGAGTTCGTGGCACTGTCCCAGGACCTCACCGTCGAGCAGGCGCTGGCCACCGTACGGGCCAAGGGCGGGCATGCCGAGACCGTCTACACGCTCCCCGTGGTCGACCAGGGCAAGCGGCTGACCGGCATCGTGGAGCTGCGCGAGCTGGTGCTCAGCCCGCCGGAGACCATGGTCTCCGAACTGGTCGTCACCGAGCCGATGTCCGCGCGCGCCACCGAGTCGGCCGAGGACGCGGCCCGGCTGATGCGCGAGACCAACGACCTCAACCTGCCGGTCGTCGACAGCGAGGACCGGCTCGTCGGACTGCTCACCATCGACGACGCGGTGGAGGTCATCGAGGCCGCCGACACCGAGGACGTGGCCCGGCAGTCCGGTGCCGCGCCCTGGTCGGGCCACTACATGGCCGCGTCCGTGTGGCAGCTCGCGCGCTCGCGGGCGCTGTGGCTGAGCCTGCTCCTGGTCGCCGCGACGCTGACGGTCAGCGTCACCCAGGCCTTCGAGGGGACCCTGGAGCGGGTCACCCAGCTCGCCATGTTCATCCCGCTGCTCATCGGGGCCGGGGGCAACGCGGGCGCGCAGGCCGCCACCTCCTGTGTCCGCGCCCTGGCCGTCGGCGAGGTGCGGGGCTCGGACCTGCTGCGGGTGATCGGCCGCGAGTGCCGGGTCGGACTGGTGCTGGGGGGCCTGCTCGCGGTGCTCGGCCTGGCCGTCGGCACGATCTTCGCCAGCGCCAAGATCGCCCTGGTCGTCGGGATCACCCTGGTCCTCATCTGCGGCTGGGCGGCGACCATCGGCGGCACCATGCCGCTGCTGGCCAAGCGGCTGCGGATCGACCCGGCCGTGGTGTCGGCACCGATGGTCACCACGCTGGTCGACGCGACCGGCCTGATCATCTACTTCGTGACGGCGAAGGCGGTACTGGGGATCTGACGGGGACCCGAGGGGCACAACGGCGTCTCCAGCGCGGCTTGAGCGGCTGCGGGCAGCGTGGGCGGCGGTCCTGCGTCAGGTCAGGCGGCAGGTCGTCACCGAAGGGAGTTGCCGTGTCTCAGGCGGTCCGGGCAACGTACAAGCAGGTCACCGGGGACCTCTACGCCGAGGTCCAGACGTTCTACGCGTGGCAGATGCGGCGCGTGGACGCACTCGACATCGAAGGGTTCGCGGAGACCTTCACCGAGGACGGCGAGGTGGTGCACGCGGGTGGGCAGCGGCAGCGCGGGCGGGCCGAGATGCTGGCCGGGATGCGGGCCAGTCTGCCGCGCTACCAGGACATCGCGGTACGGCACTGGTTCGGTCACCTGCTGATCGAGCCCGACCCGGACGACCCGGACACGCTGCACACCTCGTACTACACGCTGGTCACCCAGACCGACCGCGAGGGCAACGTCAGCTTCCAGCCGACCTTCACCGTGAACGATGTGCTGATCCGCCAGGACGGCCGGCTGGTCACCCGCTCCCGGGTGATCAGCAAGGACACCCCGGTCGCCCCGCCCGCTCCCGAACTCGCCTTCTGAGCCCTGCTCACGCGTACCAGCCCGCATACGGAAGGGGCCCCCGACCGGGGGCCCCTTCCGTATGCGGTGCGGGATGTCGTGCGCGGGGGTCAGTCGATACCCCGGCAGATGTGCGGCTCGATGGCGCCGCTGTCCGTCTCACCGGCCAGCAGCCAGTGCGGCGGGTCGACGTCCAGTCGGTCCAGAGCCTCGGTCAGTTGCTGGAAGTCCCGGCCGGGATCGTGCTCGGCCAGCGCTGTCGCGGTCATGTGCGATTCCTTACGTGGTGGGCGTAGTGGACGTGGTGCGTGGTGCGTGGTTCAGGCGTGGCAGGCGGGCATCCCGCCATGGTGGGAGACCATCTCCGCGAAGGCGGCGGGGACGTCGATCGGCGCCCCCGGCGGCAGGCCGTCCAGTTCGGCGTAGGCCCGGTGCAGATTGGCCACCAGGCGCTCGGAGTCGACGAGCTGAGCGAACGCGCCGAGGCCGGCGCGGGCCGCCGCAGCGAGCGGGGTCAGCCCGTCCCGTACGCCGTCCTCGGCCACTTGCTGGAGCCAGGTGAGGTACGCCCCGGTGGCGTCGAGCAGTTCGGGCCCCCCGACCGGGCCGTGCCCCGGCACCACCGTGCGGGCCCCCAGGGCGCGCAGCTCGTCCAGCGCCCGCAGCGAGCCGGTGACGGTCCCGAACAGTACGAACGGGGTGACCCCCGACCACACCACGTCCCCGGTGAACAGCACCGAGCGCTCCGGCACCCAGACCACCGTGTCGTGCGCGGTGTGCGCGGGCCCGACGTCGATCAGCTCGGCCCGCAGCCCGCCCGCGCGCAGCGTCAGCGAGCCCTGGAAGGTGAGGTCGGGCAGCACCAGCGGCGTCTCGCCCCACTCCACGTGCGGCCAGATGTCGTGGACCCCGAGCCCGGCCTCCTCGGACTCGGCGCGGGTGCCCTCAAGGGCGACCACCACGGCGCCCGGCGTGAACTGCCCGTTGCCGAGGGTGTGGTCGCCGTGGAAGTGGGTGTTGACGACGAAGTCGGGGCCACCGGGCACGACCCGCTCCACCTCGTCCCGCAGCCGCCGGGCGCGGGCCTCGGTGGCGGCGGTGTCCACCAGTACCGTACGGTCGGCGCCGACGACCAGGCCCGCGTTGTTCAGGCACCAGCCGCCGTCCGGCTGGACGAACGCGTGCACTCCGTCGGCGAGTTCCGTCAGGGAGCCGTGCGGCGCGGTGGTGGTCTGGGTGGTCACGCGGCCGCCGCCTCGGCGACGCCGGGCAGGCTGGTGAAGCGGCCCTGGTGGAAGACCAGCGGGTCGGAATCGGTCGGCCCGCCGCCGAAGGCGACCACCCGGCCGATCAGCAGGGCGTGGTCACCGGCCTCGTACGTAGCCTCCAGGGTGCACTCGAAGTACGCCTCGGCCGAGGGGATCACGGCGCTGCCGGTGACGCCCTCCACCGCGCCGATCCGCGCCATCGCCGCCTCGCCCTGCGGGCGGTCCGGGCGGCAGAACTCCTGTGCCAGCGGCCGCTGCGCCTCACGCAGCAGGTTCACCGCGTACGTGCCGTTCTGGGCCACGCGGGGGCGCATCCGGCCGTCCGCCTTGACCGAGACCAGGATCAGCACCGGGTCGAGCGAGACGGAGGTCAGACTGTTGAGGGTCATCACGATCGTGTCGTCGCCGCTGCCCTGGGTGAGCAGCGTGACACCGGTCGGGAAGCGGCCCATCGCGCTACGGAAGGTGGCGACGTCGGGTCCGGCGAGCAGGGCTCCGGTTACGGGTGTCATCTGGTGTACTCCGTCTCAGTAGTTGCCGAGTCCGCCACAGACGTTGAGCGCCTGCGCGGTGATCGACGCGGCGGTGTCGGAGGCGAGATAGCCGACCAGGCCCGCGACCTCCTCGGGAGTGGAGTAGCGGCCCAGCGGGATCTTGGCGTTGAACTTCGCCTGCATCTCCTGCTCGCTCACGCCGTAGTGCCCGGCGTAACCCTGGCGCACGCGCTGTGCCATCGGGGTCTCCACATAGCCCGGGCAGACCGCGTTCACCGTGATGCCGGTCGGGGCCAGCTCCTTGCCGACCGCCTTGGTGAAGCCGACCACGCCGCTCTTGGACGCGGAGTACGGGGCGGCCAGCTCGACGCCCTGCTTGCCGCCGGTGGAGGCGATGTTGATGATGCGCCCCCAGTCGCCGTCCCGCATCAGGCCGGTGCTCAGTACCTCGCGGGTGACGCGGAAGGTGCCGTTGAGGTTGGTCTCGATCACGTCGTCCCAGAGGGCGTCCTCGATCTCGGCGGTCACGCCGCCACCGCCGCGGCCCGCGTTGTTGACCAGGATGTCGATCCGCCCGTAGGTCCGTACGGCCTCCTCGACGGCGGCCCGTATCTGCTCGACCGAGGTGACGTCGCACACCGTCCCCGCGACCTCCAGGCCCTCCTCGCGCAGCCTCTTGACCATCGTACGAACGGAGTCGTCGCCGCGCGCCACACCGAAGACCGCGGTGCCCTGCCGGGCCAGCAACTCGGTGACGGCCAGGCCGATTCCGCTGGTCGCGCCGGTGACGAAGGCGACCCGTCGTCCCGTGTCTGTCATCGTGACATCCCCTTGCCTCGGTCGTCGTGATGATGCGTTGTGCCGCTTACCGAGGACCGTGAGCCCGAGACCTTGGGAAGCCCTCGAATTCCGGCGGAGTCGCCCGGTCAGCCGGAGGCGGATGTAGGTGCGTGGGTCGAATGCGTGACCCTTCGCACACGGTGTCGTTGATCTGATGAACGGGTGGCGGGCGGGGAGGGGCGGCCGGTGAGTCGGAAGTTGCCGCTGGCCGCAGTCTGGATGGCGCTGCGCCGCCTGGGCTGGACAGTCAGTCCGTCTGAGCGGGTACGGGTCAACGACCGGGTCGTGCGGATGGCGCAGGAGCAGGCCGGGCGGCTGCTGCGCACGGCCAAGTGGTGTGCCGACCTCGCGGCCGGGGTTCCCCAGTCCTGCGGAGTTGGCGACTAAGCACGGATGCTCAGCGCCTTCTCGTCAGCCGGTGGGTGATCGCCTGCCGGTCGACCTTTCCCGTCCCGGTGCGCGGCAGCGCGTCGTCCGTGATGTGCACCTTCGCCGGGATGGCGGCCCTGGCCAGCCGCTTCGCGCAGTGCTCGCGCAGCTGCAGACTGCCCAGACCGCTGCCCGGCACCCGGCGTACGACCGCGCACAGGGACTTCCCGGCGTCCGGGTCCGCGAGGGCGACCACGGCCGCCTCGGCCACCGCCTCGTGCTCGAGCAGGGTCTGCTCGACGTCCTGCAGGTTGATCCGTACGCCACGGACCTTGACCTGGTGGTCGGTGCGCCCGACCAGGGTCAGCACCCCGCTGTCGTCCCGCCGCACCACGTCGCCCGTGTGATACCAGCTGCGGGAGCTTCCGGGCTGGGCGGCGAACGCCTCGGCCGCCTCAGGGGCGTTGAGGTATCCCCTGCTCTGGAAGGGGGTGGAGACCACGAGTTCGCCTTCGCCCGCCCCGGTCAGCACCGTCTTGTCGGAGGCCAGGACGAGATAGCGGACGCCGGACACCGGAGTGCCGATGGGCAGCGGTGCGCCCTCGGCCGCCCCCTGGCGCGGGCTCGCGACGGAGTCCGGGTGGAATTCGTACAGGAAGCTGTCATTGGTCTCGGTGCAGCCGTAGAGGTTGTAGAACGTGGCGTCGGGGAACAGCTCCGGCAGCGCGGCCAGCACCGCCGAGCCCGGGGCCTCACCGGTGTTGATGACCTTCTTCACGCCGGGGAAGCGGTGCGCCTTAGGGTCCCCGGGGTCGGCCAGCAGCCGGTAGAGCATCGGCACCGCCTGGACGACGTCGGGCCGGGTGGTACTGAGCAGGTCCCGCAGATGGGCCGGATTGGCAGCCTGGTCCTGGTCGACCAGCACGACCCGGCCGCCCGCGCGCAGGGTCGTCCAGATGTCCAGCAGACAGAGGTCGAAGTTGAGCGGCGCGTAGTTGAACACGCTGCTGCCCTCGCGGATGCCGAACCGGCCCGCGGCCCACCCGGTGAACCGGATCAGCGCCTCCGGCGGGAGCGGCACGATCTTGGGGGTGCCGGTCGATCCTGACGTGGTGAGCATCAGGGCGGCGCCCTGGTGGTCGACCGGGGACGCGCCGGGCACCAAAGTGCTCTGCACCTCGGCACCGGGCTCGGGCCGCACGGTCAGGACATGGCGGCAACCCGCCTGCGCCACCAGCTTGTTGAGGGTGATCCGGCCCAGCTCCGCCGAGGGGAGCAGCAGCGGCCGGTGCTCCATCAGCGCGGCCGTGATCAGCGCGACCGCGGCCGGGGACTTCTTGGCGATCAGGGCCAGCGGCTCCCCCTGGGCGCCGTCCAGACCGCGGATCAGCGCGCGGTACCGCTCCACCTGCTCGCCGAGCGCGCCGTAGCTGACCTCCGCGCCACGCCAGACCAGCGCGGGCCTGCGGGGTGTGCGCCGGGCGTGCCGGGTGACCGCGTTCATCAGTGAGTTCATGTCGCTGTCACCCCGTCCTGCCCGGAACCCGCGCCAGGCCCCTGCCGTCCGCCAAGTTTGGGTGACCGTGACGACGGGGGCTTGTGCGTCGCTCGGTTACGTATCGCGCCAGGACGGATCTCGTGCTTCGAGCGCTGCTCCATGGGAGGCCTAGGGAGGGGGGCCAGGGTGGGCCGCCCACGCCGAAGCGCGCCGATGACGGCGCGCGAGTGAACGACGAGGAGGGCTCGTGTCCGAGCAGACGATTCCGGACGTGCGGAAGTCGGTGACCGTGGCGGCCACCCCGGCTGAGGCCTTCAAGGTCTTCACCGAGCGGCCCGAGGACTGGTGGCCGCCCACACATGTGCTGGTCAAGAAGGAGCGGGCCGGGCTCGCCTTCGAGCCCGAGGTGGGCGGGCGCTACTACGAGTGGGACGTGGAGGGCACCGAGATCTCCTGGGGCACCGTCCTGGAGTGGGAGCCGGGCCGTCGGGTCGCCATGACCTGGCGGATCGACGGCCGTTGGCAGTCCATTCCGGACGACGAGCGGGCCAGCGAGATCGAGGTCGACTTCGAGGCCGTCGACGAGCGGCACACCAAGGTGACGCTCGCGCACGTCAAGCTGCACAAGCACGGAGAAGGTGCCGAGGGGATCTTCAAGGCGCTGGACGGGCCGAGCCCGGGGGAGACGCTGGAGCGCCTCGCCCGGCTGTTCTGAGTCCGCCGGACAGGCCCTAGGTCCAGCCGTGGTGCAGCCGGGTTCGAGCCACCGGCCGCACGCTGTGCGCCGAGTGCCCGGGAAGGCCGGACAACACAGGAGGTCACGAGGATGCCTGCCGACACTGAACTGGACGCCGCTCTTGCCCCGGCCGCGGAGAAGGTACGTCTCCTCGCGGCCCAGCACGCGGCGGAGGCGGACCGCACCGGCAAGCTCGCCCCCGCCGTCGTCGAGGCGATACGCGAGGCGGGCTTCGCCCGGCACCTGGTGTCCGCCCGATGGGGCGGCGTGGAGGGTTCGTTCCAGGAGCTGACCCGCTCGGTCATGACCGTCGCCGAGAGCTGCCCGGCCACCGCCTGGTGCGCCTCGCTGTCCGCCTACTCGGCGCGGTTCGCCGCGTATCTGCCCGAGGCGGCGCACGAGGCGCTCTGGGGCGCCAGCCCGGACACGGTGGTGGCCACGGGTCTTGTGCCCTCGGGCCAGGCCGAGGAGACCGCCGACGGCTGGCGGCTCAGCGGCAGCTGGAACTACGTCAGCGGTATCGACTTCGCCGACTGGGTGCTGCTCTGCGCCCGGCTGGCCGGTGGCGGCGACGGACCGCCCCGGATGCGCTTCTTCGCCCTGCCCCGTGGCACGTTCACCATCCAGGAGACGTGGGACAACGTGGGCATGCGGGCCACGGGGAGCCACACCGTCGTGGTCGACGACGTACGCGTGCCGGGACATCTCTCCGTCGACCGGGTGGACATCATGTCCGGCCGGAACGCCACCTCCGGCCTGCCCGCCCACAACGTCCCCTTCCAGGCGGTCGGAAGTCTGACGTTCATCGCCCCCGTCGTAGGTGCGGCCATGGGCGCCCTGAAGGAGTACGCCGCCGCAGCGGCGGCCCGCAGGCGCACACCCGGCATCGAGATCAAGCTGGTGCGCGCGTCGGGCCGGATCGACGCGGCCCGCCACCTCGTCGAGCAGAACGCGCAGACCATCGACGAGCGGCGGTTCACCCCGGAGCTCATGGCGCGCAACGAGCGGAACTCCACGTTCGCCACCGAGATGGTGCAGGAGGCCATCACGCTGCTGATCCGCGGGGCGGGCACCGGCGGGCTCAGCGAGGCGCAGCCGCTGCAGCGGCTGTGGCGCGACATCACATCGGCGTCGAGCCATGTGGCCCTGCAGTACGACACCGCTGCCCGCAAGAACTACGCGGCGGCACTGCTCGGTCCGGAGCAGTAGGAAACACACCAAGGAGCGTCAGATACCCGCGGGTCAATCGGCCCGCGGGTATCTGACGCTCCCGTGTGCGGGTGCGCCGTACAGATCAAGCGGCCTGCCGGGCGCGCTGGAAGGCCTTCAGGTCGAAGTCGGGGCGTGCCACCTCGGCCGGGTTCGGCCCCGGGAGCTGGGACGCCAGCAGCCGCCGGGTCATGACATGGTCGGCGGGGCGGTTCACGGACTCCACTCCCGCCAGCCGGCCGCCTTGGAAGCAGAAGACGGAGAACCGGTTCTGCGCGGGGTCCCCCGTGGTCACCGTGTGGTCGTGGTCCTGGGTGATGCCCGCGATCTGCAGGCGCAGCCCGTACTGCTCCGACCAGAACCACGGCACCGCCTCGTACGGCCGTGCGTCACCGCACAGGGCGGCGGCCACACAGCGAGCCTGCTCGGAGGCGTTCTGGACGGATTCGAGCCGCAGCGGCCTGGTCGCGTGCGGGCTGGGGAAGCGGGCACAGTCGCCGATCGCGTACACCGTCGGATCGCTGGTCCGCAGCCGGCGGTCGACCAGCACGCCGTCTCCGACCGCGAGACCCGCGTCGGCGGCGAGCGAGCTGTTGGGCAGCACGCCGACACCGACGATCACGAGATCGGCCAGGACCCGCTCGCCGTGTTCGAGGTCGGCGGTCCTGACGTTGCCGTCGGTGTCGCCGTGCAGCGCGGTGACCGTGCGGTCGAGGAGGACACGTACGCCCTGACGGCGGTGCTCGGCGGCCAGGTGCTGGGACATGGCATGGCTCACGGACCTCGCCATCAGCCGGCTGCCGGCCTCGATCACCGTGACCTCGATCCCCAAGGCCCGTGCGGTGGCCGCGAGTTCCAGGCCGATGAAGCCGCCGCCGACCACCGCGAGGTGTTTGGTCCGCGGGAGCCGGCTCCGTACCGCCTCCGCGTCGGCCAGGTCGCGCAGCGGCAGTACGCCGTCGAGACCGGCCCCCGGCACCGGCAGCCGACGCGGGCGTGCTCCGGTGGCCAGGACCAGGCGCCCGTAGCCCACCTCGCGGCCGGAGGCGAGCAGCACGCGGTGGTGGGCGCAGTCGAGTTCCACCGCGCGGTCGCCGAGTACCAGATCGATGCGCTGATCCTCGTAGAAGGACCGGGGGCGCAGGGTGACGTCCGCTGCCGCGGTGGCACCGGTGAGATAGCTCTTGGACAGCGGCGGCCGCTGGTACGGCAGGGCGTCCTCGGCCCCGACCAGCGTGACCGGTCCGGTGTACCCCGCGCTGCGCAGCGCGGCGGCGGTGTCCGAACCGGCCTGGCCCGCACCGACGATGACGACGGAGGACGCGGGGTGTGATGCCCCGTGGGTCTCGGATGCCTCGGATACCTCGGTTGCTGCGGGGTCCTGGATGGTCATGGCGGCGGCTCCGTCAGTCGAGCACCTGAGCGATGCGGTCGAGTTGTGCGATGTCAGGTGACCAGCACATGAAGACCAGTTCGCTGGCGCCGATCTGCCGACAGGTCTCCAGCGCGTCGCGCAGCTGGTCCTCGGAGGTGAGCATGGAGTCGGTCACCACGGCGCTTGAGACAGGTGCGTCCAAGGCGTCGAGGAAGGAGTAGTACGAGCTGATCAGGGACTTCGCCTCGGCGATCACACTGCTGGGGCCGATGGCGACGTTGGCCTGGGCGATCAGCTGCGGTGCCCCCTCGCGCCCGGCTGCCTGCCAGGCCTTCTCGACGCCGCGGAAGATACCGCCGGAGGGGTCGGGCACCATGGCGCAGATGTAGCCGGCGCCCCAGCGGGCCACCCGCTGGACTGCGGCCGCGCTGAACCCGCCGAAGAGCAGTTCGGGGCCGTCGTCCGAGGCCGGGCGCGGTCCTATGGTCCCGATGTCCTGCGCCGTGTCCGCGCCGTCCGTGCCGTCTGCGTCCGGCTTGCCCCCCGGCCAGACCTGGAGCAGCCGCCGTATCCGGTCGTCGAGGAGCCGGCCGCGGTCGGACATGCGCAGCCCGGCCGCCTGGTAGTCGTCCGCACGGTCGCCGAGGCCCACGCCGAGCGAGAAGCGCCCGCCGGAGAGCCGGTCGAGCGTGGCCACCTGCTTGGCCAGCACGACCGGGTCCCGCAGCGCGGCCAGCAGCACCTGGGTCCGCAGCCGCACCCGCGAGGTGGCGCCGGCGACCGCGGCCAGGGTGATCAGTGGGTCAGGGCTGGCGTACACCAGCCGGTCCGAGACCGCCACAGTGTCGAACGGCCCGCTGTCGATGTGCCGCGCCCAGGTGAGCGCCGCGTCGGGCGCGGTGACCGGCAGGCTGATCCCAATCTTCATCGCTTCTCCCAGCTTCGGTTCCGGAGGGGGGACGGGCGCGGTCCAGTCTGCGGACTCCGGGCCGAGGTCGGCTGGACATCGGGTGGAGCTGCACGTGATACCCGGCGTCGTACGGCCGCGGGGTGCGGCTCAGCCGGGCGGCCGCGCACCGGCCGGCTCCGCGGCCTCGGCCGTCGCGAGGTCTGCGACCGGCTGGGACGGCGCTTTGGCCACCGGGGCGCCCTGCTCCGCCTCGCGAGCCCGGCCGGGGACCAGGAACGCCGCCAGCAGGCCCGCCAGCAGGAATCCGCTGGAGAAGAGGAAGGCCAGGCTGTATCCGGGTGCCAGGGCCTCGGGGAACGGCACACCCTGCGCGGCCTCGGACTTCGTACGGGCCGTGGCGATGGCCACCAGGACCACCAGGCCCAGCGCGCCGCCCAGTTGCCGGGTGGTGTTGAGCAGACCGGAGCCGAGTCCCGCGTGATGGCCGGGAAGCCCGCTGGTCGCGGCGCTGGTCGATGCCGTCAGGATCAGGCCCTCACCGACACCGATCAGCAGCAGCGGGCCGAACAGGCCCGAAACGTAAGCGGCCGCGATGTCCGCCCGGGACAGCCAGAACATGCCGGCCGCGGCCAGCAGCAGCCCCGCCACCAGCACCGGCCTGGCGCCCAGCCGCGCCACTGGACCCGCGACGCCGCGGGCGGCCGCGAAGATCCCCAGCGCCAGGGGGAGATAGGCGGCGCCGGTCTCCAACGGGCTGTACCCCAGCACCTGCTGGAAGAACAGCGTGATGAAATAGAACATCGTGCCCAGCGCGCCCCAGGCGAGTACGGCCACCAGGTTGGCACCGGACACCGCGCGGTTGCGGAAGAGCGACAGCGGTACCAGCGGCTGCCGGGCCAGCCGGGCCTGGTCGTACAGGAACAGCGCGAGCAGCAGTGCGGCCGCGCTCAGCCCGACGACGACCCGCGACGATCCCCAGCCGTAGTCCTCGCTCTCGTTGATGCCGTAGACGAGGGCCACGATGCCGAGGGCCAGCGCCAGCGCACCCAGTACGTCAAGCCGCTGTCCGGACCGGGTCCGGGGCCGCTCGGGGATGGCGCGCGACACCAGGGTGAGCAGCAGGACGCCGAGCGCCGCGTTGGCCAGCAGCGTGCCGCGCCAGGACACCCACTGAGTGATCATGCCGCCGAAGAGCACTCCGGCGGCGCCGCCGCCTCCGCCCACCGCGCTCCACAGCCCGAACGCCCGGGTCCGTCCGACCCCGTGCGAGAAGGTCGTGCCCAGCACCGCGAGCGTCACCGGGACCAGAATCGCCGCACCGGCACCCTGCAGCCCGCGCGCCGTCACCATCGCGCCCGGTGACTGGGCCAGCCCGCCAGCCAGGCTGGCCAGTGTGAACAGCGCGGCTCCGGCGAGGAAGACCCGGCGCTGACCGTAGAGGTCGGCCAGCCGTCCGCCCAGCAGGAGCAGGCCGCACAAGGCGATCACATAGGCGTTGAACAGCCAGTGCAGACCGTCGAAGTCGAAGCCCAGGGACTCTGCGATCACTGGTACGGCGATGTTCACCGAGGCGACGTCGAGGACGAACATGAACTGGCCGAGGCAGCACACCGCCAGGATGAGTCCGCCGCGCGCCCCGGCCGTGGCCGGCGCACTCACCGGGAACCGTCCTCGTCCGTCAGCTTCAGGACGACGTTTCCGGAGTACTTGCGCTCCAGCAGGTTGATCAGGGCCTCGGGTGCCTTGGCGACCCCGCCCTCGACGACCGTGTGCGGGAAGACGAAGCGGTCCTCGCCGAGCCAGCGGGCGAACTGCTCGTTCCAGTCCTCGATCTGGTCGGGGGTGTGGAAGCAGGCGAAGGGCCGCAGGGTGAGTTGCTTGCTGATGGCGGCCAGCAGGTCGAGCCGCGGACGGCCGCCGTCGGTGCCGCCGACCTGCCCCGACAGCGCGCCGCACAGGGCGAACCTGGCGCCGGGGGAGGCCACTTGCACCGCGGCCTCGAACTGCTCGCCGCCGACGTTGTCGAAGAACACCGAGATGCCGTCGGGCGCCAGTTCGCGCAGCAGATCAAGCGCAGGACCGTCGTGGTGGTCGAAGACCGCGTCGAAGCCGAGGGTGTCGACGAGGTACTGGGCCTTCTCCTTGCTGCCCGCCGAGCCGATGACCCGCTTGGCCCCGCGGCACCTGGCGATCTGCCCGGCGATGGAGCCGACCCCGCTGGAGGCCCCCGACACGAACACCACGTCACCCTCGCCGACTTGGGCCATGCCCACCATGCCGAGCCAGGCGGTCGGGCCGTTGGACAGGAAGTACTCGGGCCCGGGGAACTGGGCGCGATCGCGCTTGCCGAAGGCCTGGGCGGGGCCCGTCACATAGGAACGCCAGCCCTGGAAGTGCTCCACCAGGTCACCGACCGCCAGCGAGCTGTCGTCGGAGTGGATCACCGTACCGACCGTGCGTCCGGTCAGGGCCTCGCCGAGCGGGAAGGGCGGCAGCGGGAGACCGGTGTCCTCGTTCATCAGCTCGCGGTACGCGGACGCCATCAGCATCCACTCGTTGCGGACCAGCACCTCACCCGCCCCCGGTGCGGCCAGCGGAGTCTCGGCGACCTCGAGGTGCTCGGAGGTCAGCGCGCCGGAGGGGCGGCTGACCAGCCGTACCTCCCGCTGCGTGGTGGGAAGGGAGTCGAGCGTCACGGGCTTCTCCTTCGCTGCGTAGACGGTCCCTGTCCTAAGAGCCTGTTTCTGAACCCCCGCCTGCGCCCCGACGCCGCACGCCGAGGGCACGCACCGAACGCCGCTGCGCCCGCGCTCCGCGCGGACGACGGGGGTNGTCACGGGCTTCTCCTTCGCTGCGTAGACGGTCCCTGTCCTAAGAGCCTGTTTCTGAACCCCCGCCTGCGCCCCGACGCCGCACGCCGAGGGCACGCACCGAACGCCGCTGCGCCCGCGCTCCGCGCGGACGACGGGGGTTCAGAAACAGGCTCTAAGCGGTCTCGACCGCTTGGCGGACCGTCGGACGCGCGGGCCGAGTGGCGCTGGAGGTGCGCTCGAGAACGGGGTGGCGGGGAGGCCGGCCGGCACTGCCCAGCGGCGCTCCACCGGTGCGCTACCGGCCGCGAGGAGCGTGTCGGACCGGCATCAAGTGGACGTCCGTCAGGAAGAGGAGCCGGTTCCATGCAGACAACAGGGCAGACGGCCGGAGCGAACGGAGCAGGCCGACGGCCCGTGCTGCGTTTCGGCCTGCAGATCGCCAGGTTCGACTACCCCGGAGTACCGCCCCACGAGATCTTCGACCGTGTCGTCGACATCGCGCGCACCGCCGAAGACGCCGGCTTTGACTCGATCTGGGCGCAGGACCACTTCTACCAGGCCCCGGTGCCGGGCCTGGGCTGGCAGGCCGACGAGCCGGTGCTGGAGTCCTACGCCATGCTCGCCGCTCTGGCGGCCCGTACCAGCAAGGTCCGTCTCGGCACCACGGTCACTGGTGTCACCTTCCGCAACCCCGCCCTGCTCGCCAAGGCCGTCACCACGCTGGACGTGATCTCCAAGGGGCGGGCGGTGCTGGGGATCGGCGCCGCCTGGCACGAGGAGGAGCACCGGGGTTACGGCTTCGACTTCCCGCCGACCGGTGAGCGCCTCAGCCGCCTGGAGGAGGCCCTGCAGGTGTGCCGGGCGATGTTCCGGGAGGAGCGGCCCAGCTTCAGCGGCGAGTACTACCGCATCAGCGAGGCAGTCAACTCGCCTCGCCCGCTGACCTCTTCGGGGCCGCCCATCCTGGTCGGCGGCGGCGGCGAGAAGCGCACGCTGCGGATGGTGGCGCGGTACGCGGACGCCTGCAACCTCTTCGGTGACCTGGAGACGGTACGGCACAAGCTGGGCGTGCTGGAGCGGCACTGCGCCGCCGAGGAGCGCGACCCGGACGAGATCACCAAGACCAAGATGGCTTGCCTGCTGATCTCCGAGTCCGACGCCGAGGCGCAGCGCCGCTACGAGGAGATGGCCGCGTCCATGGGCGACTACGCGGCGATGCTCGGCGGGATCGCCATCGCGGGCAGCCCGCAGCGGGTCGCCGACCAGGTGGGCGAGTACCTGGAGGCGGGTCTCGACGGCCTGGTCTGCTACCTGCCCGACACCCATGACCTGGACACGGTGCGGCTTGCGGGCGAAACCCTGGTGAAGAACTTCGGCGGCCTGTCCTGAAGTCGACCGCAACTGACCAGAACTGAGCAGACGACCAGAGCTGACCAGACGACCAGAGAGGCGAGCACCATGTCATCAAGCACATTCGAGGGCCAGAACGTCGTTGTCACGGGCGGCGGTACGGGTATCGGACGGGCCGCGGCCCTCGAGTTCGCACGACAGGGCGCCGCCGCGGTGATCATCACCGGACGCCGTGCGGACCGTCTCGCCGAAGTCGCGGCCGAGCACGACGCCATCGTGCCGCTGGCCGCCGACGTCACCACCGAAGACGGCGCACAGGCCGTCGTCGAGGCACTCAAGGCGCGCGGTGCCCGGCTCGACGTGCTGGTGCACAACGCCGGTATCTACCGGCAGACACCGGCGTGGGACCCGAACATGGCCTACGCGCGGGAGATGCTGGAGACCAACGTCCTCGGCCCTGTGCTGCTCACCGCCCGGCTGCTGCCGCTGATGACGTCCCCCGGTGGCAACATCGTGTTCGTCTCCAGCGTGGCCGGGCACAAGCCCGAGCCGTACGCCTCCATGTACGCCGTCAGCAAGTCCGGTGCCCACAGCCTCACCAGGACCTGGGCCAAGGAGCTGGCGGGCAAGGGCATCCGGGTGAACGCGGTGGCACCCTCCGCGGTGCGTACCGAGGTCTACGACGCCAACGGACTGAGCACGGAGCAGATCGACGGGCTCTTCAAGGGGTTCGCGGCAGCCAATCCGCTCGGCCGTACCGGCGTCGTCGAGGACGTGGCGCCGTGGATCACCCAGCTCGCCGCCCCGTCCAGCTCGTGGGTAACAGGACAGATCATCGTCATCGACGGCGGAGCCGACCTGACGGCCGCCGCGGACAGCCCGTGGTCTCCGTACCAGGGGGACAGCGACGGGACCTCGTGGGGCTCCTGAGGGGAGCGTGCCTACGGGGGTTCCCGGGCGCGGCGTTTGAGCCTGACTCCACCCGCGCTCAAGAGCTGTTCTCCAGTCTTGAGGGGCGGGGGAGCAGCTGAATCGTGCCGTAACGACGCTCGACAAGGAACAACCACCGTCGGCATGACCGCATGCCGCTCACCTAGCTGTACGGAAAGGTCTGAAATATGGCTGCCGACACCGGGATCAACTTCCCCGGGGAGAAGCCGGATTCACCCCCCACAGACGAGTCTCCCGACCCCCGCCGCTGGCTGGCTCTGATCGTCCTGCTGGTCGCCCTGTTCATGGACCTGCTGGACGTCACGATCGTCAACGTCGCCCTGCCCAGCATCCAGTCCGATCTGGGCGGCGGCTACAGCGCCATCCAGTGGGTCACCGCGGGGTACGCGCTCGCCTTCGCGCTGCTGCTGATCACCGGCGGGCGGCTGGGAGACATCTTCGGCCGTAAACGCGTCTTCATGCTCGGGGTGGCCGGTTTCACCCTGGCATCACTGTTCTGCGGAATCGCCCAGGAGCCCTGGCAGCTGTCGGTCGCGCGGGTCCTGCAGGGCGCCTTCGCCGCCATCATGGTCCCGCAGGTGCTGGCGATCATCCACGTCGTCTTTCCCGCCGAGGAACGCGGAAAGGCGTTCGGCCTGGCCGGCGCCATCGGTGGCCTCGCGGCCATCATGGGCATGGTGCTCGGTGGCGTACTCACCAGCTGGGACCTCTTCGGCCTCGGCTGGCGGACGATCTTCCTGATCAATATTCCGGTGGGTATCGGCGCACTCCTGGTGGGTGCCCAGGCGCTGCGGGAGTCCAAGGACTCGCGTGGACTCCGGCTGGACCTGACAGGCGTCGCCCTGGCGTCCGTCGCCCTGCTGCTGCTGTTCTTCCCGCTGCTCCAGGGGCGCGAGCACGGATGGCCCGCCTGGGGCTTCGTCTCGATGATCCTGGCGGTGCCGGTGTTCGCGCTGTTCATCGTGCATCAGCGCCGGATGACCAGGACCGGCGGCTTTCCGCTGGTCCCCATGACCCTCTTCGGCCAACGCGGCTTCAGCTCGGGGGTGAGTGTCCATCTGCTGTTCAACATCGGCATGGGCATCTTCTTCCTGTCCTGGACGCTCTACATGCAGATCGGCCTGGGCTGGTCGCCGCTGCGGGCCGGGCTGAGCGCGGCGCCGTTCTGTATCGGTGCCGCCCCGGGTGCCGCGGTGTCGGTCGCGGTGCTGATGCCGAAGTTCGGCCGCAAGGTCATCCAGATCGGCGTGCTGCTGATGGTGCTCGGACTGGGCTCCTACGCCTGGTCCGTGGTCCACCTCGGCAGCGACATGGGCTTCGTCCACCAGCTGCTGCCGCTGCTGGTGTTCGGTGTCGGCTTCGGCTTCGTGGCCGCTCCGCTGCCCGAGATCGCCCTGTCGGAGGTGCCGCGCCAGGACGCGGGTTCGGCGTCCGGCGTGTTCAACGCCAACCAGCAGCTCGGTGCGGCCCTGGGTGTCGCACTGACCAGCATCGTCTTCTTCGGGCTGCTCGGCGGGCATGCATCCGACAGCGCCCGCGACGCGACTCCGGAGCTGAAGCGGGATCTGGTGGCTACCGGAATGTCCACGGAACGCGCGGATGCCGCCGTCGCCTCGTTCGCGGCCTGCGCCAAGCAGAGTGCGGAGTCGAGCGGCGAGGGCCAGGGCCCGGCCGCATGCGGCCTGGACCCCGCGCTCCAGTCGCAGCCCGCGGTGGCCGAGGCGCTCGCGGATGCCGGCAAGGAGACCACCGCGAACACCTTCGCCGACACGTTCAGGGTCGCGCTGCTGTCCATCATCGGCATCCTGGTCCTGGCCTTCGCCGTGATCCCGCTGCTGCCGCAGCGGCGGGTGGCGGCGCCGGAGCAGGGTGACGACACCCCCGACACCGTCGACGAGGCGGCTATGGAGCACTGAGCGGGCCGACCCGCTGCCTGTGGCGTCGGCCCCCCGGGACACCGTCCCAGGGGGCCGGCGTCGCGCTGCGCGGATACCGCGAGCGGACCCCGCGGGCGGGCGGTGATCGCGGCACCTCATGCACCACTCGAGCTGGTCCCTGCCGCGCCCCCAGGCGTTGTTGGCACGGTTCGGCTGGAATCGCGGACCGAGTGTTCGAGGAGATACCCATGCCCAAGATCACCTATCGGGACAAGGACGGCCGGATCGAGGTCGTCGATGTGCCCGAAGGCCTGAGCGTCATGCGGGGGGCGGTCTCGCGTGGCATCAGCGGCATCGTCGCGGAGTGCGGCGGGGCCGGGATGTGCGGCACCTGTCATGTGTACGTACCGGAGGAGAACCGGGTGCCGCTGCCGCCGGTACACGAGCTCGAGGACGAGGTCCTGGACTGCACCGCCGCCCCGCGCCGCGACACCAGCCGACTCAGCTGTCAGCTCGCGGTGACCGTCGAGACGGGCGGGCTCGAGGTGCAGCTCCCCGAGCGCCAAGTGTGAACCGTTCGTGTGCGGTACTCCCGAAACCATCCGCAGACCGAGAGGGGCTGTTCGAACCATGAGAGAAGCTGCAGAACGACGGGGCCGACTGCGCAGGAAGGTGGCGCTCGGCTGCGCGATGACTCTCGCGCTCACCGGCACCGGATACGCCATGGCCGAATCGCGCGACGGCACCACGGCACAGGCCGACGCCGCCAAGGCGGACTTCGACTTCGACAAGGGCAACTCGGCCCTGGAAGTGATCTATCCGGTGGTCGGCCCCATGGTGCGGGAACACATCAACCAGATCGCCATGGACGGCACCCTGGTGCTGCGCGTCTCGGCCCTGATGGAGAGCGCGTGGTTCGACGCGACCGCGCCGTACCACGAGACCGCGGTCGGCATCCACTCGGACCTGGGCCGCCGCCCCTCGTCCGAGAACACCCGGGAGAACATCAACATCGCGATGTTCTACTCCACTTACCACGTGATGCGGAGCCTGGTGCCGACGCCGGAGGCCAAGGCACAGCTGCGCGAGATGATGCAGTCCGTGGGTCTCGACCCGGACGACGACTCGACGGACCGGACCAGCCCGGTCGGTCTGGGAAACCTCGCGGGCAAGGCCGTCGTCGAGAAGCGGAAGAACGACGGCATGAACCAGCTGGGCAACGAGGGCGGCCAGAAGTACTTCCAGCAGCCGTACGCCGACTACACCGGCTACCGGCCGGTGAACACCCCGGAGAAGATCCGCAACCCCTCGCGGTGGCAGCCGCACGTCGACACCAACGGCGGCGGGATCTTCTTCGCGCAGAAGTACGTGACGCCCCAGATGGGGCAGACCACTCCGTACTCCTACAAGGACCCCAAGGAATTCCTCGTCAAGAAGCCCCGCGCGCACCACAGGAAGAACCGCAAGGCGTACAAGAAGCAGACGGACGAGGTGCTGGCCGCGTCGGCGAACCTGAACGACGAGCGCAAGCTCAAGGCCGAGTACTTCAACGACAAGCTCATCTTCTCCGCCGGGCTGGGAATCCGGACCAAGGACGACCTCCTGGAGTTCATACAGGAGGCCGCGAGCTTCCACATCGCCGGGTTCGACGTCATGATCGCGGCTTGGTACAACAAGTCCGTGTACGACACCCAGCGGCCGTTCACGGCCGTCCGCTACCTCTACGGCGACAAGAAGCTCACCGCCTGGGGCGGCCCGGGCAAGGGCACCGTCACGGACATGCCGGCCAGCCAGTGGAAGGGCTATCTGCAGGTGCCCGACCACCCCGAGTACCCCTCGGGCTCGACGGCCTTCTGCGCGTCGCAGGCGCAGGTGGGGCGGCTCCTGGACGGTACGGACAAGACCGATATCCAGTACGAGGTCAAGAAGGGCGGCTCCTACATCGAGCCGGGTGTGACACCGGCGAAGGACACCGTGCTGCGGTGGACCGACTGGAAGGACCTCGTCGACGACTGCGCCAAGAGCCGGGTGTGGGCCGGTGTCCACTTCAAGGCGGCCACCGAGGTCTCCAAGGACTTCGGCACCCGAGTCGGTGACCACGCGTACAAGTTCGTGCGCAATCACATAGAAGGGAAGCGCGGTTCGTCCGCATTCGCTCCCTAGTTCGACTCAACCGTGCTGTGTCAGGGTGCTCCGCATGAAGCTGAGACTGCTTTCCGCCCTGACGCTGACGTTAGGGGTCCTCGCCGTTCCACAGGTGCCGGCCGTCGCCGCGGCGGCCTGCACCTGGCAGGTCTCCGATCTGCCGGCTCCTTCCGGTTACTCGCACCCCGAGGCGACGGGGCACGCGGGAACCGGAAGGGTCGTCGGTACGGTCTGGAAGACCGACCACCGCGAAGGCGTGGTGTGGACCAACGGCTCCCCGCAGGTCCTGCCGCAGCCCCGCGCCACCGGGGGCTCCAACTACCCGCGGGCCGTCAACAGTTCCGGAGTCGTCACCGGGTACTGGGCGGGCAGCGACGGGTACACCGCGGCGTGGCGCTATCAGAACGGCGCGTACCAGTTCCTGCCCGGCATCGGGACCCAGGTCTCCGTGCCCACCACGATCAACGACAACGGCGACATAGCCGGGTTCAGCCGCCACTTCCTCGGCGGAGCCAAGGTGTACGCCGTCCTGTGGCGCACCGACCGGCCCGGCGAGATCACCAACTTCGGCGAGGGCAGCGCGGCGGGCGTCGACAACTCCCGCCGGGTCATGCTGTCCACCGGCGTGCTGGTCGACGCGGACGGGTCCGAAGTGATGCGGCTGCAGGGCGACGGGCGTCCCAAGGAGTACCAGGACGGCCGGATCGTGGGCTGGAGCGGCAGCGCGAAGCCCTACACGATCGTGGAGTGGAACCTCAGCGGCCAGGTGGTACGGAAGATCCCGGGCGGGGTGCCGAGCGGGATCAACAGCGCCGGTGCCATCGTCGGCACCCATGACAACGGCAACGCCGCCGTCTGGCGCGACGGCGGCGTCGAGTATGTGACGTCCCCCGCCCCCACCGGCGACTACGTCCGGGACATCACCGAGGACAACGCCGTCGTCAGCACGTACAAGAAGGACGGCACAACCCGCAGTGGAATCTGGCGCAGCACCTGCTAGGGCGGTTTCCCCTTCCCCGCGCCCTGAAGGGGCGCGGGGAAGGGTCGATTTGCGGCTCCGCCGCGTGGGCGCGACCAGCCACCACGCGGCCGCAGACGAGCGACGGCACATCACGGAACCACCCGCGGAGCGCTCAGCGCGGCTCGTCGAAGCGGATGTCGTGGGTCTCCGCGTCCGCCGCGGCGAAGCCCAGCAGTCTGCCGCCCTCTTCGGCAAGGGCCCTCTGGTCGCCTTCGGCCAGGGGGCCGAAGGGCTCGACGGCCAGGGTCGCGGCCCGGCGTGCGCGCTCGAGCCGCCAGCGGCCGCGGACCTCGCCGTCGACCAGGATGGTGGCGGCGACCATGCCGTTGTTGCTGTTGGTGAGCTTCCGGTGGGCGTCGCTGATCACCCGGGTGCGGTCCGCGTGGGCGACGAGGAGGTTGTCGTACTCGGGCAGGAAGCGCACGGGCGCCGGAGTGTCAGGGTCTGGCCGGGGCGCATCCGGGAGGTCGAAGAGTTCGACGCCGTTCTCGTCCCGGTCGCAGTACAGCCGCGGGCGCAGCTCCTCGATGTGCTGCTTCAGCCGGGTCAGCCCCGACCACGCCTGGACGTCCTTGACCGAGGCCGGTCCGAAGGCCGCCAGATACCGCAGGATCATGTCGCGGGGTGAGCCGTCCGCGCCGACGGAACGGCCCAGCCAGGACTCCACCGTGGTCATCGGCACCGAGCCGCCCTTGCCCCAGGTGCCGCCCGGTGGCACGTACACCATGGGCACCAGGAACTGCGTCGAGTGCAGCAACGCGGACGACTTGCGGTCCGGCCACCGCTCGGCCAGCAGCTTGCGCAGCTGCACGTTGTTGGTCGGGGTCTCGCCGAGCACCCCGGACACGAACGAGGCGAGTTCGGCCAGGTCCATGCCCTCGGTGTCCCGCCGGAAGAACCCGCGCTGGGAACGGTCGAGGGCCGGCTGCACCACGGGGCGCAGCCGGATCAGATCCTCGGCCGTGACCAGGTGCAGGGTGCCGCGCATCAGCAGACAACGCACCACCGTGCGCTCGTTCATGAGCCGGGTGAGGTCGTCGATGGCGAAGTCCCGCAGCCGGGTCCACAGGCCGATATAGGGCGGGTTGGGCAACTGGGACTGCAGGCCGATCAGATGTCCGATCGCCTCGGACGCCGTCATGTCATGGCGCTGCAGCAGCAGTTGCCGGGCGAGGGTCGCGCGGTTCAGGGCACGTCGGTCGAGCATGGCCCTACTGTTCCGTACCGGCCGAGGCCGTGGCGCCGGAATCGGCCAGCCGTCCCTCCCACACCCGGGTCAGATCGGCCGTGTCGTGCTGGAGGAAGCGGCTGCGGGTGAGCAAGGCGCCGTTCTCCCGTACGAGTACGTCGCTGACCGTGCAGGTGGGCTCGAAGGTGACCTGCCCGTCCTGGTCGACCACACTGACCATGGCGAGACAGCTGGTCCGCACGGTCCCGTCCGGCTCCTGCTCGACGACGTAGCGGTTGAACCAGTGGCGCATGGCCTTGCCCGCGTAGTGCTCAAGCCCGCCGAGGGTGCCGTCGATGATCTGCTGACGGCCCTCGAGCCGCCAGCCGAGCGAGTGCTCGAAGACACCGTCCTCGGTGAAGGTGGCGGCGTACTCCGCCACGCGTCCCTCCTCCATGAGCGACATCTGACGGGCGTAGAACTGCACAACCTCGCAGTACAGGACGGCGTCCTGGGTCATGGCTGGCTCCTCACAGGGCGGTGGTGGTCGTTCCCGTGGGCCACGCTGCCGACTGGTGGTCCAGAACACCTGGAGGGGCAGTCAAGCGCCAGGGCGCACCCTGGGAATCCTTGCCCGCCCACTCCGGGAGACCACCTATGAGCCAGGACGTCACCCCGTACCGCATAGCCATCCAGGACGAGGCGCTGGCCGATCTGCGCCGGCGCCTGAGCGACGTGCGCTGGCCGGACGCCGAGACCACCGGGGACTGGTCGCAGGGCGTACCGCTGCACTACCTCCAGGAGCTGTCCACGCACTGGGCGCACAGCTACGACTGGCGGGCCACCGAGAAGCACCTGAACTCCTTCCCGCAGTTCCGCACCGACATCGACGGGCTCGGCATCCACTTCCTGCACGTCCGTTCCCCGCACCCCGGCGCCCTGCCGCTGCTGATCACCCACGGATGGCCGGGCAGCGTCGCGGAGTTCACGGATGTCATCGGGCCGCTCACCGAGCCCGAGAACCCGGCGGACGCCTTCGACGTGGTGATCCCGGCGCTGCCCGGCTACGGCTTCAGCGACCGCCCGCAGGGCACCGGCTGGGGCGTTGAGCGGATCGCGGGAGCCTGGGCCGAGCTGATGCGCAGGCTCGGCTATGAGCGGTACGCCGCGCACGGCGGCGACTGGGGCTCGTTCGTCACCGCGCAGCTGGGCCACGCCGACGCCGACCGGCTCGCGGCGATCCACGTCACCATGGCCTTCGCGGGGCCGCCCGAGGAGCAGGTGGAGCTGACCGAGCGGGACCAGGCCGGGCTCGCCCGGGTCAAGGAGTTCATGGAGCGCGAGTCGGGCTACTCCGCGATCCAGTCCACCCGTCCGCAGACCCTCGGCTACGGCCTCGCGGACTCGCCCGTGGCCCAACTGGCCTGGATCGCCGAGAAGTACTGGACCTGGACCGACCACGACGGCGACCTCGACCAGGCGATCGGGCGGGACCGGCTCCTTGACACCGCCAGCCTGTACTGGCTGACCAACACGGGCACCTCCTCCGCACGGCTGTACTGGGAGAGCCACAACCGGGTGCCGATGCACCAGATCGCGGTGCCCTCCGGCATCACGATCTTCCCGAAGGACGCCCGGATGCCCCGTCCGTGGATCGAACAGCGCTTCACCGACCTGCGTCACTGGAACGACGCGGACCGCGGCGGCCACTTCCCCGCCATCGAACAGCCAGACTTCCTCGTCGACGAACTCCGCACGTTCTTCCGGCCGTTGCGTTGACACCCCGCCCGCGGGCCAAGAGCCTGTTTCTGAACCCCCGCCTGCGCCCCGACGCCCGGCACGCACCCTCGCCGCACGGCGCCACAGGACAGGTGGCTCCTTCCCCAAGCTCTCGGCTTCGCTCGAGCAGGGGAGACCCCATTCATGACCTGCACCGCCGCACGCCGAGGGCACGCACCGACCGCCGCTGCGCCCGCGCTCCGCGCGGACGACGGGGGTTCAGAAGCAGGCTCCAGCGGTGACAGGGAAGCGACGGGTGTTCGAGAACGCGTCGACCTCGACTCCAGCACATCGGCTGAATCTGACCCGAGCACCGGCCTCAGAAGGGAAACGTCATGACCGAGCCCGCCACCGAACTGCCGGAGTTCCCCTGGCATCGCACCTGCCCGATGGCTCCGCCGAAGCAGTACGCGGAGATCCGCGCGGCTGAACCGATCAAGAAGGTCAGGCTGGCCACCGGGCGGACCGCCTGGGTGGTCACCCGATACGAGCACGTCAAGGCGCTGCTGACCGATCCCCGTGCCAGTTCGGACCGCGCCCACGAGGGCTTCCCGTACTACATCGACGTCCCCCAGGAGTTCCGGACCGAGGGCTCCTTCATCGGCTGGGACCCGCCCAAGCACACGCTGCACCGCCGGATGGCGGCGCTGTCCGGTGACTTCACCAGGCAGCGGGTGCGGGCGCTGCGGCCTCGGATGACGGAGATCGTGGACGAGTGCATCGACCAGATGCTGGAGGCCGGCCCGCCGGTGGACCTGGTGCACATGCTCGCTCTGCGGGTGCCCATGACCATCGTCTGCGAGATCCTCGGCATCCCCGCCAAGGACCAGGACTACCTGCACTCCTGCACCGACGTCCTGTTCGGTGGACGCAGCACCGCGGAACAGCGGTCGGACGCGATCCAGCGGGTGGGCGTGTACCTGGAGGAGCTGGTCGCGCACAAGGAGGAGAACCCCGGCGAGGACCTGATCAGCCGGATGATCTCCCGGTACCGGCAGGAAGGGATCTACGAGCGGCGCGAGATGTGCAACGTCACGCGGCTGCTCCTCAACGGCGGCCACGAGACCAGCGCCGCGATGATCGCCCTGAGCGTCATGTCGCTGCTCGAGCACCCCGACCAGCTGCAGGCGTACCTCACCGACCCCTCCATCAGGGCCAAGGCGGTGGAGGAGCTGCTGCGTTACCTCTCGCCCGGCGACCTGGCGACGTCGCGGGTGGCCACGGCCGACATCGAGATCGGCGACGTGGTCATCCGCGAGGGCGAGGGCATGATCCTGCTGGGCATGTCGGCCAACCGGGACCCGGATGTCTTCGACCGTCCCGACGAGCTGGACCTCAGCCGGGGCGACCGGCAGCACCTGGCGCTGGGGCACGGGGTGCACCACTGCATCGGCGCCGAGATCGCGCGGGTCGAGCTGGACGTCGTCCTCGACACGATCTTCCGCCGGCTGCCCGGCCTGAAGATGGCCAAGTCCTGGGATCAGCTGCGGTACAAGGACGGCAACGTGATGTACGGCGTCTTCGAGATGCCGGTCACCTGGTGAACACCGCGGCGTACGGCGCCGGCCCGCTCACGGGACTCCGCGTGGTGGAGCTCGCGGCGATCGGACCGGTCCCGTACGCCTGTATGGTGCTGGCCGATCTGGGGGCCGATGTGGTGCGGATCGACCGTGCCGACGGCGGACGGTCGTTCGGAGACTGGCACACGGTGCTCGACCGTGGCCGTACCGCGTTGCCGCTCGATCTGAAGGACCCCGGCGATGTGGCCGAGCTGCTGCGGATCGTGGACCGGTCCGACGTCCTGGTCGAGGGCTTCCGGCCCGGCGTCGCCGAGCGGCTCGGGATCGGACCCGGCCAGTGCCACCAGCGCAACCCGGCACTGGTCTACGCACGGATGACGGGCTGGGGACAGGACGGGCCGCTGGCCCGCACACCGGGCCACGACATCAACTACCTGGCCCTGACCGGTGCGCTGTACGCGATCGGCGAGGCCGACGGCCCGCCGATTCCTCCGCTGAACCTCCTGGGCGACTTCGCGGGCGGCGGGATGTTCCTGGTCGCGGGCGTCCTGGCAGCGCTGTACGAGCGGCGCGGCTCCGGCCGCGGACAGGTCGTCGACGCCGCCATCGTGGACGGCGCGGGCTCCATGCTCGGCATGCTGGTCGCGATGGCCGACGCCGGCCAGTGGCGGAACGAGCGCGGGGCGAACCTGCTGGACGGCGGGGCGCCGTTCTACCGCTGCTACGCCTGCGCGGATGGCGGCCATGTCGCGGTGGGGGCCCTGGAGGACCGTTTCTACGGCGCCCTGCTGCACGGGCTCCAACTGGACGGGGACGGCCTTCCGGACCGTGCGGACCGCGCCAACTGGCCCTATCTGACCGCGGTGTTCGAGGAGTGCTTCGCCCGCCAGGGCCGCGACTTCTGGGCCCGCCGGTTCGAGGACACCGAAGCCTGTGTGACACCGGTCCTGAGCGTCGCGGAGGCCGCCGGGCATCCCCACCACCAAGCGCGTGGCAGCGGCCCGGCAGCACCGGCCCCGCGCTTCGCCCGGCCCCGGACTCCCGGCTCCGGTGTTTCTCGACCAGCCCGCTAGGCAGCGCGATGACGGTGACCGGACCAGCCGGAGGTGGAGCACCGCCGGTCAAGGCAGCGGAACACGAGGGAGGGGCGATGGCTGAGCAGGGACTGCAGCTCTACGACACGACCCTGCGCGACGGCACGCAGCAGAAGGGCATGGTGCTGACGGTCGACGACAAACTCGCTGTCGCGCGTCACCTGGACGCCATCGGGGTCGGCTTCATCGAAGGGGGCTGGCCCGGAGCGGTGCCGAGGGACACCGAGTTCTTCCGCCGGGCCCGCAGGGAACTCGACCTGAAACACGCCCAGTTGGCGGCGTTCGGCGCGACCCGTAAGGCCGCCACACCGGTGACCGTGGACTCGCAGGTACGGGCGCTGCTCGAGGCGGAGACCCCCGTGGTGACCCTGGTGGCCAAGAGCGACACCCGCCATGTCGCCCGTGCCCTGCGCACCACGCTCGCCGAGAACCTGGCGATGATCAGCAGCACCGTACGCCACCTGGTACGCAACGGACGCCGGGTGTTCCTGGACGCCGAGCACTACTTCGACGGCTATCTGGACAACCGCGAGTACGCCCTGGAGGTGGTGCGCACCGCCGCCGAGGCCGGGGTCGAGGCGGTGGTCCTGTGCGACACCAACGGCGGCTCGCTGCCGGACGGCATACGCGACATCGTGGCGGACACCCTCGCGATGACCGGCGCCGCGGTCGGCATCCACTGCCACGACGACTCCGGCTGCGCGGTGGCCAACACCATGGCCGCGGTGGACGCCGGAGCCGTCCATGTCCAGGGCACCGCGCACGGCTACGGCGAACGCTGCGGAAACGCCAACCTGTTCACCGTCATCGCCAACCTCGTACTCAAGCGGGGACGCGAGGTCATCCCACCGGAGAACCTGCGGCTGCTGTCGGCGGCCGGCGGTGCCATCGCCGAGCTGACTGAGCTCACGACGGCACCCGGAGCCCCGTACGTCGGGGCCGGGGCCTTCACCCACAAGGCGGGCCTGCACGCCTCCGCCCTGCGCGTCGAGCCCGACCTGTACCAGCACATCGACCCGGCCCGGGTCGGCAACGCCATGCGCACCTTGGTCTCCGACATGGGCGGGCGCTCCTCCATCGAACTCAAGGCCCGCGAGCTGGGCTTCGACATCGCGGCGGGCTCGCCGGAGGTGGCGCGGACCGCGGCCCGTATCAAGGAGCTGGAGAGCCAGGGGTACAGCTTCGAGTCCGCGGACGCGTCCTTCGCGCTGCTGCTGCGCGAGGAACTGACCGGGGACAGCCCGCAGCTGCCGCCGTTCGAGGTCGACTCCTGGAACGTCTCGGTGACCGGGCCGCGCGGCGGCCAGGCCGGCGGCGAGGTGGGCGCCGAGGCGTCGGTCCGGCTGCGGGTCGACGGGGTGCCGCTGGGCGCGACCTGCCAGGCCGCGACCCCGGTGCACGCCCTGGACACGGCCCTGCAGAAGGCGCTGGTCCCGTTCTTCGCCGACCTCGCCCGGCTGGAGCTGGTCGACTACCAGGTCCGGGTGCTCAGCGGGAGCGGCGGCGGTGCGGCCACCCGGGTGCGGGTCACCTACCGCGACGGCGACCGCGACTGGAGCACGGTGGGCGTCGGCGAGAACGAGGTCGCCGCCGGCTGGCGGGCCCTGCTCGACGCGATCCGCTACGCCCTGCTCCCGCAGCCGGAACCCGGCCGCGGGGGCCTCGCCCTCGCCTCCGTACGGGCCTGGTCAGGGCGCGCGGCATGACCTCGTCCAACGCCCGCTCACCCCGGCCTGATCCGCCGGGCAGGCCCTAGACCCCCAGATCCCCTGGAGTTGCTGTGCGTGTGGAAGGAATCTACCTACGGGGGACCTCCGTACGGCTCCCCGCCGTGCTGCCGCTCGCCGACGCGGTGGCCTCCGGCGCCTGCACCCAGCGGGTGGCCACCGGGACCGGCCTGGAGTCGGTGGCGTACTCGCCCGACGAGTCCGCCGCCGAGATGGCCGCGAAGGCCGCGGCCGGGGCGCTGCGGCGGGCGGGCACCGACCCCGACGACATCGAACTGCTGCTGCACGCCGACACCTACCACCAGGGCCAGGACCTGTGGCCGGTGGCCTCGTACATCCAGCGCGAGTCGCTCGGCAACGGCTGCCCGGCCATCGAGATCCGGCAGATGTCCAACGGCGGTCTGGCCGCCATGGACCTGGCCACCGCCTATCTGCTGGCCGGCGAGATGCGCCGCGACGCCCTGCTGACCACCGCGGACCGGTTCTGCGAGCCGGGCATCGACCGCTGGCTCACCGACCCCGGCACGCCCTACGCGGACGGCGCCACCGCCCTGGTGCTCTCCCGCCGCGGCGGCTGGGCCCGGCTGCTGTCCATCGCCCTGCACGCGGACCCCGACCTGGAGCCCCTGCACCGCGGCGACGACCCCTTCACCAAGGCCCCGTTCGCGCACCGCGTGCCGGTCGACTTCGAAGAGGCCAAGCGCGCCTTCATCGGCCGGGTCGGCATGTCGTACGCCATCACCCGCGCCCACAACGGCCAGCAGACCGTACTCAAACAGGCGTTGGCCGAAGCCGGGTCCGAACTGTCCGACGTGGACTGGGTGGTGCTGCCGCACTTCGGCCGCCGACGCCTGGAGGCCATCTACTACAAGCCGTTCGGGATCGACCCGGCCCGCACCACCTGGGAGTTCAGCCGCACCGTGGGACACCTGGGCGCGGGCGACCAGTTCGCGAGCCTGGACCATCTGATCACCTCGGGCCTGGCCAAGCCCGGCGACCGCTGTGTGCTCGTCAGCGTCGGGGCCGGATACAGCTGGGGCTGCGCCGTGCTGGAGATCCTGGACCAGCCCGACGCCGACTGAACGCCGGTCCACCACCACTCCATCGACGCTCTAGTACTCCTCTGTCAGTCTGTTGACCAGCCGTCGCGTACGGCCGCACTCGAAGGGAAGGTCCGCCGTGGCGCCCAACGCTACGCCCGACACCTCCGCGCCCCATGTCACGGAGCACGCCATCACCGTGGCCGCGCCGCCAGCCGTTGTCTACGACCTGGTCGCGGACGTCTCCGCCTGGCCCCAGGTGTTCGGGCCCACCGTCCATGTCGAGGTGCTCGAAGAGGACGCCGACATCAGCAGCGCCGGCGGCGAGCAGCTGCTGCGCATCTGGGCCATGGCCAACGAACAGGTGCGCACCTGGACTTCGCGGCGCGTCCTGGACCCTCGGTCCCGCACCGTCACCTTCCGGCAGGTGGTGTCCGCAGCCCCGGTGGCCCAGATGGGCGGCCAGTGGCGGGTCGAGGAGAACGACGACGGCCGCACCCGGGTGGTGCTGCTGCACGACTACCGCGCCGTCGACGACGACCCGGAGGCCGAGCGGCTGATCGAGCAGGCCGTCGACCGCAACAGCCGGGCCGAGCTGACTGCCCTGAAGAACGCCGCCGAACTGAGTGAATCCCGTGAAGAGGTCCACTTCACCTTCAGCGACTCCGAGACCATCGCCGGGGCGGCGGGCGATGTGTACGCCTTTCTGGACCGTGCGGACCTCTGGCCCGAGCGGCTCCCGCATGTGGCCCGCCTCGACCTCACCGAGGACGAGGAGGGCATCCAGCACATGGACATGGACACCCGCAGCCCCGACGGCTCCACCCACAACACCACGTCGGTACGGGTCTGCTTCGAGGACCGCCAGACGATCGTCTACAAGCAGCTGAGGGTCCCGGTCGCCATGAGCGTGCACACCGGCCGCTGGGTCATCGAACCGCAGGGCGACGGCACCGTACGCGCCACCTCCTGGCACACCGTCGTCCTGGACCCGGAAGGTGTGAGCACCGCGCTCGGTCCCAAGGCGACCCTCGCCGAGGCGCGGGACCTGGTCCGCAAGGCCCTGGGCACCAACAGCTCCACCACCCTGCGGCACGCCAAGAAGTACGCGGAGGGCCTGCATGCCGGATCGTGACCTGGGCCGACCCGTCACCGTCATCAACCGCTTCACGGTGACGGGTGACATCGGGGAGTTCGAGCGGGCCTTCCGTGAGCACAGCCAGTTCCTGCGGATGCGCCCCGGCTTCGACTTCCTGGTGACGGTCAGGCTGATCGACGCGCCTCAGGTGTATGTGCACCTGGGGCACTGGCGACACCTGCGCGGCTTCCTGGACACCGTGCACCACGACGTCTTCCTGGAGCACGTACGGCGGCTCGGCCCACTGGTGGACACCGAGGCGGACCAGGCGGTCAGCGTGGGCCGGGTGCTGCGCACCAACGCCGCCGTCGGTGCCGCGAACGTCGTCATCACCTGGGCCGACGTCTCCGACGACTGGCGGGAGTTCGAGCGGCGCTTCGCCGAACTCGACTACCAGTGCGACCGCCTGGAGGGCTTCGGCGGCAGCGACCTGCTGCGCTCGACCGTACAGCCGCTCGCCTACACCGGGGTGCAGTGGTGGCGTACCGCCGAGGACTGCGAGCGCGCCCTGCGCAGCAGGGGCTACCGCGCCGGATACCGGGCGCTCTCCGGCATCGCGAAGATCACCACGGAGCGGACCCGGCACATCGCCTACGAGCGTGTGATCGACTGAGCCGCCGCACTAGGCGACACCCGGCGCGCGTGCCCCAGCACTACGCGACACCCGCCACACGAGCCCCCGCACCCCCGTATCTGCAGTGTTCCACCGCGCCCTGAGCCGAGGACGACAGGTCCTCGGCTCGCTCGCGTTCCGGCCCCGAGCCCAGCTCAAGCAGGCAGGCCCACCCTGCGCATATGGCGGATGAGACGAGCATCACCGTGTTACGCGGCCACCCCGACGAAGCCGAACTCGCGGCGGTGACCGTCGTGCTCCTCGCGCTGCTGCGCGGCAGCGGCGAGCCGGAGCAGGAGGTGCTGGCGGCCTATGCCGGCTGGACTGTCAAGGGCGGTGGCTACCGCCCTTCGGCGGCCTGGTCGGGTCAGTGACCCGGCGGCGTACGACAGCGGCCCGCCCCTACAGGGCAGCGGGGCGCCCACGACTTGCGAGGGGGAGGCGATGACCGGCTACCAGAGCTTCACCGAACTGATCAGGGCCAGGGCCGCACAGTCACCCGATCGGGACGCTCTGGTGCTGCTCGCCGAAGACGGCGGGCAGCTGCTTCCGGAGAGCGTCTCCTACGCGGAACTCGACGGCGCGGCCAGGGCGGTGGCGGGCCGGCTCCAGCGGCATGTGCCCCCGGGCGAGCGGGTGCTGATCCTGCACGGGTCCCGGCGGCAGTTCGCCATCGGCTTCCTGGCCTGCCTGTACGCCGGTGTCGTCGCCGTACCCACGGCACCGCCGGACGGGCGCGGCCACCACGACGGCCGGGTCGCGGGCATCGTCAAGGACGCGGCCGCGTCCTGTGTGCTCACCTCGGCAGCCGAGGCCGCCGAGGTCACCCAACTGCTCGCCCGCACCGGCTACGAGCAGGTCCTCTGCATCCTCACGGACGCCCCCGACATCGCCCAGGAGGCGGAGCGCTGGAGTCCACCGGACCTCGACGGGGACACGGCCGCGTTCCTCCAGTACACCTCGGGCTCCACCAGGGACCCCCGCGGCGTGGTGGTGACCCAGGGCAACCTGCTCGCCAACCACGAGGCGATCAGCCAGGCGCTCGGCACCCGCCCAGGCGCCCGGATCGGCGGCTGGCTGCCGCTGCACCACGACATGGGCCTGATCGGGCAGCTGCTGCACGCCCTGTGGCTCGGCGGCACCGCCGTACTGCTCTCGCCGTCGGCGTTCGTCCGCAAGCCGGTGCACTGGCTCCAGGCCATCTCGCGCTACCGGCTGACCGTCAGCGGCGCCCCGGACTTCGCGTACGAACTGTGCGTACGCCGGGTCAACGACGCCCAGATCGCCGGACTTGACCTGTCCTGCTGGGAGATCGCGGTGGACGGCGGGGAGCCGGTGCGCGCCGAGACACTGCGGGCCTTCGCCGAGCGGTTCGCCCCGGCCGGGCTGCGCCCCGAGGCGCTGGTGGCCTGCTACGGGCTGGCCGAGGCCACCCTGCTGGTCACCGGATCCGAGGCGGAACCGGCACTGCCGCACCACACCATGGACATCGCAGCGCTGGAGGGGGGCGAACTGCGCGAGGCCGCCCCGTACGCCCTGGGCCGCGACCTGGTGCACAGCGGCTCCGCGGTCGCCGGAGAGGTGCGCATCGTCGACCCGGACACCTGCGAAGAGCTCAAGGACGGCCGGATCGGCGAGATCTGGCTGCGCGGCGCCTCGGTGGCGCGCGGCTACTGGGCCCGCCCCGCGGAGACCGCGGCGACCTTCGACGGACACATCGTCGGCGGCGAGGGCGGCTATCTGCGCACCGGCGACCTCGGAGCGCTGCGCGAGGGCCGGCTCCATGTGACCGGCCGCATCAAGGACATGATCGTGGTGGCCGGGCGCAACCTGTACCCGCAGGACCTGGAGCGGACCGTGCAACAGGTCAGCGCGCTGTTCGGCTCGGGTACGGCCTTCGCGGTACCCGGCGAACGGGAACGCATCGTCGTCGTCCAGGAGCTGCGCGCCCGCAGCCGGTACGACATCGACCTGGACGAACTCAGCACCGTAGTGCAGAAACGACTCAGCGAGGAGTACGAGGTGAGTACCGGCGGAGTGCTGCTGGTCAGGCCCGGAACCGTGCGCAGGACCTCCAGCGGAAAGGTGCAGCGGGCAGCCATGCGGCAGCTGTTCCTGCGCGGCGAGCTCAAACCCCTGCACCAGCGTATCGACCCCGAGGTCGAGCGGCTGCTCGCGACCTGGAGCCGGCGATGAGGGCGCCACGGGAACGCATCGACGCCCTGGAACACGCCTTCGGCCCGCTGGAGGACGCCGACAACCCCCTCGGCATCAAGGCCCTGCTCGCCGCGGACGCCGCGGGCGAGGTCCTGCCCGGCGCCGAACAGGTCCTGGACGCCCAGGAGTTCAACGCCGAGTTCGTACCCGCCGAACACGGCGGGCGTCTTGAGCGGATGGACGTGCTGGGCCGGGTGCTGCGCCCCGCCTTCCGCAGGGACGCCTCACTCGGCTTCGGCTATGGACTCAACTGCTTCTTCGCCGCGGTACCGGTGTGGACCGGAGGCGACATCGACCAGCGGGAACTGGCCGCACGGCTGCTCCTGGACGGTGAGCGCATCGCGGTCGCCCGGCACGAGGTGGCGCACGGCAACGACTTCGTCCGCGACGAGTTCACAGCACGCTCCGACCCCGGCGGCGGCCTGCGCCTGGAGGGCAGCAAGACCGCCATCGCCAACGCCTCGCGCGCCCGCGGTCTGGTCGTCTTCGCCAGGACCGGCGAGGTCAGCGGGCGCAGCCACACCGTGCTGCTGCTCGACCGGGCCGAGCTGCCCGCTGGCCAGGTCGAGGACCTCAGGCGGCACACCACCAACGGTATGCGCAGCGCCGAGTTCGGCGGCCTGCGGATCACCGACTGTCCGGTCCCGGACAGCGCGGTGGTCAGCGCCCTCGGCGACGGCTACGACCTGTCGCTGCGGTCCTCGCTGGTGATCCGTGGACTCATCCCGTCCATCGTGCTCGCCGGGGCCGACACCGCACTGCGCACCGTGACCAGGTTCGCGGTGCGCCGCAGGGACGACGGCCGGTCCTCGCTCGACGTCCAGCACGTCCGGGACGTACTCACCGGGGCCTTCCTCGACCTGCTGCTCAGCGACTGTCTCGCCCTGGTCGCGACCCGGGCGCTGCATCTGCTGCCGAAGCAGATGAGCGCGTACGCGGCGGCCGCGGCCTATCTCGCGCCGAAGATCGTCGCCGAGGCGATGGACGAGATGTCGGCGGTGCTCGGCGAGGAGTCGTTCGCCGAGGACGGCACGTACGGGATGTTCCAGAAGCAGCTGCGCGACCTGCCGGTCACCTCGCTGGGGCACGCCGGCAGCGCGGGCCGCCAGGTCAGCATCCTGCCGCAGCTGCCGTACTTCGCCAAGCACGCCTGGTTCGCCGACGAGGAGCCGCCGGCCGAGCTGTTCCACCCGTACGGCGAGCTGCCGCCGCTGCAGCTGTCCAAGCCCCGCCTGCTCGGCGACGGCGACCCGCTGGCCGCAACCCTGGTGGCCTGCGCCGACCTGCTGGCCTTCGGCGAAGCGCCGGCGGGTAACAAGGAGGCGGGGACCACGCTGAGCCGGCTGACCCACGCCTTCACCGGTGAACTTGACGAGCTACGCCGGGTGTTCGCCGCCGTACCGGACGGGGACCGCAAGGCCCTGGCCAGCCCGCACCACTTCGGTCTCGCCGACCGCTACACCCTGGTGCTGGCCGCGGCGGCGTGCCTCGGGGTCTGGCGCGAGCAGCAGACGGCGGCCGAGCCCGGCGACCCGTCCGGCGCCTTCCTGGCCGACCCCTCCTGGGCGGCCGCCGCGCTGTACCGCCTGGGCCGCCGCCTCGGCCTCGCACTGCCGGACCGCCCCACCGCCTGTGAACAGCGGGTACTCGCCGAGGTCCTGACCCGACTGCACGGCCGCCGCAGCTACGACCTGTACGGCTCCGCGGTCGCCTGAGGGGCGCAGCCAAGCGGGGTCGAACGGGGGCCACAAGCCCGGCCGCCGAGCCGGGAGGACCGATCCAAGCCCGAGAGGGAGCACACGATGGCTGAGAATGCCGACAACGAAGACGCCCGGTACGAGTCGGTCCACCGCGAATGGCTGCTGGAGCGGATGTCCCGCTATCTGGGCCGCCATGTGGATGACACGGTCTCGTTCTACGAGTACGGCCTGGACTCGGTGGCCGCGCTCAGCCTCTATGGGGACATCGAGGAGGAGTTCGGCCCGATCATCGAGCCCGCCGACATCTGGACGTATCCGACCATCCGGGAGCTCTCCCGCTACATGGAGCTGCGCGACCTGCGCCCGCGGGCCGGGCAGGTGCGGGCGGCCTTCGTGTTCACCGGGCAGGGCAGCCAGCACCCCGGGATGACCTCCGGTCTGTATATGAACTCCACCGGCTACCGCGGCTACCTCGACGAGGTCTCCGAGATCCTGCAGCCGTTCACCGGCCTGTCCATGGTCGACCTGATCCTCGGCAGCGACCCGCGCATCCACCAGACCGCCTTCACCCAGCCCGCGCTCTTCGCCGTGGAGTACGCCCTGGCCAGGACGCTGGAGGAGGCCGGGGTGCAGCCGGTGGCCGTCCTGGGCCATGGCGTCGGCGAGTACGCGGCCGCCACCATCGCCGGTGCGCTCACCCTGGAGGACGCGGCGAAGCTGGTGTCGCTGCGGGGTGCGTTCATGCAGTACCTGCCGTCCGGCGGCGGCATGATGGCCACCTGCGCGGCTCCCTACGAGGCGGCCGAACTGGTGGCCGACGAGCCGGGCGTGGGTATCAGCGCCATCAACGCGGCCCGGGCCACGGTGCTGGCCGGCGAGGTGGCCGGACTCGAACGCATCCAGGACCAGCTGGAGGCCCGCGGTATCGCCTGCCGCCACCTGACCGTCACGCACGCCTTCAACTCGCCCCTGATGAACCCGATGCTGCCCAAGTTCGAGTCGGTGGCCCGCAGGCTGTCCGGGGTCTCCGCCCGGCTGCCCTTCTACTCGACCGTGCACGGCAGGCTCACCACCGAGCCGCTCTACGCGCCGTACTGGACCGAGCAGATCACCGCGCCGATCCGGTTCGCGGACGCGGCCAGGAGCCTGCTGACCCAGCAGACGCCCAGCCATGTCGTGGAGATCGGCCCGCGGGTCGTACTCACCCCGTTCCTGCGCCGGATGGGCGGCAGCGAGGGACCCCAGTGCATCGCGCTGTGCAAGGGACCACAGAGCGACGCGGTGGATCTGGCAGGGGTGATATCGGCACTGGACGCGGGTCCGCTGACCGCCGCTCTGGCGGGAGCTTGAGATGACGCCGCCGATCGCTCATCCGCTGCACGCCAAGGACCCCAGCGGCCCCTGGGACCGCGTGCGGGACGAACTCGCCCGCACGGGGAACGTGCTGGTCTACGGGGAACTGGCGGCCTGGGTGCCCAAGGGCGCCCACCAGGCGCGCCCGCTGCTCGGCCGGGACTGGAACCGCTACGAGACGCTGGCCCATCCCAAGATGCGCGAGCGCTTCCTGGCGTCCCGGCTGCTGCTGCGGCACACCGCGGCCGCGGCCATCGACACCACGCCCGACCTGGTGGACCTGGCCTACCAGCCGGGCGGCCGCCCCTTCGTCCGCGGCTGCGACCAGATCGACGTCAGCCTCAGCCACACCGAGGAGCTGATGGTCGTCGGGATCACCCACAGCGGCCGGATCGGCGTCGACGTGGAGCTCGCCGACCGCAAACTCGCCGGTACGGGCTCGGAGTTGCAGGCCTGTACTCCGTTCGAGAAACGCCAGCTCGACGCGGGCGGCGACGGAGTGCGCAACGACAACCTGGTGCGCATGTGGACGCTGAAGGAGGCGTACAGCAAGGCGCTGGGCCAGGGGCTGCGGTTCCGGTTCACCGAGTTCGGGTTCGCCCTGGACCAGGAAGGGGGCGCGTCGCTCGTACGTCCTGACGGCACCCCGGTCGGGGGCCAGGAGTGGCGGTTCGGCACCTTCGGTGTGGCGGACCGGTATCTGGTGAGCGCGGCGGTGCACGACACGGGCTTCGGTGCGGGCCGTGACCTCTCCGTACGGACCACGCTCGACGAGGGGATGCTGGACGCGCTGCTGGGCGTGAACTCCGGCCCCTCGGGCTCAGGGAATCCAGCCGACCTCCTGGGCCCGGCGGATGGCGTCGATACGGTTGCGCGCGCCGAGCTTGCTGACGATCGCCGTGAGGTAGTTGCGGACCGTCCCCTTGGTCAGGAACAGGCAGCCGGCGATCTCGGCGGCGTCGGCCCCCTGCGAGGCGAGCCGCAGCACCTCCAGCTCGCGGGGGGTGAGCGGGACGTCGGGCGAGTCCCAGGCGGTGAGGGCGAGTTGGGGGTCGACGACTCGCTGACCGGCAGCCACTGACCGTACCGCCAGGGCGAGCTGGTCCGGCGGCGAGTCCTTGAGCAGAAAGCCGGAGACGCTGGCGGACAGGGCGCGCCGCAGGGTTCCTGGCCGGCCCAGGCTGGTCAGGATCAGCGTCCGGCAGCTGGGCAGCTGTTCGTGCAGCTCGGTGGCCGCGGTGAGCCCGTCCGTACCCGGCAGATCGATGTCGATGATGGCGACATCGGGCCTGACCTCCAGGGCGGTCTTCACGATCACGTCGCCTCGGTCGACCGAGGCGACGACCTCCAGATCGGGTTCGAGCTGGAGCAGGGCGACCAGTGCCCCGCGCACCATATGGACATCCTCGGCGAGCAGGATCTTCACGGACAACACCGGTAACCCCCGCAGATCAACGTTGTCGATGTTCAGGCCGCTCTCATCCCGGACCCGGACGCCACGGAGGAGTCCGCTGTCGCGTCGTCGGTACGTGGCCTGAGGGGGGCCCACGCCTCCAGTTGGAAGAGACCGTCCTCGAGCGGACCCGCCGTCAGATGCCCGCCGATCGCGGCGAATCGCTTCCGGAGGTTGTCCAGGCCGCTGCCGCCGACGGACCGCGTGGAGAGGTTCTCGTGCTGCTCGTGTGCCCCGTCGTTCACCATCCTGAGCACGATCGATTCCTCCCCCTCGACCACGGCCGAGATGGTGCAGGAGCGCACCTTGCTGTGCCTGAGGATGTTGGTCACCCCCTCCCGTAGCGCGGTGGCCAGCACCGTGTCGACGACAGGATGGAGTCGTCCACAGTCTATGTCGACCTCGGCCCTGACATCGGCGGCGGCGAGCACGGATTCGGCCGACACGCCCTCGTCGCGCAGCGACATGTCCCGGTAGCCGCTGGACACCAGCCGCACATCGCCCAGCGCCTGCCGCGCCACTTCCAGCAGCGAGGTGGTCTCCTTCTGCGCCTCGTCGGGTTGGCTGGAGATCAGCCGCCGGACCAGCTCGCCCTTGAGGGTGATGGCGGAGAGGCTGTAGCCGAGCAGGTCGTGCAGGTCGCGGGCGAAGCGGAGGCGTTCCTGGCTGACTGCCATGTGGGCCAACTCCGTGCGCGAGGCGAGGAGTTCGTCCATGAGGACGGTGAGTTTGGTGAACCCGTAGATGACGAGCGCCGCGAGCACGCTGGACTGGACGAGATAGATGGCGTACAGCCCGTTGTCGGAGGTGATGCTCGCGAGCACCACGGTGTTGACGAAGATGAGGGCGAAGCAGATCAGCGCCGGCTTGCGGGGCAGCATCAGCAGGACCGATCCCCCCAGGAATCCCCACATGGAGCCCCACATCAACCCGAAGGCGATGGTGGGCACAGAGGTGATGGCCGCCTGCAGGCAGAGCAGGGCGGCCTTGCGGCGCAGGGGCCAGGAGGGCGCCTGGCGCGAGGAGTGGATCACCTGCATGGCCACCAGCGCTGCCACGCAGCCGATCGAGACGGCCGTCTTCCGGGCGTCGGCGTATTCGCCCAGTACGTTGAGCACCATGATGAGCCCGTAGCAGAACACGGCGAAGACGGTGATGAACCGGGCGAGCCGGGGAACGGGCAGTTCCCCGACCGCGGGATGACCGGCTGACGTGCCGCTTGCTGCCCCACCATCCGACCGCGTGATCACGTGACGACTCCTCGACGCAGACGTGGACTGGCGTGAATGGTAGGGCCAATACCGGGGTGGGACCACTTCCTTGGGTGTATCCGACCGTCAGACAAAGAGCGGGATCGGATTGAGATCGGCGTACCGAGAGGACTTTTCGACGCGACCGAGAGTGACCGGTACATCGAAGAGGCGCCCCGGCGCGAACCGGGCCCAGAAGTGCCGAAGCCCGGGGACGATCACCTTGACCACGGGAAGTTCCACGTCAGGTCGTGTCTGGTCGAGTACGAGCAATTCCATTCCGTGACCGCGCACGAGACCTTCACAAGTCCGCACATCCTCCTTGAGGTCCGGTTGCGGGGTGTAGTCGTAGGCGTCCGGGGTGCTGGCTGTCAGGCCGGGGTCCGGGGCCAGGTATGGCTGATTCTCTACGGTCGCCGTCGTCCACCAGGACATCAACTCCGGGTCGGAAAGCGCATACCCGCCATCGTTGAATGTTGCATGGAATACGGCAGGTAGTAGCTGAGTCATTTCGGTGACCGCGCGCCGCAGGGCGATACGGGGATCGAAATGGGCACCGAATCCCAGCGTGATGTCCTCGGCGGGCTTGTCATGGCGCCGTGAAATCGCCGCCATGACGGGGATTCCCAGATCGGAGGTCAGATCGAGAACCCACAGGGACCGATGCGTCCGCGCATACGCCTCGCGGGTCGCGGCCAGCCAGGGTTCGTCGAAGGCGTCCAGGTCGACGGCGCCTTGGCGCGTGCGGTTGTACCACCACAGGGCGACCGCGTCCCGCTCCACCAGCTCCAGGAAGCCCTGGACGATGGCGTCCTCGATGCTGCTGCCTGCGGCGTTGCCGTTCGAGTCGGCCCAGAGGCCGTCCGCCGACGCGCCGATGTCCCGGGCGAAGTACAGCACCGAGGTCGGCAGCAGCTTGTGGGTCTGCTCGGTCAGCGACCAGACCGGCGTCCAGTCGGTCGGCCGGTCCGCGTCGAACGGCGCGCACACCTGCTGGAAGGGCGAGTGGCTGGCGTTCCAGCGCTCCCGGTCCCGGAACTGCCGCTCGTCGAACAGCTGGTACGCGTTGGGGTGGATGCCTCGGTCGCCCAGAGCGCGCAGGGTGTCGCGCACCACCGGTTCGTCACCCTGGCGGGTCGCGCAGTACCGCTCCACCGCCTCGCACAGGGCACCCGTCTCAGCCTCCTTCGCGGTGACCCCCTTTCCGGCGCTGCAGCTGCGCAGCCCGCCGCGCAGCGCGTCCAGCGAGTGTCCGTTCAGGGCCAGATTCCTCCCCGAGACGTAGCAGTTGAGCCCGGACGGCAGCCTGTCGTCACGCTGGATCTCGCTGACGATGCCGGTGACCGGGCTGACCAGGTGCTCGTAGCGGGAGAGCAAGTCCTCCGGGGTGAGGGCCCGGTGGCCTCCCACCCAGGAGGCCTTGGGCCGGGAGGTGATCGTCACCGGCTGGCGCCCTCGGGTGGCCACCAGCCGCGCGTCACCGCACTCCGGGCACTGCGGGCGCCGCCTGATCGGATGCGCCCTGGTGTCCAGGGTCCGGGTGTCCAGCGTGAACAGGCTCTTGCGCAGGCCGCTGTCGGCCCCGGCCAGCCACTTTGCCGTCTCCAGGACCGCCATCTGTACGCCGATGGCCCGCCCGGCGGCGAGCGAGGCCGCCGGGCGGGCCATCGGGCCGCTGATCCCGAGCGCCCGTTGAGCCGGAAGCTCGGCGTGCCGCTGGGCCCGTATCCGGTGCGCCAGACAGGTCCAGCAGGGCCCGTCGCCGGGGACGAAGACGGGCCCCACCCACGGGGTGGGGCCACAGGGTTCGGCGAGCAGCCAGGGGCGCCGCTCCGCGCGGTGCCAGGCGTCGACCGCCCGCAGCTCCGCCGCGAGGTAGTCGTCGCACAGCACCAGCGACACGGCGCCCGCCTCGTCGTCCGCGTCCTCTTCGCACACGGTGAGACCGGACTCCGCCCCCGCCGGGCCGGCCGGTGCGGGGTCCACCCCACCCCCCGGGATGATCCCGCCCAGCTTCGCGG
>NZ_JAZGRL010000002.1:2238762-2247943 GCF_046540415.1 Streptomyces sp. E11-3 | reverse complement strand
CCCCCCCCCCCCCCCCCGGGGGGGGGGGCCGGGGCGCCCCCCCACGCCACCCACCGTGATGATCCGGACCTGCTTCTCGGCCACGGACCGCGTCGCCGCCTCGGCGTCGACACCCAGCAGGTCCCAGTACGCCAGCGAGGCGCTGTCCGACCCACCGCCAGGGCCCGCACGGTGGTAGCCGATGAGGCCGGCCTCGGCCAACTGGCCGAGCACCCGCCCCGCCGCGACGACCGGCACCGCCGCTTCCGCTTCCCGCAGAAGCGCGGGAAGCGTGCGGGTCCCGTCGAGCAGCGGGGCGAGTGCCTCGATCTGGTCGCCGTGCAGCACCTTGACCCCATGCGGGGAGAGCACGTACACGGCGTCGCCCGCCACGACCTCGACGCGCAGATGGCGCTTGAAGCCCACCCGGACGGTGGGCGCCAGGTCCGCCGCCATCAGCGCTGCAAGGGCGGGTAGGGAAGCGGTACGCCGCAGTCGCAGAAGCCGCCGCAGCCCGACGCGATCGCGCCCTCGACGCTCGTCAGATCCTCGATCACCAGGCTCCGCGCCTCGGCTCCGGCCTCGTGGCTGTCGACGGAGAAGACCGGCTCCGCCGCCGAGAGCCCGAACTCGGCGAGCACCGAGACCGGATCGCTGGTGTAGCGATCCGCCAGCGACGGCTCCAGGCCGGTGCGGGCGGCGAGCAGGGCGAAGCGCTGTTCTTCGGTGAGTTCGAGCTCGAGTTCGTCGGTGACGGCGCGCGAGGGCGCGGTGATTGTGGTCGTGATCGTGGTGGTACGCATGCGATGATCCCCCATCTCAGACGGTCGTACGATTCACAGAGCCCGGTGTAGGGCTGACGTTCGACGTCTCGCAGGTTTGGATTCTGAGCGCGTCCCCCCGCGCCGCACAGTGTCTCCGTCACCACCAGGGCATGACATTTTCATAGGGCGCTTGGTGACCCGCTCACTGGGGCTCAACGCATTCCGGTGCGAGGCTCATTCGACGCTCAGGTAAGTCAGCCCCGAGGAGGGGTCGACCGACAACTGCGCGAACGAGGGAGCGCACAATGGAGATCAAGATACTGGGACCTCTCGCGGCTCGCGAGAACGGAATTTCCGTGCTGCCCACCGCGGCCAAGCCGCGGCAGATTCTTGCCTTGCTCGCTCTGCAGGCCGATCACGTCGTCACGGTCCCGACGCTGATGGACGAGATCTGGGGCGAGAAGATCCCGCGCAGTGCCGCGACCACCCTGCAGACCTACATCCTCCAGCTGCGCCGCAAGATCGCGGCGGCGCTGGACGGCGATCCCGGGCGGGAGGCCAAGGACGTGCTGGTCACCCAGCACGGTGGCTATCTGCTGCAGGTTCAGCCGGGCCAGGTGGACGTCCAGGAGTTCGAACAGCTCGCCGCGTCGGGCCGGCACGCGCACGAGGTCGGCGACCACGGTGTCGCGTCCGAGCTGCTCGGCAAGGCGCTGGGCATGTGGGACGGCAGGGCACTCGTCGATGTGAACGTGGGCTCGGTGCTCGAACTGGAAGTGCTGCGGCTCGAAGAGGACCGGATGGCCTCGCTGGAGCTGCGGATCGACTCCGACCTCAAACTCGGACGGCACTCCGAACTGGTGCCCGAGCTGCGGGTCCTGTCGGCCAAGCACCCCATGCACGAGAACTTCTGCGCCCAGCTGATGACCGCACTACACCGGTCCGGCAGTGCCTGGCGGGCCCTGGAGGCCTACCAGCGGCTGCGCGGCAGCCTCGTCGACGAGCTGGGTCTCGAACCGTCGCCACGCCTGCAGCGGCTGCATCAGGCCGTGCTCTCCGCGGACCCCGGACTCGACCTCAAGGCTTCCGCCTGACCGACGACAGTCCCTGGGTCCGGGTCGACCTGCCGTAGTCCCCGGGCCTGGGTCGACTTATGCGCCGGCGCCAGCGTTAGTGGCTGCCCGGACCTGGGGCGTAGGCTCCGGCACCCGCCCGGACCTGGGGCGACGGTCCGTGCTCAAGCGCCCTTCGAGGGGGCGTTCCTACGTTCGGCCGATGACTCTCCTCGACGACCTCTCGGCCCTGCCCAGCGCCTTTCATCTGCGGCGATCCACCGACGAACTGCGGCGCCTCAAAGACGAAGTGAGCCGCGGGCCCGATCCCGCCGCCACCCGTCGCCAGCACGAGAAGAACAAGCTCACCGCCCACGAGCGCTTGGAACTCCTCTTCGATCCGGGGACGTTCACCGAGATCGAGCCGCTGCGCAGGCACCGCGCCACCGGCTTCGGACTTGAGGACAAGAAGCCGCACGGCGACGGCGTGGTGATCGGCTGGGGCCTGGTGCACGGCCGCACCGTCTTCGCGTACGCCCATGACTTCCGGGTCTTCGCCGGAGCCCTCGGCGAGGCGCACGCCGCCAAGGTGCACAAGGTGATGGACCTCGCCGAGTCCGCCGGCGCTCCGCTGGTCAGCCTCAACGACGGTGCGGGCGCCCGTATCCAGGAGGGCGTCACCGCGCTGGCGGGCTACGGCGGCATCTTCCGCCGTAACGTCGCGGCCTCCGGGGTCATCCCGCAGATCAGCGTGATGCTCGGCCCCTGCGCGGGCGGCGCGGCCTACTCGCCGGCCCTCACCGACTTCGTCTTCATGGTCCGCGAGAGCGCCCAGATGTTCATCACCGGACCCGACGTCGTGCAGGCGGTGACCGGCGAGAAGATCACCCACAACGGCCTGGGCGGCGCCGATGTGCACGCCACCACATCGGGCGTGTGCCACTTCGCATACGACGACGAAGCCGAGTGTCTGACCGACGTACGCTTCCTGCTGTCCCTGCTGCCGTCGAACAACAGGGAGACGGCACCCGCCGAAAGCTGCTCCGACCCGGCTGACCGGCGTACGGACGCCCTCATCGACCTCGTACCGGCCGAGCCCGGACAGTCGTACGACATACGCAGCGTCATCGAGGAGATCGCGGACGACGGCGACTACTTCGAGGTCCACGAGGCCTGGGCGCGCAACGTGGTGTGCGCGCTGACCCGGCTCGACGGGCACCCGGTGGGCATCGTCGCCAACCAGCCCGCCGCGCTCGCCGGGGTCCTGGACATCCACGCCAGCGAGAAGGCCGCCCGCTTCGTGTCGACCTGCGACTCCTTCAACATCCCGCTGGTCACCCTGGTCGACGTGCCCGGCTTCCTGCCGGGCGTCGACCAGGAGCACAGCGGCATCATCCGGCACGGCGCCAAGCTGCTGTACGCCTACTGCAACGCGACCGTGCCGCGGATCTCGCTGGTGCTGCGCAAGGCCTACGGCGGGGCGTACATCGTGATGGACTCCCGTTCCATCGGGGCCGACCTGTCCTTCGCCTGGCCGACCAACGAGATCGCCGTGATGGGGGCCGAGGGCGCGGCGGGCGTCATCTTCCGCCGGGAGATCGCCGCCGCCGACGACCCCGAGGCGGTCCGGGCGCAGCGCATCAAGGAGTACAAGTCCGAGCTGATGCACCCCTATTACGCGGCCGAGCGCGGCCTGGTCGACGACGTCATCGACCCGGGCGAGACCCGGTCCGTACTGATCCGTTCGCTGGCCATGCTGCGGGCGAAACAGGCCGAAATCCCTGCACGGAAGCACGGCAATATCCCGACATAGTGGCGCGTATTGGGTGGTCCACGCGGACGCGAGTGGCCATCGAGGGCACAGCCGTTCCATGACGGAACCGGAAACGGCGGCACGCCACAAGCGGGCGGTCGACCGGCCCGGCCGGCCGGGGAGTTCAGGACCCCGAGCCCCCCGGCCGCCGTACCGCACCACCTCAGCACGGCCGTAGCACCACCCGGCAGCGTCACGGACGAAGGGATCGACAGTGGCCCGCACAGTTCCAGCCGGCCGGCGCCCCGAGCGGCAGCCGGCCCCGTCGAAGTCGAAGGTGAGGCAGTGACGATGCGCAGAGTGGCCATCACCGGTCTTGGCGTCGTGGCGCCCGGCGGGGTAGGCGTCAAGGAGTACTGGGACCTGCTCACCGAGGGGCGCTCCGCCACCCGCACCATCAGCTTCTTCGACCCCTCGCCGTTCCGCTCCCAGGTCGCCGCGGAGTGCGACTTCGACCCGAAGGCCGCGGGCCTGAGCCCGCAGGAGATCCGACGCCTCGACCGGGCCGCGCAGTTCGCGGTGGTCTCCACGCGAGAGGCGCTCGCCGACAGCGGCCTGGACACCGCGGCACTCGACCCGACCCGCACCGGCACCTCGCTGGGCAGCGCGGTCGGCTGCACCACCAGCCTGGAGCGCGAATACGTCGTGGTCAGTGACGGCGGTCGCAAGTGGAACGTCGACCACGAGTACGCGGTCCCCGAGCTGTACCGGCACTTCGTGCCGAGCTCGATGGCCGCGGAGGTGGGGATGGCGGCGCGGGCTGAGGGACCCGCCGCCGTCGTCTCCACCGGCTGCACCTCGGGCCTGGACGCACTCGGCCACGCCGTGGAGCTGATCCGCGAGGGCACCGCCGACATCATGATCGCGGGCGCCACGGAGGCACCGATCTCGCCGATCACCTCGGCCTGCTTCGACGCCATCCTGGCCACAACCCCGCGCAACGATACCCCCGAGAGCGCCTGCCGCCCCTTCGACCGGACCCGCAGCGGCCTGGTGCTCGGCGAGGGCGCGGCCGTCCTCGTCCTGGAGGAACTGGAGAGCGCACGGGCCCGCGGCGCGCACATCTACGCCGAGATCGCGGGCTTCGCGGCGCGCTGCAACGCGTACCACATGACCGGACTCAAGCCGGACGGCCGGGAGATGGCCGAAGCCATCGACGTCGCCCTGGCCGAGGCCAGGATCGACCCGACCGCGATCGACTACATCAACGCCCACGGCTCCGGCACCAAGATGAACGACCGCCATGAGACAGGGGCGTTCAAGCGCAGCCTCGGCGACCACGCGTACAACACCCCGATCAGCTCCATCAAGTCGATGATCGGGCACTCGCTGGGGGCGATCGGCTCCCTGGAGATCGCCGCCTGCGCCCTGGCGATGGAGCACTCCGTCCTGCCGCCCACCGCCAACCTGCACGATCCCGACCCGGATCTGGACCTGGACTACATCCCGCTGACCGCCCGCGAGAAGCGCAGCGATGTGGTGCTCAGCGTGGGCAGCGGCTTCGGCGGCTTCCAGAGCGCGATGGTGCTGGCCCGTCCGGAGAGGAGCGTCTGATGAGTACGGTAGTGACCGGGCTCGGTATCACCGCGCCCAACGGCCTGGGCACCGAGGACTTCTGGCGGGCGACCCTGGCGGGCGAGTCGGGCATCGGCCCGGTCACCCGCTTCGACGCCAGCCAGTACCCGTCCCGGATCGCCGGCGAAGTCCCCGGCTACACGGCCGAGGAGCACATCCCCAGCCGACTCCTCCCGCAGACCGACCACATGACCCGGCTCGCGCTCACCGCCGCCGACTGGGCGCTCGCGGACGCCGGGATCGACACCTCCCAACTGCCCGAGTACGGCATGGGGGTGGTCACCTCCGCATCCGGCGGCGCCGTCGAGTTCGGCCAGCGCGAGCTGGAGAACCTGTGGAGCAAGGGCAAGGAGTACGTCAGCGCCTACCAGTCCTTCGCCTGGTTCTACGCGGTCAACACCGGCCAGATCTCCATCCGGCACAAGATGCGCGGCCCCAGCGGCGTACTGCTCAGCGAGCAGGCGGGCGGCATCGACTCGATCGGCCAGGCGCGGCGGCACGTCCGCAAGGGCTTCCCGGTCGTCGTCTCCGGCGGTGTCGACGCGGCCGTCTGCCCCTGGGGCTGGGTGCCGCAGATCGCCTCCGGGCTGATGAGTACCGAGGACGACCCGGCCCGCGCCTTCCTGCCCTTCGCCGCCGATGCGAGCGGCTATGTCCCTGGTGAGGGCGGGGCGATCCTCGTCGTCGAGGACGCCGACTGCGCGCGCGAGCGTGGCGCGGAGCGGATCTACGGCGAGGTCGCGGGGTACGCGGCGACCCTCGACCCGGCGCCGGGCTCCGACCGCCCGCCGGGGCTGCGCAGGGCCGCCGAGAACGCCATCGCGGACGCCGGGCTGACCCCCGCGGAGATCGACGTGGTGTTCGCGGACGCCTCCGGGGTGCCCGCGCTCGACCGGGCCGAAGCCGAGGCCCTGGCCGGTCTCTTCGGGCCGTACGCCGTACCGGTCACCGCGCCCAAGTCGATGACCGGCAGGCTCCTGGCCGGCGGCGCCGCGCTGGACGCGGCCACCGCGCTGCTCGCCCTGCGCGACGGGGTGATCCCGCCCACCGCCCAGGTGTCCGCGGCCGCCCCCGAGTACCAGATCGACCTCGTCACCGGTGCACCGCGCGAGCGGGACCTGCGCAGCGCGCTGGTGCTCGCCCGTGGCCATGGCGGGTTCAACGCGGCCCTGGTCGTACGGCGGCCGGTCCCGTGAATCCCGCGACGCCGACCCCTGAGTACGGGTCAACCCCTGAGCACCGGCCGAGCTTTGCGGACCGGTAGTTACCGAGTAGCCGACCGAGCACTGGAAGGACACCCACCCATGACCACCACGACCACCACCGTCACCCTTGCCGACCTGACCCGGATGCTGCGCGAGAGCGCGGGTGAGGAGGAGGGCGTCGACCTGGACGGCGATGTGATCGACACCCCGTTCATCGACCTCGGCTATGACTCGCTCGCCCTGTTGCAGGTCATCGGCCAGATCCAGCGTGAGTACGGCATAGAGATCCCGGACGACGCGGTTGTCGACGCGGAGACGCCGGGGGCGTTGCTTGAACTCATCAACGCCGGCCGGCAGTCCGCTGCCTGAGCCGGAACCTGCGGCCGCCTCAGTTTGAGCCGGTCCATGGCCGCCTCGGTTTGAGCCGGTCCACGGTCGCCTCGCCACCCTTCCCCCGTCGGCGGGGCGGCCGTTCGCCGTATTTCTCGTTGCTTCTCTTCTCTTGTCTCTCGCTTTACTCATTGCCATCCGCTCGGGGCAGACCAGTAACCAACGGAGGGAAACCATGTCGCTCACGGCGTACAGCGCGGTGATCCGCAGGCTGGTCGTCAGCCCCGGGTCCGGCGCGCAGGACCGGGAACCGGTCAGGGCATCGGCCGCGGCGGTCTCGGCGGTACTGCGGGCCTTCGGCCGCGCGCCCGAGCAGCTGCCCACCCGTACCGTCGTCTACGTCGGCGCCACCGCGCCCGACCCGGCGCTGGCCCCCTCGCACGAGGGGTGCGAGGTCCGTACCGCCTCATCGCCGGGGCGTGCGCTGCGGCTGGCGCACCAGGAACTCCAGGACCGCACCGCCGACTTCGCGCTGGTCGCCGGATTCGGTGAGCCGGAGCCCGACACCATCACGGTGTACGCGATCAAGCGTGCCGCCGAGGCGATCGCGGACAACGACACCGTACTCGGCACCGTCGACCCCAACGCCGTGGCGGACCCGGACGTGACACCGCCGCTGCGCGCCCTGCACTACGGCCGCCGGGACACCAACCCGTCCCACCACCGGCTGCTGCTCTGGTCGGGCCAGAACCCGCAGGACGAGAGGCGCATCCGCGGCGAACTGATGCCGCTCCTCGGCGGACTGCACAGCGAGGCGTTCCCGGCCCTGCCCACCGCCGTGCCGTGCGGCGCCAAGCCGGGTCCGGTCCGCGGGGCCGCGGTGACCGTTGCCCCGCTGTCCTCCGCCGCGGTCCACAAGGCCAGGCCGGTCACCGTACGCAGTGCCCGGCCGGTCGCGCTGCTCTTTCCCGGACAGGGCTCCCAGCACTCCGCGATGGCGGCCGGACTGTACCGGCGCGAGCCGGTGTTCACGGCCGCGGTCGACGCCGCGCTGTCCCACATGGGCGAGGAGGGCTCCCGTATCAGGGACGACTGGCTCAACCCTGCCGCGCCGCTGATCCCCGTCGACGACGTACGCCGCGCCCAGCCCCTGCTGTTCGCGGTGGACTACGCGCTCGGGCGGCTGGTGCTGAGCTGGGGCATCCGGCCCGTGGCGATGCTCGGCCACAGCGCGGGGGAGTTGGTCGCCGCAACGCTGAGCGGGGTGGTGTCGCTGCCTGACGGGGTGGCGATGATGATGGAGCGGGTGCGTCAGGCGGTCCGTATTCCGGCCGGTGGCATGCTGGCCGTGGCCGCCACCGAGGACCAGCTGCGGCCGTATCTGACCGTGGATGTGTCCATCGCGGCGGTCAACGCCAACCAGCAGACCATGCTGGCCGGTTCGGCCGAGCCGCTCGCCGAGGTCGAGCAGCGGTTGCGTGGTGACGGCTTGACCGTCGTGAAGGTCCCGGCCACCAGCCCCTTCCACTCCCCGGCGATGGCCCCCGCGTCCGACGCCGTGGAGACGGCCTACCGCCGGATCCCCCTGCGCGAGCCGACCCTGCCCCTGTACTCCGGGTACACCGGGGAGTTGCTGACGCCGCAGGACGCGATGAGTCCGCGCTTCTGGGCCCGCCAGATCACGGACACGGTCTACTTCAAGCAGGCCCTGGAGTCGCTCCTGGCGGTCGACGACATGCTCCTGATCGAGGCGGGCCCGCGCCAGACCCTGACGGCCTTCGCCCGCCGCCACCGTGCCGTGCGGCTGGCCGCCAGCGCGGCGGTCCCGCTGCTGCCGTCCCGTCCGGGCACGGCGGAGGCGGACCGGCAGTCGGTCCTTGGTGCCGCGTCCCGCCTGTGGACCGAGGGCCACGACCTGGACCTGGTCGCTCTGTCCCGGCTCTGGACCTGGAGCGCCGATGGCACCCCCAACGCCCAGCAGGCGCCCTCGGGCGCGCCCGGCCCTCGCCCCCTGGCGACGGCAACGACCTGACGTACCCGGTGACACCGCCTCGGTGAGACCCCCTCGGTGAGACGCCGAGGGGGTCTCAGGCGGCCGCTCCGGCGGCGAAGACGAGGACGATCACGGTGAAGTACACGGCGTGGACGGCCGTCGCGGTGCGGAAGCCCAGAGCTCTGACGAACCAGGTGGAGCCCGCGCCGATGAGTGCCGCGATGAGCGCCGCTACGCCGTACTCGCCGCTGGAGTCGCCGGATGACTCCGCCCCGGGGTCCCAGCCGACCAGGCCGACGATCCCCACCCACAGCACGAGGAACGCGACCGTGTCGAGAGCCAGCAGGAAGGCGGTCATCCCGGCCTCTGCCCGGGAGGACGGCGGCTGTTGCTGGCTGGCGGGGGCGTGGGGCTTGGTCATGGAGAGTTGTCCTGTGCGGTGTTGTGGGGGCGTGGGGCGGGGGCGGGAG
>NZ_JAZGRL010000002.1:2144950-2238673 GCF_046540415.1 Streptomyces sp. E11-3 | reverse complement strand
GGGGCGGGAGGGTGGCAGGGCCCCCGGGTGTCGGGGGCCCTGCCGGTGTTCTGGTGTTACTTCAGACCGCGTTCCAGCGCGTCGGCGTAGAGCCGGGCTCCGGAGACCTTCGGGTGGAAGGATTTCATGGACGGCTGCGGCGCGTCGTTGTCCGCGTCGCTGCGTCCTGTCATCACGACACCGTGGATCGACTCCGGGTCTCCGCAGATCGCCTTGCCCTTGAACTCGGCCGCCGGGTCGACGAACACCGACCCGGTGGCGTCAGCGGCCGCCTTCATCTGCTCGGTGAGCAGCGGCGCGACCGTGTGGTTCATCCACGAGACCTCCGCCCTGTCGAGGTTCGGAACGCAGGTGCCGTCCAGCAGCGGCGGGTAGCCCATGAGGACCACCTTCGCCTTCGGCGCCCGCTTCTTGATCTCGGCGAGGGTCTTCTGCACCGCCGGTTTGACCTCTTCGGTGATGATGCGGGGGACTTCCTTGTGCATCGGCTTCTCGTCCAGGTAGCCGTTCGGGCAGGTGATACCCGGGATCACACACGCCTGGATGATGTTGGAGAACCGCGCGTCGTTGCCACCGATCGCGATGGTGACCAGTGAGGTGTTCTGGTCCAGATATCCCAGGTCGATCTGCGGCAGCGAGTTGCCCCACTGGTTCCTGCCGCCCGGGAGCACGTTGTAGGTGCGCGCCCCGGAGCAGGCGACGAAGCTCAGGTCCACGTCCTTGCTGTAGGAGTCGGAGAGTTCACCGATCGACTTGGACTTCCCGGGCAGCTTCGCCACCCGCGCCCACGCCAGCTTGGACCGGTGGCAGGCGTTGCGGATCTGCGTGTCACCGATGTCCTCCGAGTAGTCGGTCTCCTTGAAGTAGTCGTCTCCGTTGTTGCCGGACGCGCCCTCGCCCGACGCGAAGGAGTCGCCCATGCCCACCACCTGCGTGGGCTTGCCCGGCAGCTTCTGGAACGCCACATCGTCCCAGGCCACGTTCACCGAGTTGCCTTCCTCGGTGATGTTGGACAGGGACACCTTCGGTGTGCCGGTGAACTTGAAGGTTCCCAGGGAGACCCAGCGGTTCTCGCGCGTACGCTGCGGGGCGACCCGGACGGGAGACTTGGAGTCGGTGCCGTGCACGGTGTACGTCGCCTGCTGGCTGCGGGCGCCGATGTTCGGCATGTGCACCAGCACGCGGGCCCAGCCGTCGATGTCCTGCCCGTAGGTCCACGTACCGGTGACCTTCATCCGCTTGGCATCGGCCGACGACGCCTTACGGGTGTTGGAGAACCAGAAGTGGTTGCCGCGGCCCGCGCCCAGCTGATGGGTGTCCATCTTCGCCGACGGCGAGCCGAAGTCGAACTTGAACGACCCGGACGTCTGCGCGGTGTCCGAGCACCTTCGGAAGTCCGCGCCCGCGATGCGCTGCCCGGAGTTGACGTTGCCGACGATGCCGGTGCCCAGAGGCAGGTTCTGCGCGCAGGACGGCGGGTGGGAGTTGCCGTCGGCCTCCTCCTTGTAGGAGTCGTTGAACCGCAGCAGCTCGAAGCCGCACTCGGCCTTCTTGCAGTCCTTCCACTCGACCGGTTCGTTCCACCAGCACTTCCAGTCGCCACGCTGGCACGGCCCCTGGGAGGGAGAGTCGTTGGACGCGCCCTCCTTGATCTTCTTCGGGTCGCAGTCGTTACGCAGGTTGCAGAACAGGTCGACCGGAGGCTTCGCCTTGGTGCGGTACTTGTTGGACGTCCACCAGGCGGGGCGGAAGCCGTGCACCAGCTTGCCCGGTGCCTCCAGCGCCTCCAGCGGGCGCGCCGCCCAGCCGATCACCTTCTCCGGGTACGGCCAGAACTGCGGCTTGGCGGCGTGCGAGTACTCGTCACCGCCGTTGGAGTTCTCCAGGAACGGGGTGCGGTTCGGCTTGTAGGTGGGGTTCGCCGGGTTGTTGGCCCAGCCCACGCCCCACTTGCCGTCGTTCGCACCGGCCTGGGACTTCGGGTAGAACCCGGAGTTGTACGCCCACAGCGCGAAGAACCAGTTCTCGATGTTGTTCGGCGCGCCGTCGTTCACGGTCATGCCCGCGCCGTAGGTCTGGTTCCACTTCTCGGCGAGGATGTTCACACCGAAGGCGATGTTCGCGCTGTAGTCCAGCGCGATCGCCTCCTGCGTGCCGCGCGGCAGCGACGGACGTACCTTTCCGTCCTCGTACGGCTTACCCGGCAGCCGCATGCCGTCGGTGACCTGCGTGATGCCGTAACCGCAGTCGGCCGCGGCCCACTTGATCGCCCACGGGTCGCTGACCTCACCGTGCTCGTTGTGCTTGATCCCGTAGTAGTTGCCGATGAGGCTGTTGGCCGTGACACCGGGTGCGGCGAAGCGGGTCGCCTGCCACATGTTGGATTCCTGGGCGGTGATGCCGAGCATCACCTGGGCCGGGATACGGCCGCCGCCCTTGAGCTTGGTGAGGCCACCGGCGAGGGCCTGCGGGCTGTAGGCCCCCATGCCCATGTTCTTCCAGTTCGCCGGACGGCGGATGTGCTTGTCCAGGTTGTTGGTGATCGCCTGGTCCACCGCCCACTCGATCTGGCGCGGCTTGGGCTGGAACGCCTGCTTCTGCGGGTTGCCGCGCTCCACGGCGCAGGTGCGCTCGCTCTCCGGTTCGGCGATCGACATACGGAGCGCGGGCGCGGCGCTCGCGGCCTTCTGGGAACTGCTCGCGGGCTTCGCGGAGTTGCTCGCGGCCTGCGGGGAGCTACCGGGCAGTGCCGGGGAAGGCGTGGCCGGCGCGGCCTTGTCGGAGAGGGGGGTGTCGGCGGGGCTGGCCTCGAACACCGGCTTCTTGCCCGTGGCCAGGTGCTTCATGTCGATCCGCGCGGTGCGGGCCGTCAGCGCCTCTTCGGGGCGGATACGGGTGTCCTTGCCGTCGGCCCAGCTCGCCTTCACGGCGGCATGGCCGAGCGTGGACACCTGGGCGTCCTTGTCGATGCCGCCCGGCATGGCGACAGCCTTGGGCAGGGTGGCCTTCGGCTTGGCCTTTCCGGTGACGAAGACCTTTCCGCCAGCGGTCGCGGACAGGTCGAAGTCGATCAGCTCACCCTCGGCGAGGGTGGTTGCCGTCGACTGCCGCGCGAGTGCCGGTGCCGACTGCCGTACGGATGCCGACCGCTGGATCGTCGCGGGAGCCTTCTTGGCCGGGGCCGCGCCCCGGCCCGCCAGCTGCCCGGCGTCCAGGCGCTTCACATAGCCGCGCGATGCGCCGCTCTTGGCGGTGGCAGCGCCGCGGTCGAGGAAGGTGACACCCCCGTCAGCGTCCGCCGTGACCTGGAACGGGACGTTGTTGGTCCGGGTGAGCGCCGTCCGCTTCCCGCTCTTGTCCAGCTTCACCAGACGTGCGCCGTCAGCGGCGACGAAGCCCCCGTTGACGGGAACGGCCGATGTGACCTGCCCGTCCAGCTTGAGCGGAGCACCGGTCTTGCCCGTGGTGGCGTCGACGGTGATCAGCCGGGTCTCGTTCTTGTCCGATGTGGCCTCGTCGGAGAACTGGGACAGCACCGCCTGGTTCCCGGTTCCGCAACCCGGCGAGAAGTAGGCCAGGCTGACCGTGTGCGGCAGCTTGCTGACCTTCCCGGTGCCGAGGTCGACGGTGGCGGCGAAGGCGCCCCGTGCCATCAGGTTCGGCTTGTTGGTGAACGTACGCGGTGCGTAGGTGACGACGGCGTGGCCACCGTCGCCGGTGACGCAGGCGTTGCCGATCCAGGTGTCGGTCTCGAATCCCTCCTCCGCCAGGGAGGCGGCGGTCTTCCACTGGTAGCCGGTCTTCTCGTCGGCGATGAGGAGGTGGAAGCCCGTGCCGTCGCCGGACGTGGTCCATGCCCGGTCCCCGGAGCGCCGGTAGTCCTTGCCGAGGGTGGCCGACCGCTCCTTCTCCGGGATCTGACGGGGCTTTGCCTCCTCGCCTCCGGCGCCGGAGCGGGGGGCCGGGTTCGGGGTCTGGGTGTCGGACCAGCCGTTCGCCGCCCCTGGGGGCGGCGTGGGGTCTGCGGCCAGTGACTGCTGGACCAGAGGTCCGGCCACCAGCAAGCTGGTGGCCGTGAGAACCAGGGGTACACGCAGTCGCCTGGATACGGGCGTGCGTATCACTGAGGAAACTTTCTCTCTACGGTTCACGGCAGGACGCCGGACCGCACGTCGCCCTCGGGGGTGGAGGCGGGTGCGGTCCGGCGCGTTGGCGGTGACCGTATGCGCGGTGTCTCTCCGACCGGTCTCGGCCAAGGCGAAGTGAACTTGCGGTGGTTCACCTGACAATGGAAAAATGGTCTAGGCCTGCCTCTTGTGAATCGCCTGACCTGCGACTCACTTAAGGGCGGCGGCGTGACGCAGATCACCATCACGTGGGGGGAATACGTGAATAGTTCCTTTTTGTGCGTAACAATTCAGCTTCTGGGGCCAGTTACCGCTGTGCGTGGCGACGACGGCGTAAGAGTCCCTGTTCAAGGACAACGCCAGCTGAGATTCCTTTCCAGCCTCGCCCTGAACCCGGGGCGGATAGTGGAAAAGGGCTCTCTCATCGAGGATTCCTGGGACGCGGACCCTCCGAGAACGGCATCTGGCCAACTGCAGAACAGCGCATGGATGATTCGGGGTGCCTTCGAAGAGGTGGGCGTCGACCGTGGAATTCTCGAATCACAGAGCCTCGGCTATCAACTGCGGCTCGATGCCGCACAGGTCGACGTCTTCGTGTTCCGTGACGCGATGCGCGAGGTACGGGAGTTCTGCCAGGCGGGGGAGTACCGGTCCGCTTCCACGCGACTCGACGAGGCCCTCGCGATGTGGCGAGGGGCGGCACTCGCGGACGTCACGTCCCTGCGGATGCGCGCCCGCGCGGAAACGCTGGACCGTGAACGGGCCGCCGCGTGGGAACAGCGCGCCAGGATCGATGTGCGGCTGGGGCGCCACGATGAAGCCATAGCGCGGCTGGAGCGGCTGGTCGCCGATGACCCGCTGCGCGAGGATCTCTACGTAGGCCTGATGCACGCCTATTACGACGCCGGGCGCCAGGCCGACGCGCTCGCCGTCTTTCACCAGGCCAAGCGGACGCTGATGGACGAGATCGGCATCCTGCCGGGGCGGCGGCTGCGGGACACCATGCAGGCCGTGCTGGACCAGAGCCTCCGGCTCGCCGCGTAGTTCAGGGCGAAGGGCGCGACGGGGTCGCGAGAGGGTCGCCACAGGGCCGGAACGCCTCAGCGTTCCGGCCCTTCGGCGTACCTGTGTGTACCTCGGCGTACTTCATCGCTCAAGAGATCTGAAAGAGAGTCAGATAGATAGCCTGACCAGCGCTGGCCAGTGATGTCATCACATCAGGACTCCGGCCATTTGAGTAGCGCTGTACTTTCACAGGAGAACCTCCGTGCACATACGCACCCGTGCGTCCATAGCGGCCGTCGCATTCGCCGTCGCCGCACCTCTGCTGGTCACTACGTCCGCGTACGCTGACAGCTCTGTTCCCGATGACGCTCCCGCTCCCATCTCCGGCACCGCCACTCCGGAAGAGGAGCGGGAAGTGCGCGAGGAGCTGAAGGACGCGCCGAAGGTCGACATGTACTACCGCGGCGAGAAGGTCGACCCCAAGTCGGACGACCTCAATGGCGCCCAGGTGTGTGCGGAGGTGTCCGAGGACGGCACCATGGAGTGCTTCGACACCGAGCAGGAGTCCAACAAGCAGCTTGCCAAGCAGGCCCCCACGGCAGGGGCCCGGATGGGCGCCGCCCTGGCCGCGTCCACGCGCAAGTACGAGGACTGCCCCAACGGCTGGGTCTGCCTGTGGCAGGACGCCGACTACTCGGGTCGGCGCCTGCAGTGGCCCACGTACGACGAGTCGAAGACCCGCCACCTGAACCAGTACAGCCCCAGCTTCCGCGACAAGGCTTCCTCGGCTTACGTCAACCGTCCGCAGCGCGGGGTGTGGCTGTACGACTTCCGTTCGGGAATGCCCGACCCGAAGCTGGTCCTCGGCGCCAAGTACTCCCTGTGGCCCAACTTCACGAAGTACTCGTACCCTTACGGCGGTAACTGGAACGACAAGGCCGACGCCATCAAGTTCTGAACCCCCGTTGGTCAAGGAGCTCAAGAGATGCACCCGTCGCGCACACGGTGGGCACGATCCGCCGTTCCCGTACTCGGTGCGGTCCTGGCCTTCGGCCTGACGGCCGGATGCGCATTGATCGAGACCGTCCCTGAGGGCGAGTCCGCGGAGAAGTCGACCCTTCCGTCCGACCCGAACAAGACGCGGTCGAAGAAGAACGCCGCCGAATTCCGCACGTGGGTCAGCACCCACGGCACGGACGAGCAGAAGGAAGCGGCCACGCGGGTGCAGCGCATCATCGGTGAATGGGACGCCGACACGGGCAACGCCTATGTCTCCACCGACATCAACGGTGGTCCGACCCCCGTCGAGGACGGTATGGCGGCTGCGGCTGCCGTCGCGTCGGCCTTCGATGACTGGAAGGACGCGAAGCAGGGCTCTGTCTCGGTGTACGACGTCTTCGGCAACGCCCTGGTGGTCAACCACAAGTTCTAGCGAGGGCGGCTGACCGCCGTGGGTGGTGCGTTCTGTTTCGTTGTGGGGCGGGGCCGCGTCGGGGGGTACGTGCTCACGCCGACGTCNGATCTTCGTGGCGTGGGCCTCACCCAGCGCACCACCGAAGATCCGGAAGTCATGGGCGTACACGAAGACCGTACGACCCTCGACCGTGCCCCACCCGGTGACCACACCATCGGTATACGGCCGCCTCGCCTCCAGGCCGAAGCCGGTGGCCCGGTGCCGGCGCAAGGGCTCGACTTCGCTGAACGAGCCCTCGTCAAGGAGCAGTTCGATCCGTTCGCGGACGGTCAGCTTGCCCTTGGCCTTCTGGGCGGCGGTGGCCGGTTCGCCGGGGCCGGTGTGTACCCGCTCCCGTATCGCCGCCAGTTCCGCGACTTGGAGTCTCATGTCTCCCCTTACCGTTTGCCGTCACCGGGGACGCGGCGGGTGGTCAGTTGCTGAGCTTGCGCAGGCCGCTGATCTGCAGAGCGGCGAACGCCCCGACGACGAGGGCCTGGAGGACGATCCACACGGTGCCGACCGTGTTGGGGTCGAACCAGCCGAACGCGGCGCTGGCGATGCTGGCGACGGCCCACAGCAGGTTGGCCTCGATGACGAGCTTGGTGGCGGCGGCGGACGGGACCTGCTGGGTCGCGAGGAGGCCGACGAGCACGCCGTACACGGTGAGGAAGGCGCCGATCCCGCGCAGGAATCCGGTCGGCAGGCCGAGGAGGTCGCCGACGGGGCCCGCGCCGATCAGATAGATCAGGCCGTTGCCGGCCGTGACGGCGGCGTCGAGGCCGAGGAAGATGCGGAGCGGGCGGGCGGCGGACGCGCTCGTGGTTGTGGTCCCAAGGCGAGCGGCAGTCTGGCTCGTGGTCATGGAATCTCCTGGTGAGTACGGGGGTTGGGCGTCCCGCGCGCTCCACGGGACGCGTGCGCGGGGGGCCGTGCGGAGGCCGGTCGCCCGCTTCTGTCGATGGTGGCAACCGGCGCTGACCGGCCGCTGACGTCGCGCCGGGCGCGGGGCCGGACAGGCCCTACGCGGGCTGGAGCGGGGTGAGGGAGTCGGCGGCCAGGGCCGGGTCGTGGGCGAGGATCGCGTGCTCGACGCGGCGCAGTGCGGGGGACGGGTCGATGCCCAGCTCGTCCGAGAGGTGTTGCCACATGGCGCGGTAGACGTTCAGGGCGTCGGCCTGGCGGCCCGAACGGTAGAGGGCGACCATCAGCTGCTCGCAGAAGCGTTCCCGCAGAGGGTGGTTGCTGTGGGCCTCGTGGAGCTCGGCGAGCATCGCGGCGTGGTGGCCCAGCCGCAGTTCGGCCTCGAAGCGGAGCTCCATGGCCCGCATGCGGTACTCCTCGTAGCGGGCGCAGGCGAGTTGGCAGATGGTGCCGCCGGGAAAATCGCCGAACACTGGGCCCCGCCACATGGCGAGCGCCTCGCCGAGCAGTTCCGCCGTGGTGGTGGCGTCGGTGGCCGTGGCTGCCTCGGCCTGCCGGACCGCCTTGGTGAACTCGGCGGCGTCGAATTCGCCCTCGTGGATGGTGAGTCGATAGCCAGAGGGGTGAATGGTCACCCGGGACACCGGAACATCGGGTTCCAAGGTCTTCAGCTTACGGCGGAGTCGGCTGATGTGGGCCTGGAGCGCGTTGGCCTGCTTGTCCGGTACGGAGTCGCCCCACAATTCGTCCACCAGGCTCTCGCCCGAGATGGGCTGGCCCTCGCTGACGAGTAGGGTCTGGATGAGGTTTCGTTGGAGATCTCCCGAGATCTCCGCAAATCCTAATGGCGTGCGGATCTGCAGTGCTCCGAGAATCGAAAAGCTCAGCATGCCGTTTCCCCCTTGGCTTTCGTTGCTGCAACGTCGGGGCATTCACCTTCCGGGTCGCCAGGGCGATCGGTTCCGCGGTGCCGGGACCGCGGGTGGCAGTCGGCGTGGCGATCTCTGGGGAGGGTCCCCGGCAGGAGTGAGCACGAGGCACCCCCTCGGACTCTCTCCCAGCGAGACCCTCTCACGTTATCATTCGTTTGAGAAGGTATTTTTTGGACGGGTTGAGTCAGGATGCTGAAGGCCGCACTGACCTGCCGGTTCAAGGGAAAGGGGGGAGGGTGCTCGCCGAACGCAAGAGCGCCCCGGCGGGCCAGGCCGCTCTCGCGGGGCGCCGGGGCGAGTGCTTCGCCGGGAACGGGGGGGTTCGGCGAAGTGGATGGCGGAGGTCTCGGTTCCGCTGGCGGAGAGGGCAGGATTCGAACCTGCGTGGGCCGCGAACGGCCCGACCTTGAGCTGAGCTCGAAGTCCCCGATAAACCACTCCGGGCACCTCTCCTGGTGGTGCGGGCACGATGCTCTGTGCCTGCGGAGAGGGCAGGATTCGAACCTGCGTGGGCCGCGAACGGCCCGACCTTGAGCTGAGCTCGAAGTCCCCGATAAACCACTCCGGGCACCTCTCCTGGTGGTGCGGGCACGATGCTCTGTGCCTGCGGAGAGGGCAGGATTCGAACCTGCGTGGGCCGCGAACGGCCCGACCTTGAGCTGAGCTCGAAGTCCCCGATAAACCACTCCGGGCACCTCTCCTTGTTCCCGGCCCGGTTTCCCGTGCCGTTCACGAGAACAACATTGGCAGGCCCTGCTGACGGCCTGCTGACGTATCTCTGACATCTCGTTCGATGTGCTCCCCCGGTTCTTTTCGCCCTTCCCATCAAAGGGGCTGCGGTGCTCTACTCTCATCGACCGAAACGGCTTCCGAAAGGGGTACGGACCATGGTCGTGACCGTAAGGGAAAACCCGATTCTCCAGGCTGTTCGCACACATACGCAGGCCGAGAATCCCAGCGCGTTCCTGGCGCTCAACAGCGGCAACAGTTCCTTCACGCTGCCGGACACGGACGGCGTAGTCGTCTACCGCAGGACCGGCCGGTTCGCGGTCCAGTTCGGCGGGCCCTTCGCCGCCCCGGAGGAGTACGACACGCTCCTCGACGGCTTCCGCCGGTATGTGAAGGACCAGGGGCTGAGCCTCGTCGGCGTACAGCTGCAGCGCGCCGACGCGGAGCGATACGAACGGCGCGGGTTCACCGTCAACCAGATCGGGGCCTCGTGGGCGGTGCGCCTCCCGGAGTTCACCCTGCGCGGCAGCCGCTTCATGCAGCTGCGCAACAAGATCTCCCGCGCCTACCGCAACGGCCTGCAGATCCAGGAGGTCCAGGCCGGCGACTGGCAGGGCGCGCTGGAGACGATCGACGGCGCCTGGCTGTCCAGCAAGGGCGCGGCCCGCCCCCTGGAGTTCCTGGTGGGCGAGATCGGCGGCGAGGCCCAGGAGCAGCGGCGGCTGTTCGTCGGGACGATCGCCGAGGCGCCGGTGGCGTACATCTCGTACTCCCCGGTCTATGGCAGCCGGGCCGGCTGGATGCACGACCTCAGCCGACGTGTACCGGACGGGTCACCAGGGCTGATGGAGGCCATCAATGCCCACGCCATCGAGGTGTTCCGGGATGAGGGTGTCCAGTGGCTGCACTTCGGCTTCACGCCCTTCACCGGACTGGACGCGGGCCACGAACTCGACGGCCACAGCCCGGCCTTCCAGTGGCTGATGCACGCCCTGTGGGCCGAGGGCGCCGCGCTCTACCCGGCGCAGACCCAGCTCTCGTACAAGCACAAGTGGGCGCCCGACGCGCTCATTCCGGAGTACGTCGCCTTCGACGGACCCGCCTCGTTGGCCTCCTTCGCGCACATCTTCCGGGCCTGCAACGCCTTCTGACACGGCAACAGTCAACAGACAGGAGTGGATGACAGTGAGTGGCAACGAAGAGAAGGTCGCCGCGCTGGGGCACGCCATGGTCGAGCAGCTCATGGGCATCATCGGCGCCCCCGACGACCAGGACGTCGCCCGCGCGGCGGACAGCGTGGTCCGGGACCTGGACGCCCTGCTGCGGGCGCAGCCGGACCCGGCCGCCTGACCCGGCCGGGCGGCACGGCGGCGGTGCCGCACCGTTGGCCGATCAGCACAGCATCAGTGCCACATCAGCGCGGCACGGAACGCTGCACACACGTTCGCCCGGCGCCCGGCCGGTGGAGTGCCCCCTGTGCTCCGGCGGCCCGGGTGCGCGGGCGGGCACCGCCGCCCGGTGTCCGGGCACTTCTTCCGAGGAGAGCTTCGTATGCAGCGTCCGCACGTCCAAGAAGCCGGTGTCTCCGTCGCCGCGCAGCGCACCGGGGCATCCGCCACGTTCAACGAGCTCCTGAAACGCGTCAAGGCGGAGGGGCTCCTTGACCTCGATCCGCGGTACTACATAGGGCGGTTGACCCTCAACACCACCCTGCTGCTGGCCGGGCTCGCCGTGTTCTTCACGCTCGGCGACTCGTGGTGGCAGCTCCTGGCGGCGGTCTGGATGGGCCTCTGCGGGGGCCAGTCCTCCTTCATGTGGCACGACGCGGGCCACAAGGCCATGTTCCGCAACAAGCGGGCCGCGTCGGCCGTCGGCTACTTCCACGCCAACTTCGTCAACGGGGTCAGCTTCGGCTGGTGGGTCAACCACCACAACCGCCACCACAGCAACCCCAACCACCTGGACATGGACCCGGACATCGGCCGGCGCACCGCGATCTTCGACATCAAGCAGTACGCGACCCGGCGCGGCATGCAGCGGTTCGTGGTGCGCTACCAGAGCGTGCTGTTCTTCGTGCTGCTGACGCTCGAGTCGTTCAAGATGCACAAGACCGCAGTGCTGTCGATCGCGCAGGGCCGCACCAAGCGCCCCGTCCTTGAGTCCACCCTGCTCCTGCTGCGCGCGGCGATCTATCTGACCTGCGTCTTCATGGTGCTTTCGCCGGTACTCGCGGTCGTCTTCATCCTGGTCCAACAGGCCACACTCGGCGTCTACTTCGGCCTGCTCTTCGCACCGAACCACAAGGGCATGGACGTCCGCGACGGCGAGGAGGAGACGCTGGACTGGCTGGAGCGGCAGGTTCTCACCTCCCGCAACATCCGCCCCTCCCGGCTCATCGACTTCCTGTACGGCGGACTCAACTACCAGGTCGAGCACCACCTCTTCCCCGCCATGCCGCAGAAGAACCTGGCACGGGCCCGCGAACTCACCCGCGCGTACTGCGCCGAGCGCTCGGTGCCCTACCACGAGGTCGGCTTCTGGGCCTCGTACCGTGAAGTCGCCAGCTACCTGCATGAGGTCAGTGCGCCCGTGCGCCGTGGTGACGTCGACGCGCACATCCAGCAGGCAGCCTGATGCTCGACACGGTCACGAAGCGGGCGGCTCCGGCCGGAGCCTCCGCGACCGCCTCGATCGGGGCCCGCCTGGACCGGATGCCGATCACTCCGACGCACCGCAGCATCACCGCGGTCATCGGTGTCGGGCTGCTCTTCGACACATTCGAGAACAACCTCTCGGGCACCATCGCCAAGGTCCTGCAGGAGGACTTCGCGTTCGGCGCCACCCAGCTCAAACTCGTCCTCGCCTCCGCCTTCATCGGCCAGTTCATCGGCTCGCTGCTGCTCGGCAAGGTCGCCGACCGGTTCGGCCGGCGCCGGGCCTTCCTGATCAACCTCGCGATCTACTCCGGCTTCTCCCTGCTCGGCGCCTTCTCGCCGAACGCCGCCTGGCTGATCGCGACCCGGTTCCTGGCCGGCATCGGCATCGGCGCCGAACAGTCCCTGTCCGACTGCTACCTGTCCGATGTGCTGCCCGCGGCCAAGCGTGGCCGGTTCATCGCCTGGGCCTACACCCTGGCCTTCTGCGGAGTGCCCGCCGTGGGCTTCGCCGCGCTGTGGCTCGTCCCGCTCACGCCGCTCGGCGTGGACGGCTGGCGCTGGCTCTTCGTGATCGGCGCGCTGGGTTCCGCCGTGGTGTGGGTGCTGCGCAGACGGCTGATCGAGTCACCGCGCTGGCTGGCGGCGGTCGGCCGCGAGGACGAGGCTGACGAACTGGTGTCCCGCATGGAGGCCGAGGTCCCGGGCGGCGCCCCGGCCATGGAGGTGGTCAAGGAGGAGGCCGCCGACACACCCCCGATGCGGCTACGGGACATCTTCCATCCGCAGCTGCGGCGGCGCACCGTGATGCTCTGGATCTTCTGCGTACTCTCGGTGGTCGGCTACTACGGATTCGGCACACTGGCGCCGCAGATCCTGGCCGCCAAGGGGTACGGGATCGTCGCGGGCCTGGGCTTCACCGCGGTGAGCTTCCTCGGCTACCCCGTCGGTTCGGCGCTCTCGCTGCCGATCATCGACCGCGTCGAGCGCAAACGCCTGGTGGCCGCGTCGGCCGCGGCGATGGTCGTCGCCGGGCTCGGCTTCTCCTTCGCGGGCTCGGCCACGCTCATCATGGTGTTCGGCTTCACCTACACGGTGTGCAGCAACGTCTTCTCCAGCGTCTCGCATGTCTATCTCGCCGAGCAGTACCCGACCGCCATCCGCGCGGCCGCGTCCGGCGCCGCGTACTCGCTGTCCAAACTCAGCGCGGCCACACTGCCGTTCGTCCTCCTGCCGGTCCTCCAGTCGTACGGCCCGGTGGCGCTGTTCGCCGTCATCGCCACCGTGATGACCGCGCTCGCCGTGACCGTGCTCACCCTGGGCGACCGCACCACGGGCGCCTCGGTCGACCGCGCGCTGTCCAGCTGACCCTTCCCTTAAGGAGCTTCGCATGGCCTATGTCATCGCTCAGCCCTGCGCCGATGTGAAGGACAAGTCCTGCATCGACGAATGCCCCGTGGACTGCATCTACGAAGGCGGCCGCGCCCTCTACATCCACCCCGACGAATGCGTGGACTGCGGGGCCTGCGAGCCGGTCTGCCCGGTGGAGGCCATCTACTTCGAGGACGACGTCCCCGTCGACTGGGGTGACCACCGCGGCTCCAACGCCGCCTTCTTCGCCGAGCTCGGCTCGCCCGGCGGCGCCGGCGCGCTGGGCGCGCTCACCCATGACTCCGCCCTGGTGGAGTCACTCCCGCAGGCGGTGATCCCGTCATGAGCGGGCTGCTCGCGGGCAAGCGCATCCTGGTGACGGGCGTCCTCACCGAGGCGTCCATCGCCTTCCACACGGCCAGGATCGCCCAGCTGGAAGGCGCCGACGTGGTGCTGACCGGATTCGGCCGGCTCTCCCTGGTCGAGCGCACCGCCGGGATGCTGCCCAAACCGGCCCCGGTCGTCGAACTGGACGTCACCGACCAGGAGCACCTGGACGGCCTCGCCGACCGCGTCCGCCAGCACGTCGACGGACTCGACGGCGTCGTGCACTCCATCGCGTACGGGCCACAGGGTGCCTTCCACTTCCTCGACGGCGACTGGGCGGACGTATCGGCCGCCGTGCAGGTCTCCGCGTACTCCCTGAAGTCCCTGACCACCGCCTGCCTGCCACTGATGGAGCCGCGCGGCGGCTCGGTGGTGGGGGTCACCTTCGACGCGACGGTCGCCTGGCCGAAGTACGACTGGATGGGCGTCGCCAAGGCGGCCCTGGAGTCCACCAGCCGCTATCTCGCCCGGGACCTGGGCGCGAACGGCGTCCGCTGCAACCTGGTCGCCGCCGGGCCGCTCCGGTCGATGGCCGCCAAGTCCATCCCGGGCTTCTCGGAGCTCGCGGACGTCTGGCACCACCGGGCCCCGATCGGCTGGGACCTCGGCGACCCGGACCCGGCGGCCCGCGGCATCGTCGCGCTGCTCTCGGACTTCTTCCCCCGTACGACCGGCGAGATCGTCCATGTCGACGGCGGGGTCCACATGATGGGCGCCTGACCGGCGGCCGCGAGGCCGAGCGGGGCGAGAAGCGGGGGGAGTTCAGGTGATTCCTGAACTCCCCCCGTCTGTTGTGCGGTTGACGACCGGGATCGGTCACTCGGTCGTGCCGTCCGGCAGGATGCGGCGGAAACCGGTGTACGAGACGAGAGCCTCGGGCAGCTCGACCGAGCCGTCCGGCCGGGTGCCCTGCTCGAGCAGGGCGGCCACCGTGCGTCCGATGGGCAGCGCCGAGCCGTTGAGGGTGGCCACGTGCTCCTTGCGGCCGTCCGCGGTGCGATGGCGGATGCCTGCGCGGCGGGCCTGGAAGGTTCCGCAGTCGGAGACCGAGGAAATCTCGCGGTAGGAGCCGCTGCCTGGCAGCCACACCTCGATGTCGTACGTCATCCGGGCGGAGAAGCCGAGGTCTCCCGCGGGCAGCAGCACCACCCGGTAGGAGAGTTCGAGACGCCGCAGGCACTCCTCGGCGTGCCCCACCATGAGCTCCAGCTGCTCCTGTGCGTCCTCGGGTGCGCAGACGCGGACCAGTTCCACCTTCTCGAACTGGTGCAGTCGCAGGATGCCGCGGGTGTCCCGGCCGTAGGCCCCGGCCTCGGCACGGAAGCACGGGGTACGGGACGTGAACGCGTACGGCATCGCGCGGAGGTCGAGGGTCTGCTGCGCGAGCAGGTTGGTCAGCGGGACCTCAGCGGTGGGGATCAGGAAGAGCTCCCGGTCGCCCACCTTCGTCGCGAACAAGTCGTCCTCGAACTTGGGCAGCTGGCCGGTGCCGGTCATGGTGTCGCGGCTGACGAGGAACGGCACCGACTGCTCGGTGTAGCCGTGCTCACCGGTGTGCAGGTCGAGGAAGAAGTCGGTGAGCGCCCGCTCCAGCCGGGCCCCGGGGCCGCGGCTCACGCTGAACCGGGCGCCGGAGAGCCGGGCGGCCGCCCGGCCGTCCAGGATGCCGAGCGCTTCGCCGACGTCGGCGTGGTGCCGGGCGTCGGCGGCCTCGCACGGTGCCGGGCCGCCGCGCCGTATCTCCACCGCCTCCTTCTCGGAGTCGCCATCCGGCACCGTGTCCAGCGGGATGTTGGGGATGGCGAGTACCAGGTCCGCGAACCGGTGGCCCGCGGCCCTGGCCGCGGTCTCGGCCCGCTGGACGTCCGCGCGCAGCGCGCGGGCAGCCTCCTTGTCCTGCTCGGACGGCGGCCCTGACCGGCCGCGGTCGCGTGCCGCCCGGTTCATCTCGGTGCGCAGCCGGGTCACTTCGGCCTGGGCGGTGGCCCGGCCGCGGTGGGCTTCGTCGAGTGCGGCCACGTCGAGTTCGTACCGGCGCCGGGCCAGGCGTCGTACGGCGTCGGGGCCGGATGCGATCAGTTCGCGCGGATCGTGCATGGCTTCTCCGTAAGGCGCGCTGGTGGTGGCAGCGCCGAGCCGCCCCTGTGGGGAGGGGCGGCTGCGGCTCCTGCCGGGGCAGGGGGANGCCGGGCCAGGCGTCGTACGGCGTCGGGGCCGGATGCGATCAGTTCGCGCGGATCGTGCATGGCTTCTCCGTAAGGCGCGCTGGTGGTGGCAGCGCCGAGCCGCCCCTGTGGGGAGGGGCGGCTGCGGCTCCTGCCGGGGCAGGGGGAGAGGGGATGGGAAGGGCTCCGGCACTCACGCGGGGGCGACGGCGAGTACGGTGTTCTGCCCGCCGAACCCACAGGAATTGCTGAGCGCCAGGTCGATGGGCGTGGAAGTCGCCGAGTACGCCAGCTTGATGTCGACCTCCAGGTCCGGGATGACCAGGTTGGCGACCGGCGGCACCAGTTCGTGCTCGATGCTCAGCAGCGTGAACGCCGCCTCCACCGCACCGGCCGCGCCCAGCAGATGTCCGGTCACGCCTTTGGTCGAGGTGACCAGCGGGGCCCCCTGGAGGGTCCGTTTCACCATCCTCGCCTCGGCGATGTCGTTCAGCGGTGTCGAGGTGCCATGGGCGTTCACATGCTGGACGTCGTCCGGATCGGCCCCGGCGTCGGCGAGGGCCGCACGGACGGCCGCCTCGACCCCGGCACCGTCGGGGTGCGGGGACGTCATGTGATGGGCGTCAGCGGTGGCGCCGTAGCCGATGATCCGGCCGTGCACGTGCGCCCCGCGGGCCCTGGCGTCCTCGACGCGTTCCATGACGAGGATGCCGGCGCCCTCACCCGCGACGAAACCGTCGCGCTCGGAGTCGAAGGGCCGCGAGGCGCGCGCCGGGTCGTCCTCGCGTCGGGACAGTGCGCCCATCTGCGCGAAGCCGGCCATCACCAGGGGAGTGATCATGGCCTCGCTGCCGCCCGCCAGGACCACGTCGCAGCGGCCGAGCGCGAGCAGGTCCCGGGCCGTGCCGATGGCGGTCGCCCCGGAGGCGCAGGCCGTGGCCACCACCAGGTTGGGCCCCGTCGCCCCGAACTCGATGGCCGTCTGACCGGCCAGCATGTTCGGCAGTTGCATGGGCAGCAGCAGCGGCGACACCCGGTCAGCGCCCTTCTCCCGTAGCGCATGGTGCTGTTCCTCGACCGTGCCGGGACCGCCGTCGGCACAGCCCAGCACCACGCCGACCCGGGCGCCGTCCCAGGTCAGCGGATCGAGCCCGGCGTCGCCGATGGCCTCCCTCGCGGCGACCAGAGCGAACTGAACGAACCGGTCCAGACGGTGGGCGCGGCGGGCCGTCAACAGCTCTTCCGGGTCGAAGCCGGGCACACGGCAGGAGATCCGCACCGGGTTGTCGGCCAGTACGGGGTCCAGCGCGGCAGCCGACCGACCTTCGCAGACCGCCGCCCAGCTCGGCCCGACCCCGATACCGCCGGGGGTGACGAGGCCGAGCCCGGTGACAGCGATGTCGATGCCGGCCATCAGACCTTCGCGCTCCTCTTCTCCATGAGTTCCACCATGTCGGCCACGGTCGCGGCCTCCAGGAGGTCGTCGTCGCTGATGTCTATGTCCAGTTCGGACTTGAGCAGCAGCGACAGCTCCACCACGGCCAGCGAGTCCAGCTCGATGTCGTCCCGGGTGGCCTCGGGCGTGATGGCCTCGGGAGACACCTTCAGCTTGTTGGACAGGATTTCCTTGAGCTGCTCCAGCATGACGATCCCTTTCGGAAAGGCGTACGCATCGGTAGGCGTACGGGTCTGTAGGCGTACGGGCCCGAAGGACCCGTACGGGGCGGGCGGCAACCAGCGTCAGACGGACTGCACCTCGGGCCAGACGAGCGTCGACGCCCCCCAGGAGAGCCCGCCGCCGAACGCGGTGAGCAGCACCCGGTGTCCGGCGCTCAGCCGTCCGTCGGCGGCGGACTGGGAAAGCAGCAGCGGAAGCGAGGCGGCCCCGGTGTTGCCGACCTGCTCGATGTTGCTGAGCTGCCGCTCGGCGGGGATGCCGAGCCGTTCCGCGACCGAGTCGAGAATGCGGGCGTTCGCCTGGTGCGCCGCGAACCGGTCCACCTCGTCGAGCCGCCAGCCGGACAACTCGGCTGCCTGCCGCGACGTGGCAGTCATCCGCTCCACCGCGTGCCGGTAGGTGTCGCGGCCGAGCATCCGGAAGTACTGCTCGTCGGGCTCGCCGGGGGTGCCCGCCGAGCGCTGGCGGGAGCCGCCGGCCGGCACCTCGATCAGATGGCTCAGCTCGCCGTCGCTGCCCAGGACCAGGGGCCCCACCGCGCCCGGCTCGTCGGGTTCCCCGGCCCGCAGGACCACGGCCCCCGCACCGTCCGCGAAGATCACCGCCGTCGTACGGTCCGCGGGATTGACGATGGTGGTGAACGCGTCGGCCGCGACGAGCAGCACCCGCCGCGCGACGGACGAGGCGATCAGCCCGGACGCGGTGGCGAGCCCGTACAGGAAGCCGGAGCAGACGGCGGCGACATCGAACGCGGCCACCTGGCCGAGGCCGAGCCGGGCAGCCACCTGCGGTGCCGTTCCGGGACAGGGCTGGTCGGGGGTGGTGGTGGCCAGGACGACCGCGTCCACCTGCTCGGTGCTGGCCGACTTCAGCGCGCGCAGGCCCGCCTCCACGGCCAGGTCGGACGTGGCGGTGCCGGGCGAGACCACGTAGCGCTCGGCGATGCCGGTGCGGGAGCGGATCCACGCGTCCGAGGTGTCGAGGCGCTGCGCGAGGTCGTCGTTGGTCACCAGGTTCGGCGGTACGTACGAGCCGATGCCGCAGAGAACCGCCGACCGTCCGGGCAGCCGGGCCGCGCCGCTCATGCGCCCGGCTCCGCGCTGCTGAGGACCTCGAGGGGCAGGCCCATGTAGGCCATCCGGGACTCGGCCATCTCGTCGGTCCACTGCTCGGCCATGTCGTACCGCTGCTCGGGCGTGGTGTCGAGCATCCGCACTCCGGGCCACAGTTCGTAGTCGCCGATCTTGTCCGCGTGGTCGGCCATGCCCTTCTGGAAGAGCTCCTCGCGGTGCAGGACGAACTCCCGGTCGGGGATCTCGTCCCAGAGCTTCACCCCGGCCCGAAGGATCTCCAGGAGCCGCGGGCGGTACTCGGGGTGGCGGGCGACGTGGTCGCGCAGGATGGTGCTGGCCACCGTCAGATGGCGGATCTCGTCGATGGCGGTGCCGCGGGAGATCTCCCCGGTGGCGGGGGACAGCGGGGTCCACTTGCGTTCGCTCAGCTCGGCCGCCGGGGCGAGCACCCCCTCGATGACGATGGCGAACACGGCGACGCCGCCGGGGAAGTCGGCCTGGTCGCGGACGATGTCGAGGGTGAAGTCCACCACCGGGTCCAGGACCCGGCGCCGGTAGTCGGCGGCCATCTCGTCGATGTCCTTGAGGAGGGTGTCCGCAGGGTGCCCGAGCTCCACCAGGTGGTTGCGGAACACCCGGGCGTGCCGTGCCTCGTCGATCAGCTGGGTGGCATAGAACTCCATCTCGGGGACGCCGGGCGCGAGGGCCACATAGTGGCCGAGCAGCCGTGTGGCGATCTCCTCGGACAGACCGCGGAACCCGAACTCCAGGATCAGCGCGTCGCGCAGCGGTCCCGGTGCCTTCAGGAAGCCGGGGACGGTCGCGTCCCTGTGGTGCCCCGTCGTGCCGCGGTCGCGCAGCGTGCCCTGGGCCACCGAGGTGAACCAGTAGGCGAGATCGCAGTCGTCGGGTCCGAGGGTGAGTTCCTTCGCGCCGTCGAGCAGACCGGGAGCCTTGTCCCAGTCGGCCTCGGGGGCCACAGAACCGGTCATGATGCCGATGTCTCCTTCGTGGTGCGGGCAGGATGCAGAGAGCCGGCGAAGAGGCCGCCCGAGTAGCTGAACAGCGGCGGACGTTCGTCGGCGCTCGCGCGGACGACGTATCCGAGCAGCACCTCGCTGTCGCCCGCACGGTGCGAGGAGTGGACCCGGCAGGTGTAGTGCGCCAGTGCCCCGGTGAGCCGCGGGGCATGGGCGTACGAGTCGGCTGTCCAGGCCATGCCGTCGAACTGCGCGCTGCCGTCGGGGCGGCCGCTGTCCGCGAACCAGCGGGCCAGGTCGCCCTGGTGGGCGTCCAGGACGTTGACGACGAAGCGGCCCTCGGCCGCTGCGAGCCGCCCGAACGACGAACCGGCCCGCAGCGCGACGCCGACCAGCAGTGGCTCGCGCGACACCAGCGTGACCGTGCTCGCCGTGGTGCCGTGCAGCTGTCCCGCATGGCTGACGGTCAGCACCGACACCGGCGAAGCCAGGTGGTACAGCGCCCGGCGGCGCTCCGCGGGGTCCTGGCGCACGGGGCGGCGCAGCTGGGTGAGTGTGCTCATCGCAGAGCCTCCTCGCGTTGACGTGCACCCGAACCGGGCGCGGAGACAGGCGGCTTGGCGATGTGGCCCACCGGCACGGGGTCCTGTGCGTGGCCGGCCGGCTTGGGGTGGGCGACCCCGAGGTCGTCCAGGAGCCGCAGATAGCCCGGCTGGCGCACCGGTTCGAAGGGCAGCGCGAACGGCTTCATGAAGTTGCCGAACAAGCCGCGGTCGCCGAAGAGGTGGAAGGGCAGCACGAGCAGCGCCCACTCGGGACCGATCAGCCACCACCACAGCGCGGCCACCGCGGCCTGGGTGATGAGGCTGTGCATCACGTTGTACAGGACGTAGTACACCTTGGAGATCGGCCGCCCGCCGCTGCGCTTGAAGGCGATCGCGCCGGGGATGTAGCCGATCAGGTCGATGTAGAGGAACAGCGCGATCGCCGGAATCCAGCGGATCTCGCCGATGTGGGCGATGAGCAGCCCGGTGGATACCGCGAAACCCACCAGGTACTCGGCCCGGTGCAGGGAGAAGGTCTTCGGGGTCTCGAAGGGATTTGCCTGGTCCATGGTCAGCTCCTGCCGAGGTCTCAGGCGCCGACGGCGGCCGGCGTGGACAGCTCGGTGGCGCCCGCGATCCGGGTGCTGGGGAACAGGCCCGACAGCGCCCAGGCGACGGTCTCCTTGATGACCCGCTCGGCGATCGGGTCGAGGATGCCCTCGAGGCTCGGGATGCCGAAGTCGAAGTCGGCCTCGAAGCGGACGGCGACGTCGTCGCCCTGCTCGGTCAGCGACCAGACACCGGTGAAGGAGTCGAAGTCGCCGTCGGTCTGCTCGAACCGGATCTCGCCCTGCTCGGGCAGGAAGACGTCGTCCTCGGTCCAGCGCAACAGGCCGCTGCGGAAGTGCAGTTCCCAGCTGGAACTGCAGTCGGTGGCCGGCAGCGTGGCGTGCACCGTGGTGGCGTTCACATGGGGAGCCAGCTCCGGGTACCTCTCCCAGCGTCGTACGGAGTCGAAGACCGTCGAGGCCCGCTCGGTGGGGATCAGCGCTTCCAGTTCTACGTGCCGCACGATCAGTTACCGCCTTCCGGCATGGTGGCCGCGCCCCGTACGAGGTCGCGTGTGGCCAGGTCGAAGGAGTTGAGAAGGAACTCCACATCGGTGTCGCTCAGGACGGCGGGCGGTGTGAACCGCACCACCGAGCTGCCGTTCATGGAGTGGTTGGCGACCACCCCGTGGTTGAAGAGCTCGATCAGCAGCTCGCCGGCGAGACCGGCCTCGACGAGCTCCACGCCGATCAGCAGGCCGCGGCCGCGCACGTCCACGACCAGCTCGGGGATGTTGCGGTACGCGATCTCGGCGATCCGCGGCAGCAGGGCCGCGCCGAGGTCGGTGGCCCTGGTCACCAAGCGCTCTTCCTTCATGGCCCGCAGGGCGCCCCGCACCGCGGCCATCAGGACGGGCTGCCCGGAGAAGGTGGCGGTGTGGACGTAGGGGTCCTTGTCGAAGGGGCGGAAGGCCTTGCGGGTGGCGACGGCCGCGGAGACCGGCAGCACGCCGCCGCCGAGCGCCTTGCCGGCCAGCAGCACATCGGGCCGTACCCCCTCGATGTCGGCGCCCCACCACTCGCCGAGGCGGCCGAAGCCCGACTGCACCTCGTCGAGGATCAGGAACCCGTCGTGGGCGCGGACCAGTTCCTCGACCCGCTTCAGATAGCCCTTGGGCGGGATGATGACGCCGCCCTCGCCCTGGATGGGTTCGAGGATGACGCAGACCTCACCGGGGTGGGCGGCGAGCTCCGCCTCCAAGGCGTCGGCGTCGCCGAACGGCAGGTGCTGGAAGTCGGGGACCAGCGGTCTGAACGGCTTCTGGTACACCTCCTTCGCGGTGGCGGACAGGGCCCCCAGGGTCTTGCCGTGGTAGCCGCCCCGCATGGAGACCGTCCGCTTGAAGCCACCCGCGCGGGCCAGTTTCAGACCGGTCTCCACGGCCTCGGCGCCGGACAGGGCGAAGTGCACCCGGTCCAGGCCATCGGGCATGACGGAGACCAGGGCCTCGGCCGCGTGGGCCACTGTGGGTTCGAGCAGGATGCGGGTGGCGGTGGGGTGCGTACGCAGCTGACGCTCCACCTCCTCCATCACCAAGGGGTGGCGGGCGCCCATGATGAACACGCCGTAGCCGCCCGCGTTGAGGAAGCGCTCGCCGTCACTGGTGGTGAGCCAGGCGCCTTCGGACGCCACCTCCATATGGCTGCCGAAGAGTTCGGCGAGGGTGGCCCGGCCCTTGCTCAGATGGGCTCGGTACAGGCCGAGTACCTCGGCCTCGGTGTCGGCCGGGGACTCCTGGATTACGGTCACGGGTCTCTCACTCCAAAACAGGCAGGTGCGGTCGATGGGCAGCGGTCAGGCCAGCACCAGCGGGCCCCCGTCGAAGTAGTGCAGGAGCGGCTCGGCGGCCGCGCCGCGGCCCGGCGGATGGAAGGCGAGCGCGGCCGCCGCGGCCGCCGCCTGGGCGTGACCGGAAGAACGGACGAAGTCCAGGCCGCCGAGGAGTTCCAGGGACTGCGAGGTGATCCGGGGCAGTGTGTTCTGCACGCCGTAGCGGGCGACGAGCACCCGGGCCACCGACGCCTCGTCGCCCGGCTCGGGGCCGGTCGCCCGCGCCACTCCTTCGAGCAGCGCCAGGGCCGCCGCAAGCTCGACCGCGAGGGCCGCCCGCTCCTGAACGGTGCCGCGCTTGCGCTCCTGGACCTGCTCGACGAGGGAGGCCGCGGCCCCCAGGTACCCGGCCGTGATGAGCATTTCGAACCAGACGAACCCGGCCGTCTGCAGATCATCCAGCCGGTGCGGATCATCCTCCCCAGCGCGTACGACCATGTCTTTCGGTACGAAGACGTCCTCGAGCCGCACCTCGTCGCTCTCCGCGCCGGCCAGCAGCTCGTTGCCCCAGAAGGGGTGGACGGTCAGTCCGGGCGCGGAGGCGGGCACCAGGGCGAGCGCCAGTTCGGGCTCGCCCTCCAGGCTGTGAATGGCGATGCTCGCGGTGAGCAGGCTCATCGAAGCGGACAGGCTGCACGGCTTCTTGGAGCCGGACAGCAGATAGCCGCCTTCGACCGGACGGGCGGTCACCGAGGGGGTGAGGATGTTCTGCTCGGTGCGGCCCTCGGCCCAGCCGGATGCCATCACCTGCTGGTCGGGGACGATCCGGCGCAGCAGATCACTCTGGGCGTCGGTGAGCCGGCCGCGCGCGGTGGCCAGGGAGTAGAGCATGGCGGCGGTGAAGTGGTGCATGGACACGGCCGCCGCGAGGGACGGCGACTGGGCGCCGATGGCCATCTGGGCGTGCAGGGCGTCGAGCGGGGCGGCGCCGTGACCGCCGAACTCCTCGGGGATCACCAGGCCGACGCCGCCGTGGATGCGGAAGAGGTCGATGACCGGGCTGCCGGGCTTCTCCCGCTCTGAGTACGGGATCTGCTCCAACTCCTTGAGCAGACCGGGGTGGTAGCGCTCGCAGACGGCCCGAGCGGCTTCGAGGGAACGCACGGAGGACCTCCGAAGGAGAAGGGAAGGAAGGGAGGAAGAGGGAGGAGGGAGGAGGCGCGGAAAGGGGGGAGGCGCGGTGCGGTCAGTCGCCGAAGACCGCGTCGTACGGGCTGACGTCACGCGCGATGCTGACGCCCTGCACATGCGAGGTCTTGAGCATCGGGTAGTTGGCCTCGCCGAAGGCGCCGCCGGTCCGGCCGGTGCCGCCGTGGCTGGGCAGATACGGCAGGAAGCCGATGTGCGAGTCGTTGACCTTCAGCAGGCCGCCGTTGACGACGCGCCGCACGAACGTGTCGATGACGTGGTCGGAGCGCGACCAGAGGGAGTTGCGCAGCCCGTACTCGTTGCTGTTGACGAAGCGGAGGAAGTCCTCCAGGAGGGCGTCGTCGTTGTCCGCCTCCGGCACGATGACGGGGATCAGCGGGAAGAACGTCTCCTCGCGTACGACGTCGTAGGTGCGGGCCCGGTCCAGGCCGTCCACCCGCACGACGGTGGGCTGCAGGAAGACGCCCGTCTCCGAAGGGGTGCCGTCGAGTTCGGTGCGATGGCCGCCGGTGACGAGCTCGGCGCCGTTGTCCAGGGCCTGGCGCAGCAGCCGGAAGAAGCGCTCGCTGCGGCGCACCGGGGAGAGCAGCACGTCCTCCTCCTCGGGGAAGCCCGGCCGGATCGCCTTGACCTGCTCCTTCACCTCGGCGATGAGCGCGCTTGCGACCGCCGGGTGGACCAGCACGTAGTTGGGCACCATGCAGATCTGGCCGGAGCCGAAGAAGGACTCGGTGATGGCCTCGGCCGCCCACTTCACGTCGGCGTCCTTCCACACCACGATGCCGTCGTTCCCGGCCAGTTCGAGGATCGGCTTCTTGCCGTGGGCCACGCACTGCTGCTCGAAGCGCAGGCCTTCCTGGCTGCCCCCGATGTAGAAGATGTCGTTGATCAGCGGGTCGGCGACCCAGCGGTCCAGGGTCTGCTTGGGGTTGCTGCACACCGCGTTGAGGACACCCGGCGGCGCGTCGAACTCCTCGAGCAGGGGTGCGACGATGTCCCGCAGCAGCCACATGGTGCTCAGCGCGATGCTGCGCGGCGCCCTGACCACCACGGCGTTGCCGGCCATCAGCGCGAGGACGGAGAGCGCGGCACTGGGCAGCGGGGCGTTCTGCGGCGGGTTGAAGGCCACCACGCCGTCCGGCTGGCGCTGCAGGATCAGCTTGCGGCCGCCGTACTCCTTCTCGACCCGCATCTGCTTGGTGTACCAGCGCAGGCTGCCCGGGGCGTAGATCTGCAGGAGGCAGCTCAGCTCCCAGCGGGCCAGCTTCACCGGGTGCGACTCGGCGACGAGCATCTCCAGGAACTCGTCCTGGTGCTTGATCAGTTCCTCACGGAACCGGGTGCCCAGGCGCATCCGCCGCTCCTGGGGAACGGCCGCCCAGTCAGGGGCCGCCGCGGCGGCCGCCTGGGTGGCCAGGTCGATGGCGGAGTCGTCCGCGATCGCGCAGCGCCCCACCACATAGGGGTGCTGGGCCGCTTCGGATTCGGGGTCCTGCTCCAGCGTGCGCTTGAGGCTCACGCTGGTGAACACATCCTCGAGCAGTGACCGCCCGCTGACGGTGTAGACCCACCCGTCACCAGCGACGTCCTTGCCCGCGATATAGAGGTCATAGCTCTTGAGTCCGGAATGTGCCGGAGCACTTTCCTCCTGTATGGCGCCGCCTAGCATCATCAGCCCTTCCGGGTGGGTTTCTCCGAGTGGATTCCGATCGGGTGAGCTCTTTCGAAGCCTCTCGATCGTGACAGCCGGATCTGACTTGGCTCTGACGTCGTGCTGATTCAGCCAACACACGGAATCGACGGCTTCCGGGTGGACTGACCCAAGGGCCCGCGTGGTACGCGCGCGACGTCAGTGAGGCGTCAGCAGTGGCTGGTTCCATGGCTCCATGCCACCCGTACACATGACACGTCAGCAATTCCGGGAACTTCCCCGGCCAGAACTCGCCGAGGAGATGGAGCAGCTCCTCGTCAGCAGGTTCAGGGCGACCCTGCTCATGGACGAGACGGAGGATCTCCCGCTCGACGTCAGCTACTTCGACCTCGGCCTCACCTCGCTGAAGCTGACCGAGATGAGGCAGGCCCTCGAGGAGCTCCTCGACCTCTCCATCAACGCGAACGTGCTCTTCAACGAGCCCACGGTCGGCCGGCTCCTCGATTATCTCGTCGACGCGGTTTCCGGCCCGTCCCAGGAAATGCCCGGCGCAGCGCCCAGCGCCAACTGACCTGCCAGAGTTCCGGACCGAAGGAGACGCGGAATGCCGCGCGAGGAATCAGAGATGAACCGGGAGCCCGGCCGGGTGCCCGAGCCGATCGCGATCGTCGGTGTGGGCCTTCGATTCCCCGGCGGCAGTAACTCGCTCGACGAGTTCGACGCGTTCTTGCGTGACGGACGATCCGGAATCGGACCTATTCCATCGGACCGGTGGGACGTCGAAGCCTTCACCCCGCAGACCCCCGACGACAAGGGGAAGATACACACGACGTCCGGCGGATTCCTGGACCGTATCGACCGCTTCGACGCGGCCTTCTTCAACATCTCCCCGAAGGAAGCCCAGTACATGGACCCCCAGCAGCGGATGCTGCTGGAGACCGCCTGGCAGGCCTTGGAGCACGCCAACATCGACCCGGCGCCGCTGCGCCGCGGCAACGGCGGGGTGTACGTCGGGGCGAGCTCCATCGACTACGCGCTGGAGCTCGACTCCCTTCCGTACGAGGAACTGGACGGCCTGCTGGCCTCCGGGATCACCATGTTCCCGCTGTCGGGGCGGCTCTCGTACTTCCTCGGCTGGCGCGGCCCGAGCATGAGCATCGACACGGCGTGCTCGTCGTCGCTGGCCGCGCTGCACGTCGCCGTGCAGGGGCTGCGCGCGGGTGAGACGGACATCGCGCTGTGCGGCGGGGTCAACGCGCTGCACCACCCGCGCATCCCGGTCATGTTCTCCAACGCGCAGATGCTGTCCCCCGACGGCCAGTGCAAGACCTTCGACGAGTCCGCCGACGGCTACGCGCGAGCCGAGGGCTGCGGGGTCCTCGTGCTCAAGAGGCTGTCGGACGCCACCAGGGACGGCGACAACGTCCTCGCCCTGGTCCGCGGCACCGCCGTCGGCCAGGACGGCGACAGCGCGGGCCTGACCGTGCCCAACGGCCCCGCCCAGGAGAAGGTCATCCGCGGCGCGCTCGCCGCCGCCGCGCTCGCGCCCGAGGACATCCAGTACGTGGAGGCGCACGGCACCGGCACCCCGCTGGGCGACCCCATAGAGTTCGGCGCCATCGGCGACGCCTTCGCCGACTCGCACACCAAGAGCGACCCGCTGCTCGTCGGGTCCGTGAAGACCAACCTGGGCCACATGGAGCCCGCGTCCGGGATCGTCGGCGTCATCAAGGCGGTTCTGCAGATCAGGTCCGCGACGATCTATCCGCACCTCAATCTCGACACCCCGTCCGGGCGCATCCCCTGGGACCTGTACCCGGTGCGGATTCCCACCGCGTGCGAGCCGTGGAAGGCACCGGTGCGACGCGCGGTCGTCAACAGCTTCGGGTTCGCGGGCACGATCGGCGCGGTGGTCCTGGAGCAGCCCCCGACGGCGGCGGCCGACGGCTCCGCGTCCGACGAGGCACCCGCCACCCCCATGTTCACGCTCTCCGCCAAGACCGCTGCCGCACTGCGTGAACAGGTGCGGAACCACCGGCAGTTGCTCGATGACAACCCCGGCCTGCCCCTCGACGCACTCTGCTACACCGGAAACGTCGCCCGCACCCACCACCCGTACCGGATCGCCGGCCCGGTCACCGACCGCGACGCGCTCACCAAGCTCCTGGACCAGGCCGCGGACCGCGACCACCAGGGCCCGGCCGGCATCCGCAAGATCGCCTTCATGTTCAGCGGACAGGGCTCGCAGTACGTGGGCATGGGCGCCGCCCTGTACGAGCGTTTCCCGCTGTTCCGCGCGCACGTGGACGAGTGCGACCGGCTGTTCGCGCCCCATCTGGGCCGGTCGGTACGCGACCTGCTCCTCGGTGCGGTCGATGACCCCAGGGAGATCGACCGCACCGCATACACCCAGCCCGCCCTGTTCACCCTGGAGTACGCGCTCGCGAGGCTGTGGATGTCCTGGGGCGCGCGCCCGAACGTGCTGATCGGGCACAGCATCGGCGAGGTCGCGGCCGCCGCGGTGGCCGGTCTGTTCAGCCTCCCGGACGCCGTGACGCTCGTGGCGGCCCGCGCCCGGCTGATGCAGGCGGTACGCGCCGAGGGGGGCATGGCCGCGGTCGGCGCCCCCGCCGATGACATCCTGCCGCTCCTGGACGCACACGCCGACCTGGCGCTCGCCGCCTCCAACGCCCCCGACCAGTGCGTGATCTCGGGCGGCAGCGAGGCGCTCGAGCAGGTGACCGGGGAGCTGCGCGCACAGGGGCTGCGCGTCGACCGGCTGGCCGTCTCGCACGCCTTCCACTCGCCGCTGATGGCCGAGGTCTACGACACCTTCCGCGCCGCCATCGACGCCGTCACCTTCCACGAGCCGTCCATCAGCCTGATCTCCAACGTCACGGGCAAGCTCGCCCGGTTCGCCGAGATCGGCACCGCCGACTACTGGGTGCGGCACATCGGTGAGCCGGTCCAGTTCCTGTCCGGCATCCGGGCGGTCGCCCGGCGCGGCCGCCACGCACTCGTCGAGATCGGCCCCTCGACCGCGCTGACCGCCCTCGCCCAGCGCTCGCTGCCCGTCGAGGACCATCTGTGGCTGGCCAGCCTGCGGCGGCGCGACCGCGGTGGCGACACCACCCTGCGGGCGCTCGCCGAGTACTACGCGGCCGGTCTCCCGGTCTCCTGGTCCGGCTACCACGACGGCCGTCCCGTCCCGGCCAAGACGGACCTGCCCACCTACGCCTTCCAGCGCAAGCGCTACTGGCTGCCCGCCGTCACGCCCCGCCGGAGCGGGGCGCAGGGCGGCGCGGCCCGCCACCCGCTGCTCGGTACGGAGGGGCAACAGCACGACGGCGTCAGGGAGTTCACCGCCGAGTTCACCGTCGAGGAGCTGGGCGCGCTCGCCGACCTCGCCGACGGGGAACAGACGACGCTGCCCGCCGGGGCCTACGTCGACCTGTTGCTCGCACTCCAGGACGCCGTTCACGGGCACACCCGCGCCACCGTCCAGGAGCTGCGGCTGCTCGAACCCCTCACCCTGAAGGCCGAGACCCCCGTCACCCTCACCACGCGGCTGCGGCCGCGCGCGGACGGCGGTGCCGATGTCTCGGTCGTGACCGCCGCCGATGCCGAGGAGCGGGTGCACGTGACCGCCCGCGTCGCCACCGGGACAGCGCAGGACGCGCCCGAGCCGACGGAGGCCGCCTTGGGGCCCGCCGTCCTGCGGAGCGACGCCGAGGACCTCTACACCGACCTCGCGTCGGTCGGCCGCCCGCACGGGCCGCGCGCCCGGGTGCTGCTGAGCGCCGCACGCCATCACGACGGCGGGGCGTCGGGAGAGCTGAGCTGCCGCGGCACCACAGCCGTCGAGCAGGTTCCCGCCGAACTGATCGAGGCCGCGGTGCAGGCCGCCGTCGCCCTCGACCCCGAGGGCCCGGTGTTGGCCGTGCGGGAGATCGCGTCGGTACGTCACTTCAAGAAGCCCCGCGGCGAGCGGCTGCGCGTCGCCGCCCGCGTCGGCACGGAACAGGACCGGCGCCTCGCCGACATCCTGGTCCTGGAGGACGGCCAGCCGGTACTCGAACTCACCGGGGTCCGCCTCGCCCGCCCCGAAGTCCCCGCCGGGCAACGCCAGTTCCTGCACCGGCCGGACTGGGTTCGCCGGGTGCTGCCCGCCGTCGAGAGTGCCCCGCCCCGCCATGTGCTGCTCCTCGGCGGGCGCGACGGCGACGGCGGGCGCGACGGCGACGGCGGGCGCGAGGTGGACCGCGACGGCCTTCGGGTCACACCGGTCCCGGACCCCGCCGACCTCAAGGCCGCGCTGGACGACCCCTCGGTCACCGACGTCTGCTGGGTCTGGCAGCCGCGGGCCGGCACCATGTCCGCCGAGCTGCTGCGCGCCGAGTGTGAGCACAACTACCGCGAGCTGCTCGGCCTGTTGACGGCCTTGGACAGCGTCATGCAGCAGCGGCCGCCCCGCCTCTGGCTGGTCACCGAGGGCGCCCAGTGGCTGCCCGGCGACCGGCCCGGCAGCGGAGCGCACCTCGGTGCCGCGACGCTGTGGGGCTTCGGCCGGGTGCTGCTCACCGAGTCGCCGCAGTACCGGGCGACCCTGGTCGACATCGAGCCGGGCGGTGACCTGTCCGCGCTGCTCGACGAGTGCCGAACCGAGGCGCCCGGCGAGTACCAGGTCGCGCACCGCGCCGGTCAGCGCTACGTCCGCAGGCTGCTGCCCGGCAACACCACCCGCACCTGGCCCGGCGGCTTCGCCCTGCGCGCCCCGGCCTCCGGCGACCTCGCCGACCTCGCCCCGACGCCCGCCGACGACCGCGCCCCCGCGCCCGGCGAGGTCCAGGTACGGGTCGCCGCGGTCGCCCTCACCCCCGAGGACGCACGGGCCGCGCTGCGGGGCGAAGAGCCCGGCGAGGCCGCACCGGTGCTCGGCTCGCTCGCCGCGGGAACCGTACTCGCGGCCGGTGAAGGTGCCTCCTTCGCCGTCGGTGACGAGGTCTACGTACGCCATGACGGCACCCTGCGCGCCACCCTCACCGTCCCCGCCTCGGCGGCGGCGCTCGCCCCCGGCGCGGTGCACGCCAAGGGCCAGGACCGGGCCGCGACCTTCCGCCTCGACGAGCTCGGCGAGGCGCTGCGCACCGCCGCGGCCGACCCCCGCGCCGAGGTGTGGGTGGACGTGCCCGGCGCGCCGGACGCCGAGCCGTCCCCGGCCTCCGTCCGCCCGGACCGCACCTACCTCGTCACCGGTGGCCTCGGTGGCCTCGGCCTGGTCACCGCCCGCAAGCTGGTCTCGCTCGGTGCCCGGCACCTGACCCTGGTCAGCCGCGCCGGACGGGCCACCGAAGAGGCGTCCCAGGTGCTCGCCGAGCTGTCCGAGCAGGCCGAAGTCGCCCTCGTACGGGCCGATGTGAGCCGTGCCGACGACGTACGGAAGCTGGTCGCGGAGCTCACGGCGGGGCCCTTGCCGGTGGGCGGCATCGTGCACGCGGCCGGGTCCTTCGACAAGCAGCTGATCGCCGAGCTGACCTGGGAGTCCATCGACGCCCAGCTGGCGGCGAAGGCGTACGGCGGCTGGCTGCTGCACGAAGCCGCCGAGGCCGCGATGCCTGACCTTGAGTTCTTTGTGACGTACTCCTCGATCGCCTCGCTCCTGGGCGGTGCGACGCAGGGGCACTACGCCGCCGCGAGCGCCGCTCTCGACAGCCTGGCCGAGTGGCGCGCCCGCCAGGGCCTGCCCGGCCTCTCCGTCAACTGGGGCGCCTGGGCCAGGGTCGGCATGTCCGCCCGGCTCGACGAGCAGCTGGCCCAGGAGATCGACCGCAGCGGTGTCCGCTTCTTCTCGCCCACCAGGGCCCTGGACACCCTGGCCCGGCTCTGGCACCTGCCGGGCAGCCAGCGGGTGGTGGGCGAGTTCGACTGGGCGCGCTATGTGACGGGCGGTGTCGTGGACGACGCGTTCTACGACCGGCTCGCCCGGCAGGAACCGTCCGGCGCGGACGGCGCCGGCCTCGACCTCACCGCGCTGGCCGCCCTGCCGAAGCCGGAACGTACGGCCCTGATCGGCTCGGCCGTACGCGAGAGGGTCGCCGCCGCGCTGCACATGGACCCCGATGACGAGCTCGACCCGAACGCCGAGTTCGTGTCCCTCGGCCTCGACTCGCTGATGGCCCAGACCGTCAAGGGCGGCCTGGAGACGCTGTTCCGGCTGCCGTTGCCCGCCTCGCTGACCTTCGACCACCCGACGGTCCGCAGGCTCACCGAATTCCTCGACGGGCGCCTGGCCCCGGCGCCGCAGCCCGCCTGACCTCCACTCCTGCTCACGACACCCACCGACGCCGCGCCATTCAACGGGAGACCACAGTGAGAGAGCACACCACCAGAGACTGGACGCTGACCCGAACCTCCCGGGCCCATGCCGGGGGCCGGGCGGAGCACGCGGCGATCATCTGCGAGGGCCGCACCACCACGTACGCGAAGCTGCACCGGGACAGCAACCGCGCCGCCCACGCCCTGCGCGAGGCGGGTGTCCGGCGCGGCGACCGCGTCGCCTACCTGGGCCGCGAGTCGGAGAACTACTACCTCACGATCCTCGCCTGCGCGAAGGCGGGCGCCGTCCTGGTCCCGGTCAACTGGCGCCTCACCCAAGGCGAGGTGGACCACATCCTGCGGGACTCGGGCGCCGCGCTCCTCTTCGTGGACGACGAGTTCTGGGACACCGCGGACCGGGTCCGGCCGCTCCTTCCCCATCTGCACACCGTGGTCCGCGTCGACGGCACCGACAGCGAGGGCGAACCGGCGCGCGGCGCCGGACTGCCCGCCTGGTACGCGAACCGGCCCGACACAGATCTGGAACCGGGCACCGGATGCGACGACGCGGTCGTGCAGATCTACACCAGCGGGACCACCGGGCTGCCCAAGGGCGCGGTGCTCGCCCACCGCAGTTTCTTCACGCTGCCCGCCGCGATGCGCGAGCACGGCGCTGACTGGCTCGACTGGCTGCCGGACGACGTCAGCCTGATCTCGCTGCCGGGGTTCGGCATCGCGGGCATCGGCTGGTTCATGCACACCTTCAACGCCGGGGCGACCAGCGTGGTGATGCCGCAGTTCGATCCGCAGGAGGCGGTGCGGCTGATCCGTACGCACGCGGTCACCATTACCTTCGCCGCGCCCGCCATGCTCCAGATGATGATGGCCGAACGGGGCGCGGGCCCGGCCGCGTTCACCTCCCTGCGCAAGATCGCCTACGGTGCGGCGCCGATCTCCGAGACCCTGCTCGAACAGTGCCTGGAGGTATTCGGCTGCGAGTTCGCGCAGATCTACGCCAGCACGGAGACCGGCAGCGTCGCGGTGTGCCTGCCGCCCGCCGCGCACCGGCCAGGCACCGGACTGCTGCAGTCGGTCGGCAGGCCCTGCCCCGGCAACGAGGTGAAGGTGATCGGCCCGGACGGGGAGACGCTGCCGCCCGGTGAGACGGGCCAGATCTGCATCCGCACCCCGTCCCGGATGCTCGGCTACTGGAACCTTCCCGAGGCGACCGCGCGCACCGTCGTGGGGGAGTGGTTGCACATGGGCGACGCCGGCTATCTCGACGAGGACGGCTACGTCTACCTCCGCGACCGCATGAACGACACGATCATCGTCGCCGGACAGAACATCTACCCCGCCGAGGTCGAGAAGGCGCTCGCCGCCCATCCGGCCGTCGCCGACGCCGCCGTCGTCGGACTGCCCGACCCGCACTGGGGCGAGGCGGTGCACGCCTGCGTCGTCCTGCGGCCCGGCGCCGCCGCCACGCCCCGCGAACTCCTGCTGTCGCTGCGCGGCCGGCTCGCCGACTACAAGATCCCGGGCGGTTTCCACTTCGTCGACGACCTGCCGCGCAATCCGTCCGGGAAGATCCTGCGCCGCGCCGTGCGCGAGCGGCTGCGGGACCAGGTGGCCGCGGCGGAACCCGGCGCGGCCGACCACACCGTCCTCGCCGCCCACTGACGTACGAAACCGATCCCCGCCAGCCGAATCCCCGCCAGCCGAATCTCCGCGAGACGAAACGGAGCACCCCATGCAGTTCTCCGCCGGGCCACCGAGCATCGGCATCCTGTTGCCCACCCGGGAGCAGGCCATCAACGGCGCCTACGCGGCGGCCCCGCTGCTCGATTTCGCGCGGCAGGCCGAGGCGCTCGGCTTTGACTCGCTGTGGGCGGGCGACTCGCTCACCGCCCGCCCGCGCCTCGACCCGCTCGTGGTGCTCTCCGCGGCCGCCGCCGCGACCGAGCGGATCACGGTCGGCACCGCCGCGCTCACCCCCGCCCTGCGCCACCCCCTGATCGGCGCCAACATGATCGCCAGCCTGGACCACGTGGCCGCCGGCCGGCTGGTACTCGGGCTCGGCTCCGGCTTCCCGATGCCGGAGACCGAGGAGGAGTTCGCCTCCGTCGGGGCGTCCTTCGCCGGGCGGGTGGGACGGCTCGACGAGATCGCCGCGCTCTGGCGCACCGCCTGGCGGTCCGGCGAGCCGGGACAACCCGCGGACTTCCCGGGCAGGTTCTGGCAGGCCCAACGGCTCGAACGGCTGCCGAAGCCGGCCTCGCCCGGCGGCCCGCCGCTCTGGCTGGCCGGCAGCGACACCCCGAAGGTGCTTGCCCGGGTCGCCGAGAAGTACGACGGCTGGCTGCCCTTCCTGCCCGACGCGGAAGCCTACGGCCGGGCCCGCGCCCGTATCGCCGAACTCGCCGAGGCAGCGGGCCGCGCCCCGGACGCGGTCACCCCCGGGCTGTACGCGACCGTCACCGTGGGCCGGGACCGCGCGGCCGCCAAGGCCGAGCTGGAGCACTACGTCAGTCACTACTACGGACGCTCGCTCGAGCAGATGTCGGGCATCCAGGCCTACGGCTGGGGCAGCGCCGAGAGCTGTGCGGAATGGCTCGGCGGCTATCTGCGCGCCGGCGCCAGACACCTGGTCATCCGCGTCGGATCACTCGATCCGGAGCCGCAGTTGAAGGAAATCGCCGAGGTGCTGCTTCCCGCGGTACGCGCAATCGGCCAGCAGACAACCGTTGGGAGAGCTACGTCGTGACCAGTGCCACCGCCAGTGCCACCGCCAGTGCCACCGCCCTGGGCCAGGAAATGTCCCGTGCGGGCCAGTGGTTCCACCCGGCCGAGCCGTCCCAGGACGCCTCGGTCAGGCTGTTCATGCTGCCGCACGCCGGCAGCGGCGCCATCATCTACCGCGACTGGGAGCGGCTGCTGCCCGGCGACATCGCCCCGCAGGCGGTGACCCTGCCGGGCCGCCACAACCGCCGCGACGAGATGACGTACGAGGACTGGGACCCGCTGCTCGACGCGCTCCACGAGGCCGTGCTCGACGACCTGGACGAGCGGCCCTTCGCGTTCTTCGGGCACTGCCTCGGCGCCCAGCTGGCGTTCCGCCTGACCATCCGCATGGAGCGGGAGAGCGGCCCGTCGCCGGTCCTCGTCGGCATGTCGGGCTGGTCGCCCGAGGGCTTCTTCCAGCCGACGGAGGAGCAGAGCCGGATGCCGGAGCCCGAAATGGTCGAGTGGATCAAGAAGTTGGGCTCGTTCCCCGCCGAGATCTACGACAACCCCGAGATGCTCGCACTCGTCGTCCCCGCGCTCCGTGCGGACCTGCGGGTCGCCGCACAGTACGTGGACGACGGGGCGGGAACCGCCTGCCCGCTGGTCTCCTACGGCGGCCGGTCCGACCCGCTGATGGAGAGCCCGGACGCCATGTCGCACTGGGCCGGGCGCAGCCCGCACTACCTGGGCCACAGCGAGTACCCGGGCGGCCACTTCTACATCGACAGCCACGCGGAGGCCGTCACCACGCACTTCGGCCAGCGGCTGCAGCGGCTCGTCGCCGCGTCCGCCCGCTGAGCCCGGTCCCGCCCCCACCGAGAACAGCCGGAACGACTCAGGAAGGTCGGTCATGACCACCGAAGCGGAAATGCACGGCGCTGAAGTCCAGGGCGTCGCGCCAGCGGGAGCGCCGCCGCCCGACGAGGCCACGGCGGCCAAACCCTCCTACGGGGCGCTCCTGGTCGTGCTGGCCGGCCTCTTCATCACCAACCTCGACTTCTTCATCGTCAACGTGGCGATCCCGTCGCTGCAGGCCAACATGCGCGCCACATCGGCGGAGATCCAGCTCACCGCCGTCACCTTCACCATCGGCCTGTCCGCCCTGCTGATCACCGGCGGCCGGCTCGGCGACATCTATGGACGGCGCCGGATCTACTCGACCGGCGTGCTGCTCTTCACGCTCGCCTCACTGGCCTGCGGCATCGCCCAGAGCATGGGCGAGCTGATCGTCGCCCGCGGTGTCCAGGGCGCGGCCGCCGCCCTGGTCATCCCCCAGGTGCTCGGCATCCTCACCACCACGTACTCCGGGAAGCACCGGGCCGTCGCGTTCAACGCGTACGGTGTGGCGCTCGGCGCGGCGGCGGTGTTCGGGCAGCTGATCGGCGGCCTGCTGATCAAGGCCGATGTGTTCGGCATGGACTGGCGCACCATCTTCCTGATCAACGTGCCGATCGGCCTGCTCGTCCTGGTGTTCACCCCGAAGCTGGTGCCGGAATCGAAGTCCGAGGGAAACACCGGACTCGACCTGACCGGTGTCCTGCTGGTCACCGCGGGGCTCACCGCGGTCGTGCTGCCGCTGGTCATCGGCCGCGAGGAGGACTGGCCGGCCTGGACCTGGCTGTGCATGGCGGCCGCGGTGCCGCTGCTCGCCGCCTTCTGGGCCAGCCAGCGCCGTCTCGCGGCCGCCAACCGGTCGCCGCTCGTCACCCCGTCCCTGTTCCGGGACCGCGCGTTCGGCGTCGGGTCCGTGGCCATCCTCGTCTTCTTCTCGGTGATGGCCTCGTTCTTCCTGGTCCTCGCGATCTTCCTGCAACAGGGGCGCGGCGCTTCGGCCCTGGGCTCGGGGCTGCTCTTCGTGCCGCTGGGGCTCGGCTTCTTCGTCTCCTCCGCCATGGCACCCAAGTTCGCCGCCAAGCTGGGGCGGCAGGCGCTCGCGGTCGGCGCTCTGGTGCTGGCCGTGGGCGACGTCGCGTTCGCCCAGACCGCGTCACAGCTCGGCGCCACCGGCTCGGTGGGCTGGTGCATTCCGGCGATGGTGGTCTGCGGCTTCGGCATGGGTCTGGTGGTCGCGCCGCTCACCTCACTGGTCCTGGAGGGCGTGGCGGCCACACACGCCGCGGCGGCCTCCGGGGTGTTCTCCACCGCGCAGGAGATGGGCAACGCCCTGGGTATCGCGGTCATCGGAGTGGTCTTCTTCGGCCAGGTCGGGGAGCATCCGTCCGCCCAGGGGTACACCGACGGGTTCGGCCTCAGCCTGTACGTCCAGGCCGGCATCTGCGTCCTGGTCGCCGTACTGGTGCAGCTCCTGCCACGCAAGGCCGACAAGGCCTGAACCCCGACCGAACCCCAGGCAGTTGAGGTGGCGGGTGCCGCGGAGTGAGAGCTCCGGGGCACCCGCCATCGTGCGTGCTCGGGGGATGTGGCGGATCAGCCGGGCGTCAGGTGGGCATCAGCCCCTTCGTCCAGCATGACGGAAAGGAATCAGCCACACACGTCAGCCACAACGGCACAAAGTCAGCCACAACGGAGGGGGAAGAGTCATGACGGTCACTCCTGCCAGACCGGAGGCCGAGGAGCGGATCGCCGCCTGGCCCATGCCGCGTACCTGCCCGTATTCGCCGCCCGACGCGTATGCGCAGCTGCGCAAGGGAGCGCCGGTGAAGGTACGTATCCGGACGGGTGACGCGTGGCTGGTGACGCGCTACGAGGACGTACGCAAGGTCCTGACCGACCCCTCCTTCAGCTCCGACGACACCCTGCCCGGCTTCCCGGTGCGCATCCAACTGCCGCCCGCGCCCCGGGTGATGTCCTTCACGCGGATGGACGGCCCGGAGCACGGTCGGCTGCGCCGGATGGCCATGACCGAGTTCACCGCCCGGCGCACCCGCGCCCTGCGCCCCGCGGTGGAGCGCCTGGTCGACGAGCTGGTCGACGAGCTGGCACAGGGGCCGCGCCCGGTCGACCTGGTGGCGGCCTTCTCAGTCCGGCTGCCCTCCCTGGTGATCGCCCGCATGCTGGGCGTTCCCGAGGCGGATGAGTGCGACTTCACCGAGCTCAGCCAGGCCGTACTCTCCCAGGACGCCACGCCCGAGGAGATATTCGCGGCCTTCGTCGAGATGACGCAGTACCTGGACGAGCTGATCAGACGCAAGCAGCAGGCCCCCCGGGACGACCTGCTCAGCCGCCTGGCCACGCAGTACGTCGCGACCGGTGAGCTCTCCCACGACGACCTGGTGGCGATGGCCCGGCTCTTCCTGGTGGCGGGCCACGAGACCACCGCGCACCAGCTCAGCCTCAGCGTGCTCAGCCTGCTGCGCGAGCCCGACCAGCTGGACCGGCTCCGGAGTGACCCCGGCCTGTTCGCCCCGGCTGTCGAGGAGCTTCTGCGCTACTGGTCCATCACCCAGGACAACCAGGTAAGGGTCGCCGTCGCCGACGCGGAGATCGGCGGCGCCAGGATGGCCAAGGGCGACGGAGTGATCCTCGCCTACCCCAGTGCCAACCACGACGAGACGGTCTTCCCCGGCGGCGACCGCCTCGACATCGAGCGGGACGCCAGCCGGCATATCGCCTTCGGCTACGGTCCGCACCTCTGCCCGGGCGCCTCGCTGGCCCGCATGGAGCTGGAGGTCGCCCTGCGCGCCCTCATCGGCCGCTTCCCCGGCCTGCGCATCGCGGACGTTCCCGAAGCGATCTCGTTCCGCGAGAACACCATCAACTACGGGCTCAACTCGCTGCTCGTCACCTGGTAGGGCCGTCAGCCGGGCGTCAGACCCGCGTCAGCGCCCGGTGGCAGAGTCCTTCGCAGGTGCTACCAGACCAAGGAGTACGCCCGACATGGCCGACAGCAGTCACGCCGCGGGCCCGACCAGGGCCCTGGTCATAGCCAACCCCGCATCCGGCAGCCACAGCTCTCAACTGGTGCGTGACGTCCAGGACTTGTGTTCCGCGTACCTGACGCACACGGAGGTGCACCTCACCACGGCCCCGGGGGACGCGACCGTCTTCGTACGCCGCGCCCTGGAGCGGTCCGTCGGGGCACCGGACCTCGTCGTGGCCATCGGCGGCGACGGCACGGTCCGCGAGGTGGTGCAGGGCCTGCACGCCCCAGCGGGACAAGCCGCGCTCATGGTGGTGCCGGGCGGCACCGGCAACTCCGGGTACAAGATGCTCTGGGGGGACCGGCCCTGGACCGAGTCGCTGAAGGCGGTGCTCGCCGACTCCCGTGCGGGCGGCAGCGCCCGGCTGCGCCACCTGGACCTGGCGCGGCTCGCCGAGACCCGCAGTTGCGTCTACCTGGGCGCCTGCAGCGGTGTGATCGCCGACGCGCTGATCACCGCCAGGGGCATCCCGGCCACCGGACGGGAGCGGTACGCTCGCGCGTTCGCCGAGACAGCCGAGACGTATGTCCCCTACCAAGGCCGGGTCATCGTCGACGGGCAGGTGGTGCACGAGGGCCCGACCGTCCTCGCCAACGTCGGCGGCGGCCGCTACCGGGGCGGCCGGTTCCTGATCCTGCCCGACTCGCTGCTCGACGACGGGCTGCTCGACGTCTGCGTCATCGGTGACGGCGTGGCCGCCACCGAGGTGCCCGGACTCACCCTCGAAGCCCGGCACATGGACCATCCGGCGACCGTGTACGCACGCGGCCGCAGGATCACCGTCGAGCGCACCGACGGGGGGCGGCTGCCCCTGGAACACGACGGCGAGTACCAGCACGCCATCGGCGCCTCGGCCACCTTCGAGGTGCTCCCCGGAGCACTGGCCGCCTGGGGCCCGGCGGACTCCCCCTGACCCTTCCCGACCCGACCGTACGACCTTCACGATCCGCACCCCGCACGACCCTCACGACCAAGGAGACACCATGAGCGACCTCAACAGCACCGTCACCCGCTACCTCGCCATCTGGAACGAGGCGGACGCGGACAAGCGTGCCGCGGCGATCGCCGAGCTGTTCACCGCGGACGCCCCGTACATCGACCCGCTCGCCGCGGTCGAGGGCCACGAGGGCATCGGCGCGGTCATCGCGGGGGCCCGCGACCAGTTCAAGGGCCTCATCTTCGAGCTGATCGGCAAGGTGGACACCCACCACAACATCGCCCGCTTCCAGTGGGGCCTGGTCACCGAGCCCGGCAGCGAGCCGATCGCCATCGGCTTCGACGTCGCGGTCACCGCGGAGGACGGCCGGATCAAGGGCGTCTACGGGTTCCTCGACAAGGTTCCCGCGGCCTGATCCCCCAAGGGCGGCGGTACGCCACCGGCGTACCGCCGCCCCGGTCCTCATCGGCCCGGCGCCGCCAAGGCCCGGGCCGGCACCGGAAAGGCAGGGTGCGTCACATGTCTGCTGTCCTCGCCGAGCGGGTGGCCAGGACACTGTGCGAGCAGTGGGAGCAGCCCCGGCCCCGGCCCGCGGCGCTCCGCGCCCACGCGGACACACCGCTGCGCGAACTGTCCCAGTGGGCCGCGAACCTGCGCCCGCGGGACATCCCCTGCCGGGTGCTGAAACTCGCCGCCAGCCAGGTCCTCTCGCAGATCGCCTCCATCCGGGCCGGCCTCGCCCACCCGCTGGGCCGCAAGCTGGTGGCCGCCTTCGGTCACCCCATGCAGCCCGACCCCAGAGCCGCGGCGGGCGTACTCGCCGCCCTCGGCTCCTGGCTCAACCTCGACGACACGGCCTACGCCGGGCATCTGTCCAACTCGACCGTCGCGGTGCCCCTCGCCTTCGCGTACGCCCGCAAGCTGGACGGGCTCTCCCTGCTGACCGCCGTCGTGGCGGCCAACGAGTGCGCGGCGCGCATCACCGCGTCCGCGACCCTGGGACCGCTGCGCGGCCAGAGCGCCGTGCACACCCATCTCGCGGGTGCGGTGGCCGGCCGGCTGCACTGCGACCGGGCCCCGGCCGAGCTGTGGCAGAACTCCCTCGGTCTGGCCTTCGCCATGCCCAACTGGCCGCTGATGCGCGCCTTCCTGGCCAGCGACGCCCGCCTGTTCAACACCTTCACGCCGGTACGCACCGCCATGGACGCCTGCGACGCGGCGGCGGCCGGGCTGCACGGCGCCCCCGACATCATCGAGCACCAGGACGGCTTCCTGGCCCGGTTCGCGACGGTCCCGCTTCCGCAGGCGGTGGCCAAGGGCCTCGGCAGCCGCTGGCACACCGACACGCTGTCCTTCAAGATGCACCCCGGCGGTCCCGGCATCGACGCCGCGGTGGACTGCGCCGCGGAGATCCACCGGGAGCTGGGCCCGATCGGTCCGGACGACGTGGCGGAGATCGTCGTCGAGGCGTCCCTGTACACGCTGTTCGCGGGGGAGCGCGCGGCCCAGTACGTCAACGGCCCCGGATCACCCCTCGGCGCCCTGGTACTCGACGTGCCCTATCCGGTCGCCACCACGCTGCTGACCGGCGAGTTCTCGGTGGACGACTTCTCCTCACCGCTCCTGGACGACCCCGCCCGCTGGTCGCTGGCCCGCCGTGTGCGTCTGGAGCACGACACGGAGATGACCCGCGAACTCTTCCTGTCCGAAGCGCCGTTCGGCGAGGCGGTGCGCGAGGCGGGCCCGCTGGCCACGCCCTGGCTGCGCGGCTTCGGCGGCGACGAACTGGTGGATCTGGTCGGCCGGCCCGAGGCGGTCGGCGGGGACTTCTCCCGCTCGACCAAGGCCACCGGCGCCCGTGTCACCGTACGGCTGACCGACGGTCGTACGGTGACACGGGCGCGCCTCATCCCGGTCGGCGCGGCGGGCCCTGACACCCGCTCCCGGCACTCCGAGATGGTGCGGGAGAAGTTCCTCTCCGTCGGCGGCTCGCATCAAGTGGCCGACACTGTCGGTGCGTTGCACCGGATGCGGCCCCGAGGGGTGCGCCGCTGGATCGAGGCCGCCTTCCTCGACTGACCTGTGACTGATCAGCGTTTCGGGAGGCAGGATTCGACGATCTCCTCCACCCGCTCGACGACGTCCTCGCGGTTCGCCTGCACCCAGGAGATGTGCTGGGCGCCGAAGAGCGCGGACCGCAGCACGCGCGCCAGAGCGGCCGGCTTGGCGCCCTCGGGCAGCGTCCCGGCACTGCGGCAGTCCTCCAGGAGCTCGGTGAGCAGTTCGGTGAAGGCGACGTACGGGACCGGCATGTCGATCTTGATGTAGGGGCGCTCGATCTGCAGCCGCGCGCCTGCCTTGATGAAGTCGTCGTCACGGAAGCCGCGGGCCACGGCCCGCAGGACGCCCGCCACCGTCGAGGGTGAGGACCGGTCGCCGTCCAGAACGGGGGCGATGATCTCGTTCAGCCGCCGGTAGAACTCGTCCGCCACGGCGGCGGCGATCGCCTCTTTGTTGGTGAAGTGGAAGTACACCGCCCCCTTGGTCATCTCGGCCTTGTCGGCGATGTCCTTGATGGTGACGGCGGGGAAGCCGACGTCGGCGAAGACCGCGGCCGAGGCGTGGAGGATCGTCCTGCGGGTGTGGATCGCACGTTCCTGCTTGAGGTGCGAGGTGTCGTCGGCCGACGTGCCCGTTGGGGGGTGGGGCAGCGGTGCCTTGCGTTCGTTGCTCATGGCGTCCATATCGTGCTCAGTCGATCTGATCGGATCAGGGTGCTCGTGGGTGGTGAGACTCCCCTGCGGCGCGGAAGGTGGGGTCCGCCATCCTGGAGTGTCAACTCATCGCTGGACAGGGTGTGTTGATCGCCATCGGCGTGCGGCTTCGGTCTTTGAAATATACCTTCTCGGAGGTATATTAATCCTCGCACCGCAAGGCGTCACGCGTCTGTTCTCTGGCAAGATTCGTCCTAATCGGGGAGAAGCGTTGTCTCAGATGTCGGTCGTGCTCAGCGATGATTCCAGAAACCGGGATGCCTCATCAATGGCTCCCACGGCTCCTGGCCTCACGTTTCTCAGGCCCGTTCCGCGTGAACTGGTGCACCGCAGCGCGGTCGCGGAGGTTTTCGTCACCGACGGCTGTCAGGTGGGCCACAGTCAGTTCTCGATCGCGGCCCAGTTGCCGCGCGACCATGCGCTCTACCACCCGGACGAGCAAGGCCTCAGCGATCCGATGCTGTTGGCGGAGACGATTCGCCAGGCGATGCTGTACGTGGCCCACGAGTACTGCGGTGTGCCGCTCGGCCGTCGGTTCGTCGGCCGGGACCTGTACTTCGACATCACCGACCCTAGCGCGCTTCGGGTCGGCGGTGTGCCGGTTCCAGTGGTACTCGAGGCGGAGTGGACCTGGGAGGAAGGCCGGCCCAAGGGTGCCCGGCTCGACGTGCGGCTGCTGGTGGACGGACAGCCCTGCGGGAGCGGGGGGTTACGGGTCTGGGTGATGGACGAGCGGCGGTACGGACTGCTGCGGCGGATGGCCTGGGGTGGCGATTCCCCGCCGGTCGCGTCGGGCGCTTCGGGGCCCTCCGTGTCACTCGTGCCGCCACGCCGGGTGGGGCGGCTGCGCTGGAAGGACTGCGTCCTGGGGCGTTCCAGGCCGGACGGGGGCTGGCGGCTGCGGTTCGACCGCGATCACGCGGTGCTGTTCGACCACCCCACGGATCATGTGCCGCTCATGGTCCTGATGGAGGGCTTCCGGCAGCTCGGCCATCTCCAGGTGCACGAGAGCGCCGGGGAGCCGCTCGTCGATCAGGCGTTCGCACTGGTCGCCGCCACGGTGGAGTGCGCGGCCTTCGCCGAGCTGGACGTGCCGATCCGTCTGGTGGTCGAGGAGTGTGTGCCCGGCGTGGTCGAGGAGTGCGTGCTCGGCTCCATGTCGGCGGCGGGCTGTCAGATGCGCATCGCCGCCATCCAGGGGGACACCCTGTTGGCCAGGACCGACATGACGTGGCGAGGCGTGGGTCGGCGCAACTCCCGGATGATGGTGGACCATTGGCCCGAGCTCGCGTCACTGTCCGGCATTGTCCCCTAGGGCGTGCGCGAGGACGTTCCACATGCCCGCCACCCGGCCGCCCGAATCGGGGCGGTCGTTGGCGGAGCCCATCCAGAACACGCCGAAGAACGCGGCCACGAGCAGATCGGCCACGGCCTTGGGCGGTGCCGAGGCCACCCAACTCCGCTCCTGCTGTGCCTCGTCGACGAGTTGTAGGACAGCCGTGTGGGTTTCCTTCAGCAGGGCCGCGGGACCCGCGGCCGCCTGGGCCGTTTCCAGTGTCAGCCGCAGCGCCGCGCGGGCCCGCGCGTCGCCCTGGAAAAGCTCTCCCAGGGTGAGCATCAGGGTCCGCAGCCGCTCGAGCGCCGGGTCGGGCGAGGCCTTCGCGTCGGCGAGGGGCTCCTCGACCGCGGTGGCCAGATGGGTGCAGAGCGCGGCGGCCAGCTTCTCCTTGTTGGAGAAGTGGCCGTAGAGGGCGCCCTTCGTCAGCCCGATCCGGTCGGCGATCTTCTGCAGGTTGGTGTTCGCGTATCCGTAGCGCGCGAACTCGTACGCGGCGGCGTCAAGGACGGCGTCGTACGTGCGCAAGGCCCGTGCCTGCTTCGGCAAGGTGCACACCTCGTTCACTGGGGTTGGACAGTGTAGGACCGGCAGCAATAAAGATACGTTCAAGAACGAATTCTAATCGGCCTTTGGGGTGTATGCCACAGATGATTCAGTCACAGAGCTCATCAGCGGAAGACCGGCGCCCGGGCGGCCCCGTGCCCCTGTCACCGGACGCGGTCGCGCAGGCCGCCGTCTCCGCCGCCGCGTCCGCCGACGGCACCGAGAGCGCGCGGCGGCTGAACGGCGAGACCGTACGGCTGCTGACCCGCGCGGGCTTCGCCCGGCACTTCGTGCCCCGCGTCTGGGGCGGCACGGAAGGCACCTTCAGCGCCCTCGTCGACGCCGCCGCCACGGTCGGGGCCGGCTGCGCGTCCGCCGCGTGGTGCGGTGCGCTCTGGGCCGCGCACGGCCGGTTCGCGGCCTACCTGCCCCTGCCGGGACAGCGCGACCTCTGGGCCGCCTCGCCCGATGCGCTGATCACCGCGGTCATGAGCGCATCGGGCACGGCGCGGCCGCTCCCGGACGGCTGGCTGCTGAGCGGCAGATGGAGGTACGCGAGCGGAGTGGACTTCGCGGACTGGCTGCTGTTAACCGCCACCGAACCCACCGAACAGGGCACGCGCTGCCGGGTGTTCGCGGTCCCCCGCGGCGAGGCCGAAGTCCTCGACACCTGGCAGAGCGCCGGCATGCGCGGCACCGGAAGCCACACCGTCGTGGTGGAGTCGGCCTTCGTACCCGGCCATCGCTCCTTCCTCATGTCCGACCTGACCGCCGGCACACCCGGCCCCGGCCGGGCCCGGTGCCACCACGCGCCCGCCCAGCTGGGTGGCGGCCTGCTCTTCTGCGCCCCGGCGTTCGGGGCCGCACGTCACGCGCTGGAGGCGTGGACGCGGCGGGCGGCGCGGTCCGCACGGGCGCAGTCCGACCGCGACGCGCTGCGGCTCCATCGGACCCTGGCACGCTCGGCCGACGAGATCGAGGCCGCCCACCTGTTGCTGAGGGATGCCGCGCAGCGCGCCGACGCCGACGCCTGGACCGAGCGGGACGTGGCGAGGAACAAGCGCGTCGCGGCCTCGGTCGTCAGCCTGCTCGCCACCGCGGTCGAGCGACTCCACCGCACCGGCGGTGGGCCGGGACAGGGGGGTGGGGACGTCGTCGAGCGGTGCCACCGCGATGTGCGCACCGTGGCGGACCACCGGATGCTGCGGCCGGAGCAGGCCGCCGTCGACTACGCGACAACGGTCTTCTCCGAGCTGACCGAAGAACCGGCCCCCGCACGGGAGTCGGCCCTGGAGGTGCCCCGTGTCGACGCCTGAACGCCCGCGCCTGGTCTTCTCCGACGTCGACGAGACGCTGATCAGCTGCAAGAGCCTCCTGGACTTCCTCGGCTACTACTTCGAGGGCCGGTACGGCGCCGATGGGGCGCTCCGCGCGGCACGGGTCTGCGCGGAACTCCACGCCAAGGTCGCCGCGGGACTGCCGCGGGCGGAGGCCAACCGGGCGTACTACCGGGAGTGGCGGGGCGAGCCGGTGGCGGCGGTCGAGGAGTGGGCGCGGCGCTGGTTCAGCGAGCGGAGCGCCGCCGAGGGCTTCTACGTCCGCGGTGTCGCAGCGGAACTGCGCGGGCACCGCGCCGACGGCGCGGTCATCGCCCTGGTCTCCGGCTCGTTCCGCCCGCTTCTGGACCCCATCGCCGAGGCGGTCGGCGCCGAACACGTGCTGTGCACCCGCCTCGAACGCTGCGGCAGGGTCTTCACCGGCGGCCTCGTCGGCGCCCCGGTCATCGGGGACGAGAAGCGCCGCCTGGTACGCGAGTTGCTGTCCCGGTACGCGCACATCGACCCGGCGGACTGCTTCGGCTACGGAGACGACCCGTCCGACCTGCCGATGCTGCTCGAAGTGGGCCATCCCGTGCTGGTGGGGCAGGCATCCGCCCCCTAGCGAGTCCGGTCATCCGCGGCCTGACCTGCCCGGAAGCCTCGCGGGTACCGGTCCGCTGTGGCCGGGAGGGCCGCGCCGCGAACAGCGCCGACTGGCGAGGTCCGCGGAGAGCTCGTTGCCCGCCGTCCGAGCGGCCGGTGCCCTCGACGCCGCAGCCGCGTGCGAGACGGGCACGGCCGCCCGCCGCGGCTCACACATCGCGCCGGTGGACGACGGCGAGTACGACCACCACCGCGGCGAGGGGCCAGACCGCGAACACGGCCCACGCCTCGGTGGCCGACCCCGGATACCGACCGAGGTCGTAGTCCACCGCCGGGTTCCGGACCAGCACCTCCCACGCGGTGACCGGCATCGCGTTGCCGAGCTCCGCGACCCACCGATACCTGTCACCGCGGAGCAGCATCGGCAGCAACAGAAGCACACCGACAAGCCCCACGACCGTACTCGCGGCATGCCGCAACACCGCGCCGATCGCCATCCCGACGAGCGCCGACAGCGGCGCAAGCAGCGCGGAGGCCACCACGGCACGCAGCGCACCGGGGTCACCGATCGACAGCCCGCCGTGCTCGCGCAACACCGCCTGGGTCACCCCGAAGGACGCCGCCGATACGCACGCGCCGAGCGCGAGCATCACGGGCGCGACCACGGCGACCTTCGCCGCCATCACCGCACACCGGCCCGGCACGGCCGCGAACGTCGTACGGATCAGCCCGCTGGTGTACTCGCCGAAGACGAACAGCGCGCCAACGCTCCCGGCGACGATGATCAGGATGCTGTAGGCGGGATCGACGAACGCCGTCGCCATCGGATCGAACATCCGGTCCGGGTCTGGGGGAGAGGTCTGCTTCGACTGGAACCGACGGTTGGAGTCCGCGGAGTTCACGTTGATCGACAGGACGACCAACGCGCCGACCCCCAGCACCCAGAACGTGGAGCGCAACGACCAGAGTTTGATCCACTCGGCGGCGACGAGATCGCGAAACCGGGCGCGGGGTTCCGCTCGCGTGGAAGACATCGGAGTGGTCATCGGGTCCCTCCCGCGGCGTACTCGACACGGTCGGCCGTCAGTTCCAGGAACGCCTCCTCCAGCGAGGCGGACCGCGGGCTGAGCTCCGCCAGCGGAACCCGGTGCCGGAGGGCCAGTTGACCGATCTCGTCCGGGCTCAGACCCGTCACCGTGCAGGACCCGTCCGCCTCCGCACAGACCTCCGCGCCCGCCGCCGCCAGCGCGGGCGTCAGCACGGAGGCCTCCGACGTCCGTACGGTCACACTCAGCAGCGTGCCCCGCGCGGCGAACTCCGCCAGACTCTCCGCCGCGACCAGCGAGCCCCTGCCGATGACGACCAACCGCTCGGCGGTGAGCTCCATCTCGCCCATGAGGTGGCTGGAGACCAGCACCGTACGGCCCTCGGCGGCCAGCCGCCCGAACAGCCCGCGCACCCACAACACCCCTTCCGGGTCGAGACCGTTGAGCGGCTCGTCGAAGAGGAGGACCGGAGGGTCGCCGAGCAACGCGGTGGCGATGCCCAGTCGTTGGCGCATCCCCAGCGAGAACCCGCCGATCCGCCGCCCCGCCGCGTCGGCGAGCCCCACCTCGCCCAGCACCTCGTCGACCCGGCCGCGCGGGACGCGGTTGCTGCGGGCCAGTGCCCGCAGATGCGCCGCCGCGCTGCGCCCGCCGTGCACCTCCCGCGCGTCGAGCAGCGCGCCGACGTGGCGCAGCCCGCGCGGGCGGTCGCGGAAGGGCCGCCCGTCGATGGTGGCGGTGCCGCTGGTCGGCCTGATCAGGCCGAGGAGCATCCGCAGTGTGGTGGTCTTGCCCGCGCCGTTGGGGCCGAGGAATCCGGTGACGCGTCCGGGGCCGACGGTGAAGCTCAGGCCGTTGACGGCGGTGGTCGGCCCGTACCGCTTGGTGAGTTCGCTGACTTCTATCACCCGGCCAACGGTGGCGTGGGCCACCCCCGTACGGCATCGGCCCGTCGATCACAACGCCGACGGCGGGGGTAGCCCATGGGCGTACGACCGTGGTCCGATGCCTGGTCAGGGGAGTGTGGCTACCATCAGCGCATGCCCGCCCCGCCGCCACCACGCCCCCCGCTGCTGCGCAGGAGTCTGGTGCGGCTGGGGGGACTGCCACCCGGCGTCTGGATGGTCCTCGTCTGGTGTGCGGTCACGGCGTACACCCTCGCCAAGGAGGAGCGACCCGGTTCGGCGCGGCTGGTCCTGCTGGGTGACGGCAACTTCATCCCGGCACGCTGGCCGGAGCTGGCCCTCGCCCTGGGGATGGTGCTGTGGGCGGCCCTGCCACGCCGCCGCCCCCTGTCGGCCCTGGCCCTGCTCCTCGGCGCGACGATCACCTCGGCGATCGCGCTGAGCGTGAAGGACATCCCGCTGCTGCAGTTCCTGGCCGTCGACATCGCCCTGTGCTACATCGCCGCCACCCGCCCACGCCGCACCTCGGTCACCGCCGCCCTCATGGCGCTCGGTGTGCTGATCGGCTACGCGGCCACCAGGGTGCTGCTTGGGATGCCCGTGGTCGCCTCCACGGTGGTGATCGTGGCCCTCACGACCGTCATCGTCTGGCTGATCGGCCACTCCATCCACCAGAGCCATGCCCACGCCGAGGCGCTGCGGGCCCAGGCCGCCGACCGCGCAGTCAACGCCGAACGGCTCCGTATCGCCCGTGAGTTGCACGACATGGTCGCGCACAGCATCGGCATCATCGCGATCCAGGCGGGCGTGGGCAGCCGGGTCATCGCCACCCAGCCCGCCGAGGCAGCCAAGGCGCTCGGCGCCATCGAGGCCACGAGCCGCGAGACCCTGTCCGGCCTACGCCGGATGCTGGGCGCCCTGCGCCGCCCCGAACCCGGCCAGCCGGCCGAGCCCTCACCGCTGGAACCAGCCCCGGGCCTCGCGGACCTCGACCGTCTGGCCGCGGCGACGACAGCCGCCGGAGTCCACGTCACGGTCCGTCGGCTGGGCGAACCCCGCTCCCTGCCCCCGGAGATCGACGTCTCCGCGTACCGCATCATCCAGGAAGCGGTCACCAACGTGATCCGCCACGCGGGAGTCCCGTACTGCGAGGTCTCCCTCACCCACCAGGACGACGAACTGACCATCGACGTGACCAACGACGGCTCCAGCCCCGCGACCGCCCCACACACCCCGACCGGCTACGGCCTCATCGGCATGCGCGAACGGGTCACCCTGTTGCACGGCCGCTTCACCGCCGGACCACGCCCGGAGGGCGGCTTCCAGGTGTCCGCCCGGCTCCCGCTGCCGGTGACCCGATGACGGCCCCGGCTGTGCGGGTCGTACTGGCCGACGATCAGCCGCTGGTCCGCGCGGGCCTGCGCGTCCTGACCGCCGACACCCCCGACCTGGAGGTCGTCGGCGAAGCCGGAACCGGCGCCCAGGCGGTCCAACTGGTCCGCGACCTCCACCCCGACGTGGTGGTGATGGACATCCGGATGCCCGGCATGGACGGCATCGAGGCCACCCGGATGGTCACCGCCGGACCGGGAACGACACGTGTCCTCGTCCTCACCACCTTCGACGACGACGATTACGTCTACGCCGCGCTGCGCGCCGGTGCCAGCGGATTCCTGGTCAAGGACATGGCGCTGGAGGAGATCCTCGGCGCGATCCGCGTGGTCGCCGCGGGCGACGCCCTGATCGCCCCGAGCGTCACCCGCCGCCTCATCCACGAGTTCGCGGCCCGCCCCGAACCCGCTCGGGCGCACAGGCCGCTGGGCGGCGGCGTGACCGACCGCGAGCGCGAGGTGCTGACCCTCGTCGGCAGCGGCCTGTCCAACAGTGAGATCGCGGCCCAGCTCACCATCAGCGTGGCCACGGTGAAGGCCCACGTGGCCCGCCTGTTCACCAAGCTGGCCGCCCGCGACCGGGTCCAGCTGGTCATCATCGCGTACGAGACGGGCCTGGTGGCCCCACCGGCCCTATGACTCGTCGGCCGCGTACGCCGTGAACGCGGCCCTCCGCGAGGTACGACTCGCTCTCGAACAGAGATGGACCTGTGCGAGCGGTTCGGCGCTTCGCGGACAGCAGTTCGGTCCTGTGCTTGTCGTGTGCACCCTTGTGGCCTCACGGTGTGGGCCCGGCAGGGTGGTATGGGTGGCGGCGCGTGCGATGTCCGCGCGCCGCCGAATTCTGTTACCGAAGTGCCCTGTTCGCCGGTCAGGCGAGCAGTTTGACCTTCGCCTTGCCGAATTCCTCGTCGGTGAGCGCACCGGACCGGTGCAGTTCGGCGAGCTTGGCCAGTTCGTCGGTCCCGCTCGTCCCGGCCGCTCCGGGATTCGCCTCGGCGGCGGTTTTCCGGATGTAGTCCTGGAAGGCCGCTTCCCGTTCCTTCGACTGCTTCACGTCCCGTTGGCCCATTCCGCGGCCGCGCGCGATGACGTAGATGAGCACCCCGATGTAGGGGAGAACGATGCAGAATATGAGCCACCCGGCCTTGCCCCAGCCGCTCAGCTCGTCGTCACGGAAGATGTCCATGACGACCCGGAACAGCAGAAACAGCCACATGATCCACAGGAAGAAGTACAGCATCGTGAGAAAGAGGTTGAGAAGCGGATAGTCGTCCATGGAATCCTCTTTCTGCCCGGAGGGTAATGGCGCCCCAGAAGTATCTCCCGAGCTTTCTGCTCGCGCATTTTGGAACAATCCGGGAACAGGACCGAATGGCGGTGGCGCCGATCTGCGGCGAGGCTGAGGAAATATCGCCGTCCCCGCACGGGCGAAGCGTCTCGACGTCAACCACCGCCGCAGACAAGGGGTTCCCATGCCCGACGACACCCAGTCCAAGCCGGCCTCGGCCGGGATCGTCACCGCCAACGAAGCGGTGCTGCGGCGCTCCCCGTTCGACGACGTGCAGGATCTCGACGACGCCCGCCGGGGGTTCCTCGGTACGGCCACAGACCCCGTCGTCCGCGACGCGGAGGGGAAGGCCGTCTGGGATCTCGGTGCCTACGCGTTTCTCGATCAGGGCTGCCCGGACTCGGCCAACCCGAGCCTGTGGCGGCAGAGCCGGTTGTGCGCCGAGCACGGCCTGTTCGAAGTGACCGAAGGCATCTACCAGGTGCGCGGCTTCGACCTGTCGAACGTGACGTTCGTCGAGGGCGAGACCGGCGTGTTCGTCATCGACCCGCTGCTCGGCGTGGAGAACGCCGCCGCGGCCCTCGCCCTGTACCGCGAGCACCGCGGCGACCGGGCCGTCACCGGCGTCCTGTACACCCACTCCCACGCCGACCACTTCGGCGGCGTCAAGGGAGTGGTGACCGAGGAGGAGGTCGCCGACGGCATCCCCGTGTACGCGCCCCGCGGTTTCATGGAGCACGCCGTCAGCGAGAACGTGCTCGCCGGTACGGCGATGAATCGACGCGCCGCCTACATGTACGGCGCCGCGCTGCCAAAGGGGGAGCGCGGGCAGATCGGATCCGGGCTCGGCCAGACCCTGTCGACCGGCATGGTGAGCCTGATCGCCCCGACCGTCGAGATCACCCACACCAGCCAGAAGGCGACCGTCGACGGCATCCGCATGGTGTTCCAGCTGACCCCCGGCACCGAGGCCCCGGCCGAGCTGAACGTCCACTTCCCCGACCTGCGCGCGCTCTGCATGGCCGAGAACGCCACGCACACCCTGCACAACCTGCTGACCCTGCGCGGTGCCGAGGTCCGCGACCCGCATGAGTGGTCGCGCTACCTCACTCAGGCCGTCGACCTGTTCGTCGACTCCAGCGACGTCGCGTTCGCCTCGCACCACTGGCCGGTGTGGGGCCGCGAGCGCGTCGAGACGTTCCTGTCCGAGCAGCGCGACCTGTACGTGTATCTGCACGACCAGACGCTGCGCCTGCTCAACCAGGGTCTGACCCCGCTGGAGATCGCCGAACGGATCGAGTTGCCGCCCGCCCTGGAGCGGGCCTGGCACACGCATGGCTACTACGGCTCGGTCAGCCACAACACCAAGGCCGTCTACCAGCGGTACCTGGGCTGGTTCGACGGCAACCCGGCCCACCTGTGGGAGCACCCGCCGGTCGAGGCGGCCCAGCGGTACGTGCGGTTCATGGGCGGCGCCGACGAGGTGCTGCGCCGCGCCCGTGAGTCCTTCGACGAAGGCGACTTCCGCTGGGTCGCCCAGGTCGTCAACCACGTCGTGTTCGCCGACCCGGACAGCGCCGAGGCCCGCGCCCTGCAGGCCGACGCTCTCGAACAGCTCGGCTACGGCAGCGAGAACGGCACCTGGCGCAACTTCTTCCTCACCGGAGCCCTCGAACTGCGCCACGGCGCCGTCGGAACGCCCACCAAGACCACGTCCCCGGACATCCTCGGCGCCCTCACCCTCGACCAGCTCTTCGACTCCCTGGCGATTCGGGTCGACGGCCCTGCCAGCTGGGACGCCGACATCACCGTGCGCTGGAACCTCACCTCGGGCGAGGCCGTGACGATGTGGCTGCGCAACGGCGTGCTCACCCATGTCGCGGGCCATGGCGCCGCCAGCGTGTCGCCCGATGTGGAGATCACCCTCGACGAGCGGGTGCTGCGGGCTGTGCTGCTCGGCGCCCTGCCGCCGACCGATCTGCCAGGCCCCGGCGGGGCGAAGGTCACCGGCGACCTGGCCAAGCTGCTCGAACTCTTCGGCCACCTCGACGCCCCCGACCCGGACTTCGCCATCGTCACGCCGTGACGTGGTCCGGGTGGACTCGTGGCGCGTCGTGCCGTGCCACCGGTCCAGGACCTGTGCGCCTTACGCTCCCCTTCTGTCAGCGGCATGAAACGGGAGAAAGGGGACGCCATGGCATCTGTAGACGCGGTCGCCGTTCAGCGCATGACCGACACCCTGTTCATCGAACGCTCCTGGCGCAGCCCGAGTTCGACACGCTTCTGGGGGCTGCTCGTGCTGGCCGCGGTCATCGCGAGCGCGGGCGTGGTGGGTGACTCGACCGCGACCGTCATCGGCGCGATGATCGTCGCTCCGTTGATGACGCCGATCCTGGGCAGTGCGCTCGCGCTGGTCCTCGCCGACCGGTCGCAGGTGGTGCGGTGCGCGTCGCTCGTCATCGGCGGGGCGCTGGCGGTGGTGGCGGTCGGCATGCTGCTCGGCTGGATCGCGGCCCCGCCGGACCACTTCGCCTCCAACAGCCAGGTCTCCTCGCGGATCAGCCCTCGCCTGATCGACCTGCTCGCCGCCCTCGCGACGGGCACGGTCGGTGCCTTCGCGCTCGTGCGGGCCGACATCTCCGACACCCTGCCGGGCGTGGCGATCGCCATCTCGCTGGTGCCGCCGCTCGCCGTGACCGGACTGCTCATCACGGTCCGCCGCTACCACGACGCCAGTGAGTCGGCGCTGCTGTTCGCAACGAACGTGGCCGCCATCGTGGCGACGGGGACCATCGTCTTCCTGTTTTACGGAATCCGGGGCGCGGCCCAGGAGTCCGGGCTGGCCGTGGGCCAGTTCCACGGGCGCACCCTGGTGGCGGTGGCCGCGCTCCTGCTGCTGATCGCGGTGCCGCTCACCACCGGCACGATCACGGTCGCCCGCGACCGCTCCCTCGCGGCGGACGCCCGCCCGGTCGCCGAGAAGTGGGCCGCGACCGGCAAATGGCAGATCGCCTCGGTCGAGGCCCGCAACGGCATCGTCGTCATCGGCGTCCTCGGCCTGCCGCCCCAGCCCGCGCCCACCGCACTGCGCGCCGCCCTCGACCGGGGCGGCATGGCGGACGCGGACCTCGAACTCCATCTCGTGGGCGGCCGGACGCACTGGTGCCCGGCGGACACGGACACCTGCACGGTGAAGAACGCGGCGCGTAGCTGAGGCGCAGCCGCGTCCCGCCACTCGTCCGTGGACGGCGGTCCCCAGTCCCCCTAACCCTGGATCGCACGACCGGCCTTGCCGGGTTGGGGACGCACAGCCGAGCGGCCTACGCGGGTCCGCATACGAACCTCAGGCCAGGAGCCGGCCGAGCAGCGCCGCGAAGCCGGTGCCGGGCGGCAGCGCGCCGAGCCGAGTGCCGCCTCGATCTCCGTACCGGTCAACGGCGGTGCCTGGTTGGGTCATTTCATCCGCGATGACGCCCCTGACCAGCAAAAACGCCCTCCCTGAGGGAGGGCGTAACGCCACGTTCTGCTCGGCGCCCCCGGCAGGACTCGAACCTGCGGCCAAGCGCTTAGAAGGCGCCTGCTCTATCCACTGAGCTACGGGGGCCGGATGGCGGCCGGTGGCCCGGAGTGCCGGTGTGGGGCCGGTCCGGGGTCTTGCCGGGGACAAGGATAGGGCTCGCGGGGGCCCGTCCCTGGTGCTTCGCCTCCGCGGCACGGTGTGGAGGTTCAGTGAAGCGGTCCTGATAATCGCAGGCAGGTGCGAATCTCGCATCGCTTTCGGCACCTCGTGCCCCGGGTGTTGTGCACTCGTTATGCCTGCGCCCCAGTCGCCCCGCATGTCTCAAGTGTCCGACCGGCGCGCAGAAGCGGTTATATACTTCAGAAAGTCGCCAAAATTGGGCATTCTTCGCATGTGGTGACCTTGGATGTACGGCCTCAGCTGCTCGACGCTCTCTCCACCCTGCGCAACCGTGTCGCCGCCGCACGCTTTCCGCTTCCGTTGGACGGGGCTGCACGCGCGCGTGTCGACCGTGACGAGCTGCTCGCACAGCTCGATGACTATTTGGTGCCCCGCCTGCGGCAGCCCGAAGCGCCCTTGCTCGCGGTGATCGGCGGGTCGACCGGGGCGGGGAAGTCCACGCTGGTCAACTCGCTGGTGGGGAGACAGGTCAGCGAGGCGGGTGTGTTGCGGCCGACGACGCGTACCCCGGTGCTGGTGTGCAACCCCGAGGACCACCACTGGTTCGCGGGGCTGCGGGTGCTGCCTGAGCTCACGCGCGTGTGGATGCCGAGCAGGGAGCCATCGGAAGAGGGCGACGCCTCCTCGGGCACGGGCACGAAGGCGGGCCAGGAGGCGGGTAAGGGGGCAGGCGGCTCGGCAGGCCGCGCGGCGGGTGCGGGCGCCAGGACGGGCGCAGGTACGGGCGCCAAGGCGGGCGGAGGCGCGGGCGCCAAGGCGGGCGAGTGCGTGCTGCGGATCGAGACCGCGGCGACGCTGCCGCGCGGGCTCGCACTCCTCGACGCCCCCGACATCGACTCCCTGGTCGCGGAGAACCGCCAGCTCGCCGCCGAGCTGATCTGCGCCGCCGACGTATGGGTCATGGTGACCACCGCCGCCCGGTACGCGGACGCCGTGCCCTGGCATCTGCTGCGTACCGCCAAGGAGTACGACGCCACCCTGGTCACCGTGCTCGACCGGGTGCCGCACCAGGTCGTCGCCGAGGTGTCACGGCAGTACGGGGCACTGCTCACCAAGGCCGGTCTGGGCGAGGTCCCGCGCTTCACCATCCCCGAGCTGCCGGAGTCCGCGGGCGGCGGCGGGCTGCTGCCGTCCACCGCCGTCGCGCCGCTGCGCGACTGGCTCGCCCACCGGGTCCAGGATCCCGCGGCCAGGGCCCAGGCCCTGCTCCGTACCGCCACCGGGCTCATCGAATCGCTGGGAGCCAGGATGCCCGCGCTGGCGGGCGCCGTCTCGGCGCAGCACGCGGCCGGGGTGCGGCTGACCACGGCCGTCGAGGAGGCGTACGCGAGCGAGCACGCGCGCGTGAAGGGCCGTCTGCAGGCCGGAGCGGTGCTCTCCGGCGGCGCGCTCGGCCGGTGGCGGAGCTACCCGCTGGACTGCGGCGCCGGGGAGCTCCTGGACGCGGTCGTGGAGAGCCTGGGGGCGCTGCTGCTGTGCTCGGTGTCCGCGGCCGACGAGCGCGTCGACGAGGCCTGGCAGCGCGAACCTGCCTCCTGGGCGCCGGAACTGACGTACCGGGAGCCGGACGCGGAGAGCGCCGAGCACCGCATCGGACTGGCCGTACGGCGCTGGCGTCGCGTCATCGAGGAGTACGCGGAGGACGAGCTCCGCGACCTGGAGAACCCCCCGGACGGCGAGGTGGTCGCCGCACTCCTGGCCACGGCCCTGCTGGGCGGGCGGCGGGCCCGTTCGGCGGGCGAGCGGCTCGCCGAGCTGATCGGCGCGCACGGCGCGCTCCGGCTGCGCGACCGGGGCGGCCGCCTGCTCACCTCGTACGTGGAGAAGGTCCTGCAGACCGAACGCGACCGCAGGATCGCGCCGCTCGACGCCCTCGAAGTCCACTCGGAACCGCAGGCCGAACTCATCGCCGCACTGTCCGTACTGCAGAAGGAGAGGTGACCGCGGTGACTGCCGTCACTGACCACACCGGCGGGCAGGAGCCCGCGAACCACGCGCGCGTGGCGGGCGATGAGGGACAGGACGCCGCCGGGGGCGAGCGGGTCTGGGACGACGGGCTGATCGCCCGCCGGGGCGGCGAGGGCACCGGGAACCAGATGCCTGCGCGTGGCGCCCAGGGCGCCGGGAACCAGATGCATGCGCGTAGCGCCCAGGGGGGCGGCACCACGTACGCCGCCCCGCTGCGCGCCCGTCTGGACGCGCTGCGCGAGCTGGTCGGCCTGTCCCGCACCCGGCTCGACGGCCGGACCCTCGCCGAGGCGGGGCGGGTGCTCGACCAGGCCGCCGCACGCCGGGAGCTCTCCGACCGGCACACTGTCGTCGCCATCGCGGGGGCCACCGGCAGCGGCAAGTCGTCCCTGTTCAACGCCCTGGCCGGGGTGGCGATCTCGGAGACCGGAGTACGCAGGCCGACCACGGCGGCGCCACTGGCCTGCAGCTGGACGGACGGCGCCGCCAACCTCCTGGACCGGCTCGGCATCCCCGGAAGACTGCGCCGCAGGCCCTTGCAGAGTCCGGGGCAGGGTGCGCGGCTGGACGGCCTGGTCCTGGTGGACCTGCCCGACCACGACTCGGCGGCGGTCGAGCACCGCGAGCAGGTGGACCGCATCCTCACCCTGGTGGACGCGGTGATCTGGGTCGTCGACCCGGAGAAGTACGCCGACGCCGTACTCCACGAGCGCTATCTGCGGCCGATGGCCGGCCACGCCGAGGTCACCTTCGTGGTGCTCAACCAGACCGACCGGCTGCCGGGTGACGCCGCCGACCAGGTACTCGACGACCTGCGCCGCCTGCTCGACGACGACGGCATCGCGCTCGGCGAGCACGGCGAGCCCGGCGCCACGGTCCTCGCGCTCTCCGCGTTCACCGGCGAGGGGGTCGGCGAGCTGCGCGAACTGCTCAGCCAGTTCGTGGCCGAGCGCGGCGCACCGGCGCGCCGGATCTCGGCCGACCTGGACACCGCCGCCGCCAGGCTGCGCCCCGTCTACGCATCCGGCCAGCGGGTCGGCCTCAGCGAGCGGGCCCGCGAGGAGTTCGCCGACCGGCTCGCCGAGGCGGTCGGCGCCACGGCCACGGGAGAGGCGGCGGAGCGGGCCTGGCGCAGAAACGCGGGCAGGGCGTGCGGCACCCCGTGGCTGCGGCTGTGGCGCTGGTACGAGGCCCAGCGCATCCCCGGCGGGTCGTCACGCGCGGTGTCCACCACCCCCGCCGAGGAGGAGCCGACGGCACGTCAGCGGGTGGAGCAGGCCGTACGCATCGTCGGCGACGAGGCGGCGGCCGGGTTGCCCGCGCCATGGGGGCAGGCCGTACGGGAGGCCGCGGCGCGCGGCTCCGCGGGGCTGCCCGAGGCACTGGACGAGCTGGCGGTGCGGGCCGGGGTGCCGTCGGGGAGGCCGCCGCGCCCCGGCTGGTGGCCGATGGCGGTGCTGTTTCAGGCGGCGATGACGCTGCTTCAGATCGTGGGTGGGCTCTGGCTGGTGGGGCAGATCATCGGGTTCTTCGACCCGAACCTGGGGGTGCCGGTGCTGCTCATGGCGTCGGGGATCGTGGGCGGTCCGTGCGTCGAGTGGGCCTGCCGGATGGCGGCACGCGGCCCCGCACGGCGGTACGGGCTTGAGGCGGAGCGGCGGCTGCGGGAGGCCGCGTCGGGGTGCGGGCGGGCCCGGGTGCTCGATCCGGTGGCGGCCGAACTGCTGCGGTACCGGGAGGTACGGGAGCAGTACGTGCGGGTGACGGGGTTGTCCACAACCGGCCGGTAGTCCACAGCTCCGAGCGGGCTCGTCGTGTACGGGTGCAGTCTGAGTTCGCGGCGGGTCGCCCGAGATCGGCCGCGGCCGTGCGGGACGGACTCGCGGGCGAACTGGGGAGGGGCCGAGATGAGCGAGACGATGGTGACGGTCGTGGGGAACGTCGCGTCGCAGCCGATCTACCAGGAGAAGTCGACCGGCGGGGTGACGCGGTTTCGGATCGCGGTGACCGCACGCCGCTTCGACCGTGTTCAGCAGGCGTGGAAGGACGCCGGCACCAGCTTCTTCACGGTGTGGGCCAGACGGACGCTGGCCGCGAACGTGGCGTCGTGTGTGACGGTCGGGGAACCCGTGCTCGTACAGGGTCGGTTGAGGTTGCGGGAAGGGGAGCTGGAGGACCGGCGCTGGATGTCGGCGGACATCGACGCGATGGCGGTGGGCCACGATCTGTCGCGCGGCACGGCGGCGTTCCGCCGGATGTCGCGAACCGAGCAGGAGCCGGGCTCCACACCCGGCGCGACAATCGGGCCCACACCCAGCTCCACACAGGAACCGGCGCCTCCCGCTCCCGACCCGGCCGCTGACCCCCCGCCCCTTCTCACCCCCGAACCGATCTGACCCAACCTGACCCAGGAACGAGAGCAACACGCGACATCTCACCGCAACAAGGGTCAACCAGACTGGCGATTTGTCGATAAGGGCAGGTCACATTGGTTGCTGGCGATAACGATTGCGAGTCGGATCGGTTGTCGAACGGCATGATCGGGTTCGGGGGTGCGTGGTTTCCCTAGGATTCCGGGCGTAACTCACGGGGCTGTTGACTGCAGTTGGTGCTGCTGGCGGGATCGTCCCCCCATCGAATGGGTCCCGCCCGGAGGGGAATTCGGTGTTTTCTTCGTTCTCTGTACGTCGGCGTGGCGCCGCTCGCCTCGCCGTCGTGACGCTCGCCTCGGGTCTTGCCGCGGCCGGGGTGCTGGCCGGAGCGGGTCTCGCTGTGGCCGACGATGAGCCACAGGGGCAGGGCGGTGCCACCGCGACCCTCGGCAGCCTGGTGACGCACGACCAGGCGGTGATCCGCGCGGAGGACGGCGACGAGCGGAAGATCCCCGCCGGGCTGTTCGAGATGTCGGTGGAAGACGGCGGCAGCCTGCAGACGTACTGCGTCGACATCCACAACCCGACCCAGAAGGGCGCGAAGTACCAGGAGACCCCCTGGAGCGCGACCTCGCTGAACAGCAATCCGCACGCGGGCAAGATCCGCTGGATTCTGCAGAACTCCTACCCGCAGGTGAACGACCTCGCCGCCCTGGCGAAGAAGTCGGGCGCCCGCGGCCTCACCGAGGAGACCGCGGCGGCCGGAACTCAGGTGGCCATCTGGCGCTACTCGGACAACGCCGACGTCGAGGCGGTCGACCCGCAGGCCGAGAAGCTCGCCGACTACCTGGAGAAGCGCGCCAGGAACCGCGCCGAGCCGAAGGCCTCGCTCACTCTCGACCCGCCCGCCATCTCCGGCCGGGCAGGCGAGCGGCTCGGCCCGGTCACCGTGCGCACCAACGCCGAGGCCGTGACCGTCAGCCCGCCCGCGGACGCCGCGGCGAGCGGGGTGCGGGTCGTCGACGCGGACGGCGAGGTGGTGACCTCGGCCGAGCACGGCAGCGAGCTGTACATCGACGTGCCGAAGGACGCCCCCAAGACCGGGTCGGCCGCACTGACCGTCCAGGCGTCGACCACCGTGCCGGTCGGCCGCGCCTTCGCCTCCGAGAGCAGGAGCCAGACGCAGATACTCGCCGGGTCCAGCGAGTCGACCGTCTCGGCCACGGCGAGCGCGAACTGGGCGGAGCAAGGCGCGATACCAGCCCTCTCGGCCCAGAAGAACTGCGCCAAGGGCGGCGTGGACATCGCCGCCACCAACAGCGGTGACGAGCCGTTCACCTTCGAACTGATGGGCTTCAAGCACACCATCGAGGCCGGAGAGTCGCAGACGGTCACCATCCCGCTGCAGGAAGACCAGGCCTACGACTTCACGATCACCGGCCCGAACGGCTTCGAGAAGCGGATCAAGGGCGTCCTGGACTGCGCAACGGCGGCCAGCCCCGACGGCGACACCCCCGAGCCCTCCGAAGGCCCAAGCCCGGCCTCGGTCGGCGGCACCGGCGACGACCTCAACCTCGCCGAAACCGGCAGCTCCAACACCACCCCGATGATCGCGGGCATCGCGGTCGCCCTGGTCGTGGTCGGCGGCGCGGCGGTCTTCTTCCTCCGCAAGAAGGACGACTCCGGGGAGTAAACCGCTGGGCGAGCGCCCGAAACGTCCCCGGAGGGCCGATCGGAACGCCCTCCCGGGGCAGCCGGGAGGGCCGGTTTCCCCCGGGGGCCTCGTACACCCCGGCTATGACACCGCCGACCACAAAACCGGCGAACGTCCTTGCCGCCTCACCCTTGGCTGACCCCTGCCCCAAGTTCCGTGCAGGGGTGCGCTCTTGACTGCACCGCCCATCCAGGGCAATGGTCATGCAAGGCGATGCAATCGGCTCGACACCGGAGGCGGACATGGCACTACGGTTCCTCGGGATTGATCCGGACACCGGCCAGCAAGGCTCACCCACGGTGTGGGTCGACGAGGAAAGCGCGGAGCTGGTGTTCCAGGGCTGGAAGCCCGGTGCGGAACTGGCAGCCGAGTGCGCGGCGACCGAGGTTCCCGGGCACGCGATCGGCATTCCGGACAACGAGGCCGTCGTACGGGTGCCGGCCCGCATGGTGCCGATGATCAGGAAGGCGTGCGATGTCGCAGAACGACGTGCCCAGCTTTGAGGACCTGCTCTCCGGCGCCCAGCGCTCAGCGTGGCATCTGGAGATGCGCGACTCCTACGGCATTGGAGACGAAGCCGCAGACTTCGAGCATTGGCAGCGCACTGGGGAGTGCGACACCGATCCTGCCTCGGCGTACTGGGCGCCATGGGTCAACCTGATCGGCGGCACCGTCGGCCGTGGCGTGGCCGTACGCAGGGCCCGCATCGTCTCCGAGCCGGTGACCGAGTACATCCGCTACGAGTACGCCGGGACCACGGTCAACATCAAGGCCGGGGAAAACGTGCGGTGGCTGCCCCGACGGCATGCGTCGGACATCGCCTTGCCGGGCAACGACTTCTGGCTCTTCGACCGCACCGCGGTTCTCTTCAACCACTTCTCAGGCGACGGAAACTGGACCGAGCCGAAGTGGGAGGTGCGCACAGAGCCGGACGTGATCCAGCTCGCCGCAAACGCCTTCAAGACAGTGTGGGAGCGCGGCATCCCGCACGAGAAGTACGCCGTCTGACCAGCCCCGACCGAAGAGCCAGCACATGACCGCATCCCCCCTGTCCGCCGCTCAGGCGGCCCGCGAACGCCTTGCGGCGCAGTTGCGGGACCTCCGCATCGACGCGGGACTGACCGGTGAGGAACTGGCTCTACGGTGCGGCTGGAGCGCCTCGAAACGGTCCCGGATCGAGAATGCCCGAACCCCGCCCTCGGACGCTGATGTACGTCAGTGGTGCCAGGCATGCGGCGCGCAGGACCAGGCCACCGACCTGGTCGCCGCCAACCGGCAGGCCGACCAGATGTACGTGCACTGGAAGAAGCTCCACGGGCATGGGATGCGCCGCGCCCAGGACGAAGTCCTGCCCCTGTACGCACGCACCCGGCACTTCCGGATCTACTGCTCCAACGTCGTCCCCGGCATCCTGCAGACCGAGGCGTACGCGACCGCCCTGCTGTCCACCATCGCCCGCTTCCAGGGCACCCCCGACGACGCCCCGGAGGCAGCCGCTTCGCGGATAGAACGCTCCCACGTCCTGCATGAGGGAGACCACCGCTTCGCGTTCTTGCTCGAAGAAACGGTGCTGCGCTACCGCATCGGGCCCTCGGAAACCATGGCCTCCCAGCTCGGCTATCTCCTGGCCGTCATGGCGCTGCCGAACGTCAGCCTCGGCATCATCCCGTCCGACGCCGAGCGCCGCATGTGGCCGCTGGAAGCCTTCTACCTCTTCGACGACCGCCAAGTGAGCTCGGAACTGCTGACGGCGGCCGTGAACGTCACCGCTCCCGGAGAGGTAAGCACTTACGCCAAGGCGTTTGCCGAGATGAGCAAGAACGCCGCCTACGGGGCACCAGCTCGGACACTGATCACGGACGCGATCGGCGCTCTCGGATAAACTCGCGTGCAAGGTCATGCAAGAACGTAGAGACTGAACTAGCCGCGTTCCTAACGTCATTGACATGACCGTGGAGCACCAAGGCAGACCGCACATCGGCGGAGATCAGGTCCGGCAGCTGATCGACCTCGTGATGTACACAACCTGCGACGGCAAGCGCCCTGCCCTCGATGTGGTGCGCGCCCACATCAACGAACTCGCTGGCTACCTAGACACGCTCGCCGAAGCGGCCCGGAGCTCATGCGGAACGAGCACACAGCTACACCAGGACGCTGGCATGCTCCTGTCGCATCGACCCGACCCCGCAGCGTCCCGCATCGAACAGATAGCTCACCTTCGGGCGCTGGCCCGAGTGGCTCTCAGGTTCCTGCAGCTCGCGGAGCGGCGGGACACACCATGACCGCGAACACGACGCCGCCCGTGAGTCTTGACTCACTGTGGTGCCGCTACGAGAACAAGCTCGTCGAGTACGACCTGATACGGCACCTCGCAGAGTGCTCAAGGTGCGGGTCCAAACAACACGCGGTATGCGTATGCCCCGATGGTGAGGCGCCATCGTAAGGGGGACGAGGAGTCCCGCACGGAGGTTACGCGGCGGCCCGAACGACGCGGGTGCCGCGGTGATTCGGGCCGGTTCCACGGTCTCTTGTTCGTCATGGCGGTCACCCTTCCTTGCCTGGAGGAGTGAGGAGGGCGAGTCGGGCAGCTCCGGCACGTATGAGGCGAGCGCCAGGGAGCGGGCGCGGCCGGTCAGGTGGCGCGCGTACCCGACGCAGATGGCGGGCGCCGGGGTGCCGATGGTGGCGTGGCAGAAGACCGTCGCTCTCGGCCGCGATGGCGGCCCGGGTCGTCTCCTGAATATTTCTGGGCTTCAGGTGCGCCAGGTTGCCGGGCCGGTAGCTGCAGGTGCCGCACAGGTCGGCGCACTGGCGCATGGCACCAGTGCGCCAGTCAGCGACAGCGGTGACCGGATCGCTCACGGCCTCCACTCCGGCCGGTTGCCCGGGTGGTCGGCGTAGGCGTCAGTGAGCAGGCGCAGCGTCCAGCACGGGGACACCCGCGTCAGGATGACAGTTGACCTCCTAAACACGAGGCTCAGGTCAGATGATCTCCCGACACCACGGCGAGCCTCCACGCAGCGGTGCCGCCGGTCACGCGCACCGTGAGTTGGTGGGGCCTGATCTCGGTGTGGACCAGTCCGATCGTGGGCACCCCGTCGCAGGCCACGGAATCCGGGTCAGCGTCACCCCGGTAGACGATCTCCACTCTCGCTTCGCCCGTACATGACGCGTAGTAGGTGTAGACCTCTTGGTCAGGGGTGAATTCAGGAAGCTTGAGCGTGGTACGGCCCGACGTCTCGGGGATGAGCACAGCGGCCTTCTTGGGCAGGCTGAAGTCAGGCGCCGGTGGAGCAGATGTCGTATCGGGCGACGCGGGCGAACTGGACGGCGGTGCCGGGGATGGCGATGTCTCGCTCTCGCGGTCCGGGGGGTCATTGGTGCAGCCTCCGGACACCAGGACAGCGATAAGGGCAGCGGCAGCACCGAGCGGGCGGCGCATGGTGGTCTCCTGGGTGAGTTGAAGGGGCCCGGCCCCGCGGGTGGCAGGGCCGGGCTGTGGGGCTACTTGATGACCCATCCTTCACGGTAGGGAGCCCATGCCTTCATGTACTTCTTGGAGCTCTTCTGGCAGGCGCTGCCGCGGTAGTACTTGTAGCCGTATACGTTCTCCTTGAAGATCCCGTAGTCGCCCTTGACGGTGCTGCGGGCCTTCACCTTGCCCGACGCCTCAATGCCGAGTTCTGAGGTCCAGCTCTTCGAGACGCTCGCATTGATTTCGGTCTTGATGGCGGCGAAGATTCCGGCCTTGAGTTCCCCGCTGACGGTGAGGGACGCTCCGATTTGAGTGGTCCCCGACTTCTTGGATGTGAACTTGAAGTTGATGGGGTAGCTCTTTGTGTTCTTGACGGCCGTGTGGTACTTGACGGACATCGTGTTCTTCTTGTTCTTGGTGATCGTGAATTCCCAGCCGGGCCTGCACTGCAGTCCCTGCGTCGAGAACTCGGGTTCCTTGCCCTTGAGGTCCACGTCCGGCAAGGTCGTCTCCTCGGGCTCGCCTGGGATCGGCAGGTCCTCTTCGAGGTCGTGCTGCCCGGCCTCGGTCCCAGCCAGCGTCTCTTCGGCTGACGGGCTGTCACCGTTAGTGGAGGCGATGGCCTGCGGCGCGCCGAGCCCGGTGATGAGTGCCACGAAGATGGCGGCTGCGCTGCTGCGCGCCAGTCCTGATTTCACTTGCATTTCCCCGTCGTTGGTCGCCGCGGGCACCGTGCCCGGCGCACGTCGCGGCTTGGATGCCTGGTGCGTTTGGGCGGCGCCCGCGCCTCCGTGGTCGTTGGAGGCGTCACGGACAGTACCTCTGTTGATCATCGGCCGTTAGGCACACCTGCCGTCCACCCGGACTGACTAGGGTGGGTGAAACGGGACAGCGAGATGAATTACACCCGATTAGGAATCTCCCTTTTCGTCCTAATCGGACAAAAAGGTGGGCTGCGATAGATTGATCTCCCCATGAGGAGTATCAAATTCCCCTCAGATGTAGCGCTACTACTCAGGTTGAATCCGAGATGTCCGGCGGTGCTGACGGGCCGTGATGCCTGCGGTACGACCACACCCTGCTGCACGCGCAAGAGGGGCGGGCTGACACCCGCCGAGCAGCATGAGCGTGAGGCCGTGCGGCTGAAGGCGGAGCTGAAGTGGGGCCCGTTGGCGCACGGATTCGATGACACGTACCAGGGCTGGGCGCTGAAGCGGGTGAAGCTGCGCCGCGCCACGGCGGCGCGCTGCGTGCATGCGGGCGAGTGCGGGAGAAACCCTCTGTGGCTGGGGCGGTCGGCTCCACGGCTTTAGGAACCACTTTGGGGCGCGCCTCTAAGGTCATGGCCCCAACATCGTGCTTTAACGGGCAGGTCCACAGACTGCCCGACTCGCCGGAAGCTTAAGGGGACATGATCAGTCGCCCCAAAGCAGCTCCAGCCCAAAGTCGCTCCGCCGACCTAAGTCCCACCCTTGACGCCAATCACGACTGCGGACTACTCAAAGGGCAATTCGACATCTTCTGGGGTCGCATTTTCGCCGCTCTCCTTCTTGCCCTTGGCTGAAGTCTCAGTCCAATTTGGCTCGTAGACCCATTCGGCGCGTCTCAGTTCATCAGACTTCCCGGCTTTCCAGAACTCCACCGGAGCCTTCCGCATGCGCTTCTGGACGAGAGCGGCAAAGTCCACCATGAATACCACTGTTTCTACGCCGCGCCACGTCGCGGTGTTTGGCCTGGTGGTCATGATTCGGTGAACAAATCGTAGATCCTCAAGCTCTACGATTTCTCGACCCCAGTCAGTGTCCATATGCTCTCGACGTACGAGGAAAAAGAAAGTATCCCGATCTCGGACGAACCTCACGAGATCATCGAATCGAGTTTCCAAAGCAGGGGCATCGCGCCCAGCATCATTGCGGAGGTCGGTCTGCTTGCGCTGAAGACGCAAGCCAGCAGCTGCTTGGACGTTCTCTGCTCCGATTGTGAAAGGTTCATCACCTCCTCCGCCTCGCTGGGAGGATTCCCATCCGGCGTCGGCCGCCGCGATAAGGAGATCGAAATAGTCGCGAGCAACGGCGCCGCCAGCGATCAGCACCGCACGCTCGCGGGCAGTTTGAGTGAGAACCTCGCGAATTTTGAACCCGGCAGGAGTGAGCACACCGTTCGCAACTTCTTCGAGGAATGTCTGTGCCGTCGCAAAATCAGCCAGACCGACGTCGAGGGACAGATGCTGGAGGTCGTGCGGAGGCTGCATGCCGAGTGGCGGATCTCCATCAGCGAACGACTGCGTCCTTGAGTGAACGCTGCCAATCTTCAACCATACGTTACTCCTCTTGGTGATGCCGTGGAGGTGGTCAAGAACTAGCGGCTGCTTATCCTTGGCGACAAAATAGAAGTCATCAAGCACGACGAGTAGTGATTTTCGACCATCCAAGTTAGCGGCATTCTCCAAGGCCTGTGCAATGGCCGGGGCGAGGTCGCGGAGAAAGTCCTCCTTGCGGCGCGTTTGCGTTGAGGTCTGCGAAGTCTTCATTCGCTTAGACCGTGCGCCTCCGCCCGTTGCGCTCAGTTTCGCGTACTGCTTGGCAACCCCGCCCTGAAGGCTGACTTTGAATTCACTTGTCCGTGTCTGGTCGCTCTCCGTGTTCTGCGTAACCTCAGCGGCTGCATCGCGGAGGGCGTCAAGGACGTCGAGTAGCTCCTTAACTTCACGGCGGAGATTCCGTTGGGGCTTCTTCCATCCCTTGGGCTCAATTGCTTGAAGGATGTCGATGATGATCTCAATAAGGACATCAGGGTAGGAACGAGACTTGTGTGTCTCGACGTCCACGAAAATGACCCGAGCCCCTTGTTCCTCTGCGCGCCGTTGGAGAACAGCGAGCGTCGTGGACTTGCCGACCCCCCGACGACCTGTGACGAGGTGGTTGACGGCAGACTCAAGCGTGGCCACCGTGCCAGGGCGGAGTTCGACGAATCGATCACTCAATGCGTCATCGGCCTGGTTGGTTGTTCGTAGTGCGGCTGACAGCGCTGCCTTGAACGACTGAAGGTTGCCTCGGTCCAGCAAGGTCGCTCCCCAACGTCGCGGGTCCTGACAGTCAGGCTAGGCGATGAGCGCAACGCTCCGTGTCCTACTTGGCCCAGGTGGCCGTCATCGACCTGACGACAGACCCCGTACCGATCAATGCTGGGCCGTCCCTGGGCCGTCCGACGTCCCCCGAGGCCACTCGACGACAACCGACAGTCGAGCTAAAGCCGCCAGCCACGAACCCCCAGGTCACAGAGCCCCAGCCATACGGGTTACCACCTAAGTGTGGCCGTCAGGCAAGATGGGGTGTATCTGCCCACTCCCAGTTTGCCGGACGGTTTCTCTTGGCTGAGTTCATCTACACCATGCGCAAGACGCGCAAGGCGCACGGCGACAAGGTGATCCTCGACGACGTCACCCTGAACTTCCTGCCTGGCGCGAAGATCGGTGTGGTCGGCCCGAACGGCGCCGGTAAGTCCACCGTTCTCAAGATCATGGCGGGGCTTGAGCAGCCCTCCAACGGCGAGGCGTACATCTCGCCGGGGTACAGCGTCGGCATCCTCATGCAGGAGCCGGAGCTCGACGAGTCCAAGACGGTTCTGCAGAACGTCCAGGACGGCGCTGCCGAGATCATGGGCAAGCTCACGCGGTTCAACGAGGTCGCGGAGCTGATGGCGACCGACTACTCCGACGAACTCATGGAGGAGATGGGCAAGCTCCAGGAGGACCTGGACCACGCCAATGCGTGGGACCTCGACGCCCAGCTGGAGCAGGCCATGGACGCGCTGGGCTGCCCGCCCGGCGACTGGCCCGTCACCACCCTCTCCGGTGGCGAGAAGCGCCGGGTCGCGCTCTGCAAGCTGCTGATCGAGGCCCCGGACCTGCTCCTCCTCGACGAGCCCACCAACCACCTGGACGCCGAGTCGGTGAACTGGCTGGAGCAGCATCTCTCGAAGTACGCGGGCGCCGTGGTGGCCGTCACCCACGACCGGTACTTCCTGAACAACGTCGCCGAGTGGATTCTCGAGCTCGACCGCGGCCGCGCGATCCCCTACGAGGGCAACTACTCCACGTATCTGGACAAGAAGTCCGCGCGACTCAAGGTCGAGGGCCGCAAGGACGAGAAGCGCCAGAAGCGGCTCAAGGAAGAGCTGGAGTGGGTCCGGTCCAACGCCAAGGGCCGTCAGACCAAGTCCAAGGCGCGCCTCGCCCGTTACGAGGAGATGGCTGCCGAGGCGGACAAGATGCGGAAGCTGGACTTCGAGGAGATCCAGATCCCGCCGGGCCCGCGCCTCGGTTCGATCGTCGTCGAGGTCAACAACCTCTCGAAGGCCTTCGGCGACAAGCTCCTGATCGACGACCTGAGCTTCACGCTGCCGCGCAACGGCATCGTGGGTGTGATCGGTCCGAACGGTGCCGGCAAGACCACGCTGTTCAAGATGATCCAGGGCCTGGAGACTCCGGACTCCGGTGCCATCAAGGTCGGCGACACCGTCAAGATCAGCTATGTCGACCAGAGCCGCGCCAACATCAACCCCAAGAAGACCCTCTGGGCCGTGGTGTCGGACGAGCTGGACTACATCAACGTCGGCCAGGTCGAGATGCCCTCCCGCGCGTACGTCAGCGCCTTCGGCTTCAAGGGGCCGGACCAGCAGAAGCCCGCCGGCGTCCTCTCCGGCGGTGAGCGCAACCGCCTCAACCTGGCGCTCACCCTCAAGGAGGGCGGCAACCTGCTGCTCCTCGACGAGCCGACCAACGACCTCGACGTCGAGACCCTCTCCTCGCTGGAGAACGCGCTCCTGGAGTTCCCGGGCGCGGCCGTGGTCATCTCCCACGACCGGTGGTTCCTCGACCGGGTCGCCACGCACATCCTCGCCTACGAGGGTGACTCCAGGTGGTACTGGTTCGAGGGCAACTTCGAGTCGTACGAGAAGAACAAGGTCGAGCGCCTCGGCCCGGACGCGGCACGCCCGCACCGTGCCACGTACAAGAAGCTGACCCGGGGCTGATGCACCGGTGACGCGACACGTGTACTCCTGCCCGCTGCGCTGGTCGGACATGGACGCCTTCGGGCACGTCAACAACGTGGTGTTCCTCCGCTATCTGGAGGAGGCCCGGATCGACTTCATGTTCCGGCTGGCGCCGGGCGACGGCTCGCCCTCGTTCTCGGGCGGGTCCGTCGTCGCACGGCACGAGATCGACTACGTACGGCCGTTGGTGCACCGGCATGAGCCGGTCACCGTCGAGTCGTGGGTGACGAAGATAGGTGCTGCTTCGCTCACCATCGCGTACGAGGTCAAGGATCCGGAGCAGGTGTACGTGCGGGCCTCCACCGTCGTGGTGCCGTTCGACCTTGACGCGCAGCGGCCCCGCCGGATCAGCGCCGAGGAGAAGTCCTTCCTCGAGGAGTACCTCGACGACTCGGCCTCGGGGGCATTCGCCGCATGACGAACGCGTCCTCGGCGTCCCGTCCGGGGCACCTGGAGCGTCTGGAGTTCGCTGACGCCGGGGAGGCGGCGGATCTCGCCGCCTTCCTGGCCCGGCTGATCCACTACGACAAGGCCGCCGCCGTGCGGCTCCAGGCCGGTGGCGGGGCGCTTGCCGTCTTCGGGCGGCCGCCTTCGTTCGAGGTCCTGGCGATCCGTACGGCGCGGCTCGGGCAGCCCTGCGCGCTGGATGTGACCGTGTCCGCGGGCGAGTTGCTGGAGTCCGTCGACGAGTCGGCGGGTACGGCCGTGGTCCCCGCGGCCGTCACCGGGCCGCCCTGGGCCGGGGTGCTGCCGCCGCGCGCCGGATGGCAGCGGCTGCCCGGCCTTCCGGCGCCCGACGAGGTACGGCGCCTGGTGGCCGACGCGGTCGCCGAATTCCGCGTACGTACGGAGGAGTTGCCGCTTGAGAAGCGGACCCGCTCCGAGCTGGACCGGATCGGCAACGAGGTGTGGTCCCGGCCCGTCGGCGGCACTGACCTCCCGGTGCGGGTCGCGCACGCCGCCCACGCGCTGGGTTTTCTGCGGCCCCGCTCGGCGGGAAGCACCGCACCGCTGGACCTGCTCGGCGCCGGTGCCTGGCTGCGACTCCGTACGCCCTACGGGTCGGTCGCCGTACGCAGGGCCGGACTTGGCGCCCTCAGCGTCACACCCACCTGAGGCGCCAACGGCCTCAGTCGCCTGTGTCGTCCGGCCACACCCCGATGTGGTCCTGCTCCAGCTCCAGCATCACCCGGTCCCGCATCCCCAGCGACCGGGTGTAGTCGGCGGGCAGTTGCAGCCGCCCCGCCCGGTCCAGCATCGCGTACTCGCGCGCCACCACCGACTCCTCGCCGGTGGCCGCGTCGACCTGGGTGCGGCGCAGCACCTCCGTTGAGGTGCGCCCGTCCCGGATGGCGACCGTACGGCGGACCTCGGACGCGACCGCCTGGTCATGGGTGACGATCACGACCGTGGTGCCCAGCTCCTCGTTGGCCGTGCGGAACGCCCCGAAGATCTGCTCGGCCGTCGCCGAGTCCAGCTCGCCCGTCGGCTCGTCGGCGAGCAGCAGATCGGGCTCGTTGGCCAGCGCCACCGCGATCGCGACCCGCTGCTGCTGGCCGCCGGACATCTGGTGCGGACGGCGGTCGCGGCAGTCCGCGACATCCAGCAGCGTCAGCAGCTCGTCGGCGCGCGAGGCACGCGCGGCGGCCGCCCGCCGCCTCCCGAAACCGGTGCCGCCGCGCAGCCGCATCGGCAGCGCGACGTTCTGCGCGGCGGTCAGATACGGCAGCAGGTTGCGCGCCGTCTGCTGCCAGACGAAGCCGACGACCTCCCTGCGGTAGCGCAGCCGCTCCTTCGCGCCCATCGCCAGCAGATCGCGGCCCGCGACCCGCGCCTGACCAGCCGTCGGCTCGTCCAGCCCGGCCAGGACGTTCATCAGCGTCGACTTGCCGCTGCCGGACGCCCCGACCAGCGCCATCAACTCGCCCTCGGCGACCAGCAGATCGAGCCCCTGGAGGGCCTGCACCTCCACGCCGTCGGCGGTGAAGATCCGTACCAGCCGGTCGCAGGTGATCAGCGCGTCATGGCCGTACGAGGGACGGTCCCGGTTCGCGGACGCCCGCTGTTCCAGCTCAGCGAGGGTGGCGCCGGGCGCAGAGCCGGGCGTGGTGTCGGTCGTCATCGGGAGTCTCCTGCCCTGAGCTCGGTGGTGGCCGTCCGGCGCGCGGTCCACCACGCCTGGACGAGGGAAACCCCGGTCGCCAGCACCACCACACCCAGCGCGGGCAGCAGCAACGACCAGGGATCCGCGCGCAGTTGTACGACTGAGAAGCGTTCGAAGCCGGTACGCGCGGCCAGCGCGATCCGCCCCAGATCGATCCCCGGCGCAAGGAGCACGGTCGCCGACCAGCCCACCAGCGCCCCGCCGCCCGCCGCGAGCAGCGCCTGCGGCAGCGACTCCCACACCAGCAGCCACCGGGCCTGTCGCTTGCCCAGGCCCATGGTGCGCAACCGGGCGACCAGCGCGCCGCGTTCGCGCGCGGATTGCAGCAGCGACAGCAGGACGGTCAGCGCGGCGTACCCGGCACCGGCCGCGACGGCGGCGGCGTAGAGCCGTTCGGCGCCCGACTGCAAGGGGGAGTCGGCGAGTGCGGCGTACTCGTCGGCGCGTACCCCGATGGTGGCCTTGCCCGCCGCGTCGACCGTCTCGCGCACCGCGGCCGTGTCGATACCGGAGCCGCTGGCCAGCAGCACGGAGTCGGTCAGGTGCGGCAGCTGTCGCCCGTCGATCAGCAGGAACTCGCCGTCGGGCAGCGCGGGTGTGGTCTCCCGTACCCCGACGACCCGAGCCGTGAAGTAACCGGCCGCCTGCTTGAAGGAGTGCTCCCGGCCGCCGAGCAGCTCGGCCACCTGCGGCGAGGCGATAGCGGGCAGGGTGCCGGAGCGCGGCGCCGCCAACTCGGCCTCGGTGAAGGACCCGAGGCCGGTCTCCCGCGCGAGCCTGGCATACGTACGCGGGTCGACGGCCACCAGGTGGGCGAAGGAGCTGTCCGGCAGCTCCAGATCCTCGTCCAGATGTACGGCGGCGACCTCCCGTACGCCCGCTACCTTGCCCAACTGCCCGGCCAGAGAGTCCGGCAGCGGTGCGCCGGGCCCGTCGACGCGGATGTCGGCGCCCACCGTGAACAGCGCCGCCCGGTCCCGTGCGTCCGCGACCCCGGCGAGCACCGAGCCGCCGAACGCGGCCATGGACAGCGCGGTCAGCAGCGCGAGCAGCGGCAGCGTCTGGGCGGCGGGCGCCCGGCCCGCGCGGGCCAGCGCCAGGAAGCCGATGGCGCCCCGGCGCCGCACCAGGGGCCGCAGCGCCCACCGCAACGGCAGCGGATACAGCCGTACGAGAACCAGCGCGGCGATCAGCGAGACCAGCACCGGGGCCGCGCTGACCAGCGGGTCCGCCTCGTCCGTGCCCCGGCGCAGCAGCGCGGCCACCGCGCCGACGGCGAGTACCAGGCCGGTGAGTTCGGCGACCGTGCGCCGCGCCGACGGCCTGGCCGTCGTCACGTCGTCGCGGCCGCCGTGCGCCCGCAGCCTGCGGTGCGCCAGTGAGGCCTGCACCGGAAGTGCCGCGCAGGCGAATGCCGCGACCGCCGCGGAGCCGAGCAGCGAGAAGGCCGTACGCCCCTCGGACACGGCGAGCCTCGCGAGCAGCCAGCCGAGCGCGGCGGCGGGCACCGCCACCACCAGGGTCTCCGCGAACAGCCGCCCGGCCATGCCGCGTACCGAACCGCCGCGCGCCCGCAGCAGCCTCAGCTCGTCGTGCCGACGGGCGGCGGCCAGCCGCCCGGCCATCAGCAGCACGATCGCCGCGACCGTGCCGATGCCGAAGGCGGCGACCGCGACCACCGGGGTCACGGCGTCGCGCAGCTCGCCGTACGAGGTCAGCACCGCGCCGAGACCCGAGGACACGGTCAGGAAGCGGGACCCGGTGCGCTCGCTCAACTCGGTGAACAGCGGCCCCTTTTCGAGCGAGGCGAGGTGTTTCTTGAGGGCCGGGGGGTCGTGCGCGGTCAGGCTGCCCACGGCGGGCGGGAGACGCCAGTACGCCTCGGCGGCGTACTCGAAGCCGAGCAGGAACGGGCCCGCGTCGGGGGCGAGCAGCAGCCCGGCGAGCCAGTACGACAGTGGCTCCAGGGGGTCGCCGTTGGACGCGAGGGTGGGGGTGCGCAGTTCGGACTCGTACGCCCAGTAGCTGCCATCGGGCCGCAGCGGCTCCACGATGCCGGAGATCCGTACGGCGCGCTGCCCGTCGCCGAAGCCGGGAAAGTGGACGACGGAACCGACCTTGAGTTTCAGGGACTTCGCCGTGCGCGCCGTCACCGCCGCCTCGGCCTGCCGGGTCCGTGAGGTCACCTTTCCGGCAGTGGTGGGCAGGCGGCCGTCGACCACGCGCGCGTGCTTGCCGACGTCGGCCTGGGTGGCGAGGGTGAACTGCGGGGCGAGACCGTCGGGGCGCGGCAGCCAGGAGTCGGTAGCCTCCTGGGGCTTCGCGGTCCTTGCGCCATACGCGGCTTCGGCGAGGTCGGCCCGGAGCGGAGCGGGCAGGCCGCCGACGATGTCCTCGTACTGGTCCCGCAGGCGGGTGTGATGCAGCATCCGATCGGAGGAGCCCGGCTCGGAGTCGGCAGCCATGAATACCGGCGTGGTCACGGCCACCGTGCTGGTGAGCACCCCGGCGTCCGCGATGGCCCCCCGCAACCCCCGGTCCTCGTACGCGTCCACGCCGCGCGGGAACACCGCCGCCAGGAACGACGTGACCAGCACCAGCACGAACAGCGCCACGGCGGCCCCCGGCGCCGCACGCAGCCGGGTGCGGACCCAAGGGGCCACGGAGGCATGGCGGTTGGGCATCTCAGTGGCCTCCCTCGTGGCGCAGCGACACCGTCGGATCGACCCGGCGCAGCGCGATGGCCGCCACGATCAGCAGCGGCAGGGCCGCGACCCCGGCCAGCAGCGTCGCCACGCGGCCCACCGGCAGCTCCACCAGAACCGGTGGCACCGGCTGGGTGGCCTGCGCGGTCAGCACGATCAGCGGTACCACGGCGCGGGCCAGCACCGCGCCCAGGCCAAGACCGACCAGCAGCGCCAGGCCGATCAACAGGCCTTGTTCGGCGGCGATCAGCCGTGCCAGCTGGCGGCGCGGCGTGCCCAGCGCCCGCAACACCGCGAACTCCGCGGCGCGTTCACGCAGCGACCCGGCCGCGCTGACCGCGAAGCCGACGGCGGCGAGCGCAGCGGCCACCACGGCGAGCGCGAGCAGCGCGGACTGCGGCCCGGCGCCGAGCGGGTCGTCGCGCAGCTCGGCGGCGATCTCGGAGCGTACGAGTACCTGGGACGGGTCGGTGTCGGGGCGGGCCCGCAGCTCGGCGGCGACCCGTGCGGCCTGGTCCGGTGCCGTGGTCAGCCACCACTCGGTGGGCGGCACGGACGTACCGCGCTGCCAGGCGGCCGCGTTGACGGCGCGCAGGTCCAGGAGCAGACCGCCGCCGTCGGTGTCGGCTTCGGTGTCGGTGACCGTACTTGCACCGTCGGAGCCGCCGCCGAAGCCCGTGGTGGGCAGTTGGGGCACCGACTTGGCGAGGGTGACCTTGTAGGTCTCGCCGCCGAGCGGGACTTCGACCTTCTGTCCCACCTTGGCGCCGCTGGACTCCAGGAAGCGCTCCGTCGCCACGGCGGTCAGCGGCGGTGTACGGGAAGGCTTCGCCGCGACCCGCACCTGGCGCCGCATCTCCTCCGGCTCATCGGCCAGTTCGACGCCGGAGAGGTACGTGACGACGAGGAACCGCCCGCCCTCAGCACGGGGTTTGAGGGTCTCGTACGGGCCCTCGTCGTCGCCCGTCCTGACGTAGCGGGAGCGCGATGACGCCTCCCACGCCAATCCGTCGGCCGGTGCGACGGGGCGGGCCTCGCCGCTGCCCACGGCACGCACCTGGTCCACGGTGAGCCGCTGCCGCTCCTTGGGGCGCGACGACTGCGGCACGTTCAGGTCGAGACCGGTCAGCGTGTACGGGCCTGCCAGCTTGGCGGCGGCCAGGTCGAGCGGCAGGGTGCGCTGCTTGCCGTCGACGGGCGGCTGCCCGAGCGGCAGTTGGTGCGTGATGCCGTAGCGGTCGGCGACGACCGCGGTGAGCGTGGCGCGGACGGCGTCGGGCCGAGGGCCCTTGCCCATGGGCGCGAGCCGTACGTCGAGGTCCAGGCGCCGGGTGTCCTTGGGCAGCGCCACCCCGGAAGCGACGGTCTTCTTCGGGGCCACCGCCCGGGTGAGCGCGGCCGGTTCGCCCAGGTCGTCGCGGAGCAGCAGCCCTGACCTGGCGTGGTGGGTGTCGACGGCGAGCACCGTCGCCGTGCGGTTCGCGGACAGCGGCATCTCCGCGCGGGCCACGGGCGCCGCGTCGCGTACGCCCTTGACCGCGCTGTACACCCCGCCCTGTTCCGGCACCGGGGTGCGGGTGCGCAGGACGCGTACCTCGGTACCGGCCCTGAAGTCGGCCTGGTCCTGCTGCGAACGGTCCCAGGAGCCGCCCTGCCCGATCGCCAGCATGCCCATCGCCACCGCGAGTACCAGGAGCAGTACGGGTCCGGCGCCGCGCAAGGGGCGGCGGCTCAGCTGCCAGCCCGCGAGCGCGGCGGGCAGCCCGCGGCCCTTGGCGGCCCGGCGTTCGCCGAGCCTGGCGACGGGCGGCAGCAGCCGCAGGGTGAGTACGGTGCCCGCGAGCAGGGCCAGCGCGGGCGCGGCGACCAGCAGCGGGTCGATGCCCAGCTCGCCCTCGCGGTCGCCGCTCAGCACGCCGCTGCCGGAGGTCTGCCGGTCCAGCTGCCAGTACGCGACGCCCGCGATGACCAGCAGCCCCACATCGGCGCCCGCCCGCAGCGGCGCGGGAAGCGCCCGGCCCCGTACCGACGCACGCGGTGTGGCACCGGGACCCGTGGCGGCCAGCGCGGGCGCCACCACCGCGGCCGCGCAGCCCAGCGCGACCAGCAGCGCCACCAGCCACACCGACAGGCCCACCGACGGATCGAGCCGCAGCCCGATCCTGGCCAGCGCGCCCTGCCCGCCCAGCAGTCGGGTCAACGGGCCCGCCAGCAGCGGCGCGAGGAGCGCGGCGGGCAGCGCGATGAGCAGTGACTCGGCGGCGGCGAGGGCGGCGATCCGGCTCCGGGAGCCGCCTCGGGCACGCAGCAGACTGGTCTCGTCGGCGCGTTCGGTGGCCAGCAGCCGGGAGACCAGGAGCAGCGCGTATCCGGCGAGCAGCCCCAGCTGCAGAGCCACGATCAGCAGGGTGGACCGGGAGACCAGGAGCGCGCGTTCGGCCCGGTCGAGCACGTCCGGCAGCGAGGTCGTGACGGTGGCCCTGCCGCCCAGCGCGGGGTCCTTGGCGAGCTGGCCCGGGCCGCGCTCGGCCGTATCGCGCAGTGCGCCGATGGACCCGGCGCCGAGGTCGCGGAAGTCCGCGGCGGCCAGCCAAGAGGTGGACGCGTACGACACGCGCCCCGAGGCGAGCGCCGCCGGGTCCGCCAGCAGCGGGCCGTAGGTGGTGAAGCTCAGGGTGCGGGCGCCGAGACCGCCGAGCTCGTCCAGCTGCCAGTACGGGTCGGCCGGGTCGGCGGGGCGGTAGACGCCGGCCACCCGGACCGTCAGCTTCGGGCCGCGCAGCCGGTCGGTGAGCGTGACCGGCTTGTCGCCGGGGCGCAGCTTGAGCTGGTCGGCGGCGGCCTGCGGCAGCGCGACCTCGACCGGCTGGTCGCCCGTGGCGCTGCCCGGCTTCGGCCACGCACCGGAGACCAGGGTGACGCGGGAGCGGTCGAGCGCCGCGAGGTGGGTGAGGTCGGGCTGACCGGCGCGCGCGGCGGGCGCCTGGAGCGTACGCGGCAGGGCGTACGGGCCTGAGCGCTCCAGGGTGCTCAGGGTGACCGGTAACCCGTCGAAGGTGCGCCGGGCCCCCTTGGCGACGGCCTCCTCGGCGGCCTCGCGCTGGTCCGGCTCGACGGGGGCCTTGACCAGCAGTGCGGCGGGGGCCGCCGCGCGGGTGGCCAGCGAGTGCCGTAGCGCGGCGTCACCGATGGAGCCGGAGAACGCGGTCAGGGTGGCGAGGACCGTGGTGGTCAGCAGGACGGCGAGCAGCGCCGCGGCGAGCAGGAGACGATGCGCGCGTACGCGCAGAAGGATGAACCCCGCCACTGATCGCCCCGTTCCCCGCCCCTCGGGGCCCCCATGCCCCTGGCCGGACTCTTGCAGAGTGCACGGGTCGGCGAAAGCGCGTTCGGGCTGAAGGTGATCGGATCGTGACCGGAATCAGGAGCCGGAAATCCGGAATCCGGTGGGGTTCAGAAACAGGCTCTCAGCCCTCGGAGTTCACCATCGAGGCCGCGGCGTAGGTGAGGTAGTTCCACAGGGTGCGCTCGTGTTCCTCGGAGAGGCCCAGTTCGTCGACGGCGGCCCGCATGTGCCGCAGCCACGCGTCGTGCGCGGCGCGGTCCACGGTGAACGGGGCGTGCCGCATCCGCAGCCGGGGGTGGCCGCGGTTGTCGCTGTATATGCGGGGGCCGCCCCAGTACTGCATCAGGAACAGGGCGAGTCGCTCCTCGGCCGGACCCAGGTCCTCCTCCGGGTACATCGGCCGCAGCAGCGGGTCCTCCGCGACCCCCTGGTAGAACCGGTGTACCAGGCGTCGGAAGGTCTCCTCGCCGCCGACCTGCTCGTAGAAGGACTGCTCCTGAAGCGTGCCGCGCGGAATCTCTTTCACGCCCTCCATGCTCTCAGACCGCCCGGCCGAGTACGGGAGGACTAGGACTCCGCAGGGACCGGCAAGGGCTACTCGGGAGTATCCGCAGTGGCCGGGCCCTCGCACCCAGAGCGATATCGCAGCACAGTGGGTGTATGGGTGCGCCCGAGCCGGAGCCGTACCCGCGCAGCGAGGCCGAGATCGCCGCCGTGGCGCGGGCCGCGCTCGTGCGCGAGATCGAGGCGAGCGGGGCGCTGGACGACGATCCGGCCTGGCTCGCGGCGTTCGCGGAGGTCCCGCGCCATCTGTTCGTGCCGTACTACTACCTCGGCGTGGTGGGCGGGCATGAGCGGATGTGGGGTGAGGACCCCGACCCGGAGCGGCGGGAGCGCTGGCTGCGCGGGGCGTACACGGACGCGCCGCTGGCCACCCGGCTGCGGGACGGGGAGCTGGTCTCCTCCAGCAGCCAGCCGTCGCTGATGGCCAGGATGCTCTCCGAGCTGCTGATCAGGGACGGGGACGCGGTACTCGAGATCGGCGCGGGCACCGGCTACAACGCGGCGCTGCTGGCCCACCGGCTGGGCGACGAACGGGTCACCACCGTCGACCTCGACCCGGAGATCACCGAGTCGGCGCGGCGGCACCTGGCCGCCGCCGGATACCACCCGGCCGTGATCACCGGGGACGGCACGCGCGGCTGCCCCGAGCGGGCGCCGTACGACCGGATCATGGCGACCTGCACCCTGGAGAGCGTGCCGCGGGTGTGGCTGGAGCAGTGCCGCCCCGGCGCGTGGATCCTCGCGCCGCTGGCGACCGGCCTGATCCGGCTGAAGGTACGGGACGCGGACCACGCCGAAGGGCACTTCCTGCACACGCCCGCCTACTTCGTGCCGCTGCGCGGCTCGCCCAGGTCGCGGCCGCCGCCGTCGCCGCACGTCGGCGGGCTGCCGCGCAGGGCGATCCAGAACGAACTCTTCCGGTTCCTCCTCACGCTCACCGAGGGCAGCCTCGACCCGCAGGAGGCGCTGGCCCTGTGGCGGCGCGAGGGGCGGCCGGGGCGCGAGCGGTTCGGGGTCACCGTCAGGGGACACGACGTATGGGCCTGGCTGGACGACCCGACCGGCCCGTACGCGTGGTCCCTGACGTGAGCGCCGGCTCCAGGGAACGGCCTAGACGCGGTGGATGGTGATCGTCGTCCAGGCGCCCACGTGGACCCGGTCGCCGTCCTGGAGGGGGACCGGGACGAAGGGCTGGATGGGCTCCTCGCCGCCGTTGACCGTGGTGCCGTTGGTGGAGTTCTGGTCGACGACCGCCCAGGAGCCGTCCGGCTGCTGGACCAGGACCGCGTGCTGGTGCGAGACGCCCGGGTCCTCCGGTGGTACGGACAGGTCGATGTCCGGGGTGTCACCGGTGGAGTGGCGGCGGCGGCCGATGGTGATCTGGTTGCCGACCAGTTGGCGCTGCTGCTCGGGTGAGTACGCGGGCAGGTTGAGTCCGGAGGCCTCGGGTCCGCTGCGGTGCATCATGGCCATGAAGTACTCGCGGTCGGGACCGATCGTCGCCGACCACCCCATGGGCATCTGCGGGGTCTGCGGAGCCTGCGTCTGCTGCGGGTAACCGCCCTGGTCCGGGTAGCCGCCCTGCTCCTGATAGCCCCCCTGCTCCTGATAGCCCTGCTGGCCGCCCTGCGGACCGGGCGGCGCCAGCGGGTGCTGACCGTGCTGCGGGGCCTGCGCCGACTGCCCCGACGGCGGCGGCAGCATCCAGTCGTCATCGCCGCCGAAGCCGGAGGACGGCGCGCCCGGGGGCGGCGGCGCGGGCTGCCGCTGCTCCTGCGGGTAGGGCGGGGGCGGCGGACCCTGCTGGTAGCCAGGCGCTTCGGGCCCGCCCGAGAGCGGTTCGGCCGGGCGGTTCATCTGCGAGGGGCGCGAACTGGTGTACTCACCCGCGTTCGGCCGCTGCTGCGGGGACTGGAAGCCCGGGGGCAGGTTGCCGCCGGGCATCGGCTGCTGCGGCGCCGCGGGGGTGTACGAGGTCGCGGTGTTGGTGAGGAAGTTCCACCGGCACTCCTCGCAGAACGGGGCGTTGGCCTCGCGCGGGGTGCGGCACTGCGGGCAGAGCTCCGCCTGGGCGCCGGGGTCCGTCTGCTGCGGGTAGCCGTAGCCGTTCGGGCCGCCGGGGCCCTGCTGACCCGGGCCCGGCTGACCGGGACCCTGCTGCGGGTAGCCGTAGCCAGGGGCGGCGGGTGCCAGCGGGGGAGGCGGAGGCACGGCACCGGCTCCTGCCATGCGGTGGCCGCAGACCTCGCACCAGTCGTCGGAACCCGACTGGTGTCCGTTGGGGCAGGTCGGCATGTCGGCGCGTCCCCCTCTCCTTCACGGCTTCCCGTCACGTACGCACGTCACGTACTCACATCACTGCAGTCCGTTCACTTCTTCACGCGAACGGTCTTCGTCGACCGGGTCTCGAGCGTCATCTCGTCGGCGTCCGCGACCTTGGCCTTCAGTCGCACAGTACCCGCAGCGGCGTCGACCACGTCGACCACCTTCGCAAGGAGCTTCGCAGTATCCGCGTTCCCCGAGGCGCTGGCCAGCTGAACGGCCCGCCCCAGTTTGGCCGTTGCCCCGTCCGCGTCACCCGATTTGCGGGCTTCCAGGCCCTGCTGGATGACCTGTGCCAGTTCCGCCTGCCCCGTGTAGTGCGCGACCTGGGGGTTGATCGAGGTGGTGGCCGCCATGTCGTCCGTCCACACGGCCCGTACCAGCCCCTGCGACAGGGTCTGCGCGCTGCCGTCCGCCTCCGGGATCACCAGCGAGACCCGGGAGGCCAGCATCTCCTGGCCGATTCCGGCGCTGGGCACCTCTACACAGACGTGGTAATCGCGGGACTCGTCGCCCCAGGACCCGGTCGGGTAGTCCCCGGCGCGCGGCCCGGCCTGGGTACGCCGGTCGGTCAGCTCCTCGACGGTGGGCGCCACCTGCTTGACGAACTTGATCTCCGCGCCCATCGGCGTCCACAGCCGCAGCGCGACGTCCGCGACCTCCTTGCCCATCGCCGTCTCCATCATCCGCGTGAAGTCGGCGGAGAGCCCTTCCGGGTCGGCCACGATGTCGGCGGTGCCGAGCAGGGTGGACGCGATCTGGGTGACCTCCTTGACCTCCCAGTCGGTGCCGACCCCGCGGGCGTCGCAGGTGAAGCGGCCCGCGGCGGAGTCCAACGCGGCCTTGAGGTCCTCGGGCGACTCGTGCTCGTTGCGCCCGTCGGTGAGCACGATGCCGTGCCGGATCGCCACATCGGCGGTGGCCAGAAGACGGTCGGCGAGCCGTACCCAGGTGCCGATCGCGGTGCCGCCGCCCGCGCTGAGCCTGCGCAGTGCCTGCTTGGCCGCTTCCCGGGTCTGGGCACTGGCCACGGCGAGCTCACCGCCGCCCGGATAGATCTCCTTGGCGACATGGGTCCCGGCGATCACCGCGAACCGCACGCCGTCGCGCAGTGTGTCCACCGCGGCGGCCGTGGCGTCTCGCGCGCCCCGCATCTTGGTCGGCGGATAGTCCATCGAACCGGAGCAGTCCACCATGATCGCGACGGCCGCGTCCGGGGCCTGGCCCGGCGCGAGGGTGCGCGCCGCCGTACCGCCGAGGGTGCCGCCGCCGGTCGAGGTGACCGTGACGATCGCGTTGACCTCCCGGCCGCCCTCGGGGAGGTACTCGTTCTGGTACACCTCGACGGCGAACTGCGGAGCGTTCGACTTGGAGAAATTGGCCATGGATTCTGCTCCCCCTCATGCTTCCCGCACGCGTTCCACAGCGCCCCGTGACCGCCGGTGTGACGGCCGGGCCGTGGGTGAGAACCGCGTAGTGCTGTGTGGTGGTGTGTCGTGGTGAGCCGCTCGTGGCGACCGTGCGCCCTGCCCCGCCCCTTCTCAGGCCGATCCTGCCCCTTGCGGCGCGACGGGGAACGGGAGTACCGCCACTGTTACGTTGTCGTGGCCCCCGCCGTCCAGTGCGTGGCCGACCAGCACCTGGGCGCTGTGCAGCGGGCGCTGCCCGGCGTCCGCAGGGATCACCGCGGCCAGTTCGGCCGCGCTCTCCGCGTAGTTCCACAGCCCGTCGGTGCACACCACCACCACACCGGCGCGGTCCGGCTTGAAGGAAGCGGTGTGCGGCTCCAGTTCGTACGCGTCGGCGCCGAGCCAGCCGGTGATGGCGTGGGCGCGCTGGTCGGCGTACGCCTCGGCCTCGTTCATCAGGCCGGCGGCCACCATCTGCGCGGCCCAGGAGTCGTCCTCGGTGAGCCGGGCGGCCGGGGCGGAGCGGTCGTCGGGGACCCAGTAGACACGGGAGTCGCCGACCCAGCCGACGACCAGCAGGCCGGCCGCGACCACGGCGCTGACCAGGGTGCAGGCCGGGGCGTTCTCCCGGTGCGGGTCGTGTTCCTGGGCCCGCGCCGGTGCGGTGGCCAGGGCGTTGACCGCCTCGGCGGCGGCGATGATCGCCTCGTGCAGGGCCTGTTGCGGGTGGGTGCCGCGCGGCAGGGACACCAGCAGCGCCTCGTTGGCCGCCTGCGACGCGGCCAGTGACGCCTCGTCGGGGCGGGTCGACGAGGACACCCCGTCGCAGACGATCGCCACGGTCGCCAGCGAGGCGTCCGGCAGGGCGGTCGACGAGACGGCGAACGCGTCCTCGTTGCGGTGGTGGCGCAGCCCACGGTCGCTGACCGCGGCCACCGAGCCGAGTTCATGCTCCATATGGTCGCGCTCGCGCGGCTGGGCGTGGCCGCAGTGCTCGCAGTAGCCGTCGTGGTCGACGGTGCCCGTACGGCAGGCCACACAACGCTTGCCGCCCGCCGCGGGAGCCGCCTGCGGAGACGCGGTCCGCGGGTCTGGGGTCTGCGGGTCTGGGGTCTGCGGGGTGGCGGCCGGAGGCTGGAGCGGGAACTCGTCCGGCGCATCGGAGGAGTGGGACGGCTCGGGGGCTTCGCTGCTCGTCGAGTCGAGGCCCGTCAGGTCGCTCGGCAGATGCACCGGCGCCGGGCTGGCCGAGCTCTCCTGCTCGGGCACCTGCGGCCACTCAACGGAAGCCGAAGCCGAAGCGGCAGCCGAAGGTGACGCCGAGGGCGGGGGCGGGCTCGCCTTGGCGCGGGCGGCGCCGTTGATCGCCAGCGTGGGATGGTCGTCCGGTGCGGCCTCGGGCGCCGCCGACAGGTCGTATCCGCACGCACCGCAGAACCGGTCACCCGCTTCCAGCGGCTCCTCGCAGCTGGGACACCCTTGCCTGGCCGACCCGACGGAGGGTTGGGGCACTTGCGACATCAATCACACCCACGTCCGAGGGCGGAAACGGTTGGCCCGCTCCACCAGTTCGATCCTCTCCTCGCCGCGCTGGGCCAGCCGGGCGAGTGTGCGGTACGAGCGTTCGAGGCCGAACCGCAGGCCACGCTCGTCCAGACTGCTGCCCAGCAGCACCTGGTGCGCCGAAGCCCCTGACGGCGCCGCGCCGTGGCCACCGGAGAGTACCCAGTCCAGGGCGGTCCCCAGGACCTCGGTCGACAGCTGTTCGCGGCGGACCGCGTCCAGGCCGACATGGCGCAGCGCCTCCACCTGACCGGCGGCGGCGGTCAGATCGTCGAGCAGCGGCTCGTGCACCGCCTGGTCCCGAAGCCGGGCCCGTACGGCGGCGACCCGGGCCGCCGTGTAGTGAATCGACGCCTCCGGCACCGACTCCAGGGTACGCACCGCGCTGCGCCGGTCACCCGCGGCCAACTGCACCCGGGCGAGCCCGAAGGCGGCGCTCACATAGCTCGGGTCGGTCGTCCAGACGAGGCGGTAGTACTCGGCGGCGTTGTCCAACTGCCCGAGCACCTCCGCGCACACGCCGAGGGCGAGCTTGGGCGCGGGCTCGCCGGGGAACGCGTCGTAGACCGCGTCGAAGGACAGCGCGGCGCTCTCGAAGTCCCCGGTGGCCAGCGAGACCACACCGCGGTACCAGACGACCCGCCAGTCGTCCGCCTGTGCCCGCTCCAGGTCCTCCAGGGACCGGACAGCGGAGGCGAGTTCGTCCATCTCAAGCCGGGCCCGCAGCTCACGCAGCCGCAGCTCGATGGACGGCGTCGGCGCGGCCTGCAGCGCGGTGATCAGCTCGGCGGGCGCGGCGGCCATCAGCCCCGCAAGGAACCCGGCGTTGGCGTCGTCGGGGTTCACCCGGGGCAGCGGGAGCGCGAGTGCGGTGGCGGCGTGCGCCAGGGGTCTGACCGGGGACGCGTACGCCCCCGTGGGGGCCCCGCCGATCGCCGCGGCCCGGCCGCCGGGAAGCCCGGCAGACGCCGCGCCCAGGGGCGTACCCCCCGCGGCCGCGCCACCGCCGTCGCCGCGGGACCGTCGGGACCACCGTCCGCGCGGCATCTCGCGCGCCCCGAGCCGCGACACCTCGCCGCGCTGCTCGGTGAACAACTCCGTGTCCGTGACCTTCGGTTCGGGGCCGAACAGGGTGGACAGCGCGGGCCGCGGACGGCCCGTCTGCAGCGCGACGACCTCGCGCAGCACCCCGGTCAGCTGCTCCGCCATCTCCTGCGCGGAGGCGAACCGTCGCGCCGGGTCCGGGTCGGTGGCCCGTACCAGCAGGCGGTAGAAGGACTCGTACTTCCGGAACACCTCGATGTTGTCGGGGTCCGGCAGAGAGTCCACGAAGACGTTCGTATAGCCCTGGAAGTCGAAGGTCAGCACGGCCAGCGTGCGGGCGACCGTGTAGAGGTCGGAGGCGACCGAAGGCCCGGCGTCGGCGACCTCGGGCGCCTGGTAACCGACCGTGCCGTAGATCGCCGACTCGTCGTCGTCCATCCGGCGGACCGCGCCCATGTCGATCAGCTTGAGCTGGTTCTCCGTCTGGATCGCGTTGTCGACCTTGAAGTCGCAGTACAGCAGGTTGCGGCTGTGCAGATGGCCGAGTGCCTCCAGCGCCTCGATGCCGTACGCGCAGGCCTGCTCCACCGGCAGCGGGTCGCGCTTCTGGTCGGCCGTACGGCGCTCGTTGGCGATCTCCTTGAGGGACTTGCCGCCCACGTACTCCATGACGATGTAGCCGTCCATGGAGCCGGTGCGCTGGTCCAGGTGCTCGACGAAGTTGTAGATCCGGACGATGTTGGAGTGTTCGATCTCGGCGAGGAAGCGCCGCTCGGAGATCGCCGCGGCCATCGCGTCCTCGTCGCCGGTGTCAAGGAGGCCCTTGAGGACCACCCAACGGTCCGACACCGCACGGTCGATGGCCAGATAGACCCAGCCGAGCCCGCCGTGGGCCAGGCAGCCCACCAGCTCGTACTGCCCGTGCACGATGTCACCGGGGTTGAGCTTCGGCACGAAGGAGTACGGATGGCCGCACTTGGTGCAGAAACCCTCGGTGCGGCCGGGCCGGTCGCCGCGCGAACGCCCCACCGGGGACCCGCAGTCGGACCGCGAGCAGAACCGCTTGTGCTCGGGCACCTCGGGGTTGGCCTGCACCATGGTCGCCGGGTCGGGCCGCGGCACGTCAGGGACCTGGACCAGGCCGACGCCGAGCCGCCCGCGCGCCGAGGTCGAGCCGGAGGAGCCGGAGCTGCGCACCGACACCGAACGCGACGAGAGGCTGCCCGACAGCGAGCGGGACAGCCGCCCCGACACCGACCTGCGCGAGGTCGACGAGCGCGAACTGCTGCGTGAGGACCGGGAACTGCTCCGGGCGGAGCCCGAACCACTGCGCGCCGAAGACCCGGCCGAACCGGCCGAACCGGCCGAACCCGACGAACCCGCGCCACCACCCCCGGTGACCCCGGTGGACGGCGAACCCACCATCCCGTCCGGGGACACCACGGGAGCTAGCCCGCAGGTGTCGCAGTACAGGTCACCCGCGCCCATGTCCTCGTACGAGCCCCCGCAGCCGGGACGCTGGCACTGCCGCCGCTCACTCATGACCGATCCCCCCGTGAACCCTGTGATCCGTCCGGTCCGTCCGATCCATACGAGCCGGGCGCGTCCGCGGGACCGCCCTGCGACGGCACCCTCGGGGCCAGCGCCTCGGCGGCGGCCCGCTGATAGCGCAGCACCGCCTCCTCGGCCACCCGCAGATCGCAGGGCGCGCTCCACAGCATGCGGCGAGCCGCGTCGTACCGCTCCGTCAGCATCGGGTCCTCGGCCATGCCGTGCCGGGCGACCTTCGCCTTGTACGCGTCCAGGCGGCCGCGCAGCTCGGCGCGGACCGCGAGCGGCTGGGTGACCGCGGTCAACGACTCGCGGGCGCGCTCCAGTTCGTCCTCGGCCTTCTGCTCCAGGGACTCCAGGAGCGGCGAGAGCCGGTGCCACTGGGCGTATCGCCGGTACTCGGCGGCCGTCGCCAGCTGCTCCTGCAGCGCGGTGGGCGGACCGCTGACCGCGGGCACCTCGGAGGCGGCGATCTTGGCGAGCACCTCGCCGCGCGCGGACCTGGCCTCGGCGAGCGTACGGTCCGCGCGGGACAGCAGATCACGCAGCCGCCCGAGCCGCTGCTCGGCGTCCTGGCGCACGGTCAGCACCGCGTCGATCTCCCGGCGCACCTCTTCGAGCGCCCGCGCCTCGCGGTCGTACCGCTCGGTGTCGGGGCGGCCCCCACCGGGCGCCGAACTCCCCGGCGCCCGGCGCCAGAAGGCCAGCGGGTCGGAGACCACCTGGGCGCGCAGCGTCGTCAGCTCCGCGGTGATCCGCTCCAGGTCGTCGCCCGCGGGGTGCTCTCCGGGACGTACGCCGACGGACGCGGCCAGCTGCCGGGTGCGGCCCAACTCGGCGGCCAGCAGGTCTATCCGGGCCGGGAGCGCTGACCAGACCGCGTCGGCGGCGACCACCATGTCCAGTGAGTCGGCGTACAGCTCGTTCATCCGGTCCACCAGCTCCTGGAGCGTGAACCGTTCGGAGAGCCGGGCCGGTCCCGCGCCGAGCGAGACGCCGGGCGCGAACGGCGTGCTGCCGGAGACGGTGACGCTCTGGCCGCGCAGCCGCTCGGTCAGCTCCGCCAGGTCGTCGCGGTTCGGCCAGCGCCTGCGCGCGCGTAGCTCACGGGCGCCTCTCAGCGCGGCGGCGTACGCGTCGAAGTACGACCACAGTCGGGCGATGGCCTCTTCGGCCGCCGCCCAGCGATCCTTGGTCGTCCCGGTCAGCTCGGCGCCTTCGAGCAGGCGTCGGCCGGCGTGGTCCTGCAGCGCGAGCAGCGAGGACTCGATCGCCTCGTGCTCGGCGCCCAGCCGCGCCAGCGCACGGTCCACCTCGTCCCGGTCCATGACGGGTCCGGGGGGTCCCGCGACGCCCATCGATCACCTCTCCGCTCTGCAGTGCACGTGCCCTGTCGTATCAGGTCCGTCGTGTCGGGCCCGTGGCCCCGTAGGTCCCGTAAAGCCCGTGGGGCCCGTAGGTCCCGTGGGCTCAGTCGTCGACGTACTTGGCCGACGGCGGCCCGTCGATGTCCTTGAGGTCGTCGGCCAGCCACTTCTTGAACGAGGTCTGCCAGCCGCTCTTGCGATAGTCCTCCAGTACCTTGTTCACCCGGCGTACCAAATCCGTGGCGTCCTTGTGCATCGCCACGCCGTAGTACTCCTCGGTGAACGTCTCACCCTCCAGACGCACCGTCGGGTCCTGCGCGGCCTGGCCCGCGGCCAGCGCGCTGTCGGTGACCACCGCGTCGACCTGTCCGAGCTGGAGCCTTACCAGGCAGTCGAGTTGGTTGGGCACCGTGGTGGAGATATCGGCGCCGTGCGACTCCTTCTTGAGTTCCGCCAGGGCCGTGGAGCCCGCGGCGCTGCACAGCTTCTTGCCCTGCAGTGAGCCGTCGTAGCCGGTGATCTTCGAGCCGTCCGGGACGAGCAGCTGCTGGCCGGTGCGGAAGTACGCGGTGGAGAAGGCGACCTCCTTGGCGCGGTCGCAGGTGATCGTCATGGACCGGACGATCATGTCCACCTGGCCCGACTGGATCGCGGGAACGCGCTGGTTGGTGGGCACCGCACGGAAGATCACCTTGTCCGGGTCGCCCAGGATGTCCTCGGCGATCGCGCGCACCAGATCGATGTCGAAGCCCTCCAGCTTGCCGGTGCTGGGGTTGCGGAAGCCCCAGAGGTAGCTGTTGAGGTCGACGCCGACGACGAGCTTGTTCGGCTTGTCCTTACGGGTCTTGATGTCCTTGACCGTCGGGCCGTCGGCGCCGGACGGCTTCAGGCTCCGCTCGGGTTCCTCGCACTCCTCGGCCTTGGCGTGCGTCGCGTCGGCGACGCCCGGGCCGCCCTGGCCCACGCTGCCGTCCGCGCCGTCCATCCCCTGGAGCGGCAGCAGGACGAAGAGGGCGGTCAGCAGGCAGGCCACGGCCATCGCGGCCACCCCGCCCCAGCCGCGCAGTCTCCCCAACAGGCCTGTGGTCCTGGCGGCCCTGGCTGCGCTCGGTACGCGGTTCCTGGTCACTTCGCCCCCTCTCACCGGTACTCCGAAAGCCTGCGGCCGATCCCGAGCACGGCGCCGGTGGCCCCGAGCAGGGCGAGCACCGCGGCGCCGACCGGCAGTCCGGTCATCGCGCCCCGGCCGTCCTCGGCCGCGCTCTTGAAGTCCCGCTGCTCGTGCGCCAGGGCCTTGCGCAGGGCCTCGTCCGCCTTGTCGAAGGACTCGCCCGTGGGATCGTCGTCGCCGATGACCCGGTCCAGGGCGAGTTCGTAGTTGCCCTGGGTGTCGGCGTCGCGGGCCGCCTTGTGGCGCTTCTTCCACTCCTTGACGGCGGTGACGGCCTCCGTCACCGGCAGGCTGCCCGCCTCGTCGTCGGCGAGTACCCGCGCGTCGTCCAGCGAACCCGGAGCGCCGCGGTCGGTGAAGTCGCCGAGCTCCTTCATCCGCTGCTGGTAGTCGATGTCGTAGGCGTCCTTGCCCGCGTTCGGACCGTCGGCCACGGTGACCGAGCCACGGGCGACCAGGGTCAGGTTCTCGCTGCTGCGCGCCTGCAGGGTGCTGATCCGGGCGCTGTTGAGTGCGTTCAGCGACTTCACACCCTGGTCGTAGGACTCGTTGAGGCTGCCGTAGGCGACGCTGTGGCCGACCACCAGCCAGAGCAGCACCACCGTGGCGCCCGCGGTCGCGGTGAGCAGGCCGTGGTTGAACACCCGGTTGGTGCGCCGGTAGTTGCGGCGCTGTGCCCAGACCAGAACGCCGATCGCCAGCACCCCGACGCCGATGGCCACCCAGGGGTACGACCTGGCGTCGGCGTAGTCGGCGTCGAGCCGCTCCCGCTCGGCGTCGTACAGCTTCTTCGCCGCGGGCAGCATCTCCTGCTGCATCAGCTCGTTCGCGTTGCGCAGGTAGGCGCCGCCCAGCGGCAGGCCCTGGCGGTTGTACGTACGGGCCGTCTGGACGCGCTCGGCGTACGTCGGCAGCAGTTCGTTCAGCTTCGCTATCTGGGCCGCCGAGCTGTCGGAGCCCTTGCTGTTGGCGGCGGCCGTGGCCAGCTTCCTGGAGGCCATCGCGATGTCGTCCTGATACCGCTTGCGGACCCCCGCGGGCTCCTGGCCCCCCGCCAGGAAGCCGCTGGCCGCCGCGGTGTTGGCGTCCGCCAGCGAGCGGTAGATGTCCGCGGCGTCGGCGCTCAGCGGCTGGCTGCGGTGCAGTACGTCATCGGCGGCGGCCGAGCGGTCGGACATCTGCCAGGCCGTGCAGGCCCCGAACGCCACCACCAAGGCGGCGAGCACGGCCCCGATGATCCGCAGCCGGCCCGGTTCGGTGGTGGCCGCCGCGCGCAGCCGGTCCCGGCCCTCGGCCCAGGCGCTGCGGCGCTCCGGCAGCGGCTCGACCCTCGGGGGCGGCGGCGCACCCTGCGGTGCGGTCGCGGGCGCGGGCGACTGCGGTGGCACGGCCGGCAGCGTCGGCGCGCCCGGCACCGGCGGCGCCGCGCTGCCGTGTGGCGGGTATGTCACCTCTCGACCTCCCCCTCGGTCTTGGACGCTCGCCCTCTCCGCACCGCGGCAGGCAGAACGACGCACGGCGGCTCATTATGGCCGCAGGGTCTGACATCCACACCCACGTTTACTCGATCTTGTTCGGATCGCAGCACAACAGCGCCTCCCCGCACGCCCCCTGCCCCTAATACGCGATGCGAACCGTGTTCGGTTCCCGACTGTCGGTGCTACTCGTGGTGCGTCACTCGTAGTGCGTCCGCACCTTCCTGTACACCTCGTCCGCCGTCCCCAGCTCGTCAAGACCCAGCAGCACCGCCCCCAGCACCGGCCGGGCCGTGATGACGCGGACGGTCGCCTTGGGTGCCTTCGCTTCGAGCAGGCTGCGGATGCGGTGGTCCAGGTCCGGGTGGCCCGCGGCCAGGACGGAGCCGCCGAGCAGGACCGGGGCCGGTTCGGTCAGCAGGCCGAGGCGGTTCAGGGCGACCGTGGCCATGGCGACCACCTCGTCGGCGAGGCGGTCGACGATCGCGCGCGCCAGCCGGTCACCGGACGCGGCGGTCGTGAACAGGACCGGTGTGAGCTCGTGTTTGAGGGCCGGTGCGATGCGCTTCAGGTGCAGCGCCTCGATCAGCGCGTACATGCTGGGCAGGCCGAAGTGCGCGGGCAGCGTACGGGCCAGCTCGGTGGGCTCGCCGCGGCCGTCCTCGGCGCGCGCCGCGTACCACAGGGCCTCCTCGGCCAGGCCCCAACCGCCGCCCCAGTCACCGGAGATCCGGCCGATCGCGGGGAAGCGCGCGGTGCGCCCGTCCGGGGTCATCCCGACGCAGTTGATGCCCGCGCCGCACACCACCGCGACCCCGCGCGGCTCGGCGCCCGCGGGCAGGCCCGCGCGCAGGATGGCGAAGGTGTCGTTGCGGACCGAAAGCGTCGCGCCCCAGCCGCGTTCGCGCAGCGCGTCCGCCAACTCCCTCTCCTCGACGGGGAAGTCGGCGTTGGCCAGGCAGGCCGCGACATGCCGTACGCCGGTCACCTCAGCCTCGGCCAGGGCCCGCCCGACCGTCTCGGCCAGCGAGTCCACCGCCGCCCGTACGCCGACGGCCGGTGGCCGGAAGCCGCCGCCGCGGGCCGCCCCGACGACCCGGCCGTCGCCGGTGAGCACCGCGACGTCGGTCTTGCTGTTGCCCGCGTCGACGGCGAGCAGCGCGGCCGTGTCCGCCGTGGGCGCGTCGTTCGTCAGGCCCACGCGAGGTGCTCCCGGTTGTGCGCGATCAGCTGGTCGGTGAGCTGCTCGGCATACGCGTACTGGCCGATCAGCGGGTGCGCGAGGAGCGCCGTGAAGACGGCGTCCCGGCTGCCGTGCAGGGCCGCTCGCAGCGCCAGGTCCTCGTAGGCCGTGACATTGGCGATCAGTCCGCTGTAGAGGGGGTCGAGCGGCGGTACGGGCAGTGGGGTCGCCCCGCCGCGGTCGACGCGCGCCTGGACCTCGATCACCGCGTCGTCGGGCAGGAAGGGCAGGGTGCCCGCGTTGCGCGTGTTCACCACCTGGGTGGGCGAGCCCCCGGCCCCCAGCAGCGAGGCCGCGAGGTCGACCGCCGCCTCGGAGTAGAAGGCGCCGCCGCGCCGCGCGAGCAGCTCCGGCTTCTCGTCCAGTGCCGGATCGCCGTACAGGGCCAGGAGTTCGCGTTCCATCGCGGCCACTTCGGCGGCTCGGGACGGTTTGCCGCGCAGTTCCCGTACCACCTCGTCGTGGGCGTAGAAGTAGCGCAGGTAGTAGGACGGGACGACGCCGAGGCGGTCCAGGAGCGGGCGCGGCAGGTGCAGCCTCTCGGCGATCGTGTCGCCGTGCGCGGCCAGCAGGTCGGGCAGTACGTCCTTGCCGTCGGGGCCGCCGAGTCGTACGCCCGTCTCCCAGCTGAGGTGGTTGAGGCCCACATGGTCGAGATGGACCTCGGCGGGCGCGACGTCCAGGAGTGCGGCGAAGCGGCGCTGGAAGCCGATCGCCACATTGCACAGGCCGACCGCCTTGTGCCCGGCCTGGAGCAGGGCGCGGGTCACGATGCCCACCGGGTTGGTGAAGTCGATGATCCAGGCGTCCGGGTTGGCGCGGCGCACGCGCTCGGCGATGTCCAGCACCACCGGCACGGTCCGCAGCGCCTTGGCCAGGCCGCCCGCGCCGGTGGTCTCCTGGCCGACGCAGCCGCACTCCAGAGGCCAGGTCTCGTCCTCGTTCCTGGCCGCCTGGCCGCCGACGCGCAGTTGGAGCAGTACCGCGTCGGCGCCGTCGACGGCCGCGTCCAGGTCGGACGTGGTGACGATCGTCCCGCCGTGGCCCTGCTTGGCGAAGATCCGCCGGGCCAGGCCGCCGACCAGGTCGAGCCGGTCGGCGGCCGGGTCGACCAGCACCAGCTCCTCGATGGGCAGTACGTCCCTGAGGCGGGCGAAGCCGTCGATGAGTTCGGGGGTGTAGGTGGAACCGCCGCCTACGACTGCGAGCTTCATGGTGGTACTAGCCCTTCACTCCGGTGAGCGTGACGCCTTCGACGAAGGCCTTTTGCGCGAAGAAGAAGACGACGATCACCGGCGCCATGACCAGCACGGTCGCCGCCATCGTCAGATTCCAGTCGGTCTGGTGGGCGCCCTTGAACGACTCCAGGCCGTAACTGAGCGTCCAGGCGCCCGGGTTCTCGGACGCGTAGATCTGCGGTCCGAAGTAGTCGTTCCAGCAGTAGAAGAAGTGGAACAGGGCGGACGCGGCGATGGCCGGCTTCGCCATCGGGACGACGACCTTCAGCAGGGTGCGGAGCTCGCCGCAGCCGTCGATCCTGGCCGCCTCCGTGTACTCCTTCGGGATCGTCAGCAGGAACTGCCGCAGCAGGAAGATGGTGAACGCGTTACCGAAGGCGAACGGGATGATCAGCGGCCACAGTGTGCCCGCCAGGTCCAGCTGCTTGGCCCAGAACAGGTACATCGGCACGATGATCACCTGGGGCGGCAGCATCATCGCCGCGATGACCACCATCATCATCACGTTCCGGCCGCGGAAGCGGAACTTCGCCAGCGCGTACGCGACGGGAAGGCTGGAGCACACGGCCAGTACGGTGCCGAGGCCCGCGTACAGCAGCGTGTTGCGCCACCAGGTCAGAAAGCCCGGAGTCTCCCACACCGCGGGGAAGTTGCCCCACTCCCAGGTGCGCGGCCACAGGTCCCGGGTCAGCGCCTGGTCGTCGCTCATCACCGCGGTCAGGAACACGAAGAGGAAGGGAAGGACGAAGAACAGGGACGCGGCGACGGCCAGCGAGTGCACGGCGATCCAGTGCAGTGCGGCCCTGCGCCGGGCCGTTCGCCTGGCCGCCGCCGACGGGACGCCGCCGGATGCCGGGGCCGGTGCCGCCGGGGGCCGCGCGAGTGTGGTGGCAGGGGTGGTGGTCGTACGGGTCATGGCGATCAGTCCTCCGCCGACATAAAGCCGCTGCGCCGGCGCATCAGAAAGCCCGTGCACACCATGGCGAGCACGAACAGGACGAGCGCGACGACGCATGCGGCACCGGTGTCGAAGCGCTGGAAGCCCAGGTTGTAGACGACCTGCGGCACGGTGAGCGTGGACTTGTCCGGGTAGCCGGGCTCGAAGTGCTGCCCCGAGCCGCCGATCACGCCGCTGGCGACCTTCGCGGCGACCAGCGGCTCGGTGTAGTACTGCATCGTCGCGATCATTCCGGTGATCACGGCGAACAGCACGATCGGCGAGATGTTCGGCAGCGTGATGTACCGGAACCGGTGCCAGGCGTTCGCGCCGTCCAACTCGGCCGCCTCGTACTGCTCCTTGGGTACGTCGAGCAGCGAGGCCATGAAGATGACCATCAGGTCGCCGATGCCCCACAGCGCGAGGATGGTGAGCGAGGGCTTCGACCAGGCCGCGTCGTTGAACCAGTCGGGGGTGCCGAGGCCCAGCTTGCCCAGGATGGTGTTGGTCGGCCCGGTGCCCGGGTTGAGCAGGAAGACGAACGCCATCGTGGCGGCCACGGGCGGGGCGAGGTAGGGCAGATAGAACAGCGTGCGGAAGATCCCCGCGCCCGTCCTGACCTTCGTGATCAACAGGCCGATGCCGAGCCCGAAGGCCACCCGCAACGTCACCATCACCAGGATCAGCCACACCATGTTGGACAGCGCGGGCCAGAAGAACGGGCTGTCCTGGAACACGTACCGCCAGTTCTTCAGGCCCACCCAGGTGGGGTCCGTGAAGCCGTCGTACTTCATGAAGGAGAAGTAGACGGTCGCGATCAGCGGGTACGCGAAGAAGACGCTGAAGCCGATCAGCCAGGGGGAGAGGAACCCGATCGTGCGCAGGGCCGACCTGCGGTGTTTCGCCCGCAGCTCCGGTGCGACGGGGGAGCGGGTGGAGGCGGTGGTGGA
>NZ_JAZGRL010000002.1:2093603-2144859 GCF_046540415.1 Streptomyces sp. E11-3 | reverse complement strand
GCGGTGGTGGAGGGGGCGGAGGCGGTGGTGGACGGGGCGGAGGCGGCGCTCATCAGCCGGCCTGCTCGTTGTCCTTGTCGACCTGCGCGTCGTTCTTCCTCAGCGCCTCGTCCAGGTCCTTCTCCTTGCCCTTCTCGTACTTGACGCCGTAGTCCTGGAGCGTCAGCAGGAAGGCGCCGCCGTTGATCGAGGACGGGGCGTGGGTGGACTTCGGGTGCTGGGCGATGTCGACGAACGTGCGGTAGCCCGGGTCGTCGTTCAGCTTCGGCGACTTGAGCGCGGCCATCGTCGAGGGCACGTTGTGGATGTCGTTGGCGAAGGAGACCACCGCGTCGGTGTCGGTGGAGAGGTACTTCACCAGCTCCCAGGCGGCGTTCTTCTTCTCGCTGTTGTTCGCGATGCCGAGGATCGTGCCGGACAGATAGCCCTTGCCGTACTCGTCCACCTGGTCGTCGGGGACCGGGAAGGGAGCGGTGCCGACCTCGAAGTCGAGGTCCGCGTCGGCGGCCATCTTGCCGCGCCACTCGCCGTCCAGCTGCATGGCGACCTGGCCGGTGTGGAAGGGGTGCTTGGGGCCCCACTCGTCACCGAGCGACGTCCGGTAGCGCTCCAGCTTCCTGAACCCGCCGAGCTTGTCCACCAGGTTCTTCTGCCAGGTGAACATCTCCTTGACCGCGGGGTCCTTGGCGGTGTTGGACGTGCCGTTCTCGTCGAGGTACGTCACGCCGAACTGCGCCCCGTAGTGCTCGACGGTCGTCTCGTAGCCCAGGTAGTTGGGCATGAAGCCGAGCCGCTCGAAGCTGTCGCCCTTGGTCTTGGTCAGCTTCTTCGCGACGGCGTCGAACTCGGAGAGCGTCTTCGGCGGAGCCTTGATGCCCGCCTCCTTGAAGGCGTCCTTGTTGTAGTAGAGCCCGTACGCGTCACCGAGCAGCGGCACCGCGCAGCGCTTGCCGTCGTGCTCGGTGTACTTGGCCATCTGCGGCAGGAAGGTCTCGGCCGGGTCGATCCCGGCCTTGTCCAGGAACGGCTTCAGATCGGCGAGCGCGTTCGAGGAGCAGAAGCGGCCCACGTTGTCGGTGGTGAACGACGACACCACGTCGGGCGCCTTGGAACCGCCGGTGCGCAGCGCCTGGTTGAGCTTGTCGTCGGTGATGCCCTTGACGATGTCGACCTTGATGTTGGCGTGCTTCTTCTCGAACGCGGCGATGTTCTTCTCGATGGCCGCGACCTCGCCGGGCGAGCTCCAGCCGTGCCAGAAGGTGAGCGTGGTCTCGGCGTTCGGGTCGTCGCTCGCACCGGAGTCGCCGGACCCCGTGCAGGCGGTGGCGAGTACGGCTATCGCGGCGAGGGCCGCGGCTGGGGCGAGCCTGTTTCTGCGCATGGCGGAGTCTCCCTTGGCGGGGTGGGGACGGTGCGGTGCGGGACGGGGTCAGCGGGAGGTGTCGAACACTTCGTCTCGGGTGTCGGCGAGCGCGCTCTCCAGCGCCCCGCGCAGGACGGGGTCATCGCCCACCTCGCCGAGTACCAACCGAGGCCGGGACGCGGCCAGTTCCGCGAGTTCGGCCTGGACCAGCTCGCGCAGCGGCTCCCCGCCCGCGGTGATCATGTCGCCGGACAGGACGACGAGTTCCGGGTCGAGCATGGCGACCATCGAGGCCAGACCGGTGGCCAGGCTCGTCGCGTAGCGCTCCAGGAGCAGGCGGTACGGGCCGTCGGGCGCGGCCGACGCCTGTTCGATCAGCGGCACCGCCTGGGTCGTGTGCGAGCCGTGCCCGGGCACCGCGATACCGAGCTCGCGGGCGATCCTGGGCACCGCCTGGGCGCCGGCCAGCTCCTGGTAGCCGCCCGCGTTGGCCTTGGTGACCTGCCGCTGGAGCGGGGTCCCGGGCACCGGCATAAAGCCGACCTCGCCCGCGCCGCCGGTCCAGCCCCGGTGCAGCCGGCCGCCGATGACGAGGGCGGCGCCGATCCCGGTCTGGTTCCACAGCAGGACGAAGTCCTCGTGCTCCCGCGCGGCGCCCAGCTGCTGCTCGGCGATCGCGGCGAGGTTGACGTCGTTCTCGTACTCGACGGGCATCGGCAGCGCGGCGGCCAGCTCCTCAAGGAGCGCGGGGGCGTGCCAGCCGGGCAGATGGCTGGCGTACCGCAGCCGCCCGGTGTTCGGGTCGAAGGCGCCGGGGGTGCCGATGACGACCCGGTGCAGGTCGGAGCGGGTGAGTCCGGCCGCCTTCGCCGCGCCGTCGAGTGCGTCGAGCACCTGGCGTACGACGCCCTGGCCGCCCCGGCCGGGGGTTGCCAGCTCGAAGGTGCCGACCACCTTGCCGGTGATGTCCGCGACGGCGGCGAGCAGCCGCTCGGGGGTGACATCGAGGGCGCCGACATGCGCGGCGCGGGCGTTCACCGCGTAGAGCTGGGCGTTGGGTCCTGGACTGCCCTCGCTGGTGCCGGTCGCCACCACCAGACCGGCCGCCTCCAGCCGGGCGAGCAGCTGGGACGCGGTGGGCTTGGAGAGGCCGGTCAGCTTGCCGATCCGGGTGCGCGAGAGCGGCCCGTGGGCGAGCAGCAGATCGAGCGCGGCCCGGTCGTTCATGGCCCGCAGCACGCGCGGGGTGCCCGGGGTCGTACCCGCCATGTGAAGCTCCCAGTTACTTACTGCCACTGTTAGGAAGGTTTCCTATTCGGTGGAAGGAACTTAGCAGTGCACGTCAGGGGGCAGTCAAGGGGGCGTGGACGCGAAGGACCCCCGCGGCAACCAAGTCGTTACCTGCGGGGGTCCCTCGAACACCCTGGGGCTGCTCGTTAACGCCCTGGGACTACTTGTTGAGGTTCGCGGGCGGCGGGATCGGGGACGCCGCCACCGACTGCGGGGACATCGCCGAGCCGTACGCCGAAGGGGCCGCGACCGGCGGCGGTGGCGGCCCGTCCTCCTCTTCCTCGGCCGGCGGCTCGGCGCCGATGAACCGGATGCCCGCCGCGTCCAGCGCCTGCTTGATCCGCCAGCGCAGCTCACGCTCGACGCCGACCGCCTTGCCCGGCATGGTCTTGCCCGACACATGGATCACCATCGCGTCCAGCGTGACCGAGTCCAGGCCCAGCACCTCGACCGGGCCCCACAGCTGCTCGTTGAACGGCTCGTCCTTGGCCAGGTCGTCGCCGACCTCGGTGAGGAGCGTGCGCAGCCGCTCCAGGTCCTCGTCGGGGCGTACGGTCACGTCCACATGGGCCGTGGCCCAGCCCTGGCTGCGGTTGGCGATGCGCTTGACCTCGCCGTTGCGTACGTACCAGATCGCGCCGTTGTCGCCGCGCAGCTTGGTGACCCGCAGTCCCACCTCGATGACCTCGCCGGTGGCCACGCCCGCGTCGATGGAGTCGCCGACCCCGTACTGGTCCTCAAGGATCATGAAGACGCCGGAGAGGAAGTCGGTGACCAGGTTGCGCGCGCCGAAGCCGAGCGCGATACCCGCGACACCGGCGCTGGCCAGCAGCGGCGCGAGATTGATCTCGAAGGCGCCCAGGACCATGAGCCCGGCCGAGCCCATGATCAGGAAGGTGGTCACCGAGCGCAGCACCGAGCCGATGGCCTCCGAGCGCTGCCGCCGCCGCTCGGCGTTGGCCAGCAGCCCGCCGAGCGCGATGCCGTCGAGCGCCTGGGCGCCGCGGTTCATCCGCGATATCGCCTTGGTGATCGCCTTGCGTATGAAGTGCCGCAGGGTGATCGCGATCACCAGGATGAGCGCGACGCGCAGCCCGATGCTCAGCCAGGTGGACCAGTTCTCCTCCACCCACCCGGCGGCGTTGGTCGCTGTCTCCTGGGCGTCCTCCAGGGTGGCGGGAGCGGTGCCGGAACCGCCGCCGGACCCATCGGCGCCACCTGGCCCTTCCGGTCCGGCGGCCAGCAGAACAGACAACAACACGGCGAGTACCTCCTGGTGCACAAGCTGATGCAGCGGCCCGCCCGCGGTAGGCGCGGAAAAAGGCAGACCCATCACACTAACGGGGCACAGGGGGTACATCGCTCACGAACCAGCCGGGAAGGGGGTGTGGTCGAAAACACTTCGAGCCCGTTACCCGGACATGGTGGCGCTTCGACCAGGCATGAGGGGAGACTGGCTACAGATCGTCCCGGCGCGAGCCACGCGCCGCCGGCGTACAAGGAGGCATCCGTGCCGCACGTCCTGGTCCTCAACGCGTCGTACGAGCCCCTCGGCGTCGTACCGCTCCGCCGCGCGCTCGTCCTCGTCCTGGAGAACAAGGCTCACTGCCTCGAGGAGTCCGGCGCCTTTATGCACAGTGCGACCCGCACCGTCCCCGCGCCCAGCGTGGTCCGGCTCAAGCGGTTCGTGCGGGTCCCCTACCGGGGGCCCGTTCCACTCACTCGGCGCGCCCTCTTCGCCAGGGACGGCGGCCGGTGTATGTACTGCGGTGGCGTCGCAACCAGCGTCGACCACGTCATTCCGAAGAGCCGCGGCGGTCAGCACGCCTGGGAGAACGTGGTGGCGTCCTGCCGTCGCTGCAACCACGTCAAGGCCGACCGACATCTCCTGGAGCTCGGCTGGCGGCTGCGCCACAAACCGGCCCCGCCCTCCGGCCTCGCCTGGCGCATCATCGGCACCGGGCACCGGGATCCGCGGTGGCTGCCGTACTTGCAGCCCTATGGCGCGGATGACGCGTTGGCCCGGATCGACGGCATCTCCGCCTGACGATCCGGGCTTTTGTATGCCCCGCGGAGCTTGACTCCGCGGGGCATACAGGCGTGGGGTGATTGGGTGCTTTAGGACATAGGGAGGGGCGATTTGAGCCCCTTGGCTTGTTAAGTCGCCGTTTTCCTGTTTTGGCTGGCTTACTGGCCTGGTGAGCTATGTGAAGGTTGGGGTACGCGGGGAGTCGGGGGCGAGGGGTGCTGTCGGGCGGCCCCGGCGAGGAGCACACCGGGCGCTGGTCGGTGTCTGTGCCGCCCTCGTCGGGCTCTCGCTGGTTGCCGTTCCGCTGAGCCTCGCGCTGGGGTGGGACGAGATCGTCTACGCCAGCCGGTTCGGGCCGTACGGGCCTCAGACGGAGTTCAGCGCGCCGCGGAGCCGGGGCGTGCCGGTACTCATCGCCCCGGTGGCGTCGTGGAGCGGGTCGGTGGTGCTGCTGCGGGTCTGGCTGACGCTGCTGGCCGGGCTCGCGCTGTACCTCGGGTTCCGGCCCTGGCTGCGGGTGGTGCGGCGGCCCGTGGTGGTGCCGGTGGCGGCGGGCGCGTACGCGAGCCTGTGGGTGGTCCTCTTCTACGCCGGGCAGGCGATGCCCAACCACTACACCGCCATGGGGGCGGTCGCCGCGGTCGGCTGCTTCGTCTCGCCGTCGCGGTCGTGGCGTACGTCGGCGCTCCTGGCCGGGGCGCTCGCGGCGGCTGCCCTGATGCGGCTCAACGACGCGGTGACGATCGCGGGTCCGCTGCTGCTGGCCGCTGTGCTCGTACGGAGGTGGCGGCGCCCGGAGCGGATCGGCGCGGTGGTCGGCGGCCTTCTGGTCGGACTGCTGCCGTGGGTGGTCGAGGCGTATCTGCGCTTCGGCGGCGTGCTGGACCGGCTCGCGGTGGCCGAGGAGGTGCAGGGCGGGATGCGGCCCACCTTCTCGCTGCCGGAGTATCTGGGCTCGCTCGACGGGCCGTTGCTGTGCCGTCCGTGCAGCACGGACTGGGGTGCGGGTCCCGCCTGGCAGGTGTTGGCGTGGTGGCTGGTGGTCCTGGCGCTCGCGGTGGTCGGGGTGCGGGCCGCGCGCCGGAGACGGGAACTGGTCGCGGAGCTGTGGCTGTTGGTGGCGGTGGCGGCGTCGACGGCGGGTGTGTATCTGTTCCTGGTCGACTACGCGGCGCCGCGTTTCCTGCTGCCCGCGTACGCGCTGCTCGTGCTGCCCGCCGCGCATGGCGCTCTGGACCTGTGGGAGCGGTGGCGGGTGCGGCGGGCCGCCTGGATGGTGCCGCTCGCCCTGGTACTGGCGGCGCATCTCGCGGCCCAGCTGGTCGTGGCCCGTGCGCACGCGGGTATCCAGGCCGGAGCCCGCGGCGACTGGACCCGCATCGCCGAGGTGCTGCACGAGCACGGGGTGCGGGAACCCTGCCTGGTCAAGGCGAACAGTTCGGCCGTCCCCATCGCCCATACGGCGGGCTGCGCGGGGGCCCGGATGCCGGAACCGGGGCGGCCCACCGCCCTCGTACTCCACGACGCGGAACCGCCCGGCTGGGCCCGGGACTGGGAGCGGGTCCCGGTCCCGGACACGTATGGCGGGCCGTGGGTGGTACTGCTGCCGCCGTCGCCCCGCTAGTGCCGGTAGCGGGGCGCGGTCACTCGTAGCGGAGTTCGGCGGGGCGTACCGTCCGGCGCAGCAGCGGCAGGGTGCCGGCCGTGGCCAGCAGGCAGGTGGCGTACACCAGCAGCGGGGTGAGCAGCGGCAGGAGGAGGGGCATGGGGACGGTGGCCATCAGGGACGCGTACGCCGCGTACAGGCCCATGCCGCCGATTCCGGCGAGGAGGACCGCGGGCGCCAGCGGGAGCGCGGACTCCAGGAGTACGGCATGGCGCAGTACGGACTGGGGCACACCGGCGGCGGCCTGGGCGGCCAGCGCCCGGCGGCGGGTGGCGAGTGACTCGGCGGTGCCGACGGCCAGGGCGCCGAGGCTGATGACGAGGCCGAGGAGGATGCCGAGGCCGGTGAGGTGGTAGCCGCCGAGGTAGAAGTCGGCGTTCGAGGCCCAGCTCGCACCGGCCGCGAGCTCGGCGCGGGTCAGTTGCCACAGGCCCATGAAGCCGACCGAGGCCACCGTCATCAGGAGCACGGCGGCGTGGGTGCGCGAGGCCGCCCAGGGGTCGTGGCGCAGGCGGCCCGCCGCGATCAGCACCGCGGGGTTCGAGGAGTCGGCGAGGCGGTTGCCGAGGAACTTGGCGCTGGCGCCCGCGATGCTCACCGCGGCCAGTCCGGACAGCGCGAGGGCCCCGAGGAACACGATGGGGAAGAGCGCGGCCGACGGGCGCTGGCTGACCAGGAGGATCGCCACCGTGCCGCCGATCGCCAGCATTCCGGTCGCCGTGAAGGCGGCTCCGGTACGGCTGCGCTCGGGGCGGACCCGGCGCACCGGGCCGAGCGGCGAGGCGACGATCCGGCGCAGCGCCAGCAGGCTCACCAGCACGGCCAGGACCGGTACGGCGAGTACGACGAGGGCGTAGCCGAGCCAGACCAGGGGTGGGCGTGCGGTGTGGGTGGCCGCCAGCAGGAGCACCAGGAAACCGCACAGGGCGAGCACCGTGCCCGCCAGGCAGGCGAGACCGGACTCCAGCGCGGCGATCCGCCGCACCTGGGCCGGGGTCGCCCCGGCGAGCCGCAGCCCGGCCAGGCGCCGGTCGCGGTGGACGGCACCGATCCGGGCGCACTGGCCGAGGAAGCCGAGTACCGGGATGAGCAGGCCGAGCAGCGCGACGACCACGCCCGCCCGGGTGGCCGGTCCGTCCAGCAGGCCGTTGCCGTACGGGACCTTGGTATGGCCGGTGACCGAGGCGACGGTGACCGCCGAAAGCGCGAGACCGGTGGCGAGCAGCGCCCCGAACGCGGTGAGCGAGATGCGCCACCACTCGCGGCGGTCCGAGCCGCGCAGCAGGGCCCAGGCGAGTGTGGCGTCAGCCCTCATGGCTCGCCTCCACTGCGGCGCGCGCGGCCACCTGCGGCGACTCGACCACGATGCCGTCCCGCAGTTCGACCTCGCGGTCCGCATAGGCCGCGGTCTGCGCGTCGTGGGTGACCAGGAGCACCGCCGTACCGGCCTCGCGCGCGGTGTGCACCAGGGCGGTCATCACCTGCTCACCGGCGAGCGAGTCGAGCGCGCCGGTCGGCTCGTCCGCGAACACGGCCTTCGGCTCGGTCACCAACGCCCGGGCCAGCGCGACCCGCTGCGCCTGTCCGCCGCTCATCTCACCGGACCTGAGCTCGGCCTGGCCGCGCACCCCGAAGCGCTCCAGCCACGCGTCGGCCCGCTCGCGGGCCTCACCCCGCGCGGTCCCGGCCAGCAGCAGCGGCAGCGCCACGTTGTCGAGCGCCGTCAACTCCGGGATCAGCTGCCCGAACTGGAAGACCACCCCGAAGTCGGTTCGGCGCAGCAGCGTACGGTCCGACTCCGACAGCTGGTCCACCCTGCGCCGCCCGTACGCGACCGCACCCTCGTCCGGCGCGACGATCCCCGCCATGCAGTGCAGCAGCGTCGACTTGCCGCTGCCGCTGGCGCCCGTGACGGCGAGGATCTCACCCGCGCCCAGCTCGACCGACGCGCCGCGCAGCGCGCCGGTCCTGCCGTAGGACTTGGTGAGGTCGCGCGCCGTGATCAGGGGCGCCCCCTGCTGCGTACTCATCTGGTGATCTCCTGGGTGAGAGCGGTGAGCCGTCCCGCGGTGGTGTTCATCCAGCGCAGGTCGGCGTCGAGGTGGTGGAGTGCGTAGTCGGCCGACAGGACCGTGGCCAGGTCCGCGCCCGGGGACGCCTTGACCGCGGTCAGCTCGCGCATCCGCGCCTTGTGGGCGGCGCGCTGGTCGCGGAGGTACGCCTCCGGGTCGGCGGAGGTGGTGAGGATCGCGACCACGACCTTGGCGAAGATCTCGTTGGTCACGAAGGGCGCGGGCGGGGCGACCTGCCCCAGCCAGTCGGCGAGTTCACGCTCGCCCTCGGCGGTGGCGCGGTAGCTCGTACGCTCCGGGCCACCGTCGGCTTCGGTCCCGTCGACCTCGGCGAGCCCGTCGCGCACCAGGCGCTGCAGGGTCGTGTAGACCTGCCCGTACGCGAGGGGACGGCCCTGCGGGAAGCGGTCGTCGTGCCGTCGCTTGAGGTCGTAGCCGTGGCCGGGGTCGGTGGCGAGCAGTCCGAGGAGGACGTGTCGAGTGCTCATGAAGATCACTATGCACTACGTACATGTACTGAGTGAATAGTGGGGTGGGGGAGAAGCTGGAAGTGGGACGGCATGTTCCGGTTACCGGTCCTTCGGCTTCGGTTCCTCGGCCTGCACCGCGTACGCCTCCACCGACCACAGCGAATAGCCGTACTCCGTGGCGCGCCGGTCGCCCTGGACCCGGACGTAGCGGGCGTCGGGTGCGTCCATGCGGACCGTCTCGCGGCCGCCCCTGCCGTCTCTGACCGTCGCCGCGGTGCGCCAGGTCTTGCCGTCCGGGGACACCTGGACGCGGTACGCCTTCGCGTAGGCGTCCTGCCAGTGCAGGGTCACCTGGCCCAGGCGTACCGGCTCGGTGAGTTCCAGTTGCCACCAGGAGTTGTCTTCGGCGGGGGACGACCAACGGGTCGTGGGGTCGCCGTCGTTGGCCGCGGACGCGGGGAAGTCCTCGGTCTCGTCGGCCGAGGACGCGGCCCGTGCGCCGCGGGCCAGGTCGGGGCCCGAGGCGCGCGGGAAGGCCCGTACGGTCAGGGTGTGGGTCTGGTCGCCGAAGGTGAGGGGGACCTGGTACTCGCCTGCCGGGGTGTCCTTGGGGACGGTGACCTCCACCGGGACGGCGACCTCCGTGCCGCGTGGCAGCACCGACTCCTTGGGGGTGCGCACCTTGATGCCCTTCGGGGGCTTCGCGGTCAGTTTGCCGTCCGCCTCGCCGCGGCGCTGCGAGGTGAGCTTGGCCGTCACCCGCCGCGGGCCGCCGCCGATCTCGGCGTCGGTCTCGGTGCGGGGCAGGCGGAATTCGGCGTCGGGGGTGTCCGCGAACCAGGGCACCAGGCGCTCGACCTTGCCCGGCTCACCCTGCCAGGTGACGCGTACCGCGTCGGCGCGCAGGTCGCGGGCCGCGGTCTCCGTCCAGCCGCTCGGGGCGAGTTCACCGAGCCTGCGCCAGCCCTCGCCGGGTACGTGCGCCTCGATGGAGCCCGCGGCTCCGGGCTCGGTCATCGCGACGACCGCGTCCAGGGGGCGCGGGCGGGGGATGCGTACGGTGTGCGAGGAGTCGTCCCGCTCGGGCTTCGCGGGCTGGCGGCTCGCACCCGTCCAGGTCGCGGACTCCTTCTGGACCCGGTCCAGGAACGGGTCAAGGACGCCCTTGCCGACCGTGGCCCGGCCGGACTTGGCCACGTCGCGGGCCGCCTTGAGTCTGCGCTCGGCGGTCCAGGCCGCGGCGCCGTCGCCACGGGACTGGGCGTGCAGCAGGTCCACGGCGTACTCACCCGCGGTGCCGTACCACGACAACTGCTCAAGCCAGGGCCCGACTTCGGCGCCGAGCGGGGTGCCTTCGAGGCGCTGCGGGGACTCCCGCAGGACGGTGAAGGCGTCGCGCAGCTTCTTGGCGGCGGCGTCGACGCGCTTCTTGTCCGTGCTGCCGCGGGCGGTGAAGAAGTCCTCCATCAGCGGGCGCAGATACGCCGACTCCTGGCTGCCGAGTACGGAGGACGCGGTGTTGCCCGCCAGGGCGTGGACGGCCTCGCGGGTCGCCTTGGCGTCAGTCGTTCTGGTGTCAGGCGTCTTGGTGTCAGACCTGTCGGTGTCAGGCGTCTTGGCGGCTTCGGACGCCGTCGTGGCGGCCAAGTCGTCGATGGCCGCCCGCCAGGACTCCTGCGGGCGGTACTGCTTGGGGTTCCAGGCGTAGTCGGCGGCCGTGAACAGCGGGATACGCGAGGCCGCCGCCTGCTCCATCGCGTTGGAGAGCAGCGCCACCGAACCCGCGGCCACGGCCGGCTCCCGGCCCAGGTAGGGGCCGAGGAAGATACGGTCCTGGGCGTAGTCGTTGACCGAGTAGTTGTCCATGGTGACCAGCGGATGCCCGAACGCCTCGCGGGCACCGGCCAGTTCGCGGCCCGTGATGGTCTTCGGCACCACGCCGACCCCCGTCCAGGCGACCTGCACCCCACCGTCCAGCTTCCGGGCCAGCGCCCTGCGGTACGCGGTCGAGCCCTCCTGGTAGTGCTCGGTCGGCAGCAGCGACAGCGCCGCCGCGTCGCCGTAGCGCTCCGCCAGGTGGTCTGCCACCGCGCCCGCGACCCTGGCCTGGGCCGCGGCGGCCGCGTCCGGGCCCGAGCCGAAGGTGTCGCGGTCGGCGCGGCAGTGCCACTCGCTGTACGAGACGTCCTGGAACTGGAGTTGGAAGGCCCGTACGCCCAGCGCCCACATCGCGTCGAGCTTGCGGTTCAGCGCCTTGACGTCGTCGTCGGACGACAGGCACATGGCCTGTCCGGGCGCCACGGCCCAGGCGAGCGTGACGTGGTTCTCCCGCGCGCGCTCGGCCAGCGCCCGGAACTCGGCGCGCTGCGCGGCCGGGTAGGGCTCACGCCAGCGGGCCTGGCGGTACGGGTCGTCGCCAGGGGCGTACAGATAGCGGTTCTGCTTCGTCCGTCCCATGAAGTCGAGCTGGGCGAGGCGCTGTTCGCGGGTCCAGGGGGTGCCGTAGAAGCCCTCGGTCATGCCGCGTACGGCGGCGGTGGGCCAGTCGCGGATCCTGACGCCCGGCACGGCCGAGCCGCTGATCAGCTGGCGCAGGCTCTGTACGGCGTGGAACAGCCCGTCCGCACCGACACCGGCGAGCACGACCGTGTCACGGCCTGCGACCTTGCCCGTGGCGATGCGGTAGCCACCGGACGGCAGATCCGCCTGCTCCGGGGCCTTGAGCGCGCGCAGGGCGCGGTCGGCTCCGGAGCCCCGGTGGCGCGTGGGGCCGCCCGCGATGGGGTGGGTCGCCTGGCCGGTCCGCTCGTCGCCCGCGCGCACCACCAGGCCGCGGGCGGGCAGGGGGTCCGCGTCGGACAGCTCGGTGATCGTGCGGGCACCAGCGGTGCGCAGGAGCGTACGGAGCGTGTCGATCGCGTACGGGTCGGCGCCGTCGTCGGCGAGCAGGATCACCTCGTCGCCGATCGGGAGCGCACTTCCCGACGCCTGGATCGACTGTGGTTTCGGCCACACCGCGGGGAGGTTTCCGGTGCTTTTCCGGTCCGTCGCATCGGCCGTCGGGGGCACCGGCTCCGATGGGTTCGACGGGGCCGCGAGCGCGCCGGGGGCGCTGCCGAGCACGCCGCTGATGACGGCGGCCGCGAGGGCCGCGGCCCCCCTTCTGCGCCGGAGCTGCACGGCTTCCCTGCCCTTCTGCGTCAGACCCCGTCGTGGGGGTCAGGGTCGACCAGAGCCCACCACCGAGGTGGTCGGAGTGTCAATGTGGGTGACCGTTGTGTCCGGGTTACTCATGGGTGGTGCGGGTGGATTCGTGTGGCCCGGAGGTAACTCCTGTGCGCCGGGCGGGATGTGAGCAGTGCCACACTGTCCGAATGCTGGGCGATCCAGTGGGTAAGGGCTCGCATGGACCCTGCCACCACCCACTCAAGGAGGCCCTCCGTGGCCGCAGCCGCTTACCTTCTGCTCGACGCGATCTCCAAACGCCCGGAGACGCGTGACCTGCCCGACCTGTCGCTCGTCTCCGACCCCGACTCCGGACTGCTCGGCTCCTGCTCCTGCGGCTGCCTGGAGCCCCCACTGACCAGCGAGCCGCCGCTCGCCGACGCCGCCCCCCTCACCAGTGAGCCGCCGCTGGCCGACGCCGCGCCACTCACCAGCGAGCCCACCGCCACCGGCACCGCATCCGGCCTGGACCCCTCGGCGTACTAGATGCCGCGCCGCCGCCCGCGCCGCTGTCGTGTGTCCCCGCGCCCATGACGCCCCCCACCCCGCCCGCGCCCATGACGCCCCCCACCCCGCGGGAGCCCCGTGACTTACCGGAGCCCCTTGACCTGCTGGCCGCCAGGCACGGCGTGGCGACGTCCTACTCCCCGTCCCCTGACCGCACGGTACGGGCCTCACCCGACGCGGTCGTGGCCGCGCTCGCCGCGCTGGGCGTGGACGCGAGCACACCCACGGCGGTACGCGCCGCGCTGACCACGCGGGACGCGGAACTCCGCGAGCGACTGCTGCCGCCGACGCTGGTGGCGTGGGATGACGCCGTGGAGCCCGTCTCGGCGTCCGCGTCGGTGCCGCTCGGCTCGCTGCCGGACATCGCCGGGTTGCCGACGGGGACGCGACTGCGGGTGCGTACCGAGCAGGGGGACGTGCTGGCCTGGGCGTCCGGTGACGGTGACGGTGACGGTGACCGTGACGATGGCGATGCGGGCTGGCCGCGGGTGCCCTTAGGGGTGCACGAGGTGGAGGCCGATGCGCCCGACGGGCGGAGCGCGCGGGTGTGTCTGGTCGTCGCGCCCGGGCGGGTGCCCGCACCCCAGGGGCGTGCGTACGGGCTGCTCGTGCAGGTGTACTCGTTGCTGTCGCAGCGCTCCTGGGGCATGGGCGACCTCGGGGACCTCGCCGATCTCGCCGCCTGGTCAGGGCGGGCGCTCGGCACCGGGTTCGTGCAGGTCAACCCGTTGCACGCGAGCGTGCCGGGGCGGCCGGGCGAGTCGACCGACCCGTCCCCGTACCGCCCCTCGTCGCGGCGCTTCCCCGACCCCGTACATCTGCGCATCGAGGACATCCCCGAGTACGCCTATCTCGCCCCCGAAGCCCGCGAGGAGGCCGACGGGCTGCTCGCGCGGGCCGCCGAGCTGCGCCAAGCCGTGCTGCGCGAGGGTGCGTTGATCGACCGGGACGCGGTGTGGGCGCTCAAGTCGCGCGCCCTGGAGCTGGTACGCGAGGTCCCGCTGAGTCCGGGACGGCGCGCCGCTTACTGCGACTTCCTCGCCGAGCAGGGCGAGGCCCTGGAGGCCCACGCCACCTGGTGCGCGTTCGCCGAGCGGTACGGCCCCGACTGGCCCGCCTGGCCGCAGGCGCTGCGCGACCCGAAGTCGCCGGGCACCGCCCGCGCGCGGGGCGAGCTCATGGAGCGGATCGACTTCCACTGCTGGCTCGGCTGGCTGGTCGACGCCCAGCTCGCCGCCGCCCAACGGGCCGCGCTCGACGCCGGGATGGAAATCGGGCTCGTACACGACCTGGCCGTCGGGGTGCATCCCGGCGGGGCCGACGCCTGGGCGCAGCGGGAGTTCTTCGCCGCGGGGATGTCGGTGGGCGCACCGCCCGACGCGTTCAGCGCGGGCGGCCAGGACTGGGGGCTGCCACCCTGGCGCCCGGACGCGCTCGCCGCATCCGGCTACGCGCCCTTCCGCGACCTGCTGCGCGGACTGCTCCGGCACGCCGGTGCCCTGCGCATCGACCATGTGATGGGCCTGTTCCGGCTCTGGTGGGTGCCCGCCGGCCGCCCGCCGACCGACGGCACCTACGTCCACTACGACGCCGACGCTATGCTCGCGGTCCTCGCTCTGGAGGCGCACCGCGCCTCGGCCGTCGTTATCGGCGAGGATCTCGGCACCGTGGAGCCGGGTGTCCGCGAGGCCCTGGCCGCCAGGGGGATACTCGGCACGTCGGTGCTGTGGTTCGAGCGCGACTGGGACGGTACGGGGCTGCCGCTGCCCCCCGAGGACTGGCGGGCCGACTGCCTGGCCACCGTCACCACCCACGATCTGCCGCCCACCGCGGCCCGGTTGAGCGGTGAGCACATCCGGCTCCACCAGCGGCTGGGGCTGCTGGCCGGGCCTTTGGCGGTGGCCGAGTCGGAGAGCGCGGCGGAAGTGGGGGAGTGGCTGGGGTTGCTGGCCCGGCTCGGGCTGCTGTCCGGGGGTGAGGTCGGCGAGGAGGAGGAGATCCGGGCGGTCTACCGCTTCCTGGTGCGCACCCCGGCCCGGATGGTCGGGGTCTGGCTGCCGGACGCGGTCGGCGACCGCCGCCCGCAGAACGTCCCCGGCACCTGGCGCGAGTACCCGAACTGGCGGCTGCCCATCGCCGACGCCACCGGGCGCCCGGTCACCCTTGAGGAGCTCGCCGCGTCGGCGCGGCTGCACGGGCTGCTGGCGGAGCTGCGGGGTGAGTGGGCGCCCGGTCCCGTCCCCTAACGGCACCCCGGGCGCGCGGCTTGTTCACGCATTCGCTACGTTGGCACCGTGGACAAGAAGAATGCCCTGCGCGCCGGCGCCGTAGCAGCCGGTACGACGCTGATGATGCTGCTCATGTCGTCCCCCGCGCTCGCGCTCACGCCCGACGACGGCGACGACCCGGCTCCCAAGCTGAGCGTGCTGGACACGCTCGGCCTGTACGTCGCCGCGCCGATCGCACTCTTCCTGCTGATCGCGGGCCTGGTGATGGTCGGCGACAAGTCCAAGGACCGGGTGAAGAAGCCGCAGAAGCAGGCCTGACGGCCCGCACCCCTTATCTGTTGCGCCGAGGGCGCCCCTCCTGAGCGAGGGGCGCCCTCGGCGTGTTTACGGCCTGCCCGGCCTGCCCGTTCAGCTCCGCGTCGCCCCGTCGAGCAGCGTGCGCAGCAGGCCCGAGAGCTGCTCGGCCTGCTTCTCGTCCAGGGCGGACAGCGTCTCCCGCTGGACCGCGAGTCCGACCTCCACCGCCTCGTCGATCAGCCGCAGCCCGTCATCGGTCAGGGTGACCTGGAGACCGCGCCGGTCGTGCGGGTCGGGGGAGCGGCGGAGCAGCCCGGCCCGCTCCAGCTTGTCGAGCCGCCCGGTCATCCCGCCCGTCGTGAGCATCAGCGTCGCGGACAGCTGGCGCGGCGAGAGCGTGTACGGCTTGTCGGAGCGGCGCAGTGTCGCCAGGACGTCGAACTCGCCACGGGAGATGCCGAAGCGGGCGTACGCCTGGTCCATGCGCGCGCCCACCGCGCTGGCGATCCGGTAGACGCGGCCCAGGACCTCCATCGCCTTGGTGTCGAGGTCGGGCCTGACGGACGCCCACTGGGCGATGATCGCGTCGACGGGGTCGGGGGGCGTCGTCTTCGTACGCAGGGCGCTCATGGCACGAGTATCCGCACACAGTCAGTAGGGCGCAAGAAAGTTGCTTAGTAAAAAGTAGCTTGCGAGTAAGCAATTTAGCGCTAAGGTGCTGCCCATGAAGCGTGCCGCGACGATCGCCCTCACCGCCCTCGCCCCCATCTCGTGGGGCTCCACCTACGCCGTCACCACCGAGTTCCTGCCACCCGACCGGCCACTGTTCACCGGGATGATGCGCGCCCTGCCCGCGGGGCTCGCGCTCCTCGCCCTCACCCGCGTACTGCCGCGCGGCGCCTGGTGGTGGCGGTCGGCCGTGCTCGGTGCGCTGAACATCGGCGCGTTCTTTCCGCTGCTCTTCCTTGCCGCCTATCGGCTGCCCGGTGGTACGGCCGCCGTCTTCGGCTCCATGGGGCCGCTCTTCGTGGCCGGGCTCGCGATGCTGCTGCTCGGTGAGCGGCCCAGCCTGCGCACACTGCTCACCGGGGTCGCCGCGGCCCTCGGGGTGAGCCTGGTCGTCCTGCAGGCCACCGCCACGCTGGACGCCGTGGGCATCGCCGCGGCGCTCGCTTCCAGCGGCTCGATGTCGGCCGGAACCGTACTCACCAAGCGGTGGGGGCGCCCGGATGGCGTCGGTGCGCTGGTCATGACCGGCTGGCAGCTGACCGCGGGCGGGCTGCTGATCGCGCCGATCGCCTTCCTCTTCGAGGGGGCGCCGCCCGTGCTCGACGGCCGCAACCTCGCTGGTTACGTCTACCTCGCCGCGGCCAACACCGCCGTCGGGTACTGGCTGTGGTTCCGCGGCATCGGGCAGCTGACCGCGACGCAGGTCACCTTCCTCGGGCCGCTCTCCCCGCTGACGGCGGCCGTGATCGGGTGGGCGGCGCTGGGCGAGTCGCTGACGCCGGTGCAGGTGGTCGGCATGGTGATCGCGCTGAGTGCGGCGCTGGTGGGGCAGGTGGTGGCGGGGCGGCGACCGCGACCGGAATCGTTTAGCTCACCTGAAAAGAACGGTCAGAAGTTTTCGATGGACCTAACGAAGGAGAAGCTGGGACGGTAGCTCACGTCAACCGAACAGCGCACCCCGACAGGGGAGAGAGCAGGAGATACGCAGTGGCGATCCTGGACCGCACCCGTACGCACGAACCGACCGCGAGCACGCAGCCGAAGAGGACGGCCAGGGTCCAGCAGGTCTCCGGCCTCGGGCTCGTCCTCGCGGCGGTCGCCACAGTCGTCTGGTCCGGCAGCTTCGTCACATCCCGCGCCCTCGCCGAGACCGTCCCGCCCGTCCAACACGCCTTCTGGCGCTGGATCATCGCGCTGATCGCCGTCGCCCCCTTCGCGGCCCGCGAGGCCTGGCGGCAGCGGGACGTGCTCCGGCGCCACCTCAAGTACGTTCTCGTCGCCTCGTTCCTCGGCGTCACCACGTACAACACCCTGGTCAACCAGGCCGGAATCTCCACATCGGCCGGAAACATGGCCATGATCATGGCCGCTTCGCCGGTCTTGATGGCCCTGTACGAACGCCTCGGCGGCACGCGGCTCGGCGCCCGCCGCACTCTCGGCATGCTGATCGCCTGCGCGGGGGTGCTGCTGCTGGTCAGCAAGGGCTCGCTGGCGATGGACTTCACCACGGGGGATCTGTGGATGCTCGCCGCGGCGCTGTCCTTCGGCTCGTACAGCGCGCTGCTGCGCCGTAAGCCCGCGGGCATCGGCGGGCTGGCCTTCCTGTTCACCACGTTCGCCCTCGGCGCGCTGATGCTGGCCCCCTTCTACGGCGCGAGCCTCGCCCTGGAGGGCGGCTTCGAGGTCACCACGGGCACGGTCGGGCCGCTGCTGTACGTCGGCGTCGCCTCGTCCGCCGTCGCCTTCTTCGCCTGGAACAAGGCGATCGCGCTGGTCGGCGCGGCCCGCGCCGGGGCCGTCTACTACCTGCAGCCGGTCTGCGTCGCGGGCCTGTCCTTCGTCATCCTCGGCGAGTCGGTCGGCGTGCTGCAGCTCGCCTGCATGGCCCTGATCCTGGGCGGCGTGATCCTGGGCTCGTCCCGCGCCCACTGACATACCGCGGGAGGGCCGGGCTCACCCAGCCGGGGGAGGCGGATCATTCCGGCAGGCGACGCCAACTCGCCTGGCCCGATGCGACGTTCAAGGCATGACGGATGTCGAACGTACAACCACGACGGTGAGCGCGCCCTGGCAGCGGCGGCCGCGCTGGCTGGTGCCCGCGACGCTCTGCTGGGCTGTGACCTTCGGCGGGTTCGGCCTCGCCTGCGCGCTGACCGGTACGCCGCTCTTCTACCAGGGTGATGACCCGATACCGGCCGGGGCGGCCTGGCTGCTCGTGGCGGTGGCCGCGATGGCGGCGGGCGCGACGCTCGCCGTGGCCCGGTCCGGTCCCCGGCCCGCGCTGCGAGCTCTGCTCTGGGTGGCCTGCGCGCTGTCCGCGGTCTGCGCGTTCGCGCTGCTGATGGACGTGATCACCCTGGTCTTCGGCCAGGAAGTGGACAGCGTCGTCGCCGCGACGAACCACGTACTCGGCGCGCTGGGTGCCGTCCTGCTCGCGGCAATCGCCCGGTCAGACCGGCCCATCGGCGACGCACCCGACGCGACGGTCGGGTCGGACCCGGTCCCGGCTCCCCGCCGGGTACGCCTCACCGCCTACGCCGGAGCCGCCGCGTTCCTCCCGTACGCGGCGATGAAGACCGTCTGGGCCCTCGGCGGCACCTTCGCCGGGCTGAGCGGCGAGCAGATGCGCGCGATCTCCGAACACAACGGCGCCACCGAACTCTGGCTCACCCTGGAGTCCTGGGGTCTCGACCCGACCGCGCTGCTCGCCGCGCTCGGAGTGTTCCTGCTCTTCGGTCTGGTCCGGCCCTGGGGGCAGGTCTTCCCCCGCTGGACCCTCGTCCTGCACGGCAGAAGAGTGCCCCGCTGGCTCCCGCTCACCCCGGCGCTGATCGGCGCCGCCACGCTCGCGCCGTACGGGGCGGTCGGCGTCAGTTACGCGGCACTCGGCACGGCCGGGCTGGTGGACATCCCGGCCGGTGACTTCCCGTCCCCGGCGGACGCCCTGCTCGTGAGCTGGATCGGGCTCGGCGGCTTCGCCGTGTACGGTGCCGCGCTGCTCGTCGCCGCCCGCTCGTACTGGCTGCGGACCCGGCCGTCGGCGGCGGTGCGACGCGGCTGACCAAGGCCGCCGCCATGGGCGACGGACCCTGGTCAGTCGGTGCGGTGCCGTTCGTCAGACGGCCTCGATGCGCCACATCTGGTGGGGCTCGCCCTCCCACGGGTCAAGGGTGAGCTGGGTGCCTTCCTTCTCGCTCCTGAGCGTGGCCACCCCGTTGACGTACGGGAAGTGCAGCCGGAACTTCCCGTCGCCGACCGGCTCGATCGACCACATCACGTAGTCCGGCTGGCCGGCGATCAGCGGCGGGAAGATCCTTACGTCGCTCAGGGCGAAGTAGGTGACTCCGGAGCTGATCTTGCTGCGCAGGGCGTACGTGTTGCTGCCGCCGGGCGACGGCTGGAGCTCCCACTGCTGGTTCTCACCCTTGTGGTAACTCCACCCGATGATCGGGGTGTTGGGTTCCGGCTGACCGCCACTCAGGTCGGCGACCCGGTCCGCGTACGCCGCGTTCCTGACCACGTACAGGCCGCTGGACAGAAGCTGGGGCATGGAGCCTCCTTGAGACCGCGGGTGTCTGGTGAGCCGATCGGGTCGTACGTGTCGGTCCTGCCGATCGGGCTTCATCAAGGTAGGAGGTGGCCATGCGTCTTGTAAGCGGTAGTTCAAGCCGATAGATGCCTGTTAGGAGTGACTGATTGGTAAATATCACTTCTGTCGCTTTAGTCGCTTGGGTGTCGGACCGTTGCGTCTGTCCCGGTCGTCTCCGCCGCCCCGTGACTGTGGGATTCCCACAGAAGTGGGCCGCGGGGGCTGGTCGAAGGCTGTCGCGTGTGGGAGATGGGGGTGGGTGAGGATGGGTGGGTGCCTGTTCTCCTGGATCCCGCCGACGCCGGGTTCGCCCGCGACCCGTATCCGTACTACGCGCGGCTGCGCGCCCAGGGCCCCGCGGTGCGCACGCCGCTGGCCAACGGGACCCACGCCTGGCTGGTGACCGGGTACCAGGCCGCGCGTACGGTCCTGTCCGACCCGCGGTTCTCCAACGTTCCGGCGCCGCGTGCGGGTCGGCCGAAGCCCGACTCGGCGGCCGAGCGGGCCCGCGCATGTCTGGCCCGGCACATGCTCAACCTCGACGCTCCCGACCACAACCGGCTGCGGCGCTTGGTCACCGGCGCCTTCACGCCGCGTCGGGTCGACGCGTTGCGGCCGCGGATCGAGCAGCTTGTCGGGCCCCTGGTGGCGGACGTGCAGGCGCGGCTGGAGGGGGGCGGGGTCGCCGATCTGGTGGACGCGTTCGCCTTTCCGTTGCCGGTTCTCGTCATCGCCGAGCTCCTTGGCATACCTGAGGCCGACCGGACCGATCTGCGCACGTGGACCTATCGGGTCGGGTCGCCCGCCGACTCGCTGGCGCCCGGTGAGGTGGAGGAGGCATGGGGGAGTCTGCACACGTACTTCAGTGAGCTGATCGCCCACAAGCGGCGGGCGCCCGGCGATGACCTCTTCAGCGCGCTGGTGCATGAGGAGCGTGAGGGCTCGCTGGATGACGGTGAACTGCTCGCGCTGGCTTTTCTGCTGCTCTTCGCGGGCTATGAGACGACGATGAATCTGTTGTCGTCGGCTTCGTTGCTGCTGATCAGTCATCCGGAGGAGCTCGGCGCGGCACGGCGGGAGGGCTCGCGGCGGTGGGACGCGGTGGTCGAGGAGACGCTGCGGCACGCCAGTCCGCTGGAGGGCGCCACCTGGCGGCGTACCACCGAGGAGGTGGATCTGGGCGCGGGTGCGGTCATTCCGGCCGGGGAGTCGGTGCTGGTGGTGCTGGCCGCGGCCAGTCGGGACCCCGAGCACTTCGCCGAGCCGGACGTCTTCCGGCCCGCGCGCTATCTGGCTGGTGCGGGGCGGGCCGCCGGGCATGTGGCGTTCGGGCACGGGGCGCATGTCTGTCTGGGGGCCCGGCTGGCCCGGCTTGAGGCCACCATCGCGCTGCCGATGTTGTTCGGCGCTCTGCCGGGGCTCGCGCTGGCCGACGCCGTCGACGCCATCCCGTACCGGCCGGGACTGCTGGTACGAGGCCCGCGGAGCCTGCGCGTCCAGAGGCTCTGAGGTCGCGCGCGGCGGGATAGGTTGCGCCGCATGACCGAGTGGGACATCAAGAAGCTCCAGATCCTGCGCGCGCTGAGCGAGCGGGGGACCGTGACCGCCGCCGCCGAGGCGCTGCACATGACCCCGTCGGCGGTTTCGCAGCAGTTGAGCAATCTCGCCAAGCAGCTTGGTGTCACGCTTCTCGAAGCGCAGGGGAGGCGGGTGCGGCTCACCGACGCGGCCCATCTGGTGCTGCGGCACGCGGAGGCCGTGTTCGCTCAGCTGGAGCGGGCCGACGCCGAGTTGGCCGGGTATGCGCGGGGTGAGGCCGGGGAGGTGCGGGTCGGGGCGTTCTCCACGGCGGTGCCCGCCCTGGTGGTACCGGCCGTACGGCAGTTGCGGGACGCCGCGCCCGCCCTGGAGGTACGGGTCAGGGAGGCCGAGGCGGCCCAGGCGTACGAACTCCTCGCCGGCGGCGCCGTGGACCTGGCGTTGTCGCTGGCCGCGCACGCGCCCACCGCGCGGGACCCGAGGTTCAGCCGGGTGCCGCTGCTGGCCGACCCGCTGGATGTCGCGCTGCCGGTGGACCATCCGCTGGCCGGGGGAGGGGCGGTGCGGCTCGCGGATCTTGCCGGAGAGCAGTGGATCTTCGGGGGGAGCGGGCCCTGGTCGGAGATCACCACGACCGCGTGCGAGGCCGCGGGGTTCGTGCCGGAACAGGCGCACAGCGCGGCCGGATGGACGGCGATCCTGGCGATGGTGGAGGCCGGGATGGGGGTCGCGCTCGTACCGCGGATGGCGGTCGCCGGGCGGCGGTCGGGGGTTGTCGTACGGGTCCTGGACGGGGACCGGCCCCGGCGCCATGTGGTGGCCGCGGTGCGGCGCGGGGCCGAGGAGGGGCCCGCGGTGGCCCGGGTGCTGGGTGCGCTGCGGGATGTCGCGCGGGGCAGGGGTGGCGCCAACCAGGAGGAACCCGGGCGGGGTTGAGGGTATGGTCCGGTCGCGTGGGCCCCATCGGCCCGTTCGGCTGGTTCACAGGGCCGTTGCGGCGGCCCGGTTGGGGGGTATAAGTGAGCGTCGAGTTCCTGCTGACCACGCTGGTGGTGGTCGTGACGCCCGGCACCGGCGTCATCTACACGATGGCCGCCGGACTCGCGCGCGGCACCCGCGCCGCCGTCGTCGCCGCCTTCGGCTGCACCCTCGGGATCATTCCGCACATGCTCGCGGCGATCACCGGCCTGGCGGCGCTGCTGCACGCCAGTGCGCTGGCCTTCCAGATCCTCAAGTACCTGGGCGTGGCCTACCTGGTGTACATGGCGGTCAGCACCCTGCGGGACAAGGGAGCGCTCACCGTGGAGCGGGACGACACCCCCCGGTCCGCGCGGAAGGTGATCCTCTCCGGGGTTCTGGTGAACATCCTCAACCCGAAGCTCACGCTGTTCTTCTTCGCGTTCCTGCCGCAGTTCGTGCACACGGGCGCGTCCTCCGCCGTCCCTCAGATGCTGCTGCTCAGTGGTGTGTTCATGCTGGTGACGTTCCTGGTCTTCGTCGGGTACGGGCGGTTCGCCGCCGCGATGCGCAACCAGGTCCTGTCCCGGCCGAAGGTACTGACCTGGATGCGCAGGGTGTTCGCGGGCGCGTTCGTCGGGCTGGGCGCCCGGCTGGCGCTCACCTGAACCACCGCCGGGGCCGTGTGGTTACGACGTAGCGGGGGCTTCGGTGTCCTCCCTGGCCAGTACCTGCATCGGTACGTGGTCGGGGTGGGCCATCGCCGAGGCCGCCTCGCGGGTGGTGTGGCCTGGCACCGTGCGCAGCCGCCAGCGGGCGAGGATCGTCGCCAGCGCGATAGTGGCCTCCGTCCAGGAGAAGGTGTCCCCGATGCACTTACGGTTGCCGCTGCCGAAGGGCACGAAGGCCTGGCGCGGGATCTCGGCCTTGCGCTCCGGCAGCCACCGGTCGGGGTCGAACCGGTCGGGGTCCGTGTACAGGCTCGGGTCGCGGTGTACGGCGTACAGGCTGAACGCCACCTCGGTGCCTTCGGGCAGGCGGAATCCGCCGATCTCCACCGGCTCCGTGGTGCGCCGCATCAGCAGTGTCACCCCGTGCAGCCGGATCACCTCGTCGAGCACGCGCTTCACGGCGGTCAGTCTGGGCACGTCGTCGATGGTCACCGGGCGGGTGCCGACCACCTCGTCGATCTCCGCGAGGAGTTCCCGCTCGGCCTCGGGGTGGTGGGCCAGCTCGTGGAACGCCCAGGACAGGGTCGAGGCCGTAGTCTCCGTTCCGGCGAAGAGGATGGTCACCAGTTCGTCGCGGACCTCGTCGTCCGTCAGTGACTCGCCGGTGTCCGCGTCGCGCGCTTCGAGCAGCACCGAAAGCAGGTCGGGGCTGCCGGTCTTGCCCGCCTTGCGGGTGCTGGCGATCACCTCGTCGATGACCTTGCGCATGCTGGCCGTGGCGTTGTCGAACGCGCGGTTGGGGCCGATGGGCAGCCGGTCCAGGGCCTTGGGGGATGCCGCCCGGATCAGCATGTTCTTGAGGATGACCGGCAGGTTCTGCCGTACGGACGCCACTGCGGGACGGCCGATGTCCGTGGAGAACATCGTCTCGGCGAGGGTTTCGATGGCGAACTCGCCCATGACCTGGTCCACGGCGATCTGCTGGCCCGGTGTCCAGGACTCGGCCAGCGCGAGTGAACGGCGGCTCATGATGTCCGCGTAGCCCGCGATGCGCTGCTTGTGGAACATCGGCTGGATCAGTCGGCGGTTCCTGCGGTGCACCTCACCCCCGGCCGTGGCCAGGCCGTTGCCCACCAGCGGCCGGACCCGGTCGTACAGCCTGCCTTTCTCGAAGCTGCGCGCCCGGGTCACTGTGACCTCGTGGATCAGCGCGGCGCTGGTGGCGACGTATACCGGCATGGTGCCCAGGTTGATCCGCACCAGATCACCGCTCTGCCGCAACGACCTGAGGAAGCCCAGCGGTTCGCGCCCCAGCTTCCACGCGTGGCCGAGCAGCGGCATGCCGCCCGGCACCTTCGGCACACTCGCCACATCGACCGACGTCTGGTCGGAGGTCTGCTCTACGGACATCCTGGCTCCTCGTTCTCAGGCGGTCCGCAGCGCGGCCGCCGTGGGGACGGCGGTGGGTAGGCTCGATCCGTGCGGGATGCCGCCGATGGAGGGGAGTTCCCACCACCAGGAGATGGCGGGGATGTCCAGCGGATCGTCGCCGTAGTCCGTGGCGGTGTCGGAGAACACCGACGGCAGGTTGGCGGGGTCGTCCGGGGTGGTGTAGCGCAGCGAGGTGATGCCCCAGTCCTGGGAGCCGCGGATGAAGTGGCCGAGGCTGACCAGGTACTGGCGCAGCTGCGGACTGGCCTGGGCGTCCAACTCCTCGCGCAGCCGCAGGAACCGGCGCATCACCCGGTCTCGCTGGGCTATCGCCGCGGTGAGCGCCTGGTCCTGGCTGAGCGCGTACTCGTGCTCCAGCACCCGGATGGCGTTCAGGTAGTAGCCCGGGCCACGGCTCTCCTTGTGGTGCGAGAAGATGTCGTTGTCCCAGGTGATGATGAACGACGCCATCTCGGTGGCGGCCCTGACCGCGGTGTGGTCACGCTCGCTGGGGTGAAGTTCGTAGCCGTGCCCCATCTCGAGCATGGGCAGCACCACGGTCGTCGCGCCGTCGTAGAGGCGCATCAGGGTGTAGTCGCCGAGCGTCGGCACGCTGCCGTCCGCGCGGTGCGAGGCCTCCCACACCACACTGAAGAAGTACTCCCGCAGCGTGTCCACCCAGCGTGCCGCCTGCCCTGCCGTGCCGTACCGGTCGATGCGCCGCCGCAGGTCCCGCAGCCCCTCCGCGAGGGGGTCGCCCAGCAGCAGCGGGGCCTCGGGGTTCTGCGCGACCCGCAGCAGCCGGTGCAGATCGCCCGAGAGCTCGCCGGGACGGTGGCCGAGCGCGGACTCCTCGCACCAGCCGTCGTCGACGCCGAACAGCCACAGCACGAAGTCCGCTAGCAGCGAGACGACCTCTTCGCGGCCCTCGGGCAGGATGCGGGCCGCGAAGGTGCCGATGTCCTGCTGGACGAGTCGGCCGCGCAGCTCGGTGGACCCGATGGCGAACTCCTCTGCCCAGATCGCGGTCTGGGCGTCGATGGCCGCATGGCGCGGATGGATGGCCGACGGTATCGGGGCATACGTGGGCGGAACTATGAGATCTGGCACCGCTTCTGATGATCCTTCCGGTGGGGGAAGCACGCCCGGAACGGGGACAGGGGCGTGTGATGCAGGTCAGCGAAGTCGGTTGAGGAGCCTGCGCCACCACGGCCCGCGGGAGGCCCGGTCGTCCGTGGGCACGGGTGCCGGAGCCGGGGCAGCCGGCGGGAGGGGCTGCTTGTTGGCGGCCGCGGGGGGCGGCAGGACGGTCTCCTGGGTGTTCGAGCGCGGGGGCGCGAACCGCACCGGGAGGCTCTCCAGACGCCGGGACAGCCAGGCGGCACGCGAGTGAAGTCCCGTTTCCGGCACCGCCAGTCGCAGGTCCGGCAGCCGCATCAGCAGGGTGTCGATGCCGGTGTCCGCGATGGCCCGGCCGATGTCCTGGCCGGGACATTCGTGCGGGCCCCGGCTGAACGCCAGATGGGACCGGTTGCCCTGGACGGGCGTGGACAGGTCGGGGCGGATCTCCGGGTCGACGTTGCCAGCCGCGACACCGAGCAGGAGCATGTCTCCGGCCTTGATCAGCTGGCCGCCGAGCTCGATGTCGCCGGTGGCCCAGCGGCCCGGGACCGCCGCCAGCGGAGGCGCGTCCCACAGCACCTGCTCCAGGGCGTCGGGCAGTGTCATATGGCCGCCGGACAGGCTGGCGCGGAAGCGCTGGTCGGTGAGGACCATCCGCAGGGTGTTCGCGATCAGGTTGACGGTCGTCTCGTTCGCCGCGATGAGGACCAGCCGCAGATGCTCGAGCACCTCGTCGTCGGTGAGGTCCGAGCCATGGCCGATCAGCCAGGACGGCAGGTCGCGGCCGGGAGCGGTGTGCTTGCGCTCCACCAGCTGCCGCAGCGTGCCGACGATCAGGTCGTTGCTGGCGAGCGCCGTCTCGCTGCCCTTCATCAGGTCCAGGGCGGCGTTGACCAGTTGGGGACCGTACTCCTCGGGCATCCCGAGCAGCTTGGTCATGACAAGCATCGGCAGCCGCTCGGCGAACTCGGTGATCAGATCGGCCTGACCCGCGGTGGCGAACTCGTCGATCAGCTGATTGGTGTACCGGGCGGTGTAGCGGCGGATGCCGCGGCGGTCGAGCCGCTCCAGGCTGTCGGTGACCGCGCCGCGCAGCCGGGCGTGCTCCTCGCCGTCGGCGAAGACGCAGATCGGCTGCCACGCCACCATCGGACGCAGCGGGGAGTCCTCGGCGACCTTCCCCTCCTGGAACATCCGCCACAGCCGGGAGTCACGCGAGAAGCGCGCGGGCGACCGCATCACCTCCAGGTTCTCCCGGTACCCGAGCACCACCCAGGCCGGCAGATCGCCGTGCAGGAGCACCGGCGCCACCGGGCCGTGCCGCTGCCGCAGCGACTCGTACAGCGCCAGCGGATCGGCCTCCGCTGCGGGCCCGTACAGCCGCTGCAGCTCATCGGGGCTCTTGCCGTGCGCCGGGCAGCCGGGCGGCGGCACCGCGGCCGGGTTCGGGGCGGATTCGGGGGTGGTCACGAGGCCTCCGTGGTCACGGCGAGGGACTGCAGATAGCGCATCAGCGTCATCAGGACGTCCCGGCTCGAAGCGCGCGAGCGGGCGTCGCAGACGACGATCGGCACCGAGTCCGGCAGGTCAAGCGCGCCGCGCAGCTCGTCGACGGGGTGGTCGGGGGCGTTGGGGAAGGAGTTGACGGCGACCACGAACGGCACACCGCGCTCCTCCAGACGCCCGATCACATCGAAGCTGACCTCAAGCCTGCGGGTGTCGACCAGGACCACCGCACCGAGCGCGCCCTCGAACAGGCCGCGCCACAGGAACCAGAAGCGCTCCTGGCCCGGAGTGCCGAACAGGTACAGCACCAGCTCCTCGTTGATGCTGATGCGGCCGAAGTCCATGGCCACGGTGGTGGTGGACTTGCGCTCCACCCCCGCCGTGTCGTCGACGCCGACCCCGGCCTGGGTCATCGTCTCCTCGGTGGTCAGCGGCCTGATCTCACTGACCGAGCCGACCAGAGTGGTCTTGCCGACTCCGAAACCGCCGACGATCACCACCTTGACCGCGGCGGTGGCCGTCTCCGGCAGCACATCCTCACTCCGCGGCCCCGCGGCCGCCTCAGAGCTTCTGAAGTCCATCGATCACTGCCTCAATCAACGCGATGTCGGGAAGTCTGGCGGGCGGCACGGGCGGCCGCGAGGTCACCCGCCCGTCGGCGAGCAGATCACTGAGCAGTACGGTCACCACGCTCACCGGAAGCCCCAGATACGCGGAGATCTCGGCCACCGACAGCGGACGCTGGCAGAGCCGTACGATCGCCGCCTGCTCCGGCTGCATCCCGGGCTTGGGCCCCGACCTGGCCACGATCAGGGTGACCAGGTCGAGTGCGGTGGGCGCGGACGAGCCGCTGCGCCCACCGGTGATCACATAGAGCCGTTCCGGGCCGCCTTCGTCCCAGTGCTGGCCCGGGCCCGGCTGGGTCACCTGGCGGCCTGCCCGTCCTGCCGCGGCGGGCTGCTCAGGTGCTCTCCGATCCGCAGTACGAGGTCCCGCATCCGCTGGCCCATCAGACCCGCGTCCACGCCTTCGTCGGCCAGTACGGCGAGGTACGCGCCCGCACCCGCGGCCATCAGGTAGAAGAAGCCGCCGTCCATCTCGATGACGACGAGCCGCATCCGGCCCTCGCTCTGCGGGAGTTCGGCCGCGACCGCGCCCGCGAGGCTCTGCAGCCCCGCACAGGCGGCGGCGAGCCGGTCCGCGGAGTCGGTGTCCGCCCCGTACTGGGCCATCCGCAGGCCGTCGGCGGAGAGCACGACGACCTGTCGGGTCTGCGGTACACCCTCGGCCAGGTCCTTGAGCATCCAGTCCATATTGGCCAGGTTGCCCTGCTGCTGAATCACTGCTCGTTCCCCTTGCTTGCCGACGCCGGTGCGGCGCCGTGGTCCTGGCCGGACGGACCGGCCTGTGTGGTCTGCTCCGGGTCGGTCACAGCCCGGGCGTTCTCGCCGGAGAGCCCGCTCTGGAACGCGGCCAGCCACATGCCGGGCTGGACCGGTGCGGCGGACTCCTGATCGGGGGCGGCCTGCGGCGCGGCGTCGGCCGGTGCGGTGGTCGTCGGGGCACCGGGTGCCGGAACGGCGGGGGCCACGGCGGTCGGCCTGCGGCGACGCTGCGGCAGGCCGTTCGCGGTGCGCTCGGTCACCACGGGGGCGTCGTCCACCGGCGCGGGCCCGGTCACCGGACGGGGTGCCGGGGCCGGTGTCCCGGCGGCGGTGGTGCGCGGGCCCGACGAGGTGCCGATGCCGTGCGCCAGACCGGTCGCCTCGGCCACCGTGGTGATCAGCTCCTGCGGGACGACCAGCACGGCCCGCACGCCGCCGTACGCCGACGGGCGCAGCGACACCTGGAACCCGTACACCTGCGCGAGGCGGCCGACCACGGCGAGGCCGAGCCGCGGGGTCTCACCCAGGTCGTTGACGTCGATGCCCTGCTGGGCCTGCTTCAGCATCCGCTCGGCCCGCTTGCGGGCCTCCTCGCTCATCGAGACGCCGCCGTCCTCGATCTCGATGGCGATGCCCGACTGCACGTCCACCGCGGTCAGATGGACCTTGGTCTGCGGCGGCGAGTAGCGGGTCGCGTTGTCGAGCAGCTCGGCCAGCGCGTGGATCAGCGGCTCGACCGCAGTGCCGACGACGGCGATCTCGGAGACCGAGTGCAGCTCGACGCGCTGGTAGTCGATGATCCGCGACATGGACCCGCGCAGCACCGAGTACAGCGGCACCGCCCGCGACCACTGGCGTCCCGGGCGGGCGCCACCGAGCACGGCGATGGAGTCGGCGAGCCGGCCGATCAGCGCGGTGCCGTGGTCGATCCGCAGCAGGTCGCCGAAGACGTCCGGGCGCTGTCCGTGCCGGTCCTCCATCTCCCGCAGCTCCTGGGCCTGTTGGTGCACGATGGCCTGGACGCGGCGGGCGATGTTGACGAAGGCGCGCTGCGCGGAGTCGCGCAGGTCCTCCTCGGCGGTCACCGCGTCGACCACCGAGCGCAGCACCGCGAGGTGAGCGGCCGGGGCCCGCAGCGAGTCGAGTACGTCCTCGGGGAACTCGCCCTTGCGCAGCCGCGCCACGACGTCGGGCAGCAGCTCGTCGGCGAGGCGTACGGTCTCCGCCTCCTGGCGGGCCAGAGCCTCGTCCCGCTCGGCGGCCGCGGCCTGGAGCCCGGCGATCTCACGGCCACGGCGGGACGCGACACCACAGGCGACGGCGAGCGCGAGGACACCGGCGCCGCCCGTGAGGAGTATGGCGGTCCTGGCGCCGGAGCCGATCAGGGCCGCGGCCAGCACCGTCAGGGCGGCGGCAGTGGCGGGCGGCAGAAGCCAGAGCGGGAAGGGGGACTTGGGACTTCCTGGGGATGTCCCCGTGCGAACCCTCTGCACTGCAGCTCCTGTACGTACCGAAGATCACCGGACCGCTTCGTAGCGTAGCGCGTTGGGAGTAACGTCAGGGAGTCGGGTGTGTGTTGAGCTGGTAAGTGCGGTAAGTGGCTCGTCTTGACCGGGTCGTTGCCCGGCAGGCCCGCTGGCGCCTGGCACCGGGGCTCTCGCCACCGGTGCCAGGCAGGGCCAACTACGCGGCCGCGTCGGCCGCCTGGGCCCGCAGCGCGCGCTCCACACCGGAGCGGGACTCCGAGATCAGCCGCCGCAGCGCCGCGTTCGGCTCGGCCGCGGCCAGCCAGGTGCCCGTGGCGTCCAGCGTGTGCTGGGAGACCTGGAGCGAGGGGTAGAGCCCGACCGCGATCTGCTGCGCCATCTCGTGCGAGCGCGACTCCCACACGCCCTTGACCGCCGCGAAGAACTTCTCCGTGTACGGGGCGAGGAGTTCGCGCTGGTCGGTCTGGACGAACCCGCCGATCACCGCCTCCTGGACGGCGTTCGGCAGTTGGTCCGACTCGACGACCGAGGCCCAGGCCTCCGCCTTCGCCTCGGGGGTCGGCCGGGCGGCCCGCGCGGTGGCCGCGTGCCGCTCACCCGCGGCGGTGCGGTCCCGCTCGTACTCGGCGGCGATGTCCTTCTCGCCGAGCCGCCCGGTCGCCGCGAGCCGCAGCACGAACGCCCAGCGCAGCTCGGTGTCCACGGCCAGGCCCTCGATCGACTCGGTGCCGTCCAGCAGCCCCGACAGCAGGTCCAGCTGGGACTCCGTACGGGCTGTGGCGGCGAACGCGCGGGCCCACGCCAGCTGGTGGTCACTGCCCGGCTCGGCGGTACGCAGGTGTCCGAGCGCCGCCTCGGTCCAGCGCGTCAGGCCCTCGGCGCGGAAGTCCGGCGCCGCGTACAGGTCCAGGGCCAGCTTCACCTGCCGGTGCAGCGACTGCACCACGCCGATGTCCGACTCCTTGCCGATGCCGGAGAGCACCAGTGACAGGTAGTCGCGGGTCGCCAGCTCGCCGTCGCGGGTCATGTCCCAGGCCGACGCCCAGCACAGCGCGCGCGGCAGCGACGCCTCGAAATCGCCCAGGTGCGCGGTCACCTGCCGCAGCGACTCGGCGTCCAGGCGGACCTTGGCGTACGACAGGTCGTCGTCGTTGAGCAGCACGACCGCGGGCCGCTTCTTGCCGACGAGCTGCGGTACGGGGGTGAGGCCACCGTCCACGTCCAGCTCGATCCGCTCGCCGCGCAGCAGCTTGCCGGACGCGTCGTCCAGGTCGTACAGGCCGATCGCGATGCGGTGCGGACGCAGTGTCGGCTCACCCTTGGCGCCCTCGGGCAGGGCCGGGGCCTCCTGCCGTACGGCAAAGGAGGTCACGACACCGGACGCGTCCGTCTCGATCTCAGGGCGCAGGATGTTGATGCCCGCGGTCTGCAGCCACGCCTTCGACCAGGTCTTCAGATCACGGCCGCTGGTCTCCTCCAGCGCGCCCAGCAGGTCGGACAGCTGGGTGTTGCCGTAGGCGTGCGCCTTGAAATACGCCTGCACACCCCGGAAGAACTCGTCCATCCCGACATACGCCACCAGCTGCTTGAGGACCGAGGCCCCCTTGGCGTACGTGATGCCGTCGAAGTTCACCAGCACGTCGTCGAGGTCGCGGATCTCGGCCATGATCGGGTGCGTGGAGGGCAGCTGGTCCTGCCGGTACGCCCAGGTCTTCATGGAGTTGGCGAACGTGGTCCAGGAGTGCGGCCACTTCGAGTCCGGCGCGTACGCCTGGCAGGCGATCGAGGTGTACGTCGCGAACGACTCGTTCAGCCACAGGTCGTTCCACCACTCCATGGTGACCAGGTCGCCGAACCACATGTGCGCCAGCTCGTGCAGGATGGTCTCGGCGCGCGTCTCGTACGCCGCGTCCGTCACCTTCGAGCGGAAGACGTACTGGTCGCGGATGGTGACCGCGCCCGCGTTCTCCATGGCGCCCGCGTTGAACTCGGGCACGAAGAGCTGGTCGTACTTCTTGAAGGGGTACGCGTAGTCGAACTTCTCCTGGAACCAGTCGAAGCCCTGCCGGGTGACCTCGAAGATCGCGTCCGCGTCCAGGAACTCGGCGAGCGAGGGGCGGCAGTAGATGCCCAGCGGCACGCTCTGCCCGTCCTTGTCGTACGAGCTGTGCACCGAGTGGTACGGGCCCACGATCAGCGCCGTGATGTACGACGAGATCCGCGGCGTCGGCTCGAAGACCCAGACGTCGTCCTTGGGCTCAGGCGTCGGAGAGTTCGAAATGACCGTCCAGCCGGACGGTGCCTTCACGGTGAACTGGAAGGTCGCCTTCAGGTCCGGCTGCTCGAAGGACGCGAAGACGCGGCGGGCGTCCGGCACCTCGAACTGGGTGTAGAGATACGCCTGGTCGTCGACCGGGTCGACGAAGCGGTGCAGGCCCTCGCCGGTGTTGGTGTACGCGCAGTCCGCGACGACCTTCAGCTCGTTGGGACCCTGGAGCAGGTTCGCCAGGGCGATCCGGGAGTCCGCGAAGACGGCGGAGGCGTCCAGCGCGTCGCCGTTCAGCACGACCTCGTGGACCGTCGGGGCGACCAGGTCGATGAAGGTCTCGGCGCCGGCCTCCGCGCTGTCGAAGCGCACGGTGGTCACGGACCGGTAGGTGCCGCCCTGTTGCGCGCCGCTCAGATCGAGGTCGATCTCGTACGCGTCCACGGTGAGCAGCTTCGCGCGCTGCTGCGCCTCTTCACGGGTCAGATTGGTGCCGGGCACGCGGTCATCTCCTCGGTTTGTGACGTTTCCGGCCATCCTTCCATGCGGTTCTTTTCCCCACCCCACCCCGCCCCTTCCCGACTGTGACATTTGCGGCTGCGCCGCTGGCCTCAATCGCCGGACGGGCTGAAATTCAGCCCGTCCGGCGACTGAGGACAAACGGGGTCTGGGGCGGAGCCCCGGTTACGGGAAGGGGCGGGATTGGGGAAGAAACCCCTTACGGCCTCCGCACCTCAAAGTGGAGGCAGCCGTACTCCGCGGCTCGAACGTGGACCAAGGCCACCTCCCGGTCCGCGAAAGCCTCGGCGAACGCCGCCTCGAACGCGGACGCGGCGTCCTCGGGGAGCTCCAGCAGCCGCCCCCCGACGATGCGCCCCTCGGCGTTGTACCGCCGCAGCACCCGCAACGCCCCGGTCCGGGCGAACGGATACCCGTCCCCGTCCGCCGGACCCCCGCAGTCCTCGGCGTGGATGAACACCGGCCCCTGCTCGTCGTACGCCCCCGGCTTCGCCCACCGCTCCGCCGCCCACCGCCGCAGCGGCGCGTACGACACCAGCGCGATCCGCTCCCCGGCCGTGCTCGGCCGCAGACAGCACCGCAGCAGCCCGCCGCCCTCGGTGTCGGTGTACGGGACGCAGGCGTGCCCGGCGTCGTCGGTGTCGCGGAGCTGCCCCAGGGCCGCGGGCTCGATGGGCCGGGCGCGATAGGTCGTCGTCGTCATGCGTCCAGAGTGGCCGCGGCGGGCCCAGATCACCGGCGCAATTCGGACGTCACGGTCGGCTGGTTCGGCCGGTCCGGCTGGTCCGGCCGGTTCAGCCGTCCGAGGTGATCGACCAGCGACCGGACGCGCGCACCTGGAGGGGACCGGTCGGCAGGTCGAGGCGGCCGTGGCCGGTGGCCAGTCTGCGGTCGGGGGCGAAGTGCTCGTCCAGGGACCAGAGTTCCAGGGTCTTCTGGTCCTCCCTGTCCGCGCACTCGATCCTGGCCCGGCCCGGCGGCCCGGTGAAGCGCACCACGTCGTCGCCGTGCCCGGTGACGGCCGACGTGAACGCGCGGGCGGCCACGGCGTCGGAGAGGCCCAGCTCCCAGCCCTGTCGGGAGTCGTGGTGCACACAGACGTAGGTCACCCGGCCGGGGAGTGCCCGCAGCGGACCGTGGGCCGGCCGCGCCCCGAAGGCCTCAAGCACCACGGTGTCGGAGAACGCGCCCTCCAGCCAGCTGTCGACCTCGTACGCCGCGGGATTGCCCTGTCGGCTGCCGGTGAGTCTCAGCACGGCGGGCTCGCCGCGGTAGGCCAGCACCTCGGTCGCGGAGCCCGTCAGCGGACCGTCCAGCGGGCGGGCGGCGGACAGCGGGAGCAGCCGCAGCGTCCAGCGGGGGATGTCGGTGAGGCGGAGGCGGGTGGTGGCCGCGCCGTCGGTGAAGAGCAGGACCCGGCCGTTCATGCCGTCCTGGTGGGAGTGGAGCAGCGGCCGGTCGATCCCGTACTCGTCGCTCTCGTGCACGCCGTAGTACTCCGGCTCGCTGCCGTGGGCATCCTCGGGGTAGGTCTCCTCGTCCGGGTACCCGTCCCCGTAGTACGTCTCTCCCGGATCGATGTCACCGAACGCGTACTCCATGATCACGGCCGAGCCCGGGGTGGGGTTGGTCAGCTCCATGGTCTCGTCATTGCGGCCCTGCCCCCGGTACTCGGCGAGCACACCATCGGCCGGAGCGGAGACGGGCACCGGGCGAGCGGCCAGCGACCAGGAGCCCTCCGCGTCCAGCTGGAGCAGACAGGGACCGGAGAGCGGGCCGCTGGCCTCGACCGAGCCGGTCCCGTTGGCGAGCAGCGTGCCCTTGCTCACCCCGGTCGGGGTGTCGCCCTCGTAGGAGGCCCAGACGATGAAGTTGCCGTACTCGTGTTCGCCGCACTCGTGCCGGTAGTCGAGATCGGCCATCGGGCCGTCGTAGAAGAGCACGTCGGGACCGCTGCCGCTGGCCCGGTCGGTGAACCGCTTCGCCGCGCTCATCGGCAGCACCCGCAGGTGCCATCGGTCCTCCGACTCGACCCGCAGCCGCAGCGGTCCCTCGTCGGGCACATGCACCATGACGCGCCCGCGCAGGCGCCGCTCCGTCGACCGGCACACGGTTACTTCGCCGTATCCGTCTGCCGGGGTGGCCAACACCCGCAGATAGCTGTGCCGCTTCCGCTCGGTCACCTCCAGGATGACCGGACCAGGGGGCAGCCCGGGTACCGAGACGGTCTCGTTGCGGTTGCCCTCGTGCTCGTACGGGGTGAAGTCCGGGGTGAAGTCCTGCCCGGACACGACGGCGGGCGGACCGGGCTCCGGGGGTACGGGCTGCGGCTGCGGGTGCGGGTGCGCCACCGGTGCCGGAGCCTCGGCCGGCCCCTCGGCGGATCCCTCGTCGGCCACCGCGATCCCGAAGTCCGCGGCGATCCCGGCGAGCCCCGACGCGTACCCCTGCCCCACCGCCCGGAAGTTCCAGCCCACGCCCCCGCGGTAGAACTCACCGAGCACGAAGGCCGACTCGGTGGTCGCGTCCCCGATCGCGAAGTGCGCGACGGCCGCGCCCGTCATCGTGGTCACCGTGATGTCCAGGCCCGCCAGCTGCCCGAAGGCGCTCCCGTCCGTGGACGCCGCGACCACGATCCGGTGCACGTCGGGCTCCACACTGGCCAGGTCGAGCCAGAGCGAGTCCACGGTCACCGTCGTACCGCCGTAGGACCGGCCCAGGTGCCGCACCGCGCCGGACGGGTGCTCGCGCTGGTTGTAGAAGACCAGGTCCGCGTCGCCGCGCACCTTGCCGGACGCGTCCAGGAGCAGGGCCGAGACATCCACATCGGGCAGGCCGGGGCCGGTCCGCCGACTGACGGTGGCGTGCAGTGTCTCGGTGGGAACCGGCAGGGTGCCGCCCTTGGCTATCGAGGTCATGTTCGAACAATGCCATGGGGCGGGGGGGGGGCTCGTACGTGAAGAACGTACGAGCACCCGCCCCATGGTCAGAACTGGCTGGGTCAGCCCTTGAGTTCGGCCGCGACCAGCTCCGCGACCTGCACGGCGTTCAGCGCCGCGCCCTTGCGGAGGTTGTCGTCCGAGATGAAGAACGCGAGGCCGTTCTCGACCGTCTCGTCGTTACGGATACGGCCCACGAAGGAGTCGTCCTTGCCCGCCGCCACCAGCGGGGTCGGTACGTCGGTGACCACGACGCCCTCGGCCGAGGAGAGGATCTCGGTGGCCCGCTCGGGGCTCAGCGGCCGCTCGAAGCGGGCGTTGACCTGGAGGGAGTGGCCGGTGAAGACCGGGACCCGGACGCAGGTGCCGGAGACCTTGAGGTCCTCGATCTCCAGGATCTTGCGGGACTCGTGGCGGAGCTTCTGCTCCTCGTCGGTCTCGTTCAGACCGTCGTCGACGATGGAGCCCGCCAGCGGCAGCACGTTGTACGCGATCGGCGCGACGTAGTTGTCGGGCGCCGGGAACTCCACGGCGTCGCCGCCGTGGGTCAGCTTCGGCGCGTCCTCGCCGACCTTCTGGATCTGGTCGCTGAGCTCCTGGACGCCGGACAGGCCGGAGCCGGAGACGGCCTGGTAGGTCGCGACGACCAGGGAGGTCAGACCGGCCTCCAGGTGCAGCGGCTTCAGCACCGGCATGGCGGCCATCGTGGTGCAGTTCGGATTGGCGATGATGCCCTTGGGGCGGTTCGCCACCGCGTGCGGGTTGACCTCCGAGACGACCAGCGGCACCTCGGGGTGGCGACGCCACGCGGAGGAGTTGTCGATCACGACGGCGCCCTGCGAGGCGACCTTCTCGGCCAGCGCCTTGGAGGTGGCGCCGCCCGCCGAGAAGAGCACGATGTCCAGGCCCGAGTAGTCGGCGGTGGCCGCGTCCTCGATCGTGACGTCCGTGCCCTGCCAGTCGAGGGTCTTGCCCGCGGACCGGGCCGAGGCGAACAGTCGCAGCTCGTCGACCGGGAACTTCCGCTCGGCGAGGATGCCGCGCATGACTGTGCCGACCTGACCGGTGGCTCCGACGATTCCGACCCTCACGTGGGCTCCTTACTCGTACCTGTGGACCTGGGCAGTCCCGTTCCATCATGCGTATGACCGGTATGCGGTTGTCCAATCCATTGTCCGGGATGCGGAACGGGGCGGGTGCCGTGAGATAGCACACCCGCCCCGCCTTATATCCGGATCAACCGAGACAGATCGCCTTACTCGGTGACCTTCTCGATCTTGACGCTGCCGACCCCGGCGACCGTGCCGCGGGCGTTCAGCACCTGGAGCTCGCCGACGAACTGGCGGCCCTCGGGCGCGGCACCCGCGACCACGACCTCGGCCGGGAGCTGGGCGGACTCGCCGTTGGCCAGCTTCACGGCCGCGGACTCGTCGACCTTGAGCTCGCCGAGCGAGGCCGCGTAGTACACGTCCAGGTAGTCGTAGTCGGTCTCGCCGGCCGGAACCGCGTAACCGTCGACGACGATCGTGTACTCGCCCGCGGCGGGCTCGGTCAGGGTGACCCGCTCCTCGGAGTCGCCGCCCGCGGACTGGCCGACCAGCTCGTCGCCCAGGTACACGGCCAGGTCCAGGTCGGCGGACGCGTCGGAGACCTTGCCGATCGCGATGTCGAACAGCTCGACACCCTCACCGATGGTCACCTTGCGCTCCTGCGACGCGCCGTCCTTGATGCTCGGACGCTCCGTGACGGAGGAGCCGAGCGAGCCGCCCTTGAGCGTGCCGTCGATCGGGGCGAAGGCGTTGGTGCCCTTCCACTCGACCGCGGCCGGGGTGCCGATCTTGGCCTCGTCGAGGGTCAGCTCGGCCGGGTCGAACTCCACACCGAGAACCGAGACGTCCAGCTTGAAGGGGTTCTTCAGCAGAGGCGACGTACGGCGCGACTCGACCTCGATCTCCCAGACACCCGGCTGCGGGTTCGCGTACGAGCGCAGGTCGGGGCGGCAGGTGTTGGTCGGGTGCTCGTAGTTCGGGTAGCAGTGGATCGTCGACGTGGAGTCCATCGGCACGCCGTACGGGTGCAGCGAGATGAACCGCGTCTGGCTGTCCTTCTTGAGACCGCTCATGGCGACCTCAAGGGTCTTCGCGCCCTCCGGCACCGTCACGAAGTACGAGGTGGTGAGGTTGCGCACCGCCGTACCCGAGGTGGAGAAGCTGTACGAGGGCTTCGCCAGCTTCTCGGAGGCGACCACGGTGGTCAGGATCTGCTTGTCGACGCCCTTGGTGCGCAGGTCGTTGACCTCGAGGATCGCGCTGCTCAGACCCGCCTTGCGGACCTTGGCGGTGACCTTGACGGTGACCGGCTTGTCCCGCGGCAGCAGGATGAAGCGCTTGCCCTTGATCTTGAAGGCGCGGTCGTGGTTGTTCTTGAACGACAGCTTGTGCCACACGGCGCTCTTCGGGCCGGTGGTACGGGTGATCGTGACGTCGTACGTCTTGCTCTTGCCGACCTTGAGGCCGCCTTCGCGGTCGTAGAGGCCGGTGCCGAAGCCCGGCTCCTTCAGGTTGTCGGACAGCGCGGTGTCGACCGGGGCCTTGACCGCGTACTCGTGGGCGGTGGCGCCCCGCTTGATCGACTTCCAGGCCTTGACGATGTTGATCAGGCCCGAGCCCTGCTCGTAGGCCTGGGCGCCCCTGATCCGGGTCGCGGTGCTGGTCAGCGCGGTGCGCAGCTCGGCGGGGGCCAGCTCGACGTTCTTCTGCTTCGCGGCGGAGAGCAGCAGCGCGCTGGCGCCCGCGGCCTGCGGCGAGGACATCGAGGTGCCCTGCAGCATGCCGTAGCCGGCCGGCAGGTCGTAGCCCGCCTCGGCGACCGGCTGGCCCTCGGCCCAGGTCTGGATGGTGTTGATCGAGGCGCCGGGCGCGGTGATGGTCGGCGTGAAGCCGCCGTCCTCACGCGGACCGCGCGAGGAGAAGGGCATCATCGCGTACTTGCGCTTGACGGCCGAGCCGTAGTTGGCGGCCCAGGTCTGCTTGGAGACCGAGGCGCCCACCGAGATCACCTTGTCGGCGAGCGAGGGGTCGCCGATGGTGTTGGCGCCGGGGCCGCTGTTGCCCGCGGAGATGACCAGCTGGACGCCGTACTCGTCGATGAGCCGGGTGTAGAGCGCGGCGCGCGCGTTGTTGCCGTCGTTCAGCGCGGGCAGGCCGCCGATCGACATGTTGACGATGTCGACACCGCGGTTCACCACGAGGTCGATCATGCCCTCGGTGAGCGCGGCGCTGGTGCAGCCGCCGGACCAGGTGCAGGCGCGCGAGGAGACCAGCTTGGCGCCGGGCGCGGCGCCGTCCATCTTGCCGCCGAACAGCGAGTTGGCGGCGGTGATGCCCGCGACGTGCGTGCCGTGCGAGCCCTCGATGACGCCGATGTTGACGAAGTCGGCCTTCTTGCCGACCCAGTCGCCGCCGTACGGGTCGGTCGGCACGTCCTTGCGGATCTCGACGACGAACGGGATCCGCTCGGCGATGTCGGTCTCCGGGTCGTCCTCACCGAAGTAGCCGATCTGGAAGCCGTCCTTGTAGGGCTTCATCGGCTTGTCGTTGGTGAAGTCGCCGTCGTTGTCGAGGTCGACGGTGACGGTGCCCTTCGCCGGGTCGTAGAGGACGCCCCAGACGTCGGTGGTGTCACCGTCGCGGTTGAGGTCGCCCTTCATGTCGCCACCCTTGGTGGCGGCCTCGGCGAACAGGTTGACCTGGAAGTCGCCCTCGGGGGCCTTCCAGGTGCGGTCGGCGAAGGTGAACTCGGGTCCGGAGACCGGGTTGGTCATCCGGCGCCAGGTGCCGTCGCGGTCCACGATCGGGTCGGTCGCGGTGACCCAGTCGACGATCTTGCGCTCGCCGGTGGTGGTCTTCTGCAGCGCCGGGTGGCTGACGTCGACACCGGAGTCGAGGATGCCGATGGTGATCCCGCGGCCGTCGGCCTTCGGGTTCTTCTTGACGAAGTCCACCGCGCCGGTCTCGAAGGACGGGTTGTACGGGTTCTTCGCCGGGGTGTCCTTGCCGGGCGCGGGGTAGCTGCCCTTCGCGGCCTTCTTGGCACCCTTGGCGGCGTCGGCGGCCGGCGTCGGGTCGTCCAGCTCGATCTCGGCGCTCAGGTCGATCGCGTGGACGCTGGAGAGCTTGGACGCCTTCTTGATCGCGGCGTCGGCCTTGGGCGTCGGCAGTGTGGCGCGCACATAGCCGAGCTTGTCGTAGGCCATCCCTACGGAGCCGCCCTTGACGCCGTCGAGCTGCTTGGCGACCTGCTCGGTGGAGCCGGGCTTGGTCGCCACCAGCAGGGTGACGGTCTTCTCGCCCTCGGCCCTGGCCTCGGCGAGGCGCTCGGCGTCGGCGGTGCCGAGCTTGTCTTTCGTGCCGTCGGTGGACTTCACCGGTGCGGGGTCGCCGTCCGATGCACCGTCGGCGGCGAAGGCGGGTAGCGGACCGGCCGCGGCGAGCGCGGCCACCAGACCCGCGGCCACCGTGAGGCGGGCCGCGCGTCTCGCACCGGATATCGGTGCGTGGGGGGTTTCGAGGGTCATCTGTATCCCGTAACTGAGAGAGAAGGTCCGGTTTTCGGACCCAGATGACCGCTCACCCTTACGTAAGTGATCGATGTTTGGGGAGAGTTGTCCGGGGTGGGGGAGGGAAATGGCGTACATCCGCCATACGCCATGAGGTGTATGGCGGGGTAAAACGGGACATCCGCGCGGGATGCGGAATGTCAGCTTCCGTGTGTGCGCGCGTAATGCCGGGAGGCCTTGGCGCGGTTTCCGCACGCCGCCATGGAGCACCAGCGCCGGGTGCCGTTCCGTGAGGTGTCGAAGAAGTGCAGGATGCACGCGTCGTGGGCGCACTTGCGGATGCGGTCGGGCGCGGTGCTCAGCAGGTCCAGGTAGTCGCGGGCCGCGGTCCAGGCCGGACCCCAGGACGGGTCGTCGAACTCCGCGCTCTCGCCCGGACCTTCCGCGCTGAGGGTCGCCCGGATGCGGCCGTGCGCGAGGACGGCGTCGACCCGGGCGATTCCGGCCGCGTCGCCCGGAGTGTCCACGACCGCGCGCAGCGCGTCGCGGGCGGTCAGCAGATGGCGCAGGGTGGTGCCGTCGGCCGCGAACCGCCCGTCGAGGGCGTTGGCGGCGAGCCAGATGTGCAGTCCTTCGGGCAGGTCGAAGAGGTCCTGCCGCGCTCCGTCCTGCATCCAGCGGGTGTTGAGCAGGTCCAGCGAGAGCGGTTCGCCGGTGAGTGGGCGCGGGTCGGTGGGGGTGGGCATCGCGGCTCCTTTCGGTACTAACCAGTCAAGGTTACGTCACCGGTTGACGGAGCTTGGTGCTAACCGTTAATCTACACATGACTGGTTAGGAAATGGATGTTGGTGACAGGGAAGGGGGCTCCCATGGAGCCGTATCACAAGGGCTCGCGTGCCGTGCAGGACCGCGTCGGAGTGCGCGCGCTGGCCGACCACGTCGGGAAGTCCATCGGCCCCGGCATCCGCCCCGTCGCCGCCGCGTTCCTGGAACTCCAGCCGATGCTGGTGGTGGGTGCGGCCGACGCGACGGGCCAGGTCTGGGCGTCGCTGCTCACCGGCGCCCCCGGATTCGTCCGGGCCACCGGGCCGAACCAGGTCTCGGTGGCCGGCGGCCCGCGCCCCGACGACCCCCTGGCGGCCGCGCTCGGCACCCCCGACACCCCCGTCGGCACCATCGCCCTGGACCCGCGCACCCGGCGCCGGATGCGGCTGGGCGGCCGCGCCCGGCCGACCGAGCGCGGCCTGGCCATCGAGGCCGAGCAGGTCTTCTCCAACTGCCCCAAGTACCTGCAAAAGCGCGAATCCTACGAGTTCGTCCCCCGCCCGGACGTCACGGCGCCCCGCCGAAGCGCCGGACTGAGCCCCGCCCAACAGGACTTCATCCGCGCGTCCGACACCTTCTTCCTCGCCACGGCCGCCGAAGGACACACCGACGCGAGCCACCGGGGCGGCAACCCCGGGTTCGTCCAGGTGACATCACCGTACGAACTCATGTGGCAGGACTACCAGGGGAACTCGATGTTCCGCACCCTCGGCAACCTGGAGGCCGACCCGCGCGCCGGGCTGCTGCTGCTCGACTGGACCACCGGCACCACGCTCCAGCTCACCGGCACGGCCCGCACCGAGTACACCGACGAGCAGCGCACCACGCGCTTCACCCTCACCGAAGCGGTCCACACCGAGTCCGCCAGCCCGCTGCGCTGGTCCACCCCCGAGTACTCACCCGCGAACCCGCCGTTGGCCTAACGTCACCGTGTGCACGAAGAACTCAGGGTGGCGGCCTACGCCGTGTGCGTACGGGACGGACGGCTGCTGCTCGCGCGCTGGGTCGCGGGCGACGGCAGCAAGCGGTGGACCCTGCCCGGTGGCGGTCTGGAGCACGGCGAGGACCCGTACGACGCGGTGATCCGGGAGGCGGCCGAGGAGACGGGGTACACCGTCCGACCGGTCGCCCTGCTCGGCGTCGACTCCCTCCGCCGCCGCTATCCGCGCAAGCTCGGCATGTTCGCGGACTTCCACGGGCTGCGTCTCGTGTACGAGGCCCGCGTCACCGGGGGCGCCCTGCGCCCCGAGCAACACGGCTCCACAGACCTGGCGTCCTGGCACCTTCTGGACGCGGTCCCGGCTCTGCCGCGGGTGAGCCTGGTGGACATCGGCCTCACGTTATGGCGTACGCGGCCTGCGGTGGGCAAATTGAGCCCGTCCGGCGATTGAGGACGAGCCCGGAGGGCGATCCGGGGGTCTGGGGGCTTGCCCCCAGTTTCGGGAAGGGGCGGGATCGGGGAAAAAAATCGCCACCCACTACCCGCACAGGTGAACGCGGAGTGACCACCTCCCCTCCACCCGCGAAGCCGTGGATGACCGGCCGCCCCGGCCGTGATCCACGTACGGCGATCGGCCAGCAGCGTTGCGGCCCAGTTCACGCGCAGGCCACCCCCACTGCCAACGCTCCAGGAGGAGCGGGGAACCCCCCGCCCCCACTGCCGACGCGTCCGCACCCCGGGGAGACCGCGCCATGTCGCGCACACGCTCTGTCGCCACCCTCGACCGCCGCACCTTCCTCGCCACCACCACCGCGCTCGCCGCGTCCACGGGCCTCGCGCTCGCCCTCGGCGGCAGCGGCGCGGCCGGAACGGAAGCCCAAGCCGTCACGGCAGACGCGGGGCCGCTCGCCGGAGCCCCCGCCCCCACCACCCGCCCTCGCNCCCACCGGGCCGGCAGGCGGTGTCGATCTCGGCCCCGGACACACCGTGGACCCGGAGCTGGGACCCGGTCAGGACCCGGCGCTGGGCGTGCGCGAGGTGGTGCAGGGGGCGGGGGGAGAGCGGGGTGTTGTGGTTCATGACCCGGAGATGCCCGCCCCTGAGCCGCCTCCTAACCGCTGTTACCGTCCCGTCGACAGAACGGGACAATCCTGCACTAAAGGACGAGCGTTCGACTGCCGAAAAGACCAGGTCCCCCAGGGGGACACGGCCGCCGCCCCACCCGTCCGTCACAGCCCTGTCCCGTGCCCGCGAACGCCGGACGGGCCACCATCAGCCCGTCCGGCGTTCGAAGACATGCGCAGAGGTGCGAGAGATGCGCGAAGGCAGGCGCTTACGACGCCGCGGCCGCGTCGCAGGCCTGGGCGCGCAGCGCGCGGGCCAGGTCGTCGCGGGACTCAAGGACCAGGCGGCGCAGCGCGGGGGCCGCGTCCTGGTGAGCCGTGAGCCACGCGTCCGTCGCGTCCAGCGTGGCCGCGTCGTCCTGCAGGGCAGGGAACATGCCCCGTACGACGTGCATGCCGATCTGGATGGAGCGCTCCGACCACACCCGCTCGATCGCGTCGAAGTACCGCGCGGCATACGGCGCGACCAGCTCCCGCTGGGACGGCTGCCCGAACCCGGCGATCGTCGCCTCCACCAGCGCGTTGGACAGCGCGTCCGACTCCACGACCTGTGCCCAGGCCTGCGCCTTGACCGCAGCCGACGGCCGGGCCGCCAGGCACCGCACCTGGTGCCGCTTACCGGACGCCGTGTCGTCACGGGCCAACTCGGCCGCCAGTACGCTCTCGTCGGCGGCGCCGTGCACGGCGAGCGGCTCCAGGAAGGTCCAGCGCAGCTCCTGGTCCACATCGAGGCCGTCGATCTTCGCCGTACCTTCGAGCAGCCCCCGCAGCAGCTGCAGATCCGCCGCCGAGGAGGCGACCGCGGCGAAGAACCTGGCCCAGGTCAGCTGGTGCTGGCTGCCCGGCTCCGCGATCCGCAGCTCGTGCAGCGCGCCCTCGGCGACCAGCCGCCCGCCCGGCTCGCGCCACTCGGGCGCCGCGTAGTGCGTCAGCGCCGACCGCGCCCAGGTGTGCAGCATCTGCAGCACCCCGATGTCGCTCTCGCGGCCCGCGAACCGCAGTACCAGGTCGATGAAGTCCCGCGCGGGCATCAGCCCGTCCCGGGTGAGGCTCCACAGCGCGGACCAGCACAGCGCGCGGGCCAGGGGGTCGGTCATCTCGCCCAGGTGATCGCGCAGGGTCGCCAGCGAGCGCTCGTCGAAGCGGATCTTGCAGTACGTCAGGTCGTCGTCGTTGACCAGGATCAGGTCAGGCCGCTCGGCTCCGGCCAGCTCCGCCACGACCGTACGCGGCCCGTCCACGTCGAGCTCGGCGCGCGCGTACCGGACCAGCTCGCCGTCGGGGGAGCGGTGGTAAAGCCCGACCGCCACCCGGTGCGGGCGCAGCACCGGGTGGGATTCGGCGGCTTCCTGGAGGACGGCCAGTTCCGTGAGCCGCCCGTGCGCGTCATAGGTGGCCACCGGCGTCAGGGAGTTGACCCCCGCCGTCTGCAGCCAGGACCGCGACCAGGTGGCCATGTCGCGCCCCGAGGTCTCTTCCAGGACCGACAGCAGGTCCTCAAGCCGGGTGTTGCCGTACGCGTGCCGCTTGAAGTACCGCCGGGCGCCTTCCAGGAACGCGTCCTGGCCCGCGTACGCCACCAACTGCTTGAGCACACTGGCGCCCTTGGCGTAGGTGATGCCGTCGAAGTTGAGCTTGGCGTCCTGCAGGTCACGGATGTCGGCCGTGATCGGGTGCGTCGAGGGCAGCTGGTCGGCGCGGTACGCCCAGGCCTTGCGGTTGTTGGCGAAGGTGATCCAGCCGTTGGTGAAGCGCGTGGCGTTCACCATGGAGAAGGAGCCCATGAAGTCGGCGAAGGACTCCTTGAGCCACAGGTCGTCCCACCACCGCATGGTGACCAGGTCGCCGAACCACATGTGCGCCATCTCGTGCAGGATGACGTTCGCCCGGCGCTCGTACGCCGCCTGCGTCACCTTGCCGCGGAAGATGAACTCCTCGCGGAAGGTCACACAGCCCGGGTTCTCCATCGCCCCGAGGTTGTACTCCGGCACGAAGGCCTGGTCGTACTTCCCGAACGGGTACGGGTAGTCGAAGTGGTCGTGGAAGAAGTCAAGACCCTGCTTGGTGACGAGGAAGACGTCGTCCGCGTCGAAGTGCCTGGCCAGCCCCTTGCGGCACATCGCGCCGAGCGGGATCTCCAGCGTCGTACCGTCGTCGAAGGTCCGGGTGTAACGGTCCGTCACATAGTGGTACGGGCCCGCCACTATGGCCGTGATGTACGTCGAGATCGGCTTGGTCTCGGCGAACCGCCACACGCCGCCCTCCCGTCGCCCACCACCACCCTTATTCGGAAGCGCTGCGCGCCCTTCTCTTTTCAGTTCACCGGAGCCGTTGCTCCACACCGTCCACCCCTCGGGCGCCCGCGCCTCGAAGCGGAAGGGAGCCTTCAGGTCGGGCTGCTCGAAGTTCGCGAACACCCGGCGGCAGTCGGCCGGTTCGTACTGCGTGTAGAGGTAGACCTCGCCGTCCTCCGGGTCGACGAAGCGGTGCATGCCCTCGCCGGTGCGGCTGTAGGCGCACTGCGCGTCGACCACCAGGACGTTCTCCGCGCGCAGGTCCTCCAGGGTGATCCGCGAACCGTCGAAGACCGCGCCCGGGTCGAGATCCTGTCCGTTCAGGGACACCGCCGTCACCCTCGGTGCGATCAGGTCGGCGAAGCTCGCGGCGCCCGGCTCCGCGCAGCGGAACCTGATGGTCGTCACCGACCGGAACGTACGCGGCTCCGCCTCGGCCCCGCCGACCGCCGAGCGCAGGTCGAGCGCGACCTCGTACCCGTCGACGGACAGTAGCGCGGCCCGCTCGCGGGCCTCGTCGCGGGACAGGTTCTCACCGGGCACAGGCACTCCTTCGTGACTGACATGACTGACGTAAGGGACGTGACGTACTGCCTACGATCCTGCCATGTGGCCCTGACGGCGGGTGTCGGGGAATGTCCGCACCCGAGGCGGCGTTGCCGCCGCTGGCAGCCGCGAACGACATAAGGAGAGAGATGACCGCCCAGCCGTCGAGTGACAAGTCGACTGACAAGGTGACCGCAGACTTCTGGTTCGACCCGATATGTCCGTGGGCCTGGATGACGTCACGCTGGATGCTCGAGGTCGAGAAGGTACGCCCGGTTCAGGTGCGCTGGCATGTGATGAGCCTCGCCGTACTGAACGAGGACCGGTTGGACGAGCTGCCCGAGCAGTACCGCGAGGGCATGAAGCAGGCCTGGGGCCCGGTGCGGGTGGCGATCGCCGCCCAGCAGAAGCACGGTGACGAGGTGCTCGGCAGGCTCTACACCGCGCTCGGCACCCGCATCCACAACGAGGGGCAGGGCCCCACTCGCGAGGTGGTCGCCGCCGCGCTCGAAGAGGTCGGCCTGTCCGCGTCGCTCCTGGACTACATGGACTCCGACGCGTACGACAAGGAGTTGCGCGCCTCCCACCAGGAGGGCATCGAGAAGGTCGGCCAGGACGTCGGCACCCCGGTCATCGCGGTCCCCGGACCCGACGGCGAGCAGATCGCCTTCTTCGGCCCAGTGGTGACCCCCGCCCCCAAGGGCGAGGCGGCGGCCCGCCTTTGGGACGGCACCCTGCTGGTCGCGGGCACGCCGGGCTTCTACGAGCTCAAGCGCACCCGCACCCAGGACCCGATCTTCGACTGAGGAGGCGCCGAGTAACCCCTGACGTACTCCCGGGGGCCTGTCCGTCGCGGGCAGGCCCCCGATCAATTCCGTCGCGGGCAAGCCCTCCATCAATCCAGGTCATCCGGCCTGAGCCGGATGTGCCGCCCCCCGGTCCCGGCGCACTGGCTGAATCCCGTCCGCACATGCCAGCACCCCGGCGCGTCGCAGATGACGTACTCGCGCACGTGCCCCTTGGCCAACCGGTCCTTGAGCCGCTCCTCCTCTTCGGCGTTGAGCCGACGGTGCGGTTGCTCGGACTTGCACGTGTGGCACCACATGACGCCCCCTCCGGGTCGGAGCCATGAGCGTAGGCCGCGGACGGCGAGGAAGTCAGGGCGAAAGCGGACAGCCGAGCAGTCGGCGGAGCGGTCGGCCGAGCAGTCGGCCGAGCGCGCATCCAGAAGCCCCCGCGAGTCAGGTCCTCGCGGGGGCTTCTGTTCTTTCCGCCTGCCCGGTGAAGGTTGAGAAGACGATCACGAGCAGGACGCCGGGTGCCTGACGGCAGGCCCTGGATCAGGGTGCGAGCAGCAGCGTGTGCGCGCGCTCCTTGGCGGCGGCGTAGCGCCTGGCCACGTCCTGCCAGTTGACGACCTGCCACATGGCCTCGATGAAGTCGACCTTCTGGTTCTTGTACTGGAGATAGAAGGCGTGCTCCCAGGCGTCGAACACCAGGATCGGCACCGAGCCCTGGCCGACGTTGCCCTGGTGGTCGTAGATCTGCTCGACGATCAGACGGCCGCTGACCGGCTCGTACGCCAGGACGCCCCAGCCCGACCCCTGGGTGGTCGCCGACGCCTTGGTCAGCTGGGCCTTGAAACCGGCGAAGGAGCCGAAGGACTCGGCGATGGCGTCCGCGAGGTCGCCCACGCCGTCCGCGGCGAGCGGCTCGCCGCCGCCGTCGCCCGTCATGTTCTGCCAGTAGATGGAATGCAGGATGTGGCCCGAGAGGTGGAAGGCCAGGTTCTTCTCCAGGCCGTTGATCGCACCCCAGGACTCCTTGTCGCGCGCCTGGGCCAGCTGCTCGAGGGTGTCGTTCGCGCCCTTCACATACGCCGCGTGGTGCTTGTCGTGGTGCAGCTCGATGATCTCCGGGCTGATCACGGGCGCGAGTGCGGAGTAGTCGTAGGGAAGTTCCGGAAGTGTGTAGACGGCCATGACGATCGATCCCCTCCGAGCGCTTATTGCAACTAATATGCAAGTGCACGCTATCAGCAGCAAGCCCGTGGGCGGGATCAGGGCATGCGAAAGGCCCTCGCACGGACCGTCCTCCGTGCGAGGGCCTTCTCGCGGCAGTACTTACTGCCTCACTTGCTGCCTCTTACTGCTTCAGCGGCGCAGCAGCTTCGCCGCCAGCCGCCCCAGCAACCCCTTCTGGTGCGCGTACCCCAGCAGCGCGAGCGCCAGCACAAGACCGCCCGTGGAGTACAGCTGCACCCGCGTGTCCGGCTCCCGCGCCATCAGTACGAAGATCACCACCATGCCGAGCAGGGCGACCACCGTCAGGTACGGGTACAGCCACATCCGTACGACGAGCTGCCCCTGGTTGCGGCGGCGCAGGATCAGCTGGGACACCCCGATGAAGATCCAGACGACCAGGATCACCGCGCCGATCATGTTGAGCAGCCAGGTGAAGATCGTCTCCGGGTACCAGTAGCTGAGCAGCACGCACACGAAGCCGAAGAACGACGAGGCCAGGACGGCCACGCGCGGCACCCCGCCGCTGACCCGGCTCAGCGCCCGCGGGCCCTGCCCGCGCTCGACCAGCGAGTAGGTGATCCGGGACGCGCCGTAGATGTTGGCGTTCATCGCGGAGAGCAGGGCGATCAGGATGACCACGTTCATGATCTGGCCCGCGCCCGGGATGCCCAGGTGGTCGAGGGTGGCGACGTACGGGCCCTTCTCGGCGACGGCCGGGTCGTCCCACGGCACCAGCGTGACGATGACCGCCATCGAGCCGATGTAGAAGACCGCGATCCGCCACATCGCCGTACGCACGGCCCTGGCCACGCCCTGGACCGGGTTCTCCGACTCGGCCGCCGCGATGGTGACCGTCTCCAGGCCGCCGTACGCGAAGACCGAGGCGAGCAGGCCGAGTACCAACCCTTCGCTGCCGTTGGGCAGCCAGCCGCCGTCACCCGTGAGGTTGGTCAGGCCGGGGGAGTCGGAGCCGGGCAGCACACCGGCGATCGCCAGCGCGCCCAGGCCCAGGAAGAGCACGATCGCGCCGATCTTGAGCGCGGCGAACCAGAACTCGAACTCGCCGAAGTTCTTCACGGCGGCCAGGTTGGTGGCGCAGAAGACCAGCATGAAGAGGGCGACCCAGGCCCACTCGGGCGTGCCCGGCAGCCAGCCCGAGACGATCTTCGCGGCGCCGATGCCCTCCAGGCCGACGGCCACACAGAGCAGCACCCAGAACGCCCAGCCCGCCGTGAAGCCCGCCCACGGGCCCATCGCGCGCTCGGCGTGCGCGGAGAACGAGCCCGACGAGGGGTTCGCGGCCGACATCTCGCCGAGCATCCGCATCACGAGCATGACCAGCAGCCCGGAGATCGCGTACGCGACGACGATGGAGGGGCCGGCCGCGGCGATACCCGCGCCGGAGCCGACGAAGAGCCCGGCACCGATCACGCCACCGAGGGCGATCATCGAGAGGTGCCGCTGCTTGAGGCCGTTGGACAGCGGCGAACCGCTGGGGCTGGAGGACGCCGGGGCGTCCTTTTTGCCGTCAACTGCCTCGGAAGTGAGGGTTGTCCGAGTCATGGTAAGGCGTTGTCCAGTACGTGAGATGACGTGCAAAGGCGGTCAGTGTGCGACGCGTGTTCGCCGGGGCGTGCGGGGTGACCGATATCCGGACGCCGCGGTCACGCACGGTGCGCACACACGCACGCGTGCGCCCACGGGCTCGGCCTTGACGGCCAGGGCGTCGTGCATGGTGAGGCGCTCTCAGGGATTTGGCGAGACCCTACAGTCTCGCCCAGAGGACACCATCTACGCAAAAAGGACAGCAGACGTCTAGCCCCTAGTGACAAGCATCACTCGGCTTCCTCTCTGCCCTCTGCATACTCCCCACTCTTTGTGCACACCTCACCAAGTCCCCAAGCCCCGCTTTGTGGGCGGCTGATGGTGATCGAGCGTTAACCCCTGGGCTAACGTCACCGTGTTCCCGCCTGCCCCTCGGAGTCCGCCCGCGTCCGTACGCCCGGAGTCCGGCCGAGTCTGGAGTCCGTATGACCACCGCCGCCCTCACCACGCGCCCCGGCCAGGTGCTCGCCGACCTGCTGCCCGCCACCCGCGCCCGGGACATCGCGCTCGTGTTCGGCGGCGCCGCGTTCACCGGCATCGCGGCCCAGCTCGCGGTGCCCGTACCGGGCTCGCCGGTGCCGGTCACCGGGCAGACCTTCGCGGCCCTGCTGGTGGGCACCTCGCTCGGCGCCCGCCGCGGCTTCCTCTCGCTCGGCATCTACCTGATGGTCGGCATGGCGGGCGTCCCGTGGTTCGCCGAGGCGCAGTCCGGCGCCGCGATGCCGTCGCTCGGCTATGTCATCGGCATGCTGCTCGCCGCGACCGCGGTCGGCGCCATGGCCCAGCGCGGAGCCGACCGCTCCCCGCTGCGGATGGCGGGCGCGATGGCGGTCGGCTCCCTGGTGATCTACGCGGTCGGCGTCCCCTATCTGATGCTCGCGACCGGGATGTCGCTGAGCAAGGCGGTGGCCGTGGGCCTGGTCCCCTTCCTGATCGGCGACGCGCTGAAGGCCGCGCTGGCGATGGGCGCGCTGCCCACGGCCTGGAAGCTGGTCGGCCGCCGCGGCTGACGCATCAGCTTCGTCGGCCACCGAGGCTGACGCATCAGCGCTCTGCGGGCCTGATGCCGTCAGGCTCGTTTCACCTTCCCCCAACTATGCTGAGAACCACGGCACGTTCGTCGAAGGCACGTTCATCGGGGGGTGAACGGCGATGCCCGAGCAGGCACACGGCGCGCTGATCGGCGGCCGGTACCGTCTCGTCGAAACCATCGGCCAGGGCGGCATGGGCCGGGTGTGGCGGGCGGTGGACGAACTGCTCGGGCGGCCCGTCGCGGTCAAGGAGATGCGGCTCGACGGTGCGGGCGCGGAGGACAGCCTGGTCCGCCGTGAGCGCGCGCTGCGCGAGGCACGGGCCACCGCGCGGATCGACCACCCTCATGTCGTACGGGTCTACGACGTCGCCGAGGCCGACGCACGCCTCTGGATCGTCATGGAGCTCGTCCCCGCCCGCTCCCTGGCCCAGGCCCTCACCGACGACGGCCCGCTGTCCGTCCCCGAGGCGGCCCGCATCGGCCTCGCCCTCGCCAGTGCGTTACGGGTCGTCCACGCGGCGGGCGTACTGCACCGTGACATCAAGCCCGCGAACGTACTCCTGGAGCGGGCTGAGCGGGGGCGGCCTGAGCGGGGGCGGCCCGAGCAGGAACACCCGGCGCCGCTCGACCGGGTCGTCCTCACCGACTTCGGGATCGCCGCGCTCCAGGACGCGGCGGCCCTCACCCGCACCGGCCTCCTCGTCGGCTCCCCGGAGTACATCCCGCCGGAACGCCTCCTGGGCCGGACCCAGGGCCCACCCTCCGACCTCTGGTCACTCGGCGCCACCCTGTGCACCGCGGTCTCCGGCCGCTCCCCGTTCGCCCGCGCCACCACCCCGGCGACCCTGCACGCGATCGCCTACGAGTCCCCGGAACTTCCCCTGGACACCCCGGACGTGACCCCGCTTCTGACCGCACTGCTGGCGAAGGACCCGACCGACCGCCCCACGGCCGATGAGACGGCCACGCGCCTCACCACCCTCATAGCCGCGCCCAGCCCGCGCCCCGGCCCCAGCCCGC
>NZ_JAZGRL010000002.1:2077008-2093542 GCF_046540415.1 Streptomyces sp. E11-3 | reverse complement strand
CCGGCCCAGGCCGGTGCCCGCCCGGCCCACGCCGGTGCCCGCCGGGCCGGGCGAGGGACCCGACGAGCCCCCGGCCCGCGACTGGCGCGCCCGCGCCCTCACCGCCCTCGTCCTGCTCGTCACCGCCGCACTCGCCGCCGTCATGGTGATCACCGCGACCCGCTCCGACACGCCCCCGCCCGGACCGGGCGACACCCCGCCGCCCACCGTCGCCGGGACCTCCCGCCCGCCACCGTGACCCGGGCGCGGCGCCGCACACCCGGGCATGCCACACTCGGACCCATGCGCGTGTACCTCGGTTCCGACCATGCCGGATACGAACTCAAGAACCACCTCGTCGAGTGGCTCAAGACCAACGGCCACGAGCCCGTCGACTGCGGCCCCCACATCTACGACGCCCAGGACGACTACCCGCCGTTCTGCCTGCGCGCCGCCGAGCGGACCGCCGCCGACAGCGACAGCCTCGGCATCGTGATCGGCGGCTCCGGCAACGGTGAGCAGATCGCCGCGAACAAGGTGAAGGGCGTCCGCTGCGCCCTGGCCTGGAGCGAGCAGACCGCGGCTCTCGGCCGTGAGCACAACAACGCCAACGTCGTCTCCATCGGCGGCCGTATGCACACCCTCGACGAGGCGGTGAAGTTCGTCGAGGTCTTCCTCGCGACCCCGTACTCGAACGAGGAGCGCCACACCCGCCGTATCGACATGCTCTCGGTCTACGAGCTCACCGGCGATCTCCCCCCGATCCCGGCCCACCACCCGCAGCAGGACTGACACCCAGGGGGCTGGGGGCCATGCGGCGCTCCGCCACGTACCAGCACCACACGTGACGAGGAGGACCCGTGCCTGAGGGGCACACCATCCACCGCCTGGCGGCCGACCACCGGGAACGCTTCCTGGACCAGGCGACCCGCGTCACCAGCCCCCAGGGCAAGTTCTCCGACAGCGCGGCACTCCTTGACGGCCAGCGCCTCACCGAGGCCGAAGCCCACGGCAAGCACCTCTTCCTCGGCTTCGCCGACACCGGCTGGGTACACATCCACCTCGGCCTGTTCGGCAAGCTCGGCTTCGGCGGGGCCCCCGCGCCCCCGCCCACGGACACCGTACGGCTGCGACTGCGCACCGACCAGGCGTACGCGGACCTGCGCGGCCCCACCACCTGCGCCCTGATCACAGACGCCGAGAAGCAGGCGATACACGACCGCCTGGGCCCCGACCCGCTACGCCCCGCCGACGACCCGGACCGGGCCTGGCAGCGTATCTCGCGCTCCCGTACGACCATCGCCGCCCTGCTCATGGACCAGAAGGTCATCGCGGGCGTCGGCAACGTCTACCGCGCCGAGGTGCTGTTCCGGCACGGCATCGACCCGTACCGCACGGGCCGGGACCTCACCCACGCCGAATGGACGGCCATCTGGGCCGACCTCGCCGCCCTGATGCGCGAGGGTGTGCGCCACAACCGCATCGACACCGTACGGCCCGAGCACACCCCCGAGGCGATGGGCCGCCCGCCGCGCGTGGACGACCACGGCGGCGAGGTGTACGTGTACCGCAGAGCCCACCAGCTCTGCCACATCTGTGGCGGCGAGATCCGCACCGCCGATCTCGCCGCCCGCAACCTCTTCTGGTGCCCCGCCTGCCAGCAGCGGTAACCAGCAGCGCTAGCCAGGAGCGGCTAGAAGCCGTGCGGCAGCCACGGCGCGACCGCGGCCCCGAACGCCACCGACGCCTCGGCCACCGCCCCGTCCCGCAGCTCCCGCACCCGCCCGGCCGCCGCCAGCGACAGCAGCGAGACCCCGCCGAGGTAGGCGGCGCCCAACTCCCGTACGGACAGCGCCACATCCGCCGCGTCCTCGGTGCGCTCGCAGGACGCGCCCTTGGCGTCGCCGGTCAGCCGCCAACGCCCGGTGTTCCAGGGGCAGAAGGCGTCCTCGACGTCGAACACCACATCCACCGGCGTCTGATAGGTACGCGCCTCAAGCGCGGCCCCCACATCCACCAGCCGCACATACAGCGAGTCCCGCACCTGGACGTTGCACCGCCGCACATCGGACACCATCTGCTGCCAGGCGTCGTCGACCGGCCGGTTGCGCAGCCGGATCGTGGAGGTCAGGTCCAGGTCGAGGAGATACCGCAGCAGCGCGGCGTACGCGGCCGGGTCCAGCGCGTCCAGATCGCGCAGCAGGACCGAGCCCTCATGGGTGGAGGTCCACGTCCAGTCCGGCTTGACGTGGAAGCGCGCATAGCCGACGACCTCGCCCCCGCGCTCGGCCACCAGGCACTGCAGCGGCGAGGAGCCGTTCCGGTCCTCGGCCGGGTCGATCAGCACCCGCTGCTCCCAGGGCGCCACCCGGGCCAGCATGCCGGGACGGCCGGTCACCAGCCGCGCGTACACGGCCTCACAGGCCTGGAGCGCCTCACCGGGCGGGACAAGCCGCAGCCGTACGTCATCCGTCCCCTCCGGCACGGACAGCCGCACCCGGCTGGTCTCGATCTCGGCCATCAGCTGCTGGGTCGCCGCGCCGTACCCGAACCGCCCGTAGATCGCGGGCTCGGACGCGGTCAGGATCGCGAGCGGCTCACCGAGGGCCCGTACGTCGTCCAGCTGGCGCCGCATCAGCGTGCTGAGCAGCCCCCGCCGCCGATGCGTGGGCTTGACCCCGACCATCGTCACCCCGGCGGACGGCACCAGCGCCCCACCGGGAACCGCCAGCCGGAAGGGAAAGGACCCGGCCCCCGCGACGATCTCCGCCCCGTCCCAGGCGACGAGCGAACGCTCGAAGACGGTCGACCGCTCATCGAACGCACGGTTCTCGACGTCTTCTCTCAGCCCCCCGAACGCCAGTTCCAGATTGCCGAACCACGCGTCCCAGTCACCGGGATCAAGTACTCGTACGTCAATCGTCATATGCCATGCCTACCAGGGCCCCGGAGCCCCGAGCGAGGCATTTTCCCCGGTGGCGAGCGCCGTACGCCTCCGGCTCCGCACCGCCCCCAGAGGGGGACAACCGGGACCTCCTGTGCGAAGCGGCGCGCAGGGTGGATAGGGTCCACGAGCAATGGCAAGACGACGACAGCGCGGTCCCGGCAACCGCGCGGAAGCGGACACGGTCCCGGCCCGGCTGCGTAAGCGGGTGCACCGGGCCCGCATCGCGCTGCGCAAATCCGGCGTCGACTACTTCCGAGGCGACGGCTCCGACTGGGTGGCCCAGGCCGGGCTGCTGCTCTCGGTCCCGGCGATCACCGCGGGCACGCTCGCGGTGCCCCTGTGGTTCTCGCCCGCCCTGCTGGTACTCCCGATCGTCGCGGGCGGACTGCTCCTGCGCCCCGCCAGCCTGCTCGGCCTGTACACGGCGGTCGGCGCGGCCCTGATCGTGGAATCCGTCCAGCTCGGTCCCTACATGGAGGGCGGCCACGCCAAGGTCACCCCGGGGGTGGTCCTGACCGTCGCGGCCTGCGGCTTCTTCGGGCTGGTGATCGCGCAGTTCCGCAGCCGGGTCGGGGTGCCCTGGCGGCGCGGCGGCACCATGCTCTTCGACCTGCGCGAACGCATCCGGGTGCAGAGCAAGCTGCCCCGGCTCCCCGTCGGCTGGCACCGCGAGATGGCGCTGCGCCCGGCGGGCGGCCAGTCCTTCTCGGGCGACTTCGTGGTGGCGGCCCGCACCAACGGCGGCCGCACCCTGGAGATCGTCCTCACCGACGTCTCGGGCAAGGGCATGGACGCGGCCTCCCGCGCCCTGCTCCTGTCAGGGGCCTTCGGCGGCCTCCTGGGCTCACTGCCCCCGCACGCCTTCCTCCCCGCCGCCAACGGCTACCTCCTCCGCCAGGACTGGGACGAGGGCTTCGCCACCTCCATCCACCTCGCCCTGGACCTGGACTCCGGCGACTACGAACTCCTCACCGCGGGCCACCCACCCGCCATCCAGCTCCACGCGGGCACCGGCCGCTGGGAGGAGAAGGCCGCCGAGGGCCCGCTGCTCGGCGTCTACGACGGTGCCCAGTTCGACCCGGTCAAGGGCACCCTGCGCCCCGGCGACGTCCTGATGCTGTTCACCGACGGCCTGGTGGAGACGTCCGACCGCGACATCGCCGAGGGCATAGACCGCCTCACCGGCGAGGCCGACCGCTACGTGGCGGGCGGCTTCCGGGGCGCGGCCTGGCACCTCATCGAGACGGTAGCCAAGGACGTCAACGACGACCGCGCCCTTCTCCTCCTGTCCCGGGACGCGTAACCCGCTCCGGGGTCACGCCACCCGGTAGACGACCCACCCCACGGCGGCCAGGGTGAGCAACGTACTCGTGAACACCCACCGACGCCGCAACCACCGCGCCACCCGAGGCGACGACCGCCGCGCCAACTCCTCACGCCGCACCGCCCACGCCGCACGGACCGGGGCGGTCTTGAACCGGACGGCGACGACGAGCAGCGCGAACAGCACCGCGTACAGAATCAACAACGGCCCGCTCCGCCCTTTACCCCTACCCACCCGGCCAACGCCCGCCGAATCCTCACGGAAACCGCGGCACCCCGCAAGCGAGCGTCGCGGCCCGACAGGGGCAAGGTCGTTGTCCGTGACCTTGCCTGAGTAGCCTTCGCAACGAAGCGCAGGTGATCACACCGGGTAACCGAGGGGGCATCGTGGCACAGCTGACCTTGGCCGAAGTCGAGGCCATCGCGCGGGCGGCGCACGCCGGCCAGACCGACAAGGCTGGGCGTCCGTACGCCGAGCATCTGCAGGCCGTGGCCGACGGCGTACGCGCGCGGGGTGGGACGGCGGAGCAGATCGCCGCCGCCTGGCTGCATGACGCCGTGGAGGAGGACGCGTTGAGCGAGGAGTGGCTCGAAGGGGCCGCGCTGGCTCAGCAGACCAAGGACGTCGTACGGGCGTTGACCAAGCGGAGCGGGGAGGAGCCGCAGGCGTACGCGCGACGCATCCTCGCGACGCCGGGGGCGCGGCTCGTCAAGGAGGCGGACCTCGCGCACAACGCCGACCCGGCACGGCTCGCCACACTGGACGACGAGGCGACCAGGCAGCGGCTCACGCGGAAGTACACGGCGATGCGACGGTATCTCGGGCTGCCGGGCGAGAACGGGGAGTAGGGAGCAGAGGGTAGGGAGCAAGCGGTGCGGGTTTACGACAGCCGGCCCGTACGCGGCACCCCGCCGACGACCGCTCGGTGCTCGGCGGCGCCCCCTCGGGGGCGCCTGAGACGACAGAACCCGGCGCGGCGGACAGGGTGGCTTCAGGACCGTGTGGCTCAGGCCCGTGTGGCCGGCTCGCGCTTGAGCTTCGCCGTGTCGCGTCTGAACGCCCACTCCAGCTTCGGCTCCACCGCGAACCCGAACAGCCGCCGCACCGGTGCTGTGCACAGGGCCGTCACGATGACGCCCGCCACGAGCGTGACGAAGATCGCACCCAGTGGCGTGTGCAGGAAGTCCAGCTCGTACCAGTCCCAGAAGCGGGACCCCTTGGCGAGGAAGCCGTGCAGCAGATAGCCGTACAGCGTGCCCGCGCCCAGCACCGTGAACCACATGTGCCGACGCGGCACCCAGGCCAGGAAGCAGGCGACCAGCAGCATGGAGCAGGCGAACATGCCGAGGGTCATCAGTACGCCGTTCCACCACGGCGCGGCCAACTCCTGGGCGCTGTCCCGGTGGTAGAACCACTCGACGTTCATCCGGGTGGCGGCCCAGTAGGCGAACGCGAGCGCGGACGCGAAGACCGGTACGGCCAGCAGCCGCACCTCGCGGCGGCGCACCAGCTGGAAGTGCTCGGGCTTCAGCCGTAGGCCCACGACGAAGAACGGCAGGAACTGCAACACCCGCTGCAGATCGAGGTCGTTGCCGATGCTGGGCGACACGGAGGCCAGGACGGCGATGCCGATCGACAGTGCCACCGGCCAGCGCACCAGCTGCCACAGCGGCGTCGTCAGCCGCCACACGAAGAGGGCGACGAGGAACCAGGTCAGATACCAGGGGTCGAGCAGGCTGATCGGATGGGCCGGATCGTCGTCCGCCCACTGCTTGAAGAGGCTGTACGCGACCTCGAACACCAGGTAGGGGACCAGAACCCCGGTCACCAGGCGCTTGAGCCGGTCGGCCCGCAGGTCGAAGCTGCGGGAGAAGTAGCCGGAGATCAGGATGAAGGCCGGCATGTGGAAGGCGTACACGGTCATATAGAGCGCGGCGGCGGCACGGCTGTCCTCCGTCAGAGGCTGCCAGGCGTGGCCCATGGCCACCAGCACGATGGCCAGGTACTTGACGTTGTCGAAGTACGCGTCCCGCTGCTTCACGGGCTCGGCGCCCCGGACATCGCCCCGGGAATCACTGGGGGAGGCGATCCGTGGCCGCCCAGTGCTCTTTACTGGGGTGGTGGTGGCGGCGTGGAACATCTGAGGCACCCTAGCCCCGTATAAGGGAATCCGTAAAACGCCTCCACAGGATGTGTTTATGCGCACCTCACATTGCGGCTGATCGGAAGTCGACATAGCGACCCGCGCGCGCTCAGTGAGCCCGGAAGCTGACCTCTATGTCCCCTCTCGTACGGGTTAATACGGGCATAACGCCCGCAGGCGACTCCGGCGATATGTCCCGACTGTGCGTACTTCCCAGGCCGTGAATGTGCCCGCGTCGACAATTCGAATCCGCCTGCGAACGTGACGTGTGCAGAGTGAAACGAGCGGATGAATTCGAGATCATCGGCGGCAGTCGAATTTCCGTGCAAGCACCCGAGTGGGCTCCCACGGCCCGGGTGCCTTAGCTGCATCCGGGGCACCAGCTCCGTCCGTGCGCGCCGGGAGGTGCACGCCGGGTTGTCCGACGTTGTGTCACCCGCCGTATACGCCAGGCGGGTTGGTGGCACGATGGTTCTGGCGGGGGTGTGGGGATGTGCACCTCCGGGCCGGGAGCGCGGACCGACCTAAGGTGTGATCAGTGTGGCTATTTCACTGTCAGTGGTGCTGATGTTGGGGATCATCCTGGTGGTGCTGATCCGCGGGGGATCGATCAAGGCCGGCCCGGCGACCGTGGCCATCCTCTTCGGCTTCTTCCTGGCCTCGACCGACATGGCCCCGTCGGTCAACCGCTTCCTCAACTCGATAGCGGACACGATCAACCAGATCAGCTTCTGACAGTCGCTCAGTCGCTCAGTCGCTCAGTCGCGTCTGGCGGTCGGGGGTGCCGTGAGCGCCGCCAAGGCCCGTGAAAACGGCTCCGGCCCGGCTCGGTGACGTATTGCACCGAGCCGGGCCGGAGGCCTTGGAGCGGGTGACGGGAATCGAACCCGCGTAGCCAGTTTGGAAGATCGCGTAGGTGGACCGGGGCTGACCTGGCAAGCTGCTGACCTGTGGGACCTCGGACCGCTCCCCGCTGGCCCCTTCCCCGTCGGGCACGTAGGGGGCACGGCGTCACTCGTAGAACCGCGCTGCGCTCAGGGCCCGAGCCATGAACATCCAGCCGCCGTCGGCCGGTAGCTCCTGGCCGTGGTTCGCGTACCACCCCGGAGCGTCCGACACCCACGCTTCCAGAGCCTCCAGGAAGCTGTCCAGTGTCCGGTTCTCCCACTGAGCGCCGCTCGTTTCGAAGTCCTGCCGAAGACGCCTTAGAAAGCCGCACAGGGCCTCGCGGTCGGCAAAGCGCTCATTGGCTACCAGCGGTAGGGCCGCGCGCTCATCTCCCCAGTCCCTGAGCCTGAGCCTGACTTGGCAGTTGTGCTCAGCATGTGCGATCACACTTCCGCTGATCGCGAACCCCAACGGGGGAGGGACAGTTCCAGGCGGTGCGGCAAAGATCTCTGCCAACCCCACTGCCTGCGGTACGCCGTCGATCTGTACGAACACGCCGAAGGGCTGTCGGCCGATGACCTTGCCTGTCACGGCGGTGCCGACCGGCAGCGCGGCCACCGTTGCCGACCACGCACGTCGTATGACCTCAGGCGTCGGATCACCGACACCCTTCGGCCACGTGTACTCCGTCATAAGCCGAATCCTGCCAGGCGTCGACGTGCCAAGGTCGGTGGAGCGGCTTTGGGCTGGAGCTGCCGTGGGGTGAGTGATCATGGCCCCTTACGCTGGCCGCGATCGGGCGGTCCGTGGACCTGGGAGTGGGCGCAGCTGCGGGCGGGGATGCGTAGCGTGCTGGGTGGTGATCCTGCGGCGGCGGGGCAGTTGGCGGAGGCGTGGGACGAGCAGGGCCAGGACGACGACGGGGACGTGGTGTCCGGTGGGTTCATTCCGCTCCAGCAAGGCCGGTTGGAGCGCCTGGCCTGCCTGTATGTCGATCCGGCGCAGCTCATGGTCGCCCCGGGCTTGCGGCCTGATCCCCGGCAGAAGGACGTCCTGCGGGGGTTTCCGAACGGCGGCCGGTCCGGAACCCTGGTGTGCGGTCGGGGCAGCGTGAAGCGGCTGATGCTGACCGCCAGCTAGGCAAGAGCATGACAATCAGAGCCCTGTGTGCGCACCCGCTGTCGACCGATCCGGGCCCCGATCGAGGAGCTTCGGGCGTCGATGCCGGCCGCGCTGTTCAAATCGGATATGGAGGCAAGGTGGGGGGCAGGCGGGTATCGGGATCTTCGACGCCGCGTCGGTGTCCGGGGCCCTGTATGACGCTGGGCTGGAGGGTGGCAGTGCACCGACCGCCGGTACGTCCTGGGGCGACTGGAGGACGAGTTCCGCGGCCTACCCAAGGACGTCAAGCTCACGATCATCGACGATCTTGGCAAGCAGCAGGACCACCGCCTCGCCGAAGTGGCTGTGCGCTGCCGCGGCCCATGGACCGTCAAGTCCATCGACGGAAAGTCACACGTCCATAGACCACCACCTCTGTCGGCTCGCTGGCCTCCACGATCTCGTGGACGTCCACGACCATGTGCGCCGGGGGCGAGCCTTCGCGCTGGCTGTCTCGTATACGGCGGCGTTCGCGTACGAGGCGAGCACGGTCACGGCGACGGGTAATCGGACGCCGTGCGTCCTTGGCGAGGCTCGCCATCAAGATCAGGGTTAGCGGGATGCCGAGCAGTGCCTGGGTGAGGGCAGTCCATAGCAAGTCGGCCCGGTAGAAGCCGTAGCAGCTCGCGGACAGGACGGCAGTGCTGATCGTCAGCATCTTGTACTGCCGGGCTCTTTGGCCCCGTACTGGCAGGCCGCGAGCGGCCCATGAATTGAGGCCTTCCACGAACAGGAACGCGGCGAGGGCTCCCAGCTCGAGCAAGGTGAGCGAGATTGCCAGTAAGACGTCCACGGCCCGTGTAGGCATCTGTTCATCCTATGGGATTGGCCTGGCCCTGGCTCCTCAACCTCGCCTGGATATGGGCTACTTCACCTCTAGCGGGTTTGTCCGAGTTATGTCTGTTTTGCATGCTGTATGCACACCGACCGAGAGACGAGAGGGCCCCGAGATGACGCCACCACCCTGGTCACCAAGACGGCCGAGACCGCCGCGCCCGCGGACCGCGCCTTCTGGGAGATCGGCAGCCACCTGGTGACCATCACCCGGCACCGGGTCTTCTTCGGCGAGGTTCGCGTCCGTATCACGATCAAGCGCGTCAATGCCGCTGGAGAGACGTGGACCTGGTCCGAGCCCCGGCAGCGGAGGCGGACGCCCTGTTCGCCGCGCAGGTCCGTAAGTGGGACGACTGCTCGTGATGACCCCGTCGAGCACATACCCGACGACGACCGGCGCCGGACCCGCACCGTCCGCGCCCTGGCCCTCGCCGTGGCTGGTGTCCTGATCGCCGGTGCCGGATATGGCCTCGCCCAGACACAAGACCGAACTCCGGACCGGGGGAAGATGGCGCAGACCCTCATACCGGAGACTTCGACGTTTTCGACGTGACCCTGCCCTGCCCGGGTTTCGCCCGTTCAGTAGACCCGGAGGCCGCGCAGGTCCAACACTCTCTGGACCGGCATGAAATAGTTCTGGTACCTGCCAGAACTGGAGGAGCTGCACGTCTTCTCACCGCTGCCGCCGGAGAGGAGGCCCAGGGCTGTTGTCCCCCAGGGCGCCGGGCCCCCGCTGTCGCCCCCAAGAGCGCACACGTTCGACGCGAACAGGCCTCTCACCTGGACTCCGTCGCTATGGGTGACGGTCACATTCTCCTTGGTCACGTGGCCTGTCTTGTCCTGGCTGGCGGCCCCGATCCGGTGGATGGGGTCGCCTATGACCGGGTAGCGGAGCGGTCGATCTGCTTGTAGATCCCGCCGTGGTACCTGACCGTCCCCAGCGGCCTGATATCCGGAGCGTTCGCCCTGATCATGGCCCAGTCGCCCTTGGTGCCGCCGTATCCGTACGCGGTCTGGGTTCCGATGTGCTGCAACGAGCCCGTGTATGACGGCCGCGGCGCGTCCCTCTGGCTGCTCGCGCTCTCTACACCTTCACCGAGGCCGGTGAACTCGAGGCCTGCTGCGGCAACCGCGCCGACACCCAGGCCAAGGAGCCCCTCTGTGGCCACCACCTCGCCCACCGTTGACCACCACGTCGAGGCCTGGGACGTCCGCGCCAGCCTGACCCGCACCTTCGGCTTCGGGATGTGGGCGAATGAAGTCCTCTCCGTGCGTGACCGCCGAGGGGCACGGCAACACGTGGTGGGCGTCCTGGCGCGTCACCATGCGCCTCACCTGCTTCGACCCCCACGGTGCTCCGCTCGGGCCGTTCGAGGACTCCAGCAACGAGACCGGCTTCCAGCCGAAACTCGGCGAGGCACACGAACTCGCGCTCAAGTCCGCAACATCCGGCGCCCTCAAGCGCTGCGCCATGAACCTGGGCAACCAGTTCGGACTGTCCCTGTATGCGGAACGCACCAGACAAGGGCCACGTCTGGTCGCGGTCACCGGCACCCTGAACCCGCCGCACCCCCACGGCCAGGCCCACGTCGAAGCGCTGCCGACTGCCGCGTAGTGCCCCCCTTGAGACCGGCCGGGGGGCGGTGCCCATCCCCCGGCCCCCAACCTCCTGAACGGAGACGCCGTATGCCGATCAAGTTCGCCACGTGCTCATACCTGGAGTTCGAGCCGGAGATGGGCCTCCCAGTCCGGACGGCGGCAGGGACTCCGCGGTTCATCAGGTACCCGCTCGCCGGATGGATCGACGCTCTCACCCCGTCCCGGAGCTTCATCGACGCCCCGGACAACGACGGGTAGTAGCGGTCTGCCTGAGCCGCGATGGTTCCAAGGTCGTTCAGGCGGCACGTTGGCGTTACTGCCGGTGTTGCGGAGCGAGGCTGCGTGACCCGGAGAGTCTTGCTCTGGGATACGGGCCGGGGTGCTACGCGAAGGTGCGTAGGGCGCGAGAGGGGCACGGAGGGCTGATCCGGTCCCCGGAATGCGATCAGGGCCAGGCGGAGGAAATATCCTCTGACCTGGCCCTGAGTCGTTTGGAGCGGGTGACGGGAATCGAACCCGCGTAGCCAGTTTGGAAGACTGGGGCTCTACCATTGAGCTACACCCGCACACGCGGCACCGCAGGTCACGAGGTCATGAGAACCCTCGCGTGGACCGCGGCACGGAGAGCATCGTAGCGGGTCGACGCACCGAGGCGCACACCCCCCGACAATGCGGAGGCCGCATCGCCGGCGGGCATGTACCCTACGTGTCGCACCGACGGGGTGTGGCGCAGCTTGGTAGCGCGTCCGCTTTGGGAGCGGAAGGCCGTGGGTTCAAATCCCGCCACCCCGACCACCAGCAGGATCGCCCGACACCTCCTACGGGGTCTGACGGGGGCGATCGGCGGCACCCTCGCAAGATCGCCTTTTGGGGCGCGTACCCGCTGCGGTTACTATGCAAGCTGCGCGCCCGTGTGTCTCTGTTCTGATCCGTTCTGATCCCAGTGTCTTCCGGGCGACGCTAATCCGCTGCAGCTCTCTGGCTCAGCAGAACCCAAAGCAGTCAGCCACAAGGAGACCGAACCGTGAAGAGCGCCGTGGAGACCCTGAACCCGACCCGGGTTCGGCTCACTGTCGAGGTGCCCTTCGAGGAGCTCAAGGACAGCCTCGACGCGGCGTACAAGAAGATCAACCAGCAGGTCACGGTGAAGGGCTTCCGCAAGGGCAAGATCCCGGCCCGCGTCATCGACCAGCGGTTCGGCCGCGGTGCGGTGCTGGAGGAGGCCGTCAACGACGCCCTCCCGAAGTTCTACACCGAGGCGGTCAACGAGGGTGAGCTGAACGTCCTCGGCCAGCCCGAGGTCGACATCACCGAGCTGAAGGACGGCGAGCTGCTGGCCTTCACCGCCGAGGTCGACGTCCGCCCGACCATCGAGATCCCGGACTACTCCGGCATCGAGGTCGAGGTCGACGCGGTCGAGGTCACCGACGAGGACGTCGAGAAGTCGGTGGAGCAGCTCCGTGAGCGCTTCGCCTCCACCAGCCCGGTCGAGCGTGCCGCGGCCGAGGGCGACGTCCTCACCATCGACCTGCAGGCCAAGGTCGACGGCGAGGTCCTGCCCGACGGTGTCGCCGAGGGTGTCTCGTACACCATCGGTTCCGGTGAGCTCCTCGAGGGCATCGACGAGGCCGTGACCGGCCTGGAGGCCGGTGGCGAGGCCACCTTCACCTCCGAGCTGAAGGGCGGCAGCGCCGAGGGCAAGGAGGCCGAGGTCACCGTCAAGGTCACCCAGGTCGCCGCCCGTGAGCTGCCCGAGCTGGACGATGACTTCGCGCAGCTGGCCAGCGAGTTCGACACCCTGGACGAGCTCAAGGCCGACAGCCGCAAGCGCCTCGAGAACATGAAGCAGTACGACCAGGCCACCCAGGCCCAGGAGCGGGTCCTCGAGAAGCTCCTTGAGCTGGTCGAGGTCCCCGTCCCCGAGAAGCTCCTCGAGGACGAGGTCAACACCCGCAAGCACAACCTGGAGAACCACCAGCTCGGCCAGATGGGCATGGACCTCGAGGGCTACCTCAAGATCCAGGGCAAGACGGTCGAGGAGTTCGACGCCGAGACCAAGGACCAGGCGGTCAAGGGCATCAAGACGCAGTTCGTCCTGGACGAGCTCGTCAACAAGGAGAAGCTGAACGTCAACCAGGAGGAGCTCACCGAGCACCTCATGCGGCGTGCCCAGTCCTCCGGCATGAGCCCCGACCAGTTCGCCCAGGCCGTCGTCGAGGGCGGCCAGGTGCCGATGCTCGTCGGTGAGGTCGCCCGCGGCAAGGCCCTCGCGGTCGTCGTCGAGGCCGCCACGGTCAAGGACACCAACGGCGAGCTCGTCGACCTGTCCGACGACGAGGACGAGGTCGAGACGGCCGCCGAGACGGTCGAGGCCGTCACCGAGGCCACCGACGCCGAGCAGGCTGAGGACAAGGCCGAGGAGAAGAAGGAGGCCTGAGCCTCCGACCGATCTCCGCATCACTGCATCACTGCATCACTGATCTCGCCTCGGGCCTGATCTCGTACGAGGGGCCCCGGGACGCACTGCGCGCCTCGGGGCCCCTCGCCGTACCCGGCCCCGTGCGGCCCGGGTTCGGGACCCGTCAGTGAGGCCCAGTGACCCTGCGCTCACAGCGAACAGTTCCCTGTGCGGGATGGCACCCGCCTGCCTGCGCGTTAGGGTCCATAACTACGAGGGCAGGGGAGTCCCCGAAGCCGCCTGAAGCGGCGTGACGCGGGGGACCCAGGCCCCGACCGAAGACGTGAGACGGCCCAACACCGTCGCAAGACGAGCAGGTGGATACGTGACGAATCTGATGCCCTCCGCCGCCGGCGAGCCTTCCATCGGTGGTGGCCTCGGCGACCAGGTCTACAACCGACTGCTCGGCGAGCGGATCATCTTCCTCGGCCAGCCGGTCGACGATGACATCGCCAACAAGATCACCGCGCAGCTGCTGCTCCTGGCCGCGGAGCCGGACAAGGACATCTACCTCTACATCAACAGCCCAGGCGGATCGATCACGGCCGGCATGGCGATCTACGACACCATGCAGTACATCAAGAACGACGTCGTGACGATCGCCATGGGCATGGCCGCCTCGATGGGCCAGTTCCTGCTCAGCGCGGGCACGCCGGGCAAGCGCTTCGCGCTGCCGAACGCCGAGATCCTGATCCACCAGCCCTCCGCCGGCCTGGCCGGTTCCGCGTCGGACATCAAGATCCACGCGGAGCGGCTGCTGCTGACCAAGAAGAAGATGGCGGAGCTGACCGCCTTCCACACCGGGCAGACCGTCGAGCAGATCACCCGCGACTCGGACCGCGACCGCTGGTTCGACCCGCTGGAGGCCAAGGCGTACGGCCTGATCGACGAGGTCATGTCCACGGCCGCAGGCGTACCGGGCGGCGGCGGCACCGGGGCCTGAGCCCCAGAGCGCCCCAGCCGACCCCCAGCCCCCTTCAGGAGACCCACAGTGAACGACTTCCCCGGCAGCGGCCTCTACGAGCGTGCCAAGGCCGAGTACACCGGCCCCAGCGCCGAGTCGCGCTATGTCATCCCGCGCTTCGTCGAGCGCACCTCGCAGGGCGTGCGCGAGTACGACCCGTACGCGAAGCTCTTCGAGGAGCGTGTGATCTTCCTCGGCGTGCAGATCGACGACGCGTCCGCCAACGACGTCATGGCGCAGCTCCTGTGCCTGGAGTCGATGGACCCGGACCGTGACATCTCGATCTACATCAACAGCCCCGGCGGCTCCTTCACGGCGCTCACGGCCATCTACGACACGATGCAGTTCGTGAAGCCGGACGTGCAGACGGTCTGCATGGGCCAGGCCGCGTCGGCTGCGGCGGTGCTGCTGGCGGCCGGTACGCCGGGCAAGCGCATGGCGCTGCCGAACGCCCGCGTGCTGATCCACCAGCCGTACAGCGAGACCGGCCGCGGCCAGGTCTCCGACCTGGAGATCGCGGCGAACGAAATCCTCCGGATGCGTGCGCAGCTGGAGGAGATGCTGGCCAAGCACTCCACGACGCCGATCGAGAAGATCCGCGACGACATCGAGCGCGACAAGATCCTCACCGCTGAGGACGCGCTCGCGTACGGCCTGATCGACCAGATCATCTCCACCCGGAAGATGAACAACGGCGCGGTCGTCTGAGCCGCCGTCCAACGCGGCGCAGCGGCACCTTCCTCCCCTTGGCGCGGTTCACGTCAAAGCGAACCGCGCCAAGGGGGGCCCGAACGGGGGGCCCGGCAAGGTACCGTCGGATAGAGGCACCAGGAGCCGCCGAACTTGGCGACTCCCAGGCGATTGGGGAAGCACCTCGTGGCACGCATCGGTGACGGCGGCGATCTGCTCAAGTGCTCGTTCTGCGGAAAGAGTCAGAAGCAGGTCAAGAAGCTCATCGCAGGCCCCGGTGTGTACATCTGCGACGAGTGCATCGACCTCTGCAACGAGATCATCGAGGAGGAGCTCGCGGAGACCAGCGAGGTCAAGTGGGAGGAACTCCCCAAGCCTCGTGAGATCTACGAGTTCCTTGAGGGGTACGTCGTCGGGCAGGAGCCCGCGAAGAAGGCCCTCTCGGTCGCGGTGTACAACCACTACAAGCGGGTCCAGGCCGGCGAGAACGGCGGGTCCCAGGGGCGCGAGGACGCCATCGAGTTGGCGAAGTCCAACATCCTCCTGCTGGGCCCCACGGGCTCCGGCAAGACCCTCCTGGCCCAGACCCTGGCCCGCATGCTGAACGTCCCGTTCGCCATCGCCGACGCGACGGCGCTCACGGAGGCGGGCTATGTCGGCGAGGACGTCGAGAACATCCTCCTGAAGCTGATCCAGGCGGCGGACTACGACGTCAAGAAGGCCGAGACCGGCATCATCTACATCGACGAGATCGACAAGGTCGCCCGTAAGAGCGAAAACCCGTCGATCACGCGCGACGTCTCCGGCGAGGGCGTGCAGCAGGCCCTGCTGAAGATCCTGGAGGGCACCACCGCCTCGGTACCGCCCCAGGGCGGCCGCAAGCACCCCCACCAGGAGTTCATCCAAATCGACACGACGAACGTGCTGTTCATCGTGGGCGGCGCCTTCGCGGGCCTGGAGAAGATCATCGAAGGTCGCGCGGGTGCCAAGGGCATCGGCTTCGGCGCGACGATCCACTCCAAGCGGGAGCTTGAGGAGAAGGACCAGTTCGAGGACGTCATGCCGGAGGACCTGGTGAAGTTCGGGATGATCCCCGAGTTCATCGGCCGCCTCCCGGTCATCACCTCGGTCCACAACCTCGACCGCGAGGCCCTGCTCCAGATCCTGGTCGAGCCGCGCAACGCGCTGGTGAAGCAGTACCAGCGCCTCTTCGAACTCGACGGCGTGGAGCTGGACTTCGAGCGTGAGGCCCTGGAGGCCATCGCCGACCAGGCCATCCTCCGCCAGACCGGCGCGCGCGGCCTGCGCGCCATCATGGAAGAGGTCCTGCAGGCGGTGATGTACGAGGTCCCGTCCCGCAAGGACGTGGCCCGCGTCGTCATCACGGCGGACGTCGTCCGCTCGAACGTGAACCCGACGCTGGTCCCCAGGATCGTGGGCAAGAGCGACGGGCGGCACGAGAAGAGCGCGTAGCGCGGTTCGGCTCGTACGTACGCGGAGGGGGGGCCCCGGCCCGCCCGGCGCCCCCCCCCCCGTGCGGGTGTAGC
>NZ_JAZGRL010000002.1:2015576-2076996 GCF_046540415.1 Streptomyces sp. E11-3 | reverse complement strand
GCGCGGGGCGGCAGTATAAGCGGGGGTCGCGGGGTGCGGCTGGACCGTCCGGGGGGGGGGCGCCGGGCCCCGCGGGCCCCCCCCTCCGCGTTGCGGTACGACCTCTGCTTAGAGCTTGACGCGTACCTCGTTACGCAGCTTTGCGACGGTCTCAGCAGCGTCCTCAAGCGAGGCCCGCTTGCCCGATGCGGCGTTCGCGATGTCCATGGGCATAGCCCAGCCGAGCGTGCTGTAGTCGCCCCAGGCGCAGTACGCGAAGCTCAGTTCCTTGGGACCCTTGCCGGAAGCGGCGCCAGGGTTCGGCGTCTTGGCCTCCTGGCACTTCAGGATCGCACCGTCGAGGGAGTCCGGCGTGTGTGCGGTCGGGGAGCCGACCAGTTCGACGGGCGAGTCCTTGTCCTTCTCTGCCTCGGCCTTCATATGGGCGAGCATGGCGTCGACGACCTTCTCCGGGTCGTCGATCTCGCCGTAGACACCGGCGTACTGGATGCCCTTCTGGCTCAGCGGGTTGTTCTTGTCGCCCGCCTCGTAGCCGGCGCTGATGTCCGTGGGGTTCTTCACCCCCCACTGCTCGGCCTCCTTCATGTCGGCGTCGGTCATGGAGCTACCACCGCTGCGTTCCTTCTTGTACTCGCCGAGCACGGTCTCCGGCGCCGTCAGCTTGTGCGGCCCGTCGTCCTTGATGTCGCCGCTGCCGCCGCCGCCCATGAACCACCAGATCCCGCCGCCGATCGCGGCCAGCGCGACCACCGCGCCGATGATGATCCCGACCTTCTTGCCACCGCCGCCACCGGCCGGCGGGGGCGGCGGCACCTGGCCGTAGGGCTGCTGTTGGCCGTACGCGGGTCCAGGCTGCTGCGGCTGGCTGTAGCCGCCCTGCTGCGGCGGGACGCCCTGGGGCGCCTGCTGCGGGTAGCCGTAGCCCGGCTGGGGCTGCTGCTGCGGGTAGCCGTAGCCGGGCTGGGGTGCCTGCGGCGGCTGCTGGCCGTAGGGACCCGGCTGACCGTACGGTCCGGGCTGCTGAGGCTGTCCGCCGTACGGGCCCGGCTGGTTGTGGCTCATCTCTCTGTCCCCTCAAGATGCTTATGCGTTCCGAACATCCTCGCGGACGTCTCCACCGCATGGGGTGGCGGGGGCCACTCCGTTACCGGGGAATCTGGTTTCGGTACAAGACGGTGACGCCTCTAAACTGTGCGTCGTGACCGAGAACACTCAGCATCAGACAGACCACGACCCCACCCCCGAGCTGCCGAAGACGTTCGCTCCGGCCGAGGTAGAGGGGCCGCTGTACGAGCGCTGGGTAGACCGCGGTTACTTCACCGCCGACGCGAAGAGCGACAAGCCGCCGTACACCATCGTCATCCCGCCGCCGAACGTCACCGGCTCGCTGCACCTGGGCCACGCCTTCCAGCACACGCTGATGGACGCGCTGACCCGCCGTAAGCGCATGCAGGGCTACGAGGCGCTCTGGCTGCCCGGCATGGACCACGCGGGCATCGCCACCCAGAACAAGGTCGAGCAGCAGCTCGCCGAGGAGGGCAAGTCCCGCTACGACCTGGGGCGCGAGGAGTTCACCGAGCGCGTCTGGCAGTGGAAGGAGGAGTACGGCGGCAAGATCCTCGGCCAGATGCGGCGGCTCGGCGACGGCGTCGACTGGTCGCGTGAGCGCTTCACCATGGACGACGGGCTGTCCCGCGCCGTCCAGACGATCTTCAAGAAGCTGTACGACGACGAGCTGATCTACCGCGCCGAGCGCATCATCAACTGGTGCCCGCGCTGCCTGACCGCGATCTCGGACATCGAGGTCGACTACCAGGACGACGACGGCGAGCTGGTCTCGCTGAAGTACGGCGAGGGCGACGAGACGGTGGTCGTCGCCACCACCCGGGTCGAGACGATGCTCGGTGACACGGCCGTCGCGGTCCACCCGGACGACGAGCGCTACGCCCACCTCATCGGCAAGCGGATCAAGCTGCCGCTGACCGACCGGACCATCCCGGTCGTCGCCGACACCCATGTCGACCCCGAGTTCGGCACCGGCGCCGTGAAGGTCACGCCCGCCCACGACCCGAACGACTTCGCCATCGGCCAGCGGCACGGCCTGGAGTCCTTGACGATCATGGACGAGCGCGCGGTCATCACCGTGCACGGCCCCTTCCAGGGACTCGACCGCTACGAGGCCCGCTCCGCGATCGTCGCCGCGATGCGCCAGCAGGGCCGTGTCGTCGCCGAGAAGCGTCCGTACACCCACTCCGTCGGGCACTGCTCGCGCTGCAAGACGACCGTCGAGCCGCGCCTGTCGCTCCAGTGGTGGGTCAAGGTCGAGACGCTCGCCAAGGAGGCGGGCGACGCCGTCCGCGACGGCCGGGTCCAGATCCACCCCAAGGAGCTGGAGAAGCGGTACTTCGACTGGGTCGACAACCTCAACGACTGGTGCATCTCGCGCCAGCTGTGGTGGGGCCACCGCATCCCGGTCTGGTACGGCCCCGAGGGCCAGGTCGTCTGCGTCGGCCCCGACGACGAGGCCCCGACGGGCGAGGGCTGGACCCAGGACGAGGACGTCCTGGACACCTGGTTCTCCTCCGGCCTGTGGCCGTTCTCGACGCTCGGCTGGCCCGAGCAGACCCCGGACCTGGAGAAGTTCTACTCGACCGATGTCCTGGTCACCGGGCACGACATCATCTTCTTCTGGGTCGCCCGGATGATGATGTTCGGCCTGTACGCGATGGACGGCAAGGCTCCGTTCAAGACCGTCGCCCTGCACGGCCTCGTCCGGGACGAAAACGGCAAGAAGATGTCCAAGTCCTTCGGAAACGTGGTCGACCCGCTCGACTGGATGGACAAGTACGGCTCGGACGCCCTGCGGTTCACGCTCGCGCGCGGCGCCAACCCGGGCACCGACGTTCCGATCGGCGAGGACTGGGTCCAGGCGTCCCGTAACTTCGCCAACAAGATCTGGAACGCCACGCGCTTCGCGCTGATGAACGGCGCCACCGTGGAGGGCGAACTGCCGCCCGCCGAGCGGCTGTCGGCGACCGACCGGTGGATCCTGTCGCGCCTGAACGAGGTCGTCACGGAGGTCGACGCCTTCTACGAGGACTACCAGTTCTCCAAGTTGAGCGAGGCGCTCTACCACTTCGCGTGGGACGAGGTCTTCGACTGGTACGTCGAGCTGTCCAAGACGACGTTCATGGCGGGCGGCGAGCCCGCCGAGGCGTCCAAGCGCGTGCTGGGCGAGGTCCTGGACGTCACGCTCAAGCTGCTGCACCCGATCGCCCCGTTCGTCACCGAGACGCTGTGGACCACGCTCACCGGGCGCGAGTCCCTGGTCGTCGCCGACTGGCCCAAGGACAGTGGCTTCCGCGACACCGGTGCCGAGCGGGAGATCGAGACCCTCCAGCAGGTGATCACCGAGGTCCGCCGCTTCCGCGCCGACCAGGGGCTGCAGCCGGGCCAGAAGGTCCCCGCGCGGCTCTCCCTGGACGGTACGGCGCTGGCCCCGCACGAGGCGGCCATCCGCCAGCTGTTGCGCCTGCAGCCGGAGGGCGACGCCTTCCAGGCCACCGCGACCCTGCCGGTGGCCGGGGCGACGGTCGCGCTCGACCTGTCGGGCACGATCGACGTGGCCGCCGAGCGCAAGCGGCTGGCCAAGGACCTCGCGGCGGCCGACAAGGAGGTTTCGGCGGCGAACGCCAAGCTGGGCAACGAGGCCTTCCTGGCCAAGGCGCCCGACCAGGTCGTGGAGAAGATTCGCGGCCGGCTGGCCAAGGCCGAGGCCGACATCGCCCGTATCCAGGGGCAGTTGGACAGCCTCCCGCCTGCCTGACCCGTACGATGCCCGTCTGACCCGTACGACGCAGGGCCCCGGAATCCGCCAGGTCGGTTCCGGGGCCCGTTGCGTGCGCGGTCGCGTCAGGCCGAGCGCAGCCCCAGCCGGAACAGCTCCGCGTCCGCCAGCATGTCCAGCGTCTCCGGATCGCCGTTGCGCCAGCCTTCCGCGAGGCTGCCCGGCGTCGCGTCCGGCAGGGCGGTCGCGGTACGGGCGACCTCGTCCAGGGGACGCATCAGCGTGCGCAGCGCGAGCAGCTCCCGACCGTCCTCGGAGGTGGCGAGGTCCCGGGCCGCGGACGCCTGCCGGGTCCAGCGCAGCCGCCGCGGCAGCCACAGGGCGAGCGCCAGACCGACCGGGAGGACGAACAGCGCGACCGCTCCGGCCGCGGCGAGCGCGTCCACCGCCTGCTGACTGCCGCCGCCCGCGGTCGCGAACCGGTCCCCGGCGCCCGCGACCGTACGCAGCGTCGCGTCGAGCTTGCCGCCGACCAGCGGCACCCTGGCGGCCGTCGCGCCCGCCGCGGTCAGTTCCGCGCTGAAGCCGCTCCCCTCGGCACCCTTGGCGGGCTGGGCGAGCAGCTGCGCGAGCCGGTACGCGGTCACTGCGACCGCGGCCCACAGTGCGGCCCACAACAGGACCGCGCCATCGACGATCATCTGCCGCGTACGGCGGCTGGAGCTCTGGGCATAAAACATGCCCCTATTGCACCCTTATCGTCTGGTTAGCCGGTGAGGCCGCGCCGCGACCGCGGCGGACGGTCGCCGGAACGGGTCAGTCACCCGTTCACCGGCCTACGCCGCCGACATCAGTCGCTGCAGCGAGTCGAAGTCCTCCACGCACTTCCCGCACCCCAGCGCCACCGAGTCCAGCGGATCGTCCGCCACCACCACCGGAATGCCGGTCGCCGCGGCCATCCGCGCGGCAAGCCCGGGCAGCAGCGCGCCGCCGCCTGTGACGACGATGCCGTGCTCCATCACATCGCCGGACAGCTCGGGCGGGCACTCCTCCAGCGTCGCCTGTACGGCGGACAGGATCGCCTCGACGGGCTCGTGCAGCGCGGCGCGCACCTCGCGGGCCGTGAGGTCGACCGTCTTGGGCAGTCCGCCGGCCTTCTCCCGGCCGCGCACCGTGAAGGTCCGCCCCTCGAAGGTGTCGTCGCCGGGCACCGGACCGGCCGACCCGATCGCGACCTTGATGTCCTCGGCGGTGCGCTCGCCGATCAGCAGCGCGTGCTCCTTGCGCACGTGGTCGGTGATCGCGGTGTCGAAGCTGTCGCCGCCGACCCGCAGCGACCGGGCGGTGACGATGCCGCCGAGCGAGATCACGGCGACCTCCGACGTGCCGCCGCCCACGTCCACGACCATCGAGCCGCGCGGCTCGGAGACCGGCAGGCCCGCGCCGATCGCCGCGGCCATCGGCTCCTCGATCAGATGGACGGCGCGGGCGCCGGAGCGCTGTGCGGCCTCCACGATCGCCCGCCGCTCCACCGGGGTGATCCCGCTCGGCACGCAGACCACCATGCGCACGCGCGGTCGCCGACCCGGCACCGTCTGGGCCACGAAGTGCCGGATCATCTCCTCGGCGGCCTCGAAATCACTGATCACGCCGCCCCGCAGCGGGCGGACGGCCGTGATGGAGCCGGGGGTGCGGCCGATGGTCTCCTTGGCCTCTGTGCCGACGGCGAGCGCGGTGCGGGTGCCCTCGCGGACGGCGACCACCGACGGTTCGTTGAGCACGATGCCCTGGCCGCGGGCGTAGAGCAGGGTGTTGGCTGTGCCGAGGTCGATACCTATGTCCATGATCGTCAAGTCTGCCCGGTTATTCCGGGAAAGGGGTGGTCGAAGGTCCTGGACAGGGCGGGTCGAAGGTCCTGTCACACCTTCTCCGTAGACTGGCTTACGTGAGTGAGCTCCCCCCGCACGACAGCAGCGAGCCCGACCCCTTCGAGGGCATCGTCGAGGCCGAGACCCAGCGCGACCCCGACCTGGCGGTGATCGAGGCCGGCAGCCGCACCCTGCGTACCCAGGCGGGGCCGCCGCAGGGCGACGGCATCCCGGCGCGGCCCGAGGACCCGGAGGTGGACAAGGCGCTGCGGACGGTCGAGGCGGAGCTGGCCACCCGGTGGGGTGAGACCAAGCTGGAGCCCTCGGTCAGCCGTATTCAGGCGCTGATGGACGTGCTGGGCGACCCGCAGCGCGCGTACCCCTCGATCCATCTCACCGGCACCAACGGCAAGACGTCCACGGCCCGCATGATCGAGGCGCTGCTCGGCGCCTTCGAGCTGCGCACCGGGCGGTACACCTCGCCGCACGTCCAGTCGGTCACCGAGCGGATCAGCCTGGACGGCGTCCCGATCAGCGCCGAGCGCTTCGTCGAGACGTACGAGGACATCAAGCCGTACGTGGAGCTGGTCGACGCCCAGCAGGACTACCGGCTGTCCTTCTTCGAGGTGCTCACCGGCATGGCGTACGCGGCCTTCGCGGACGCCCCGGTGGATGTCGCGGTCGTCGAGGTCGGCATGGGCGGCAGCTGGGACGCCACCAATGTGATCGACGCGGATGTCGCCGTGGTCACCCCGATCGACCTGGACCACACCGACCGGCTCGGCTCCACGCCCGCCGAGATTGCCGTCGAGAAGTCCGGGATCATCAAGCAGGACGCCACCGTGATCCTGGCCCAGCAGCCGGTGGACGCCGCGCAGGTGCTGCTCAAGAAGGCCGTCGAGGCCAATGCCACGGTCGCCCGCGAGGGCATGGAGTTCGGCGTGGTGTCCCGGCAGATCGCGGTGGGCGGCCAGCTGCTGACGCTGCGTGGGCTCGGCGGTGCGGCCTTCGAGTACACAGAGATCTTCCTGCCGCTGCACGGCGCCCACCAGGCGCACAACGCCGCGGTGGCGCTCGCCGCGGTCGAGGCGTTCTTCGGGGTCGGCGCGCAGCGCAGCGAACCGCTGGACGTCGAGGTGATCCGCTCGGCCTTCGCCACGGTGGTCTCGCCGGGCCGCCTGGAGATCGTGCGCAAGTCCCCGACCGTCCTCCTGGACGCCGCGCACAACCCCGCCGGGGCGCGCGCCACGGCCGCCGCGATCAGCGAGGTCTTCGACTTCAGCCGACTGGTCGGGGTGGTCGGGGTGAGCGACGGCAAGGACGTACGCGGGCTCCTTGAGGCCTTCGAGCCGATCTTCGCGGAGATCGTCGTCACGCAGAACACCAGCCACCGCGCGGTGGACGTGGACGAACTGGCCCAGGTCGCCGTCGAGGTCTTCGGCGACGACCGGGTCCAGGTCGAGCCGCGCTTGGACGACGCCCTGGAGGCCGCGATCACGCTCGCGGAGGAAGAGGGCGAGTACACCGGTGGCGGCGTCCTGGTCACCGGGTCCGTCATCACGGTCGGCGAGGCCCGGCTGCTCCTGGGGAAGGGCTGATCCTCGATGCGTACGCTCTGCGCCTCCACACTGATCGGCGAGATCTTCGTCATCGGCTTCGCGGGCCTGGTCGCGATGAAGGAGCCGGACCTGGCCACCTCCACGGTGTGGACGGTCTGCGGGGTCGCCATGGTCCTGTGTCTGCTGCTCTGCGGAATGATCACCCGGCCCGGCGGGATCCAGCTGGGCTGGGCACTGCAGATCGCCCTGATCGCCAGCGGCTTCGTCATCCCGACGATGTTCTTCCTCGGAGCCTGCTTCGCGGCCCTGTGGTGGGCCTCGGTCCACTTCGGCCGCAAGATCGACGAGGCGAAGGCCCGCTTCGCGGCGCAGGCTGCGGAGCAGGGCGAGGGTGCGTAGGGCGGTCTGAGACCTTCCATGCCGTCCTGGTCGGAGGCCGGATGTAACCCCCTGTAGTGGGTCCGGGTATCGTGCGGCTCAATCCCACGAGATCGCATGTAGACCGGTTGGAGCCGCACATGACCCAGCGCACCCTCGTCCTGCTGAAGCCCGACACCGTACGCCGCGGTCTGGTCGGGGAGATCATCGGCCGGATCGAGCGGAAGGCGGACTGGCGCATCACCGCGCTGGAGCTGCGCACCCTGGACCGGGCCACCCTGGAGACGCACTACGCCGAGCACGTCGGCCGCCCCTTCTACGAGCCGCTGGTCGAGTTCATGCTGTCCGGCCCGATCGTCGCGCTGGTCGTCGAGGGCGAGCGGGTCATCGAGGGCGTACGCGCGCTGGCCGGGCCGACCGACCCGATCGCCGCTGCGCCCGGCTCCATCCGTGGCGACTACGGCACGATCGTCCGGGAGAACCTGATCCACGCGTCGGACTCCGAGGAGTCCGCCGAGCGTGAGCTGAAGATCTTCTTCCCCGGCTCCTTCTGAGCCTTGTGACGGCTGCCGCCGACGGCCGCCGTCGCTGGCCGCCGTCTCGCCTGGCGGACACCGCACGGGCCCCCGGAACTTTTTCCTGACGGCATGTCAGCACGGCGGGGTCCATGACCTGGGCGGCCGCCCACGCGGCGGCCGCCCTTTGGCATATGCAAGCCGATTGGGGGAACGCATCCTTCCATCGGCACGTCCCCATTAGCGGGACGGCGATTCATCTGCTGACAATGGCGAAGACCCTTCACGTCGCGTCCATCCGGGCGCGACTACGATGGGGCTTCACCCCACCACACCCAACTCGCCGACCTAACCAAGCCATCGACGCTCCATGGGAAGGCCAGACGCTCCTGATGGGAACCACTATGTCGTTCATCGGCCGTGACATGGCTGTCGACCTCGGGACCGCCAACACGCTGGTGTACGTCAGGGGCCGGGGAATCGTACTCAACGAACCGTCCGTGGTGGCCATCAACACCAATACCGGTGGCATCCTCGCGGTCGGCGCAGAGGCGAAGAAAATGATCGGCCGCACCCCTGGCAACATCGTCGCGGTCCGCCCTCTGAAGGACGGCGTCATCGCCGACTTCGAGATCACCGAGCGGATGCTCCGCTACTTCATCCTCAAGATCCACAAGCGCCGGTACCTCGCCCGGCCCCGGGTGGTCGTCTGTGTCCCCTCCGGGATCACCGGAGTCGAGCGCCGCGCGGTCATCGAGGCCTCCACCCAGGCCGGTGCCCGCCAGGTGCACATCATCGAGGAGCCCATGGCCGCGGCCATCGGCTCCGGGCTGCCGGTCCACGAGGCCACCGGCAACATGGTGGTGGACATCGGCGGCGGCACCACCGAGGTCGCCGTGATCTCGCTCGGCGGGATCGTCACCGCGCAGTCCATCCGCGTCGCCGGCGACGAGCTGGACAACGCGATCATCCAGCACATCAAGAAGGAGTACTCGCTGCTCCTCGGCGAGCGCACCGCCGAACAGATCAAGATCACCATCGGTTCCGCGTACGACATGGACAAGGACGAGCACACCGAGATCCGCGGCCGCGACCTCGTCAGCGGCCTGCCCAAGACGGTCGTGATCTCCGCCGCGGAGGTCCGCAAGGCCATCGAGGAGCCGGTCAACGCGATCGTGGACGCCGTCAAGACGACCCTCGACAAGTGCCCGCCCGAACTCTCCGGCGATGTCATGGACCGCGGCATCGTGCTCACCGGCGGCGGCGCCCTGCTGCGCGGCCTGGACGAGCGGCTGCGCCGCGAGACCGGCATGCCGATCCACATCGCCGAGGACCCGCTGGACTCCGTGGCCCTCGGCTCCGGCAAGTGCGTCGAGGAGTTCGAGGCTCTGCAGCAGGTGCTGGACGCGTCACCGCGCCGGTGATCCAGCACAGTAAGATCACGCATCCGCCGTACGGGCCTGCCCTTCCGTACGGCGGATCGTTGATATAGAGGGCACCACACATCCCATACAGGTAACACTCACCCGATTACCGGCAACACCCGGCCGATACCGGGCACACGAGCCTCATACGGGAAACACCGTCTTACCCATTCCGACGAGGAAGGCACGGCCGCCGCACGTGAGGGACACACGAGAGAGCCGGTTGCTCCTGGTGCTGCTGATCGCCATCGCGTTCGCACTGATCACGGTGGATATCAGAGGCGGCGAGGAGTCTCCGGTCGACGGTGCCCGCCGAGCCGCCGCGACGGTCTTCGGACCCGTGCAGAACAGCGTGGCCGGCGCCGTCGATCCGGTGGGCAACGCCATAGCTGCCGTCCGTGACTCCGGCGACCGACACAGCCGTATCAGCGCACTCGAACGCGAGAACGCGGCCCTGAAGGCCAAGCTCGGCAGCGACGACCGCAACCGCAGCCGGGTCCGCCAGCTCGACAAGATGCTCAAGAAGGCGGGCGCGGGCCAGTACGCGATCAAGGGCGCCGAGGTCATCGCGATAGGGGCGGCCCAGGGCTTCTCCTGGACCGTCACCATCGACGCCGGAGCGGGCGACGGCATCACCCGCGATATGACCGTCCTGAACGGCGACGGCCTGGTCGGCAGGGTCACCACGGTCGGCCCGACCACCTCCACGGTCCTGCTCGCCAGCGACCCCGGCTTCACCGTCGGCACCCGCATGGAAGGCAACGACGAACTCGGCTTCGCCACCGGACGCGGCGACCGCAACCTCGCCGTACAGATGCTCAACGGCAAGGCCAAGGTCAAGAAGGGCGACCGGATGGTCACCTTCGGCTCCCAGGCCGACAAGCCGTTCGTGCCCGGCGTCCCGCTCGGCGAGGTCGTCCGCGTCGACCCCTCGGGCGGCGACCTCACCCGTACCGTCTATGTGAAGCCCTACGTGAGCTTCACCCAGCTGGACGTCGTCGGCGTCGTCGTCGAAGCGCCCCGCAAGGACCCACGCGACAAGGTCCTGCCGGAGCCGACCAAGCCGAAGCCGACCCCGACCGTGACCGTCACGGTCAGCCCGCCGGGAGAGGCGCCCGCCGACGGATACGAGCAGGAGTAGCAGCTGATGCGTTTCAACCGGATGCTCCTGGCCACCACCCTGGTCGTCGTCGCCCTCGTCATCCAGGTCACCGTCCTCGCCCGGCTGCACCTGCCCGGCGCCGTGCCCGATCTACTGCTGCTCACCGTCCTCGGCCTCGCCCTGGTGTACGGCCATGTGAGCGGCGCCCTCATCGGCTTCGGCGCCGGACTGCTCGCCGACCTCGCCCCGCCCGCCGAGCACGCCGCGGGCCGCTACGCCCTGGTGCTCTGCGTCATCGGCTACCTCGCAGGACTGGTGAAGCCGGAGAAGGGCCAGGTCCGATCCGCCACCGGACCGCTGTTCGTCGTGGTCGGCGCCGCGCTCGGCGCCACGCTGCTCTACGCGGGTGTCGGCACCCTCGTCGGCGATGACGCGGCCAGCCATGTGGGCCTGGGCAACCTGCTGTTCACCGCCGCCCTCTACGACCTGCTGCTCGCGCCGTTCGTCGTCCCCGGCGTGATGGCGCTGGCCAGACGGGCCGAGAACGACCCGCTCGCCGAGACGAACGGCAACACCAAGGCCAGCGATGTCTCCTCCGGCTGGCTCTCCACCGGCACCGGACTGAGCATCGGCGGCCAGCGCGGCGGCCTGCGCACCAAGATGGCCAAGACCAAGGCGGCACGCGCCGGACGCATCAAGGGGGTCAAGCGGCTGTGACGACGACGATCCGGCCGACGACCCACACCCACGACTGACCAGGGGGCAGACGTGACGAATATTCCCGAGACCGGCAGGACCCCCCGCGTCCAGATCCGGCTCATCATGATCCAGATCCTGGTCCTGTCGCTGCTCCTCACCCTCGGCGGCCGCCTCTGGTACCTGCAGATCCGCAACGGCGACGAGTACGCCAGCGAGGCCAGCGGCAACCACGTCCAGCGGGTCGTCACCCCCGCCGTACGCGGCTCCATCCTGGACGCCCGCGGCGTCCCGCTCGCCGACAACCAGACCCGCCTGGTCGTCTCCGCGTCCCGTACCAAACTGATGAAGATGAAGGACGACGGCGACGCGGTCCTCACCCGCCTCGCCGACGTCCTCGGCATGAAGCCGAAGGACGTCGCCGACAAGGTCCGCCTCTGCGACGCCAAGACCCCGCAGCCCTGCTGGAACGGCTCCCCGTACCAGCCCATCCCGATCACCGACGAGGCGACACCCAAGCAGGCCCTGCAGATCCGCGAGCGCGCCGAGGACTTCCCCGGCATCACCGCCGAACCCACCGCCGTACGCCGCTACACCGCACCCGGCGACGCCAACACCGCCCAGGTGCTCGGCTACCTCTCGCCCGTCACGGACGAGGAGATCCAGGCGGCCAAGGACAGCGAGTCCCCCTACCTGCGCTCCGACCAGGTGGGCCGCTCGGGCCTGGAGCGCACCTACGACAAGCAGCTGCGCGGCAAGGCGGGCGTGACCGCCTACGAGGTCGACAAGCTCGGACGCGTCATGGGCCAGACCCAGAGCGACGCCGCCCGGCCCGGCTCCAACGTCGTCACCAGCATCGACGCACAGGTCCAGCGGGTCGCCGAGTACGAGCTCAACGAGGCGATGAAGGCCGCCCGCAACGAGACCGACAAGATCACCGGCCGCAAGTACGAGGCGGACTCGGGCGCCGTGGTCGTCATGGAGTCCAAGACCGGCCGGGTGGTCGCCATGGCCTCCAACCCCGACTACGACCCCAACGCCTGGGTCGGCGGGATCTCCGGCAAGGACTACGCCAAACTCACCGGCAAGAAGGCCAACTACCCGCTGCTCAACCGGGCCATCCAGGGCCAGGCCGCACCCGGCTCCATCTTCAAGGTGGTGTCCGCGAGCGCCGCCGTCCGCGCCGGCTACCCCTTCGACGGCCGCTACAACTGCTCCAGCTCGTACAGCGTCGGCGGCCAGAGCTTCGCCAACTTCGAGTCCAAGGGACACGGCCCGATCAACCTCGGCCAGGCACTCGAAGTCTCCTGCAACACCGTCTTCTACGCGCTGGGCCACAAGGAGTGGCAGCGCGACGGCGGCAACAAGCCGAAGAAGAACGCCAACGACTGGTTCTACAAGACCGCACGCGACTTCGGACTCGGCGAGGAGACCGGCATCGACCTGCCGAACGAGGTCAGCGGGCGCATCCCGGACCGCCAGTGGAAGAAGGACTACTGGGAGGCCAACAAGGACGCCTGGTGCAAGCAGGGCAAGAAGCGCGGCGACTACGCCGAGCGGATCGCCTACGAGAACTGCCTCGAAGGCAACCGGCTGCGCGCCGGTGACAGCATCAACTACGCCATCGGCCAGGGCGACATCCTGGTCACACCCATCCAGATGGCCACCATCTACTCGGCCATCAGCAACGGCGGCACCCTGTACGACCCCACCGTCGGCAAGGCCGTCATCAGCCCCGACGGCAAGGACGTCAACGAGATCAAGCCCAAGTCGCACGGCAAGCTGCCGATAGACAAGAAGACCGTCAAGCAGCTGAACGCGGCCCTGAGCGACGTCGCCACCCGGGGCACCGCCTCCTGGCGCTTCGGCGGCTGGCCACAGGACAAGATCCCCATGCACGCCAAGACCGGCACCGCCCAGGTCTACGGCAAGCAGACCACCTCCTGGCTCGCCACCTACACCGAAGACTTCACGGTCGTCATGACGATCTCCCAGGCGGGCACCGGCTCCGGCGCGTCCGGACCGGCCGTCCGCAACATCTACGAGGCCATGTACGGCGTCGACGAGAACGGCAAGCAGAACCTCAAGAAGGCCCTGCTGCCGGCGCCCCGGAAGAGCCTGCCCAAGATCGACTCGGATGGCTCGATCGACGCACCCAAGGTCAAGCCGTACGACCCCGCCAAGGAGGCGGAGGCGGAGGCCGACCCGGCAGGGGAAGAGGAAGTGTTCACGGCCGGACCCCAGGGAACCGGCGGCGCCCCCGCCGGAGCACCCCCCGCAGGCGTCCCCGCGGTCGGGAGGCAGCCCTGATGACCGGCAATACCTTCTCCGTATCCGGGTACGGACCCGACCGCGGCACCTGGTCCAAACTGCTGGCCCGCGACTCCGTCACCCGCAGGCTCGACTGGCCACTGCTGGTCTCCGCGCTCGCCCTCTCCCTGATCGGCACGGTCCTGGTCTACTCGGCCACCCGCAACCGCACCGAGCTCAACCAGGGCGACCCGTACTACTTCCTCACCCGGCACGCCATGAACACCGGCATCGGCATCGCCCTGATGATCGGCACCATCTGGATCGGGCACCGGGCGCTGCGCACCGCGCTGCCCGTGCTCTACGGCCTCTCGGTCTTCCTGATGCTGCTGGTCCTCACCCCGCTGGGCGCCACCATCAACGGCGCCCGCTCCTGGCTGGTGATCGGCGGGTTCTCGCTCCAGCCGTCGGAGTTCGTCAAGATCACGGTGATCCTGGGGATGGCGATGCTGCTCGCCGCCCGGGTCGACGCGGGCGACCGCACCTACCCCGACCACCGCACCGTCGCCCAGGCCCTGGCGCTGGCCCTGGTACCGATCGTGGTCATCATGCTGATGCCGGACCTCGGCACGGTCATGGTGCTCGCGGTGGTCGTGCTCGGCGTCCTGCTCGGCTCGGGAGCCTCCAACCGCTGGGTGCTCGGACTGCTCGGCGCGGGAGCGGCCGGTGCCGTCGCCATCTGGCAGCTCGGCGTACTCGACGAGTACCAGATCAACCGCTTCGCGGCCTTCGCCAACCCCGCACTCGACCCCTCGGGCGTCGGCTACAACACCAACCAGGCGCGCATCGCCATCGGCTCCGGCGGCCTGACCGGCACCGGCCTCTTCCAGGGCAGCCAGACCACGGGCCAGTTCGTCCCGGAACAGCAGACCGACTTCGTCTTCACCGTCGCGGGCGAAGAGCTCGGCTTCCTCGGCGCGGGCCTGATCATCCTGCTGTTCGGCGTGGTGCTGTGGCGCGCCTGCCGCATCGCCCGCGCCACGACCGAGCTCTACAGCACCATCGTGGCCGCCGGGATCATCGCCTGGTTCGCCTTCCAGACCTTCCAGAACATCGGGATGGCCCTCGGCATCATGCCGGTCTCCGGACTGCCGCTGCCCTTCGTGTCGTACGGCGGAACGGCGATGTTCGCGGTGTGGATCGCCATCGGCCTGCTGCAGTCGATAAAGATCCAGCGCCCGCTGTCGGCGTAGCGCGGCCCCCCGGGGGTCTGCCCATCACGCCGTTTCGCGACTAAATTCGGTTCATGGCGGAGACAAAGCGCGAGATCGAGCGAAAGTACGAGGGTTCCGCAGTAGCCGAAGGCGCCGGCCTACCCGATCTGACCAAGGTCGCCGGAGTGTCGGCCGTCATCGACAAGGGCGTCGCCGAACTCGACGCGACCTACTACGACACGGCCGACCTCAGACTCGCCGCGGCGAACCGCACCCTGCGCCGTCGCACCGGAGGCGACGACGCGGGCTGGCACCTGAAACTCCCGGTCTCCGAAGGCGTACGGGACGAGATCCGCGCCCCGCTCTCCGCCACCGTGCCGCGCGCGCTCGCCGGGCTCGTACGGGCCAGAGCGAGGGACGCGGAGCTGCTCCCCGTGGTCCGGCTGGCCTCCGCCCGCGACGTACGCCACCTCGTGGACGCGGACGGCGCCCTGCTGGCCGAGGTCAGCGTGGACGCGGTGCGCGCGGAGCGGCTCACCGAGGGCGGCGGCACATCGGAGTGGACCGAGATCGAGGTCGAGCTGGCCGACGAAGGGGACCCGGCGCTTCTGGACAAGGTCGAGAAGAAACTCCGCAAGGCGGGCCTGCGTCCATCGGGCTCGGCGTCGAAGCTGGCCAGAGCACTGGCGGACACGGCGCCGGAAGGAGCCGAGACCGGGACCAAGACCAAGTCCAAGACCGCGTCCAAGTCCTCCGACGGGACCCCGACCGCCGGAGACCACGTACTCGCCTACCTCCGCACCCAGCGCGACGCCATCGTCGAACTCGACCCCGCCGCCCGCCGCGACCTGCCCGACTCCGTGCACCAGATGCGGGTCGCGACCCGCCGTATGCGCAGCGCCTTCCGCTCGTACCGCAAGGTCATCGACCGCGCCGTCACCGACCCCATCGGCGTGGAGCTCAAGTGGCTGGCCGCCGAGCTCGGCGTCGACCGGGACCGCGAAGTGCTCACCGAACGCATCCAGCAGGGCCTGGCCGAACTGCCCAGAACCCTGGTGACCGGCCCCGTGCGCGGCCGCCTGCGCACCTGGTCGGCCGCCCGCCGCTCCGGCTCACGCCGCCACCTGATCGCCGTACTCGACGGCAAGCGCTACCTCGCGCTCCTGGACACCCTGGACGCCCTGCTCGACGCACCCCCGCTGCTCCCCGCTGCCGCGAAGCCGCCCACCAAGGCCATCCCCAAGGCCGTACTCCGCGACTACAAGCGCCTCTCCACACACGTCCAGGACGCCCTGGACGCCCCGCCTGCCACCGAAGACCGCGACCGCGCGATGCACGAGGCCCGCAAGAAGGCCAAGCGCACCCGGTACGCGGCCGAGGCGGCGGTCCCCGCGCTGGGCAAGCCCGCCAAGAACCTGGTGCGCTATATGAAGGACCTGCAGAACCTGCTCGGCGAGCACCAGGACAGCGTCATGGTCCGCGGAGCCCTGCGCGACCTCGCCACCCAGGCGCACGCGGCGGGCGAGAGCTCCTTCACGTACGGAGTGCTGTACGGCCGCGAGGAGCAGAAGGCCGCCGCGTACGAACGCGATCTCCCGGCCAAAAGCCCCGGCCGGCACCCCGAGTACGCAGACGATCTTCGAGCGGGCCGGAGGGTTCGCAAATCGCGTTAGTCTTGAGGGTCACCCCTGCCAGCTCATGAAGGTTCGCGATGCCTGTCGAGTCCGTCTTTCCTCAGCTCGAGGCTCTGCTCCCGCATGTGCAGAAGCCCATCCAGTACGTGGGCGGAGAGCTCAACTCCACCGTCAAGCCGTGGGAGAGCTGCGACGTCCGCTGGGCGCTCATGTACCCGGACGCGTACGAGGTCGGACTGCCCAACCAGGGCGTCATGATCCTGTACGAGGTCCTCAACGAGCGCGAGGGCGTGCTCGCCGAGCGCACCTACAGCGTCTGGCCCGACCTCGAAGAACTGATGCGCGAGCACCAGGTGCCGCAGTTCACGGTGGACAGCCACCGTCCGGTCAAGGCCTTCGACGTCTTCGGGCTCTCCTTCTCCACCGAGCTCGGCTACACCAACATGCTCACCGCCCTGGACCTCGCGGGCATCCCGCTGGAGGCCAAGGACCGCGGCCTGGACGACCCGATCGTGCTCGCCGGAGGCCACGCCGCCTTCAACCCCGAGACGATCGCGGACTTCATCGACTGCGCGGTGATCGGCGACGGCGAGCAGGCCGTGCTGGAGATCACCGAGATCATCCGCGCCTGGAAGGCCGAGGGCCGCCCCGGCGGCCGCGAGGAGGTCCTCTTCCGCCTCGCCAAGACGGGCGGCGTGTACGTCCCCGGCTTCTACGACGTCGAGTACCTCCCCGACGGCCGCATCGGCCGCGTCGTACCCAACAAGTCCGGCGTCCCGTGGCGGGTCTCCAAGCACACCGTCATGGACCTCGACGAGTGGCCCTACCCCAAGCAGCCGCTGGTCCCGCTCGCGGAGACCGTGCACGAGCGCATGTCGGTGGAGATCTTCCGAGGCTGCACGCGCGGCTGCCGCTTCTGCCAGGCGGGCATGATCACGCGTCCGGTGCGCGAGCGTTCGATCACCGGCATCGGCGACATGGTCGACAAGGGCCTGAAGGCGACCGGCTTCGAAGAGGTGGGCCTGCTCTCCCTCTCCTCGGCGGACCACTCCGAGATCGCCGACGTCGCCAAGGGCCTGGCGGACCGCTACGAGGACGACAAGATCGGCCTCTCGCTGCCCTCCACCCGCGTGGACGCCTTCAACGTCGACCTCGCCAACGAACTGACCCGCAACGGCCGCCGCTCCGGACTGACCTTCGCTCCCGAGGGCGGCTCCGAGCGGATGCGCAAGGTCATCAACAAGATGGTCTCCGAAGAGGACCTGATCCGGACCGTGTCGACCGCGTACGGCAACGGCTGGCGCCAGGTGAAGCTGTACTTCATGTGCGGCCTGCCCACCGAGACCGACGACGACGTCCTGCAGATCGCCGACATGGCGACCAAGGTCATCCAGAAGGGCCGCGAGGTCTCCGGCAAGAACGACATCCGCTGCACGGTCTCGATCGGCGGCTTCGTCCCCAAGCCGCACACCCCCTTCCAGTGGGCCCCGCAGCTCTCCTCCGAGGAGACCGACGCCCGTCTGGCCAAGCTCCGCGACAAGATCCGCGGCGACAAGAAGTACGGCCGCTCCATCGGCTTCCGCTACCACGACGGCAAGCCCGGCATCATCGAGGGCCTCCTCTCCCGCGGCGACCGCCGCGTCGCCTCGGTCATCCGCGCCGTGTACGAGGACGGCGGCCGCTTCGACGGCTGGCGCGAGCACTTCAGCTACGACCGCTGGATCGAGTGTGCCGAGAAGACGCTGCCGCAGTTCGGCGTGGACGTCGACTGGTACACCACCCGCGAGCGCTCGTACGAGGAAGTCCTCCCCTGGGACCACCTGGACTCCGGCCTGGACAAGGACTGGCTCTGGGAGGACTGGCAGGACGCACTCGACGAGACCGAGGTCGAGGACTGCCGCTGGACGCCGTGCTTCGACTGTGGGGTGTGTCCTCAGCTCGACCTCGATATCCAGATCGGCCCGACGGGCAAGAAGCTCCTGCCGCTGACGGTGGTCAAGTAGCGTACGTGGTGCGGGAGTACGGGGTACTCCCGCACAATGGCGCGATGCCCCGGCTCGTAGCGCCCGATGTCCGACTCCGCGTCTCCTTCCTTGAGGCGATGAAGGAGTTCGCCGCCGAAGACTCCGGTGACACGCTGGCTCGGGAGCTCGCCGAGCACGGCGCCAGCTGGCAGGAGCCGGAGGGCTTTGCGCGGTATGTCGCCGCGGTTCGCGAGGAGGAGCTCGAAGAGGGCCGTCGGCCCGCGGGCTTCGTACCCGCCACCTGGTACTGGTACGTCGACGGTGACACCTTCCTCGGGCGGATACAGCTCCGCCACCGACTCACCCCGCAACTGCACGACTTCGGTGGTCACATCGGATACGGCGTGCGGCCGTCGGCCCGTCGCCGGGGCCACGCCACCGCGATGCTGCGCGCCATCCTGCCGTATGCCCGCGGCCTCGGGCTCGAACGGGTTCTGGTCACCTGTGACGCCACCAACACCGGCTCCCGCAGGGCGATCGAGGCAAACGGTGGGGTGCTGGAAGACGAGCGCGGTGGGAAGTTGCGGTACTGGGTGGGGACGGGGCGCATCCTTTCGTGAGGCTGAAGCGTCTTGTGGGTTATGGAACTTGAGAAGCGCCCTGGTCAGCCGCCTGCGGGTGGGGGGTGTCTGACGACTGTCATCCGCATTCCGGTGCGGATCGTGGTCCTGGTGCTGGTTGTTCCGGTCCGGATGGCCTGGGACCTGTTGGTCGCCGGTGGTCTCCTGCTGCGGCGGACGGTGTTGCGGCCGCTCGGGCGGGCTACGGGCTGGTGCTGGCGGACGCTGGTCGTGGGGCCGGTGACGGGGGTCGGGCGCGGGCTGGCGTGGCTGGGCCGGGNACACCCGTTGGGCACGGGATCGCCTGGGCGGTGCGTGGCGTCGGTGCCGGGCTGGCGTGGCTGGGCCGCGGGGCCTGGGCCGGTGCGCGGGGGGTCGGTGCGGTTGGGGTGTGGCTGGCTCGGTATCTCGTTGTGGTGCCTGCCGGGTGGTTGTACGGGAAGGTGTTGACGCCTGTCGGGCACAGGCTGGCGTGGCTGGCGCGTGGGGCCGGGGCCGGGCTCGGGTGGCTGGCCGGGGTGATCGGCGCGTGGCTCGGGTGGCTGGGCCGCGGGGCCAGGACCGGGCTCGTATGGCTCGGGGTGGCGGTGACGCTTCCCGTCGTGTGCGTCTGGCGGTGGGTGCTGGTGCCCGTCGGGCGGGGGATCGCGGTCGTGGCCCGGGAGGTCGGGGAGGCCTTCGGGCACGCGTGGCGGATCGCCGGGCATGTGTCCCGCGCGGTCGGGCGCGCGCTGGGAAGGCTGCTGCGGTGGCTCTTCGTGAACCCGGCGCGGTGGGTGTACGCCGCCGTGCTCACCCCGGCGGGGCATGCGGTACGCGACACCGTCTGGCGCCCCCTGGCGCAGGCCGCCAGGGACGCGGGCCGCTTCGCGCGCCAGGTCGGCCAGGACGCGGGCCGCGCCGCGCGGCAGGCGATCACCGCCGCCCGCGAGAGCGCGCGGCAGACCAGGGCCGACATCCGGCGGATGCTGTTCGGGGCAGCGCACGACGAGCGGGAGCCGGTGCGGCTGGCGGAGGCCCGAAGGGAACCGGCCCTGGCCGATACACGTACTCTAGGTAGCAGTACGACAGCACTGACGAAGCTCACGAAGGACTAAGACACTGGGCAAGCGACAGCCCGAAGGCCCGCCGCCCGCACCCGCGGTGCAGCGCATTCGCCTGCGCTACACCAAGCGCGGCCGCCTCCGGTTCACCAGCCACCGCGACTTCCAGCGCGCCTTTGAGCGGGCGCTGCGCCGCGCCGAGGTCCCCATGGCGTACTCCGCGGGCTTCACCCCGCACCCCAAGGTGTCGTACGCCAATGCCGCACCCACCGGCACCGGCAGCGAGGCCGAGTACCTGGAGATCGCTCTCACCGCGCAGCGGGATCCCGCACAGCTGCGGGAGCTGCTCAACGAGTCTCTGCCGGACGGCCTGGACGTCACCGACTCCGTCGAGGCCCGTACCTCGGGCCTCGCCGACCGGCTGCAGGCCTCGGTATGGGAGCTCAGGCTCGACGGGGTCGCCCCGGAGGATGCCGAGAAGGCCGTCGCGGCCTTCCTCGCGGCCGAGACCGTAGAGGTCGAGCGGCGCACCAAGAACGGCATGCGGTCCTTCGACGCGCGTGCCGCGGTGGCGACCCTTGAGGCCCACGCCCCCGAGGCACTCCGTCCACAGGCTGATAGGCCGGGGGACCGGCCCTGTGCGATACTGCGGCTGGTTGTTCGGCACGTGACGCCTGCCGTACGACCCGACGACGTCCTGTCCGGTCTCCGAGCTGTGGCCGACCTGGCGCCGCCGGTCCCCGCAGCGGTGACCAGGCTGGCGCAGGGGCTATTCGATGAAGAGACCGGCACGGTGACCGACCCGCTCGCGCCCGACCGCGAGGCAGTCACGGCCGCCCCCATCGCTCATCAGGGGTCGGCGGACTGACCGCCGCGGCAGCGCAGGTGCCGGAAGGTTCCGCGTAGGGACGGTCGCACTGACCAGGAGACTTTCGCCAGGCCGTGCGTACATCGCGTACGGAACCGGCGAGACAAGACACAGAGAGCTCCCGTGCGGCGCCCGCGCCCCCGGACGGCGGCCCCGCGCATCGCGCGCCGGCCGCGGACGTCACCGGACAGGCGCGGCGCCCGGGAGCCTGACGGGAGAACCGCCCGCATGCTCGAGCCGAACGACCCCGGTGTGACCGGGGAAGCAGAGGGTCACCGCACCACCCCAGGCGACAAACTGCCGCCTCGACGCCGCCGCCGAGCCGCGTCCCGCCCCGCGGGTCCGCCCGTGGGGGCCGCCGCGGACACCGGTGCCGCGGCCATACCGCCCACCAGCGCCTCCGCGCTCGCGGATGACCCAGTTGAAGAAGTAGAAGAAGTGGCGGAAGTAGTGGGCGACGTGGCAGCTGCCGTCGTCGCTGACACGCCTGCCGCCGAAGAGGCCGCGCCGCGACCCCGCCGTCGTGCGACGCGCCGTGCGGCCGCGCCCGCCGGTGCGCCGAAGGCCGCCGACGCGGCAGCCGAAGCACCCGCCGCCGTCAAGCCCGAGGCCGCCGGGGAGAGCGACGCCGACACGGCTGCTGCCGCCGAGACCGCCGACGACGCGGCCCCGCGCCGCACCCGCCGCCGCGCCACCCGCAAGGTGACCGCCCCGGCCGGTGCCCCCGGACAGGTCGAGCCCGTGGTCGAGGACGCCCCGGCCGCCGCCGACGCGCCCGCCGCTGAGGCCACGGCCCCCGAAGCCCCCGCCGACGAGGCCGCGCCCCGTGGGCGTACGCGTCGTCGTGCGACCCGTAAGGTCACCGCCCCCGCAGGGGCGCCCGCGCAGACCGAGACCCAGACCGAGGAGCCCGCTGTGGCCGCCGCTGGAAACGACGCGGCCGACAGTGCCGCGGAAGCGGTCGAGGTGCCTGCCGCCGAGACTCCCGCCGACGAGGCCGCGCCGCGTGGGCGTACGCGTCGTCGTGCGACCCGTAAGGTGACCGCCCCCGCCGGGGCGCCCGCGCAGTCCGAGACCGAGGAGCCTGCCGTGGCCGCCGCTGAGAACGAGTCGGCCGTCGCCGGTGCCGCGCGGGACGAGTCCCCGGAGGCTGCCGCCGATGAGGCCGCGCCGCGTGGCCGTACGCGTCGTCGTGCGACCCGTAAGGTGACCGCCCCCGCCGGAGCCCCCGCGCAGCCCGAAACCGAAGCCGAGCCCGAGGCCGCGCAGCCCGAGGCCCCCGCCGAGGAGCCCGCGGCTGACGCGGGACCGCGCCGGGGCCGTCGCCGTGCGACCCGTAAGGCCGCCGAGATCTTCACCGCGCCGGTCGGGACCGTCGGCGGAGCCGAGCCGGAGCCGGAGTCGGCGCCGGAACCGGAGGCCGAGGAGGAGGCCGCGGGTTCGCGCCGCCGCCCCAAGCGCCCGGCTGTCGCCATGTTCCAGGCGCCGGTGTTCACCGAGCCGATGTTCCAGACGCCGGAGAGCGCCGCGGCCGCCGCTGCCGCGGAGTCCGTCGAGCCCGAGGACGAGGACGAGGAAGCCGCGCCCGAGGAGGTCGCGCCGGAGGAGCCCGTGGGCCGCAGCCGTCGCCGCCGCCGTCGCGGCGAGCAGGCCGCCGAGCCGGTGGCCGCCGCTCCCGTGGCCGAGGCGCCGCAGGAGTCCGCTGAGTCCGCCGAGTCCGATGAGGAGGCCGAAGAGGCCGCCGAAGCCGAGGACGCCGAGGCGCAGGGCGAGCGGCAGGGCCGTCGCCGTCGCCGTGGTGGCCGTCGCCGCCGTCGTGGCGAGTCCGCCGAGAGCGACGCCGCCGAGGACGCCGAGCAGGTGGCCGCCGAGCAGGCCGAGCAGGACGCCGAGGACACCGCCGAGCAGGCTGAGGAGGACGCCGAGGACGAGCGCGCCGAGCGCGGGGAGGCCGGCGGTTCCAGCAGCAGCCGGCGCCGCCGTCGCCGCCGCCGTCGCGCGGGCGACTCGGCCTCCGACGCGCAGCCGGGCGACGGCGACCCGGAGCGCACGGTCGTCAAGGTCCGTGAGCCGCGCAAGAAGGAAGACCACCGGGAGGCGCCCTCCGACGAGGTGCAGTCCATCAAGGGCTCGACCCGCCTGGAGGCCAAGAAGCAGCGCCGCCGCGAGGGCCGCGAGCAGGGCCGCCGCCGGGTGCCGATCATCACCGAGGCCGAGTTCCTCGCCCGCCGCGAGGCCGTCGAGCGCGTGATGGTCGTCCGGCAGAGCGGCGAGCGCACCCAGATCGGCGTCCTTGAGGACAACGTGCTCGTCGAGCACTACGTCAACAAGGAGCAGGCGACGTCGTACGTCGGCAACGTCTACCTGGGCAAGGTGCAGAACGTCCTGCCGTCGATGGAGGCCGCCTTCATCGACATCGGCAAGGGCCGCAACGCCGTCCTGTACGCGGGCGAGGTCAACTTCGAGGCGCTCGGCATGGCCAACGGGCCGCGCCGTATCGAGTCCGCGCTCAAGTCCGGCCAGTCCGTGCTCGTGCAGGTCACCAAGGATCCGATCGGCCACAAGGGCGCCCGGCTGACCAGCCAGGTATCCCTCCCCGGCCGCTACCTCGTGTACGTGCCCGAGGGCTCGATGACCGGCATCAGCCGCAAGCTCCCGGACACCGAGCGGGCCCGGCTGAAGACCATCCTCAAGAAGATCGTCCCCGAGGACGCGGGCGTCATCGTGCGCACCGCCGCCGAGGGCGCGAGCGAGGACGAGCTGCGCCGTGACGTCGAGCGGCTGCAGGCGCAGTGGGAGGACATCCAGAAGAAGTCGAAGCAGGCCTCCACGAGCTCGCCGAGCCTGCTCTACGGCGAGCCGGACATGACCGTCCGGGTGGTCCGCGACATCTTCAACGAGGACTTCTCCAAGGTCATCGTCAGCGGCGCCGAGGCCTGGGACACCATCCACGGCTACGTCGACCATGTCGCGCCCGACCTGGTGGACCGGCTGTCCAAGTGGACCAGCGAGGTCGACGTCTTCGCGACGTACCGCATCGACGAACAGCTGATGAAGGCGCTGGACCGCAAGGTCTGGCTGCCCAGCGGCGGCTCGCTGGTGATCGACAAGACCGAGGCGATGATCGTGGTCGACGTCAACACCGGCAAGTTCACCGGTCAGGGCGGCAACCTCGAGGAGACCGTCACCAGGAACAACCTGGAGGCGGCCGAGGAGATCGTGCGCCAGCTGCGGCTGCGCGACCTGGGCGGCATCGTCGTCATCGACTTCATCGACATGGTCCTGGAGTCCAACCGTGACCTGGTGATGCGTCGCCTGCTCGAGTGCCTGGGCCGGGACCGTACCAAGCACCAGGTCGCCGAGGTCACCTCGCTCGGCCTGGTCCAGATGACGCGTAAGCGGGTCGGCCAGGGGCTGCTCGAGTCCTTCTCCGAGTCCTGCGTGCACTGCAACGGCCGCGGCGTCATCGTGCACATGGAGCAGCCGACCACGGCCGGTGGCGGCGGTGGCGGCAAGCGCTCCAAGAAGCGCGGTCGCGGCGGCGAGCAGGCGCCCGAGCAGCTGGAAGCGGCCCCCGCGCAGGCGGAGACCGAGGCGGAGGTGGCGGCCGAGGCCGCGGCGCCCGCGAAGCTGCCGGAGCCCGAGTTCGTTCCGGACGAGGAGCTGTACAGCAGCCCGGCCGAGGCGGAGGCCGCGGCGGGCCGTGGCCGCTCCCGGCGCCGGGCCAGCCGCAAGGCGACGGCTCCGGCCGGTCCCGCGAAGGCGTCGGCTGAGCCGTATGTCCCCGCTGAGGCGCCGAAGGCCGAGGCTCCGGTCGAGACCCCGGTTGAGGCCCCGGTCGCGGAGCCTGCCGAGAGCGCTGTCGAGGAGGCGGCGCCGCGCGCCACCCGTCGCCGGTCCCGTAAGGCGTCCGCGCCTGCTGGTGCGCCGAAGGCGGCCGCTGAGCCGGTGGCCGTGGTCGAGGCTCCGGAGCAGGCCGCTGTGGTGGCTGAGAGCGCGGTCGAGGCACCTCAGGCCCCGGAGGCCCCCGAGGTCGCTGAGGCCCCCGAGGCTGCCGAGGAAGCGGCTCCCAAGGGTCGTGGCCGCCGTCGGGTCGCCCGTAAGGCGTCCGCGCCCGCCGGGTCGCCCAAGGCGTCCGCCGAGCCGGTGACCGTCATCGAGGCGCCGGTCGAGACTCCGGTCGAGACCCCTGCCGTGCCCGAGGCCGCCGAGCCGGTCGCGGAGCCCGTGGCCGAGCCCGTCGCCGAGGTCAGCCAGGACGCGGCCCCGCCGCGGCCGCGCAGGCGCGCCGTCCGCAAGGCCGCCGCGCCGACCGCGTCGGAGGAAGCTGCCGTGGTGGTGGTCCCCTCGGTGTCGAGTGACACCGCCGAGGCTCCCGCGACGGCCGAGGCTCCCGTGACCGAGGAAGCCGTGACCGAGGAAGCCGCGACCGAGGAAGCCGCGACCGAGGAAGCCGCGACCGACGAGGCCGCCCCGGCCAAGAAGGCCGCGCGCAAGTCGGCGAAGAAGGCCACCGCCAAGAAGGCCGCCACCAAGAAGACGGCGACGGCCAAGAAGACCGCGGCCAAGACCGCGGCGAAGAAGACGACGGCCAAGAAGGCCGCCACCAAGAAGACGGCGGCCAAGAAGACCGCGGCGGCGGAGCAGCAGACGCTGCCCTCCGTCTCCGCACCGGCCGACGAGGCCTGACAGCCGGTCTTCCCGTCCTCCGGCCCCGGTCCACTGACCGGCGCCGGAGGACGGTCCTGGGGCCCGGCCGAGGGGCTGGTTTGACCCTTTCGGGCCAGGACCCGTAATCTTGACCGTCGGCGTCTGTTAGTACGCCAACCCTCTGAGCATCTCCCTCCCGTGTTCGCGCGGGAGAGGCCGCTCGTCCAATCCGGATCATCGGTGCCCCTTGGGGCCCGTGTGAGCGGCTGGCATCAGAGGTTCCGTTCCGAGCGAAAGAGAGACCCGCGTGTACGCCATCGTGCGCAGCGGTGGTCGCCAGCACAAGGTTGCTGTCGGCGACATCGTTGAGGTTGACAAGATTTCCACCGCCCAGGTTGGCGACACGGTAGAGCTCTCTACCCTGCTCGTTGTTGACGGCGAGTCCGTGACCAGCGACCCGTGGGTGCTGGCCGGCATCAAGGTCCAGGCTGAGATCGTGGACCACCACAAGGGCGCGAAGATCGACATCCTTCGCTACAAGAACAAGACCGGCTACCGCCGTCGTCAGGGCCACCGCCAGCAGTACACGGCGATCAAGGTCACTGAGATCCCCACGGCTGCGAAGTAAGGGACTGAGGAGACATGGCACACAAGAAGGGCGCATCGTCCACTCGGAACGGTCGCGACTCCAATGCTCAGCGGCTCGGCGTGAAGCGCTTCGGCGGTCAGCTCGTCAACGCCGGTGAGATCATCGTCCGCCAGCGTGGCACCCACTTCCACCCGGGCAACGAGGTCGGCCGTGGCAAGGACGACACGCTGTTCGCGCTGGCCCCCGGTGCGGTGGAGTTCGGTACCCACCGTGGCCGCAAGGTCGTGAACATCGTTCCGGTCGCCGAGTAATCTCGGTTCCTTAGAGCGAATTCAGCGGAGGCGGACCTCACTTCCCCTTGAGGGAAGCGGGTCCGCCTTTCGCGTGTTACGAGTAAGACATTCCGTACGTAATTCTGGAGGCACCCCATGACCAGCTTCGTGGACCGCGTCGAGCTGCATATCGCCGCGGGTAGCGGAGGTCACGGCTGTGCCTCCGTTCACCGGGAGAAGTTCAAGCCGCTCGGCGGCCCGGACGGCGGAAACGGCGGCCGTGGCGGCGATGTCACCCTGGTGGTCGACCAGTCGGTGACCACGCTCCTCGACTATCACCACAGCCCCTACCGCAAGGCCACCAACGGCCAGCCGGGCGCGGGCGCCCACCGCTCCGGCAAGGACGGCCAGGACCTGGTGCTGACCGTCCCGGACGGCACCGTCGTCCTGGACAAGCAGGGCAATGTGCTGGCCGACCTGGTCGGCCAGGGCACTTCGTACGTCGCCGCGCAGGGCGGCCGCGGCGGTCTCGGCAACGCCGCGCTGGCCTCGGCCCGCCGCAAGGCGCCCGGCTTCGCGCTGCTCGGTGTGCCCGGGCAGGCCGGCGAGATCGTCCTGGAGCTGAAGACGGTCGCCGACGTGGCCCTCGTCGGTTACCCGAGCGCCGGCAAGTCGTCGCTGATCTCGGTCATGAGCGCCGCCAAGCCGAAGATCGCTGACTACCCGTTCACCACCCTGGTCCCCAACCTCGGTGTGGTGACGGCCGGTTCGACCGTGTACACCATCGCCGACGTACCGGGTCTGATCCCGGGCGCCAGCCAGGGCAAGGGCCTGGGCCTGGAGTTCCTGCGCCATGTCGAGCGCTGCAGTGTCCTGGTGCACGTACTGGACACCGCGACCCTGGAGACCGAGCGCGACCCGCTCTCCGACCTCGACATGATCGAGGCCGAGCTGGCGCAGTACGGCGGCCTCGACGACCGTCCCCGTATCGTCGTCCTCAACAAGATCGACGTACCGGACGGCAAGGACCTCGCCGAGATGGTCCGGCCGGACCTGGAGGCCCGTGGCTACCGCGTCTTCGAGGTGTCCGCGGTGGCGCACATCGGCCTGAAGGAGCTGTCCTTCGCCCTCGCCGAGGTGATCGCCGCGGCCCGTGCCGCCAAGCCCAAGGAGGAGGCGACCCGGATCGTCATCCGCCCGAAGGCCGTGGACGACTCCGGCTTCACGGTCACCGCCGAGGCGGACGGCGTCTTCCGGGTACGCGGCGAGAAGCCGGAGCGCTGGGTGCGCCAGACCGACTTCAGCAACGACGAGGCCGTCGGCTATCTCGCCGACCGGCTCAACCGCCTCGGTGTCGAGGATGCGCTGATGAAGGCCGGAGCCCGCTCGGGCGACGGCGTGGCGATCGGCCCCGAGGACAACGCGGTCGTCTTCGACTGGGAGCCGACCGTGCTGGCCGGCGCCGAGATGCTCGGCCGTCGCGGCGAGGACCACCGCCTGGACGCCCCGCGCCCGGCGACCACCCGCCGCAGGGAGAAGCAGGCCGAGCGGGACGAGGCCCAGCAGGCGTACGACGAGTTCAAGCCGTTCTGACAGGTGTGACAGCAGCGCCCCGGACCTGAGCCAGTTCCGGGGCGCCGTCGTGTCGGACGAGTTGGACGAGGAGCGGCGGCAGCCTGTGGCCGCCGACGTGAAGCCTGGGCGAACACGCGGAAGGGCCCCCGGAGTTGTTCCGGGGGCCCTTCCGCGTACGAACGTAGGGTGTGGTCCTACGCGTTGACCTCTTCGGTGTCGTTCGCGTCGGACATGTCGTTCGCCTCGCCCGACTCGGGCTCGCTGTCGTCGGAGGCCTCTTCGCGGGAGGCCTCTTCGCGCTGGCCCGGGATCTCCGTGGCGAGCCGCGCGTCCATCCGTACCCGGCGCTCGTCGGCCTTGGTGCACAGGGCGCGGACCGCGTCGTTGAAGCGGTCGATGGACGGCGGGTCCGAGGGGCCCAGGAGGTGCTCCTTGAGCGCGGCGCGCGCCTCGGCGAAGGGATCGAGCTCCGGGTTGGCGACGGCCTCAAGGAGCGCCGGTACGCCGTCCGCGGCCGGGGTGAGGATGGTGGCCGCGGACACCGTCGGGAAGCCGTTGCGGAACTCCGCCTCGCTCATCCCGGCGGTGTTGGCGACGGCGTACGGCTTCTCGCTGTACAGCCAGTCGGACACGACGCTGGAGACATCGCTGATCAGCAGGTCGGCCTGGTTGAAGCAGGTGAAGATCGCCGGGCGGGCGCCGACGACGATCTGGTGCTCCCACTCGGGGAACGACGCCCAGTAGGCGGCCTCCCAGGCCGCCGTCGCCTCGGCCACGGCCGCCTCGCGGTCGCTGTCCGGGGCGCCCTGCAGCCGCATCCGCTCCATCTCGTCGGCGCTGCGCCGGAAGGCCGTGCTGGTGAGCCGGTCGAGCTCGGCGCTGCGCCGGGCGAGCTCCTGGGCGGCCTCGGGGCCCGGACGGGCGCCCGAGCGCAGGGTGTTGGCCTCGCGGATCATCGCGCGGATGCGCTCGTCGGCCGCCCCGGCGCGCGGGTCCTGCGAACCGGTCATCGGGTGCGGCTTGTAGAGCAGCCGTACCGAGTCGTCGGCCAGCAGGTGCCGGACGATGTTCTCGCCGGCCAGGATCACCGAGGTGTTGCCGGGGTTGCCGTCCCAGCCCTCCCAGGTGGGCGCGTACAGGACGGTCTTGTACGCACCGGTGGGCGGGCCCGCGTAGGCCCGGATCGGGGACAGCTGGGGGCGCCCGACCTCGACGACGTCGTGGTCGTCGACGCCGATGTCGGCGAGCTGGTAGCGGTCGCGGGCCGCGGGTCCGGCCACCCACACCTCGTCGTACGCCTTGGCGTAGGGGTTGCAGGAGGAGAGCTTGTCGCTTTCGCCGTGGTTGATGAAGGCGTGCTTGACGGAGGGGATGCGCAGCACCTGCGAGGTCTTCGCGGCGTTGGCCGGGTGCAGCATCATCCGCAGCGTGGAGTTCTCCAGGGCGTACATGTTCGCGACCCTGGGGATGCACACCACCGGGACGTCGGTGGCGGCGATCTTCTGCACCATGAAGCGCTCACGCAGCACGATCAGCGGCTTGCCGTCCAGCTCGGACAGCGTGGACAGCCACATGTTCGCCTGGTACGCGGAGGTGGTGCCGCCGGAGAAGTACATGGCGACGGTCGGCTGGTAGTCGGCCAGCCAGGCGTCCAGCCAGCGCAGTGCCTGCTGCTCGCCCACCGCGCGCTTCTTCGGCAGCAGCCAGGTGGCCAGGTAGAGGCCGCCGCCGCCCATCAGCACGAGCGACAGGCCGACGCCGACGCCGCCCCAGGCCAGGTCCGCGGTGACCGCGGTGAGCAGCAGGCCGATGGTGGCGGGGACCGCGAAGGTCAGCAGCCGGTGGCTCGTGCGGCGGGCCAGGATGCGTGGCGGCGCGTCGGTCAGCCGCAGCGCGGACGCGTCGATGTTCCGGGTGACGAACGGGAGCTGGCGGGTGCGGCGGACCAGTACCGCGGCCGCCTGGCAGGCGAAGTGCAGCCCGTAGAAGGCGAGCAGTGCCACGGTGAGCGGGGACTCGACCGGGGCGCCGATGTCGTCGTTGTTGAACAGGCCGATCAGGATCAGCGCGTCGCGCAGCAACTGGCGGACCGTGACATCGAAGCGGATCTTGCCGAGTACGGCGATCAGTCCGGGGCTCTTGTACTGCAGGAACAGCTCGAGGGCGAGACCACCGGCGGATGCCACGACGAGCAGTGGCACGTTCGGGATCAGGGCGCCGACGAGTTGGGCCGTGAAGAACGCGAACAGCGCGGACAGCGAGAGGAGCTGTCCGACGCGGCGGGGGGCGAGTCCGGCAGAGGGCACGGGCTTGGGCTCCTGCTGAGGGATTGAGGGGCGCGGCGACGGGGGTCGGGCCCACAAGTGGGGGAAGTCTGACCCCTGACCGTATGACTCCAGGTGCCGTCGGAGCAATCTGCCGTGAGATCAATCACCCCATAAAGGGATAAATGCGATGAACCCTGGAAGGCTTAGGGCTGTCCGCGGTGGAGTCTTCCCAGCCAGCGAAACGCGGCGGCGCCGTCCGCCCGCTCTCGCGTAGATTTGCGGGCACTGCCAGGGATCAGAAGGATCGGCAGAAGCAGGCCGGAACCAGTGGGGTCGTGGAGTGTCAGGCGCAAGGCAGAGTGTGACGGATGCCCGTCGGATTGTGGTCAAGATCGGCTCGTCGTCGCTGACCACCGCGACGGGGGGTCTGGACGCGGACCGTGTCGACGCCCTGGTGGACGTGCTGGCCAAGGTGCGCAGCGGCGGCGAGAAGGAGATCGTGCTCGTCTCGTCGGGCGCCATCGCCGCCGGTCTCGCGCCGCTCGGGCTGCGCCGCCGGCCCCGGGACCTGGCCCGGCAGCAGGCCGCGGCGAGCGTGGGGCAGGGCCTCCTGGTCGCGCGCTACACCGCGTCCTTCGCGCGCTACGGCGTACGCGTCGGGCAGGTGCTGCTGACCAGCGACGACATGGCCCGCCGCGCCCACCACCGCAACGCCTCACAGACTCTGGACCAGCTGTTCGCCATGGGCGCGCTGCCGGTCGTCAACGAGAACGACACCGTGGCGACGGACGAGATCAGGTTCGGCGACAACGACCGCCTCGCCGCGCTCGTCGCCCATCTCGTACGCGCCGACCTGCTGATCCTGCTCTCGGACGTGGACGGGCTCTACGACGGCGACCCGGCCAAGCCCGGCACCTCGCGGATCGAGGAGGTGCGCGGGCCCGCCGACATAGCGCACGTCAAGATCGGCAGCGCGGGCAAGGCGGGCGTCGGCACCGGCGGCATGGCCACCAAGGTCGAGGCCGCCTCGATCGCCGCGGCCGCGGGCATCCCGGTGGTGCTCACCTCGGCCGTGCACGCCGCCGACGCACTCGCCGGGCGGCCCACCGGCACCCACTTCCACCAGACCGGGCGGCGCTCCGCCGACCGGCTGCTCTGGCTGCAGCACGCCTCGACGCCGCAGGGTGCCCTCACCCTCGACGACGGGGCGGTGCGCGCGGTGGTCCAGCGGCGCACCTCGCTGCTGCCCGCGGGCATCCAGGCCGTCGAGGGCGAGTTCGCCGCGGGTGACCCGGTGGAGCTGCGCGACGCGACGGGGCGCGCGGTGGCGCGCGGGCTCGTCAACTTCGACGCCAAGGAGATCCCCCAGCTGATCGGGCGCTCGACCCGGGAACTGGCCGCGGAGCTGGGCCCCGCGTACGAACGCGAGGTCGTACACCGGGACGATCTGGTGCTCCTACCCGCGTAGGCAGGCCGAAAAAGCGCGCTTCGGGTGCCCTAAGTGAGGGACCTTCCGGAAAACGGTCACGCGGACCGGCCCTAGCTGGTCAACTTTGAAGCGGGGAGTTCGGCATCACGTACGCAGATCAGGAGGCCGCTGGTGAGACGAGTGCGCCCCGGGACGGCGGGGCGAGGCTCCGCTGAGCGGGCACTGACGAGCGTCGCGGCGGGAGCGGGCTACGCGGACGGAGACATGGACGAAGGGCCCAGCGACGAGAGCAAAGCCAATGGTGAGCGCCAGCCCCGGCTCTGGCACGTCACGCTGAGCGTCTCGGGGCCACCGGCGCCGTTGCCGGAGATCCGGCGCGGCCTGGAACAGCTCGCCCACGACCACCCGTTTCTGCTGACCAGCCGGTACGCCGACGACCACGCGGAGATCCGCTACTGGGAAGAGGCCAGGGACCTGCACGACGCCGCGGCGGTCGCGCTGCGGCTGTGGGGCGAGCACCGGCAGAGCGCGCAGCTGCCGCCGTGGGAGATCGTGGGCCTGGAGGTCATCGACCGCGACACGTACCACCAGCGCGTCGCGGAGGGCTATGGGCCGCCGCCGGCCGCCCCCGTCGGCGTACACCCGTTCTGAGCCGGGCGCGAGCGAGTCCGGTCGTGTCCCGGAACGTCGCGTCTCGGAGTGCGGGATGCGTGCTGGACGCCCCGCCCGGCCCCATTACCCTGCGAGCATGACTGTGCCCTCCTCGCTCTCCCCGTACGACGACATGTCGGCCGTCGCCCAGGCCGCCTACCGCGCCCGCGGCGCCGCCGCCCAGATCGCGCCGCTGCCACGTGCCGCCAAGGACGACGCCCTGCTGGCGATCGCCGACGCGCTCGAGGTGCGGACCAAGGAGATCGTCGAGGCGAACGCGCAGGACATCGCCAAGGCCCGGGAAGCCGGCACCAGCGAGTCGATCGTCGACCGGCTCACGCTCACCCCGGAGCGGGTCAGAGCGATCGCCTCCGACGTACGTGACGTGGTGGCGCTGCCCGACCCGGTCGGCGAGGTCGTCCGCGGCTCGACCCTGCCCAACGGCATCGACCTGCGACAGGTCCGCGTCCCGCTGGGCGTCGTCGGGATCATCTACGAGGCCCGGCCCAACGTGACCGTGGACGCCGCGGCCCTCTGCCTGAAGTCGGGCAACGCCGTGCTGCTGCGCGGCTCGTCCTCCGCGTACCACTCCAACACCGCGCTGGTGCGGGTGCTGCGGGACGCCGTCGGCGGGGCCGGGCTGCCCGCCGACGCCATCCAGCTCGTCCCCGGCGAGAGCCGGGACTCCGTACGGGAGCTGATGCGCGCCCGCGGCCTGGTCGACGTGCTGATCCCGCGCGGGGGTGCCTCGCTGATCCGGACCGTCGTCGAGGAGTCCACCGTCCCGGTGATCGAGACCGGAACCGGTAACTGCCATGTCTACGTGGACGCCCAGGCCGACCTGGACATGGCCGTACGCATCCTGGTCAACTCCAAGGCGCAGCGGCCCAGCGTGTGCAACGCCGCCGAGACACTGCTGGTCCACCGGGACATCGCGGACGCCTTCGTGCCGCGTGCGCTGGACGCGCTCGCCGAGGCCGGGGTCACCGTGCACGCGGACGAGCGGGTGGCCGCGTACGCCGACGGCTCCAAGGCGACCGTGGTGCCCGCGACCACCGAGGACTGGGAGACCGAGTACCTCTCGTACGACATCGCCGCGGCCGTCGTCGACTCGCTGGACGCGGCCGTGGAGCACATCCGGCTGTGGACCTCGGGGCACACCGAGGCGATCGTCACCACCTCGCAGCAGGCCGCCCGCCGCTTCACCCAGTTGGTGGATTCCACCACCGTCGCGGTGAACGCCTCGACGCGCTTCACGGACGGCGGCCAGTTCGGCTTCGGCGCCGAGATCGGCATCTCCACGCAGAAGCTGCACGCCCGGGGCCCGATGGGGCTGCCCGAGCTGACCTCGACGAAGTACATCGTCACCGGCGACGGCCACACCCGCTGACCGGATTTCCGTAGGGCCGGATTTCCGTACGGACTGCCCAAACCGACCCCCCAGGTCTACTCTGGTTGCGTGCCGGAGGACGTGGGGGGTACGCCGTTTTCTGACGGCGGAGAGCCCGACGACAGCCACGACCGCGGGGGCGCGGACGAAGAGTTCGCCTCCGTGGTCTTTGACGAGGACTTCGTGCGGTCCGCGCAGGTCCACGAACCCAGCGCTGTCGAGCGGCTGCTCGCCGCCGCTGAGGCGCGCGCGGAGGCCGAGGCACACCGGGCCCGCTCCCGTCGGCCGGGACCCGACGACGAGACGGACGACTTCCACGAGGGATACGACGGCTACGAGGGGTACGACGCGTACGACCGCCAGCACGGCGGCTACGGCACGGACTCCCGCGGTGATCAGCACGCCGGGTACGGCCATGGCTCGGAGCTCTACGAGGGCTATGACCCGGATGTCGTGGAGGACGACCGGGGTCGTCTGGGGCGCGCCCGCTGGCACCGGACGGTCGCCTGGGTGCTCGCCGTGCTGATGGGGATCGGGATGGTCGCGCTGGCGTTCACGGCGGTCTACCGGGGTGCCTCGTCGGGGAACCGGGACCGGGTGCCGCCGCCCGCGACCAGTGGGGTGGAGAACTCGCCGTCGGCCTCCGCCGACTACCGGCAGCCACCGGTCTCCGCGGAGCCGCGTACACCGTGACGGACGTCCTGGGACACCGTGACCTACGGTCCTAGGACCTCGTGACGGACGGTCCCGGGCCTGTCGTCGCACTCGCGCGGCTCGTTGGCGCAAAGTGTGATGCTCTGTCAAAAGTTGTCGTGTACCAGGGAGTTTACCTTCGGCCGCGCCGACCTACTCTGAAGGTATGACCGGGCCTGGAGACCCACCTGAGGGCACACCCGAAGGCGTCCCCGGTGGTGGCGAGGAAGAGTACCGATCCACCGTCTTCGACGAGTCCTTCGTCCGAGCTGCCCGGCTGCAGGAGTTCTCGGCACAGGAGCGGATCACCGAACACGCGCCCGCGGTACGCCGGCTCGCCGGACGGCCCGGCCGGTCCGTCGGCAGGCGGCTGCGCGTCCAGGTGACGGTCCTCGCCGTACTGATCGCCCTCGCCTTCGGCACCGCGCTCTTCATGGGACTCAGACAGTCAGAGCCAAAGCCGGTCGCGCGGCCCGCCGAACCACTGCGGATGACGGTCGTCCCGCTCGTCCCGCAGGGCCCGGTACCCGGCGCCGACCAGGCCGACGAGCTCTTCGCACGCTCGCCCGCCGCGGAGTTCAAGACCGGCGCGGCCGGCATCGGGCTGCCCGCCGCGCACAGCACCGCGAACTTCTCGGAGAGCCAGGTGATGACGGCGCTGACCACCGTCAAGGACTACCTGGTGGAGTCCTCGCTCGACCCGGACGTGCTCACCGGTGACGCGGTGCGGCCGGTGCGGATCCTGCTGGACTCGGACCAGTTCGACCAGTTCGACAGGAGCCTGGCGAGTCCGGCCGCGGACGGGCGGCACGCGGCCACCGGCTGGCTGGTGCGCTTCGACCCCGAGCGGACGGCGCTGGCCGACACGCAGGTGCGGGTCCAGGGGCGGATGCGGATCGCGGATCTGGGCCCGGAGGCTCTTGAGGTGACCTCCGCGCACACCTTCGTCTACGCGCTGAAGCCGGTCGGCGGCGACGATCGCGCCTCGCTGTTCACCGTCCGGCGGGAGCTGCGCTTCCGCTTCGACTCGGACGATCTGCGGCTGCGCCGGGCGGAGCTGCTGACCTCCGATGTCCAGGCCGGGCCGATGGCCTGTCCCATGGACCCCACGGACCCGACGGAGCGGCTGCGGCCGCTGTTCGCGGGCCAGCGGGCCGAGGCGGGGGGCCCGGCGGGCACCGATCCGTACGCGACGGACGGGACGCCGGCGCTGTGCGGAGCGCTTCCCGCATCCGCACAGCCCTCACCGGCTGCCTGACCCCCGGCCTCTGGCTCTGGCCGCCTGCTGCTAGCTGTCCTTGCCGGGCGCGTCGCTCTGCCCGTCGCGGCCTCCTGACCCCCGGAAGCTGTCGCGGAGCTTCCCGCCCAGGTCCCCGGCGCCGCCCGCGATGTCCGAGACCAGCTTCATCAGCGGGTCCTTGCTGGTGCGGACGTCGTCGGCGTAGTGGCTCGCGGACTGCCGGAAGGAGTCCGTGACCGAGGTGTCCTGGTCCTCGTCGCGCCGTGGGTAGTGACCGTCCATGATCCGCTGGTAGTCGCGGGTCTCGGACCACTTCTTCAGCTCGGCCGCGCGGACCGCGGCGAAGGGGTGGGTACGCGGCAGGACGTTCAGGATCTTGAGTACGGAGTCGCGTAGGTCGCCCCCGGCCTCGTACTCCTCGGCCTGCTTCAGGAACGCGTCCACGTTCATCTCGTGGAGGTGGTTGCCGCCCGCGAGCTTCATCAGGCCGCGCATCGAGGCCTTCAGGTCCTGGCCGACCAGCAGCCCGGCACGGTCCGCGGAGAACTCGGACTTGCGGAACCACTCGCGCAGCGCCGTCACGATCGCCATGATCGCGATGTTCCCCAGCGGAATCCAGGCGACCCGGAGCGCGAGGTTGGTGAGGAAGAGCAGGATCGTGCGGTACACGGCGTGGCCGGAGAGGGCGTGGCCCACCTCGTGGCCGATGACCGCGCGCATCTCCTCCTCGTCGAGGAGCTCCACCAGGCCGGTGGTGACGACGATGATCGGCTCGTCCAGGCCGATGCACATCGCGTTCGGATTGGGGTCCTGGTTGACGTACATCGGCGGGACCTTCTCCAGGTCCAGGATGTAGCAGGCGTCCCGCAGCATCGCGTACAGATGCGCGAACTGGTCGTCGCTCACCCGCACCGAGTCCGAGAGGAAGAGCAGCCGCAGGCTGCGCTCGGGCAGCAGGCCGCTGAGTGCCTTGAAGACGGTGTCGAAGCCGGTGAGCTTGCGCAGGGCCACCAGGGCCGAGCGGTCCGCCGGGTGTTCGTACGCCCGTGAGGAGATCCCCTCGAAGCGCCGACGCCGGCGACCCGGCAGGTTGTCTTGGCTTTCGGTGTTCTCGGTCATATGACAGCCCCCAAAGTCTCCGCGCGTGGGTCCCGCGCTGTGCGAGTGTTCTCGCCCCCCGATGGAACGTCCAGCCTACGGGCAGGGTTCCGGTTCCGGGCGGGTCCTGGGTGCGCGTACGCCTGAGTCGGCGTGAGGACGCGGCAGGCCCCCGCTTACGATGTGCCAGAAGCCTCAAGCCCGTACCCACCCGGATAGGTCCTGCCGACGATGAGCATCCTGCACAGCACCGCAGCTCAGCTGACCCCCCTCGCCTCCGAGGGAGGTTCAGGCCCCAGCCCCTTGCTCACCGGCGGCGGTGCGTTCATCGCGCTGCTCCTGCTGCTCTGGATCACCACACGCTTCAACCGGGACCGCTGAGGCCCGCGGTCCGGGACTCCGAGGCCCGTAGTCCGGGACTCCGAGCCGCCGGGCACGGCGCCGAGGAACCGCGGGGCCGGCCCGGTCGACCGGGCCGGTAGGGTCTGCACGCATGGGAGAGCAGGACATGCCTACCGGCCCGGCGGACGACAGCGGCGCGCACAAGCGCCGCCTCGGTGTCATGGGCGGAACGTTCGACCCGATCCACCACGGCCACCTGGTGGCCGCCAGTGAGGTGGCCGCCCAGTTCCACCTGGACGAGGTGGTGTTCGTACCGACCGGGCAGCCGTGGCAGAAGACCCACGAGACGGTCTCCCCGGCCGAGGACCGCTATCTGATGACGGTCATCGCCACCGCCGAGAACCCCCAGTTCTCGGTCAGCCGCATCGACATCGACCGCGGCGGCCTCACGTACACCAAGGACACTCTGCGCGAACTGCGCGAGCTGAACCCGGACGCGGACCTGTTCTTCATCACCGGGGCGGACGCGCTGGGGCAGATCCTCACCTGGCAGGACGCCGAAGAGACGTTTTCCCTCGCTCACTTCATCGGTGTCACCCGCCCTGGGCATACGCTGGCGGACCCTGGCCTTCCGGAAGGCGGGGTCTCGCTGGTGGAGGTCCCGGCTCTGGCGATCTCCTCGACGGACTGCCGGGCGCGGGTCGCCAAGGGTGAGCCGGTCTGGTACCTGGTGCCGGACGGTGTGGTGCGGTACATCGACAAGCGCGAGCTGTACCGCGGCGAGTGAGCCGAGAGGGGCACCGGTGAACGACCGACAGTACGACCCTTACGCGGGTCAGCAGGAGGGTCAGCAGTACGAGATCGTCGGGTACGACGAGTACGGCCGGCCGGTGTACCAGCAGGTCGCCTGGCAGCAGGCGCAGGCGCCCCAGCAGTACGACCCCTACGCCTCCCAGCCGCCCCACGCCTCACAGCAGGTTCCGCAGCAGCAGGGGTACGGCTACGACCCCTACGCCGCCACCACCGACAGCGGGCAGCAGCAGCCGGTCCAGGGCTACGACCCGTACGCGCCCCAGCAGCAGACGCAGCAGACGCAGCAGACGCAGCAACAGGCTCAGCAGGCCCATCAGACCCAGCAATCGCAGCAGACTCAGCAGCAGACCGCCTGGGTCCCTCAGCAGCACCAGCCAGAGCCAGATCCGGAGCCGCAGCGGAGGCACGAGCCGGAGCAGTCCGGTCGGCGGCCCGACCGCGACTACCGCACCGAGATGTTCGCCTTCATCGAGGAGCCGGACGACGGCTCCGAAGACGTCATCGACTGGCTGAAGTTCACCGAGAGCCGCAGCGAGCGGCGCGAGGAGGCCAAGCGCCGCGGCCGCAACCGGATGGTCGCGCTGCTGGTGGTGCTCGCGCTGGCGCTCACCGGAGGCGTCGGCTACCTCTGGCAGACGGGCAAGCTGCCCGGAATGTCCGGCGGCTCGAACGACCCGGCCGCGGCGAGCGGCCCGCAGAAGCGCGATGTGCTCGTCGTCCATCTGCACAACACCAAAGAGGGCGGCACCTCCACGGCCCTGCTCGTCGACAACACCACCACCGGGCAGGGCACCACCGTGCTGCTGCCCAACTCGCTGGCCGTGACGAGCGACGACGGTTCCACCACGACCACGCTGGGCAAGTCCGTCGACGAGGACGGCACGGCCGGGACCCGCGAGGCGATCGACGCGCTGCTCGGCACCCGGATCGAGGGCAGCTGGCGGCTCGACACCCCGTATCTGAACAACCTCGTCGAGCTCGTCGGCAACATCGAGATCGACACGAACACCGACGTCCCCGACCCCAAGGCGAAGAAGAAGGGCCAGTCCCCGCTCGTCAGCAAGGGTGAGCAGCAGACCCTGAGCGGCCCGATGGCGGTCGCGTACGCCACCTACCGCGCGCCGGACGAGGCCGAGGCGGCACAGCTGGAGCGGTTCGGCGCGGTCCTGCGGGGTGTGCTGCGCAAGATGTCGACCGACCCGAAGGACGCCACCCTGACGGTCAAGACGCTCGCCCAGATCCTGGACCCGTCGCTGTCCGAGAAGGACCTGGGCGCCTCGCTGGCCAAGCTCGCCGAGCACGCCAAGGAAGGCGCGTACGACACCCGGGTGCTGCCGGTCCAGGAGGACGGCACGCTGACCGCGAAGGCCACCGACACGGTGGTCAAGGAGGTCCTGGGCGGCACGGTCAAGGCCCCTGAGCAGGGCGCGGCGGTCCGGGTGAAGGTCTCCGGCGACAAGCAGGCCGTGGAGAGCGCCAGGGTCTCCCTGGTCAACGGCGGCTACACGGTCGTCTCCGGTCGCGCGGACGCCTCGTCGACCACCCAGGTCACGTACGAGGACGCCGGCCGCAAGGCCGAGGCGGTCGAGGTCGCCAAGACGCTGGGCCTGTCGGCGAGTGCGGCCAAGAAGGGCAAGGTCGCGGCGAACGCGGACATCGCGGTCGTCCTGGGCGCGGACTACGAGGCCGGGTAGTACGCGCTCCGGGACGGGCCGGGGCCGGGCCCTCGGCGGGGGGACCGAGTAAACGTTTGGGGTGCTGTCGGCGGTCCGTGAGACCCTTGAGGTACTGCTTGATGCGGGGCAGCATCACGCACGGCTCTGCCGTGCGCCCCGCGCCATCCGAATGACCGTCTAAAGAAAGCCTCGTAGTGACCGCGACGGACCGCTCCACCGAGCTCATCAACGTTGCCGCGCAGGCGGCCGCCGACAAGCTCGCGCACGACATCATCGCCTACGACGTCAGCGACGTCCTGGCGATCACGGACGCCTTCCTGCTGGCCTCCGCGCCCAACGACCGCCAGGTCAAGTCGATCGTCGACGAGATCGAGGAGCGACTCAACAAGGAGCTCGGCGCCAAGCCGGTGCGCCGGGAGGGCGACCGCGACGCCCGCTGGATCCTGCTCGACTACGTCGACATCGTGGTGCACGTCCAGCACAGCGAGGAGCGGGTCTTCTACGCCCTTGAGCGCCTCTGGAAGGACTGCCCCGAGCTGGAGCTGCCGGCCGACGCCAAAGCCACCCGCGGCAAGGCCGAACAACACGCCAAGGAGGCAGCTGCCGACGTCGACGAGCCGGCCGGGGACTTCCGGTGAGCGGTGCGGTGGGCGACGCGCGCCGTGACCGCCGCGTCATCCTGTGGCGGCACGGCCAGACGTCCTGGAACCTGGAGCGCCGCTTCCAGGGCAGTACGGACATCGAGCTGACCGAGGAGGGTCTCGGGCAGGCCCGTCGGGCCGCCCGGCTGCTCGCCTCGCTGCGTCCGGACGCCATCGTCGCCTCCGACCTGAAGCGGGCCGCCGCCACGGCCCAGGAGCTCGGCGCCCTCACCGGCCTGGACATCAGCTACGACGACAGCCTGCGCGAGACCTACGCCGGTCAGTGGCAGGGCCTCACGCACGACGAGATCATCGCGCGGTTCGGCGAGCAGTACGCGGCGTGGAAGCGCGGCGAGCCGGTGCGCCGCGGTGGCGGTGAGCTGGAGACCGAGGTCGCCGACCGGGCCGCCCCCGTAGTGCTGCGGCACGCCGACAAGCTGCCCGAAGGCGGCACGCTGGTCGTGGTCAGCCACGGCGGCACGATCCGCACCACGATCGGGCGGCTGCTCGGCCTGGACTCGCACTCCTGGGAAAGCCTTGGCGGGCTCTCCAACTGCTGCTGGTCCGTGCTCGGCGAGGGCGCCCGCGGCTGGCGCCTCCTGGAGCACAACGCGGGCACGCTGCCGGAGCCGGTGCTCGGCGACGACGACTGAACCCTGGGACCTGTCGGACCGGCCGGCCCTGACCGGACCCGGATTTCACTTTCTGGCAGGTCACGGGCTAAAGTTCTTCTTGTTCGCCCGCCGAGCGGGAAGAACACCCGGGGCTATAGCTCAGTTGGTAGAGCGCCTGCATGGCATGCAGGAGGTCAGGAGTTGGGGCTATAGCTCAGTTGGTAGAGCGCCTGCATGGCATGCAGGAGGTCAGGAGTTCAATTCTCCTTAGCTCCACAATCCCGGTACACCCGGCTTCGGGAATCCCGTCCGATCACTTCGATCGGGCGGGATTCCTGCGTTGTGGGCAGGTGGGCGCGCAGCGCCTCGGCGCGCTGCCGGCTGATGTCGTCGTCCGGGGTGTAGGTGACGATCCGGCACTCCGGCATGCCGTTGATCGACAGCGACACCGACGTCATCCGTATCTCGCCCACGGCCTGGTGCCAGAACGTCTTCACCCGCGAGCCGGGCGGGACGACGTCGCCGCTCTCCCACAGCTGGGCGAAGAGCGGGCTGGCCGCGGAGAGGCGGCGTATGAACGACTCCCAGACGGGCTCCCCGACATGCCGTCCGTACGCGCCGCGCACGGTCGCCACCATCACCGGCAGCTCCGCCTCCCTGAAGACCAGCGGGCAGCTGGGCTCCGGGACGGTGAACAGCGTCCACAGCGCGTTGGGCACACCCCGGTCGACCGGGTGCGGCATGGAGAACAGGGCGCGGTAGCCCGGGTTGGTGGCGAGGATGTCGAAACGGCCGTTGTAGACCACCGCCGGAAGCGGGTCCAGGGCGTCGATGATGCCCTGGATCTCGGGGCCCACATCCTGCGGACCCTCCTGCGGGCCCGCGCCGTCGGGTGTGTACGGCACTTCGGCGAGGTTGTAGAGGTGCTCCCGCTCGGGCCGGTCGAGCCGCAGGGTACGCGCTACGGCGTCCAGCACCTGCGCGGAGGCGTTGATCGGGCGGCCCTGCTCCAGCCAGGTGTACCAGGTGATGCCGACGCCGGAGAGCTGGGCGACCTCCTCGCGCCGCAGCCCGGGGGTGCGGCGGCGCAGGCCGGGCGGCATCCCGACGTCCTCGGGCGTCACCCGGGCCCGTCGGCTGCGCAGGAACGCGGCCAGCTCGAGCCGTCGGCGCTGGGTGCTGGTGGCCATCGTCGTCACATCCCCCATGGTCCGGGCCCCGGACATCCGCTGCCAGGTGCTGTCAGTACCCGTATCAGCGGGCTCTCGTTACCCGTATCCGCGCGCCGCCAGGCTCATCGCATGACAACGCCAACTACAGCCCCCAGTAAAACCGGTGGCACTGACAACGGCCGTGACAGCGGCGGTCACGGCAGAGGACCCAGCGGCGAGCGCGCCGCCCCGCGGCGGCCCGGACGGCTGCTCGCGGTGCTGCTCGCCGCCCAGTTCATGGCCGTACTCGATGTCTTCATCGTCAATGTCGCCGCCCCCACCATCCGCACCGAACTGAACGCGTCCGGCGCCGGGTTGCAGCTGGTGGTCGCCGGCTACACCGTCGCGTACGCGGTGCTGCTGATCACCGGTGCGCGGCTCGGCGAGCGGTTCGGCCACCGCCGCGTCCATCTGGCCGGTCTGGCGCTCTTCACGGTCGCGTCGCTGGGATGCGGGCTCAGCCAGGACACCGGCCAGTTGATCGCCTTCCGGCTGATCCAGGGCGCGGGTTCGGCGGTGATGATCCCTCAGGTGCTCAGCCTGATCCAGCGGACGTTCACCGGCGAGGGGCGGGTGCGGGCGCTCAGCGCGTACTCTGCGGTCCTCGCGGTCGGCGCGGCGGCCGGGCAGGTGGTCGGCGGGGTGCTGGTCAGTGCAGATCTGTTCGGCAGCGGCTGGCGCCCGGTCTTCCTGGTGAACGTGCCGATCGGCCTGGCGCTGCTGGTCGTTGGCGCCCGGCTGCTGCCGCGTGACTCCGGCACCGCCGGGCAGCGCGCCCGCGGCTTCGACCTGCCGGGCCTGGTGCTGCTCGGTGCGGCCGTCTCGCTCTGCACGGTGCCGCTGGTGCTCGGGCAGGAACAGGACTGGCCGCTGTGGTCGCTGCTCTCGCTGGGGTCAAGTGCCGTGCTCTTCGCGGCCTTTGTTGCGTACGAGGCGCGGCTGGCCCGCCGCGGCGGCACACCCCTCATCGCGCCACGGGTGCTGCGCGCCCCCGGAATCGGCCGCGCCGCCACCCGCATCCTGCTGGCCATGGCCGTCAACGCGGGCTATCTCTTCACGATGGCCCTGCACTTCCAAAGCGGCCTCGGCCACAGCGCGCTGCGCACCGGCCTCACCTTCGTGGCCAGCGCGACGGCCTTCGGCGTGGTCGGACTGACCTGGCGGCGCTGGCCCGAACGGCTGCGCGGGGTGCTGATCCCCGGCGGGTTCGTCGTGGCCGCCGTATCGCTCGCAGCGGTCGGGCTGACGCTGCGCGGCGGCGAGGCGGGCGGATTCTGGACGGGCGACGGCGGCCTGGCGATGTACGTCGCCATGGTGGGCGTCGGCGCGGGGCTCGCGCTCGGCTTCAGTCCCACGCTCACCGGGGCGCTGGCGACGGTCAGCCAGGAGGACGCCGCGGACGCCAGCGGACTGCTCGCGACCGTGACGCAGCTCGGCCAGGTCGTCGGAGTGGCCGCGTTCGGCACCCTGTTCCTCAACCGGCTGGACGACGCGGGTGGGGCGGCGGATGTCACAACAGCAGCGCAGGCGCACGCGGATGCGCTGCTGATCTGCTCATTCGCGCTGGCCATCACCGCCGCGGCGGCCGCCGTGTCCGGACTGGTACGCGTACGCCGCTGACCCATCCGTGTGACCGTGACAGAATCGGACAGTCGCGAGGGGACTCGGCTGTACGAACTGGCCCGGTGGGAGGGAGAGGCGTGATGCCCGCGAGCAAGCTCGAGCAGGTCGACGACCTGCTCGACGCGGCCGAGATGCGAGGCCACGACCCCGCTGTCCTGAACTGCCCGTCCTGCGGTTCCGTCCACGTCGCCCAGGTACTGGGCGACAACGGCGGGATCTCCTACGTGTGCACGGCCTGCGGCCACAGCTGGAGCTGATCGATGGGTGCACACAGGAGGACCTGCGACTGGTGCGGCAGTGGCACGCCCATCGTCCGTGACATGGAGCCGGTCAACCCCGAGTACCAGTACTGGTGCGAGGAGTGCGCGCGGGCGCTGATCATAAAAGGCGACCCGATCGAGACCTACCGCGAGCTCGAGGGCGAGCCGATCTACGGACGGCTCCTGGACGAGCACTGCACGCTCAAGCGCTTCTATTCCTTCGCCACCGCGTGAGGGAGCGCTCGTCCGGGCAGTGAGCTCCCAGACTCGTCCGGGCAGTGAGCTCCCAGACGGAAAACCGATTTGGTGGATGGCCGGGTGGACCGTTAATGTTGTCGACGTCGCCGAGGGGAAGCCCCCGGGGGCGACACACCGCAAGGGGCTATAGCTCAGTTGGTAGAGCGCCTGCATGGCATGCAGGAGGTCAGGAGTTCAATTCTCCTTAGCTCCACAGAAGATCCACACAAGAGTGGGCCGCCCGATCCGGGCGGCCCACTCTTGTGTGTCCCGTCTTGTGCGTTNGCGGCGCGGAAGGCCTCGGCGGGGGGTGGGGGCGACGGCGATGGCCAGCGGTCGGCGGGCGCCGTCGACAGTGCGCGGTACGCGGCCGCCATCCCGGGGCCGGTACCGCTACCCGGGCGGTCCAGAGGTTCGACCGGGTCGTCGAACGAGGGGGTCCTGGCCTCGTACAGCGGGGGAGCGGGGGCCGACATCCGCTGCCGCTGCCGTGGCAGCCGGGGCGTAGGGCCCGTGTCGGCAGCGGCGTCCATGCCCGGCAGCGGGGCGACCCGTGGCGCCGGCTCGCGCTGGGCCGCCGCCGCGGCCGAGGCGTCGGGTGCGCCCAGGTCGGGCCGGGCGAGCAGGGCGAGCACTCCGTCGGCGACCCGGCGCTTGACCGGTCCCGGCGCGGAGCGCAGCGCGATCGCCCCGGCGACCGCGACCAGGCACAGGCAGTACATGGTCACGACCCAGGGCTTGGCCTCGCGGCCCGCGTACAGGCCGTGCACCAGTGCGGCGCACCAGGCCGGGTAGGCCAGCATGTGCAGCGCCCGCCAGCGGCCGGCGATCTTGGCGGGGGAGGCGAAGGCGCTGCGCAGGGCGCCGGTGACGCCGACGGTGATCATCAGCAGACCGGCGAGCGAACCGAAGCCGATGAGGCCGTTGGTGCCGCGTACGCCCATCCCGAAGGGGATCAGCGCGCCGACGAGCGACACATGGCCGAGGACGAGTTTGACCGTGGCGTGCAACAGAAGGAAGCCGACTGCGGCGACCCCCAACGCGCGGTGCACGGCCTGCGCGAGCAGCCGTTGCCGCGGGGTGAGGAACAGCCGGTCGGCCGCGACCAGGCCCCACGCGACGGAGGCCGTGAGGGAGACCAGGGACAGGACACCGGTGGCGAAGTCGAGGCCTTCGCGGAAGCCGTCACTTCCGGCCAGGACGACCAGGGGTATGAGCAGCAGCACGGCCGCGCTCAGCACCCCCCGGACCGGCCCGCTTGGTGCGGACCAGGAAGAGAGCGAACGACGGGGACTGAGGGTGTGGAGGGTGTGCGGAAGGTTCATGGGGGCGACTCCGAATGGTTCGGCAAAGCGGTCCCGCTGTGCCGCATGCTAAGTCGCCGGATACCAGCCGGTATGGGGTTTGAGTTATTGCGTTGTTATCTAGTGGTCATCGGTGATCTTTGTTGCCCCAATAGAGGCCGGTACGCCGAGTAACCGCTGTTACGAGTGTGCGCTCGGCTCATTAGGCAAACGGTCAAGAGTGATTCCGAAGTGGTCACGGTAGGTGGCCAACAGGTCCTTGTCAGTGGCGATTTCGGACGTGTGTCGGTCCGCGCCCTCCGTGGTCTTGAGGGTGCGCCCACTGAGGGTGACCCGGCCCCGCTCGGTGAGCCGCGAGCAGACCAGCGACCGGGTGAAGTGGGACGCGGGTGACGTGCGGTGGTACCAGGCCCCGGCCGCGAAGTCGCCGAGCTCGCGCGGGCGCAGGTCCAGGAGGTACTGCGGTCTGCCGTCCAGACTGACGTCCAGGTCGCCCCAGGGGGCGTCGGTGAGCCGGAACGTCCCGCCGGGGTCCTGCTGGTCCGTACGGTCGTCCAGGGCCAGCGGGTAGTGGGAATGGGCGCCGAAGCCGACGTCGGCCAGCCAGGGGCCGCCCTCCGCCGTCTCGACCCTGAGTGCCATGTGGTCGTACGGGATGCCCGGGTGCCCGGTGCTGTCGTACACCCTGGCCTGGAGCAGGGACACCCCGAACCCCAGGGCGGTGAGCAACGCCCCGAAGGCGCCGTTCAGTTCGTAGCAGAAGCCGCCGCGGCGGGCCTCGACGACCTTGGCCACCAGGGCCTTCTCGTCGAGCACCACGTCCTCGTCGAGATGGATGGAGAGGTTCTCGAAGGGGACGGTCCGCAGATGCCGCAGATGGAGGTCGCGCAGGGCGTCGGCGGTGGGGCGCGCGGGACGCTCGGCACCGATCCGTTCCAGGTATCCGGCCATGCTTGTGGGGTCCATGGGGCTCAGTCTCGTGTGTCGGTCCGTGTCGGGGCCACAGCCTCTGGTCCCCCGTGTCCCGGGACCGCGGACCTAGGTCCGCGGCCTGATCCGTGCCGGGGTCGCCCGCGGCTAGCGTCCACTCCCATGACGAACTGGGAGCCGGCCCGCGGCCGGGAGCAGCGGATTCAGGATGTGCGCGAGCGATTGGAGAAGGACGCCGATGTATGGGTCGCCACGGCCTCGGAGGGTGGCGCCCCCGTGCTCGTCCCGCTGTCGTTCGTCTGGGACGACGGCGCGCTGCTGATGAGTACCAAGCGTGTCAACGCCACGGCCCGGAACCTCACCCCTGGCGGCCCCGTGATGCTCTCGCTCGGTCACACCCGGGACGTCGTTCTGGTGGAGGGGACGGCGACGGCGGTCGAGGGCGCCGAACTGCCCGCGGCGTCCGCGGACGCCTTCGCCCACAAGACCGGCTTCGACCCGCGCGACCGGCAGGCCTGGGTCTATCTGCGGGTCGTGCCCCGGGTGGTCAAGACGTGGCGGGAGGAGAACGAACTGGCCGGGCGGGTGGTCATGCGGGACGGGGCCTGGCTCGGCTGACCTCCAGGGTGTCGGTCGTGGACTCCCCGGTGTCGGTTGTGGACTCCTTGATGTCGGCCTGGTGTCGGTCGTGGACTCCTTGGTGTCGCTCAGGGCTCTCTGATGTCGGCCGTGGACTCCTTCGCATCGAGGTCGCGGCCCGCCACGCGCGTGTGAATGGCCGCGACCTCGATGCGGCCGGCGTGAGCGCTGCGGTACCCTGACGCCATGCGTGCCGTACGCCTTCTGCTTAGCGAGCCGCGCTGATCAGTCCCGGCCACTGAGAATTCGTGGCCGGAATCGGCGCGGCGTCCCCTCCTGTGCGAGGGGATTTTTCGTTTCGGCTGACCCTGCAGCCGAATCCGCCGGCAGAGACGATCGATGGAGCCTTAAGGATCATGAGCGAGACGAATTCCGCTGCCGAGGTAGCAGCGCCGCACCGCTACACGGCCGCCATGGCCGCCGATATCGAGGCACGCTGGCAGGACTTCTGGGACGCCGAAGGCACCTATGAGGCGCCGAACCCCTCCGGCGACCTGGCCGGCGACCCGGCGGTCGTCGCCCGGCCCAAGAAGTTCATCATGGACATGTTCCCGTACCCCTCGGGCGCGGGCCTGCACGTCGGTCACCCGCTGGGCTATATCGCCACCGACGTCACCGCCCGCTTCCAGCGGATGACCGGGCACAACGTCCTGCACACCCTGGGCTTCGACGCCTTCGGCCTGCCCGCCGAGCAGTACGCCGTGCAGACCGGAACCCACCCGCGGGCCTCCACCGAGGCCAACATGGTCAACATGAAGGACCAGCTGCGCCGCCTGGGCCTGGGCCACGACAAGCGCCGCAGCTTCGCGACGATCGACCCGGACTACTACAAGTGGACCCAGTGGATCTTCCTGCGGATCTTCAACTCCTGGTACGACGACCAGGCGAAGACGGCCCGCCCGATCGACGAGCTGGTCGCCCAGTTCGAGAGCGGTGAGCGCCCGGTACCCGACTCCACGCGCGCGTGGAGCGAACTGAGCGCCCTGGAGCGCGCCGAGGTCCTGGGCACGTACCGCCTGGCCTACGCCTCCGACGCCCCCGTCAACTGGTGCCCGGGCCTGGGCACCGTACTGGCGAACGAGGAGGTGACCGCGGACGGCCGCTCCGAGCGCGGCAACTTCCCGGTCTTCAAGGCCAAGCTGCGCCAGTGGAACATGCGGATCACCGCCTACGCGGACCGGCTGATCGACGACCTGGACGCGCTGGACTGGCCCGAGGCCATCAAGCTGCAGCAGCGCAACTGGATCGGCCGCTCCGAGGGCGCCCGCGTCAACTTCGCCGTCGACGGCCACTCCGACGCTCAGGTCACCGTCTTCACCACGCGCCCCGACACGCTGTTCGGCGCGACGTACATGGTACTGGCGCCCGAGCACGGCCTGATCGACTCGATCCTGCCCGCCGAATGGCCCGAGGGCGTCAAGGAGGCATGGACCGGCGGTGCCGCCACCCCGGCCGACGCCGTCGCCGCGTACCGCAAGCAGGCCCAGGCGAAGAGCGACGTCGAGCGTCAGACCGAGCACAAGGACAAGACCGGTGTCTTCAGCGGCACCTACGCGCTGAACCCGGTCACCGGCGCCCGGATCCCCGTCTTCGTCGCCGACTACGTGCTGATGGGCTACGGCACGGGCGCGATCATGGCGGTCCCCGGACAGGACGAGCGCGACTGGGAGTTCGCCGAGGCGTTCGAGCTGCCGATCGTCCGCACCGTCCAGCCGCCCGAGGACTGGGAGGGCGAGGCGTTCACCGGACAGGGCCCGGCGATCAACTCGTCCAACGACGAGATCTCGCTGGACGGTCTGGGCGTCACCGAGGCCAAGGCGAAGATCACCGAGTGGCTGATCGCCCAGGGCATCGGCGAAGGAACCATCAACTTCCGGCTGCGTGACTGGCTGTTCAGCCGCCAGCGCTACTGGGGCGAGCCCTTCCCGATCGTCTACGACGAGGACGGCGTCGCCCACTCGCTGCCCGACTCGATGCTGCCCCTGGAGCTGCCCGAGGTCGAGGACTACTCGCCGCGCACCTTCGACCCGGACGACGCGGACACCTCGCCGGAGACCCCGCTGTCCCGGAACGAGGACTGGGTCAACGTCCAGCTGGATCTGGGCGATGGAGTGAAGTCCTACCGCCGCGAGACCAACACCATGCCCAACTGGGCGGGTTCGTGCTGGTACGAGCTGCGCTACCTGGACCCGCACAACGACTCCAAGCTGGTCGACCCGGCCATCGAGCAGTACTGGATGGGCCCGCGCGAGGGCCAGCCGACCGGTGGCGTGGACCTGTATGTGGGCGGCGCCGAGCACGCCGTACTGCACCTGCTGTACGCGCGCTTCTGGTCCAAGGTGCTGTTCGACCTGGGTCACATCTCGTCGGCCGAGCCGTTCCACAAGCTGTACAACCAGGGCATGATCCAGGCGTACGTCTACCGGGACAGCCGCGGCTTCCCGGTCCCGGCCGCCGAGGTCGAGGAGCGCGACGGGAAGTACTTCTTCGAGGGCGAGCCGGTCAAGCGCGAGCTGGGCAAGATGGGCAAGTCCCTGAAGAACGCCGTCACGCCGGACGAGATCTGCACCGAATACGGCGCGGACACGCTGCGGCTGTACGAGATGGCCATGGGCCCGCTGGACGTCTCCCGGCCGTGGGACACACGCGCGGTGGTGGGCCAGTACCGGCTGCTGCAGCGGCTGTGGCGCAATGTCGTCGACGAGGCGACGGGCGAGGTCACGGTGGCGGACACCGAGCCGGACGAGCCGACACTGCGCGCGCTGCACAAGGCGATCGACGGGGTCCGCCAGGACCTGGAGGGCCTGCGCTTCAACACCGCCATCGCCAAGATCACCGAGCTGAACAACCACCTGACCAAGACCGGCGGCCCGGTGTCGCGCTCGGTCGCGGAGCGGCTGGTGCTGCTGATCGCGCCGCTGGCCCCGCATGTCGCCGAGGAGCTGTGGCGCAGGCTGGGTCACACCGAATCGGTGGTGCACCAGGACTTCCCGGTGGCCGACCCGGCGTACGTCGTGGACGAGACCGTGACCTGTGTCGTACAGGTCAAGGGCAAGGTCAAGGCGCGCCTGGAGGTCTCCCCGTCGATCGCGGACGCGGAGCTGGAGCAGGTGGCGCTGGCCGACGAGAAGGTGGTGGCCGCGCTGGACGGTGCGGGCATCCGCAAGGTGATCGTCCGGGCGCCGAAGCTGGTGAACATCGTCCCGGCGTAGCCGTGTGGCCGCGTGGCCGCGTACCTGTGTGACCCGGGGTGCCGGTCCGTCGTCCGTGACGGGCATACGGGCTTTCCCCTACGGGCAGGTTGGGGGTTCGAAGGAACCTTCGGCCTGCCCGTCAGCGTTTACCGTGGAAGTGACCGTCCAGCCCCTCCCAAGGAGCCGTCGTGGATGCAGTGATCGTCGTACTGGCGATGCTCTTTGTGCTCTTCGTGGCGCTTGGGGTCTTCGTGACGGTCAAGGCGGTGAAGGCGGCCAAGCGCGGCGTGGACCGCACGCTGACGCAGGCCCGCCGCAGTGTCGAGGACTCGACGCTCAGGGCGAAGACCTTTACGCAGGTGGGCGCCGCGGGCGAGCTCGCACAGCTGCGGCTGCGGTTGCGTACCTCGATGCGGGCCACCCAGGACTCGCTGGGCGCCGCAGTCGCCGATGACCCCACGCTTCAGGAGTCGCTGAACCTCTTCGAGCGGCTGAGCGAGCACGGCCACGAGCTGGACGACGAACTGCGGGGGCTGGAGCGCGAACCGGACAAGACGCGGCTCGGCGAGCGGCTGCCCGAGCTGCGGGCCCGTACGAAGCGGATCACGGAGGCGGCCGACTCGCTGCGGTGGGCCGCGCGCGACCGGGCCCGCAGGTTCGCGGACGATGATCTGGACTCGCTGGGGCGGCAGATAGAGGTGGAGTCGGGGGCGCTGCGGCACTGGACGACGGAGCCGGGTGAGGAGCCGTCGGCATCGGCGCCCGCCGCTGGATCCGCCGCCGGGGGCGCGGAGTCGTCGTCTGCCGCTTCGTCGCCCGCTGCGTCGTCCTCTTCTGCGTCGTCGTCCTCCGCTTCGCCGTCCGCGGGAAGGGCGTGGCCCGAACCGACCCTGGTCGACGGTGCCGTCGGTGCCGATCAGAGCTGGCCGGACCCGCCGCCCGCCGAGGAGGAGGCGGGGCCGCAGGCGATCGAGCCGGGCCGGCCGGTCACCCCGTACCCGTGGCAGAAGAACCCCCGCCCCGAGAGCACTACCTGATCGCTCTCGGTTAGGCGATCATGCGTGGGCGGGGTCGGACTGCCGCCGGGGCGCGCTGGCGGGTAATCTCCAGCTCATGTCCCGCCATGTCGCGATCATCACTGATTCAACGGCCTACCTGCCGCAGCGGGCGATGGAGCGGCACGGCATCACGGCGGTGCCCCTGACCGTGATCGTGGACGGCCAGGCGATGGAGGAGGGGACCGAGATCTCGGCCCGCTCGCTCGCCCAGGCGCTGCAGAAGCGCCGCCCCGTCACGACCTCGCGGCCCAGCCCCGAGGTCTTCGCCGAGACCTATCGCGCGGCTGCCGAAGCCGGGGCCGACAGCGTCATCTCACTGCATCTGTCGTCGGAGCTCTCCGGGACGTACGACGCGGCCGTGCTGGCCGCGAAAGACGCTCCCGTGCCGGTACGGGTCGTGGACACCGGCATGATCGCGATGGCCCTCGGTTTCTGCGCGCTGGCCGCTGCGGAGACCGTGGAAGCGGGGGGCACCGTGGACGAGGCGGTCGCGGCGGCCGAGAAGCGGGCCGCGTCCACCTCCGCGTACTTCTATGTGGACACGCTCGACTACCTGCGCCGGGGCGGGCGGATCGGGGCGGCGCAGGCGCTGCTGGGCTCCGCGCTCGCGGTGAAGCCGCTGCTCGAACTGAACGGCGGCCGGATCGAGCCGCTGGAGAAGGTGCGTACGGCGTCCAAGGCGATCGCCCGGCTTGAGGAGATCGCCGTCGAGCGTGCCGGATCGAGCCCGGTCGATATCGCGGTGCACCATCTGGCGGCCCAGGAGCGGGCGTCCGCGCTCGCGGACCGGCTCGGGGAGCGGGTGCCGGGGCTGGCGGAGCTGCATGTCAGCGAGGTGGGTGCGGTGATCGGGGCGCATACGGGGCCGGGGTTGCTGGGTGTGGTGGTTTCGCCTCGGTGAGGTGGCTGTGGTGATCTGTGGCTCGTGTGGGTGACGCGGTTTTCCACAACTGCCGAGTGATCCACGGAAATTGAGCAAGATCATTGCGCTCTGGGCGGGGCGTCTAGCGTCGCGGCATGGCTCTTCGATCTTCTGACGCAACGAGTGGCCCCGGCCGTCCCCCGACCTCGGACGGCCGGGCCCGACACCGTCCTTCCCGCGCCGCTCGGACCGGCACCCGACGCAGGCGGGCCACGGCTGAGCGCCTCCGCCTGCGCGCGGAGGCGTTGTTCGACCAGACCCGGCCGGAGGCTACGGCCACGTCTACAGCCGCGGTCGCGGCCGCGACCGCCGGACCGTCCTCGCCTTCTTCCCCTGCGTGGGGAGGCCCCGCGCGCAGCGGAGCGGGACCCGGGCTGGTTTCCGGCGAGCGCGGTTCGGGTGGAGAGGTGGTTGGTGGGCGTGGTGGCGAGGTGCTCGCTTCGGGTGGGGAGGTGGTTGGTGGGCGTGGTGGCGAGGTGCTCGCTTCGGGTGGGGAGGTGGTTGGTGGGCGTGGTGGCGAGGTGCTCGCTTCGGGTGGGGAGGTGGTTGGTGGGCGTGGTGGCGAGGTGCTCGCTTCGGGTGGGGAGGTGGTTGGTGGNCGCCCGGTGGGGGCGGACGCGCCCCCGCCCCGTCCCCTCCGGTCGGCATTGCGACCGCGGGTGGGTGGGGCCCCGCCCGGTCCCGTCCCCTCCGGTCGGCATTGCGACCGCGGGTGGGTGGGGCCGCGCCCGGTCCCTTTCCCTCCGGTCGGCATCCCGCCCGCCGGTGGGTGGGGGCCTGCGCCCCTTGGGTCGGCGTCGCGCGCCTGCGGGTGGGCGGGGCGTGCCCGCCCTGTTGTGTCCCCTTCGGCCGGGCCCGGCCTGCTCCGTGCCTGGTGTGAACGCCAGAAGCCCCGCCGGGCGTCCTGGGGAAGGACGCCCGGCGGGGCTTTGGTTTGAGCTGGCCGCACCCGCGTGGCGAACGCAGATCGTGTGCGGACCGGGGTGCCGGTCAGGAGCGGATGAGAGGGCCCGCTTGGTCCGTTCCGGCGGTTACATCACGAGCGTGCTCAGCCCTGGAGGGAGGCAACCTTGGAGGCCAGCGCCGACTTCTTGTTGGCGGCCTGGTTCTTGTGGATGACACCCTTGGAGACGGCCTTGTCGAGCGCGCGGTTGGCGTCGCGGAGGGCCGTGGTGGCCTTCTCGACGTCACCGCCGGCGGCAGCCTCACGGGCCTTGCGGACAGCGGTCTTGAGCGAGGACTTGACGGCCTTGTTGCGCAGGCGCGCCTTCTCGTTCGTCTTGTTCCGCTTGATCTGGGACTTGATGTTCGCCACGAAAGAGCCTTTACAGGTTCGATGATCTTGATGGGTACCTCGTCGCTTGAGAGGGCTACGAGGCACAGCTGCCCAGATTACCAGCAGCGCTCGCACCGGCCCAAACCGACCACCGGCCGCCACTCATGGGACGATGGAAGCTACGTAACGATCCGACCCGAGGCTGCAGAGAGCTGCAGACGTTCTCAAGAATCAGGACCCTGCGTGCCCGCGACCCCTACCCACGTGCCCGAGCCGAGCCGTACAGACCCGGCGCTGATCCGCAACTTCTGCATCATCGCGCACATCGACCACGGCAAGTCCACGCTCGCCGACCGGATGCTCCAGCTGACCGGTGTGGTCGAGCAGCGGCAGATGCGCGCTCAGTACCTCGACCGAATGGATATCGAGCGCGAGCGCGGCATCACCATCAAGTCCCAGGCGGTACGGCTGCCCTGGGCGCCGAACGAGGGCGAGGATCAGGGCAAGACCCATATCCTCAACATGATCGACACCCCTGGGCACGTGGACTTCACGTACGAGGTGTCCCGCTCTCTCGCGGCCTGTGAGGGCACGGTCCTCCTGGTCGACGCCGCCCAGGGGATCGAGGCCCAGACCCTCGCCAACCTGTACCTGGCGATGGAGAACGACCTCACGATCATCCCGGTGCTCAACAAGATCGACCTGCCGGCCGCCCAGCCGGAGAAGTTCTCCGAGGAGCTCGCCAACCTCATCGGCTGCCAGCCGGAGGACGTGCTGAAGGTCTCGGCCAAGACCGGTGTGGGCGTGGACGCCCTGCTCGACCGCGTGGTCAAGGACGTCCCGGCACCGGTCGGCGTCGCGGACGCCCCGGCCCGCGCGATGATCTTCGACTCGGTCTATGACTCGTACCGCGGCGTCGTGACGTACGTCCGGGTCGTCGACGGCAAGCTCAACAAGCGCGAGCGCATCAGGATGATGTCCACCGGCGCCACCCACGAGCTGCTCGAGATCGGTGTCTCGTCCCCGGAGATGACCCCCGCTGACGGCATCGGCGTTGGCGAGGTCGGCTACATCATCACCGGCGTCAAGGACGTCCGTCAGTCCAAGGTCGGTGACACCATCACCTCCCTGAACAAGGGCGCGACCGAGGCCCTGGGCGGTTACAAGGACCCGAAGCCCATGGTGTTCTCGGGGCTCTACCCGCTGGACGGGTCGGAGTACCCGGACCTGCGCGAGGCCCTGGACAAGCTCCAGCTGAACGACGCCGCGCTGGTCTACGAGCCGGAGACCTCCGCGGCCCTCGGCTTCGGCTTCCGTGTCGGGTTCCTGGGGCTGCTGCACCTGGATGTCATCCGGGAGCGGCTGGAGCGGGAGTTCGGGCTCGACCTGATCGCCACCGCCCCGAACGTGGTCTATCGCGTGATCATGGAGGACGGGACCGAGCACACCGTCACCAACCCGAGCGAGTTCCCCGAGGGCAAGATCGATCAGGTCTACGAGCCGGTCGTACGGGCGACCATTCTCGCTCCGTCCGAGTTCATCGGCTCGATCATGGAGCTCTGCCAGGGGCGCCGCGGTGTGCTGCTCGGCATGGACTACCTCTCCGAGGACCGTGTCGAGATCCGCTACACGCTGCCGCTCGCGGAGATCGTCTTCGACTTCTTCGACCAGTTGAAGTCGAAGACGCGGGGGTATGCCTCGCTCGACTACGAGCCCACCGGCGAGCAGAGCGCGTCGTTGGTCAAGGTCGACATCCTGCTGCACGGCGACAAGGTCGACGCGTTCTCCGCTGTCACCCACAAGGACCAGGCGTACGCCTACGGAGTGCGGCTGGTCGCCAAGCTCAGGGAGCTCATCCCGCGGCAGGCCTTCGAGGTGCCGGTGCAGGCGGCGATCGGCTCCCGGGTCATCGCCCGCGAGACCATCCGGGCCATCCGCAAGGACGTCCTCGCCAAGTGCTACGGCGGCGACATCTCCCGTAAGCGGAAGCTCCTGGAGAAGCAGAAGGAGGGCAAGAAGCGGATGAAGATGGTCGGTTCCGTGGAGGTTCCGCAGGAGGCCTTCATCGCGGTGCTCTCCAGCGACGAGAGTGCCTCCAAGAAGAAGTAGCCTGCTTGCTTGATCCATCTGCGATGGGCCCGCCGCGCTGACGCGTGGCGGGCCCGTCGGCTATCCGGGGTCTGTAGAAAGTGACAGGTCGCAGCCTCTTACGCACCAGGCGAACGCGCTCTACCCTGATCACTGCTCGAAGGTTACTCGCCAGTTAAACAAGTGGCCGCAGTCAACTGGACTGTCGCGGGCCCGGAGGATGTTGTGAGCGACACGCAGACCTTGATCGAGAACCGACCGCCCAGCGTCGCCACCCTGTTCCAGGAGCGGGTCGCGGCCACACCGGACGGGGAGGCCTACCGCTATCCGGTGCCGCCGGCATCGGGCCAGGGCCCGGACGACTGGAAGTCGCTGAGCTGGGCACAGGCGGCCGAGCGGGTCTACGCCATCGCGGCCGGACTCATCGACCTCGGCGTCAACCCGGAGGAGCGGGTCGCCCTCGCCTCCAACACCCGGGTCGAGTGGATCCTCGCCGACCTCGGCATCCTGTGCGCGGGCGCGGCCACCACCACCGTCTACCCCTCGACCAACACCGAGGAGTCCGCGTACATCCTCGCCGACTCCGACAGCAAGGTGCTGATCGCCGAGGACGCCGCGCAGCTGGCCAAGGCCCGGGAGGCCCGCGCCGAGCTGCCCGACATCCGGCACGTCGTGGTGATCGACGAGGCGGACGCGCAGGCGGCCGACGGCGACCCGGAGGGCTGGGTGCTCTCGCTGGCCGAGCTGGAGGCGCGCGGCGCGGCCTATCTGGAGAAGCACGAGGACGCCGTCAAGGAGCGGATCGCGGCGATCAGCAAGGAGCAGCTCGCCACGCTGATCTACACCTCCGGCACCACCGGCAAGCCGAAGGGCATACGGCTGCCGCACGACAACTGGTCGTACATGGCGAAGGCGATCGCCGCGACCGGGCTGCTCGGACCCGACGACGTGCAGTACCTCTGGCTGCCGCTCGCGCACGTCTTCGGCAAGGTGCTCACCTCGGGCCAGATCGAGATCGGCCACGTCACCGCCGTGGACGGCCGGATCGACAAGATCATCGAGAATCTGCCGGTGGTCCAGCCGACCTACATGGCGGCCGTGCCCCGCATCTTCGAGAAGGTATACAACGGCGTGGCGGCCAAGGCGCGGGCCGGTGGCGGCGCCAAGTACAAGATCTTCAAGTGGGCCGCCGAAGTGGCCCGCGAGTACGCCAAGGCCTCGCAGGAGAACTTCCGCCGCACCGGATCGGCCTCGGTGCCCTTCGGGCTCGCCGCCAAGCACAAGGTCGCCGACACCCTCGTCTACGGCAAGCTGCGCGACGCGTTCGGCGGGCGGCTGCGGGCCGCGGTCTCCGGGTCCGCCGCGCTCTCCCCGGACATCGGCTACTTCTTCGCCGGCGCCGGTATCCACATCCTGGAGGGGTACGGGCTCACCGAGTCCAGCGCCGCCTCCTTCGTCAACCCGGGCGAGGCCTACCGCACCGGCACGGTCGGCAAGCCGCTGCCCGGCTGCGAGGTGCGGATCGCCGACGACGGCGAGATCCTGCTGCGCGGCCCCGGCATCATGCAGGGCTACCACGGGCTGCCCGAGAAGACCGCGGAGGTCCTGGAGTCGGACGGCTGGTTCCACACCGGCGACATCGGCGAGCTGTCCGCGGACGGCTATCTGCGGATCACCGACCGGAAGAAGGACCTGATCAAGACCTCCGGCGGCAAGTACATCGCCCCGGCCGAGGTCGAAGGGCAGTTCAAGGCCGTCTGTCCGTTCGTCTCCAACATCCTGGTGCACGGCGCGGACCGGAACTTCTGCACCGCGCTGATCGCCCTCGACGAGGCGTCGATCATGGCGTGGGCCGAGGAACAGGGCCTTGGTGCCAAGACGTACGCCGACGTGGTGGCCGCTCAGGAGACGGTCGCGATGGTCGACGGCTATGTGCGGCGGCTCAACGAGGGGCTGCAGCGCTGGCAGACGATCAAGAAGTTCCGGCTGCTGCCGCGTGACCTCGACGTGGAGCACGGCGAACTGACGCCCAGCCTGAAGCTGAAGCGCCCGGTCGTCGAGCGCGAGTACCGCTCGCTGATCGACGAGATGTACGCGGGCGCGCGCGAGGACTGACAAGCCCTGGCACCCGGCGCGGGCGCGAGGCCTACCTTGGTCGCGTCCGCGCCGCCGCTCCGCCGACAGTTCCCCGGCCGGGGAGCCCGATGTCCGTAAGTGATTGTTTTCCCGCCCATCATGCCGTTGTTGCCGCTCGGAACGGTCCACTTTGGTGACTCGGTGCTTTTGGGCGGGTCCAATCTGTCACTCTGTCCTGGTCGCCTGAGATGTATACGCCGGAGTGCTCAGGAGCTTGCAGAGTGGGGCCCATTCCACGACAACGGGAGACCGCCGGTCACCCGTCCTCGTCACCCGCACGTCCCTTTGGCGTGCGCGCGGCGGCGAACACCTCGCTGCCGGGCAACCCGCTCGCCGCGGGCGCCGCCCGCCGGTTCGTACGGGCGGCCCTCGCGGGCTGGCGTGAGCACGACCTGCTCGCGGCGGACCGGATCAGCGAGCGGCTCGTCGACGACGCGGTGGTCGTCGTCAGCGAACTGGTCACCAACGCCGTGGTGCACGCGGGCACCCCCGTCGACGTCGACTGCCGACTGGAGCCGCCCAGCGACGACCCGGAGCCGCCCGCCGACGACGCCGCGGCCCTGGTCATCGAGGTACGGGACCACCACCCCGCCCGCGCCGTGCGCGGCCAGGCCGCCGTGCCCGAGCCGTTCGCCGCGCCCGAGCCGTCCGCCGCCACCGCCGACCACGGCCGCGGCCTGCACCTCGTCGCCTGCCTCAGTGAGGCGTGGGGCATCACCTACCGCACCGGGTCCAAGACCGTCTGGGCCCGGCTGCCCGTGGACGGCACCCCGGCCGCCCGGCAGATCGAGTCGTACGCCGGTGAGCAGGCCCTCGCGCGCGGATGCGGATCGTGGAGCACGGGGATCCCGGACCCGGCCCCCGGCGCGGACTCGGCCCCCAGGCCCGATACGGCCCCCAGGCTCGACACGGCCCCCAGCGGCTGGGGCGACAGCGCCGCCCTCACCTTCCTCGCCGAGGCGTCCGACCTGCTCGCGGGACAGCTCGACGAAGAGCTGGTCGCCGTGCTCGCCGGGCAGCTCCTGGTGCCGCGGTTAGCCGACTGGTGCGCCGTATGGCTGGACGACGACAGCGCACGCGCCGGCATAACCTCGGCGGGTCCCACCAGGCAGCCCCGCCTCGCCCGCGTCTGGCACGGCAGCGAGAGCCGCATCGAGGAGCTGAGCCGCGCCCTGGACAAGGACCCGCCGCACCTCACAGGACCGCCGCACGCCGGATCCATCCCCGTCCCCTGGCCCGCCTACGGAACCGGCGAGCCCACCGGCACGGCACTCCTCAGCCCCCTGGTCGCGGGCGGCCGCCGACTCGGCACCCTGCTCATCGGACGCACCGGACTGGCGCGCTTCCCGGACGAGGACACCGCACTCCTGGAGGACTTCAGCCGCCGCGTCGCCCTGGCGATCGGTGCCGCCCGCCAGTACACCCGGCAGGCCACCATCAGCCGCGTACTGCAGCGCGGTCTGCTGCCCAGCGCCGTAGCCGAAGTGCCCGGCATCGAGACGGCGGTCGTCTACGAACCCCGCGACAAGGGCCTCGCGGGCGGTGACTTCTACGACATCTTCCCCGCGGGCGACGGCCGCTGGTGCTTCGCGCTCGGCGACGTCTGCGGCAGCGGCCCCGAAGCGGCCGTCGTCACGGGCCTCGCCCGCCCCTGGCTGCGCCTGCTCGCCCGCGAGGGCTACCGCGCCGCCGACGTCATGGACCGCCTCAACGAACTGCTGCTCGACGACGCCCTGGAGGCCACCGAGTCCGCCGCCCGCGCGGTCGCCGCCGCGGGCATCGAAGGACTGCACGACGACGGCTCCCCGACCCGCTTCCTCTCCCTGCTCTACGGCGAGCTGGTGCCGTCCGACGACGGCGTACGCTGCACCCTCGCCAGCGCCGGGCACCCGCTGCCGCTGCTCCTCGGGCCCGGCGGCGGCGTACGGGCCGTGGCCGAGCCGCAGGTGCTGCTCGGCGTCCTGGAGGACGCGGCGTACACCAGCGAGTCCTTCGTCCTGGCGCCCGGCGAGACCCTGCTCTGCGTCACCGACGGCGTCACCGAGCGGCGCTCGGGACGCCGCCAGTTCGACGACGGCGACGGCCTGGTCACCGCGCTCGGCGGCTGCGCGGGGCTGAGCGCGCCGCTGGTCGCCGAGCGGATCAGGAGCCTGGTGTACGAGTTCTCCGACGAGCCGCCGGACGACGATCTGGCGCTGCTGGTGCTGCGGGCCAGGTAGCGGCGGGCCAGGTAGCGGCGGACCGGGGTAGCGGCGGACCGGAGAAGCGGCGGGCTGGGGTAGCGGCGGCCTGGCGACGGGGTTCGTCGTCGTACCGGACAATGGGGTCATGCCCTCCGTACTGCCTGATGGTGAACCCGTGCCCGACGACGGGTCGCTGCCCGCATCCGCGCTGACCGGCGCTGCCGAGCGGCCCCTCGGGTTCTATCTGCACGTTCCGTACTGCGCGACCCGCTGCGGCTACTGCGACTTCAACACCTACACCGCGAGCGAGCTGCGCGGCACCGGTGGTGCGCTCGCCTCGCGCGACAACTACGCCTCGATCCTCGTCGAGGAGATCCGCCTCGCCCGCAAGATCCTGGGCGACGACCCGCGCCCGGTGCGGACCGTCTTCGTCGGCGGCGGTACGCCGACGCTGCTCGCCGCGTCCGACCTGGTCACGGCGCTCGGCGCGATCCGCGACGAGTTCGGGCTCGCGGACGACGCCGAGGTGACGACGGAGGCCAACCCCGAGTCGGTCGACCCCGCCTACCTCGCCGAGCTGCGCGCCGGCGGCTTCAACCGGATCTCCTTCGGGATGCAGAGCGCCCGGCAGCACGTACTGAAGGTCCTGGACCGCACGCACACACCCGGGCGGCCCGAGGCCTGCGTCGCGGAGGCGCGCGCGGCCGGCTTCTCGCATGTGAACCTGGACCTGATCTACGGCACACCGGGGGAGTCGGACGACGACTGGCGGGCGTCCCTGGACGCGGCGATCGGCGCCGGGCCCGACCATGTGTCCGCGTACGCCCTCATCGTGGAGGAGGGCACCCAGCTGGCCCGCCGAATCCGACGCGGCGAGGTCCCGATGACCGACGACGACGTCCACGCGGACCGCTACCTCATCGCCGACGAGACGCTGTCGCGGGCGGGCTTCTCCTGGTACGAGGTGTCCAACTGGGCCACCACCGATGCCGGGCGCTGCCTGCACAACGAGCTGTACTGGCGCGGGGCCGACTGGTGGGGCGCGGGTCCCGGGGCGCACAGCCATGTGGGCGGGGTGCGGTGGTGGAACGTCAAGCATCCGGGTGCGTACGCGCAGGCGCTGGCGGAGGGGCGGTCGCCGGGGGCCGGGCGTGAGGTGCTGTCGGATGAGGACCGGCGGGTGGAGCGGGTGCTGCTTGAGCTGCGGCTTCGGGAGGGGTGTCCGTTGTCGCTGCTGCGGGCGGAGGGGTTGGCGGCGGCTCGGCGTCGGCTCGCGGAGGGTCTCCTTGAGCCGACGGCCTACGACGCGGGGCGCGCGGTCCTCACGCTGAAGGGGCGGCTGCTCGCGGATGCGGTGGTCCGGGACCTGGTCGACTGACGGTCGTGGTGGGTGGCGGTCAGGGATTGATCCCCCACCCCGCCCCTTCCCGAAAGTCCTGCGGACGGCGAAAAGATGGCCTCAAACGCCGGCCGGGCTGATAAATCAGCCCGGCCGGC
>NZ_JAZGRL010000002.1:1864526-2015551 GCF_046540415.1 Streptomyces sp. E11-3 | reverse complement strand
CCCCCCCCCCACGCCCGAGGGGCGTTCGGGGGTCTGGGGGCTTGCCCCCAGTTTCGGGAAGGGGCGGGGATGGGGAGAAAAACGTCCGGACCTCAGCCCGCCGCCTCCGGCGCCGTGACAAAGTCGATCAGTTCCTCCACGCGGCCCAGGAGCTGCGGCTCCAGGTCCTTGTAGGAGTGGACGGAGCCGAGGATCCGCTGCCACGCCGCGCCCGTGTTCGGCGGCCAACCCAACGCCGCGCACACCCCCGTCTTCCAGTCCTGCCCCCGCGGCACCCGCGGCCACTCGCCGATGCCCACAGACGAGGGCTTCACGGCCTCCCATACGTCGATATACGGATGGCCCACGATCAGCGCGTGGTCGCTGGAGACCGACGCCGCGATACGGGACTCCTTGGAGCCGGGGACCAGGTGGTCGACCAGGATGCCGAGTCGCGCGTCGGGCCCGGGCGCGAACTCCGCGACGATCGCGGGCAGGTCGTCGATGCCCGAGAGGTACTCGACGACGACGCCCTCGACCCGTAGGTCGTCGCCCCAGACCCGCTCCACCAGCTCCGCGTCATGGCGGCCCTCCACATAGATCCGCCCCACACGGGCGACCCGGGCCCGCGCGCCGGGCACCGCGACCGAACCGGACGCGGTGCGGGTGGGGCGTACCGGCGCGGCGGCCGAGGGGCGGACCAGGGTGACCACCTGACCGTCCAGGAGGAAGCCGCGCGGGTCGAGCGGGAAGACCCGGTGCTTGCCGAAGCGGTCCTCCAGGGTGACCGTGCCCGCCTCGCAGCGGATCACCGCGCCGCAGAAACCGGTGGTCGCCTCCTCGACGACCAGGTCCCGGTCGGCCGGGATCTCCGGGACGGCCTGCCGCTTCTTCCAGGGCGGGGTCAGATCGGGGTGGTAGCTGCGCATCCGGCCGACGATAGGAAGAATCGCGGGTCAGGCGCTCACGACACGCCGAAGCGGGCCGCCAGCTCCTCGCGCTGCGCGTGGACAAACGCCGCATCCACCACAGATCCATGGCCGGGTACGTACGCCGCGTCCTCACCGCCCAGTTCCAGGAGCCGGTCCAGGGCGTGCGGCCACTGCGTCGGCATCGCATCGCGCCCGGCCTGCGGCGGACCCGACTCCTCGACCAGATCGCCGCAGAAGACGATCTCCGGGGCGGCGGAGCCGGCGCCCTGGACCAGGACCACCAGGTCGTGGCCGGTGTGACCGGGGCCGACGTTCGCCAGGAGTACCCGCACACCGCCCAGGTCGAGGGTCCACTCGGCGCAGACCAGGTGGTGCGGGTGCACCAGGAGGTCCACCGCCTCGGCCACCGCGGGCCGGTCCGCCCCATGACGTACCGCGTCCGCGAGGAGGTCGTCGCGGCCCCTGGCGAAGACCGCGTCCAGACCCACCGCGCCGTACACCTCCACGCCCGCGAAGGCCGCCGCGCCCAGTACGTGGTCGAAGTGCGGGTGGGTGAGGGCGAGGTGGGTGACCCGGCGCTCGCCGCCGAGCAGCCGCTGGGCCTGCGCTCTCACCTCGGCGCCCTCGCGCAGCGTGGACCCCGCGTCAATCACCAAGGCCGCCCTGTCACCCGCGACAAGGCCGACCGTGCAGTCCCAGATCGGCAGCCGCCGTCGGGCCACCGAAGGGGACAGTTGCTCCCAGTCCGGCTCTTCCCAAGTCAACCCCATGGGGAGACGCTAACCCCAGGCGCGCGGGGCGGCACGGCGCCGGACCGACCGCCCTTGCCGGGGTCGTACCCACCGGCCGTACACTGGCTGCGGGAATCTTGGCACTCGCCTGCGGTGAGTGCCAGGGGGAAAGCCGCAGCGGCGACCGGGGCCGCGGGGAAGACAGCTGGAGGTGTGCGCGGATGCTCAGTGAACGAAGGCTCGAGGTGCTGCGCGCCATCGTCCAGGACTATGTCGGCACCGAGGAGCCGGTCGGCTCCAAGGCGCTCACGCAGCGGCACCACCTCGGTGTCTCGCCCGCGACCGTACGCAACGACATGGCCGCGCTGGAGGAGGAGGGCTTCATCGCCCAGCCGCACACCAGCGCCGGGCGGATTCCGACGGACAAGGGGTACCGGCTCTTCGTCGACAAGCTCGCGGACGTCAAGCCGATGTCCGCGCCCGAGCGCCGCGCCATCCAGAGCTTCCTGGACCACGCGGTCGACCTGGACGACGTCGTGGCCCGTACGGTCCGGCTGCTCGCGCAGCTGACCCGGCAGGTCGCCGTGGTGCAGTACCCCTCGCTGACCCGCTCGACGGTCCGCCATGTCGAACTGCTCGCGCTCGCGCCCGCTCGGTTGATGCTGGTACTGATCACCGACACCGGCCGGGTCGAGCAGCGGCATGTGGACTGCCCCGCTCCGTTCGGCGAGACCTCGCTCGCCGATCTGCGGGCCCGGCTCAACAGCCGGGTCGCGGGGCGCCGTTTCACCGACGTACCGCAACTGGTGCAGGACCTGCCCGAGTCCTTCGAAACGGAGGACCGGGGCACGGTCTCGACCGTGCTCTCCACTCTCCTGGAGACCCTGGTCGAGGAGACCGAGGAGCGGCTGGTCATCGGCGGCACCTCCAACCTGACCCGCTTCGGGCACGACTTCCCGCTCGTGATCCGGCCGGTGCTTGAGGCGCTTGAGGAGCAGGTCGTGCTCCTCAAGTTGCTCGGCGAGGCCAAGGACTCGGGCATGACCGTACGAATCGGGCATGAGAATGCCCACGAGGGCCTCAACTCCACGTCCGTCGTGTCGGTCGGCTACGGTTCGGGCGGCGAGGCAGTCGCCAAGCTCGGCGTGGTCGGACCGACCCGCATGGATTACCCCGGAACGATGGGAGCAGTACGCGCAGTGGCACGTTACGTCGGACAGATCCTGGCGGAGTCGTAAGTGGCCACGGACTATTACGCCGTACTCGGCGTGCGCCGCGACGCTTCCCAGGACGAGATCAAGAAGGCTTTCCGGAGGCTCGCCCGCGAGCTGCACCCGGACGTCAATCCCGATCCCAAGACGCAGGAGCGCTTCAAGGAGATCAACGCCGCCTACGAGGTGCTGTCGGACCCGCAGAAGAAGCAGGTCTACGACCTCGGGGGCGACCCCCTGTCGCAGTCTGGCGGCGGCGGTGGCGCGGGCGGTTTCGGGGCCGGTGGCTTCGGCAACTTCTCCGACATCATGGACGCGTTCTTCGGCGCGTCGTCCCAGCGCGGGCCGCGCTCGCGTACCCGCCGTGGCCAGGACGCGATGATCCGGCTCGAGATCGAGCTGGACGAGGCGGCCTTCGGCACCACCAAGGACATCCAGGTCGACACCGCGATCGTGTGCTCGACCTGCTCCGGTGAGGGCGCGGCGCCCGGGACCTCGGCGCAGACCTGTGACATGTGCCGCGGCCGCGGTGAGGTCTCGCAGGTCACCCGGTCCTTCCTGGGCCAGGTCATGACCTCGCGGCCGTGCCCCCAGTGCCAGGGCTTCGGCACTGTGGTGCCGACGCCGTGCCCGGAGTGCGCGGGCGACGGACGGGTGCGCTCGCGGCGCACCCTGACGGTGAAGATCCCGGCCGGTGTGGACAACGGCACCCGGATCCAGCTGGCGGGCGAGGGCGAGGTCGGGCCCGGTGGCGGCCCCGCCGGTGACCTCTACGTCGAGATCCACGAGCTGCCGCACCCGGTCTTCCAGCGGCGCGGCGACGACCTGCACTGCACGGTCACCATCCCGATGACGGCCGCGTCCCTCGGCACCAAGGTGCCGCTGGAGACCCTGGACGGCATGGAGGAGATCGACATCAGGCCCGGCACCCAGTCGGGGCAGTCGGTCCCGCTGCACGGGCGGGGTGTCACGCACCTGCGCGGCGGCGGACGAGGCGACCTCATCGTCCACGTCGAGGTCCTCACCCCGTCGAAGCTCGACCCCGAGCAGGAACGCCTGCTGCGCGAACTGGCGGCCCTGCGAGGCGAAGAGCGTCCGACTGGGCAGTTCCAGCCGGGCCAGCAAGGGCTGTTCTCGCGCTTGAAGGACGCCTTCAACGGGAGATAGGCGCGGCTGCGGCCGGGGCTCCGGGGGTTGTCCCCCGGGGCAGCACAGTCAGCCGGGCCAGCAAGGGCTGTTCTCGCGGTTGAAGGACGCCTTCAACGGGAGATAGGCGCGGCTGCGGCCGGGGGCCCGGGGGTTGTCCCCCGGGGCAGCACAGTCAGCCGGGCCAGCAGGGGCTGTTCTCGCGGTTGAAGGACGCCTTCAACGGGCGCTGAGGCCCTAGCGGAATGTTCGATTCGGTGCTGTGTGGGGGACGTGACACGATGCTGACATGTCCTCCGCACTGACCGATCTCTGCCGGTACCCGATCGTGCAGGCCCCCATGGCGGGCGGCGCCTCCGCCCCGCCGCTGGTCGGTGCGGTGTGCGAGGCCGGTGGCCTCGGCTTCCTCGCGGCCGGGTACAAGACGGCCGACGGCATGTACCAGGAGATCAAACAACTGCGCGGGCTGACCGCCAGGCCCTTCGGCGTCAACCTCTTCCTGCCGCAGTCCGAGTACGCCGACCCGGCCGCCGTCGAGGTCTACGCGAACCAGCTCGCGGGCGAGTCCGCCTGGTACGAGACCCCGCTCGGCGAATACGCCTGCGGCGGGCTCGACGACGGCTACGACGCCAAACTCGCGATCCTCATCGACGACCCCGTACCGGTCGTCTCGTTCACCTTCGGCTGCCCGACCCGCGACGCGCTGGAAGCCTTCGCACGCGTCGGGACACTCACCGTCGTCACGGTCACCACACCCGAAGAGGCAGCCGCCGCGCAGTGGGCGGGCGCCGACGCGGTGTGCGTGCAGGGCATCGAGGCGGGCGGCCACCAGGGCAGCCACCGGGACACCCCGGCCTCCGACGGCAGCGGCATCGGACTGCTGTCCCTGATCGCGCAGGTACGCGAGACCGTACAGCTGCCGATCATCGCGACCGGTGGTCTGATGCGCGGCGCCCAGATCGCCGCGGCCCTCGCGGCGGGCGCCGACGCGGCCCAGCTCGGCACCGCGTTCCTGGCCTGCCCGGAGTCCGGTGCCCACGCCCTGCACAAACAGGCCCTGACCAACCCGCTGTTCGTCCGCACCGAACTCACCCGCGCCTTCACCGGCCGCCCGGCCCGCGGCCTGGTCAACCGCTTCCTGCGCGAACACGGCCCGTACGCCCCGGCCGCGTACCCCCAGGTGCACCATCTGACCAGCCCGCTGCGTAAGGCCGCGGCCAGGACGGGCGACGCGCAGGGCATGGCGCTGTGGGCCGGGCAGGGCCACCGGATGGCCCGCGAACTCCCGGCCGGGCAGCTGGTCGAGGTGCTGGCGGCCGAACTCACGGCGGCCAAGGCCGCGTTGATCGAGGGGAGCGCGTCATGACGGCGCCGGTGTTCGTGGTGGACGAGGTACCGGGCGGGCCCGAGTACGTCCTGGAGGGACCCGAGGGGCGGCACGCCGTCTCCGTGAAGCGGCTGCGCGCCGGCGAAAATGTCGTACTCACCGACGGCCGGGGCCGCTGGACCGAGGGCGTGGTGAAGGCCGCCGAGGGCAAGGACCGGCTCGTCGTGACGGACCTGACCGGCATCGAGGAAGAGCCCGAACCCACCCCGCGGATCACCGTCATCCAGGCACTCCCCAAGGGCGACCGCGGTGAACTCGCCGTCGAGACCATGACGGAGACCGGCGTCGACGTGATCGTGCCGTGGTCGGCGTCCCGCTGTATCACCCAGTGGAAGGGCGACCGCGGTCTGAAGGCGCTCGGCAAGTGGCGGGCCACCGCCCGCGAGTCGGGCAAGCAGTCGCGCCGGGTGCGCTTCCCGGACGTCGCGGACGCGGCAACGACCAAACAGGTTGCGGCACTTCTGGCCAAGGCCGACCTCGCCGCCGTCCTGCACGAGGACCGCGACTGCGCCAGCGAGCCCCTGGCCACCGCCGAACTCCCCACCTCCGGCGACATCGTGCTGGTCGTCGGCCCCGAAGGGGGCGTGTCCCCCGAGGAGTTGGCCCTCTTCGCCGAGGCGGGTGCCAGGCCGTACCGGCTGGGCCGCAGCGTGCTGCGCACCTCCACCGCGGGCACGGCCGCGACGGCCCTCCTGCTGGGCCGCACCGGCCGCTGGGCGTAACCCCGTCCGGCGCGAGAAGATCTGGCGACAATAGGGGTACCGCTCCACCGCCCCCGGTGGGATTCTGCCCCGTATGCGGGCAATGTGGCGTCACGTCAGGCGCGTACCCAGCCGCCGCCGTGGCCTGTACGCGGCCGGGGCGGTGACCGCCGCCGTCGTGGCCGTGACCGCGTGCGAACCCGTCGGGAGCACGATGTCCGCCACCGCGGTCGCGATCACCACCGACCAGGTCGGGACCAAGGCGCTGGAGCAGAAGAACATCGACGTGCAGTGGCTCAGCTGTTCGGCGACGCTCGGGGAGGGCGGTAAGACCACCCCCAACACGGGGGATCCCACTCCGTCACCGAGCGTACGGAGCGTGGCCACCGTCGACTGCCAGGGCAAGACCATGGACGACAAGGACATCACGATCACCGGCAAGGTGACGGAGGAGCTCGACGGCCGGTGCGTACGGGGCGACCTGACCGCCAAGGTCGACAACAGAGTCGTCTTCGAGGCCAACATGCTCGGCAACTGCGCGGCGACCACCGAGCCGCCCAGGACTCCGCCGGTCACCTACGAGCCGACCCCGACCAGCCCACCGGATGCCACCGAGCCGCCCGACGACCCGGCCAGGCCCACGGTCACCGTGACGGTGACCGCCGACCCGCCGCCCACCTGCGACTGCGCACCCGGCAAGTGACGGTGAGCCCCTGGGCCGCCCGGCGCCGGACCGCAGGCGACGCGCGAAGCGATAGCGGGCCGACATGCGAAGTGATCGCAGGGCGACGCGCGAAGCGATCGAACCACTGGCCGCAGCCCGGCCCGGCTGCCTAGGGTGACCTTGTGACGCACCCTGCCTACCTCCGGTTTCCGCATGTCCAGGGCGACTTGATCGCCTTCACCGCCGAAGACGACGTCTGGATCGCGCCCCTGGGCGGCGGCCGGGCCTGGCGCGTCAGCGCCGACAACACCCCCGTGAACCATCCGAGGATCTCCCCGGACGGCACCCGGGTCGCCTGGACGTCGACCCGCGACGGCGCCCCCGAGGTCCATCTCGCGCCCATCGACGGCGGCCCCGCCAAGCGGCTGACCCACTGGGGAAGTTGGAAGACCGCCGTACGCGGCTGGACCCCCGGCGGCGAGGTGCTAGCCATCAGCACCCACGGCCAGGCCTCACTGCGCCGCAGCTGGGCCCGCGCGGTCCCGCTGGACGGAGGGCCCGCGGCCACACTCCCGTACGGCCCGGTAGGCGACGTGGCCCACGGACCCGAAGGGCAGATCCTGCTGCTTTCGGCCACCATGGGGCGCGAGGCGGCCTTCTGGAAGCGCTACCGCGGCGGCACCGCGGGCAAGCTCTGGATCGGCGGCCCCGACGGGGAGTTCACACGGGTCCACGCAGACGTCGACGGGAACATCGAATACCCGATGTGGGTGGGGGAGCGCATCGCGTTCCTCTCCGACCACGAGGGCACCGGCGCCGTCTACTCGTCCCTTCCCGACGGCACGGACCTGCGCCGCCACACCCCCACCGACGGCTTCTACGCCCGGCACGCCGCCACCGACGGAACCCGCGTGGTGTACGCCTCCGCCGGTGGACTCTGGCTCCTGGACGACCTCGACGGCACCGAGCCCCGCCGCCTCGACATCCGCCTCGGCGGTCAGCGCACCGACCTCCAGCCGCACCCCGTACGGCCCGAGCGCCACCTCTCGGCCGCCGCGATGGACCACACCGGACGCGGCAGCGCGGTCTCCGTACGCGGCGGCATCCACTGGGTCACCCACCGCGAGGGCCCGGCCCGGGTACTCGCCGCCGAACCCGGCGTACGCGCCCGGCTGCCGCGCACCTTCCGCGTCGACGGCGACGAACACGTGGTGTGGGTGACGGACGCCGACGGCGACGACGCCCTCGAGTTCGCCCCCGCCACGGGCGTCGCACCCGGCGCATCCGTACGCCGGGTCGGCGCCGGACAGCTCGGCCGCGTCCTGTCCCTGGCCGTCGCCCCGGACGGCAGCCGCGCCGCCGTCGCCGCGCACGACGGCCGCGTACTGCTGGTCGAACGCGCGTCAGGCGACGTACGCGAAGTCGACCGCAGCGAGCACGGCGACGCCACCGGCCTTGTCTTCTCACCGGACTCCGCCTGGCTCGCCTGGTCGCATCCAGGACCCGACCCGCTGCGCCAGCTCAAGCTGGCCAACACCGCCGACCTGTCCGTCACCGAGGCCACCCCGCTGCGCTTCCGCGACTTCTCGCCCGCCTTCACGCTGGACGGAAAGCACCTCGCGTTCCTGTCGGCGCGCTCCTTCGACCCGGTCTACGACGAGCACGTCTTCGACCTGGCCTTCGTGGGCGGCAGCCGCCCGCACCTGATAACGCTGGCCGCCACCACGCCATCGCCGTTCGGACCGCAGCGCCACGGCCGCCCCTTCGAAGCCGCGGAGAAGGGCGGCCCCGAGGGTGAGGACGACACCCCGGCCACCCGGATCGACCTCGACGGACTCGGCGACCGCATCGTGCCGTTCCCCGTCGAAGCCGCCCGCTACACCACGCTCAGGGCCGCCAAGGACGGCCTGCTGTGGCTGACCCACCCGGTGCGCGGCGCCCTCGGCGTCTCCCGCGCCACACCGGACGACCCCGGCCCCAGGACGGTGCTCGTACGGTACGACCTGGCCCAGCAGCGGGTCGAGGAGATCGCCGCGGACGCCGACGACTTCTCGGTCAGCGGCGACGGCAAGCGGGTCCTGCTGCACACCGACGGCAAGGTCAAGGTGGTGCCCAGCGACCGCCGCCCGCCGAGCGACGACGACAGCGACAGCAACATCACCGTCGACCTCTCCCGCATCCGGCAGATCGTCGAACCCGCCGCCGAATGGCGCCAGATGTACGAAGAGAACGGCCGCATCATGCGGGACCACTTCTGGCGCCAGGACATGGGCGGCATCGACTGGACCGGCGTACTGGACCGCTACCGGCCCGTACTCGACCGGGTCGCCACCCACGACGACCTGGTGGACCTGCTGTACGAGGTACACGGCGAACTGGGCACCTCGCACGCCTACGTGGTCCCCTACGGCGGCTCGGGCCCGGCCAGCACCCGGCAGGGCCTGCTCGGCGCCGACCTGTCCCGGCACCCGGACGGCCTGTGGCGGCTCGACCGCATCCTGCCCTCCGAGACCTCCGACCCGCACGCCCACTCGCCGCTGGCCGCGCCCGGCGTCGCGGTCCGCGCCGGGGACGCCATCCTCGCCGTGGACGGCCGCCCGGTGGACCCCGTCACCGGCCCCGGGCCGCTCCTGGTCGGGGCAGCCGGGAAGCCGGTCGAGCTGACCATCTCGCCGTCCGGCGGCGGCGACCCCCGGCACGCCGTCGTCGTACCGCTCGCCGACGAGGAGCCGCTGCGCTACCACGCCTGGGTCGCCGACCGGCGCGCCTACGTCCACCAGATCTCCGACGGCCGCCTCGGCTATCTGCACGTCCCCGACATGCAGGCGCCCGGCTGGGCCCAGATCCACCGCGACCTGCGGGTCGAGGTGGCCAAGGAAGGCCTGATCGTCGACGTACGAGAGAACCGCGGCGGCCACACCTCGCAGCTGGTCGTCGAGAAGCTGGCCCGCCGGATCGTCGGCTGGGACCTGCCGCGCGGCATGACGCCCTCCAGCTATCCGGCGGACGCCCCGCGCGGCCCGGTCGTCGCGGTCGCCAACGAGTTCTCCGGCTCCGACGGCGACATCGTCAACGCCGCCATCAAGGCGCTCGGCATCGGCCCGGTCGTCGGCACCCGCACCTGGGGCGGCGTCGTCGGCATCGACAGCCGCTACCGCCTGGTCGACGGCACGCTGGTCACCCAGCCCAAGTACGCGATCTGGCTGGAGGGTTACGGCTGGGGCGTCGAGAACCACGGCGTCGACCCGGACGTCGAGGTCGTGATGGCCCCCCAGGACCATGTGGCCGGGCGCGACCCCCAGATCGACGAGGCGGTACGCATGGCCCTGGCCGTACTGACCGAGAACCCGGCGAAGTCCCCGCCGAGCCTGCCCGAACTGGGCTGACGGCGGGACACGTCGGCGGGGTGAGTGCGGCTTACGGCTGTGCTCACCCCGCCACCGGGTACAGCGAGCCTCGCCGCCCCTCGGGCGAGGCGAGCCACTCGACCTTCCGTGCCGTGTCGGTGTGCGGCTGCGGGGTGTGCAGCACGATCGACAGGTCCGGCCGGGCCGGGATCCGCAACTGCGTCGACTCGAAGAACAGCAGCCCCACCAGCGGGTGTTGAAGCTCCTTGGCCAGCAGCCCGCCCGGCGCGATGTCCCGCCGCTCCCACAGCTCGGCGAACTCGGCGCTCAGCTCCCTCGCCTCCGCGACGACCCGCGCGAAGCCCTCGTCGTCCGGGTGCTCGGAGCAGGCGGCGCGGTACTGCGCCACCACCTGCCGGGCGTTCGCCTCCCAGCTCTGCGAACGCTGCCGGTAGAGCTCGTCGGTGAAGAAGGCGAGCAGACAGTTCTGCCGACTGTCCGGGCGCATCCCGAGCACCGCCGCGGCCGCGTCGTTGTACATGACGCAGTTCCAGTACGCGTCCATGATGTGCGCCGGGTACGGCATCCAGGTGTCGATCAGCCGCCGCAGCCCGTCGCACATCTGCTGGTCGGCCGCCGCGACCTCCAGCACGGGCGGGTTGAGACCGGCCAGTACGTACAGATGGCGCCGCTCGGCGCTGCTCATCCGCAGCACCCGGGCGACCGCGTCCAGTACCTGCGGCGACACCGAGATATCCCGGCCCTGCTCCAGCCACTGGTACCAGGACGCGCCGACTCCGGCGAGCACCGCGACCTCCTCGCGGCGCAGCCCCGGCGTACGGCGGCGGGCTCCGCCGTCGGGGAGCCCCGCCTCGGCCGGGGTGACCCGCGCCCGACGGCTCATCAGGAACTCACGCAGCTCGCGCAGGCGGTGCGCCTTCCGCGCGGCACTGTCCTGGCCGGACTTCTCGTCAGATCTCCTGTCAGACCTCTCGACAGACCTCTCGGCGGTCTCCGCCACGTGGCTCTCCCTCCCCGGCTGGTGGTGTGACCACCAGCATAAGTAGCGGCTCCCCAGGGATATTCCGGCCGCCGGAGGCTGTGGACCATGACGACCGAAGCTCCTCCCACCACCGATGCCCCCACCACCCGGGCCGCCGCGCCACCTCACCTGAGTCCCCGCGCCAAGCTGGTCCTGTTCGTGCTGTGCGCCGCGCAGTTCATGGTCGCGCTGGACTTCTCCGTACTGAACGTGGCGCTGCCCGTGCTCGGCCGCGACCTCGGTATGAGCCACTCCGCACTCCAGTGGGCGGTCACCGCCTTCGCCCTGCCGTCCGGTGGGTTCCTGCTCCTCTTCGGCCGGATCGGCGACCTGTACGGCCGCCGCAGGCTCTTCGTGTCGGGCCTGGTGCTCTTCGGCGCGGCATCGCTGCTCGCCACCTTCGCCTGGGACCCGGCGTCGTTCCTCGCCGGGCGCGCCCTGCAGGGCCTCGGCGCGGCCGCCATCGTGCCCACCGGTATGTCCCTGCTGACCACCACCTTCCCCGAAGGGCCGCAGCGCGACCGGGCGCTGGGCATCAGCGGCACCCTGATGTCCCTCGGCTTCACGGTCGGCATGGTGCTCGGCGGCGTCCTGACCGACACGCTCGGCTGGCGCTCCACGATGGGTCTGCTCGCCCTGTGCGCCCTGGTCGTGCTGCCGCTCGCGCTCTCCCTGCTCACCGAGTCCCGCACCGCCGAGCGGCCGCGGCTCGACGTGCCGGGTGCGGTCACCGTCACCGGTGGGCTGCTCGCCCTGATCTACGCCCTGTCGACGGCCGCCGAGCGCGGTTCCTTCGGCGGTGTCGACGTGCCCGTGGCGCTGGTCGCGGGCGCGGGGCTGCTGATCGCCTTCGTGATGGTCGAGTCCCGTACCGCCGAGCCGCTGGTGTCGCTGTCGATGCTGCGGCGGCGGACGGTGGCCTGGGGGAACCTGGGCGGTCTGGTCACCTTCTCGATGATGAGCACGGTCGTGTTCGTGCTGACCCTGTACCTCCAGGACGTGCTGGACCTCTCCGCCTTCCAGACCGGGCTGGTCTTCGGCGTGCAGGGCCTCGCCTCCGCGGTGGCGGGCGCGTACGTCCCCCGCATCGTCGGCCGCTTCGGCGCCCGGCGCACGCTGGTCGGATCGCTGCTCGGGCAGGGCGTGTTCGTGGCGGCGCTGCTCGGCCTCGGCACGGGTGGGTGGTCGGTGTGGCTGGCCACCGGCGCGGTCTCGCTGGCCAGCATGTGCCACCTGGGGGCGATCATCTCGTACGGCCTGACCGTCACGTCCGGCGTCGCTGACGCGGAGCAGGGGCTGGCCACGGGGCTGCTCACCAGCACCCAGCAGGTGGGACTCACGGTGGGCATCCCGCTGCTCGGGGTCCTGGCGACGACGGGCTCCGACCTGCTGTCGGGCACGCGGGTGGTGCTGGCGCTGGATGCGGCGATCGTGCTGGTGGTGGGCGTGTTGGTGGCGGTGGGGCTGCGGGAGCGTGGTGCGCGCCCTCAGTCACCGGACGGGCTCACCTGAGCCGCAGCCGCTCCGCCTTCGGCAACCCCGCCACCACCAGGTCGTACGAGTCCTCGATGAGCTCGCGGACCATGGGGGCGGGGAGCTCGGACACCGTCACCGTGTTCCAGTGCCGCTTGTTCAGGTGGTAGCCGGGGACGACCGCCGGGTACTGGGCCCGCAGCCGGACCGCGTTCTCCGGCTCGCATTTGAGGGACACCGTCAGCGGTCGCCCATCCAGCGAGCTGAGGGCGAAGATCTTGCCGCACACCTTGAAGACCGAGAACTCAGGACTGAACGGAAACTCCTCCACCGCCGCGTTGAACGACAGGCAGAACGCCTTGAGTTCCTCGGGTGTCACGTCTTGTCCTCCTTGGATGCCGCCGCCTCGACCGGCTCCACCAACACCGTCATGATCTTGTTGCGGCGGCCCGCCGCGGCCTCCGCGGTCAGCCGCAGCGCCCGGCCGTCCGGCAGGTCGACCACCGTCGTGGCACCCGCGATCGGGACCCGGCCCAGTGCCTTCGCCAACAGGCCGCCGACCGTCTCGACGTCCTCGTCGTCGAACTCCTCGATGCCGTACAGCTCACCGAGGTCACCGATGTCCAGGCGCGAGGTCACCCGCAGCCGGCCCTCGCCGAGCTCCTCGACCGGCGGCAGCTCACGGTCGTACTCGTCCGTGATCTCGCCGACGATCTCCTCCAGGATGTCCTCGATGGTGACGATCCCCGCGGTGCCGCCGTACTCGTCGATCACCACGGCCACATGGTTGCGCTCCTGCTGCATCTCGCGCAGCAGATCGCCCGCGTTCTTGGTGTCCGGCACGAAGGACGCGGGCCGCATCGCCGTGGAGACCAGATCGGACTCGGATTCGCGGTTGATGTGCGTCTTGCGGGCCAGGTCCTTCAGGTACACGATGCCGACCACGTCGTCCTCGCTCTCCCCGGTGACCGGGATACGCGAGAAACCGGACCTCAGAGCGAGGGTCAGCGCCTGCCGGATCGTCTTGTAGCGCTCGATGGCGATCAGGTCGGTGCGCGGCACCATCACCTCACGCACCAGCGTGTCGCCCAGCTCGAAGACCGAGTGCACCATCCGCCGCTCATCGTCCTCGATCAGCGACTCCTTCTCGGCCAGGTCGACCATCGCCCGCAGCTCGGCCTCGGACGCGAACGGCCCCCGGCGGAAGCCCTTTCCGGGCGTGAGGGCGTTGCCGATGAGGATGAGCAGGGGCGGGATCGGGCCCATCACACGGGCCAGCGGCAGCAGGACGTACGCCGCGGCGGTCGCCGTGTTCAGCGGGTGCTGGCGGCCGATCGTCCGCGGCGAGACCCCCACCGCCACATACGACACCAGGACCATCACGCCGATCGCGACGGTCAGCGCCTGCCAGGTCTCGTCGAAACCCCGCAGACAGACATACGTCACCAGGACCGCGGCCGCCATCTCGCAGCCGACGCGCACCAGCAGCGCGACGTTCAGATAGCGGGTCGGGTCGGCCGCGACCTGCGCCAGCTTGGCGCTGCCGCGGCGCCCGGAGCGCACCGCCTCCTCGGCCCGGAAGCTGGAGACCCGCGCCAGGCCCGCCTCCGCGCAGGAGGCGAGCCAGGCGAGGATGACCAGCAGAACGGCCCCGGAGACCAGTTGGGCGGTCACGACAGGGTCGGGGCCGGGGAGGGCCCGGTGATCCCCTTCTCCTGTCGCCACCCGTCGACGATCGCGGACTGCAGGCCGAACATCTCGGCCTTCTCGTCCGGCTCCTCGTGGTCGTACCCGAGCAGGTGCAGCACCCCGTGGACGGTGAGGAGTTGCAGCTCCTCGTCCATGGAGTGCCCGGTCGGGGCCTCCTCGCCCTGCTTCTTGGCGACCTCGGGGCAGAGCACGATGTCACCGAGCAGCCCCTGCGGGGGCTCCTCGTCGTCCTTCATCGGCGGACGCAGCTCGTCCATCGGGAAGGACATCACGTCCGTGGGGCCCGGCAGGTCCATCCACTGGATGTGCAGCTGCTCCATCGCCTCGGTGTCCACCACGATCACCGACAGTTCGGAGAGCGGGTGGATGCGCATCCGCGCCAGGGCGTAGCGGGCCACGTCGAGGACCGCCTGCTCGTCGATCTCGGTGCCGGATTCGTTGTTGACGTCGATGGACATGGTGCGCGTTGGTCTACTTCCGCTTGTGCGAGCCGTTCTCGGTGCCCTGCTCGCTGTCGTACCTCTCGTACGCGTCGACGATACGGCCGACCAGCTTGTGCCGGACGACATCGTGCGAGGTGAGCCGCGAGAAGTGGACGTCCTCCACCCCCTCCAGGATGGACTGCACCTGGCGCAGACCGCTCTTGGTGCCGCCCGGCAGGTCGACCTGGGTGACGTCACCCGTGATGACGATCTTCGAGTCGAAACCGAGCCGCGTCAGGAACATCTTCATCTGCTCGGGGCTGGTGTTCTGCGCCTCGTCCAGGATGATGAAGGCGTCATTGAGGGTGTTGTGCGTCAGCAGGTAGTCCTGGGTGACGTACAGCGAGTCCTCGGCGGCGACCTGGATGCACACCGTCTCCTCGCGGCCGGCGGGCTCGATGCTGTCGATAAAGCGCATCGGGCGGCCGCCGCCTCCGGCCTCGTGGTACTTGGCGCGCTTGCGGGTGAGGCGGAAGGGCTCTATGCCTTCGGGGAGACGGATGTCGACGCGGTGCGAGTCGCGGCGGTGGTGGACGTCCCGGCCGTTGGCTCGCCCAGGCTTCCGGCCCTCAGCGGCTCGGCGGCTCGTGTAGGCGACGCCGCCCAGAGACTGGACGAGCGCGATGACGTCGTCTCGGAGCAAGATCGACGTGGTCGAGAACTGGATTCGGCAGGTGCGATCCTTCTGGGTGACCGGACCGCCGTCAGAGTCGAGCAGACCTTGGAGTACCGCGAGGCGCACATCGGCCGAGTTGTAGCGATAATCGTCTGGGATGAACTTCGAGTACGACTTGGTGCCGAGCAGGCCCAGGGCCCGCAAGGCCTGCTTCACCGGATGTGTCAGAACGCTGCCCTTGACGTCGTTCGGCGTCGGCACACGGTTGATGAGGTAGTTGTAGCCTCCGCGCGACCGCACTTTGACGCCGGGAACCGAGGCCTCCATCGCCGAAATGAGCTCCGGGTCGGCGGTCGTGAACGAGGGAGTCCCGCCCCCCGAGACGCAGCCGTCGCCGAGGAGCAGACCCAGGACGTACGGGTCCGTGGGGACCTCGCGCTCCGGGAAGCAGACCGGTGCCGTAAGCAGCGGCAGCTCGTACCGGCGATAGTGCGCCGCCCGCAGGTTGCCGATCATCTCCTGGGTCTCCAGGACCCGCCACGGCTTGTCACGGCGCTTGTCGTCGCGCGTCCTGACCGTCCACAGGTGCTCGCCGCAGCACAGGGTCCAGGAACCGTCCTGGGCGGACAGCCGGTAGATGTCCTTCTCGCCCTGGGGATAGACACCGAGGACCGGGGTCGGTTCGCCGTTCGACCCAATGACCAGGTCGCCCACACGAAGGTCGCCGATGGGGCGCCAGCCATCTGGTGACAGCACCTTGGTGAAGGTCGGCATCGCCCGGCCCCTCATATATGCCAGCGGCGCCACCTCGATAGTCCCCGCCGCCATCAGCCGAGGAATCGAGTCCGGGTCCAGCATGTCGTGCAGCGCGTCGTACAGCGGGCGCAGGTACGGGTCGATCTTCTCGTAGAGCGTGCCGGGCAGGAAGCCGAGCCGCTCGCCGGCCTCGACCGCGGGGCGGGTCAGGATGATGCGGTTGACCTGCTTGGACTGGAGAGCCTGAACGGCCTTGGCCATCGCCAGGTAGGTCTTGCCCGTACCGGCCGGGCCGATGCCGAAGACGACCGTGTGTTTGTCGATCGCGTCGACGTACCGCTTCTGGTTGAGGGTCTTGGGGCGGATGGTGCGGCCGCGGGACGAGAGGATGTTCTGGGTGAGCACCTCGGCCGGGGTCTCTTCCGGGCCGCTGCCGTTCTCGCTCGCCCTGAGCATGGCGATCGAGCGTTCCACTGAGTCCTCCGTCATCGGCTGTCCGGTGCGGAGCACCAGCATCATCTCGTCGAACAGGCGCTGCAGGAGAGCGACTTCGTCCGCATCGCCCACCGCGCTGATCTCGTTGCCCCGGACATGGATGTCGACCGCCGGGAAGGCCTTCTCGATCACGCGCAGCAGTGCGTCTCCGGAGCCGAGCACGGTCACCATCGGGTGCTTCGCCGGGACGGTGAAGTGGGCTCGGGACTGCCCCTGCGCAGGGGTTCGGGCTGTGGGTGTCTGAGTCATGGGCCGGCTCTTGGCCTGCTCATCCTCCTTGGTGCGGGGCTCCCGCCGCTCGACAGCCTGGCACTGCCAAGGGTACGACGCCCCACTGACAACACCGAGGGGTTTTCCAGGCCTGCCCCCGGCCGTGCCCCTCCCGCCGAAACGGTGGAAGGGGCCATGAAATCCGCAGGTGACGGTCAGCGTGCGGCGCGGTTGACGGCCGAGATGACCGCCTTCAGCGAGGCGCGCGTGGTGTTGCCGTCGATCCCGATGCCCCACAGGACCTTCTCGCCGATGGCGCATTCGATGTAGGCGGCGGCCTGCGCGGACGCGCCCTCGCTCATCGTGTGCTCCTGGTAGTCCAGCAGGCGTACGTCGATGCCGATGGCCTGCAGCGCGTCGAAGAACGCGGAGATCGGGCCGTTGCCGGTACCGGTCAGCACGACATCGGCGCCGTCCACGACCGCGTCGGCGGTGAGCGTGTCGATGCCGTCCTGGTCGGTGGTGGTCTGGCCGGAACGCAGCTGCACGCGGCCCCAGGCGTTGTCCGGGTTGGGCAGGTACTCGTCCCGGAAGGCGGACCAGATGGCGGCCGGGGTGACCTCGCCGCCCTCGGCGTCGGTCTTGGCCTGGATGATCTTCGAGAACTCGATCTGCATCCGGCGCGGCAGGTCCAGCTTGTGGTCGTTCTTCAGGACGTAGGCGATACCGCCCTTGCCGGACTGCGAGTTGACCCGGATGACGGCCTCGTAGGAGCGGCCGACGTCCTTCGGGTCGATCGGCAGGTACGGGACGGCCCACTCGATGTCGTCGACCGTGACGCTCTTGGCCTTGGCGTCGGCCTCCATGGCGTCGAAGCCCTTCTTGATGGCGTCCTGGTGGGAGCCGGAGAAGGAGGTGTAGACGAGGTCGCCGACGTACGGGTGGCGGGCGTGGACCGTCATCTGGTTGCAGTACTCGGCGGTGCGGCGGACCTCGTCGATGTCGGAGAAGTCGATCTGCGGGTCGACGCCCTGCGAGAACAGGTTCATGCCCAGGGTGACCAGGTCGACGTTGCCGGTGCGCTCGCCCTGGCCGAAAAGGCAGCCCTCGATGCGGTCGGCGCCGGCCATCAGGGCCAGTTCGGCGGCGGCGACGGCGGTACCGCGGTCGTTGTGCGGGTGGACCGACAGGCAGACGTACTCGCGGCGGGACAGGTTGCGGGACATCCACTCGAAGCGGTCCGCGTGCGTGGACGGCGTCGAACGCTCCACGGTGGCGGGCAGGTTGAGGATGATCTCGCGGCCGGGTCCGGGCTCCCAGACGTCGCAGACGGCCTCGCAGACCTCCAGGGCGAAGTCCAGCTCGGTGTCGGTGAAGATCTCGGGGCTGTACTGGTAGCCGAAGGTCGTGCGGTCGTCCAGCAGCTTCTCGGCGTACTCCATGACCAGCCGCGTACCGTCGACGGCGATCTGCTTGATCTGGTCCTTGGAGCCGCGGAAGACGACCCGGCGGAAGACGGGGGCCGTCGCGTTGTAGAGGTGGACGGTGGCGCGCTTGGCGCCGACCAGGGACTCCACGGTCCGCTCGATCAGGTCCTCGCGGGCCTGGGTCAGTACGGAGATCGTGACGTCGTCGGGGATCGCGCCCTCGTCCTCGATGATCGAGCGTACGAAGTCGAAGTCGGTCTGTCCTGAGGCCGGGAAGCCGACCTCGATCTCCTTGTAGCCCATCTTCACCAGCAGGTCGAACATCTCGCGCTTGCGGGCCGGGGACATCGGGTCGATCAGCGCCTGGTTGCCGTCCCGCAGGTCGGTGGAGAGCCAGCGGGGCGCCTTGGTGATGCGCTGGTCCGGCCAGGTGCGGTCGGGGATGTCGACGGCGTCATAGCCGCGGTACTTGTGGGTCGGCATCCCGGAGGGCTGCTGGAGGTGCGTCGCGGTGGTGATGGGCGCGGGGCGGCCGGCAGAGTTCGACATGATGCGTAGGGCTCCTCGTATGTCCGCTGGGGAACGGCCGACGGGTGTGGTGGAACACCGCAGCACCTCACTCCGCGGGGAGGGGGTCGGCCTACGACTACAGACCCTCGCCGCGGCAGCTAAGGAGAAGCAGCCCGAAACGCATGATGCGCCGCAGCCTAGCGGAGCCGCGCGATGTGCGCTGGCGTGTATCAGTATGCGGGATTACGGGCGGGTAACGGCCTGGTCGTGGCCTGTCTCACGCAAGGGGCGCGAAGAAGTGCCCGCGGAGCCGTTCTGTCACTCTATTTCAGCAATCATGGTTGCAGGTAGTGACAGGCTCATGACCCAGTGCCACTGTGCGTGCCATGACCGCCAACCGTCCAGGCATCGAGCCTGTCTTCTGCACCATCGTGCCGCCTCATGTCCTCGACAAGCTGTCCCAGTCCGAGGACCCCGCGCTCTCCGGACCCGCCCGGCGCACCCTGGAGCGCGACGCACTCGAGCGCACCCACCGCCGGATGATGACCGTGGTCGGCGCGCCCGCCGTCGCCGCGCCGAAGGAAGCCGCCGAGGAGAAGCCGCACCGTACGATCCACGACGCCAAGCGCAAGACGGACCTGCCGGGCCGCAAAGTGCGCGACGAGGGCGCCAAGCCCGGCAAGGACGCCACCGTCAACCGCGCGTACGCCGGTCTCGGCGCCACGTTCGAGCTGTTCCTGAAGGCCTTCAAGCGGAACTCGATCGACGGTGTGGGGCTGCCGCTGACCGCGACCGTGCACTACGGCGTGGACTACGGCAACGCCTTCTGGAACGGCCAGCAGATGGTGTTCGGCGACGGCGACCAGGAGGTCTTCCTGGACTTCACCATCCCGGTGGACGTGATCGGCCACGAGCTGGCGCACGGCGTGACGCAGTACACCGCGAACCTCGCCTACTTCGGGCAGTCGGGCGCGCTCAACGAGTCCATGTCCGATGTCTTCGGCTCGCTGATCAAGCAGTACACGCTCGGCCAGAGCGCCGACCAGGCCGACTGGCTGATCGGCGCGGGACTGCTCGCCCCGCGCGTCAACGGCAAGGCGCTGCGCTCGATGAAGCAGCCGGGCACGGCGTTCGACGACCCGCTGATCGGCAAGGACCCGCAGCCGTCGACCATGGACGACTACGTACACACCGGCCGGGACAACGGCGGGGTGCACATCAACTCCGGCATTCCCAACCACGCCTTCTACCTGGTCGCCGAGTCGCTGGGCGGCAACGCCTGGGAGCGCGCGGGCCAGATCTGGTACGACGTGCTGACCGGCGGCACGCTCGAGGTCGACGCGAGCTTCGAGGACTTCGCCAAGGCGACCATCGCGGCGGCTAGTGCCCGCTCCGGCGAGGGCGAGGAGCACCAGGCCGTACTCAAGGCGTGGTCGCAGGTCGGCGTCCCTACCGTTTGAGCCGGGCGAGGAGTAAACAGGACCCATGCGTATCCAGGTGAAGCGCACGGGCGGATTCGCCGGTTTCGACCGCCACGCCGAAGTGGACACGGCGGGCCGGCACGACGCTCACCGGTGGCACGCCCTGGCCGAGGAGGCAGCGGCCGCGGCCCGGGGGACGCCACCGGTGGGAGTGCCGGACGGCTACAGCTACCAGATCACCATCAACGGCCGCACGGTGTACTGCGCGGACCCGCGGCTCACGGAGCCGCAGCGCAAACTGATCACCTGGGTCCTGAAGGAAGGCGCGTAACGCGCCCGACGCTCAGGCCCCCGGCTCAGAAGCCCAGCTTGCGCAGCTGCTTGGGGTCGCGCTGCCAGTCCTTGGCGACCTTCACATGCAGGTCCAGGAAGACGGGCGTGCCCAGCAGCGCCTCGATGTGCTTGCGGGACTTCGTCCCGACGTCCTTCAGCCGCTTGCCCTTGGGGCCGATGATGATGCCCTTCTGGCTGGACCGCTCGATATACAGGTTCGCGTGGATGTCGAGCATCGGCTTGTCCGCCGGGCGGTCCTCGCGCGGCAGCATCTCCTCGACGACGACCGCGATGGAGTGCGGCAGCTCGTCGCGTACGCCCTCCAGGGCCGCCTCACGGATCAGCTCGGCGACCATGACCTGCTCGGGCTCGTCCGTGAGGTCGCCCTCCGGGTAGAGCGGCGGGCTCTCCGGCAGCAGCGGCACCAGCAGGTCGGCCAGCAGCTCCACCTGCTGGTCGCCGACCGCCGAGACCGGGATGATCTCCGCCCACTCGAAGCCGAGCTCCTTGGCGAGCTGGTCGATCGCGATGAGCTGCTCGGCGAGTGCCTTGCTGTCCACCAGGTCCGTCTTGGTGACGATCGCGATCTTCGGGGACTTGCGGATGCCCGCGAGCTCCTTGGCGATGAAGCGGTCACCGGGACCGATCTTCTCGTTCGCCGGGAGGCAGAAGCCGATCACGTCGACCTCGGCCCAGGTAGTGCGTACGACGTCGTTCAGCCGCTCGCCCAGCAGGGTGCGCGGCTTGTGCAGACCGGGGGTGTCGACCAGGACCAGCTGGGCGTCCGGGCGGTGCACGATGCCGCGCACGGTGTGCCGGGTGGTCTGCGGCCGGTTGGAGGTGATGGCGACCTTCGTGCCCACGAGGGCGTTGGTCAGGGTCGACTTGCCCGCGTTGGGCCGTCCGACGAAGCACGCGAAGCCCGCGCGGTGCGGGGTCGCCTGCGGCTCGGGCCTGGTCGGGGAAGGTGCGCTCATGCGGTCCATTGTCCCCGATGCGGGCCGGGCCGCCGACCAGGGCACCGGGAGCCCGCCTTTCACCCGGCGACCACCGCGGCCCGCCGACGGCGCCGGCGCCACACCCCGACCCCGACCTCGACCGAGCCCTCCCCCGCGTCGAGGCGCTCCCGCACGTCAGCCAGCGGTCACGGTCACGCGTACGGTCCCGTCAGGACCGGCGAGCAGCACCGGCGTCCCGGGCCCGCCCAGGTCGCGTACGGCCGCGCGGTCGTCGTCCGCCACGGCGTCGGCCTTGGAGACCACGGCGGCGGCCTCCAGCGAGGTGGCACCACTCGCCACCGCCATCGCGACCGCGGTCTGCAGCGCGCTCAGCTTCAGCGAGTCGAGGTCCACGGCGCCCGCGACATACGTACGCCCGGTCTCGTCCCGTACGGCCGCGCCCTCCGGCACACCGTTGCGGGCCCGAGCGGAGCGGGCGAGGGTGACGATCTTCTGGTCCTCGGGGTCAAGCGGGGTGCTCTCGGTCATGCTCCGAGCATACGGACCACTCTCGGGGCACCGGGCGACGGCCCGGGACCGTGGCGTACTTGGGCGGTACGCGACGGCCCGGGACCGTGGCGTACCTGGGCCGTACATAGGGTGTGATCATGTCGGATGACTCCCCCCTCATACAGAGCTTGCGGACGGCCGTCGCGGCGGCCCCCGGCGACGTACCCCTGCGGCTGCACCTCGCAGAACTGCTGCTTGGCGCGGGGCAGCAGGACGCGGCCATCGCGGAAGCGGCCGTCGCGCTGCAGCACGCACCGGGCGACGCGCAGGCGCGGGCGCTGATGACCCGGGCGATGGGGGTACCGGCGCAGCCGCCGGAGCCGATGCCCGAGCAGGCGCCGGAGCCCGCGCCCGAACCACCACGGACCGGTTTCGACTGGAAGGCCGCCGAGACCGAGGTGGGCGATCTCCTGCCGCCGCGCTTCGTCGAGGCACCCCTGGCCGTCGACGGCAGCGGCGACCCCGGCGACGCCGAGGCATGGGAGGTCGAGAGCACCGGCACCGTACGCCTGGCCGACGTCGGCGGGATGCAGGAGGTCAAGGACCGCATCGAGGCCGCCTTCCTCGCCCCGCTGCGCAACCCCGAACTGCGCAGGCTGTACGGCAAGAGCCTGCGCGGCGGGCTGCTGCTGTACGGACCGCCCGGCTGCGGCAAGACCTTCGTGGCGCGGGCGGTGGCGGGCGAACTCGGCGCGAACTTCCTGTCCGTGTCGGTCAACGACGTCCTGGACATGTGGATCGGCAACTCCGAACGCAATATGCACCAGGTCTTCGAGACCGCCCGCCGCCAGGCGCCCTGCGTCGTCTTCCTCGACGAACTGGACGCACTCGGCGCCAAGCGCAGCCGCACCCAGAACAACGGCATGCGCACCACCGTCAACCAGCTGCTCACCGAGCTGGACGGGATCGACTCGGCCGCGAACGAGGGCGTGTTCGTGCTTGCCGCCACCAACGTCCCCTGGGACGTGGACATCGCGCTGCGCCGCCCCGGACGCCTGGACCGCACCCTGCTCGTCCTGCCGCCCGACGCTCCCGCGCGCGAGGCGATCCTCCGCTACCACCTGAGCGAACGCCCCATCGAGTCGGTCGACTTGGGCAAGCTGGTCAAGGTCACCGACGGCCTGTCCGGCGCCGACCTCGCCCATCTCTGCGAGTCCGCGGCCGAGCTGGCGCTGCTCGACTCGGCCCGCACCGGCACGGTCCGCCTGATCGGCATGAAGGACCTGCTGGCCGCGGCGAAGGGCATCACGCCCTCCACCGAGCCGTGGTTCGCGGCGGCCCGCAATGTGGCGATGTTCGCGAACGAGGGCGGGATGTACGACGACCTGGTCGCGTACCTGAAGAAGCGGAGGAAGCTGTGACGACGACGCATCCGGACGTCGACAGGGCCGTGGCGCTCATCGACGCGGGACGCCACGAGGACGCCGCGGTCCTGCTCGGCAGGCGGCTCGCCGAGAGCCCCGACGACACCCGCGCCCTGGCCAACCTCGCCCGCTGCCACCTGGACGCGGACCGGCCGCAGGAAGCGGTCGAGGTGAGCGCGAAAGCACTGGAGCACGATCCCGGATACGTCTTCGCGCTCCTGGTCCACGCGGAGGCGGTACGCCGCGCGGGCCTCGGGATCGACAAGGCCCTGGCCCTCCTGCACGAGGCGGTGCGCCTCGCCCCGGACTACTGGTACGGCTACGCGAAGCTGGCCCAGCTCACGGGCCGGAGGGCCCTGCTCCGGTACGCCCAGGAGAGCGGGAAGCAAGACCTCACGGGCGAGGACATGGCCCATGTCTTCCCGGAAGCGGCGGCCCTGGCCGAGGAGGCGATCCGCCTCGGGCCCGATGAGGTCTACGCGTACGAGGTCGCGCGGGAGATCGCGAACTTCTCGGGTGCCACCGAGGACGTCGACCGCTTCGACCGCGCCATCCTCCGGCTCGACCCCACCCACGAGGAGGCCCTGGCCAACCAGACCAGGAGGGCCGCGAACGGCCCGGAGGTCACCGCGGCAAAGGCCTCGACCCTGTACGCCGACGCGCTCGCCGCCGCACCCGACTCCTCCGCCATGCGCGGCGGCCTCGACCACGCCACCTACCGGCTGCTGCGCGGCACCCGCTGGCTCGCCGTGCTCTGCGTCGTGCTCGGCGGCGGCATGATCAACCTGTTCCCCACGGGGGAGGGCCCGACGCTACCCGTGCCGCTCGGCGAACGGCTCTGGTTTCTCGTGGTCATGGGCGCCATCTGGGCGCTCGGAGCCTGGCGCAGCTACCGGCGGCTGCGCACCGGCGTACAGCTGAACGTCCGCTCCCTGATCCGCCGCGAACTCTGGGCTCGGATCGTCCTGGCCCAGACGGCCTGCACCATGCTCTGCGCACTGCTGATCGCCCAGGTGCCCTGGACCGACCGCACCGTGCCCCAAATCCTGTTCTGGACCGGTCTGGTCGTGCCCTGGCTGACGATTTCCTCCGACCGGGACAAGATCCAATGACCCGGCACCGCACGCGAAGGTGGCGCCCCCGGCCGGATAGCATGCGCGTGGACTGCTCGACGCAACCGATCGACCCAGGCGAGGGAGGCCACGCACATGGCCGGCGAACCACAGGCGGACTGCCTGTTCTGCAAGATCGTCACACGTGAGGTTCCGGCGGACGTCGTCCGGGAGACCGAGACGACCGTCGCCTTCCGGGACATCAACCCGCAGGCGCCGATCCATGTGCTGGTGATCCCCAAGGTCCACTACCCGCACGCCGCCGCGCTCGCCGCCGCCGAGCCGCAGCTCGCCGCCGATGTGCTGCGCGAGGCGGGCGAGGTCGCGGCCGAGGAGAAGATGGAGAGCTACCGGATGGTGTTCAACACCGGTTCCGGTGCCGGTCAGACCGTGTTCCACGCGCACGCGCACGTCTTGGGCGGCCGCGGCATGCAGTGGCCGCCGGGATAACGGGATACGGGATAGCTGAGGTAACTGAGGTAACGCGCCTTGTCCGTACGTGAACTGGTGGTGCTCGGCACCGCCAGCCAGGTCCCCACCCGGCACCGCAACCACAACGGCTATCTGCTGCGCTGGGACGGCGAGGGCATCCTCTTCGACCCCGGCGAGGGCACCCAGCGGCAGATGCTGCGGGCCGGGGTCGCCGCGCACGACATCAACCGGATCTGCGTCACGCACTTCCACGGCGACCACTCGCTCGGCCTGGCCGGGGTGATCCAGCGGATCAACCTCGACCGGGTGCCGCACCAGGTCACCGCGCACTACCCGGCCAGCGGGCAGCACTTCTTCAACCGGCTGCGGTACGCCACGGCCTACCGCGAGACGGTCGTGCTGCACCAGGCGCCGGTCGCCGCCGACGGCGTACTGGCGTCGACGGACTCGTACACGCTGCTCGCGCACAAGCTGTCCCATCCGGTGGAGTCGTACGGCTACCGGCTCAGCGCACCCGACGGGCGGCGGATGCTGCCCGAGCTGCTCGCCCGGCACGGCATCAAGGGCCCCGACGTGGGCCGCATCCAGCGCGACGGCGTACTGAACGGCGTCACCCTCGACCAGGTGAGCGAGGCCAGGCGCGGCCAGCGCTTCGCGTTCGTGATGGACACCCGGCTGTGCGACGGGGTGTACGCGCTCGCCGACGGCTGCGACCTGCTGGCCATCGAGTCCACCTTCCTGGACGAGGACGCCCAGCTCGCCGCCGACCACGGGCATCTGACGGCCGGGCAGGCGGCGGGTGTCGCACGCGACGCGGGCGTACGGCACCTGGTGCTGACGCACTTCTCGCAGCGGTACAACGACCCCGCCGACTTCGAGCGGCAGGCGCGGGCGGCCGGGTTCGAGGGCGAACTCACCATCGCGGCGGACCTGCTGCGGGTCCCGCTCCCCAAACGCGACTAAGTACCAAACCACCTCTCATGCCAAACCGCCCCTAATATGGACGAATGCCCCTCCCGAACCCGCTCCGCAACGTCTTCCCCCACCGCCTCCTCCCGAACCCGCTCCGCAACGTCTTCCCCCACCCCCTCCCCAAGGCCGAACTCCACCTCCACATCGAAGGCACCCTCGAACCCGAACTGGCCTTCGCACTTGCCGCACGCAACGGCGTGAAGCTCCCCTACGCGGACACCGAAGAGCTGCGCCGCGCCTATCTCTTCGACGACCTCCAGTCGTTCCTCGACCTGTACTACGGCCTGATGGCCGTGCTGCGCACCGAAGACGACTTCGCCGAGCTCGCGGACGCGTATCTGACCCGGGCCGCCGTGCAGGGCGTACGCCACGCAGAGATCTTCTTCGACCCGCAGGCGCACACCGCGCGCGGCGTCTCGCTCGACACGGTGATCGCGGGCCTGGGCCGCGCCCTGGACGCGAGCGAGGAGCGGCACGGCATCTCCACGCGGCTGATCCTGTGCTTCCTGCGCGACCAGTCCGCCGAGTCCGCGATGGCGACCCTTCAGGCGGCGAAGCCGCATCTGCACCGGATCACCGCGGTCGGCCTGGACTCGGCCGAGGTGGGGCACCCGCCGGCCAAGTTCCGCGAGGTGTACGAGGCAGCGGCGGCGCTCGGGCTGCGCAGGGTCGCGCACGCGGGCGAGGAAGGGCCGCCCGAGTACATCACGGAGGCACTCGACGTCCTGGGCGTGGAGCGGATCGACCACGGGCTGCGCTGCGTGGAGGACCCGGACCTGGTGGCGCGGCTGGTCCAGGGCCGCATCCCGCTGACCCTCTGCCCGCTCTCCAACGTCCGGCTGCGCGCCATCGACGTCCTGGAGTCCCACCCGCTGCGCCAGATGATGGACGCGGGCCTGCTCTGCACGGTGAACTCCGACGACCCGGCGTATTTCGGCGGCTATGTCGGCGACACGTTCCACGCGGTGCGCGAGGCGCTGGGCCTGAGCCACGAGCAGCTGCGCGAGCTGGCCCGGAACTCCTTCGAGGCATCGTTCCTGGACGATGACGAGGAGCGCAGGCGGCGGTATCTGGCCGAGGTGGAGGCGTACGAGTTCGCGTGAGGGCGAGGGCGAAGGGGTGGGGTGATGGTGCGGGTGCGGGCGGTCAGCCGCCGGCGGCCGCCACCCGGTCCAGGATGCGCGCCGCCACCGCCGGGGAGTCGACCAGCGGATGCAGGGCCAGCGCGCGCAGCGCCGCGTCACGGTCCTTGAACAGGGCCGCGTCGATCGCGGCCCGTTCGACCGCCTTGAGCTGCAGCATCAGCCCCAACTCGGCCTCACCCAGCGGGGCGCACGGCAGCGGGCGGGCGCCCTGTGCGTCCACCTCGCAGACCGTCTCGACGATCGCGTCGGCGGGCAGCGCGGGGACCGTCGTGCCGTTGCGTACGTTGAGGATCAGGCGGGTCGGCGTACCGGAGGACAGCGCCCGCATCAGGGCGAGCGCCACCCGGTCGTAGCCGCCGCCGTCCAGGTCGCAGGTGTCGCGCTGCCAGCCCCCGGTGGCCGCACGGCTGTCGGCCAGGTAGGTCTCCTCGCGCTCCAGGCGGGTCCGCTCCCACAGCGCGGCGGCGCGGGCCGGGTCGGCCGCGGCGGCGGTGAAGAAGTCGCCCTGCTGGTGGGCGAGGAACTCGCCGCGCGTCTCGTCGGCGGACGTGACCGAGTGCAACGTCTCGCGGCGGAAGTAGTAGTAGTGCAGATACTCGTTCGGGAGCGCGCCGAGTGCCCGCAGCCACTCGGGGCCGAACAGCTTGCCCTCCTCGAAGGAGGCGAGGGCCTCGGGGTCCGTGAGCAGGCCGGGGAGCAGGTCCCGGCCGTCGTGCTCCAGGCTCCGCAGCCAGCCGAGGTGGTTCAGGCCCACGTAGTCGTACGTCACCGCGTCCGGGTCGGCGCCCGCGGCGCGCGCGGCCCGGCGCACCAGGCCCACCGGCGAGTCGCAGATGCCGATGACCCGCTCGCCCAGGACCGAGGCCATCGCCTCGGTGACCATCCCGGCCGGGTTGGTGAAGTTGATGACCCAGGCGCCGGGGGCCAGGGCCGCGACGCGCTCGGCGATGTGCAGGGCCACCGGAATCGTGCGCAGCCCGTAGAGCACGCCGCCCGCGCCGACCGTCTCCTGGCCGAGTACGCCCTCGTCGAGCGGGATGCGTTCGTCGCGTACCCGGCCCTCCGTGCCGCCGACCCGGATCGCCGAGAAGACGAAGTCCGCGCCGCGCAGGGCGTCGTCGAGGTCCGCGGCGAGCCGTACGGCCGGTCCCCCAGGCAGTGCGTCGAGCACCGACCGGATCACGCCGACCCGCACCGGGTCCGTGTCGTACAGCGTGAGCTCCAAGATCCCGGAATCCACCAGCGCCCGGTACACCAGCGGCACCCGGAACCCTCCACCACCAAGAATCGTCAGCCTCATGCCGCGGAACGTACCCCAGGAGCCGTCGCAGGAGATGCCGCAGGAGCTGTCAGGGGGGGATGTCACAGGAGCGGTCAGGGGGGATGTCAGTGGCATGGGGCACACTGGCCAGAAATGGACGAGATCGGTAAGACGGCCTCGGTGAGGACGGCAGGGAGCGGACGGTGAGCACACACCACCCAGAGCGGCCAGCGCAGCCGGACCGGCCGGCCCGCCTCGACCCGCTGAGCGGGCTGCGTGGCCCGGACGACCCTGCCTGGGACGTCTATCTCACCGGCACGGTCTTCCTGGACATCATCTTCACCGGCCTGGACAGCGCACCGGTGCGCGGCACCGAGTCCTGGGCCCGCGGTATGGGGTCGAGCCCGGGCGGGGTGGCCAACATGGCGACCGCGCTGGCCCGCCTCGGACTCCGCACCTCGCTGGCCGCGGCCTTCGGCGACGACCACTACGGCGAGTACTGCTGGGACGCCCTGGCCCAGGGCGAGGGCATCGACCTGGCACTGTCACGCACCGTGCCCGGCTGGCACTCCCCGGTCACCGTCTCGATGGCGTACGAGGGCGAGCGGACGATGGTCTCGCACGGCCATGAGCCGCCGCCGGTCGCGACGACGCCGCAGTGCCCGCCCCGTGCGCGGGGCGCGGTCGCCTGTCTGACGCCCGGGGTACGGGACGAGTGGATCGGCCAGGCGGCCCGCAAGGGGACCCGGATCTTCGCCGACGTCGGCTGGGACGAGAGCGGCCGCTGGGACCTGGCGGGCCTGCCGGACCTGGTGCACTGCGAGGCCTTCCTGCCCAACGCCGAGGAGGCCAGGCGGTACACCGGCCTGGACTGCCCCCGGGCCGCCGCGCGGGCGCTCACCGAACACGTCCCGGTGGCGGTGGTCACGCTGGGTGCGGAGGGGGCGTACGCGGTGGACGGGCGGACCGGCGAGACCGCCGAGGTGCCCGCGATCGCGGTCGAGGCCCTGGACCCGACCGGCGCCGGGGACGTGTTCGTGGCCGGGTTCGTGACCGGCTCCCTCGCGGGCTGGCCGCTGGCCGACCGGCTGGCCTTCGCGGGACTGACCGCCGCGTTGTCCGTCCAGGAGTTCGGCGGCTCCCTCTCCGCACCCGGCTGGTCGGAGGTCGCCGCGTGGTGGCGGCATGTCCAGTCGTACGACGACCAGGAGCCCGTCGCGCTCGGCCGGTACGGCTTCCTGGACGCGCTGCTCCCCGAGGTCGGCCAGGCCTGGCCGCTGCGCCGGGCGGTCCCGACGATCGGCTTCGGGCGCTCGGCGTGAGCCAGGGCCCCGGTGCTCGTACGACCGGTCTCGGCCATCTGGTGCGCGAGGTGCTGACGGCGCCTCGCGGATGTGGCTAACATCACGCCAGCGCGGCAACGTTGCCGAAGCGTTACGGAGGTGTGGCGTGCTGCCAGCTAGAGGACCGATCGGCTGGAAACCGTGTGTCTGGGGCACTCGCATCGCCTGGACCACCGTGGGCGACGGCGAGTTCTTCTGCCCCGGCTGCGGTGGCGACCGCAACTACCGCCGCCGTCTGGGCCGTCGCCGCTTCGTCCTCGTCGGCATCCCGCTGCTGGCGCGTGGCAACGCCGGGCCCGTCGTCGAATGCGCCGCCTGCCAGGGACACTTCGACACCGACGTCCTGGACCACCCGACCAGCACCCGCTTCTCGGCGATGCTCAGGGACGCCGTACACACCGTCGCCCTCGCCATCCTCGCGGCGGGCGGCACCACATCCCGTACGGTCCTCGCGTCCGCCGTCAGCACGGTCCGCTCCGCGGGATACGACGACTGCACCGAGGACCAGCTCACCGCCCTGATCGAGGCGCTCGCCGCGGACACCGGCCGGATCTCCGGCGGCTACCCGGGCCCCGGGGGCGCGCTGACCCTCGCCATCGAGCTGCACGAGGCACTCGACCCGCTGGCCCCCCATCTCGCCCCCGCCGGCCGCGAGTCCATCCTCGTCCAGGCCGCACGCATCGCCCTGGCCGACGGCCCGTACACCGCGGCCGAGCGCGAGGTGCTGGTGACGGTGGGCGGGGCGCTGCGGCTGGACCAGGACGACGTGTCGCGGCTGCTGGCGTCTGGGCGTACGCCTTCCTGAACCACTCCCGCGGCGTTACCCCCGCTACTCCCGCGGGAGTAATCGGCCGGATGCGACACCCCTCGGAGTACGGCCCAGTTCGCCCGTAGGCGCGACGTAAAGGCGGCCGCGTGACGGAAGTCTGGTGGCTGTGACAGGCAGCCGACATCCGTTCACGAGGGGAGGCCCCGTATGAGGGCCGCAACAGAACGCCGCCGCCGAACTCTTCCCTGGGCGGTGCTCGCGCTCTGGATCGGCGCGCTGGTGCTCGCCGTGCCGTTCGCCGGGAAGCTCGTCCAGGAGAACAGCGCGATCGACTACCTGCCGGCCAGCGCGGATTCCACACAGGTCGCGAAGATCCAGCAGGAGCTGCCCGGCGGTGAGGCCACCGAGCTGGTGCTCGTCTACGAGCGCGACGGGCGGCTCACCGACGCCGACCGCGCGGCCGCCGACGCGCAGGTCGCGGAGATCGCCACCGACCACAAGCTGGTCGCGCCTCCGAAGGGCATCCCGTCCAAGGACGGGAGCACGCTGATGTTCCCGGTCGTCAGCACCGAGCCGGGCGACGACGAGGAGCTGCGCAACGCCTTCGTCGAGGACGTACGGGAGACCGTGTCCGACACCGGCGGGATGAGCGTCCAGGTCGGCGGGACCAGCGCGATCCAGACGGACATGGAAGAAGTCTTCGAGTCCATCGACGGCACCCTGATGATCGCCACGGCGCTCGTCGTCACGGTCCTGCTGATCCTCACCTATCGCAGCCCCTTCCTGTGGCTGGTCCCGCTGATCGGCGTCGCCGCGGCCGCGCTCACCTCGCGGGCGTTGCTCTACGGCCTGGTCGAGTTGTTCGGCATGGACCTCACCATCAGCGGCCAGACCATCGGCATCACCACCGTCCTCGTCTTCGGCGCGGGCACCGACTACGCGCTGCTGATCATCGCCCGCTACCGCGAGGAGCTACGACGTATCGAGCGGCCCTACGACGCGATGGTCGCCGCGCTGCGCGGCTGCGGCCCCGCGGTACTCGCCTCGTCCGGGACCGTGGCGGCCGGGCTGCTCTGCCTGCTCGCCGCCGACCTCAACAGCAGCAGCGGGCTCGGACCCGTCGGCGCCATCGGCGTGCTGTGCGCGCTGGTCGCGATGCTCACGCTGCTGCCCGCCATCCTGGTGCTGCTCGGCCGCCGCGTGTTCTGGCCGCTGATCCCGGTGTACGGCGTCGAGGCCAAGCCGCGCCGCTCGCTGTTCGCCGTGATGGGCAGTTCCGCGGGGCGGCGCCCGGTCGCCGTCCTGGTCAGCGGGGTCGTACTGCTCGGCGCCATGGCGCTCGGCGCGTTCAACCTGCCGGGCAACCTCAAGCAGGAGGACGCCTTCACCAGCAAGCCCGAGTCGGTCGCGGCCATGGAGACACTCGCCGACGCCTACCCGGAGCGCAGCAGCCAGCCGATCACCGTGATCGCCCCCACCGGGGAAGCCGAGAAGGCCCTGAGCACCGCCCGCGGCACCGACGGAGTCGCCGGAGCCGAACGCGGCCGCGAGGGCGACGGCTGGACCGAACTCGCCGTGTTCGCCAAGGACGCGCCCGAGACACCGGCCGAGACCGCCACCATCGAGCGGCTACGGGATGCGCTGGACGGCAGTTACGTCGGCGGGCCCAGCGCCGAGCAGATCGACCTGGAGGACACCAACGCCCGCGACCAGCTGATCGTGATGCCACTGCTGCTCGCCGCCGTCCTGGTGATCCTCGTCCTGCTGCTGCGCAGCCTGGTCGCGCCGCTGGTGCTGGTGGGGGCCGTAGTGCTGGTGTGGGCGTCGGCGATGGGCCTGGGCGGACTGCTCTTCGAGCCCGTCTTCGACTTCGCCGGCCTTGACCCGTCGATGCCGCTGCTGTCCTTCGTCTTCCTGGTCGCACTCGGCGTGGACTACGGCATCTTCCTGATGCACCGGATGCGCGAGGAAGCGCTGGGCGGCGCCGCGCCACGGGACGCGGCGCTCACCTCGCTGCGCACCACGGGCGGCGTCATCGCCTCCGCGGGCATCGTGCTCGCCGCGACCTTCACGGTGCTGATGGTGCTGCCGCTGGTGGCGCTGCGCGAGATGGGCTTCCTGGTCGCGGTCGGTGTGCTGCTCGACACCTTCCTGGTCCGTACGTACCTGGTGACCTCGGCGAGCATGCTGCTGAAGCGGCGTGTGTGGTGGCCGGGTCCGCTGTCCAAGGAGCCGTCCGCCACGGGGGAGCGGCCCGCCGAGCCGGGAGGCTCCCGCTCGCCGGCACCGGCAGGCCGCAGGTGAGGTTCCTTCGGCGGCCGGGGTCGGGCCCGGCCACCGCACCCGCCCCCGCGCGGCCCTCGCCGCGCGGCGGGCGGGTGCGCCCATGGTCACGTACCCGCCGGGTACTGGANCCCGCCGAGCCGGGAGGCTCCCGCTCGCCGGCACCGGCAGGCCGCAGGTGAGGTTCCTTCGGCGGCCGGGGTCGGGCCCGGCCACCGCACCCGCCCCCGCGCGGCCCGCGCCGCGCGGCGGGCGGGTGCGCCCATGGTCACGTACCCGCCGGGTACTGGAGGATGGGGCCGTGGACACCCCCGAAGCCTCCGGACCGCCGACGCTCGCGGACCGTGTCATCGCCGCGGTCAACCGCGACCCGATGACCGCGCCGCACGCCCTGCGCAACGACGCGTACATCGCGGCCGGGATGGCCGTGGCCGCCGTCGTCCTCGGCCTGATCGGCGGGGACGGGCGCTCCCCTGACGCGCTCGGGTGGACGCTGCTGCTCGGCAGTGTGGTGCCGCTCGTCTGGCGCCGGAAGCGCCCGATGCTGGTGCTGCTCCTGGTCGTCCTGTGCACCGGCCCGTACCACGGCCAGGACTACACGCACGCCGCGGCCGTCCCGGGCTCGATGCTCGCCCTCTACACCGTGGCCGCCACCGGACGGACCTGGCGCGCGCTGCTGGTCGGCGGTGGTGTGATCGCGATGGTCGGTGTGGTCATGGTGACCGGCGGCAAGCACGAGGGCCTGGAGCTGCTGCGGATCACCGGCTGGGTGATCGCCATGTTGGTCTTCGGTGCGGATGTCCGCATCTACCGCCGGTACGTGGCCGCCGTGCTGGAACGCGCCGAGCGCGCCGAACGCACCCGCGAGGAGGAGGCCGCCCGCCGGGTCGCCGAAGAGCGGCTGCGGATCGCCCGCGACCTGCACGATCTGCTCGCGCACAGCATCACCCTCATCGGGGTCCAGACCTCGGTCGCCTCGCATGTGCTCACCGTCGATCCGGACCGCCTGGACCGGGCCGCGATCAGCAAGGCCCTGGACGACATCTCCGAGACCTGCCGCGCGGCGCGCGGCGAGCTGAAGACCACGCTGGAGGTGCTCCGCGCGGACGGCACCGACAGCGGCAACGGCAAGGGCCCGCTGCCCGCCCTGGACGGCCTGGCCGACCTGGCGGCGGCGGCCCGTACGGCGGGCGCGAAGGTCGACCTGTCGGTGGGCGTGGAGGAGGCGCCGCCCGCCGTGGGCGCGGCCGCCTACCGCATCGTGCAGGAGGCCCTGACCAACGCCGTGCGGCACGCGGGCCCCGATGTCGCGATCGACGTCGGCGTCCACGCGCGCGACGGCGCCCTGACCGTGACGGTCACGGACGACGGCTCGGCGTCCGGGGCCCCCGCCCAGGCCTCGGCCAGCGGCGACGCCAACGGCAACGGGAGCGGGAGCGGCTTTGGCCTGCTCGGGATGCGGGAGCGGGCCCGTAGCGTCGCCGGGACGTTGGACGCCGGGCCGCGCCCCGGTGCAGGCTTCGCCGTGACCGCCGTACTGCCGCTGCACGCCCCCGTACCGGAAGAGACTCGATGACGACCGACGCTCCCGCCGCTTCCGCCGCTGCCGTTCGCGTGCTGCTCGCCGACGACCAGACGCTGGTACGCGCCGCCTTCGCGATGCTGGTGGACTCGGCCCCGGACATGGCGGTCGTCGGGCAGGCGGGCACCGGGCACGAGGCGGTCGCGCTGGCCCGCAGCGAACGCGCCGACCTGGTCGTCATGGACATCCGGATGCCCGACCTGGACGGCATCGAGGCGACCCGGCTGATCGCCGCGGACGACGACCTGGCGGGCGTCAAGGTCCTCGTCCTCACCACGTACGACACCGACGAGCATGTGCTGGAGGCGCTGCGGGCCGGTGCCTCCGGCTTCCTCGTCAAGGACACCAAGCCCGCCGAACTCCTGGACGCCATCAGGACGGTCGCGGCGGGCGACGCGCTGCTCTCGCCGGGACCCACCGCCCGGCTGATCGCCCGCGTGCTGCGCGCTCCAGGCCCCGAGGCGCCCACCGCCGGCGGGCCCGACGGGCTCTCCGAGCGGGAGCGGCAGGTTCTCACGCTGGTCGCCCGCGGGTTCAACAACACCGAGATCGCCGAGGCGTTGGGGCTGAGCCCGCTCACCGCGAAGACCCATGTCAGCCGGATCATGGGCAAGCTGGGCACCCGGGATCGCGCCCAACTGGTCATCGCGGCCTATGAGTCGGGGCTTGTCACCCCTGGCGGGAACTGACCCGGAGCGCCCGGAGCGCCCGTCACTTGACGCCCAGCGAGCCCTGCCAGGCCCGTGCCTCGATGCCCCGGAAGTGGTCCGCCATCGCGCGCTGCGCCCGCTCGACGTCCCGGGCGCGCAGCGCGGTCAGGATGTCCCGGTGTCTGCGCGCGGTCACGGCGGGCGCCGGGTCCTGGTCCCAGCCGCGCACCCCGGCGACCCGGTGGAAGACGTTCCAGAACGCCGCGAGCAGCTGCGGCACCAGCGCGTTGCCCAACGACTTGTAGAGCTGCTCGTGGAACTCGCGGTCCAGTTCGGGGAAGGACTCCCCGGCCCGGCCCGCCTCCTCCATCCGTACGATCACGGCCTCCAGGCGGTCCAGTTCGGCGTCGCTGAGTGTCTCGGCGACCCGGCGGATCAGCCCCTCCTCCAGCACCTCCCTGACCTGGAGGATCTCGCCGAGCGCAGGTGTGGCGTCGCGGCTGTCGCCCTCGGTCCCGGCGAGCGTGCGGAAGGTGAGGCCGTCCACCAGCGGGGTGAGCGAGGCCTGGCCGACGTAGGTGCCGTAGCCGTGCCGGATCTCCACGATGTCCAGGGCCTGCAGGGCCTTGAGCGCCTCGCGTACGGAGTTCCGGCTCACCCCGAGGTTCTCCATCAGCTCGGCCTCGGTGGGCATCGGCGCACCGGGCCGCAGCCCCCTGTCCAGGATCAGCTGCATGACCTCGCGCTGGATCTGGACGCCCACCCGCCGTTCCCTGGCAGGGGGGATGGTGGCGTTCCTCGGCTGCTCAGACATGCGGCACATCGTACGGGGCCACACATCCCACGTCCTACGTCCGCCCGAACTCCCTTGCGTGCGCCCTTGACCGCCCCCAAACCCCCTCCTATGGTCACGCTACTACTCCAGACGTAGGACGTGGGATCTCTCATGGAGGCAGCACCGTGAGCGACGTGACCCCCCGACCGGCGCTGCACCGCCGGTCGTTCCTCAAGTACACCGGCGCGCTGGGCGCGGCCGCCGCCGTCTCCACGACTCTCTCGGCCTGTTCATCGGGCCCGGAGTCCACCAACGACTCCGACGGCGGCGGCGAGGGCGGTTCCCTTGAGACGCTCACCGCGGTCATCGGCTATGGCAACGACGGCAGTTGGGATCCGACGCAGACCGCGTCGGCGTTCGCCATGGCCGCCAACCACCACATCTACGAGGGGCTCCTCGACACCGACCCGATCACCCGCGAGCCGTACGCGGCCCTGGCCACCGAGATCCCCGCCGATCTGAACGCCACCTCCTGGAAGTTCACCCTGCGCGCGGGCGCCACCTGGCACGACGGCGAACCCGTCACCGCCGACGACGTGGTGTTCACCTTCGCCCGCATCCTCGACCCGGACACCACCACCCTCGTCAAGGGCTTCTTCGCCTCCTGGCTCAAGGAGGTCAACAAGACCGGCGCCACGAGCGTCGAGTTGGTGCTGAAGTTCCCGTTCCCGGACGGCGCGCCTCGGCTCACCCTCGCCAAGATCATGCCGAAGCACATCTACGGCAAGCCCGGCGCCTGGGACGACGCGGCCGCGGGCAAGGCGGTCGGCTCGGGCCCGTACCGGCAGACCGCGCACACCCCGAAGTCGAACACCACCTTCGAGGCCTTCACCCCGTACAACGGCCCCCGCAAGGCGGCGTTCAAGAAGATGAACTGGCTGACCATCGTGGACGCGGCGCCCCGCGTCGCGAAGATCTCCGGCGCCGGTCCCGGAGCGCAGATCGTCGACAACATCCCGTACGCCAACATCGCCCAGCTGGAGAAGGACGGCCGCAAGGTCGAGGGCGGCGCGGGGATGAACCACCTCTTCCTGCTCTTCAACACCGCCCGTAAGCCGTTCGACGACGTACGGGTGAGGCAGGCCCTGCACTACGCGATCGACCGGGACAAGATGATCCAGGCCGGGCTCAAGGGCCACGGCAGGCCCGCCACCTCGTTCCTGAACGAGGACAACCCCTCCTACCGCAAGGCGAGTCCGGACTACGCCCACGACCCGGCGAAGGCCAAGGCGCTGCTCGCCGAGGCCGGGGTGAAGGGGCTGAAGATCAACCTGATGTCGGTCAACGTCAGTTGGGTGGTGGACTGCCTGCCCACCATCAAGGCGTCCTGGGACGCGATCGGCGTCGAGACGACCCTCGACCCGCAGGAGACCACCGCCGTCTTCACCAAGCTGGACCAGAAGAAGGACTACCAGGTGGTGGCGGGCGCATCGAACCCGAACCAGTTCGGCCTCGACGCGGACCTGGTCATGCACTACAACTACGCGCCCGACAACATCTGGATGGGCTACGCCAGATGGTCCGGGTCGTCCGAGGCCAAGCGGCTCTTCAGGCTCATGGACCAGGCGACGCGGGAGCCGGACGCCGAGAAGAAGAAGCGGATGACGCAGGAATACCTCGACGTCGTCGCGGAGAACGTGGTGATCTACCCGGTCGTGCACAACGAGCTGATGACGGCCTGGGACCCGAAGAAGCTGGACGGGATCAGGGCCCAGCCCTATCCCGGCATCAACCTCCTCCAGGCCAAGTCAGCTAGCTGAGCAGGAGCGCACGTGGTCGCGATCGCCCGGATTCTGGCCCGCCGCATAGCCCTGCTCGTCCCGCTGATGCTCGGCATCGTGCTGTTCGTGTTCCTGGTGATGCGGTTCTCCGACAGCGACCCGGCCTCGGCGTTCTTCCAGGGCGCCAACCCGACGCCGGAGCAGTTGCACGATTTCCGCGAGCAGCACGGCCTCAACGATCCGCTGCCGGTCCGCTATGCCGGCTTCGTGGGCGACCTCCTCCACGGCGACCTGGGCATCAGCGCCCTCACCCGGCAGCCGGTGGTCGACCAGGTGACCACCGCCCTGCCGCTCACCCTCCAACTGACCTTCCTGGGCCTGGGTATCGCGGTCGTGCTGTCCCTGGTCTTCGGCGTCACCGCCGCGATCTACCGCGACCGGCCGCCCGACCAGCTGATCCGGGTCGTCTCACTGACCGGGGTCGCCGCACCCGGATTCTGGCTGGCGCTGCTGATGATCCAGTATCTGGCCGTGGGCCAGGGCTGGTTCCCCACCGGCGGCTACGTCAATCCGGGCGACTCGCTCAGCGGCTGGCTGAAGACCATGACCCTGCCCGCGTTCGCGCTGTCCCTCCCGGTCGCCGCCCAGCTCACCCGCATCGTGCGCACGGCCGTCGTCGAGGAGCTCGACAAGGACTATGTGCGTACGGCGATCGGCAGTGGACTGCCCCCGGTCGTCGTGGTCGGCCGCAACGTCCTGCGCAACGCGCTGATCAACCCACTCACCGTGCTCGGCCTGCGGGTCGGCTATCTGCTCGGCGGCGCGGTCGTCATCGAGACGATCTTCTCGCTGCCCGGCATGGGGAAGCTGATGATCGAGGCGGTACGCAACGGCGACCCGGCCGTCGTCCAGGGCGTGGTGCTCACCACCGCCGTCGGCTTCGTCGTCGTCAACCTGGTGATCGACATCCTGCACCTCCTGGTCAACCCCCGGCTGAGGAGCGCCGCCTGATGCCGAAGCCCCCGTTGATCCCGAGCCTGAGCCGTAGGAGACTCACCGAGCGCCTCGCCACCCCCGGCATCCGGGTACGCGGCTTCCGGCGCCTCCCGCTCCTGTCCAAGATCGCCGTCGCCGTACTCGCCGTCGTCATCCTGATGGCGCTGCTCGCCCCGCTCATCGCCCCGCACGACCCCCTCGACCAGGCCGCGTTCCAGGCCGACGGCAGCGCCTCGGGCCCGTCGGCCGAGCACTGGATGGGTCAGGACAGCCTCGGCCGCGACATCCTCAGCCGCCTGATGTACGGCGCCCGCTGGTCGCTCGCCATCGGCCTGGGCGCCACGCTGCTCGGGCTGCTCGCGGGCGCGTTGCTCGGCGCGATCGCGGCCACCTCGCGCAAGGCGGTGGACGAGACCCTGATGCGCTGCCTGGACGTCGTCATGGCGTTCCCCGGGATCGCGCTCGCCGCCGTCCTGGTGTCCGTGTTCGGCGGCGGCATCCCCGTCCTGATCTGCGCCATCGCCTTCCTCTACACCCCACCCATCGCCAGGGTCGTACGGGCCAACGTGATGGACCAGTACGGCGAGGACTACGTCACCGCCGAGCGCGTCATCGGCGCCCGCACCCCGCACATCGTCATCAAGCATGTCGCCGTCAACTGCGCGGCGCCCATCCTGGTGTTCTGCACGGTCCAGGTCGCCGAGGCCATCGTCTTCGAGGCCTCGCTGTCCTTCATCGGCGCGGGCGTACGGCCGCCCGACCCGTCCTGGGGCAGTGTCATCGCCGACGGCAAGAACATGGTGCTGATCGGCGGCTGGTGGGCCACGGTCTTCCCCGGCCTGCTGATGCTGATCACCGTACTGGCCCTGAACATCCTCTCCGAGGGCGTGTCGGACGCCTGGGCCGCGCCCGCGGCGCGCGACGTACCGGCGCAAAAGGCCCTGGGCGAGGACGCGCCCGCGGCGCCCGAGCCCGGCAGCGGCGAGGTGCTGCCGCTGCCCGGACTCACCGCCGCAGCGGCCCGGCTACGGGAGCGGGCCAGGCCGCTGCCGCAGGGCCCGCCCGTGCTCACGGTGCGGGACCTCGCCATCGGCTTCGACGCGCGGCACGGCGGCGTGGACATCGTCGACGGCATCAGCTTCGACGTACGCCCCGGTGAAGTCCTGGGCCTGGTGGGGGAGTCGGGCTGCGGCAAGTCGCTGACCGCGCTGACCGTGATGGGCCTGGAACCCAAGGGCGCGCGGATCGGCGGCAGCGTCACCTTCGACGGCCAGGAGCTGATCGGCCTGCCGATGCGCGCCCGACGGCGGCTGCTCGGCCACGACATGGCGATGATCTACCAGGACGCCCTGTCGTCGCTGAACCCCGCGATGACCGTACGCGCCCAGCTCGCCCAGGTCGTACGGCGCGGGGGCCGCCGCAGCGCGCGGGAGCTGCTCGACCTGGTGGGCCTGGACCCCGACCGTACGCTGCGCAGCTACCCGCACGAACTGTCCGGTGGCCAGCGCCAGCGCGTCCTGATCGCCCTGGCGCTGTCCCGCGACCCGAAGCTGATCGTCGCGGACGAGCCGACCACCGCCCTGGACGTCACCGTGCAGGCCCAGGTCATCCAGCTGCTGCTGCGGCTGCGCGAGGAGTTGGGCTTCGCGCTGATCCTGGTCTCGCACGACCTGGCCCTGGTCGCCGACGTCACCGACCGGGTGGCGGTGATGTACGGCGGCCAGATCGTCGAGACGGGCGTCACCGCCGACCTGGTCGAAACCCCCGCGCACCACTACACACGCGGGCTGCTCGGCTCCGTACTCTCCCTGGAATCGGCGGCCGTACGCCTCACCCAGATCAAGGGCGTCGTCCCCTCGCCCGCCGACTTCCCCGCGGGCTGCCGCTTCGCCGACCGCTGCCCCCTGGCCAGTACGCTCTGCCGGACCACGGCCCCGGCCCTGCTGGGCGCTGGGCGCCGCCACTCGGTCGCGTGCCACCACCCGGCGGCCGTCCTGCACCCGCCCGCCCCCCGAGGCAACGAGGAGACGGTGCCGTGACTGCCGCGCATGCCGTGAACGCCGTGACTGCTGTGAAACCGACCCCGCTGATCTCCCTCACCGACGCGCACGTGGTCCACAAGGCGCGCTCCGGTGGACTGCTGTCCCGCGACCGGGTGTACGCCCTGACCGGCGCCGACCTGGAGATCGCGCCCGGTGACACGGTCGGGGTCGTCGGCGAGTCCGGCTGCGGCAAGTCGACCCTCGCCAAGGTGCTGGTGGGCGTACAGAAGCCCACATCGGGCACCGTGTCCTTCCGCGGCCGTGACCTGTGGACCATGAGCGCGGCCGAGCGCCGGGCCACGGTGGGCCGGCACGCCGGGATGGTCTTCCAGGACCCGTCCACGGCCCTGAACCGACGGCTGACCGTACGCCGGATACTCCGCGACCCCCTGGACGTCCACCGGCGCGGAACGCCCGCCGGGCGCGACGAGCGCGTACGCGAGCTGATGGCCCTGGTCGGCCTGCCGAAGGTGCTCGCGGACGGGCTGCCGGGGCAGCTCTCGGGCGGCCAGCGGCAGCGCGTCGCGATCGCCCGCGCACTCGCCCTGGAGCCGGAGCTGATCGTCGCGGACGAGCCGACCAGCGCGCTCGACGTCTCGGTCCGCGCCCAGATCCTCAATCTCCTCCTGGACCTGAAGTCCCGGCTGGGCCTCGCGCTGGTCTTCGTCTCGCACGACATCCAGACGGTCCGGCGGATGAGCGACCGCGTGGTCACCATGTACCTGGGGCGCATCGTCGAGGAGTCACCGGCCGACGAGATCCTCGACCGGGCCCGGCATCCGTACACCCGCGCGCTGTTCTCGGCGACTCCGGGACTGCTCGACCCGATCGACCCGATCCCGCTGGTCGGGCCGGTGCCGTCGGCGACACACCCGCCGAGCGGCTGTCCGTTCCGTACGCGCTGCTGGAAGGCTGACGAGGTGTGCGCGTCCACGATGCCGGACTTCGCGTCGGCCTCCACGGGCGCGGACGCCGACGCGGGTGCCGACGCTCGCGCCGCCCACCGCTTCCGCTGCCACCACCCCGTACGCGACGACCAGTCCACGCACGACCTGGTCACCCAGGCACAAGTCCAGGAGCGCCGATGACCCTTCCCACCCCGCTGACCGGCGTTGTCCCGCCCGTCTGCACCCCGCTGACGCCGGACCACGAGGTGGACACCGCATCACTGACCAGACTGGTCGACCACCTGGTGGCGGGTGGCGTGGACGCCCTGTTCGTGCTCGGTTCGTCATCGGAGGCGGCGTACCTCCCGGACCGGCACCGAAGGACCGTCCTGGACACGGTGGTCGGCCATGTGGCGGGCCAACTCCCGGTCCTGGCCGGGGCGATCGACATGACGACCCCGCGGGTCCTGGACCACGCCCGCACGGCGCTCACCGCGGGCGCCGACGCGATCGTGGCCACCGCGCCCTTCTACACCCGTACGCACCCCGCCGAGATCACGCGCCACTTCCGCCTGCTCGCCGAACGCTGCGAGGCACCGCTCTTCGCCTACGACCTCCCGGTCTCGGTCCACTCCAAACTGGACGCGGACCTGGTACTCGACCTGGCCGCCGACGGGGTCCTGGCCGGGCTGAAGGACTCCAGCGGCGACGAGGGCAACTTCCGCGAGGTGATCCTCGGCAAGCGCGGCCGCGCCCCCGGCTTCAGCGCCTTGACCGGCTCGGAGCTGACCGTCGACTCCGCCCTCGCGATGGGCGCGGACGGCGTCGTCCCCGGCCTCGGCAACGTGGACCCGGACGGATACGTACGCCTCTACCGCCACTGCCGAAACGGCGACCGGGCTGCCGCCCGAGCCGAGCAGGAGCGCCTGTGCGCCCTGTTCGGCATGGTCGCCGTCGGCCCGCAGGACCGGATGGGCCGCAGTTCCTCCGGCCTCGGCGCCTTCAAGGCGGCCCTGCACCTGCGCGGCGTCATCGACTGCCCGCGCACCGCCGAGCCGCAGATCCCGCTGTCCGCGGAGGAGGCGGGCCGGGTGGGGAAGTACCTGACGGCGGCGGGGCTGCTGTAGACGCATGTGACCAAGTAGTCGCGTGAGGCGGGCAACCTTTTGCGGGGCTGATGAGTCCCCTCAGCGACCACTGCCGTGGTCGCACCTACGAGGAGACCGTCATTTCCGCGATACGCAAGACCCTGACCGCCACCGCCGTCGCCACTATGGTCCTGGCCGGCTCCACAGCCTGCGGCACGGTGGAGAACCTGTCCGCCGGGCAGAAGCTCGACCGGGCCTTCGACGAGCTCGGCAAGGAGCACTCGCTCTCCTTCGAGCTCGACCTGGACACCGACGCCAAGACGCTGAAGGCGCTGGACGCCGACGCTGAGCCCGGCGAGGAGATTCCGGACGAGGCCGCCGAGCTGCTCAGTGGTGGGCGGCTCTCCGTCTCCGTGCAGTCCAGGAAGCCGCTCGACGAGTCCGGCGAAAAGGATTTCACCGGCATGGCCCTGAAGTTCAGCGGCCCGGACGGTGACCTCATCGAGTACCGGATCGTCGGCGACTACACGTACTTCCGCGTCGACGGGGAAGGCCTCACGGCGATTGGCGCTCCCATGCCGCCTGCCGACGAGTTGCCCGACAGCGCCGGAGCCTTCAAGAAGGTCCTTGAGGGCGAGTGGGTCAAGGTCTCGACGAAGGATCTCGAAGAGGCCCGCGACGAGATGAACGAGCCGGGCGAGATGGACGGGATGGAGGGCGCGGAAGGCGGGAAGCCCTCCGCGCAGCCCACGCTCGACGCCAAGACGCAGAAGAAGCTGATGAAGGCCCTCAAGGCGGTCGTCGCCCGCGAGGTCGATTTCCGGACCGCCGGTGGGGAGGACGGCACCGAGCACATCACCGCCACCGCTCCCTTCCGTACCCTGCTGACCGAGCTGGTCGACGAGATCCGCCCGCTGGCGAAGGACCTGCCGCTTCCGGGGGCCGAGCTGCCGACCGCCAAGGACCTCAAGGAGGTGCCCGACAAGAAGGTCTCGGCCCGCTTCACGCTCACCAACGGTGCGCTGACCGAGGTGTCCGTGGATCTCGCCAAGCTCGCGGAGGACGCGAAGGTGAAGAAGCTCGCGCTGGTGCTGCGCGTGGACAAGGGTGAAAAGGTCACTGCTCCGGAGGGAGCCTCCAAGGTGACGATGGACGAGCTGCTGGAGGGCTTCCTCGGGGGAGCCATGGGCGAGACGTTCGGGGAAGAGTAGTTCCCGGAGCTCCACCAAGCCCAAACGGCCGGACGGGCTCGAAGTGATCGAGCCTGTCCGGCCGTTGAGGATGACAACGGGGCGGGGGCGAATCCGCCCCCGCCGAGTGACTAGCAGCCGATGAGGCGGGCCGCCAGGTAGGACTCGATCTGGTCGAGCGAGATGCGGTCCTGCTTCATGGTGTCGCGCTCGCGCACGGTCACCGCGTTGTCGTCCAGGGTGTCGAAGTCGACCGTGACGCAGAACGGCGTACCGATCTCGTCCTGGCGGCGGTAGCGCTTGCCGATCGCGCCCGCGTCGTCGAAGTCGATGTTCCAGTGCTGGCGCAGCGAGGTGGCCAGGCCCTTGGCCTTCGGCGACAGCTCGGGGTTGCGGGACAGCGGCAGGACGGCGACCTTGACCGGCGACAGGCGCGGGTCGAGGCGCATCACGACGCGCTTCTCCAGCTTGCCCTTGGCGTTGGGCGCCTCGTCCTCGGCGTACGCGTCGAGCATGAAGGCGAGCATCGACCGGCCGAGACCGGCCGCGGGCTCGATGACGTACGGAGTCCAGCGCTCGCCGGCCTCCTGGTCGAAGTAGGCGAGTTCCTTGCCGGAGGCCTTCGCGTGCGCGGACAGGTCGTAGTCCGTGCGGTTGGCGACGCCCTCCAGCTCGCCCCACTCGGAGCCGCCGAAGCTGAAGCGGTACTCGATGTCAGCGGTGCGCTTGGAGTAGTGCGAGAGCTTCTCGGCGGGGTGCTCGTACCACCGCATGTTCTCCTCGCGCAGGCCCAGGCCGGTGTACCAGTTCCAGCGCTGCTCCATCCAGTATTCCTGCCACTGCTCGTCCTCGCCCGGCTTGACGAAGAACTCCATCTCCATCTGCTCGAACTCGCGGGTGCGGAAGATGAAGTTGCCCGGAGTGATCTCGTTCCGGAAGGACTTGCCGATCTGGGCGATGCCGAACGGCGGCTTGCGGCGCGAAGTGGTCTGCACCTGGGCGAAGTTGGTGAAGATGCCCTGGGCGGTCTCGGGGCGCAGGTAGGCGACCGAGCCGGAGTCCTGGGTGGGGCCGAGGTGCGTGGAGAGCAGGCCCGAGAACTCCTTGGGCTCGGTGAACTGGCCCTTGTTGCCGCAGTTGGGGCAGTTGATGTCGGCGAGGCCGTTCTCCGGGAGGCGGTTGTGCTTCGCCTCGTACGCCTCCTCCAGGTGGTCAGCGCGGTAGCGCTTGTGGCAGGAGGTGCACTCGGTGAGCGGGTCGGAGAAGGTCGCGACATGGCCGGAGGCCTGCCAGACCTCGCTGGCCAGGATCACCGACGAGTCGATACCGACGACGTCCTCACGGGACGTGACCATGTAGCGCCACCACTGGCGCTTGATGTTGTCCTTGAGCTCGACGCCGAGGGGGCCGTAGTCCCAGGCGGCACGCTGGCCACCGTAGATCTCACTACAGGGGTATACGAAGCCACGGCGCTTGCTCAGGCTGACGATGGTGTCGATCTTGTCGGCGGCCACGGTGCTCTCTTCATTACGACGGACGGCAGCGAAGGAATAAGGGTACCGGCGGCTGCACCCCCCGGATCAAATCCGTTCCGTGTATGGGCTGGTCTGGCCTTTGTTGACAATCGTTTCCAGATTAGTTGAAAATGAGTGTCATGAACGTACGTCGTCACCTCCGCCGCTCCCGAATAGGGACCACCGCCGTCGCCGGGGCCGCCGCCCTCGGCCTGATCACCCTGTCCGCCTGTGGCAGCTCCGACGCCGCGGGCGGGAGCGACGGCAAGCTCGACGTGGTGACGTCGTTCTACCCGATGCAGTTCCTGGCCGAGGAGATCGGCGGCGAGCACGTCGCCGCCCAGTCCCTGACCAAGCCGGGCACCGAGCCGCACGACCTGGTGATCAGCGCCAAGCAGACCGCCCAGCTCACCGAGGCGGACGTCGTGCTGTACCTCGCCGGGGTGCAGCCCGCGGTTGACGCGTCCGTCAAGCAGGCCGGTGTGAAGCACACCGTCGACGCCGCGAAGCTCACCACGCTCGAGAACCACGGCGACGACGGCCACGGCCACGGTGACGAGGCCGAGGAGGAGCACGGCGACGAGCACGCCGACGAGGGTGAGGACCACGGCGACGTGGCAGGCGAAGGCGCCGTCGACCCCCACGTCTGGCTCGACCCGGTCAAGTACGCCGAGGTCGCCAAGGGCGTCGGCAAGACCCTGGAGAAGGCCGACCCGGACCACGCGGCCGACTACAAGAAGAACACCGACAAGCTCGTCAAGAAGCTCGACGCCCTCAACACCGACTTCAAGACCGGCCTGAAGGACACCGAGACCAAGACCTTCATCACCGCCCACAGCGCCTTCGGCTACCTCGCCGAGCGCTACGGCCTCGACCAGGAGGGCATCGCCGGGCTCGACCCCGAGTCCGAGCCCAGCCCGGCCCGGATGAAGGACCTGCAGAAGGTCGCCAAGGAGGACAATGTCTCCACGATCTTCTTCGAGACCCTCGCCAGCGACAAGACGGCCAAGACCCTCGCCGACGACACCGGTCTGAAGACGGACGTCCTCGACCCGCTCGAGGGAATTACGGACCAGTCCAAGGGCGATGACTACTTCGAGGTCATGCGGTCCAACCTCACGGCGCTCAAGAAGGCACTCGGCGCCAAGTGACCCAGCAGCAAATCGAAAGGTGCAGCCATGCCCGGAGAGCGTGAGCCCGTCATAGCCCTGAGCGGGGCCACCGCCTCGCTCGGCTCACGCCCCGTGCTGCGCGGCGTCGACCTCACCGTGTCCCGCGGTGAGGTCGTCGCGCTGCTCGGAGCCAACGGCTCGGGCAAGTCCACCGCCGTCCGCGCGGCCGTCGGCCAGGTCCCGCTGACCGGCGGCTCGGTCGAGCTCTTCGGCACGCCGCTCAGGCGCTACCGCGACTGGGCCCGCGTCGGCTACGTCCCGCAGCGCACCACCGCCGCGTCCGGTGTCCCCGCCACGGTCCGCGAGGTCGTCTCGGCAGGCCGCCTGGCCCGTACGAAACTGGGCTGGCCGGGCCGCGCCGACCGCGCCGCCGTCCACCGCTCCCTGGAGCTGGTCGGCATGGCGGACCGCGCCAAGGACTCCGTCAACGCGCTCTCCGGTGGCCAGCACCAGCGGGTGCTGATAGCCCGCGCGCTGGCCGGCGAACCCGAGCTGCTGATCATGGACGAGCCGATGGCGGGCGTCGACCTGGCCAGCCAGGAGGTACTCGCCGGAGCCCTCAGGGAACAGGTCGCCGCGGGCGTCACCGTCCTGCTCGTCCTGCACGAGCTGGGCGCCCTGGAGCCGCTTATCGACCGCGCGGTCGTACTCCGCGACGGCTGCGTCGTGCACGACGGCGCGCCCCCCGAGGCCGTCGGCCAGCACGCACTGCCAGGACACGACCACGTACACCCGCACGCGGCGCACGACGCCGAGCCGATCAGGACAGGGCTGCTGACGTAATGGACATCCTCGACTACGCCTTCATGCAGCGGGCCCTGATCGCGGCCACCCTGGTCGGCCTCACCGCCCCCGCCATCGGCACCTACCTGGTCCAGCGCCGCCAGGCGATCATGGGCGACGGCATCGGCCATGTCGCGATGACCGGCGTAGCGCTCGGATTCCTGCTGAGCACCAACCCCGTCTGGATGGCGACCCTGGTCGCCGTCATCGGCTCGGTCGGCATGGAGCTGATCCGCTCCCGCGGCAAGACCAGCGGCGACGTCGCGCTGGCCATGCTCTTCTACGGCGGCATGGCGGGCGGCGTCATGATCATCAACCTCGCGCCGAACGGCTCGACGGCCAACCTGACCGGCTACCTCTTCGGCTCGATCACCACGGTCGCCCCCGAGGACATCACGGCGATCTGGATCCTGGCCGCCTTCGTGGTGGCGATCACCATCGGCCTGCGCCGCCAGCTGTTCGCCGTCTGCCAGGACGAGGAGTTCGCCCGCGTCACCGGCCTCCCGGTGCGGCTGCTCAACCTGCTGATCGCGGTCACCGCCGCGGTCACCGTGACGGTCGCCATGCGCATCGTCGGCCTGCTCCTGGTCAGCGCGATGATGGTGATCCCGGTCGCGGCCGCCCAGCGCGTCACACGCAGCTTCACGGCGACCCTCGGGCTCGCCATGGGCATAGGGGTGACCGTGGCACTGTCCGGCACGATCACGACGTACTACGTGGAAGCCCCGTCGGGCGCGGCCATCGTGCTGCTCGCCATCGGCGTCTTCATGGTGCTCACGGCGGTGGCGACACCGCTGGCCAGGTACCGCGCGCGGGCCGCCGCGGCGGCCGAGGCGGAGTGCACGCTTCCGGGCTCGCGACGGGGGGCGGACGACGTGAAGGTGTGAGGGTGTGGTGGGCTCGTACGGGCCCCTGGGGGTAGGCATGCCTTACGCGGCCGGTGGACCTGGCACAATGGCCCGGCAGCAGAGCAGAGGTGAGGAGGCAACGGTGACCACCGCTGGACCCCCAGTGCGCGGCCGATCGACCCGACAGCGTGCCGCAGTGGCGGCGGCGCTCGACGAGGTGGACGAGTTCCGCAGCGCGCAGGAGCTGCACGACATGCTCAAACACCGGGGTGACTCGGTCGGGCTGACCACCGTGTACCGCACCCTGCAGTCCCTCGCGGACGCCGGCGAGGTCGACGTCCTGCGTACCAGCGACGGCGAGTCCGTCTACCGCCGCTGCTCCACCGGCGAACACCACCACCATCTGGTGTGCCGGGTCTGCGGCAAGGCGGTCGAGGTCGAGGGCCCGGCCGTGGAGAAGTGGGCCGAGGCCATCGCGACGGAGCACGGGTACGTCAACGTGGCGCACACCGTGGAGGTCTTCGGTACGTGCGCGGAGTGCGCGGCCAAGACGAAGTCCTGAGCCGCGCTCGCGTCCGCGGGCGGGCTACGGCCAAGTCCTGAGCCGCGCCCGCTTCCGCGGGCGGGCTACTTCGATCCGCTGGCCAGCTGCTCCTCGTTCGGGATCGCCCCGCCGAAGCGGCGGTCCCGGGACGCGTACTCGACGCAGGCGCGCCACAGGTCGCGGCGGTCGAAGTCCGGCCACAGCACGTCCTGGAACACCATCTCGGCGTAACTGCTCTGCCAGATCAGGTAGTTCGAGGTCCGCTGCTCACCGCTCGGGCGCAGGAAGAGGTCCACATCCGGCATGTCCGGGTAGTACAGATACTTCTGGATCGTCTTCTCGTTGACCTTCGCCGGGTCCAGCTTCCCCGCCGCCACATCGGCCGCGAGCTTCTGGGCGGCGTCCGCCAGCTCCGCGCGACCGCCGTAGTTGACGCAGAAGTACAGCGTCATCGCGTCGTTCCGCGTGGTCTGCTCCTGGGCGACCTGGAGCTCCTCGACCACGGACTTCCAGAGCTTGGGCATCCGGCCCACCCAGCGGATCCGGATCCCCAGCTCGTCCATCTCGTCGCGACGGCGCCGGATCACGTCCCGGTTGAAGTTCATCAGGAAGCGCACCTCTTCGGGCGAGCGCTTCCAGTTCTCGGTGGAGAAGGCGTACAGGGAGAGGTTCTTGACGCCCATCTCCAGGCACCCCTTCAGGACGTCCATCACGACGCCCTCACCGACCTTGTGCCCCTCGGTGCGTGGCAGCCCGCGGTCCTTGGCCCAGCGGCCGTTGCCGTCCATGACGACCGCCACATGGTTGGGGACGAGCTCCGCGGAGAGCTTCGGCGGCCGCGCGCCCGACTCATGCGGCTCGGGTGCCTTGTACTCGCGGCGGGTGCGCCCCAGAATCCCGCGTCGTGCCATGTGGTCTCTCGTCTCCCTAGCCTTGCCAGCTTCTCTGGATCTTCTCAGCTTTTCTCTACGTACCGCAGCGAACGCAGCCCGCGCTCCAGATGCCAGTGCAGATACGCCGACACCAGACCGCTGCCCTCCCGGACGTGCCGCGCCTCACACGCGTCCGCCGTCTCCCAGTCCCCGGTCAGCAACGCCCCGAGGAGGGCGACGGCCTCCGCAGAGGGTACGACGCTTCCGGGCGCCCGACACTCCGCGCAGACCACACCGCCGGCGGCCACCGAGAAGAACCGATTCGGTCCCGGCATCCCGCACTTGGCGCAGTTGTCGAAGCTGGGCGCGTAGCCGTTGACGGCGAGCGAGCGGAGGAGGAACGCGTCGAGGACGAGGTTGGGCGCGTGTTCCCCGCGCGAGAGGGTCCGCAGCCCGCCCACCAGCAGGAGGTACTGCTGTACGGCGGGCTCGCCCTCGTGGTCGGTGAACCGCTCGGCGGTCTCCAGCATCGCCGTCCCCGCGGTGTACCGCGCGTAGTCGGCGACGATCCCGCCACCGTACGGAGCGATCGTCTCGCTCTGTGTGCACAGCGGAAGCCCGCGCCCGATCAGCTCACTCCCACGCGAGAAGAACTGCACGTCGACGTGCGAGAAGGGTTCCAGCCGGGCCCCGAACTTGGACTTGGTCCGCCGGACCCCGCGAGCCACGGCCCGCACCCGCCCATGCCCGCGAGTGAGCAGCGTGATGATCCGGTCCGCCTCACCCAGCTTCTGGGTGCGCAGCACGACGCCGTCATCACGGAACAGGCTCATGAAGCCCATTGTCGCTTACCACGCGTGGGGCCTGGGGCCGGGTGGCGCCGGCCCGGCCTCATGGCAGTGGGGGCGGTGGCAGACTCCGCCACCGCCCCCACTGGGCCATCAGACGCGTGCCTCTCAGTACGACAGGTCCTTCTGCTCCGTGATCAGGCGACCGGCGATGTGCAGGTTGCCCTCGGAGTCGAGCACCGCGATGACCTTCTTCGTACGGCCGTGGTGGGTCGTGAAGTAGATCTTGTCCGCCTCCTGGGAGGTGGAGTAGTTCGTGTTCACCGACAGCTCGATACTCACCGGCGAGCTGATGAGCACGTCCTTCTTGGGCGAGGTCGGGTAGATCTGGTTCTGTACCAGCTTGACGCGGCCGTGGGTGTCCCCCTCGTTCCAGTCCGTCGCCAGTCCGAGATCGATGTCAGCCATGAGGCTTCCTCCCAAGTCCTGGCGGGTCGCCCTCTTGTGGCTTCGGCCGCGTCGTTCCGTGCGTGAAGCCCGCCAAGCACGCCCGCTACCCAGTGAGAACTCTCCCGGCCGGGTGACGTGAGACATCACCCGAACCGATCGAGAACCTACACGGTTCAATCACCCAATGACATAGGATCTTTGGCATATTCGACCAAAGGCTAATAGTGGCTTACCCATGGCTGAATCGGTCTGTATTTGGCAAAAGGATCATATGGTCCGTTGATGCGCCGTACGTCGCCAGTACGACCACGTCACGGCGGCCGCCAGAGGGCCGATCGCGAACAGCGGGGCGAAGACGAACGCGGCCACGGTGCTCGCCGTGCCGGACAGGTAGGACTGGCTCTCGACGGTGAAGTAGACGAGCACCTGGCTCAGTTCCAGCAGGATCACGGCGGTCGTCGCGGCGACGGCGGCGATACCGACAGCCCTGGGACGGCGTGGCCGCCACCGCTCGCTCACCAGGAGCAGCGGCAGCAGTGCGGCGCACTCGATGAGCACGGACAGGCCGACGACGTACGCGATGCCCCAGCCGGGGATGCCGTACTGCTCGCGCAGCACCTCGTCGCTGTAGCCCACGTATATCCCGGAGGCCATGGCAATCCGCCACAGTCCGGAGGGTACGGCGCAGAGCGCGATGGCGTGTGCGGCTCGGCGGGGCCAGCGGGCGGTGGGTTGCTCGGTGGTGGGTCGCTCGGTGGTGGCGGTCGTCGTCATGCGGAACAGATTGCCGGTGTGCCGTGCGACGCCGCGTCGTCCTGAGCGGCGAGGCGCCTCCGCCGGGTGGGGGAGGCGGGGCCTCGTGGGGTGGAGCCCCGCCCCGACTGCCGGTTCCCGGCTCGGGGCGTTTCGGCCGCAGCTACGCCGGGGCCACGGCTTCGTCGGCTTCGTACAGGCTGTGCAAGCGGAGGCGTTAGCGGCACACTGGGCGCCCCCGAACCCAGGAGCCCTAGATGCCGTCCACGACCACCAGCAAGGTCAGCCGCTGGGACCAACACGGGCGGGCGCACACCGTCCAGGTAGGCAGGTCCGGGATGCAGCGCACCCTGGTCTGCGAGACCTGCGGCTGGCGCAAGGGTGCCCAGTTCCTGCCCTGGCTGAAGGCCGAGGCGCACCTCGCCGAGGCCCACCAGGCGACCGTGGACCCCGCAGCACGCCCCGGCGCCGCGAAATCCGGGTGATGGGCCCAGATGGGCGCGGTATCGTCCACGCCATGAACCTCTTCCAGATTTACGAGTGAGAGCCCGGCGGGCGGCACACAACAGCCCCCGACCGACGAAGCCAGCATCACTTCTCACCTCAATGGGAGACACCCATGGCAAAGCGCAACAACCTCCTCGGCGTAGGCGGACAGCGCAAGAAGCTGTCCCGCGCCGACCAGCAGGGCACAGGTCCGGCGCGTAACGCCGACCGCAAGACGGCGGCCGAGCAGAAGCAGGAGCTCCTGCGGAAGATGCGCGAGCGCGCGCAGGGCGCCGAGAGCGACAGCTGACGGCTCGTAGTAACGCGGAGGGGCGGGGAGGTGATTCCCCGCCCCTCCGTCCTGCGTCCTGCGGGCGGTCAGTGCCCGTGGGGTTCGTCGTCGTGACCGGGCTCGTCGGCTGTGGGCTTTTCCGTCTTCGACGGCTCCGGCGCGCCGGACTCATCTGTGTCCGCGGAAGGTGTCGGGGACGTACCGGAGTGGGTGTCCCGTGGTTCGGCGTCACCGTCCTCGTGGCCGGGGGCGTCGCCGTCGTGGCCGTGCGGCTCCGACTCGTCCGCCGTGCCGTGGCTGTGGCTGTGACTCATGGCGGTCTCCACCGCGGGCATCGTCGTCGCGGCCACCGCCGCACTCGCGGCCCCGACCAGCAGCACCGCCCGCATCGAGCTGGCGAAGCCGCGGGCCGGGCGCTGCCGGATGCGCCACAGCGCCACCACGCAGATCACCGCTTGGAAGACCGCGGCGGTCGCATCGGCGCGGGTGATGCCCTCGGGGACTCCCGCGCCGGGGCCCACCGGCATCCCCTCCGTCCGGCTGACCACCCACGTCGCGATGACTCCGGCGTTGGCGAGCAGGCCGAGCAGCATGACGGCCCGGCCTGAGGACCGGAGTACGGCCACCGCCCAGCCCGCCTGGAAGGCGCCGATGGCGTAGAAGAACACCCCGGCAGCCCACCACTCGGCGTAGTGGTCCGCGGCCGACGCGAGGTGGATCGCGGCGGCGCCCAGCGAGGCGAAGGCGGCGACGATACGGGCCGCGCCCACGTCCGCCATGACGCGCGAGGCGTTCCCGTCCCTGTTCCTGGCTCTGTTCGTATTCCCGTTTCTGTTCCTGCTTCTGGTTCCCATGGGCAACTGCTCCGTGTGTGGTCTGCCGAGTCCGAGGTCTGCCGTCTGTGTGCTCACTGCGCGTAGGCAGTGGCACACGGCGCCTCTTCTAGACCCGCAGTACGGACAGAGCGGCCAGAGACGGTGAGGGAGGGGACCGGGACGACGTGGGGCAGCCGCGCCGCATGAGGACGGGGCACGAATCGCCCGTGGAGTCGGCGGCGCCTGCGGCCAGGGCCGGCTGGTGGAACGGCCCGCCGCTGGCGACGATCTCGCAGGAGGTGCCGTCGTGCCTGTCCTCACGCGGCTCGGTTCCGCACTCGTGCGGCTGCGGCTGCGGCCGCGTGTGCGCGTGCGGCTGCGGTGCCGGGAGCGGGGCGGGCATGGCCAGCAGGGCGTGGTCGGGGTGCTTCGGAAGATGCGTGGCAGCCCCGGCGAGCCCGTGCTCCAGTGCGAGGGCGAGGATCGCCACCAGCATCAGCTGGCGCACCACCGTCCCACCGCGCATCGCAAGGTCTCCGTCCATGGTCCTGCTGGTCCCGCCGTAAGCGGGTCAACCTACCGCGTCACCCGGCAGCCGCAGGCTCAAGAGCACCGTGAGCATCACCACGCCCAGCTGCACCAGCAGCGGTCGCCCGGCGACAGCTGCGCCGCCATCGCCCCGGCGCTGCGCCAGATGCTGGAGCAGCTCGAACCGTTCCCGGCCTGCGTCCAGAACGAGCGGTACGACATCCTCGCCTACAACCGCACATACGGACGGCTGCTCTGTGACCTCGACGCGGTGGCTCCCGAGGACCGCAACTCCATGCTCCTCTGCTACACCAACGCCGACTGGCGGGCGTCGCTCGTGGACCCTGAGGAGGTGACCCGGCTGATGGCCGCCAAGTTCCGCGCGGCCATGGCCGGGCATCTGGCCGAGCCCGCCTGGAAGACGCTGCTCAAGCGGCTCCAGGCGTTTGAGGAGTTCCGCGAAGTGTGGAAGCGGCACGAGGTGATGGCCGCCCGCAGCAAGACCAAGCAGTTCCGCAACGCGGAGGTCGGCCTGGTCTCCCTGGTCCACACCGACCTGTGGCTGGGCCCCAGCATCGGCCCGCGGATGGTGACCTACGTCCCCGCGGACGCCGAGTCCCACCACCGCGTCGAGAAGCTCCACGCGGCGGCGGTTGCCAGGTCCTGAGCGTATGAGCGGCTCAACCGCCCGTGGCGCCGGTGCCTTCGGTGTTGTCGGTGCCTTCGGCGTCCTCGGTGGGCGGTTCGAACTCCGACGTGTCGAGGTCGCAGTCGAAGGGTGCGGGGATGCGCAGCTTCGCTCCGAACGGCGCCGTGGTCCGGGACCGGTATCCCTTCCCCGATGGTTCCGAGAACACCGTGGCCGTCTCGTCCCGCATGTCGACCAGGAGGTAGACCGGAACGCCCGCTCTACCGTAGACCGGGACCTTGTCCTCCCAGTCCACGCCGCGCGTTGACGTGGAGGTGAGCTCGGCGACGAACGAGAGGGCTTCGCCGTCGATGTACCGCTCCTGGGTGCGGAAGGCGGTCTACGCGGCCGCGTAGATGTCGGGGCCGTAGGCGCGCTCTTCACCAGGGAAGGTGAAGAGGAACGGGGCCGCGGACATCGTGTGATCCGACGGGCGATGTGGCTTCAGCTGGTCCTGGATGGACTCCATGATGGGCAGGTAGAACCCCTTGGACCACGGCGACATGACGATGTTTCCCCCGACGATCTCCGCCCGGTATCCCTCGGGCACATCCATGGTCAGCAGCGTCCGGCACAGCGCCTCGAAGCGCGCTGAACCGTGGGGGACCTCTGTCGTCTGCGGCTGCTCAAGCATCAGTGTCATGATGCGCCCTCCCTGGCGTCCGAGCCAGACGGCCCGGCAGGTAATCATCCGGGAACCCAGAGTGGCGGGAGGGTCTGACAGTGCGCCCAGACCGTAAGGCTGGCTAACGAACCGCCGCATCCGCTCGGGGCTGTCGCACCCTTGCGTCACAATGGGGTGATGACCACGCTCGCCCCCGCGACCCCCGCCCCCCTCGCCATCGGCCCGCACACCGTGCANAGTGCGCCCAGACCGTAAGGCTGGCTAACGAACCGCCGCATCCGCTCGGGGCTGTCGCACCCTTGCGTCACAATGGGGTGATGACCACGCTCGCCCCCGCGACCCCCGCCCCCCTCGCCATCGGCCCGCACACCGTGCAGCCGCCCGTGGTGCTCGCCCCCATGGCGGGGATCACCAACGCGCCGTTTCGCACCCTGTGCCGGGAGTTCTCCGGGGGTAAGGGGCTGTTCGTCAGCGAGATGATCACCACGCGGGCGCTGGTCGAGCGCAACGAGAAGACCATGCAGCTGATCCACTTCGACGAGAGCGAGAAGCCCCGGTCGATCCAGCTGTACGGCGTGGACCCGGTCACCGTCGGCAAGGCGGTCCGCATGATCGCGGAGGAGGACCGGGCCGATCACATCGACCTGAACTTCGGCTGCCCGGTCCCCAAGGTCACGCGCAAGGGCGGGGGCTCGGCGCTTCCGTACAAGCGGAACCTGCTGCGCTCGATCCTGCGGGAGGCGGTCAGCGGGGCCGGGGAGATCCCCGTCACGATGAAGATGCGCAAGGGCATCAACGACGACCACATCACCTACCTCGACGCCGGGCGGATAGCCGTCGAGGAAGGCGTCACGGCGATCGCGCTGCACGGCCGCACCGCCGCCCAGCACTACGGCGGCACGGCCGACTGGGACGCCATCGCGCGGCTCAAGGAGCATGTCCCGGAGATTCCGGTCCTCGGGAACGGCGACATCTGGTCGGCCGACGACGCCGTGCGGATGATGCGCGAGACCGGGTGCGACGGGGTGGTCGTGGGGCGTGGGTGCCTCGGGCGGCCCTGGCTCTTCGGCGACCTGGTGAGCGTCTTCGAGGGGACCGAGGGGCCCGCCGCCCCCACCCTCCGCGAGGTCGCCGTCGTGATGGTCCGCCACGCCCAACTGCTCGGCGAGTGGATCGGCGACGAGGCGCGCGGGGTCATCGACTTCCGTAAGCATGTCGCCTGGTATCTGAAGGGCTTCGCGGTCGGATCCGAGATGCGCAAGCGGCTGGCCATCACGTCCTCGCTGGCCGAACTCGAAGCCGGACTGCACGAGTTGGACCTCGACCAGGCCTGGCCGGTGGGTGCCGACGGGCCGCGCGGGCGTACGTCGGGCAACAACCGCGTGGTGCTGCCGGACGGTTGGCTGAACGACCCGTACGACTGCGCGGGGGTCAGCCCGGACGCCGAGCTGGACACCTCCGGCGGCTGACGGCCGGGTACGACGAGCGGGCGCGGCTCAGCCGCCCAGCTTGCCCGCGTGACGCGACAGCGGGGCGATGTCCGCCGAGTTGCTGACGCTGAAGGTCACGCTGCCCGCGACATAGCGGTCGTCGGTCCACTCGATGGGGCGGCCCGCCGCCGTGCAGGTCAGGTGGCGCTGGCGCAGTAGCGGGGTGCCGTCGGCTATCCGGAGCAGCCGGGCGTCGTCGCCGCTCGCCGCGAGTGCGTCCAGCAGGTGTTCGCCGTACTGCGCCACGATGCCGTGCTCGTCGGCGATGCTGTTCATGATCGACGGACAGTCCTCGGGCAGCGTCTCCACGGCCGGTGCGACCCAGCCCGCGTACGCGGTGCGCTCCAGCATGGCGGGCTCGCCGTCCAGAAGCCGCAGCCGTAGCGCGTACAGGATCTCGGACCCCGGGGCGAGCGAGAGGCGCTCGGACTCGGTGGTGGTCGCGGGGCGCCGGGTGCGGGACAGAAAGCGGCTCGACGTCGCGTAGCCCATCGCCTCGGCCCACTGCGCGAAGCTGTTCAACTCCGCGAAACTGTGGCGGCGTTCGCGGCGCAGGACGATCCGCCGCGCGCCCTGCCGGGAGCCGATCAGGCCCTCCGCGACCAGTACGGCGATGGCCTGGCGGACCGTGCCGCGCGAGGCCGACCACTCGGCGGCCAGGCCGCTCTCCGTGGGCAGCTGGGCTCCCACCGGATAGGCGCCGCCGAGGATCGACCGGCGCAGTGCGTCCGCGATCTCCAGATAGCGTGCCGTGCCCCCCACGCGGGTGCCCCCTGATTCCGAGCCCGTAGCTCCGTGCCGTGTGCGGTCGGTCGCGGAGTGTTCCGCCTCCCTGTTCACCCTAACCTCGCCGACGCGGCGGGTTCACGGAGTCAACGCAGGGGGCGCAGGGGGCGGTTCGGCGACGGCCCTGGATCTTCCGGCAGCGGTGTGGCGAACGTCATGAGCTGTTAATGCGGCGGACAACTGCTCCGGGCGAACTGATGCCAGCTTGTTCAGACAAGTTCTGGGCAACGCCCCCACACCCCGCTTCCTCGTCTCTGGGAGAGACCGTGTTCAGACCCTCCGGCCGTGGTGCGGCCGCGCTGCTCGGTGCCGCCGTACTCACATCGCTCACCGCCTGCGGTGCCGCGCCCGACGACTCGGCCGACGCCGGGAACAAGGTGAAGGCGGGCTCCACCGCCTCCGCGTCCGACTTCGGCGGCATGAAGAAGCTCGTCGCGGCCGCCGAGAAGGAGGGCAAGCTCAACGTCATCGCCCTGCCGCCGGACTGGGCGAACTACGGCGAGGTCATCAAGGCCTTCGAGGAGAAGTACCCCAAGATCAAGGTCAACAGCGAGAACCCGGACGCCTCCAGCGCCGACGAGATCGCCGCCGTGAAGTCGCGGAAGGGCCAGAAGCGCGCCCCCGACGTCCTGGACCTCGGGATCGCCTTCGCCCGCAGCGCATCCGAAGAGGGCCTGTTCGCCCCGTACAAGGTCGCGACCTGGGACAAGATCCCGGACACCCAGAAGGACGCCGACGGCCGCTTCTACAACGACTACGGCGGCTATGTCTCCATCGGGTGCGACGCCAAGCGCATCAAGAAGTGCCCGGAGACCTTCGCCGACCTCCTCAAGCCCGAGTACAAGGGCAAGGTCGCGCTCAACGGCAACCCGACCAAGTCCGGCTCCGCCTTCGGCGGCGTCTACGCCGCGTCGCTCGCCAACAAGGGCTCCTTCGGCGACATCCAGCCGGGCGTCGACTTCTTCGCCAAGCTGAAGAAGAGCGGCAACTTCATCCCCGTCGAGTCGACCCCGGCGACCGTCGAGAAGGGCGAGACGCCGATCTCGATCGACTGGGACTACCTGAACGCCGGTTACGCCGACCAGTTCAAGGAGAAGGGCGTCGACTGGCAGGTCTCCGTCCCCAGCGACGGCGTCTACGCCCAGTACTACTCGCAGGCCATCAACAAGGAGGCACCCCACCCGGCGGCCGCCCGCCTGTGGATGGAGTTCCTCTACAGCCCCGAGGGCCAGAACCTCTGGCTCAAGGGCTACGCCCGCCCCGTACTGCTGCCCGCCATGACCGACGACGGCACCGCCGACAAGGACTTCGTCGCCAAGCTCCCCGAGGTCGAGGGCACCCCCGAGTTCCCGACCTCCGACGAACTCGACAAGGCCAAGGAAGACCTCGCCAAGAACTGGGACAAGGCCCTCTCCTGATGTCAGTCCCCGCCCAGTCCGCCCCGTCCGCCGCCGACGGCAGCCGCAGCAGCACCAGCAGCGGCACGAGCAGCACCAGCCGTCGGCGGCGGCGTGGCCCGCGCACCTGGCTGGCCACCGTCCCGCTGCTCGCCTTCACCGGCCTCTGCTTCGGGCTCCCGGTCGCCGCCCTGCTGTACGGCGCCTTCACCCGCGACGACCCGGACACCGGTGCCACCTCCTTCACCGGCGAGCACGTCGAACGCTCCCTCCAGGGCCCCTACCTGAACTCGCTGATCGGCAGCGTGCAGCTCTCCACACTGGTCGCGGTGATCGGCTCCCTCGCCGGGGTCCTGATCGCCCAGGCCATCGTGACCTCGCGCCGCCAGTGGCTGCGCAGCGCGACCCTCACCGCGTCCGGCGTACTGGCCAACTTCGGTGGTGTGCCACTGGCGTTCGCGTTCATCGCGACCCTCGGCATCTCCGGCGTGGTCACCGAACTCGCCAGCCTCGGCGACCTCGGCTGGAACCTGTACTCCTTCACCGGGCTCGCTGTCGTCTACCTGTACTTCCTCACACCGCTGATGGTGCTGGTGATCATTCCGGCGCTCGACGGGCTGCGGCCCCAGTGGCGCGAAGCCGCGCAGAACAACGGTGCGAGCGGGCCGCAGTTCTGGCGCATGGTCGGGCTGCCGGTGCTCGCGCCCTCGCTGATGGGCGGCTTCGTCCTGCTCTTCGGCAGCGCCTTCGCCGCGCACGCCACCGCCGCCGCCCTGGTCGGCGGCTCCGTACCCCTGGTCACCCTGAAGATCGCGGACGCGCTGTCCGGCAACGTCATGGTCGGCCAGGAGAACGTGGCGCTCGCCCTCGGCCTCGACATGATCCTGATCGCCGGACTGGTCATGGCCGTCTATCTGCCCCTCCAGCGACGGAGCGCCCGATGGCTGCACTGACCTCTACGTCCCCTGCCCCGGCCCCTGTTCAGGCCGCGCCCGAAGACGACGCGCCGGTACGGAAGACCCGCCGCCGCCCGCGCGTCTGGCGCGGGGCGGTCCTGGGCCTGGCCGGGCTCTACTTCCTCATCCCGCTCGTCTCGTCCTTCGTCTTCACCGTGCATGTGCCGGGCCAGGGCGTCTCCTTCGAGGCGTACACCGGGATCCTGGGCGCGGAGGGCTTCACGGACAGCCTGTTGCTCTCGCTCGGTCTCGCGGCGGCCACCATCGCGCTGGCCCTGCTGCTCGCGGTGCCCGCGCTGATCGCGGTGCGGCTCGGGTCGCCCCGGCTGCGGCCCGTCATCGAGGTCATGTGCATGCTGCCGCTGGTCGTGCCGCCGATCGCGCTGGTCACCGGCATCACCACGGTCCTGCGCTGGGGCCCGGAGAAACTGTCCCGCACCCCGCTCTACCAGACCTTCCTGGCCGTCCAGGACGAAAGCTTCCCGCTCGTCCTCGTCTTCGCCTATACGGTGCTGGCGCTCCCGTTCGTCTACCGGTCGCTGGACGCCGGGCTGCGCGCCATCGACGTACCCACCCTCGTGGAGGCCGCCCGCAACTGCGGCGCCAGCTGGCCGTACGTCGTCGTCCGGGTCATCCTGCCCAACCTGCGCGCCGCACTCGCCGGGGCCGCGTTCCTCACCCTGGCCCTGGTGCTCGGTGAGTTCACCATCGCGGCGCTGCTCGGCTACGAGCCCTTCGCGGTGTGGATCGTGACGATCTCCGGGGCCCAGGCGCGGATGTCGGTGGCCGTGTCCGTCCTCAGCCTTTTGATCACCTGGGCGCTGCTCCTGGTCCTCTCGCGCGCGGGAACCGGCGCGAAGGCCGCGAACGCGGTGGCCGGAGCCCCCTCGTCACCCATGCCCAGCAAGGAGTCGTAAACGCATGTCGGCAACAGCAACAGAGACGAAGGAGCGGGCCGCCGCGACCGGCGGCGGTGGCGCCCGCGTCGAGTTCCGCGGCCTGCGCCGGGAGTTCGGCTCCGGGGTCGTCGCGCTCGACGGCCTGGACCTCACCGTCGAGCCCGGCGAACTCCTCGCCCTGCTCGGCCCGTCCGGCTGCGGCAAGACCACCGCGCTACGGGTCATCGCGGGCTTCGAGACACCGGACGCGGGTGAAGTCCTGGTCGACGGCGCGGACATCACCCGGGTACCGGCCAACCGGCGCGACGCGGGCATGGTCTTCCAGTCGTACAGCCTCTTCCCCAACCTCAGCGCCCGCGACAACGTCGCCTTCGGCATGCGCGTCCGCAAGGTCCCCGCCGCCGAGCGCGCCGCCCGCGCCGCCGAACTCCTGGACCTGGTCGGCCTCCCCGAGCACGGCGACCGCTACCCGCACCAGATGTCCGGCGGCCAGCAGCAGCGCGTCGCGCTGGCCCGCGCGCTCGCCCTCCAGCCGCGCGTCCTGCTCCTGGACGAGCCGCTGTCCGCGCTCGACGCCAAGGTGCGGCTCACGCTGCGCGAGGAGATCAGGCGCCTCCAGCTCTCGCTCGGCATCACGACGATCTTCGTGACGCACGACCAGGAGGAGGCGCTGTCCATGGCGGACCGGGTGGCCGTACTCAACGCCGGGAAGCTGGAGCAGTGCGCGACGCCGTCCGAGCTGTACGAGCGGCCCGCGACGGCCTTCGTCGCCGAGTTCGTCGGCACCATGAACCGGCTGCCCGGCCGGATGACGGAGTCCGGGCTTGTGGCGGTGGCGGGTGTCGAGCTGCCCGTGGACGGAGAAGCCCCGCAGGGCGCCGGGGACGTCGAAGTCCTCGTACGGCCCGAGAACGTCACCGCGACCGCGTCCCCCGACGGTGACGCGACCGTCGTCTCGGCGTCCTTCTTCGGCTCGGTCACCCGGGTGCTGCTGGACCTGCCGGGCGGTGTGTCGGTCAAGGCGGACCTGGCGTCGCGGGAGGCGGGGGAGCTGACCCCGGGGGTGCGCGCCACGGTGGGCCTGGCTCAGCAGCCGGTGCTCGTCGTCGCGGCGGCGGCTTCGTGAGCGTGGGGGTGCTGCCCGCCGCCGTGCTCTTCGACATGGACGGCACACTGGTGGACACCGAGGTCCTGTGGTGGGAGACGACCACGGAGGTCGCCTCCGGCCTCGGGTACGCGCTGTCCGATGCGGACGCGGGCGAGGTGGTCGGGCGGGCGGTCTCGGACACGGCCGCACACCTCGTACGGGCGGCTGCCGGGGTGCCTGACCTCTCCGCCGTGGCTGACGCGCTGACCGCCGGCTTCTTCCGACGGGTCGAGGCGGGGGCGCCACTGCGGCCCGGCGCGCGGCGGTTGCTGGCCTCGCTGGAGCGGCACCGGGTGCCGTTCGCACTGGTGAGTGCGTCGCCGCGGGTGGTGGTCGACTCGGTGGTCGAAGGTGCGCTGGCGGATGTGCCGTTCGCGTTCACGCTGTCGGCGGACGACACCGTACGAACCAAGCCGCACCCCGATCCGTACGCCGCCGCGGCGGCCCGCTTCGGTGCCGCGCCCGCCGCGTGCGTAGCGGTCGAGGACTCGCCGGACGGCACCGCGTCCGCTGAGGCGGCGGGGTGCGGGGTGCTGGTGGTGCCGTCGCTGCTGCCGGTGCCACGGTCGCCGGCGCGGGTGTTCGCGGCCAGCTTGGAGGAGGTGGACCTCGGGGTGCTGCGGGGGTGTGCGACCGTGGACGGTCGGGTGCCGGTCAGCGACTGAGCTTCCCCGATCCCGCCCCTTCCCGAATCTTCAGCCCGTCCGGCGCTTGAGGACTTTCGGGAAGGGGCGGGGTGGGGGAGAAAACGCCCTAACCGCCACCCACCGCCGTCAGCAACGCCAACGGCGCCGCCGCAGAACGGGACTCCCGCACGCACGCGTGCGGATACGGCACCGGCGTCGGGTGCGACGAGCGGGCGTACCCGGCCAGTACCTCCGGCAGCCGGTGACCGAAGGCCGTCGCCGCGGCCAGCAGTGCCTGCGCCACCACCCGCGCCTCGTCATGCAGCCCGTACCGCGCGAGCCCCAACGCGATCAGCGCGTTGTCATGCGGCCACACCGACCCCCGGTGGTAGGAGAGCGGGTGGTAGGCGCCCTGGCCTGCCGCGATCGTACGGACACCCCACCCCGAGAAGAAGTCCGGTTCGAGGAGCCGACGGCCGACCACTTCGCCGTACTCCTTGTCGAGCAACCCCGACCACAGCAGATGCCCCGCGTCCGACGCGAGCGCGTCCAGTTGGTGGCCGTCGCCGTCCAGGGCGAGCGCGGGGAACGAGCGGGACGGCATCCAGAAGTCGCGCTGGAAGCGGTCGCGCAGGTCGGTCGCGGTCTGTTCGAGCAGCTCCGCGTAGGCCGTGTCGTCCCAGACCGTACGGGCCAGGGCCGCCGTGCGGCGCAGTGCGTCGTACGCGTACCCCTGGGCACCGGCCGCCGTCACCGGGCCGGTCGCGCGGCTGCCGTCGGCCGAGCAGATCGCGCCGGGGGAGTCCTTCCAGTTCTGGTTGGCGAGGCCGCCCTCGTCGGCGCGGTAGACGAGGTAGCCGCGCGAGGTCAGCCCGCCGTGGTCCAGCATCCAGCCGACCGCGGCGCGGGCGTGCGGTTCGAGGCGGCGGGCCATCGCGGGGTCGCCGGTCTGTTCCGTATAGGCGCCCAGCAGGACGAGGAACAGGGGTGTGGCGTCGACCGAGCCGTAGTAGCGGCCGTACGGGACCTGGTCGAAGTGTGCCAGTTCGCCGTGCCGTACCTCGTGTACGACCTTGCCCGGCTGGGCGACCGCGCCCTCGGTGGATCCGCTGGCCTGGGTCGCGGCCAGCACGGGGAGTGTCGCGGCGGCCAGTTCGGGGCGGTAGGGGAGGGCGAAGAGGGAGGCCAGGAGCGCGTCGCGGCCCAGGAGTGCCAGGAACCAGGGGACCCCGGCGGCCGGTACCCGCAGCTCCTCGCCGTCCGGGCCGTGCGCGGGCACCCGCAGGACGGCCAGGTCGGCCAGGCCCCGGGTGCAGGCCGCGGCCAGCTCGGGCCAGCGGGTGGGCAGCGGGACACCGGCCGCGAACGCGCCGGTGGCCTGCGCGAGGCGGACGGAGGCGTCGGCGGGCGAGGCGGGCGCGGGCGGCAGCTGGGCGCCGTGCGGGTGGGCCGTGGCACACAGGTGCACACAGGCGTGGCCGTGCGCGGGAAGCTCCAGGGTCCACACGAGCGTGCGGGCACCGGTGCCGGTCTCCTCGACCCCGTCCGGCGCGGGCTCGGCCGTGACCGTCGTACGGGACTGCCAGTCGCCTCGCCGGTAGCTGAACTCGACCCCGTCGTCCAGGACTTCACGTGCGCGGACGGCGCCCGTCTTGGCGTAGGTGCGGTGGTCGGAGCGCAGCTCGAACTGGTCGGTGAAGTCGACGTCCACGGTCACCGCGATCCGTACGGTCGTGGGCAGCTGCCGGTTGGACACCACCCGCAGCGCCTCCACCAGCGCACCGTCGGCCACGGCCTGCTCCCGGAAGAGCGTGTACGCGGGCGGCTCCTGGCGCCCGCCGCGCGGCACCAGGACGCAGCGCAGCACGCCCTCGTCGCCGTCGGCGTACTCGGCGGGGGCGAGCACCTCCGGCGCGGCGCCGTCCGCGGTCAGCTGCCACCGGCTCAGATGCCGGGCGTCGCGGACGAAGAGCCCGTCGGGTGTGTCTCCCGCCCCTGCCCCGCCGCCTCGTACGCCACTGATGTCGCCGCNGGCGTACGGCGAGCAGCGCACCCACTACCCGCACTGCTCGGCCTTCGTGCTGGTCAAGGTCTCCACCGGCATCGGCGCCGGGGTCATCGTGGATGGCTCGATCTACCGGGGGATAGACGGGGGAGCGGGGGACATCGGCCATATCCGGGTGCCGGAGGGGGCGGACGCGCTGTGCCGTTGCGGCTCGTACGGCTGCCTGGCCGCTGTGGCCGGTGGGCGGGCGCTCGCCCAGCGGCTGGCCGCGATGGGGGCGCGGACAGCCGCGGGTGAGCCCGTCGCGTCGGGCTCAGATGTGCGGGAGCTGCTGGCGGCGGGTCACCCCGAGGCCCTGGGTCTTGCCCGTGAGGCGGGCCGCAGGGTGGGCGAGGTGCTGGCCACCGTGGTCACCCTGCTCAACCCCGGGGTGCTGATGATCGCCGGGGATCTGGCCGGAACGCCCTTCCTCACCGGGGTGCGCGAGCCGCTGTACCAGCGGGCCCTGCCGCGCTCCACCGCTCATCTGGAGGTGGTCACCGGGCGGCTCGGCGAGCGGTCCGCGCTGGTCGGAGCGGGTGCGATGGTCGTGGAGCACCTCTACGCGCCGGAGCGGGCGGAGGAGCGGCTCGCGGCGCTGGGTGTGTGACGCGGGGGTGACCGGCGTGTGTCGGTCCGCGCGGCGGTCCGGATGGTGAAATCCCGCCGCTTCAAACAGCGTGATTCTCGCCACCCCTGATAGGGGTCTCGCTCAGATGAGCGGTATTGGGGTGGCTGTACTTCCTCAAGGGGTGGCACCCGGTGCCACCCCTTTTGTGTTCAAGAAGTGAATTCACATGTGAGTTCATGCCGCTCATTTGAGCAAAACCCCAGGTCTACGAGGGTTGACTCTTCAGGTAATGAAGGCAGGATGCAGGTTCTCATTACCGTGCAGTCACTTTCGATCTGCTGGCGGACGGGTGGTTACGGCCGCATGACCCACAAGTGGCCGTACCCAGACGCCTTCGATCTGGGTAGATTCCTCGCCGTCAGGGCAGCCACCGAGTCCTCGAGGAGTCGAGACCCGTGTCGGAAAACAAAGATCGCCACGCAGTGAAGTTCGTCTACGACTTCACCGAGGGCAACCGCGACCTCAAGGACCTCCTCGGCGGTAAGGGCGCGAACCTCGCCGAGATGACCAACCTGGGTCTCCCGGTGCCTCCCGGCTTCACCATCACCACCGAGGCCTGCAAGGAGTACCTCGCCAGCGGCGAGGAGCCCGCGGCCCTGCGGGACGAGGTGAGCGCTCATCTGGACGCTCTTGAGCAGAAGATGGGCAAGAAGCTCGGCCAGGCGGGCGACCCGCTGCTGGTATCCGTACGCTCCGGTGCGAAGTTCTCGATGCCGGGCATGATGGACACCGTTTTGAACATCGGCCTCTCCGACAAGTCGGTGGTCGGGCTGACCAAGCAGTCCGGCGACGAGCGCTTCGCCTGGGACTCGTACCGTCGCCTCATCCAGATGTTCGGCAAGACGGTGCTCGGCGTGGACGGCGACCTCTTCGAGGAGGCCCTCGAAGACGCCAAGCACGCCAAGAAGGTCACCAGCGACATCGACCTCGCGGCCGCCGACCTCAAGAAGCTGGTCAAGCAGTTCAAGAAGATCGTCTCGCAGCAGGCCGGACGGGACTTCCCGCAGGAGCCGCGCGAGCAGCTCGACCTGGCGATCCGCTCCGTCTTCGACTCGTGGAACACCGACCGTGCCAAGCTCTACCGCCGCCAGGAGCGCATCCCCGGCGACCTCGGCACGGCCGTCAACATCTGCTCCATGGTCTTCGGCAACCTCGGCCCCGACTCCGGCACCGGTGTCGCCTTCACCCGTGACCCGGCCAGCGGCCAGCAGGGCGTCTACGGCGACTACCTGCAGAACGCCCAGGGCGAGGACGTCGTCGCCGGTATCCGCAACACGGTGCCGCTCGCCGACCTCGAGGGCATCGACAAGAAGTCGTACACCGAGCTGATGCAGATCATGGAGACGCTCGAGACGCACTACAAGGACCTGTGCGACATCGAGTTCACCATCGAGCGCGGTCAGCTGTGGATGCTGCAGACCCGCGTCGGCAAGCGCACCGCGGCCGCCGCCTTCCGCATCGCCACCCAGCTCGTTGACCAGGGCCTGATCGACGAGGCCGAGGCGCTGCAGCGCGTCAACGGCGCGCAGCTGGCGCAGCTGATGTTCCCGCGCTTCGACGACACCGCCAAGGTCGAGAAGATCGGCCGCGGTATCGCCGCGTCGCCGGGCGCCGCCGTGGGCAAGGCGGTCTTCGACTCGTACACCGCCATCAAGTGGTCGCGCTCGGGCGAGAAGGTCATCCTGATCCGCCGCGAGACCAACCCCGACGACCTGGACGGCATGATCGCCGCCGAGGGCATCCTCACCTCGCGCGGCGGCAAGACCTCGCACGCCGCGGTCGTGGCGCGCGGCATGGGCAAGACCTGTGTCTGCGGCGCCGAGGACCTCGAAGTCGACACCAAGCGGCGCCGGATGACCACCCACGACGGGATCGTCGTCGAAGAGGGCGACACCGTCTCGATCGACGGCTCCTCCGGCAAGGTGTACGCCGGTGAGGTCCCGGTCGTACCGTCGCCGGTCGTCGAGTACTTCGAGGGCCGGATGCACGCGGGCGCCGACGACGCCAACGAGCTGGTCCAGGCCGTGCACCGGATCATGGCGTACGCGGACCGAGTACGCCGCCTGCGGGTACGGGCCAACGCCGACAACGCCGAGGACGCGCTGCGCGCCCGCCGGTTCGGGGCCCAGGGCATCGGCCTGTGCCGCACCGAGCACATGTTCCTCGGCGAGCGCCGCGAGATGGTCGAGAAGCTGATCCTCGCCGACACCGAGGACGAGCGCGAAGAGGCCCTGAAGGCCCTGCTTCCGCTGCAGAAGAAGGACTTCGTCGAGCTCTTCGAGGCGATGGACGGACTGCCCGTCACCGTACGGCTGCTCGACCCGCCGCTGCACGAGTTCCTGCCCGACATCACCGAGCTGTCGGTACGGGTCGCGCTCGCCGAGTCCCGCCGGGACCCCAACGAGAACGACCTGCGCCTCCTCCAGGCCGTGCACCGGCTGCACGAGCAGAACCCGATGCTGGGTCTGCGTGGTGTCCGCCTCGGCCTGGTCATCCCCGGCCTGTTCACCATGCAGGTACGGGCGATCGCCGAGGCCGCGGCCGAGCGGGCCAACGCCAAGGGCGACCCGCGCGCCGAGATCATGATTCCGCTGGTCGGCACGGTCCAGGAGCTGGAGATCGTCCGGGACGAGGCCGAGCAGGTCATCGCCGAGGTCCAGCAGGCCACCGGCGTCGACCTCAAGCTGGCGCTCGGCACCATGATCGAGCTGCCGCGCGCCGCGCTGACCGCCGGACAGATCGCCGAGGCCGCGGAGTTCTTCTCCTTCGGCACCAACGACCTGACCCAGACGGTGTGGGGCTTCAGCCGCGACGACGTGGAGGCCTCGTTCTTCACCGCGTACCTGGAGAAGGGCATCTTCGGGGTCTCGCCGTTCGAGACCATCGACAAGGACGGCGTCGGCTCGCTGGTCCGCAACGCCGTACGGGACGGCCGGGCGACCCGCCCCGACCTCAAGCTCGGTGTCTGCGGTGAGCACGGCGGCGACCCGGAGTCGGTGCACTTCTTCCACGAGGTGGGGCTCGACTACGTCTCCTGCTCGCCGTTCCGGATTCCGGTGGCGCGCCTGGAGGCGGGCCGCGCGGCCGCCGAGGCGAAGGGCAGCGACAGCCGCTGACCTGCCTGATCCGTCCGACCCACTGAACTCCGGGGCCGTCGCTGGTCCCCGACCCTCACCGATCGGTGACGGCCCCGGTCCACAGAGAGGGGGCACCCTGTGCGGGGGTGCCCCCCTCCTCGTGCCCTGGGTGCCAGGTGGCATTCCGGTGGTCATGCTCCGGCGATAGGGTCGCGGGCATGGCTGACCACCTTCAGGTGTCCACAGCGACGGAGACCCAGGAGCAGGCGGTGGAGCTGGCTCGGTCGGTGGTGATGAGCCGACTTGTGGCCGGGGCACAGATCATCGGCCCCGTCGTCTCCGCCTTTTGGCACAAGGGTGAGTTCGGTACGGGCGAGGAGTGGCAGCTCCTGTTGAAGACCAGCGCCGAGCGGTACGGGCATGTGGAGTCGCACCTGTTGAAACATCATCCGTGGACGAACCCGGAGGTCTCGGCGGTGCCGATCGTGGCGGGGTCGGAGGCGTACCTCCGGTGGGTGGCCACGACCACGGCGCCCGACTCGACGGGGTAACGCGTCAGGCACGTGCCCTCTCGAGGACTCCGGCGACCGCGGGCACCGCGCGATAGCCACCGAGGCGTCCCAGCACCGGGGCCAGGCGCCGCCTTGGGCGGACGGACGCCACCCCGGTGGCGAGGTCCAGGGCGCGGCTGGTGACGGCGGCGGCCTGCTCGACTTCGCCCGCGTCCAGGTAGGACTCGGCCAGCCAGGAGAGATAGAGGCTCTTATCCCGTGCGTGGGTGTCGTCGTACCCGGCGAGCGCGGCCTCCAGGGCAGGAACCGCACGAAGGGGGCGGCGCAGTTCCGTCCAACACCGACCGCTCATGATGCGCAGCTCGTCCCGGTCAACCCACGCCACCCAGTCGGGCGATGGCGTCCCACCGGTCTCGGCGAGCGCGGACTCGGCGGTATCGAGGGCGCGTTCCGTCTCGGTGGCACGCCCTGGTCGACGCCCTGGCCGTGCAGCTCGATGACGTGCGCGCGTACGCGGACCGACTCGACACCACTGCCTGGCCCGGCAGCGCCGAGTAGCCGCGGCCATCGACCGGCCGCCCGCCGTTTCCTCCCGAGGACGGCGGGCGGCCCCTTGAACGAGAAGCGCAGGAACGAAGTTGACCAGCAGCACGCCGGGCGCCGGCATCCCGCCCGAGCGCCCCGCCTGGCTGCCGGACACCGCAGCATCCCGCACCGCGAGCTACCGGATCACCCCGCCCGAGATCCTGGCCCGCTATCCCTGGCGGTCCGGAGAGTGCTTCATGTGCCGCTCGCACCGGTTCGTCGCGGCCATCGGGCACCGCGGCGACGACCAGGTGCCGCTTACCGCTTGCGGCAGCTGCCTCCTGCACCGGGAGGGACAGTGCCGGGCCCGGAAGATCCGCCGCGGGCGCCCCTACGTGCCCGGGGGTGCCCCCTCTGTCACGCCCTAGGAGCGTGTCTCAGTAACGGGCAATCGGCTGGGTGTCCGTAGTCGAGGTGATCGATCCGACCTGCCAGAACGCAACGTCCGATTGCCGCCAGCAGCCTGCGCGCGCCTCGGGGAGAGTCGGCGACGGCTCGTGCACCGCATGGCGAGTCTCCTCAGGTTGCATCCCACGAAAGGCGAACGAATGCACGTGGTCCCCGGGCTCAAGGTGTTGTACTTCGGGACTCCGGTGGTGCTGATCAGCTCGCTTAACAAGGACGGCACTTCGAATCTCGCGCCGATGTCCTCCGCCTGGTGGCTGGGTCAGTCCTGCATGCTCGGTCTCGGCAACAGCGGCCAGACGACGGCGAACCTGTTGCGCGAACGCGAGTGCGTGCTCAACCTGCCGTCATCGGCGATGGTCGACGCCGTTGACCGGATCGCGCTCACCACCGGGAAATCGGCCGTGCCGGACCACAAGGCGGCGCAGGGTTACCGATACGAGCCGGACAAGTTCTCGGCGGCACAGCTGACCGAGCAGGCATCGGAGCTGGTCCGGGCGCCCCGGGTCGCGGAATGTCCGGTCCAGCTGGAATGCAGGGTCGTCTCGACTCACCCCTTCGGCAGTCCCGCTCCTCATGCCACTGCCTTCCAGGTCGAGGTCCTTCGTGCCCACGTCGAGGAAGACCTGGTCATCCCGGGGACGCACTACGTGGACCCGCTCGGATGGGATCCGCTCATCATGAAGTTCTGCGAGTTCTTCGGTGGTGGACACAACGTGCATCCGTCGAAACTCGCCGAGGGCTGGAACATGCCGCATCAGCTCCGGCCAGCAGCTGTCTGAGCTGGTATCGCCTGGTGGCAACCCGCCCGAATTTCGTGATCATTCGTGCGGGATGATGACGGTATGCGTGGTGGGGATGGGCTGTTCGAGGTCGAGCCGGTCGAGAAGAGGCAGCCGCTGGGTCGTCCGGCGGCGGTGGACAAGCGGTTCCGGGCGTTCGACCCGCACCAGGTCCTGCTGCTGCCCCGTCGCTGGACGACTGGCTGCCCCAGGACCACCTCGCCCGGTTCGTCGCCGACCTGGTCGACGACGTCCTGGACCTGACGGCGATCCGGGCCGACTACACCGAGAAGCGCGGCTACCCGCCCTATGATCCCCGGCTGATGGTGCGGTTGCTGATCTACGGCTACACCACCGGGGTCCGCTCCTCGCGGGCGATCGAGCGCAGGTGCGCCGACGACATCGCGTTCCGCTGTCTGGCCGCCGACCAGGCCCCGGACTTCCGGTCGATATCGCGGTTCCGCCGCCGCCACCTTCAGGCACTCGCCGACCTGTTCACCCAGTCCCTGCACCTGGCGACCAGGCTCGGCATGGTCAAGATGGGCCGCGTCGCCCTGGACGGCACGAAACTCCAAGCAGGCGCCTCCAAGCACAAGGCCATGAGCTACGGCCGCCTGATCGACAAGGAAGAACGCGTCGAGGCCGAGATCGCCGCCATCGAGGCCAGGGCCGCCGCCCTGCTGGCCGACGCCGAGGCCACCGACGCGGCCGAGGACCAGACCTTCGGTGTCGACGGCAAGGAGACCGACCTGCCCGCCGAACCCGACCGCCGCGAGAAGCGCCTGGCCAAACTGCAGGCCGCCCGAGCGCAGATCGAGGCCGAAGCCGCCGACAAGGCCCGCGCCCACTCCCAGGACAAGGAACGCCGCCGCCAGGAGCGCGCGGGCACCGACGACGAGCAGGCCGTCGCCGACGCCGGCGACAAGGCCGCCGCCGGGGCCCGCCCCAAGCCCAAGGCCCAGGCCAACTTCACCGACCCCGACTCACGGATCATGAAGAACGGCAAAGGCGCCTACATCCAGGCCTACAACGCCCAGGCCGTCGTCGACGAGGAACACCAGGTCCTCACCGCCGCCGACGTGACGGCCAACGCCTCCGACGCGCTGAACTACACCACCATGCTCGACCAGTCCGCGGCGAACACCGGCGTCCACCCCAAGCAGGCCCTGGTCGACGCCGGATACTGCTCCGAGACCAACCTCGAAGCCGCGAGAGAACGCCAACTGTCCCGCGGCACCGACACGTTCATGGCCACCGGCCGCCTCGCCCACGACGAGCAGGTCCCACCCGCACCACGCGGACGCATCCCGGCGAACGCCACCCTGAAGGAACGCATGGCCCGCAAGCTGCGGACCAAGCCCGGACGGGCCGCCTACCGCCGCCGCAAAGCCATCGTCGAACCCGTCTTCGGACAGATCATGACCTGCCAGAACGGCCGCCAACTCCGCCTGCGCGGCGAGGACGGAGCCCGCGGCGAGTGGCGACTACTCAGCGCCTGCCACAACCTCCGCAAGATCTTCCGACACACCGGAACCACCGGACTCGCCGCCCTGGCCGGCTGACCGGCCCGGCCTCCCGGCCCCTGCCAAGCCGAACACCCGACGAACAGGACGCCGAGCACGGCCTCACAAGCGCCCGCAAGCCGACCGCTACCGATCCCATCGATCACGCCACGGCCAACCAGTCGCTTGCACGTTACTGACTCACGCTCCTAGCCGAGTCGGGCGATCGTGCGCCGTGCGCGGGACAGGGCGTACTCGGTGCGCGCGGCGTGGTCGGTGACGTCCGCGGGGTGCGTGGCGTAGGCCTGCGCCCGCAGTGTCGCCTCCAGGCGGTGGCCGGTGCGGGCCAGACCCGTACCGCGGACGCACTCGGCGCTGGCCACGGCGGTGCGCCGCTCGGGTGCCGGTGAGCGGCGGGCGTACGCGGCGAGCACCGCGGGGTCGGTGACCTGGTGGCCGCGCTCGCGCATACAGGCCGACCAGGCGTCCAGGGCCGCGCGGTAGTCCCGGTGCGCGTACACCTTCGCGCGGTACGCCTTCTTCAGTGTGGCCAGGGTCGCGGTGGTACGCCGCCGCCGCTCAAGGTCGCCGTAGAGCGCGCGCCGGGCGTCGGTGACGCAGCCGGTGAGCGCGGTGTCGTAGGCGCGGCGGGTGGACTCGGGGAGCCAGTGCCGGTAGTGGCGGTTGGGGTCCTCGCGGGCGGCCGCGTCGGCCAGCCGGCGCTGGGCGGAGCCGAAACCGTGGGCGCGGGCCCAGGCCAGATCGGCTATTCCGTACGGGAATTCGGGCGGCGGCACCGGGGTGTCACCTGGAGCGCTCACGGAATAGTTGAATCCTTTTCCTTTGAGGCATGCCGATGTGAACAATTCCTCCGCGTACCGCAGTGTTTCGCGCTCCCGAGTCGTCGGTTCGGCCGACTCACCGGCCGCCGCGAAACGTGTCGCGGCGGCCCTGGCGCCAGGCTCTCCCCCCGTGGAACCGCAGCTCACCAGGGCCGCCGTGATCACTGCCACGCACACGCCGATCGGCCCGGTGCGCCCTGAACCGCATAGCGCAGTGCCCACCTTGTTTCCCCCCGTACCCCCGTACGTGCCGTGCTGCCATCATGCTGACGGGGGGCGACAAGGAACCGCCAGGCTTTTCAGCGGAGGCCGAATAGCTGGGAGGACGGGTCAGGGTGCTGCGTATTCACTTCACGGCGGACGACCTCGCGCGGGTACGCGTCGTGGACCGTCCGCACCTCCTGTGGGAGACGGTGCTCAGCCTGCACCGGATGCGGGACCGCACCGCGGCCGCGGATCTCGACGGCTGGCGGGCCGGTGCCCGCCGCCGACTGACCGCGCAGCCCGAGCGCGGGCGGCGCGCGGCCGGGGTGCTCAGTGCGCTCGTACCGCTCAGCGGGGACTTCCCGGACCTCCTCACGCCCACCGGACCGCAGCGCGGCATCGAGGACGCGCTCGACCAGGTCAGCACCACGCCGAACACCCGGCTGGCCCGCGAGATCCGGCTGCTGAACGGAGACCGGGGCGGCCCGCCCGACTGGCTGCGCCCGCTCGCCGACGGTGACCGCGAGGCGGTCGGGCTGCTCGCCGAGTCGCTGCGCGACTACCACGCCGCCGCCGTCGCCCCGTACTGGGACCGCATCCGGGCCCAGGTCGACGCCGACCGTGCCCTGTGCGCCCGCGCCCTGCTCGACGGCGGCACCGAAGGCCTGTTGGCGGCGCTGCGGCCCGCGCTGCGCTGGCGGCCACCGGTGCTGGAGGCGGACTACCCCGTGGCGCGGGAGCTGCGGCTCGGCGGGCGCGGTCTGGTCCTGGTGCCCTCGTACTTCTGCGCGCTACGCCCGGTCACGCTGGTCGACCCGACGCTGCCGCCAGTGCTGGTCTACCCGGTGCGCAGGACCGCCGCCCTGCGCACGCCGCTGGGCGCCGGGCCGCTGGAGCGGCTCATCGGCCGCACCCGCTCGACGGTGCTGGCGTCCGTGGACGGCGGCTGCACCACCGGCGAACTGGCCCGCCGCGTCGGAGTCTCCCCGGCGTCGGCCAGCCAGCACGCGACGGTGCTGCGGGAGGCGGGGCTGCTCGTCACGGTCCGGGACGGCGTCAGCGTGCTGCACACGCTGACGCCGCTCCCCCCGCCCCCGCCGCTGGGGGCCGCGCTGCTGGGCAGTGAGCGGAGTCAGCCCCGGAACGGGCCCGTCACCTCGTAGGTGATACCGCCCGACGAGCTGCCGCTGGTGCCGCGCTGGCTGGAGAAGTACAGCCGGGTGCCGTCGGGTGAGAAGGCGGGCCCGGTGATCTCCGAGTTGGACTGGCCGGTGATGCGGAGGAAGGGCGCGACCACCTCGTCCGGGGTGATCAGACAGATCTCCATGTTTCCGCCGTCCTCGGCGACGAACAGGTCGCCCGAGGCCGAGCCGGTGATGTTGTCCACCCCGGTGAGCGGCGCGGTGCCGTTCACCTGCGAGGCGTCATAGGCGAGTTCGAGGGTTCCGGGGCCCGCGTTGTACTGCCAGACACGGTTGTCGCCCTTGGTCGTGAACCAGCAGGTGTCGTCCGCGTAGTGACAGCCCTCGCCGCCGCTGAAGTGCTTGGCGGTACGGACCTGGGTGCGGGTCGAGCCGGATGCCCCGCTGGGGTCGGGCACCTCGGCCCAGCCGATCACCGTGGTCTTGTTCTTGCCCTTGCCCTTGGTGGTCTCGGTCAGGACCTCAAGGCGTCCGGCCGACAGGTCGCCCCAAGTGGTGGGCGTGAAGCGGTAGAAGCAGCCGTCGCTGACGTCCTCGGTGAGGTAGATCGTCTTCCGTACGGGGTCGGCGGCGGCCGCCTCGTGCTTGAACCGTCCCATCGCGTCCCGGCGCACCGCGGCGTCGACCCCCCACGGGTCGGTCTCGTAGACATAGCCGCGGTCCACCTCCTCGCAGGAGAGCCAGGTGTTCCACGGGGTCTTGCCGCCCGCGCAGTTGACGCGGGTGTCCGCCAGGATGCGGTACGCGCCCGTGACGGCGCCCGCCGCGGAGAACTTCACGGCGCCCGCGCCGCCGCCGGGGCTGATCTCCGAGTTGGATACGTAGATCCAGCCCTCGCCGTCCGCGTAACAGGCGCCGCCATCGGGGGCGTTGTGCCAGGTGTAGTCGGTGCCGGTGACCTTCTCGCCGGACCTGGCGATCATCCGGCTGCTGAATCCCTGGGGCAGCCGGATGCCGTTGGCGTCGGCGGGACCGAGCGCGCCGTAGGGCCCGGCGCCGGGCTGGGCGGGGTCCGCGTAGGCCGCGCCGCGCCACAGGGTGCCGCCGAGCGCGGCGGCCGAGCCGCCGATGACCGCGCCGCGCAGGAAGGTTCGACGTTCCACTTGTCACTCCAGGGGGTGGTGACCGCCCCGCGGCCGGTACGGCGACGGGGTCGCGCGATTCCGGAACCTAAGAGTGCCAAGTTGACTGAGCATGGACAAGCTGTGGCGTGAGGGTGGCGGGCGCCGGGCGGGGGAAGTCGGGCGGAGGAAGCCGGTCCCCGCGAGCTCGTGAGCTCGTGAGCCCGTGGGTCTCGCGGGCTCGTGAGTCCCGCAGGCCCCTACCCCTTGAGCGCGTCGTACGTGACCCCCGTCAGCTGCTCGCTCGCCACCCACAGCCGTTCCCCCGCGACATCGTCCAGCGTCCACCTCGCCCGCCAGGACCTCGCGGGCGCCCCACGCCAGCCCAGCAGCTTCGGCCCGGTGAAGGAGTCCGGGCGTACGCGGGGTGCGGTAGCCGCGTACAGGGTGGGCAGGGCGCCCATCTCGGCGGACTGGGCCATGACCCTGTTGCCGAGCTCGACGACCCGCTCGGCGCGGCGGCGGCCCTCCATCCGCACCCCGGCCGTCTGCAGGTTGGTGCTGGCGTAGCCGGGGTGCGCGGCGGCCGCGACGACTCCGGAGCCGGCGGCCTTCAGGCTGCGCGCCAGTTCGTGGACGAAGAGCAGGTTGGCGGTCTTGGAGCGGCCGTAGGCGATCCAACGGCGGTACCCGCGCTCGCTGTTCAGATCGCCGATGTCGATGTTCGACAGGGCGTGGAATCCGCTGGAGACGGTGATCACGCGGGCCCCCGGCGTGTCCATGAGCTTCGGCAGCAGCAGTCCGGTCAGGGCGAAGTGCCCGAGGTGGTTCACGCCGAACTGCGTCTCGAAGCCGTCCGCCGTCGTCGTGTACGGCAGGGCCATCACGCCCGCGTTGTTGATCAGCAGGTCAAGCCGCTCGCCCGGGTAGGCCGCCGCGAACTCCCGTACAGAGGACAGGTCGCCGAGGTCGAGTGGCACGAACTCCACCGCCGCGCCCGGCACTTCGGAGCTGATCCGGGACTCCGCCTCCTTGCCGCGGGCTTCGCTGCGGCAGGCGAGCAGCACCCTGGCGCCACGACGGGCCAGCTCGCGTGCCGTGACATAGCCGATGCCGCTGTTGGCGCCGGTGACCACCGCGGTGCGGCCGCTCTGGTCGGGGATGTCGCTCGCGTGCCAGCCCGTCATAGCGGAACTCCTCTGGAGAGACTTCGGATGATGCCTGGTTACTCCAGGGTAAGACCCCCAAGTCTCGCCCCTGAGTCTCGCCCCTGAGTCTCGCCGCTAAGTCTCGCTTCTCGGTCTCGCCTCTGCGTCAGGCGGCGGCGCCTCCGTCGATGACCAGGTCCGTGCCGACGACCGAACCGGCCTCAGGCGAGGCGAGATAGAGCACGGCCGCCGCGACCTCGTCGGTCGTCGAGACCCGCCCCAGCGGCGACTGCTCCCGCATACGCGCCGCACGCTGCTCCTCCGTCTCGCCGGGCAGCAGCGACATCGTGGTGGCGGAGGCGCCGGGGCTCACGGCGTTGATGCGTACCCCGTCGGCGATGTGGTCGAGGGCGGCGCCGCGGGTCAGGGCGGAGACGGCCGCCTTGGACGCGGCGTACGCGGTGACGCCCGGGATCTGCTTGTGCGCACCGAGGTTGGAGGAGACGTTGACGATCGCGCCGCCGCCGGGCTGGGTGCGCATCTGGGCGACCTCGGCCTGGAGGGCGAGCAGGACGCCGGTCACGTTGATGTCGAACAGCGTCTGCCAGTCGGCCTCGGCGACCTCGGCGATCGGCTGCCCGGCACCGCGCAGGACTCCGGCGTTGTTGACGGCGACGTCGAGCGCGCCGAACCGGTCGACGGCCGTGCGGACCAGGGCCCGCACATCGGCGGCGCGGGAGACGTCGGCGGTGACGAAGGCGGCGGTGCCGCCCTGCTCCTCGATGAGCGCGGCGGTCTCCTTGAGCGGGCCCTCGGTGCGCCCGGCGACGACGACACGGGCGCCCTCGGCGCCGAAGGCGAGCGCGATGGCGCGGCCGAGGCCGGAACCGGCGCCGGTGACGAGGACGGTCTTGCCGGAGAAACGGGTACGGGACATGGTGAACTCCTTGTGTTGGATGAGCTGTTGAGTGAGCTGTTGAGTGAGCTGGTGGGTGAGCTGTCGGATGGGTCGTACGTACGGGTAGGTCAGCGGCGGGTGCGGAAGCGCAGGGCCGTCGCTGCCAGCGCCGCGAAGAGCGCCGCCGCGGCCGTGAGGCTCGCCGCGTCGTCGCCCAGCGCGATCAGCGCCGCGAACAGCACCGTCGCGCCGAGCTCCATGGCGGTGTTGAGTACGCCGCCCGCGAGCCCCGCGTCCGATGGCGCGACATCCGACGTGGCGAGCACGGCGGACCCCGCGAAGGAGAGGGCGCCGCCAGCGGCCAGTAGCACCAGACCGGGCAACAGGCCGTACGCATAAGGGAACGGGAGGTGGGACGAGAATCCGAACGCCGCCAGCAGTGCGAGCCCGGCCGCCCCGACGGCGAGCCCGACCCCGGTCACGGTCGGTGCCCCGTATCGCCCGATCAGCGGACCCGCCGCCCGCCCCGAGCCGAGCAGCGCGACGGCGAACGGTACGAACGCGGCCGACGTCTGCAGCGTCGACCAGCCGCGCTCGTCCTGCAGATACAGAGAGAACAGGACGAAGACGCCGGCGGTACCCGCGGCGGTGAGCCCGGTGGCGGCCAGGCCGAGCGCGCGCCGCGGCTCGCGCGCGAACCGGGGCGGCAGCAGCGGGTCGGCCACCCGCCGTTCGACGCGGAGGAACGCGGCGACCAGCGCGACCCCGACGCCCAGCGGAACCAGCACCCGGGCCGAACTCCAGGCGTACGCGTCGGTCGCGACGAGCCCGTAACTGGCCGCCGTGATCCCGCCGGTGACCAGTACGGCCCCGCGCAGATCCAGCTCGCGCCCGGCGCCGGGCGCGGTCGGCGGCAGCAGCCGGGGCGCGAGGGCCAGCGCGAGCGCCGCCACCGCCAGCGGCACCGCGAAGGCCAGCCGCCAGGACCACAGCGCCGAGATCACCCCGGAGAGCAGATTGCCCGCGGTGGCCCCGAGTACGGACAGCCCGCCCCAGGTGGCCATGGCCTTTCCGTAGGCGGCCGGGGACGGGAAGACCGTCCGCAGCACCGCCATCGCACCGGGCGCGACCAGCGCGGCGCCCACCCCCTGCGCGAAACGGGCCCCGAGTAGCGCCGCGTACGACGGGGCGAGCGGTGCGGCGGCCGACGCGGCCCCGAAGAGCAGCAGCCCGACGGCGAACGCCCGGCGCCCGCCGTACCGGTCGGCGATCCGCCCGCCGAGCAGCAGCAGCCCGGCGAAGGTCAGCCCGTACGCGGCGCTGAGCAGGATCAGGTCGCCGCGGCCGAGGCCGAATTCGCGCCCGATGCGGGGGAGCGGCACGGCGAGCGCGGCGAGCGTGAAGATCAGCGTGACCTGCACGGTGCCGAGCAGGGCGAACGCGGCGGTGGGTGACCAGGGTGGCCCGGATATCCGGGTGCCGGGTGGCGCTGTCTCCTGGCTGGTGGCCATGATTCCCCCTAATTCTTGACCGTTCATTCCATTATTTGGGCATGAGGAAGAAGCGCATGCGTCATAGCGCTTCCGGCCTCTCGTCAGTCCAGCAGGAGCAGTGCCTGCTCCGCGGCGTCCCGCACCCGCGCCGGGTCCCCCGACGCCTTGCCGACCACCCGGATCCCCTGCAGCAGCACCAGCAGCATCCGCGCCAGGGCGAGCGGGTCCCGGACCCGGGAGAGCTCGCCCTGTGCCTGGGCCCGTACCAGCGCGGCGCGCAGCGGGGTCTCCAGGTGGTCCCAGCCGATCTCGACGCGGCGGGCCGCGGCGGGGTCGTGCGGGGCCAGTTCGGCCGCGGTGTTGGTGACGAAGCAGCCGTTCAGGCGCACCTCGTCGGCGCTGGCCTCGGCGGCGAACCGGCGCACCACCGCGCGCACGGCGGGCAGTACCGGTCCCGGCTGGGAGAGCTCGTCCAGCAGGATCGGGTCGAGGGTCTGCGTATACCGGTCCATGGCCTTCAGGTACAGCTCGCGCTTGTTCCCGAACGTCGCGTACAGGCTGGCGCGCCCGATGCCGAGGTGCTCCACGAGGTCCGCCATCGACGTCGCTTCGTAACCGCGCCGCCAGAACAGCTCGAGAGCCGACTGCAGCGCGGCGTCCGGGTCGAATTCCTTGGTCCTGGCCACGGAGATGACTCTAGGGCGAACTGGAACGATCGGTCAAGATCTCTGTTGATGCCCGAGGCTTAATCGGTGGTGAGGGGATGCTCAAAGCAACCTTAAGGATCAGTCATACGCCCCTGACCAGCCATTTTCCCGGTCGCACAGCCCCTATCTTCGGCGTCGTGATGACCCAGGCGACCCACCCCACCCCCGTCCCGCCGCTCCGGGCCGCCCCGAAGGTGCTGCGGGGCGGGCTCGTCGGTGGGGCCAGCGCGGTGGTCGGGCTGTGGGCGGTGCAGGTCGAGGTGTCGGCGCGGCTGGACGCGCTGTTCGCGACCGGAGCGCACCTGACCGGGCTGCTGGCCGGGTACGGGGTGCTGGCGATGCTGCTGCTGATGGCTCGGGTGCCCGCGCTGGAGCACGGGGTCGGGGCGGACCGGCTGGCGCGGTGGCATGCGGCAGGCGGGCGATGGGTGCTGTCGCTGTGCGCCGCGCACGCGGGGCTCGCGCTGTGCGGGTACGCCGTACACCGTGACATCGACCTGGTGTCCGCCACGGCTGATCTGCTCGGTTACCCAGGGCTCGCGGCCGCCGCACTCGGCACCGCACTGCTGGCGGCGGTGGGCGTCACGTCGGCGCGTGCGGTGCGGTGCCGGGTCTCGTACGGGACCTGGCGGGGCGTCCATCTGCTCACCTACGCCGGGGCCGCGCTGGCCTTCGCGCATCAGCTGGTCGGGCCCGACATCGCGGGCAGCGTGGCGGCGGTGTGGGTATGGGCGCTGCTGCACACCGGGGTCGCGGTACTCCTGGTCTGGTACCGCGTGGTGGTGCCGGTGCGGCAGGCACTGCGGCACAGCCTGCGGGTGCTGGAGGTGCGCAGGGAGGGGCCGGATGTCGTCTCCGTGGTGATGCGGGGCAGCGGGCTCGACCAACTGTGCGCCGAACCAGGGCAGTTCTTCCGCTGGCGGTTCCTGCGGCGCGGGCTCTGGCACTCGGCGCTGCCCTTCTCGCTCTCCGCGCCGGTGCGCGACGACACGCTGCGCATCACCGTCAAGGCCATCGGCGACCACACCCGCCGCGTCCGGCGTCTCAGACCCGGCACCCGGGTACTGGCCACCGGACCCTTCGGGGCGCTGACCGCCCACCGGCGCACCCGGCGCAAGGTGCTGCTGCTCGCGGGCGGCGTCGGCATCACCCCGATGCGCGCGCTCTTCGAGACGCTGCCCGGCGGGCCGGGGGACATCACGCTGCTGTACCGGGCGAGTTCGGCGGAGCAGTTGGTCCTGCGTACGGAGTTGGAGGCGATCGCGCGTGCCAGGCGGGCCGGGCTGCACTATCTGCTCGGCCCCTCCGACGCCGCCTTCGACCCGCTCGCCCCCCAGGCGCTGCGCAACCTGCTGCCCGACCTCGCCGAGCACGACGTCTACCTCTGCGGCCCGCCCGGTATGGCGAGTTCGGCGGTCATCGGGCTCGTACGGGCCGGGGTGCCCGAAGAACGTATCCACACCGAGAACTTCGCCTTCTGAGAAGGAACACTGAGACGGAACGCTGAGACTGAACGTGGGAAGACACCGCAGACCTCGCCGTCAGACCACCCAAACCCCCACGCGCCAAGCCCGCCGCAGGCTCGCCGCCTCGCTGGCCGGAGCGAGTGCGCTCGCCGCGACCCTGCTCACCGTCGTGGTGGAACCGGCCGCGCCGCCCGCCCCCGACCGGCCGACCATCGGCGACGCAGAGCCACAAGCGGCCCCGTAACCGCACTCTGGGTGACGGGAACCTCAGAAGGCGCTCAAGGCTCCAGGGATTCATGGACGGCACACCTATCGGCTTCGTAGTGTCGCGATCATGCCCGAGATATCCCTGACCATGGTCGTTGTGCTGTGCCTCGCCGCTCTGGCGGCCGGATGGATCGACGCCGTGGTGGGCGGCGGGGGACTGCTGCTGCTTCCCGCGCTGCTGCTGGGGCTGCCGGGCAGCACCCCGCCCGCGTACGCGCTCGGCACCAACAAGGCGGTGGCGATCGTCGGTACCACGGGCGCGGCCGTGACGTTCGCGCGGAAGACCACCCTGGAGATGGGGACCGCCGTCCGCATCGGTCTCGCGGCGCTCGCCGGTTCGATGGTCGGCGCGTTCTTCGCCGCGGGGATCAGTCAGGACGTACTGCGCCCCATGATCATGGTGGTGCTGCTCGGGGTGCTCGCCTTCGTGATGCTGAAGCCGACCTTCGGCTCCACGGCCGTCGCCGGGCCGCCCACCCGGCAGCGGGTGATCGCCGCGATCGTCCTCGCGGGGCTGGGGATGGGCTTCTACGACGGGCTCTTCGGGCCCGGCACCGGCACCTTCCTGGTGCTGACGCTGTCCGCCGTGCTGCACATGGACCTGGTGCACGCATCGGCGACCGCGAAGATCGTCAACGTGTGCACCAATCTGGGTGCCCTCGCGATGTTCTCGTACAAGGGCACGGTGTACTGGCAGCTCGCGGCGCTGATGGCGGCGTTCAACCTGGTGGGCGGCATGACCGGGGCGCGGATGGCGCTCAAGCGGGGGAGCGGGTTCGTGCGCGGGGTGCTGGTGGTGGTCGTCGTGTCGCTGGTGGGGAAGCTGGCGTACGAGCAGTGGCTGGGGTGAGCGGGCTGCGAGGGCTCAGACGGTGTCCGTGAGGTGGGCGAAGACCACCACGTTGCCCAGATAGCCGGTCTTCTTCGAGTAGCCGCCACCGCAGGTGATCACCCGTAGCTCGGGGCGGTTCGCGGCGCCGTACACCTTCTCGTCCGGGAAGGCCCGGCTGTCGTACACCTCGACGGCGTCCACGGTGAACACCGCGGTCCTGCCGTCCTCGCGGGGCACCTCGATGGTGTCGCCCTTCTTCGTGGCGCCCAGCGAGTAGAAGACGGCGGGGCCCTGCGCGTTGTCGACGTGCCCGGCGACGACGGCGGTGCCGCGCTCGCCAGGCGATGTGCCCGCCTCGTACCACCCGGCGAGCGAGGGGCGTTCGGCGGGCGGCGCGTTCAGGCCCCCTTCGGCGTTGAGGCCGAGGCCCATCAGCGGGGCGTCGACCCGCAGGGCGGGGATACGTATCCGCGTCGGCGGGGACGGGGCCAGTGCGGGGGCCGCGTCCAGGTCCACCGACCCGCCGGTGGGGCGGTCCGCTGCCTGGGCGGCTGAGGGCTGCGGGGGTGCGTGGGCCGCGCCGTTCTGCAGCAGCCAGATGCCGGAGCACAGGGCCGCGACGGTGACGGCTCCTATGGTCGCGCTGACGGCCCTTTTGGTGAGGGCGAGGGTGAGGTGCGCAGGGTGCATGGGGTCCCCTCGGGTGTGGCGCCCGTGTCCCCGTCCCCCTTCGAGCCGCGTGCGGCCGCGGACGCGAAGGGGGCGGGGCTGGCGGTACCGGTGGACAGCGGAGGATGTCCGGTCAGATCCCGTCGCCTCTCGCACGGCGATGCAGGAGCCAGGTACCGCCCGCGGCGGCGACGGCCAGTGCCGCCACACCCGCCGCGGTCTTCAGCGGGTCGGGGCCCAGAGCGCCGCCGACCCCTGTCTTTACATGCCCCTTCGGGGTCACCTGTTCCCTGGAGGTGAGGGTGACGACCAGGTCGCCCGACACCTCCTTGCCGTTGGTGCACTTCGCACGGATCGCGTACGTGCCGGGGGAGGCCGAGGTCGGGACCTTGAACTGCCCGATCGCGTCCTCCTGGTGCGTACTGGGCGCCAGCTTGAACGCACCCGCGCCGACCGCGCTCGCGTCGCCTGCGGCGGTGCCGCCCGAGCCGCACGCGGTGGTGTTCGCCGTCACCTCGCTGCCCGGTGTCGCACTCGGCGGATAGATCTCCAGGGCGGCCGGGTCCGCCGCCAGAGCGGGGGCTGCGGCCAGCCAGGCCGAGGCGGCGGCGAGCGCGGTACCGGTCAGCAGGCGGGTGGCGGTGCCCATGTGTTCCCTCCGTCAGGGCGTGGCCCGCGGCACCCCCATGTGCCGCTGAGTCGGTCGCGCCCTTGCTACCGAGGAAACCGGGCGTCGCCCGACCACGCCTGTCGATGAGGCGTCAGAAACCTGGCGAACGAGCGGTTCCTGACGTACCGACGGGAACGTCGCAGCAGGTCACCGGCGCGTCGGCGGAAAGAATCCGAAGGGCGGCTGCTAGGGCTGTGAACGGGTGACCGGCGGTTCCACCGCCCGGCCTCCGCTCTCGCTCTCAGTCCTCGATCAGGCGGCGCGGGCCCGGTCCATGGCTCGCGAGTTCGTCGTACGGGTTGGACAGCGCGCAGCGGTCCAGGGACAGGCAGCCGCAGCCGATGCAGTCGGTGAGGTTGTCGCGCAGCCGCTGCAGGGTGCGGATACGGGAGTCGAGGTCGGCGCGCCAGCACTCGGAGATCCGGGCCCAGTCCTCGCGGGTGGGGGTGCGGTCGTCCGGGAGCAGGCCCAGTACCTCGCGGATGGTGGCCAGGGGCAGGCCGAGCCGCTGCGAGGTGCGGATGAAGGCGATCCGGCGCAGCGTCTCGCGGCTGTAGCGGCGCTGGTTGCCCGAGGTGCGGCGGCTGGTGATCAGGCCTTCGCGCTCGTAGAAGCGCAGGGCTGAGGCCGCGACGCCGCTGCGTTCGGCCAGTTCCCCGACGGTGACTTCCCTGCTGTCAGGTGTGAGGCGCGTCATGCCCGACATCGTAGCTTGACTTCAACAAAGGTTGAGGTATGAGCCTTAAGGCATGACAACAGCTGCTGAGCACACCACCGTTGCCCCTGCCCACTCCGACGCCCCGCTGCGGGTGGCCGTGATCCTCGGCTCCAACCGCGAAGGCCGCTTCGGGCCGGTCATCGCCGACTGGTTCCTCTCCCGGGTGCGGGAACGTGCCGACTTCGAGGTGGACCTGGTCGACGCGGCCGCGGCCGAGCTGCCCACCTCCTTCCGCCAGTCGCCGGAGGCGGCGACCGCGCTCGGCGAGGTCACGCCGAAGCTCGCCGCCGCCGATGCCTTCGTCGTCCTCACCCCCGAGTACAACCACTCCTTCCCGGCCGCACTGAAGAACGTCATCGACTGGCACCGCGGCGAGTGGCAGGCCAAGCCCGTCGCCTTCGTCTCGTACGGCGGAATCTCCGGAGGGCTGCGCGCGGTGGAGCAGCTGCGGCAGGTCTTCGCCGAGCTGCACTCCGTCACGGTCCGGGACACGGTCTCCTTTCACAACGCGGGCGCGCACTTCGACGACAGCGGCAGGCACCGGGACCCGGCCGAGGCCGACGCGGCGGCCAAGACGATGCTGGACCAGCTCGGCTGGTGGGCACGGGCCCTGCGGGACGCGAAGGCGGTCCGGGCGTACGGGGCGTGACCTCTGCGGACGGACGCCGTCCAGGATCTCGGCCAGATCTCAGCCGGTATCTCAGCCGATATCTCGGCCGGGGCCTCAGCCGAGTTCTCGGTCGGGAGTCCACCACAATCGACGGTGGACCCCGGCCGAGCGGCCGCGGGGCGACGACCGGCTGAGAGGACGGGCTATGCAGACAGCGTTCACCGTACTGACGGTGCTCACGACGACGGACGCCGCGGACAAGGCGGAGGCCATCGCCCGCGGGGCGGTGGCCGCGCGGCTCGCCGCGTGTGCGCAGATCGCGGGACCGGTCACCTCCGTCTACCGCTGGAACGGCAACATCGAGACCGACGACGAGTGGCAGGTCCTGCTGAAGACGACAGCGGAGCGTTACCCCGAACTCGAGGAGTGGATCACCGCGGCCCACGACTACGAGACCCCGGAGATCATCGCCACCCCCGTCCTGCGCGGCAGCGCGGCCTACCTGGACTGGGTGGTCCGGGAGACCACCCGGTGACACGGCTTCCCTTCTTCGTCTACGGCACCCTGCGCCCCGGCGCCCACAATCACGAGCTGTTCCTGCGCGGCCGACTGACGTCCGCCGAGCCGGGCCGACTGCGGGACGTCGTGCTGTACGAGGGACCCGGCTACCCGTACGCCGTCGAGGAGCCCGGCAGCGGCGCTGTGGTGCACGGCGAACTGCTCACCGTGCTCCCCGCGTCGTACCCCGCCCTCCTCCAGGCCCTCGACCGCCTGGAGGACCACAGCCCCGGCGACCCCGACAACCTGTACGAGCGGGTCGCCAGGGACGTGACCCGAGCCTCCGACGGGGCACCGGTGCACGCCTGGGTCTACGTCGCGTCCCCTCGTGTGGCCCGCACCCTGCGGACCACTGGAACCCCCATCCCGGGCGGCGACTGGCTCACCCACCATCCCAATCGGTGACAACCGCGACCGGCGGAGGGCGCGGCCCGTGTGCGTGCCCAGGCACGCACACNCTGACCCGGATCACCGCCCAACTCGGCAGCCAGCTCGGCCGGATCTCACTCAGCGGCGTCCGCCACCCGCAACCCCAGCCCACCGCTCCCGCGCCCACCCTCTCCTGACTCCTCCCGACCCTCTCCCACTCCCTCCCGACCTCTTTTCGACATCTGCCGGACCGGCCCGGACCCCGCCCGTATCCGGTTTGTCCCCGCTGCCGTCTAGTGTCAGTGCATGGAAGGTACGCACGACACCACCGGCACCCCGCACGACAAGTCCTACGACGACGCGGCCATCGAGCGCTGGGCCGCCGAGCCCGACAAACGTCCGGGCCGCACCGCCTTCCAGCGCGACCGCGCGCGGGTGCTGCACTCCGCCGCGCTGCGCCGCCTGGCAGGCAAGACCCAGGTCGTCACCCCCGGCACTCGCAGTCCCGTCTGGGACGCCAGCCCGCGCACCCGGCTCACCCACTCCCTGGAGTGCGCCCAGGTGGGCCGTGAGCTGGGCGCCGCACTCGGCTGCGACCCGGACCTGGTGGAGACCTCCTGCCTCTCGCACGACATGGGCCACCCCCCGTTCGGGCACAACGGCGAGCAGGCGCTCAACGAGTTCGCCGAGGACTGCGGCGGCTTCGAGGGCAACGCCCAGTCGCTGCGGCTGCTCACCCGGATCGAACCCAAGCGCTTCGTCCGCTCCCCGGACACCGGCGAAGCGGTCAGCGTCGGCCTCAACCTCACCCGCGCCGCCCTGGACGCCGCCACCAAGTACCCATGGCCTCGCGGCGGGCACCCCACCGACCCAAAATCAGCCAAGTTCGGCGTGTACGAGGACGACCTCCCGGTCTTCGGCTGGGTCCGCGAGGGCGCCCCGGCCGGCCGCACCTGCTTCGAGGCCCAGGTCATGGACTGGTCCGACGACGTGGCGTACTCGGTACACGACGTCGAGGACGGACTGCACGCGGGCCACCTCGACCCCAACGCCCTGCACGCCGAGGCCGAGCGCCAGGACGTCTTCGCGGTCGCGATCGGGCGGTACGTGCCCGATGACACCGACCCCGCGGAGCTCGCCGAGGCCCTGGACCGACTCCTGGAACAGGAGTGGTGGCCGCACGGCTACGACGGGTCCGCCGTCGCCCAGGCCCGCCTCAAGGACGCCACCAGCCAGCTGATCGGCCGCTTCTGCCTGGCCGCCGAGGTCGCCACCCGCGCCGCCTTCGGCACCGGCCGCCTTACGCGCTACGCCGCCGAGCTCGTCGTACCGCACGAAACCCGCCTGGAATGCGCCGTGTTGAAGGCCGTCGCCGACCGCTATGTGATGCAGCGCGACGAACAGGAGCGGCTCCGCGCCGATCAGCGCGTCATCATCGCCGAGCTGGCCGCGGCCCTCACCGCCCGCGCCCCTCAGGGCCTGGACCCGCAGTTCCGGGCTTTGTTCGACGAGGCACCCGACGAGCAGGCCCGCAAGCGGGTGATCGTCGATCAGATCGCCGCGCTCACCGACGCGTCCGCGCGCTCCCTGCACGCCCGGTTCACCGGGACGCGCCCCTGAACCAGGAGGAACCCGCACCAGCGATGTCAGTGCCCCATGATGTGATCGAGTCAGGAACAGGCCCTGCCTCTTCCCGCAGCACGCCGTGTGCGGGACGCTCGCAAGGGCAACTGGCTGGCAGGGCGGCAGGGCCGTACGGCACGAGGGCGACGCGGACGCGACGGCCGAGGCGGTGCGGCAGGGCGTAAGGAGGCACCAAGTGGTCGATGCGGACCAGACATTCGTCATCGTCGGAGGCGGGCTCGCCGGAGCGAAGGCGGCCGAAACCCTGCGCGCCGAGGGATTCACCGGCCGGGTGATACTCATCTGCGACGAGCGCGACCACCCCTATGAACGCCCTCCCCTGTCCAAGGGCTATCTGCTCGGCAAGGAGGAGCGCGAGAGCGTCTTCGTGCACGAGGCGGCCTGGTACGCCCAGGCGGACGTCGAGCTGCACCTCGGTCTGCCCGCCGTGGCCATCGACCGGGACGCCAAGGCGGTACGCCTCGGGGACGGCACCACGGTCCGCTACGACAAGCTGCTGCTCGCCACCGGCGCCGAGCCCCGCCGCCTGGACATCCCCGGCACCGAACTGGCCGGCGTGCACCACCTGCGCCGCCTCGCCCACGCCGAGCGGCTGCGCGGCGTCCTGGCCTCGCTCGGCCGGGACAACGGCCACCTGGTCATCGCGGGCGCGGGCTGGATCGGCCTGGAGGTCGCCGCCGCGGCCCGCGAGTACGGCGCCGAGGTCACCGTGGTCGAGCCGGAGCCGACCCCGCTGCACGCGGTCGTCGGGCCCGAGGTGGGCCGGCTCTTCGCCGACCTGCACCGGGACCACGGCGTCCGCTTCCACTTCGGCGCCCGGCTCACCGAGATCACCGGCCAGGACGGCATGGTGCTGGCCGCCCGGACGGACGACGGCGACGAGCACCCCGCGCACGACGTACTCGCCGCGATCGGCGCCGCCCCACGGACGGCACTCGCCGAAGCCGCGGGCCTGGCCCTGGCCGACCGGACGCACGGCGGCGGTATCGCGGTGGACGCCTCGCTCAGGACCAGCGATCCGGACATCTTCGCGGCCGGCGACGTGGCGGCCGCCCAGCACCCGCTCTACGAACACCGGCTCCGCGTCGAGCACTGGGCCAACGCGCTGAACAGCGGCCCCGCAGCGGCCCGCGCGATGCTCGGCCAGGAGGTGACGTACGACCGCGTGCCGTACTTCTTCTCCGACCAGTACGACGTGGGGCTCGAGTTCTCCGGCTGGGCGCCCCCGGGCGCGTACGACCAGGTGCTCATCCGCGGCGACGCCGGAAAGCGCGAGTTCATCGCCTTCTGGCTGGCCGACGGCCGGGTGCTGGCCGGGATGAACGTCAATGTGTGGGACGTCACGGACCCCATCCAGCAGCTCATCCGCACCGGCGCCCGCCCGGCCCCCGAGAAGCTGGCAGACCCGTCCGTCCCGCTCACCTCCCTCATCGAATGAGTGTCAGCGCGCCACCGTAGACTTACCGCGTGGCTGGCAGGATCAATGACGAGGACGTGAAGGCGGTACGGGACGCGGTCCCGATCGACGCCGTCGTGTCCGAGTACCTCCAGCTGCGCAACGCCGGCGGTGGCAACCTCAAGGGCCTCTGTCCGTTCCACGACGAAAAGTCCCCCTCCTTCCAGGTCAGCCCCAGCAAGGGGCTCTTCCACTGCTTCGGCTGCCAGGAGGGCGGCGACACGATCGCCTTCGTGATGAAGATCGACCACCTCTCCTTCTCGGAGACGGTCGAGCGCCTGGCCGCCACGGCGGGCATCACGCTGCGGTACGAGGAGGGCGGGTACAACCCCGCACACCAGCGCGGCGAGCGCATCCGCCTGGTCGAGGCCCACAAGATCGCCGCGCAGTTCTACGTCGAGCAGCTGGAGAGCGCCGAAGCCGAGATCGGCCGGAAGTTCCTGGCCGAGCGCGGCTTCGACCAGGCCGCCGCCGCGCACTTCGGAGTGGGCTACAGCCCGGCCGGCTGGGACCACCTCACCCGCTTTCTGCGCGGCAAGGGCTTCACCGACAAGGAGCTGGTGCTCTCCGGGATCTCCCAGGAGGGCAGACGCGGCCCGATCGACCGCTTCCGCGGCCGTCTGATGTGGCCGATCCGGGACATCTCGGGCGAGGTCGTGGGCTTTGGCGCGCGCAAGCTGCGCGAGGACGACAACGGCCCGAAGTACCTCAACACCCCCGAGACCGCGATCTACAAGAAGTCCCAGGTCCTGTACGGCATCGACCTGGCCAAGAAGGAGATCGCCAAGACCAGCCGAGCCGTGGTCGTCGAGGGCTACACGGACGTCATGGCCTGCCACCTCGCCGGGGTCACCACCGCCATCGCCACCTGTGGCACGGCCTTCGGCGGCGACCACATCAAGATCCTGCGCCGCCTGCTCATGGACCACGCCACGGCCGAGGTGATCTTCACCTTCGACGGTGACGCGGCCGGCCAGAAGGCCGCGCTGCGGGCCTTCGAGGACGACCAGAAGTTCGCCGCCGAGACCTCCATCGCGATCACGCCGGGCGGCATGGACCCCTGCGACCTGCGCCTCGCCGAGGGAGACGGCGCGGTGAGCGCCCTGGTCGAATCCCGTACGCCGCTCTTCGAGTTCGCCATCCGGCAGATCGTGAAGCGGCACAACCTGGACACCCCGGCCGGGCGGGCCGCCGCGCTCGACGAGGCCGCACCGATCGTCGCCAACATCAAGAACGTCGCGATCCAGCACGAGTCCGCCGTCCAGCTCGCCGGCATGCTCGGCATCCTGGACACCCAGTTCGTGGTCAAGCGGGTCGGCCAGCTGGCCCGTTGGGCCCGCGACCGCGGCGGCCGGGGCCCCGCCCAGGCGGCACCGACGCGCGGCCCGCAGCCCACGTACACCGAAGCCCCGCAGCCCCCCGGCGGCCCCGCGCTCAACCTGCGCAGCCCCGCCCACCGCACCGAGCGCGAGCTGCTCAAACTCGCCCTGCAGCGCCCGGACCTGGTCTCCCCGGCGTTCGACGCGTACGGCGCCGACGAGTTCACCGCGCCGCCGTACGCGGCCGTACGCCAGGCCATCGAGCAGGCGGGCGGCGCCGAGCAGGGCGTCCAGGACGCCCCCGGCTATCTCGCCCAGGTCCGCGACATCGCGCCCGACGACACGGTGCGCGCCATGGTCACCGAGCTCGCCGTCGAGGCGATCATGCACAAGAAGGTCGACGAGGCGTACGCGGGTGAGCAGCTGGTGAAGGTCCGGCTGCGCGCAGTCGACCGCCGTATCCAGGATCTGCACGGCGCGCTCGCCCGGCTCGGCGCGGGCGCGGACCCCGGACAACTGACGGCGGCCCAGAACGAGTTGTGGGTGCTGCAGCAGTACCGCCAGGCGCTCCAGGTACAGGGCGCCGCGGCGCTCTGAGCCGCGCCGGCCGCCGATCCGCGCCGCGCGCTGAGCCGCGCCCAGCTCCGAGCCGCGCCGCGCGCTGAGCCGCGCCCAGCTCCGCGCCGCGCTGAGCCGCGCCGGGCTCCGCGCCGCGCGCCGAACCCTCGCGCCGGGCGCCGCCACAGGCCTCCAGATCACCCGTTAGAGAGGTTTCGGACGGGGTAACCGGTCGGTAACGGCCCGGACTCAAAAAGTCACCGCACGCCCCTCGTGGCGGAGATGTGTCGTACTCCACACTGGGTGCGGTGCCTGAGTCCTCGGAGCGCGGCCGGCCCACCGAGCGTGGGCCCGACAACCCCGCGGATCCGCTCATCGATTACGGGACGGACGGCGGCGCGGCCGCTTTCCCCGTTCCGCTGCCGCACGCCCCCGAACCGGCAGCGATCACCCTGGAGGTCGCCCCCGTGCAGACCCAGACCCAGCCGCAGAGCCAGACGCGGACCCTGCTCAAGACCAACGGCGAATCCGCCGCTGCCACTCCCACCGCCGCCGACGCCCAAGGCGCCGGCGCGGATGTCATCACGGCCGTCCCGCCGCAGAGCCGGGCCGTACACCACCCCGAGGTCGAGCCGGAGCGGGCGGCGCCCCCCGAGCCGGTCGAAGCGGCCGAGCCCGCCGCCGACCTGCCCGAGGCGCCGGAGCCGCCCGAACCCCGCGTCCGCCCTGACACCTCGGGGCCGTCATCCGACCTCTTCCGCCAGTATCTGCGCGAGATCGGCAGGATTCCGCTGCTCACCGCGGCCGAGGAGGTCGAGCTCGCCCGCCGGGTCGAGGCCGGCCTCTTCGCCGAGGAGAAGCTCGCGCGGATCGCGGGCACCTCCGACCCCGACTCCCAGCTCGCGCTGGACCTCGACAAACTGGTCGTCATGGGCCGGATGGCCAAGCGCTGCCTGATCGAGGCGAACCTGCGCCTGGTCGTCTCGGTCGCCAAGCGGTACGTGGGCCGCGGGCTGACCATGCTCGACCTGGTCCAGGAAGGGAACCTCGGCCTGATCAGGGCGGTGGAGAAGTTCGACTACGCCCGGGGCTACAAGTTCTCCACGTACGCCACGTGGTGGATCCGCCAGGCCATGTCCCGGGCGCTCGCCGACCAGGCCCGCACCATCCGGGTCCCGGTCCACGTCGTCGAACTGATCAACCGCGTGGTCCGCGTGCAGCGCCGCATGCTGCAGGAACGCGGCTACGAACCCACCCCCGAGGAGGTCGCCAGCCACCTCGACCTGCCGCACGAACGGGTCAGCGAGGTGCTGCGCCTCGCCCAGGAGCCGGTGTCGCTGCACGCCCCGGTCGGCGAGGAGGACGACGTCGCACTCGGCGACCTCATCGAGGACGGCGACGCCGCGTCGCCCGTCGAGTCCGCCGCGTTCCTGCTGCTGCGGGAGCATCTGGAGGCGGTCCTCTCCACCCTCGGCGAACGCGAACGCAAGGTCGTCCAGCTCCGCTACGGCCTGGCGGACGGCCGCCCCCGCACCCTGGAGGAGATCGGCCGCATCTTCGGCGTCACCCGCGAGCGCATCCGCCAGATCGAGTCCAAGACCCTCAACAAGCTCCGCGACCATGCGTTCGCTGATCAGTTGCGTGGTTACCTGGACTGATGTTGACCATGGGTACGACTGTCCTCGGTGTTGACGATGTGCATCGCGCGTATGCGTTCTGGAGCGCGGCTCTTGGGTACGTGCCGCGTGATGCCGGGGCGATCGAGGACTCGGTGATCCTGGTCCCGCCGGATGGGCGGGCCGGGGCGCATCTGGCCCTGGATACGAGCGAGACGCCGGTGCAGTCGCGGCCGCGCGTGCACCTTGATCTGTACGCCGCGGATCAGCGGGCCGAGGTTGAGCGGCTGGTGGCGCTGGGCGCGGCGGTTGTCGACTGGGAGTACCCGGATGACGCCGACTTCGTCGTGCTCGCCGATCCCGAGGGCAGCCGGTTCTGCGTCGTGGACAAGTCGGAGATTTGACCGCCCACCCCGCCCCTTCCCGAAAGGCATCGCCGGGCGGGGGGGAAGGCATCGCCGGCCGGGCTGAAAGTCAGCCCGGCCGGCGATTGAGGCCAGGGCAAGCCTAGTCCACCTCCGTCACCGCCTCCGCGAACTGCGCCTTGTACAGGCGGGCGTACGCGCCGCCTGCCTCAAGTAGCGCCTCGTGGGTGCCCTGTTCGACGATCGCGCCGTCCTCCATCACCAGGATCGTGTCCGCGTCCCGGATCGTGGAGAGGCGGTGGGCGATCACGAAGGACGTGCGGCCGTGGGAGAGGCGGGCCATGGCCTTCTGGATGAGGACCTCGGTGCGGGTGTCGACCGAGCTGGTCGCCTCGTCCAGGACCAGGATCACCGGGTCGGAGAGGAACGCCCGCGCGATGGTGATCAGCTGCTTCTCGCCGGCGCTGACCCCCGTGCCCTCGTCGTCGATCACCGTGTCGTAGCCGTCCGGCAGCGTACGGATGAACCGGTCCGCGTGCGCGGCCCGCGCCGCCTCCTCGATGTCCGCGCGCGTGACCTCCTTCGCCGCCCCGTACGCGATGTTCTCCGCGATCGTGCCGCCGAACAGCCAGGTGTCCTGCAGCACCATGCCGATCTGGGACCGGAGTTCGTCCCGCGACATGGTGGCGATGTCCACGTCGTCCAGGCAGATCCGGCCCCCGGTCACGTCGTAGAACCGCATCAGCAGGTTGACCAGGGTCGTCTTGCCCGCGCCGGTCGGGCCGACGATCGCGACCGTATGACCGGGGTCGACGGCCAGCGACAGGTCCTCGATCAGCGGCTTCTCGGGGTCGTAGCGGAAGGCGACCCGCTCCAGGGCGACCTTGCCGCGGGACACCGAAGGCCGCGCCCCCGGCACCGGGTCCGCGTCCTGCTCCTGAGCGTCCAGGATCTCGAAGACCCGCTCGGCGGACGCGACGCCCGACTGCACCAGGTTCGCCATCGAGGCCACCTGCGTCAGCGGCATCGAGAACTGCCGCGAGTACTGGATGAAGGCCTGCACATCACCGATCGTGAGGGACCCGGACGCGACCCGCAGGCCGCCCACCACGGCCACCAGCACATAGTTCAGGTTCGAGACGAAGAACATCAGCGGCTGCATGATCCCGCTGTTGAACTGGGCCCGGAAACCGGCCTGGTACAGCGCCTCGTTCTGCTCGGCGAAAGCCTTCGCCGACTCCTCCTGCCGCCCGAAGACCTTCACCAGCGCGTGCCCGGTGTACATCTCCTCGACGTGCGCGTTCAGCTCGCCGGTGGACCTCCACTGCTGCACGAAGTGCGGCTGCGACCGCTTGCCGACCCGGGTCGCCACCACGTACGACAGCGGCACCGTCACCAGCGCCACCAGGGCGAGCAGCGGCGAGATCCAGAACATCATCACCAGCACACCGATGATCGTCAGCAGTGAGTTGACCAGCTGCCCCATCGTCTGCTGCAGCGTCTGCCCGATGTTGTCGACGTCGTTGGTGGCCCGGCTGAGCACCTCGCCGCGCTGCCGCTTGTCGAAGTACGACAACGGCAGCCGCGACAGCTTCGCCTGGATGTCCTCGCGCATCCGGAACACGGTGCGGTTGATCGCCCGGTTGGACAGCCGCGTGGCGACCGCCATCAGCAGCCCCGCCACCAGGAAGACCCCGATCGCCAGGCCGAGCACCTGGCCCACCGCCGCGAAGTCGATGCCCTGGCCCGGTGTGAAGTCCATCCCCGAGAGCATGTCGGCGACGCCGTCGTCCCCGCGCTCGCGCGTCTGGTCGATCACCTGCTGCCGTGAGGCGTCGTCGGGCATGTCCCGACCGACGATCCCGGCGAAGACCAGGTCGGTCGCCTGGCCCAGGATCTTCGGCCCCACCACCGAGAACGCGACGCTGAGCACGCCGGCGAGCAGCATCCCGTACATCGTGATCCGCTCCGGCCGGAACTGCGCGAGCAGTCGCTTCCCGGAGCCCTTGAAGTCCATCGAGCGCTGGTCGGGACCGCCGCCGGCCGCCATCCGCGCCGCCATCGGACCGCCGGCCATCAGGCTGCCTCCGCTTCCGTCAGCTGGGAGAGCACGATCTCCCGGTAGGTCTCGTTGCCGTCCATCAGCTCGTGGTGGCGGCCGCTGCCGACCACCCGGCCCTCGTCCAGGACCACGATCCGGTCGGCGTCCCGGATGGTGGAGACCCGCTGGGCCACGATCAGTACGGTCGCCTCGGCGGTCTCGCGGGCCAGCGCGGCCCGCAGCGCGGCGTCCGTCGCGTAGTCCAGGGCCGAGAACGAGTCGTCGAACAGGTAGATCTCGGGCCGCTGCACCAGCGTCCTGGCGATCGCCAGCCGCTGCCGCTGCCCGCCGGACACATTCGTCCCGCCCTGCGAGATGGGCGCGTTGAGACCGCCCTCAAGCCGCTCCACGAACTCCAGCGCCTGCGCCACCTCCAGCGCCTTGAGCAGCTCCTCGTCGGTGGCGTCAGGATTGCCGTAGCGCAGATTGGTCGCCACCGTGCCGGAGAAGAGATACGGCTTCTGCGGTACGAGTCCCACGGTCCGGGCCAGCAGTACGGGGTCGAGCTCGCGTACGTCTACGCCGTTGACCAGCACCTGCCCCGACGTGGCGTCGATCAGCCGCGGCACCAGGCCGAGCAGCGTGGACTTCCCGCTGCCGGTGGAGCCGATCACCGCGGTCGTCTCACCGGGCCTGGCCATCACCCCGACCTCCTTGAGCACCGGCTCCTCGGCACCGGGATAGCAGAACCCGGCGGCCCTGATCTCCAGATGCCCGTGCCGTCGCAGCTCCCGTACCGGCGCACTCGGCGGGACCACACTCGACGACGTATCCAGGACCTCCTCGATGCGCTCGGCGCAGACCTCGGCGCGCGGCACCATCATGAACATGAAGGTGGCCATCATCACGGACATCACGATCTGCATCAGATAGGCCAGGAACGCGGTCAGCGCACCGATCTCCATCCCACCGCTGTCGATCCGGTGCGCACCGAACCAGACCACCGCGATCGAGGAGATGTTGACCACCGTCATGACGATGGGGAACATCAGCGCCAGCAGCCGCCCGGTCCCCAGCGACACATCGGTCAGCTCGCTGTTGGCGCCCTTGAAGCGCTCCTTCTCATACGCGTCGCGGACGAAGGCCCGGATGACGCGGTTGCCGGTGATCTGCTCACGCAGCACCCGGTTCACCGTGTCCAGGCGCTCCTGCATCAGACGGAACAGCGGCCGCAGCCGACGCACGATCAGACTCACACAGATGCCGAGCAACGGAACCACCGCGACCAGCACCCAGGACAGCTGGACATCCAGGCTGAGCGCCATCACGATGCCGCCTACGCACATGATCGGGGCCGACACCATCAGCGTGAACGCCATCAGCACCAGCATCTGCACCTGCTGGACGTCGTTGGTCGACCGGGTGATCAGCGTCGGCGCCCCGAACTGGCCGACCTCACGGGCGGAGAACGACTGCACCCGGTCGAAGACCGCGGCCCGCACGTCCCGCCCCAGGGCCGCGGCGGTCCGCGCGCCGTAGTAGACGGCCCCGATGTTGCAGACCACCTGGACCACGGTGATCGCGATCATCACGGCACCGAAGCCGAGGATGTAGCCCGTGTCCCCCTTCACCACACCGTTGTCGATGATCGCGGCGTTGAGGGTGGGCAGATACAGCGTGGCGCAGGTCTGCAGGAACTGCAGCAGCACCAGTAACGCTATGGCGTTCTTGTACGGAGCGAGGTGGGTCCGCAGGAGTCTTGTGAGCACGCGCTACCTATCGCAGTCGCCGAGGCCGGTTTCCCCCATCCTGCGACAGACCGTTGACCAGAGCCCAACGAAATAGCTCAATCCCTGGTCAAGAACTGCCACCGGCGCCTCTGGCCTTCGTCTCCCCTGTCAGGCGAACCTGTCAGGCGAACGCCCCCGGATGGGTCTGCTCCCGCACCGCCACGTACTGCTGCCGTACGGCCTGCCCCACCGCCAACTCGTCGCCCGGCTCGAACACCTGCGCCGCGGCGCCCTGCCAGGCCGGCGGGGAGTGCGGGGCCAGCGTGCCCTGGGAGACGCCGAGCGCCCAGGCGGCCTGCCGCGCCGCGCCGATCGCCGCGTAGTCGGCCGGCTGCGGTACGACGACCGGCGCGCCGAAGAGCATGGGCGCCGCGGCCTGCACCGCGGGCAGCTCGGCCGCCGCACCCAGCAGAAACACCCGGCGCACCTCGACGCCGCGCCCGCGCAGCACGTCCAGCGCGTCCGCGAGCGAGCAGAGCATGCCCTCGAACGCGGCCCGCGCCAGATGCTCCGGCTTCATCGACTCACGGCGCAGCCCGCTCAGGGTGCCCGCGGTGTGCGGCAGCTGCGGGGTGCGCTCGCCCTCCAGATACGGCAGCAGCACCAGGCCGTGCGAGCCGGGCGTCGACTTGAGCGCCAGCGCGGAAAGCCCTTCGAGATCGGTGCCAAGCAGCTCCGCGGTGCCACGCAGGGCCCGCACCGCGTTGAGCGTGTGCACCACCGGCAGCTGCATCCCGGTCGCGTCCGCGAGTGAGGTGATCATTCCGCTCGGGTCGGGCAGCGCCTCGTGGTGTACGGCCATCACCGACCCCGACGCGCCGAGCGACACCACGGCGTCGCCCGGTCCGATGCCGAGCCCGAAGGCCGCGGCCATCGTCTCGCCGGTGCCCGCCGATATCAGCAGCCCCTCCGGCGTGGTCCCGGCGGCCTGCGCGGGGCCGAGCACCTCGGGCAGCGCCACCTGGTGGCCGAGCGCCAGCTCCACCAGGTCAGGGCGGTACGCGCCGGACGTCGCCGACCAGTAGCCGGTGCCGGACGCACCGCCGCGGTCCGCGGTCTGCCGCGCCGGCCGGCCGAGCAACTGCCACACCAGCCAGTCGTGGGCCTGCATCACCAGGGCGGTGCGCTGGGCCGCCTCGGGCTCGGTCCGCGCCAGCCAGCGCAGCTTGGCCACCGGCTGCGCCGCCTGCGGTACGCAGCCCACGGCCTCGGCCCAGGCCTGCCGCCCGCCCAGCGCGTCGATCAGGTCCGCCGCCGCGACCTGGGCCCGCTTGTCGCTACCGGTCATCGCGGGGCGTACGGCGTTGCCCTGCGAGTCCAGCGGCACGACCGCGTTCTGCTGCGCGGAGACGCCGATGGCCTGCACGCCTTCGAGCAGCCCCCCGGCGGCGGCCTCGCCCAGGGAGAGCAGCCAGGCCTGCGGATCGACGTCCGACGGGCGCCCGTCGAGCGGATGCGGTGCGTAGCCCTGCTTCAGTACGGCACCGGTGTCGGTGTCGCAGACGATGATGCGTGTGAACTCGGACGAGCTGTCCAGACCGGCGACTATCCCCATGCCAGAGAGTTTGCCCTACGCCAGCCCAAGCCGGACCCCCGGAGCACCACGGATCACCTCGGCACTCCGGGACCATACCGACACGCGCCGTACGGCCCGCCTCGTCAGGTGTTGCTCGTACCCCAGTCGTCCTCGGCGCCCTGGCCGCGCTGGGTCTTCTCGCGCAGCGAACGCACCCGCTCGGCCACCGAGTCGGGCATCCGGTCCCCGACCTTGTCGCTCACCGAGGTGAAGGCCTTGCCCGCGAACTGGCGGCCGCCCTGCGCCGCGGACTCCGCCGCGTTCCGCACGGCCGGGTTCTGCGCGAGCTCCCGCGCGGACTTGCGGAGCTGCTCGTAGCGCTCCCGGCCCGCCCGGGTCCCGATGACGTATCCGATGGCCAGTCCGGCGACGAACGTGAGCTTGTACCGCATGGCTGCCACCCTTCCCTTCCGTCCGGTCGTTCGCTCCTTGCCGCGCCGCCTGCCGATACCGATTGGCGGAGCACCCCCCTGCTTGCGCTAATGTATGTGTCGCAGCGAACGCACGCCGCCCGGGAAACCCCAGGTAGGTGGAGTTTGCTGCAACGAGGCGTTCCCCTGTAGCTCAATTGGCAGAGCAGCCGGCTGTTAACCGGCAGGTTACTGGTTCGAGTCCAGTCGGGGGAGCTCGATCTCCTGTAGCTCAATTGGCAGAGCAGCCGGCTGTTAACCGGCAGGTTACTGGTTCGAGTCCAGTCGGGAGAGCAGATGAAGAGGACCCCTCAGGGGTCCTTTTTCATGTCCGGGGGAACCGCGCGGGCAGCGGTGAAGTCCTCATGGGCGTGCAGAGCCGACCATCCGACGCGAGAGATCGTATGAGCGGCTATGCTGCGGCAGACGGCGCGCACACGTGTACGCGACACGCCGCTTTGGGGCGGTAGCTCAGCCGGTTAGAGCAGCGGACTCATAATCCGTCGGCCGTGGGTTCGAGTCCCACCCGCCCCACTCAGCGCCTCCCGTGCAGAAACGATCTGACCTGTGAAAAGCGGGTTGGATGGCTTGCTGCCGTTAGCCGAACAGAGGATGGTCCGGCGTCAGCGCGGCCGCGATGCGTGAGGCCACCGCCTCCGCGGTGTTGCCCGCGGGCGAGGAGGGGCCGGTCGTCGTGGCCACCGCGATCGCCACGCCCTTCTCGGGCAGGTAGGCCATCACTTCGCCGTAGCCGTTGAACACCGGGTTCTGGAACACCCAGCCGTTCCTGACGACCATCCCGAGCCCGTAGTGGGTGGCCTCGGTCTGCGCCCGGCAGACTGTGGCGGGACAGGTCTCGGTCGGGCCGCCCTTGCCGACGGTGCCGGGATTGAGGAGGGTGCGGTACGCCTCCCGCGAGATCAGCTTCCCCGACCCGATGGCCTCCGCCGAACGGGCCACGTCGCAGATGTCCGAGGTCAGCACCGCCCCGGGCGCGATCGTCCAGGACGGGTTCCAGAAGGTGGACTCCTCGTATGTGCCGCGCTCGGTGCTGAAGGCGTGCAGGACCGGCCGTGGCATCTCGGGGGTGAAGGCGTTACGGGTCTCGCGCAGGCCCAGCGGCCGCATGATGCGCTGGTGGAGCAGCCGGTCCAGCCGGGTGTCCGTGATCTTCTCCAGAGCGGCTCCCAGGAGCACGAAATTGGCGTGCGAGTAGCTCCAGTTGGTGCCCGGCTCGTACCACAGCGGCTCACCGGTGGAGATGGCGACGAGCTCACGGGGGGTCCACTGCCGGAACGGGTCGTCGTGAACGGCTTCGAGGAAACCGGGGTCGGTCACGTAGTCGTACAGCCCCGATGTCGAGCTGCCGAGCATACGCAGCGTGATCTTGTCGCCATGCGGCAGCCGGGGCAGCCACCGGGACACCGGCTCGTCCAGGCTGACCCGGCCCTCGTCGGCGAGTTGCAGCAGGACGGTGGTCAGATAGCCGATGGCCACCCCACCGACCCGCATGTGCATGTCGGTGGTGGCGGGGACGCCGGTCATCGTCTCGCCGGTGGCGGTGGTGACGACTTCGCGCCCGTGCACGGTCACCTTGACCAGCGCGGCATTCAGCCCGAGCTCCTTGCGGGTCTGGCGCACGATCTTGGCGATCTTCCGGGCCTGCCCGTGCGCCTTGGGCGTGGCCGCACAGGCGCGGTCCTGATGCCCGGGCGGCGGTGTCGACGACGGTGTCGCGGAGAGGGCGGGAGTACCGCTCAGGGTCAACGCGAGCAGCGCGGCCACGCACAGCCAGGCTTTGCGGGTATGTGTCATGCGGGCACTGTGGGGCGGGCGACCGCACCCGGGAGGCGTACGACACCGTCTCGCGTCCGTGTGGCGGAAGCTTTGCGTCTGAACGGGCGTAGGGCGATGGCCCGTCTCGGACGTGGTCCCCTCGGACCCGGTCCCCGCGGGTCCGGTTCCTCTCCGGAGCCGGGGCCGGGTCCCCTCCCGGTCCTCTCCGGGTCCTCCGAATGGCTCGCCGATGCGACACGTGTCGGGCCAGGACCTTCTATGGGTGCATGGCTCGCCTCGACCGTACGCACTCCCGCCGCTTTCGCACCCGCACGGCAGCGGCCACGGCACTTGGCCTGGCCGCGCTCCTTGTCGGCGGCTGCACAGGCTCCGACTCCGACACCGCTGACACCCCCGCCACCGGGGCGGCCGCCAAGGCGTCGCCGCTGCCCAGCGTCCCGCCCGCCCAGCCACCGCCGAGCATCACGCGGGCCGAGGTGGACACCGCGGTGGACCGGCTCGACGACACCGTACGGGACGCCATGCGCCGGACCGGTGTGCCCGGAGTCGCCGTGGGCGTGGTGTACGACGACGAGGTGCTGCATCTGAAGGGCTTCGGTGTACGGAAAGCCGGTGCGAAGGGTCGGATCGGACCCGACACCGTCTTCCAGATGGCCTCGGTCTCCAAGCCGCTCGCGTCCACCGTGGTCGCCGCGGCAGTAGGGGAGAAGACCGTCGGCTGGGACGACCCGGTCGTCGAGCACAGCCCCGACTTCGCCCTCAAGGACCCCTGGGTCACCCGCCATGTCACGCTGGCCGACCTGTTCTCGCATCGCAGCGGGCTGCCGGACCACGCCGGAGACCTCCTGGAGGACCTCGGCTACGACCGCTCGTACATTCTGGAGCACCTCCGGGACGAACCACTGGCCCCCTTCCGCGCCCACTACGCGTACACGAACTTCGGGCTGACCGAGGCCGCGGTCGCCGTCGCGCGGGCGGCGGACACCAGCTGGGAGGAGCTGGCCGCCGAGAAGCTGTACCGGCCGCTGGGTATGGACTCCACCAGCTCGTCCTTCGCCGACTACGAAAAGGCCGACAACAAGGCCGCCACCCATGTGAAGACTGGCGACACCTGGCAGGCCGAGCACGTGCGGAACGCGGACGCCCAGAGCCCGGCCGGAGGCGTCAGCTCCACGGCCCGGGACATGACGAAGTGGCTGCGCCTGCAACTCGGCAACGGCAAGTTCGGGGGGCGGCAGCTCGTCGACGGCGCCGCGCTGGCCGAGACCCACCTGCCGCACATCGTCTCCAATCCACCGCACGCGCCGGCGGGCAGGACCGGGTTCTACGGGCTCGGCTGGAACGTGAGCTACGACGACGAGGGCAGGCTGAAGCTCGGGCACTCCGGTGCCTTCGGGCTGGGCGCGGCCACCAACGTCACGCTGCTGCCATCGGAAGGGCTCGGCATCGTCGTTCTCACCAACGGCTCTCCCGTCGGTGTACCCGAGGCGATCGCCAGCGAGTTCCTCGACACCGCACAGACCGGCGGGCCGACGGTCGACTGGCTGACGTTCCTCGGCCCGCTGCTTCTGCAGGAGACCCTTGGCGAGCGCTCCTCGGTCGATTACACGAAGCCCCCGGCACGGCCCGCCCCTGCCCGAGCCAACAGCGCCTACACCGGAACGTACGCCAACGACCACTACGGCCCGCTGACCGTCAGCATCCGGGGAGACCGGCTCACCATGCAACTGGGACCGGACGAGCAGCAGTTCACCTTGCGCCACTACGACGGTGACACCTTCAGCTACCGGACCACCGGCGAGAACGCCGTCGGGCTGTCCGGCGTGACCTTCACCATCGGGTCCGGCTCACGCGCCGAGAAGGTCCGGGTCGAGAACCTCGACACGAACGATCTCGGCACCTTCAGCAGGAAGTGAGCGCCTCGGACGGCGGGTGAGATGTTGGCGCTCCCCCGGGCACGCCGAGAGGCTGATCGGGATGGCACCGGGCTTCCGCGTGCGTAGCCGTGACTGCGCCGGCCGCGGTGTGCCGAAGGAGCGAGTGCGATGAGGGTCATGCTGAGAGCCACCCTGGACACCCAGGCCTCGAACGTGGCGATCGAGAACGGCACGCTGCCGCACCTGTTTGAGTCGATGTTCGAACGGCTCAAGCCGGAGGCGGCCTACTTCACCGGCAACGAGGGCGACCGGTCCTGCATCCTCATCTTCGACATGCAGGACAGCTCACAACTGCCCGTCGTCTGCGAGCCGTTCTTCGTGCACCTCGGCGCGAAGGTCGACGTGCAGCCGGTGATGAACCGCGAGGAGCTGCAGAAGGGCCTGGCGGCCAGCCAGAGCGGGAGCTGACCCGGCTTCCGCGTCGTGGACGCGGACCGCCTCCGGGACGAGGCCGGCGAGCCGCGTCCCGGCCAGGCTCAGAGCGCTCCGCGCGGACGACGGGGGTTCAGAAACAGGCTCTCAGGCGTCGATGATGATCGGGATGATCAGCGGCTTGCGGCGGTGGGTGCGGAAGGCCCAGTTCGCGACGGCGCGGGCGATCAGCTGCTCCAGCTGGTGCGCGTCTCCCACGCCCTCCTCGGCCGCGGTGGCCAGGGTCTTCTCGATCACCGGGATCACCGGCTCGAAGGTGGTGTCGTCGTGGACGAAGCCACGGGCCAGGAAGTCCGGCGCCTCGGCCAGCGCCCCGGTGTCCGCGTCCACGATCGCGACGACGGTGACGACGCCCTCTTCGGCGAGGGTGAGCCGGTCCTTGAGGGACGCCTCGGTGGCGCCGCCGACCGTCATCCCGTCCACGTACACATTGCCCGCTGGCACCTTGCCGGTGATGGACGCCCGTCCGTCGACCAGGTCGACGACGACGCCGTCCTCCGCGATGACCACGTTCTCCGGGGCGACGCCGGTCTTGATCGCCAGGTCGGCGTTGGCCTTCAGGTGCTTCCACTCGCCGTGCACCGGCATCACGTTGCGCGGCTTGACGATGTTGTAGCAGTAGACGAGCTCACCCGCGCTGGCGTGGCCCGAGACATGCACCTTGGCGTTGCCCTTGTGGACGACGTTCGCGCCCCAGCGGGTCAGGCCGTTGATCACCCGGTAGATGGCGGTCTCGTTGCCGGGGATCAGGGAGCTGGCCATCAGCACCGTGTCGCCCTTGCCGATACGGATCATGTGGTCCCGGTTGGCCATCCGGGAGAGCGCGGCCATCGGCTCGCCCTGGGACCCGGTGCAGACCAGGGTGATCTTGTGGTCCGGGAGCTTCTCCAGCTCCTTGAGGCTGACGATCAGGCCGGAAGGGACCTTGAGATAGCCGAGCTCGCGGGCGATGCCCATGTTGCGGACCATCGAGCGGCCCACGAAGGCGACCTTGCGGCCGTACTGGTGCGCGGCGTCCAGAACCTGCTGGATACGGTGCACATGGCTGGCGAAACTGGACACGATGACCCGGCGCGGTGCGGTGCGCAGCACGTTCTCGATCGCGGGGTTCAGGTCGATCTCGGAGGTGGTGAAGCCGGGCACCTCGGCGTTGGTCGAGTCGGTGAGGAAGAGGTCCACGCCCTCCTCGCCGAGCCGGGCGAAGGAGCGCAGGTCCGTGATGCGCTCGTCCAGCGGGAACTGGTCCATCTTGAAGTCGCCGGTGTGCAGCACCATTCCGGCGCCGGTACGGAGCGCGACCGCCAGGCCGTCCGGGATGGAGTGGTTGACCGCGACGAACTCGCAGTCGAAGGGGCCGAACCCGCGCCGGTCGCCCTCGCGGACCCGTGTCGTACGCGGCTTGATGCCGTGCTCCTTGAGCTTGGCCTCCAAGAACGCCAGCGTCAGCTTCGACGCGACGACGGGGATGTCCCGCCGCTCGCGCAGAAGGTAGGGCACGCCTCCGATGTGGTCCTCGTGACCGTGGGTCAGGACGATGGCGACGATGTCGTCCAGGCGGTCCCGGATGGAGGTGAAGTCCGGCAGGATCACGTCGACACCGGGCTGGTGCTCCTCGGGGAACAGCACCCCGCAGTCGACGATCAGCAGCTTTCCGGCGTACTCGAAAACGGTCATGTTGCGGCCGATCTCCCCGAGGCCGCCGAGGGCGACCACCCTCAGGCCTCCTTCGGGCAGGGGAGGGGCGGCTTTCAGCTCTGGATGCGGATGACTCATACCGTGACGCTACCGGAGGGTCGCATGGAGTGACACGTTGCGGGTGCGAAGCTCTCAGGTGAGCAGCGGTCCGAAGACCGTCCGGCCGACCGCCTCGGCCCGGTTCTGGTCCAGCACCGTGGCGGGGGAGTGAGGGTGTGCGGCGCGCCTGCGGGCGGCCGACGCGGCGTCGGCGTGGAAGTTCACCGCCTCGCAGCAGGCGTCGACGGCCGGGCCGTGGCACGCGCCGGTCGGGACCACGACAACCGCGGTCGCGGGGTCCCAGGTGACCGTGGAGCCGGTGAAGGTCACGGTGACCGGGTCCCCGGTGACCGGGTCCGCCGAGTGGATCGTCACGTCGCGGCCGAGCATGGGGGAGATACCGAGTGCGTCGATCGCGCACATCGCCCACACCTGCGGTCCTTCGGCGATCACCACGCGGTACGCGGTGGGTGTGGGTGAGAAGGGGTACGCGGCGCGGAGGGTGCCGTCGGCGTCCAGGCTGAGGTAGTCGGCGGCGGACAGGTCGCGGAGCACCTGCTCGGCGGGGACGCCGGAGGGGGCGGCCGCGGCGTCGAGCTCGGCGGGCGTCGGTGGGCGGCCGTGGGTGGCGAAGGAGCGGAGCACGGCCTGCTGTACGGCGCGCAGGCCGCCCGCCTTTGGTGCCAGCCTGCCGCCAACGGGGCTGCCGCGGCCCAGCAGCTCCGCCGCCGCGGCCTCGGCGAGCACGGTGCGCAGCCGCGCCACAGAGGGCGCGCCGGCCACGGCGTCCTCCTCGGGCCCGTACAGGCGGCAGGACACGCTCGCCCGCTCACCGGCGCGTACGAACGGGTCGCGCCCGTTCACGAGCAGCGTCGGTGAACCGCGCATCCCCCGGCGTACGGCCTCCCGCTCGTCGGTGGTTTCGTGCCAGGTCAGGGAGGTGTCCGGGTGGTCGGCGAGGACCACCGCCAGGCGCTCGCGCAGCAGTTGTCCGGTCGGACAGTCGGGCACGGCCAGTACGGTGAGTTCCATGTGACCGACGCTAGACCTTCCAGTGCGCTGGAACGTCAAGGGCGTACCGTGAAGGTATGCGTATCGGCAGCGTCGCGGACAGCGCCGGGGTCAGCGCCAAGACCGTCCGGTTCTACGAACAGGCCGGCCTGTTGCCCGAGCCGCCCCGTACGGCATCCGGGTACCGGGACTATCCGCCCCAGGCCGCCGAACGGCTGTCCTTCATCCGAGGCGCCCAGTCCGCGGGGCTCACCCTCGCCGAGATCCGTGAGGTCCTCGACCTCCGGGACGCGGGCCAGGCGCCGTGCGGCCACGTCGGGGCCCTGATTGAACGCCACCTGCGGCAGGTCGACGAGCGCATCACCGAACTGATCCAGGCCCGCGCGGACCTACGCGCCCTGGCGGCCAAGGCGGCGGCCACGGACCCCGCGGACTGCCCGGAGGGCGAGATCTGCCGGATCCTTGTGCGCGGGGGTGGTGGCGACGGGGCGTCAGAGGGGTGACTGCCAGGTGAGGGTGGTGCCGACGGTGCCCTTGGTGTCTTTGGTGTCCTCCGTGCCTTCAGCGCCCTCCGTGCCCTCGCTGTCCTGAGTGCCTGCGGCCTCCTCCGGGGCGCCGTCGGTGGTCACCGTCAGGCGGACCCCGGCGCGGCCGTCCGGAAGGGTCGCGGTCACGGTCGCGTCGACCGTGATCTCGATTTCGGAGACCCCCGGGCGCCGTGACGCCTCGGCGAGCGCGCGGCGCAGTGCGGCCAGCAGCTGGCCAGCGGTCCGCTCGCCGACGCTGGTGTCGACGGGGCCCGCGAAGTGGGTGGAGGGCGTCAGGCCCAGGACCGCCGCGGCGGTGGCGGCCTCGCGCAGGACCTTGCCGCGGAAGGTGGTCGGGGCGTCGGCTGGGGGCTGTTGGAGGGCGAAGATCGTGGTGCGGACCTCCTGGATGGTCGACTCCAGTTCGTCGACCGCCTTGCCGATGGTCTCCGCGATGTCCGACTCCTTGGCCCTGCGCCGCGTGGACTCCAGCATCATGCCGGTGGCGAAGAGGCGCTGAATGACCAGGTCGTGCAGATCGCGGGCGATGCGGTCACGGTCCTCGAACACCGCGAGCCGCTTCCGGCTCTCCCGGCTGTCCGCCAGGACGAGCGCGAGCGCGGCCTGTGAGGCGAACTGGCCGGCGAGCAGGCGCTCCACGGCCGTGTAGCCGCGGGCGCCGCGCGTACGGGGCAGGGCCAGCGTGCCGATCAGGCGGCCCCCACTCTGCAGCGGCAGCAGCATGCTCGGGCCGAAACGCGACCGTACCGGCGTCGTCATCCGCGGGTCGGTCGCCGAGTCGTCGACGAACACCGCCTCACCGCCGAGCAGCTGTTCGAGGACCGGGCTGCCGGGAGCGATGGTGGTGCCGATCAGGGCGCCCGGATCGTCGTGGGTGGAGGCGGTGACGATCTCCATGCCGCCGTCGCCGGTGGGCTGCAGGATCACCCCGGCGCTGGCGTCCGCGAGCTTGCGTGCCTCCTCGGCGACCACCATCAGCGCGTCCGTGGGGGAGTCGCCGGTGAGCAGGGCCGTGGTGACGGCCGCCGCCCCCTCGATCCACCGCTGCCGCTGCCGGGCCGTCTCGTACAGCAGGGCGTTGCCGATCGCCATACCGGCCTGTGCGGCCAGTACCCGCAGCAACCGCTCGTCCTCGGCGGTGAACGGACCGCCGCGCTTCTCGGTCAGGTAGAGACTGCCGAAGACCTCGGAGCGGACCATCACCGGGACGCCGAGGAAGCTGTGCATCTCGGGGTGGCCTTCCGGCATTCCGCAGGAGCGCGGGTCGCAGGTCAGGTCGGCGAGGCGCAGCGGCCGCCGGTCCCTGATCAGCGCGCCGAGCACCCCCACGTCTCCGCGCGGCAGCCGGCCGATCCGGGTACGGGTCGCCTCGTCCATGCCCGCCGTGAACAGCTCGGTGAGCCGGTCGCTGCCCGAGCGGTCCGGGTCGACGACGCCCAGCGCGCCGTACGCCGCGCCGGTGAGCTCCGTAGCGGCGTCCACCAAGTGCTGGAGCGTTGCCCGCAGTTCGAGGTCCGTACCGACGCCGAGCACCGCTTCAAGCAGCACCGGACCCCGCCGTGCCGCGGCCTCCGCTCCCGTGGAGCCGCGCGTCACGCGGGCTCCTGGCCGCCCACCGGGCGGCCACGCGCCCAGGCGACCAGACCCCACAGCGAGTACAGCACCCACGCGCCCGCGAGCAGGACGATCCCCCACTGCTCCCTGGCCACCGCGTCGATGGCCAGCAGCGAGGCGCCGAGGAAACTCAGCCAGCGGCGCCCGGCGGGACGGAGGGCCCACCGGCCCGGCACGAACGACGCCAGAACCAGTAGGGCCCCGGTGAGCTGCAGCGACATGCTCACGATGCGCTTCCCGCCGCTCAGTCGGCCAGCGGGTCCAGATGCATCGGCTCGATCCGGCCCTCCAGCATCGCGCCGAGCCCCAGTACGGAGCAGACATCGGGCCGCTCGGCGATGTGCACCGGCATCCCCGTGTTCTTGCGCAGCATCTGGTCGAGCCCCGGCAGCCGCGCGCTGCCACCGACCATCATGATCCCCCGGTCGACCAGGTCGGCCACCAGATCGGGCGGGCAGTCCCGCAGCACCCTGCCGATACCGTCGAGCACGGCGGTCAGCGGGGTGTGGATGGCGTCCCGTACGGCGGCGGTGCGCACCTGCACCGAGCGGGCCAGACCGGTGGCGACGTCCCGGCCGTGGATCTCGGTCGACTCGGGCCCCTGCGGCGTCAGCCCGTTGCCGCTGAGCGCGAGTTGCAGCGGCCGTACCGACTGGCTGGGCAGCATCAGCTCGTGGTGCTGGCGCAGATGCTGCACCACGGCGTGGTCGATCGCGTCGCCGCCCACCGGAATCCGGTCGGCCGTCACGATCGCCCCCATCGACAGCACCGCCACCTGTGTGGTCGCGGCGCCGCACACGATGATCATCGTGGCTTCCGGCCGTTCCACCGGAAGGCCGCAGCCGACCGCCGCCGCGATCAGCGTGTCCACCAGCTCGACCCGGTGCGCGCCCAGGCCGATCAGGGTCTCGGTGGCGGCCCGCTGCGCCAGCGGATCGGCGTCGTGCGGGACACAGGCGGCGGCCCGCAGCCGCGGCTTGCGGCGCAGCGTACGGCGGAGCTTCTCGCCGATGAGATGGCGCAGCATGCGCTGCGCCATCTCGATGTCGACCACGGTGCCGCCGGACACCGGCCGTACGACACGGATATAGGCGGGGGTGCGTCCGGTCATCTTCTCCGCGAACTCACCGACCGCGATCAGGGCGCCGGTACGGGTGTTGACCGCGGCGACACTCGGCTCGTCGACCACGAGCCCCGCGCCCTTCACGAACACCCGTGTCCTGGCGGCCCCCAGGTCGACGGCGACATGGCAGCGGCGCAGCTGATCAAGGCTGACGGTCATGGCAGATCCTCCCGAGAGCGCAGACCGTGCGGAGCCGCCGGGTGGCGGTCCTCTTGTCATCGTGCGCGCGTGGCGCGCGATGCGCGCGCTGGAGTGTGCCGGGCGGGGTGCCGCCGCACGGGTGGTTCGTCCGGGACCGACTGTCCGGCTCAGACGCGCTGTTACCATCCCGTGTGACTGGTACGACTTCGGGAAACGGTCCTGACGGCGCGTCGGAGACCGCTGCCGCCCCGGCCGCCGAGCCCTCCGCCGACACTCCCGGCATATCGGCCGCATCGGCCACGTCGTCCCCACCGGGCATATCGGGTAAGAAGCCGCGCGTCCTCGCGGACCTGACGCCTCTTCGGACCTCGCTCGACTACCGGCGCCTGTGGATCGGCCACACCGTCTCCTGGCTCGGCCAGGCGATGACCGCCCTCGCGGTCTCCCTCCAGGTATACGAGATCACCCGGTCCAGCTTCTCCGTCGGCCTCGTCGGTCTCTGCGCACTGGTCCCGCTGGTCGTCTTCGGGCTGTACGGCGGCGCCATCGCCGACACCGTGGACCGGCGCAAGCTGGGCCTCGCCAGTTCGGCCGGACTCTGTCTGCTCTCGGTGGTGCTGGCGGGCGCGGCGCTCGCCGGGTTCCACCGGGTCTGGCTGCTCTATACGATCGTCGCCCTCCAGGCGATGTGCGCCGCCCTCAACTCCCCGGCCAGGACCTCGATGGTCCCCCGGCTGCTGCCGCCCGAGCAGCTGCCCGCCGCGAACGCGCTGCACACCGTGACCACCACGTCCGGCATGATGCTCGGCCCGATGCTCGGCGGGCTGGTCGTCGGCTACTGGGGCTACCAGGCCGCGTACCTGATCGATGCCGTGGCCTTCACCGCCGCGCTGTACGCGATGTGGCGGCTGCCCTCGATGCTGCCGATACGGGCCGAGGGCGCCCCGGCGGGGCGGGCCTCGGTCCTGGACGGGCTGCGCTTCCTGGCCACCCGCCCCAACATCCGGATGACCTTCTTCACCGACATGTGCGCGATGGTCCTCGCCCACCCGCGCGCGCTGTTCCCCGCGATCGCCGTGGTCTGGTTCGGCGGCGACGCGAAGACGACCGGCCTGCTGGTCGCCGCGCCCGCGGTGGGCGCCCTGCTCGGCGGCGTGTTCTCCGGCTGGCTCGGCCGCATCCGGCGGCACGGCCTGGCGATCCTGCTCGCGGTCGCCGCCTGGGGCACCGCGATCGCGGTCTTCGGACTCACCAGAAACCTCTGGCTCGGCATGTTCTTCCTCGCCGTCGCGGGGTGCGCGGACACCATCTCGATGGTCTTCCGCTCGACGATGCTCCAGGCGGCGACCCCGGACGAGATGCGCGGACGGCTCCAGGGCGTCTTCATCGTCGTTGTCGCGGGCGGCCCGCGACTCGGCGACTTCCTGGCCGGATCGGTGGCCGACCTGACCTCGCCGCAGGTGGCGGTGGTGGGCGGCGGCGTGGCGTGTGTGGTGGCGGTGGGACTGCTGGCACTGAAGTGGCGGAACTTCGCGCGGTATGACGCGCGGTCACCGCAGGCCTGAGCTTCCTCCCCCCTTTCCCAGCGCGGCGCTGGCTAGCTGGCCCGTACGGCGTTGAGCAATGGCTCCAGGGAGTCGACGGTCAGTTTGCAGCCTGCCTCACGGAGCCGCTTACGGGTCGCGCCGTTGTACGCGTAGCCGATGAAGCGGAGGCCGATGGCCCGGGCCGCGATGAACTCGGCCGGGGATGAGCCGATCATGACGCCCACGGGGGCGGGGCTGCCCGGGTTGTGCAGGGCGCGGTGCAGGCAGTCGGGGTTCGGCATCAGCAGCCGCAGGTCGTCGGCGCGGCCGTGCGCTCCGCCCGCTACGACGAGCGTGTGGCTCTCCAAATAGCGGGCGATGACGTCGGGTGAGGTGTTGGACGCGATGGAGACGCGGCGGCCCGAGGAGTTCAGGGCGCGGACCAGGCGGTGGGCGTGGCGGGTGGGGGTGGCTGTGGTGAGGGCGCGCAGTTCGATTCGGTCGAGGCGCTGGCGTAGTTCGTCGGCGAGCGGGTGCCCGGCGAACGCGCGGAGTACGTCCAAGGGGTGGACGGCGCCTTCCGCCGCTTTGGGGAGGGGAAGCCCCTCCGCCAGCGGGGTGCCCGCGAGCGCCTCCGCCGGGTCGCGCCGCTCGGCGATGAGCGCGGCGAGGTCCCATGCGGCGGTGCGGGCGGAGTTACCCGCGTACAGGCGGGTCAGGGGGCCGTCGAAGCCTACGATCACGCACTCGGCGCTGGAGAGGTCGATGCTGGGACGGGAGTCGGTGCGCGTCTCGGCTGGGAGCGGTGCCTGATAGCGGGCCGGGGCAGCGGATATCCCCGGACGGGAGCGCATCATGTAGCTCACCGCGAGGCCCGGGACCGGCCAGCGCCGGACCCCGGCGTGCAGGGCCCGTAGTGCCTCGTCGGCCTTGTGGAGTGGGTAGCGGCGGGTGATCTCCGCGGCCTCCGTCAGAAGGTGCTTTCGTAGCCGGGCGGACACGTCGCGTACGTCGCCGCGTACGAAGGCGACGGGATCCTGGACTTGCCAGGAGAGCACTGCCGATACCGCGAACTGCCGGTCGGGCTCGGAGGTCGGCAGGCCGGTTGCGTGCTCCGCACGGTGGGTGGTGAGGTCGACCGTGTAGCAGGCCAAGGTGGGCCACGTGCCGCTGGATGGCAGGTCGCTGAGGTCAGGGCCCAGGAGGGCCCAGTCGCCGGTGAGCGTGGCGCGGACGAGCGCGACGCGCTGGCCGGCGGGATCGGGGGGCTCGGAGGCCTGGGCGAGGAAGTCGGCCAGGCTGAACGGCCCACTCAGCAGCTCCCGTTTCCCGGCCTCCGGGGAGGCCTGGGTGGATTCCGGTACGTGCGCGGGCTCGGCGGGTGGGCCGAGCGGGCAGTACCAGGCGATCGGCTCGGCGCCCTCGGTTCCGCCGCTCAGACCGTGGAAGCGTTGTGGATCGACGACGCGCCTCCCCGTGAGCAACTCCTGGTACAGGGCCGGTGAGACGACCACGAGTGCGGGGGCGTCGACGGTGTCCAGTGCCACCCGGAGCTCGGATTGGTCGAGTTCGAGGCCCTCGTCGTGCCAGAAGGTCACCCACAGGCGGGCGCGCCCCGCCAAATCGGCCTGCACGTTGGGGAGATCCCGGACCACGGCGCTCAGGGGCTCCGCCATGGACACCCCCGGAGCGGCAAGCACCGCATGGCCTCTGCCGCGGGTCAGCACCTCGTACTGGCCCGGTCCGAGCCCGCCGGCGCCGAGCAGCCGCTGCACCGCCCGGCCCAGTGCCGCGTACGCCTCGGGCAGTGGATCGGGGTCCGGGAACTCGAAGACGATCGTGGCGTGGTGCTGCGCATCGCCGCGGATCTCGCTGTACAGCGAGAGCAGTTCCTGGCTCGGCCAGAGGATTCGGTTCGCGTACGACTCGAACGCGTCGAGGGCCTCATCGGCGCGGTTCAGCCGGCGCAGGGCCACCATGCGCAGCCGCAGCAGGTCCTCATTGTCCGGATGCTCCAGCAGCAGCTCGGCGAGGTCGGCCTCGGCCCGCTCGAACAGGCCCAGGTCAAAGTCGAGTTGGGCGCGCTGTGTGTACAGCGTGAGGCGCAGGCCATGGAGCAGGAGGCGTGCCGCTTCGGCGGCCGGGCCGGGGACGCCTGCGAGGGGGTCGCCGAGCCAGAGGTCCAGGGCGTCCTGCATGAGCTGGCGGGCGCGTTCCGGATCGCCGGTGCTGGTGCGGGCCGCCTTGTGGAGATCCTCGAAGGTGGTGACGTCGAGGCGGTTGACGAGCGGGTCCAGGGTGTAGCCGCTGTCCGTGGAGCCCTGGAGGCTGTCGCCCAGGGTGTCGCGGCGCAGGTGGGCGGCGTAGGTGCGGATCATGCGCGGCGCGCTCCAGGGGCTGCTGTCGCCCCAGATCCCCTGCACCAGTTCGTCGGCGGTCACGGTCCGGCCGCGGGCGAGCAGCAGCATGGCGAGCATGGCCTGCTGCTGGGGTGGGCCGACAGGGAGGGGGTGACCGTCCTGGGTGGTTCGCACGTGGCCGAGAAGCCGGTGGACGCGGCCGGGGAGCGGGGGACTGGACAGGGCGAGGCCCGCGAGTTGCCTGGCGCCCTGCCGCTGCTGGTTCCCGCTTTCGGACCGCAGACTGCTGACGGCCTCCCAGAGCTTGCGGGCGGTGGTGACGGGGAGCTCACCGAGCTCTTCGGGGCGGAAGAGGTGACGCGTCCATGGGCCTGTGGCCATGTCCTGGGTGAGGCCGCCGAGATCGCGCAGGTCCTTCGACGCCCCGGTGCGAGAGGGAGTCCCGAGCGCCTGGGCGCTGAGCTGAGGCGAGAAGCGGCACAGTACGGGGTGGCCGCCAGGGGCGACCCGCACGCTTGCGGCGCTGACCCGGCCGTGGACCAGGTGCGCCTCGTGGAGAGCCATGAGGCCGCTGGCCAGCTGAGGGGCGATCGTCATGAGCAGGTTGCCGGGCAGGCCGTCCGGATACTCGTCCAGCAGGGGGAGAAGGTCCGAGCCGCTTTCGAACTCCGTGACCAGGTAGGGCGTCCCCTCCTCGAAACCGAAGCCGATCACGGAGCAGACGTTCTCGTGGCGGAAGCGGGAGAGCGCATCGGCTCCCGTCAGGAAGTCCGCGTGGTCGCTGCCTCCTTGGACCTGCGGGAAGAGCTGGAGGATCACTGTGCGGTCGTTGCTCGCCTGGTCCTGGGCCTCCCACAGTTCGCCACTGGCCCCGGACGGCTGTTGCTTCTCGGCGTCCTCGGCCGCCCCGATCTGCCGCACCAGCCGGTATCGCCGACCGAGCACCCGTCCGGACGAGCGCGAGGTTCGTGCGCCCGCCAACTGCTCGACCGTCTCCCTCCGTACGGTCGCGAACGGCTCCTCGCCCGGCGCCGCTTCCCCGTCCCCGCGGCCCGCTTCGGCCACCGCCCGGAACTCGCCCGCGGCGGCCCCGGCCCGCGCCTCGATCACCGCGCCCACCCGGGCGAGCAGCTCCGCGGTCCTGCCCTGGGCGCTGCGGGGCAGAGTGCCGAGGAGGATCTCGCGTACGCCCGGGCGGAAGGTGTACGAACCGGGCGGGCCCGGGGTGGTGACCAGCATCCCGCTGAGGATCACCTCGGCGAGGTGCTGCGGCTTCGGGTGCCGCTCGAGTGCTGCCTGCATCAGGCGCATCACGGGCAACTCCGGGCGCCCCACCGCGAGATGGCCCGCCAGTCGGAAGGACTCGGGGGAGGCGAGGGACCGGAAGCGGAGTACGAGCTCCTCGGGCGAGAGGCGCGTGATGTCGCCCCCGTCCTCCTCGGGGGAGGGCGCCGGGTCCGGTCCCAGGAGCGCCGCGGCCCCCGGCAGTTGGGCGCCGCCACGGCTCGACACGAGGGTCGCCCAGTTCCCCAGCCAGGCCGCCGACGGCTCCAGCACGGGAAGCGGAAGGCCGGGCGCCGGGGACTCCGGCGAGTAGGGCGCGAAAGTGTAGGCGGAGTTGGGGACCGCGGGCGCGGGTGCGGTGAGCAGGCCGGGTGACGCGGGGAGCGCGGTGGTGCGCCAGAGGCGTTCGGGCAGCGGCTGGACGATGGCCAGGGGCATCCGGGATGCCCAGCGGCGCAGTGTCCCGTACCAGCGCAGGCCCTCGGGGCCCACCCGCCACTGGGGGCCCATGCAGTCGCTGATCAGCAGCGTGACGGTGCGTCCGTCGGCGTACGCGTCCGTGCCCTGGCCGTGCGTCGTACCGTCGGGCCGCGCGCGGTGCAGCTCCACGGTCCGGAAGATCCCGGACTGGGCGATGGCGGTGTGCAGTTCGCGGATCAGCGGCCGCCACACGGGCATCGTCGGTCCGGCGTCGTACACCAGGTGTAACCGCAGCCAGCGCTCGCTCGCGGGGCGCAGCACCGGCAGCCACCACTGCGGTGGCGCGCCGAGCCGGGCGATCCGGTGCGCGGTCGCCTCCTCGTCGAACTCCCGGCCCACGGGCGAGGGAACCGCACGCCGCAGCGGGCGCAGGGCGCGCTGGAGTGCGAGCGGACGCGCGAGCATCGGGGGCGCGGGCGCGAGGAGAGTGGAACCCGGCCCGCCGCCCACGCCGTCGGGAACCCTGCGCCCGTCTCCACCCGTGCCGCCCGGCAGGCGGAGCGGGACTCGGGCATCGGCGGTACGGGGGCGGGGCGCGGCCACGGGCTGCGGGGGAGCGGGCGGGACGGTTCCCGAAGGTGCCGCGGGCTCGGGCTGCGGCGGACAGATCCAGGCGGGGACAGACGCGTCTGCCGTGGTGGTGGGGGCCGGCCGCTCCGGCGGCTCCATATGGCGGGCCAGCCAGAGCAGTTCGGCCAGCTCCAGGGATGACGGGCGTACGCCGCCGCCCGTCTCAGCCAGTACGTCGGCGAGACGCCCAAGACCGAGCGGCAGCGCGGGCGGCCCCGCAGGCCGCGAGGCAGGCGGTCCTCCGGGCGGGTCGCCGGACGGTTCTCCGGACGGGTCCGCAGGCTGGTCTGTGAGCGGGTCCCCGGATGGATCCGCAGACGGGTCCCCAGACGGGTCGGCAGGCGGGTCCCCGGATGGTCCCGTGGGCCGCGAGGCAGGCGGCCCTCCGGGCGGGCCCGCAGGCGACCCCCCACTCGCGCCCGCAGGCGAACCCGCACCCCTCGCCTCAGAAGTCATCGGATTCCGGCTCCGGGCTCAGGTACGGCATCAGTTGTTCGGCCAGCTCGTCCCGCGACGCGGAGTCCAGGTCACGCGCGGCGCCGGTCAGATAGATCGCGTTGAGCAACTGGTCGGTGGCGAGCTCACCGCCGCTGCCGCGCTCCAGGAAGCGGTCGATCAGGTCGCGTGCCTGGCCGTCGGGCTCGCCCAGGTGGGCGCGGACGATCTCCTCCAGGTGCGCACCCTGCGGCTGGCGGAGCCGCAGGGTGACGCAGCGGCGCAGGAAGGCGGGCGGGAACTCACGTTCGCCGTTGCTGGTCAGCACGGTGAAGGGGAAGGCGTTGCAGCGCACCCGGCCGCCGTGCACGGTGGCCCGTTCGTCGGTGCCGTCGACCATCACCTCGGCCTCGGGGGTGTGCCGGGCCGCGCGCACCAGCTCGGGGATCTCGTACTGGCCCTCCTCCAGGATGTGCAGCAGGTCGTTGGGCAGGTCGAGGTCGCTCTTGTCGATCTCGTCTATGAGCAGGACGCGTGGGTGCCGGTACGGGAGCAGGGCGGTGCCGAGAGGGCCAAGGCGCAGATGGTCCTGGAGGTCGCCGCCGCCCGCCGACGGATCGGGAGTGGGCGCGGGCGCCGACGCGGCGCGTCCGGCCGCGTACAGGCGGGACAGCGGGTCGTACTGGTAGAGGCCGTCGTGCAGCGTGGTGCGGCTGGTGATGTTCCAGCGCAGCACCGGGCCGAGCCTCAACTCGCGTGCCACGGCGTACGCGAGGCTGGACTTGCCGCTGCCGGGCGGGCCGGTCACCAGGAGCGGACGGCGCAGATAGAGCGCGGCGTTGACCAGCTGTACGGCCTGGTCCGTGGCCCGGTAGGTGCGGGCCCGGTGTGCCCGGTCGGGCGAGCCGTCGCCGTCGGGGCCGGGTGCGGCCAGCAGCGGGGCGCCGTCGAAGGCGCGCCAGGGCGGCGGGTCCGGGAGCTCGGCGATGCCGTCGTGCGGCTCGTTCGAGCCCGTGTAGACCGGCCACAGAGACATCGGTTCTTCTCCTCCTCGTACAGGGTGCGTGGTGCGTGTGCGTCAGCCGACCGGTGAGTGCGTGGGGCCGGTCGTCGTGGGGAAGCATCTGGGGTCCTCCCACAGGAGGGCGAGCTCGTGCGCCCAGTGCTGCTCGGGTTCGGCGGACATATACGCGCGTTCCCGCAACTTGAGTACGTGGTACGGGATGTCGCCGGGCGGCAGCTTCGCCAGGTACTCGGCGAGTGCGTCCAGGAACGCGCTGCCCGAGCACCCTGTGTCCCGGCCGTCGGGCGCATGGTCCCCCTGGCAGCCGGCACGCGGCCACAGCATCACCGGGGCCGGGCCGTTGAGACTCGCCGCGAAGAGCCCTCTGACGCGGGCGGGCTTCGGCGGGGCGGCGAAGCCGACGAGGTCGGTGCTGGTGCGCAGCCGTACCGTCAGCGGGCCAGGGGGCTCGGTGCTGCCGCACTCGATGCGGTGCAGCGCCGCCGACGGCCGCCCGTCGAGCTCCGTCCACTTCTGATGGATCTTGTGCTGGAGCGGATTGCTGCGCCTCCGGTCCAGGTCGAGGACGACCACCGGCGAGAAGCAGCCGAGCGGGGTCGGGTCGTCCTTGCTCCGCTTCCACTGGTGCACAGGCTGGTTGAGCCACTCGCGCGGCAGTACGAAGGCGATCAGTTCGCTGGCGCCGGGTTCGAGTTCACCGAAGGCCTCGTCGATACGCTTCAGGGCGTACTCGCGCACCCGGCTCTTCGGCAGCGTACGGGAGCCGACGAGGGACCGTCCGCCCGCGCGGTACGCGGACACCTCGACCAGGAACTGGTTCCGCCCGGCTCCGCTGTGCGCGATCTCCACGAGGATGGGCGACCAGCGCCGGGCAGCTTTCGTGGGTCTCCCGCACACGTCCGGCTCGTGCGTACGTCGTCCACGCGGCCAGCACCGCAGCGCGCGCCGGACCCCCGCGTCCTCGGTGAAGTCGGCGAGCCGGGCGGCGAACCGCGGGACCGATCCGGTGTCCGGTACCTCCGACAGAAGATGCCAGGCGGCGTCCCAGAGCGTGCCGAACCGCTGCGGCGGCAGCGGCGGGCCGAGCTCGCCCACGGCTTCCCGGTAGAGCTGGTCCGGGCTGCACCCGGCGTGCCGCACGCCCCGGGCGCCCGCCGCCTCGACGAGCCCGCGCAGCTCCGCCTTGTCCTGGCGCCCGTACGCCGGTGTCGGGATCAGCTCGCAGATGCGGGGCCAGTAGCGGGCCATGACCTGGGCGGGCAGCATCCGTCCGGTACGCACCCGGGGGTCGCCCGCGACGGCGGTGACCATGCCGACCACCTGTCCGCTGTCGGCGAGCACCACGGCGGCCCCGCTGAACCCGGGGGCCAGCGGTTGGCCATGCCCGCTCCAGGCCTCCAGCTGAACCCACTCGCCGGCGATCAACTGGTCGGCGGTGGCGCGGTATTCGGCGAGGCTGCCCTCGTCGTAGTGCTGCGGGAAGCCGTACGTCAGGAGCCTGCGCGGCGGGTCGCCGTAGGCGTCGGTCAGGGGCGCGAACTCGGCGGGTGTGACCGGCACCGGGCGGCTCAGCTCCAGTACGGCGAGGTCGCCCGGATCCGTCTCCCGGCCATCCCAGCCGCCGTGCGCGACCACCGCCGCCGGGAGCTCACCGAGCTGCCCGGTTCCGTGCGCGAAGGTCACGGTGACGGGGTGGGCAGGGCTGCGCGCGACCACATGGGCGCAGGTCAGCACATGGCGCTCGGTGACCAGGAAGCCGGCGCCCAGCTCGCCCCCGCAGCTGATCCGGGCGTGCCAGGAAGAACTGGTCACGGCTGTGGGTCGGCCGCCGACCGGGTACTACCGGGCGCCCAGGCCAGCTTGACCACCAGGTGGCCCTCCAGGGCGCTCTTGGCGATCAGGGCACCGGCCTCGGCCGTGAGCTTCACCCCGAACTCGATCTCCACGGAGTCGGGGTTGAGCGAACCGTCACGGAAGACGCGGAGCGCGGACTCCGCGGCGGCCCGGACGCCGTCGAGGGAGTCCGTGAAGGCGCGGGGCGTCCGGTCCCCGCCGTTGCGTCCGACGAGCCGGGCGCCGGAGTCGTTGTCCGCGGGTTCGACGGCGAAGACCACGCCGTCGTCCGTCTTGAACTCCATCGGTCCGTCCACGCCGCCCCCGTTGATCTGCGTGCGCCCTGGTCGGCGCGCACGTACCGGCCAACACCATTGTGACGTGCGGGACTTGTGATTGTCAGCCGTTTCCCCGGCGACTCACGGCGTCACCAGGCCCCGTACGACGCCGAGTTCGACCAGATCCTGCGGGCGCGGGCGCAGGTCGTCGGCGGTCGCCTGGATCTGGGATACGTCGCGCTTGAGGATCGCCGCCGCGAGCTCCGGGGCGATGACGGAGAAGTAGCTGTCCGGCGTCGCCCAGGTGTTGTCCGGCGCCGCGAGGGCCAGCGCGCCGCCGGAGCCGCCCTCGCCGATGACCAGCGTGGTCACCGGCACCGCGCAGTCGGCGACCGCGGCGAACAGGTCGGCGATCGCCGCGCCCGCGCCCACCCGCTCCGCCGCCGCGTCGTTCGCGGCGCCAGGCGTGTCGACCAGGGTCAGCACCGGGATACGGAGGCGTTCCGCGAGCCGGATCAGGCGGGCCGCGGTGCGGTACCCGGACGGCCGGGTCGCGGTCCCGCACTGGGCCGCGTACGCGATCGTCCGGCCGTCGCGCAGCCCGAAGCCGCAGAGCATCCCCGGATCGGCGCCACCGCAGCGGTCACCCTGGACCGAGGCGCGCTCGGTGAAGTACGCGTCCAGATAGGCCGTGGCGCGCGGGCGCTCGGGCGCTCGGGCGCGCAGCACCGCGTCCCAGCCGGTGGCGGGCAGGTCCGTGCGGCCGAGCGCGGCAGGCGGATCGGCCGGCGCGGGCGTGGTGCCCGGCGCGGCGCCCGAGGTGAGCAGGGCCAGCCGCAGCGCCACGGCCGCCCGCAGCTCCCCATGCCGTACGACCGTGTCGACATGGCCCGCGGCGAGCTGGGACTCCGCGGTGTACGCGACCGGGTCGGCGTCGGCCGGCCGGACCCGGGAGCCCGCGAAGCCGACCTGGGCGCCGCGCAGCGCGAGCACCACATCGGCCCCGGCGCCCAGCGTCGCCCAGCCGCCGCCGGTGGCCGGGTCGCGCAGGACGGCGATCTGCGGCAGCCCGGCCGCCCGCGTCAGCGTCGACTGCCTGGCCACGCGCTGGAGTTGGGTCAGCGCCCGCATGCCCTCCTGCATGCGGCTGCCGCCCGTCGCGATCAGCGAGACGACGGGCAGCCGGTGCTCGCGGGCGTAGGTGTAGGCCGCTTCCAGACGGTCGCCGGTGCGCTCGCCGAGCGATCCGCCGAGGAAGCCGAACTCGAAGGAGATCAGGACCAGGGCGCGGCCCGCGAGCTCGGCTCGGCCGCAGACGACGGACTCCTGCTCGCCGGTGCGCTCCATGGCGCGGCCGCGCGAGTCGTCGTAGCCCGGCCAGTCGAGCGGTCCGTTCTCCTTGTGCACGCCGTCCGGCGCGGGGAACTCGGTGAAGGCGTCGGCGACTTCGGCGATCGCCCCGCGCGCTGTCATACGGTCAGCCATCGAGACCACCGCGCTCGCTCGTGCCGGTGTCGCCGCCGCCCAGGGCACGCTTCATGACCTTGCCCATGTCGTTGCGCGGCAGGGCGTCGAGCTGGCGTACGACGCGGGGGCGCTTGTGCGGGGCCAGCTGGGTGGCCACATGCCGGGCCAACTCCTCCTGCCCTGGAGGCTGTCGCGGGTCCGTCGGCACGATCCAGGCCACGATCCGCTCGCCCAGGTCGGCGTCCGGCTCACCGGTCACGGCCGCCTCCCGTACGCCCGGGTGCTCAAGCAGCGTGTTCTCGATCTCACCCGCGCCGATCTTGTAGCCGCCGCTCTTGATGAGGTCGGTGGCCTTGCGTCCCACGATCCGCACCGAGCCGTCGGGGTCGCGGGCGGCCATGTCTCCGGTACGGAACCAGCCGTCGGCGGTGAAGGCGTCGGCGGTCGCGTCCGGCCGGTTCAGGTACTCGGTGAACAGGTTCGGGCCGCGGACCTGGATCTCGCCGATGACCTCCGGGTCATCGGCGATCAGGGAGCCCGTCTCGTCGACCAGCCGCAGCTCGACCCCGCGCAACGGAACCCCCACGGTCCCGGCGCGTGCCTCACCGTCCACCCGGACACTTGCCACACGGGAAGAGCACAGCATCAGGGTCTCGGTCATCCCATACCGCTCGATGACACGTCGCCCCGTGGCGGCCGCGATCCGCTCGTGGTCGTGCACGGGCAGCGCCGCCGATCCGGAGACCAGGAGCCGCGCCCCGGACAGGGCCTTGGCCAGCTCGGCGTCGTCGCCGTCGAGCGACTCGGCGATGCGGTGGTACATGGTCGGCACGCCGAACATCATGGTGGCGCCGTCCGTCAGCTCCCGCGCCACGCCCTCGGTGCTGAACCGCCCCAGATGGCGCACCTCGCCGCCGCGACGCAGCGGCCCGAGGATGCCGAGGATCAGCCCGTGCACATGGAAGAGCGGCAGCGCGTGCACGAGGGCGTCGTCGGCGGTCCACTGCCAGGCGTCCTGGAGTGCGTCCAGGGTCGCGGCGATGGCGCGGCGCGGCAGTACGGCGCCCTTGGGAGGGCCGGTGGTGCCTGAGGTGTAGACGATGAGGGCGGGGNTCTCGGCGACGGTGGCGCCGAGTTCGCGGCGGGCGTCCTCGACGAGGCCGGGGTTGTGGTCGGCCATGCGCCGCAGGAGGACGAGTTGGAAGTGGCGAGGGGTGAAGGGGGTGGCCGGGGTCGCGGGGCGGTCGGGCATGGGGTCCATGGTGGCGCAGCCCGGCCGCCGGGCCACCCCACCTCGCATGTGCGCCGTGCGGCGGTCCCGGGTCCCCCGAGCGGCGGAGCCGGATCCGTCGCCGAGGTGATCCGCGCGGGTCCGGCGTCGGCGATCTTTGGAGCAGGCCGGGCACCTGCCGCCCCGCCGGATCGGAGAACCGTCCATGACCAGCCGTGTCGTACCCGCCATACGCGCCCAGGCCCCGCCACCGCCCGGGCGGCTGCGCGCCGCCTGGGCCGCCGCCCACGCGCCGGTCGCCGGGGTCCAGCGGTGGGCGCGGATCGCCGCGTACACCGTCCCGTTCACCGTGCTGCCGTCGAGCCTGTGGCGATTGGGGATCATCTTCGACGAGGGCGCCGCGAGCAGGTCGGGGGATCTCCCGTCGTGGCTGCCGATCCAGGCGTACGTGGTCCTCCTGTCGGTGTTCTCGGAGGTGGTCGCGTTCGCCGCGATCGGGCTGATCGCGGCGTGGGGCGAGGTGTTCCCGCGCTGGGTCCCGGTGCTGCGCGGGCGCCGGGTACCGACCGCCGCCGCCGTCGTACCGGCCGCCTTCGGCGCGGTGCTGCTGACGGCCCTGTGGACCGCCGGCTTCGCCGCCCACGCCGCCGGCCTCACCCTCACCGGAGAACCGACCCCCAGCGACTTCCCCTCAGCGGTGGGTGGCTGGGAGGCCGCGGTGTTCTACGCCAGCTACCTGCCGCTGCTGCTCTGGGGACCCCTGCTCGGGGTGGTCACGGTCGCCTACGCGCGGCGGCGGCGTCGCGCCGGTCAGCCAGCTGTGCGCCAGGGCGGCGGCCGTCCGGCAGGAACAGGACCGAGTTGACGTAGCGGGGGCCGCGGAAGGGGAGGACCCGGCGCAGCAGGCCCCGGGTCACCACGTGGGCCGTACGGGACTGGTGGGACTCCAGGTCGAAGTCGTCCAGCGGAATCCAGCTGTCCCCGGGCAGCACCCAGCCGCGGTAGCCGTGCTCGGCGAGCAGGTCGAGCACCGGGGCCACCGGCTGGATACGGGCCTCCAGCTCGACGATCAGGGCCGGGCGGTCCCGGTCCAGGAGGTGGACGGTGCCGCGCAGTACGGGCAGTTCGTTGCCGTCGACGTCGATCTTGATGAAGTGGACGTCGCGCAGGTCGAGTCCGTCCAGGGTCACACAGCGGACGTCCACGGCGCGGGCGTGGATGTCCCGGCGGACGAGTGAGGAGACGCCGCGTTCGCCCCGGTCGCCCGCCGGCAGCCACAGCCGCGCGGTGCCGGGCTGGTCAGAGGCGGCGGCCTGTAAGACCCGCACGTTGCGGGGGACGGCGGCCCGTAGCGTACGGGCCAGATGCGGCACCGGCTCCACGGTGACCACGCGCCGGGCGCGCCGGGCCAGGCGGCGTGACCAGGGCCCGTACCAGCCGCCGACGTCGATCGCCGTGCCGCAGTCGGGCGGGCAGAAGTCGGCGAGGTGGGCCAGCTCAGGTTCGAAGCGCGGGTAGAGGAAGGCTGCCGCCGCGCCGACCAGCCGGGGCGGAAGCAGCGGCCCGATGCGCGCGGCGAGCGTCATGACAGTTCCGGTTCCGTGGCCTCGATGCGTTTCAGCAGGCTCTCGTGTTCCTCGTCCGGGACCTGCTCGCCGGAGGACGGCAGCAGCTGCGGGATGCCGTCGATGATCGGGTAGCGGCGGCGCAGCCGGGGGTTGTAGAGGATGTTCTCCGGGGAGAGGAGGTGCAGCGTGCCCTTGTCGAGGGGGCAGGCGAGTATCTTCAGTAGCGGGTCGTCAGGATTCATGGCTGGTCAGCTCCTTGGTGGGTGGGTCGGGTTGGGGGTCGTGCCGGGGCAGCGCCAGCAGGACGGATACGGCCAGCGCGGTGCCCGCGAGCCGCAGCGCGAGCCGCAGCGGGTCCTCGGGCAGCGGCTCGCCGAAGGCCAGCGTGCCGAGCACGGCGGTGAACAGAGCGGTGACCGTCGTACAGACGGGGACGATCAGTGAGGCGCGGGAGCGCTGCAGCGCCGCCTGCGACATGATCAGCCCGAACGCCCCGGTGAAGAGCAGCAGATACGGATACGGCGACGCCAGCAGGTCGCGGATCGCACCGCCGATATCGGAGGTGGTCAGATGGCTGGACACGCCCTTGATGGCGAGCGAGCTCACCCCGTAGAGCAGGCCCACCGCGACGCCGTACTCGACGCCGCTGGACGGCAGCCGGTGCCGGTGCTTCGACCGGCGCTCGGCGGCCCCGTACAGCCACAGCCCCGCGGCCAGCGACGGCAGGCAGATCAGCAGGATCAGCGTGGTCGGCGCGTGCTGGCTGACCGTGTCCGAGTCCTCGCGCAGCGACAGGACGACCATCAGCAGCGCGGCCAGGATCGCGCCGATCGCGTACTTCTCGCGGCCCGTCGTCTGCTCGCCGAGCAGCCGGGACGACAGCAGGACGAGCAGGACGAGACCGGAGACGAAGATGCCCTGCGCGGCCGCGATCGGCAGCGTCCGGTAGACGGCGAGCTGCGCCCCGAACCCGGCGGCCAGGGCCAGCGATCCGCCGATCCACAGCGGGGTGCCCAGGACATGCCGCAGCAGGGTCAGCGGGCGCCGCGTGGACAGCGAAGGCAGCGTCGACAGCGCCCGCTTCTCCAGCACGAAGCCCACGCTGTAGAGCGTGTTCGCCAGCAGGGCGGCAGCCACCCCCCACCACACGGTCAGGTCCTGCGGGCGTGGACGAGCAGGATCGAGGCGGCACTTGGTCGGACACAGGCCAACCGGTCCAGTGGCCGCAGCGGACGCGGCACCCCGTGAAACGGCGCCCCCGCGACCCGTACGACCTCGAAGCCCGACGCGGTGAGGAACTCGCGCAGCGCGCGGGCCGTGTAGAGCCTCAGATGGCCCACCACCTCGGTGCCCGGGCGGCCGTGGATGCCGCGCAGGCTGACCTCCGAGAAGACCGGCTGCACCCCGGCGAGCAGCAGGGCGCGGTTGTACCAGGCGGCCAGGTTCGGCGTGGACAGCATCAGGTGGCCCTTCGGCTTCAGGACGCGGCGCAGCTCGTCCAGGGCGCTGTCCGGGTCGACCAGGTGCTCGATGACCTCGCTGAACAGCACCGCGTCGGCCGAGCCGTCCGCCAACGGCAGCCCGCCGTCGGTCAGTTCACCCCGTACGACATGGGTCATATGGGCCTGGGCGCGCTTCAGCGCGTCCTGCGACCAGTCGATGCCGATCACCCGGTGGCCCGCGAGCAGCGGGGCCGCGGTCCTGGCCGCGGTGCCGTCGCCGCAGCCGACGTCCAGGACGGTGGCGGGCGTCGCGCCCGCGGGGCCGAGCGCCTGGGCGAGCATCCTGGCCTGGCGGAGGCTGCGGGCGTCGCCCGATGCGACCGGGACGGCCGGGTCCTCGTAGAAGTCGCGCAGTCCGTTCTTCGGGAGCGTGGTGGTCATGAGTCCCCCTTGGTCGGCTGCGACTGAACTGACTGATGCGACTGATGTGCCGGTGGTGCTGCTGGTGTCGGTGTTGTCGGTGGTGCTGGGAGTTGGGTGGCGTGCAGATAGTGCTCGAACAGGTCGCGCAGATGCGCCCCGTCGCCGTGGCTGAGGAGCGTCTTGGACCAGCGCAGGGCGAGATGCAGCCGCCCGTCGGTGGACGCGGTGGTCACCGTGAGCCCGCGCGGGACGCGGGCGGGCGCGGAGAACCACACGGCCTTCGCCCGGCCCGCGTCACCGAAGTCCAGCGGGTACGGAATCCGGCCGATGTTGCTGAGCAGCGTCGTCGAGGTCCAGGGACCCGCAGCCCGGCGCAGCCCACGGGTGAGGGCGGCCCGCCAGGCGACCGGCAGCACCGGCGCGGTGAGCAGCGCCGCGCCGTGGCCCAGCTGCGGGCGGCTGAGCGCCTTGAGGGTGCGGGTGCGCTCCGACGTGAGGCGCAGCAACTCCCGGATGCGGTCGGGGGACACCTCCTCGGTGGCGCGGTCCTGCGCCAGCTCGGCCGCGGCGAAGGGGACCTCGACCAGCCGGGTGCCGTTGCCGATCGGCATGTCGGCGCCGCGGCTGCGGTCGTCGACGGGCATGGTGATCCGCATCGGGCGCGCCGGGCGGCCGTGCTCGCGGTTCCAGTGCGCGAGCGTCAGCGCGGTGCTCACCATGAGCTGGTCGTTGACGGTGTACGGGGCGCCCTTCGGGCGGTGCGGCACCGGGAGTTCGGCCAGCAGCATGCCGTTGCCGGGGGCGCGTTCGGGTGTGCCGGGGGCGACATGCGCGGGCCGGGACCAGCCGCTGGGCATGTGGTCGGGCTCCCTGCGGGCCTCGGGCGTGCCGGGCGGGCGCACCCGCGGCGCGGCGGGCGAGTTGTCCCGGCCGCCGTACAGCTCGGCTGCCGTGGCCAGCACCCGCATACAGGCCGGGCCGTCCAGGGCGGTGTGGTTCATGACGAGGATGAGGGCGCAGCCGTCCTTGTCATCCGGGTTGTCGACCACCTCCAGGCGGATCGGCGGCGAAGCCGACAGCGGCGGTGCGTCTCTCAGCGAACGCTCGCGCGCGTCCTTGAGCGCGTCCGGTCCCGGCGGCGGGAAGCTCACCGGCTCCACATCCGGCAGCCGGGTGAGCTCCCACTCGTAGCGCCTGCGGTACCAGCGGCCCGGCGCCTCCCGCATCAGAGCACGCGGGTGCCGCGCCAGCGCCCCCGTGAAGGCCTTGCGCAGGCGCGCCGGATCCGGGCGCCCCGGCAGGTGCACCTCGATGTGGACGGTCTCCGGCTCCTCCTCCTGAAGGCAGTGCCGGGCGACCTCGTCCACCACGGGGAACGGCACCCGCGCGCCGGGCGCCGAAGCGCCCGGGCGCGGGGCCGACTGCTGCACGGCTGTCACTGCTGCGCCTCCCCGATGTGGCCGGTGTCGGCGTGGCGCGTGCGCCGTACGCCCCGTCCGGCCCGGTCCGTTGGACGGGTCCAGGCTTCCACCGTGCCCGGTATGGGCGCCTGTGCCCAGCCGGTGCGCAGGGTCGACCGGGTGTCCTGGGAATCCCGGGCGGGACGGACGGGACGGGTCACTTGCTGTCACCTTCCCTCGGGTCGGGCGGCGGGGTGTCCGACGGAGGTGTGTCGGACGGGGTCTCCTCCTGGCCGGACGGACCGGACGGACCGGACGGACCGGACGCGCCGGACTCACCGGACTGGTCTGACTGGTCCGGCTTGTGGAGCGAGAAGCGGGTCGTCGCCGGGTCGTCCGGGGCCGGTTGCGGTACGGACGGACCCGCGGCGGACTCGCCGTGCGCGGCGGCCGTGCCCAGCGGCGGGGTCGCCCCCGCGGCCTGCGGGCTCTCGGTGCCCGTGCCCTCGCCCTCGTCCGGGTGGCGACGCGGCAGCGGTGCCGTCTCGGGGTCGGCGGCCGGGACCTGGGGACCCGGCTGGGCCGGTGCGGGCGCCGGTGCGGCGACCGGCGTCGCCGGTCCCGTCCCCGGTGCGTACGGGCCGAGCGGCAGCGTGGACCCGGCCGGAACCGGCGTCACCGACGGAGCCGCCTCGGGCTCCCGCGCCGCCTCCGTCTCCTCGCGCCCCGTCACCAGCGCCGCGAACAGCGCCACCAGGGCCAGGATCTGGGCCGCGGGCGAGAACGCGCCCGAACCCTCGGACACCGCCTCACCGGCACCGATCGCCGCGGCGATGCCCGCCCCGGCCATCGCCACCAGCGCGATCGGCACCAGCAGCGAACGCCGCCACCAGGCCACCACCGCGAGCGCCGGGACCAGCAGGCCGAACGGCCCGGCGATCACCACGCCGATGAGGGTGAGGACGACCGTACCCAGGATCAGCCCCGGAGCCGGCGGCACCGGCGAAGGACCGTCAGCGTTCTCCTCGTTACGACGGAACAGCACCAGGCCAAGCAGGAGCAGCACCGCGACGCCGCCGCCGATCAGCCCGGCCTCGTACACCTGGGCGGGCCGGTACTCCAGCTTGACCGTGCCGCCCTCGCCCTCGGGGATCAGCCAGCCCTGCTGCCAGCCGTCGAGCCGCAGCGAGGTCAGCTCCTTGCCGTTGAGGGTGGCCTTCCAGCCGTCGTTGGCGTTCTCGTACATCGAGAGATACGAGGCGTCGCCCGCGCCGACGGTCAGCGCACGGCGGTCGCCCGCCCAGTCGCTCACCTTCACCTCACGGTCGGCGGCCGCGGCCGTGGAGCCGGAGGCCGTCTCCAGGCCCGCGCCCTGCGTCAGCGAGATGTCCGTGATGACCAGCGGGCCCTTGTCGGCCGCGTCAACCCGGTGCTCGCCCGAGCCGAGCGAGACCGTGCCGTCCGCGTCTTCGCCCGTGCAGAGCGTCAGCTCGATCGGCCTGCGCTGCGTCAGGTCGCTCACCGTGCCCTTGGCGCTGGTGCTGTACATCTCGCCGCCGATGGCGACCTCGGGGCCCTCGCCGCAGGCGACCTCGAAGCTGCGCTCCGGGTCGGGCTGCGGGGTGCGGTACTTGTCGTCGAGCCCCGGTACGTGCACCTCGGTGAGCCCCACCGGCAGCTGCAACTGCTCGTCCGCGAGGGAGTTGTGCAGTGTCAGTGGCGCCGACTTGGTGATCGTGATGTCCATACGGTCGGTGGTGATCGGCTCGAAGCGCGCGATGCCGTTCTCGTCGACACCCGCGGTGGTCGCCCCGTCCGGGGAGCTGATCTCGACCTTCTCGGGCCGGGTCGACAGGCCGCCGGCCGCGGCGAACACGATCTCGCCGACCGGCTGCTTGTCGGGCCAGGTCAGATGCAGCACCGCGCTGTCCCCGGCGATCCACGCCGTGGTCAGGTCACCGTCGGTGAGGTTGCGCGGTGAGACGTTCGGGCCGAGCCCGGCCGTGGAGTCGGCGCTCACCTTGAGGCGCTTGTCCTGCTCGGGCGCCACGCCGTACAGCAGCTCGTCCAGCTCGTTGCCGGGCACCGGCAGGGCACTCGCCTTGAAGGTGTACTCGCCGGAGCTCTTGGTGGTGAACTGCCGGTGCAGGCCCACCTCGGCGGAGTTCGGGGCCAGACCGCCGGGGTCGGCGGCGCGGTGCATCGAGTACGTCGTCGACTCGGCGTCGACGCCCTCCGCGTCCTTCGGGAGCTCCAGAACCCGGTTCACCGTGACATCCGGGATGGTGATCTCGGCGAATCCGGCGCCGGAGAGTCCGGGACGTGCCTCCTCGACATCGAGGATGGTGATCTTCAGCCAGGCCGCTTCGCCCTTGGGCGCCTTGATCTTCTGCGGGGTGCCGTTCGGCAGCAGACTGCTGACCACCGAGGCCTGGTCACTCTCCACGCGCACCTTGGTGGGCGCGGCCCGCACCTGGTCCTGCGCCAGCGGGATGACCGACAGCGTGGCCGGGATGTCCGTCTTCTTGTCGAACTCGACGCGCAGCCACTGGCCCTCGGGCTTGCCCGCGGTGCCCTCGGCCCAGGCGGTGTCGCCGTTGCCGTCGAAGGCGTTCACCGGGTCGTACTGCGGCAGATGGAACAGCCAGTTGCCACTGGAGGACGCGGTCACCGACTTGGCGCCGTCGATGACGGCCGTCGTCTGATGCTCGACACCCTTGTTCGGCAGGATCTGCAGTGGCTTCTCGCCGGGGTTCTGCAGGCTCCCGCTGTGGTTCTTCTCGTCGCGTGTGTACGTGTACGAGGTGCCCGAGTTGACCAGTCCGAAGCGGGTGTCCGCACGCCGCAGTCCGTCGCCCACCGCGAGCAGCGACGGCTCGCCGAGCCCCGGGTGGTTGTCACCGGTGAGCACCGCCGGACGGTCGCGCATCGCCGGGTCGGCGGACAGCGGAAGCAGCGCCTCCGGGCCGCCGCTGACCACGGCCGTGTCGGCGACCGGCTGCACGCCGACCTGGCCGGGGCGCCGGGTCTGGTCGCTGGGCTGGTAGATCTCCACCGCCCGCTGCCTCGGGTAGAGGCCCTCGACCTGGATCGGGGTCTCGTCCGCGATCCGGCCGCCGGTCATCTGCGGGCCGAATCCGGTGACCCGCTCGTACCCCGAGGACTCCAGCGTCCGCTTCACGGTCGCGGTGGGTACGTAGCCCACCTGGTCCGGGTCGAGGTCATTGCGTACGACGACGAAGTGCAGCCCGGAGCGGCTCAGATAGTCCTGCAGCCCCGGCACCGAACCGCCGGTCAGCAGTGCCTGCTCCACGGCGTCCATGGCGCGCCGGTTGCCCGGAGTGCCGAAGGGAACGTAGTCACGCTGCGCCCAGCGGGACTCGGCGAGCACGTCGAGCGGCTGGTCGATGGGGGAGCCCCAGGTGTAGATGCCGTGCGCGGTGGCCGGGACCACCAGGGCACGGGAGTCGGGGGAGTACTCCTCCAGCCAGCTCGCGGTCGACTTCCAGTACTTGGGCAGCTCCTGGAAGGAACCCGGCTGCAGGATCGAGCCGTTGACATAGGGGAGCGCGAGCCCCGGGATGACCAGGAGCGCCGCGATCGCCGGCATGAAGCGGCGGCCGGGCACCGGACGGGCGCCGCGCCGCTCGGCGGCCACGGCCACCAGGTGGATGAGTCCGAGGGCGAGCGCCAGGGCGAGCCCGGTCTGGAACTTGTAGATGTTGCGGAACGGCACCAGCCAGCCGTTCAGCCAGTCCTGCACCGTCGAGTGGAAGAGCCCGCCGAACGTACCGCCGTACCCGGCCAGCGTGACCAGCGCGACGGCCGCGACCGTCAGCACCAGCCAGCGGCGCTCCGGCAGATCGCGCCGGGCCAGGCCCGCCAGGCCCAGGGCCGCGGCGAACGCGGAGCCCAGGATGGCCACGGCCGCGGTGGCGACCGTCCAGCCCGCGGGCAGCCAGGCGTCGCCGAAGTGCAGATACGCCACCCAGTTTCCGGCGCCGCGCAGGGTCTCCGTCGCCGACATGGTGTCGGTCGTGGTCTGCGCGGACTCCACGTACGGCAGGAAGTTCTCGCCGTAGATGCCCTGCAGAAGAAGGGGGACGATCCACCAGGCGGTGGCCAGCAGAACGCCCGGCACCCACCAGGTGATCAGCTTGCGCTTACGGGGACCGTTCGGCCGGGACAGCAGATACAGCGCGACCGGCAGCAGCGACGCCAGCACCGAGGCCGCGTTGACGCCGCCCATGAACGGGATCAGCGCGGCCGAGCGCAGCGCCGCGACCCGTGCGCTGACCTTGTCGTTGGTCAGCGGCAGCAGCACCCAGGGCAGCACCGCGCCGGGCAGCGCCGCCGCCGACGTGGAGCCGATGACGATGGTGTACGTCGGCCACAGCGCGAAGGCCGCGGCGCCAAGGAGCCGGGCGGGCGAACTGCCGATGTTCAGCCGCTCGGCCAGGCGCATCGCCCCCCAGAACGCGGTCGCCACGATCAGCGACATCCACAGCCGCTCGGCCAGCCACACCGGCAGGTTCACCAGATCGGCCAGGTAGTAGAACGGCAGCGAGGGGAAGGCGTAGCCGATGTACTGGTTGGTGAACCCGCCGAATCCGCCCTGGCTCTGCCAGAGCTGGCCCAGTTCACCGAGGAACTTGCCGGGGTCGAGGGCGACCCCCAGCTTGGTCTCGAACGTCATCCGTCCCGGCGAGACCGCCAGGAAGAGGACGAACACCACGGCCCAGAACCCCAGTAGCCACCGCCGGGACCGGGGCCCGTCAGGAGGCGGGCCCTGCGCGGGTCCCCCCGTCGGGACAGGTGCCTGGGGTGGCAGCTGAGGGGTCGTCTGGACCGTGGTCATGGACACCGCCGAAGAATGAGAAGGAGATTCCAGGTCGCGAACTCGCGAAGACCCGGCACTTTGGTGACGGCACCGGCCAGGAACGGCCAGTACCGGGAGCGTGCCGATACGACGGTGACGTCGTCGCGAGACCGCACCTGACGCAAGGTGGGGCCGATGTGAATGGCGTGCAGGTTCTCGCCGAGGGTGTGCTTGGCGGGCCGGCCGGTGCGCCGCTGGTAGCGGGCCACCGCCCGGTCGGCGCCGAGGTAGTGCCAAGGGGCCCACTCGTGGCCGCCCCAGGGCGAGTACCAGTTGGTGAAGGACACGTAGATCAGGCCGCCCGGCCTGGTGACCCGCACCATCTCGCTGAGAAAAGTCTGTGGATCGTCCACGTGCTCAAGCACGTTGGAGGAGAAGGAGACGTCGGCGACGCCGTCCGCGAGGGGCAGCAGATAGCCGTCGGCCAGTACGGCTCCGGTGCCGGGTCCGCTGCCGAGCTCGTGTACGTCCGGCTCGAAGAGGTAGCTCTGGGCGCCGCGGCGGCGGAACTCCTCGGTGAAGTAACCGCCGCCGCCACCGATGTCGACGACGACCTTGCCGTCCAGGCGCTCATGGCGCTCGACCTGGTCCGCGGCGTCCTGGGCGAGCAGCGAGTAGCAGTGCTCGGGGTCCTGCTGCTCGTTCATGAAGGCGCGGAACAGGGCGATGGAGCGCCGCAGTGACGGGTCCTTGAAGCGGCCGAAAGACCGCTCGGGGCGGGTCTTCGCCTTGGCCTTCGCGGTGGCCTTCGCCTTGGTCTTCACCGGTGTCTTCGCCTGTGTGTTCGTCGGCCGAGGCCGGGAGCGCGAGGCGTCGGGCGCGGTCGCCGACGGCTGCCGCGCGGCGCGGGGCGCGGCGGGCTCGCTGTGGTGGGGTATGGGCTCGTTCGGCACGTACGGTCACCTTCGCCGTATCGCGGTGGCGGCGGCTTCCGCGGCGACCGCTCGGAACTGGCGCACGGTGTTCGACCAGCGGTAGTCGGCCGCCCGGTCGGCCGCGGCCTTGCCGAACGCCGCGCGGCGCTCGGCGGACAGCGCGAGGGTGCACCAGGCGGCGGCGAACGAGGACTCGCCACGGGCGAGCAGCCCGGTGACACCGTCCTCGATGGAGTCCCGCAGACCCGGTACGTCGAAGCCGATGGCGGGCGTGCCACGGGTGGCGGCCTCGGTGACGACCAGGCCCCAGCCCTCCACGGCCGAGGGGTGCAGGAGCATCCAGGCCGCGCAGAGCAGCCGGTGCTTCTCGGCCTCGGAGACATGCCCGGCGAACTCGACGGACGGGCCTGCCATCCGCTGCAGCCGCTCACGCTCGGGGCCGTCGCCGACGATCACCAGACGGCCGCCGGTGACCGGGCGGACCCGCTCCCACAGCCGCAGCAGCAGATCGATGCGCTTGTACTCGACGAGCCGTCCCATCGCCAGGAACAGCGGCTCCTCGGAGCGCGGCGCCAGTGGCCCCGGCTCCTCGACGCCGTTGTGCACGACGCGGATGCGCTCCTTCGGCACCCCGATGCCCCGCAGCGCCGTCTCGGTGGACGGCGAGACGGCGACCAGCAGGTTGCCGCGCTGGGCGCCGGTCAGCGCCCAGTGCTCGAGTCTTCGGCCCAGCCGGGCGGCGGGACCGGGGTAGCGCATGCCCCACAGGTCGGTGTGCACGTGGTTGACCAGGCACAGGGTGGGACCCCGGTGCCACAGCGGCGCCAGGTACGGCATGCCGTTGACGACCTCGACCAGCAGGTCGCAGTCGCCGACCTGCCGTGCGAAGGCGGACCTGGCCTTGAGGAAGTGTCCGTAGGCGCCGCCGGCGGACACGACACGGTAGTCGCGGTACGCCGCCGGGCCCCCGCACAGCAGGGTGACCTGGTGACCCTGTCGGGTCAGCCCGTCGGCCAGCTGGTCGACGAGGAGTTCCGAGCCGCCCGCGGCCTCGTTGCCGAGGTCGCGGTGGGCGAGGAAGACGATACGGCGCGGGTGTGGGGGAACCGCTCCGGTCCTGGTGGCGCGGAGCGGAGCGCCTTCTGCTGTGCCTCCCAGCGGGGCTGAGTCGCGTAGCGAAGGAGGTACGTGCTGGGGCATCCGTGCTCCAACTCGTCTCGGGGTGCGGAACGTATGCGGGGAATGCGGTGAGCGGGGCCGTGCGGGTGGGTGCGGGTCCGGTTGCCAGTTGGATGTGAGCTGGCTGTGTGTGTTCGGTGGGGATGGACAGTTTTCGCCGCGCTGTTCGATGCGGCTACTCACCCAAGTGATAATTTCGGACCCACTTAGGGCTGATGTCTCATCACATTGTGGAGGGTTCCTGCGTCGAAGAGCGATCACGGCCCCGCACGACCAGGAATCCACCCGTCACGGTGAGCGCCAGACCGGCCCCGCCGCCACCGATCGGCAGCGTCTCGCTGACCAGCTTCAGCAGCTTGGTGCCGTCCTTGGCGAGTTTGACCTGGGTCTCCTGGGTCTCCGTGGTGAAAGCGATCTTCTCGCTCTCGAGGAGCACCACTTCGCCGTCCGCTGAGGCTCCGGGGGCCCGCAGGGTCTTCCGCGGGCCGGTCTGGGCGTAGATGACCCGACCGGTGCGCTGGTCGGCGACGAGCTCGATGGCGTGGTTGGAGTACCACTCCTCGGCCATCACCTGGCCGCCCGCCTTCGACCCGACAAGGACGCCCGGGACCTGTCGCGTACCGGTCTTGATCGCGTCCTTCTTGTCGATCTTGCCGGCGAAGTGCATGCCCTCGTAGCCCTGGATCTTCTTCTTGCCCTTGTACTCGAGAACCACCGTCTGACCTGCGGTGCTGTCCCACAGGCGGTAGGAGCGGGGCTTCACGTCGAACGGCATCTTCAGAAAGGCCTCGCCCTCGATGTAGGGCTTTTCCTTGCAGCAGTGCACCGGCCGGTTGGTCTTCCGGTCGGTCACCCAGCGCTCCAGGGTCCACTGCAGCGAGTCCTTGGGGTCCTCGGCGGGCAGCGTGCCCTCGTGGTCCACCGAGGTGGACACGTCCCAGATCGCCGCGCCGGCCTTCTCGCTCTCGGCTACGGCGCCGCGCACCTTCCGGGTGATCGTGAGGTCCTGGCCCGTGAGCGTTTTGACCTCACCTGTGTCGAAATACGATCCTTTACCGGTAAATATCGTTGTCGCATCGATATCTATCGGATTGACCTTGGCCCGTGGCGTGACGTACCAGGACAGCATCGGGGCCAGGACCAGCAGAAACACGCCCAGGCCGAGTAGGGTCAGCGACAATGGAGAGGCTGTACGGCGCATCAGGGCACTCCAGGGTTCGATGAAGGGTTTTCGAAGCGGCTCGAGGCGACTTGAGGCAGCTCAGGCGGCTCAGGTGGCACGCGATGGCGCAGTGGCGGCAGAGAATCCGCGCATACCTTTATGGGGCGGGAACGTAAGCGCACCCTTGACGAACTGTCAATCCATTGTCGACACTGAGCAACTGCCGGGTGGGGCCGGCAGGGGACCTTGGTGGGTGCCCCGAAAGAGAGGCTGACCCAGCCATGCACAGACTGCTCGCCGCCGCGCTGACCACGGCTTTTGCCGCGGCGCTCGCCGTAGGTGCCGCCTTCGGCATCGTGGCTCTGCTCAACGCGACACCGGACCAGCCGAACAATCCGCTGGTGACTTACGAGACGGCGCAGCAGGAGCGTTGACCTCCATGTCCGCGCGCCATCCCCCGTCCGTACCGGCTTCGCCACCCCCTGACCTGCCGGAGAGCGGTCCGCCGCGCCCGCAGGTCGCGGTGTCACGGACCGCCTGGAGCGAGGTGCCGCAACTGCAGCTCAAGCAGTTCGCTGCCCTGGCCATGGACGAGATCCCGGTGCTCGCTGAGGACATCCTGCGCGAGATCCGCCGCGAGTACCCCCAGCTGCCGCTCGTCCTGGACGACTACGGCGAGCCGATGGCACTCGTGGGCATCCGCCGCGCGCTTGAGGGCTTCCTCCAGCAGATCGCCCTGGCCGGGAACCGGCCGCGCTACCACCCCGAGGTGTTTCAGGAGTTCGGCCGCGGCGAGGGCCTGCACGGCCGCTCGCTCGACTCATTGCAGGCCGTCTACCGGCTGGGGGTGCGCCTCGCCTGGCGCCGCCTCGCCGAGATCGGACAGCAGGTGGAGATTCCGCCACCCGCCATGTACGAGTTGGCCGAGGCGGGCTTCGAGTATCTGGACGGCCTTGTGGACCAGTCCGTACGCGGCTACGCGGAAGCCGCGGCACGTCAGGCCGGCGAGCGGCTGCGCCTCCAGCGCAAGCTGATGGAACTGCTGCTCGCCGAGCACCGCGGCGCCGACCCGTCCGACGCCCTGGGGGAGCGGGCCGCCCGAATCGGCTGGCCGCTGCCGCAGACCGTGGCCGTCGGGGTGCTGCTGCGCCCGGCCAGGGAGGCCGTCGCGCCCGCCGTCGGCCAGGGCGTCCTGCTCGACATGGAGACCGAGCAGCCCCGGATGGTCGTGCCCGAACCCGACGCGGCGGGCCGCCCCGAGTTGCTGCGCCGCGCCATGACCGGCTGGTCGGGCGCGATCGGACCGCCGGTGCCGCTGGTCGACGCGGCCAAGTCGCTGCGCTGGGCGGAGGCGGCCGTACGCCTGATGGAGCGGGGGCTGCTGCCCGGCGGCGAGGTGCTGTTCTGCACCGAGCACACCGAGGCGCTGGTGCTCCTGCAGCCCGAGGAACTGATCGACGACCTGGCCCGCCGCTGCCTGGCCCCGCTCACCCACTGCGGCCCGGCACACGGCCGCCGCCTCGCCGAGACCCTGCTGGCCTGGCTGGAGACCCGGGGCGGCGCCCCCGAGGTCGCGGCCCGGCTCGGGGTGCATCCGCAGACGGTCCGCTACCGGCTGCGGCAGATCAGGGAGCTGTGGGGCGACGAGGTCGACGACCCGGACCGCCGCTTCGAACTGGAGCTGGTGCTGCGCGCACAGCGGCTGCGGGGGGCGCTGGGCGGGTGAGGCCCGGGGGCCTGCCTCGGGGGCAGGCCCTACGCCTCCTCGTCCGGCATCCCGCGGACGCCATCGGGCCCGCTCGCCCGGCGTCCCGCGGGCCCTTACGCCCGCTCGCCCAGCATCCTGCGGGGCCTTTACGCCCGCTCGCCCAGCATCCTGCGGGGCCTTTACGTCCGCTCGCCCAGCATTCTGCGGGGCCTTTACGCCCGCTCGCCCAGCATCCTGCGGGGCCTTCACGCCCGCTCGCCCAGCATCCTGCGGGGCCTTTACGTCCGCTCGCCCAGCATCCTGCGGGGCCTTTACGTCCGCTCGCCCAGCATCCTGCGGGGCCTTTACGTCCGCTCGCCCAGCATCCTGCGCAGCAGATCCCGCAGGGCCACCCGGTCGTCCCGGGTCAGCTCCGCCAGGGGCTCGCGCGCGAAGTCCAGGCCGTCCCTGAGGTCCCGCGCGGTCTGCCGCCCCGCCTCCGTGACCGCCGCCAGCTTCACCCGGCGGTCGGCCGGGTCGGGGCGCCGCTCGACCAGGCCGCGCGCCTCAAGCCGGTCCACGATGCCGGTGACGTTGGACGGCTCGCACTTCAGGGTCTCCGCGACCCGCCGCATCGGTATCGGCGCCATCGCGAGCAGCGTGAGGACGCGCGCCTGGGCGCCGGTCAGCGAGTGCTGACCCGCGGCGAGCTCGTACTCCGTGTGGTAGCGCGCCACGACGGTGCCGATGAGCTCGACCACCTCAAGGGTCAGGGGGTCTGTACGGGTGCTGGCCATGCCCCCACTCTACCCATTTACTTGACAATATGAAATATCCAGGAGCATGGTTGTTTCAGTACCTGAAGTAATTGCCCCAGTGATCGGACCGGGCCCCGGGCCGAGACACGGATCACCACCAGGAGGCCGCACCCTCATGTCCGCACTCCCCACCGTCAGCCGCGCCTGGCACCTGGTCGCCCGCCCGCACGGCTGGCCGACCCCGGCCGACTTCGCCCTGCGTGAGACCCCTGTCACCGCCCCCGCCGAGGGCCGGATCCTGGTCCGCAACCACCACTTCTCGGTGGACCCGTACATGCGCGGCCGGATGAACGACGTGAAGTCGTACGTCGCGCCCTTCCAGCTGGACCAGCCGATGGACGGCGGCGCGGTCGGCGAGGTCATCGCCTCCAACGCCGAGGGCTTCGCGGTCGGCGACCACGTCCTGCACGGCCTCGGCTGGCGCGACCACGCCGACCTCCCGGCCCAGCACGCCAAGAAGATCGACACCTCGCTGGCCCCGCCCTCCGCGTACCTCGGCGTCCTCGGCATGACGGGCCTCACCGCGTACGCCGGTCTGCTCGACGTCGCCTCCTTCAAGGAGGGTGACGCGGTCTTCGTCTCCGGCGCCGCGGGTGCCGTCGGCAGCCAGGTCGGCCAGATCGCCAAGCTCAAGGGCGCGTCCCGGGTCATCGGCTCGGCGGGCTCCGACGAGAAGGTCAAGAAGCTGGTCGAGGAGTACGGCTTCGACGCGGCCTTCAACTACAAGAACGGCCCGGTCGCCGAGCAGCTCAAGCAGGCCGCCCCCGACGGCATCGACGTCTACTTCGACAACGTCGGCGGCGAGCACCTGGAGGCCGCCATCAGCCGCCTGAACGTGCACGGCCGGGTCACGATCTGCGGCATGATCGCCGGCTACAACGAGACCGAGCCCACCCCTGGGCCGCGCAACATGGCCATGGTCATCGGCAAGCGGCTGCGCCTGCAGGGCATGCTCGTCGGCGACCACGCGGACCTGCAGCCCGAGTTCGTCCGCGAGGTAGCGGGCTGGATCGCCTCCGGCGAGCTCAAGTACGACGAGACCTTCGTCGAGGGCATCGAGAACGGCGTCGAGGCGTTCCTGGGCATGCTCCGGGGTGACAACACCGGAAAGATGATCGTCAGCCCGACCAGCTAGGCTCTGGTGGCAGCCGTCGGGGTCGTGGGCGCGAGCCGCGGCGGCGTACAACAGGAGGAACAGCTTCTTATGGCCATCCAGCAGTCCGACGTGAAGTACACCGCGATAGCCACCGCGGAGAACGGCCGCGACGGCCGCGTCGCCACCACCGACGGCAAGCTCGACGTCGTCGTCAACCCGCCGAAGGAGATGGGCGGCTCCGGCGACGGCACCAACCCCGAGCAGCTCTTCGCGGCCGGCTACAGCGCCTGCTTCCAGGGTGCGCTCGGCGTCGTCGCCCGGAACGAGAAGGTCGACATCACGGGCGCCACCGTGACCGCCGAGGTCGGCATCGGCCAGAACGACGAGGGCTTCGGCATCATCGTCGCGATCAAGGCCGCCATCCCGACCCTGGACGCGGCCACCGCCAAGTCCCTGATCGAGAAGGCCCACCAGGTCTGCCCGTACTCCAAGGCGACCCGCGGCAACATCACGGTGGGCCTCGCGCTCGCCTGATCCTTCGCGCACACTCCGCGTGGGTGTGTCACCGCGTATACGGCTAAGGGCCGCACCTCGGCGGGGGTGCGGCCCTCAGTCATGCGGCCCTCAGTCATGTGGTGCGCGGGCAAGACCCGGGCCGTCCACCGCCTCCCGCAGCGCCCCGACGAACGCCACGGCCGCCGGGGACAGCGACCGGCCCCGCGGGGTCGCCGCGTACACCGTGCGGGCCGGGGCGTCGTCCTCGTGTACGGGGATGAGCGTGATGTCGGGGCGTACGGACTCCGCGGTCAGGGCCGGGATCAGGGTGACGCCGAGGCCCGCGGCGACATAGCCCTGCTTGGCGATCCACTCCGCCGCCAGATGCGCGACCCGCGGCCGGAAACCGTCGCGGACCGACGGATGCAGCAGGCTCCGCTCGATCCGCGGGCTGCCGGAGATCCAGTCGTCGTCGGCGAGTTCGGCGAGCCGGACCCGGCGGCGGCCCGCCAGGGGGTGGTCGGGGTGCACGGCGACATACATCGACTCGTCGACCAGATGGTGCAGTTCGTACGCGTCCAGGGGACAGCCCGCCGTGGTGGAGACAACGGCCAGGTCCAGCTCCCCGGCGTCGAGGCGGGCCAGCTGTTCGGCGGTGAGGCCCTCCTCGCGGGTCAGCCGGATCTGCGGGTGCCGGGCGTGCAGCGTGGCGATCGCGCGGGGCAGCAGCGCCGCGTCGGCCGTCGGGAACGCGCCGACCCGCAGCCGCCCGCCCGCCAGTTCACGCAGCGCGGCCAGGTCGCGGCGTGCGGTGTGCAGCCGCTCGACCACGGCCTCGGCGTGCGGGTGCAGCGTCCGGCCGTGCTCGGTGAGGTGGACGCCGCGGGGGAGCCGGTCGAAGAGGGGCGCACCGCCGAGCGCGGACTCCAGCGAGGAGATCTGACGGGAGACGGCGGACTGGGTGAAGCCGAGTGACTGCGCGGCGGCGGTGAAGGAGCCCTGCCGCGCCACGTCGAGGAAGACGCGCAGCCAGGCGGTGGAGAGGTCGTTGGCGGCGGCGGTGGAGGTGCCCGTTGAGCCATGCGGAGTCTGCATGGTAGGCATGCTAGACATTCGCTTGTCGCACTGCTTGTGCGGTCCTAGCGTTGAGGCATGAAAGAGATCGCATTCCTGGGACTCGGCCACATGGGCGCCCCGATGGCCCGTCACCTGCTCACGGCAGGGCACCCGTTGACGGTGTGGAACCGCACGGCCGCGAAGACCGCCCCGCTGGTTGAGGCCGGAGCGCGGGCGGCCCCGACCCCGGCGGAGGCCGCCCGCGCCGCCGACGTCGTGGTCACGATGCTCGCCGGGCCCGAGGCCCTCCGCGCCGTCTCCGCCGAGGTCGTCCCGGCGCTGCGTCCGGGGGCGTACTGGCTGGAGATGTCCACCGTGGGCCCCGACGCCGTACGCGCGTTGGCGGCGGGCCTGCCCGACGGAGTGACCCTGGTCGACGCCCCGGTACTCGGCAGTACGGACAAGGCCGCCGCGGGCGAGCTCTCAGTGCTGGCGGGGGGTGACATCGCCGAGGTCGAAGAGGTGTTGGCCTGCTTCGGCACCGTGACACACACGGGCCCGCTCGGCTCGGGAGCGGCGCTCAAGCTGGTGCTGAACACCGCGATCATCGGCGGCGTGGCCCTGGTCGCCGAGGCGCTGAACCTCGCGGACACGCTGGGCGTCCCCGCACAGACCGCCGAGGCGGCCCTGCTCAAGGGCCATCTCGCGGGCGCCGCCCAACGCGCACTGGCGCAGGGCGTGCACTTCGACATCGCGCTCGCCGAGAAGGACATGGTCCTGGCGACCGACGCCGCCCGGCTGCCGGTCATGGAGGCGGTACTGGCCCATATGCGCGACCAGGACGACATCGCCCACGAAGACCTCGCCCGCGCGGCCCACCGCATCCGCACGGGCCAGTGACAAGGAGCTCGCCATGCAGATCACGCTCGACAGCCCGCCCGGTGCACCCCAGCCTCTCGGCCCGTACTCCCAGGTAGCGCGGATGGAACTCCCCGGCGGAGGCGTCCTGTTGCAGCTCTCCGGGCAGATAGCCGAGGGCGCCGACCTCGCCACCCAGAGCCGCCGAGTCCTTGAGGCGATCGACGCCCTCCTCAAGGCGCACGGCGCGACCCTCGGCGACGTCGTCAACATCCGGAGCTATCTGACCGATATCTCGCGGCTCTCCGAATACGGCGCCGTCCGCAAGGAGTTCTTCCCCGGCACTCCACCCACGAGCACCACGGTCGAGGTGTCGAGACTCTTCAGGCCAGAAGCGCTGATCGAGGTGGAGGTGCTGGCCGCGATAGGCGCCTGACGCCCTGGGCGACAGAGCAGTGCGGCCGAGCGGTCTCAGTGAGGCCGCTCAGGACCTGTCGACGTGCCCTTCGAGCAGCGTCAGGAAGGCGCGGAACGCCGCCGGCATGTCCACCGCGTCCGGGTCGAGCAGCCACTGGTACTGCAGCCCGTCCATCACCGCCACCAGCAGCGGCGCGGCCTGCTCCGGGGTCAGGCCGCTCGGTAGTCGGTCGCCGTACTCGGCGCGCAGGACCGTCGCCATGGACGCCCGCACCGTGGTGTACCGGTCCGTGAAGTAGTCCCGTGCCGGGTGGCCGTCGGTGACGCTCTCGCCGAGCAGGGCCGAGAAGGTCTGCACGATGCCGGGGCGCATGGCGTTGTAGTCGACCAGGGAGGCCAGCAGGTCAAGGCGCCACTCGCGGGCCGGTACCGCGTCCCACTGGTCGCGCTCCTCCAGGACGGCGACCAGGAGCGCCGCCTTGGTGGGGAAGTGGTGGAGCAGGCCCTGCTGAGTGAGACCGACGCGCTCGGCCACCGCGCCCAGGCTCGCGCCCCGGTAGCCGCGCTCGGCGATCACCTCCAGGGCCGCGCGCACGATTTCCGCGCGCCGCTCCTCGCTCCTGGCCCTGGCTGCCATCGTCCGCTTCCCTCCCGTGGCCCCGCACACCTGCTGAGAGGACCGTATGCCATCCGATAATAACGCTCAGATAACGAAACCTACCGGTCTACAGGTAAGCGAGGCAGGATGGAGGGCATCGCAGCGGCTTCAATGAGGAGGTACGGCCATGGCGGACAGCGTGCGCACCCAGGCAGACCAGGACCGTAAGGCGGCAGACCAGCAGCGTGAGGCGGTCGTCGAGGCGGCGCTCGGCAAGCTCGACCTCGACGCCAAGGCCCGGCTGCTCGCCGGACAGGACATGTGGACCCTGCCCGAGCTTCCGGAGATCGGGCTGAAGTCCCTGGTGATGTCCGACGGCCCGGTCGGGGTACGCGGAGTGCGCTGGAGCGCCGACGACCCGTCGGTCGCGCTGCCGTCGCCGACCGCGCTCGCGGCCACCTGGGACCCGGCGCTCGCCCGGCGGGCCGGGCGGCTGCTCGCCCAGGAGGCCCGCCGCAAGGGGGTGCACGTCCTGCTCGCGCCCACCGTGAACCTGCACCGTTCGCCGCGCGGCGGACGCCACTTCGAGTGCTACTCCGAAGACCCGTACCTCACCGGGCAGATCGGCTCCGGCTATGTGAAGGGCGTTCAGGAGGGCGGGGTCGGCACCACCGTCAAGCACTTCGTCGCCAACGACGCCGAGACCGACCGCTTCACGGTGAACAACACGGTGCCGCCGAGGCCGCTGCGCGAGCTCTACCTGGCGCCGTTCGAAACCATCGTCACAGGCGCCCACCCGTGGGGCATCATGACGGCCTACAACCAGGTCAACGGCACAACGATGACCGAGCACCGGTACCTGGTCAACGAAGTCCTGCGGGGTGAGTGGGGCTTCGACGGGTTCAACGTCTCCGACTGGATGGCAGCCCGGAGCACCAAGGGCGCGATCGAGGGCGGCCTCGACGTCGCCATGCCGGGACCCCAGACCGTGTACGGGCCCGCGCTCGCCGCCGCCGTCCGGGCAGGCGAGGTCGCGGAGGCCACCGTCGACGACGCGGTGCGCCGGGTGCTGCGGCTCGCCGCGCGGGTCGGGGCGCTCGACGGCGCCGAGCCGGTGGTCGCCCAGCCACCCGCCGCCGTCGACGGCGCAGCGCTGGCCCGCGAGGTGGCCCGCCGCTCCCTCGTCCTCGTACGCAACGAGCGCGACGCTCTGCCGATCGACCCCGCGCACGTACGCAAGGTCGCGCTCAGCGGCGCCGCCGCACGGGACGCCCGGGTGCTCGGCGGCGGCTCCGCCACCGTCTTCCCCGAGCGGATCGTCTCGCCGCTGGACGGGCTGACCGCCGCGCTCCCCGAGGACGTACTCAGCTACCGCGTCGGCGCCGACCCCAACGACGAACTCACCGTCGCGGACCAGGGGTTCGTCCTGAGCGTCGTCTGCCGGGACGCCGAGGGACGCACCCTCGGCACCGCCACCGCGCCCAGCGGCATGATCCAGTGGCTCGGCGGCGACCTGCCCGACGGTGTCACCTACGACGCGCTGCACACCGTCGAGCTGACCGGCACCTTCACCCCGCGAGAAAGCGGCGTCCACTCCTTCGGCACCCGGGGACTCGGCGGCTTCACCCTCACCGTCGGGGGCCGCGAGCTCTACACCGGAGCGCAGGGCCTGGGAGCCGAAGCCGACCCGTTCGAGGCGTTCTTCGGGGCGCCCGTCGAGCGCGGCCAGGTAGAGCTGAGCGCGGGCACCGAGACCGAGGTGAGCCTCACGTACACCGTCGCCAAGGCGGTCGACGCCCCGATCCAGGCCGTCGGCTTCTCCCTGGTCCACCGCGACCCGCAGCACGACGCCGACGCGCTGATCGCCGAGGCCGTGGCCGCCGCGCGGGACGCCGACACCGCCGTCGTCGTGGTCGCCACCACCGACCGCGTCGAGTCCGAGGGCTTCGACCGCGCCGACCTGAAGCTGCCGGGCCGTCAGGACGACCTGGTGCGCGCCGTGGCCGCCGCCAACCCGAACACCGTCGTGGTCGTCAACGCGGGCTCGCCCGTCGAACTCCCCTGGCGCGAGGATGTCGCGGCCGTGCTGCTCAGCTGGTTCCCCGGCCAGGAAGGCGGCGCCGCCCTCGCCGACGTCCTCACCGGCACCGAAGAGCCCGGCGGCCGCCTCCCCACCACCTGGGGCGCGCTGGCCGACGCCCCCGTCACCGATGTCACCCCGACCGACGGCGAACTCCCCTACACCGAAGGCCTGTTCATCGGCTACCGCGCCTGGGAGAAGTCCGGCGCCGCCCCGTCCTACGCCTTCGGGCATGGACTCGGCTACACCGACTGGGCGTACGAGTCCCTGGAGGTGACCCCCACATCGGCCACCGTCCGGGTCCGCAACACCGGCACCCGCCCCGGCCGCGAGGTCGTCCAGATCTATCTGGCACCGGTCCAGGACTCCGTGGAGCGCCCGGCCCGCTGGCTGGCCGGCTTCGCCTCAGTGGCGGCGGCGCCCGGTGAGAGCGTCGAGGCGCGCATCGAACTCCCGCGCCGCGCCTTCGAGATCTGGGACGAGAGTGCGGGAGCCTGGTCCCTCGTCAGCGGTGCGTACGAGGTCCAGGCGAGCCGCTCCCTCACGGACCCCCGGCTGCGGGCAGAGCTCGCCGTCTGACCGGTCGACGTGCGAACACCCCCGGCAGGCCTGGCCCTCGCCGCCTACGCCGGGGGCTTTCGCGCGGTCACCCCGCGGTAGGCGGCCTCCGCGAGCTCGGACTGGCCGTCCTTGCTCGGGTGGAACCAGTCCACCTTGCTCAACTGCGCGGTGGTGAAGGGAAAGTTGAAGACCTCCCCGCCGTCGTAACGGCAGTACGGGTCATCGGCGCACACCTTCCGCAGCACCTCGTTGTACGCCATCACCCGTTCGCGTACCGTGTCCCGGCGCTGCATCGACGCCTTGTCCGTGGCGGTCGCGTCGGCCAGCATCGCCGGGCAGATGCCCAGCTTCCACATCTTCCGGCCCTCCGCGCTGCCGCGCCCCTCGGACCAGAGCCGCTTCAGGTCCGGCACGCTCATCACGTACACCTGGGTCTTCGGCTCCTCGCGGCGCAGCGCCCGCATCGCGTCCTCGAAGTCCGCCCGGAACGTGGACACCGGGGTCATCGCGGTCACATCCCCGCGGCAGGCGTCATTGGCGCCGATCAGTACGGTCACCAGCTCGGGCGACTTCTCGGCGGCCTGCTTCATCTGCTCCGTCAGGGCCGACACCCTGGCCCCGGACCTGGCGTAGTTCCAGCTCTGGTCGGCCGCGTCCTTCCCGAGCAGGCGGGTCGCCAGGCTCCGCACCTCGTCGTCGGTGCCGGTCGCCCAGGACTCCTCGGGGCAGTCGGCGAGCACCTTGCAGGTGTTGAAGGCCCGGGTGATCGAGTCTCCCACGGCGGCCATCGACGCCGGTTCGGGGTTCCACTGAGGCGTGGGTTCCGCCGAGGGCGCGCTCTTGGCCACGGCCGAGTCGTTCGTCGGTACGGGGGCCGCGTCCCCGCTGGGATCACAGCCGACCAACATCCCGGCCAGGAGTGCCACCGTCATGGTCGTGACGGTGGCACCGGTACGGCGTATGCCGTTCTTCCCCATCTTCCCGTCCCCTCTGCGACAGTCAGGGCGCCCTGCCGAGTGAAAGCTTGGTGTTTCCTCGCCCCTGGAGCGACGGTACGTCACACTCGGGCCGCGGCCGCACGATAGCTTGGCCCCAGTCGACCCAGTGACCCACCACTGCCTCGGTTCCGCTAAATTACATCACGTCAGATCTGTCCGTTTTGTTGGATTTTCCTGGATTTTGCGGAGGTCCCGGTGACGACACGTGGAGTTCTGTATGTGCACTCCGCGCCGCGCGCGCTGTGCCCGCACGTCGAATGGGCAGTCGCGGGCGTTCTCGGCGTGCGGGTGAGCCTCGACTGGATCAGACAACCCGCGTCTCCCGGCACCTGGAGAGCCGAGTTCTCCTGGCAGGGCGAGCCGGGCACCGCCTCCAAGCTGGCCTCCGCGCTGCGCGGCTGGCAGCTGCTGCGCTTCGAGGTCACATCGGAGCCCCGCGCCGGTGCCGAGGGCGAGCGCTACAGCGCCACGCCCGAGCTCGGAATCTTTCACGCGGTCACCGGCGTCCACGGCGACATCCTGATCCCCGAGGACCGGCTGCGTGCCGCGCTGGCCCGCGCCCAGCGCGGCGAGACGGAGCTGGAGTCCGAGCTCACCAAGCTCCTCGGCAAGCCCTGGGACGACGAGTTGGAGCCGTTCCGGTACGCGGGCGAGGGCGCGCCGGTCCGCTGGCTGCACCAGGTCGTGTAGTCACAGGCGACGCAGGTGGAGAGCAGAAACGCGGAAGGCCCGCCCGGATCGTTCCGGGCGGGCCTTCATCGTGCGTAGGGCGTGATCAGACGCTTCGGAAGGCGAGGACCACGTTGTGGCCGCCGAAGCCGAAGGAGTTGTTGATCGCCGCGATGGTGCCCTCGGGCAGCGCGCGCGCCTCACCGCGTACGACGTCCGCGTCCACCTCGTCGTCGAGGTCCTCGACGTTGATGGTCGGCGGGGCCATCCGGTGGTACAGCGCGAGCACCGTGGCGACGGTCTCGATACCGCCGGCGCCGCCCAGCAGGTGGCCGGTCATCGACTTCGTACCGGACACGGCGATGTGGTCCATGTCGTCGCCGAGCACCTTGCGCAGCGCCTTGATCTCGGCGAGGTCGCCCTGCGGCGTCGAGGTGGCGTGCGCGTTCAGGTGCACAACCTCCTCCGGCTTGAGGCCGGTGGTGTCGAGCAGGTTCTGCAGCGCGGCGGCGACACCGCGGCCGGTCGGCTCGGGCTGCGCGATGTGGTGGCTGTCGGCCGACAGGCCCTGGCCCAGCACCTCGGCGTAGACCCGGGCGCCACGCGCGGCGGCGTGTTCGGCCGACTCCAGGATGACGACCCCGGCACCCTCGCCGAGTACGAAGCCGTCACGGGACTTGTCGTAGGGACGCGAGGCCTTCTCGGGCTCGTCGTTGTTCTTGGACATCGCCATCATGTTGGCGAAGGCCGCGATCGGCAGCGGGTGGATGGCCGCCTCGGTGCCACCGGCGACGACCACGTCGGCACGGCCGGTGCGGATCATCTCGACGGCGTAGCCGATGGCCTCGGCGCCCGACGCGCAGGCCGAGACCGGGGTGTGCACACCGGCCTGGGCGTTGACCTCGAGTCCGACGTTGGCGGACGGGCCGTTCGGCATCAGCATCGGGACGGTGTGCGGGGAGACGCGGCGTACGCCCTTCTCCTTGAGCACGTCGTACTGGTCGAGCAGGGTGGTCACGCCGCCGATACCGGAGGCGATGACCGCGCCGAGGCGCTCGGGGACGATCTTGTCGTCCTCACCAGCCTTGGCGGTGTAGCCGGCGTCCGCCCAGGCCTCGCGGGCCGCGATCAGCGCGAACTGCGCCGAGCGGTCCAGCTTGCGGGCCAGCGGGCGGGGCAGTACATCGGCCGGATCGACCGCCGCGGGGGCGGCGATACGGACCGGAAGGTCGGCGAAGCGCTCTCCTTCGAGAGGCTTGACGCCGGAGCGTCCCGCAAGCAGACCTTCCCAGGTCGATGCGGAGTCGCCACCCAGCGGTGTGGTTGCGCCGATACCGGTGACGACCACGGTGCGATTGGTCGAGCTCACAGGAATTCTTTCTCCACGTCTTGGAATGGGGCGATGGATGCCGAACAGACGGCGCCACCGCCGGGTGGCGTTACTCGCGCGTCAGGCTCAGGCCTGGTGCTTGAGGATGTAGTCCGCGGCGTCGCCGACGGTCTTGAGGTTCTTGACGTCGTCGTCCGGGATCTTCACGTCGAAGCGCTCTTCGGCGGCGACGACGACCTCGACCATGGACAGCGAGTCGACGTCCAGGTCGTCGGTGAAGGACTTGTCCAGCTTGACGTCCTCGGCCGGGATACCGGCGATCTCGTTCACGATCTCGGCGAGACCGGCAACGATCTCTTCCTGGGTGGCGGCCATGTTGGCGCTCCTTCGTATGTATCAGGTGGTGTGTCGGCGTCCTGCCGGAAAGTCCGGCTGGTGCCTAGGGGAGGGTAACGACCGTGGCGGCGTACACGAGACCCGCCCCGAAGCCGATGACGAGCGCGGTGTCGCCGCTCTTCGCCTCGCCGGTCGCCAGAAGCCGCTCCATAGCGAGCGGGATCGAGGCGGCCGAGGTGTTGCCGGTGGATTCGATGTCACGGGCGACCGTGACATGCTCCGGCAGTTTGAGGGTCTTCACCATCGAGTCGATGATCCGCATGTTGGCCTGGTGCGGAATGAAGACGTCCAGGTCGTCCGCGCTGATTCCGGCCGCGTCCAGCGCCTGCTGGGCGACCTTCGCCATCTCGAACACGGCCCAGCGGAACACCGCCTGGCCTTCCTGCGTGATGGCCGGGAACTTGGGAAGCTCCTCGGCCGACGCGCCGCGGTAGTCCGACCACGGCACGGTCTGCTTGATCGTCTCGGACTTGTCGCCCTCCGAGCCCCAGACGGTCGGGCCGATCTGCGGCTCCTGGGAGGGGCCGACCACGACCGCGCCCGCGCCGTCGCCGAACAGGAAGGCCGTCGCGCGGTCCTCCAGGTCGGTGAGGTCGCTCAGCCGCTCCACGCCGATCACCAGGACGTACTCGGCCGAACCCTCGACGATCATGCCCTTGGCCAGGGTCAGGCCGTAGCCGAAGCCCGCGCAGCCGGCCGAGATATCGAAGGCGGCGGCACGGTCCGTGCCGAGCTTGTCGGCGATCTCGGTGGCGATGGCCGGGGTCTGCTTGAAGTGCGAGACCGTCGAGACGATCACGCCGCCGATCTGCTCCGCCGTGATCCCGGCGTCCGCGATCGCCTTGCCGGATGCCTCGATGGACATCGCGGCCACGGTCTCCTCGTCGCTCGCCCAGTGCCGGGTGGCGATGCCGGAGCGGGAGCGAATCCACTCGTCGGAGGAGTCGATCGTCTCGAGGATCACCTCGTTCGGCACTACCCGGGTCGGGCGGTAGCCGCCGACGCCGAGGATGCGCGCGTACGGCGCACCCTTGCTGGGCTTGATCTTCGACATGCTCTCGGGGCTCCTTGTCAGGCCGTCTCGGCGACGAGCGTGCGGGCCGCGTCGAGGTCATCGGGGGTCTTCAGCGCCAGGGTCCTGACACCCGGCAGGGCGCGCTTGGCGAGACCGGTGAGGGTGCCGCCGGGGCACACCTCGATGAGGGCGGTCACGCCCAGCTCCTTGAAGGTCTCCATGCACAGGTCCCAGCGGACCGGGTTGGCGACCTGGCCGACCAGGCGGGAGATCACCTCAGCGCCGGTGGCCACCGCCTCGCCGTCCTTGTTGGAGACGTACGTGACCGTCGGGTCGGCCGGAGCCAGATCCCGCGCCGCCGCCTCGAGTGTGGCGACCGCGGGAGCCATGTGGTGGGTGTGGAACGCGCCCGCGACCTTCAGCGGCACCACCCGGCGCACGCCCTCGGGCGCGTCGTCGGCCAGCGCGGCGAGCTGCTCCAGGGTGCCCGCGGCCACGATCTGGCCGGAGCCGTTCACGTTCGCCGGGGTCAGGCCCAGCTTCTCCAGGTGCGCCACGCTGACGTCCGGATCGCCGCCGAGCAGCGCCGACATACCGGTCTGCGTGATGGCGGCGGCCTCGGCCATCGCCAGACCGCGCCCCCGAACCAGCTTCAGCGCCGAGGTGTCGTCCAGGACACCGGCGAAGGCGGCCGCGGTGATCTCACCGACGCTGTGGCCGGCGACGGCGGACGGCTTGATGTCCTTGATGTCGCCGAGCGCCGCGGCGGACAGCAGTCCGGCCGCGACCAGCAGCGGCTGCGCCACGGCCGTGTCGCGGATCGCGTCCGCGTCGGCCTGGGTGCCGTAGTGGGCAAGGTCGAGCTCGATGGCGTCCGACCAGGCCGCCACACGTTCGGCGGCGCCGGGGAGGTCGAGCCAGGGGGTCAGGAAGCCGGGCGTCTGAGCGCCTTGGCCGGGAGCGACGAGTACGAGCACTCTCACACTCTCTCTTGTGGACGGTGTGTGCCGCCCGTGGGGACAGGGACGAAGAACCGCGAGGGGAATTGTATGTCCTCGACAAAAGGCTAGGCAGGCTGATCGCCGTCTGCCAGACGCCCCAGGATCAGCGCGATCCGCAGCGTGAACGCCGAACGGACGTCCGATGGCGACCATCCGGTGACGTCCGTCACACGTCGCAGCCGGTAGCGAACGGTGTTGGGATGCACAAACAGCATCCGCGCGGCGCCCTCCAGGCTGCTCGCCTGCTCCAGATAGACGCTCAGCGTCTCAAGCAGTGCGGAGCCGGCCTCCTCCAGCGGTCTGTAGATCTCCTCCACCAGCTGCTCCCTGGCAGCAGGGTCCGAGGCGATCGCCCGCTCCGGCAGCAGATCGTCCGCCAGAACCGGGCGCGTAGCGTCCTGCCAGGCCGAGCACGCCTTCAGCCCCGCGGCCGCGGCCTGCGCGGACTTGGTGGCGGCCAGCAGGTCGGGCACGACCGGGCCGGCGACGACGGGCCCCGCGGCGTACGGGCCGATCAGTGCCTTGGCCACGGCGAGGGGGTTGTCGCTGCCGCCGGCGATGACGACCAGGCGGTTGCCCAGCACGCCGGTCAGGACCTGGAGCTTCGCGTGGCGCGCGGCGCGGCGGATGGCCTCCACGGTCAGCTCGCTGTCACCGTCCGGGGCGGTGCCGAGTACGACGCAGACGTGCTCCGGGGAGTTCCAGCCGAGGGCCGCGGCGCGGGACACCGCGCCCTCGTCCGCCTCGCCGGACAGGACCGCGTTCACGACGAGGGATTCCAGGCGGGCGTCCCACGCGCCTCGGGCCTCGGCGGCCTGGGCGTACACCTGGGCGGTGGCGAAGGCGATCTCCCGGGCGTAGACCAGCAGCGCCTCGCGCAGCACCGACTCGTCACCGGGCGCCGCGACCTCGTCGATCGCGGACTCCATCACCTCGATGGTCGTCCGCACCATCTCCACGGTCTGCCGCAGGGTGATCGCCCGGGTCAGTTCGCGGGGCGCCGTGCCGAACACATCCGTGGAGATCGCCTGCGGGGCGTCGGGGCGCCGGAACCACTCGGTGAACGCGGCGATGCCGGCCTGGGCGACCAGGCCGATCCAGGACCGGTTCTCCGGTGGCATCGCCCGGTACCAGGGCAGCGTCTCGTCCATCCGCGCGATGGCCTGCGCGGCGAGGCTGCCGGACGATTTCTCCAGCCGCTTGAGGGTTGCCGAGTGGGAGGGCGAGTGCGGGTGCGCGTGCGAGGACGAGGACGAGGACGGGTGCGCGGGAGAGGGCGAGGGTGCTTGGGAGGAGCGTGCCGCGGGCTGCGGCCGGGACGGTTCGGGCTGCGACGATTCGGGTTGGGGCACGGGACAAGACTGCCTCATCCGGGCGGCTACACGGCGGGCAGGCCCTACCGTGGGGGTGTGATAGACGTACGACGCTCCGCTGAGCGCTATCGGGGTGGGGAGCCGGGGAGCGGCATCGAGTCGCTGCACGCCTTCTCCTTCGGGCCGCACTACGACCCCGACAACCTGCGCTTCGGCGCCGTGATCGCCTGCAACGAGGAGCGTCTCGCCCCTGGCGCGGGCTTCGACGAGCATCGGCACAGCCACACCGAGATCGTCACCTGGGTCGTCGAGGGCGAGCTGACCCACCGGGACTCGACGGGGCACGAGTCGGTGGTGCGGCCCGGCGATGTGCAGCGGCTGAGTTCGGGGGGTGGGGTGCGGCATGTGGAGCGCAATGACGGGGATGTCCCGCTGGTCTTTGTGCAGACCTGGCTCGCGCCGGTGGAGCCGGGGGGTGAACCGGCGTACGAGGTGATCCGGGGGATCTCGGATGCCACGCCGTACGCGGTGCCGGGGGCGGGGGCGCTGCTTCATGTGCGGCGGCTTGGTCCGGGGGAGCGTGCGGCGGTGCCCTCGGCTGTGCGGGTGTACGTGTGTGTGGTGCGGGGGGCGGTGTCGCTGGGG
>NZ_JAZGRL010000002.1:1851247-1864465 GCF_046540415.1 Streptomyces sp. E11-3 | reverse complement strand
GCTGGGGGGAGTCGGGCTGGGGGCGGGGGACGCGGTGCGTGTAGAGGGGGAGAGTGGGCTTGAGGTGGTTGCCGCGGGCTCTGCCTCCGCGGAGGTGCTCTTCTGGGAGTTGTAAGGCCTCCGCTGGTCGGTGTGCGCGCTGTCCGGTCGTGGGTCGGGGCCCCGCCGGGGGGTACGTGCTCACGCTGAACGCGCACCCCGTGGGATGTGGCGCGCCCGGTGGTGACAGTCAGCGCTGCGCGCGCACCCCCCGCCGTGTCCCCTTACGTCGGTTGTGCGTCCTGAGGTCCGCTTGTCCTACGCGTGTGTGAGTTCCGCCAGTACCGCGTCCGTGAACGGGGGCCAGGCCTCGATCGCCCACGGGCCGAACGCCCGGTCCGTCAGGGCTACGCAGGCTGCGGCTGCGGTCGGGTCTACCCACAGGAACGTGCCCGACTGGCCGAAGTGGCCGAACGTGGCGGGTGAGGATGTGGTGCCTGTCCAGTGTGGGGACTTGGTGGCTCTGATCTCGAAGCCCAGGCCCCAGTCGTTGGGCTTCTGGTGGCCGTAGCCGGGGAGAATTCCGGACAGACCGGGGTGTACCACGGTCATCGCCTCCAGGACCGTACGCGGGTCGAGGAGCTGTGGGGCCTGGAGTTCCGCGGCGAAGCGGGTCAGGTCGTCCACGGTGGAGATGCCGTCCTTGGCGGGTGAGCCGTCCAGGGACGTCTGCGTCATGCCGAGCGGCTCGAACACCGCCTGTCGTACGTACTCGGCGAACGGGATGTCCGTCGCCTTGGCGATGTGGTCGCCCAGCACCTCGAAGCCCGCGTTCGAGTAGAGGCGGCGGGTGGCGGGCGGGGCCGTCACCCGGTGCTCGTCGAAAGCGAGGCCGCTGGTGTGCGCGAGCAGGTGGCGGATCGTGGAGCCCTCGGGTCCGGCCGGCTCGTCCAGTTCGACCGCGCCCTCCTCGTACGCGACCAGCGCGGCGTACGCGGCCAGCGGCTTGGTGACCGAGGCGAGTGGGAAGCGTCGGGAGGTGGGGCCGTGGGTCCCTGCGACGGTGCCGTTCGCTCGGACTACGGCGGCGGCCGCGGTGGGCACCGGCCAGTTCTCGATCATCGCCAGGCTCTGCATACGTACGAGCCTAGTGCGTGGCGGATGGACGGCTTGGGGCGGGCCGCGGCGTGCGGGAGAATGGGTGCTCGGTCTCTGTTTGTCGTAGGAGCGTACGTATCTTGTCCCCGTCGTCCGAAGCCTTCACCGGGCCCAATCTCCTTGCTGACTGCGGCAGTTGCTTCGGGCTCTGCTGTGTCGCGCTGCCCTTCGCCGCCTCGGCCGACTTCGCCGTCGACAAGGCCGCGGGTACCCCGTGCAAGAACCTGGCGGCGGACTTCCGCTGCGGCATCCATGCCCGGCTGCGTGAGACGGGCTACTCCGGCTGCACCGTCTTCGACTGCTTCGGCGCGGGGCAGCAGGTGTCCCAGGTCACCTTCGGCGGGCGGGACTGGCGTCAGGCGCCGGACAGCCGTCGGCAGATGTTCGATGTGTTTCCTGTCATGCGTCAGCTCCATGAGCTGCTTTGGTACGTCACCGAGGCTCTGGAGCTGGCGAAGGCCCGCCCTGTGCACGGCGAGCTGCGGAGCGTCCTTGATGACCTTCAGGGTTATGCCGGTGCCGATGCGGACGCGCTGCTGAAGCTGGATGTGGCGCGGGTGCGTGGTGAGGTGAGCGAGCTGCTGTTGCGTGCCAGTGAGCTGGTGCGGGCCGAGGTGCCGGGGCGGAAGAACCGCCGTGGTGCCGATCTGGTCGGGGCCCGCCTGCGCGGCGCGGACCTGCGGGGCGCCAATCTGCGCGGTGCCCTGCTCGTCGCGGCGGACCTGAGCGGAGCCGACCTGAGGACGGCCGACCTGATCGGCGCGGACCTGCGCGGCGCGGACCTGAGTGGGGCCGACCTTACGGGTGCGGTCTTCGTTACCCAGGCTCAGCTCAACGCGGCGAAGGGGGACGCGGAGACCCGGCTTCCGGGGCAGCTCGGGCGTCCTGGGCACTGGTGAGATCTTATTTCTCCTTGCTTGGAGTGCACTCCAAGGTCCTAGCGTTGACGCCATGACGGTGACGGAGAGCACGCCCGTACGCACAGGAACGACGAACGTCTGCACCGCGCCACCACCCCCGCATCCGCGCCCCGAGGGGCAGGACCGCTACACGATCAGCGAGGTCGCCGCCTTCACCGGCCTGACCGCGCACACCCTGCGGTGGTACGAGCGGATCGGCCTGATGCCGCATATCGACCGGTCGCACACCGGTCAGCGGCGCTTCACCAACCGCGACCTGGACTGGCTCGAGTTCGTCGGCAAGCTGCGGCTGACCGGCATGCCGGTCGCGGGGATGGTCCGCTATGCCGAGCTGGTGCGCCAGGGCGAGCACACCTTCGACGAGCGCCAGCAGCTTCTGGAGGAGACCCGGCGCGATGTGCGGGCCCGGATCGCGGAGCTCCAGGACACGCTCTCCGTACTCGACTACAAGATCGACCACTATGCGGGCGCCCGGCGGGCGCCAGAGGGAGCCTGAAGTTGATGAGTGAGATGGCTGCGGTGCGGTTGGGGACGGATGGGCCCGAGGTCGGTGTTCAGGGACTCGGCTGCATGGGGATGAGTTTCGCGTACGGTCCGACCGACGCGGACGCGGCGCGGGCCACGCTGGAGCGGGCGCTCGAACTGGGCGTCACGTTGTATGACACCGCCGACATGTATGGCTTCGGTGAGAACGAGAAGTTCATCGCGCCGTTCGTCCAGGCGCACCGGGAGGACATCGTTCTCGCGACCAAGTTCGGCATCGTGCTGGATCGCGATGATCCGGCCAAGCGCGGTATCCGCAACGACCGGGCGTATGTGAGGGAGTGCGTCGAGGGCAGTCTGCGGCGGCTCGGTGTGGATTGTATTGATTTGTACTATATGCATCGGCGGGATGTGAACGTTCCGATCGAGGAGTCGGTCGGGGCGATGGCGGAGCTGGTCGCGGAGGGCAAGGTCAAGCACCTGGGGCTGAGCGAGGTCACCGGGCCCGAGCTGGCCGCGGCGCACGCCGTGCACCCGATCGCCGCCGTGCAGTCCGAGTGGTCGGTCTTCAGCCGTGACGTGGAGGCCGCGGTGGTGCCCACGGCGGCTCGGCTCGGCGTCGGGTTCGTGCCCTATTCGCCGCTCGGCCGGGGCTTTCTGACCGGCGCGTTCGTCAACGCCGGCGCGGAGCTGGGGGCGGACGACTTCCGGCGTACGCTGCCGCGCTTCAACGGCGAGAACGCGGCGGTCAACGCGGCGCTCCTGGAACCGCTGCGGGCGGTGGCCTCGGCGCGCGGGGTGACGTTGGGGCAGGTGGCGTTGGCGTGGGTGCAGCAGCGGGCGGCGGTGCATGGGCTGGCCGTGGTGCCGATTCCTGGTACGCGGAAGACGGCGCGCGTTGAGGAGAACACCGGCGCGACCCGGATCACCCTCAGCGAGGAGGAGTTGGCGCTGCTGGAGCCGATCGCGGGGAAGGTCGCGGGTGGGCGCTATGCGGATATGGCGTTCACTTCGGCGGGGCGGGAGTAGTTCCGCCCATTCGGTCCGGTCGGTGATGTGAGGGCGGGGGGCTTGTCCCCCAGCCCTACGCCAGGCCCAGCGCGAACACCGCGAAGCCCGCCGCCAGTAGGCCCGCCAGCGCGCGCCGTGCACTCGATGCCGGGGTTCCCGTCCGCCACGGTGCCTCGAACCGCCGTGTGTGTCGTGCCATCAGGATCAGCAGGCCCGCGAACACCGGTAGCCACGCCGCGCGCGCCGCGATCCAGGCCAGCGTGTCCGGGGCCGTGGTCAGCCCCGCGACTTCGCCCAGGAGCGACGCGGGTGCCGCCGTCGCGAACATCGCCGTCTGGTGCCAGCACAGGATCGTCATCGCGGAGAGGTTGACTACGACGACCGGGGCCCACAGGGCGGGGCGGCGCAGCAGGCTTCCCAGGCGGTCGCTAAGCAGGATCGCCGCGCCGCTCTGTGCGGCGGCGAGGGTCAGGACCAGGAGGGACGGGGGGTGGGAGTTGGTGCGGGCCTCGCCGGGGACGCCGACCATGGACGCGGGGTAGTGGAAGGCGAGCAGCAGGGTGGCGAAGAGCGCGGATCCGCCTAGCAGGAGCAGCCAGGCGCCCCGTGTGCCGAGCCTGCGTTCGGCCCAGCTGACGCCCAGTTGGTAGGCGAACATCCAGCCGGGGATGATGTTCAGCATGCTGAGCCAGGACGGCATGGCGTCCGCGTACGGTCCGTAGCGCAGGACGTCGACCACGGCGACGGTGGCGAGCAGTGGGGCGGCTGCCCAGGCGCCGAGTCGTTCGGTGGCGCGTACGCAGTACGGCGTGAGGGCGGTGATCGCCACGTACACGCCTACGAACCACAGGGGTTGGATCACCAGGGTCGATCCGGTGCGGAGGGTGGTGGCTGGTACGCCCGCCGTGTAGAGGACGGGGATCGCGGCCGCCCATACGGCGGTTACCCCGAGCACCGGCCTGCCGAGTCTGGCGACCCGGCTGCGGAGCCAGGCGCTGGTGGACTCGCCGCGTGCGGTGGTACGTCGGTAGGAGAGGGCCGAGGCGTAGCCGCCGACCAGGAAGAAGATGCCCAGCATCTGCAGGACCCAGCTGGCCGGGGCGAACGCCCCGAACGCCTCCAGCGGACTGGCGTTGCGCAGCGCCCCGTCCGCGTCGAGGGTGAAGCCGCCGAGCATCCAGTGGCCGAGGGGTACGGCCAGCAGGGCGAGGGCCCGTAGGCCGTCGATGGCGCGGTCGCGGTGCGCGGGGGTCCTGGCGTCGATGGACCGGGCGGCTTTGCGGAGCGCGGCGGCGCCGGTGGTCATGGTCGGTCCTCACCGTTGTGGGCATGCGTTCCGCAGGGCGGAACGGGTGGGCACAACTGCTCGCTACGGGGCAATCGTCGAACCAAGCCCGAGGGCGATACGGGCGAAGGCATTCAGCGAGTCCGTGCCGGGGGCGAAGTAGCCGCTGTGGCCCCGGGCCCCGCTCGCCGGGACCCGTTGGGCCCCGAACCCGGCCGCCGTGGGATCGGTCCCGTGGCCAAGGCCGAGCAACTCGACGTTGGGGACGTTGTCGATCCAGTCGGAGTCGTTCTTGGCGGCCCAGACGCGGGCCGTCGTCTTGAGGTCGGTGGCTTTGTCCGCGCGCATGCCGGGCGACGCGGCCACCACGATGTCGGACGCGGGCATGTCCGCCGCGGCCAGGCCGCAGACCACGGAGCCGTAGCTGTGGCAGAACACGGCCGGGTCGGGGGTGCCGGACGCGGTCAGGCCCTGGACGAAGCGGGCCAGCCGTGGCGCGCCCGCCTCCGCGAGGCGGCCCGTCGCGGCGTCCGGGCCGATGCCGACCGGCGTGGTGTAGCCGGTCCAGGCGATCACGGCCGTGCGCTCCTCCGTGGCCGCGTACAGCGAGCGGGCCATCCCGGCCGGGGTGCCGTACGGGTTGCTCGTACGGTCGAAGCTGGTCAGGTCGATGTCCGAGCCGGGGACGATGACCGAGACATGCTCGGCGGCCGTCAAGTCGCCGTAGACCTCGGCGATCTGGCCGCGCCCACGGGGGTCGAAGGCGAGGATCTGGCGGCCGTCGGAGAGGAGTCGGGTGTAGCGGTCGGCTCGGGTGCGGGCCGCTTCGTGGTCACGGGAGGGGAGTTCGGGGTCGGTGGCGCGGGTCCGCTGCTTGGCGCGCTCGTCTTTGAGGGCTTGGGCGTTGGCCGTGTAGCGGAGGGTGACCGGGGCGCCGTCCAGGTTGCCGACCACCAGGGCGTGTCGGGTGGCGAGTTCGTGTTGCTGGTCGGCGGTCAGTGTGGCGAAGAAGGCGGCCACCTGGGTGGGGGATGCCGTTGCCGGGTCGGGCAACTGGCGGCCCAGGTCGCGGTCGGCGCGCCAGGAGCTGACGCCGGGGACCGGGCCGGTGACGGGCTGCTGCTCGTTGCCGAGGGCCCAGCCCGCCGTTCCGGCCACGACGGTCGTCGTGAGCGCGGCGGCCACCAGGGTTCTCTTGAAGCGAGGGGTGTGCATCGTCGCCCGTCTTCCTCTTCGTCCGTCGTGTTCGCTGACGGGGTGGAAGGTAGGAAGACGGGCTCGGCGTGGGCGTCACACCGGAGCGCCAAGTGTGAGGTCGTACCCGGGTATTACTCCGCCTAGTTCGCGTCGCCCGGGGCCACCAGGCCCGATTCGTAGGCGAAGATCACCGCTTGGGCGCGGTCGCGCAGGTCGAGTTTGGCCAGTACGCGGCCAATGTGGGTTTTGACGGTCTGTTCGGCCAGGACGAGGCCTTTCGCGATCTCCTGGTTGGAGAGGCCGCGGGCGATCAGTTCCAGGACCTCTGTCTCGCGTGGGGTGAGGCCGTTGAGGCGGAGGGCGGGGTCCTTGCGGGGTGCCGGGCGCTGCTTGGCGAAGTCCGCGATCAGGCGGCGGGTCACCGAGGGGGCCAGCAGGGCGTCGCCGGAGGCGACCACGCGGACCGCGGCGATCAGGTCGGCGGGTGGCGCGTCCTTGAGGAGGAAGCCCGAGGCTCCCGCGCGGAGCGCCTCGTAGACGTAGTCGTCCACGTCGAAGGTGGTGAGCATGAGGACCTTGGGGCGGTGGACGACCCCTGGGGGTGGGTCGAGGAGTGCGCGGGCCGCCGCCAGTCCGTCCATCTCCGGCATGCGTACGTCCATCAGCACGACGTCGGGGTGGGTCGAGCGGCTGACCTCGATGCCCTGCTTGCCGTCCGGTGCCTCGCCCACCACGTCGATGTCGGTCTGCGCGGACAGCAGCGCGGCGAACCCCGCCCGCACCATGGCCTGGTCGTCGACGATGATCACCCGGATGGTCACGGAGCGGTGCCCTTCGTACGCAGCGGAAGCCGGGCCGCGACCCGGAAGCCGCCGTCCGGCAGTGGGCCCACGTCCAGCGAGCCGCCGGTCAACCGTACGCGCTCGCGCATCCCGACCAGGCCGTGGCCGGTGCCGCTGGTCTCCAGCGCGGAACCCGGTGTGGTGGCGGGGCCGTTGACCACCAGGACCGTCAGGTCGTTGTCGTCGGAGGTTACCGAGACCCGGGTGGCTGCTCCTGGGGCGTGGCGTACCACGTTGGACAGTGCCTCCTGGGCGATGCGGTAGGCGGACAGGTCGACCGCCTGGGGTACCGCGCCGAGTTCGGCGGCGAGGGAGAGTTCGGCCGGGACTCCGGCTCGTACCGTGGTCTCTACGAGTTGCTGGAGTTTGTCCAGGCCGGGCTGTGGGGCCCGCTCGCCCTGGGCGTCCTCGCTGCGCAGCACCGCGAGCAGCCGCCGCATCTCGGTCAGGGACTCGCGGGCGCTCGCGGCGATGGTGGTGAACTCCTCGCGCGCTTCGGGTGGGAGGTGCTGGATGCGGTACGGGGCCGAGTCGGCCTGCACGGTGATCACCGACATGTGGTGGGCGACCACGTCGTGCAACTCCCGTGCGATACGGGTGCGTTCCTCCAGCAGGGTGCGGCGGGAGCGTTCGGCCTCGCTGATCGTCTCCTGTTCGGCCAGCTGGCGCTGGGCCTCGCCGCGTTCGCGCAGGGCCGCGGTGACGACCAGGACGACGCCGCTGAGGACGAAGAGGAGGAGGTGGATGCCGTCGCTCTTGTCCTGGGAGATGAGTTCGAAGACCAGGCCCGCGGCGCCGGTCGTCAGCCAGACGGCGAGCAGCGTACGGCGTGACTCGCGTACCGCGAGCAGGACCATCAGCAGGAGGTAGCCGACGACGACCATGGGGGTCCACGGCCAGGAGCGGTCGGTGACCCCGTCGGCGGCGAGCAGGGCGAATCCGCCCAGCACGTCGGCGGCGAAGATGATCCACCAGGCGGGCAGGGGGCGTCTCAGGGCGAGTAGCAGGGGGGCGGTCTGCGCGGTCGCGAGGGCCCCGGCGAGGGCGCCGGGGACCCGGTAGTCCTGGACCAGGACGGTGACCGTCACCGGCAGGAGCGCGGCGATCGCCCCCATCACGATCACGTACGGCAGCGCCCGCACCCAGGCCCTGGACGCCTGCGCGAGTGGTACCCGGTCGGACGGGCTGGGCGTCGACAGGGCCGCGCCCAGGTCCCGGAGTCCGGTGTGGGCGGCGGTGAGCAGGCGGCGGCGGGCCTGGGCGCGATCCGGGGGCGGGGGTGAGGTACTCATGGCCTGATCAGGGTAGGCAGGCCCCGGCCGGTGGGGCGTCATACCGGGGTAGCGGGATGCCGCCCATACCTGGGTGTGAGCGGNTGGTGGGGGGCGCCGGACGACGAAAAGAACGCGAGGCTCAGACGTTGACGCCGAAGTCCTGCGCGATGCCGCGCAGACCGGAGGCGTACCCCTGGCCGACGGCGCGGAACTTCCACTCCGCGCCGTTGCGGTACAGCTCGCCGAAGACCATCGCGGTCTCGGTGGAGGCGTCCTCGGAGAGGTCGTAGCGGGCCAGCTCGGCGCCGCCGGTCTCGTTCACGACGCGGATGTACGCGTTGCGCACCTGCCCGAAGGACTGCTGGCGGGACTCGGCCTCGTAGATCGAGACCGGGAAGACGATCTTGTCCACGTCGGCCGGTACGCCGGCGAGGTTCACCTTGATGACCTCGTCGTCGCCCTCGCCCTCACCGGTGAGGTTGTCACCGGTGTGCTCGACGGAGCCGTCGGGGCTCTTGAGGTTGTTGAAGAACACGAAGTTCTGGTCGTTGGCGACCTTGCCCGCGGCGTTCGTCAGCAGCGCGCTGGCGTCGAGGTCGAAGTCACCACCGGTGGTGGTGCGGGCGTCCCAGCCGAGACCCACGATGACCGCGGTCAGGCCGGGGGCCTCCTTGCTCAGTGAGACGTTGCCACCCTTGCTGAGGCTGACTCCCACGGGTCCTCCCTAAATTGGTGTCGAGGGCCTAGCCCCCAAGTAGTGCGTGTGCATCGGATCAACGATCCGATCCTAGTGACGGGTTCCCGCCCGAGACAGGATCAGGGCCGGATCGGGGCAGGATAAGAACCGGATCAACGGGACCGGATCAGAGCGAGCCGAGCGCCTTGGCGTAGTCGCTCAGGTCGCGGGCGTCGGGGAGGCCGTTGACGACGGTCCAGCGGACCACGCCCTCCTTGTCGATGATGAACGTGCCGCGCACCGCGCAGCCCTTCTCCTCGTCGAAGACGCCGTACGCGCGCGAGGCCTCGCCGTGCGGCCAGAAGTCCGACAGCAGCGGGTAGTCGAGCCCCTCCTTCTCGGCGAAGACGCGCAGGGTGAACGGCGAGTCGTTGGACACCGCGAGCAGCTGGACGTCGTCGTTGACGAACTTCGGCAGCTCGTCGCGCAGCGCGCACAGCTCACCGGTGCACACACCGGTGAAAGCGAACGGATAGAAGAGCAGCACCACGTTCTTCTCGCCACGGAAGTCCGAAAGCCGCACGGCCTGGCCGTGCTGGTCCTTCAGCTCGAAGTCCGGGGCCTTGGTGCCTGCCTCGATCGCCATGAGATACGCGTCCCTTCAGCGGAGCGGAACCTGTGCCGTTAGGCCACAGGGGTGAGAACGAGACCACCCTACGCATCGCGCGGCGCGCCCGGTGCACAAGGCGGAGCCCCCGCCGACCGAGGTCGACGGGGGCTCCATGGCGTGAAAGGCCCGGCTCATGCGGGCGGGTGGCTCAGCGCTTGGACTTCGCCGTCTTCGGGGTGACCAGACGGCTGCCGTTCCAGTCCTTGCCCGCGTTGATGGTCTTGGTCTGCGAGAGACCCGCGGTCTGCGCGGCTTCGTTCATGTCGCTGGGCTCGACATAGCCGTCGCGGCCGGTCTTCGGGGTCATCAGCCAGACCGGGGCACCGTCGTCGACCAGCTGGGATGCGTCCACCAGCGCGTCCGTCAGGTCGCCGTCGTCCTCTCGGAACCACAGCACCACAGCATCGGCAACGTCGTCGTACTCCTCGTCGACGAGCTCGCTGCCGATGAGCTCTTCAATGGACTCGCGGAGTTCGTGATCGACGTCTTCGTCGAAGCCGATCTCCTGGACCACCTGCTCGGGCTGGAAACCCAGCCTTGCGGCGGGGTTGGTCCGCTCCTCCGCGTGGTCCGCGGTCGCGCTCACGGGTTGCCTCCTGATCATGTTTTGGAAGATGTTTTCAGCCGCGCGCATACGCGAGGCACTGGCCGTAGTCCACACGGGCGGGGCGGATCGCGCAAGTACCCGGCCTACGAGACCGCCGAAACGGTGACGTTCCCGGCCGTGTCACCGCAACTCAATCCCCGCCTCTGTGTCCGATTCGACGTCCGTTTTAAGCCTGATCGGTGATTCATCACACATCGCACCACCTGTCGCGGTGCGCCGCGCCGGAGGTTACCCCTCGGTACAGATGACGTTTGGGCCGCCTGGGTAGACGATGGGGACCGGCGCCAACCCCATGCGACGCCCACCCATGCAGCCAGCACGACCGACAGCGAAGGAACAGCGTGGCTTCCGGATCAGATCGCAACCCGATCATCATTGGCGGCCTTCCCAGCCAGGTCCCGGACTTTGATCCCGAAGAGACTCAGGAGTGGCTCGAGTCGCTCGACGCGGCCGTCGACGAGCGCGGTCGCGAGCGTGCCCGCTACCTGATGCTCCGGCTGATCGAACGGGCCCGTGAGAAGCGCGTCGCCGTACCCGAGATGCGCAGCTCGGACTACGTCAACACGATCGCCACCAAGGACGAGCCGTTCTTCCCCGGCAACGAGGAGATCGAGCGCAAGATCCTGAACGCGACCCGCTGGAACGCGGCCGTCATGGTCTCCCGCGCCCAGCGCCCCGGCATCGGCGTGGGCGGCCACATCGCCACCTTCGCCTCGTCGGCCTCCCTGTACGACGTGGGCTTCAACCACTTCTTCCGCGGCAAGGACGAGGGCGACGGCGGCGACCAGATCTTCTTCCAGGGCCACGCGTCGCCGGGTATCTACGCCCGCGCGTTCCTTCTGGACCGGCTCTCCGAGCCGCAGCTGGACGGGTTCCGCCAGGAGAAGTCGAAGTCCCCCAACGGCCTGTCCAGCTACCCGCACCCGCGGTCGATGCCGGACTTCTGGGAGTTCCCGACCGTCTCCATGGGCCTCGGCCCGCTCGGTGCGATCTACCAGGCCCGGATGAACCGCTACATGGAGGCACGCGGCATCGCCGACACCTCCAAGTCGCACGTCTGGGCGTATCTGGGCGACGGCGAGATGGACGAGCCCGAGTCGCTCGGCCAGCTGTCCATCGCCGCCCGTGAGGGCCTGGACAACCTGACCTTCGTCGTCAACTGCAACCTGCAGCGCCTGGACGGCCCGGTACGCGGCAACGGCAAGATCATCCAGGAGCTGGAGTCGCAGTTCCGCGGCGCCGGCTGGAACGTCATCAAGCTGATCTGGGACCGCTCCTGGGACCCGCTGCTGGCCCAGGACCGCGACGGCATCCTGGTCAACAAGATGAACAAGACCCCGGACGGCCAGTTCCAGACGTACGCCACCGAGACCGGCGCGTATATCCGCGAGCACTTCTTCGGCGACGACCACCGGCTGCGCGCGATGGCCGAGGGCATGACCGACGCCCAGCTGCTGCACCTGGGCCGCGGCGGCCACGACCACAAGAAGATCTACGCGGCGTACGCGGCGGCCAAGGCGCACAAGGGCCAGCCGACGGTGATCCTGGCGCAGACCGTCAAGGGCTGGACCCTCGGCCCGAACTTCGAGGGCCGCAACGCCACCCACCAGATGAAGAAGCTGACGGTCGACGACCTCAAGCACTTCCGCGACCGGCTGCACCTGCCGATCACCGACCAGCAGCTGGAGGACGGCGCCCCGCCGTACTACCACCCCGGCCGGAACTCCGAAGAGATCCAGTACATGCACGACCGCCGCAAGGGGCTCGGCGGTTACGTCCCGATCCGGGTGGTGCGTGCCAAGCCGCTCGCCCTGCCGGACGACAAGGCGTACGCGGCGGCCAGGAAGGGCTCCGGGCAGCAGTCGATCGCCACGACCATGGCGTTCGTCCGCATCCTGAAGGACCTGATGCGGGACAAGGAGATCGGCAAGCGCATCGTGCCGATCGCGCCCGACGAGTACCGCACCTTCGGTATGGACGCCTTCTTCCCGAGCGCCAAGATCTACAACCCGCTCGGCCAGCAGTACGAGTCGGTCGACCGCGAGCTGCTCCTGGCGTACAAGGAGTCGCCGACCGGCCAGATGCTGCACGACGGCATCACCGAGGCGGGCTGCACGGCGTCGCTGATCGCGGCGGGTTCGGCGTACGCCACGCACGGCGAACCGCTGATCCCGGTCTACGTCTTCTACTCGATGTTCGGTTTCCAGCGCACCGGAGACCAGTTCTGGCAGATGGCCGACCAGCTGGCGCGCGGCTTCGTCCTGGGTGCGACCGCGGGGCGTACGACGCTGACCGGTGAGGGTCTGCAGCACGCGGACGGCCACTCGCAGCTGCTCGCCTCGACCAACCCGGCCTGTGTCGCCTACGACCCGGCCTACAGCTACGAGATCGCGCATATCGTCAAGGACGGGCTGCGCCGGATGTACGGCCCGGACAGCGAGGACGTCTTCTACTACCTCACCGTCTACAACGAGCCGATCCAGCACCCGGCCGAGCCCGCCGGCACCGATGTCGAGGGCATCCTCAAGGGCATCCACCGGGTCCGGGCCGCGGACACGGGCACCATTCCGGCGCAGATCATGGCGTCCGGTGTCGCGGTGCCGTGGGCGATCGAGGCGCAGAAGATCCTCGCCGAGGAGTGGAACGTACGCGCCGACGTCTGGTCGGCGACCTCCTGGAACGAGCTGCGGCGGGACGCGGTCGAGGTGGAGGAGCACAACCTGCTGCACCCCGAGGAGGAGCAGCGCGTGCCGTACGTCACGCGGAAGCTGACCGGCGCCGAGGGGCCCTTCGTGGCCGTCTCGGACTGGATGCGCTCCGTACCCGACCAGATCTCGCGGTGGGTGCCCGGGCGCTACGCCTCGCTGGGGGCCGACGGTTTCGGATTCGCCGACACCCGTGGCGCGGCCCGCCGCTTCTTCCACATCGACGCGCAGTCGATCGTCCTGGCGGTGCTCACCGAGCTCGCCAAGGACGGCCGGGTCGACCGCTCGGCGCTGAAGCAGGCGATCGACCGCTACCAGCTGCTCGATGTCGCGGCGGCCGACCCGGGCGCGGCGGGCGGCGACGCGTAGGTCTTCGGCTCCGGGGGCGGCGGTGCCCGTGGGCACCGCCGC
>NZ_JAZGRL010000002.1:1843443-1851147 GCF_046540415.1 Streptomyces sp. E11-3 | reverse complement strand
CCCGTACGTCCCCCAAAGCGCCCCCTCGCACGTCCCCGAACGGCAGGAACCCTCCATGCTGCCCGAGCCCCTCCGCGGCCCCGCCTTCTCCTCGTACGCGCCCGACGACGTCGGCTGGCTGCTCCAGGACCTCTCCGCGGCCGAGCTCGAGGCACCGACCGAGGAGCGCGAGGAGGCCATCCAGAGCGGCGGCGCGCACTACGCGGAGTCGCTGCCCGTCGAGTACCAGCCCACCGAGCAGTACCAGGAGCTGTTCCGCGCCGCCCTGGACACCTCGGCCGCCCGGATCGCCCAGGCCGTCGGCGTCGTCACCGAGACGGTCATCGCCGAGCGGTCACCGCGCCCCGTACTGGTCTCGCTGGCCCGCGCGGGCACCCCCGTAGGCGTCCTGATGCGCCGCTGGGCCGAGCACCGGCACGGCCTGGACCTGCCGCACTACGCCGTCTCCATCGTCCGCGGCCGCGGCATCGACGCCAACGCGCTGCGCTGGCTCGCCGCCCACCACGACCCGGCCGACGTGGTGTTCGTGGACGGCTGGACCGGCAAGGGCGCCATCACCCGCGAACTCGCCCAGGCGGTGAAGGAGTTCGAGGCGTCCGGGGGAGCGGCGGGCTTCGACCCGGAGATCGCCGTGCTCGCCGACCCCGGCTCCTGCGTCCGCACCTACGGCACCCGCGAGGACTTCCTGATCCCCTCCGCCTGCCTCAACTCCACCGTGTCCGGGCTGATCTCGCGCACCGTACTGCGCGCCGACCTCGTCGGCCCCGACGACTTCCACGGCGCCAAGTTCTACCGCGAGCTCGAAGGCGCGGATGTCTCGGGCCACTTCCTGGACACCGTCGCGGCCCGCTTCGACGAGGTGGCCGAAGCGGTGGACGCCCAGACCAAGGAGGCGCTCGCCGCGGACCGGGCCCCCACCTGGGAGGGCTGGGCCGCCGTCGAGCGGATCAGCGAGGAGTACGGCATCCACGACGTCAACCTCGTCAAGCCGGGCGTCGGCGAGACCACCCGCGTCCTGCTGCGCCGAGTCCCCTGGAAGATCCTCGCCCAGCGCGGCGCCGGAGCCGACCTCGACCACGTACGCCTGCTGGCCGACCAGCGCGGTGTGCCCGTCGAGGAGGTGGACGGACTCCCGTACACCTGCGTGGGGTTGATCCACCCCCAGTACACCCGTGGCGCGACCGGCGCCGACGGCAAGGCGGTGGCCGCGAAGTGAGCACCTCCGAAAGCCGGGTCCTGGTCGCCAGCGACCTCGACCGCACCCTCATCTACTCCGCGGCCGCCCTCCAGCTCCCGATGCCCGACGCGGACGCACCCCGCCTGCTCTGCGTCGAGGTCTACGAGAGCAAGCCGCTGTCCTACCTCACCGAGACCGCGGCCTCACTCCTCGCCGAGCTGGCCCGCCGCACCGTCTTCGTGCCGACCACCACCCGCACCCGCGAGCAGTACGGCCGTATCCACCTCCCCGGACCCGCCCCGCGCTACGCGATCTGCGCCAACGGCGGCCACCTTCTGGTCGACGGCGTCTCAGACCCCGAGTGGCAGCGCCAGGTCGCCGACCGGCTTGCCGCCGCGTGCGCCCCGCTGGCGGAGATCCGCGCCCATCTGGTGCGTACCGCCGACGACTCCTGGCTGCTCAAGGAGCGGGTCGCCGAGGACCTCTTCGCCTACCTCGTCGTCGACCGCGCGCTGCTCCCCGACGGCTGGGTCAAGGAACTCGCCGAGTGGGCCGAAGGCCGCGGCTGGACGGTCTCGCTCCAGGGCCGCAAGATCTACGCCGTACCCCGGCCGCTCACCAAGAGCGCGGCCATGCGCGAGGTCGCCCGCCGCACCGGAGCCGACCTCACCCTCGCCGCGGGCGACTCGCTCCTGGACGCCGACCTGCTCCAGGCCGCCGACCGCTCCTGGCGCCCCGGCCACGGCGAACTGGCCGACACCGGCTGGACGGCCCCGCACCTCACCGCCCTGGACGAGCGGGGCGCCGCGGCGGGGGAGGAGATACTGCGGCAACTGCTCTCGGCCGCCTCGCCCGAGTAGCGTGCGTAGCAGAGAGGACCGCCCCGATGCGAGGAGACCGATCCGTATGTCCAAGGGAAACAGCACGCCCCTGACCGACGAGCTCTACGCCTACATGCTGGGCCACAACCCACCGCTCGACCCGGTGCAGCGGATGCTCGTGGACGTCACCCACACCAAGTTCCCGACGTTCGCGGGCAAGCAGGTCGCCGAGGAGCAGGGGCCGCTGCTCGCCTTCCTGGTGAAGCTGACCGGGGCGCGGCACGTGGTCGAGGTCGGTACCTTCACCGGACTCTCCTCGCTGTCCATGGCCCAGGCGCTCCCGTCCGACGGCACGCTGCTCACCTGCGACGTCTCCGAGGAGTGGACGGCGCACGCCCGCGAGGCCTGGGAGAAGGCCGGGGTCGCGGACCGGATCGAGCTGCGGATCGCGCCCGCGCTGCAGACCCTGGGCGCGCTGCCCCGGGAGCCGCACATCGACATGGCGTTCATCGACGCGGACAAGCAGAACTACGTCGGGTACTGGGAGGAACTGGTGCCCAGGATGCGGCAGGGCGGCCTGCTGGTCGTGGACAACGTGTTCCTGCACGGCGGGGTCACCGACCCGGACGCCACCGGGGCCGCCGCGGCGATCAAGGAGTTCAACGAGCGGGTGAAGGGGGACGACCGGGTCGACAGTGTGATGCTCCCGGTGGTCGACGGCCTGACGCTGGCCCGCAGGCGCTGAGGGGGCGTTCCAGGACGGGCCACCCCCGCCCGGTGGCCCGCTAACCTGTTCCCATGCCCCGTTACGAATTCCGCTGCCGGACCTGCGGCGACACCTTCGAGGTCAGCCGGCCGATGGCCGAGTCCGCCGCCCCCGCGTCCTGCCCCACGGGGCACGAGGACACCGTGAAGCTCCTGTCGACCGTGGCCGTGGGCGGCTCCGCCTCGGCGGCGTCGGCCGCACCCGCCCCCGCGGCCGGTGGCGGTGGCGGGTGCTGCGGCGGAGGCTGCTGCGGCTGACCCCGCTGTCTCAGCCTGCCTCGCTCCCCTGGCCGCGCTGACGCCTGGCCCGCCGTGCCGCATCCCGAGCCGCCTGCTCGGGATGGCGGCCCTTCCAGTACGGGTTGTCGTGCGGCAGCGTCGCACTGACCCGCCCGTACATGCCGAAGAACATCAGCATCACGCCGACGACAAAGCTGAACAGTACGTTCTGGATGCGGAAGTTGAGCGGGTTGAACTCCCGCTCCAGCAGCGTGAGGTTGACGAAGCCGCTGAGGATGAACGCGATGCCGAGGACCATGTTCAGCGTCGAGGCGAAGTTGCCACCGATCACCATCCCGACGAAGAGCAGCAGCCCGACAGCGATCGACAGCACGCTCAGCGCGCCGTTGCTGTTCAGCCCGGCGATCGTGTTGTCGCCGGTGTCGAAGAAGCCGACCTTGTCGATCAGCCCCAGGATCCCGAACGCCAGCAGCACCAGTCCGGTCAGTCCCGCGCCGACCCGGTAGAACTTGCTGAGCCGGTGGTCGACGGGCAGGTGCTCGTTGAGCGTGATGTGCCGCCGGGGGTGGTGGAGTATGTGCGTGGCCATAATGTCAGCCCTCCCTGGGCTCGCGAAGGCCTGCGCACGTGACGCGTCACGCGCACGTACGTATACCCAGCATCCGCCCACGACGGAAAGCCGACAAATCCACAGCGCGGAGCCCTGCGCCAGGACCCGCCGCGAGCCCTACGTCCGCGCCCGGAGCCCTACGCCGTGGACCCGAGCCCTGCCCTGGCCGCGAGCCCTACGCTCCGGCCCCGCGCTCCCCGCGGATCCGCGCCACCACCCCGGCCACCGTCTGCCGCACCGCGTCCGTCTCGGTCAGAAAGTGCCAGTAGTCGGGATGCCGCCCCTCCAGGCCGTCCACCGCACGCTCAAGGCGTGCCACTGAGTCGTCCAGCGGACGGGCGTGCTGCGGGTCGGGGGTGTGCCGCCCCGCCATGGCGAGCCGCTGCGCGTCCCGGATCGCGAACCGGGTCCGCTGGATCTCCTGCTCCGGGTCCTTCTGCACGGCATTGAGCCGCTGCAGCCGGCTGCCCGCCGCCGAGACCGCCTCGTCCGTGTTGTTCAGGAGCGCCCGTACGGTGCTCAGCAGTGAGGTGGCATCGGCCCAGCGCTGCTCAGCACGCGCTTTCTGCGCCTCCGACAGCTTCAGCTCGGCCTGCTTCACCGCGTCGGCCGCCTGCTCGGGCACCCGCTGCAGGTCCTGCCAGCAGGCCGCCGTGAACCGTCGTCGCAGCTCGCTCAGTACCGGCTCCACCTGCGTGGACCGGGTCTGCAGGGCCTGGGCGCGGGTACGCAGCGACACCAGCCGCCGGTCGATCTCGGCCGCCCGCTCCGGCAGCCGCGCGGCCTCGACCCGTACCGCCTCGGCCTCCCGCAGCACCTGGTCGGCGCGGTGCAGCGTCTCCTGGACGCCGTGCTGCCCGGCCCCCTGGTTGAGCCGGGTCAGCTCGGGGCCCAGGGCCGCGAGCCGTGCCGCGAGGTCGTCCGCCCGCAGCCCGGCGCCGCGCGCCGTGTCGAGAGCGGTGCTCGCGCCGAGGAGCGCCTGGCGCGCCCGCTCGACGGCGGGTGCGAGGCGGGCCAGCTGGGTCTCGGCCTTGTCGAGCAGCGGCCCGAGCCCCTGCCCGAACCGCTCCAGTTCCTGCTTGACCCGGAGCAGCTCGTCCTTGACCCGCGTCAGCTCGCTTCTGGCCCGCGCCGCGACCGAAGCCTCAAGGTCATCCCGGTCGAGGTCATGGGCATCGACGACACTGATGTACTCATGGCTGACCTCGTCGATGCGCTGCCCCAGCGCCGCGAAGTCGGACGCCACCCGGCGCGCCGGCGGCGAGTTGTCGACCGCGGCGATCGTCTCGATCGAGATCCGCAGCTCCCGCTGCGCGGTGTCCAGCTCGTAGAACGCCGCGGCCGCGTCGTCCTTGGCGGCCTGCGCGTCGGCCCGCTGGCTCTCCCCGCGTCCCCCGAACCACCGCCGCGTCCCGCCACCCGCGAAAGCCGCGGGCAGCGCGGCCGCAAGCAGCGGCAACGGCAGCACCAGCAACGTCACGACATCCCGGAGGGCACCCGCGGACCCGCGGTGGCGTACAACTCGCTGCGTGTGCGGCCGTGATGGTCTCGTCGCCGTCACATCTTTCTCCAGTGCTGTCGTCCCCGCTACCGACTGCCCTACATACTCCCACCCTAGGCCGTTTGCGGGGCACCGCCCGAGGCAAGGTAAGGTGTCCGCATCTCCCGGGCGCGTAGCTCAGCGGTAGAGCGCCGCCCTTACAAGGCGGATGTCGGCGGTTCGAAACCGTCCGCGCCCACAAGAAGGTAAGTAGCAGGTGAGAGCCTGCGAGAGGCCCTCCAACCGTCATCGGTCGGAGGGCCTCTCGGTTGGAGGGCCTCTCGCGCGGCCAGTGGCCGCGGGGAGTCCGTCAGTACCTTCCTACTTGTTGTGTCCAGGGGGCGCGTGGCCCGCGGGGTTCTGGTTCTCGGTCTCCTGTGTGTGGGCCCCGCCCTTGCACTCGGGTTGCTGTCCGCCTGGCAGGTGGCCGCCGGGGTTCGTACAGGAGATGGGTTCCGGTTTGATCTTGGCGTCGGCTATCCCGGCGCTGCCCAGACCCAGCGCGAATGCCGCGGCTACTGCCGCGACCCCCGCTCCGAGCCTCTTCGTTGTCATGGCGCTGGTCATCGTTTGCTCAGCTTCCAGGTGTCTCTCACTGGTGCGGCAGAGCGTCGCAGACTGTCGCATATCTGTGATCCACGCTTCTCGGGCAGGCCGCAACTGTCAAGCAATCCGTGCGAATTGTGACAAAATATGACACAACGCTCAAGGTGAAGGGCGGAGGGTGAGGAAGCCGCCGATCTCGCGCGCCACGGTCTCGGGCTCGTCCAGCGTTGACAGTACGTACGCGTCGGGTACCTCGGCGTACCGTCCCGCGGGCAGCAGCTCGGCCAGGCGGTGGCCGTGTTCGGGTGGCATGACGCGGTTGTCGGGTGACCACAGGACGAGCGTCTCGCCGGTGAACTTGCGCAGGGCCTCGGTGTCGCGGACGAGTTCCCGTTTGTCCAACGGTCCGCGGCAGTACGCGAGCAGATCACGCCGGATTCCGGGGTCGCCGCTCAGGAGCGGTTCGGTCCAGCGGCGGACCAGGTCGTCCGGCACCGGGCGCCGTGCCATCCGGCCGAACATCAGGGGCGAGCGGCGCAGCCAGCCGATACGCAGCTGACGGGCGGCCATCTGGAGTCCACCGGGCATGCGGGCGGCGAGGGCCACCATCTTGCCGGGCAGCCCGGGCGGGAAGTTGTCGAACGCCTCGCACGGGAGGATCACCTGCCGGGCGACGCGCGCGTCCAGGCCGTGGGCGGTGAGGAACAGTGCTCCGCCCCAGTCGGTGTGTACCAGGGTGACGCCGTCGAGGTCGAGTGCGTCAAGGAAGTCGGCGACCAGGCGGACCTGTCCGCGCAGCGTCAGGTCGGCGCCGGGCTTCATTGGCCGACGGTGGGATCCCAGCGGCAGTACGGGGCGCAGATATGTGAACCCCTCGGGCAGCAGCGGCAGTACGCGGTCCCACAGCGTGTGGTCCATCATCAGCCCGTGCAGCAGGACGACCGGCGGCCCCGAGCCGACCTCGTCGTACGCGATGACCCCGGCCGTTAACTCGATCTCCCGCATGACAGCCTCCCCGCTAGGACGGATGCGCATCACGGGGCACTGTAACGCGGCAGGTTCGCTCCCTAACGCGGCAGGCTCTCTCCCTCCGCGGAAGGTGTCGATACGTCAGGCGGCGTTGCGGCGCCGCCCGTTGTGGCATGTGGGGTCGTGGTCGGTGCCCAGGGCCGTCCACCAGCGTTCGCAGCAGGCCTGGTTGAGCGCGGCGCGGACGAGGGCGGCGGAGTCCTCGTCCGTGAGCGCGACGCCGCGGCGGCGGCCGTCGGTGGCCGGGTCGTGTGCCGCGAGGTGGATCGCCGCGTCGAGGGGGACCACGGACACGATGCCGAAGAGCAGGGCGAGCGGCCACGGGCCGTACAGCGCGTACTGGACGGTGACGAAGGCCAGGCAGAGGCCCGCGGTCAGGTGGAGGGCGATGCGGGCGCGCTGGACAGGGGGCATCTGGGGTCTCCGTCTCCAGTGTCGTAGGCGTCGTACGAGGGGCGGTACGGACGTCGCAGACTGGACAACGAGTGGCGGGTACGGGGGAGACGCGGTGGGGCGCGGGTCAGGAGGCTGCCGCCAGCGTGGCGGGGCGTACGGAGTCCGGCCAGCGGGCGCGAGCGCGGTCCAGGACCGGCTCCAGGGCGCGGGTGTTGGTGGCCCCGCGGTCGAAGGTGAGCTGGTGGGCGGCGTCGGCGGAGGCGGTGAGGTCCTCCGCGCGCAGGGCCAGTGACCGTACGCGGGCCCGCTGGAGGGCCAGGGTCTGGTGCAGGGCGTAGGCGGTGCTGGTCAGAGCCGGGGTGTGGGCGGTCGGTTCGGGCAGGGCGCGGGTGCGGGTGGTGGTGCTGCGGTCGGCGTAGCGGACGGTCAGGGTCAGGGCGCGGGTGACCTGGTGGGCGGTGCGCAGCCGCAGGCCGAGTTCGTCGGTGAGGTGGAGCAGGGCGCGGCGCTGCCGGTCGGGGCCCAACTCGTCGTGGTCGAAGCGGTATTCGGCGGAGGTGGTACGGGACGGGGCGCTGGG
>NZ_JAZGRL010000002.1:1828987-1843360 GCF_046540415.1 Streptomyces sp. E11-3 | reverse complement strand
ACGGGGGTGGGGTCGATGCCGCGGGCCAGTTTCCGGACCCGGCGGGCGGTGGGGGCGCCGAGGATGCGCTGCAGGGTCGTGGGCCCGGCGGCGGCGAGCCGGCCGACGCTGTCCAGGCCGTAGTGGCACAGGGTGCGGGCGGTGGCGGGGCCGATGCCGGGCAGTGCGGCCACCGGGCGGTGGGCCAGATAGGCGGCGACGGCGTCGGGTGCGGTGGGTGCGGTGCGGACGGCGCCCGGTGGTCCGTCGTACGCGGCGATCCGGGCGAGCAGCACGCTGGAGGCGACGCCGACGGTGGCGTCCACGCCGTGGTGGGCGAGGGCGCGGGCGCGCAGCAGGGCGGCGAGGTCGGTGGCGGTGCGGTGGAAGTAGCGCAGGCTGCCGCCCACGTCGGCCAGGGCCGCGTCCGGGGGAAGCGCCTGCACGGTGGGGGTGATGTCGGCCAGGAGGGCGAGCAGGGTCGGGTAGCGCCGCTCGCCGGGAGGGGCCCCGGTGGCGGTGGTGAAGTGCACGTACAGGATGTGGTGTACGGGCACGGCGAGTTCAGGGGATCTGTTCATCCGGCGCTCCCGGGGCTTGAGTGCCACAGCTTGCGGCCGCTGGGGCTCGGGTCGCCCGCGGGCCTGAGGTCGGCCCAGGGGTGCATCTGGTAGCCGGTGGACATCTGGATACGGCGGCCGCCCGCGTCGGCGGCCTGGGGCTCGGACGGCGCCTCGGTCTCCGGCTCGGCCCGCGCCTGCGGTGCGGGCCTGGCCAGCCGGTCGGCGACCGCCGCCATACCGCCCTCGCGGTGCAGCGCGGCGAGTTCGGCCAGGTCCCAGGCCATCTCCCCGACCACGGTGAGGCTGCGCGGCCCGCGCCGCTGGACGGTGCCGCGTACCAGCAGCAGGAAGCTGTGGAAGACGGTGTGCGCGCAGGCGGCGTGGCTGTCCTCGAAGAACGCCAGGTCCGCCAGGCCGCTCCCGTCGTCCAGGGTGACGAAGATGATCCGCTTGCCGGAGCGGACCGGCGGGGTCTGGGTGGCGGTCTTGGCCCCGGCGACCAGCACGGTGTCATCGTGCTCGGCGCTCCGCAGCCGCTCGGCCGTCAGGGCGCCCAACTCCCGTAGCAGCGCCCGGTGGTCGTCCATGAGGTGCCGGGACGCGTCCATACCCAGCGCCTCCAGCTCCGCGCCGAGCCGTTCACCGGGGTCGAGGTCGGGCAGCCCGGCCGGGGTCGGGTGCGCGTTCTCGGCGAGCGGGAGCTGGCCCTCGTGGGCGCCGTTCGCGCGCTGCCCGCGGTGCAGTTCGGTGAGGTGCAGGAGCAGATCGCGTCGATTGCCGCCAAGGGAGCCGGAAGAGTCCAAGGAGTCCAATGCGCCCGTGCGGGCCAGGCGTTCGGCCACCGGCAGGCTGGGGCGGGCGCGCTGCCACCAGTCGCCCAGCGAGGAGTACGGCTGTCCGGCCACCATCCGGGCGGTCTCGGCCTCACTGATTCCGCGCACCTCGGACAGCGCCAGCCGCACCCCGAGCACCGGCTCGACTTCCTTACTTTCAGACACCAGTTCGATTCGATAAGCGGCCGCCGACCGATTGACGTCCAGCGGCAGGATCGCGACCCCGCACCGCCGTGCGTCGGCGAGCAGGGCCCGCTTGGGATACATACCGGGATCATGCGTGAGGATCCCGGCGAAGAAGGCCGCGGGATGGTGCGCCTTGAGCCACGCGGACTGGTACGTGGGCACGGCGAACGCCACCGCGTGCGCCTTGCAGAACCCGTACGCGCCGAACGCCTCGACGATCTCCCAGGTGCGTTCCAGCACATCGGGCCGGTACCCGCGGGCCGCCGCCCGCTCCAGGAACCAGGCCCGCACCCGCGGCTGCCGCCCGGCGTCCGCCAGGGCGCGCCGCGCCTCGTCCGCGCGGGCCCGGTCGCAGCCGGTCATGATGCTCAGGATCTCGATGATCTGCTCGTGGAAGACCACCACGCCGTACGTCTGAGCCAGCACGGGCTCCAGGTCCGGATGCGGATAGCGCACCGCCCGGCGCCCGTGCCGGGCGTCGATGAACGGCCGCACCATGTCCGCGGCCACCGGGCCTGGCCGGAACAGGCTGATGTCCACCACCAGGTCGTGGAACGACGCCGGCTGCAGCCGCCCGATCAGGTCCCGCTGCCCCGGACTCTCGATCTGGAAGGCGCCCAGCGTCCGCGAGGACCGGATCAGCTCGTACGTGTCCGGGTCGCCGGGCGGCACCTGCTCGGGGTCGTCCAGGTCCAGCTCCCGCCCGGTGACCCGTTCGACCTCGTCGGCCGCGTGGGCCAGCACCGACTGCATCCGTACGCCCAGGACGTCGAGCTTCAGCAGCCCCAGGTGCTCCACGTCGTCCTTGTCGAACTGGGACATGGGCAGCTGCTCGCCGCTGGTCGGCAGTACCGGCGTACGGGACAGCAGCGAGGAGTCCGAGAGCAGCACCCCGCACGGGTGCATGGCCATCCCGCGCACCAGCCCGTCCAGGCCCTCGACCAGCTCCCACAGCACCCCGTGCCGCCCGGCCCGCGCCTCGGCGGCGACCTCGCGCAGCTCCGGCAGCTCGGCCATCGCCGCCCGCGCGTCCCTGGCCCGGATGTGCGGGAAGGACTTCGCGATCCGGTCCACGTCGGCCGGTGCCAGGCCCAGGGCGAGCCCGGTGTCCCGGATCGCGTGCCGCACCCGGTAGGTCTCGGGCATCGCGACGGTGGCGACCCGCTCGGTGCCGAACCGGTCGATGATCGCGCGGTAGACCTCGATCCGGCGCGCGGACTCCACATCGATGTCGATGTCCGGCAGCGCCTGGCGGCGCACCGACAGGAAGCGCTCCATCAGCAGGCCGTGCTCGACGGGGTCGGCCTGGGCGATCCCCAGCAGATGGTTGACCAGCGAACCCGCTCCCGAGCCACGGGCCGCGACCCGGATGCCCCGTGCCCGGACGTCCTCCACCACCTGCGCGACGGTCAGGAAGTACGAGGCGTAGCCGAGCCGTTCGATGGTGTCCAGCTCCGCGGTCAGCCGCTCCCAGTACGCCTCCTTGTGGTCGTAGCGGCGCTGGATCATCCCGGCCGCGCAGTACGAGCGCAGGGTGCGCTCCGCGCTGCGGCCCGCCGTGGTGACCAGCTCCGGTTCGGGGAAGTGCACCCCGCCGATACCCAGGTCGCGGGCCGGGTCGACCTGGCACTCGGCGGCGGTCCGCTCGGTCTCGGCCAGCAGCGCCGACGCGGCGGCGCGCCGCTCACCGGCCGCCTGGACCACCTCGTCGGCGATTCGCGCCATCGCGGCCGGGTCCTTCAGCCAGCGCTCGCCACCGTCCAGCAGTTCGGTGCGGCGTACGGGGACCGGGCGCAGCAGCCGGGCGGCGTCCAGGACGTCCGCCAGCCTGCGCTGGCCGGGGTCGGCGTACCGGACCGCGTTGCTCAGTACGGCCCGTACGCCGTGCTCGGCCGCGAAGGCGAACATCCGGGCCGCGAGCCGCACCGAGCCCGCGCCGGTACCGGCCCGCCCATGGCACACCACCTCAAGCCGCAGCCCGTCCCCGAAGCGCTCCCGCCAGGGGGCGAGCAGCTTGGCCGCGCGGTCCGTGCGCCCGGCGGACAGGGCGCGGGCCACTTCGGAGTCCGCGCCGAGCAGTACGGTCAGCCCGCTGTCCGTACCGCTGCCCGTACCGCTGCCTGTGGCGGCGTCGAGGCCCGCCCAGTCCAGCCGGGGCACCCGCCTTTCGCCCTCATGCGCCGCGTGCGCGGCGGTGACCAGGCGGCACAGCCCGGCCCACCCGGCCGCGCCCTCGCGCGCCAGGAACACCGCACGCGGCGCTGACTCGTCCACCTGCGCTCCGCCCCGCGCCGGCTGCCGTACCCGAGGGGCGGGACCGGCCTGCGGCAGCGCGTCCGGTACGGCCAGGTCCACCCCGAACACCGGGCGCACGCTCGCCTCCGCGCAGGCCAGGGCGAACCGTACCGCGCCGCTGACGCCGTCCCGGTCGGTCAGTGCGAGGGCGGCCATCCCGCGCTCGGCGGCCCGCTCGGCCAGTTGCCGCGGGTGCGAGGCGCCGTACCGGGCGGAGAACCCGGAGGCGGCACGCAGGTGCGTAAACGACGGCATACGCACCTCCTGTCCCTGCTCACATGTCCTCCTCCGGTATCCCGTAGCCATCCCGTGTCCCGATGGCCTCACTACCACCATAGGCAGTGTTCGAATATTAGTGCGAATCGCTGTTCTGGGTGTGCGGGAGTGAGAGGGGTGACGGGAGCGGGGGAGAGGTGAGGGGAACCAAACGCGTGCCCGCGGCATCTGAGGCGCATGAGAACGAGACGCGTGAATATCGTGAATATGTCGACGAGCCGAGCCGCCGTCCTGCTCCTGGGCGCCACCCTGCTGCTCTCCGGCTGCTCGTTCCTGTCCGACGGCTCGACTGAGGAGGGGGACGCCGGCCCCACCCTGCCCGCCCGCACCGTCTCGAAGGACGAGTGGCGGAAGGGGCCGGGCAAGCCGAAGCGGCACAAGCCGTATCCGTACGACATCGCTACGCACTGCGGGATCAAGTGGGCGGAGTTCGGAGGCCGTTGGTGGGTCATCGACTCCGTGTCCCTCGGTGCCGAGCAGGTGAAGGGGGAGCCGTCCGCGGAGACGGGCCTGAAGCTCGCTGGGTACATGACCCTGAATGGTCCGGACAGTGCCTACTTCCGGGCCGCCGGGATGCCCACGATGCAGTTCGTACCGGCCGATGGCGAACCACCGCCCTGCGCTTAGGCCTGTCCGGCGGGCCGGGGAGACACCGCCTACGCGGCCGACCGGGGCCGCTTGGGCGGTAGCCGCGGCGTCCCCGTCAGCGCCGCGACTCGGGCAGCCGACGCGGTTCGACACGCTCCTCGACGGCCGTGTCCCCCTCGCGCGTGACGACGTACGCGCCCTTGCCCACCCGCTCCGTGAGCGTCTCGACGAGCTCCGTCCCCCGGTAGACCAGGCCGACGCCGTCGTCCGTGCAGTGCGTCTCGGGCAGCGTGCCGTCCGCGACGAGTCGGTGCACCAGTGGGCGGCGCCCTGCGTCGCTGTCGTAGTGCACGCCGTTGCCGTACGGCAGCATCCCCAACGCGTTGGTCAGTGGCCGCAGTTCGGGGCCGAAGGAGTCGGTCGGCCCGCCCTGGAACCAGCAGATCGAGCCCGCGCTGACCCCACTGAGCACCACACCGGCCTCCCAGGCGCGCCGGAGGATCGCGTCGACCCTGTGGACGCGCCACACGGCCAGCAGATTCGCCACCGAGCCGCCCATCACCCAGACGACGTCCTGCTCCAGCACGGCGCCCTCGACGTCCTCGACGTTCGGCATGGGGAACAGATGCAACGGCGCCAGATCAAACCCGGCGACCCGCGCGGCCTGAGAGCCTGTTTCTGAACCCCGCCTGCGCCCCGACGCCCGGCACGCACTCTCGCCGCACGGCGTTGCAGGACAGGTGGCTCCTTCCCCAAGCTCTCGGCTCCGCTCGAGCGGGCGGTGCCCCCCTGAGCAGGGGAGACCCCATTCATGACCTGCAACGCCGCACGCCGAGGCCACGCACCGCCGGGACATCAGCCGCTTCGCGGCGGGCGCTGCGCCCGCGCTCCGCGCGGACGACGGGGGTTCAGACAGGCTCTCACCCATCCGCGCGGTGAAGTGCTCGGCATCCCCGATCGCCGTCCCCACGTACATGATCCGGGGCCGCCGCCCCTGCACCCCGGACAACTCGACAGCGTGATGCACCAACGAGTCGAAGGCCACCATGGTCCGCCCACCAACCCGGTGCCCACCGGAGGTGGCAAGGATGGTCCGCTCCGGCACACTCATGCCCGCATCGCCCTGGCGCCCTCGTGGTCTTCCTGGGAGACCACCACGACCTGGTGCTCGTCCTCGTAGACGATCCTCCCGGGCGCCTCCGTCGACTCCAGTCGCTCACAGCCCACCCCGTGGGCGGCGAGGATCTCCAGGTAGCCGTCCACGCGGCCGATGAGCTCCTGCGCCGAGGACTTGAACCAGGCGACGGCGCCTGGGTGGAGTTCGCGGTCGTAGACGGTGGGGTCGACGTCCGAGGGGTTGGTGTAGTTGGCGTCGTACCAGTCGTTGTTGGCCCGCCAGAAGCGGTACTGCTCGTCGTTCAGGCGCCCCTCGCGCGCGAGCCCGTTCGCCAGGACGAAGATGCCGGGGAAGTAGCCGCGCGGACTGCGTGCCGTCCCCTGGAACCTCACATACGTCGCTTTCGTCACTGCCGCACCCTCCGCGTCGGACTGCCCCTGCCAGGCGGATGATCTCACCGGCGTGGCAGGCTGGGTCAATGCGTATTCCCAGGCAGGCGGCCCGAGTTGCGGTCCTGGACCCCGACGGGTCCGTCTTCATGTTCCGGTACGACAACGAGGAGGTCGGCGTCCACTGGGCGATGCCCGGCGGGGGCATGGACCCGGGGGAGACGCCGTTGCGCGCGGCTGCGCGGGAGCTGCGGGAGGAGACCGGGTGGGAGGACATCGCGCTGGACGGGGCGGTGCTGTGTCTGTGGGAGCACGACTTCACCAGGGCCGGGGTCCCCGTCCGCCAGCATGAGCACATCTTCCTCGCGTACGGGCCCCACCGGGACCTGACCGCGGACGTGGCCGCCGCGCACGCGGAGGACAGGATCCTGCGCTGGCGGTGGTGGTCCCCGGAGGACCTCGCGGCCGACGACGCCGAGCCGCTGTGGCCGCCGCAGCTGCCCGAGCTGCTCGCCGGGGTGCGCAGGAACGGCCCGCCCGCCGTGCCCGTCGACCTCGGGTATGTCGGAGGCGAGGCCGTCACCCGCGGCTGACGAGATCCACGCCGCAGTCGCCGCGAGCGACAGTCGTCACATGTTTTGCAACTTGTTGCACAATGAGGGGTGCGTGGTCTAGAACAAGGGTGAAGACACCGCCGCGAGGAGACCCCGGATGAGCCAGAGCCCGCACCCCCAAGGCCCGTACCCGCATCTGCTGAGCCCGCTCGACCTGGGCTTCACCACACTGCCCAACCGGGTGATCATGGGATCGATGCACATCGGCCTCGAAGAGGCCGAGCGCGGCTTCGAGCGGATGGCCGCGTTCTACGCCGAGCGCGCCCGCGGCGGCGTCGGGCTCATCGTCACCGGCGGCATCGCGCCCAACGACGCCGGCCGCCCCTACGACGGCGGCGCCAAGCTGACCTGTGAGGCCGAGGCCGAGCAGCACGCCGTCGTCACCGAGGCCGTGCACCGCGAGGGCGGCCGGATCGCGCTGCAGATCCTGCACTTCGGGCGGTACGCGTACCACCAGGACCTGGTCGCCCCGAGCGCCCTCCAGGCGCCGATCAGCCCCTTCGTCCCGCGCGCCTTGACGGACGACGAGGTCGAGCAGACCATCGAGGACTTCGTCCGCACGGCCGAGCTGGCCAAGCGCGCCGGGTACGACGGCGTCGAGATCATGGGCTCCGAGGGCTACCTGATCAACGAGTTCGTGGCCGCGGTGACCAACCAGCGCGATGACCGCTGGGGCGGCTCGTACGAGAACCGCATGCGGCTGCCCGTGGAGATCGTGCGGCGTACGCGGGAGCGGCTCGGTCCCGACTTCATCCTGATCTACCGGCTCTCGATGCTGGACCTGATGCCGGGTGGCTCGTCGCTGGAAGAAGTGATCACCCTCGCCAAGGCGATCGAGGCGGCCGGTGCCACCCTCATCAACACCGGTATCGGCTGGCACGAGGCGCGGATTCCGACCATCGTGACGTCGGTGCCGCGCGGCGCGTACACCTGGGTTACCAAGAAGGTCATGGGCGCGGTGTCGATCCCGCTGGTGACCAGCAACCGCATCAACACCCCCGAGGTCGCCGAGCAGGTGCTCGCCGACGGGAACGCCGACCTGGTGTCGATGGCACGGCCCTTCCTCGCCGACCCCGAGTTCGTCGCCAAGGCGAAGGACGGCCAGGCCGACGCCATCAACACCTGCATCGGCTGCAACCAGGCCTGCCTGGACCACACCTTCAGCGGCAAGATCACCTCCTGTCTGGTGAACCCGCGCGCCTGCCACGAGACCGAGCTGGTGCTGGTACCGGTCGACGGCGTACGGCGCCGCCGCAAGCGGATCGGCGTCGTGGGCGCGGGCCCCGCGGGTCTCGCCTTCGCTGTATCGGCGGCCGAACGCGGGCACGAGGTGACCCTCTTCGACGCGGCCGGTGACGTCGGCGGGCAGCTCAACATCGCACGGCGGATTCCGGGCAAGGAGGAGTTCGACGAGACGGTCAGGTACTTCCGTACGCAGCTTGAACTCAAGGGTGTCGACGTACGGTTGAACACCCGGGTCAGCGCCGAGACGCTCACGGACGGCACCTTCGGCGCACCGTACGACGAGATCGTGCTCGCTACGGGCGTGACCCCCAGGACGCCGGAGATCCCCGGCGTCGACCACCCCCGCGTGCTCAGCTACCTCGACGTGCTGCAAGGCGGCGCCGCGGTGGGGGAGCGGGTCGCGATCGTCGGCGCGGGCGGGATCGGCTTCGATGTCGCGGAGTACCTCACGGACGGCGGCGACAAGGCGAGCCTGGACGCCGAGACGTACTTCCGGCAGTGGGGCGTGGACACCGCGTACCAGGAGCGCGGCGGGCTGCGCGCGCCCGAGCGGCCCGCGCCGCCGCGCCGGGTCCACCTGCTGCAGCGCAAGACCAGCAAGGTCGGCGCGGGCCTCGGCAAGACGACCGGCTGGATCCACCGCACCGAACTGCGGCACCGCGGGGTGACCATGCTGGCGGGCGTCAGTTACGACCGCATCGACGACGCGGGGCTGCACCTCACCCACGCCGACGGGCGCGCCGAGGTCCTGGAGGTGGACACGGTCGTGCTCTGCTCCGGGCAGGAGCCGCGCCGCGAGCTGTACGACGCGCTGCACACGGCCGGGCAGACGGTGCATGTCATCGGCGGCGCGGATGTCGCGGCGGAGCTCGACGCGAAGCGGGCCGTACGGCAGGGCACGGAGCTGGCCGCGGCGATCTGAGCCCGGCCGGGTCGGGGGGCTTCCCGGGCCTCTGGAGGGGGGAGCCCGGGAGCCCCCTCCCCCCTCCCCTCTTCCCTAGGATGCGGACATGTCCCTCCCGTACGCGATCCTCACCGCCCTGCTGGAAAAGCCCTCCTCAGGGCTGGAGCTGACCCGCCGCTTCGACAAGTCGATCGGCTACTTCTGGTCGGCCACCCACCAGCAGATCTACCGCGAGCTGGGGAAGCTGGAGGCCGCCGGACTGATCCGTGCGCTGCCCTCGGCGCAGCCGACGCGCGGGCAGAAGAAGGAGTACGAGGTACTGCCCGCGGGGCGCGATGAGCTGACCGCGTGGGTGGCCAGGACCGAGGACCCCAAGCAGATCCGCGACCCGCTGCTGTTGCGGATGCGTGCGGCGGGCGTGGTCGGACCGCAGGGGCTCAAGGCCGAGCTGCGCCGCCACCTCGGGCTGCATCAGGCGCAGTTGGCGGAGTACACCGGGATCGAGGGGCGGCACTTCCCGGTGGTGCCGGACGCGGTCGAGGACCGGCTGCGCCATCTCGTCCTGCGCGGCGGCATCCAGCTGGAGACCTTCTGGACCGCCTGGCTGACGGAGGCGCTCGCGGCGGTCGAACAGATGCCGGAGGCTGACGAGGACGGCGCGGCGCCCCCGGAGCGCGGTGCGGCAGCTCCCGAGCGCGGGGCGGCACCCCCCGCGCGCACCTGACCCCACCGCCCGGCTACGCCTCTGTGGCGGGGCCGTCCCCAGCGTCGGGGCCGGCCTCCTCGTGCCTGTGTTTCAGACGCATACGCGCGTCCACCGCCTCCGGGCCACTGAAGTCCTTCCAGTACCGATGGCAGGTGACGAACACCGCCAGCTCGCGCTCGCGTTCACGGAGTTTCTCGACCTCGGCCTGCTCGTCCGCCGTCCAGCCGGGCGAGGCGGGGCGCTCCACCCTGCGCCAGCCGCCTGTGTCGCTGAAGCCGTCGAGAGGCTCGACGGACCAGGGCAGTCGCTTGAGTAAGGCCAGGAGCTCGGCCCTGACCTGGTGCAGTTCCTGTTGGCCCGCGACGAGGTCGCTGGGGAAATCATCGGTCGACGCCACGCGGCAATGCTACGTCTGTTCGATTTAGGGATGCGAGAGCCGACCTGTGTGGTTCATGCGAACGTGTGTATGAGCGCCGGGCGGGCGGCAGACTGGGGGTATGTGCCGCAGCATCAAGACCCTCCGCCCGCCCGCGCTCCCCGAGGAGGCCACCGAGGACGAGATCCGCGCCGCCGCGCTGCAGTACGTACGGAAGGTGTCCGGCTTCCGCGCGCCCGCCGCGCACAACCGCGAGGTCTTCGACCGCGCCGTGGACGGCGTCGCCGACGCGACCCGTGAACTGCTCCAGGATCTGGAGGTCAGGGGCGCGGCGAAGAGCTAGTGCGAGGCGCTAGGGGGCGTCTCTCCGGGACGCCCCCTAGTCGGCCGTCGCCGGGCGCCTGCGCATCAAGTACGCCGCCAGGGACCCCGCCGCGAGCAGCGCGAGCAGCGAGACGCCCGTGGCCAGCCAGGTGGCGCCCAGCCACTGGCCGCCGAGGTAGCCCATGCCGACGCTGTACGCAGCCCAGATCACGCCCGCGAGCACGGACCAGGGCAGGAACTCCCGTACCGTGCGGTGCGCCGCGCCCGAGCCAAGCGAGACCACCGAGCGCCCGGCCGGGGCGAAGCGCGCGATGATGACGAGGATGCCGCCGCCCCGCGCGAGCGCTGAGCCGAGCCGCTCCTGGGCGGCGGTGAGTCGCCGGGAGCGGGCGATGACGCGGTCGAACCGGGCGCCGCCGCGCCGGGCGAGCCGGTAGGCGACGAGGTCGCCGAGCACGGACGCGGTCGCGGCGCACAGGCCGAGCGCCAGGATGTCGGGGACCTCGTGCGCGGCCATCCGCCCCGCGGCCCCGGTGCCGGCCGCTGCCGCGGTGGCCGCGGTGATCACCAGCAGCCCGCTCGGCAGCATCGGCAGAAACACGTCGAAGAGGATGGAAACCGCCACAATGGCGTAGATCCATGGGCTGCCGGTCAGCGTCCCCACACTCTCGAGCACCCGTTGACTCCCCGGTTCTTAAAGGCACAAGCCTCGAGTCGCAGGGGAGCGTCAGGGGCGGCCTGGTGGTCAGCCATGCAGCGTACGCCCACGGGTGCGGCAGTGAATCATGGGGGTCATGTGTGCGCCGCCGAGCGTTCACCCGGCCGTACGCTCCGGAGTGCCGTGCGGCGGAAATATCCCGAGCGCAGGGCCGGGTGAAACGGCGTCGGCCGTCCCGTGCCGTCAACGGGCGGCACGGAACGACCGGTTGATGCGCCTCTGTCTCTGTCTCTGTCTCTGTCTGCGTCTCTGTCTGTGCCTGTGCCTTACCGAGCCGCTTCCGGGGTCCTGACGCCCTCGGCGCCCGAGACGCCCGTGCCCGAGACGCCCGCGCCCGCGGCCGTGTCGCGCGCGAACAGCCGGTCCAGGCCGAGCGCGCCGGACCCGGTGAAGACCAGCAGCAGGAAGGCCCAGCAGAACATCGCCGAGGCCTCGCCGCCGTTCTGCAGGGGCCACAGCGCCTCCGGCTGGTGTACGTCGAAGTACGCGTACGCCATCGAACCGGAGGCGACGAACGCGGCGGCGCGGGTGCCGAGGCCGAGCATGACCAGGCCGCCGCCGACGAGTTGGATCACGGCCGCGTACCAGCCGGGCCAGCTGCCGGTCTCGACGGTGCCGCCGCCCATCGCGCCGCCGAACCACCCGAAGAGCGAGGCGGCGCCGTGGCAGGCGAAGAGCAGTCCGACGACGATCCGGAACAGGCCGATGGCGTACGGCTGGGCGTTGTTGAGACGTTCGGTCATGGCGGGGACTCCTTCGGTTCTGGGGACGGGAAACCGGCCAGGAGCGCGCAGGCTAAGCAGTCCACATAGCCCTTTGGTCGAGGGTGTGCGGGCAGCGCGCGGGCTCCCTCGGCTCCGGGAGCGGAAAACCGAGCGGGGTCCACAGGTTAGGCAGACCTAAGAGGTGCTTGCAAGTTCAACATTATTTCGGGGTGGTGAAATCCGGCTACGTCCGTGTCCCTCGGGTGATGGTCAGCTCCCGTACTGTCCGCAGCCGCGCGCCCCCGCCCCGTACCGCCTGCGCCCGGTCCAGACGCAGGGTCGCGTCCCGTCCGCGCAGGGTGAGGGTCATCAGCTGGTTGCCGAACCAGGGGCCGCCCGTCCGCTCCCAGTCGACGGCGGCCTGGCCGGTGCGCCCATGGCGGGCGAAGCGCCGCCCGAGCGCACGTCCGGCCCGGCTCCAGCCGAAGCGGAAGCCGAGCCGGACCACGGCCGGGATGGAGTTGTGCAGCGGGGAGCAGGTCAGTTGGAGTACGCGGGCGGTGGGTTCGAGGCCGCTGCGCCACGTGGGTTCGGCGATGTACGCGTGATGCACGTCCCCGGACAGCACACAGACCGAGGCCGGTGGCCGCGGACCGCTCCCGGCCTGAGCGATCAGCGCGGTGAGCGCGTCGAACGACGCCGGGAACGCCGGCCAGTGTTCGAGGTCGGCGCGTCTGCGCAGGTCCTCGGCGAGCCGCGCCCAGCGCCCGCCGCGTTCGCCACGGGTCAGCGCGGCACTCCACGCCTCGGCGTCGTGGATCAGATGCGGCAGCAGCCAGGGCAGCGAGGTACCGATCAGCAGGTGGTCGTACGAACCGGGGCCGTCCAGCGCCTGCTCGCGCAGCCACCCCTCCTCGTCCGCGTCCAGCATCGCGCGCCGCGACTCCTCCAGTACGCGCCCGACGCGGGTGTCGACCATCAGCAGCCGGACCCGGCCGAAGTCGCGGCGGTAGCTCCAGCGGCTGCTCTCGGGGGCGTGCGCGGCCTTGGCGGCGAAGGCGCGCAGCGCCTCGGTGCCGTCCGGGCTCGCGCGCACGGCCGCGTACACCGGGTCGGCGGCCAGTTCGTCCGGCGGCAGGTTGCCCAGGTGCTGGTACACCCAGTACGACATCAGACCGCTCACCACGCGCTCGTTCCACCAGGGCGTGGCCCGCATCTCGGCCAGCCAGGCGGCGCTGGTGTGCCAGTCGTCGATCACGTCATGGTCGTCGAAGATCATGCAGCTGGGCACGGTGGAGAGCAGCCAGCGCACCTCGGGGTCGCGCCAGGACTCGTCGTAGAGCGCGCAGTACTCCTCGTAGTCCGCGACCTGGGCGCCCGGTGGTTCGCGCAGGTCGCGGCGGGCGGCGAGCCGGTGGCGGGTCGCCCGCGACACCATGTCCGCGTACACCTGGTCGCCGAGGAGCACCAGGACGTCAGGACGCTCGGCATCCGGTTCGGTGGCCAGCCGTACGGCCAGGGTGTCCAGCGCGTCGGGGCCCATCGGGTCCCTGCGGCCGGTGGGTGAGATCGCCCACCGGCAGGACCCGAAGGAGATCCGCAGCGCGTCGGCCGGGTCGGCCGGGGTGCGGATGGTGGACGGTGGGAAGCGCGGCAGGGCGGGGTCGTCGAGCGGCCATACGCGGCGGCCGTCGAGCAGGACCTCGTACGCGGTCTCGGTGCCCGGCGTGAGGCCGGTCACCGGGATCAGCGCGTAGTGGTGTCCGCCGACCTGGAAGGTACGGGACTCACCGCCCGCGCCGTCCGCGCAGCGCACCGCGGCGGTGCACGGCCGCCCCGCCTCGACCCAGACGGTCGCGGCCGCCCGGTCGACGTACCTCAGCAGCGGTCCCAGGCGCAGCCGTGCCATGGCGATCACCCTCTTCCGTAGCCCCGTACGGTACGGAACGACGGAGGAGGGCGGAGCGGTTCCGGTGAGCCCGCGTCAGCTCGCGTGAGCCCGCGTCAGCAGGCGTTGAGCGTGGCCTGCAGGGCGCTCTTCTCGGCGGAGTCCACGGTCAGGTTCCAGTAGTACTTCGTGTGCACCCACATACGGGCGTACATGCAGTGGTACGCGGTGCGCGGCGGCATCCACTCGGCCGGGTCCCTGTCGCCCTTGGACTGGTTGACGTTGTCGGTGACGGCGATCAGCTGCGGGCGGGTCAGGTCGTTGGCGAACTGCTTCCGCTTGCTGGTGGTCCATTTGCTCGCGCCGGAGCGCCAGGCCTCGGCGAGCGGCACGATGTGGTCGATGTCGACGTCGGACGCGGCGTACCAGGTGGCGCCGTCGAACGCGGAGTACCAACGGCCGCTGACCGCCGAGCAGTTGTCGGCCTGTACGACGTTCTGGCCGTCACGCTCAAGGACGACCTCGCGGGTGTTGCAGGTGCCGTACTGGGTGCTCCAGTGCGGGAACAGGCTGCGGCTGTAGCCGCTGGTCGAGCCCTCGGCCTTCACGGTCAGCTGGGCGAGGTAGCCGCGGGCGGTGGCCGCGCTGACCGGGGTGGGGGGTGCGGC
>NZ_JAZGRL010000002.1:1792174-1828911 GCF_046540415.1 Streptomyces sp. E11-3 | reverse complement strand
GCCGTGGGGGTCGGGGATGCCGTCGGCGTTGGGGAAGCTGTAGGGGTCGGGGATGCCGTCGGCGTTGGGGATAACGATGTCGGCGTCGGGGATGATGTTGGCGTTGGGGATAACGATGTTGGCGGTGACGATTCCGGCGTGCCGGGTGGATCTAACTCCGACGAGCCGGGGGACTCCACGGGGTTCGATGTCCGAGGGGAGTCGACGGGGTCGGGTGACCTTGGGGAGGCCGTTCGCCTGGGTGACTCCACGGGGTCTGGTGATTCGGGTGACCTCGTTGATTCGGATGAGTCGGGGGACCGTGGTGAGTCAGGGGAGTCAGGGGAGTCGGGGGAGTCGGGCGAGTCGGGCGAGTCGGGGGACTCCGCTGGGGGTGACACCCCGGCGGACGAGCCGTCCGCGGAGTTCGGCTCCTCTACGGGCAGGGGAATCGTGGTCGGGGAGCCGTCCCGTTCGCCGTCCGAGCCCACCGGGCGGTCGAACGCCTCGGTGGGGTTGTGGGGGTCGACCAGGGTCAACTCCTCCAGCGGGTCCTGGTCTTCGGGGCGTGGTTCGACCGTGGCCACCCGGTCCTTGCTGAAGTCCTTCCAGGGGGCGCCGTCGTAGCTGGCCTTCTGGTAGTTGATCTTCTCGGTTACGGGCTGGAGCGGGTTGCCGCAGTTGCACTTCACGGCCGGGCGGGCGTAGGCGTCCACCAGGATGGCCACCCCCGCCTGGAGGACCGAGAGGTACGTGGACGACTTGCCTTTGCCCAGGTAGCTGTGGTTGCGCACCACCGTGTCGCGGACCAGTACCACGGGGGTGAGGTCTTCCTCGATGTGCGAGCGGATGTCGGTGGCGTCGATGCCGCGCAGGCTCGCCCAGGTGCTGGCGAGTTCGGGGTTGCGCTCCAGGCCCTTGACCAGGCGCTTCTTGTCGCACTGGCTGCGGCGGTCGGTGCCGCCGAAAGTGCCTGGGCGGTCGCCGGCCCGGCTGCCGCCGCCCAGCAGGGCCGATGACACGCCCTCGGTGTCGGTGTCCGGCACGGTGACGAACGGGTCGGGGCCGTTGTCGCCGGTGCCTTCCAGGCGCAACTGCGTGGCGCGGTCCGGCGCTTCGCGGCCAGCGTAGACGTACCAGCCGAGTGCGCTCACCAGGAGCACGATCGCCGCGAGCAGCGATCCGATGGTGATCTGGTCACGGCGTGGCACGGTGCTTCGTCGTCCCATGGTCTCTCCCCCGAAGGCGGCCTGGTCAGCCGCCCGTTCTCACTCAGTCATCACAGGACAGCCAGCCGCCCTGGCAGTTGCCGTCCGAGTACCCCGGTGACGGCTCGACGTTCCCGGTGTCTTCCGAGCCGTCGGACTCCCCGGGCTCCTTCGGCTCCGCTACCGACCCGTCGTCGGTGTCACTGGGCAGGTTCGCCGAGGGGCTGCTGCCCGGCCCTTCGCCGGGCTGCTGGGTCGTCCCGGCCTGTTGCTGGTTCAGTACGGCCACCGCGGTGCCCGCGCCGATGGCCAGCACCGCCGCGAGCGCCAGGGCCAGCATGACCAACCGGCGCCGGTGCGGCGGCGGTTCACCATGGCGCGGTCCGGTGCTCGCCGTCACGTGCGGTGTGGGGTGTGGTGGCCCGTACGTTCCCACCGGAGTCGCCGGGCCCCTCGGCGCGGTACGGGTGTGCGCGGCCGCCGCGGCAGACGCCGCGTACCCGCGCGGCGTGCCTGGTGGTGGCGGGCCCGGAAGGGACGCACCGGACGCCGTCCCCGTGCCGGCCGGCAGGGACGTGCTGGACGGCGGGCCCGGCGCGGGTGGCGCGGGTGCCGCCGCGGCCGACGGTTCGGCTCGGGAGATGACCGTCGCCGGGTGGGCCGCTGCCTGGAACAGGCGCTCCAGTTCCGCGTGGCCGGGGCGTGCGGCCGGGTCCTTGCGCAGGAGCGCCTGCAGGATCGGGGCGAGCGCTCCGGCCCGTACGGGCGGCGGCACCGGCTCGTCCGCCACTGCCTGGAGTGTGCTCAGGGCGGTGGTGCGCCGGAAGGGGGAGCGGCCCTCCACCATGACGTAGAGCGTGACGCCCAGCGACCACAGGTCGCTGGCGGGCTCGGCGGGTCTGCCGGAGACCCGCTCCGGCGGTAGGTACTCGGGGGAGCCGACTATCTCGTATGCCTGGGTGAGTTGGGCCGAGCCGTGGATCTGGGCGATGCCGAAGTCGGTCAGGACCACTCGGTTGTCGAGCTCTTCGACCAGGATGTTGCCGGGCTTCACGTCACGGTGCAGTACGCCGACGTCGTGGGCGCAGCGCAGGGCGCGCAGGACCGCGAGACCCACCTCGGCCGCGTGTGCGGGGTGCGGGGCGCCGTGTTCCTGGAGGATGTCCTGCAGGGAGCGGCCGCGGATCAGCTCCATCACGATCCAGGGGCGGTCGCCGTGCTCCACGATGTCATGCACGGTCACCACGTGCGGGTGCGTGATCTGCGCCGCCGCGCGGGCCTCCTTGCGGAGTCGCTCGTACAGGCGCCGTACGCCCTCTTCGAGCAGGTGGTCCGGTGCCTTGACCTCCTTGACCGCGACCTCGCGGTGCAGCAGCTCGTCCACGGCACGCCAGACGACGCCCATGCCCCCGGAACCCAGCGGTTCCAGGAGTCGGTAGCGGCCTACGAGCAGCGGCGGCACGGATGCTTCCGGTGCGCCTGAAGTTGACCCTGAAGTGGGCGTTGACCTGCGGATTTCCATGCTGTCCGCCCCCTCCCACAGCCCCGGTACCACCGTGGCATCCGCCCGGTAGTCAGACAAGACGGAGTGCGGGTGCGGTCGGTTCCCGGCCGGTTGAGGGGGCGGTGGTGCGGAAGCGCGTACTCCGCACCGGCGTACGCCCCCGGCTTACGTAGAGGTGCGGTTCGCGACGGCGGGGGTGGACGGGGAGGCGGAGGCGTCGGGTTGGTCCGGCACCCGGGGCTCCTGTACGGACTTCTTCGCCCTCGGTCCGGACAGCAGGTACACCAGGCCGAAACCCGCGCCCACCACGGCCGCGCCGCCCACCGCGTCCAGGACCCAGTGGTTGGCGGTGCCGACGATGGCGAGGAGGGTCAGCGTGGGGTGCAGCAGGCCGAAGAGCTTCATCCACAGCTTCGGAGCCAGGACGACGATGGCGACCCCGCACCACAGGGACCAGCCGAAGTGCAGCGAGGGCATCGCGGCGTACTGGTTGGTGACCCCGGTCAGCGTGCCGTAGTCCGGCTGGGAGAAGTCCTGTACGCCGTGCACCGTGTCCACGAAGCCGAGGTCCGGCATCAGGCGCGGTGGGGCCAGCGGGTAGAGCCAGAAGCCGAGCAGGGCCAGCACCGTGGCGAAGCCGAGTGCGCTGCGTGCCCAGCGGAAGTCGCCGGGGCGGCGGGCGTACAGGATGCCGAGGACGGTCAGCGGTACGACGAAGTGGAAGGACGTGTAGTAGAAGTTGAGGAACGACTCCAGCCACGGGGTGTCCACGACCACGCGGTTGAACCAGTGCTCGACGTCCAGGAACAGCGCTTGCTCGATGGCGTAGACCTGGCTGCCGTGCTCCTCGGCGGTGGCGCGGCTGCCGGCCGCCAGGATGCGGGTCTGCTGGTAGATCGAGTAGCCGACGCGGATCAGGAGGAGTTCGAGCAGGAGGTTGGGGCGGCTGAGCGCGCGGCGCCAGAACGGCACCAGCGGCACCCACGTCCAGCGGGCCGGGACCGGCGCCTCGTACGCGGTGGGCTCCGGCGTCTGGAAGTACGGCGAGGTGCGGGGCAGGAACGGCACCACACAGGCCGCCGCGAGCGCCGCGAGCAGGAGAGCGTTGTCCCGCACTGGGTGGGCGAAGCCCATGTTCGGCAGCATCATCTTCGCCGGCAGCGTCATCACGATGACAATGGCGATCGGCCAGACCAGCCGGTCCGATGCCCGCTTGCCGACCCGGCCGACCACCGCGAGCAGCACCCACAGCAGCTGGTGCTGCCAGGCCGTCGGAGAGATGGCGACGGCCACACAGCCGGTCACGGCGACCGCGAGCAGCAGCTGTCCGTCGTGGGCGTAGCGGACCGCGCGGCGCAGCCCGACCGCCGCGACGGCCGCCGCCAGCGTGAGGAACACGCCGATCTCCAGCGGGCCCTGGAGGCCGAAGCGGAGCAGCGCGCCGTGCAGCGACTGGTTGGCGACGCTGTCCGGGTTCGCGCCGAGACCGGTGCCCGCGAGCTGTCGGACCCAGTACGTCCACGAGTCCTGCGGCAGCGCGGCCCAGGCCAGGGCCGTACAGGCCGCGAAGGTCGCGGCGGTGGACAGCGCGGCACGTCGGCGCCCGGTGAACCAGAGCAGCGGCGCGAAGAGCAGCACGGTGGGCTGCAGGGCGGCGCCGACGCCGATCAGGACGCCCGACGCGCGTTCGCCGCGTACCGCGAAGCAGCCGAGGAGGACCAGCAGCACCGGGATGATGCTGGTCTGGCCGAGGTGCAGCGCGTTGCGCACCGGCAGCGAGAGCATGAGCAGGCAGATCGCCACGGGCGCCGCGAGCAGCGACGTACGCCGCGCGACCGGGGTGGGCAGGGCGCGGGCCGCGACCAGGCCGAGCACGGCGACCAGCAGGAGCGTGCCGAACGTCCAGCCGACACCGAGTGCTTGCTCGGCGGCGCGGGTGAGGGGTTTGAGGCCGAGCCCGGCGAACGGCGTACCGGCGAACGAGTCCGTGTCGTAGAGCGAACCGGTCACCCGCAGTACGCCGTCCGGGCCGACCCAGGTCTCGAGTTCGGCGAGGCGCTCACCTTTGGGGCTGCGCAGGACGACCACGATCTGCCGTACCGCCAGCACGGCGGCGAGCATCCACAGACCCGCCCGGGCGGCCCCTGTCCTGCTGCCCAGGCCCGCGGCCCCGAGGGCGCTCCTCAGCCCGTTCTGCTCCGCATTCGCCACGCCTCTTCGGCCCTCCGCCTGAATCCGACCCGCGCACGGTCCCCGTCCCCGGATCCTAAGGGGGCGCGCGATGTCCCTTCTGCACAGACGCAGGCAACCCCGCCTTCACCTGCCTGTCCACCGGTAATCACCGGACTTCTATGTGGAGGGGGCGGGTCGGNCCCGCCGTCGCGCGTCCCGTACCGACAGGGGCAGCGGGGACCAGCCCGCGAGGCGGCCCAGGCCGACCACCGGGGGGTAGACCGGGGAGATGGCCATGATGTCGGCGGGGGTGCCGATGAGCGGGGGCTGACCGGGGGAGGGGAGGAGGATGACCTGGTCGGCGTACTGGACGACGCGTTCCAGGCGGTGTTCGGCCATCAGGACCGTGGTGCCGAGGTCGTGGACCAGGCGTTGGAGTACGGCGAGGACTTCTTCCGCCGCTGCCGGGTCCAGCGCGGATGTGGGCTCGTCCAGTACCAGCACGCTCGGGTGCGGGGTGAGTACGGAGCCGATCGCGACGCGCTGCTGCTGGCCGCCCGAGAGCGTGCTGATCGGGCGGTCGCGCAGGTCGGCCAGGCCCAGCAGGTCCAGGGTCTCCTCGACGCGGCGGCGCATCACGTCCGGGGCGAGGCCCAAGGACTCCATGCCGTAGGCGAGTTCGTCCTCGACCGTGTCCGTCACGAAGTGCGAAAGCGGGTCCTGGCCGACCGTGCCGACGACATCGGCGAGCTCGCGCGGCTTGTGGGTGCGGGTGTCCCGCCCGGCGACGGTGACCCGGCCGCTCAGCGTGCCGCCCGTGAAGTGCGGGACCAGCCCGCTCACGGTGGAGAGGAGAGTCGACTTGCCGACTCCCGAGGGGCCGACGAGCAGCACGAGTTCGCCCTCGGGGATGGCCAGGTCGACCTCGCGGATGGTCGGCGCGGCGACGCCGTCGTAGGTGACCGTGACGTTCTCGAACCGGATCACGGGGTCTCCTGAGAGGGAGGTGCGGGTGCGACCCATGCGGGCAGCAGGCCGAGCAGTACGGACAGGGCGGGCCACAGCGGCAGTTCGGGCGCGGTCAGCGGGATCACTCCGGGGTGCAGCCCCACGGGGTCGTACGACGCGGCCCAGATCATCAGCCCCGCCACGGCCACCCCGGACCCCGACACCAGCCAGGCGCGCGCGCCCCAGCGATCGGGCCGGTACCGGCTGCGTACGCTGCGCCGCCCGCCGAGCCACAGGCCACCGAGCGCCGCCGCGAGCCCGCCGAGCAGCACCGGCAGCCCGAACCCCGCCCCCTCGGCGGCCAGCAGCCCGTACGTCCCGGCGCAGACGCCGAGCAGCCCGCCGAGGGTGAGGACGGCGGTGGTGCGGCGTACCGCGGCGGGCACCTGGGCGGTACGCCCGTACCCCCGCGCGTCCATCGCCGCGGCCAGCGCGACGGACCGCTCCAGCGCGCCCTCCAGGACCGGCAGCCCGACCTGCACCAGCCCGCGTACCCCGCTGTCCGGACGCCCCCGCAGCCGCCGCGCCTTCCGCAGCCGCTGTACGTCGGCGATCAGCTGCGGCGCGAACGTCATCGCCACCACGACGGCGACCCCCGCCTCGTACAGCGCACCCGGCAGCGACTTCAGCAGCCGCACCGGATTGGCGAGCGCGTTCGCCGCGCCCACGCAGATCAGCAGGGTGGCCAGCTTCAACCCGTCGTACAGCGCGAACAGCAGGCTCTCCGCACTGACCCGACCGCCGATCCGCACCCCCTTGGCCCACTCCGGCAGCGGCACCTCGGGCAGCGTGAACAGCACATGCGTACCGGGGATCGGCGACCCGAGGAACACCGCGAAGCCGAGGCGGATCGCGATCACGGCGAGTCCGAGCTTGACGAAGGCCCCGTAACTGCGCGCCCAGGGCGCATCGGTACGCCGTACCGCGACCACATACCCCGCGACCCCGACCAGCAGCCCGAGCAGCAGCGGATTGGTCGTCCGCGACGCGGCGGTGCCCAGGCCCAGTGCCCACACCCACCAGGCCCCGGAGTGCAGTGCGTCGCTCCGCCCGGCCTCAGGCGCGAACGCCCTGGCACGCCGGTCGGCCCTGCCCCTGCGCCCCGCCGCCGCGGACCCCAGCGCGCCCGCGAGCCCGCGTTCCCGAGGCGTGCCGGACGGGCCCGGGTACCCCGAGCCCGCCGTCGTCTCGCCGTCGTGCCTCATCCCAGGTCCCGGCGTCAGCCGCGTCGGCGGCGTGCCTGCCAGACGGCGGCGGCGCCGAGTGCGAGCACCGCGGCGAGGCCTGCGAGCAGACCCGCGGACGGACCGTCGTCGGAAGAGTCGGAAGAGGAGTCAGACGCGGAGCCGGACGAGGGCGCGGCCTGGCCATCGGCGGCCGGGGACTCCTGCTTGTCGCCGCCGCTGCCGGAGACCTGGTCGCCGCACCCCGTCTTCGGATAGCCCGCGATCGCGCACAGCAGCGCGTTGCTGTCGTAGCGCAGCGGCTTCGCGACCTCCGCGAGCGCCTCCGCCGTGGTCGCGTCCGGGGCGACCTGTGCGCAGACGGCACGCGCCTGCTGCGGGGTCTCACCCTTCGGCGCGTCCCCGGCCGTGCCGAAGTCGATGATCAGCGCCACCCGCTTGCGGCCTTCCCGCGCGGGGGTCTCCTCGCAGGCCGACGCGAAGGTGGCCGCCGCGCCCGCGCTCTCGCCGGCGCGCGGCTTCGCGGCGTCCTGCGAGTCCTCGCTCACCGCGAACCGGAAGCCCTGGACGTCCCCGTCCGCGGGCCGCGTGGTCGACGGGCCCTGCTGGGCGTACGTCCACGTGTCGCCGTCCAGGTCCCAGAAGGACCAGTACCGGTACCCGGCGGCCTGCGCCGGGACGGCGGCGGCGCAGAGCACCGCGAGCAGGACACCGAGCAGGAGGGCGCCGAGCCCGAGGCGGCGAGGTCGAGCGATCACGCGAACGAGGGTCACGGCTACTGCTTCTTCTTGTTGCGGGCGCTGATCAGGAAGCCGATGCCGACGCCCGCGACCAGGCCGACCCCGATGATCCACCAGGTGGCGACGGAGCCGGAGTCATCGGAAGCGGAGTCCTTGCCGTCCGCGTCCGAGTCCGCGTCGCCCTTGGGCTTGGCGGTCGCCTGGGGCTCGGGACCGGTCTTGTTGAGCGCGCTCACCAGGTCCGTACCGCCGAAGTCGCGCGCGTCGCCACCCGTCGCGCGCACGGCGAAGATCAGCTTGGCGTACGCGGCGGGACCGGCCTCCTTCGCCCAGGACGCGGCGTTCTTCTCCAGCCAGGCGACCGAGTCCTTCGCCTGCTCGCCAAGCCCGGCCGTGCCCAGCGCCGCGACCGCGTCCGCCGTGGTGCCGTAGTCGGGCTGGTCGTCGGCGCCCGGAGTGGGGGCCACCAGGTAGCCGTCCTTGGCGAGCGCGTCGGTCAGATACGCGGCGCCGTTCAGGGCGGCCTGCTCCGCGCTGTCCGCCTTGGCGCACTTGGGCGCGGAACGCGTCTCGCCGCCCTGCGCGCCGAGGCCCTCGCCGAGCCCGCCGAGCACGCCCGCGGCCGTGGCGCTCGCGTTGGCGCCGAGCTTGCCGGACTTGAAGTCCGCCAGGCCGAACGCGCCGTCGCCCTTGTCGCAGTCCATGGAGAGCGCGAGCAGCGCGTCGTACGCCGTCTTGTCCTTGGTGGACGTCACCGCGTCCGGCTTCTCGCCGCTCGCGGCCAGTGCCCCGACCACCATGCCGGTGGTGTTCACATCGCTGTCGGCGCCGGGCGTGTAGCCCCAGCCGCCGTCCGCGTTCTGGATCGACTTCAGCCAGGCCACGGACTTCTTCGCGGTGGCGTCCTGCCCGCCGAGCGCGCTCAGCGCCTGCACCGCGGCGGCTGTCGAGTCGGTGGCGAACTCCGTCTTGGAGTCGCAGGGCTCGGTCGGGTCGGCGCGGAAGGCCGCGAAGCCGCCGCTGGCGCACTGCTGGCGGGCCAGCCACTCGACGGCCTTCGCCGCGGGCTCGACCCCCACGGTGTCCTGCGCGAGCAGCGCGTACGACTGCCGGAAGACGCCGTCGAACTGCGGGTCCTTGTCTCCGTACAGACCAGAGGGGAGGCTCACGGGCGCCGAGGGCGACGGCGACTCGTCGGCGACGGCGGCCGGGGTGGCGGCCGCGCAGAGTACGGCGGTGGCGGCCAGCGCGGCGGCGCTGCGGCGAACGTTCATGCGGGCGGGTGCCTCTCCTGCGGGGAGCCGGGCACGGGCCCGCGAAGGCACCGGGCTCCGGTTCCGTTACCTCGACGGTGCCGGTCGCCGGGGTTCCGGCGACGGGAGCCACTCACGTCCGACTGGGCATTCCGGCTCACCGCCGGGGAATTTCGGCGGGCATACGGTTGCGGGTCAGCGCCGGAATCGCACCGGCTTCCCCCGTACGGGCGTGGTGATGACCTGCCCACTCTACCGGCCGGCCGAAGCTCGTTACCGGCCGGTCGAACAGCGGCTCGCCCGGAGCCGCTCGTACGCCTCCACCGCGTCCGACACGAACGGCATCCGGCCCATCGCATCCCGCAGCTCGCCCTCGGTCCACCATCCGTGCCACGCGAGCTCCGCGGGGTCGGGCGAGATCGCCGACGCCGGGACGACGGCCTCGTGCACCCCCATCCAGTACGGGCTGATCTCCCCGCGGCACAGAAAGGTCACCCCGTGCCGCACCGCCACCCGCACCCCCAGCTCCTCCTCGACCTCCCGCGCCGCGCCCTCGGCGTACGACTCGCCGACGTCCACCGCCCCGCCCACCATCCAGTTGTACTGGCCGGGAAACCGGGACATCCCGTCCGGCCGCCGATGCACCAGAATCCGCCCCTCCGCATCGCGGCACACGGTGGTCGCGATCCGGTGCAGCCACCCCCGTCGGACGGCCTCACCCCGCTCCACCACCTCCATGACCTGGTCCCGCTCGTCCACCCGCTCCACCAGTTCACGCCGTATAGCCATGCGACGCACGATGCCAGAGTGACCTCGATGGCTCTCTAGCGGTTGATCACCGGCCCGGACAGACTGGGAGGCGCCCACGGCGGGGGAGCCGGGTAGGGGAGGGGCGAGCAGTGTCGGAGAAAACAGCGCAACCACCACCCGGCGGGCAGCCGGGCAACCTGCCACCGGAGACCACCAGCTTCGTCGGCCGCGAAACGGAACTGGACCTGCTCGCCCACGTGTTGGCGGACCGCGCCCGGGACACCTTCGGTGGCCGGCTGGTCACCCTCACCGGCGCCGGCGGCGTCGGCAAGACCCGGCTCGCGCTGCGGGCCGCCGCGCGGGTCAGTGCCAGTTTCCCGGACGGGGTGTGGCTGACGGAGCTCTCTCCGCTGCGGGACCCGGACCTGGTGGGCCTCGCCCTCACCCAGGCGCTGCAACTGACCGACCAGTCCGCCCGCCCGGTCGTCGACACGCTCGCCGACTGGCTCCGGGACAAGCGGCTGCTGCTGGTACTCGACTCCTGCGAACACCTGCTCGCCGGCTGCGCACAGACCCTGCTGACGCTGCTCGCGGCCGCGCCGGGCATCTGTGTCCTGGCCACCAGCAGACAGCCGCTCGGCGTCGGCGGCGAGCAGCAGGTGGACGTCGACCCGCTGCCGGTCACCGACACCGAACACACCGCGGCGGCCACACTGTTCGCCCAGCGGGCCGCGGCCGCCGCCCCCGGCTTCCGGCTCGACGCAGCCAACCGCGAGACCGTACTGGGCATCTGCCGCCGCCTCGACGGCGTACCGCTCGCGATCGAACTGGCCGCCGCCCAGCTGCCCGAGCTGTCGGTAGGGAGCCTGTACGAGCGCCTCGCCGACCGGCTGCCGTCCCGGCTCGACCTGCTCGCCACCCGGGACGAGCGGGGACTGCCCCGCCACCAGGCCCTGCGCACCACCATCGGCTGGAGCAACGAGCTGTGCGAACCGCTGGAGCGGCTGCTGTGGGCCCGGCTCTCGGTGTTCGCCGGAACCTTCGGCGTGGAGGCGGCCGAACGGGTCTGCGCGGGCGGCCCGTTGCCCGCGTACCGGGTGGTGGAGCTGCTCGCCCGGTTACTCGACAAGTCGATCGTCCGCCGCGACCAGCGGGACTTCAACCGGCTCCGGATGCTCGACACGGTGGCCGAGTACGGCACCGACTGGCTGCGCCAGCTCGGCGACGAGCACCGGATGCGATGGCGGCACCTGGACTACTACCGGGACCTGGTCCACCGCGGCTGCGCGGAGTGGAACAGCGCCCGCCAGGTCCAGTGGTGCGACCGTATCGTCGCAGAACACAGCAACCTGCGCGCGGCGGTGGACTTCGCCCTGGCGGAGCCCGAGGCCGCGGTGGCCCTGGACATGGCGGCCCACACCGGCTTCCTGTGGCGGCACTGTGGTTACGGTCGGGACGCCGCCGCCTGTCTGGACCGGGTGCTCACGGTCGACGCGGAGCCGGGTCCGGTGCGCACGCTGGCCCTGTGGAGCCGGGGCACCGTCGCGATCCTCCAGGGCGATCTGGACGAGGCGGACGTGTGGGCGGGTCTGGCGGCCGAGGCGGCGGCGGAGCAGGGGGACCCGCGGGTGATCGCCGCCACCCGCTATCTCACGGGCAGCGGGCCGCTCCTGCGCGGCCGGTTCGACGAGGCGATCAAGGCGTACCGTCAGCCGGAGGGGGTACCGCTCGGCAGCGACTGGTGCGGCTCGGCGATGCTGCAGGCGCGGTGCGGCGTCACCTTCGCCCATCAGCTGACGGGCCGGTTCGACCAGGCCCGCGAGGTGGGTGAGGAGCTGTGGCAGGACTGCGTACGGATCGGCGAACGCTGGGTGCGGGCCTGGACCGACCCCATGCTGGCCCAGGTGGCGCTGGCCGCGGGCGACGCGGCCGAAGCGGAGCGCCGGGCCCGCGAGGGGACGGTGGGCCACGGGCTGCTGCACAACTCCGCGGGGATCGGCCATGCCCTGGACGCGCTGGCCGAAGCCGTCCTGGCCCGTGGCGACGCGGCCCGCGCCGCCGTACTGCTCGGCGTCAGTGACGGGTTCTGGAGCCTGGCGGGCCGGGCCCACATGGACTCCCCTCAACTGCGGGCGGCCAGACAGGCCTGCGAGGACCGCGCGAGAGAGGTCATCGGCAGCGCGGCGTACGACAAGGAGTACCGCGTGGGCCTGGAGATGACGAACGAGGAAGGCCTCGCCTACGCCACCGCACGGTAGGCGACCGGCTCACCGCCCGGCACGGCCTCCGCGTGGCCCAGCTTCACCAGGCGCCGCAGATGCGCCTCCGCCTCCGACACGGCGATGTTCCGCGACCCGTACGGGATCTGCTCCCAGGGCCGGTTCCACTCCATGCGTACGGCGAGCTGCCAGGGGGTGAGCGGGGTGGCGAGGAGGGCGCGCAGGCCGCGCAGCCGCTCCTCGTGGTGGTCGAGCAACTCCCGTACCCGCGCGGGCGCGTCGGTGAAGGCGTACTGGTGGGCCGGGAGCACCTCGGCGACGCCCAGGCGCCCGACCCGCTCCAGGGAGTCCAGGTAGTCGCCGAGCGGATCGGTCACGGTGGTGTCGTCCGGGTCCTCGTACAGACCGATGTGCGGGGTGATCCCGGGCAGCAGATGGTCGCCGGAGAAGAGCCGCCCGCGGCCCGGCTTACCGGCCGGGTGATCCTCCTCCAGGTGCAGGCAGATATGGCCCGGTGTGTGCCCCGGGGTCCAGATGGCGCGCAGCCTGCGGCCCGCGAGGTCGAGGAGTTCGCCGGGCGTGATGTCCCGGTCCGGGAGCGCGGCGTCGAGCCCCGGCAGGGTGCGCAGCGTGCCGGACTCGCGGGCGGCGAGCAGGGGAGCGAGGTGGTCGTCGGGGGCGCCGGCGGTGGTGAGTTTGTCGGTGAGGTAGTCGATCCAGCGCTCGGGCCGCTGCTCGCGGGTGCGGCGTACGACGTGGGCGTCGGCCGGGTGCATCGCGATCCAGGCGCCGGACGCCTCGCGCACCTTGCCGGACAGGCCGTGGTGGTCGGGATGGTGGTGGGTGACGACCACGCCGTGCAGCTCACCAACGGCGACCCCGCAGTCGGCGAGCCCCGCCACGAGGGTGTCGTACGAGGTGGGGTCGTCCCAGCCGGTGTCGATTAGCACCGGCCCACGGTCGGTGTCCAGGAGGTGGACGAGGGTGTGGCCCAGGGGGTTGTCCGGGATGGGGACCTTGATGCTCCATACGCCCCCGCCGTGCTCGGTCACCTGCGTCGTCGTGGAGCTCATGGAGCCACTATAACTAGAACTAGTTTCAATAGTAGCCCAAGTCTACTGTTACGCCAGGCCAGTTGCCGGGGCCGGTTGCGGGGTCAGTCGATGGAAGACTCGCGCCATGCGTGATCAACTGGAAACCCCTTCGGGGCTGGTGCTACGTCAGTGGGCGGACGGGGACGCCCATGCGGTGGCGAACGCCTTCGCCGACCCCCTCATGCGCGGCCAGAACAACGAGCCCGTGGACTCCCCGCCCGCCGCTGAGCAGTGGATCGGCGAGCGCCGCGCCGACTGGGCCGCGGGGTCCGCGTTCGCCTTCGCCGTGGCGGACGGCGGTGGCGCCGTACTCGGCCAGGTCTCCGTCGGCGCGGTGAACCGGCGCCACTCCATCGGCTGGGTCTCGTACTGGACCACGCCCGCGGCCCGCGGTCGCGGCGTGGCCTCCCGCGCCTGCCAGGCGGCCGCCGACTGGGCCTTCACCGACGCCGGGCTCTTCCGCCTGGAGCTGGGCCACCGCGTCAACAACCCCGCCTCATGCGCGGTCGCCCGCGCCGCCGGCTTCGCCATAGAGGGGCGGCAGCGCCAGAAACTCGCCTACGACGGCATCCGCTACGACGTCGAACTCCACGCCCGCCTGGCAACGGACCCGGCCAAAGCCGCCCACACCGTGGACTACTCCAACTAGAACTGGTATCAGTTCTGCAGGTCTGAATCTGAAGCAACGTCAGAAACCGCCCCGCGGGAGGCAGTCGGCCATGACCGAACTTGTGGAACACGGAAAGCTGTTCATCGGCGGAGAGTGGGTCGCCCCGCACGGCAAGGGCGTCATCGAGGTGATCTCCCCGCACACCGAGCAGGTCATCGGACGCGTACCGCACGCCGCGCCCGCCGACGTGGACCGCGCCGTCGCCCTCGCCCGCAGGGCCTTCGACGAGGGCCCCTGGCCGCGCATGACGCTCGACGAGCGGATAGCCGTCGTCACCAGGATCAAGGACGCGTTCGCGGTACGGCACGAGGAGATCGCCCGCGTCATCAGCTCCGAGAACGGCACCCCGTACACCTCCAGCGTGATGGTCCAGTCGCTCGCCTCGATGATGGTGTGGGAGGCCGCGCTCAGCACCGCACGCGACTTCACCTACGAGGAGCAGCGCGACGGCATACTCGGCAAGATCCTCGTCCGGCGCGAGCCCGTCGGCGTCGTGGCGGCCGTCGTCCCGTGGAACGTCCCGCAGTTCACCGCGGCCGCCAAGCTGGCCCCCGCGCTGCTCGCGGGCTGCCCGGTGATCCTCAAGGTCTCGCCCGAAACGCCGCTGGACGCCTACCTGCTGGCCGAGATCGCCGCCGAGGCCGGGCTCCCCGCAGGCGTCCTCTCGATCATCCCCGCGGACCGCGAGGTCAGCGAGTACCTGGTGGCGCACCCGGGCGTCGACAAGGTGTCGTTCACCGGCTCGGTGGGGGCGGGCAAGCGCGTCATGGAGGTCTGCTCCCGCAACCTCACCCGGGTCACCCTGGAACTGGGTGGCAAGTCGGCCGCGATCATCCTGCCGGACGCCGACGCGGCCACCGCCGTCGCCGGGATCGTGCCCTTCGCCTGGATGATCAACGGCCAGGCCTGTGTGGCCCAGACCCGCATCCTCGTACCGCGCAGCCGCTACGACGAGTTCGCCGAGGCCTTCGCGGCCGCCGCGGGCGCCCTGAAGATCGGTGACCCGCTCGACCCGGCCACCGAACTGGGCCCACTGGTCGCCAAACGCCAGCAGCAGCGCTCCCTCGACTACATCCGGATCGGCCAGGAGGAAGGCGCCAAGATCCTCACCGGCGGCGGCCGCCCGGCAGGGCTGGCGAAGGGCTGGTACGTCGAGCCGACGCTCTTCGGCGGAGTGGACAACTCGATGCGGATCGCCCGGGAGGAGATCTTCGGCCCGGTCATCTGCCTGCTGCCGTACGGCGATGAGACCGAGGCCGTGAAGATCGCCAACGACTCGGACTACGGCCTGAGCGGCAGCGTCTGGACCGCCGACGACGAGCGCGGCATCGAGATCGCACGCCAGGTCCGAACCGGAACGTACAGCGTGAACACCTTCAGCCTCGACATGCTCGGCCCGTTCGGCGGCTACAAGAACTCCGGTCTGGGACGGGAGTTCGGACCTGAGGGGTACGGCGAGTACTTCGAGCATAAGATGATCCACCTGCCCAACACGTATACATCAGCTACATCAGCCGCCGACGCGGCGGGCGAGGGGTGAGTGCCTCATGGGAGACCGCTGGCACATGGAGGTGGACCGGGGGGTCTGCATCGGCTCCGGCATGTGCGTGAACCACGCGCCGGACGGCTTCCGGCTGGACACCGCCCGGCAGTCGCACCCCGTAGCCCCCGAGACGGACGCGAACGAGAAGCTGCTGGAGGCGGCCGAGGGCTGCCCGGTGGAGGCGATCACGATCACCCTCCTGGCAGGCGGCGACCCCGTGTTCCCACCCGAGGACTAGCCGAGCGGGTCCATCCTCCAACCGTGCGTTTCGCACGGCGATCCGATGACAGCCGTGACTGTCCGCCCCTTTCCCGCCATGGAAATCTCGGTGCTCGACACGACCGGGAAGGGGCACGATGGACAAGCGGTACGAGGTCTACGCGCTGGCCGACAGGTGCTTCTACGAGACCCCCAACCGGCTGTCCACCAGCGCACCCGCCGCGCTGTACGAGACCGCCCGCCGCCCCGTGCCCGCGGGGTGGCGGACCCGGCGCGTGGCCGACTGGCTGGTCTGCGCACCCGTGGACGAGGCCGGAGAGCCGCTGCCCGCACCCCCACAAGGCTGGAAAATCCACGTCTCGGCCACCGGCGAGACCGCCGACAAGACCGCCGCGGCGGTGTGGGACTACTGCGTACCGCGCGGCATCCCCTTCAAGTTCGTACCGGCAGCGCACCTCCTCCACCTGCGCAACAGCAAGTACGCCCCCCGCGACAACAGCGGCAAGTTCGCCACCCTCTACCCGGCCGACGAGAAGCAACTGCACACCGTACTCACCGACTTGGGACGGGACCTCGACGGCTTCGAAGGCCCCTACATCCTCACCGACCTGCGCTGGCGCGAGGGGCCCCTGTACGTCAGATACGGCGCGTTCGCGAGGCGGTTCTGCCTGGACGGGCGCGGCACGCTGGTCCCCGCGATCGAGGACCCCAGGCGCGGCCTGGTCCCGGACCCACGGGACCCCACCTTCCACACCCCCGACTGGGTGACGCTCCCCGCCTTCCTCGAACCCCACCTCACCGCCCGCAACGCGACCACCGTCGGAGACCTCCCGTACCGCATCGAGAAGGCCCTGCACTTCTCCAACGGAGGCGGGGTGTACGCGGGCACCGACACCCGTGACGGCCGCAAGGTCGTCCTCAAGGAAGGGCGGCCGCACGCGGGTCTGGCCGCCGACGGAGCCGACGCCGTCGCCCGCCTCACCCGCGAGAAGGCCGCACTGGAGCAACTGACGGGCCTGGGCGTCGCACCCGAGGTACGCGACTGGTTCACGCTGGGCGACCACAGCTTCCTGGTCATGGACTTCCTGCCGGGCCGCACCCTCAACTCGTTCCTGGCCAAACGCCACCCACTGTGCACCAGCGACCCCGACCCAGCGGCCATCGCCGCGTACACAATGTGGGCGCTACGCATCCACCGAGCCGTAGAAGAGGCCGTGACGGCGGTACACGCACGCGGCGTGGTCTTCAACGACCTCCACCTCTTCAACATCATGGTGGCCCCGGACGAGGAATCCGTGGCCCTACTCGACTTCGAAGCGGCCACGACGGGTGACAGTGGACGCCAAGTAGTAGCCCACCCCGGCTTCATGGCGCCAACGGACCGCACCGGCAAGGACATCGACCACTACGCACTAGCCTGCCTGCGCATAGCACTCTTCCTCCCCATCACCTCACTCTTCGCCATCGACCGTGGGAAGGCCGCGCATCTGGCAGCGGTAGCGGCCGGCCTGTTCCCCGCCCTACCGGACGGCTTCCTCGACGAGGCCGTAGCGGAGATCACCCGCGATGGCGACCGGGCGCCGGCCTCCCAGGGGGGCGGGGCCGGCGCCACCTCGGGGGCGCCGCCCGTCGAGCCCGGCGACTGGCCACGCAGCCGGGACTCGATGGTCGGGGCGATCCTCGCCTCCGCCACACCGGACCGCGACGACCGGCTGTTCCCCGGCGACATCGCCCAGTTCTCCGAAGGCGGCGGCCTAGGCCTGGCGCACGGCGCAGCCGGAGTCCTCTACGCCCTCGCCGAGACCGGCGCCAACCGCTACGAACAGGGCGAGCACTGGCTCCTCGCGCACACCGACCCGGTCCCCGCGGGCACTCCACTGGGCCTGTACGACGGGCTGGCAGGCGTCGCCTACGTCCTGGACCGACTCGGCCACCGCCAGCGCGCCCTCGACCTCGCCGACCAGATCCTGCGCGAGCCGTGGCAACAGCTCACCCCGGACCTGCACAGCGGCCTGGCGGGTCTCGGCCTCGCACTCACCTCTCTCGCCCGCACCACCGGCGAGACCACCCTGCACGGATACGCCCTACGAGCCGCACAGCTCATCGCCGAACGCCAGCCGCCGCCCACCCAACGCCGCGCCGGACTCCTGCGCGGCAGCACCGGCGCCGCGCTGCTCTTCCTCCGCCTGCACGAGCGCACCGGTTCCCCCGAACTCCTCGACCTGGCCGCGCAAGCACTCCGCGCCGACCTGGGCTGCTGCGTCACCCAGCCGGACGGCAGCCTCGCCGTGGACGAGGGCTGGCGCACCATGCCCTACGTCGGCGACGGCAGCGTAGGCATCGGCCTGGTCATCGACGACTACCTCGCCCAGGCCGCCGACGAGGAGTTCACCCGGGCCCGCACCGGCATCCTGGCCGCCGCCCGCTCCGGCTTCTACGCCCAACCCGGCCTGTTCCAGGGCCGCGCGGGCATGATCCTGCACCTCAGCCGCAGCCCAGAGGGCACGGCCGACCGGCTGGCCGAGCAGATCGAGGCACTCAGCTGGTACGCCATGCCCTACGCGGGCCAACTGGCCTTCCCTGGCGACCAGATGATGCGCCTGTCCATGGACCTGGCCACCGGCACCGCGGGCTGCCTGCTCGCCCTCGGCGCGGCCCTGGGCGACACCGACGCACACCTGCCGTTCCTGCCGCCGCGATCGCGGCCCCCAAGCCGGCTCCGCGACACCTCGTCGGAGTCGTAGCAAGACCGTCCCCACATCCTGAACAGAAAGGACCAGGACCATGGCACTTCTCGACCTGCAGAACATGGAAACCGAGCTCACCGGCGGCGGCGACGTCAGCTACGCCAGCCTGCTGCTCTGCGGCGACAGCGGTCTCAGCGTCATCACCTGCTGACCCCAGCCGCGTGCGCGGATCCGGGTGGCCCCTCCCATCGGGGGGCCACCCGCGGTCCGTCCACCGCGAGGCGGCGCCCTGTGCCGGGGGGGTGTTGCCCTCCGGGCTTGGTGAAACGGGTGCCCCGTAGCGAGCGGTTGTGCCCACCCGTTCCGCCCTGCGGAACGATTGCCCACAACGGGGGCAGACGCCCACAACGGGGAGCGCGAGCCCCCACCCGCCCGCAGACGCGATGCTCACGTGAGGGGGCGTGGTGGGGGGTGCGCGCGCAGCGCTTAGCTTCGCCCCAACACCGGATGCGGGCATCTCCGCCGGGGAGCGCGACGAGCGCGAGCACGTACCCCCCCACCGCGCCCCCGCCCCACAACGAAGGCAGAGCGCACCGAGCCGACCCGAGCCGCACCGCACCGCACCGAGCCGCACCCCCGCCCTCCCACCACGGACACGTATGGCCAACTCCCCCGAGAAGCACGGCACCTCGGCACTGCGCGCCGCAGCCCGGCACAGCGCAGTGCGCTGCACAGCCCTGGCCCTGCTGAGCACCGCCGCCGCAGCCGCGAGCCTGCTGCTCCCCGCAGCCCTCGGCAGAGCCCTGGACCTACTGCTCGCACCGAGCGGCGACGGCGGCGGCGGCGACACCGACGCAGCCACCCGCTGGGTCCTCCTGTGCACCGCCCTCCTCTGCGTCCTCGCCCTGCTCGACGCCGTCGACGCCGTACTCACCGGCACGACCAACGCCCGCACCACCGTGTGGCTGCGCGGAAAACTCGTCCACCACCTGCTGGCCGTCGGGCCACGGGCCACAACCCGCTTCGCCCCCGGCGACCTCGTCGCCCGCCTGATCGGTAACGCGTCAGCGGCAGGCACCGCGCCCACGACGATCGCCGCGCTGCTCGCGGCCCTGGTGCTGCCCCTAGGTGCCATGACGGCGCTCTGGCTGATCGACCCCTGGCTCGCCGTGGTGTTCATCGCGGGCGCCCCACTGCTGGCCCTACTGCTACGTGCCTTCGCCCGCGCCTCCTCCGACTGCTCGGCGCGCTACCAGCGTATCCAGGGAGACATCGCGGGCCGCCTGACAGAGGCGATCAACGGCTCCCGCACGATCGCGGCCGCCCACACCGCCGACAAGGAGACCGCACGCATCCTGCGCCCGCTGCCCGAACTGGCCCTCCAGGGCCACCGTATGTGGCGGGTGCAGGGCCGCGCCGCGGCCCAGGCAGCGGCCCTCGCCCCGCTGCTGCAGATCGGGGTGCTCGCGGTGGCGGGCCACCTGCTGGCCCAGGGACGGCTCTCGGTCGGCGAACTACTCGCGGCCTCGCGCTACGTGGCGCTGGCGACCGGCATCGGCGTGTTCGTCGGCCGGTTGGCCAGCCTGGTGCGCGCCAGGACCGCATCGCACCGTCTGGGCGAGGTGCTCACCGAGCCCGCGACGGAGTACGGTACCCGCCCCCTGCCGCCCCGGACCCAGGGCAGCGGACGGCTCGAACTCCGGGGCGTACGGGCCCGGCGCGGCGGNCCGGACCTCGACCCCACCCCCACCCGGGAGCGAGTCACCCAGGCCGCGCGAACCGCCTGCGCCGACACGTTCGTACGCCGCCTCCCCGAGGGGTACGACACGCCCTGCGCCGACGCCCCGCTGTCCGGTGGGGAGGCCCAACGCCTGGGCCTGGCCCGCGCGTTCGCCCACCCGGGGCGGCTGCTGATCCTGGACGACGCGCTGTCCAGCCTCGACACCGTCACCGAGCACCAGATCACCCAGGCACTACTGCGGCACACGCCCACGGCCAGCCGCCTGATAGTCGCCCACCGGGCCTCGACCGCGGCCCGCGCGGACGCGGTCGCCTGGCTCGACGGGGGCCGGATCCGCGCGGTGGGCCCGCACGAGCGGCTGTGGCGCGACCCGGAGTACCGGGCGGTCTTCGACGCGGCGGGACGGTCGGAGACATGACCGAAGCCTCAAAGCAGAGGCGGCGCAGCCACCCGCACACCTACCGCCGAGGCATCCGCTACCTACGCGACAGGTGGCGCGTAGTAGCCCGGCTGGCCGCCTGGTCCGTACTGGAGACGGGCCAGACCTTCCTGACCGGCTACGCGCTGGCCCGCGCCCTGGACGACGGCTTCCTGTCCGGCCGCCAGGACATCGGCTTCGGCTGGCTGAGCGCCGCGGCCTGCGCGGTCGTGATCGGGGCGTACGGGACAGCGCGGGTGTACGGGGCACTCGCCGCGCTGGTGGAGCCGTTACGGAACATGCTGGTGCGCCGGGTGAGCGCGCGGGGCCTGCGGGAGGCTGACACCTCCTCGGTCTCCCGGCTCACCGAGCAGGTGGAGATGGCACGGGACACTTTCGCCGGTCTGGTGATGGTCTCGCGGTCGTTCCTGTTCACGGCGACCGGGGCCCTGCTGGGCCTGTTCTCGCTCGCGCCGCTCCTGCTACTCGTGGTCGGCCCTCCGGTGCTGGCCGGTGTGGCGCTGTTCCTGGCAAGCCTGCCGGTACTGGCCCGCCGCCAGCGGGCCTTTCTCGCCGCGGACGAGGCGGTGGCAGGCCAGCTCGGCGCGGTCTGCGCGGGGCTGCGCGACGTGACGGCGGCGGGTGCGGAGCGCCGGGTAGCCGAGGAGGTGGGCACCCGTGTGGACGCGGAGTACCGGGCCGCACGCGCGCTGGCCCACTGGAGCGTCCTGCGCGTGGCGGCGCTGGCCATCGGCGGCCACCTCCCCGTCATCCTCCTGCTGGCCACCACCCCCTGGCTCCTGGCACACGACGTCACACCAGGCGCACTGGTAGGAGCCTTCACGTACCTCACCCACGCCCTGCTGCCTGCCCTACAGCAGCTGGTACACGGCTTGGGCACCAGCGGCACCCGCCTGATGGTCATACTCGACCGCCTCACTCCAGGCACAGCCGCAACCTCAACACCCCCCACCCACACCGCCCCAACCAATCCCATTCCAACGCAAACAACCCCAACCCACACCACCCCAACCCTCACCACCACACAGCTCACCTTCGCCTACGGCGCCGCAGCCGAGCCGGTCATAGACAGGCTCGACCTCACCGTCCCGCAGGGCGGCCACCTCGCGGTGGTGGGACCAAGCGGGGTCGGGAAGTCCACACTGGCCGGGGTGATCGCGGGTCTGTTGGAACCCACGGGCGGCGAGGTGCGGGTATACGGCCAGCCGGTGCGCGGGCGGGCCGCCGCGCGCCACCGGGTGCTGATCCCGCAGGAGGCGTACGTGTTCAGCGGCACGGTCCGCGAGAACCTCTCCTACCTGCGGCCGCACCCCGTACCGGAGCCGGAGCTGCTGGCCGCGGCCGAGGCCGTGGGCCTCACCGGCCTGCTGGACCGTCTCGGCGGGCCCGCCGCGCAGGTCGACCCGGCGGCGCTCTCCGCGGGCGAGCGGCAGCTGATCGCACTGACCCGTGCTTATCTCTCGTACGCGCCGCTGGCCCTGCTGGACGAGGCCACCTGTCACCTGGACCCGGTGGCCGAGGCCCGCGCCGAGCGGGCGTTCGCGGCCCGTCCGGGCGGCACGCTCGTGGTGATCGCGCACCGGATCAGCTCGGCCCGCCGCGCCGACCGAGTGCTGGTCATGGACGGGCAGCACACGCTGTGCGGCAGCCACCAGGAGCTCCTGGACCGCTCCGCCCGTTACCGCGACCTGGTGGGCGCCTGGTCACACCCAGCCCTCGCCCTGGGAGATCCGGATGGCGTCCACCCGGTTACGGGCACCGGTCTTCCGGGTGATGGCCGCCATGTAGTTGCGTACCGTCCCGTTGGACAGATGGAGACTGTGCGCGATCTCGGCGACCGAGGCACCCCCGGCGGCGAGTGACAGCACACTCAACTCACGCCGGGTCAACGGCATCTGAGACGCTTTGAGGAACCCGAAGCCCAGCGAGTCGTCGATGAACCGGTCGCCCCGGGCGACCTGGCGGATCGCGGTGAGCAGCCGCTCCGGCGGGCTCGCCTTGTCGACGTAGCCGAGTGCCCCGGCCTCCGCGGCCCGCCGCAGCGGCCCGGGACGGCCGGGACTGCCGAGGACGACCAGCGGGCAGCTGTCCGACCGCCCGGCCGGGGCGGACAGCTCGCCGAGCGGCGGCACCGCGTACCCCGCCTCGCAGTCCAGATCCGCGACGCACACGTCGAGCCGCAGCGCACAGACCCGGGCGCGCGCACCGCTCCAGGGAGCATGGCTCACCTCCAGGTCAGGCTCTCTGGCGAGACGTTCCGCCAGGGCCGCCCGCAGCAGTCGAGCGTCGTGCACCAGAAGTACCCGGATCACACCTGCTCCTCCAGCTCCCCACCCACCGGCTGCTTCGTTCAGCACGCAGATCTATTCATAGTCGCGGGGGCGGTGTCATGGACGCAGAGAACTGGCCAAGGGGAGGCGCTGGGGGCGCATCCGGGGCCCCTGCGTGCGCCCCCTGAGCTTCAGGAACCGCCCGGTTGGCCGGTCTCCGCCGCCCGAGCTGGGCGAAGCCCGCAGCGGTGGCGGAGGGCAGGGCCATGGCGCGCGGCGCGGCCGCGGAACGGCGGGCTCACGGCAGGCGGCATTGCGGCAGAAAGGTGGTGAGAGGGCGGGTACGCGGGTCGTCTGACCGCCTACGTGGTGGCGCAGACCGAGCGCTCAGCCGCTCGTTGACGGCTCGACCTTCCGTTGACGGCTCAACCTTCCAGTGACGGCTCAGCCTGTCGGCGACGGCTCCGGCGACGTCAGATCGATCAACCGGCACACCGTCTCGATGTCGATCTTCACCTGGGCGATCGAGGCCCGCCCCGACAGCCAGGTGATCAGCGCCGAGTGCCAGGTGTGCTCGATCACCCGTACCGCGGAGAGCTGCTGCGGAGTCGGGTTCTCCAGCCCCATCGCGTCCAGGATGATCGCCGTGGTGAGCCGGGACACGGTGTCCACCTCCGGGCTCACCGACCGGTCGGCGAAGGTCAGCGCCCGTACCATCGCGTCCGCCAGATGCGGCTCGCGCTGCAGCGCGCGGAAGGCCCGCATCAGCGTCTCGGCGACCCGCTCGGCGGCCGTGTCCCCGGCCGGAGGGTGCTTGCGGAGCGCTCCGTGCAGGTGCTGGAGCTGGTCCTGCATGGTGGCGACCAGTAGATGCACCTTGGACGGGAAGTACCGGTACAGCGTGCCGAGCGCGACGCTGGAGGACTCCGCGACCTCGCGCATCTGTACGGCGTCGAAGCCGCCCTTGCTGGCCAGCTGGGCGCTGGCGTGCAGGATGCGGCGCCGACGGGCTTCCTGGCGCTCCGTCAGGGGAGGGGATGCGGCGCCGGATTCCTTTACTTCCGTACTCATATGTCCCGTTCCACGGTGTGAGCGGCGATTCTTCGAGCGGCGATTTCTTCGAGCGGTGGGCCGTTGAGCGGTGTTCCGTTGGGCGGTGTTCCATTAGGTGGAGTTCAGTGTGGGCCGTAGAGCATGGCAGGCGCCCGGGTGGTGGCGCGAATCACCTGCTCCGGGCCTCCCAGTCGCCTTACCTGCCGGTAAATTCGAAGCTCCTTGAACGATCAAGTCTGAAACTTGTTCTAGATTAGCGTCCCGGCGTAACCTCGCGGGAACCGCAGGGAGAAGGGGGCCGTGAGTGACCGCTGAGGCCATGGAGACGGGGCCCCGTGCGGCCGCGTCGGGCGACGGAGAACGTCCGCTGCGCATCGCGCTCCTCACCTACAAGGGGAACCCGTTCTGCGGGGGCCAGGGCGTGTACGTACGCCACCTCTCACGGGAGCTCGCACGCCTGGGCCACCACGTCGAGGTGATCGGCGCCCAGCCCTACCCCGTACTCGACGAGGGCGTCCCGCTCACCGAACTGCCCAGCCTCGACCTGTACCGCAGCCCCGACCCCTTCCGCACGCCGAAGCGGTCCGAGTTCCGCGGCTGGGTCGACGCGCTGGAGTTCGCCACCATGCGCACCGGCGGCTTCCCCGAGCCGCTGACGTTCTCGCTGCGCGCCCGCCGCCACCTGGCCGCCCGCCGCGGCGAGTTCGACGTCGTCCACGACAACCAGACGCTGGGCTACGGCCTGCTCGGCGGCCCCGAGCGGCTCGGGGCCCCGCTGGTCACCACGATCCACCACCCGATCACCGTCGACCGGCAGCTGGAGCTGGACGCGGCCGCGAACTGGCAGGGCCGCGCATCGGTGCGCCGCTGGTACGGCTTCACCCGGATGCAGAAGAGGGTGGCCCGCCGACTGCCCTCGGTCCTCACCGTCTCCGGTAGCTCTCGCCAGGAGATCGTGGACCACCTCGGTGTCCGTGACGACCGTATCCACGTCGTGCACATCGGCGCCGACACCGACCTCTTCTCGCCCGATCCGTCGGTGCCCGAGGTGCCGGGCCGGATCGTGACGACCTCCAGCGCCGACGTCCCCCTCAAGGGCCTGATCCACCTGATCGAGGCGCTCGCCAAGGTCCGCACCGAGAACCCGTCCGCCCATCTCGTCGTCGTAGGCAAACGCGCCGAGGACGGCCCGGTCGCCGGGGCCATAGAACGCTACGGCCTGGAAGGCGCCGTCGAGTTCGTCAAGGGCATCACCGACGCCGAACTGGTCGACCTGGTGCGCAGCGCCCAAATCGCCTGCGTGCCGTCGCTCTACGAGGGTTTCTCGCTGCCCGCCGCCGAGGCGATGGCGACCGGTACGCCACTTTTGGCAACCACCGGTGGCGCCATCCCGGAGGTCGCGGGACCCGACGGCGAGACCTGCCTCGCGGTGCCTCCGGGCGACGCGGGCGCCCTGGCGGCCGGGCTGAACCGTCTGCTCGGCGATTCCGCGTTGCGCGCCAGGCTCGGCGCCGCGGGCCGTGAGCGGGTGCTCGCCCGCTTCACCTGGGCCCGCGCGGCCCAGGGCACGGCCGAGCGCTACCGCGAGGCGATCGCACACGCGGCGGGCACCTCCGCGACCTCCGGCGGCTCCACCGCCCGCGCGACCGAAGGCACCCCCCGATGAACCTCCGTCGCCACCCCCGCTACACCCGCGACATCCGCCGCCGATGAACCTCCGTCGCCACCCCCGCTACACCCGCGACATCCGCCGCCCCGCGGCCACCCCCATCGCCGGACTCGACCGAGAAGGCAGGCACTCGTGCTGACCGTCGACTTTTCCCGCTTCCCGCTCGCCGCGGGCGACCGCGTACTGGACCTGGGCTGCGGCGCCGGGCGCCACGCGTTCGAGTGCTACCGGCGCGGGGCGCGCGTGGTGGCCCTTGACCAGAACGCGGAGGAGATCCGCGAGGTCGCCAAGTGGTTCGCCGCGATGAAGGAGGCGGGCGAGGCCCCCGAGGGTGCCACCGCCACCGCGATGGAGGGCGACGCGCTCGCGCTGCCGTTCCCCGACGCGTCGTTCGATGTCGTGATCATCTCCGAGGTGATGGAGCACATCCCCGACGACAAGGGTGTACTCGCCGAGATGGTCCGGGTACTGAGGCCCGGCGGCCGGATAGCGGTCACCGTCCCCCGGCACGGCCCCGAGAAGGTCTGCTGGGCGCTGAGCGACGCCTACCACGAGGTCGAGGGCGGCCACATCCGCATCTACAAGGCCGACGAACTCCTCGGCAAGATGCGGGAGGCCGGACTCAAGCCGTACGGCACCCACCACGCGCACGCGCTGCACTCGCCGTACTGGTGGCTCAAGTGCGCGTTCGGGGTCGACAACGACCAGGCGCTGCCGGTCCGCGCGTACCACAAGCTGCTGGTCTGGGACATCATGAAGAAGCCGCTGGCTACGAAGCTGGCCGAGCAGGCCCTGAACCCCCTGATCGGCAAGAGCTTCGTGGCCTACGCGACAAAGCCCCACCTGCCGAACCTGTCCGACGACACGCTCTCGGACGACACGCTCTCCGCCGACTCCGCGGCGGCCGCCAAGTGACGACCCCCCGGACGGAACACCTGGTCCTGCCCGGGGTCCTCACCGCCGAGCAGGCCGCCCGGACCGTACAGGGCATCCTCGCCGGACAGCGCGAGGACGGCGCCATCCCGTGGTTCCGCGGCCACCACCTCGACCCGTGGGACCACACCGAGGCGGCGATGGCCCTGGACGCGGCAGGCGAGCACGCGGCCGCCGCCCGCGCCTACGAGTGGCTGGCCCGACACCAGAACCCGGACGGCTCCTGGTACGCGGCCTACGACGACGGCGACGCGACCCGGCCCACCGACCGGGGCGTGGAGTCCAACTTCTGCGCGTACATCGCCGTCGGCGTCTGGCACCACTACCTGGCCACCGGCGACGACGCCTTCCTCGACCGTATGTGGCCGCACGTCCACGCGGCGATCGAGTGCGTCCTGACCCTCCAGCAGCCGGGCGGCCAGATCGGCTGGAAGCGCGAGGCCCCCGAGGACGGCGGGACGCCGGTCACCGACGCCCTGCTCACCGGCAGCTCCTCCATCCACCAGGCCCTGCGCTGCGCACTCGCCATCGCCGAACAGCGCGAAGAGTCGCAACCCGACTGGGAGTTGGCCCTCGGCGCACTCGGCCACGCGATACGCAGCCACCCCGAACGCTTCCTCGACAAGAACCGCTACTCGATGGACTGGTACTACCCGGTCCTGGGCGGCGCGGTCACCGGACCCGAGGCCAAGGCCCGTATCGAGGAGAGCTGGGACCGTTTCGTCGTCCCCGGCTTCGGTGTCCGCTGCGTCGTCCCCAACCCCTGGGTCACCGGCGGCGAAAGCGCCGAACTCGCCCTGGCGCTGTGGGTGATAGGCGAGTCCGACCGGGCCCTGGAGATCCTCCAGTCGATCGGCCACCTGAGAGACGAGGAGTCCGGCCTCTACTGGACGGGATACGTCTACGAGGACCAGGCCGTCTGGCCGGTGGAGCAGACCGCCTGGACGGCGGGCGCGCTGCTGCTCGCGGTGGCCGCGCTCGGCGGCGACGAGGCGACCTGCGCGGTCTTCGACGGGGAGCGGCTACCGCGAGGGCTGGCGCCGGACTGCTGCGGCTAGGGGAGACACCCCCGAGGGGGTGTCTCGCGTAGATCCCGGCCCGGGGATCACCCGACCGTGTTCAACTCCGCCAGTACGCGCAGCGTATGCGGGTCCGGGGCCAGGACCAGCAGGTCCGTCACCGGGCCCTTGCGCCACAACTCCAGGCGTTCCGCGATGCGTTCGCGCGGGCCGACCAGAGAGATCTCGTCGGCGAATGCGTCCGGGACGGCGCGTACGGCCTCTTCCTTGCGGCCTTCGGCGAAGAGCTGCTGGATACGGCGTGCCGCCTCCTCGAAGCCCATCCGGGCCATCAGGTCGGCGTGGAAGTTGCGGGACGTGTGCCCCATGCCGCCGATGTAGAAGCCGAGCATCGCCTTGACCGGGAGCAGTCCCTCCGCGACGTCGTCACAGACCGTGGCGCGGACCATCGGCGCCACCATGAAGCCCTCGCGGAGGCCGGTCAGCGAGGCCTCGTACACGTCCGTCCGCGTCGGCGACCAGTACAGCGGCAGCCAGCCGTCCGCGATCCGGGTCGTCTGCGCGATGTTCTTGGGGCCCTCCGCGCCGAGCAGGACCGGCAGTTCGGCCCGCAGCGGGTGGGTGATCGGCTTGAGCGGCTTGCCGAGGCCGGTGCCGTCGGGGCCGTCGTACGGCAGCCCGTGGAACCGCCCGTCCAACGCGACCGGCCCCTCGCGCCGGAGTACCTGCCGGATCACATCCACGTACTCGCGGGTCGCGGTCAGCGGGCTGCGCGGAAAGGGCCGCCCGTACCAGCCCTCCACCACCTGCGGCCCGGAGAGCCCGAGGCCGAGCATCATCCGTCCGCCGGAGAGGTGGTCCAGGGTCAGCGCGTGCATCGCGGTGGCGGTCGGGGTGCGGGCCGCCATCTGCGCAACGGCCGTGCCCAGCCTGATCCGTGAGGTCCGCGCCGCGATCCAGGTCAGCGCGGTGAACGCGTCGGAGCCCCAGGCCTCGGCGGTCCACACCGAGTCATAGCCGAGCCGTTCGGCCTCCTGGGCGAGCTGGACGTGGTCGGGGTTGGGGCCGCGCCCCCAGTAGCCGAGTGCGAGCCCGAGCCGCATGCGCCCTCCCGTGGCAGTGGCACCGATTCTGACGGATCGTCAGTTCACTTCGGTGCGCAGACTGTACGGGGCGGCCACGGACAAGGCAACGGCCCCCGTCCGAGTGGACGAGGGCCGTTGCCCGGATATGTGACTAGCTGTCGGCGTCAGCCGCGCTGAATCCCCGTGGTGTCCTGCAGCACACCACGACGGCCGTCCTGCGTCTGGGCCACCAGACCCGGACCGCGCTGCTCGACGGCCAGGTACCAGGTACCCGGCGCCAGCTCGGCGATCGGCGTCGGCGAACCGTCCTCCGCGTACAGCGGACGGGCCACCGGCACCGCGAACCAGAACGGCGAGAAGTCACCGGCGGGCTGCTGCTGGGCGGCGGCCTGGGGCTGCTGCGCCTGCGCGGGCTCCGGAGCCTTCTGGAACTGCGCCTGGTCGGCCTGGCCCGGCTGGCCGCCGTACGAGGGCTGCTGCTGGCCACCGTACGAAGGCTGCTGGTGGCCCGGCTGCGGCTGACCGCCGTAGGGCTGCTGCTGCGCACCCGGGTAGCCGTAGCCACCCTGCTGCGGCATGCCGGGCTGGCCGCCGTACGGCTGCTGGCCCATCATCGGAGCGGGCGTGGCGCCCATCAGCGGGGCACTCAGGGCCGGGACGAGAGGCGTGGCGATAGCGGCGCCAGCAAGCGCCAGACCGGCGATCAGGCCGAAGATGAGGCCGACACCGGCGTCGATCCCGTCAAGGTCCAGGAAGCCCGCGGGGTCGCCGATGGAGAAGATCGAGGTCCAGGCGGTGGCGATCGCGAAGGCGATGCCGATCTGGCCGAGGTCAAGGCCGATGATCTTGCGCGGTGGCGTCAGAGCGCGTCCGACGACGATCAGCGCGGCGCTCAGGATGCCGAGCAGGTACACGCCTGCCAGCAGCCCGCCGTTGTCCCAGGCCTTCGAGTCGCAGCCACCGGGGCCTTCGCAGTCGACGGAGTCGAGGAACGAGGCGATGAACAGCAACACCGCTGCTCCGATCACCACTGCGTCGCCTCGAGTGAGAGAGCGGAAATTCACTTCAGGTCCTTCGTAAGTCGTCGAGTCGGTAGGCGTCGCTGTCGCCGGTACGCATGGTGCGAAGCGCGGGGGTGGCCCCCCATCGTACGGGCGACAGTATCGCCCGCACGGCCGGGGTGTCTGCTCCGCATAAAGGTCCCGACGTGCTCCCCCTGCCTACCCGTTGGCGCGCTTCCCCTGCCTACCCTTTGAGGAAGCCCGCGATGCCTTCCGAGATGCCACGCGCGGCCTTCTGCCGCCACGTCCCATTGGTCAACTGGGCCGCGTCTTTGGCGTCGCGCATGTTGCCACACTCGATGAACACCTTGGGAACCTTTGACAGATTGAGCCCGCCGAGGTCCTTGCGCACGTCGAGGCCGGTGCCGCCGCCGATGTAGTTGGCCGGTGCGTTGCCGGTACGGCGCACGAAGCCGCCCGCGATGCGCTCACCGAGTTCGCGCGACGGCGCGACGATGGCGGTGGTGTCCGCGGCACCGGACTTGACCTTGCCGGGGAGGATGACGTGGAACCCGCGGTTGCCGTCGCCGGAGCCGTCGGCGTGGAGGGACACGACGGCGTCGGCCTTGGCGTCGTTGCCGATCCGGGCCCGCTCGTCGATGCAGGGCCCGTACGGGCGGTCGTCGTTCTGGGTGAGCTTGACGGTCGCGCCCTGCTTTTCGAGCAGCGTACGGAGGCGGTGCGCGAGGTCGAGGGTGAACTCGGCCTCGGAGTAGCCGTTGTTGGTCGCGGTACCGGTGGTGTCGCACGCTTTGCGGTGCGTGCCGACGTCCACGAGGCGGGCGATCTGGGTGGTGTGCTGGAAGTTGCCTGGATTGTGCCCGGGGTCGATGACGACGACCTTGCCCTTGAGGGGGCCGGTGGGCGGAGGGGCCGAGGCGGTGGTGCTGGGTTTGGACGGCGTGGGCTTGGCCGCCCCGGACTCGGACTTGCCGTCGGAGGGCGCGGGACTGGACGGGGAGTTCGATGTGGGACTGGACGAGGAGCTCGACGCGGGGCCGGATGCGGAGCTGCTCGCCGCCGTACCGCCCGACGGCTGGTCGTCCGAGGCCGCGCCGCTCACGCCCTGCCACAGCAGCCACCCGCCAAGACCGACGGGCACCAGCGAGGCGACCACGACGAGTGCACCGCCACGGCGGAAGGGGCGGCGCGGCGCGGGGGAGGGGTTGTCAGGATCGTCGTACGACACGCAGCGATGCTATCGGCGCGCGTCGCACGACACCCAGCGGTGCTTTCGGCGCGCTCAGATGCCAGAGCCCGTACGCCGCAGGACGCGCAGTGAGTCCGTGACGGAGATCTCGGTGAACGCGCCGGACTCCAGAGCCCTGCGGTAGACGCGGTACGGGGCCTGGCCGCCGTCGGCCGGGTCCGGGAAGACGTCGTGGATGACGAGCAGCCCACCGTCGGCAAGGTGCGGAGCCCACCCCTCGTAGTCACCGGTCGCGTGCTCGTCGGTGTGCCCACCGTCGATGAACACGAGCCCGAGCGGCCCGCCCCACACCTTGGCCACCTGCGGCGACCGCCCGACGACGGCGACCACATGCTCTTCGAGGCCGGCCCTGTGCAGGGTCCTGCGGAAGGTCGGCAGGGTGTCCATCAGTCCGACCTCCGGGTCCACGACGGTCGGGTCGTGGTACTCCCACCCCGGCTGCTGCTCCTCGCTCCCGCGGTGGTGATCGACGGTGACGGCCGTCGTCCCCGCCTCACGAGCGGCGTCGGCCAGCAGAATCGTCGACCGCCCGCAGTACGTCCCCACCTCAAGCAGCGGCAGCCCCAGCCGCCCCGCCTCCACAGCGGCGGCATGCAGGGCGAGCCCCTCCCCGACAGGCATGAACCCCTTGGCGCCCTCGAAGGCGGCGAGTATCTCCGGCTTGGGCGTCGGCGCGGTCGCGGCCATGGCGTTCCTCCAGGTCGTACGGGCTAAGGGGTACGGCGTACGGGTACGGGGCGTGAGTGCGCCCATGGTGCCATCCGGCGGGCTCGCCCTGCTGCTGACCTTCCACCTCAAGCGCTGGCACGTTGCCCTGCCACCCGCCCGATGTGCGGGTGGCAGGGCAACGTGCCAGCCTGGATATAAGCGGCAGGTCCATGCCCCGCGCCCCGCTAAGGAGGGTTTCGTCATGCCCGCCAAGACGTGGAACATCCAGGTCGAGATCAGTGAGGTGGACCGCCTCACCAAGGCAGAGGCCAAGCTGATGGGGAAGGACGGCGAAGTGGTCGGCCACGGCACGGCCCGCGCCAACCCCAGCGACGAGAACGTCCCCGCCATCGGCGACGAACTGGCCTGCGCGCGCGCCCTCTCCGACCTCACCCACCAACTGCTGCACGCCGCCGCGATGGAGATCGAGTCGCACACCCATGAACGCGTGCGGGGTCTGAGCGTCTGACCGCCACGGCTCGCTTACTGCGTGCAGCGCGGGCAGGTGACGGGCAGGTGCACGGCGGGTAGCGGTGGGCTGTGTCTAGCGGCGCCGCCATGTGGTCCGGGCGGTATGCCCGCTCCGGGCCCCAGGTGCGGCCGCTGTCACGCGACACCTGGAGGGTGATCGTCGCGCCCGACTGCCCAGGCTGCCCCGGCTCGCCAGCACTCGGCCCGGCCGCGCTGGACGGCCTTCGTCACCTCCGTCAAGGCCTGACGGGTGCGCCGTCTCGAAGACTTCGACGGGCCGGACTGGATGGCTGCCCTCTGGCTCGTGGGGGGCATCGCGGGAGCCCTGTCGGGCGGGTGGGCAGCGCCGGTCTGGGCGGTGTTCGCGGCACTCGGGGCCCATGTCCTCGCCACGCACTACGCGGAGCGTCGGGTCGCGCGGAGCCAGCGCCGGAGTCAGCAGCTTGGCGAGCCGTAATACGCGTCATACACTGGCGATGTGGCTAAGACCCGAATCAGTATCAGCCTTGAGCAGGAGCAGGCCGAGCGCGTGAGGGCGCACGCTGAGCGGGCCGGCATGGATGTCTCGGCCTACCTGGTGCATGCCGCGACCCGGCAGATGGCGGAGACCGATGCCATAGAGGAGCAGTTCGCCGGGGTGGATGCACTGATCGCTGCCGCGGAGGCGGAGGCGGCCGAACTGCCTCCGGAGCCGGACGTCGCTCCGGAGGAGCTCACGGAGCAGGAGCGGCAAGAGGTAGCGGAAGCCCTTGGCCTCGTGCGGGGCACGGACCGTGCCGGAGTCCGCCCGGGGGAAGCAGCGTGACGGCACGCGTCCCGGTCTATGACACGGGGATGCTCATCGCGCTCGCCGACCGGAAGGCCAAGGCGGTGCGCCTCCATGAGGGGATGAGGACGAGCCCCCACCGCGCGCTCGTCCTCGGACCTGTTCTCGCACAGGTGTGGCGGCCGCGTCCGGCGCTGGTGCATGCACTGGCCGGGGTGCTGAAGGACTGTACGGTGCCGCAGGCTCGGAGCTCGGAGCCCGCAATGCGTGAGGCGCGCGCGGGCCGTCCCGAGTGCATTGCCTGCGCGATGGGGCCTGACGTCACCGACTGGCGTCGAGTGGGTACCGCACTGGGGGAGGCGCGGTTGCCGCCGAAGAAGAAGCCGGACGCGGCGGACGCCTGGGTGGCCCTGGCGGCGGCCAGGCACGGCAGTGCGGTGATCTTCACCAGTGATCCGGATGACTTGCGCGCCTACCTCGAGGCACTGAATCCGTCGGATGTCCATGTCGTCGCGCTCTGAGGTCACGTGATCCATACCAACGATGAAGCCACCGCCCAAGCCTGGTCTGCCCTCGGCGGGCGCCCCGAGCTGCTCGACCGGGTCTCGTACGAGGGTGCGGCCGGCGTGCTCCCCGCGCGCCTGCCCGTGCGGGAGCTGGCGCGCGCGACGGTGGGGGCCTGCTCGCTCGCCGCTGCGGAACTGCTGGCGCTGCGGGACGCGGGCTCGGGTCCCGTAGCCCGTGTCCGGGTCCACGAAGGCGCCGTAGCCACCGCATTCGTCAGCGAACGCCACCTGCGCATCGACGGCCGCGCCCCCACGACCTTCGCCCCGCTGTCCGGCTTCTGGCGTACGGCCGACGGCTGGGTCCGTACCCACGCCAACTACCCGCACCACCGCGCCCGGTTGCTGTCCGCCCTGGGTCTCCCGGACCACACCGGCGACGACGACACGCTGCCCCGGATCCTGGCCGACGAGCTGGCGAAGAGCCAGGCGCAGGAGGTCCAGGAGAGCGTGTACGCGGCGGGCGGCCTCGCCGTGGCGGTCGCCGATGCCCCGTGGGACACGAGACTCCCGCTGGTCGAGACACAGGTGACCGGGGACAACGGCCCACGGACTACCCTGCCGCCGTCACCCCTGCCCGCCACCGGCGTACGAGTCCTGGACCTGACCCGCGTCATCGCCGGACCCGTAGCCTCCCGCACTCTTGCCCTACTTGGGGCCGACGTACTGCGCGTGGACGCGCCGCAACTACCCGAGAGCGCGGACGCGCACGCCGACACCGGCATGGGCAAGCGCTCGACGCTGCTTGACTTCTCCGCTCCCGGCGACCGGGACCGCTTCGAGGAGCTGCTCCGCACGGCCGACGTCGTCATGACCGGCTACCGCCCCGGCGCGCTGGACCAGTACGGCCTCGCCCCCGACGCACTGCTGTCGCGGCGACCCGACGCGATCGTCGCCCAACTCTGCGCCTGGGGCTGGGACCGGTCCGGGCCGTGGGCCGGGCGCCGGGGCTTCGACAGCCTGGTCCAGGCCGCCAGCGGCATCGCCGCGATCGAGGCCGCCGCCGACGGCACCCCAGGGGCGTTGCCCGCGCAGGCCCTGGACCACGGAACCGGGTACCTGCTCGCGGCGGCGGTCCTGCGCGCCCTCAGCGACCGGCAGACACACGGCGGCGGGCGACACGTACGCCTGTCCCTCGCGGGCGCCGCGTCCTGGCTGCTCCACGGCATCCGCCCCGCGCCCATCGAGGGTGAGGCCTACACCCCGCAGCCCTGGCTGACCAGGACCGCATCGCCGTACGGCCTACTCGACCACGCCCTCCCTCCGGTCCACTACGAAGGGTCGCCCCGGAACTGGAGCCACCCACCGACTCGCTGGGGCAAAGACCGGCCACTCTGGACCTGATCGGACACGTGATTGCCGGAGTCCGGCAGTGTCGGCGGGGCTGACCTGGATGGTTATGGCCCTGTGGCTTCCCGGAGCACACCCGTATGGTGTGCCGGGAGGAGGCGGGGTGGCATGGCTCGGGGTGTGGGGAAGAAGGCGCGGCAGCGGGAGCGCGAGGCGCGGGTGGAGGCCTGGTGGGAGCGCGGGAAGGGTGCCGTGATGGTGCTGGCGGGGATCGCCGCGCTGCTGATGGGAGGTCTGGCGCTGCTCCGGCTGCCGGGGGCGCTGGCCGAGGAGGACGCGTTCAAGGCGACTCGGCCCTGCGCCCGGCCCGACCCCGAAGTCAGGCAGGACTGTCTGCAGACGGTGGGGTTCACGGTCGACGCCGTGGAGATCAAGGAGGGCAAGCAGCCCGAGTATTGGGCTGAGTTGTCCGGGCCCGCGCTGGGGAGCGGACGGGTCGACTTCGACGATGACCGAATGGTCGAGTACCTGACCGTCGGGAGCCAGGTCACGGGAACCGTGTGGCGGGGCCGGGTCGTGGCGGTCGACGGGGTGCGGACCGAGGGGGACCCGACGGGTGAACCCATGGAACTGGCCATGTGGGGAGGCGCGTTCGCCGTCGGCGGGATGCTCGGGATCTACACCGGGGCGTGGTGGGTGTCGACCTCCGCACCCGGTCCAGTGCGTCGCAATTGACATCGGAACTGCGTCAATCGGCGTGATCTTGGTGTTGGTCGTGGCGCGTCAGGTGATGGAATGCTGATGACCATGGACCTCTTCACCACGACAGGCGGTCTGGTGCGCGGCCACCGGCCCGTGTCCGACGTCGTCTCCGCCCTCGGAATCCCATACGCCGCCGCCCCGTTCGGCGCCAACCGGTTCCGTGCACCGCAGCCCGCGCCCGCGTGGAGCGGGGTCCGGGACGGAGCGGAGTTCGGGCCGGTCGCACCGCAGTCGGCCGAGTTGCCGGGTGCGCCGGTGTGGTCGCCGGGTGACGAGGACATTCTGACCGTGAACATATGGGCGCCGGACTCCGACGGCGGCGGACGGCTGCCCGTTCTCGTCTGGGCGCACGGCGGCGCGTACACCTTCGGCTCCTCCGCTCAGCCCGACTTCGACGGGACCGCGCTCGCCCGCGCCGGGCTGGTCGTGGTCACCTTCAACTACCGGCTGGGATTCGAGGGGTTCGGGCATATCCCCGGTGGCGGTGAGGACTTCCCGGACAACCGGGGCCTGCTCGACCAGATCGCCGCGCTGCGCTGGGTGCGCGAGAACATCGCCGGGTTCGGGGGCGATCCCGAGAACGTCACGATGGCCGGGCAGTCGTCAGGGGCGGCGTCGATCGCCTGTCTGATGGCGATGGAGCGGGCGCGCGGGCTGTTTGGGCGGGCCATCGCGCACAGTGTCGTCAGTACGTGCTACTCGCCCGAGATCGCCGCCGCGACCACCCGCGACATCGCCGCGGCGGCGGGGTGCCCCGCCACGGCCGAGGGGTTGCTCGGCACGCCCCCGGAGGCGCTGGTCCGCGCCTCCGACCAGATGGTTGACGCCTGTCGCGGGAACCGGGACTCCGGAAGCCGCCACTACGACCCCGTGCTCTACGCCCCGGTCATCGACGACGACGTACTGCCCACCGACCCGCTGACGGCCGTGGCGGCCGGTGCTGCCCGCGACGTGGACCTGCTGGTCTGCCACACCGACGAGGAGTACTGGCTACTCGACGCCGTCGGGAGCAGCGCGAAGGTGGACAGTGCCGAGCAACTGGCCGCCTTCGCACGGGACTTCAGGCTGCCAGATGAGCTGGTGGACGGGTATCGCGCACTGCTGCCGGACGCTCCGGTGCTCGATGTCTACCTCGCGATCTTCGGCGACATGGTGTTCGGCGAGTACTCGAACCGGTTCGCCGAGCAGCAGGCGCGGGGCGGCGGCCGGGCGTACGTCTCCCGGTTCGCTCGGCGGCGTACCGGGACCGGCGGGGCGGCGGCGGTACGGGCCTGGCACTGCGCGGACGTCCCGTTCGCCTTCGGCAACCTCGACAACGAGGACCTGTCCTTCCTGGTCGGCGGCCCGCCCAACACCGCCGACCAGCAGCTGTCCCGGCGCATGGTGCGGGCCTGGGCCGACTTCGCGACCACCGGGGACCCGGGCTGGACACCACTCGGCGACCCCGGCCCCGACCCCGATGCCCCT
>NZ_JAZGRL010000002.1:1662858-1792093 GCF_046540415.1 Streptomyces sp. E11-3 | reverse complement strand
CCCGATGCCCCTGCCCCCGACCCCGAGACCGACGCCCTCGCCCTCGACTCCGACGCCCGCGTCAGGATCTGGAACACCGAGGACGGCCTGGCCGCCATCGATCCGGGTGCCCGCCGCGCGCTCTGGTCCCCGGTGGAGTTTCCGCTCCTGCGGGCGTGACCGCACTTTCGTGTCACGCTCGGTTTCGTGTCGCGCCCGGTTTCGCGTCATGCCCGGTCCCGTACGCGCTCCTCCAACCGCCCTGCCGCACCGATCAGTTCGCGACGCGCCCCGAACGGCACGATCGCCGTACGGCCGGGAACCCGAACGCCGCCCGTGAGGGCCACCCGCGTGCCCTCCGGGCCGGGCGCCGCGGCCATGCCGATGATCAGGAAGCGGCTCTGCAGCCAGCACCAACCGGGCCTGAGGACACCGTGGAAGCGGGCCCGCAACCCGTACCGGCTGCGGGCCACGGCCTCGACGCGGTCGCCTTCGACACGCACGACCCGTACCGTCCGCATGTCCGGCTGGAAGCGGCCGAACTCGCCTTCCAGGTCGGACATCACCGCCCAGACCTCGTCGAGCGGGGCCGTGATGACCCGCTCGACGATGTGCGCTCCGCGGACTCCCGCGCCCATGACGTGCAGCCGCTGGACGTTGTCGATGTCGGAGGTCGGCCACGGGACCGAACCGCTCGTGTCGCCGTTGGTGTCGTCGCCGGTCATGAGGACCACGCCCTTCGGAAGCTCACCCGGGCGCGATGCAGCCGGGACTTGACGGTGCCGGTGGGGACGTCGAGGAGCGCCGCGGCGGACTCCTCGTCCAGCCCTTCGACGTCCCGCAGGACCAATACGGCGCGCTGGCCGGGTGTCAGCCGGGTCAGGACGTCCTGGATGTCGGTGGCGAGCTGTGGGTCGCCGCGCGCCGGGAGTTCGGCGAGCTCGGCCGGGCGGGCCCGCGCGGCGCGTCGCGCGACTCGTACCGCCTCGCGTACGGCGATGGCGCGCACCCAGCCGTACAGGGTCTCCGGCTCGCGCAGCGAGCGCAGCGACCGGAACACCGCCACCAGCGCTTCCTGAGTGGCGTCGGGGCCGTCGTCGAGCGCGATCGGGGTGCAGATGCGTGTGATGTACGGGGTGAGGTGGTCGAGCAGGTCGTGCATCGCGAGGGTGTCGCCGCCGCGTGCGGCGCGGGCCAAGTCCACGCCACGGTCCGGGACCTGCTCATCGGCCTGCTCAGCGGTCGCTGTCACGGAGGAAGTCTTCCATCAGGTCGCTCACCGGTTCGGCGCAGTCCAGGGTCAGCCCGTGCCCGCAGCCGTCGAGTTCCCGTACCCGCGCGTCGGGCAGCAGTTCGGCGAACCGCTTGGCCTGGGACACGGGCAGGGTGCTGTCCTGCTTGCCCCAGATGAGCAGGACGGGTTGCCGGGTTTCCGGGAGCGCGGCCTCGGTCTCGCTCCAGTCGAGCCCGCGCTCCAGGCGGTAGACCGCGCGGCGGTTGTCTTCGAAGGTGGCCGGGGTCCAGGCCGTGTCCACCAACTCGTCGGTGACCAGGTCCTTGTCGTTGACGAGGGTCCTGCGCAGCGATGCTTCGGCGCTGGAGCGCCCGGATCCGAGGTTCATCAGCAGCTCGCCCACCACCGGCAGCTTCAACGCCTCCCACATCACAGGGTCGCGTTCGTCCAGGCCTGAGGGGGCGAGCAGCGCGAGCCGACTGACGCGCTCGGGGTGGCGCTGGGCGTACGCCAGGGCCCAACCGCCGCTCCAGGAGTTGCCCGCGAGCGCCACCTCGGGCAGTTCCATCGCGTCCAGGAAGCTGCCGATCGCGGTGGTCATCCCGCCCAGGTCCCAGCCGAGTTCGTCGTCGCGCAGCTCGGTGAAGCCGTGCCCCGGCAGGTCCACGACGTACACCGTGTGCGTACGGGACAGGGTTTCGAGCTGGTGCTGCCAGGCGTACGTCCAGGAGGCGCCGGGCGACAGCAGGACCACGGGGGAGCCCTTGCCACGCTGGTTGTAGTGGAAGCGGGCCACGGGAGTCTCGACGTACTTCGACTTGACCACGTCCTGGTACGGCACTTGGCGGTCACGCTGCTCGGCCGGTGCGTAGGCGTACGCGCCGAGCAGCACCAAGCCGGTGAGCGCCAACGGCAGCCCAAGGGCCGTACGCCGGACCCATACCCGGCGCCCTGACCTGCCGCCCCAGACCCCCGCGAGCCGGGCGGCGGCCACCCCGAAGCCCAGGCACACGGGCGTGTAGAGCACCAGGTTGAGCCAGTAGAACGCGGAACCGCCCGCGCCGTCCCCGACCCCGAACACCCACACCAGCCCGACCAGGCCCCGCACCAGCAGCCCGGCCGCGACCAGCAACGTGACCAGTCCCCACAGCGGGCGGACGCGCGGGCCGCCGCGCCCCAGGCCCCGGGCGAGCACGGCGGCGGCCGCGGTGAACAGCAGGGCGGCCAGCGGCAGGAGCACCCGTGGAGTGAACGGCACCACGCCGCCCAGAACCGCCAGCGACAGGGCCCGGTCGTCCGGGGCGGGCCAGGTCAGCCCGGTCGCCCAGTACAGGTGCAGCAGACCGTCGGTGGCGAGCAGCCCGGCGAGCGCCTGGCCTGTGCGCAGCCGTCCCGTGCGCTGTTCCCCCGAGTCCAACGAGTGCTGTTCCCGTGTGTGCCGTTCTTCCGTACGCCGTTCTGAGATGTCAACCACGTGTGCCCCCTCGGGTGGTGATGAGCCGACGCCCAAAAGAGGACCGGTACCGGGCGAACGTTCCATGTGTGTCGCGTCACATCGCGGCGCCTCCTGAATTCTCGATCCCCGGCTATCTGACCTTCCGTCAGATTGAAACGTGTTCTAGTCTGCCCGGCATGGCGATCGGAGTCACGCGAGAGCAACGCGAGTTGGCCGATGCGGTACGGGGCTGGCTGGGCCGGGCCGTGCCGCCCGAGGAAATCCGCAAGCTGCTTGACGCACCGTCAGGGGGGAGTGGCCGGCCCGGTTACTGGGCCGGGCTCGCCGAACAGGGCCTGCTTGGGGTCCAGTTGCCCGAGTCGTACGGCGGCGGGGGCGGCGACCTCGTAGACCTGGCCGTGGTGCTCGAAGAGGCGGCGCGGGCCGCGCTGCCGGGGCCGTTCCTCGCGAACGCGGTGGCGGCGCAGGTGCTGTACCGGGCCGGGGCCCAGCCGCTCGCGGCCGCACTGGCGAGCGGGGAGCGGATCGGGGCCGTCGCGCTCGGCGCCGGGACGCTGACGGCGGTGGCGGCCGAGGACGGCTACGTACTGGACGGCGCCGCGCCCCCCGTGCTGTCCGGCGCCGAGGCCGATCTGCTGCTGGTCGCGGCCGAGTCGGCGGCCGGAACGCTCTGGGTCGCCGTCGACGCGGCCGCGCTTACCGTACGGACGCACGACAGCGCCGATCCGACCCGGCCCACCGCCGAGGTGACGGCCGACGGGGTCCAGGTGCCGCGGAGCCGGGTGCTGGACGTCGACTCCGGGTACGTACGCGACCTCGCGGCCGTCCTCTTCGCCGCCGACGCGTGCGGTACGGCGGGCTGGGCGCTGCACACCGCCGCCGAATACGCCAAGGTGCGGGAGCAGTTCGGGCGGCCCATCGGGCAGTTCCAGGGGATCAAGCACCTCTGCGCGGACATGCTCGTACGGGTCGAACAGGCGCGGGCGCTGGCCTGGGACGCCGCCAGGGCGGCCGATGGCGGGCCCAATGGCGGGTCCGATGGCGTGCCCGATGAGGCGTCCGCTGGCGGGTCCGGTGACGCGCCCGCTGACGCGCCCGACGTACGGGGCCTGGTCGCCTCGCTCGCCGGAGCCACGGCGCTCGACGCCGCGTACAGCTGCGCCAAGGACTGCATCCAGATACTCGGCGGGATCGGCTTCACGTGGGAGCACGACGCCCATCTGTACCTGCGCCGGGCCGTCGTCGCCAGGCAACTGCTCGGCGCCGGTGACACCCATCGGCTGCGGGCCGTACGGCTCGCCGAGAGCGGCACGCGCAGGGAGCTGCGCCTCGAACTCCCGGAGGCGGCCGACGCGTACCGGCGCGAGGCCAGAGAAGTGATCGCCACCGTCCGGGGGTTGGACCCGGGGGCGGTGCGCCGTACCCTCGCCCCCACCGGCTACGCGGCCCCGCACCTCCCCGAACCGTACGGACTCGGCGCCGGACCGCTCCAGCAGCTGGCCGTCCAGCGGGAGTTGGCGGCGGCCGGGGTCAAGCTCAGCGAACTGGGCATCGCCACCTGGGTGGTGCCCTCGCTCATCGCGTACGGGAGTGCAGAGCAGCGGGACCGGTTCATCGGGCCCACGCTGCGGGGCGAGGTGCTGTGGTGCCAGCTGTTCAGCGAGCCGGGCGCCGGGTCGGACCTGGCCTCGCTGCGGACCAAGGCGGAACGCGTCCCCGAGGGCTGGCGGATCAACGGGCAGAAGGTGTGGACCAGCGCCGCCCAGTGGGCCGACTACGGGATCCTGCTCGCCAGGACCGACCCGGACGCCCCCAAGCACCAGGGCCTCACGTACTTCGTCCTGGACATGAAGAACACTCCGGGCATCGACATCCGGCCGCTCAAGGAGATCACCGGGGACTCCCTCTTCAACGAGGTCTACTTCGACGACGTGCTCCTCCCGGCCGACGCCGTGGTCGGCGAGCTGAACAACGGCTGGAAGGTCGCCCGTCACACTCTCGGCAACGAACGCGTCCATATGGCAGACCAGTTGACCTTTGACACGGGGCTGGAGGCGCTGCTCGCACGGGCGGGTGAGCTGGACGGTGCGTACCGCGCGCGGATCGGCGCGCTCGTCGCGGAGGCGCACGCGCTCGCCTGTATCGGGCTGCGGACGACCCTGCGGCAGGTGGCGGGCGCCGAACCGGGCGCCGGCGCATCCGTACGCAAGCTCGTACAGACCCCGCACCAGCAGAAGGTCGCCGAACTGGCCCTGGAACTGCTCGGCCCTGCGGGCGCGGTGCGCGAAGGGGCCGGGGAGCGGGCGGTGCACGGGTTCCTGCTCTCCCGCTGTCTGACCATCGCGGGCGGCACCACGCAGGTGCAGCTGAATGTCGTCGCCGAGCGCCTGCTCGGCCTGCCCAGGGACTGAAGGAGTCGAGTGGAGTGGTAGCGGTGAAGAGCTACATCGTCGGTGTCGGCATGACGAAGTTCGAGAAGCCCGAGTCGCGCGACTGGCAGTACTGGGACATGGCCAAGGAGGCCGGGACCAAGGCCCTTGCGGACGCCGGGATCTCGTACGACCTGGTGGAGCAGGTGCCCGTCGGGTACTGCTTCCAGGCCTCCACGGCCGGGCAGCGCGCGGTGTACGAACTCGGGCTGAGCGGCGTACCCGTCTACAACGTCAACAACAACTGCGCGACCGCCTCCACCGCGCTGATGATGGCCCGGCAGTTCGTCGAGGGCGGACTGAACGACTGCGTACTGGCGCTCGGCTTCGAGAAGATGGCGCGGGGGGCGCTCGGCGGCGGGTCCGACGGCGGAGACTTCAAGACCTCACCGGTCGCCCGGCACTACGGGATCATGGCCGCCCGGCACGGCTTCGAGATGACCCCGCCCACCGCGCAGATCTTCGGCGACGCGGCCCGCGAGCACACGGAGCTGTACGGCACCACCGAGGCGCAGCTCGCGGCCGTCGGCGCCAAGAACCACCGGCACTCGGCGCACAATCCGTACGCCCAGTTCCAGGACGTGTACTCGGTCGACGAGATCCTCGCCGCGAAGACCATCCACCGTCCGCTGACCAAGCTCCAGTGCTCGCCGACATCGGACGGCTCGGCCGCCGCCGTGGTGGTGTCGGAGCGCTTCGTGGAGCGGCACGGTCTCGCGGACCGCGCCGTGGAGATCGCCGCGCAGGCGATGACCACCGACACCCCGGAGTCCTTCGACTCCGGGTCCTGTATCGACGTCGTTGGGAAGCCGATGTCGAGAGCCGCGGCGGCGCAGGTGTACGAGGCGTCCGGCCTCGGCATCGAAGACGTGGACGTGATCGAACTGCACGACTGCTTCTCGATCAACGAGCTCCTGACGTACGAGGCGCTCGGCATGTGCGCGGACGGCGAGTCCGGCAAGCTCGTGGAGTCCGGCGCGACGACCTACGGCGGCCGCTGGGTGGTCAACCCCTCCGGCGGCCTGATCTCCAAGGGCCATCCACTCGGCGCGACCGGGCTCGCCCAGGCCGCCGAACTGACCTGGCAACTACGCGGCACGGCAGGGGAGCGACAGGTGCCGGGGGCACGGGTGGGCCTCGCGCACAACATCGGCCTGGGCGGGGCGGCGGTGGTCACGCTGCTGCGGAGGCCGTCCGCAACCTCCAGTCGGTCCGGTGTTTGAGGGCATCTCTTGAGAGCCCGGCTGGTCGGTTGAGGCCTTTCGGGAGGGGGCGGGGTGGGGGAAGAGTCCTAAGCCCAGCGACCTACGGCCGATGCATCGAAACCCCGATGCGTCGCTTGAGTCTCGCCTGAGACCATGACCGTCATGGTCCAAGCCCCCTCCGACACTTACCTACCCGCCGCCGAGAAGAAGTCCGTACCGACGTGGGCCGTGGTCCTGGCCGCCTGCGCAGGCCAGTTCCTCGTCGTACTGGACGTGTCGGTGGTGAACACCGCGCTGCCCTCCATGCGCGCCGACCTGCAGATGAGCGCGATCGGCCTGCAGTGGGTGGTCAACGCCTACTCGATCGCCTTCGCCGGATTCATGCTGCTCGGCGGCCGGGCCGGCGACCTCTTCGGGCGTAAGCGGATGTTCCTGGTCGGACTCGGGCTGTTCACGGCCGCCTCGCTCGCGGGCGGGCTCGCGCAGGCCGAATGGCAGCTGCTGGTGGCGCGGGCGGTACAGGGCCTGGGCGCGGCGGTGTTGGCGCCTTCGACCCTGACGATCCTCACGTCGGCGGTGCCGGAGGGGCCCGCCCGGGTACGGGCGATAGGGACCTGGACCGCGGTGGGCGCCGGTGGCGGGGCGGCCGGCGGGCTGGTCGGCGGCGCGCTCACCGATCTGCTGTCGTGGCGCTGGGTGCTGCTGATCAACGTGCCGATCGGCGCGCTGGTCCTGATCGCCGCGGCGCTGTGGATCAGCGAGAGCCGGGCGGGCGGCGGACACCGCCTCGACCTGCCGGGCGCTCTGCTGGTCACGGGCGGCCTGGCCACCTTGGCGTACGGCATCGTGCAGACCGAGTCCGAGGGCTGGACGGCGCCCGCGACGCTGGTGCCGCTGTCCGCCGGGCTGGTCCTGCTCGGGTCGTTCCTGGCGGTCGAGGCGCGTACGAGGGTGCCGCTGATGCCGTTGAAGCTGTTCCGGGTGCGGTCCGTGTCGGCCGCCAACGTCTCCATGTTGATCTGCGGCGGCGCCATGTTCGCCATGTGGATGTTCATGACCCTCTACGCGCAGAACGTACTCGACTACTCACCGCTGGAGGCCGGGCTCGCGCTCGTTCCGTCCTCTCTGACCGTGATCGTGGGCTCCAAGCTCGCCCCGCGGCTGATGCCGCGGCTCGGCGCCAAGAACGTCTCGCTGATCGGCATGCTGGTGTCCGCGTCCGGCTTCGGCTGGCAGTCGACGATGACCGCCGACGGGACGTACGTCACCTCGATCATGCTGCCCGGCATCCTGATGATGCTGGGCGCCGGCCTCGCCGCGACACCGCTCGCCTCGCTCGCCACATCGGGCGCGGACCCGTCCGACGCGGGCCTGGTCTCCGGCCTGATCAACACCTCCCGCACGATGGGCGGCGCGCTCGGTCTCGCGGTGCTCTCCACGGTCGCGGCGGCGGTGACCGGTGGCGTGGACACGGCCGAGGCGCTGACCTCCGGCTATGCGATGGCGTTCCGTACGAGTGGGGCGATCCTGCTCTTCGGTGCGCTGCTGACGCTGGCGTGGATGCCGCGGAGCAAGCCTCAGCGCTGAGGCAACGGTTTCGGTCCCCCATGGACTCCAATATGCGAGGAGGTACTCATGGGGGAGCGAAAGCAGTCCTTGGACGAGGAGTTCCAGGGGTTCGTCAGGAGCCGCTGGTCACAGCTGATGCGTACGGCCTTTCTTCTTACGGGGGAGCAGCACGCCGCCGAGGACCTGGTGCAGTCGTCCTTGGAGCGGACGTATGTGTCCTGGCGGAAGGTGAGCGCCGCCGGTGATCCGGACGCGTACGTGCGACGCATCATGGTCAACGCCCATGCGCGCAGACACCGCAGAAAGCTCAAGGAGTTCCTGTCGCTGCAGGACTCGGCACCGGTACTGGACACACCTGAGCGCGGCGACCGGATGGCGCAGGCCGATGACCGGGCCGCGCTGCTGCGGGGCCTCGCGCAACTTCCGGCGCGCCAGCGGGAAGCGGTGGTGCTGCGGTACTGGGAGGACCTGAGTGAGACCCAGACCGCCGAGGCCATGGGCTGCTCGGTGGGCACCGTGAAGAGCAACGCCGCCAAGGGGATCGCCAAGCTGCGGGCCATACCCGCACTGACCGAGAAGGTCGGAAGCCGAGGGGTGAGGTAATGACCAGGGAACAGGACACGGCGCACCACGACATCGCCCTCCGGCTCGCGGACGCGGCGGACGAGGTCGAGGTCGGTATAGCCCCGTACCAGGCGGTCATCCGCGGCGGCAGGCGGCGCAAGGCACGCCGCTGGGTGGTCGGGGCCGTGGCGGCGCTGGTGATCGCGGGCTCCGCGGGGTCGCTGGCCTCCGCCATGGTGGAGGGGCGCGAGGAGGCGCGTCCGGCGGTGCAGCAGAAGACGGCGGACCAGCGGCATGTGTATGTGCCGCAGCGCACCGAGCTCGGCGCGTTCGAGGTGGAGGTCTGGGGTGCGCCGCTGAGCAAGTCCGAAGCCCGCGAGCAGAAGGAGCGGATGATCGAGGCCGGGGTGTGGGAGGCGCGGCAGGCCGATCCGGTACCGGAGCTCGGGGTGGCTTGGTACGTGGTGGTCGCCGCCGGGGCCGGGGACGGTACGGGCCAGAGGAAACCGCTGATGAGCGGCTTCGCGGACGAAGACGGCCTCGGCAGCGACGGCATGGGCTTCCAGTCGGGCGAGATGACGGTGAACGGAAGGCCGGTGATCGTGGGCCACGTCGGTCTGCGGGTGAAGCGCGTCGTGTACGAGTACGACGACACCGAGGGGGGCAACGCAAAGACCGTCGAGACACCGCTGACGCGTGTGGCCGGGGTCAAGGACCAGTGGTTCACGATGGGCCTCGACCACCTGACGGGCAACGACCGCCTCGTGGCCATCCGGCTCTACGACGCGCAGGGCAAGGCGAGGACGGTGAAGACAGACTGACCGACGTGCCAATCGAAGCGCGGCCCGTCAGAGCCAGCCCCGCTGGTGGGCCTCCCGTACCGCCTCCCTTCGGTCGCGGGTGCCGGTCTTGCCGATCGCCGACGACAGCGAGGCGTCTACGGTCGACTCCGACAGCCGCAGCTTGGCCGCGATGTCGGCGACCGTCGCGCCGTCGTCCTCCGATGCGCTGAGGACATCGCACTCGCGCTCGGTGAGAGGGCTGGGCGCCGAGCTCAGCGCGGTCGCTTCGAGTGCCGGGTCGATGACCGTCTCGCCGCACAGCGCCCGCCGGATCGCCCCGGCCAGCTCCTCCACCGGGCCGTCCTTCACCAGGAGGCCCACCGCGCCGACCTCCATCGCGCGGCGCAGATATCCGGGCCGTCCGAAGGTGGTGAGGATCAGCACCCGGCAGTCGGGGCACTCGTCCCGTAGCTCGGCCGCCGCGTCCAGGCCGCTGCGGCCCGGCAACTCGACGTCGAGCAGCGCCACGTCGGGGCGCGCGGTGAGCGCCGCGTCCACGATCTTGTCGCCCGCGCCGACCTGGGCGACGACCTCGATGTCCGGCTCCATGCCGAGTAGCAGGGCGAGGCCGCCCCGCGTCATGCCCGGGTCCTCCGCCAGGAGAACTCTCACGGACTTTCCCGGCCGGTGATCGTGCGGCATCTCATCCACGGCCCTAGCGTACGGCGGGCCCGTTATATGGCGGGAATTCAGACTGTTGCTCTCCGTGTCGCAACGAATACTGTCCTGACCCCGAGGGGCGGCAAAGTGTCCCGAGGTACGGCAAGTGTCCCCTACGTGTAGGAGCGTTTCGCATGGCCATCATTCAGACTGGCAGCCTGGAACTCGACTCCAGGTCGGACACGGAACTCAAGGGTGGAAACACCTCTTCGTTCACCCAGGTGACCTTCCCGACGCCTTTCCCCGCCGGGTCGAAGGTGAACGTGATCCCGATGGTCCAGACGTTCAACGGCCAGGAAACCCCGGGCATCCGCATCGCCGAAGTCACGCCTCAGGGGTTCCTGATCCGCTTCAACGAGCTGGTGGGCGGAGGTAAGGCCCTCTCGGACGGCAGGCACATCACCGAGACGGTCGGCTGGATAGCGACGACCGTCTGACGCACTCGGCCTGACGGTGCTCGACCAGCGCGGCTCCCAGTCGGTGACGGCCTGATCTGACATTGCGTCAGGAGTCTTCACAAGTGCTGGGGGCTGCGTTATACATGGGATCACCGGCCTAGAACGCGTTCTAGAACGTCCGGAACGGTGGTTCCCGCCGGTCAGATACGACCTCGGTGCGGCCGACGGTGCGGACGGCCGCACCGAGGTCTTTCCACGTACGCAGCAGCACGCCGTAAGCAGCACCCGCAAGCAGCCGTCAGCAGCGCAAGGAGCCGCGTCCCTATGCCCATTGATGCCGCAAAGGCCGTCGCCGCCGAGCCCCGCAGCACCGACATCGCCTGGGGTCACAAGGACATCCAGCTCTACCACCTGGGCCTTGGCGCGGGCGTGCCCGCGACCGACCCCGACGAGCTGCGCTACACACTTGAGTCCCGGCTGCAGGTGCTGCCCAGCTTCGCCACGGTCGCGGGCGGCGGGATGGCGGTGGCCGGTGGGCTCTCCGCGCCCGGTATCGACGTGAACCTCGCACATGTGCTGCACGGCGGCCAGACGGTGACGCTGCACCGGCCGATCCCAGTCCAGGGCAAGGCCGTTCAGACGTCGACGATTCCGGCCGTATACGACAAGGGCAAGGCCGCAGTCATCGTGATGCGCTCCGATGTCGCGGACGACGACGGCCCGCTGTGGACCTGCGACACCCAGATCTTCGTCCGCGGCGAGGGCGGCTTCGGCGGCGAGCGCGGCCCGTCCGTACGCACCGAACTCCCGGACCGCGCACCGGACATCGAGGTGGAGAAGCCCATCCGCGAGGAGCAGGCGCTCCTCTACCGCCTCTCCGGCGACTGGAACCCGCTGCACGCCGACCCCGAGTTCGCCAAGCTCGCCGGGTTCGACCGGCCGATCCTGCACGGGCTGTGCTCGTACGGCATGACGCTGAAGGCCGTGGTGGACGCGGCACTCGGTGGCGATGTCTCCCGGGTGCGCGGCTACACCACGCGTTTCGCCGGGGTGGTCTACCCCGGCGAGACCCTGCGGGTCCGGATGTGGCGGCAGGACGGCGGCACGATCCAGGTCTCGGTCACGGCGGTGGAGCGGGACGACGCGCCGGTGCTGGCCGACACGACCGTCGAGCACTCCTGAGCCGGACATCTCCTGAGCCGGACACAAGCCGTGGATATCCGAGCCGAACGAGCCGAATGAGCTGAATACCTCCGAATACCTCCGAGGGGAGCCGTACCGTGCGCGCAGCCGTACTGCACGAGATTGGGCAGGACAAGCTCGAAGTACTCGACGACGTCGAGACGGTGGGCTTTGGTCCCGGCAAGGTGAAGATACGCGTCAGGGCCACCGGCCTGTGCCACTCGGACATCTCCGCGATGAATGGCGTACTGCCGCAGCCCGCCCCCTTCATCCCCGGGCACGAGGGCGCGGGCGAGGTGCTCGACGTCGGTGACGGGGTGACCGGGCTCAGTCCGGGCGACCGGGTGCTGGTGTGCTGGCTGCCCCCGTGCGGCAGCTGCCCCGCCTGCAAGCGCGGCCAGACCCAGCTGTGTCTGGCCGGGTTCATGAACGCGGGCACGCCCAACTTCAAGCGCCCCGGCGGTGATGTCTTCGGCTTCGCGGGCACCGGCACCTTCACCGAGGAGGTCGTGGTCGCGGCGGGGTGCGCGGTACCGATCCCGGACGACGTGCCGTTCGACATCGCCGCGCTGATCGGCTGCGGGGTGACCACCGGGCTCGGTGCCGCCATCAACACCGCGGACGTGGCGGCTGGTTCGTCGGTGGCCGTCATCGGCTGCGGGGGCGTCGGGATCTCCGCGATCCAGGGCGCCAGACTCAAGGGCGCGGCCCAGATCGTCGCCGTCGACCCGGTGGCATCGCGGCGCGAGGCGGCGCTTAGGTTCGGCGCGACGGAGGCGGTGGCGCCGGACGACCTGGCCGACGCCAAGCAGCGGATCACCGCGGGCGAGGGCTTCGACTACGTCTTCGAGGTCGTCGGCAAGTCGGCCACCACCAGGACCGCGTACGAGACGACCAGGCGCGGCGGGACCCTGTGCGTGGTCGGCGCGGGCGCCATGGACGACTTCCTCCAACTCAACATGTTCGAGCTGTTCTTCGACGAGAAGCGCATCCTGCCCTCGCTGTACGGCGGCGGGGACGTCCTCACCTCGTACGAACGGGCCATCGCCCTGTGGCGGGCGGGCCGGATCGACCTGGCGGGCCTGATCACGCACCGTGTACAACTCGGCGAGATCAACGAGGCGCTCGACCAGATGCGGACCGGGGACGCGCTCCGTACCTGCATCGAGATCTGAACCAGCATCGAGATCTGAACCAGCATCGAGATCTGAACCAGCATCGAGACGAGAACTCGCATCGAGCTCTGAACCCGGACCGTCAGCTGAGGGGATCTATCCATGTCACAGCCGCTGGAGGGCTTGTCCGCGATCGTCACCGGTGCGGGCCGTGGGCTCGGCCGCGCCGAGGCGGTCGAGCTGGCCCGGCTCGGCGCGAGCGTCGTCGTCAACGACTTCGGGAAGCCGGGCCGAGACGGTTCGGGGGAGGCTTCCCAGGGCCCCGCCGATGAGGTCGCGGCCGAGATCCGGGCCGCCGGCGGGCAGGCCGTCGCGCACCTGGGCGATGTCGCCGACCACGAACAGGCCCGCGCACTGGTGCGGTTGGCGGTGGACACGTACGGAAAGCTGGACATCCTGGTCAACAACGCGGGCATTCTGCGGGACCGGATGGTCTTCTCGATGAGTGAGGACGAGTGGGACTCGGTGATCCGCGTCCACCTCAAGGGCCACTTCAACACGACCCACTTCGCGTCGGCGCACTGGCGGGAGCGGAGCAAGGCGGCGGGCGGGCCGGTCTACGGCCGGATCGTGAACACCTCGTCCGAGGCGTTCCTCGCGGGCTCCGCGGGGCAGCCCAACTACGCGGCGGCCAAGGGCGGCATCGTGGGTCTGACGACCTCCACCGCGCTGGCGCTCGGCAAGTACGGTGTGACGGCCAACGCGATCTGCCCACGGGCCAGGACCCGGATGACCGAGGACGTCTTCGAGGGTTTCCAGGAGCCGGTCGGCGACGAGCTCGACCCGCTGGCGCCCGAGCATGTCGCGCCGCTGGTCGGCTATCTCGCCTCACCGGCCGCCGGCCGGGTCAACGGGCAGCTGATGGTGGTGCACGGCGGCATGGTGGCGATCGTGGAACGGCCCAGGGTGGCGGCGAAGTTCGACACCGCGAAGGGCGTGTTCAGCCACGCCGAGCTGGACGAGCTGATTACTCCGTACTACGCGGACCGTCCGCCGAACGAGACGTTCGCGGCGGCGGAGGTGCTGGGCCTGAAGCACGGGTAGCCGCAGCTTCCCGCGGATGCGGACTCCGGTGCGGATTCCGATGCGGGGGTGGGGGCGGGNCCTCCTGGGCGGCGGCGGGGCCGCGGTGCTTGCCGTGCCCGGCGGGCGCGTCCGGCATGTCCCACGCGTCCCGCGTGTTCGGTGTGTCCAGCTCCATCGGGACAGTGCTGCTCTCGGTCATCGGAAAGGTCACCCCGTAAAGAAGATCGTCGTACGACAGCCGGGTGATTCTAACCGGCCGTCACCCGCCCGGTGAGTGGCGCCTGCTGCAAGGGAACCGGACGCTGAGCAGCCGCTCTCGGTGGTTCGGGGGACGGTTCGGGGACTGGTTCGGCGGGCGCCGCGGGGGGCGGGGTCAGCCGGGCGACACCGCACGGCACGGCCTCGGTGGAGTAGGGGAGTTGGAGGACCCCGTCGGCCGTCCACCGGCCGCTCCCGGCCAGCCAGCCCTCCGGTGCCGCGAGGTGCTGCGGCTGCCGCTGGCCGGGTCGCCACAGCGCGACCCAGGTGCCCGCCGCGCCGTCGACGCGCAACGCCACCGCGCACTGCTCCGGGGTCAGCAGCTGCCCGGGCTGTATGGCGAACGGCGCCACCGCGCAGTCCGCGATCCGCAGCGCGTCCGGGAAACGCACCGGCAGCGTGCTGCCCAGGACCCCCCAGCCGAGCCGGTCGTGCCCGGGCGCGTCGGAGCGGACCAGGATCAGCCCGCTGCCCGGGTCCGCGAGCAGCAGCCGGTCGTCGCTGTCCTCGGCGATCTGCAGCAGCGGCGTCATCTCGCCGCCCCGCTCCAGGTCGACGGCGACCGCCTTCGTCCGGCCCTCGTCCTCGCGGTCCAGGGCGAGCATCCGTCCCGTACGGTCCAGCCAGACGCCGCCCGAGCAGCGCCCGGGCACCTCCGCGACCAGCTCGGGCCCGAAGGCGCCGCCCGCCACCAGCCACAGGGCGGTGGTGTGTTCCCCTACCGCCAGGGCATAGGCGCGCGAGCCGCAGGGCGACGGCGGCAGCAGGCGCAGCGCCGCGCACTCCATGGCGCCGAGCGGCAGTTCGCCGGTGCCGGGGCCCGTCGGGTAGAGCAGCGAGAACATCTGCCGCCCGTCCACCGCGCGGTGGATGAGCACCCGGCCGTCGGTCATCGGCAGTACGCCGGTGCCGGGCTCTTCCGGCTGGTCGAGCGGGAGCGGCACCGCGTAGGGCTCGGGGCCGTCCAGGGTCCACCGCTCGGCTCGCCAGGCGTCGCCGGTGGCGTGCTCGCGCGCCAGCCGGGCGGCGTAGGACCCGTCCGCGGCGATGGTGAACTCCGCACCTGTCGCACTTGTTGCGCCTGCCGCGCCTGCCGTACTTGTCGCACCTGTCTCGCCTGTCGCGCCTGTCGCGCTGAGCTCCGTACAGACCGTCATCGAGAGGTCACCTCCGGCGACGAAGGTAGTTTTCGTACGCGCTGCCGTGGCATCGGGCGCCGCTCACTTCACACCAAAGGGTGGCGATGTCCCGATTCGCCTGAGGGGTGGGGGGTGGCTGTGCTGGACGAGACGGGAGCCACTAAGGTAAGGCACACCTAAGCGCCGCCTGGCGCCGTCTGAGCACCAACCCAGCGCCACCCAAGCACCAACCAAGCACGACTCGTGACCCCTGGAGCACTGATGTCCATACGACGCCGCGGCACCGCAGCCGTCGCCCTCGCCGCAGCCGGCGCACTCGTCCTCGGGGCGTGCTCGAGCGACGACGGCGGGTCGGACAAGTCGTCGACCGGCAGTGGCAGCAAGTCCGTCGCCCAGGGCGGCGACGACTTCACCAAGGCGGCCGAGCAGACGGCGAAGATGGGCACCACCGCCAAGGACGGCGAGTTCCCCCGGACCATCGAGCACGCCATGGGCAAGACCGAGCTCAAGGCCCAGCCGAAGCGGGTCGTCGTCCTGGACGTCGGCGAGCTCGACAACGTCGTCTCGCTCGGCATCAAGCCGGTCGGCTACGCCCCCACTGAGGGTGACGACGGCATCCCCGAGTACCTGAAGAAGGACGCCGGGAACCCCAAGAGCGTAGGCACGATCAACTCGCTCAACCTGGAAGCGATCAACAACCTCAAGCCGGACCTGATCCTCGGCAGCGAGCTGCGCGCAGCCAAGCTCTACCCGAAGCTCTCCAAGATCGCGCCGACCGTGTTCTCCATCCGCCCGGGCTTCACCTGGAAGGAGAACTACCTCCTCAACGCGGCCGCGCTGGACCGCACCAAGGAGGCCAAGGCCAAGCTCGACGCGTACGAGACGAAGGCGGCGAAGCTCGGCGATGACCTCGGCGAGAAGAAGCCGTCCGTCACGATGCTGCGCTACCTGCCGGGCATGATCCGCCTGTACGCGAAGGCCTCGTTCATCGGCATCATCCTTGAGGACGTCGGCGTGCCGCGCCCCAAGAACCAGCAGGTCAACGACCTCGCCACCGAGGTCAGCCCGGAGAAGATCGACGAGGCCGACGCGGACTGGATCTTCACAGGCGTCTACGGCGACGCCAAGCAGACCGACCGCGCCACCGCCGAGGGCAACCCCCTCTGGAAGAAGCTCCCCGCGGTCAAGAACGGCCAGGCCGTGAACGTCGCGGACGAGACCTGGTACCTGGGCCTCGGCGTCACCGCGGCCAACGAGGTCCTGGACGACCTGCGCGGCCACCTCGCCAAGTAGTTCCGCAAGACCCCGGCACCGCCGCCTTCTTCTTCGCGGTGGCGCCGGGGAGTCGGTGTGCCGGGGCGGACGAGGACGTCCGCCTCAGCCCGCCGCCTTCTCGTACTCATCGAGCGCCTCGCGCACCGCACGGTGGCCCACCGCCGCCAGCACCGGATTCGTGACGCGGTAGTGGTGCTCGGCCACGAGCCCGAAGCGCAGCGCCCAGCCCCGCCCCCGCGCCCATGTCGCGTCGTCCACCTCGGCGGCGGCGCGGAACAGTTCGCGGGTCCCGGCCGGGAACAGCGTCCAGGCGGCCATCATGTCGCACGCCGGATCGCCGACCCCGAGACAACCGAAGTCGATGACCGCGCTGAGCCTGCCGCCACGGGCCAGCAGATTGCCCGGCAACAGGTCACCGTGCACCCAGACCGGCTCCCCGCCCCACTGCGGAAGCCGTAGTACGTCCTCCCAAGCCGCGGTGGCAGCCTCCGCGTCCACCGTGCCGTCCGCCCCCAGGTCCAGAATGGCGGCCCGCACGCCCTCATCGCCCGCCCGCACCGGCTCGCCCCGATACGACACTGGACCACCCGTGGCGTCGACCCTCCGCAGCACGGCCGCGAACCGCCCCAACTCGACCGCCGCAGGCGCCATATCGACAAGCGGCTCGTCGTACACGTTCACACCCTCAAGCCACTCGAAGACCGACCACGGCAGCGGATAACCCTCACCGGGAACCCCCTGCCCCAGGGGAACCGGCACGGCCAGCGGAAGATGCGGCGCCAGATACGGCAACCACCGCTGCTCCTTGTCGACCTGCCGCGCCTCGCCGGGAAGCCGGGGCAGGCGTACGGCCATACCGTCCCCCAGCCGATACATGGCGTTGTCGGTACCGGCGGACTCGACGCGGGTGACGGGGAGTTCCGCCCACTCCGGAAACTGCGCCGCGACCAGCCGACGGACCAGGTCCGCGTCGATGTCGAGCTCATCGGCACGCATCTTCGCGCTGGACATCCAACTCCCCGTGGTCAAACGCGCACGACACGAGCGCCGCCGCGGAGCGGAGCCTAGCCAGCGGGCCGACGACGGTGCCATGGCTTTTCCCTCCGGCCGCGTACCGTGCGGCCTCATCCTCCGGGGCCTGTGGCCGGACCGGTGGGATGGTGGGACCGATAAGGCGGCGGACGAGTCGGCCTGTACGCCGGGGAGAGTCACCGCAGCGCTCTCACCTGCGTGAACATGCAGGATGGCCATCTCCATGGCTACTTTGATGGCTACGGATATTTCTGATCTTGCTCCGTGCCTGCATAGCCGTGGCTTCACTTTGCCCAGCACAATACCAACGAGCGCCTGAGCTCGTCAGGCCCCAGGAGGCGCGGGCGGGGCGAGGGCTTCGCCATGCAGGTACATCAGCCCGACCTGGGAGCGTCCAGCATATGGACATGATGCGTGATGTGCGTCACATGTCAGCGTCGGTCTGTGTCATAGGTTGGCTTCTCTGGTGAAGGTGTCTCCAGAATTCAGGCTCCAACCTGCGCCAGGCCGCGATTTGCTACGGACGGGCTTTCTCCTGACATCTGCTCGCGCGGGTCGACCGCGCGACCGGATTGATCCTTAAGCCGATCCCCAATCCGCGCTGGTGGCTTTGTTCTGGAGCACGTTCAATGGCCAGAGTCGGGCGCCCGGCCTCAGCCTTGGGCTTGCAGCGGCCCTCGGGAGACGGGTGCTCGCCCTTTCCGAAACGGCAAGTGTTGTGCTGTCTCAACAGAAGTTTGAGTGATCGGACATTTGATCTGACTCCCGCTCGCGGGCCTGTAGGGGCGAAGGGGTCGCGCTCCGCGTCGGCCAGGATCAGGACGGCCCTGGCTCAAAGCGCGGCAGGCATGCCCAGAGTGGGGGGCGCGCCCGCGGCAGCGATCTTGGTGAACTTGTCGTGGTACTTGAGTGTCAGCTGCTTGGCTACCCGGTCGTGCTCGTGGGGGGCGGGGGTCTGTGAGGGCTCCCTGGTGCTAGGTCGCGATCTTGCGTAGGTGCGCGAAGTTGTAGTTGTCGGCCAGGTGGGCAGCATTTCCCTCAAGAGTGGGGCAGCTCGCACTCTCGGTGCCTTAGCGGGGCAAGTAGTCGGGCCTGCAGTCCAGATGCGCGAGTTCGCGGCCCGGATGATCCTGGAGTCATGTCTCCCCATAGGCCCGTGATCGTCCATCCGCCGCTTGGTGATGGCGGGCGTCGGGTGACCGTGCACGGCGAAGCGGTCGGCCTCGCAATGAATCTGTTCGACCTAGTGGAGTTTCTGCGCCGGGCTGGGCTGGAGCTGGACGACTCGGAGGTCGGGGTGTCCTCGTTGATCGAGTGGCGGGGTGGTGGCCCGGACTACTGGGGGCCGAGACGCTCCGCTGACTAAGGGTATCCACGGGTACACACGTTCCCTGACCGGCCGTCGTGCCGTGTAGTCAGCCGATCATGGGGGCGAGATGCAGGTGGTCCTTGCCGACCAGGCCGACCCGTCATGCGGGATCTCCCGACGATGTGCACGAGGACGTGCTCGCTGTGTCGACGCAGTATGCGGACAACTCGGTGCCGTGGCTAGATGGGCTACTCGCGGCCTTCGGGGCCGGGTTATGGGCCGTGTGCATAGTGCAGGGCGCAAGTCGTGCCAGTCCCCGACATGGGATGGGTCGGCTGACCTGCACTGGGTCATGCCTCCAGGGGGCCCAGGCGCCCCGCCCTGCATGCCGTCCGCCGAGCAGGGCACTTGTCGGATCGGGGCAGTAGACGCAGATCGGCATGCGGGCGATCGCGACCTGGTCCCGTCTGTCAGCCCCGAAGTGGTACGGATGCCCACGTCGCATGCCCAGCTTCGTCACCGCGGTGCTGCCCGACGTCGTCTGCCAGGCGGTGCACGAGGAACAGGCCCGGTTCCTCCTCCGGGGCGGGTAGCGGCCGGTCCATCTCGCCGACGGTGAGCAAGACGTGCTCGCCGTCGCATGAGATCCGGCCTGCCAGGTCGACGCTGGCGCGGTGCCGCGCGGTGATGTCGATGAGTTCGGTGAGGACTGCGAGCGCCGACTGACCCGCCCTCGTAGCTTCGGGGGACGTGGCAAGTAGTGCTGGCATCACCGCCGCGGCGAAGCCGTGGGCGCGCTGTACGGCGTCGGCTGCGCTGTGCTCGGGGCCTAGGCGGAACTCGGCGGATCTTTCCGTGTCGGGCGCCTGCTGTACGTCGGGGTCCTGTCCAGCTATGAGTGATCGCAGACTGGAGGGCCGGAGTCGAGGCGTAGCGCTGGAGATCGTCATGGTTAGGCAGCCCCCTCAAGTGACGCGAATTCGAGCTCTAGTTCGAGATGTAGAAGTGCGCTGACTGGCAGGCAGGAGGGGAGGGGTGGGTGGTATGTCGCCCCAGAGTGGAAGGTGATGGGGGTGTTGAGGTGGTCGACTGCATGAATGATCGGCACTCCTCGTCGTGGCGGCGCGGATGCTGCAGGAGGGCCGGGTATCGCCCCGAAGTGAAGGGGGCGCGTGGCGCGACGGCGTAGTCCGTTGACCTGTGCACATCACCCACTGGCATGGCCTAGGCGCGCTCCGTTGCCATCGACAGAGAGTGCTCTCCTGTTGCGCTTTGGATCTTGCTATGACCTCTCTAGATCCGTCAAGCGGGCTTGCGGTTGCGTAAATCACGGTTGCGGTGATCTATTGTTCCTGCAGGTCAGGAGCTAGTCTCCGTACCAGAGTGAGTCAGCCGATATCCGTTCCAGTCAGGAGTCCTCAGCAGTGAGCGATGGGTACACCGCCCTTGCCGAGACCGTGCACCGCGTCGACGCACTGATCGACGAAGCGCGACTCAACCGCGATGAGGTGCTTGACATCGCAGACCTGTCGGACCGGACGGGTGAGCCGGAGAGTGTTGTGAAGACGCTCCTTAAGGGCCATCCCTGTCGGGGCGAGGAGTACGACGCCCGCGTCATCCGTCGGCTGCTCTATCTGCGCGAGACGCGACGGCGCCCGTTCCGCGGGGCCAGTCACTTCTCCCGCGAGGGCACTCAGGTGTCGTGGGAGCAGATCGCGCAGGCCGGGCAGATCACCCGACAGGGGCTGAGCGCATCTGTCGCCAACAGCAAGGCTCCCAACGGCCGTTCCCTGCTTGGCATCGAGGACTTCTTTCAGGTGCGTAACGGCTACTTGACCGCTACTGCTCCCAAGGCCCTGCGCATCGCGCTGGAGTTGGTGATCCCCAGCTTGGAGAGCACGGTCAAGATCAAGGAGATGGAGAACCGGCTCGGAGCCACGGTCGCGCTACGGATGCCCACTGAGCAGGTCAAGAACCTCACACCGAAGCAAATCGATCTCCTGACGGCTATCGCGACCGACATGATCGACCGCAACACGCAGCCGTAGCACAACGGCGCAACGGCCGTATCACAGACCGCACCCGGCAAGGGGCAGCGGAGCGAACAGTACCCGCGGAGCTAGGGGCCGCGGTCAGAACCAGGGTGGGGAACAGGCCAGTGCGTCGAGGAAAGTCAATCAAGGAGTTCTGCAGCCAGCTGCTGTCTGGACTGGATCTGCCCGGAACCGTTGAGCCAACCGAACTGTTCGACGCGATATGCGCGCGAGCTGAAGACCTCCACGGGAAGCCGATCGAGTACCGGATCGTTGCGTTCCCGCCGGGGACGGCTAGCGGCATGTGGGTCAGCCAGGACCACCGGGAGCTCATCGCCATCGAGCAGAACACTGCCCCTGACCATCAACTCGTGATCCTGGGCCACGAGCTGTGGCACATGAGGGAAGGCCAGTGCCGGCACGCCACCGGCGGTCGGGCCCGTGCCGCGGCTCGGTTCCTCGCGGAGGAAGCTGACCTGCAGGAGGTCGTGCTGAAGTTCGCTGCCCGCGCACACACGGATGACGACGAGGAAGTCGACGCCGAGGCATTCGGACGGCGTCTCGGCGCCAAATGCCGGGCATGGCTGCCTGGAGGCAGCGCACGCTCCGTACGCCGAGACGTTCCCGAAGGCCGCATAGAGGTCTCACTCGGCTACCGGCCGGGGCGGTAACCCTTGCATCAGTTGGCCTTCTTCATCTCTGCGGCGATCCTGCTCGGAGCGTTCCTCGTCAAACTCCCCGGCACCATCCGGCACTGGCGCAGCCCCGACGCGGCCCTGCTGCGCGCGGTCAGTGGCCTGCTCCTGGTCGCCGCGGCCGTGTTCGTCCTGGCCGCGCCAGCCAGCATCGCGGCGGTAAACCGCTACACAGGCATCGCCAATGTCGCCGCACCGGTCGTGTACGCCACGCTCATTGCCTTCTGCGGGTCATGTCTGGTCCTGATCATCACCTGGCGCGGTGATCAGGGCAGGCCAGGGTCCGTGCGCTTCTGGGCGCGGTGGACCATGGGCATCTACATCGGTGTCATTGTCGCCATCGTCACCCTGTTCGTCCTCGGCGATGCGTCGGAAGAGCGCCTGAGGGACCTGGACACCTACTACGCGAGCACTCCGTACATCCGCGAGATGATCGTGCTCTACCTCACCGCCCACACCGTGGCAGTTGTGGTGTCCATGGTGCTGTGCCTGCACTGGTCCCGGCAGATCAGCGGCTGGCTCCGGCGTGGCGTTTGGATGCTTGTGGCGGGCTTCGCCATGAACCTCGTGTACGACACCTTGAAGTTCGCCGCCGTGTTCGCCCGTTGGTCGGGCCGAGACTGGGACGAGCTGAGCTCACATGTGGCCGTGGTGTTCGCGTCCCTGTCCGCCTTCCTGATCGGCGTGGGCTTCGTCCTGCCGCTGCTCGGCGAAGCGATCACCGACCGTCTGCAGGCAGCTTCCTCCTACCGTCGGCTCCGGCCACTGTGGAGCGAGCTGCGCACGGTATCTCCCGGCCCCCCTGCGTCACTGCCCCGCCGCGCCTCGCTCGATGAACGCCTCACCCACCGTGAGATGGCCATCTACGACGGACTGCTGGCGCTCGCCCAGCACTTCGACTGGGACGTCCGTGACCGCACCTACCGGCAGGCGCAGAACCAGGGCCTACCCAACGCGCAGGATCTCGCCGACGCCGCGATGCTCGTCACCGCGGTGCAGACCAAAGAGCTGTTGTCTGGTACCCATGACGACTCAGACGAGATCCCTGCTCCCTTGACCATCAGTGGCACCGAGAACCTCGTGCGGATCTCCCGCGCACTGCACTCACCGATCGTCGCCGCGGCCCGGCACCAAGCAGCCGCAGCAGGAACAGGTACCAATGTTCGACAGCTCCGACATTCCTGACCGTCAGGTCGTCATCATCGGCGGAGGGCTCGCGGGAATGCTGGCTGCGGCCGCGCTCAGCAAGTACACCGACCGGATCATCATTGTCGAACGAGACCGGGTCCCCCAGGCGTCGGCTCCCCGCCGAGGCCTCCCACAGGGCCGTCACGTCCACTTGCTGTGGTCAGGCGGGTCCAAGGCCATCGAGGAGCTGCTGCCCGGCACCACCGGCCGTCTCCTGACGGCAGGCGCGCACCGCCTGTCCATCCCCACCAACATGGTCGGCTTCTCCAGCCAGGGGTGGTTCCGTCGCTGGTCCGAGGAGTCCCACCACGTCCTGCTCAGCAGCCGGGACCTCCTTGACGCCACCATTCGTTCCGAAGTCCTGGCACACCCTCACGTCACGCTCCTCGAAGAGACCGAAATGCTCGGCCTCGCAGGCACCCCCTGGTACGTCACAGGCGCACGTCTCCGCACCGCCGACGGACAGACACGTACAGTGCCGGCCAACCTCGTCATCGACGCCAGCGGACGCGGCTCCCGAGCCCCGTCATGGCTCACCGCGCTTGGCCTGCCCGCTACCCCGGAGAAAACCGTCGACAGCGGACTCGTCTACGCCAGCCGCACCTTCCAGGCACCCCCCGGAGCCGAGACCTACCCCGTCGTCAATGTCCAGGCAGACCCGCGTGGAAGCGGCCCAGGTCAGTCCGCGACCCTCACACCGATCGAGGACAGCAAGTGGCTCGTCACCATCGCCGGGACTCGCGGCGGTGAACCCACCAGCGACCCCGCGGCGTTCATCCCCTTCGCCCTCGGTCTGCGCGACCCCATCGTCGGCAAGCTTCTCACCCACGCCGAACCTCTCACCGATGTCTCGCTCACCCGCACAACATCCAACCGAAGGCGCTTCTTCGAGAACGCGCAGGAGTGGCCGCAGGGCTTCGTCGTCCTCGGAGACGCCGCCGCAGCGTATAACCCTGTTTATGGCCACGGCATGACCGTCGCCGCCCAGGGAGCCCTCGCCCTGCGCGAGATCATCACCACGGCGGGGCTCACGCTCAGCGGGTCCGCGCAGAAAGCCCAACAGGCCATTGCCCGCCCCATCAACACCGCCTGGAACCTGGCCACCAGCCAGGACATCCACTACCTAGGCGCCAGCGACACACCGCCCACGACTAGCGAGCGCCTGACCGCCCGCTTCCTGGACCGCCTCATCCGCACCTCAACCGGATCTGGCCGCGTTGCCCGTGCCGTCACCGACGTCATGACTATGGAGCGGTCCCCGGCCAGACTGGCCAGCCCCAGCGTCCTCTTGGCCGTCGCCCTCGGCCCCCCGCGTAAGCAGCTCACTGCGGCACCCCTGAGCGCGGAAGAACTGGCCGCAGCCCTTGACCACGAACAGCACACCGAGGCCTCAGTGGAACCGGCCTCGGCGTAACCGCGAAGAGGGCGTGCCTGCTGCTCAGGTCATACAGCCCGTTCGCCGAGTTCGGCACGGGGCCTTGCCCTTGCTGCGCCACGGCCCCAGGCCTTCGTACCGGCTCGGGTCGTTCGGCACGCCCCACCAGGATCGCGGCGCCCTGCGCACCACCCGGTGGGTGCGCGTCGTTTTGTGACCATGGTGCCGGGCGGCTCCAGCACCGCCCGGCTCTACCCTCGTTATCTTGGGGTCGAAGGGCTTCTGTGCAGTTCAAAGGCACGAACGACGTGCAGGCAAGTAAGCCCTGTGAACGGTTCGGTCGAACCGTTCACAGGGCTTACTTGGCCGGGGCAGCGCCGTCAGCGTTTGACGCGGTTGCGGACGGCGAGGACGGCCAGACCCAACAGAACGGGTTCGGTCAGGCGGGATGTCATCTCGATGTAGGCGCCGACGGTGGTCAGGTCCTGTCCGGAGGAGCGGAACACCACCGAATTGAGGGTGACGTTCAGGGCTTTCTCGAAGCGCTCGCCGGTGAACCGGTTGCCGGTGGGGTTCTGGGGATCGTCCTTGCCGATCTCGAAGGTGACCTTGCCCCCGCTGGCCGGGACGGTGCCGGTCGCGGTCTGCTTCGGGGTGTCCTGGGCGAGGCCGAAGGCCATCAGCAGGACGAGAGTGAGGAGCATGGCCGCCCCCAGCCAGGCCAGGGCCCGGGAGGCTCGCAGGCCGTAGCCGGACAGCGCCCAGTAGGCGGTCAGCAGCCCCCGTTCACTGCGGGGGACGTCGTCGGCGTGGCGGCGCATCTCCATCTCCCCGTAGTAGAAGTCCGCAGCCCCCGGCTCGTGCTTTCCGTCCTCGAAGGTCTTGCGCAGAGCCCGGTACACCGGAGCCAGCTGCAACGGCCCCGCCCGCCCCGCGCCGAGGACCGCAACGTTCCAGCCCCGCACTGCCCCCGGCTGTCTGGCGCGCCAGTGGTGTTCCTCGGCCAGGACACGGCGCGCGGTGAACCGCACGGGCGGCCAGCGCCGCCAGTGGACGGCGGGCGGAGTCGTGTCGAAAGTGCAGTCCCCCTCCAGACTGAGTTGGTCCAGGTGGACCGTGCCGACGAACAGACATCCCGACAGATCGAGGTCGGCCAGGACCAGATGGGCCGCGTCCACCCCACGCAGCGACGCCACCCGCACTCCGGGCTCGGGCGCGCTCGGAAAGAGCCCTTCAGCGAGCTGTCGGCCGTCGGTGAGCACGAACAGATCCGGTTCGGCGGCGACTGTAAGGGGGTACTCGAACACCGCATGAGCGAAGTCCACCGTGGCATAGCGCAGACGGATCTCCGCTGTCGATGACCAGCGAGTGCGACGACACTCCAGACGGCACGCAGCGACTGCGAGGGTTACCGGGCCTCTGAACTTTGCCGACCTGAACTCGGCGTCGCCCTCGAAGGTCGCCGACCTGAACCAGGCGTCGCCCCCGAAGGTCGCCGACCTGAACCAGGCGTGGCCCTCGAAGGTCGCCGACCCGAACCAGGCGTCGCCCTCGAAGGTCGCCGACTCGAACCCGGCGGTGCCCCCGAAGGTCGCCGATATGAACCCGGCGGTGCCCTCGAAGGTCGCCGACTCGAACTCGGCGGCGCCTAAGTGGGGGTTACCGGTTGCGGGGTCACGGAGGGCGTTGAGTAAGGAGTTGAGGAGGGGGCCGGTGAAGGTGGTGCCCCGGTGGTCGATGCTGGCGCCGGGAGTCAAGCCAGCCAGGTAGGCGTCGCGATCGGCGTCGGCCAGGTGGGCGAGGCATGCGGTGTGGCCGGCGACGTGGACGCCGCGGCAGCCGACGGGATCGGTGGCCGGGTCCGCGCCATGTGCGCAGTGCGGCCAGAACGGCGCTGCCGGGGGTGTGCTCATGGTGTGGCGGCTCCACGGTGTCGGGTGCCCGTATGGACGCCCTGGGGACTGGAACGGTTCAGGCTCGACGATGACGGGCAGCGTCGGAGATCGGCTCCCATGTTGCGAACATGCCTTACGTGCCTGAACAACCCGTAGATATCTGTCAGGCACGCTGCACTGAGGCCACATGCCTGTCGCCCGCTCGACACCCGAGATAACGTTCAGAACAGACCGGATTGGCCCGCGTCTTCGAGGGCCTGCCGCTCGGCGGCTGACTTCTCTACGGCGGCCTGCTTGCGCAGCAGTGCGATCAGGAGAGCCTGCCGTTGGGCCTGGGCTCGCTTGCGCGTCTGCAACTCCTTCGACGTCGCCCACCGCACCAGGACCTCGTGGTCGCCGAGGCTCGGCGCGTCGTCGGTGACTGTGCACTTCACGTACGGCTGCTCCAGACGGAACCGGATCTGTGCCAGGGGCATGAACCAGTCCGTGCCGTACGCCCCGGCGGCGGTGAGCAGCGTGCCGTCCTGGGGCCGGTAGCCGCGTACGGCGAACCCGTCGTGTTCGTAGAGGCCGGGGTGACCGTCTTGCTGCTCGGCTTCGGTCAGGCGGAGGTCCGTGAGGTTACCGGCCGTGAGATGTCCGGCGATGGTGCGCGATCGGGTGGTGCGGGACATGCGGGTCTCCGGTTCGGGTCTGCGGGGCCGGTTGCTCTCCGGCCCGTGGTGGAACGCGTGGCGGGTCAGGCCGCGAGAGCGAGACGGCCGCGCTCAACGCGGGCGAGGTACTTGCGGGTGGCCTTCTTGCCGACGTAGCCGGACAGGGCCGTGCCGCGCGGCGGACGCCGCAGTTCGCCGTGCTCGGCGTCCAGTGCGCGGGCCCGCTGGACGATCTGCCGCATGGACAGGCCGTGCTTGAAGTCGGCGCCGACCTTCTTCTCGACGGCCACGTACTCCACGGCCTTCTTCGGGCGCAGCCGGGCGGCGAGCACGACGTCCGCCTCGCATCCGAGCACGCAGAAGGAGCAGGACAGGCGGCTCATGCCCCAGTCGTACGCCTCGTGGTACGGCAGGCCGGAGCGGGCGATCTCCTTCCAGACCTCGATGTCCGACCACCCGTGGATCGGCCTCCACGTCGTGATGTGCCGCTTGCCGTTGCTCGCCGGGCGGTCGATCTCGACGGCCGCGAGCTTCGCGCGGGGAGCACTCTCGGCGGCCCTCTGGCCCATGCAGTTCAAGATCCGGGCGGGGCGCCCCAGGTCGCCGAGTTCGGCGACGAGCGCCGTCATCAGCTTCCGGATTGGGCCTCTTTTCAGATCACTTGTGCACCATCTAGCTGCACTTGAAGGCCAAGCCGGAGCGACCTTCACGGTGGTCGGATCGAGACCCTGTTCGGCGGCTTCCCTCTCTGCCTTCGCCTTGAGTTTGAAGAAGCGGGCCACGGTTCGCGCCAGGAGGTCGCCGCCCTCGGCCTTGACTACCTCGAACCGGACTCCGAGGCGGCGGGCTTGCTCCTCGGCGAGCTTGCGGGTCCCGCCCCACTCGACGTCGCCGAGGTCGGCGTGGACGATCACGACCCGGCGCAGAATGCCGAGCTTGGCGGCCAGGCGGCAGACGTGGGAGGCCATCGCCTGGGAGTCCTTCCCGCCGGATGAGTTCAGAAGTATCCAGTCGGCGGCGCGCAGGAGCGCGGTCGGGACGGTCGTGGAGGGCACTTCGGGCACGGAGTGGTGGATACGGCGGGCCCGCTTCGGTTCCGAGGTAAGGGCGGGTTCGGCGAACAGGGTCAGTTGGGCGCTCACGGTTCCTCGTCGGACGGGTGCGGGAGTAGGAAACGGGGCTGGGGGCGCGGTGCTCGCGCCCCCAGCAGGAATCGCTACGAGGGGTTCTCGACGAGCCAGTTCGCAAAGCCGTTGCCCTGGATGGTCCACGCGTTCTCGCGGTCGACGACCAAGCCCTTCCAGGTCCGCAGCCAGGACATGGGAACGTGCCCCTCTTCGCGGACCTCGTCGAGGTTCAGGACGGTCCCGGACCAGGCGTAAACGGCGTGCCCGGAGTCCTTGCGGATGGTGAGCTGGTCGAGCCGGACTCGCATTCCGTGAGTGAGCACGATGTTGCCCTTGGCGAGCTGGCCGGAGTCCTTGACGGTGACGTTGGGAGTGGTGGTCATGACTACCTCGCGATGTGGTGGTGAAGTGGCGGGAGGGTGCCGGGGCACGGCGGTCTGCGTCGCGCCCGGCTAGCGGTGGTCAGCGTGCGAGTACGGCGCGGGCGTCGGTGTCCCAGGCGGGGACGGCGCGGCCGATTTCGATGTAGCGGGCGGCGCGCGCCTTCGCGCGATGGGGCCCGGAGAACTTGCAGCCCTTGTGGCGGCGGGGAGGTGCCGGGTTGGCGCCTTTGCGCTCCCGCATGTGGCTGTAGAAGACCTCGATGTCGACGGTGCACAGCAGGCAGCGCAGGGCCCATCGGTGCTCGCTGCCGGGGTAGCCCTCGTGGGCTCCGGCGCACCGGGTGCGTGTGCAGCCCTCCGGCTCGGGGACAGGCGCGGTGCGCGTGGCGTAGCCGAGTTCGAGCATTCGCAGCCAGGCGGCGGTGAGGCTTTCGCGGTTGCGCGGGGTGTTGGTCAGGTAGGCGGACAGGTACGGCGCAGGCATGGCGCTGGGCCCTTCGGGAGCTGGGAGTGGAGGAGAGACGCCGAGGACTCGCACGGTGTCCACGGCGCGCGGTCAGGCCGCGAGGTTGAGCAGGGAGACGGCGCTGTCCTGTTGCCAGTCGGGCAGGGAGGCCAGAAGCCGGTTTCGCCACGCGAGTGCGTACCGGGGGCAGTTGGAGCACGTCTTGTGGGTGCAGCCAGGCAGCGGGGCGTGGTGCCGCGCGTTGAAGCTCCAGGCGAGGGAGTCGGAGCTGTAGAGCAGGTGGTGGACCTCGCGCAGGCCCGTCGCCTTGAAGCCGAAGCCGTGCAGGCGGATACCGAGCCCGTACAGCGTCTCCACGATCCGGACGGCTTCCTTGGTCGACTGCCGTCGGCATACGGAGCCGAGACCGACCAGCGGCTCAAGAGTGAGGTCGACCCCTGCGGATGCGTACATGTCGACGCACCGGAGGTAGTCGTCCAGAGTCCAGCCCTGGAGGACGGGCATCCACGGGAGTTCGTCGTCGTGCCACATCAGGTTGAGGTAGGAGGCAACCGTGCGGCACTGGTGGTCGTAAACCGTCTGACCCGTCTTGGCGAGGATCTGCGGTTCGCACATCCAGTCCTGGATCGCCGCTCGCTCCAGTTCGCCCACCTCGTCGGCGTAGCGGCGGACGGCGGCGGCGTACTGGGCCGGGGGCACGGTCCACTGGCCGTACAGGCTCAGCTCCGTGAACCCGCCGGAGTCCAGCATCCACGATGTGACGGCGCGCGGGAGACGACGGCGACCGGTGAGGCGGCGGTGCGAGACGCACAGCGGCACGGCCATGCTGCCGCCGAACTCGGGCCGCTCCAGCCATGACGGCTGGTGGGTGCCCAGGTAGCTCCAGCGGTCGGCCTCTCCGTACTGGAGGTAGGTGCGGCCGGGGTCGACGGGGCCCGCCGGTAGCGTGGGGGTGGCCACCGTAGACGCGGGCACGTCGAAGAGTGCGACGGACTGCACGAGAGTCCCTTTCGGTTCGGGTCTGCGTCGGCGGTTGCTCTCCGCCAACACTTGAAATAGTACAGCATGCGTTGGTGTGGGTGGTGGGCGCCCCAGGCGTCTAAGTAAGCCCCCTGCCACGTCCAGCATTAGACGGCCCGCGCAGTGGTCGTTCGGCTCGCCGCGTCCGGGCGCGCACGGGCCGCAGCGAAGGCCCCCTGCCGCGTGAGGCGGCAGGGGCGCATGGGGTCAGCCAGCGCACTGGCACTCGACGACGGTGTCTGGGCCGCCCGCCGCCACAGCGTGAAGTGCCTCAACGCCCCCAGGGCCCTCAGCCGTAATCGGCTGCCTCGGCGTTGCCCAGAATCCTTCACTGTTCGAATCGCAGCCGACCGCGGACGCTGCTCAAACCGGTGAACAAATGCTGGTGGTGCTCGTGAACAGAGCCAAGCCGAGTCGGTCACTAGCCGCGCCCCAAGCTGGCCCCCTCCCCACCGGCCCGCCCCGGTCCTACGATGCTGCCCCTCGGGGCCGGACCACACGGGAGGCGTGGGAGCATGCGTAAAGAGGAGAGAGCCGGGATATGGCTGGGCACCGCCGCGTCCGCTCTGGCGCTGCTCGCCTTCCTCGGCATCGGCGGCCTGNCCCACCGGCCCGCCCCGGTCCTACGATGCTGCCCCTCGGGGCCGGACCACACGGGAGGCGTGGGAGCATGCGTAAAGAGGAGAGAGCCGGGATATGGCTGGGCACCGCCGCGTCCGCTCTGGCGCTGCTCGCCTTCCTCGGCATCGGCGGCCTGGACGACCTGCGGCGCGCGGTAGAGACCGACAGCCAGGCAAAGGACCGAAGGCAGGACGAGGCATGCGCAAAGGCCGACCAGGCGTGGAATAACCACCTCCGGAACATGGTCACCATCAGCCTCTCCGACAGCCGCGCGGCACAGGTGGAACGCACCTACGTGAAGGAACTCTGGAAGGCCAACGACGCCGCCGCCGAAGGAGAGCTCAAACAGGCGACCTACAACCACATCCACACGCTCAACGCCTACGTCACCGCCCTGGAACGGAAAGTCCCCCTGAAGAAGCTCTTCGCCATCTCCGACAAGGCGCAGGAGCGCCAGGATGTATGGCGCAAGATTTGCCACCCCGAAATGGCGCACCCCTGAGACTGAGTCTGCTAATCGGATTGCCGGCTACACCTCCGACGATCTCACCGAGGGAGAGCTACACCCATCTCCGCAGCCTGGCCTGTGAGCAGGCCGACGGGGGTGAGCCCCGCACACAGCAAGAAATCCAGGGCGTGGTCACTGGCGGCGCACAGGGAGATCCACGCCCCAGTTAGGGGCGTGCGCCGCGCAGAGCGGGCTCTTCGACGGAGCTGCCAGATAGGCCAGGTGCGAGGGCAGTCACGAACCGAAGTGGCTGCGCCCGTCATGGTGCAGGTGGATGCCGTCCACATGCAGATGCTTGGTGGTCTCGTAGTCCTTCCAGGTGCGCGCGTCCATGTCCCACCCGGAGACACCGACGATCCATCCGTAGAAGTAGCCGGTACCGAACCGCTCGTACTGACCAAGGCCCTGCTCGTCGGGATGTACGGCAAGAACAGCCTCGAACAGCGTCCGGATCGCGCGCGTCTCGTACGTGTCAGCGTCGAACTCGCGGGACTCGAAGTGGCAGTAGCCGTAGTCCTTCACGTCCATGCGGGAAGAGGCGCCCAGCCGTGCGGCGATGTCGTCGGGCAGCACGAGGACGGGCCGGTCCCACCGGTCGAGCGTGACGGTCACCTGTGCCACGGTCAGGTCGGCGGCGGCAGTCGGAACGGTCATCAGAGCAGAGTCCTTCCAAGGGAGAATATGAGAGGAGAGGGGCCCGAGGAGCGACGCTCCGCTCCTCGGGCTGAGGCGGTGCGGTCAGTGGTCGCGCACTTGCCCCGTCTGGGCCAGCAGCGCCCGGTAGTCGACCGTCGAACGCACACGGAACCGGTGCACCACTTTGGCGGCCGCGTGCTTCCCCGTCCGGGTGACAATCAGCTCGCCACCGTTCTTGGAAGGCCTGTTCCGGGCCGGTATGAGGTCGAACCGGTAGGCGCCGGAACCGATCTGCCGCTCCCACGAGACGCTGATACGCCAGTTCCTCGGCGGGCTCACGTACATGGCGAAGCGATGGCTGGCGTCACGGTGTTCGTCCTGCGGAACCTTGCAGAGGCGGCAGAGGATCACGTCGTCGGGGTGGCGGTGGGCAGACATGGCCTGGCTCTCTCTGGCGACGGAGTATTGGGCGGTTTCGAGCGGCCCCTACGCGCGCGCACGCGTTGGGGTGCGCTACTTCACGAAGTTGAGGCGGGCGTGACAGAAGCGACGAGCGGCCTAGTAGGTGGTGAGCTCGTGGATGGTTTCCCAGCCTTCGGCGTTACCGGGCGCGGGGTTGGGCACGAGGGCGCGGACGCGGATCGCTGCGTAGCCCTCGGCGTTCCAGAATCGCTCGAAGTAGAACAGGCGGCCGTTGATGGTGCGTACGTGGTCGGCTTGTCCGCCGCCGTGGCCGTCGTCGTAGCGGTTCAGATGGGCGCGGGAGCTGATGGTGAAGGGCTGCGCGGGCATGGGGTCCTTAGGTTCTCGGGAGTGCTGGCTGTGGGGGTGGGGCGCGCGCCGCCCACTGGGGGAGTGGACGGCGCGGTCGAGTCAGAGTTCGCCGTGCTCGCGCATGACTTCAGTGAGCGCGAAGTCCTTGAGAGGCGCGAGGGTCGCCACGTTGACGGAGTGCCAGTAGGCACGGCCTTCAGCTCCGAGGACGCGTGCCCAGGTGCGGCAGTCTCGGTAGATGGTGCGAGCGGTGTCCTCGTGCACGCCGATGCGCTCGGCATAGTCCGTGATGGCCGCTTCGCGGTGGTCGGAGAGTGCCGTGATGTGGGCGGTGTAGCGGTCGACGGCGGTCACCTCGCGGACGTCAAGGCAGTCCCCCCAGTAGGCGTCGAACCAGAGCATGTCGCGCTCTTCTTCGGTTGCGGGGGTGCGGAGCACTCCGAGAACGGCGCCTTCCTGCATGAGGACGGTGAAGGCGCGGGGGGTCTTGTCGAGCGTGACAGGCATGGCTGTGCCCTTTCGGTTTGGGTCAGCCCGGTTGCTCTCCGGGCGGTGCGGCGGTGTGTTCCACCAACACCTGAATAGTACAGCATTAGTCGTCAACTTGAGAAGTCGGACGCAGGGACGCGTCTATGCAGCACTTGCATGGGAGGTGGATCGCAGCAGCGACGGAAGCTGTACTTTTGTGAGAAGTGTGTGTAGCGTTCCAACCGCACCACCGGCCCGGAGAGCGACCGGGCCAATAGACCCGAACCGAAAGGGACTCCCATGCCCACGCTGCGCCGCCTTCGTCGCGCTGTGTTCGCCGGTGCGGCTTCCGCCGCGATTCTGCTCCTCACCTCCTGCACAGCCGAGAAGTCCCACGCGCCGGCCCCGACGCCGAACGCCATCACGGTCGACTCGCCTACCGCGAGCACCCCGACATCGGGGGCGGACACCTCAGACGTCGTGAATACCGCCTTGGAGCGCGCGGCGGATGCGATTGGCGAGCACGTCGCCACCCAGTGCGGCAAGGGCTCAGACCCCTGCCGCAAAGTCCTCGCTGAGGCGAACGACGACTACGCGATGACGTGGGGGGACGACAGCTTCCCGGTCGTGTTCTTCGAGGACGGCTCCTGGTCCATCGAGCAGGTCGCCCCCGCGACGCCTACGGCCCGCTGACTTCCCCTCCACTTCCGGCCCAGGCTCGGGGCGCTCGTCGCGCCCCGGCCCCCTGCCCCGAGGACTCCGCCATGCCCCGATCCGTCTTCTTCGAGCTCGACCCCACCAGCCGCCCGGTGCGCCTCACAGTCCGCCCCGCCGACAGCCACCCGTACGACTTCGACCCGGCCACCGTGCGCATCGTGCGCGCTGACCGCGTACAGCACGGGGACGTCGTACTCGGGGAGGTCTACGGCCAGGATGCGAACCACCCCGCTGGAGTCAGCTACCTGCCGTACGGCTGCATCCCGTACGCCGCCCGGCCGCGCCCCGTCGACCCCGCGTGCCCGTGTGAGTTGTGCCGTCAGCACCGCGCGGACCCGTACACCTACCTGACCGACCCGATTGTGCTCGCCGTGTGGCAGCGCGAAGGGCTCGACCCGGTGTGCCAGCTCAACAACGCCGACGAACTCCTTGTCGTCATCCCCGCCCGCCAGCTCCCCGCCTGACCCGGAAGGCCCCGCGATGCGCACCCTGACACTCTCCGACAGCCGCGAACCCCTCCCGCTCACCGACCGGCCGACCGGCGCCGACTTTCCGCCCTTGTCGTACGGACTGACCCTCGACCAGGCTGTGGCCGTCCGCGCCCACGAGGTGAAGGCCGGTGACCTCGTGATCGCCGAGCTCTCCGACGAGACCGGCGTCCGCCGAACTTGGCACATCCCCGCCCCGTACTTCGCCAACCCGCACGCCTTGAAGGACTGCCCGTGCAAGGGGTGCGAGGCGTGCAACGAGGTGGACGACTGGACACTCGCCGACCACAGCCGCGTCGTGGATGTCGGCTGGCGGTTCATCTGCCTGTCACCCGCCGAGGAATACGACGACTACGAGCCGTGCGTGCTTGTGGTGCGCAACCGGCCGATTGCCGTGATCCCCGCCAACGTCGTGGCCGCCGCAAGGGAGGCAGTCGCGAACGCCGCGCAGCCCGTGCGCACCTTCACCGTGACCTGGACCGCCGACTTCCAGGCAGACAGCCCGATTGGGGCGGCCCGCCTCGCGTACGCACAGCTCAGGAGCTACGCCGACACCGGCATCCAGGCGCCGGAGCTGGAGGCAGACGACGGACGCGGGAAGGTCACCGTCGACCTGGGGCAGGCGGAGGGCTGATGGCGCAGGACTGGAGGCGGATGGGGCGCGGCGACTTCGACGAGTCGGCGCCGCTCGCCCTGATCGACAAGCGTGTGGCGCGCGCCGGGGCCAGAGTGCTGGCCACACCGGACGAGTACGGCACTGCCGCCCTGTTCGGCGACGAGGAGCAGCCTGCCCGACAGGCCGCACCCCGTCGGACGGCGGTCGATGAGCCGCAGCCCGACACCCTCTTCTAGATTCGCAACATAAGTACAGCATGCGTCGCATCGGCCGACAGGGGACCTGGTCGAGTGTGCGCTTTCCGGGAAAGCCTCAAGTGATACCCGCGCTCAGCGCGTTGACCCAGGTCGAACTGGACCCAGAGCAACGCATGCTGTACTATTCTTGGTGTTGGTGGAGAGCAACCGCCGACAAGACCCGAACCGAAAGGTGACCCCCATGGCTTCCACCAACTTCCGCCGCGCCGCCGCCATCATCCGCGACCGGGCCCGCACCAACCGCGAAGCCTCCCGCGCCCGCCGCGCCGCCACCACCGCCGCCCGCCGCGTCCGCACCGGCCCCCGCTCACTCACCACCCACATCATCGCCACCGGCGCCCCCCTCAACGTCGTCACCGGCGCCGCCGCAGCACTGCGCACCCAGGCCCGCAAAGCAGGCATCCAGGGCCGCGCCGCCCGAATCCGCCGCACCATCAACGGCCGCGCCCGCCACGCCGTCACCGTCTACCGCTACACCGCCGAACAGGTCGCCCAGATCGTCGCCGCCTACAAGCCCCGCAAGCCGGAGTACAAGGCCATCCGCGCCGCACTCGCCGCCTGACCTCCCCCTCGCCTGCCGGGGGCGCCCGCCGAGCCCCCGGCCCCTCACACCTCCCGGAGACACACCGANTCCAGACCTGGAGTGACGTCATGGTCTGCGACTGCTGGGGCTACGAGTGCCCCGCCATCCGAACCAGCCCGAGCTGACCCCCTCGCCCCGTCGGGGCGCACCACCCCGGTGCGCCCCACCCCTTCGGGCCGGAGAGCAACCGGCCCAGACCCGAAAGTAGGGCACGACCCATGAGCAGCACGATCACCCCGCTCGCCCCCGAGGCCCGCGCCGCGTACAGCGTCTTCACCATCTTCCCCCGCCGCCGCTACACCGCCGACATGCTGCTCCAGCAGCTCATCCCGATGCAGGCCCACGCGGCAGCCCGCGCCGAACACACCCGCGTCTGGAAGGACGCGGCGCAGCAGCTCACCGAAGCCATCGACATGGTGGGCAAGGCCGTAGACGCCCCACTCATGTTCGGACGCCCCGTCCGCCGGGCCGCCTGCGCGATCACCGGGGACGCGATCGTGGCGTTCGAGAAGGCGCACACGAGGTTCCTGCCGCATGACGACCACGGCCGCTACACGCCCGAGCCGGGCACCGAGTACCCGTTCAGCGTCTCCGACATCGGCCGCGCCGCCGTACAACTCCTCGGCCCCACCTGGCACGCCGAGTCCCTGCCCTGGGGCGTCGGCGCCTACATCGAGGAGCACGGCGCACGCCAGGGATACATGCTCGCCGTCGACGGCGACGGGGACCTCTACCTCTGCGACGACGCGCGCGACGGGAACCGCACGTACATGACGGATGCGTCCGCCGCCGACGGGCTCGACACCCTCGCCACGCGCGTCGCCGACCTCGTACTCAGCCGCCACACCACAACCGACTGACACCCCCTCCACCACGCCCCGGCCACCGGCCGGGGCCCCTCGGGGCCGGAGAGCAACCGGCCCCACCCGACCCAAACCGAAAGGCCCTCCGCCATGTCCGACGTCTCATCCTTGGACGTAAGCCACACCCAGGTCACCAACTTCGACGCCAGCACTCCGCACGCAATGACCGCGACCCGTCCCGGAAACGCCCCGTCCTCCGGCAACGTGTGCTCATTCACGATCTTCGACATCGCGCGCGTCGCCGCGAATCGCCTCGGAGACGACTGGTCCGCCGAATCCGGCTGCTGGAGCGTCACCGGCAGGATCAGCGCCCCGGACGCCGACGAGTTCACCGTCGGAGTCGACGAAAGCGGGCGCCTCTACGTCCGCCTGGAGTCCAGCTGCGCGCCGACTCAGTTCCCGGCCAACGCGACTGCTGCTGAGGGACTCGACATCACTGCTGCCCGTGTCGCCAACACGATCATCGACCTCTGGTGAGCCCCGCCTCCTGGGGTGCCACGCGGCGCCCCAGGAGGCCACAGCCTGCAACCCACCCCCTTCACTCAGGAACGGACCCCTGCCGTGAACCTCCTCGCCCGCCACTCCCACACCCTGGACAGCAGCCGTCCGGACGACTCCTGCATCTGCCCCCGCGCAGCGTGCGGCGCGGCCGAGAGAGGCCCCGGAATCCCTCACCGGCTGCGCCGCCCACGGTGGTACTGAGCAGGCGCACAAGGCGATCGACTGCCCTGCCCTGCCCGCTGGCACTGACATGTCCTGCCTGTGGATCGTGATCATTCACCACGGCGCGGACGGAATAACCATCGCCGACGTGCGCCCGTACACGCCCGACACTGTTCGCACACTGCGACGGGGCAACGAGCTGTGGGACCTGGCGTACGGCGATGACGCTGAAGACGCAGCCCACGCCTGGCAGGTGTATCGCGAATGGGCGCACGCCGAGCACGCGGAGCGCCAGGCCGCAGAGATAGCGGAAGTCCAGCGTCGGGCACGTCTGCGCGCCGACAGCCTGGCCGCGATCCGCCGCTCTGACCAGCAAGCCGCGCGCCGGACGCTCGCCGAGTAGCACCCGACCTCACAGCGGGCTGGAGACACAAACCCCTCCAGCCCGCTCAACTCCCGGCGCAGAGCAACCGCCGGACCGACCCGAAGGAACCCCCTCCCGATGGCCACTGCCACCGCCTCCACAACCGGCACACCGGCGCTCGCTCACCGCGTCGCCGAGCAGCTTCCGCACCGCGACGGCAACGCCTGGACTGCCGCCCCGTACCAGGCGTGGTGGACGACCCGCCCCGCCGCCCGCCTCACCCAGACCGGACGGCCCGGCGCCCTCATCCTCGCCGCGCACCCGTGGCACACCGACATCGCGTGGCAACTGGACGACCGCGAGCCGTACAAGCCTGACCTGACCCTCGACCGGATGGCCCCGGAGCCCGTGGTCCGCGAGACCCTGCGGATCGTCCTGCCGCGCCTGGACGATGCCGCCGCTGTCACGTATGCGCACCGGCCCGCCGAGGCTGAGCACGCCCGGCTGCGGCACCTGAACCTGATCGGCAGCGCGGTGCGCGCCCACGGCGCGGCGACGCTCAACCACGTCGGCATCCAGCCGAACAGCCACGTTGTGGCTTGGGGCAGCGCGGAGGTGCAGTACGCGGTGACGCTCGTCGGCGCGAACCCCGTTTGCGACCTATCCGTCACCGGTCCGGTCGCTGCCGTGGAACGGGTGCTGCCGATGTTCCTGCCCGAACCTGCCGACCAAAGCCCCCGGTTCCCGATGCGCTCCATCGGCACCCGCCTGGGCCGCCGCGTGGCTGCGCACCTGGTGCAGTACACCGAGGTCGACCAGCTCGACGATGGCGGGCTCACCTTCGGCACAGCGACTGGCCCGTTCGGCTACGTCGCCCCGCCCGCCGGCCCGATCACTTGCGTCCGCGACACCACACCCGTGAGCGCCGAGCTGCACGGCGTCGGCATCGACCACTTGGTCCACCTCGCCTCGCTCCTGACTCGCTAGTTCCCGCCTATTCCGTGGTGTGCAGAGCCCGGTCATCGAGTGCACCACACGACTTGGAGACCACGCCCATGCCCGAGTCACTACTCGACTCAGCGTGCTGCGCCCCGCCGCGGCGGGGCGCAGAAGCTGAACGGGGTCATGGGTGGGATGACCAAGTCCTTCTCGTCGACGTACAACACCCACGCCCCAACGGAGTAGGGGTGGACACCGAAGCGACGTACCGCAGGAGGCGCATCTCCGGCGTCCACAATGCACATGTCGCGGGGGTCCACGTTTTGATCCGACCAGTCCTGCTCGGTCGCTTTGTCGGCCCGCCTGTTGCCGGTGGGCTCCGTGTAGAGTTTCGCGCCCTCTTTGATCTCGATGAGGCGCACGGTAGGAGAGGGCATGGCCGGAGGCTCTGGCTGGGTACCGGCGTGCAGCGAGTCAGTTGTTGTCAGGAGAGTGATCCACGCCAGCACGGCCGCCAGAGCAGCCAGGTAAAGAGCGACCCATTGCGGACTGAAAGGGTCATGGCCGATCGCCTTCACGATGCTTCGGAACAAGCTCTTACTCGGCACTCGTGTGCCGCTCATCGCCTGCGAGATGGCACCTTTAGAGGCGTGCGCTCGCTTAGCGATTTGGTCAGCGGTCAAGCCGCAGTCTTGCGCACCCTCCCGCAGGGTCTCAGCGAGCCTCCGCCGCTCCTCGGGGAGACCGCTCTTAACGGGCCTGTTGAACCTCACGATGCACCCGCCTTGGGGCTGGTATCGCTGTCGCCCGGCTCTGTCCACGACGGTGCCGGATTCCACACGTCACGGGCAATCAGCACGATCGCCGCGGCGATGCCGACCGCCACCTGAGGCGCACACCCGGCCACGATGAGCGCGAAGACAACGATGGCGATCAACAGGATCAGGACGACGCGTTGCCAGAATGCCGACTTGCTCAAGATCACTCCCGCGTGGCTGCTTGCATGACCCGGATGAGTGCACTGAGCGTTTGCCGACGCTGATTCAGACACCCGCGGCCATCTTGGAGCCGGGCAGAAGCACTTAGCTAGGCGCGGAGGGGTGTTGTAAACATTCACGCCAAGCCCCCTTGCGATCTCGATCTGGGTAGGTGCCAATAGAACTCGGAGTCCTCTCGCAGGGCTGCCGCCTGACTTGCTCCACGACCCGGATGAGTCAGTGCTCTCGGGCCCTCCGTTGCCGCGGAGGGCCCGCGCTCCTTCGGGAGCGTTCAGACTGCGACGCCAAAGCCGTTGCCTCCGGTGACGCCCTGCTCAGGAGCGCCTCTCCGCAGATCGGCAGAATCGCTAACCCAAGTCGGGCCTGGCATCGGCAAGCGTCCGATCCGGAATCATCGCCCCGCACCCTGCGGCCGGTATCCGCGATAGGACTCCAGGGCGGACTCGACACACTGCGCTGTGCGTTCATCTCGCCGGGCGGCTGACCCTTGGGTACAGGGGAGAGGCAACCGCTGCCTGAGAACGAGACGTTAGCCGTTTCCGTCCTGCACGGTCCCGTCCTCGCCTCGCCGCGCCCCTCGCGGCCGCATCGTGGTCCGGCGGCAGGGCAGGACGGAGACCCCTGTGGCCCGACGACGCACCGGCCCCACCGACACTGTGAAGGACCTCGTCTATCAGCGCGACGGCGGCCGCTGCGTGCGCTGCGGCTCCCTGCACCGGCTGACGGTCCACCACCGCGTGAACCGGGGCATGGGCGGGGCGCGGGAGCCCTGGATCAACCAGGCGCACAACCTGCTGCTGGCGTGTGAGCCGTGCAACGGCTGGTTCGAGGACCATCCGCGGGAGTCGTACGAGGCCGGGTGGAAGGTTCGGCGCCCTCAGGTCCCGGACGACGTCGAGGTCCAGTACGCGGACGGGCGGGTGTGCCGACTCACCCCGGATGGTGTGTGCGCCGCGATTGTAGGGGCGGCCCGGTGAAGCGCGAGGCCGCCAGGTTCGTCGACTTCGGCCGATGGACGGCTGGCACCTGGACCACGAAGACCCCCGGCATCTGGTTCGCAATCGGCTACACCTACAGCCGCACCGAGCGGCCGTACGGCATCGGCGGGCCCGCCGTCACCTTCGGCCGCCGCACCTGGGCCGTGTCTGCACTCTGCTCCCGCGCCGAGTACAAGGCCCGGAGAATCGACCCGTGGGCGAAGGAGAGCGAGGAATTCCAGCCCCTCCCGCGGCCGCGCCGCGGTCTCGCGCGACTGGTGTGGTGGCGGTGAGGCGCCTGTTCGGAGCCGGGATGCTACACCCTGGCCCCGCCCCTGGCACTCAGGTCGGCCGGATTGCTCTCACCGACGCGCCGCAGGCCCGCGATCCAGCTATGGCTGACGACGTCGAAGGGCCGGTGGTCTTCCTCGGGCGTCTGGGGTTTGCGCTGTTCAGGAGGGGTGCGCGCCGGTCACTGTGACAGGTCTGCGTCTTGCGCTGTACTATTTCGGCGTTCTTCGGCATGGGGTTGCCCCAGCCTTCGCCGGCACCAGCGCGGTGCCCGACCCCGGAGGCCAGTCATGCCCGCTGCGCACCACCACAACCTCCCGATCCCCGACCACAAGACGCTGCGCTCCGACGCCGAGCGCCAGGTCAAGGACGAGCTGGGCCAGATCCCCCGGCCAGATGACCGGTTCAAGCGGGCCTGCGAGATCGTCCAGCAGGCCGACCTTGAGATCGCCGCGCACGCCGAGGAACGCGACCAGGCCGCCATGTCGCTGTGGTTCTACGACGGCGTCCGCGGCCTGGGCAAGGTGCTGGGGATGCTGCCCAACGCCTACCGGCAAATGTGCCGCATCGCCCTGCACGGCGAGCGGGACGCGCCGCTGACCGTCGACAACGGGCGGATGACCGCCGCCGAGCGCCAGGCCGCCGCGAAGAAGGCTGGCCTGCCATACATCGAGGACGCGGCTGACCGGCTGCCGTCCCTGGCCGCGACGGTGTCGGTCGCCACGGCCCGCAGGAAGGCCGCGATGCCGTTCCTCCAGGACGCCGCGCTCGCGCTGACGGAGGAGCCGTACGGGTGGACCACGGACCGGATCGCGGCGCTGGGGGACACCACGGTGCGGCACGTCCGCGACGTGAAGAACGCCGCGAAGCGCCGCCGCGGCCACTGACCCGCCCAGCCTCAACCCGGCTCCGAAGCACCACCGGGGCCGGGTTTTCAGTCGCCGGTACCGGGGCCTGAAAACGCGGCGCCGGTGAAAGCGGCTTCCGGTCCTCCGGGTCCCGGCAGGTCAGGCCCCTTTAGTAAGAACATCAAGCATCACCATCAAGTAGTTACGGCGCCCTCGCTGCGCTCAGGCACCGTCGGCATCCCGTGGCCCAGAAGGCTTCGGCAACGAAGCGGCGGCCCGGCGTTGTCGCGTGCTGTCACAGAATCCGGCGACGTGACGTTCCCCCCGACATGACGACCATGCCCGGCCTCCTGCCGCTGGCCCGCCACTACTACGAGACCCGCCGCGAGGTCCTGGCCGCCAGCGGCGCGCAGACCACGCCCTGGTACCGGCTCACCGCCGACGAACTCGCCGTCGCCGTCACCGAAGCCCGGATCATCCTCGAAGCCGTACGCAGAGCGAACCAGGAGCACGCCGTGCTCCTGGACGGCATCTCCGACCGCCCGTTCTCTGTCGGCACCCACGGCGCGGTGACCGCGTACGACGAGACCACAAGGGCGTGTGAACAGTCCGCGGAGCCGGGTGTAACGAGATCCGGATTCCGACGTACTACTAGGTGCTGAGGCCCGCGCGCTCCCTCCCCCCCAGTCGCGCGGGCCTTGAGCAAAGAAGCTTCCGGCGCGAACACCCCCAGCAGGCAGCGAGGGTCTAGCCACACACCGCGCCGGAACCCGCGGGGGGGGGGGGGGGGGCGGGGCNCTCCCCCCCAGTCGCGCGGGCCTTGAGCAAAGAAGCTTCCGGCGCGAACACCCCCAGCAGGCAGCGAGGGTCTAGCCACACACCGCGCCGGAACCCGCGGTCTGGCCGGGGCGTCAGGGCATGGGCCCCGGCCAGACCGCGACACAAAAGAGGCCCGAGCGGCACCGTCCCGATCATGTCCCGTACGCAGCCTGAGCAGCCGACACGCGCCCCCGTGGCCCCCTCGGCGTCCGAGCTGCAGCGCGCCCGGCCCGGCGTCATCTCCCGCGACGCGGCCAACGTCGCCGACCTCCTCCTGCGCGCGCCGATCACCGAGCGCCGCAACGCCTTCAAGCACCAGCTGACCGACCGTGAGCGCGCCGTGGTGATGACGGAGGTCGAGCGGGCCACCGGCTCGCTGTACGGGCTCTGGCGGGACACACCGTCCGGGTTCGTCGAAGACGTCCTCGGCGAAAGCCTGTGGTCCAAGCAGCGTGCGGTGCTCGACGCGATCGTCGATCACAAGCGGGTGGCCGTGCCCGCCGGATTCGGTGTCGGCAAAACGCACCTCGCCGCCCGCGCCGCGGTCTGGTTCACCAACGTCCATCCCGTCGGGACCGCGCTGTGCATCACCACCGCGACACGATTCCGGCAGGTACAGCGGCAGCTCTGGCCGCACATCCGCAAGGTCGTACCGCGCGCCGGTCTGCCAGGGACCTGCGACACCGTCCAGTACAAGATGCCCGACCCGTACGGCAACGACTTCGTAGCCGCGTACGGCTTCTCCGCCCCCGCCAATGACGAGGCGGCGATGCAGGGCATCCACATGCCGCACCTGCTGCTCATCGTCGATGAGGCGGGCGGTATCGCCCCGATGATCGGCCACGGCACCAACAACCTGCTGACCGGCGGGCACGCGGCGATGCTCGCCATCGGCAACCCTGCCATGGACGATCCCGCCTCCTGGTTCGAAGAGCTGTGCATCGAAGGCGACGACGTCAGCGAGCCGACCACCGTCACCATCCCGATCTCCTCGCTCGACTCCCCGGCGATCAGTGGCGAGTTGACCCCGTTCTGCACTGACTGCCCCGAAGGCGTCGCCCAGCACTCACTGGCCGACCATATGCCCGACCAGGACTGGGTCGACCGCACCATCCGCTCCTACGGCGAAGACCACCCCTATGTGATCGCCAAGGTCTACGCCCGCTTTCCCAAGGGCGGCGGCGGCATCGTCGTCCCACCGAGCTGGGTCGAGGCCGCTATGACCTACGAGGACCCGACCGGCGACGGCTGGCCCCGGCTATGCGACCTCGGCCTGCAAGGCGAAACCGCCCAGCACACCGTCCGCGAAGGCGCCTGGGTCCGCCTCGGCGTCGACGTCGCCGCGGACGGCGGCGACGAATTCACCGTGTACCGCGCCGTCGGCGACGCAGTCGAATACCGGCATGCCTCGGCCGGCGCCGCCAACGACAACCAGGTGTCCGTCGCGGAGAAGGTCCTCGAGGAAATCCACACCGCGCAGCGCCTCGCCGACGCCCTGAACTCCCCGCACCCCGTACGCGTCAAGGTCGACCAGAACGGCATCGGCCACGGCGTCGTCTCCATGCTGGAGCGCTGGGCCGAGACCGGACGGCACACGGCGCAGATCGTCGGCGTCATGGTGTCGGAGTCCCCGAGTCAGGACGACCCCGGCGCCGTCATGCGGCCATGGCGCAAGCGCGACGAGATGTGGCTGGCCACCAGATCACTGCTCCAGCCCGACCCGTCGTCCGGACGCGGGCGGCTGCGGCTCCACGTCGACAAGAAGGCCGCCGCGCAACTCTCCACCCCGAAGCTCCTGGCCAGGACGAACGGCTACACCGAGATCGAGAGCAAGAAGGCGATGAGAGCGCGCGGCATGAAGTCCCCGGACCGTGCCGAGGCTGTGCTCTTGGCCCTGTACGAGCCGGAGCCCCTGCGCAAACCGCGCCGTCGCGGCCTGTTGAACTAGGCGGGACGTATCAACTGGCTTCGTGCGGCGATGCTTCGTGCAGGCTCAATCCTTACCGTCACCCATGAATTGAGCGCAGGCATCGGAGACTTCTTTGATGAATTCACTGTCTGAGTCGACCGCGCGAGCAGGGATACGTACCGTGCAGCGCAAAGTGCGACCATCGTCGAGTACGACTTCAAACTCGGCCGCACCAGAATGAGCTACATGCCCCCCTTCCCTGATGCCGAACATCCCCCTCTCCTGCTCCAAAACATCGGCAGGAGGGGCGGGTGCCATATTCCTTTGAGATTCATCCTCGAAAATGAACTCTAGGGGCGGATGCCCTGTCAGGCCAATCCATAGACTGAGCACTTGCACTACCGAATGCAGACTGGCAAGGGCGCCTTGCCTACTTCTCAGGAGCACCCGCAACGATCCAGGCGAAACGTCGACGATCTCGAAGGTGAAATCTTTAGGTGGTGCGGGCTGCAGCAGATATACAGGAGGTGGCTCAACTTGCCTGCCTCTGAGTCGCTCTTGATCTACAGCCTGAGCCCAACGGAACCATGTATCGATATCCTGTAGGGTTGGGCAGACGTAAAAGACAGAGGCATTATCAAATTCGATCGATACTTTGATTTCGCGGACGCCCTGCCCATTACTCAAGGTTTCGGCGAAGGGTACGATCGAATTCGTGAAGTGTGCCCAATACGCGGCTGGTAGCTGAATATCCGCAGCGGAATGATTCACCGATCCTCCTCGATGGGCGACGACAGTTCAATTACCACACGCATGCTGGAGAGCCCCTGCGTACGACACCCCGTTACCCTCCGTCTGGCCCAAGGACAGGTCTTCCGTCGGATGCGGGGCGACGCCCTGCTGCTCCTTGGCCGTGAGCCTCCTGGTGAGGCCAGGCGCGCTACGCTCGTTCTCCATGAAGGACCCGTTCCTCGCAGCCCTCGACCAGGCCACCCGTACCGTCGTCGCGTGTGCCCGCGGCGAACGCCTGGTCACGGCACCCGCCGAGCCGGTGAGTACGGTGATCGCCCATTCCTACTGCTGCGACCCGAGCCGGGCGCTGTGCGGGCTCGATCTAGCCGACGTGCCGCCCTCCGGGAGTGGCGACCAGGACTGTGTCGTCTGCGCCGATCTCGACCAGAGCGGGGCGAACTGCCCGCTGTGCCCGGGCAGTCGGGGCACGGTCTGATGGAGTCCGGGGGGAAAGATACGACGGGCGAGCAGGACCGCGCCTTCGTCGGCATCGTGGTACGGGAGGAACTGGCCCCCGGTTCTGTCCGTGCCACCGTCGACCACATGGCGGCGGTGCTGCGCAGGGAGGCGATGGCCGCCCGGCTACTGGCCCAAGGATGCACAATTTCAGACACCGGCGACACTGCCGTTTAGCGGCCGCGGCTGTGTTCGCTGTCTGGTGGTCCAAGTCGGATGGAGTGATCAGGTGCTGGCCGGTTCGGGCTTGACGTCGGCTGGCGCAGGCTAACTAGTGCTTTGACCGGAAGGTTTGGCGGAAAAACCGAGTCCACGCTGAGGTACGGTGGGCTAGGTGAGCGACTACTGGGGCTGCCCAAAGTGTGGGAACTTGACCCTCCGTCTTGAGGACAAGGACGGCCACTGCGATGTGGCCACATGCGAGTACGACCAGTGCGACTACCTCGATGAAGGCGTCTCCGAGTAGCTGTCAGGCCTCGCAACCCCGAGAAGCCGCGCTGCTATGGGTCGGAAGGATGAGTTCGTGACGTCGTACGTCTGCCCCAGCTGTGACGTCGACTTTGGCTACCCGCAGGGCCTGGCCGTCCATCAGGAGCTCGGCTGCGACTGGAGCGACGACAGGACCCACGGCGACGCCAAGTACTGCTGCGGCATGATCTATGAGGATGGCGAGTCCACCTGTCGCAGCTGCGGGGAGCCGGTGTAGCGCTGCCCGGCTCAGGCAGCGGCCGGTCAGCCGGATAGCCTCATTGAGGCCCGGGCGAGCGATCCCGCCGAGGCGGCCGTCACGCCGCTTCGGTCGGTCACAGCACTAGCCCGCGGACTGGTTGTGTCAGTGCGGCTCGTCCGGACCGAGTGTCATGTAGAAGCAGAGTTCGCACAGATCGCCGACGAGCTGTTCCAGGGCTAGGACATGCTCGCGCAGGGCCACCGGCATGTGACAGCGCTCCCACACCCCGACTGGCTGGGCGCGGTGCTCCCAGGATGCCTCCAGGCTGTGGACGGAGGGCAGGAAGTCCTGCAGGGCGACGGTGACCGTGCCCAGGCAGCCGCCAAAGGGGGCGGTGGTGCGCACGTCGGCGTCGCCTTGGTAGTGATCCCAGAGGGTGCGGATGGTGGTGTAGATGTGCTCCAGGCGCACAGCCCGCTGTATCCACGCCGGACCGTCCACCCCGTCGGGCAGCGGCGGGGCGTGCGGGTCGGGGCCGGCTGCCACGGTGGGGTGCAGGTCGGCGGCCATGCGCCGGGCGCCCTGGCCGGGCTGCCACTGGCTGCTGCGCAGGTGGTCGAGGGTCTTGGCGAGGGTGGTGTTCGCGAGGTCGACGACGGTGGTCCAGCGGGGTGGGGTGCCGTCGCGGAAGGGGCCGGAGGTGACGGCGCGGTAGCGGTCGCCGAGGAGCAGGGGCGGCTCGTAGCTGCCGTCGGCAACGGCCCGCAGGCGACGGTTCTCGTCGGCATCGGCTCCGGTGTGCCAGGCGACGATCCACCGCGCCGCCTCCTGCAGCCGCCGTTCGGCGTCCTGGGTCTTCAACCGCTGCCAACTGCCAGTGACCGGTGACGGGTCGCCCCAGGGCGGCAGCGGGCGCGCGTACAGGTCCCGTGGGCCGCCGTGCCGGTGGCCGAGCCACCACAGGGCCCGGTGCAGCGGGACCTCGTCCACGAGGCATGCGTCGTTGCGGGCGGCCCGCCACAGGGCCAGGGCGAGCAGCCGGGAGGCGGGCAGCCATTTCGTCTCTCGCTCGCTCCGGGCCTCGGGCGTGTGTTCACCAGCGGCGTAGCCCTCGAGATCGTCCGCGCTGTAGCCGATATGCCGCTGGGTGAGCGCCCACGCCAGCCGCTCCACCCTCTCCCAGGACGCCTCCTGGTAGGTGTCATGGTGTGCCTGCTCCCACTGGTCCTCGTCCAGGAGCGCGGCCAGCGAGCCGGGGAGCACGACCACGTCGGCAGCCTCAGGTTCCAGGCGCACGTGGTAGCCGGGCGGTCCGTAGCCGCGCACGATGTCACGGCGGTCGTCGTCCAGGAGCCAGGCCGGACCGCGCACGGTGCCGCTGCGGCCGGTGTGCTCCCCGTCGATGACCGTGACCGGTAGGGCGTTCGGCAGGCCGGGACGCTCGTCCGCCAAGCTTTGCATGACCGCCTCGGCGGCCCGTCTAGCGGCAGCGTCAACGGCCGTGCCGTCCTCACCGCGGCTCTCCTCGGGCCGCTGAGGGGCGTTGGCCTCGGTATGGGTGAGCCAGAGCCAGGTCCTCGCGCGCGAGTCCCGGCCGGTGGTCTGCGGCACGGCCGCTGTGAGGCCTGAGTCGCCCAGCGGCTCGACAAGGGCGCGCAGATGCCCGATCGGTTGCCGCAGATGCCACAGCAGCGAGCCCAGTCCGACTTGTTCCGGCCCACCGCTCTGGTCACCCAGAGCCTCCAACACGATCGCCAAGAGGTCCCGCACGGCTGTGTCGTCCCGCGGTTCCTCGCCTGGAGCCAGCGCCGCAGCGGCGATGTGCCCAGCGCGCGCGAAAGCCCGTTCCCATGCCATGGCCAACTCCCCGTAATGGCGTTGATGCTCCACGCTATCGGTCAACGGCCGCGCCCGGACCACGGGGCCCGTGCCCCCTGTCGAACGATCTGGCCCGGATCTGTGACCTGCGGCAACCAGAATCGGTCCGCCCCCGTTGTCCGCTTACTTCGTCTTGCCGCCGCTGAACAGCGCGCGCAGCGACCGTGCGGCGACCGCAACGCACAGGGCGCACATCCCGGCCGCAATCAGCGCCACCACCAGGCCGACGAGCAGCAGCACGGTGATCGTCGCTGCGGCGAACCCGAGCGCCAGATATCGGCCCCAGCGGTCTGTCTGCTTCACGGTGATCTGCTGTATAGGCTGGCCGTGACCGTGCCCGCACTGGCAGGTCGCGGGCAAGCCGCAGCGGTACGCCTTGGGAGTCGCGGTCAGCAACCACCCGACCGTGCTCGATCGTCCTTCGGGTATGGCACACCCGAACCCCGAGCCGTCCCGAACTCCGCCTGCCTGGCCGTACTGTCGCCGCGGCAACAGCCCGGAGAACCCGGTCGGCTGCCGCGGCATCCACGTCGGTGGCCACACTGCCTGCCTGGCCCACCTGGACGAGGTCGACCGTGCTGCCTACCTCGCGGCTCTGTCACCCGGAGCCGAAATCGACCACCGCGGCACCCCCTTCACCCCTGAACTGCTGGACCAGTTACTCGCCGCCCTACGCGACCCCACCAACGGTAGGCCCCATACCGGCGTCGCCCGATTCGACCGGGCAACGTTCTCCGGCGACGCTGCGTTCGACAGGACAACGTTCTCCGGTGACGCCGTGTTCGAGGAAGCGACGTTCTCCGGCTCCGCTGTATTCGTCGGGGCGAGGTTTTCTGGCCACGCCGTGTTCGCGGGGGCGACGTTCTCAGGTTCCGCCGCGTTCGTCGGGGCGAGATTCTCCGGCTCCGCTGTGTTCGGAGGGGCAACGTTCTCCGGCTTCGCCCGGTTCGTCGGGGCGAGATTCTCCGGCAATGGTCGGTTCGGCGTGGCAACGTTCTCCGGTGACGCCGCGTTCGACCGGGCGACGTTCTCCGGCGAGGCCGCGTTCGACAGGACAACGTTCTCCGGTGACGCCGTGTTCGAGGAAGCGACGTTCTCCGACTTCGCCGTGTTCGTCGGGGCGAGGTTTTCCGGCCGCGCCGTGTTCGCGGGGGCGACGTTCTCCGGCCCCGCTGTGTTCGTCGGGGTGAGATTCTCCGGCTCCGCCGTGTTCGTTGGGGCGATGTTCTCCGGCGACGCCGAGTTCAGCACGGCAAGGTTCGAGATGGCGTCGTACCTGGGGCCGCTGTTGTGCGGCCAGTGGGTGGTGCTGAACGGTGTGGTGTTCCAACAGCCAGTGACGGTGGAAATCGTCGCCCGCCACGTGAGCTGTGCACGCACCAGGTGGGCATCGACCGCCACGCTGCACCTGCGCTATGCCGACTTGGACCTGAGGGACGCGGTCTTGGAGTACCCGGTGGCGGTTGCTGCCCGGCCGGACCCATTTCTCCGCCGTGGACCCGATGACCCGCTGTCGGAGGTGAAGCTGTCCGACCAGGAGCCCGGAGTACGCCTGACGTCGGTGAGCGGGGTGGATGCCGCGCACTTGGCGCTGCAGGATATCGACCTGAGTACCTGCCAGTTCGCTGGCGCCGTCCACCTCGACCAGCTGAAGGTGGACGGCTGGTGCACCTTCGCCGCCACCCCCATTGCCTGGGGCCGACGCTTCCCCTGGCGGTGGACCCGACGCAACACGCTGGCGGAGGAGCATCACTGGCGGGTGCGCACCGCCCGCCACCCCACTCGGGCCCGCGGCTGGACTGCACCGCCCGAGGGAGCCCACAAGCTACGGCCGGCTGCGCTGGCGGCACTGTACCGGCAACTGCGCAAGTCACTGGAGGACGGCAAAAACGAGCCGGACGCCGCCGACTTCTACTACGGCGAATGTGAGATGCGCCGCCACGACGCCACCCGGCCTTGGGCGGAACGGGCACTGCTGACTGCCTACTGGGCCCTATCCGGGTACGGGCTGCGCGCCGCCCGCGCGCTGGCCTGGCTGGGATTGGCCATGGCCACCACGATCGCGGTGATGGTGCTGTGGGGCCTGCCCGTCGATGACCCGAAGCAGACCATCACCGGCCGCCAGACCGGCCCGGACATCAGCCTGACCGCCGATACGCCCGACCCGGTCACCCCCACTGGCCCGTGGACAGAGCGCGTCACCACCGAGCGGCTGGAGAAGGCCCTGCAGGTGGTGATCAACTCGGTGGTCTTCCGATCCTCGGGGCAGAACCTCACCACCACCGGCACCTACACCGAGATGACCTCCCGGCTGGCCGAACCCGTCCTCCTCGCCCTGGCCGTCCTGGCCGTCCGCAGCCGCGTAAAACGCTGACCACCGCCCACGCTGCAGAAGAAACCGCGATGCCACGGCCACCGGGCCCTGCAGCGATCGGTGCGCTCACACCGGCCCGAGGTCGGTCGGTGGGCGCAAGGGGTTCCCGATCCCTCGTCGGGTATACGCGCGCCCCACGCAGCAGGAGAACCACGACCCTCTTGTCAATATCCCAACATACGACGCAGGTGCCGCCAGCTCGCCACCTGGATGAGACAAGGTGCTTTACCCCACGGCTTCCCACCGCCAGGGCCGCGGTCCGCGCCGTCCTCGCACGCACTCGATGCGGTAGCGGGCCTGTTCAAGGGCATCAGGGTCGTGGTCCGCGATCTGAAGGGCAAAGGTCACCAGTCGCAGTTCCCGAATGCCGCGGAGCGTCGGGTACCCCGCCCAGTCCCTGACGTCGAAGCCGTACTGCTCGCTGTAGGCCTCGTACTCGTCTGCGGAGATCGTGCCGAAGGTGTCGAAGGCGACCGCGGTAGAGGTGAGGTCCCACTCAGGCGGGCCGATCGACGTGCGCTCGAAGTCCAAGAGCAGTGCGCCCTCGGCGGTCACGGCGCAGTTGCCACCCCAGGCGTCACCGTGGATCACACAGTGCGGAAGGCCAGCGGGAAGGTTGGCCCATTCCTCTTTGAGTTCGTCGAGTCGGCTGAGGAGCCACTTCCTATCATCGTCGCTCACACAGCGCGCGGCGGTGAGTCGCTCGGCGACGCGAACGAACGGCAGCAACTGACCAACGGCGAACATGGGCTTGGGCAGCTTGTGCATCTGGCGCAAGAGCGGTGCCAGGTCCGCTTCGGTCCCATGCCGGTGAGAGGGAAGAAGCTCCCAGAAAGTGGCAGCTCGGCCGCTGGCATGAACGGGCTGTGCGCGCTGGATCGGGCGCACAGCCGGGACGTTGTACTCAGCAAGCCAGCGCGCCACGGCTACTTCACGAGCTGCGGCCTCGTCCTGCCCTGCTCGGGCGATGCGTACGACGACTCCGGCAGGAAGCCGCCACAAGTCGTTCTCGGCGAGCCGGATAGGTTCGGCTCCCTCCGCTGACAGCCCGGCAGCAGCTGTCACCTCCCGAAGAATGGCGAAGGACTCCTCGGTGCGCGTCGTGGTCATGTGAGGACCGTAGTGGTGATCCGCTCCCGGAGATCGGCCACTTCCGGCTTCCGGGCGTACCGCGCGCACGCTTTGGACAGATCTTCCATGTCCGTTGCAGCTCGTTGAGAGCGGAGCCGCCCTACCTCGCCCAGGGCGCGGGTGGCGATGGACACAGCTTGTTGCGGGTCTCCTGTCGCCATGGTCAGGGTGGCCAGTTTGGTGCCCGATAGCGCGCGGGAGCGTACGTAGGCGTCAGTATGGCCTTCAATCGCGGCCTGAAGGCGAGAGATCGCCAGGACAGGTGACTGCCCTGGCATGAGCGCGATGTCGAAGGCTGCATGCCCGGTGTCCCCGTGGTGCTGGGCCTCGTCGTAGTAGGCCATCCACGGGGCGTCTTCCCCGTCGCGGGCACGCGCGAAGACCGCGTCCGACTGGCTGATGGCGGCCAGCGCTTCCTTCGGCTTGTGCATCTTCGCCCACGCTCGGGCCCTGGCGTTGTGGAGCATGGCCTGTTCGCGATGCGTGAGACGGTCTGCTCGTAGGAGGCCGTTCTCTGCGTGAGTCAGGCCCTCATCGGGCTTGCCGCACCAGATCTCGTGCCGGGCGCGCCAGTTGAGGGCAGCAGCCCGAAGGTGCCAGTTGCTGGCCTGCTCTGCACACCAGGTGCCGAACCTCAGCAGTTCGGTGGCGTCATGGTGTGCGTATGCGTCGAAGGCGCTCGCTCCCATCACGATGGATAGCCGTCCAACGGCGGTATGGAGGTCCGCCTTCAACTCGGGCGGGTACTTCGTGGCGAGCAGCCCCTTGGCCCAGATGAACAACCCGGCTGAGGAACTGCCGACGATCCCACCGCCGCCGTAGAGGTTGTCCCATCCGGCGAGGGCGTCGGCGGCAGTCCTGACTTGCTTGATGTCCTCTGGGCGAACGGTCTTGGGGAGCGCGGTTGGCCCCGAGTCAGGGAGTAGGTCGATGAACGTGGTGGGGGCAACTGCGGCTATGCCGCCGAGGGTGAAGAAGGCACGGCGCTCCACGGCTGTCAGGCTCCGTTCCGAAGGCACGGGCGGGTTCAGTCCAAGCATGCCCGTGGTCACTGTCCCGATGCCGTCCAGGATGAGTCTGCTAGGGGTCTTGTCCGCATCAGCGGTCCGCTGGTCCGCTTCCTCTTCGACGAGACGCCACAGCCGCCGCAGTGCTCCCCCGGCCCCCACCGCATCGTCCAGTTGGCTGGCCAGACAGGCGTTGCAGGGCCGCTCGTCCTTCTCGATGCGTTCGATCGAAGTGGCGCTGAGGTGCACCTTCGCGCCTAACTCACGGGACGACATGCCCCGTGCCTCCCGCCAGTTGCGAAGTTCCTTGCCCCACCAGGCGCGTGCCGACTTCGTTTCGTCCAGGGGCTTGGGCTTCTGTGGCATGACTTCCCCTTCGGCGCCCTGATGCGGACAACACTGCTGTCCTCCGATTGTCCGCATCGAGAATCTGCTTCACAGGCCTTTCCCGAGACTGATCCGCCTGCCCCCCATCGGTTTCCGCATGGTCGCCGGGAGCCGGTGGAACGTGCGCTCGTGGCGTGAACACGACGGCCCGGCATCCGCGATGGGGGCCGGGCCGTGCAACATGATCACGTTGTCAATCGAGCGTGGGTGGCTTCGTAGTGCGGATGCTGTCGGTGAAGACGGTCCACGCAGCGTAGGAGAAAGCTGTGTGCGGGGCGTCGGGCCTCTTCGAGTCTCGGACCCACGGTCCCTTGGGCATGACGGCTACTTCTACGCACTCATTGTCGGGAGTGCCGCTGTAACTGCTCTTGAACCATTGCGGTTCCTGGGGCTGTTCGGCCACGGATCTCTTCCTCGCTACTTCTGATCTCGCAGGTGCCTCTTTTGGGCCTCGGCGATCAACTCCGCCGAAGAATCAGGGTCCAGCGCCTCTTGGCGCAGGAAGGCGCGAGCGTGCTCGTACGCCTCACGCGGGCCCTCTTCCTCCAGGAACAAGGAGCCCACGGCGTTTTCTATGAAGATGACGTCCAGCGACGGGTCCGGTCCGCCGTAAACGATGAAGCTGGTGAGCGCCGCGCTGTAGGCGCCAGCGTCGAACGGCAGCACCTGGATGGTGATGTTCGGCTCCAGACGACGGTCCAGCAGCAGATCAAGCTGCTCTGCCATGACCTCAGGACCACCAACCTTGCGCCGAAGGACGCTCTCGTCCAGAACGACGTGGTACGTCGGGGGAGATTCACGTTCGAGGATTCGTTGTCGCTGCATTCTCATGTCCAGGAACTCGGTCACCCTGTCCGGTTCCAGACTGTTTCCCGGCGTCGCCTTGATCGCCGTGGCGTAGCGCCTGGTCTGCAGGAGACCGGGCACCACTCCAATGGAGAGGTGCCAGATTGACTGCGCCTCGTTCTCAAGCGGGAGCAGCATCCGCATGGGGTCCGAGAGCTTTCCGGCGTACGGAACCCACCATCCCTCTGTGACCTTGCTGTTCTTCGCCAGGTCGATCAGCTCGGCAGTCTCGTCAGCAGAGGCCCTGTAGACCTCGCAAAGCTGCTTGACCTGGTTCCAGCGCACGTTGCCCTTGGCCTGCTCGTAGCGGCTGACCGTGGCCTTCGATACGCCCGCCTGCTGCCCAGCCTCTTCGGCCGAAAGCCCGGACCCCCTCCTTAGGGCGAGAAGGCGAAAGCCCAGTTGACGCCGCCGCGCTGTCGGCCCTGCCTCGACCTCACCGTTCAGCTCGGCCGATCTCGACTCGTTCGTCATGCTGGCGCTCCCCTTGGACGAGTGCGGCCAGTGTCCGTGCTGGCGCTTAGCGACCACAAGGGACGTTACACGGCGGAACAGGTTCCGGGTTACGCACCGGCTGGAGCCTGAAAGGCCCATGCGGACACTTCCGTTGTGAGCGTTACGTGGGGAGCGATCCTCCGGCCATACTCCAACTCGTTCGCCATCGAGAGCAGTTGAGCAAGGGCGCCTCTTGTGCCAGCCGCGGCCTCCGCATCATTCCGCAGCTTGGCCTCACGCAGTGCTTGTGCTCCTCGACTGCCCCCGCAGACGTCAGTAACCCGCACAGTGCCCCTCACGTACGCCACCTGGGAGACTGCCGATGACCCCCGCCGCAATCGTCACCACGGTCCCTTCAGGGCTGGTGCAGCAGACCGCCCATGACTTCTCGGTGGCCTTCACCCCGGCCCCGGCGCGCGTCGCCGGCATGCGCCGGATCACCAGGGGCCACCTGAGACGCTGGCAGGTGCCTGACCCGCTGGCCGAGGACATCGTGTTAGCCGTCTCCGAGTTGGTCACCAATGCTGTCCGACATGCTGAGGAGGCCGACGAGGCCGTCTCGCTGTGGGTGCGATGCGGCAGGGACGAGCTGCGGATCGAGGTTGACGACGGCAACCCTGCTCCGGCCGCACTGCGCCACGCCGCTGCCGCCGACGTGTCGGGCCGCGGCCTGCTCCTCGTCGACATCCTCTCGCACGGCTGGGGCGTCAGCGACGACGGCAAGACCACCTGGGCCTCCTTCCGCCTCCCCGCACGGAGGCCGTGATGGCCACCGCGGCGCCCGAAACCGCCGCAGAGCTGAGCGGCAGATACTCCACTGACGACGCGACAGCGAACGTGCTCCTGTCCGGTCTGCGCCGCGCCCTCGCACACGAGGCGGTCACCGAGGACCTGTACGCCGATCTGGACGCCGTCCTCGACGAGTACGCGCACCCCGCCCCGGACGAAGTCCGGGTGATCGCGGAACGGTTACGCACGGCCGCCATCGAGCTTGTGAAGGTCGTGCCGTACATCGTGAAGCCGTATCCGGCCGACCAGATCCGGTGCCTGACCAACCTGAGCGCCGAGCAGCCCCGGCCCGCAGACGAGCGCGGCCATCTCGTCCGCCTCGCCAGCGCCCTCCTCACGCTCCTCGACATGATGGGAGCGGCCGCCGCATGACGCGCTCTCCCACGCACCACGTCGGGCCTGACCCGAGCAGCGGCTCTCCGCGACAGCAGGACCGACCCGGAGCCCGACGCCGGGAAGAGATGGCATCAACTGGGGCTCCGGGAAGCCGAAGCGGCCCGGCATCAGGCTCCCTCCGCCAGCTGACCCCCGCGCACCTCACCACCCGCTCGTGGCAATACCGGCTCCTGACCGCCGAGCAGGTGCGCACATGGCTGCCGTGACACCCGTCTCCGACCAGGCCGAGATCCTGGCGCTTATCGAGGCGGTACTCACCTGGGACCCGTACGGCGTGGAGGGGCCGCCGGACTACGACCTCGCCTTGAGCCGGGCTGAGCAGTTCACCGCCTACGGCCGCGTCGTCGCGGAGGAGCTGCGCACCTTGTGCCGCGACGTTCCCGCCGACTGCGACGTCGTCCGCAGCGCGCGCTCCACGCTCGGCGAGGCCGACCGGCGGCTCTACCTACCGCCCCCCTCTGCCACTCGGCCCGCCGCTGTGGTCCGGGCGCAGAACATCGTTCGCCTCGTCCACGCCCTGCTCCACGCCACCGCCCAGGTCCACGAAGCGCGAGCGCGCAGCGCAGGCCGGGACACACCGCACACCACGACGAAAGGTGCCTTGGGATGAAGACCTCGCACGCTGTTCTCGCCGCCGCCGCAGTCGGAGCTGCCGGGCTCGCGCTGTCCGAACGGCACAACCGGCAGCGCCTCGTACTGCACGCGGCGCAGATGCACCAGGCGTGGATCGCCGAGGTGGCCTCCAACCCCGAGCTCCGCGCCGTCTGGACACCCCCCGGCGGAGACCTCCCGGCCGAGGAGTACACGCAGCTCCTGCACTGCAACCGGCTGATCTCCTTCCTGGCCGCCAAGTACCGGGTGGGCCTGCTCGACCGGCACGCGCTGCGGGCGCAGGCGCGATGGCTCATGGAACGCGACGTCGCCCGGAAGTACTGGGCGAAGTTCGGCGACTACCGCTGGGAGGAAGCGATGGGGCGCACCGACCACATCTTCAACGCGATCATGGCCGACGAGTACGCGGCCTACTCGGACGAGGACGCGGTCGCCGTCTGACCCTCGCGCCCACGTTCCGACTCCGGGGCGGGGCGCCCTAGGACTGGGCCTCTTCCAGCTGTGGGACACCGTGCCCGTGTACGCGGTCCCGCGACACCCCCGTGGAGGAGGCGGCGCCACGCGCGCCCCGGCCGTTGCTCTGTGGGGGAGTAAGCGGCCGGCCCGCTAACTGTCTGTCCGTCGTCGACGACGGGCGGGTGCACCACCCGGCAGCCGGACCTGAAACACCGCTCGGTGCCGGACGAAACGTGTGGGGAGGAGTTCCCCTCCCGCTAGCTCCTCCCCACACAACCCGCTGAACGAGAGGAGGAAGAACAGCAGTGACGAACCTCGAGACTGCTTTCAGTCGAATCCCGAAGACCATCCCGCCCGGAGGCGCGTAGCCGCTTGCGGGAGACGGCGGCCTGGCTAACGTCGCAGCTGACCGACAGGTCAAGGCGCCCTATGCCGGATCTCCTTCCTGGCCAGCGTCGTAAGCGCCGGGCCCTGCAAGCCACCGCCGCGGTGCTCGCGCATCCGGCTGCACTGGCACGACGGCATTCGGATGCGGGGGTCCCGCGGACCCCTTGTCAACATCCCTTCAGAGAAACAGGAGAACGAGATGATCCTTCGTCCTGCTCCGGGAACCACGCAGGTGAGCCCGCAGACGTCGGGTACGGCGGCTGACGGCTTTGAGCTGAGCGTCGAGCTGCTGGAGGTTGGCGACGTCGCCAGCCTGACAAACCTGACCGACGACGGCTGCGGCGAGACCTGCGGCGCCTGCACCACCAACGTGGCCTGACCCAAGGCACACATCGTCCCAGCCCGGTGTCCTCGTGCCCTGCAGTGCGGGGACACCGGCCGCCCGCCTGGACCACAGAGGTTGTGATGGCTTCGAGCACCACGTTCCGTGCCAGTGCGGCAGCTCTCGTCCGAGCAGTCGCACGGCCAGCGCTTCCGGTTTCTCCGTGCCCTGACCTCGATGCCACCTCTCCTCGCGGCACTGCCGCCCAGCTCGCGTGGCTGCGTGAAGTGTGCGCCGAGGAGGATCTGGCCGAGGCACTGAGGCACGCCAGCCCCACCCTCGCATCCCAAGTGCGTGCCTTATGTATGTCCGCCGCCCCGGCCACTCGCGATGTGCGCCGAGCAGTCGTCTCCGTGGTTCGCTACATGTTGCGCGCCGAGCACCGGTCGACTCCCTTCGGCCTATTCGCTGGCGTAACCTCAGCTGCTTTCGGAGCGAAAGCCCGCACCACGTGGGGGTCGGCTCACATTCCTGTTGGCCGGGCAAGTGCCGGGTGGCTGACGGCCGTTATCGGGCGGCTGGAAGCGTGCCCTGAACTCCTGGAACGCCTCGCAGTGGTCCTCAACAACACCGCCTTCAGCCGCGGGGACCGCCTCATCGTGCCGTACAAGCCGGACGGGAACGACACCACGCGTGCGGTCGAGGCGTCTCTCGGCCTCACCGATCCGGTGCGGGCAGTCCTGAACGCGACCCAAGCACCGATTCGAGTCAGCGTTCTCACTGACGAGATCGGAGCAGAGTTCCCCGCAGCGGGGCGGGAGAGAGCATCCCGGCTGGTGCAGGAGCTAATCCGGCACCAGGTATTGATCACTAGCCTGCACGCGCCGAGCACCGAAGCCGATGCCTTGGCGTACCTGTTGCATCAGCTCGACGCAGCGGTCGCAGATACGCTGGCGCCGATCGCCGACACGGTTCGTGAACTGCGCCTGGTGCGGAACGACTTGCGCGCGCGCTGCTGCGACACGCGTGACGGGCGGGACCGTGTCACAGCGCGGATGCGGGCGCAGGCCCCTGGGCTTAGGCAGCATCCCCTCGCCCTCGACCTCCGCTTGGACGCTCAGGTCGAACTTCCGGAAGCGGTCGCCCGAGAGATCGAGCGCGCCGCCCAGACGCTGACGCGCGTCAGTCCTCTGCCGTACGGAACCGCGGCCTGGAAGGCGTACCAACGGCGGTTCTACGAGAAGTACGGCATCGGCACGATGGTGCCGCTGAAGGACGTCATCGCGGACAGCGGCACCAGCTTCCCCGACGGGTATCCAGGTGCCCCGTCAGACGAGCGCCGCCGTCGTCTCTCGGAGCGGGACGACACCTTGGTCCGCCTCGCCCAGGCCGCCGTACTGGACGGCCGCGACGAGGTGATCCTTACCGAGGAGTTGATCGCCGCGATGGACATTGGGCCCGACCACCCCAGAGTGCCGCCACACCTTGAGGTCGGTGTCCAAGTACACGCAACCAGCGCTGCGGACCTGGATGGCGGGCGGTTCCGACTGGAGGTCATGAGCGTGTCCCGCGGTGCCGGAGTCACCGTAGGCCGCTTCCTGCCCGTGCTGCCTCCCGAGGAACGCGAGATCCTGGCAGCGGAGCTGACCGACCTGCCGACCGCAGATGCCAACACTGTCCCCGCACAACTCTCGTTCCCTCCCCTGCTGCCCTCAAGCGCCCATGTCACCCGCGCTCCGCAGGTCCTCCCCACTGTGATCAGCGTGCAGGAGCACCGCGCCCCCAGCGGCAACGTGCTCATCCCCGAGGACCTGGCGGTGGCCTGCGATGGCCGCCGCATGTACCTGGCCGCTCCTGATCGCGGGCACCGCGTCGAGGCCGTGGGCATGCACGCGCTGAATCTCAAGGAGCACACCCCGCCGCTGGTGAGGTTCCTCACTGAGTTGTCACGCGCTCAGTGCGCGCAGGTCACCACCTTCGACTGGGGCGCCGCAGCCTCCATGCCGTTCCTCCCACGGCTTCGGTACGGGCGCACGGTGCTCGCCCCCGCACGATGGCGGTTGGAGGCGTTCGAGCTGCCGAATCACCATCGCCCGCGCCACGAGTGGGACGACGCCCTCGGCGCATGGCGTGATCGGCGGCGGCTGCCGCGGCGGGTCTTCCTCGTCGAGGGCGACCGTCGCCTACTTCTCGACCTCGACCAGGCCAGCCATCGGGTGCTGCTGCGCCAGCGCCTCAACCGAGCCCACCGTGCAGTCCTTGTCGAGACTCCACCGGATAAGGCGTACGGATGGTGCGGTGGCCGCGCGCATGAGGTCGTCGTGCCACTCAAGGCAGCTCGGGCACCTGCGTGGCCCGCCCTGCCCGCGCCTACTGCTGCGCGCCTCTTGTCTCCGGAGCAGACTCAACCTCCTGGGGCCTCGTCCCTGCTGCTGGCCACCCTGTACGGCGACCTGCGTCGCCAGGACACCGTGCTGACCCAGCGCCTCCCGGACCTTCTGGGGCGACTCGGCGATCCGCCGTGGTGGTTCATCCGCTTCCGCGACCCGCTCCAGCATCTGCGGGTACGCGTCGCCTTGCCCGAGGCTGACGCCTTCGCCGAGGCTGCGCGCACTGTGAGCATTTGGGCCGACGAGCTGCGCGGCGCAGGTCTGCTGTCCGATCTCCGGTTCCCCACCTCGTACCGTGAGATGGGACGTTGGGGCTCCGGTGCTGCCTGGGATGCCGCCGAGGAAGTGTTTCGCGCGGATTCGCGCGCCGTCGTCAGCGAACTGTCCCAGCCCCGGCGTCCGCACCAGCGCGCGCGGGTGGCCGCGCACACCGTGGCCATCGCCATGGCCTTCGTCGGTAGCGCCGATGCAGGGATGCGCTGGCTGATCGACCACATCCTGGCCGCCGCGCCCAAGCCGGTTCCACGCCCCCAGTTCACCGAGGCCGTACGACTGGCGGACCCGTCTGGCGACTGGGCGGCACTGCGCAGCGTGGCTGGCGGACAGGCGATCGTGCAAGCGTGGGCCGACCGGCACGCGGCACTCGCGGTCTACCGGTCTCATCTTCCTGGCCCGGACACCCAGGGCATCGCGCTCGACGATGTCGTCTCCTCGCTGCTGCACGTCCATTTCGTACGGCACGTCGGGATCGACTTCGACGAGGAGGCGATCTGTCTCTACCTCGCCCGCGCCGCTGCTCTGGCGTGGACCGGCCGCAGCACCCCGCCCAGCCAGAGGAAGAAGCAACGGTGAGCCCCCATCCCTCGGTGACGACGGCGCACGCGGTCGCCGACCTCCTGGATCAACCCGACACCGCACCACTGTCGTCATGCACGACGTCCTCACAACGTCAGCACCTCGCGTACGGACCGCTAGGAATCGCGCTGCTGCACATCGAACGGGCCGCATCCGGTCTCGGGCCATGGCGGCGCGTCCACGACTGGCTCGCCGCAGCCACTCGGCAGCCGTTTACCAGCGGCGCCGACAGTCACCCCTTCTACGGGGCGCCAGCCCTCGCGCACACCGTGGCCTGCGCCGCCGAGCACGTTCCTGGCCCCTACCAGAGTGTCCTGGACACCCTCGATGTACAGATCGCTACCGATGTTCGCCGCCGCGTCGCCGCTGCGCACCGTCGTATGGACGCCGAGCTTCTGCCAGGACTCGCGGAGTTCGACGCAATTCGCGGGATGACCGGTTACGGCGCCTACCTGATAAACCGCAACCCCGGCAGCGTCGCCGCACGGACCGTTCTCGACTACTGCGTACGTCTCACCGAGCCGATCACCGACCGCGACGATGTGCTGCCCGGCTGGTGGACGGCGAGCGGCCCCTCGGGGCGGCCCGACGACAAGTTCCCCGGCGGGCACGCCAACACCGGTCTCGCCCACGGCATCGGCGGCGTGCTCGCCTTGCTGGCGCTGGCTGCCCGGCACGGCACGCTCGTCGACGGCCACCACGACGCCATGCGCACCATCCTGGCGTGGCTCGATTGCTGGCAGGTGCAATCGAGTATCGGTCCCGCGTGGCCCTACTGGGTCAGCCGCGCCGAACTACGCGACGGGCACCTCACCCCATCCGGACCGCGCCGACCGTCATGGTGCTACGGCACCGCGGGCCTCGCCCGCGCCCAACAACTCGCCGCCCTCGCCCTGGGCGACGCAGCTCGTCAGATCGAGGTAGAGAACACGCTCATTGCCGCACTCACCGACCCCGCACAGCTCAAGGCCACCACGGACAACGGCCTGTGCCACGGCTTCGCCGGACTCGCTCACATCGCCGCTCGGATGGCCATCGACGCCCACCCCTCAACCGCCAGACGGCTGAGCGACACGATTCCGCCACTGCTGACCTCAGTGTCCCCGACAGGCATCACGCCGAAGGACGCCGCCCTGGCGATGGTCCAGGACGAGGGGGCCGGTCCCGGCTTCCTCAACGGCGCCGCCGGCATCGCCCTCGCGCTCCTGAGCCCTGCCACTGCCGCACCACCCCGCTCGGCGTGGGATGCCTGCCTGCTGATCGCCTGACACCACGACCGAAGGACCTCGTGAATGCCCTCGGACAACTGGTACCAGCACAACATCACCTTTGCCGACCGCGAGACCGGCAAGCGCATCGTCGGCGAACGATTCGCCCCTGCGCTGCACGCGGCCGAGGACGCCGGGCAGCTCACCGGCTGGTGGTTCATGAACAAGCAGCCTTGGCCGCTGCGTTACCGCGCAACTGTGCCGTCCCCGCTGGTGGAGTCGCTGCTCAGCAACCTCGTCGACGACGGGACCGTCCGTTCGTGGATGCCCGGCATCTACGAACCGGAGACCACCGCTTTCGGCGGTACGTCGGCCATGAGCGCCGCCCACGACCTGTTCCACGAGGACAGCCGCCACCTGCTCACCTACCAAGGAGGCCCCGGACGACTGGGCCACCGCGAGACCGCCGTCCTCCTGATCAGCACCATGATGCGCGCCGCAGGCCTGGACTGGTTCGAGCAAGGCGACGCCTGGGCCAAAGTCGCCGACCTCCGCCCCGCCGCGAGCAAACCGCTCGCCCCCGAGACGTCCGCCGCTCAGGTGCCGGCCATGCGCAAGTTGATGACCACCGACCCACACAGCCTGTGCCGCCAGGGCGGCCCGCTCGACGGGCACGCCGAGTGGGTAGCCGCCTTTGAACGGGCCGGAACCACGCTCGCCTACCTTGCCGCCAGCAGCGGTCTGACCCGCGGTCTGCGAGCCGTCATCGCCCACCACGTGATCTTCCACGCCAACCGTGCAGGCCTTCACCGCGACGACCAGCACGCCATCTCCCACATCGCACGAGAGGTAGTCATGGGATCGAGTGACAACACCGCGTCGCCCACCAAGGCCGCAGCCGAGACCGATAGCGTCAGCGCAGTGAATACCGACACCATCGCCCACTCCGGGGCCGACGCCGAACGTCTCCGCAACGCCTTGGTCGACAAGATCCGCGAATCGGGGTACGCCCGCACTCCCGCTGTCGAAACCGCACTGCGTACCGTGCCCCGCCATCTCTTCGTGCCTAACGCGCCCCAAGAAAGGGCGTATGCCAACGCACCGGTCGACATCAAGTACGACACCGACGGCACGTCGATCTCCTGCGCCTCACAGCCCGGCGTCGTCGCCCTCATGCTGGACCAACTGCAGGCCCAGACCGGCGAACGCATCCTCGAACTCGGCGCCGGCACCGGCTACAACGCCGCGCTGCTCGCCCACCTCGTTGGCGAAACCGGTCACGTCACCACCATCGACGTCGACGACGACCTCGTAGAAGGAGCCCGAGCACACCTCGCCGCTGCCGGGTTCACCAACGTGACAGCCCTGACCCGCGACGGTGCCATCGGTCACGCCGAGGGCGCCCCATACGACCGGATCATCGCCACTGTCGGCGCGCACGGCATCCCGCACGCCTGGATGCAGCAACTCGCCCCCGAAGGGCTGCTCCTGGTCCCTCAGCGCCTCAAGGGCAGCGTCGCGCGGTCCGTCGCCTACGAGCAGCGCGACGGCCGCTGGAGGAGTGTCAGCAGCAAGATGAACACCTTCATGCCACTCAGGAGGGGCATCGCGGACGATGACCGCCGCGTCATCCCGCTCAGCACGGACGGCACCGTACGGCTCCAGGCCCCCGCTGGACAGAACATCGACGCCGAAGCCCTGGCCGGAGTGCTGGAGCAACCGCGCACCGAAGAGTGGACGGGCATGATGGTCCGCGCTATGGAATCGCCGGAGTGGATGGAGCTGTTCGTCTCCTGCTCCCTGCCCAGCGGCCTGATCCGCATGCTCTTCCCAAAGGAAGCCAAGGGAACCCTCCTCACCGAGGACCCCTACCCCTCGTCCACCGCGGCCGTAGACAAGGGCACCATCACCTACCTCGCTCGCCGCCTGTCGGAGAAGACCACCCCTGAGGGCGGCAAGCTCTGGGAGTTCGGCGTCATCGGCCACGGCCCCGGCAGCGAAAAACTGGCCGCAAAGGTCGCCGACTTGATCCGCACCTGGGACCGCAGCTTCCGCGAGCGTGAAGCCTGCTTCGAGATCCAGCCTCTCGACGCCCCCACCATCGAGCAACGCCCCGGCCTCTTCGCCATCGACACCCCGCTGAACCGCATCGTCGTCGACTGGCAGTGACCCCGTCCCCGCATAAGCGCGCGGTGCCCGCCGGAGCACGACCGATGGGCACCGCCGCCATCGCCTCTCTCTTCTCCTACCGCCGGGGGAACCCATGGACCCGTACGGACCGATAGCCCAGCGCTTCCCGCTCGTTGCTCGCTTCCGCCCGGCCTGCCTGCCACTAGCTGAGCGCGTACACATGCTCGTCAATCTGGCTGACACCGCAGCGCGCAAGGCCGATCAAGGGCTCGCCTCGGCCGTCTACAACCAGTCGGCACTGATCGCGTCCGATCTGGGTCTTCCCGAACTCGCACGGGAGATGTGCCACCAGCACGCTGCGGCCTACCTCCACGCTTGCCCCCTGCCCGGCATGAGTGCAATCCGCGGACTGGAACCCGTCGTCAACCTCGCACGCCTACAGATCCGCGCTGGCCGCACCGACGATGGCCGACAGCGCCTCCTCACCCTGCACGAAGCCGTCAGCACAGGCACAGCCGCCCAGTTCGATGCCATCGCCGTGCCAGCCAACCTCACCGTGACGCCTGAAGACCGCCACGAGGTCCGCGCCTGGCTATGGCGAGTACTCCTCGCCGACGGCACACGTACGCTCACCACCCAAGGGCGTTGGACCGAAGCCCTTACCCACATCGAGGAACACCACGGTGTGGGCAAGCGGATGCTCGACGGCCGACAAGTCGCCGTTCTCGCAGCCCTCGCCACGAACGATCTAGCCGCAACCCAAGCGCTTCTGGAAGACACCGCACCCGGCGAACCCTGGGAGCAGGCCGTCACGGCATGCCTCACCGCCCTGCACACCCTTGACACCGGGCACCTCACCGAGCACCAGGTGGACAGTTTGGCGAGCACCTACTTCGAGTTGCAGCCCGAACGGGGCATGACGGTCTTCGGTATCCGACTCGGCCTAACGATTTTGGATGTCATCGGAACCACCGAAGCCCCGGCCGCGCGCCACGTCGTCAACGAGCTGCACCGTCGAACAAAGAAGACCAACGACGGGTACGCCGCCCGCGAGAGCCTGACCCATCCCCTGTTCACAGCGCTCGCCACCGACCGGCAACAACAGGACTGCCAGAACCTCGTGCAGGCGTGCGGGCTCGAGGCCGGCAGACTTCCCAACGATCTGCATGGCCAACTATCCGGAGCGTTACAGATCAGTGATCACACGATTCGCGACAGCCTTGCCAGCCTGTAGCAATCACGTTCTCCGGCTTGCGTAACTGGACAGAAATGATCTCTGTCGATGTCGGGTGCAACAGATCAGGTGCACCTTCCGGACGCTCCTCCACCCCGGCGGCGGTCAGTACGACATCGACCAGGCACTCGGCAGCATCCGTCCGCCCGTACGACCGGGCCCTCTGTGCCATCGCCAGGCGCCGCTGCGGGCCGTGAGCAGCAGCGTCACCGCTGCCCGCAGCCCCTCGGCGGACAAACGAAGGACGGTGGACGTCACTGTTCACCCAGAAGGCCCCAGACACTCTCGGACACTGCGCGAAACGAGCTGGCAGGGAACCACCCCACGGGCGGCGGCCCACAGAAAGCTGAGCCTGCCGTACTCACAGGCCGTTTACCGCACACTCGCCCTGAACCTGCCAACGCGCCCCGGCCACGCCTGCGTTGTGAACAGAGCGCCGAAACCCCGTGCGCCACACACGTCACAGACACCGGCGTTTCGGCCACCCGGCAGCACTCCGCAACGGCCGCAGCGCGGGCGGCCGCACATTCGAGCCCTTGCGTTTCCGGGCTTCGACCACGGCCGGAATCGAGCGCGTTCGATTCCGGTGCCGCGTCGTTAGGCCGTGCACCGCCGAGCCATCCAGGTGCGGCCCCGACCTCCAGGAGGACACAGGTGCCTGTGACTGACGCCTCGACTGCAAGCGCTGAGCCGCCACCCCCTCCGCTACCTGCGGAGATCCGCTACAGCGGCGAATACTCCATCAACCCGCTCGGCGACGCTTCCTTCACGCACATGTGCACCCGCCTGCCGGCTGTGCTGCGCCGCATCTGTCGCATGGCGTGGCAGCTCGACCGTATGGCCGTTCTCCTCCTCGCCGCCTGCCAACTGGTCACCGGCGTCGCCGCCGCGGTGGGCCTGGCCGCGACCGCCCGCGCCATGCAACCGATCCTCGGCCCTGGAGCCGTGGCCGACCGCCTTCACCAGGCACTGCCCGCCCTGCTCGTCGTGGCTGGCGCGGCGGCACTCGGACGGCTCTCCGGTGCCCTCGCCGCGTACGCGGACCGCAGGCTCACCCCGCCGCTGACGACGTACGCGGACACCTCACTGGTCGAGTCCGTGTGCCGGGTCGAAGCCGCGGCCTACGCCCAGGACGGCTTCGCTGACCGGCAGGAAGCCGCCGAGATGGGTGTGGTGCGCACCCATGTGATGGTGACCGACGCGCAGCGATTCGTGGCCGCTCTCATCAGGATGGTGGCCGCGGGCGGAGTCCTGTCCGTGCTGCACTGGGCGATGCTGCCGCTGCTCCTCCTCGCCGTCCTGCCTGCCGGAGTCGGCGCGGTTCTCACCGCGCGCATCGACTACGAGATGCACTACGCGAACGTGTCGGACCGCAACGTGCGGCACATGATGCGCTGGTGGGCCACCACTCCCAAACACGCTGACGAAGTCCGCGCCAACGGCATGACCGGTTATCTGCTGTTCTGGTACCGGTCACTGTCCGGGCGCATCGACCGCCGCCTGCTGCGCGCCGCCCCACGCACCTTGCGCATCACCCTGCTGTCCGCGACGACCGGCGGCCTCTTCCTGCTGCTGGCCTGGGCCGCCCTCGCCTGGCTGGCCACCACCGGACGCATCGAACTCGCCATTGCCGCGACCGCGGTCGTCGCCGTGCAAACCACACTCGCAGCACTCTCCCAAGTCGTCATCAACGGGGCGGCCCTGTTCCACACCAGCCTCTACCTGACCGACATGCAGACGTTCCTTGACGACGCCGCACAACGAGCACCACAGCGCGGCGAGTCGCCCGCACCCGCGACCCTGGAGGACATCCGGATCGACGACGTCGTCTACCAGTACCCCGGCAAGGACCGCCCGGCCGTCGACGGCGTATCCCTCTCGCTGCGCCGCGGCGAGATCCTGGCCATCGTCGGCGAGAACGGCAGCGGCAAGTCCACGCTCCTGCGCTTGATCACCGGCATCTACTTGGCGGACAAAGGGCGCGCCCTGTGGAACGGCGCGGACCTCGCCACCCTTGACCAGAACAGCGTCTGGGCGCGTACGGGGCTGGTGCCGCAACTCTTTGCCCAGTGGCCCCTGCGCGTCTCCGAGAACGTCACCCTCGGACAGCCCCGCACCCACGACGACCTGCCCGTATGGGAAGCCATCGACGCCGTAGGCATGCGAGAGGCGGTCGAAGCGCTACCTGACGGCATCGAGACGCTGCTGGCCCGAGAGGTCTTCGGGGGTGCGGAACTCTCCGGCGGGCAATGGCAGCGCCTGGCCTGCTCGCGCGCGATCTACCGGCGCCCTGAACTGCTCATCCTGGACGAACCCACCTCCCAGATGGACGCCCGAGGCGAGCACCAGATCTTCGAGAAGATCAAACGCAGCGCCTGCGACCGCATCACGATCGTGGTCACACACCAGTTGGAGAACACCCGCCTCGCCGACCGCATCCTCGTCATGGACAAGGGCCGGGTCATCGAGCACGGCCGGTACGAGGAGCTGGCCAACTCCGGCGGACTCTTCGCCGAACTCGTAGCTCTCTCCCAAGATCGATGACTCGTAAGCCGGTGGGGCTTTCGCATGCGCAGGGGTCTTAGCCCGTCAGCTTCCTGGGCTGCGGAGAGCTCACCCGCGCCCCTGCCGTGCCCGTTCTGGCAGGATGCCTAGGAATCGGAATGCAGGAGTTACGACGCGGCCACCTTGGTGAGCTCCAGGGACGGCGGGCCGTCCACATCGGGGTGGAGATACACCGTCACCTCACCGGGCGAGTAGAACTTGATGCCGGCAACCGTCACCCGGTCGCTCAGGTATAGCTGGATGTCGACGTCCGCGCTGAGTTCACCGTTATCGACCTCCAGGTAGATGAAGTCACAGCCCACTCGGGCGCAGGTGAAGTCCCACTGGCCGCCGAAGTCGAGGGGCTTCTCGGAGTTTCCACCCAGAGTCGCCTCGGCTGCGGATATGTCAGTGGCAGAGAACGTGCCGTCGGGATCGATCCGGATCTCGCCGCCGGTCTCGTCGTTTCGGTACACGCCGGGCAGCTCATCGGTGTGGACCGGGGCCGTGCTGCACCCTGAGGCGAGAACCGCGCAGGCGGTTAGGACAGCGACGGTCCACCGTCTACTTGCTCTCTTGTCGATCATGGCCCGAGCGTAGCGTTGAAGTGCCACGGCCTGGGTCTTGGGTGGCAAACGACCGGAGTTGCCAGCGACCTTGTACAAGAGTGAACTAACGGTGTCGCGGAAGCCTGTAACAGATCTGCCGTTGCCGACGTTCCGTGCTGTGAAAAGAGGGTTGGCCTTGTGTCAACCCCCATCACCACAGCGACGCGGAGGAATGGGTGACGACTGCTACTGCTCCTCTCTCACCGGCGACGGGCCGGGCCTTCTGGCAGGAACCTCTGTTCCCGCCAAGGCCGTCGTCGGCACCGAAGGCGGAGGCCAAGGCAGCGCCCCCCGCGCCTCTGGTCGAGCCCGCTGAGCCACCCCAGGACCTATCCCACATCTGGGTCGTCGCCGCTGAGGTCCAGGTGGAACCGCGCATCGCGAGCATCGCTGACTTCCGGGGCTCCTTCAAGGCAGCCGCCGGACAGCGCGTCGATGCGCTGGAGGTGTACTGCAGGGGCTGCCGTCGCCCGTATGACGAGGTGAAGGGACAGGACTGCGAGGAGAAGGTAGACAACCGCCACTTGATCGGCGGTGACCAGTCGAGGCGGAAGAAGCGCAAGGTTCCGCCGCCCCCGAAGGGTGCCAAGGTCATCCCCAGCCAGAAGATTCAGCGACGGGGTATCGGCGCCTACATGGCCGGGGTCAGCCGCCCCCGCTGAGTGAGCACGCGACACTAACTAGGCGCCGTCCCCATCGTGCGCGCCGTGAGTACACCGCCTGAGACACCCTCGCCGCGAAGCATCGCCCGTGAAGTCACTGGACTTCTCCTCGTCGCTGCTGGCGCCCTTGTCGTGCTCGTCGCGCTGGGCACCGTTCATCCGCTGCTGAGCACCGGCGCGGCCGCGGTGGGCACCGTGATCGCGTTCCGTCCGGCGCCGCCGCGGAGCACGGTCTCGCGCATCGTCGCCTGCGTCGTCAGCACCATCGTGGCCGGAGTCGCCGTCGGCTGTGCCTTCACGTACTTCCCGCCCCTGGGGTGGGTTGAAGTCGGCGCGGGCCTGATCGCGGCAGGCGTGTGGCTGGCCAGTGAGGGCGCCTGATGCCGCGCCAGTTCCTGCCCGGCCTCCGCCGCCTGTTCGTGCCTAGCACGACGGCAGTGCCGACGCCCGTGGAGGAGAAGTCCGCGGGGCCGATGGGCAGCAGCTACGTCTCCATGACGTACGCGGGCACCACGACCATGTGGGGCATCGAGGGCCGTGCCGCAGGCTGGGACCTCGACCGTGTGATCACCGAGGGCTACGAGCGGTCTATCTGGACGTTCAAGTCCGTCGAAGCGATCTCCAAGCACCCTGGCGCGCTCATCGTCGAGCTCGGCCGTGGCGGGGACGAGCGGCAGTTCGCGGAAACCCTGACCGACCACCCACTCCTGCACGTACTGAATGTGCAGGCGAACCCGCTGGAGCGGGCCGACGTCTTCAAGAAGCGGCTCAGCGCGCAGTTGCTGCTGTCGAAGAAGGGCGTGTTCGTCGAGATCACCCGCAGCCGCGCGGGCACGATCACTCGCCTAGACCTTCTGCCGCCGAGCCGCGTCGAACCGGTACCCGACCCGCACGGCGACTACGTCTCGCACTTCGAGTTCACGACGTACGACGGGCGGGTCCGCGAGCTGGCGCCCAGCCGCGTCGTGTGGCTGCGTGACCCGCACCCGACCGACCCTTTCTGCGGTGTCACGCCGCTGGAAGCCGCGGGCCTGTCAGTCGACCTGGATGTGAAGGCCCGGACCTACAACATCAGCTTCATCGACAACGATGCGAGGCCGTCGGGGATCGTCGGTATCGACGTCGACGGGCTCGACCAGCGCGAGATCGACCGGATTCAGCAGCGGCTCGCGCCCGGCGCGCAGCACGCCGGCGAAACCGTTGTGGTCGGCAGCGGGCCCGGCGGTCTGAACTACGTCGACACCAGCACGCGGCCGCGCGATATGAACTACGAGTCGCTGTCGCAGACGTCCAAGGCCGAGATCCTGTCGGCGTTCGGTGTCCCGGAGAGCGTCGTCGGCAACGCCTCGGAGCGGACGTACGCCAATGCTGACCGCGAGGAGTGGAACTTTTGGCAGCACACCGAGCTGCCCCACCTCTCGTTGATTGCGTCAGCGTTCGACCTGGACTTGGACGACGGCTGGTCCCTGCGCTTCAACACCTCGACCGTGGAGGCGTTGGAGTTCCCGCGCCGCCAGCGCCGTGAAGAGGCCCGAGCAGAGTGGAACGCCGGGCTGATCACGGTGGACGAGTACCGGGAGATCGCCGGGCGCCGCCCGTTCCAGGTCCCTCATACCCGCGCCCTGTGGATCAGCCCGCAGAAGGCGCCGGTGCCCGCGAACGAACAGGACGCGGCCGCGCTCGGGGTGGCCCAGGACCCGGCGGCCGCGGGCGGTCTGCCGGGCGCTGGTGGTCCGCCGCCTGCCCTCGCACCGTCCGGTGCTGCAAGCGACACAGCGGCTGCCACCGTCGCCGAAGCCCGCGAGCAGACGCCGGAGGAGGCCGCCGCAGACGATGTCGCGGCAGCGCTCGGAGCGTCAGGTGGAACGGACGGCGACTCGGCCGCGGCCGCCGTCGATCAGGCCCGCGGCAGTATCCCGCTCACGCTGCCCGGCGATGCTGCGGATGATGTCTCCGCCGCCCGCTCCGCCACCCCGAGCACGAGCATGACGGGGGATGCCGCTGCTGCTGTCGGCGCCGCGCGCTCCGACCTCGAAGGCAAGGCCCTGCCCTCCGGCGGCGAGCTCGCTTACGAGGTCACCGACAGTGATTTCGGCGCAGTGGCCGCCGCCGTCAGAGCCGCGCTCACAGCGCTTCTGGCCCGGCAACAGGGCGTCATCACCGCCCGCCTGCGCGCCCCCAAGCACCGTAAGCACACCCGGTACTGGGAGCCCGACGGCGACGAGGACCTACGCCACGGCGACGGCCTGATCGACAGCGCGCGCGTCGTCGGCGCAGCACGGTGGGCTGAGGAGACCACCAGCACCCTCGTCCCGATCCTCCAACAGGCCGCCGCCACCGTCGCAGCATCTGTTGGCCGGGCCCTGCGTGGGAACGCTGCGGTCTCCCCGGCAGCGGCAGGCGCGGCGGTCACCGCCGCCTCCATGGCCGGACAGGCGGTCACTGGGCTGCTCGCCGATCTCGCCGCAACGGTCGACGAGGAACAGCGTGATCCCGGCACTCTCGACGATCTGATCGACACGGTCACTGAGTTCTACCGCGTGGCGTCCCCGGACTTCGTGGCACAGCTCGCCGAGTCCTGCGCTGTCGTCACCGTCAACGGAGCCGCCGACGCCGCGGCTGAGGCGTCCGGCCCTTCAGTTCTACGGACCTGGGTCACCAGCGGCGACGACCGCGTACGGCCCACACACCAGTCTCTGGACGGCACCACCCTGCCCGCCGGCACCCCGTATGCCGTCGACGGCTCCACCCTCCGATACCCCGGCGACCCGTTCGCCCCTCTCGCCCTCACGATCAATTGCCGCTGCCGACTGAACTACCGCACCGGCCCCGACACCAAGGAATCCCTCTGATGTGGCCTGCCATCTGGTTCGCCTGGACGTGTCTGTTCGCTGTCTTCGAGACGATCGCCCTCGTCAACAAGCGGCAAGGCGACACTCTCTCCGAGAACGTCCGGCGTCTGTTCCGCACCCGGACCTCCAAGGCCGGGCGCGCGGTCTTCGCTGTCGGCTGGTGTGGCTTCTCGGCCTGGTTCGCCATCCACATCCTCACCGAGACGATGTAGCCGGACCTTGGGGCCTGGCTCAGATCACCACAAACGATCTTGATCAGACTGGGGGCAGTCAGCGCGCGACGCTAACCACCTGCGGTGCGCATGGTCCACGCCATGCTGAATCGCACCGCTTGCTCGGTCGGCCTGAGTCGCGCGCTTGAGACCAAGTCCGTACGACGGCCGTGGAACCCTGCCCTTCACCCTCGGGACTCGAAGGGCAGGTTCATCGAGACCGGCGGTGTCGCCAGGCTGTGGTCGGGGAAACTCGCCCGCGTCCTTCGTGCCCTCCCACGCGACCGCGTCCTCGTACAGGACCGCGCGGCCAATGGCACGTACACCGGGCGACGCCACAGCACCAGCGCCCGCTGGATCACGATGGTGGCCCGGCCTGATGGCAGTTCCCCCACGAACAGCCAGCAAAAGGTCGAAGCCGAAGACGCCCGCCGCGAGCAGGATGGGCGGCGCGGCCTGGGCCTGTCCCGCGACGACCACGGCGATCCGGACACCCCTGATGAACCGCACACCGCCGACGACGAGGGCAACGACATCGGCGACGACGCTGGTGACCGTCCCGAGGGCGACGACCAGGACGAGCCCGAGGACGGGCGCCACGATGTCGATGTAGAGGCCCTGCCCAACCGCAAGGCCAAGGACGGTGCCCGCTTCAAGGACACCGCGTCCGTACGACGGCACTTCCTTGACCGTGCCCAGCAGCCTGGCGCGAACGCCCCGGCACTGCGGCGACTGGCCGGTGACGAGGACTTGCAGATCACCCCGTCCGGTGGTCTCGTCACCACCCGCGATGACGCCAACGGTCGCTGGTACCTCACCTCTACCGGCACCGGCGGCTACCTCGACGTCGGCGACTTCACCACCCGCCAGGAGGCCGAGGGCGCGGCCGAGTACATCAACGAGCACGTCCGCAACGGCCACATCATGCCGGACGAGTTCAACGAACCGATCGACTTCTCCGACCCCAGGATCGGCGACTGGTTCCCGACCTGGCGCTCCACCAAGGGCGAAGGCGCCGAACAGGCCATCCGCCGCGCGGTGCGAGACTTTCACTCCTCCCGCTCCGGCGGCGACACTCCGCAGGCCCCCGAGCCGAAGCGGCGACGTCCCCAGGCACGTGGACGCTTCACCACACTCCAGCAGGTTCGCGACAGCTGGACCCGGCGCGCCGAAGCCCTCCGCGCCTCCGGAAGTGAACAGGACCGCAGCACCGCCCGCGAACTCGACGACCTGGTCAAGGAGCAGCGCCTCAAGCTCGTCGGCGACGGCCAGTTCGTCGCCCGCCGACTCGACGGCGACTGGTACCTGTACGCCACCAGCACCGGCCAGCGGATGCCGTGGTGGTTCGACCGGCAGAGCGATGCCAAGGGCTTCGCCGAGCACATCGTCGGCACGCTCAAGGACAAGGACGGCAACCCGCTCGACTTCTCCGACCCCAAGTTCGCCGAGCACCGCAGGAAGTGGCGCTCCGCTGAGGGACGCGACTACCACCAGGAATGGACAGCCGCCCGCGCCCTGTGGGACCAGGAACACCCGCCCAAGCACAGCATCGCCACCGACCGGCTGGCCGAGACGCTGCGCCGCCGCCCCTTCGACGACGAAGGCGAACAGGCCCCGAAATCAGACGAGCCCGCCGAGCCGGCCTCTGCCCCGGACACCGTCACGCCGGAGGCGCCGGTCAAGGAGCCCAAGGCACAGGACACCCCAGACGAGCAGACAGCACCGACGCCGGAGAAGAGTGATCAGCCGGACGGGACTTCCGAGCCGACGGCCGAAGGCCGCCCAGAGGGCGTGCCGGGAGACGCTGAGCCTGTCGAGGGCGTAGACGGCTACTGGACGACCTGGTCCTCCGGGCACGTCACTGTGTACGGGCCGGACGGCAAGCGCGTCGGCCGCGTGGTCGGCAGCTACGGTGACCGGCACGCCACGGTCGAGGGCATCCATATCCCCATCGGTGACCAGCTCTCCCGCGCTGACGAGATCATGGCCCGCCACCACCTGGCCACCACCGACCCGGCCAAGGCCGACCGCGTCCACGCCGCATGGACCACCCACAAGGGCAAGCGTGTCCTCGCCATCCGCGGAACGGTCAAGGGCAACTCAGACGATGAGCGTGCCCTGGGCGCCGCACGCGGCATGAAGTGGTCGCCCGTCCAGCAGGCCCACATCACCGGGACCAACTGGAAGCCCAGCACACGGGACCAGAAGGCCGCTGACGTCCTCGCCGCGTTCGTCCGCCAGGGCCGCAACGTGCGCATCACTGACGAGGACACCAACCACCGCAGCGATGCGCCCGAACAACTCGACGAGGACACCAAGAAGCTCCGCGCCATGCTCGACGCGGACCTGCGCGGACACCGCGAGAACCTCAAGATCCACGCCCAAGTCGCCACGACCCCGGCCCGCAAGCAGCGGGCGCGCGCCGCCCTGCAGAAGGTCGAAGCCGAACTCGACCGGCGCCGCATCGCCCAGAACGACGAGACCAGCCGCGACGAACCTGAGACGCAGTCGAGCCCGCAGGACCGCGCGGCCGCCCTGAGCGACGCCGATCTCGCCGAGGCCATCAGCCGCTCGGAGAGCGACCGCGGCACCTACGGCTCCCGGCGCGGTGACTATCTCAACGACGACGAGCGGGCTCTGTACGCCGACCGTCGCCGCCGCACCACCGAGCTAGTCGCCCACGCCGGGGAGCCACAGGGCCTCGGCGACGACGAACTCAGGGCACACATCAACGATTTGAAGGCTCGGGAGCGCGTACACAATCCGTCGGGCTCGATCCATGGAGAGGACGATCTCGCCCCGGAGCGGGATCTGTGGAACGACCTGACCGGCCGCCTGGCCGACGCGGAGACCGAGCAGCAAGGGCGCAAGCTCCGCGACATCCAGCAACGCCCGCCAGTCCAGGAGCTGGACGATGACGCGCTGGGGAAGGAGTTCCACGACCTTCCGGTCCGCCTGCGGCGCCTGGGCCCGGAGCAGAACGAGATCCTGTCCTCCCGTCGGCAGGCCGTGCACGAGGAGCGGCAGAACCGCAAGGCCGACGTCTACCGCAACGGGCCCGACCCAGCCGAGCTGAGCGACGCGGATCTGGGCAAGGCGTTCCGGGACCTCTACAAGAACCGGAACCTGACCAGCGGCCGGGAGCGGGAGGCCCTGGAGGAGCGGCTGAAGGCCCTCTTCGACGAGCAGAACCGCCGCGGCACAGAAGGCCGCGAGCAGAAGGTCAACCGGGCAGACACCCGCGAGGACCCGCTGAACGGCTCGTACGGAGCCTCCGTCGAAGTCGACGGCAACCACTACGGCCAAGTCAGCTACCAGGCGCACGACTCCCCGTACGCGGGCGGCCACAAGGCCGGGTGGAACGCGCAACGCCAGCGCCACGGCGGCGTCCTGGGCGCGTTCGGGAGCATGCCCGAGGCCCTGGCCGCAATCGTCGACAGCTACGACACCGACCCTGACACCGAGCCGGTGCGCCTGTACGGCTCCGTACGCCGCGTGTGGGTGCCGAAGATGTTCTTCGAGCTGTACCAGTCCTCCCGCCGCGCCGACGCCTTCCCGTCGGCAAGCAAGGAGCGCCAGACCCTCTACGGCCTGTTCAAGGGCCACGGCTACGGCTGGTCGGACAACACCAACCCGATTACCGGGAAGATCGGCAAGGGCGCCAACCTGGACGTGCCCGAGGGCCTGCTCGCCGAGTTCCACCGCGTCACCGAGGAACTGTCCCGCGAGATGATGCTGCGGGCCTCGGACCGCGAACTGGACTCCTCGGACCGGTCCAAGGCCCGCACTCGGCTGGCGGCCATCAACGCCGCGCTGCACGCCATTGACGCGCAGCGCACGGACGTACGAAAGAATGGCGGGGACGACGACCGCAAGGTCATCTCCCGCCAGGAGATCGAGGCGCAGCAGGCAGCCCTGCGCGCGGCTCTCGGAACAGACGAAGGGGCTGATGGTGAGCATCTACAGCCAGGTGGCCAGGGATCACTGGACCCGGCACCGGCCGCGGGAGCTGGCGGAGATGACCGATCCGGAGACGTTCTTCCTGAACAAGGGCAGGGAGATCGAGACGGCGATTCTGGTGGCCGAGGAAGCGCTGGAGCAGACAGTTCCGGCGGCGACGGAGTACGCGGAGCGGGCGGGCCAGATCAAGCAGATCCGGGCGAGCGCGACGGATCAGGTGCTGCGGGATCTGCTGCCGGAGCCGGAGCCGGAGACCGAACAGACGCCGACGCTCAGTCCGGAGATGCGGGATCTGCAGGCGATGAGGGACGCGGTGTACGACATGTAGTACCGCGCTTTCGGCCGGACCCGGCCGACGCTGCGACCAAGGGCCCGGTCCAGCGAGCCGCCGCGAACGTTGAGGCGATCCGGGTCCTGAAGCGGCTGGAGCGGGAGAACCGCCCGGCCACTGACAAGGAGAAGCGCACCCTCGCCCGCTGGTCCGGGTGGGGCTCGGTTCCGGTCCTGTTCGCGGCCGAGCCGAACGAGAAGGAGCCGCGCTACCAGCAGGGCGGCGCCCGCTACGGCAAGTTCGATCAGGACTTCGCCCGTTGGGCGGAGTACCGCGACCTGCGCACGATGCTCCAGCAGGAGCTGACGCCGCTGGAGTGGCGGCAGGCGTCCCGTGGCACGCTGTCCATGCACTACACGCCGCAGCCCATGGCCGAGGCGATGTGGGATGGCCTGAAGGCGCTGGGCTTCGAGCGTGGCGAGGTCCTTGAGGCCGGGTCCGGCGCAGGCACGTTCTTCGGTGTCTCCCCGGAAGGCGCCCGCCTCACCGGCATCGAACTCGACCCCACCACCGCGCGGATCGCGCAGGCGCTCTACCCGGACGCCAACGTCCTCAACGAGAACTTCGCGGAGACCGACGCCCACCCCGGCACGTTCGACGCGAGCATCGGCAATGTTCCGTTCGCGTCCGTGCCCTTCGGCGACAAGCGGTACCCGGCCGAGTCGCTGCACAACGGGTTCATCACCAAGGAGCTGGCGCTGACCCGGCCGGGCGGCATCACGCTGCTCATCACCTCACGGCACACCCTGGACTCCGAGGGCGACAAGGCCCGAAAGCAGATCGCCAAGTACGGCGACCTCATCGGCGCCGTTCGCCTGCCGAGTGGTGTCTTCAACGACGCCGGCACCAGCGTCGTCACCGATGTCCTCGTGCTGCGGCGCCGCGCCGACGGCGAGGAACCGGCCGACACGTCATGGCTCAACGCCCCTGAGCGGAAGATCGGCGATGTTCGCGAGCACGTCAACGCGTACTTCACCGACCACCCCGAGCACATCCTCGGTGACCTGGCCACCGAGTCGTCCCCGTACGGGCCGCGCCTGACCGTCAAGGGCGACGCGGCCAGGGCTTCCGGCCAGCTCCGTGATGCCCTGAAAAGCATCGCCGCCAAGGCCGTGGCCGACGGCAACGGCTACCAGCCGCACCCCGACGGCGACGACCGGCCGCCGGTACTCCTGCAGACCGCCCGTGACAAGCACGCCAACGACTGGACCGGCCGCCTCTACGAGGGCGACGACGGCCAGCTCTACCAGCACGTCAACGGCGGCAGCCCGGTCGCGGTCGAACCGTCCGACGGCCGCACCGGCCAGCTCCGCGCTCTGATGCAGCTCCGCGACGCCGCCGCGGAACTGCGCGAGCTGGACCGCAAGAACGACGAGGACGACCGCGCCGAGAAGCTGCGTGCCCAGCTCCGCGACCTGCACACGGCGTACGTCGAGAAGTACGGGCCCCTGTCCAAGCCGGGCCAGGTGCGCAGCATGAAGATCGGCACCCGGCCGGACGGGACGGGGGAGCGCACCCCGACCGCGTGGGGCTATTTCCGCTCTGACCCGGACGCCGGGTCGGTGCTCGCACTGGAGCGGTGGGACCCGGACAAGCAAGAGCCGATCCTGTCCCGCGTCTTCACCGAGCGCGCCGCCGCCCGCCGTCAGCCGCTCGCCCGCACCGACGACCCGAAGGCGGCCCTGGCCGCGGTCGTCGCCGCGACTGGTGAGGTCGACCTCGGCGAAGTGTCCCGACTGCTGGATATGGCCCCGCAGGACGCGGTGCGCGCCCTCGGCAACGAGGTCTTCACCGACCCGTCCACCGGCCGCCTGGAGCTGGCGGGCGCCTACCTGTCCGGCCCCGTCCGCGACAAGCTCGACGCCGCGCGCCGCGCAGCCGAGAAGGACCCGGCGTTCGCCGTCAACGTGGCCGCGCTCGAAGCGGTCCAGCCGACCGACCGCACCATCGGCGAATTCACCCCGGAGATGGGCGCCCACTGGACGCCGCCCGAGCTGCTTCAGGGGTTCCTGCGCGACTACCTGGGCGACCGCACGCTGCGCGTCGCTCACGACGACCGCTACGGCTGGATTCTCAACACGGGCAAAGTCCCGCAGGCCAACAACGTCATGTACGGCGTCGCGGCCAACGAGGACAAGGGCACCAAGGGCAAGCCGGCCGTCGATATCGCCCGCGCGATCCTCGGTCACGGCTCGCTGACGGTCTACCGGGACGACAAGCGCCGGGACGTCGATGAGGAAACGTCCCGCCTGGTCCGGCAGAAGGCCGACCAGATGCGGTCGGAGTTCGCGAAGTACGCGACAGCCAGCGCCGACCGGCTCACGCGCCTGACCGACTCCTACAACAAGATCATGAACGGGCACGTCGTCCGTTCGTACGACGGCATGAGCCCGTCGCTGGAGGGCTTCACCCCGGACCGTACGCCGCACGCGTGGCAGTTGTCCGGCGGCGCCCGCATGCAGTTCGAGCGGTCTGTGGTCCTGGCCCATGAGGTGGGTCTGGGCAAGACCTCCACGCTCGTCATGGGCACGCAGGCGCTGCGGGCCTCCGGGCAGATCGAGAAGCCGTTCGCCGTCGTCCCTGATCACCTCGCGCAGCAGTGGCACGACGAGGCGCGGTTCCTCTACCCCAACGCCGAGATCCACCTGATCACGTCGGCGGACCTCGCCGATGGCCGCCGCGACAGCACGCTGGAGTGGCTGCGCGCGAACAAGCCGGACCTGGTCATCTTCACCGAACCCGCCTTCGGGTCGATCAAGATGAGCCCGGAGGCGCAGGAGGAGTACGAGTTCCGCGAGCTGGAGGCCCTGCGCGAACAGCTCGACCGGCAGTACGAGGACGCGGACAACCCCGGCCACCCGTTCATCGTCGCCAAGATCGAGCAGCGCATTGCGACGGTCCAAAACAAGATCAGCAAGAACGCGGCGGCGATGCGCACGCCCGGCCAGACGTACTGGGACGACCTTGGATTCGACTACGCCGTGGTCGACGAGGCCCACCGGTACAAGGGCGTGGGCTTCCGCTCCCGTGAGGGCGGCGGCGACCCCGCGTCCATCCGCGGGATCGACCTGCACCAGAAGCTGACCGACCTGCACCGCCGCCGCGCTGGCCGCGCCACAGTCACCTTGGCCACCGGAACGCCGCTGTCGAACTCGATCACCGAGCAGTACACGATGCTCGCCCTGGCCGCCCCGTGGGTCCTGGACGCATACAAGGCGGGGGCCCCGGACCTGTGGGCAGCAACGTTCGGCCGCAAGACCCTCCGCGTGGAGAACGCCCCGGACGGTTCCGGTCTGCGGATCGTGGAGCGGTTCGCCGAGTTCCACAACCGCCGCGCGATGAAAACGATGTGGGGCCTGGTCGCCGACACCAAACGCGCAGACGACGTCGGCATTCCCCGCCCGAAGATCACTGGCGGCGGGCCCAACCTGGTCATGGTCGACCCGACCAAGGACCAGACGGCCCGGCTGAAGAAGCTCGTCGCCCGCGGCCGCGCGATCCACAACGGAGACGTCGACCGGTCGCAGGACAACATGCTCGCCGTCTCGGGCGAGGGCACGAGCGTCGCCCTGGACCCGCGGCTCGTCGACCCGAAGGCGCAGGCGGGCAACAAGCTGCGCGCCGTCGCAACCAAGCACGCCGAGCGCTACCACCGCCACAAGGACCGCGTCTACAAGACGCACTACGGCAGCACCGAGGACCACGAGACCCCCGGCGCCCTTCAGATGATCTTCCTGAACGAGGGTGTGCCGGGCGGCAACAACCGGGGCGGCTTCGACGCCTACGCCGAACTCAAGCGGCTCATGGTCGCGGGCGGCATCCCGGCCGAGAAGATCGCGTTCGTCCAGGACCACAAGAAGTCGGGCAAGCCCGAGGAACTGGCCGAACTGTTCCGCCGTGCCCGCGACGGCGAGATAGCCGTCCTCATCGGCTCCAGCACCGTCGCCGGCACCGGCATGAACGTGCAGAACCGCATGGTGTCGCTGACCCACGTCGACCTCGACTGGGGCGCCGCGCAGATGGAGCAGCGCAACGGCCGCGGCCTGCGCTACGGCAACCAGAACGCCGAGCTTGAGATCGACATCTTCGCCACCAAGGCCAGCCTCGACGGCTGGAAGGCCGGGTTCGTCGCCGCCAAGGCCGAGGGCCTGGTGGACATCCAGCGCCCGGACATGGCCGACAGCGACACCCGCGACACCGTCACCGAACTCGACGTCGACTACCCCGACTACGAGACGATGGAAGCCGAGATTGGCGGCAACCCCTTCATGAGCCAGCTCATGAAGGCCCGCCGCACGCTGCGCGACCTGGAGATCGACCAGCACAACGAGGCTGCCGAACGCGTCCGCCGCAACGAGACTCTGGCCGATCTTCAGCAGGAACTCGCCGACACCCGCGACGGCATCACCCGCCGCGAACAAGCCCTGCCCCGCATCCGCGACGTGCGCGACTCCTTCGCCATGAACCTCGGCGGACTGCCGTACACCGAGCGTTCCGACGCCGCGGCGGCCTTGCACCGGCAGGTCACCACCCAGCTCCTGGAGCACGACCGCGATGGCATGGGCCCGTGGAAGGTCCTGGGCCAGTTCGGCGGCCTCGACGTCGGCGTGCGCACTGAGCGTCGCGCGGACGGCAAGCTCGTCGCGTACGTCGGCTTCCCCGACCTCGCCCGCTCCGACTTCGAGCGAGGCCCGGAGGACCTGAAGAAGAAGGGTGCCGGGTCGGGCATGATCACCCGGCTCGCCAACGCTCTGGACAAGGCGCCTGCGCTCCAGCAGGCGGACCGGGCCCGGATGCCCGAACTCGACGAACAGATAGCCCTCCTGCAGTCGGCTCAGGCCGCCGCGGACCTGACCCCGCAGATCGAGCACGCGCGGGCCCGCACGAACCTGCTGGACGATGTGGTCGGCAGGATCGCCGACCTCGACAAGCTGCCTAAGATCGACGAAGAGGAACTTGAGCAGCAGCTTGCCAAGGCGCGGCTCGATAAGCGGCAGCGCGAGTCACGCCGCCGGGAGATCGTCGAGGAGCGCCGCCAGGCCCGCATCCCGCTCCAGGTCAGTGTTGACTCTGCGGTGGGCAGGCTCAACGACTTCGACCGCGAGAACCCCGTGCCCGAGCGCGCCGAAGAGTCGGATGAGCCGGAGCAGGACCGGGTGCGGCTCTCGGCCCAGGAGGTCTCCCAGACCCTCGGCAGCCTCCGGCCCGAGAGTGAGCCCTCCGGTGCCGACAACGCCGATGTACCGGACAGGTCGGTGGACGCAGGCGACGGTGACGACGGCGGCCGCGATGTGCCCCCGGTGCCCGCTGCCTCAGGCGATGAGTCCCCCGCGGAAGACGGCGCCGAGCGGTCGGCACCGGCTCAGGGAGGCGGCCTCATCGCGGGCCGCTTCAAGTTCGGCGAGCCCGTCACCGATCCCGACGAGCAGGGCTGGTACGTCAACAGCGAGAACTCCGACGGTTCGGTCAACGTGAGCAATGGCCCCAGCCGGGCCACCTTCCAGCCGGACGAACTGACCAGCGCGCGCGGGGGCGCCGACGCTCCGGACGAGCCCGAGGCGGACACCGCAGACTCGGACGACACGGTCGCCCTCGACCAGGGCGAGGTCACCCAGCAACTCGACGCCATCCGCCCCGAGGGCACCAAGGCGCCGTCGGCGATGACCGATCAGGAGATCGCTGACGAGATCGTGGCCTTGGTGGAGCGGGAGATGGCCGATGGCGAACTGACCGGCGCCGACCGCACCCGCATGGCCGTACTGGAGGCGGAGAAGGACCGTCGCGCCAGGCGTGGGCCGAAGACCGAGCCGAAGAAGCCGGAGCCCACGGCACCGGAGGGCGGCCTGTTCGACGTCGACGAGCGGGAGACGCAGGCCCCCGCGGTCGCCGATCCGGACAACCCGCTCGACCGGCCCGACGATCAGTTCGGGACGCCCGACATGTTCGCCGACAACGAGGGCCGCGACACCAGCAGCCTGCGTCCGGTCCAGATGCGCAACCCCGCCGACCTGAAGGAAGGCGACCGGTACACCGACACGGACGGCCGTACGCACACGGTCTCCGAACCTCCGAAGGTCACAGGACGGGGCCGCGTCCGGATTGTCACGGGCGATGGTCAGGAGCGGTTCTACAGCCGCGACGCCGAGCTCCGCCTGCGGCACCCGGATGAGGAGATCCCGGACAACGACCGCGACGAGCAGCCGACGCCCGACCTCCGCGACGGCGACGCTCCCGAAGGCGACACGGGAGACGACCATGACGCCAACGACACCCCGGCGCCCCAGGGCGAGGACACCGCACGCGACGAGACGCCGGAGCCTGACCAGCAGGACAACGAGCGGCGGCCGGACGAGGAGCGGCGTGATGACGAGCGGGACCGTCGTGACCGGGGCACGGGCGCGGACGGTGCCTCGCCCAGCGGGGAGCCAGAAGGTGCTGGCGGCGGGCCGCAACTCTCGGATGCCCCGGACCGTGACCGTGGCGAGGGCAGCGCGGATGCGAACAAGCCCGATGCCCAGGCTGGCGGCGACGACCGTGATCGGCGTCGTCGTCGCGGAGAGCGCAGCACGGGCGGAGAAGGCCCCGGCGCGCTGGGCGGCCCCAGCCTGCCCCGGCTCGGCCTGCCGAACCTACCGCGTATCCCGGCCGGTACCGGCGGCGGAGACGGTTCTGGCCGCGACGGTGGGATGGCCGACCGTGAGCCGCCCCGCACCGTGGCCGACCTGCGCGAGGCATGGCGGCGCGGCGACCGGCTGACTGCAGAGGAGAACACCCCGGAGCGGCGCGCGTTCCTCGCGCAGCTCACGGACAACCCGACGCTGACCCTGTCTTCCGGTGGCGGGCTGGTCACCTGGACCGACGACCCCGCCGACACCCCCGGCGGGGTACGGCGGTGGCAGTTCGCGCAGGCCCGCAACGGCGGCCGCTTCGGGAAGATCGTCCTCACCGCTCACGACTCTGATGATGCCCGTGACCTCGCCGACCTCTTCGAGATGACCCCCGACGCGGACGGCCAGGCCATCGACTGGCACCAGCCCCTCACCCCGGACGCCATCGCCCAGTGGCGCGACCGCGAGGGCCGCACGCTGCCCGAGGCCCTGCGTGCCACGCGCGACCTGTTCCAGGACGACCACGACGGCACCAACGACTCCCCGGAGGCAGCCCCGCCGGTCGCCACACTCCCTGACGACCTGACCAGCATGACCGACGACGACCTCGCGGCCGCGTGGGGACAGGGCCTCTCCGAGGACGACCAGATGCGGGTCGCGGAGGAGATGGACCGGCGCGACGAGGCCGATCAGCGCCTTCGCGACGCGATCCCGGCCACGCCCGCAGCCGACGCCGAAGAAGTCCGGCGCCGCGGTGAGGCGATGGACGCCGCGCTCACCTTCGGCACCACGGACGTCACCCGGCGCCCGCAGACTCGCGAGGAGCGACTGCAGCGCGAGTTCCAGGATCTCGACGAGGCCCGGTACTCCGCCGCCATCGACGCCACTAACGGCTACTTCTTCAGCAAGAACAGCAGGCGACTGCCGCCTGTCAGCGAGCGTGACCTGTTCTCTGGCGGCAACCTGTCCCGGTTCGGCCGGTGGCGGGACTACGCCAGTGAAGAACTCATCGAGTGGTTCGACAACAACGGCGGCCGCTTGACGTACAACCAGTTCAAGCAGAAGCGCCGGGCCGACGAGAAGATCGAGCGCGACCAGTACGAGGAAGAGCAGCGCCTCACCGCGGCCGCCATCGACGCCACCGCCAACGGGCCCACGGCCAGTGGCATCGATCTGCCGTCGTTCACCCTGACCCCGGAGAGCGAAGGGGACGGGGCTATCCGCTTCGGCGGCGCCGACCAAGTGCGCGCCTTCGCCGCTCGCGCCGAACTCCGCCCGGCCTCCGGCAACGGCACCTTCGACGTGTGGATGGACGGCCGCCGGATCGGCACCGTGCGCAGCGTTAACCGGCGCTCGGATGACCGCGAGCCGACGTGGGACGCGACCCCGCTGCTCACCATCAGCCACGACCACAACAGCCGCTCCAGCAGCCGGGACCTGGCCGTCGCCAACCTGGTCGTCCGCGCCCTGCAGAACCCCGTCGACGCCACCAGCCCGGACCAGGACACCTGGGACGCGGTGACGATCCACCTCGCGGGCCGCCACCCCGAGCTGCCGGAACTCCCCGCCAGTCTCAGTAAGGACCGGGCGGTCAAGGAGCGGTACGACCAACTCGTGCAGCTCGTTGAGTCCTTCCGCACGCAGCAGACCACGAACGGGGACCTGAAGCAGGACTTGGAGCACGCCCGCGACGAGTTCCAGTGGCTGCGCGGCACCCTGGCCGCTGCCCAGGGCAAGCGGCAGGACCGCGACACGCTCAAGAACCTCGAGAACCGGTCCTTCTGGGCGTCCTACCTGCGCGACGGATTCGCCCCGGACGACGAGGACCGCACCGCCCCGCGGGCAAGCGTCGACGAGCCGGACGGACAGGCCCCGGATGCACCCGCCGCTAACGCCGTCCCGGATGCGCCCGCCGTAGACGACGTGCCCGAACCCGCCCGGAGTGACGCCGCCGCCCTGCGTACGGATTCGGCCGACCGGCCGAGCCCGTCAGACATCGCGCCGGATGTCCCGGAGGCGCCGCGCGGCGACAGCGTTGCGGACCCCGGTATTGCCCCCGAGGCGAATCGCGGCAACGACTCGTCAGCCGCGCGCACCAGCACCGATGACACCACTCCGGACACCGGCCAGGCCCGCAAGCCCCGCCCCAAGCCGGAGCCGACACAGAACACGGACAGCACCGACGAGGAGACGGCGGAGCCCGAGCCCCGCCCGGAGCCGGAACCCGTCGGCGGGCAGCCAGCACACTGGGCCAGCGTCGACCAGCTCCAGCCCGGCGACATGGCGCGTATCGACGGCACAACCCGTCGCGGCCGCGCGGTGACCCGCGCCGGATACGTCCTCAGCACCCCGGAGCGCGTCACCGTGACCCGTCGGGGCCGCACCGAGGACATGTGGCGTACGGCGATCGGCGAGAGCCTTGACGGCAGGACCGGCAGCCGTGGCACCGTCTACACCCCGCTCAATGCCAGCGCCGCCCGCGCTGAAACCCCGGACACCGCCGCCCCCGGAGCCCCAGCCAGCGGCGCCCAGGGCGACGTCGTCAGCGGCGGCCTGCCCGATGCCATTGCCACCGACACCCGCGGCCGCGGTCTCTTCCCCGGCAGCCGCGTCACCGGCACCGGCGACCGCGAAGGCACGGTGACCGCAGTCACCGACACCACCGTCTCCGTACGCTGGCGCGACGGGGACACTGACACCGGCATCACGCCCACCTCCCTCACCGTGGACGACACCAGTGACCGGCGCCCGGCAGGCTGGACCTCCACGGGGCAGCGGGTCCGTCCCGGCCACGTCGTTTCCGACGAGCACGGCGCTCTCCTCGGTCCTGTCGACGAGGTCAACGGCGACCGCATCACGGTTACCACCGCCGACGGCACCATCACCCGTGACGCAGTGGGCCTCCGAGTCGCTGGTGAGGTCCGCGACGACACTGCACAGACCGCGCCCATCACCGGCATCACCGATCAGAGCGCCGACGAGATCACCAAGGGCGACATCATCGTGCTCGACCTCGACGGCACACCGACCACCGTTGAGATCCTGGACACGAGCCGCGACGGCGACCGCGTCACCATCGACTATGTCGACACATCGACTGGCGAGTTGGGCACCATGGACATGGACGCCACAGCCGTCGTCCAGAAGGCCGAAGGGCCGAACGGCGCTGCCCCGGACCTCGGCCCTGACGACGCGCCCACCCCCGACGACGAGATAACGGTGCACGAACCGCTGCCCGCCATCGACCCCGTCACCGGCTCCACGGTCGACCCGGACCTCACCCCGGCCGACCGCAACGCCATCGCCGACCAGGGCGACAGCCCCGAAGACGACCCGGACGCACAGCAGGCCGCCGCCCGCCTCGGAGCCGACCTTCCCGTCACACTGGAGCAGGCTGCCGCCCTTGCCACCCAACTCCGGGCGAACGCGGACCCGGCCACCACCGAAGGACGGGCCGCGCTCCGCGCTGCCGACCACCTCGACCACGCTGCCAGCCGAACCGCACCGGAAGGACTCGACCGGCCCCGCCCCTCCAATGCCGCGCAGATCGGCGAAGGCGACATCATCGCCATGCCGGACGTGCGCCGCAGCGACGAGGTCCATGTCTTCCGCGTCATTGACGTAGAGGAAGGCCCCGGCGGCGTACGCAGTCTGCTCCTAGAGGACGAGAACCGGCAGTGGAAGCGCCGCATCGTCCACGCAGCCATGCCTGTGTGGCAGCTCCCCGAACCGGCCCCGGACACCAACGACAGCGCCCCGAACCCGGCTCCCACCCCGGCGCCGCGCGCCCCGAACCCGTCTGCTGCGACCGTGCGGGACCGGATAGTCGGGGACCACAGCCGCACGGTGGCCACGCGCATCATCGACGAGGCCGTTGCCGGAACCGAGCCACCCGACGGCATCCACGCGCTACGCGAGCAGATCGCGCGGCGCCTGACTCCCGAGGCGCTGAGCGACGCACGGCAGGCCGCCCGCCAAGAGGCGAGCGCTGCCCTGGACGCTGCGGGCATCACCGGCCGCGACCGCGCCGCCGTCCAGCAGCGCCTGCGCCGGGCCCGCGAGAAGGCGCACGAGCGGACCGTCCGGGCCGCACTCCGCACCCTCAACGACCTCGAACCTCTCCCCGGCGAGAGCAACGAAGACCTGGCACAGCGCGCCGCCGACCTGCTACGGCTCGTCCCGGACCAGGTCGAGACCCCAGCACGGCGCCGCGCCACCGGGACACCGGACAGCGACACGACGACCGCCGTCACCACGCACGCGGACGACGCGGTACGCGCCCTCCTGCGACAGCTCGAAGAGAACGGTGCCGACCCGACAGACACGGATGCCCTCGCCCGGCTCCTGACCGGGCAGCTCGACCGCACCCGGCAGGCCACAGCCCAGCGGATCGTCCGACGGGCGGCGGCCACGGCTCCAACCACCGCCCGTCAGTCCGGACTCCTCGCCCAAGTGATCGCCGTGCTCGGGCACCTGGGCCGCCGATTCGTCGAACTGGTGAAGGCCGCCGCCCGGAAGATCGCCGAGTTGTGGCGCAACAGCCGCGACCGGCTGTCCCGTCTGAACGCGTTCCTGCGCCGTCTGGTGGGCCGCGTACGGAACTGGCCGGAGTCCCGTCACCTGGCGCGACTGCACGCCGCGCTCGATCTCCCGGACGTTGAGGGTGAGTCGCTGGCCGCGCGCCTCTCTCAGTGGGCGGGCCTGCTTCCCGAGCCAGGCCGCTTCGGACAGACGTCCCGACGCGGTTCCTGGTGGAAGTCGACGACGTGGGCGCGGCTCGTCGCGGGCAGGCTCCCCGGCCGCTCGGGGGAGACCCGGTGGGTGCCGGATCGCGCTGCCGACGGCGGCCCCGGCCTGGCCGCTCTGCGGCACATGGCCGCGCTCCGGGCGGCCGGCGCCGACGTCGACGTGGAGGTGACCCGCCGTCTGGCCGATGTACTCGGCGACGAATTCGGCGGCGATCCGCACGGCATCCTCCAGCACGCGGACGACTACGTGGCCGCGACGGAGCGGCGCCTGCTCAACCTCCAGGCCGCGCGCACCAGCAGCACCATCCAGGACCCGGACGTCGAGGTGGAGATCGCCGCCGCCCGCATGGAGGCCGCGGCCGCCCGCCGCGAGTGGGAGGACCTGCGCGCCCGCTACGCTGCCGCGGTGCCCGACGCCGTGGCAGCAGCCCTATCCGGCATCCGCGACTTCGGCCCCCAGGGCAACGCAGGAATCGTGTTCGGCCCGGACACCACCCCGGACGCCGAGCGTGCCGTGCGTGGCGTGCAGCGACTCATCCCCAGGGACTGGCTCGCGACGCCCGACGGGCGCAGGCTCACGGCCGTGGACGGCGACGCAGGCCGCTACGAGCCAGACGCGCGCCGCGCCACGATCGCCGACCTCGGAGACGAAGGACTGGGCACAGCCGCGTACACCCTGGCGCAGCACCTCACCAGGCACCAGCCGGACCTCGATGCCGCGCAGCGAGCATTCTGGTTCACCCGGACACACACCGGGCGGCCTGGCGCCCGCAGGTCCGATCACAGCGCCCTGGGCCGTCTCCTGCACCAGCAGACACAGCCGGACACGGGTGACAGCCTCGCCCGGTCCCTGCAGGCGATGTTCACCGGCGACTGGTACGAGGACGACGACTTGAGAGCGTTCCTCCTCGGCCTGCTCGCGACACGATGAAGGAGCAGACGATGCCGCTCACCGTCACGGGCACGTTCGACGACGGGTCCGCCTACCAGGTGCAGATCACCGGTGACCCAGACAGGCCGGTGATCGGCTCCACTCGCGCAGCGGCGCTCGTCGAGCTGCACGCGGGCGAGTCCATCCCGCTGACGCCGACGGGACCGCTGCGCACCCTGGCTGGAGGCGACGAGGATGCCGTGCTCGCCGCCCTCCGCCAATACAGCAACGTCATCGAGAACCGTCGCACGGCACACCCGTGACGAAGAGTGATACACGGCCCCTCAGAGAAATGCGTGGCCCTGCGACGTCCTCAATCAAGTGCGTGCAGATAAGCCGTGACACGTTAGTTGAAACTGTTCGTGGTAGTTGGAACCGGAGTGCCCCACCGCTGGAATCGGTCTTGGGCTAGCCCGCGTCAATCTGGCTACGCCCACGCGGTAGACCCGCTCGGGGCGGGGCGTCGTCCTCTCTGCGGGCGAACACCCGCACCGGAGAACGTTACAAGGCCGCCGACCTGCCCACACAGCAGTACCCTCCCGGCATGTCTGCTGCCGCTGTCACTCTGTATGGAGTATCTGGGCTACTGGAAACAGTCGGCCTGGTCCTGACGCTCCTCGACATCAGCAGTGCTCGCAAGCGTCTCGCCGGGTATCTCAAGCGCCCGCGCAACGTCTACGCCACGGACGCGGGCACCATCGTTGAGGCGTTCGACACGAACGTCGTCACCAGCGAACAGAAGACGATCGAACAACGTGTGGCAGACCTTGAGAAGTGGAAGCAGGTCGATCTTCCCCAGGAGCTCGGCCGGCGGAACGAGGAACTGATGGTCCGTCTGGAGAGACGATTCCAAGGTGATCTGGAGGCGGCGCGGAAGAACGTCGAGGACCAGTACACAGGACTGCGGGAGTACGTCGAGGGCAGCAGGCAGAATTGGTGGGAGAGCTACCGGGGCCCGGTTCTGCTCGTCGTCGGGTTGCTCGTCGGCACGGCCGCGAACTTCGTCGCGCTGGGCTCATCCGCAGCGATCTGAAGTTCCCCCCGCGAGCTGGACAGGACGGATCAGCCGGATGGAACCCCGTCGGGCATCCGTCCGCCAGGGCGCTATGCCCAGAAATATTGGCGGCATTGGAGCTGCCCGCCCGTCACACTATTCCAATGCGCACCCCTTCCTCTCCTGTCGTCGGCACCGCTGCCGACATCGCGAAGAACGCCTTCTCCGAGGGCGAGTTGGAGATCTTGTTTCTGCAAGCTGGCCTTGACGGCTTCATGCCGAAGTCCTGGTACGGCAAGGCGAAACTGGTGGCCCCTACAGTACGAACAGCTCGCGCAGCCGCAGCCGACGCTGATCCGGCAGCGGTCGAGGGCCTGCGTGACTTCGTTCGGCTGGTCGCAGAGAAGGTGGCACCCAACACACCGGACGGAGTTGAGGCCGGGACACCGTTCTGGAAACTCCGGGAGGCGGTCCGCTCCGACGGGTTCGATCTCCACGCCGAGTACACCGAGATCACGAGCGCAGACCCATGGGAGAGCCTGCACTACCGCCTCGCGGGCGTACGCCTCCTCCCACTGGACGAACCCCGCGCACCCCTGAGTGCGGAGATCACTGCCCTTGAGGACGACCTCGCGCGGCTGGGCATGGACGTGGCGCGGTCCTGCTACCAGCAAGCCGTCGCCAATCTAGTCGAGCAACGGTTCGAAGCCGCGAACGGCCAGATCCGCGCGATGCTCGAAGAGGTAGCGGCGCACCTTGCCACTCTGCACGGCTTCGCTCGAGTCCAACAGGGCGACGGCGGACGGGCGATCGCCTATCTCGTAGACAACAAACTGCTGCCGCCGCGCGACGGCGGGTCCTTTATCCAAGGGCTGTGGCAGATGACCCACACTAATGGCCCTCACCCAGGGACCTCCACCGCAGGTGAGGCGAGCTTTCGTCTCCAGGCCATGACCGCGGCGGCCCGCTATCTCGTTGACCGGTTTGCTCCTCCTACCCATTCGTAGCCTGGAGCCGCAGACGCCCAGATTGGTACTGGCCCCGTGTCCGGCAACCTGCAGTTCCGCACCGCAGAGCCACCTGTTTCTCTGAGGGGGGCCGTTTATCGCTTTTCGTCACAGCACCGCTCATAGGAGTGTGCATGCAGAATCGAGCGAGAGCAGCAGGACACAAGGCACACGACCACCTCACCCTGTGCGGCGTGACCAGATACGGATTCGCCATCAAGGCACTTCCCAAGGGCGGCAAGCCGTTCGGGGATGACGACGAAAACCAGGACCACGACGCTGCGGACGAGGAGGGCGCCGATGCCGGCGCGCCGTTGGACACAGCCGAGCCTGACGCCGCGCTGGCGGTCGAGCCTGCCGCAGACGCCTTGGACGCTGAGGCCGAACCCGATGCCGAGACGCCTGAGGATGAGATGTCCGACGGCTCAGCGGTGGAGCCCCAGGTGGGCGACGGGCGGATACCCGAGGACGAGTCCGGCGGGGGTGCCCCGCTTCCCCCCGAGGACGACGCCCGGCCCTGGTCCGGCGACATGTACGACGAAGGCGACGAGACCGATCCGTCCTCCGCGTTCGCCGCGTACCAGGGCGCCAGCGGCGATGAGGCGTGGCTCGATCAGGCCCCAGACGGCACACTGACCGGATGGGTCCGCGACGCCACCGGTCAGGTGTGGCGATACACCGACCCGGACGTGTGGGCCATCGACGTCGACGACGCTCAGATGACCCGAACCCACAGCCAGGCCCCCGGCGGTGAGGACGCGTCCGCAGACCATGGTGGACAGGACCCCCTGTTCCCACCGAAGCAGAGTTAGGAGCCGTACCCGTGGAGTTGAACCGCCAGGCGCATCTGGCGCTGCTCAACGAGGGCAAGGCCGCTTTCAAGGCCGGAGACCCCTCCGACGCCTGCCCCTACGACCAGTACAGCGCCGACCAGGAGCAACAGTTCAGCGCCCGCTACTGGACCCAAGGATGGGTCGCGGCGCGCACCGCTGCGGAGGCGGAGAACCCCCAGGCAGAGACCAGCACAGGACAGTAGACGGGCGAGCACGGCACGGTCCCCGGCGGTCAACTGTCCACCCGCCGGAGGTCCCTCGCCGTGCCGACCGCCCCTATGTCCCGAGCCCCTGCGCCCCGCAAGGGCATCTGCAGGGCGATCTTCGCCGTTACCGGCGTCGTTGATGACGTCGCGGACCTGATCGTCCCCGGAGCGTTCACCCACACCCTGGCGACCAGACCCGTCAAAACGGTCTGGCACCACGAGTGGAAGGAACCCGTCGGGGCCGTCCTGGAAATCGCCGAATGGCAGCCCGGTGACGCCAGGTTCTCCGACATCCCGAACTGGCCCGCTGAGGCCGGGGCCTTGGTCGCGACCATCCAGTTCAACCTGCGAACGTCGAAAGGCCGCGACGTATACGAGCAGGTGAGGCAGTGGCACGAGTACGACCAGGCTCAGTTCTCCATCGGCTACCGAGTCCCGCCGAGCAGCGCCACGAAGCGGTCTGATGGCGTCCGGGTGATCCACAAGTTGGACCTGTACGAGGTCTCCCCGGTACTCCACGGCGCACACCCTCTTACGCGCAGCATCGAAGTCAAAGCCGACCCAGGCTCCGCCGAGCTGGAGCACAAGACCACCGCCTCCAGCGGCCGCATCGACGTCAAGGCCGCAGAACAGCAAGTCGGCCGCGGCGCCATGGTCGCGCTCTATCTCCCCGCCAGCACCGCTACGAAGATCGCCCACCGCGACGGCACCGATCCGCGCGACCTGCACATCACCCTGGCCTACCTCGGCGACGCCGAAGAGCTTCCCGGCCACCCTGACGATCTCGCCGGGATCGTGGCCGCCGCGCTTGATGGCGCTGAACCGCTCACAGGGAAGATCGGCGGCATCGGACGGTTCCCCAACAGCGGGGACGGCGAGCCGGTATTCGTGCCCGTCGACGTGCCCGGCTTGAGTGAACTCCGCGCACGAATCGCGGGCGCGCTCGCCGTATCCCCGCTGGCCGAAGCACTGCGCACCGACCACGGGTTCACCCCGCACGTCACCCTCGGCTATAACCTGCCCGCAGATCTCCCGGCCGTGCCACCGATTCCTGTCGCCTTCGAGACGGTGCACGTCGTGCGCGGGCCGGACGCCACCCCTATCCGTCTCACCGGCCCGGCCGCTGATGACGAACCGGCCCCCGCAGTCGGGCTCCGCCCTTCGGACAGGGTCGATCACCGGGTGGGCGCCAGTATCGAGGCGAAGACCGCCCGCGCGGCCGTCCTCGAAGCCAAGGCCGTGGGCGGCCTGGACAGGAACCGCGGCGACGCCGAACAGCTCCGCCGCTGGTACGTGCGCGGCGAAGGAGCCGCCCACATCGCCTGGGGCAGCCCAGGAGACTTCGATCGCTGTGTGTCGATCGCCGGGCGCCATATGAGCCCCGACAAGGCCAAGGGCTACTGCAACCTTCGGCACCGCGACGCCACCGGCATCTACCCCGCCACCCATGCCGCCGAGAGCAAGAGCGCTCACGCCGCCGTCCTCGAAGCCAAGTCCCGCATCGTCCCAGGAGTCGCCGTGTCGCCGATCCAGCCGCTGCCCGCGTCGTACGAGGAGATCCGAGACCGTGTCGGCGCCGCTGTGCGCCGCCTGCTCACCGCAGAGGACGGCACGTGGACCTGCGTCGAAGCCACCTACCCCGACCGTGTCATCGTCTCTGTCCACCAAGACGGCGACGAACCCGCCACCTACACCGTGCCGTACGACAGTACCGGCCCCGAGATATCCCTGGGCGCCCCCGAGCCCGTCGAACTGACTACCGTGGTCATCCCCGACCAGGGACCGGCACGGGCCGCCGACAGCAGCGAGACCACGGACAGCCGCGTCGTCCGACCAACCACGCGTGCCCTCACCGACGCCACCGCCCGCATCCAGTCGGCTTCCAACGCCGAACAGCTTGAGCCCGTGCGTACCACCGTCGGCGAACTCCTCGCCGCGCTCTCCTCCAAAGGGCTCGCCATCGACCCCGACGACGAACAGGACCAGGAGCAGCACGCGGCCGCACCCTCCCCAATGGCGGGCAGCAGCATCGACTTGTGGGACGACGACCCGTACGACGAGCCTCACGATCCCGTGTCCGTAGACGACGCGGTCGCCGAACCTGAGACCGACAAGGACGACGGGAACACCGTCCGGCTCGACGCCGATGAGGTGAAGGCCCAACTCACCGCGATCCAGGGGTAGCCCTCGCGACTCAGGCCTCCCGTCTCGGCTTCCCGCTCTCAGCCGCTGCTCCACGGTCATAACAAAACAGCAGCTCAGAGGCCGTGTGCTGCCTTCCCCCAGCTAGTGGGGAATGGCAGCACGCGACGTTAACCACCCCCGCTCTCTCAAATGCCCCGCGTTGTCGGGTCGTCCCGGTGCTGGCCGGGCGAGCGACGCACGTCAACCGCACCCCAGCATCATGGAGAGAGCACACCGTGAGCACCCCCGTCATCTCGGAGAGCAAGGGCTTCGTCAAGGGCCTCAAGACCCAGCTCGCCGAGAAGTCCGCCGAAGCCGAGCGGATCAGCCAGACGTTCAAGGTGGAAGACAACGGCGGCTTCGTCGTCAGCACCGAGCAGGCCAACGCCTTCAAGAAGGTCTCCGCCGAAGCGATGGAGCTCAAACAGCTCATCGCGGACGCCGAAGGTATGAGCGAGGTCAAGCAGTACCTCGCCGCGCCCGACTCCGTGCCCGCCGCGGGCCAGCACTACGGGCAGAAGCCGCAGGGCCCCATGGAGGGCAAGAGCCTCGGTGACCTGTTCGTCGAGAGCGAGGCGTACAAGAACGCCGCCCAGGCCGGTTTCCGTGATCGCCCCTACGTGCGCGCGGAGATGGAAGGCAAGTCCATCTTCAGCCTCTCCGCCGGCACTACGACACACCAGACCCTCGGCTCCGCGCAGAACCTGGGGATAGCCGAGCGCGAGTACCGCAAGTTCCACATCCGCGACCTGTTCCCCAAGAGCAGCACCAAGCAGGCCGTGCTCTACGGCGCGCGAGAGACCGGCTGGACCAACAACGCCAAGCAGGTGAAGGAACGATACGCCGCCGACGGACAGTCTCCGCCCGTCGGCGCGGACACCGATGTGTGGGGCCGGGCGCCCCGCTCGAAGCTCTCGCTCGTCCCGGTGATGTACCCGGTCAGCGAGATCGCGCATCTGCTGGACGCGCACAAGAACATCCTCAGCGACGAGCCGCGCCTGAAGACCTTCATCAACTCACGGATGATCGAGGGCGTGAAGTACCAGGAGGACTGGGACCTCCTGCACAGCGTCGGCGACGGCCAGTCCCTGACCGGCATCTTCAACACCCCCGGCGTTCAGCAGTACCAGGCGTTGACCACCGACCAGTACAGCGTCCAGATCCGGCGCTCGATCACCAAGGCCCTGCTCGCCGAGTACGACCCGACCGGCATCGTGCTCAGTCCGACGATGTGGGAGCACGTCGAGGTCGAGGAGGACCAGACCGGAGCCTTCCGCGTCGCCCTGCAGATCGCTGTCGGCGCGACCAAGCGCGTCTGGCGCCTAGACGTCGTCGAGACCACCGCCATGGCCGACGAGAACTTCCTCATCGGCGCCTTCGGACTCGGTGCCCAGCTCCACGACCGGGAGTCCGTCTCCGTCACCGTCAGCTCGGAGAACGCAGACAACTTCGAGAAGGGTCTCATCACGTTCCGCGCGGACGAACGCGTTGCCCTGGAAGTCCCGCGCCCGGAGTCGCTGGTTATCGGCACCTGGGCCCAGCCCACCAGCTGACCCCGCTGATGGGGAGGCGCCGCTCACCGTCCTGGGCGGCGCCTCCCCTCCGCCCTCACACCTGCACGTCCTGACACGGAGGAACCCCGGTGACAGTCACGCAACTCGTGGGACTTGCTGCGGAGTTGGATGCTCTGACCGGCGCGCCAGCCGCACGCAAAGGCCCGCCGTGCAGCGTCGGCTCTGCCCTGAAGTCGGTCGACCGGGAGACCGCGGCGACGCTACGTCGAATCCTCGACACCCCATCGGTCTCCTCCACCGCCATCGCCGAAGTCCTCAGCCAGCACGGCCAAGCGGTCACCTCCTCCACGATCGCTCGCCACCGTCGCCGAGGTGCGGCCAATGGATGCCGGTGCCCGCGATGACCCTGACGAACGACCTGAACGCGCTGCTTCAGTCGACTGCCGCCGGGCCGTCGCAGCCGAGCGAGGCCCTGCGCGCCCCGGCCCCCGCACCGCGCGGCTGGGAGGCCGGAGTCCGCTATGAGCCGGGCGGCACGATGGTCGTCACCACTCCGGCCGCCGAGCAGCCCCCTGTCAGCGAAACGGACTGGCGCGCCCGTGTGGAAGAGCTCGGACTCAACGTCCCCGACGGATGGAGAGTCCGTCTCGTCGAGGCCCGCCATGATCCAGCGGCCTGGCATCGCGATGCCCAGGGCGAAGACGCGGTCACCCGGCCTGTCTGGCGCTGCCGCTACGTCATTGAACCCGCAGCCCCCGACTGGCCTTCCGCGGGCGACGTCGACGCCCTGGTCCGCGACGCTATGCGTCGGCGCCGCAAGCCCCGCACGACCGCCGAGACGGCAGAGCGCGCTCTGGTTGTGGTGTACGCGGATGCGCAGTCAGGCAAGGTAGGCCGGGACGGCGGAACTCCCGAGTTGATCACGAGGGTCGCCGAGCGGTTCGACCGGCTCGGCGATCACATTCGAGACCTGAAAGCCATCGGCCAAGGCCCCACGGCCGCGTATTGGTTGGATGCCGGGGACTGTGTCGAGAACTACGAAACACCGGGCAGCAGGCGTACACCAACGACCTGACCATGACCGAGGTGATCAGGGTGCATCGTAAGGCGAGCCGGTTGGTGACCTTCGCGCCGATCACGGCGTAGCTGCCGTCTTCCAACTCCATGACCTCTGGACACGTCTGACCCGTCGCTGATCCTCGTTCCTTCGGGGCTGATCCAATGCAGCGCATCAGCGCGTCTCCCTTCCTTCGAGGGATGTGGCGGAGTCTTAGGAGCTAGGATTCCGAGACTGATCGAGGGGGCGAGGATGAGCGCGACTGTAACCGGCAGCGACGACGACGGACATAGTCACATGCGCAGGGAAGGCAAAGTGTCCTGGGATTCGCTTGCATTGGACGAAGAGCGCTCCAGGCGGTGGAAAAGGCTTATCTGGAGCGGCGCCATCTTCGGCGTCGTCGCTGCCTCCTTGTCAGCTTATTTTGCTGTAAATTTGAGTGACGTTGCGGATGACAACAAGGGCATCAATGATTCGGGGGCTTCCTTTGAGTCGGTCGACCTAACGCCCCTTGTTTGGGTTGTTTCAGTTGGCATTCTTAGCGTAAGTATTGCCGGTGTCCTCTTCTTGATTACTCGTCGGCAGTACATGAAGAATCAGAACGAGGGCTTCAGTGCCGCTCTGAAGGCTCAGGAGGAGTACCACCGCGAAGCGCTTGAGAAGCTTCGGAAGACGACCGAGCTGGCCACGCTGATGGAGCTGAACCAAGGCCAGATCGGCACGTACCACCGCATCGTCACCGAGCAGGCCGACAAGGCGTTCAAGTCGTCTCGGGTGGCAATGGGGGTCGGCCTGTTCCTTCTTGTATGCGCTGCCGTGGCTGGCGCATATGTCCCCGTCGAACAGGTTCGCTGGTTCATCGGTGCACTGGCGGCATTCAGTACGGTCCTGTCGGGGTACCTGACGCGTACGTATCTCGCCATGTACAAGGAATCGATCGGCCAGCTGAACCGCTACTTCGACCAGCCGGTACTGAACAGTCACTACCTAACGGCCGAGCGCCTCATTGAAGGCCTCGACGGCGAAGCAGCAACTGAAGTCCGGCGCCAGATCATTGACGAGGTGCTGGCGGCCAGCGCGAACGTGGGCAGCATGAGAAATGACCCGGCGCGGAAGGCTTCGCTCAGCAGTGGGAAGTCGAAGAAGCGGAAAGTGCCCAAGCAGCAGTCCCGCACCGTTGCGGCTGACCGGCAGTTGTAATGCGCATCAGCCGGTCAGCTCCGTTCCGTCTTCGCGGTACACGATGGCGGTACCGTCCTTGTCCTGGTTTGGGGCAACTTGAACATGCTTCCAAGCGACCCGAGCACATCACCCGCTGGTCGCGCTGTCCACCTACCCCAACTATCTATCCCGTCTCTGGTGGTTGCCTGGAACGGAATTCCGGTAGGCCCGCGCTGACGGCAGCATGCCCGGAGCCCGCTGGCGTTCGAACAAGCCCACCACCCAGTCTGACAGCTCCTCACCGTGGGGCAGCGCGCGCTCCGGGACGCGACCCAAGCCCCTGCCGCCGCACATCCTTCGCCGACCACCGCATCCGGAGGAAGGACATCATGGGCCTGTATCGCCAGGACGGCACCCGCATCATGAAGGCCGCGTTCCCTGCGGCCTCGCTCGACGATCCGCCCGTGCGGGTCACCGACGACGTCTATATTTCCGAGCCGTACGGGCGCGGCGATGGGCAGCCCGAGGGCTCCAAGCGCTTCCTGCTCTACCCGGCCGGGACAATCGTCTTTCGCTCTGCCGTCGACCAACTGTTCACCGCGGCGACCATCACCAGCATCAACCCCGCCACAGGTCCGGCGGCAGGTGGCACCACCGTCACGATCAACGGCGCCAGGCTCGATGGGATCTCCGCAGTCACCTTCGGCGGCGCCGCTGGCACGGAGCTGCGTCTCCGCTCGGCCAGCGAACTCACCGTGAGAACGCCGCCTGGGGAAGGGGCTGTGGCCGTCGAACTCGCCGACGACAGCGGCACCGTCTCCAGGACCGACGGCTTCACCTATGAGGCCCCCGCCGCAGGCTGACGGGCAGCACAGCGGGAGCCCGCGGAAGCGGGGCCCCGCGGTGTGCGGCGACGGTACGGCGCGACACAAGCCGAACTCGCTGTGCAGGGTGCGCGCGATCGGACCGACACCGTACGAGGAGCCAGCCCATGGCCACCACCCGCACCCGCAAGACCGCCACCAAGACGGCAGTCAAGGAGACCCCAGCCGAAGCGACCGCCCCCGAGGCAGACACCCCAGAGATCGGCACGGCCCCCGCCGCGCCCGACGCCGCTCCACTGGAGCCACCGCACATCGACGCGGCCCCGGAGCCCCCGGCGCAGAGCCCGTACGTTACGCCGACCGAGGTTGTCCCGGACGAGGCGAGCCTGTCCGACGTCATCCTCGACGACGCCACCGGAGAGCCGCCTGCGGATGCCGATGCTGTATTCGTGCCACTCACTCCGTTCGGATCGACACTCCACTGCACCGTCCGTCTGGTGGAGCGCACGTTCCTCGGGCCTCACCGCAACCCCGTCACCCGGCTCCTCCAGCCCAGGGGCGCGGTGGTCTCCGCGCAGATCGCCGCCCGCATCCGTGAACGCCTCGTCGCACAGGCGACACGCACCGACGCAACCAGCAAGTAGGGAGACGACGGGTGTCGGTCTACGACTACAAACCCATGTGGGCCGGCGCGCGCTACGACCCGGCCCCCGCTGGCGGTGAGGTGACCCGCCTCGACCTGTACGCCGCACCCGAGCGCGACGGACCCGTGGCCGCCTCGGCCGCACCCGCCGTTCACCTCCGCACCGGGGTGTACCGGTTCGACGTGCCCACCGTTCCACCGGGCCGCTACTGGGGTGTGGTCACCTTCACCCCCAACTCGGCAGCACCGCCGGTCACGGACACATCCGTACGCCTCGACCTCCCCCTGGGCCAGGGCCTGGTCGGCTCACCCGAAGCCGTCGCCGACGCCCTCGGCGTCCCGCTTCCCCTCACCTCCGCCCAACGCGCCGCGTACGAGGAGGAGATCCGCAACGCACAGGCCGACGTAGCCGCCTACCTCAACCGGCCCCTGGTGCCGACCGCGACCACCCTGCGCGGCGTTACGCCCCGCTGGGCGGACGCACTCGATGACATCGACGCCTGGCCGGTCGACTTCGACGACATCGCCGAAGTGATCGCCTACCGGCCCGCCCCGGACGGCACGTACGACGTGGATCTCCTCGTCGGCCTGAATGGCGCCCAGGAGGAGTCGGTGGTGCGGTACGTCGTCGCGCACGCCGCTGAATCGGTCCGGCAGAGGCCCAACCAGAACTCCGGAGCGGGACCGCGGGTCTCCTCGGTGAGCGCCGAGGGACAGTCCATCTCGTATGACGCCGCGCCCGCCACCGGCCAGGCCGGTGCCCTGCCCACGATCAATAGCCTGAGCAGGCTGCGCCGTCTGGTGTTCCAGCCGCTGTCTCGCCCACCGCGCGCCCCCTGGCCGTACTCGTCCGGCCGCCTGCGGCACTGGCCCTGACTGGAAGAGTGGAGCAGAACCCATGACCGTCGTCCTCCCTAACCGGCTGCTGACGTTGTATGCGCTTGAGCACCCGTGGGCCCGAGACGCGAACGGCGTCCCGGTGCCGCCGGACCCGAACCAGCGGCCCACGCCGCGGGGCACCTGGCCCGGCTCAGCACTGGAGCAGCCGGACGGCACCTGGTCCCTGCGCCTGGACCCGGCCGCCCAGCCCGTGGAACCCGGCGATGTCGTCGGCGACGAGACCGGCCTGACCTGGACCGTTACCACCGCCCGCGACCACCGTGTACCGGGCTGCCCGGCCGTCGACTACGTCCAGGTCACCGCCACCCGGAACCCGCCCGAGGTGCCCTGATGGCGAAGTTCACCCCGAACCCGGCGCTGGAGGCGATGCTGGCGCGGATGATCGCCCCGCACGTCCAGCGCATCGCCCACCAGGTCGAGGTCGAGGCCAAGCGCCTGGCCCCGCCCACGAAGCGGTGGGTCACGATGGCCGACGACAATGTCCGCCCCACTCACATCCAGGTACAGGGCCAGGTCGTACCGGGCAACCTGCGGTTCACGATCAACAGCATGGACTGGGACCGAAAGCACCGCGGCGTCGGTGCCGACACGTACATGCGTGAGCCCCGCGACCAGTCGTCCCGCGCCGTCGCGAACCTGAAGAACTGCCGCTGCACCACGGCGATCGACCCGGACGGCATCGCCCAGAACATCAGCACCGGCCAGCCAGTCATCGCCGGCAAGAAGGTCATGGTGACGGTCACCGCGCGTGGCCCGATGATCGTCGAAGCCGAAGTCGGCACCGTCTACCCCGGCAATCTGATCGCTGACGGGACACACTTCATGGCCCGCGCTGCTGCGATCGTGGCCGCTCAACGCTGACGCTATCGCGGTCCCGTGGAAGCGTCAGGCACGTAAGGTAGACGCCTTAGTGGTCGGTTTCTCCGCTGGTCAGCTTCCCTGCTGAGCGTGTATGCCAGGGCGCTGACCAGCGAGGTGCGACAACCGGGTTCATCTGCGGGTGCGCCGCACGCAGCATGTAATCAGCGTGGCCACGGTATGGAGAGCGAAGGCAACGGCTGTGCTGAGCGTGGCCGGGCCCTCGGGCACGTATCCGGCAACCGCCGCCACGAGGGGGATGGATGTCAGGCGCTCAGTGATTTCCAGAGGTCGAGGCCGACGCCACTGCCAGGGGATCTCTCGCCACCCGGCCCCCCGGCCATCGACAGGGGTGCGATTCTTTCCGCTCATTCGTTGTCCCTCTCGGTCTGAGGTGCCGACTCTTCGGCACAACGACCACAGTGGAGGGGCCACGAGCATAGACGAAATGACGTTTTCGCAGGTCAGATGGTGTGACGCCTTAACGGCTGCGGATAGCATGGCGGGGGCGGTCGCCCTTTTCCGCCATCGCCATTTTATCCGGTGACGTCAAGGTGCCAGACCGTCTGGCCCCATTTTGGGATAGTAAATGCGTAGGTTAAATAGGCCAGTTACGGTATCTGGCGTAGACGGGGGAGCCACACCAGGCGTCCTGAGCTCGCGAGTAGGAGTCCTGGGCCGTGTTAGCAGTTCACCACATCGCGAGAGCACGCGACGTAAACGGGCTGCGCCGCCCACAGTGCACGGCATGACTGCGAAGAACCTCACCAAGACATCTGCGCCGCAGGCCCCGGCCCCCGAGATCAAGTCCGCCCCCACAAGCTCCACCGCTGCTCGAACACGGATGGAGACGATCACGTTGTCTAACCACCTCCGCATCGAGGGCACTGACCACCTGCCGGGGGCCAAGGTCCGTGTGACTGCCGACTACGCCCGACGGCTGCGACTCCAGGGCTACGTCGCCCGCACCTGATGACCGCGACGTTCGAACTCGCCGACGCCGATCCGGTCTCCTCAGTCCTCGCCTGGCTCCAAGAGCACCCACATGTGGCCGAGGCCCTGGGTGGTCCCGGCCGCGTGTCCGGGATCGCCGAGGCGCCATGGCCGCATCTGCGCGTCATACACGGGCCTGGCGGGGATCTGCGCGCCCTGACGTGGGCAACAGAGCCCGAGGTGACCTTGGAAGTGCACGGCGACCCTGGCGGCTGGCCGGGGCAAGCCGAGCTGCGTAGGATCATCCTCATCTGCGCGGCCGCCGCCGCCGAGCTACCCGACACCCCGCACACGCCCGGCCAACCCGTCATCAGCGGCGTCCGGCCTTCCGGAACGCTCGTATGGTCACCGCTCGTCGACGGACAGCCGCGCTGGCTCCTCGGCCTGCTGGTCACCCTGCACCCGTAAACGACAGCCCGACCGGGCCCCGCTTGGGCTTCGATCGCCCTACGGTGTGGTGGGTTCGTCCGGGGCCAGGCGACCAAGGGTCTCGGCGAACACCCGACGGTCCGAGTGGTAGTGGCGGGCGCGAGTCCACCAGAAGCCGAAGAACTGGCGTTGGACCGGGGTCGTCAGCGTAACCATCAGTTCCAGCTTGGTGGCTTCCTCTCGCTCCGACAGGACGAGCATCCGGGCGTTGGACGCATAGGCGACGGCGAAGTCAATGAGGCGGCGGGAGGGCCAGCTCCCTGCGTACGTCGCGACATGGTCGATCATCCAACGGGTGGCATCGTCGAGCTGCTGAAGCCACCGCTCCCGCTCGGCCTTCAGACGCTCCCTCAACACCGGTGTCCATGACGGGTCGTCCTGGGGCAGCTGCTGCAGGAGCGTGCAGGTCGACAGGACTGTCATCAGGTGGGTGCCGAAGGCGTCGCGAGCAGCATGAGCCTCGCCGATCCGCTTCTTGCGAGCCTCGAGTCGTGGGGCGGCGACCAGGCCAGTCGCGATGGCGACTACCACGGAGGTGACGGCGGCGACCAGGAGAGCCCACACGAGAGTCATGGTGCACATGCTCCCGCATCGCCGGGAAGTTCAGCCGTCTCAGCCAACCATTCATCGTCAGTGGCGCTGGCACCACCAAACGCTGCCCGGCGCGCGTCCCTATCGTCGGCGCGACCGACCAGCGCTCCGTGCTGCGGGGTGTCGCCGTAGCTCCCTGGTCAGCGCGCGACGTTAGCCCCCTGCTCCTCCCAGGGTTCCCAGGCCCGTTCACCGGACCCCAGGGAGAACCCCGTCATGGCAGGCGAGACCGCCAACAACAACGAAATCGTCATCCCCTCGCTCACCCGCGTCTGGCTCGCCGCAGTCGGCACCGCCGCGCCGGCCGACGCCACGGTCGCGATGCCTGCGGGCTGGCGTGCGGTGGGCCTCACGACCGAGGACAGCCTGAAGTTCAACAACGAGCCGAACTTCGAGCAGGTCCGCAGTGCCCAGTCCTCGTACCCGACCCGGACCTTCCAGACCCAGGACGCGTCGACGATTGAGGTCGACCTTCAGCAGTGGTCCGGGGCCAACTTCCAGGCGGTGTACGGCGGTGGCGAGATCGTCGAAGTCACCGCCCAGGACACCACGAAACATTACAAGTTCACGCCGCCCAGGATCGGCGGCCGCACCGAGATCGCCGCGTGCATCGAGGTGATCGATGGCGGCAAGCACTACCGCTACATGGTCCCGCGCTCCATGCAGATGGAGGGCGTGAACACCGATCTCGCCAAGTCGAAGGAAGCCGTGCTGCCGCTAAGGCTCGCGGTACAGGGCGGCGACGACGCCGACGCCTGGTACGTCATCACCGACGACCCGGCGTTCGCACCAACCGCCGCCCCCGAGCCCTCAGTGGGCTGACCTCTCGCGGCAGCGCGCGACGCAAGGCCCACTGGCCTGCCAGTGTCCGCGCGCTGCCGCACCCCGCGACTCAGCCCGCACACACGAGAGGCCAGCCCTTCATGTCCTTCGTCATCGATCTCGACGCCGCCGAACGCCGCGAGGTTCAGTACCCCAACGGCATCCCGATCAAGTACCGCGCAGAGCAGTTCATCTACCCGGCCGAGCTCCCGGCCAAGGCCCTTGATCCGCTGCTCTCCGACGAGCTGGACCTGGTCGGTCTGCTGCGCGACGTCATCGAGGCCAGTGAGAACCCGACGGCCTCTGTCGTCGTCGACCTCGTCTTCAAGCGCCCGCACCTCCCGCGCCGTTTCGTCGATGCGATCTACGAGGTGCACCGCATCCTGCTCGGCAACAAGGAGTACGAGCGGTTCGAGGCCCTGGGCCCCTCCCTTTCCGCGTATGTCCGCCTCACCATGGGCCTGATCAAGGTCTACGGAGTTGACCTGGGAAAGTCCTTCGGACTGGACGACTCCTCCGCGAGCGATGGGGAGATGTCGAGTCCGACCTCAGCCGATTCCACAACGGGCTCGATGCCCGAGGAATCTGGCGACAGCCAGGAGAGCCCGGCTTCATCGGACTGAGGCGTCTGATCGTCCTGATCGACGGCCTCCCCGAGGACTCCCGCGTCCAGTCCGCCCAGATCAACGGGTGGACCAAGGAGACGGAACTCCTGGCTCAGCTGATCGAAGAGGTCAGCATCCTGGCCGCCGACCGGAGACGTGACGAGCCGACGTCCATCCCTCGCCCGTACAACCCCGCCGACACCGCTGCCCAGCGGCCCGGCGCGCAGTCGCAGCCCACCGGGAAGCTCACGGGGCACCGGCAGATGCTCGCGGCCGCGATGCAGAGAGGAATGGTCCGCAGTGGCTGAGGGCCTGCAGGCTGGCCGCCTTGACGTGCCGGTCGTCGCCGACCTCGCCGGGTTCGCGCGTGAACTGCGCACGAAGGTCGAAGGGCTGGCTGAGGGCCTGGCTGTCAAGGTCAAGGTCAAGGTCGACTCCAAGAACCTGCGCAAGAAGCTCGAGACCGCCGTCAAGGAGGCGTCGAAGGGCGTCAGCGCCAAGGTCAAGATCAAGGTCGACGACCAGCGGCTCCGCACCGAGCTGGACAACATCGCGCGCCGCATCGCCAGTACGGACGTCCGCGTGCCCGTGCGGCCCGACGGCGACTCGGACAGCCACAGTCGAAACGGGGGCCTGCTCTCGGGAGTCCGTGACCTGATCCAGGGCGCCCAAGGCGAAGCCGACCGCACACCGGTCACCGTGCCGGTACGGATGCGTGTGCCGGGTGGCCGCCGCGGAATGCGCATGCTGGGAATCGGCTCCCTGCTGGCCGTCGCACAACCCGCCGTCGCTGCGCTCACACAGTACGGTGCGGGCCTGACCGCGCTGGTCTCGGCGGCCGCACCCGCTGTCGGCGTCCTCGGCGCGATCCCCGGCCTGATCGTCGCGGCCGGAACCGCGGCGATCGGCACGAAGGTCGCCTTCGGCGGGTTCGGCGAGGCCCTTAAGCAGACTTTCAAGGCCCAGCAGCAGGCAGCCGCCGGGGCCAAGCAGACCAAGGCCCAGCACGAGGCCCTGGCCCAGTCCCTCAAGGGGCTGTCCACCTCCGCCCGTAAGACCGTCACGACGGTCTCCAGCCTGAGCGGCGCATGGCGCAAGATGCGCCGATCCGTGCAGGAACGTTTCTTCTCGCAGGTCGCGGACGAGATCAAACCGCTCTCGTCCTCGGTGCTTCCACTGCTGCGGGATTCCCTCGGTGACACCGCGGGCCAGATGGGTTCTCTGGCCAAGCGCGGCGCACAGTTCATGCAGACTGGCCCGTTCCGCCGGGACTTCAAGAAGATCGCGGCCACCAACAGCACGGCCATCGGGCACATGACCGATGGCCTCGCGGACCTGGGGCACGCGACCCTCGACTTCCTGGTGGCCTCCGGCCCTTTCGTTGAACGGGTCAGCCAGGGCGCCAGACGTTTCACCCAGTGGGTACGGGCCTCCGCCCAGGCCGGGCGCGAGACCGGATCGCTGGCCAAGTTCCTCGACCACGCCGGGGACAAAGCCGCCCAACTCGGCCGCTCCACCAGGGACCTGGTCAAAGGCCTCGGTGGAGTCGGCAAGGCCGCGCAAGACGCCGGTAACGCCCTGCTCGACGGGTTCGAGGGCACCATGACCCGGTTCAACCGGTGGGCGAACTCGGCCAAGGGCCAGGCGTCGATGAAGGAATTCTTCAGCGACGCCGCACCAACTTTCCACGAGTTGAACCGACTCGTCGGGGACTTCTTTCGCGGCCTGGGACGGGCGGCGAAGGACAACGGCATCACGCAGTTGATCCGTCAGATCCGCACGGAGCTGATGCCCGCGCTCGGCACGTTCTTCAGCGCCATCGGCCAGTCCATCGGGCCCGCGCTGATCAGCCTCGTCTCCAACCTGGCCACCGCGATCGGTAACCTGTCGGCCGCCGGCAGCGGCCTCGGTGTCCTGCTCGTCACCTTCAACGGGCTGCTGCACGCCTTCAACAGCCTGATGAGCGTGATCCCCGGCGCCAACACCGCGCTGGCCGCGTTCCTTGGCACGCTGATCGCCCTGAAGGTGATCACGGGCGTCACCGGGATGCTGCGCACTTTCGGCGCACAGGCCCGCACTGCGGGAACGTCTTTCACGGCCCTAGGCTCGACGATGCGCGGTTCCCTCGGCCCCGGCGTAATGGGCCCGCAGATCACCACATGGCAGCGGATGGGCCTCGCGTACCGAAACGCATCCAGGGAAGGCGGGCGGCTCGGCGGCACCATGCGCGGGCTCGGCGCCGCCAACCGGGTCGCGTCCACCGCGATGGGCGGCATGGTGTCCGCGCTCGGCGGGCCCCTCGGCATCGCCATGGCCGGTGTCACGATCGGACTCGGCCTACTCGCTTCCCGGCAGGAGGCAGCCGCCCGCGCTGCCAAGGCCCACGAGGACCGCATCGACCAGCTCTCGCAGGCTCTCGCGGACTCCGGCGGCGCGATCGACGCGAACGTGAGGGCCCAAGCGGCGCAGCTCCTACAGGACACCGAACTTGCTGACGGCAAGGGCAAGTTGGTTGACATGATGCGCAAGGCGGACGTGAGCCTCGGTGATCTCACGAACGCCTACCTGGGGCAGGGTACGAGCCTCGGGGAGCTGGAGAAGAAGCTCCAGGCAACCGCGGACGCGCACGAAGACTGGATCGTCACGGCCGGTGGTGCGGCCAAGAGCTGGGATGACGAGGGCCTGGCCGCGATCCGCGCAAAGAACGCCCTTGGCCAGGTACGCGGCGAGCTGGAAGCGAGCCAGAAGAAGCAGAAGGAACTCTCCCAGGCGATCAACGGAAGCGGCACGACCGGCACCAGCGCGTATGACCGCCTCCAGTCCGCGGTGCAAGGCTTCAGCGACAAGACCAAGAGCGCCGACGACCGGGTCGACAACCTCAAGAGGGCCCTGGACGCCCTCAACGGCAACACGCAGTCGTTCCACGACGCGACTGCGCAGCTCAACTCCGTGATGTTGCAGATCGACGACACGATGAAGGGCAACATCGACCGGGCCGAAGGCTGGGGCAAGGCCCTTGTCGACAGTGACGGCCTGGTGAACACCGCCAGCCGCAACGGCCAGATCCTGAACAGTCAGCTCACGGAGCTGCGTAACTCCATGCTCGGCGTTGCCACCCGCGCCCAGGAAGCGGCGGAGCAGGGCCTGATGCCCATGTCCGAGGCGATGGACAAGGGGCAGGCCGCGATGGAGCGGGCCCGCGCGAAGGCGATCCAGCTCGCGGTGGACATGGGCATCCCCAAGGACCAGGCGAAGGCACTCGCCGACCAGATGGGGTTCGTCCCGGACACCGTCACCACGCTGATGACGACCAAGGGCATCCCGGAGGCCACCGCCCAGGTCCTTGGTCTGCGTGGCAAGCTCGAAAGCCTTGGCAAGGGCAAGTCGATCACCGTCAAGGCGCCCACCGGTGCGGCACGCAAGCAACTCGAAGCGCTCGGCTTCAAGGTGCAGACCCTGCCCGGCGGGAAGAGCGTGAAGATCACCGCCCCCACCAAGGGCGCCCGAGTCAACATCTCGGCCCTCGCCAAGGACATCGCGAACGCCCCGAACAAGAAGAACGTCACGGTCAGCGCCATCGTCAAGAAGGCCACAGGCGATCTGACGGCGATCCGCAACAAGGTCGTCGACCTGCCACCAGGCAAGAAGCTGAAGATGGAAGCGCCGACCAAGGTCGCGCAGCAGGCCATCAAGGATCTCGGCTACAAGGTCAAGGACCTCAAGGGCAAGAAGGTCGAGATCACCGCTCCCACAGGGTCGGCGTACTCCCAGGTGCAGGCCATCCAAAGGAAGATCAACAGCATCACCGGCAAGACCGTCCGCGTCACGGTCCAGTATTCGGCCAGCGGCAAACCGTACATCTCCGAGCACGCCAACGGCAGCATCCTGCGGTACGCCGACGGCGGGATTCGCCACGCCGGCAGCCGGATCAAGGCGTTCGCGGCCGGGGCCGAGCGGCACGTCGCCCAGATCGCTAGGCCCGGCGAGTGGCGGTTGTGGGCGGAGCCCGAGACCGGCGGCGAAGCCTACGTGCCGCTCAGCCCGGCCAAGCGGCCCCGGTCCAAGGCCATCGTCGAGCAGGTGGTCCGGGAGTTCGGTGGCGTCGTCGCCTGGGCAAACGGAGCCCTGCGCCAGTACGCCGAGGGAGCGGTCACCCTCAACCGCGGCACCCGCGCGGCTGCCCCGCGCGCATCCGTACCGCAGGCCGTCAGCCCCGCGCTCATCGGCGGAGACCTCAACTTCACTATGACCGGCCGTCCTATGAGTCCAGGAGAGGCCCTGAACGACGCGATGTTTGAGCTGCGCCGCATACGCCGGGGAGGTGCCCATGCCGCTGGCTGAGGGTGAGTGGAAATTGTCGTACAGCGCCAACGGCATCCATCCCGGCGCCAGTTTCACATTTGGCAGCATCCGCTCCGGCTTCTACCTCCTTGAGCCCCACGAGATCGTCTACGGCGACACCGAGGCAGGAGACAAGCCGCTGCCGCGAGAGGACGGCATCCGCTTCGGACAGGACTTCAAGGCTGCGGCCACCATCACCTTCGAGATCGGCGTGGACACAGTCGACCAGGCGCCCGGCGGCCACGGCCGCCACGGGGCCAACTTGGACGCACTCTCCGCCCTCGCACAGGCATGGGACGCCGAAGCGGTCCGCCGACGCTTCGCCACCCCTGCGGTGCTGCGTACCGTGCAGGGCGGCCGGGCCCGCCGCCTCTACGGGCGGCCACGCCGGTGTGCCTCGGTCGGCTCCCGTCTGACCCGGCAGGGCTACACCCCCGTCATCGCCACGTTCGCCTGCCAGGACGGCGTGGCGTACGACGACGTGGAACAGCAGCAGCGCATCGACATCGTCCCGCCCTCACACCACGGCCTAGTCGGGCCGCTGACCACCCCGCTGACGATGACCGGCCCGAGCACGTCGCTGCCGACGAGCGATGTGGTGGTAGGCGGGACTGGACCAGCCTGGCCGGTCATCACGATCCACGGGCCGATCTCGCGGCCGGTGTGCGAAGTGGTGGGCCGCTGGAAGGCTGGCCTGGACCTGGACCTGGGCGCTGGGGAACGGGTCGTGATCGACCCCCGCCCGTGGGCCAGGACCGTCCTGCGCAACGGCAACGCCTCAGTCGCCGGGGCGCTGCACCGCAGTGCCCCCCGGCTGGCGGACATACGGCTGCCTCTCGGCCGCCAGGACTTCATCCTGCGCGGCACGGACCCCACCGGCACCGCGTACATGACGGTCGCCTGGCGAGACGCCTACGCCTACCTGTGAAAATGGGCGAAATTGCTTCCGTCAGAGCGGAATCCGCGTCCACCATCGCCGTCGGCGCTGCGGAAAAACGGGGCGTCACCCCGCCATGGCTGCGAGAAGGACGAGCGGCAAGACCGCGACTGCCCCGATGGTGATGTGCACGGCCAGGCGCAGGGTCGTGAACTTCTGGCGGGCGATCTGGGAGCGGACTAAGAGTTGCTGAAGGCGGATGTCTGGTGCGAGGTCTTCGAGCACTTCGTCCGGGGTGCAGTCGGCCCAGTTGAGGAAGGAGCCACGAGTCGCTTGGCCGATATGGGGCCGCAGGACGAGCAAGACGAGCAGCATCGCGGCGACGAGTCCGGCCGCAGAGATCGCGGCCAGGACGGTGACTCTCGCCGAGAAGTCGCGTCCGGGGATCGCCGCGACAAGGACGGCCAGGGGGATGCCGAGCGCAGTGAGCATCGCGCCCGCCTTCGCGTCAGTGCGGCCGATCTCGGCGGCTACCTCAGCGTAGGCACGGGCAAGCCGTTCATCCGCGTCCTCCATGGGGAGCTCCTCCACCGCGCGCCTGCTACCGGACGCCAAGTCTGCCCTGCCTCGAACGGGGAGGGGCATGGAGTTCGCAACTTGGCTGAGAAGCCGGGCCAGTTCAGCCTTGAACGCGGAGTGCCTTGCATACCTTGCCCAGCCCAGCGGCACGAATGAGGGGTGCCGTGCCGACGCGGAAGCCTTCCTCGCCGACGTTGATCACGGGGACGGGGTAGGTGTTGCTCTCCGCCAACCGCAGCCCTTCCGCAAGGTCCAGCCCGAGCACGTGGGACGCCGTGTCCAGCGGGACTGCTAGCGGCAGCTCGTAGTCGGGTGCCTCGCTGTTCCCATCGCCCCGCACGGCCAGAACCATGTCGTCGATCGGGTCCATCGCGGCCTGCACCGTGGGACGTTCATCGCTCGTCATGGCCGCAGGCTACCGGCGCAGCGGTCGCGCCGCGGGGGCTCGGGCGAGCTGAAGGAGCAGCCCCGGACACCGGCCGTGCAGGAGCGTCGGCTGCTGCCTGGGACACAAGATGCTCCCACGGTGAACGCTGCGCTGTCTGATCGTCGAGTGGCAGAGGGAGCGACGCCATATGGCTTGGGACAGCGTGCCGTGGTTTACCGAGGGAGGTGCCGAGCACAGCAGTGAGCTGGCGCGGCTGCTGGCGTATGCGGCGTTCGGCGGGGCTGAGGGAGTGGTCGGTGCCCGAGACCTTCAGGTGCGGGCCCTGTCGTCGCCTGCCGCGTCCGTGCAGATCCGTACCGGGGCGTGTGCGATCACCAACCGGGCCGCGGGTGCGGCCTATCAGTCGTATGCAGCCCGGCTGCCCGTCGCTGAGCAGATCCCCATCGCCGCGACCGGCGCGACCGCGCGTAGTGATCTGGTCGTGGCCCGGATCGAGAACCCGTACTCCTACGGTGAGACCTGGCCCAACCCGCCCGATCCGAAGGTGGGCCCCTACGTCTTCACCCGCGTCATCAGCGGAGTGCCCAAGACGACGACGCACGTGGGTCAGGTGCGCTCCTCGGACTCGGCCATTGCTCTGGCACGGATCGACATTCCAGCGAACACCGCGTCGATCACTCAGACCATGATCAAGGACCTGCGGGAGATGGTCAGCCCGCGGCGGCGCCGTGTCGTACGGCATCTGCACGGGGTGTGGGACACGCCTGATGAGGTCGGCAACATCAAGGAACCGAACTGGGAGATGTTCCCCAACGGGGCCCGGTGGGACATCGAGATCCCGGAGTGGGCCACGCAGTTGTTCGTGCAGGCGACGTGGGCACAGCTCGACCAGCGCAACCCGTACCACGCCTACGGCTATCTGCGGGTGCGGGTCGGTTCGCGGGCCACCAAGAGCACCCGCTACAACTGCGACTGGGTCGGTTCGCCGCAGCGGCACACCTTCGTCGGCGGCGGGCGCCTCTACATTCCCGCGTCCATGCGCGGCACCGTGCAGACCGTGACCATGGAGGGCTCCGGCCGCAAGGGCGACAAGGGTGTGCTGGAGGTGGACGGTGGCTCGGTGGTCTTCACCGACCTGGAGTTCGTCGAAGCCCCGGATGAGGACGAGTCCTGATGCCCGAGGGTTGGAGGTTCATCGCCCAACGCGCCTTGCCGGAGGAGATCCTGGACTGGGACGTACCGCTCGCGCTGAGCAGCAACCCTAGGCGGGACCTGTCCGGGCCGGGCTCGATGACGGGGACGATCGAGCCGGAGTACGCACGCATGATCGGCCCGGACGGGAAGCCGGTCCTGCAGGAGTGGGGCACCAAGCTGTATCTGGAGATCGACGGGCATATCCGCTGGGGTGGCGTCGTCACGAAGACGCCGTACGACGGGCCCAAGGCCACCATCCAGTGCGAGGGCTTCTCCGCCTACCCGCAAGGCATCCCCTTCGAGTCGCACCTGGTGTCCGGTGCACTCATCAAGCCCAAGGACCCCTACGCGGGCAAAGACAAAAACCATGACGGCTATATCGACTTCGTGCGGCCGAAGAAGAAGGTGCCGCCTCCGCCCAAGCCGTACGGCGGGCCGCGCATCGACGTTTACGACGCCTTCCGCAAGATCTGGCACCACGTCCAGTCTCGCCCCTACGGCGACATTGGTCTAAAGGTCGACGGCCACAAGCTCGGAGAACTCCTCGGCGCGAAAGACGGCTCCGACCCATGGGAGCTGGCCTGGTGGGACAACCCGGACTGCGGCCAGGCCCTGGACCTGTTGACCCGCACCACCCCCTTCGACTGGATCGAGACCCACGCCTGGGACGGGGGCGGCAACACGGTCAGCCACCGCCTGCAACTCGGCAAACCTCGCCTCGGCCGTAAACGCTCCGATCTGCGCTTCGCTGACGCGGAGAACATCTCCGCCATCGCGAAACCGGAGGGCATGGGCGACGACTACGCCAACGATGTCGTCGTCCTGGGCAAGGGCGAGGGCCGCAAGATGAAGCGCGCCCAGGTCCACCGCTACGACGGACGGCTACGCCGGGTCGCCACCGTCACCGACAAAACCCTGTCCTCCGCCAAGGCCCTGCGTCTGCGCGGGAGCCGGGAACTGGCCGGGCGCACCCAGGATCTCCAGATACCGGCGATCCAGGTCATCGACCACCCCAACGCACCGTTCGGCTCGTGGCAGCTCGGCGACGACATCCGCGTCCAAGTCGAGGTGCCCTGGGTGGGCGAGGTGGATGTGTGGCACCGCATCGTCGGCGACGAGATCAGCGCGGACGGCACCTGCGTGCTGACCCTCAAGCGCTCCGACTCCTTCGTGTACTGACCTCGCCCGCCCGGAGGCCGCGACGGTAGCCCCCTGCGCGGCGCAGCATCCCGCGCCATGGCGAACTTCCTCGACACCCAGGTCGATGCGCGCCGCATGGCGGATCTCCTGGCTGACTACGACCGGCGGTTGAAGGCGCTGGAGCGTACGACGCAAGCCGCGCACACCTCTATCGAGGGCGGCGCGATGGAGATTTACGACGAGGAAGGCCAGCTGCGGGGCTCGGTCGGGGTCCAGGAGGACGGCACGGTCGCCGTCGTGGCGGTCAACGCCGCACCGCCGCCGACACCGTTGGCCCCCACGGTTGAGCCGGTACTGGCCGGGCTGGTGGCCGGGTGGGACGGGCAGTGGGCCGACTCCTACACCACCCCCAGCGACGTCTCCCACGTCCAGATCCATGTCGGGGCGAGCGCGGACTTCACTCCTACCGCCTCCACGCTGGCCGCGACCATCACCAGCCCCGGCGGCGCCAAGGCCACGCTCGCGCTGGACGGCTACGGCCCGGTGTGGGTGCGCCTGGTCGCGGTGAACACCGCGGCGCTCGCCGGTCCGGTGTCCGCCGCAACGCAGGGCACCCCACGTCAAGCCGTGGCCCAGGATCTGATCGAGGGGATCATCACCGAGACGCAGCTCGCCGAGAACGCGGTGTCCCGCGCCGCATTGCAGGTCGGCGCGGTCGGCCACAACGAACTCGCGATCGGCACCGGGAACCTCTTCCCTGACGCGTCCTTCGAGGGTGCCTTCACTGACCGGCTGCTGGCTGGTACCAGTCAGTGGACCCTGACCGACGGCAACGGCTCCCCCCGCGCCCTGCGGACAACGAGCCCTGGCCCCGACCCGCTCTCCGTCAGCCTGCTCATCACCGAACTGCCCGTCTCCCCAGGGGACCGGCTCTTCCTGGCCTTCGACTACCGGGCGTCGGCCGACTGGGCGGGCGACTCGCTGCGGCTGTATCTGCGCTGGCAGGACGCCACCGGCACAGTCCTCGGGTACGGCACCGCCATCGCCGCCCCCACCCCTGGGGCAGGGTGGGGGCGCATCAGCCGCCAGGTCCAGGCCCCCGCGGACACCGTCACCGCGACGGTGTGGGTGCAGAGCTTCCAAGCCAGCGCGGGGGCCGCGGACTTCGACAACGCCGAGATCCGTACCGTGATCGGTGCGGGCATGGTGCTGGCGGAGTCGATCGGCGCCCTGGAGATCGCCGCCGAGTCCATCACCGGCAACCACATGGTCACCAAGACGCTGACCGCCCGCGAGGTACAAGCGCTTTCCCTCACCGGCAACGAACTGGCCGCGAACAGCATCACGGCGGGCAAGATCGCAGCCGGGTCCGTGGAGACGCCGCATCTGTCGGTCGGGGCGGTCCTGCCCGAGCACGTCGCCGTCGGCGCCGGAACCAACCTGGTACCTGATCCGGGATTCGAGACCGCGGCCACCGCACAAGCAATCGTGGCCGCCGGGGCACCGTGGAGTCTGGTGCCGGGCAACCGCAGCGGTGTCGGTATCCGTCTGGACTGCTCTGCCCCCGAGCCCGTGTCCTTCACCCTGCCGGTGGCGACCGTGCCGGTGCTGGCCGCCAACCAGTTCCAGATCGGCATCGACCTCCTGGTCTCCGACGACCTTGCCGCCCAGGCGGTGAAGATCCTCGCCCGCTGGGAGAACACCGCGGGCACCGTCCTTGGCTACGGCGTCGCCGAGACGCGCGCGCCGGAGGCGGGGGTATGGCAGCGCATCACCGGGCAGGTCGCCGCCCCCCAGGGCGCCACCCAGGCCGTGATCTGCCTGGAAGCCACCGAAGCGACTGCCGGGGCGGTGGTCTTCGACAACGCCGAGACCGTCCCGATCTTCGGCCGGGTCAGCGGCGGTGCCCGCGCCGAACTGGGGCCCCAGGGCCTGCGCCTGTTCGACGAGGGCGGGGACACCGCGGTGTCCCTGGTCACCGGGATGCCGCAGTACCTGACCCTGCGCAGTGGCGGCCAGGCCGTGGCCACCATCGACACCGAGGGCAACGCCGGATTCTCCGACCTGAACGTCGCCGGGCAGCTCACCGTGGGCGGCGACCCGGTCACCGCGCTGCTGGGTCAGCAGGCCCGCGGGCTGGTCGCCATCGACTACCAGGCCGGATCACGCCGTACCACCAGCAGCGAATACGGCTTCGTCGAGCTGGCCTTCGACGCCGACCCCAAGCGCATGTATCGCATCGTCTTCGACGCCAGAGCCAACCCCTCCAAGGCAGGCGGGGAGATACAGCTGCGGCTACGCGACGGCGGCGGCGCCGCGGCCACCATCTCCTCCCCGCAACTCCAGTTCTCCAACCACCACATGGCGCTCGGCAACTCGCTGCGAGTCCGACTGGAATGCATCCGCTCCGGGGCCGCGCTCGGCGCCGGACTCCACCGCCTGCTGCTCACTTTCCAGAACGCCTACGGGCCCGCTGACCAGTACGTCGACCTGTACGGGACGAGCAGCAGCCCCGGCTACCTCTACGTCGAGGACATCGGCGCCTACGTACCGGAGACCGGCCGCTACAACACCGGCGGCGGCAGCACCGAACCCCCGGTGCGCACCTACACCAAGACCTACACCGCCTCCTGGTCCGGCTCCTACGCCAAGCGCTCCGGCTACAACGCCTACTACAACAGCGCCTGCCTGCAGGGCTACTACAGCTCCAACAACGGCACCCAAGCCGCCCTGGTCGGTTTCCCGGCCGCGCTGGCCTCCGACCTGTCCGGCGCCACGATCGAAAAGGCGGAGGTCTACCTGTACTTCGAGCACTGGTACTCCGCCTCCGGCGGCAAGGCCGTCATCAAGGCACACTCCCATGCCTCGCGGCCTGCCAAGTTCTCCAGCGACTCGGAGTCCAAGACCATCTCCTGGTCTCGCAACCAGGGCAAATGGGTCGACATCACGAGCGTCTTCGACTCCACGAAGTGGCGTGGCATCGCGTTGGACCCCAACTCCACCAGCCGCACCTACTACGGGCGCGCCCGCGGCGCAGGACAGACCTACCCGCCCAAACTCCGCGTCACCTACACCAAATAACCCCAGGCCACACAAGGAGAGACCTGCTCGTGCCTGCCCTGTATGGGGACCTCATCACCAACGGCACCTTCACCGACGGCACCACCGGCTGGTGGTCATCCGACCCCGCCATGGTCACCCTCAACACCCCCGGCACCGGGCTGGAGGCCACCGCCACCACCGACGCGGTCATCCTCCGGGACGCTGCCGTGGGCCAGGACAACATCCCCCTGCGCCCCGGCTGCGCCTACACCCTGTCGTTCACCGCGCGGGCCAGCCAGCCCGGCACCACCTTGCGGGTTGTGGCCGGGCTCGGCGCCGACCCGTGGACCCCGGCCGTCGAGCGCACCGTCACCCTCGATACCGTCCACCGCCACTACGTGCTGCCCTTCACCTCCACCCTGGCCACCGAAGTCGGGCGGATCAACTTCCAGTTCGGGCAGGGCACCCCGGTCACCGTGCACCTGACCGAGGTCCGCCTGACCTGCTCCACCATCCACGAGGGCTTCTACACCGACCCAGACTCCAACGCCGCGAAATGGGTCCGCGACAACCCCGATGACCCCCGCACTGCCAAGATCGCCCAAGCCCTGGTGCGCCGCCCCGGCGCCCGCTGGTTCGGCAACTGGAACACCGACATCGCCACCGACGTCGACGCCTATGTCACCGCCGCGGCCAACGCCGGACAACTGCCGATCCTGGCCGCCTACAACATGCACAACCGCGACAACGGCGGGGAATCCTCCGGCGGCGCCACAACCCCGGCCGCATACCGGGCCTGGATCGACGCGTTCGCGGCTGGCATCGGCGACCGCCCGGCGCTGGTCATCGTCGAGCCGGACTCCCTCGCCCAACTCGGCAACCTCCCCACCAACGCCGCCCGCACCGAACGCCTAGACCTGGTCGCCTACGCAGCCCAGACCCTGGCCGCCTGCCCGATGGCCCGCGCCTACCTCGATGGCGGCAACGCCACCTGGATACGCCCCCAGGTGATGGCTGAACGGCTGGCCGCCGCCGGGATCAGGCAGAGTGCCGGGTTCGCGATCGGTGTCGCCAACTTCGACGCCACCGACATCTCCTGCACCTACGGCAAACAGGTCACCGCCGAACTCGAAGCCCGCGGCATCAGCGGCGCCCGCTTCGTCATCGACACCGCCCGCAACGGCAACGGCGCCATGGACGAAAACGGCCAGCACGTCGACTACTGCAACCCCGCCGGCCGCCGCCTCGGAGTCCCCAGCTCCCTCGGCGTCGGCGGCGCCGAATACCTGCTCTGGATCAAGGTGCCCGGCGACTCCGACGGCTCCTGCGGCATCGGCGAAGGCATCAACGCCGGAACGTTCTCCCCCTACCTCGCTGAACGCCTCATCGACGGCCGATAACCCCCCCGCTTCACTCCCGCTCACCTGACGAAAGGACAGCGTGCCAGCCTCCTCACTCCACGACGAGTACACCCTCCTGGCCACCAACGCCCAGTTCACCGCCCGAGTCCGCATGGCCTACACCCACCTGGCCCGCGACGTCCTGACCGAAGACCAGACCACCCCCGGCAACCCCCTGCGCGCCTCTTTCGCCCGCAGCGTCCTCAACCCCGGCGACCTCGCCACCCCCGCCCTGGCCGCCCTCATCGCCACCGACCCGGCCATCTCCACGGCCGCTGCTGCAGGCCTCCGCGCCGACGACCCGGACTCCGCACAAGCCGCCGTCACCGACACCCAGATCCTCACCGCCGTCCAGGCCGCATGGAACATCGCCGCGGGCGTCACCCCCGCCGAGACCTCCCCGGCCTGACCACCACCGCGCGACACAAGCACGCCGGGACGGCACCGTACGCACCGCGGGGAGCCGCGGGCCCGTCCACGGGGTCCCGGCTCCCGCGCCCCCGTATCGACCGAACAACCCGAGGAGACCGCCAGTGGAACGGCTCGTCTCGCTGGCACCCGTACTCACCCCCCTCTTCGGGATGCTCGGCGCGCTCGGCGGCGCCTGGCTGCTGTACCGGCAAAACCGGCGCAAGGCCGATGGCGAAGTTCAGGTGGCCGAGTCACAGACCCTTGTCGCCTCGGTCCAGGCCGTCACCGAGGGATTCACCAGCCTCCTCGAACAGCAGCGTGCAGCCACCACCCAGACCCAGGAACGCATGGCCAGCCTGGAGGCGAAATACAGCGACCTGGAGCGCCGCGTCGAGCACCTGCAAGAAGAACAGCGGCAGTGGCGCCGCTGGAAGGCCGCCGCACTCGAGTACATCCACGGCCTGCGCGGCCTCGTCCGGGACGCACTGCACCGGCCGCCACCGGAGCCGCCCGGAGAGATCACCGCCGATGTCGAACAGCACGACGCCATGTAGCCCAGCCCACGACACAAACCAGCCGAGGTCCGCATGCTCTGCCCTCCACCACCCCTACCGGAAAGGCAGACCCCTCATGTCGACTCTCGACTCCATCACCACCGGCGCCCAGGTCGGCGCCTTCCTCCCGCTGCTCACCGCGATCGTGCAGCGCCCGGCCTGGTCGGCGGACGTGAAGAAGGTCGTCGCTGTCGCCCTCGCCCTGGTCGCGGGTGTCGTCACCGTCGCGGCCTCCGGCGGCGTGGACCAGTTCCAGCACGGCACGCTGACCTTCGCCACCCTCGCTGCCGTCCTCGCCGCCTCGCAGTCCACGTACGACCTGATCTGGAAGCCGAGCAAGGTCGCCCCGGCGATCGAGTCGGTGACCAGCCCGAAGGGGCCGGAACCGGCTGCGTAGCGTCGCGGGCGGTGGTCCGCCGGGTGCCGGCGGGTATCATCCGCACTCAGGTGGCCGCCTCGCCGCCGAACTCACTGCGTTGAGGGCTGCTGCTGGTCTCTGGAGTTTGGGTTTCCCTTTCCTCCAGGGTCAGGCCAGCAGATTCCAGCCCGAGACCACTGCGCGCGTGCAGAGCGCCCAGGGCCGGAGAGTGGTTGCTCCTGCGATGACCCGGCACACGGGGTGGGTTCGGTTGCGAGGCGGCCATCGCCGACTACGTACCACCGCAATATGCGGTACTCGGGGCTTTCGAGCAGCGAGCCGCTACAACCAGGAGGAACCGCCGGGATGGCCGACGCGCAGCCACCTGCCGAGATGGTCACGGCAGAGGTCAAGCGCCTTAAGGGAATGTCGCATCAGGCGTTCTTCGAGGCGTGGACCGCTTTCGTCCAGGGCGGCACCGATCGGCGGACCTCTCGCGAGGTGCAGGCGGCTGCTTTCGGTTCGCGGGACCTGGCCAGCCGGACGCTCGTCGCGGCCGATCGCGCTGCCCGCGAGTTCAAGTCCGTCGTGGTCCGCCGCGAGGGCGAGTCCAAGCGCGACTACCAGGCCCGCATCAGCACCTTCCGGACGCAGCTCCAGGACGCGCGTCAGCCCATCGTGACAGCGGTCGAAGACCTCGCCCTGGACGAGGCCGAGTACCTGGCGCAGCTCGATGACGAGGCGTTTGCCGAGGAGTGGGCAGCGTTCGTCCAGCAGGTCGCCGGGGCCGCGCGGTCGGGGCGTGACTACGTTCAGGGCCTGGCGTTCCGCTCGCTGGAGGTGGCTCCACGCACCCAGGCTCTGACTATCCAGATGATGCGGGCCCCGGAGAAGTTCCTGCCCGCTACGGAGGGCGAGTCCCGTAAAGCCCATGTCGCGCGTATCTCGCAGTTCCGGTCACGGCTGGAGGCCGAGCTCCGGTTCCTGCAGTACACCTTGAACTACTCGGTGGCGCGGTGGGGACGGATGCCGACGGCGCCGAACTATCGTCTTCAGGCGATGCGGCTCCTCGTCGAGAGGTACCCCGAGGAGTTCTCCCGGCTACGCAACGCGGTGCGCAACGATGCGAAGAAGGCGCGCGCTGAGGTGCGTCAGCAGCGGCGCGCCGAGCGCCGTGGGCGGACGCGTCCGGAGAACTGACGACGCTACCTCGTACCTTGGGCGCGCCCGGATGGGCGCGCCCTTCTTCGTACCCCAAGCGCGTCTACCTCCCGGCGGCGCGCCACCGCCTGGCCGGAGCAGACCCGCGCCGACGGGTCGTGGCAGAGAGAGCAGAGCGTGCCTGAGTGTGGCGCGTCACGCGAATCTGCAGGTCAGGCCCTGGCGCGCTACCTCGGTGGCGCGCGCCTCGGATGCTGGGCGCGCCCTGCGGGGTGGCGTGCGGCTCGGGGCGCGCGTTACTGCAGTGGCGGGGCGCGCTCGGCCCCGGCCGCATCGGCGCGCTCTGGTGAGGGCAAGCGCGCCTGCGGAATCCGCGCAGCGCGCCCGGTGGCGGAGTGAAGGCGCGCCCGCACGGTGGCTGGAGTCGTGCAGGCGAGCCTTCAGCGGGTGACGTGACGTGATGCGGCGGGCGCGCCCCACACCGGATAGGCGCGGATCGGGCGCGCCTGGCGCGCGTCACATCACGTCACCTCACCCGACAGTGGCCAGGTCGGTGTAGAGCGTCGCGAACATGTCGGCGATCTTCAGTTCCGGCTTGCCCGCGAGCCGGTAGGTGTTGGCGAGGTCCCGCTCGCCGCGCTCCTCCAGCAGACCGATCACGGTGGACCGGTGTTCCATGACGTGTGCCCGCAGCTTCGTCATCGGCGGCGGGGTCCCCTCGTCCTGGCCGGAGATCGACGCCAGGTGCTCCTGCATCGACATGCCCAGGATGCGGGCCTGGATTTCCGCCTCGGTGAGCAGCACCGACATCACCTTGTTGACCTTGTTCGTCTGGGCGGTACGGGGCCGGGGAAGGTCCTGCGGCTCCTCTGCCTCGCTGATGTCCTCGGGCCGGTCGGGAACCGGCGGCTCGGCGGCCGGGTCCGGGGGCGGCGGTGCCCCCTGCCCTGCTTCCTCAGGCTCCTCGGTGTCCGTCGGCGTGGTCGTCTCGCCATCCGTACGGACAGGCGGCGCCTGCTGCTCGCCGGATTGCTCGTCGTCCTCCTGGCCCGCCTGAGCCTGGTCAGCCTTCGCCTTGAGGTGGTCGAGCGACCTGGTGATCAGGTCGTCGGCGCTCATTACACCCCACGCGGTGTCCGTCTTCACGGCCTTGAGGGTGCGGCGGCCGTGCTCCTCACGTACGTCGCGCAGGGCGCTCTCCGGATCGGTGGGGTGCATCAGGGCCTCGCGGATCAGCGCGGCGGCCTGCTCACCGGTCAAAGCCGGGGCCTGCCGGGTGGCGGGCTGGCGCGGGGCAGCGGCCTGCTGGGGCTGTTGCCCGTGCTCCTGCAAATCAGCGTCGGGACGCAGTTCGGAGGCGGAGCGGGACTCGGCGGCGTCCTGTAGACCGAGACGGCGCAGCAGGGTGTCCACGGTGAATTCATGGAACCGCTGGGTCGCACCGGGCTGGATCTCCATGTGCAGGCTTCGCACACCGGTGAGCCAGGCTTCACCGATGGCGTGGAGGTCTACGATCGCGTCGACGGCCGCAGGGAGGTTCTTCTCCGCCTTCACCTTCCGCGTGGTGCTCCGGGTCGGCTTGTCGTTCTCGAAGGCCGTGACGATCTCTGTCCGGGCGAGCAGCAGGCACGGGCCCTGGTGACGGCGCAGGAGCCACAACACCTCGCCCCATCGGTCCTTGGCCCGGTTCCACAGGTCGGAGTCGATGACGACCGGGTCGTCGAGGGTGGGCACACGGGAGCGGTTGCGCTGCGCCTTGAGGATGGCGCGGTTGCGGGCGTACATGGCGATCTCGTCGCTGAGCATGTCCCACACGGAGGTCATGGAGTCGATGACCAGCATGTTGGGCTTGCCGTCGACACGGGGCTGAGCGTTCACCCAGCGGATCGCGTCGAGGATGTCCTGGTAGGAGCCGTCGTGCGGCACGATCTCGTAGTCGGCTCCGGGGATGCGGCCGTAGTAGTCGGCGGTCCCCTCGGTACCGCCGATCTCGATCCAGTACGTCGTGCCGATCAGGTCGGAGCCAGAGCCGCGTGCGGCTTCGAAGCTCTTGCCGGTCTTCTCCGGGCCGGTGAGCAGGATGATCGGCGGGTTCGGCTTGCCGGTGGGCTTCCGGCTCTTGCGGGTGCGCTGGGGCGCGGTGATTCCAGCCACGGGGTGGGCCTTTCGCTTCGGGTCTTCCGGGTTGCTCTCCCGGATGTTGCGGCGCGCAGGGCCTTAACTTCCCGCCCTGACGTTCGCTGTACTATTTTAGCGGATCGGGGCGGAGAATCCACCCGCTACAGCAGGTCGGAGACGTGATTCTCCGTGGTGGGGTCGGCATCCTCGCGGTGGCCCGGCATCAGGCGTCCAGATCCTGTACGTCGGCTTCGAGTCCGGCCGCCACCTCCACCGGCACGGCCTCCAGCCGATGACGTCGTGTTCGCAGAAGGGGTCCGCTCGTGAAAGCGGCGGACGCCCCGGATCGGGTGCGCCCGCCGCCTGTCGTACGGGTGCGGAAGGTCAGGATGCCTGAGCGGCGTCGGTACCGGCCCCCAGGCTGTCCATCCTGACGCCGTCGCCGTGCTCCTCCTGCTTCTCCGCCCGGTACCGGGAATCGAAGCGCGGACCCACGTTCTTGCGGCCGTTCTGCGGGCTCTGCCCCAGACGGCGGCCGAGCTGTGTGGGGTTGAGGTCGCCGCGGGTGCCGAACCGGTGCTGCTCGTCTGCGTCCCTGGCCGCCTTGTAGAGGGCGTACAGCTCCTCCTCGGACACGACCTTCACCGGTTCGCTCTCTGGAGTGTCCTGCTGCTCGTCGGCGGTCGGCTCTGCCTCCCTGTCCTTCTCTTTCCGGCCTGGCCCCGGCTCCTGGGCCTGCTCCTGATCGGGCGCAGGCGCCTTGGGCTGGGCAGGGGCCTTCGCCGTGGGACGCGGGGCTGCCGGAGTCCTCCGTGCGGACACCGGCGCTCCGGTGTCGAGGAGAGCACCGCTCCCGTCCTTGTCGATCCAGTCCGAGCCCGCACCGCGTGCGCGGACGAAACCGGAGATGTGCAGCCCGAAGCTGCCGCCGAGGGGGACCATGGCGGCAACGGCGCTTCCAACGGCGTAGACGATGACCTTGTTCTCCACCATCACGGTCGGCGCGCCACCGGTGCTGAACCACTCGCTGAGCGCAATCACGGCGTGCCCGACGTTCGCGGCGATCGAGATGCACAGCAGGAACGCGAAGATGCCCCACAGTGACCAGTAGTAGCCGCCCTCACGGCCGTCTGTGCCGCGTCGCCGGATCGAGGTGACTGCTCCGGCGTTGAAGGCGAGGAGCAGTTCGAGGGACCCGGCCATCGCCGCGGCCGCGAGCGCGGGGAAGCCGATCAGTGTCCCGGCCCAGTGGAGTTGGTACAGGGAGGCGAGCATCATTCCGAAGCCTGCGGCTCCAGCTCCGATGCGGAGGTTGCGGTGCCAATCTCGCAGCTCCCGCTCCCCCTGGGTGATGGCACGTACGGTAGGCAGTTTCGGCAAGACACGTCCTTTTCGTTCGGGTCTTTCCGAGGGGGCCTATGCTCATCGGTCCCTCGGAGTTGCCCAAACGATATAGCGTCGTGGCCTGCCGTGCTGCTCTTGATCCTGCATGGCCGTCATCGGCCCTTCTGCAGGGCAGTGTTCACCAGTCCAGTGCCTTGCGGGGTGCGCGCCGGTCGGGCCCGACGACCTTCGCCAGGTATGCGCGGTCTTCGATGCGGGACAGCAGCCGCTCACCGAGGACTGTCTTGATGCCCTCGCGCCGCAGGTTGGTGGAGAACACCGTCGGTCTGCCTGATGCCAGGCGGGAGCCGACCAGGTCTTTTGTCTCCCGGCGGACGAACTCCGTCTGCACGCCGTCCATTTCGCCGCACAGCTCGTCGAGGATCAGCAGGTCCGGGTCTTCGACGTGGCGTCTGCGGATCTGGTAGCGGCTCATGTCGTCGGGGCCGCCATCAGGGCGGCGCCAGGTGAGGTACGTGGCGTGCTGCACGAACCGCACGAGCAAGCCTCGGTTGCTGGCTTCATTGCCAAGTGCCGCGACCGCGGTGGTCTTACCCGAGCCGATGTTCCCGGACATGATGAAGTGCATTGTGCCGGGCCGCGCCCTCTGCTTCTTGGCCTCGACAAGCGAGCCGAGCCACCCACTCAGCGCCTGGGGACGCTGATAATCGTCCAGGTCGGAGAACCGCCACTTGAGGTAGTCGTCGTGGTCGGCCGCCTTCATGCTGTTCGTCCAGGCCAATGCGCGGGCGCGGGCCTGCGGCACGGAAACGTCCTCCCACAATTCGACGTCGTCCGCCTCCGGCGGGCCGGGAACACCCAACTGCGAGAGGTCCGCCCCGCCCCTCTTGAGGGCCGCGACCATACGGTCCGTGATCTCGAGCAGGCGCTTGGGTTCGCGCTCGGGGATGAAGCGCTCGGCTGTCATGGTGCTCACCGCTCGTTCTCCTTGGCGTTATGCGGGGACGATCCCGAACTCGGCACCGTCATCGTGGTCTTCGGGGCTGCTCGGGAGCGGTGGGCCGGCCTTGTCGTTCACGCCCCAGGTCTCCGCGTCGTTGTAGGGGGCGGGGCGGCCTCCGTACTGGGCGGGCATCGGCTTGTTGTTCCGCTCGTCGCTCAGCGCCCGTTGGAACTGGTGCGCCGTCGGGAAGTGCACTCCGGTGCGCTGGAACGCTTTGGCCACCTGCTTTTGCGTGTACTCCGCGTCCAGGGCCTGCTGGCTGAGGTTGATAAGCCCGAAGTACCAACTACCTTTCTTCGGACCTGCGTATGGGCCGAGGTGCTGCGCGGCGTGGTCGTAGTACCAAGTCGCGACCTCCTGTGCAGGCGTCTTCTCCTTCACCGTTTTCTCTTCGCCGCCCGGCTTCACCCGTGCGTCCATAGCGCTGGCTGTCGGCTGGCCGCGCTTGCCCTTCGCGGCGGAGCGCGCGGCGGCTGGCGGAGTGGCGCGCGGCTTCTTCTTCGGTGTCGGTTGAGCCTGAGGCTCGGCGGCCGCAGGGCCGTCCGGTGCGGCCACGTCGGGTGCTGCGGACTCTGTCGCGAAGCCGTCGGGGCCGAGGCTGCCGTCGGCGTAGCGGACGCGGAAGCTGCCGTCTTCTTGTTCGACGACTGGGATGTCCAGCTTCTTGCCGAAGGTGACGTAGTCCTGGGCCCACTGCTCGACGGGGTATTCGCTGACTGCGGCGCCCATACCGGTCGTGCCGTCTAGGAAGCGGCGCCGCTCCAGACGGTAGTAGCCATGCGCGGCCAGTTCGTGGAGCGCTTTACGGACCGCGTCGCGCCCTTCGCGCCCCTCGCCGCGGGCGAGCTGTTCGGAGCGGACGTTCCAACTGTCGGACTGGTCAAGGCAGTACGTCAGCACGCCGAGGGCGCGGAAGCTGATGCGGAAGTCGCGTGCGGTCGTGGACTCGACCTGGACGTAGTAGTGGCGGCGGTTGCGGCGCACCGCGCTGCGGTCGGTCACGCTGCTGCCTCGTTCGTCGTCTCGGGCAGCAGCCGGAAGTGGGTGTGCCACGTCTTGCGGCCGTGGGCGCCCAGCTCGTACACGCGCCGCGACTCGACCATCCCTGCTTCCCGCAGTTCGGAGAGGGGTTCACGAGCCTGGTGGTTGGTCAGGCTGCACGCGTCGGCGGCGTCCTGGACGGTGACCCAGCCCCGGCCATAGAGGACGAGGTAGCAGTACAGGCGGAACGCACGATCAGATATGCCCCCGGCAAGCGCCGGAGTTATGTCAACGGTTCTGCTGGACAAGACGGGAGTCCTTTGGGAGGGAGCCCGGCCGCCGCAGGGGGGCCGGGCGTCGTTCGACGGCGCGCTGGGCTACTGCTGCTGCTCGGGGGTGCTGCCGGGCGCGGCGGGGAGCATGGGCACACCGCGCAGCAGACTGTCGAGCTCTCCCTTGTGGAACGCCTCCATGACCGCTTCGCGGCCGCCGTCCTTCCAGCGGAGGGACACGGAGCCGGTGGGCTTACCGCCGGGGATGCGGGTGATGCCGGGGATCACCTCGCCCGTGGTCTTGTCGACGATGGCCCCGGTGGCCTTGTCGTATGTCGCGAGCTTGAGCATCTTGGCCCGGAACGCGGGGCGGGCCTGGATGATCGCCTCGGCCTCGCCGTGCTCCTCCGCGTAGGCGGTGAACGCGTCCTCGTCGTCGACTTCGTACTTGTCCTTGGAGACGGCCACCGTGTGAGTGGCTACAGCAACGCCGTTGACCTTGGCGTCGACGGATTTGGTGCCGCTCTCGGGATCGTCGTACGCGGCGAGGAGCGGGCCCTTTACGGCGGCGATCTTCTCGTCGATCGCGGGGACGACATGATCCTTGAACAGCTTGGCGAAGACCGAGAGGAGCGCGGCGTCTCCCAGGTACAGGACGGGCTCCGGCGTCGGGTCGACGTCGTCGTGCGACATGCGAATCCTTTCTCACCCAAGGCGTGGCCCAGGGCTTTTCGGGTCTGTCCTGGGCGGGGTGCAGAGCGTGTCGCCTGTTAGTACGTCGATCGGCGAAATCTGTGACACCTAGGCCCAGGTAGCTGGGTTGCTCTCCCAGCCGCAGTAAATAGTACAGCACGCGTCGCCATGTGTGGTAGCGCCCGAACTCCCGAATCAGACCGGGAGATTGCCCCTGGCCCGATGACTCGCACCAACCCCGCGACACAAGCAAGACGTGCCCCCTACCTTCCGCGTGGCTCTCCCGCCCCTGGTGACGTCGCCAGCGGCAGGCGGGCTCCGGTGCCGCCCCATCCGGAACGAGGGCGCGCCGGTCCGGCGGCGGGAGTGGCCCGGCCATGACGGCATGCCCCGCTTGCGAGGTGGGGCGCCGCGGTTGAAGTCCGCGGGCTCGCAGACTGCGCCCGCCGCCGGCACCCCGAACTGCCGGAAGGACTGCCGTGACCGAGACCGTGCCCGCGCCCCGCTACACCACCTACGTGCCGCTGACCGACCTCGCCCCTGCCCATGGGAACCCCAAGAAGCACGAGGTCGAGCGGATCATCGAGAGCATCACCACACACGGCTTCGTCGACCAGCCCATCGCCGACGAGCGCACGGGCACCATCCTCGGCGGACACGGCCGCCGCGAAGCCCTGATCGAGATGCAGTCCCGCGGCACCCCGCTCCCGGACGGGATTCTCCTGGACACCGACGGCGGCTGGCTCGTGCCCGTTCAGCGCGGCTGGGCTTCCCGATCTGACGCCGAAGCCAAGGCCCTGAACATCAAGCTGAACAAGATCGGCGCAGACGGCGGCTGGCAACCACGCTCCCTCGCCGCGTACCTCGAGGACATCGTGACCGCCGACGCCGACCTGTTCGACTCACTCGCCATCCCCGAAGACGAGTTGGAGACCCTGCTGCGCCAAGTCGATCCCGAAACGCTGCCCGGCGCCGTCAACGAGGGCCAGGCGCCCGCGATGCACCTCCCAGAGGATGGCGCGAACGGTCGGGACAGCGACGGGCTCAGCCTGGACGACGAGGGACGCGCACGTACAGCCACCTGCCCGGTCTGCGGACACGACTTCACGCCCGGACACTGAGGAGCTGAGCCGTGCCTAGTCGCCGCAAACCACGCCGCCCCGAGGCCGGGGGACGCCCCACCCTGCTGTCCGAAGCAGTTGAAGGGCGGATCGTCGCCGCGTGCCGGACTGGCATCGCCGTCGAGCTTGCCGTCGAGGCAGCCGGCATCTCCAGCTCGACCTACCGCCGATGGATGGCCCGTGGCCGCGCTGAGATAGCCGCGCGGGAGGACGGTCAGGCCCCGAACGGGGACGAGGACCCATACGTCGCCTTGTTCGAGAAGGTGCGCACGGCCCGCGCCGTGGCCGCCGCCCGTGCGGTAGCCAACATCAGGAGGGTCGCTGACGGGGGGATCGTCACGAAGGTCACGACGCGGAAGTTCCGGGACCCGGAGACCGGGAAGATCGTCGAGGAGGTCACCGAGGACCGGACGGCTCCGGACTGGCGCGCCGACGCGTGGTACCTGGAGCGGCAACACCGCCACCACTACGGCAAGGACGCCGCACTCGCCGTCGAGATCACCGGCCTGGACGGCAGCGAAGCCGCGCAAGAGGAACGCGTGGACCTCACCGCTCTCGCCGAGAGGCTCAACAAGACACTGTTCGCAGTGCAGTACCCCGACCCGCCGGAGCTGGAAGACGGCAGCGTCGTCGACGCCGAAGTGGTCGAGGGCTAATCACCTTTGCTGGCCCCTGAATCCGTCCGTGCTCCTAGCAGCAAGTACGGCCGCCGCCGTCACGGGCCTAGAGCCTGTCCGACGGTTGCGCGGGCGAATAGCGGCGCCGCCCCAGCCAGGCGAAAACAAGGCTGAGGCGGCGTTCGGCGTTCTCAGATGGCCACGACGTTGACTGCAGACGGGCCCTTCTGACCGTCCTGGATCTCGAACTCGACGTTCTGCCCCTCAGCGAGGGTCTTGAAGCCGTTGCCTTGGATCGCGGAGAAGTGCACGAAGACGTCCTTGCTGCCGTCAGCGGGCGTGATGAACCCGAACCCCTTTGACTCGTTGAACCACTTCACCTGGCCCTTAATCTTCGCCATGCACGCTCCTTCGGCTATGTCGACAGGCCGACAGCCTGTGGATCTTGCTGAGTATGCCCCCGGAAGTCTGCCCAGGTCAGAACCATCTTCATGCGTTGCATCTGCAGCGCGGTAGTCGACCAGCCAGTGCGGTACCAGGCCCACGACCCATCAGACAGGCCACCTAGTGAGCCGGTCTTGAGTTTCCGCGACACCACGTGAGGTACGTCCAGCACCAAGCCGCTGGTCAGCGGACCGCCGATCATGCGATCGGTGACGCAGAATCTCGAAATCGGGACACTAGGGCTGTGGCCCCGATCGGTAGCGCGCGACCTTAATCCGCACCGGCAGTCACGGTGCTCCCTCCTTGCTCACCAACCATCGGAGGAAGCACACCGTGACCGTCAACTACTACCCCGGCGCCAGCCGCGCGTACGACTACTCGCGCAGGTACACCGGTTCCCTGATCAAGCCGAACTGCGGCGTGCTCCATACCACTGAGGGCACGTCGCTGCCGTCGTACGGGGACGGCGCCTCGGCCCCGAACGTCACCGCCCGGCCGAACTTCGGGAAGAAGCGGCTGGACTTCTACCAGCACTACCCGTTCAACCGGTCCGCTCGCGCCCTGGTCAACCGCCCCGGCGGGGTGGAGACCAACACGCTCAACGTCATCCAGATCGAGCTGGTAGGCACCTGCGATCCGAAGCACAAGGCGAGCTGGAACGGTGCCAAAGCGGGCCAGGACTACATCTACTGGCCGGACGCCCCGGACTGGGCCCTGGACGCCCTCGCGTCGTTCCTGGCCTGGCAGCACAAGAACAACGGCATCCCGCTCTCCGGCCCCAAGACGTGGCTGGCCTACCCGTCCTCGTACGGCGCCACCAAGGCCCGCATGTCGCATTCCGCGTGGAACAACTTCAAGGGCTGGTGCGGCCACTCCCACGTTCCGGAGAACTCCCACGGCGATCCTGGTGACCTCGACTTCGCCAGGTTGATCTCCTTGGCGAAGGCCAAGGTGAGCGGTGGCTCCTCTGGCAACGTCACGACCTACACCGTGAAGTCCGGGGACACCCTGTCCGCCATCGGCACGCGGCTCGGCGTGAAGTGGCAGGACATCGCGAAGGCCAACGACATCTCCGAGCCGTACGTCATCACGCCCGGCCAGACTCTCAAGATCCCCGGCGGGGGCAGCAAGCCGAAGCCAGTTCCGCCGTTCCCCGGCGCCTCGTACTTCGGGCCGGGCAAGAACAACTCACACATCACGCTGCTCGGCAAGCAACTCCTGACGAAGGGCTTCGGCCGCCACTACACGTCCGGGCCGGGCCCGAAGTGGTCGGATGCCGACCGGAAGAACGTCGCCGACTTCCAGCGCTCCCGCAAGGAACTGCGCGGTGACCCGGACGGCATCCCCGGCCCGCTCACCTGGAAGCTCCTCTTCTCCTGACCCCGCCCCTGGTCGG
>NZ_JAZGRL010000002.1:1590701-1662758 GCF_046540415.1 Streptomyces sp. E11-3 | reverse complement strand
CCCCCCACGGCGGGCCGACCCCCATACGTGAAAGGCCCGCTCCTGTGGCAGGCGAGACCGTCATGACCCTGATCGGCAACCTGGTCGACGAACCCGAACTCCGTTTCACCGCCTCCGGCGCCGCGGTCGCGAAGTTCCGCGTCGCCTCTACCCCACGCACCTTCGACCGGCAGACCAACGAGTGGAGGGACGGAGAGGGCCTGTTCCTGACCTGCGCGGTGTGGCGGCAGGCAGCGGAGAACACTGCGGACTCCCTGACTCGAGGTACCCGCGTCATCGTGCAAGGCCGCCTCAAGCAGCGTTCCTACGAAGACCGTGAGGGCGTCAAGCGCACCGTGCACGAACTCGACGTCGAGGACGTCGGAGTGAGCCTGAAGCACGCCACAGCGAAGGTCGTCAAGACCGGCGGACAGCGCGCGGCCACAGGGCTCCCGGTCGCCGATGACCAGTGGGTGGTCTCTCAGCCCCCGTTCTGAGCCGTGGGGATCACCGGCAACGCGCCGCGCGGAACACTCATCGAGCCACGCGGCGCTCCCTTACGTGAGCGGTGCGACCTGGGGCGTGAACAGGATCGTGTGCGCCTTGTACTCACGGACTACAGCGCCGGGTGTGAGCGCGCCAGTCGAGGAGGCAGTGGCCGGTACCGCCCATCAACGAAAGGACGTCCCCATAGTGGGCTCGGCGCGCAGCAGCTCCAAGTACTTCTTCAGTCGCTGCTTGTCCGTGCCCCACAACACGTAGCGACCCGAGCAGGCCAGATTGGGGTACAGCTCCTTCGAGCCGTCCTGATGCACCCACATCTCCGCATACTTGGCCTCATCGAAGATCCGCAGCCCGAGACGTTCCGAGCCGTAGGAGAACGTGAAGGTGGTGCTGTCCGGGCCGATAGCGGCCTTGGTCGCCATCACCATCCCGTCCGAGTCCGTGCACTCTGCTTCGAGGTTGTCGATCGTCCTGCACTCGGTCTTCCCTGCGTCGGAGAACCGCAGGAACTCAGATGTGGCGAACGGCTGCAGCACCGAATCCATCTCGTCGGAGGGTTCCACGGAGCTCGGCGGCACACTCGCGTGCGGGACGTTCGCAGCCGCCTCGGCTGCACCGCTCCCGCTCCCAGTGAAGTGCCCCAGTGCCCAGCTTCCGGCGAGTGCAGGCAGCAGCGCCACGGCCACAACCCACTTCTTCACGCGGCCTCGGGGGCGCCCTGCCTCGGAAGGCCGTTCTGAGCGGGCCGGGACGTCGACAGCCGGGGCAGGATCAGCTGGCCCCAGTAGCTCGTCGAAGTCCTTGAACTCAGAGCAGTGCTCGCGCACCAGTCGCTCGACCTGCTCCAGCGGCAGGTCCGGCATGGCCGAACTGACCTGGCGAACCGCGGAGCCGAATGACTGCGGGCTCAAGAACAGGTGACGCTCACCGTTGATGTCGACCACGCCCACGTCGGCAAGCGGTACCTCGTCGTCATGCCCGTCTGGGGTGAGGACATGGATGTGAAGGGGCGGCAGCGATGAGGTCACAGCCGCTCCTCCAGAACCGGGAAGCGACCGCGACGCACTACGTGCGCGGCCTGCTGGAGTGAGAGGCCAGGCGCGACCCGGCAGACATCCGCGACGGCGCCCTCGAAGCTGTCCTGCTCGGAGCACACGTAGATACTCTCGCGTCCGTCAACGAAGCGGTACAGCGCCGATGTGCCGAACTGGGAACCAACGGAGACGTTCATGCAGTCAGGTATCGCGTTGCTCAACTCTGCCGGTCTCTCTCCTCAGCGCTGTGCAAAATGCGTGCGATGCGGGCAGCGGTCTTTGCGGCGCGCTCGGGCGTGATGGCCTCGATGTCGGCGAGGACGACATGGCCGCCGCCGGGCAACTCGATCTCCTCGCGGTGGATCACCTGCTCGCCCAGACCATCACCCGTTCCAGCATCCTCGCGGCTCTCCCGCGAATTCTGAGCACGCTCATACTCGCGGAGCATGGCCTCCTTGGTGGCCTGGACCCGCGCGGGGCTGCGCCGGTGGCCAGGGCGCATCGCGCCCGCAGCCGCCAGCATTCGGCGAGTCTCCTCGTCGTGAGGGATAGGCCCACCGTCCAGCGCCCGCTCCAGGCGCTCACTCTGGTCAGCGCGTCGCGACATGCGCCCTTGCCTCTCGTGTTTCAACCCGTGTGCCGACAACTCTCATGCTGCTCACTGCCGCCGTCAGCAGTTCCTCGATCAGCTGGGAAGACGACTCCCCAGCCGGCATGACCTCGGCGAGCTTGCGCAGCGACCGTACCGTCAATGTACGCACGGCACCGTCCGTCCTGCCCATGATCTCCGCGGTACGCCCAGGGCTCTCCCCAACGAAGAACCGCAGGGTCAAGACCTGCTGCTGCTCTGGGCGCAGCCTATGCATGTGGGCTGCAACGGCTTCGGCAAGGGCACGCCTCTCGGCGTACTCCTCCGGCCCCTGGCCGACACGCGGCCGGTCGAGTTCAAGATGATCGGCGTACAGCACTTCCGAGGGACGCCGCTGCACAGACCGCAGGTAGTCGAGCGCACGGTTCTTCGCGATCGTGCGTAGCCAAGCGTGGAAGTTCGTACCTGGCCGGTACTTGCTGATGTTCTGGGCGACCTTCAGCCACACTTCCTGGCTCAGGTCCTCCGCGAGGTGGGCGTCACGAACGTAGAAGCGCACCCAGCTGTACACGGTGCCGTTCAGTTCGTCGTACAACGCCGCGATGGCATCTGCCCCGTCCGCCCCGCCCACTGCGGCGCGTGCGACCAGGGCTTCCAGAATGTTGGTCACGGCGTGATGTCCCCCCAAGAACCCGTGCTGTGTTGCTGCGTTGATCCGCACCATCCGCAGGCGATCTCAACTGCTCCCCACAGAAGGAAGATCCCGTTCCGGATGGCGTTGAGGCAGCATAACTGGCCATTGACGGAATCCATCGAACGGGTTAGCGATGCCCGACGGTGTCACCTGTGGTATACGGTGCAACACGTGCTGGGAGAGCAACCCGGCGTCGAGACCCGAACAGAAGGGACCACGGACATGCACCCGCTCACGGATGCCGACCGCGCGATCATGCTCCTCCCGTACGAGGAGTGGATCTCCGTCGATGCCGCCGCGCAGCAAACCAAGATTGGTACCCAGGCCACCGCCCGCGTCCTACGCGAGGGCCGCCGACGCGGCGTCCTGCGCACCCGCGGCAAGGGTGCGGCCCAGGAGGTCATGCGCATCCACCCTGGCCCGCGCCGCCCGAGCCGTCGCTTGGAACGAGTGCAGAAGTAGCGGCCAGCGCACACACGGCTGCCGTGCGAGGACCGCTGTCAGCCGCTGGCCCTGGGGCCGATGCTGCTAGACCGGCTGACACCGCCGCTTGCTCCGCCATGTCAGCGCGCCCCCAACCTACGGCGAGGGCCTTCGGCTTCTGGGTGTAACAGATTCCGCTGATCGACGTACGTATCGGTGCCGGACTGAACGCAACCGGCTCCGTCCGGCCGGAATGGTCCGCCGGGGGACAACTACGAGTAAACAAGGACGTCCATGCCTCGCGGTGGTTCCAACGTATTGCTGAGTTTCGAGACGATTGCCGAGCGGATGGAACTCACCAAGCGCACCGTGCTCGACAACTACAGGACCTGGGATATCCCCGTCGTGCGCATCAGTGATCGCATCCTCCGCGTACGGGAGCGCGATTTCGAGGCATGGCTCGACGCACGTACGGAGTGAATTCCGCGCACCGACACGGAAGTTAAGGCGCCAAAGGTGGGCGCGTCACCTGCCGCACCGCCCCCAACTCGACGGCTTGACCAGCCACGGCTGCGCCTACGTAGAGTCCAACTCCCCTGGCCAGGGAGTCACCTGAGAATCAACCAAGATCGTGAGAGGCGCCCCGTGGCACGCAAGCCCACTGTCTACAAAAGGTGCGACTGCCCTGACCAGAACAGGCCGAAGAAGGGCGGGTGCGGCCATAGCTGGTCCTACAACCGCACGACTGACGAAGGCAGTCGCACGCGCGCGACGATCCCCGAATCAGTCAGCCTGACGCAGGCTCAAGCGCAAGCGATCCTCGACGGGATGGCCCCAGGCGCAACCCCTGAGCCCGTCGAAACGAACCTCACCTTCAAGCAGTGGGCAGCTGACTGGCTAGGCAGACGACGCGCCAAGGAGATCAGCGTTGCGAGCTATGAGACCGCTGTCCGCGTCCACCTCAACCCCCGCTGGGGAAGCAAGCGTCTTCGTGCCATCAAGAAGGCTCAAGTCGAGGCGTGGGTACAGGAGATGGAAGCCAACAAGGGCCTCGCCAACTCCACCGCGGAGGGGCACTGGAAGGTCTTCAAGATGATCATCAAGGATGCCCTCCAGAATGGAAAGATCGCGTCCAATCCCACGTACGAGGTAGACGGGCCCTACGTCGCCGAGTCGACCTTCTACGTCTTTAGCGCGGAGGAGTGCTGGGCGATCTACGACGAGTTTCCCAAGCGGTACCGCCTCATACCCATGCTCGGGTTCGCGTGCGGGCTCCGCCAAGCAGAGGCCCTGGCCGTGTGCGACGACGTTATCGACACGGACAGCAAGCTGCTCACCGTGCGCCGGCAGATCCTCCGGACCAAGGAGACGCGTTACAGCCCCACGCTCGTCGAGAGGCTGAAGACGAGCCCGCGCCTGAACACCAAAGACGTCCCGACGCCGCCGTACCTGGTGGACGGCCTGGAGGAGTTCATGGAGCGGCAGCCGCCGCGGGTCACCCAGAACGTCCTGTGGGAGCACAAGAAGACGCTCACCGAGTGCAAGCGCGGAACAGCACGCGCCCTGTTCTGGAGCGCGCGTAACAACCTCATCTGCCGGAACCATTTCAACGACGACGCGTGGAAGCCCACGCTGCGGAAGCTGGGGATCAAGGACGAGAAGGGGAACCTCCCCACCTTCCATGACCTCCGGCACACATTCATCTCCACGTGCCTCCAGAACGGAATCCCCGAGCACACCGTGGCCGCGTGGGTCGGCGACTCCGTCGAGGAGCTGCGCCGGACGTACAGCCACCTCCTGCGGAACCACGCGGACACGCACGGCGCCATCGTCGCGAGCCTCACGGCGCGGCCAGCACGGTCCGCCGAGCCTGTCGCAGCGTGACCTCAGCGCCTCTGTGGGCGCCGTACGAAGAACCTCAGCGGGGCTGAGGCCGACACCGGCCTCAGCCCCGTTGGTGCGTTTACGCCCCGCAGAACCGCTGATCTATCCGGGGCAGTCAAAGAGGTACAACCTGATCATGGGCTGCGAGATGTCCCGGCTGCACGCTCCGACTCATCAAAGGGCCAGGCCAGAGGTGTCCTGCCGCAGGTGAGGAGCAGGATCGAGCAGTCTCGCGCACCACCGTGCCATGGCTACTTTCATGGCTACGTACGTAGCCGTGAACCCCGGTTTGAACCCGTACGGAACGGGGTCTACCCAAGGGTCTGAATCCACAAAAAAGGGCCTCCGACCAGCGAAAACGCTGGCCAGAGGCCCTTAGCGGCGGACGAGTCGGCCTGTACGCCGGGTTCTGTCTCCTGGTCGCCTTGCGGCGGCCGGGGAGGCGGCCATCCATCTAGGACCGGCATTGCTGCCGGTCTCGTGCGGTCTACCCGCGGACTCGGGCGGGCAGCCCTCAGTCATCCGCGCAGGGTCCTCTTGCGAGGGCCCCTCTTGACCTTGCTCCAAGTGGGGTTTACCTAGCCGCCTGGGTCACCCCAGGCGCTGGTGGTCTCTTACACCACCGTTTCACCCTTACCGAGGTCCGTACGGATACGGTCCCCGGCGGTCTGTTTTCTGTGGCACTGTCCCGCGGGTCACCCCGGGTGGGCGTTACCCACCACCCTGCCCTGTGGAGCCCGGACGTTCCTCGGCGGCGATCCGAAGATCACCGTCGCGGCCGCCCGGCCGGCTCGTCCGCCGTGTTGGCCATGCTACCTGCCGGGAGGGGGCGGCTCGGACTCAGACGAAGTCCGTGGTCTCCAGGTCGAAGGCGAAGGGCCCGGGGAGGGGGAGGGCCTTGCCGTACGGGACGGTGCGGACCTCGCGGTAGTCGTCGCCCTCCGGGTCGCTGAAGAGGGTCACCGAGGACTTCGTCCGGTCGACCACGAGGTAGAGGGGGATGTCGGCACGGGCGTAGCAGCGGTGCTTGGCCTCGCGGTCGGTGGCCGGTTTGGCGTCGGTCACCTCGGCGACCATGGCCACGCCCTCGCAGGGCATCCAGGGGTCCGCGCCGCGGAAGAGACGCAGCGTGTGCGGGACGAAGGTGGCGTCCGGGAGGATGTGGCTCCTCGGGCGGCCGCCGGGCGCGTACCCTCACGCCGGGGCGAACCGGACCTTCGCCGTCCCCGGATCGGCCTGGGTGAGGCGGACCCGCAGGCGCTCGCCCAGCGGGAGCCGGGTGCCGTCGCCCTCGATGCGGGCGATCACCGCGAGGTCCTCCAGGTGGACCGTGCCGACGGCCGGGTCGGCGTCGGGGTCGCGTACCTCCACCACGTACGCGTCGAAGACCTCGCCGACCCGGCCCCTGAGCAGCGCCGCCTCGACGATGTCGACGCACTCGCGCTCCACGGTGTTGGCGCGCTGGGCGCCGCCCGCCATCTCCTTGGGGAGGTCGCGCAGCGCGGCCCGTACCCAGTCGGGCGGCGGCTCGTTCGCGGTCGCGGCCAGGCAGATCTCTCCCGTATAGCGGTCCACGAGGCGGCGCAGAGGGGCCGTCGCGTGGGTGTACGGGGCGGCCACCGCGGAGTGGACGTGCGGGTCGGGGACCTCGCCGTTCTCGAACGCCGTGTAGCCCGCACCCCGTAGGAGCGTCGTGCACTCCTGGAGGAAGGCGGCGTGGCGGGGGCTCGTCGGGTCCAGTGACCTGACCAGTTCCGCGTACGGGGTGTGGTGCGGCCAGTCGATGTGCAGCGCCTTGGCCGAGTGGCGGAGCCTGCCGACCGCGCCGTCGGGCGCGGCGGGCAGCGTACGCAGGATGCCGGTGCCGTATGCGGTCATCAGGTCCGCGGCGGCCATGCCGGTGAGCAGCGAGATCTGGGCGTTCCAGCCGTCGGCGGGGCGCGGGGCGCGGTACTCCAGTACGTAGCTGTCGCCGTGCTCGACGATCTCCTGTTCGGGGACGTTGAGGGAGATGCCGCCGCGCTCGACTTCAAGGCGTTCGCGCAGTTGGCCGATGTCCTTGAGGAGGGCTACGGGCTCTTCGGCCGTGCCCTCGTCGATGGCCCGCTGGACACCCTCGTACGCCAGCTTCGCGCGGCTGCGCACCAGCGCGCGGCGTACGTCCGTGGCGACCCTGCGGCCGTCCTCGTCCAGGTCGATCGTCCACAGCAGGGCCGGGCAGGTCTGGTCGGGCAGCAGGCTCGCGGCGCCCTCGGAGAGCAGCGGCGGATGCAGCGGAACCTTCTCGTCCGGGAAGTAGAGGGTCATCACGCGCGCGTGCGCCTCGGTGTCGAGCGTGCCGCCGGGTGTGACGAAGGCGGCGACGTCCGCGATCGCGTACCGCACGCGGTAGCCGCCACCGGTACGGCGGGACAGGTGCATCGCCTGGTCGAGGTCCGTGGACGTGGGCGGGTCGAGGGTGAAGAAGGGGATGTCGGTCGCGTCCTCGCCCGGCAGTCGCGGGGACTTCGCGGCCTGTTCCGCCTCGGCGAGCACCTCGGGCGGGAAGTCCTGCGGCGCCTCCAGCTCGGTGCGCAGCTCACGCAGGGCGGAGCGCAGCGGGGCCTCGGCGGCGCCGGTCACATGCATATGGCGGCGGGGCATAGGCCGAGCGTATGGCCTCGGGGCCGTCGTGGCCTGTTGTGCGGATACGCTGCTGCGGGGCCGCACCCCCGTCCCGTTATGCACCGAAGGAGAACGATCACCGTGCTCGTCTTGCTGCCGCCGTCCGAAGGAAAGGCCGCTTCCGGGCGCGGTGCCCCGCTCAAGCCCGAGTCGCTGTCGCTGCCTGGGCTCGCCGGGGCGCGGGCGGCCGTCCTGGACGAGCTGGTCGAGCTGTGTCTGGGGGACGAGGAGAAGGCGCGCGAGGTACTCGGCCTGAGTGCCGGGCTCGCGGGTGAGGTCGGCAAGAACGCCGAGCTGAGGGTCGCCGGTGCGCGACCCGCTGGGGAGATCTACACCGGCGTGCTCTACGACGCCCTCGGGCTCGCCTCGCTGGACGCCGCCGCGAAGAAGCGGGCCGGGCGCTCGCTGCTGGTCTTCTCGGGGCTGTGGGGCGCGGTGCGGATCGGCGACCGTATCCCCTCCTACCGCTGCTCGATGGGCGTGAAGCTGCCGGGGCTCGGGGCGCTGGGCGCGTACTGGCGGCCGTACATGGCGGATGTCCTGCCCGAGGCGGCGGGCGACGGGCTCGTACTCGACCTGCGGTCGGCGGCGTACGCGGCGGCGTGGAAGCCCAAGGGCGAGCTGGCCTCGCGTACGGCGACCGTGCGGGTGCTGCACTCGCGGATGGTCGACGGGGTCGAGAAGCGGTCCGTGGTGAGCCACTTCAACAAGGCCACCAAGGGGCGCCTGGTGCGCGAGCTGCTGCTTGCAGGGGCGGCGCCCGCCGGGCCCGCGGAGCTGGTGGAGGCGCTGCGGGACCTCGGATACGTGGTGGAGACCGAGGCTCCGGTGAAGGCCGGGAAGCCATGGCAGCTCGATGTGGTGGTGACGGAGATTCACTGACCCGCCACGTCGGCTGGTTGCGCTGTGTGCAACGGCTGTTGTGCGGGGTGAGTACGACGGCCAGGATGCGGGCATGCCCGCCTCCGCTGCCTTCTCCGTGCTGGACCTCGCTCCCGTACTGCCCGTCGTGGTCATCGACGACGCCGCCGACGCCGTACCGCTGGCCCGCGCCCTCGTCGCCGGGGGGCTGCCCGCGATCGAGGTGACCCTACGCACCGCCGCGGCCCTCGACGCGATCCGGGCCATCGCGGACGGGGTGCCGGACGCGGTGGTCGGTGCCGGGACGGTGATATCCGGGCAGGGGGTCGCGGACGCGGTCGCGGCCGGAGCGTGCTTTCTGGTCAGTCCGGGCTGGACGGAGCGGCTGCTCGCGGCGATGCGCGGGGCGGGGGTGCCGTTTCTGCCGGGGGTCGGTACGGCGTCGGAGGTCGTCGCGCTGCTGGAACGCGGGGTCACCGAGATGAAGTTCTTCCCCGCGCGGGCGGCGGGCGGCACGGCCTACCTCAAGGCGCTGGCCGGACCGCTCCCGCGGGCCAGGTTCTGTCCTACGGGCGGGATCGGCCCCCGTACGGCGCCCGAGTATCTGGCGTTGCCGAACGTGGGGTGTGTCGGCGGGAGCTGGATGCTGCCCGCCGACGCCCTCGCGGCAAAGGACTGGGCCAGGGTCGAGACCCTGGCCCAGGAAGCCGCCGCGCTGCGACAGGGCTGACGCCTAGCGCAGATACGACGTGTCGTTCAGCAGCCGCACCGAGGTGTTGCCGTCCGCGTAGTACGCGACGGCCGACAGGGACGCCGCAGCCAGCTCCATCCGGAACAGGGCCTCCGGGGGCGCCCCCAGGGCCAGCCTGACCAGCGTCTTGATCGGTGTGACATGGGTGACGACGAGCACCGTGCGCCCCGCGTACCGGGCGACGAGCTTCTCCCTGGCGGCGGTGACGCGCCGGGTGACCTGGGCGAACGACTCGCCGCCGCCGGTCGGTGCCGCCTTCGGGGACGCCAGCCAGGCCGCCAGGTCGTCCGGGTGGCGCTGCTGGGCCTCGGCGAACGTCAGGCCCTCCCAAGCGCCGAAGTCCGTCTCGCGCAGGCCCTGTTCGACCTGTACGTCGAGGCCGAGCCGGGCGGCCACGGCGTCCGCGGTCTGCCGACAGCGGGCCAGCGGTGAGCTGACGATCGCCTCGATGGTGCCGCGCGCCGCGAGCGCGGCGGCGACCCGGTCGGCCTGCGCCCGGCCCACCGCGGACAGCTCGGGGTCGCTGCCGCCGCTGCCGGAGAACCGCTTCTGAGGGGTGAGCGCGGTCTCGCCGTGCCGCAGCAGGACGAAGGTGGCTGGCGCGCCGAGGTCGGCCGGTGCCGCCCACCCGACGGGCGGCGCCGCCGCCTCGCCCTGGGTGCCCGGTCGCGCCTCGCCCTGGACGCCCGGCCCCGCGTCGGCCTCGCGACCAGCCCCGGCAACGCCCCGCACCGCGGCGGCATCACGCGCCTCCGCACTCGTACGCTCGTCAGCGACCGGGGTAGGGGTAGGGGCCGCGCCGTTCCCCGCCAGGCCGACACCAACCGCCGCTCCGGCGGTCTCGGCGCCGGCGGCGCTCGCGCCACCGCCCGCCGCACCCTGCCGCCCCGCCAGCGCCGCCCGCGCCTTGGCCGCACCCGCGGCCGCATCACCAGGCGCAGGCGCAGAAGCGGGCGCCGACGCCGCGCGCGCGGCACGCGCGTCCAGGTCCGCCGTGCTCGCCGACGGCGACCACTGCTTGCCCTTCTTGCCCGCGTCCATCGCCTCGTTGGCCAGCCGGTCCGCGTGCTTGTTCTTCTCGCGCGGAATCCACTGGTAGGTGACCTGCGCGGCCGGGAAGACCCGCGCCGCCTCCGCCGCCAGCGGCTTCATGTCCGGGTGCTTGATCTTCCAGCGGCCCGACATCTGCTCGACGACCAGCTTGGAGTCCATCCGGACATGGATCTCGGCCTCGGGGTCGAGGGCCCGCGCGGCCTTCAGACCGGCCACCAGGCCCTTGTACTCGGCGACGTTGTTCGTCGCGACCCCGATGTACTCGGCCGCCTCGGCCAGCGCCTCACCCGTCACCGGGTCGATGACCACCGCGCCATAGCCCGCGGGCCCCGGGTTGCCCCGGGACCCGCCGTCCGCCTCGACGATGAACTTCCGCATTACAGGCCGGACTCCGAGGTACGGACCAGGATGCGGCGGCAGTTCTCACAGCGCAGCACCGCGTCCCGGGCCGCGGCCTTGACCTCGTTCACCTCGGTGATGTTCAGCTCCAGGCGGCAGCCCTCGCAGCGCCGCTGGTAGAGCCGGGCCGCGCCGATGCCGCCCTGCTGCTCGCGGAGCTTCTCGTACAGCTTGAGCAGGTCGGCCGGGACCGAACCCGCCACGACCTCGCGCTCCTTGGCGACCGCGGCGGCCTCACCGTCGAGCTCCTCGTACGCGGCGCCACGGCGCCCCGTGGCGTCGTCGATCTTCGACTGGACGGACGAGACCCGCTCGGTCAGCTCGGTGACCCGCTCCTGCGCGGACTCGCGGCGCTCCATCACCTCGAGCACCACGTCCTCCAGGTCGCCCTGGCGCTTGGCGAGCGAGGCGATCTCGTGCTGCAGGCTCTCCAGGTCCTTCGGCGAGGTGATCGCACCGGAGTCCAGGCGCTGCTGGTCGCGGCCCGCGCGCTGGCGCACCTGGTCCACGTCCTGCTCGGCCTTGGTCTGCTCGCGGGCGCAGTCGCTCTCCTCGGTCTGTGCGGCGACCAGCAGGTCGCGCAGCTGGGTGAGGTCCTTGTTCAGCGACTCGATCTCGGCGTGCTCGGGCAGCGACTCGCGCTTGTGCGCGAGCTGCGACAGACGGACGTCGAGTGCCTGGACGTCGAGGAGTCGGATCTGGTCGGCGGGCTCGGCGTTCAGTTGGGGGCTCCAGATGAAGAGGTTGAAGAAGAAGAGGTTGAAGAAGGGGTGGAAAGGGGTGAAGCGGGTGCTGACGTGTGAACAGCGGCGGCTGACGCCGCGTGGGCGGTCCAGGGGTCGGTGGCCGTCGTCGACACATGGACCCTGAGGCCCCAGCCGTGACGGTCGGAGATCTCGTCGAGCTGCGCGGCGGCCTGCTCGCACCAGGGCCACTCGGTGGCCCAGTGGGCCGCGTCGAGCAGCGCCAGCGGGGACTGCTGGGTCGCCTCGGAGACCGGGTGGTGGCGCAGGTCGGCGGTCAGGAACGCGTCCACGCCCGCCGCCCGTACGTCGGCGAAGAGGCTGTCGCCGGAGCCGCCGCTGACCGCGACCGTACGGATCAGGGCGTCCGGGTCGCCCGCGGCGCGGATGCCCTGCGCGGTGGCGGGCAGCCGCTTGGCCGCGTACTCGGCCAGCTCCCGCAGGGACAGCGGGTGGTCGAGCTCGCAGATCCGGCCGAGGCCGCGGCGGCCCTTGGGGTCCGAGGCGTCGGGCACCAGCGGGCCGACGACCCGCAGGTCGAGCGCGCCCGCGAGGGCGTCGGAGACTCCGGGGTCGGCGGTGTCGGCGTTGGTGTGTGCGACGTGCAGCGCGATGTCGTTCTTGATCAGGTCGTGTACGACACGGCCCTTGAAGTGCGAGGCCGCGACGGTCGTCGTCCCGCGCAGATAGAGCGGGTGGTGGGTGACCAGCAGATCCGCACCGAGCCGTACCGCTTCGTCGACGATGTCCTGGACCGGGTCGACGGCGAACAGCACACGGGAGACGCGGGCGTCCGGATCTCCGCAGACCGTTCCGACGGCGTCCCATTCCTCGGCCCGCTCGGGGGGCCACAGGGCATCTAGCGCGGCGATGACTTCAGACAGGCGGGGCACGCAGGCAAGGCTACCGCCAGATGGGGCGGCTGCCGGAATCGCTTCTCGACCGCAGCGGGGTGTGCGCTCGCCGTGCGGGCGGCGGGGACCCGCGCCTACCGTGGACGGAGCGGGGTGCTCCCCTCCGGGCCCCGCCCGGGGAAGCCGAGGAAGAAGCCGAGCCATGAGCCTGATCGACCGCCTCAGGTCCGCCGTCAAGGCCACGGGTACGGGGCCGAGGCACCCGGACGCACCCCGGGCGCCCGGCACCGGCACCGGCCCCACGGGTACGGGGCCGAGCCACCCGGACGCGCCCCCGGCGCCCGGCACCGGCCCCCGTACGGCCGCCGACGCCGTCCAGATCCTCAGCCCCGCCACCGGTGACACCTGGCGGGTCGGCCAGGACGTGGGCGTCACCTGGCGGCTGACCGGGGTCACCGGCCACCCCTGCGACATCGTCCTGGTGCGCGGGGACGGCGCGCGGATTGAGGGGATCGCGGACCTGGCCGTCGGCGTGGATCCCGAGGACCTGACGGCATGGGTCACCGTCCCCGACGTACCGCCCGGCGACGGCTACGCGGTGGCGCTGACGTCCAGCGATCCGATGACCGTCTACAGCGGGCGGCTCACGATCGTCCGCTGACCATTGGGGGCGGGGATGGGGTCGGACGGGGNGACGGCATGGGTCACCGTCCCCGACGTACCGCCCGGCGACGGCTACGCGGTGGCGCTGACGTCCAGCGATCCGATGACCGTCTACAGCGGGCGGCTCACGATCGTCCGCTGACCATTGGGGGCGGGGATGGGGTCGGACGGGGGTCGGACGCGGGTCAGACCTGCTCCAGCGGGCGGTGCGGTCCCCGCGGCAGCTCGACCTCGATGGTGTCGTCGGGACGGACCGTGCCGCCCGCCCGTACGACACCCATGACTCCGGTCTTACGGACGACGTTCCCCGCCGTGTCCCGGCCCACGACCTGCTTCAGCAGCCCGGCCTGGAAGCCGTCGATCTGCAGGCAGGGATTGCGCAGCCCGGTCACCTCGACGACAGCCGATTCACCGATGCGCAGCAGGGCGCCGACGGGCAGCGCGAGCAGGTCGACGCCGCTGGTGGTGATGTTCTCGCCCAGCTGGCCCGGCGCCACCGCGAAGCCCCCGGCGCCGACCTCGGCGAAGAGCTCCTCGTGGATGAGGTGGACCTGGCGCAGGTTCGGCTGGGTGGGGTCCTTCGCCATGCGTGAGCGGTGCTTGACCGTCGCTCCGGCGTGTACGTCGCCCTCCACGCCGAGCCCTTCGAGCAGCGTGACGCTGTCGCGGTTCGGCTTGCTGAAGGAGTACGTGCCGTTGCTGCTGACCGCCTTGACCGTCCCGCCCATCTCGCGGAACCCCCTCTTCCCCGTGACGTTGATGTTCCTCGACCCTACGCCGCCGGTCGGTGACACGTGTTCGGTTCGAGGGGTGTTCGCGCGTAGATACGCGGTCCTAGTATCGCCGGACTGTAACTTCTGAGCGACTGTCAGGCGCCTCAGGGTGACCGGCAGTCGGCGCATTCTCGACACCGAGGACGGAACATGACTGCTGACCCTTCAGTGTCCCCCGTGGCCGACCCCGACGACGTGAGCTCGAACCCCTCCGCCAACCGGTCCTTCCAGGACGTGGTCGCGACACGGATGTCGCGCCGCACCGCCCTGCGCGGCGGCACCGCGGCCGCCGTCGGGTTCCTGGCACTCGGCGCCGCGCAGGGCACCGCGGCGGCGGAGCCCGGCAGGGCGGCGGCCGCGGCCCCGACCGGCAGGGGCGGCCGCGGTGGCAGATCGCTGCTCGGCTTCAAGCCGGTCGGCACGCACAGCGCCGACAAGCTGACCGTCCCGGAGGGATACGAGGCACAGGTACTCATCCCGTGGGGCACCCCGATCCAGCCGGACGGCCCGCAGTGGCACAAGGACGCCTCCGACACCGCCGCCGAGCAGGCCCAGCAGCTGGGCATGAACCACGACGGCATGCACTTCTTCCCGCTCGGGCACGGCAGGAGGGGCTGCGGGCGCGGCATGCTCGTGCTCAACCACGAGTACGTGGACCAGTCCCTGCTCTTCACCGACGGCCCCGACGACATGACCGCGGAGAAGGTCGACAAGGCGCTCGCCGCCCACGGCGTCAGCATCGTCGAGATCGCCAAGAAGGCGGACGGCTCCTGGGAGCGGGTCGGGTCCCGCCGTGCCCGCAAGGTCCATGGCGCGACCCCGGTCACCTTCTCCGGTCCTGTCCCGGCCGACCACCCCGAACTCCAGGCCGACAACCCGCCCATGGGCACGCTCAACAACTGCTCGATGGGCGTCACCCCCTGGGGCACCTACCTCGCCTGCGAGGAGAACTGGAACTCCTACTTCGGCACCGAGGACGCCACCTGGAAGCCCACCGAGGCCCAGGCCCGCTACGGCCTGAACAACGTCGGCTTCGGCTACCGCTGGCACCTCGCGAGCCCGCGCTGGGACATCGCCGTCAACGGCAAGGAGGCGAACCGTTTCGGCTGGGTCGTCGAGATCGACCCGATGAACCCCGGGCACACCTCCGTCAAGCGCACCGCGCTCGGCCGGATCAAACACGAGGGCTGTGTCACCACCGAGAGCCGCGGCCGGGTCGTCGGCTACATGGGCGACGACCAGGCTGGCGACTACATCTACAAGTTCGTCGGCAGGAAACCGTGGCGCCACTACCGGCGCGGGCACAGCCCGCTCGACGACGGCACGCTGTACGTCGCCCGCTTCGACGACGACGGCAGCGGCCACTGGCTGCCCCTGGTCTTCGGCGAGGGCCCGCTGACCGCCGGGAACGGCTGGCAGGACCAGGCCGATGTGCTGCTTCGTACGCGCGAGGCCGCGGACGCCGTCGGTGCCACACCGATGGACCGCCCGGAGTGGCTCGCCGTCAACCCGAGGAACAAGGACGTCTACTGCACCCTCACCAACGGCACCGGCGAAGGCGGCGCGGCCAATCCGCGCACCCCCAACCCGTACGGGCACATCATCCGCTGGCGTGAGGACCGCGGCGACAACACCGCCACCGGGTTCCGCTGGGACATCTTCCAGCTCGCCGGCGACCCGGCCTACGACGACTCGGTCGACCTGACCGAGGAGACCATGTTCGGTTCGCCCGACGGCCTCTGGTTCGATGCCGACGCCCGGCTGTGGATCCAGACCGACATCTCCAACTCCGCGCAGAACCTGCCGGAGAAGGGGTACGACCGGATCGGCAACAACGCCATGCTGGCCGCCGACCCGAGGACCGGCGAGATCCGCCGCTTCCTGGTCGGGCCGCGCGGCTGCGAGATCACCGGCGTTGTCACCACGCCCGACCAGCGGACGATGTTCGTCAACATCCAGCACCCGGGCGAGTCCACCGCCGCCTGGGGCAGCCCAACCCCCGAGAACCCGCGGGCGGTCAGCAACTGGCCGGACTTCGACCCCGAAGGCCGTCCGCGCTCGGCCACCGTGGTGATCCGCAGGACGGACGGCGGGAAGATCGGCGCCTGAGTCCCGCATGCTCCTGCCACCCGAAGGGATCGGGTGGCAGGAGACGGGGGCAGTATTCGGGTGGCAGGAGGCCGGTGGCAGGATTCGGGTGGCCGGGGTCAGGCGCTGATCGGCACGGCCGTTCCCGCGACATGGACGCGCGGGTCGCCCGCCCGCAGCGTCACCGTCAGCACCCCAGGGCGCCCCATGTCCTCGCCCTGGTGCAGCGTGAGCACCGCCTCGTCCTTCGCGATGCCGAGCTCACGCGCGTACGCCCCGAACGCGGCCGCGGCGGCCCCGGTCGCCGGGTCCTCGACCACCCCGCCCACCGGGAAGGGGTCACGGACGTGGAACACGGACTCCGAGGCCCGGTACACCAGTTGCAGTGTGGTCAGACCCAGGCGCTGCATCAGGGCTTCGAGGCGGTCGAAGTCGTACGACAGGTCCGCCAGCCGCTCCCGGGTCGCGGCCGCGATGACCAGGTGGTCGTTGCCCGCGAACGCGATCCGCGGCGGCAGCGCCGGGTCCAGGTTGGTGGCGGGCCAGTCAAGGGCCGCGAGCGCCTCGGCCAGATCAGCGTCACCGACCGGCTTGACCTGCGGCTCTACGCTGCTGAGCGTGGCCCGCAGCTCGCCGTCGGCCTCGGCGACGGTCACCGGGACCGTACCGGCCGGGGTCGCGAAGACGTAGTCGCCGGGGCCGCCCCTGTGCTCGGCCAGCGCCACCGACGTGGCGACCGTGGCGTGCCCGCAGAAGGACACCTCCGCCTTCGGGCTGAAGAACCGCAGCGTGTAAGCGCGGCCCGGCTCGTCGCCGCCCAGGCCCTCGGGCGGCGCCGTCAGGAACGCCGTCTCGCTGTAGCCGAGTCCGGCCGCGATGGCGAGCATTCCCGCGTCGTCGAGCCCGGAGGCGTCCAGCACGACTCCGGCGGGATTGCCGCCGGACGGGTCGCTGGAGAAGGCGGTGTAGCGCAGGACTTCGGTGGTGTTGTTCTGTGGCATGTCCGCACCTAACCACGGTGCCGACCTGCGCATTCCCCGGGGCGGCCCCGCCTGGGTCAACCGCGTCCGATATACGGCATGTTGGTCGCCATCACCGTCGCGAACTGCACGTTCGCCTCCAGCGGCAGCTCCGCCATATGCCGTACGGTGCGCGCCACGTCGGCCACGTCCATCACCGGCTCCACGGCCAGCTGGCCGTTCGCCTGCGGGATGCCCTGTCGCATCCGCTCGGTCATGTCGGTCGCCGCGTTGCCGATGTCGATCTGGCTCGCCGCGATCCGGTACGGACGGCCGTCCAGGGACAGGGACTTCGTCAGGCCTGTCATGGCGTGCTTGGTGGCGGTGTACGCGACCGAGTGCGGGCGCGGCACATGGGCGGAGATCGAACCGTTGTTGATGATCCGGCCGCCCTGCGGGTCCTGTTCCTTCATCTGCCGGAAGGCGGCCTGGGCGCAGAGGAAGGCACCGTTGAGGTTGGTGTCGACGACATGGCGCCAGGCGTCGTAGTCGAGGTCCTCCAGCGGTACGCCACCGGGGCCGAACGTGCCCGCGTTGTTGAAGAGCAGGTCAAGGTGCCCGAACCGCTCCCGCGCGGTGGCGAAGAGGGCGGCCACGTCCTCCTGGCTCGCCACGTCGGTGCGTACGCAGCACACGTCGGCGGCGTCCTTCGCCAGGGCCGCCGTCTCCTCCAGGGCCTCGACGCGGCGCCCGGCGAGGGCCAGCGACCAGCCGCCGCGTGCCAGCTCCACCGCGACCGCCCGGCCGATGCCGGAGCCCGCTCCCGTCACTACCGCCGTCTTCGTCCGCAGATCGCTCATGGGCGGCAGAGTACCCACGGTGCCTCGCAGGCAGCGCGATCGTCTGCGTACTGGTCACGTGCGTACTGGTCACCCGCCTACGGGACACTCGCCTACGGGACCCCCGCCTACGGGACCCTCGCCTCCCGGTCGCTCGGGTAGCGCACCCCGATCCGCTCCCGCACCGCGTCCAGGGTGCGCATCACCGCGAGGGTGCCGTCCAGTGGGACCAGCGGTGACTGCCTCTCCCCGGCGCGCAGGCAGCGCATCACTTCGGCGGCCTCGTGCTGGAGCGAGTCGCGGGGTCCTTCGCCGGTGATCACCTCGGGCTCGCGGCCCGGGCGGTGCAGGACGAGGCGGTCCGGGAAGAAGAAGCCGTCCGGGAGGTCGATACGGCCGTGGGTGCCGGTGACCGAGGCGGAAACCGGAGTGCCCCCTTCTATAGAGCAGTGCAACACGGCGTGAGCACCGCTCGCCCAAGAGAGCAGCATTCCGGTCTGCAGATCAACGCTCTCCTCTGAGAGCACCGCACTCGCCGTGACGGCGGACGGCTCCCCGAGCAGCAACTGTGCGAACGACACCGGGTAGACCCCCAGATCGAGCAGCGCACCCCCGCCCTGTGCCGGGTCCCGCAGCCGGTGCTCGGCGGGGAAAGGACCCGCGAGCCCGAAGTCCGCCTGGATCGTCCGGACGTCCCCGATCGCGCCATCCCGTATCAGCGCGGTCAGCTGCCGCATCAGCGGATGGCAGTACATCCACATGGCCTCCATCAGGAAGCGGTCGTGCTTAGCCGCCAGCGTCACCAGCTCACGCGCCTCCCGCGCGTTCAGCGTGAACGCCTTCTCGCACAGGACCGCGCGCCCGGCTTCCAGACACATTCCGGCCGCCGCCCGGTGCGCCGAGTGCGGCGTTGCGACGTACACCACATCCACCGAGTCGTCCGCGGCGAGCGAGGCCCAGTCCCCGTACGCCCGCTCGATTCCGAACCGTTCGGCGAACGCCCGCGCCGCCCGGTCGGTACGCGAGCCGACCGCCACGACCTGCGCGTCCTCCTCCATGGCCAGCAGCTCCGACGTGAACCGCTGGGCGATCCCACCGGTCCCCAGCACACCCCACCGCACCCGGTCCATACCCGTCCCCTCCATCGGCCCTGCCCCCGCGACTCGAACAAATGGTCTCAGCCATCGCGGTCAAGCTGAGAGCATAGGGACGGACGGGAATCAAGGGGAGGGGCGCATGCCGAAGCGCGGCAGCGAGGGCACCGCTGTGCCCACGGCACCAGGGGACACAACACCGGGGGACACAGCCCCAGGGGACACGGCACCGGGGGACACGGCACCGGGCGACGCAGCACAGGGAGCCACAGCCCCAGGGGAGAGCACGCCAGGGGACAGAGCGGCGACGGCCGACCCGGCGGTCGCCGCCGCCCGTCGCCGTACCGCCCACACGGGCTTCCTCGTCACGCTGGTCCTGGGCGGGCTGACCGCCGTACCGCCGCTCTCCATGGACATGTACCTCCCGGCCCTGCCGGAGGTCACCCGATCGCTGAGCGCATCCGCCGCGACCGTCCAACTCACGCTCACCGCCTGCCTCGCCGGAATGGCGCTCGGCCAGCTCGTCGTCGGCCCGATGAGCGACAAGTGGGGCCGCCGCCGCCCGCTCCTGGTCGGTCTGCTCGTCTACATACTCGCCACCGCGATCTGCGCCTTCGCCCCCACCGCCGAACTGCTCATCGGCTTCCGGCTGCTCCAGGGCCTGGCGGGCTCGGCCGGAATCGTCATCGCCCGCGCCGTGGTCCGCGACCTCTACGACGGCATGGAGATGGCCAGATTCTTCTCCACGCTGATGCTGATATCCGGCGTCGCGCCGATCATCGCGCCGCTGATCGGCGGCCAGGTCCTGCGCGTCACCGACTGGCGCGGCATCTTCCTGGTTCTCACCGCGATCGGCATCGTGCTGACCGCCCTGGTCTGGCGCAGCCTCCCGGAGACCCTCGCCCCGGAGAACCGCCAGGACGGCGGCGTCGGCAAGGCGCTGCACACCATGCGCGGACTGCTCGCCGACCGCGTCTTCACCGGCTACACACTCGCCGGAGGCTTCGCCTTCGCCGCGCTCTTCTCCTACATATCCGCCTCGCCGTTCGTGATCCAGGAGATCTACGGAGCGTCGCCGCAGACCTTCTCGCTGCTCTTCGGGCTCAACTCGGTCGGGCTGATCGTGGCCGGTCAGATCAACGGCAAGGTCCTGGTCGGCCGGGTCAGCCTGGACAAGGTGCTCGCCGCCGGGCTCGCCGTGATCACCCTCGCCGCGACCGCGCTGCTGCTGATGGCCACCGGTGTGTTCGGCGAGGTGGGCCTGGTCCCGATGGCGACCGGACTGTTCTTCCTGATGTCCGCGATGGGCGTGACGCTGCCCAACACCAACGCCCTGGCCCTGATGCGCACCCCGCACGCCGCGGGCTCCGCCTCCGCGCTGATCGGCACCGCCTCCTTCCTGGTCGGCGCGGTCGCCTCGCCGCTCGTCGGCATCGCGGGCGAGGACACGGCCGTGCCGATGGCCGTCGTACAGCTGGCGAGCGCGCTGGTGGCCGTCGGCTGTTTCATGGGACTGTGCCGACCCTGGAGCGGTACGGCGAAGACGAACCGGACGACCGACACGAAGACGGACGCGTAGCCGGACGCGACGACGAACGCGAACGCGAACGCGAAGGCGGAGGGAGCAGGGCGCTGAGAGCGGCACGACTGCGCAGCGGAACCCCGAGCAGGGCCGGACTCGACCCGGAGGACCTGCGGCTGCTCGTGGCGGAGGTGGAGCGGCTGCCGGACACCTGGTGCGCGGGCGCCGTGGTCATCGCCGGGCGCGGCCCGGTGATCGCCGTCGAGCAGGCGGTCGGCTGGGCGGTGCGCCACCGCTCCCGCGACGAGGAGCTGCCCGAACACCGCCGCGTGCCGATGTCCACCGGCACGCCCTTCGACCTCGCCTCGCTGACCAAGCTGTTCACCACCGTCGCGGCCGTCCAGCAGCTGGAGCGCGGCAGCCTGGATCTCGACACATGTGTCGGGACGTACGTCCCCGACTTCACGGCCGCGGCCGAGCACGGCCTCACCCTGCGCCAGCTGCTCACCCACACCTCCGGGCTGCGGCCCGAACTCCCGCTGTACGACTGCCCGGACGACGAGGCCCGCCTCGCGGCGCTGCGCGCCGAGGAGCCGATCGCCAAAACCCGGCGACGACTACCTCTACTCGGACCTGAACATGCTGCTGACGCAGGCGGTCCTGGAGCGGGTCACCGGGCAGCGCCTGGACCGTCTCGTACGGGAAGGCATCACCCGCCCGCTGGGCATGCGGCACACCGGCTTCGGCCCCTGCGCGTTCGCCGCCGCCACCGAGGACCAGCGCAGGCCCTGGGCCAAGCTCGACCGCGGGATGGTCCGCGGCACCGTGCACGACGAGAACGCCTACGCGCTGGGCGGTGTCGCCGGGCACGCCGGGCTGTTCTCGACCGCCCGCGATCTGGCGGTGTTCTGCCGGACGCTGCTGAACGGCGGCACCTACGGCACGGCGCGGATACTCGGCGCCGACCAGGTCGACCTGATGCTCCGCGCCCCCGGCCTCGGCTTCCAGGTCGACCAACCGTGGCTGATGGGCGAGTTGGCGGGTCGCGGCGCGGCCGGGCACTCCGGGTTCACCGGGACCTCGCTGGTCGTCGACCGGGCCACCGACACGTTCCTGGTGCTGCTAGCCAACACCGTGCACCCGCGCCGTAAGCCCGCCGACAGCGCACCGCGCGCGGCGGCCGCCACTCGTCTCAGCCGCGCCGCTCGCATGCGATGACCGGCTCAGCCGCGCCGCTCGTACCCGATGAGGTGCACCCCGTCCTTGCTGTCCGTCCAGCGGAAGATCCCCATGCCGCCCTGGTCGTGCCCCGGCAGCCTCACGTTCGGCGCGAGCGCCCGGGGCTCGGCGGTGTCCAGCCGCACCTCGACCGGTGTCCCGCCACCGGCGAGCGCATCGGCCGCGCTCCGCGCCCCCGTCGCTCCGTAGGCCACGCCCTCGTCGGTGACCGTGGCCAGGGTCAGCGGCTTGGCGCCGTCGTTCTCCTCGAAGCAGTGCCCGGTCTTCTCCCACAGGTCGAAGGCGAGGTTCCCGGCGACCAGATAGCGGCCGGTGGGGGAGGGCGTCAGCTCCGGGTAGCGGCCGGGCTTGAGTGCGGGCTTGTGGCACTCGACCGTGATCAGCGCCTTGCCGTTCACGGCGTCGTGCACCGCCCAGACGTCGAGGTCCGCCGCGCCCTTGCTGCCGCGCTTCTTGCTCCACTTGGCGAGTACGTGGTCCGTCGTCACCGAGGTCGGCGTCCCGGACCCGGGTGCGGTGCCCTTGGGCGCGACCTTGCGGCCGTGCCAGGCGCCGGGCACCCAGAACTCACCCGCCCCGCGGACCAGCGGCCCCTTGCTGGTCAGGCCGCGTATCTCGGTGAGCTTGCGGCAGTTCTTACAGCCCCTCGGGTCCTTCAGATCGGCGCGCTCGAAGCGGACGGTCTCGCCGGTACGGGGGTCGACGACGGCCGCGTGGGTGGTGCCCTTGCCGATCAGGATGCCGGGACCCGCGCCGGTCACGCTGGGCGCGGAGTCCCAGGGCAGCTCGACGCGCTGCAGGGACCCGTCGGCCGCGTCGTACACGTCGAGTGAGAGGACCTTGCTGGTCTCGCTCAGCGGGTCGCCGCTCTTGACCTTGCCGTACGACCAGGTCGCGAAGTACTGCCGACGGTCCTTGCTGAGCGCGAACAGCTTGGGCAACCGCTCCGGGTCGTCGCCGAGCGGCTGCCACGGAGCGCTCTTCCAGCGCGGCTCGCCAGTCCTGGCGTCCACCGCCTTGAGGCGGAAACGCCGCTGGTCGACCCGCTCGATGTACCCGATCCGGCTCGCGCCTGGCGCCAGGGCGTACTCCGGCGAGACGCCGGATATCTCCCAGCCGCGCCGTGCGTCGTACGCGGCCGGGACCTCGAGCCGGGTGACCGGGCCTTGGCTGGCCGACGCGGCCTGCTTCTTCGGCTTGGCACCGGAGGTGTCGTTGGCGCTGTCGTCGTCTTTGCCGCCCGCGAAGGCGGCGAGGCCGAGCAGCAGCGCCAGGACGACCACACCCGCGACGAGCGCCACGCGCACGATCCTCTGTCCCACTGGTCCCCCCAGGAGCATGACAGTCGGTGGTCACCGGTGGCTGTCCGTGCCCACCGGCGATCGCCACAGTAGCAACGTCCTCTGACAGCACAGCAGTTCTCAGACGTCACTTTCCGCATCGGGTGCTGTGCGCTGTGCGCTGCGCCGACGGGTCCAGTGCGCTGCGCCGACAGGCCCTAGAATTTGCGGGTGAACGCCCCCCTTACCCCCGCCGTCTCCGCGGAGACCCTCCGTGCGGCCCTCGCCGGACTGCTCGACGGGCTGCCGCCGAAGCAGGCAGCGCAGGCCGTTGAGCGGCTGATCGCCAACTACCGGGGGCGTACCCCGACCGACGCGCCGGTGCTGCGCGACCGTTCGGACGTCGCGGCGTATGCCGCGTACCGGATGCCGGCGACGTTCGAGGCGGTGTGCGCCGCGCTCGACGCGCTCGCGGACGCGGCCCCCGCGGGATGGTCGCCGGACAGCCATGTCGATGTGGGCGGCGGTACGGGCGCGGCCACCTGGGCGGTGAGCGCGACCTGGTCGTCGTCCGTACGGCCGGTGACGGTGCTCGACTGGGCGGAGCCCGCGCTCGCGCTGGGCCGTGAGCTGGCGTCGGCGAACCCGCTGCTGCGCGATGCGCAGTGGCAGCGCTCTCGGATCGGAGCGGCGCTCTCGCTTCCGAGCGCTGATCTTGTGACGGTGTCGTATGTACTCGGGGAGCTGACCGAGGCGGATCGCGGTGTGGTGGTCGCCGAGGCGGCCCGGGCCGGGCAGGCCGTGGTGATCGTCGAGCCCGGCACGCCCGAGGGCTATGCCCGCGTCCTCGCGGCACGGGACCAGCTCATCGCGGCCGGGCTGCGGATCGCCGCGCCCTGCCCGCACGGCGCGGCGTGCCCGATCGTGCCGGGGCAGGACTGGTGCCACTTCTCGGCGCGGGTGAGCCGGTCCTCACTGCATCGGCAGGTGAAGGGCGGGTCGCTGCCGTACGAGGACGAGAAGTTCAGCTACGTCGCCGCGACGCGCTTCGACGCGGAACCGGTGGAGGCGCGGGTGGTCCGCCGCCCCCAGATCCGCAAGGGCCAGGTCCTCCTGGACCTGTGCACGCGCGACCCCGGGCTGGCCCGCGACACCGTGACCAAGCGCCACGGGTCGCTGTACCGGGCGGCACGGGATGCGGCTTGGGGGGACGGGTGGCCGCCTCCTTCGAGCCCGTCCGGCGATTGAGGACGAGCCCGAAGGGCGATCAAGGGGTCTGGGGCGGAGCCCCCCACGCGGCGAAGCCGCAAATGTCTATGTCGGGAAGGGGCGGGGTGGGGGAGAAATGCCCGTCGCCCCCCGCAACTCCAGCGTGCAGCACTTCACGCTGCCGCCACCCTTCAGGAGCTCCCCGAGGTCCATGCCGACCGGCACGTAGCCCCGAGCCCGCAGAGGCTCGAAAAGCCCCAGCGCCGCCTGCGGCAGCAGCACATGGCGGCCGTCGGACACGGCGTTCAGACCGAGCGCCTCGGCATCCGCACGCGAGGCGATCAGGGCCTCCGGGAACAGCCGCCGCAACACCGCCTGGCTCCCGGGCGAGAACGCACCCGGGTAGTACATGACCTCGTCACCCGCGTCATCGAGCACGGCCAGCGCCGTGTCCAGGTGGTAGAAGCGCGGGTCGACCAGGTCGAGCCCCACCACCGGGCGCCCGAAGAACTCCTGCGCCTCGCCATGCGAGAGCGGGCTCGCCCGAAAGCCACGCCCGGCCAGAATCCAGGACGCGGTGACCGCGAAGTCGCCCTCGCCCTCGTTGATGTGCGCCGGTACGTGGATATCGGTGAAGCCCCGCGCCTGGAACCAGTCCAGATGCTCCTCGGCCTCGGGCGCCCGCTCGCGGTAGGCGAAGCGAGCCCCGAGCACCCGGCCGTCGAGCACGGTCGCGCCGTTCGCGGCGAAGACCATGTCGGGCAGCTCGGGCCGGGGGAGCAGCTCGTCGACGGTGTGGCCGAGCGAGCGGTAGCGGTCCCTGAGCTCCTCCCACTGCGCGACGGCGAGGGGGACGTCGACCGGTTTGCCGGGGTCCATCCAGGGGTTGATGGAGTAGGTGACCTTGAAGTGTGCCGGTGGGCACATCAGATAGCGCCGGGGTGTGGCGTGACGAGGCAAAGAAGGGCTCCTCACGATCGGCTGGGTCCTGTGCTGCCCATGGTGCGACCTACGGCGCCAATGTGGGATGTGGCGAACGGGTTGTTTTCCCGCCGTTCGCGTACACCGCCCGCCCCGGCTTTCGAGACGATACGTATCGCCTCCGCCCGCTGCTACATTCGACCCATGGCCACCAAGACCGCCCCCGACCAGAACCGCCGCAGCGAACGCTCCCGCCGAGCGATCTACGACGCCGCCCTCGCCCTCGTCGGCGAGGTGGGCTACCCCAAGACGACCATCGAAGCGATCGCCGCCCGCGCGGGCGTCGGCAAGCAGACGATCTACCGCTGGTGGTCGTCGAAGGCCGAGGTGCTGCTCGAAGCCTTCCTCGACCTCGGCGAGCAGGCCGCCGACGCCGCCGCCGAAGCGGCCGGGAAGGAGCCGGGGCACGCGTACGGCATCCCGGACACCGGCGATCTCGAAGCCGACCTGAAGTACGTCCTGCGGGCCACCGTCGACGAGCTCCTCGACCCCAAGTTCGACGCCCCGTCGCGCGCGCTCGCCGCCGAGGGCATTATCAACCGCGAGCTGAGCGTCCGGTTCGTGGAGCAGCTTCTGGAACCCTCGCTCCAGCTCTACGTACAGCGGCTGCGCGCCGCCCAGGACGCCGGAGACGTACGCGCCGACGTCGATCCGCGCATCGGGCTCGAGCTCTTCGTCTCCCCGCTCGCGCAGCGCTGGCTCCAGGGCACAGGACCGCTCTCGCACGCCTACGCCGACCGTCTCGTCGAGTACGCGCTGTACGGGCTCACCCCGCGCTGAGCCGTACGGGCACAGCGCTGAGCCCTACGGCCTCACCCCGAGCTGATCTGGCGCTGCCCGCTCCTCGCCGGAGTGCCGGTGAGCAGCCCCGGCGCGTCGGTGAGGACGCCGTCGCAGCCGAGCCGCAGCACCCGGTCGCGCTCCTTGGGCGTGTTCACGGTGTGCGCCCACACCCGCTTGATGCCGGACTTCACGGCGCGTACCAGATCCTTGTCGTCGGCCTCGTGGTTCACGTCGAGTACGTCCACGAAGTCCCGCCACCGGCTGGGCTCGTCGCTCCGCAGCTGCTTGGCGGAGCGCCAGAGCTGGGCGAGCAGGCCCAGCTCGTGCGCCTGCCGCGCGACCGAAGGCTTGTTGGAGTTCACGAACACCGACCGGGTGAGCCCACGCGCCCGCAGCTTCCCGGCCAGGACTGGGAGGCTGGCGGGGTCCTTGGCCTCCAGCATCAGCAGCACCCGGCCGCCGAGCCGGTCGAGCACCTCGTCCACCGTCGGCGGGCGCTCGGCGCGCCAGCTGCCCGGCAGGGCCGGGTCCGGACGCAGCCTGACCCGCTCCCAGTCCTTACGGGTCAGGGCGCGCACCCGCCCCGTCATGTTGGTCGTACGGTCCAGGGTCTTGTCGTGCATCGCCACCAGGGTGCCGTCGCGCAGCATCCGGAAGTCCACGTCGAGCACCTGCGCGGTGCCGCGCAGGTAGGTGGCCATCAGTCCGGACATGCTGTTCTCCGGCACCTCCAGCGCCCCACCGCGGTGTGCCGTGTAAGTGACGCGGGAGAGCGAGTCGACCGTCAGGGGGCCGCCGCGCCATTCCAGCGGAGTCGGGGCGCCGCCCGGTCCCGTGTGCCCCGTGAGAGCCAGTGCCATGAGCATGACGGGCACGGTGGTGGTGACCATGGCGACCAACGTAGGGGTGCAAATGGGGTTATGCCAGGCAAAGACACCCAGTGGCTGGCATCACCCCAGGTACCCCGGATGTGGACTACGGCCACCTGGGGACCAGGATGGTGGCACCATGGACAGAACGAGGGCGAGATGAGGGGTTAAATGGGCGCGGAGTTCGGTCGACCGGCTGGTGGACAGGGCAGGATTTCCCAGTGGCTGCGCAACCGCCGCCCGCAGAGCGCGGACGCCGCGGCATCGGCCCGGGAGACAGAGCTGCTGGCCGCCGCCGGAGCGGGGCTGCCGCTCGCGCCCGCCGCCCACCCCGCGGGGTATCGCTGCTCGTGTGACCGGGTCGGCTGTCCCACGCCCGCGCGGCATCCCGTCTCCTTCGCCTGGCAGACCCAGTCCACGACGGACCGCGCCCAGATCGAGCGCTGGGCCAGGCATCAACCCCAGGCCAACTTCATCACCGCGACCGGCATGGTCCACGACGTACTCGACGTACCTGTGGAGGCCGGTCGCAGTGCGTTGGAGCGGCTGCTCGAAGCGGGCGTCGAGGTCGGGCCCGTAGCGGAGCTGTCGGCCCCCGACGACCAGGGACGGATGCTCTTCTTCACCCTCACCCGGGGCACGCCCGCGGACGAGGACGAGTGGTGGCCCTGCGAGCTGGACTGCCACCCCGAGACGATGGACGAGCATCCCGGCCTGCGCTGGCACTGCCGGGGCTCCTACGTCCTGGTGCCACCGGCCCAGCTGCCCGGCGAGCAGCGGGTGGCGTGGGTGCGTGGCCCCGAGCATCCACTGCCGGAGCCGCTGACCCTCCTGGAGACACTGACCGACGCCTGCGCCCGGTTCGCGGGCGACTCGGAGCCGGTGGCGGCCTGGCCGCTGCGGGGCTGAGAGCCTGTTTCCGAATCAGGCTCTCAGGGCCACCGCCCCCTACGCGCCCTTGGCGCCGGTGGTGCCCTGGATGCGGTTCAGGAACACGATGCCCGCGCCGTCCACGGTCTTCGCCGGAACCTTCACCGCCTGGTTGGAGGTGTACTCCGTGGTGACCGAGCGCTTCACCTCGCCGGTCATCAGGGCGGCCAGATCGGGCGGGACGGTGAGCCGCACGCCTTCGGCCGCGGTCCGCTTCTCGTAGTGGCGGGTGGAGAAGAACACCATCGCGCCCCCGTCCTTGGTACGCAGCCCGCGCGGGGCGAACGTGTCCTCGGTCAGCGGCTGGTCGACCCACTGCGTGGACAGGCCGGGACGGCTGGCGTTCTTCTTGCGTGCCGCACGCCACTCGCTGGTGTTCTTGCCGGGGGCGAAGGCGCCGCTGCCGTCCTTCAGATACGTGGCGTAGCTCGCGCTCAGGTCCTTGGGGGCCGCCGCCAGTTCAGTGGAGTTCGCCGGTATCGGTTCGGCCCACCCGTCGCTGTCGAGCTTGAACTCGGGTACCCGCTCGGTGGCCAGGATCGTCAGATACGAGGCCTGCCACAGCTGGTCAGGCCCGCCACGGGTGAAGACCAGGAACCAGCGGGTCTGCGCGCCGCGGTTGCTCTGGGTGTCGGCGACGAACCACCGTGGCCAGCCGGCCTGCTTGGGTATCGTGAACTTCGCGTCGGTCAGCTTCAGCGGCGAGTGCCGCGGATTGCCGTCCGGGTTGTTCTGCTGCTTGGCCTTCAGGCCGGCCTGGTTGATCGCCCCGAGCGGCCCGGACACGCGGCCCGCCGACAGCGCCGGGTCGTAGGCCTTGTCCGCCTTGTTGTAGGCGGCCGTGAAGTCCTTCAGGGCCTGGGCGGCCTCTTCCTCGGTCGCCGTCGGAACGATCTCCCGCTCCCCGTGCACCGTCACACAGCCACTCGCCGTCACGGCCAGCGCCGCCACTGTCGCCGCCGCCGTGGCCAGCCGACTCACCCTGCTCATGGTTCGCCTTCTGCTCTCAAGGCCCTGTCGGGCTAGCCCCCACCGATGCACGCAGGCACCTTACCGTCGCGCAGCGGGATGACCAGCAAAGCCCCCGTCCGAGGATGCGGCAGCACCTCAAGCGGCTGCCGGTATACGCGGCTGAGCAGCTCGGCCTCCAGGACGTCGGCGGGGGCGCCGTCGGCGGCCACCCGGCCCTCGTGCAGTACGGCGACCCGGTCCGCGTACGCCGCCGCGAGGCCCAGGTCGTGCAGGACGACCACGACCGCGTCCCCCGCGGCCGCCCGCTCCCGGCAGATCCGCAACACCAGCTCCTGGTGGCGCAGATCGAGCGCGGCGGTCGGCTCGTCGAGCAGCAGCAGGGGCGCCCGCTGGGCCAGCACTCTGGCCAGCGCGACCCGGGCCCGTTCACCTCCGGACAGCGCGGAGAACGGCCGGGCGGCGAACTCGGTGACCTCCGCCCTGGCCATCGCCTCGGCGACCACCGGGTCGTCCTCGTCCTCGCGCGGCGTTCCGGCCCAGGGCGCCCGGCCCATCCGTACCACCTCCTCGACCGCGAACGGGAAGGAGAGTGCGGCGGACTGCGGCAACACGGCCCGCCGCAGCGCCAGTTCGGGCGGCGTCCACGCGGCGGCCGGGCGCCCGCAGATACGTACCACGCCGTCCGCGGCCGGAAGGTCGGCGGCGATGGCGGCCAACAGGGTCGACTTGCCCGCACCGTTGGGACCCACCAGGGCCAGCACCTCACCGGCGCGCGCGGTGAGCGAGACCCCGGCCAGCACCTCGCGCGCACCGAGCCGTACGCGTAGTGCGTCGGCTTCCGCCACGGCCGTACCTGGTGCGACGGGCTCGGGAAGTTCCCGCTCGCGCAGTGCGAACAGTGACCTGATCATGCCCAACCCCCCTGCCTGCGGCGGGTCCTGCGCAGCAGCCAGAAGAAGAACGGGCTGCCGAAGAGCGCGGTCAGCACCCCGAGCGGCAGCTCGGCCGGCTGGGCGACGGTGCGGGCCGCCAGATCCGCCGCGACCAGGACGACGGCCCCGCCGAGCGCGCTGCCCGGCACCAGGAAGCGGTGCCCGGGGCCCGCCGCCATCCGCAGCAGATGCGGGACGAGTAGCCCGACGAAGGCGACGATCCCGGCGACGGCCACCGCGGCGGCCGTGAGCAGTGCGACGACCAGGACCAGGACGATCCGCAGCCGCTCGACGTCGACACCCAGGTGCCGGGCTGGCCGCTCACCGAGCGCCAGCAGATCCAACTTCCGCGCGTACAGCGGCGCGACGGCCAGTCCGGCGAGCGCGCACGGCAGGACGGCGAGCACCTTCGGCCAGGTCGCCTGGGAGAGCGAGCCGAGCTGCCAGAAGGTGATCTGGGTGATTTGCGCGTTGTCGGCGAAGAAGATGAACAGGCCGATCAGGGCGCCCGCGAAGGCGTTCACGGCGATCCCGGTGAGGATCAGGGTGACGACCTCGGTACGGCCGCCCGAGCGGGACAGCGTGTAGACGAGCAGGACGGTCGCGAGTCCGGCGACGAACGCGCAGAACGTCACCGTCCAGTTGCCGAGGAAGCCCAGCCCGAACGCGATCGCCGCCACCGCGCCGACCGCCGCGCCCGCCGAGATGCCGATCACCCCGGGCTCGGCGAGCGGATTGCCGAACACGCCCTGCATCAGCGCGCCGGAGCAGCCGAGCGATGCCCCGATCAGCAGCGCGAGGGTCACGCGCGGCAGCCGTACGTTCCACAGCACGCTCTCGGCGACGCGGTCGAGCGCGCTGCCGCCGAGGCCGACGCGGTGCTGTACGGAGCCGAGTACATCGCCGAGTGGGATCGGGAACGCGCCGGTCCCGGCTGAGAGCAGGCAGAGGAGGGTGAGCGCGCCGACGAGTCCGGCGGTGAGGAGGTAGGTCGTACCGCGGCGTCGGGTCCTGGGGGCGGACGGCTCGGCGGCCGAGCCCCGAACGGGCTTGGACAACAGCGTCACTCGGCGTCCCTGCCGGAGTCGTCGCCGTCGGAGCCGTCGCCGGTGTCCGCGTACAACTGGTCCACCAGGGACTTCAGCGCCTGGTCGGTGCGCGGCCCGTAGCTCAGCAGCACCCCGTCGTCGACCGCCACGACGCGCCGGTCCATGCCCGCCGGCGTCTCCGCGACGCCCGGGATCTTCACCAGGCCCTCGACGCCGTCCACCGACTCCAGGCCCTTGCTCATCACCAGGATCGCGTCCGGCGCCGCCTTGGCGAGCGCCTCGCTGGTGATGGCCGTGAAGTCCTTCTTCAGCCCGGACGCCTTGCCCGCGTCGACCGCGCCCGCCGCCTCCAGGAGCGAACTCGCCCCGGATTCCCGGCCGCCGAGCAGATAGACGGAGGCCGAGCCGCGCAGATACAGGAACGCGACCCGCGGCTTGTCCTGGCCCTCGCGCGCCGGGATGTCCTTCTGGACGGCGGTGATGCGGTCCCGCGTACGGCGCTCCAGCTCGTCGCCCGCCTTGTCGACGCCCAGGGTGTGTGCCACGGCGCTGATCCGGGTGCCGACGTCGTCGAGGCTCCGGGCGGGGTCGAGGACGACCAGCGCGATGCCCGCGTCACGTATCTGGTCGATCGCCTCCGCGGGCCCGGTGGTGGTCTCGGCGAGTACCACCGTGGGCTTCAGGGACAGCACGCTCTCCGCCGAGACGTCGTGCGCGCGGGTGACCACGGGCAGCCGCTTCGCCTGCTCGAAGGTGGCGGTGACATCGCGGGCGACGACGTTCTCGCCGAGGCCCAGGGTGAAGACGATCTCGCTCAGGGCGCCGGTGAGCGGCACGATCCGGTCGGTGGACCTGACGGTGACGCGCTGGCCGTCCGCCGACTCGACCGTGACCGGGAGCTCGGGCTTCGGCGTGGCCTTGAGCGGCTCCACGCGGTCCGGCGCGGCGGTGGCCTTACCGGCCGGTGCCGAGTTGTCCGAGCCGCTGCTGCTGCCGCTGCCGCCGCCGCACGCCGTGAGGGTGAGGCAGAGGAGGGCGAGCAGGGCGCCGACCGTACGGAGCGGGCGGAGCGGGCTGAGCGGATGGGCCGGTGCCACGCTAATTCCACCGTCCTGTCGTGCGGTTGGGGTTGCTGTGCTTTTCGGGGGCGGAGGGGTTCCGCCCAGATCGAGGGATAGTTTAGGTTAGCCTTGCCTAATTAGCTAGACGGGGAGAGGTGAAAGGGGACCGATGGTGTCGTGGACAAGCGCCGCCGCCCGCACTGGTGCCGTGGTGGGTCTCGCGGCCCTCCTGGCGGCCCTGCTTCCGGTGGCCACCGCCCAGGCGCAGGACCGTGCGGTGCGCGGCGGCAGGCTCGACTGGGGCATCAAGTCCTCCTTCCAGAGCTACGTCACCGGCCCCATCGCCCAGGGGACTTCGACCCTCCAGGGCGGGGCCGCCACGGTCGGCGGCACCCAGTTCCGCTTCCACTCGGCCAAGGGGACGTACGACCCGGACAGCGGGGCGTTCCGGGCGGGATTCTCCGGGGGCGTGCGCTTCACCGGGCACGCCAAGCCCGACGGCTCGCACGAACTCGACCTGACGGTCAGCCGCCCCACGGTCAGCGTCTCCGGGGGCTCCGGCACCCTCTACGCCGACATGGTCAGCAAGGACAAGGAGAGCGGCAAGGTCACCTCGTCCGCGCAGGTGCCGCTTGCCTCGCTCAACCTCTCCGGCATCACCATGAAGGGCGGCACCGGGCCGATCGCCCTCAACAACATTCCCGCGACGCTGACTTCGCAGGGCGCCAAGGGATTCGCGGGGTACTACGCGGCCGGTACGGCGCTGGACCCGGTGAGCCTGTCGGCGGATCTGGTCACGGAGTCGGCGGCGACGGCCCCCGCGGAGAAGAAGCCGTCCGACAAGTCCTCGGACGACAAGTCCCCGGGGGAGCCCTCTCAGCCATCGCGAAAGGCCGGAGAGGCGGGCCGCATCGAGGACGCCGCCATCGACTGGGGCGTACGCCGCACCTTCCGTGAGTACGTCACCGGCTCCATCGCGCAGGGCAGGTGGACGCTGTCGGGCGGCGCCCAGGACGGCGGCGCGCTCTTCCGCTTCCCCGCGGGATCGGGGACGTACGACAGCAAGAAGCAGACCCTCGACGCGTCCTTCACCGGAAGCGTCCGCTTCACCGGCGCGCACGACCTCGACCTTGAGCTCCGTCGACTCGCCGTCACGGTCAAGGACGGCAAGGGCACGCTCTACGCGGACGTCGCCAGCGCGGACTTCACGCGCGAGAAGACCCCGCTGATCACCTTCACGGCCGAGGACCTCAAGCCGAAGGGCGGCCTGCTCGCCGTGGCCGAGGCCCCCGCCAAGCTCACCGCCGACGGCGCGAAGGCCTTCGGGTCGATGTACAAGGCGGGCACCGCGATGGACCCGCTCTCGCTCGCCGTCGCCCTCACCAAGGACGCGGAACTCCCGGCGCTGCCGGACCTGGGCTCGTCGGCGGCCCCGAGCACGACGGCCCCCGAGCCGAGCACGGCCGCGCCCACCGCGTCCGCCACCGCCTCTTCCTCATCCTCCTCGCTGCCCGCGGTGCCGATCGGCATCGGGGCCGGGGCGCTGCTCGCCGCGGCGGTAGCGTTCGCCGTCGTACGCAAGAGGCGTACGGCGCCGTCCCCCGACAACCAGTAGCCAGCTTCCCTCACTTGCTTCCCCCCGCCCATCCCCTCTGACCCCTCTGACCAAGGAGACCCCTGACCATGGCAGCCACCCGCCGCCCGATAGCCCTCACCGCCGCCGTCGTCACCGCGGCCGCACTGGGCGCCGCCGCGCTCACGCTCCCGGCGTTCGCCGCCGAGCGGNGCCACCAAGCCGACCACGCCGCCCACCACGACTCCCACCACCACCGCGTCCCCCTCGCCGAAGCCGAAGCCGAAGCCGAAGCCGACGGCGACTACGACCCCGACCGGCGAGCCCACCACGGTGCCCACCGGCAAGATCGTGGACGGCAGCCTCTCCTGGGGCCTGAAGGAGTCCTTCCGCCGCTATGTCTCCACCGGCGGTGAGGTGAAGACCGCGGGCGGCGCCAAGAAGACCACCAACGGCTACACCTTCCCGTACGCCAAGGCCGACGTGGACGCCAAGGCGCGGAAGGTCGAGGCGGCCTTCGGCGGCAGCGTGCGGTTCCTTTACAAGGCGCACGGCATCGACATGAAGTTCAGCGACATCGAGGTCAAGGCCACGGGCGCCAAGGGCACCCTGGTGTTGGACGTCACCACCCCCGAAGGCACCGCCAACGACGTCGAGTTCGCCACTCTGGACCTCTCCAAGGCCTCGTACACGGCCAAGAACGACGTCCTGGTGCTCGACAAGGTCCCGGCGACCCTCACCGCGGACGGCGCCGAGCAGTTCGCCAACCCGACGACCGGCTCGCCCTACAAGGAGGGCGACGCGATCGACCCGGTGACGGTCGCACTGTCCTTCACCGACGACGCCAAGCTCCCTGACGGCACCGGCACTTCGGGCGGCACGGGCACGTCCGGCACTACGGGTGGCACCGGGACCACGTCCGGCACGGGCACCACGGGTGGTACCGGGACCACCACCGGCGGCACCGGCTCCGTGGGCACCGGCACCATAGGCGGCTCCGTCGGCGGCTCGGGCTCGCTCGCCTCCACCGGCTCGGACCTGCCCATCGGCGCGCTCCTCGGTGCGGCCGGCCTGGTCGTCGCGGCCGGTGCGGGCACGGTCTACGCGACCCGCCGCCGTTCGCTCACGGACAACGAGGCCTGACGGCCCCGAACACCGCCCCCCACCGGCGATACACCGTCGACGGGGGGCGGCCCAACGCCGTGCTCCGACGGCTAGGGTCGGCTCATGAGCGGTAGCGGTACGGGCATCAGCAGGGCTGAGCGCCGGATCAGCCCCATCTTTCTGGGGCTGGTCGCGGTCATGGGCGCGAGCGGCTGGGCCGTGTGGGCGGATGTCTCGCCGCGGATGGGGATCGCGGTCTTTCTGTTCGTCACCGCGGCCTGGGTCGTCTCGCTCTGTCTGCACGAGTACGCGCATGCCCGTACCGCCCTGCACAGCGGGGACATCTCGATCGGCGCCAAGGGCTACCTCAAGCTCAACCCGTTCGCGTACACGCACGCGCTGCTCAGCATCGTGCTGCCCGTGCTGTTCGTGATCATGGGTGGGATCGGGCTGCCCGGCGGTGCCGTGTTCATCGAGCGTGCCCGTATCCGCGGCCGCTGGCGGCACAGCCTGATCTCGGCGGCCGGACCGCTGACCAACGTGCTGTTCGCGATCGTGTGCACCGCGCCGTTCTGGCTGGACGCGCTGGACGGCGTGCCGGGGCCCTTCCGCTACGCGCTCGGCTTCCTGGCGCTGCTCCAGGTCACGGCCGCGATCCTGAACTTCCTGCCGGTCCCCGGCCTGGACGGGTACGGCGTCATCGAGCCCTGGCTCTCGCACGGCATCCGCCGCCAGATGGAGCCGTTCGCGCCGTTCGGGCTGCTCGCCGTGTTCGCGCTGCTGTGGATTCCCGAGGTCAACGAGGTGTTCTTCGACGCGGTACACGCCCTGCTCAGAAGCCTCGGGGTGACCGATCTCGACTCCTACTGCGGGCTGAACCTCTACCGCTTCTGGAAGGAGGAGACCCCGTTCTGCCTGGTCAGTCCGTAGCGGCGGACGACTCGCGCTCGGCCTTCGCGCGGCGCAGGTAGTACCAGGCCATGTTCGACGACAGCCCGGCCAGCAGCACCCAGACGACCCCGAGCCAGCTGCCCTGGACGAAGGACACCACGGCCGCGGCCACGGCGAGCAGACAGACGACGAGGGCGTAGAGGGCGAGGCGGGGCATGGGGGTCGGCTCCTGTCCGAGGTACTGAAGGTGTTCGCCTCCAGTGTCCCCCATGCCCCGGTCCTGCCGAGACGTCGCCCTGACACGTCGCCGTTACACGACGCCCTTACACGTCGGTCACGCGCAGGCCCGCATGCGCCTTGTACCTACGGTTCACCGAGATCAGGTTCGCGACCAGCGACTCCACCTGGTGGGCATTGCGCAGCCGCCCCGCGAAGACCCCCCGCATCCCGGGGATGCGCCCGGCCAGCGCCTGCACCACATCCGTGTCCGCACGGGACTCGCCGAGCACCATCACATCCGTGTCGATCTCGTCGACCGACTCGTCCTGCAGCAGCACCGCCGACAGGTGGTGGAACGCCGCCGTCACCCGTGAATCGGGCAGCAGCGCCGCGGCCTGCTCGGCCGCGCTGCCCTCCTCGGGCTTCAGCGCGTACGCGCCCTTCTTGTCGAAGCCCAGCGGGTTGACGCAGTCCACGACCAGCTTGCCCGCCAGGTCCTCGCGCAGCGCCTCAAGGGTCCTGGCGTGGCCGTCCCACGGTACGGCGACGATCACCAGGTCGCTGCGCCGCGCGCACTCCGCGTTCTCCAGCCCCTCGATCCCCAGACCCAGCTCGTCCGCCGCGGTCCGCGCACGCTCCGCGACCCGGGACCCGATGATCACCTTCTGGCCCGCCTTGGCCAGCCGGTAGGCCAGGCCCCGGCCCTGGTCACCGGTGCCACCGAGCACACCGACCACGAGCCCCGACACATCCGGCAGGTCCCAGGGGTCCTTGGCCGGGGCCTTCGCGGGAGTCTTCTGCCCGCCCTGTACGTCATCAGAGGAAGTCATACGGCGACGATACTCGCCGGTAGGCGTGCCAGCGGGCCCCCGTCCGAACGGGCGCGGTACGGCCGCGGTACGGGCACGGGCTCAGCGCAGCTCCGTCAGCGGAACGCGCCGGAAGGTGACCGTCTCGTACGGGCCGAAGTCCCCTGTCTCGTAGAGGAGTCCGAGGGTGTCCTCGTCGACCCGTACGAGATCGGAGTACGCGGCCGGGAGCCCGTTCACGGTGTGCGCGACCCGCCAGGTGGTGCCCGAGTCGGTGCTCGCACGGACGGTCATCAGGGCGCGGTGGCCGGGGTCGGCGGGGCCGGAGAAGAGGAGCGGGCCGCCGTCCGGGAGCTGGAGTACACAGCCCTCCACCACCGGGCTGGTGAGCCCGGCCTGCGGGCGGAACGGCTTGACCAGCGTGGCGCCGCCGTCGGTGGACAGCGCGTCGGCGCGGGTGCCGGGGGCGGGGGAGTCGGTGCGGGTGTTGAAGTAGAGCCGTCCGTCGGGGAGTTCGGCGGCGGTCGTCTCGTTGACGTTGACGATGCCGCGGGCGGCGCTGTCGACATAGCCGATGCGCCAGTTCTCGCCGCGGTCGTCGGAGAGCAGGCAGTGGCCGCCGTTGTACTTGGCCTCGGTGCCGACGTCGGAGCCGGTGGGCGGCAGCGAGTGGTTGGCGGGCACGACGACCCGGCCGGTGCTCAGCTGCAGAGCGTGCCCGGGGACGGTCGCGTACCAGCGCCAACCGGTCTTCTTCGTTTGGGCGGTGATCTCGCGCGGTCCTGACCAGGTCGCGCCGTCGTCGTCGCTGTGGGTGATCCAGACGCGGCGTCCGTCGGCGGCGGAGATCTGGCCGCGGCGGATCTGCGTCTCGGTCGCGGCGGCCAGGTTGCGTACGTGGACGAGGAGGATGCGGCCGGTGTCCAGGACGACCGGGGCCGGGTTCCCGGCGAGGTCGGGGCCGTTCGCGGCGGCGACGTGGAGCGGGCCCCAGGTGCGGCCGCCGTCCGTGGACCGCTTCAGCACGATGTCGATGTGCCCGAAGTCGTGGCGGGAGTCCACGCGGCCCTCGCAGAACGCCAGCAGCGTGCCCGATGCGGTGGCCACCACCGCCGGGATACGGAAACTGGCGTAGCCCTCACAGCCCGCAGAGAACGGTACGGACGTCTCGATCGCCATCAGCCCTCCAGATCACCGATAGATCACCGACAGGTCACTTCGCGCTGCACGGACCCACCCTCGCAAGCGGAGCCGAACTCTGGGTGAACGGCGAGCCACGGCACGGCACTTCACTCACGTGAGTGTCATCGACCCGAACCGCCCGCCCGGCCGCGAGGTCTGCGGCAGGATGCGGGCCATGGACGCCGTACGGGTCGCGCTGCTGCGCGAAGTGCTGGCCGGAACGGAGTGGCTGGGCGCGACCCGCCGCTTCGCCGGAGCCCTGCGTACCTCGGTGGTGCCGCACGGCGGCGGGCTGCTGCTGGTCGGCACCGAGGCGTACGAGCCCTGGCATCTGACCGCGCACCTGGTCGACGAGGCGGCCTGGTCGGGCACGCCCGAGCTGAACCCGACGCTGGTACGCCACCGGGTGCGGCCCGGCGACCCGGCGCAGCTGTCGGTGGGCCTCGGCAGGATCGAGGCGGCGCGGCGCGGCGAGACCCTGCTCGTGGTGGCGCCCGACGAGCCGGGCGCGGGGCTCCTGGAGCGGGTACGTGACGCGCGCCGGGCGGGGGCGACCGTACTGGCCCTGGACGCCGGCGGGCGCGAGCTGCGGGCCATGGCCCATGAGGCGCTGTCGGTGCCCGCGGAGCCCGAGCAGGAGCTGGACCTGGACACGGTCCAGCACCTGGTCAGCGCGGCGGTCGGGGAGAACAGCCTGCCGGCGCCCGCGCCGCGCGGCAGGCGGCTGCGGGACCGGCTCTCCCGGCTCGCTGATCAGTTGACGGCGCCGCCGCCGGAGCGGTGGTGAGCGAGGCGGCCGGGTTCAGCGGTGTCTCGCGTGAGCCGTGTCTCGCGCCAGCCGTGTGTCACGTCAGTCGTGTTCCGCGTCAGTCGTGTTTCGCGTCACCACTTCCGGTCCCGTCGGTGTCGCCGGTGCTGTCGTCGCCGTTGTCGGACTCGTCGTGCCAGCGGGGGTCGTTCTCCCACTTGAGGTTGCGCTCGCGGGCCGTCTGCAGCGCGTGCCCCGCCTCCTCGCGGGTCGTATAGGGGCCGAAGCGGTCCAGGGCCCGGCACTCGGGGCCCTCCTCGACCGTTCCGTGCCGCAGGCAGAAGTACCACTCGCCGGGTTTTCCGACCGTCCGCTTCTTGAACAGGGCCATCGTCGGCTCCCTCTGTTTGACGTTCCGCCGCCATGGTGCCCGAAAGGCGCTGGATACACTCGTGGACATGTCTGGCCAGTCACTGCTTGAACCAGGGGAGCTCTCTCCCGTCCGCTCCGTCCCCGGAAACATCCGGCGCCCGGAGTACGTGGGCAAGCCCGCGCCCACGCCGTACACCGGTCCCGAGGTCCAGGACGCCGAAACGATCGAGCGGATGCGCGTCGCCGGGCGGGTGGCGGCGCAGGCGATGGCGGAGGCCGCCAAGCACATCGCGCCGGGCGTCACCACCGACGAGCTGGACCGGGTCGCGCACGAGTTCATGTGCGACCACGGTGCCTACCCGTCCACGCTGGGCTACCGGGGCTTCCCGAAGTCGCTCTGCTCTTCGATCAACGAGGTCATCTGCCACGGCATTCCGGACTCCACGGTGCTGCGGGACGGCGACATCGTGAACCTGGACGTCACCGCGTACCTCAATGGCGTACACGGCGACAACAACGCCACGTACCTGTGCGGTGACGTCGACGAGGAGTCGAAGCTCCTGGTCGAGCGGACCCGGGAGGCCACCCAGCGGGCGATCAAGGCGGTCAAGCCCGGACGCCAGATCAACATCATCGGGCGGGTCATCGAGTCGTACGCCAAGCGCTTCGGCTACGGCGTGGTCCGCGACTTCACCGGGCACGGGATCAACTCGGCCTTCCACTCCGGGCTGATCGTCCCGCACTACGACAGTCCGCACGCCACGACCGTGATGCAGCCCGGCATGACGTTCACCATCGAGCCGATGCTCACCCTGGGTACCCACGAGTACGACATGTGGGACGACGGCTGGACCGTGGTGACCAAGGACAGGAAGCGGACCGCGCAGTTCGAGCACACACTGGTGGTGACCGAGACCGGGGCGGAGATCCTCACGCTGCCCTGACCCTCCCTCGCTACCTCTGGCACTCTGCCACGGCCTCGCGCGATTTTTCGCGCGAGGCCGTTTTGCCGACAGGGCGTCGGGAACACATTGACTTAGGTATACCTAAGTAGGAAGATCAGTGGTGGTTCCCGCACCTGCGGCATCGCTCGGCATCGCTCGGCATCGTTCGGCATCGGAGGCCCCAGTGGACACGCCGTTCTCCACGCTCATCCGTACCGCGTCCCATGAGCAGCACACCGAGGCGGAGACCTCGACGTTCATGAGCGATCTGCTCGGCGGGCGGCTGGGCGTAGACGCCTACGCCCGGTACACCGAGCAGCTGTGGTTCGTGTACCGCGCCCTGGAGGACGCCGCGCGGGAGCTGCGGGACGATCCGGTGGCGGGTCCCTTCATCCAGCCCGAGCTGATGCGGGTCGCCGAGCTGGAGCGCGACCTGGCGCATCTGCGCGGCCCCGACTGGCGCGCGGGGCTGCGGCCGCTGGCGGCCACGCGGGCGTACGCGGCACGGGTCGAGGAGTGCGCGCGGGGCTGGCCGGGCGGCTATGTCGCCCACCACTACACGCGCTATCTAGGCGACCTGTCCGGGGGCCAGATCATCCGCGACAAGGCCGAGAAGGCCTGGGGCTTCGCCCGCAAGGGTGACGGCGTCCGCTTCTACGTCTTCGAGTCGATCGCCAACCCGGCGGCGTTCAAGCGCGGCTACCGCGAGCTGCTGGACGGGGTGGCCGTCGACGACCTCGAGAAGCAGCGGATCGTCGACGAGTGCAAGCGGGCGTTCGCGCTGAACACGGCGGTGTTCCGGGCGCTGGGGGAGGAGTTCCCGCTCAGCGCGTAGCCGGATGCCGCTCAGCGGTAACCGGTTCCGCTTCGCGTGAAGGCGCGGGCGATAAAGGTACGGGCGTTCGGGGGCGGTCCGGGGACAATGGGCGACGTGCACTTCTCGATCCTCGGCACCACCCAGGTACACCGCACCGACGGCACGCCCGTCCCGGTCGGCGGGGCGCGGCTGCGCGCGCTGCTCGCCGTACTCGCGCTGCGGGCGGGGCGGGCGGTGCCCGTCGGGGTGCTGATCGACGGGGTGTGGGACGGCGACCCGCCGGCGGACGCGCCCGGCGCGCTGCAGGCGCTGGTCGGACGCCTGCGGAGGGCCATCGGGTACGCGGCCGTGATCTCCGTCGACGGCGGTGGCTACCGGCTGGCCGCTGAGCCGGACGACGTCGACGCCCACCGCTTCGGGCGGCTCGTGGCCGAGGGGGCGGCGGCGTACGCCTCCGGTGCGCCGGAGAAGGCATCCGCCCTCCTCGACGAGGCCCTGGCACTCTGGCGGGGCCCGGCACTCGCCGACATCCCCGACCGCACGGCCGAGTCGGCCCGGTGGGACGCGCTACGCCTGGACGCCCGCCGCACGCGCCTGGCGGCCGGACTCGCCCTCGGCCAGGCGGAAGCCGCACTCCCCGACCTCACCGCACTCTGCGCCGCCCACCCCCTCGACGAACCCCTCCAGGCCCTACGCCTACGCGCCCTACGCGAGGCGGGCCAACCGGCCCAGGCCCTGGCGGCCTACGACGCCATACGCACGGACCTCGCAGCCCGCCTGGGAACCGACCCGGGCCCAGAACTCCGCGCCCTGCACACCGAACTGCTACACCCGGCTCCGCCCCGGCCGCCGGCGGCTCCCGGGGCCCCGCATCCACAGACGGGGCCAGGCACCGCCGTGCCTTCGGGCCCTGGCACGGCCCCGCAGCCGACCGCGGTTCCCAGCGCCTCAGACGGGGCGCAGGCTCCGGTTGCCCCCGACCGGGCGACCCCTGGCGCCGCGCACGGGCCGACTCCTGGTGAGCCACGGCCGACTGCGGGTCCCGGCGCCCCGCAGCCGACCGCGGTCCCCAGCGCCCCAGACGGGGTGCAGGCTCCCGCCGCCTTCGACCCGGCGGGGCGGGGCGCCGCGCACACTCCGGCCCCTGCCACACAGCATCCGGGGGCGACACCCGGCGCCCCGCCACCGGCCACGCCTGGCGCGTCGCATCCGGCGGCGGGGCGGGGCACGGAGCACGGGCCGACTCCTGGCGAGCCGCAGTCGGCTGTGGGTCCTGGCGTCCCGGGCTTGGCGCAGGCGTCTGCTGGGCCGGACGCGGGTGCGCCCGGTGCAGTGGAGTCGGCCGCTGTTGGTGTGTCGCAGGCGGCCGTGGGTCGCGGCGCCCCGCAGCCGACTGCCCCTGCTGTGGCACAGGCGCCAGTGGCCTCTGCCGCGCATCCGGTGGCGGCTTCTGGCGAGCCGCAGCCGACTGTGGGTCCTGGCGTCCCGGACCTGGCGCAGGCGTCCGCTGGGCCGCACGCGGGGGCGCCCGGTGGAGCGGAGTCGGCCGTTCCTGGTGTGCCGCAAAGCGTGGCTGGTCCAGGTGCCTCGGATTCGGTCGCTGATGGTACGCCGCAGTCGGCTGTGGGCCCCGGCGTCCCGGACCCAGCGCAGGCGCCCGCCGCGCCGCACTCGCCAGCGGTCGCCGCTGACGCCCAGTCGGCGGCTCCGGGTACGCCGCACTCGGCTATAGGGCCCGGCGCCCCGGGCCCGGCGCAGGCCCCCGCCGCGCCGCACCCGTCGGCGGCCTCCGCCGCCGCGGCGCCCGGCGCCTGGCACCCGGCGGACACCCCCGTGACGGCGGCCGCCCTTGGCGCGCCCCACCTCGCCAACGGGTCCGCCGACCCCTCACCGCACAGCCCTGAGCCGAAGGTGCTCGGCAATCTGCGTGCTCGGCTTACCTCCTTCGTGGGGAGGGAAGCCGAGATCCAGGCCATCCGGGGAGACCTGGGCGCGGCGCGGCTGGTTACGTTGCTTGGGCCCGGTGGTGCGGGCAAGACGCGGCTGTCGCAGGAGGTCGCCGAAGGCGTGGGCGGGGTGCCGGACGGGGTGTGGCTGGCTGAGCTCGCGCCGGTGGACGCGGCCGCTGACCCCGAGGCCGTTCCGGAGGCCGTGCTCACCGCGCTCGGGGCCCGCGAGACCGTACTGCACGGCGCGGGGGCCGAGGAGTTGCGCGCCGCCGACCGGCGCGGTGACGACCCCCTCGTGCGGCTCGCCGAGCACTGCGCCCGGCGGCGCATGCTGCTGCTTCTGGACAACTGCGAGCACGTCGTGGTGGCCGCGGCCCGCCTGGTCGAACACCTCCTGGCCCGCTGCCCGGGCCTCACCGTACTCGCGACCAGCCGCGAACCCCTCGGCGTACCCGGCGAGTTGGTCCGCCCCCTGGACCCCCTCCCGGAACCCGTCGCGCTCCGGCTGCTCGCCGACCGCGGCGCCGCGGCCAGCCCCGGCTTCCGGATCGACGCCGACCAGGCGACCGCCGCCGCGGCCGCCGAGATCTGCCGCCGCCTCGACGGCCTCCCGCTGGCCATCGAACTCGCCGCCGCCCGCCTGCGGATGCTCACCCCGCGCCAGATCGCCGACCGCCTCGACGACCGCTTCCGGCTCCTCACCGGCGGCAGCCGCACCGCCCTGCCCCGCCAGCAGACCCTGCGCGCCGTCGTCGACTGGTCCTGGGACCTGTTGACGCAGGACGAGCGCGCCGTGCTGCGCCGCCTCTCCGTCTTCGCGGGCGGCAGCGACCTCGCGGCGGCCGAGTCGGTCTGCGGGGCCGCCCCGGACGCCGCAGCCGACGACGCCGCCGCCCCGGACCCCACCGCCCTCGCGCCCGACCCGCCCGANGCTCGAGCGGGAGGTGCCCCCCTGAGCAGGGGAGACCCCATTCATGACCTGCAACGCCGCACACCGAGGGCACGCACCGCCGGGACATCAGCCGCTTCGCGGCGGGCGCTGCGCCCGCCCTTCGGGCGAACGACGGGGGTTCAAAGACAGGCTCTCAGCTCTGGCTGCGGAACTTCCGTACCGCCAGCGGCGCGGTCACCAGCGTGATCCCCACCGCCCAGGCCAGCGTGACCAGCGTCGGGTGGGCGATCGCCCCCGTGCCGTTGATCAGCGCACGAGACGCGTCCGCCAGGTTCGACAGCGGGTTGACCGAGGTGAAGCCCTGCAGCCAGTCCGGCATCGTCGACGTCGGGGCGAAGATCGACGAGCCGAACTGCAGCGGCATGAGCACGGTCATCGCCATGCCCTGGACGGCCTGCGGGGTGCTCATGGAGAGCCCCAGCAGGATGAAGATCCACATCAGCGAGGCGCCGAACAGCGTGGCCAGCACCACCGCCGCGAACAGGTCGAGCACCGACGTCTTGATCTCCAGGCCGAGCAGGAAGCCCATGCCGAGCAGGATCGCGGTGGCGACCAGCATCCGGCCGATCTCCACGACGATCTTGGCGATCAGGACCGACGACCGGGCGATCGGCATCGTCCGGAACCGGTCCATCACCCCCTTCTTGAAGTCCTCGTTGACGCCCGTGCCCACCGCCAGGGCGACGTTCATGCCCATCATCGCCATCATGCCGGGCACCACGTAGTTGACGTACTCCTGCTGGTTGCCCTTGCCGGAGATCGCGCCCCCGAAGACGTACACGAACAGCAGGATGAAGATGACCGGCATCAGCAGGACGTCGAACATCGACTCCGGGTTCTGCTTGATCTGCAGGGCGTTGCGCCGTACCAGCGCGCCGATGTGGCGCAGGTTGGCCCGCAGGCCGATCCGGCCCTCGTCGGGCAGGGCCGCCCGGGCGTCCGGGGCGGGGGCGGTGACGGTTGCCGCGCTCACGCCGCGACCTCCTCGAACTCGGAGTGGTCCGTGGAACCGGCGGTCTTCTGGCCGGTGATGGCCAGGAACACCTCGTCCAGGCTGGGCAGTTCGGTGCCGATATCGGCGATTCCGTAGCCGCGGTCGCCCAACAGGCCGACCACAGCCGTCAGTTGCTCGTCGCTGAGGATCGGCACATAAAGCAGCCCGTCGTCCGGAACGGCCTGCGAACCCGCGACACCGTCCAGACCCGCTTCGCTCAGCGCACGGGCCATCGAGCCGAGCAACGCGGGGTCGCTGGGCCGGATCTTCAGCGTGCGACCGCCGACCCTGGCCTTCAGCTCGGCCACCTTGCCGCCCGCGATCACCTTGCCGCGGTCGATGACGGTGAGCTCGCCCGCGAGTTGCTCGGCCTCCTCCATGTACTGGGTGGTGAGCAGCACGGTCGCCCCCTCGGCGACCAGTCGCCGCACCTCGTCCCACACCTCGTTGCGGGTACGCGGGTCAAGGCCCGTGGTCGGCTCGTCCAGGTAGAGCACCGCGGGCTCCCCGATCAACGAGGCGGCGAGGTCAAGCCGTCGGCGCATCCCGCCGGAGTACTGGCTGGCGGGCTTCCGCGCGGCCTCGGTGAGCGAGAACCGCTCCAGCATGGTGTCGGCGCGCTTGCGGGCGGCCGACCGTGGCAGGTCGAGCAGCCGCCCGATCATGTACAGGTTCTCCCAGCCGGAGAGCCGCTCGTCGACCGAGGCGTACTGGCCGGTCAGGCCGATCGTGCGGCGCAGGGCGCGCGGCTGGCGCACCACGTCGAAGCCCGCGACGGTGGCGTGCCCGGCGTCCGGTGTGAGCAGTGTGGACAGGCAGCGTACGAGGGTGGTCTTGCCGGCGCCGTTGGGACCGAGCACGCCGAGGACGGTGCCCTCGCGGACGTCGAGGTCCACGCCGTCCAGTGCCTTGGTCTCGCCGAAGTGCTTCACCAGGCCCCGCACCTCGACGGCGTTGCCGCCGCCCCTGGGGTCGTTGTCGAATCGCGTCATGCCGCCAACGGTGCCGGACCCCGCCGACAGGCCGCCGACAAGCTGCCGACAAGCCACCGACAGACGCCCGACAGCCCGCCGACGGGGGAAGATCGGCGGGCTGTCGTCTGTGCCGCAGTGGATCAGGGGTGCCTGCGCACGCACCTCAGCGGGTCACTGGAACACGCATCTCAGCGGGTCACTGAAACGCGTATGTCAGCGGGTCACTGGAAGCTGTGCTTCGCCTCCGGGAACGCCCCGTCGACCACGTCGTCGGCGAAGGCCTTCGCCGCGTCACCCATGGTCTTGCGCAGGTCCGCGTACTGCTTCACGAAGCGCGGCATCTTGCCGCCGGTGAGGCCCATCATGTCGGTGTAGACCAGCACTTGGGCGTCGCACCCGTCCCCGGCGCCGATCCCGACGGTCGGGATGTGCAGCGAGCGGGTCACCTCGGCGGCCAGCTCGGCCGGTACCAGCTCCAGGACCAGGGCGAAGGCGCCCGCGTCCTGCGCTGCCTTGGCGTCGCGCAGCAGCCGGTGCGCGTCCTCGTCCCCCCGGCCCTGGACCCGGTACCCCATGGTGTTCACGGACTGCGGGGTCAGGCCGAGGTGCGACATCACCGGGATGCCGGACTGGACCAGCAGCTCGGTCTGCGCGAGCGAGCGCTCCCCGCCCTCCAGCTTGACCGCCCCGACACCGGCCTCCTTGACCAGCCGGGTGGCCGAGCGCAGCGCCTGCACCGGCCCTTCCTGATACGAGCCGAACGGCAGGTCGCCGATGACCAGGGCGCGCTGGGTGCCCCGGACCACGGCCGCGGAGAGCATGGTCATCTCGTCCAGCGTGACGGGCACGGTGGTGTCGTACCCCAGGTGGACGTTGCCCATCGAGTCGCCGACGAGCAGGACCGGGATACCGGCCTCGTCGAAGACGGAGGCGGTCATCGCGTCATAGGCGGTGAGCATGGGCCACTTCTCGCCCCGCTCCTTGGCGGCGGCGATGTCGCGCACGGTGATACGGCGCGTGCCCTTGCCGCCGTACAGCGCCTTGCTGCTGTCGGCGGGCTGGGCTGCGGAAGACTTCTGGGCAGCCGAAAGCTGCGTCATGGCGACGGCTCCTTCTGTCATCTCGAGGCGCCCTTACGGCGTCCCCGGATCACGTCCATGGTGGCACCTCGCCCCTGGCTCCGGCTAGTGCGGGCGGCACGGGCGACGGCCAGCGCGGTGATGTGCGGCAATGTGCCCGTTCTGTCACAGACCCCACCCGGCCCGCGCGCCAAGGAACCCAAGGGGTGAGCCCTCTCGTCCTCAAGGCAGTACGGCCGCCACGGCAGGCGGCAGAGAAGACGCGCCCCCCATCACCTAGGGTCATGGCAGGGGACGTGTGCACAGCAGGGCAGTGAGGCGACAGTATGGCGCGGGCGGACATCACACAGGCGGACAGCGACGGCGCGGAACCCGAGCGCCCGCGACCCCGTCCACTGCGTCTGCTCGACGGCTGGCGGCGGGACCGGGCCATCTGGCGCCGCGGCCTGATCCTGGCCGCCTTCGCGGTACTGCTCGCCCTGGTGATGGCGCTGCACAGTCACATCCCCAACCGCGTCGGCAGCCTCGGCAGCCTGACCGAGACGTTCCTGCCCTGGCTGGGGTTCGGCGTCCCGCTGCTGCTGATCCTGGCGGTGGTCCGCAAGTCGGCCACCGCGCTGATCGCGGTGCTGCTGCCCGCCGTGGTCTGGGTGAGCCTGTTCGGCGGCCTGGTCACCGACAAGGCCGGCAGCGGCGGCGATCTCACCGTCGCCACCCACAACGTCGACGCCGGCAACGCCGACCCCGAGGGCACCGCCCGCAAGATCGCCGAGTCCGGTGCGGACGTGGTGGCCCTGGAGGAGCTCACGGCCGCCACCGTACCCACGTACACGGAAACCCTTGCGGGCACGTACAAGTACCACCAGGTCAAGGGCACCGTCGGCCTCTGGAGCAAGTACCCGATGCGTGACACCCGCCCCGTCGACATCAAGATGGGCTGGACCCGCGCGCTGCGCTCCACGGTAGAGACCCCGCAGGGCGAGGTCGCGGTGTACGTGGCGCACCTGCCGTCGGTCCGCGTCAAGCTCAACGCCGGGTTCACCGCCGGGCAGCGGGACGCCAGCGCGGAGGCCCTGGGCCTGGCCATCAGGGACGAGTCGCTGCGCCGGGTCGTCCTGCTCGGCGACCTCAACGGCACCATGAACGACCGTGCGCTCTCGCCGGTCACCTCGCAGCTGCGCTCCACACAGGGCGCGGCGGGGGACGGCTTCGGGTTCAGCTGGCCCGCCGCGTTCCCGATGGCGCGGATCGACCAGATCATGGTGAAGGGCGTACAGCCGGAAGCCTCCTGGACACTGCCGCGCACGGGCAGCGACCACCTGCCGCTCGCCGCGTCGGTCAGCTTCTGACGCATACCCGTTACCCAGCGGAATACTGGACCTGAGAGACTTTGTTTCGTACGGGAACATACTCGCCCGTAGAAACGACCCGCGCACCCGCGAACCTATGGAAGGTCTCTCCATGCCCATGGCGCTGCTCGCGCTCGCCGTCTCCGCCTTTGGTATCGGCACCACCGAGTTCGTGATGATGGGCCTGCTGCCCAACGTCGCGGACGATCTGGGCACTTCGGTGCCGACCGCGGGGCACCTGGTGGCCGCGTACGCCATCGGCGTCGTCATCGGTGCCCCGCTGCTCACCGCGTTCGGCTCCCGCATCCCGCGCAAGCGCATGCTGGTGGCGCTCATGGCGGTCTTCACGGTCGGCAACCTGGCCACCGTGCTGGCCCCCACCTTCGAGCTGCTCGCCGCGGCGCGGGTGCTCGCCGGGCTGCCGCACGGCGCGTTCTTCGGGGTCGGCGCGGTGGTCGCGGCCCAGCTGGTCCGCGAGGGGCGCCAGGCCCGCGCGGTGGCGACCATGTTCCTCGGCCTGACCGTGGCCAACATCGTCGGCGTACCCGCCGCGACACTGCTCGGCCAGCACCTCGGCTGGCGGGCGACGTTCCTGGTAGTCAGCGCGATCGGCCTGGTCTCGATGGCGGCGCTGGCCCGGCTCGTCCCGGACCTGCCGCCGGACGCCACCCAGAGCCTGCGCCGCGAGGTGCGAGCCCTCGGCAGCGGGCAGGTGCTGCTCGGGCTGCTCACCGCCGTGTTCGGCTTCGCGGGCGTCTTCGCCGTGTACTCCTACCTGGCCTCGATGACCACCGAGGTGATGGGCTTCGGCGAGTCGTCCGTCACCCTCGTACTCGCCCTGTTCGGCATCGGCATGACACTCGGCGCGCTCGCCGCAGGGCCGCTCACGGACCGGGCCCTGCGGCCCACCCTGTACGGCTCCCTGGGCGCCCTCGCGCTCACCCTGGTCGCCTTCTACTTCACCGTGCACATCCCGTGGGCGGCGCTGGTGACCGTGGTGGTGCTGGGCGCGGTCGGCTTCCTGACCACCACGCCCCTGCAGATGCTGGTGATGCGGGCGGCCTCACAGGCCCCGACGCTGGCCTCGGCCTCGAACCACTCCGCGTTCAACCTGGCGAACGCGGGTGGGGCGTGGGCGGGTGGCGCGGCCATCGCGGCGGGATGGGGCTGGATGTCGCCGACGCTGGTCGGAGCCGGTCTGGCGGTGGTCGGCCTGATGATCGCCGGCGCGGCGGGCCTGCTGAACCGGGGTACGCGGCGGGAGGCGTCCCGAGTCGTCACGGGAAGCTCGGTATCGACGTCGCCCGCCGCGGAGCGGGTGGGCTGAGGCCGCGATGTGCCTCCCCGCCGTGCGCTTCTGTTTCGTTGTCGGGTCGGGGCCACGGCGGGGGGTGCCCCGTGGTGGTGCTGCGCTCTGTTGGTTGTGGGGCGGGGGCGCGCTGGGGGGCACGTGCTCCCGCCGCGCGAGGTGATCCGGTAGCGGTATAGCGAGCCCGGTGTCGGGGGCGAATGTTGGGCGGTCCGCGCGCACCCCCCACCACGCCCCCTCACGCCGGTTTGGCGTCTACCCGTTGTGGGCAATCGTTCCGCAGGGCGAGGGGGGCACCTCCCGCTCGAGCGAAGTCGAGAGTGGGGGAGGGTGGGCACAACCCCTCGCCACGGGGTGCACCCGTTCCACCAAGCCCGAAGGGCAACACCCTCCCCCCGCCACGGCGCACCCGTGCAACCAAGCCCGAGGGGCACCCTCACCCCGACACGGCGCACCCGTGCAACCAAGCCCGAGGGCGCGCCCTCACCCCCGACACGGGGGACCCGTGGGCGCACGCCCGAGAGGCACCCTCACCCCGCACATACCCGGCAGGGGTAGGCTGCGAGGCATGGTGACGGCGAGTGCGACATGGCGGCTGGTGCTCGCCGCGTTGCTCCTCGGGCTCGTCACGATGCACACGCAGGGCCACCCGGCCGGCCCCACCCCCATCACGGCCGACGTCCAGGTCGTGGCCTCGCACCCGCACGCCCCCGAGGCCGCAGGCACGGAGGACGAGTCCCCCGCGCCCGACCACGGGATGACCCCGGCCACCGTGTGCCTCGCCGTGCTGAGCGCGTTCGCCCTCGCCCTGCTCGCCGCCGGACGGCTCCCGCGGCCGGGAGCGGCCACCCCTCTGGCGCCCAGGACGCGCGCGGCGTACACCTTGAGAGCCCCGCCCGCCCGACGGACCGTTCTATCCCGATTGTCCGTGTTGCGCATATAGGTCGGCGCGAGCCAGTAGACGCGCCCAGCCATACACACACCACAGATGACGAGGTGTCACTCAGTCATGCGCACTCACACGCGCCGCACCGTACTCGGTGCGTCCATCGCCGTCGCGGGCGCCGGAGTTCTGGCCGCCTGCACGGATTCGGGCAATTCAGGCCAGGGGTCGAGCGATGGCACGTCGGCGTCGTACGTCGACCCGGCCGGTAGGGAAGTGGCCGCCGCCGAGGACAAGCGAGGCGGCGGACCTGTCCGCGAGGTCAAGCTCACCGCTGCCAGGACACCGCTCGACCTGGGCGGTGGCCGTACGGTCACCTCGTGGGCGTACAGCGACCGGCTGCCCGGCAAGGAGGTCAGGGTCACCGCGGGTGACACGCTCGCCCTGACTCTCGCCAACCACCTCCCCGAACCCACTTCCGTGCACTGGCACGGCCTCGCACTGCGCAATGACATGGACGGCGTGCCGGGGCTGACCCAGCGGAACGTCAAGCCGGGTGCCGATTTCACCTACCGCTTCGCGGTCCCGCATCCGGGGACGTACTGGTTGCACCCGCACACCGGTACCCAGCAGGACCGCGGGCTGTACGCCCCGCTGATCGTCGAGGACCCGAAGGAACCGCTGAAGTACGACAAGGAGTGGGTCGTCGTACTCGACGACTGGGTGGATGGTGTGGACGGCTCCACGCCGGACGCCGTGCTGGCCGAGCTGCGGGACGGCATGGGCATGGGAGGTGGTGGACACGAGGGGCATGACATGCCGGGGATGTCGATGCGTGCGGAGAAGTCTCCGTCCCCCGGTTCCGCTGGGCCCTCGCGGATGATGATGGGGGCTCGGAGCGAGCTGCTCGGGGGCGACGCGGGGGATGTCGCCTATCCCTACTACCTGGTCAACGGGCGTGTGGCGGAGGAGCCTTCGTCGTTTCGGGCCAAGCCTGGGGAGCGGATCCGGATCCGGCTTGTGAACGCCGGGGGCGACACCGCCTTCCGGGTCGCCTTGGGTGGTCATCGGATGACGGTGACGCACACGGACGGGTTCCCCGTGGAGCACGTCACGGCGGATGCTCTGCTGCTCGGCATGGGTGAGCGGTACGACGTGCTGGTCACCGCGGGCGACGGTGTCTTTCCGCTGGTCGCGGCGGCTGAGGGGAAGAAGGCCTCGGCGCTGGCTGTGCTGCGTACGGGCTCGGGATCGGCTCCGAAGGCGGACGTCAGGCCCAAGGAGCTGGGCGGGAAGCTGCTCACCGCGGAGAAGTTCAAGGCCGCCGAGTCCGTCGCGCTGGCGGAGAAGAAGCCTGACCGTACGATCAAGCTTCAGCTGACCGGTGGCATGGCGAAGTACGACTGGGCCTTCGACAAGCGGGCGTACGACCCGTCGGTGCGCCATGCGGTCCGCTCCGGGGAACGGGTTCGGCTGGTGTTCCAGAACTCCACGATGATGTGGCATCCGCTCCATCTGCACGGCCACACCTTCGCCCTGGCGAACGTCGCCGGTGGGCCGCGGAAGGACACGGCCGTGATCCTGCCGAACGGCACGTTGACGGTCGATTTCGATGCCGACAACCCGGGGTTGTGGATGATCCACTGCCACAACGTCTACCACGCCGAGGCGGGGATGATGACGGTGCTCGGCTACCGACGCTGAGGGGCTCGTGGGGTCCGGCTGCCGGAGCCGGGCCCCACGGGACATCGTGTCGGTCTGACGATTACACTGGGCGCGTGCCTCAACTACGCCTCGCCTTGAATCAGATCGACGCGACCGTCGGCGACCTCGCCGGGAACGCCGAGTCGATCGTGCACTGGACCCGGCACTCCGCCGAGCAGGGCGCCCATCTGGTGGCGTTCCCCGAGATGGTGCTGACCGGTTACCCCGTCGAGGACCTGGCCCTCAGGCCGTCCTTCGTCGAGGCGTCCCGCGCCGCGCTGCGGGCGCTCGCCGGGCGGCTGGCCGATGAGGGGTTCGGTGAGCTCCCGGTGATCGTCGGCTACCTGGATCGGTCCGAGAACGCTCAGCCGAAGTACGGGCAGCCGGCCGGGGCTCCGCAGAACGCGGCCGCGGTGCTGCACCGTGGTGAGGTGGCGCTGACGTTCGCCAAGCACCACCTGCCGAACTACGGCGTCTTCGACGAGTTCCGCTACTTCGTGCCGGGCGACACCCTGCCCGTGGTGCGGGTGCACGGCGTGGATGTGGCGCTGGCGATCTGCGAGGACCTCTGGCAGGACGGCGGCCGGGTGCCGGCCACCCGGAGCGCGGGGGCCGGTCTGCTGGTCTCCATCAACGCCTCTCCGTACGAGCAGAACAAGGACGACACCCGGCTTGAGCTGGTGCGCAAGCGCGCCCAGGAAGCCGGGTGCACGACGGCCTATCTGGCGATGATCGGCGGGCAGGACGAGCTGGTCTTCGACGGGGACTCGATCGTCGTCGACGCGGGTGGTGAGGTCGTCGCGCGGGCGCCGCAGTTCGCCGAGGGATGTGTGGTGCTCGATCTGGAGCTGCCCGCGGCCGGGGCCGTGCCCGAGGGTGTCGTCGACGACGGGCTGCGGATCGAGCACGTGGTGCTGTCCGAGGCGCCGCTGCCGCCGTTCGAGGCCGAGTTGGTCGGCGGGTACGCCGAGCGGCTCGACGATGACGAGGAGGTGTACTCGGCGCTGGTCGTCGGGCTGCGTGCGTACGCCGCCAAGAACGGCTTCCGGTCGGTGCTCATCGGGCTTTCCGGTGGTATCGACTCGGCGCTCGTCGCGGCGATCGCCTGTGACGCGCTGGGCGCGCAGCAGGTGTACGGCATCTCGATGCCCTCGAAGTACTCGTCGGACCACTCCAAGGACGACGCGGCGGAGCTCGCGCGACGTACCGGGCTGAACTTCCGGACCGTGCCGATCGAGCCGATGTTCGATGCCTATATGGGCTCACTGGGGCTGACCGGGCTCGCCGAGGAGAACCTCCAGTCGCGGCTGCGCGGCACGATGCTGATGGCGGTCTCCAACCAGGAGGGGCACATCGTGCTGGCTCCGGGCAACAAGTCCGAGCTGGCGGTGGGGTACTCGACGCTGTACGGCGACTCGGTGGGCGCGTACGGGCCGATCAAGGACGTCTACAAGACGGCCATCTTCCGGCTGGCCGAGTGGCGCAACCGCGCGGCCGTCGAGCGCGGGCAGGTGCCGCCCATCCCCGAGAACTCGATCGTCAAGCCGCCGAGCGCGGAGCTGCGGCCCGACCAGGTCGACACGGACTCGCTGCCGGACTATCCCGTCCTGGACGGGATTCTGGAGCTGTACGTGGACCGGGACCAGGGTGTGGACGCGATCGTCGCGGCGGGGTTCGATGCGGAGACCGTGGCGCGGGTGCTGCGGCTGGTCGACACGGCGGAGTACAAGCGGCGCCAGTACCCGCCGGGCACCAAGATCTCCGCCAAGGGCTTCGGCAAGGACCGCCGTCTCCCGATCACCAATCGCTGGCGCGAGTCGGGCTGATCCTCGCGTCGGGGTACGTGCTGCGCACTGTCTCGTTGTGGGGCGGGGTTGTGTGTTCTGTGCCGCGGGGTGCGCGCTGTTTCGTTGTGGGGCGGGGCCGCCGCGTCGGGGTGCGGGGTGCGCNCCCCGCAGGCGCGTAACCGGCCGGAGGGGACGGGGCGGGGGGTGCGCGCGCAGCGCCGACGGTCCACACCGGGACCCCTATGCCACCACCGGATCAGACGTCGGCGTGAGCACGTACCCCCCGACGCGGCCCCGCCCCACAACGAAACAGAGCGCACCCACCACGGTGCGGAGCACGCACCCCGACGCGCGGCCCCGCCCCACAGCTGAACGGGGCGCCCCGCCCGTTCCCGTAGGCTTTGGGCACGATGTCCACGATCCGATTCGCTGCCCTATTGCTTGGGCTTGGTGCCGTCGCGTACAGCGCCTGGGTGATCGAGGGAGTCGTCGACACCGGGCTCGATCCGCTACGGACCTACGTCAGCGAACTGGCCGCGCAGAGCCAGCCGCTGGGTGACCTGTTCCGTGCCGCCGATCTCACAGCAGGGCTGCTCGTGCTCGCCGGAGCGCTCAGTGCCCACCGCGCCGACCGCCGAGCCGACCGCCGCAGCGGGCACTGGACCACCGTCGGCTGGGCAGGCCTCGCCCTGTTCGGCGCGGCCACCGCACTCGACTCGCAGCTGCCCCTGAGCTGCACCCCCACCGCCGACCCGGCCTGCGCGACCCGAGAGGCCGCGGGCCTGGTCCCCGCCACCCACACCGCACACGCCGTCAGCAGTGCGCTCGCCGTGACCGGCGCACTCATCGGCATGGTCGCGCTCACGACCGCGGCACGCCGCTACGGCCGCTGGGCACCCCTGGCCCGCACCGGCCCCTGGCTCACCGCCCTGGAACTGGCCGCCACCGCCTGGACCCTCGCCTCCGTCGCAGCCTTCACGGCCGGTCGCGGCACCTGGCTGCTGGGGCTCGGCCAGCGCCTGCAGGTGCTGACCATCGCGCTCTGGCTCGCGATGCTGGCGCTCGCCCTGGCACGGAGCAGGTCAGGGACGACGGCGGCGACGGAGGCCACGGAGGCGACGGCCCGATGAACCGCACCGTGGTGGAGGGCAACGGCCCAGTCTGCGTCCTGTCCGGCGGCCTGGGCCTCGCCTGGTTCGACTGGGACGCGGTGGCCCGCCTCCTCACCCCGCACCGCACAGTCATCCGCCTAGACCGCCTGGGCCCAGAACCGCACCGCACACCCTCACTGGCCCGAGAGGCCGCCCGCATCCTCCGCGCCATCGACGCCCACGCACCCCACCGCCAAGCCACAATCGTCGGCCACTCACTCGCGGGGTTCCACTGCGAGGCGTTCGCCCGCCTGTACCCGTCCCGCACCGCAGGCCTCGTACTGGTCGACTCCAGCGTCGAAGAGGACGCGCGCCGCCCCCCAGCCCCCGCCCTGCGGACCACCGCGGCCAGGCTCGCCGCCGCGACGCTGCGCGCCATCGGCGCACCACGCGCGCTCGGCCCGCCGCTACGCCGAGCCGTAGTGCGGGCGGGCCGTACCGCAGGCGGCGACCCGGCCCCGTACGACCTGGTGCGAAGGACGTACGGCACCAGCAACTCCGCGCGGGCGATCCTCACCGAGTACGCCAGCTACCACGACCAGGCAGCGGAACTAGCCGCGCTGCGCAGAGAGTTCCCGCTCCCGCCGCACAGCCCGGTCACCGTACTGGCCGCGGGGGACAACCGCCGCTGGCTGGAACGCCAAGCGCACCTGGCCACAGAACTGCACGCGCACTTCAGGGTCGTCGAGCCATCCGGCCACTTGGTGATGCTGGACCGCCCAACCGAGGTAGCGGACGCGGTCCTGAGTACCATCTCTCCCTGACATCAACGAGGCTTCGCGTCCCGCTCCTTCAGCAGGTCGGCCATCAGCTTGAGCTCGGACTCCTGAGCGTCCACCATGCCCTGCGCGAGCTTCCGCTCGGTACCGACCGAGCACTGGTCGACACAGCCCTGGGCCATGGTGACCCCACCCTTGTGGTGATCGGTCATCAACTGCAGGAACAGGATCTCAGCCTGCTTCCCGTTGGCCTTGGCAAGCCGCGCCATCTCCGTTTTGGTAGCCATGCCAGGCATCAGCGCACCGTCCTTGACCTGATGCCCAGAGTGCCCCCCGTCCCCGCCGTGCTTCATCCAAGCCATAGGTGCGTCAGAAGACGCATACGGCAGCCCCCACAGATCAAGCCACCCCAGCAACATCCCGCGCTGATTGGCCTGAGTGTTGGCGATGTCGTACGCGAGCCGACGAATCCCCGGGTCATCCGTACGATCCCGGATGACGAACGACATCTCGACGGCCTGCTGATGGTGCACGGCCATGTCACGCGCGAAGCCCGCATCCGCCGAACCATCCGTCGGTACCTTCGACTTCGCAGCGGGCGCGGACGCGACAGGCCCGTCCGCGAGGGCAACGGTCACACCTCCCACGGCGGCCAGCACCACAGCCGCGCCCGCCGCGACCCAGCCCGCACGCCTCACTGCGAGATCCCGCCCGTGCAGGCGGCGCCCTTCTCCGGAGTCTGCTCGCCCAGCACGTACTTGGCGAAGAACGTCTCGACGCGCGGGTCGTCAGCGCTGTCGACGGTGACCTGCTTCCCCCACGCGCTGAGCATGATCGCGCCCTTCTGGTCGTCGTGCGGGCTCATCAGCGAGTACGGAGTCTCGGCAACCCGGTCCGCCAGCTTCGTGACGTCACCCGCCACCGCCTTGTCGTTGTACGTGACCCACACGGCACCGTGCTCCATGGAGTGCACGGCGTGCTTGTCCGGGATCGCCTTCTTGTAGACGTCGCCGTTGCAGTTCATCCAGGCCGGGTCGTGGTCACCGCCGACCGGAGGCGTCATCGGGTAGCTGACCGGCTTACTGACGTGGTTGCGGCCCAGCTTCTTCGCGTCCCAGGTCTTCTCGTCCTTGATCGGCCGCTTCGCGGCCTTCTCGCGCGCCTTGGCGTCCGCCTGGACCTTGGCGTCCTCGGCCTTCCGCTTGTCCTGCTCCTTGATGAACAGGTACGAGCCGAAGCCGACCAGCCCCGCGACGACGGCGGTGCTGGCGACGATCGCGATGATGCGACCGCGCCGCTCACGCGCGCGCTCGGCCCGGCGCATCTCCTCTATCCGGGCCTGGCGGGCGTTGGAAGCTCTGTTCTTGGCGGAACCCATGCTGTGTGTCCTCGCGGGGATATCGGGGATGGGGGCGGGCAGGCAGGTGGGCCGATCGTAGTAGGAAGCCGGAAGGGACCGCAGGTCGACCCGGGTAGACACCGTGCTCCACAATGAGGGCATCGAGGGTATTCAGACGCGCGTGCGCAACACCAGGGAAACCGTGTGGTGGGATGCTCAGGTGCCCGTCGGTACCTTCCAGACGCGGGACAGGCGGACTGACCAGCAAGGATGGGTAGGACCTGAACATGGATAAGCAGCAGGAGTTTGTGCTCCGCACGCTCGAGGAGCGCGACATCCGGTTTGTGCGCCTGTGGTTCACAGACGTCCTCGGCTTCCTCAAGTCGGTCGCCGTCGCCCCCGCCGAGCTGGAGCAGGCCTTCGACGAGGGCATCGGGTTCGACGGCTCCGCGATCGAGGGCTTCGCGCGGGTCTACGAGTCCGACATGATCGCCAAGCCGGACCCGGCGACCTTCCAGATCCTGCCCTGGCGCGCGGAGGCGCCCGGCACGGCCCGGATGTTCTGCGACATCCTGATGCCGGACGGCTCGCCGTCGTACGCCGACCCGCGGTACGTACTGAAGCGCGCCCTCGCCAGGACCTCCGACCTGGGCTTCACGTTCTACACGCACCCCGAGATCGAGTTCTTCCTGCTGAAGGACAAGCCGGTGGACGGCACCCGGCCCACCCCGGCCGACTCCTCCGGCTACTTCGACCACACCCCGCAGAACGTGGGCATGGACTTCCGCCGCCAGGCGATCACGATGCTCGAATCCATGGGCATCTCGGTGGAGTTCAGCCACCACGAGGGCGCGCCGGGCCAGCAGGAGATCGACCTCAGGTACGCGGACGCGCTGTCCACCGCGGACAACATCATGACGTTCCGCCTGATCATGAAGCAGGTGGCGCTGGAGCAGGGCGTCCAGGCGACGTTCATGCCCAAGCCGTTCTCGGAGTACCCGGGCTCGGGCATGCACACCCACCTCTCCCTCTTCGAGGGCGACCGGAACGCGTTCTACGAGTCGGGCGCCGAATACCAGCTCTCCAAGGTCGGCCGCTCCTTCATCGCCGGGCTGCTCACCCACGCCGCCGAGATCGCGGCCGTCACCAACCAGTGGGTCAACTCGTACAAGCGCATCTGGGGCGGCTCCGAGCGCACCGCGGGCGCCGGCGGCGAGGCGCCCTCGTACATCTGCTGGGGCCACAACAACCGCTCCGCGCTGATCCGCGTCCCGATGTACAAGCCGGGCAAGACCGGCTCGGCGCGGGTGGAGGTGCGCTCCATCGACTCCGGCGCGAACCCGTACCTGACCTACGCCGTACTCCTCGCCGCCGGACTCAAGGGCATCGAGGAGGGCTACGAGCTGCCGCCGGGCGCCGACGACGACGTGTGGGCGCTCTCCGACGCCGAGCGCCGCGCCATGGGCATCGAGCCGCTGCCCCAGAACCTCGGCGAGGCCATCACGCTGATGGAGCGCAGCGAGCTGGTCGCCGAGACGCTGGGGGAGCACGTCTACGACTTCTTCCTCAGGAACAAGAAGCAGGAGTGGGAGGAGTACCGCTCGGAGGTCACGGCCTTCGAGCTCCGCAAGAACCTCCCGGTCCTGTAGCCGGTCACCGGGGCCTCTGTGTCGATGGGGGGGGGCCGGGCCACCCCACCATGCGTGGTCACGTGACCACGCATCGACAGCTCCCGGCGCGCTCGGCTCAACCGCCGAAGAGTCACCTCTTCCTGAATGAAGCCGAGTTCAGGAGCAGGTGATCTCTCGAAGATCGACTGACGGTCCATGCGTCCTGCCGCCATCCGCTCCAGTTCACCTCGCGAGTACGCGGGCCGCCGCACGCTGAGCAGCGCCTGTGTGTACTCCTTCGTCTGCAACAGCCCATGCACGTTGTGGTTGCTGTACAGGGGCATCTCAACCGCCCGCTCCTCCAGCTTCGCCAACTCCCGGACATTCCTCGGGTACCGGGCCTTGGCCATCTCTTCCTTCATCGCGGAGATGAAGTCGTTCGCCCCGGAGACCTCGTCCGCCTTGTCCAGGTACTCCGCTCTCGGAATCCGCGCCCCGCGCTCCACCTTCCGTACCAGGTCCTCGCCGTACCCGACTGCCTCGGCGAACTCGACCACGCTCAGCCCGCGTTTCTCCCGCCAGCGCTTCTGCCACCTCCGACGTACCGTTCTCGTCCACCGCGCGCACCCTTACCCGCCCGCCACTCCGGACAGTCGGGACAAGAACAGGACAACGGCAGGACAGGCCATAGGTGTATTGACCCGCAGGGTTGTTGACGCGGGTGGGCCAGGCTCTTGCGGTAGGCCCAGGCGTTGTCGGTGAGGACCCGTTCGATGCGGGTGATGCCGTGGCCGCGCGGGTGAGGAAGCCCGCGCAGGTCGCGACCTTCTCATCCGGGTGGATCTCGCTGTAGGCGAGGCGGGAGTGGTCGTCGACGGCGGAGTGGATGTAGTCGAAGCCCATCCGGCTGCGGGTGGCTCGGCCGGCCTGGCGGCCCAGGACCTTGTGGCCGCCGCCGTCGGGGATCCGGCTGAGCTTCTTCACGTCGACGTGGATCAGTTCGCCGGGGCGTTCGCGTTCGTAGCGGCGGATCACCGTGCCGTTCGGACGGTCCAGCCAGGACAGGCGGTTGAGCCGGTGACGGGCCAGAACGCAGTGCACGGTCGAGGCCGGGCGGCCAGAACAGACGCGCTCGACCAGCAGTCGCCTGCCAAAGACGGTCAGCCGGGGATTACGGTGGGACACGAAGACCTCCGCGTGGTGCGTTCCCAGACAGCTCCACCACACCGGAGGTCTTCGCCATGATCAAGCCCGGCCAATGTCAACAACGCTCGTGAGCAATACACCTAGATCCCTAGCGTGAAGCCGCTCTGCCACACTTGAAGTTGATTGGTGAGGTAGGCCCAGGCCCCGGTGGTCAGCAAGATACCGACGACGACCATGACGCCCCCGCCAAACCTCATGATCCATTTGTAGTGCCGCTTGACCCATCCGAACGCACCGATCGCGCGGCGAAGGGCGAGCGCTGTCAGCAGGAACGGAATGCCGAGGCCCAGACAGTAGAAGATGGCCAGCAGGGCACCACGCTCAGCGCTTCCCTCGCTGAAGGACAGCGCGTTGACGGTCGCCAGGGTCGGGCCAACGCAGGGAGCCCAGCCGAGGCTGAAGACGAAGCCGAGCAGGGGGGCGCCGATCAGCCCTGCCGCAGGGCGGCGATGGCTCCGGATCTCTCGCTGCATAAAACCAGGGAACAGGCCCATGAAGACCAGTCCGAGCAGAATAGTGAAGATGCCCAGCACAATGTTCGCGGTCTGCTGATATTCCAGCAGGGTCTGGCCGAAGTACCCAAAGAACGCGCCCTGCGTCACGAAGACAACAGAGAAGCCGATGACGAACAGTATCGATCCGGCCAGCACCCGCCCTCGTGAGTGCCCGCCCCTCTCGTCCGTCAGGTCCGCGAGGGACTGCCCGGACACATAACTCAGGTAACCAGGAACTAGTGGCAGCACACAGGGCGAGAAGAACGATATCAACCCGGCTATGAGGGCAATGGGGACGGCGGCTAGCAGCGTACCGCTCATGACGGTTTCCTGCGTGGAAGCAGCCATTCCGATCACGGGTTCTCCAGGGTACGAGGCGCGGTAGCCCAACGAGTCTCGCACGTCGGTTCCGACCCACTACGCGGGCCCCTGCCTCGTACATGACCTCCGACGGAGGTCATGTAGGGTCGCTTCCAAGATCACAACCGTGAGTCCGCAGAACAGGCTGCATGACCAGCAGCCTGGAGGGCCAGGGTTGGCAATGGGGAGGATCAAAATGAAGAAGCGTCGACTTGGCAAGATACTCGCGGCGGTAGTCGCGGTCCCTGTGATCGTGACCGCAACGGCAACGCCTGCTCTTGCTGACGGACAGGTCACCTGGAAGAACAAGGCCAACGGCGGTTGCCTGGTGATCGCACACCCGAAGCAGATCCTGACTGGCTCCTGCAAGGTCGCTGGTGCCAAGTGGCACGAGTACAAGAAGGGCGACGCTTGGGAAATGAAAACCAGGCGGTTCACCGGGGAACTCTGCCTGGACAGCAATAGCAAGGGTGGGGTCTACGCCCTCAAGTGCAACGGTGGAAACTACCAGCGCTGGTATGAGACCAAGAACTCCCAGGGATGGCAGCTGAAGAACAAGGCTACCGGCCGCTGCCTGGACAGCAGCGGATCTACTGGAACCACTGTCCGGACTAAGGCCTGCAACAAGGGCAACTACCAACGCTGGACCTGACGGACGCGGAGTGGGTGGCCATCCGCCCGCTGCTGCCGGTGCGGCGCGCGCACCGGCAGCACGGTCAGGCCGGGATCACGTCGCGCAGCGGCTGGGTGGCGCGGGTGCGGTACTCCTGGATCGCCCAGCCGTTGCCGTCCGGGTCCTTGAAGTACATGAACGTGCCGCCGTCCTGCGGCACGAACACCACCGGCTCCGACACATCCAGGCCGCGTTCGACGAGTTCGGCGCGGGCCTGTTTGATGTCGGAGACGCAGAGCTGGAGGCCCTGGTACGAGCCGGGCGCCGGGTTCGGGCCCTCCATCATGTCCCAGAGCTGCTCGCTGAGCGCGATCGAGCAGCCCGAGCCCGGTGGGGTCAGCTGCACGATGCGCAGGCCTTCCGCGACCTCGGCGTCGATGTCGACGTGGAAGCCCAGCTTGTCGCGGTAGAAGTCCCGGGCGCGGTCGACGTCGGAGACGGGCAGCGGGATCACTTCGAGGGTGTAGTGCATGGTGCGTTCCCTGGGGGGTGGGGGTGGTGGAACTGTTGCGCGGCACTACCGAGTAGACCAGCGATAGCCCGCCTTCGCCTGCGCAGACTCCGCACGTACGACGGGTCCCCGGCTGGCCACTGGGGTTAGGCTCAGGCCACACGTGTGAGCGAACGGGAGGCCGGACCATGACCGCGGGCGGGCGCAGAAGCAGTACCTTCACCCGGCTGCTGCGGCACGGCTTCACCGACCCCTCGTCCGCCGAGCGGCTCCTGGACACACCGGAGCTGGGCCCGGTGCGCGCCGACCCCGTACTGCTGGACGCGCTCGGGGCGTGCGCCGACCCGGACTTGGCGCTGCTCGGGCTGGTGCGGCTGGTGGAGGCGCAGCCCGCCGACGAGCGCCAGGTGCTCCTTGACACGCTGGTCTCCGCGAAGCCGCTGCGGGACCGGCTGCTCGGCGTGCTCGGCGCCTCCGCGGCGCTCGCCGACCACCTGGCCCGCCACCCTCGGGACTGGCAGGCCCTGGTGACGTATGAGCCGTCCGATCTGCACCCGGGCGTCGAGGAGTTCGAGTACGGCCTGGCGGCGGCCACCGACCCGGTGTCGCTGCGGGTCGCCTACCGCCGCTGCCTGCTGTCCATCGCGGCCCGTGACGTCTGCGGCACCACGGACGTGGCCGAGACCGCGGCCGAGCTGGCCGACCTGGCGACGGCCACGCTGCGCGCCGCGCTGGCCATCGCGCGCGCCGCCGCGCCCGCGGACGACGCCGCGTGCCGTCTCGCGGTCATCGCGATGGGCAAGTGCGGCGGCCACGAGCTGAACTACGTATCGGACGTGGACGTCATCTTCGTGGGGGAGCCCGCGCAGGGCGCCGACGAGGGCAAGGCCATGCAGGCCGCCACCCGGCTCGCCGCCCACCTGATGCGGATCTGCTCCGAGACGACCGTCGAGGGCACCATCTGGCCGGTGGACGCCAATCTGCGGCCCGAGGGCAGAAACGGTCCGCTGGTGCGTACGCTCTCCAGCCATCTCGCCTACTACCAGCGCTGGGCCAAGACCTGGGAGTTCCAGGCGCTGCTCAAGGCGCGGGCTGTCGCGGGCGACCCCGAGCTCGGCGAGGAGTACGTCGCCACGCTCGCCCCGCTGGTGTGGCAGGCGGCCGAGCGGGAGAACTTCGTCCCCGATGTGCAGCGGATGCGCCGCCGGGTGGTCGCCACCATCCCGGCCGCCGAGGTCGAGCGAGAGCTCAAGCTCGGGCCCGGCGGGCTGCGGGACGTCGAGTTCGCCGTCCAGCTGCTCCAGCTGGTGCACGGGCGCCATGACACCTCGCTGCGCAGCGGTACCACCCTCGACGCCCTGAAGGCCCTGGCCGACGGCGGCTATGTCGGCCGCGCGGACGCCGGGCAGCTGGACGAGGCGTACCGCTTCCTGCGCGCCATGGAGCACCGCATCCAGCTGCACCGGCTGCGCCGCACCCACCTGGTGCCCGAGGACGAGGCCGACCTGCGGCGCCTGGGCCGCTCGCTCGGCCTGCGCACCGAACCGGTCGCCGAGTTGGACCGCGCCTGGCGCAAGCACACGTCGGTGGTCCGCCGCCTGCACGAGAAGATCTTCTACCGGCCGCTGCTCGACGCGGTCGCCCAGCTCGCTCCGGGCGAGATCCGGCTGCGGACCGACGCCGCCCGCGAGCGCCTGGTCGCCCTCGGGTACGCCGACCCGGCCGCCGCCCTGCGCCACCTGGAGGCCCTCGCCTCCGGGGTGAGCAGGAAGGCCGCGATCCAGCGCACCCTGCTGCCGGTGCTGCTCGGCTGGTTCGCGGACTCCGCCGACCCGGACGCGGGCCTGCTGGGCTTCCGCAAGGTCTCCGACGCGCTCGGCAAGACCCCCTGGTACCTGCGGCTGCTGCGCGACGAGGGCGCGGCGGCGGAGAACCTGGCCCGGGTGCTGTCCGCCGGACGACTCGCCCCCGACCTGCTGCTGCGCGCCCCCGAGGCGGTGGCCCTGCTCGGCGATCCCCGTGGCCTGGAGCCCCGCGACCACGCCCATCTGGAACAGGAGGTCCTGTCCGCGGTCGGCCGGGCCGACGACGCCGTACAGGCCGTCACAGCGGCCCGTGGAGTACGGCGGCGCGAACTGTTCCGCACCGCGGCCGCGGACCTCATCGGCTCGTACGGCACCGACGAGCACCCCGCCCAGGAGGACCCCGGCGCCTTGGTGGACCGGGTCGGGGACGCCGTGTCGGACCTGACGGCGGTGACTCTTGCCGGGACCCTGCGGGCCGTCGTCCGCGAGGGCTGGGGCGACGAGCTGCCCACCCGGTTCGCGATCATTGCCATGGGCCGCTTCGGCGGGCACGAGCTCGGCTACGGCTCGGACGCCGATGTGCTCTTCGTCCACGAGCCGCGCGAGGGCGTCGACGAGCAGGAGGCGGCCAAGGCCGCGAACACCGTGGTCTCCGAGATGCGGCGGCTGCTGCAGGTGCCGAGCGCCGACCCGCCGCTGCTCATCGACGCCGACCTGCGCCCCGAGGGCAAGACCGGGCCGCTGGTGCGGACCCTGAAGTCGTACGAGGCGTACTACCGGCGGTGGTCCCAGGTCTGGGAGAGCCACGCCCTGCTGCGCGCCGAGCCGGTCGCGGGCGACGCGGACCTGGGGCGCCGGTTCATGGAGCTGGCCGACCCGCTGCGCTACCCGGCCGAGGGCCTCGGCGACGACGCCGTACGCGAGATCCGGCGTCTGAAGGCCCGGATGGAGGCCGAGCGGCTGCCGCGCGGCGCCGACCCCACGCTGCACGCCAAGCTCGGCCGCGGCGGCCTCTCGGACGTCGAGTGGACCGTACAGCTCTGCCAGCTGAGGAACGGCTGGGTGGAGCCGGGGCTGCGCACCACGCGGACCCGTACGGCGCTGGCCGCGGCCTGTGCCGCTGAGCTGATCTCCGCCGAGGACGCCGCGATCCTCGACGAGGCGTGGGTGCTGGCCACGCGGGTGCGCAACGCGGTGATGCTGGTCCGCGGCCGCGCGGGCGACACCTTCCCGGCGGGCGGCCGGGAGCTCGCGGCGGTGGCCCGCTACCTGGGGTACGACCCCGGCACGGTGGGGGAGATGCTGGACGACTACCGGCGTACGACGCGCAGGGCGCGGGCGGTGGTGGAGGAGCTGTTCTACGGGGCGTAGCTGTCCGCGGGCGCGTCGTGGCTGTCGCGCCCACGCGGCGGAGCCGCAGATCGACACAGCCCCGCGCCCCTTTGGGGCGCGGGTGGTACCTCGCGCGAGAGCCGGTGCGGCAGTGCCCCGTACCACGTGTAGGCCACCGCGTACCCGACGGCGAGGCAGAGGATGCCGCCCACCGCGTCCAGCCAGAAGTGGTTGGCCGTCGCGACGATCACGACGAGGGTCGCCACCGGGTAGAGCAGCCCGAGCACCCGCACCCACGGCACCCGCGCCAGCGCGAAGATGGTCAGGCCGCACCACAGCGACCAGCCGATGTGCATCGACGGCATCGCCGCGTACTGGTTGGTCATCTCCTTCAGGTCGCCGGAGGCCATCGAGCCCCAGGTCTGATGGACCAGGACCGTGTCGATGTAGTCATGGCCCTCCATCAGCCGCGGCGGCGCCAGCGGGAACAGATAGAAGCCGACCAGGGCGATACCGGTGGTCACGAACAGCACCGTGCGGGTGGCGGCGTACCGCCCGGGGTGGCGGCGGTAGAGCCAGACCAGGACACCGATCGTCACGATGAAGTGCAGCGTCGCGTAGTAGTAGTTCATGCCGACGATGAGCCACGTCACGGAGTTGACGGCGTGGTTGACGCTCTGCTCGAAGGCCAGGCCGATCGAGTGCTCGGCGCTCAGAATCCAGTCGGCGTTGCGCATCGCCTCGGACTTCTGTTCCGGCACCGCGTTGCGTACCAGCGAGTAGAGCCAGTAGCTCACCGCGATCAGGGCCAGCTCGTACCACAGGCGCGGCCGACGCTGAGTGCGCAGGCGCCGCATAAAACTCTGTGCCGGGCGGCCTTGTTCTTCGTCGACGTCGGGTGACGCGGCTGCCGTCCGGCCTTCCAGTGCTGTCACAGTCGTCTCACCCATGGAGCAAAAGTCTGCCAGAAGTAGCCCGCCGTCTGATCATCCCTCGGTTGGTTCGTGAATGCACGTCCTACACCCTAGGGACGAGTCTCGTTCCGGACATCCCCCTAGGTGCCCGTGCCCCACTGTCCGTGGGTACCCCACAGGGCTATGAGGTCCTGGGCGCGGAAGCCGTTGAACCACGTACTACCAGCTCCGGCATGAACACGAACTCGCTCTGCGGCGCGGGCGTCCCGCCGATCTCCTCGAGCAGGGTGCGCACGGCCGCCTGGCCCATCGCGGGCACCGGCTTGCGGATCGTGGTCAGCGGGGGGTCGGTGAACGCTATGAGCGGGGAGTCGTCGAAGCCGACCACGGAGATGTCGTCCGGCACTCTGAGGCCGCGCTGGCGGGCCGCTCGTATGGCGCCGAGGGCCATCATGTCGCTGGCGCAGACGACGGCGGTGCAGTTCCGGTCCATCAGGGCGGCGGCCGCGGCCTGGCCGCCCTCAAGCGTGTAGAGGGAGTGCTGGACGAGCCGCTCCGCGACGTCGTCGGATGGCAGGCCGAGCTGCTCGCGCATCGCCTTGACGAAGCCCTCTATCTTCCGCTGTACGGGCACGAACCGCTGCGGGCCCAGCGCGAGCCCGATCTCCGTGTGGCCGAGCGACACGAGGTGGGTGACGGCCAGCTGCATCGCGGCCCGGTCGTCGGGCGAGATGAACGGCGCCCGCACCTTCGGCGAGAAGCCGTCCACCAGCACGAACGGCACGCCCTGGCCGCGCAGCTGCTCGTAGCGCTCCATGTCGGCGCTGGTGTCGGCGTGCAGTCCGGAGACGAAGATGATCCCGGAGACCCCGCGGTCCACCAGCATCTCGGTGAGCTCGTCCTCGGTGGAGCCGCCGGGTGTCTGGGTGGCCAGTACGGGGGTGTACCCCTGGCGGGTGAGGGCCTGGCCGATGACCTGGGCGAGCGCCGGGAAGATGGGGTTGTCCAGCTCGGGTGTGATCAGGCCGACCAGCCCCGCGCTGCGCCTGCGCAGCCGGGTGGGCCGTTCGTAGCCGAGCACGTCGAGTGCGGCCAGGACGGATTCGCGGGTGGCCGCGGCCACACCGGGCTTGCCGTTGAGCACGCGGCTGACTGTGGCTTCGCTGACCCCCGCCTGGGCTGCGATGTCGGCAAGCCGTGCGGTCACAGAGCTGGACTGTACCGGTCACAGGGCGGATTGCCCACCAAATGCCGGGGAGCGCACGGCCCCGAAGCGGCCCTGCGTCGGCCCCACGTCGTCTCTGCAAGCCCTTGCGGGGTGCCTTGCAGGCCCTTGCGTAGCTCTGGTCCCGTGCTGTCACCACTGTCAAGCGATCTGGTGGCAACCTTCCGGACACGCGAAGGTAACGATCAACCCGTCTTGCAGAAAATTGCCGCAAGGTCTTTCGGTCGGCTTTCATCGTTGTTACGTTCCTGCCGAACCCGGCGCCGCGAGGGCGCGGTAAGCGGGAGGCACGCTCGCCTCCGTCGTTCCGGGGACCTTTGAAGGAGTTCACATGCGGCGTGGCATAGCGGCCACCGCGATGATCGCGAGCCTGGCGCTTGCGGCAACGGCTTGCGGTGGCGACAGCGACAGTGGCGACAAGGCCGGCGGCCCGGTCACCATCACCTGGTGGGACACCTCGGATGCCACGAACGAGGCGCCGACCTACAAGAAGCTCGTCAAGGAGTTCGAGAAGGCGAACGACGGGATCAAGGTCAAGTACCAGAACGTCCCGTTCGCCGAGGCCGAGCAGAAGTACAAGACCGCCGCGCAGGCCGGCAAGGCGCCCGACGTGCTGCGCGCCGACGTCGGCTGGACGGCCGGGCTCGCGGCCAACCAGTACCTCGCCCCGCTGGACGGCACCGACGCGGTCAAGGAACTCGACTCCTTCAAGAAGGGCCTGGTCGAAGGCGCCAAGGTCGACGGCAAGCTCTACGGCGTACCCCAGGTCACCGACGCCCTCGCCCTGCTCTACAACCAGGACATCTTCGACGAGGCCGGTGTGGAGGCCCCCACCACCTGGGACGAGCTCGCCAAGGCCGCCAAGACCATCAAGAAGAAGACCGGCGTCGACGGTATCTACCTCAACCCGGACAGCTACTTCGCCCTGCCCTTCCTGTACGGCGAGGGCGGCTCGATGGTCGACGTCGAGGGCGAGAAGATCACCGTCAACGACAAGGCCGGCAACAAGGCCGTCCAGACCGTGATGGACCTGATCGAGGACGGCGTGGCCGTCAAGCCGGACTACACCGACGGCTACAACAACATGCAGGCCGCCTTCAAGGACGGCAAGGTCGCCATGGTCATCAACGGCCCGTGGTCCACGGCCGACGACCTGACCGGCAAGGCCTTCAAGGAGAAGGAGAACCTCGGGATCGCCTCGGTCCCGGCCGGCTCCAGCGGCAAGGCGGGCACCCCGACCGGCGGCCACAACCTCGTCGTCTACAACGGCTCCAGCGCCGCCAAGAAGACCGCGGCCCAGAAGTTCGTCGCCTTCATGACCTCGAAGAAGTCGCAGGAGACCGCCGCCACCGAGACCGGTGTGCTGCCGACCCGCGACGACGCCTACACCCCCGCGGTCATCTCCGACCCGATCAAGGGCGCCTTCAAGGACGTACTGGACGACGCCACCGCGCGCCCCAACGTCGCCGGGGTCAGCGACATGTTCGCCGAGTGGACCAAGCAGTACATCGAGACCCTCAAGGGCAACACCTCTGTTGAGAAGGGCCTGGACGCCACCGCCGACAAGTGGAAGTCCAACGTGCAGTCCCTCAAGGACTACTCGACCAAGTAGGCCTCTTTGGTCCGGCCCGGCAGTCCTGACGCTGCCGGGCCGGACCAGAGCCGTACACAAGCAGGGAAACCATGAAGAAAGCCACCGCACAGCCCGCGCAGGCGACTGGGTCCGCCACGTCTGGGTCTTCCAAGGCTGGGCTTCTCACCCGCATGAAGCGCTCCTACGACCGGTACTGGTACGCCTGGGCCATGGTGCTGCCGGTGGTCCTGGTGATCGGCGTGCTGATCGGATATCCCCTGGGCCGGGGGATCTATCTGTCCTTCACCGACGCCAACGAACTGAACGTCGCCAAGCAGCTCGGTGAGACCACCATCCCGGCGACCTACGAGTTCATCGGCCTCGACAACTACTGGCGGATCCTGTCCGGCGCCGACGGCGAGTTCTACCCCAAGCTGTGGTGGACGGTCGTGTGGACCGCGTCCTGCGTGTTCTTCCACTACACCATCGGCCTGGGCCTGGCCATGCTGCTCAACCGCAAGCTCAAGGGCCGCTCGCTGTACAGGGTCATGCTGATCCTGCCCTGGGCGGTCCCGCCGTTCGTCGCCACCTACATCTGGCGCATGATGTACAACAGCGAGTCCGGCGTGTTCAACGCCCTGCTCGGCAAACTGGGCTTCGCCCCCGTCGACTGGCTCGGCGAGACCTTCACCCAGAAGGTCGCGGTCATCGGCGTCAACGTCTGGCTGGGCGTCCCCTTCATGATGGTCGCCATCCTCGGCGGACTGCAGTCCATCTCCAGCGACCAGTACGAGGCCGCCGAGATGGACGGCGCGACCCCCTGGCAGAGGTTCCGGCATGTCACTCTGCCGGGGCTGAAGCCCGTCAGCTCCACGGTGATCCTGCTCGGCACCATCTGGACCTTCAACATGTTCCCGATCATCTATCTGATGCTCGGTGAGGCCAACGCCATGAACAGCGAGATCCTGGTGACCTACGCCTACCGGCTCGCCTTCGGCTCGGTGCGCGACTACGCCGGCGCGGCCACCTACGGAATCATCATCCTCTCCATGCTGCTGGTGTTCGCCGTGTTCTACCGGCGCCTGCTCAACCGTCAGGAGGCCACCCAGTGAGCGCGATGACCGAATCCCGGCACGACAGTGCCCAGCCGTCGGCACACGGCCGTTCGCACACCCCGCCCCAGCCGCCCCGCGCGCCCCGCAAGGTCCGCGGCCGCGACGAGCGGTCCCCGCTGGCCTCGCTGGGACTGCACCTGGGGCTGATCGTCGCGGCTCTGGTCGCGGTCTTCCCGATCGCCTACATGGTCTTCATCTCGCTGCGCGGCCGGAACGGCTGGACCACGCCGACCAGCGCCGAAGGCGGCCTGGAGATCAGCAACTACACCTACGTACTGACCGAGACGGAGTTCCCGCGCTGGTTCGCCAACTCGGTCCTGGTCGCCGGCGGCACCACCGTCCTCGGCGTCTTCATCGCGGCCTCCACCGGCTACGCCATCTCGCGGATGCGCTTCCCCGGCCACAAGTCGCTGATGTGGGTGCTGCTCGTCACCCAGATGTTCCCGGTGGCGGTGCTGATCGTCGCCCTCTACAACATCCTCGGCGGCTTCGGGCTGCTCGACTCCTACGTCGGCCTGATCCTCACGTACTGCTCGGTGTCGGTGCCGTTCTGCGCCTGGATGATGAAGGGCTACTTCGACACCGTCCCGCACGAGATCGACGAGGCAGGGCGGGTCGACGGACTCACCCCGTTCGGCACCTTCTACCGGCTGATCCTGCCGCTGGCCAAGCCCGGCCTGGCGGTCACCGCGTTCTACTCGTTCATCACCGCTTGGGGTGAAGTCGCCTTCGCACGGGCCTTCCTGAGCAGCGACGCGATGCTCACGCTCTCCGTGGGACTGCAGAGCTTCATCGGCCAGCACAAGGCGGAGTGGGGCTACCTCGCCGCCTCCGCGGTCATCATCACGGTCCCCGCGGGCCTGATATTCCTCCTGGTGCAGCGCAACTTGGTGGCCGGACTCACCGCCGGCGGAACCAAGGGCTGAGTCCCCCGCCACGTCCCTTTCCATCCGTACGAACCAGACGTCGGCCGCGCCGGTCCGGACCACCTCCGGACCGGTCGCGGCCCCACCACCATCACCACACCCAGGGATGCCATGACCCAGCACCTCGCTGACGCCACCGCCGGTACGGACGCCGCTGCCGACCGCAGCACCGCCGACCGCCCAGGCTGGTGGCGGGACGCGGTCATCTACCAGGTCTATCCGCGCAGTTTCGCCGACGGCAACGGCGACGGCATGGGCGACCTCGAGGGCGTACGCAGCAGACTTCCGTATCTGCGTCACCTCGGCGTCGACGCCGTATGGCTGAGCCCGTTCTACGCGTCGCCGCAGGCCGACGCGGGCTACGACGTGTCCGACTACCGGGCGATCGACCCGATGTTCGGCACCCTCCTGGACGCCGACGCGCTGATCCGCGACGCCCACGAACTGGGCCTGCGCATCATCGTCGACCTGGTGCCCAACCACTCGTCCGACCAGCACGAGTGGTTCAAGCGCGCCCTCAAGGAGGGCCCGGGCTCGGCGCTGCGCGACCGCTACCACTTCCGCTCCGGGAAGGGCACCGACGGCGAACTCCCGCCCAACGACTGGGAGTCCATCTTCGGCGGACCCGCCTGGACCCGTACCACCAACCCCGACGGCACGCCCGGCGACTGGTATCTGCACCTGTTCGCGCCCGAGCAGCCCGACTTCAACTGGGAGCACCCGGCCGTCGCCGACGAGTTCCGCTCGATCCTGCGCTTCTGGCTGGACATGGGCACCGACGGCTTCCGGGTCGATGTCGCCCACGGCCTGGTCAAGGCCGAAGGCCTGCCGGACATCGGCGGCGACGGCGAGCAGCTCAAGCTCCTCGGCAACGACGTCATGCCGTTCTTCGACCAGGACGGCGTGCACGAGATCTACCGCAGCTGGCGCCGCATCCTCGACGAGTACCCCGGCGACCGGATCGCCGTCGCCGAGGCATGGACGCCCACCGTGGAGCGCACCGCACACTACGTACGCCCCGACGAGCTGCACCAGGCCTTCAACTTCCAGTACCTGGGCACCCACTGGGACGCCGCCGAACTGCGCGAGGTCATCGACACCTCGCTCGGCGCGATGCGCCCGGTCGGCGCCCCCGCCACCTGGGTGCTCTCCAACCACGACGTCACCCGGCACGCCACCCGGTTCGCCAACCCCGCGGGCCTGGGCACCCAGCTGCGCGAGGCGGGCGACCGCGCACTCGGCCTGCGCCGGGCCCGCGCCGCGACCCTGCTGATGCTGGCGCTGCCCGGCTCCGCCTACCTGTACCAGGGCGAGGAACTCGGCCTGCCGGACGTCACCGACCTGCCCGACGAGGTACGCCAGGACCCGTCGTTCTGGCGGGCCAGCGGCCAGGACGGCTTCCGCGACGGCTGCCGGGTGCCGATCCCGTGGACCGTCGAGGGCGACTCGTACGGCTTCGGGACCGGCGGCAGCTGGCTGCCGCAGCCCGCGGCCTGGGCCGACCTGAGCGTCGAGGCACAGACCGGCGACCCGGACTCCACCCTTGAGCTGTACCGCAGCGCCCTCGCGGTACGCCGCGAGCAGCCCGCACTGGGCGCGGGCGACGTGGTCGAGTGGCTGGACGCCCCCGAGGGCGTGCTGGCCTTCCGCCGTGCGGGCTCGTTCGTCTGCACCGCCAACACCACCGGTGAGGCCGTACGCATCCCGCGTCCCGGCCGCCAACTGCTGGCCAGCGCCGAGCCGTTGACCGGCGACGCCGAGGTGGAGCTGCCGGCCGACAGCACCGTCTGGTGGGCAGTGTGACGATCCCCCTGCCGCGGGGGGGGGGGGCCGCCACCCCCGGGCCCCCC
>NZ_JAZGRL010000002.1:1547671-1590621 GCF_046540415.1 Streptomyces sp. E11-3 | reverse complement strand
CTCGGCCGGGGCGCCCTGGGCCAGCAGGTCGAGCAGCCGCCGCACCGGGGGGTGCGGTGGCCGCTCGCTGCCCGCCTCTGTCACGGGGGTGAGCATACGGCGGTCGTCTCCGGTGGGATCAGCCGCCGACGGCGGCGGAGCCGGTCCTCGCCGCATCCGGCCGCGCCGGGTCGGCCCCGGTCGGCGCCGGGTCGGGCGCGGCCCGCACGGGGGAGGCCAGGCTGCGGCCACGGGTCTCCCGGGCGATCAGCGTGGCCACCACGGTGACCAGCGCCGCCCCGGAGAGGTAGAGCGAGACCGGGAACGACGAGTCGTACTCCCTGAACAGCTCGACCGCGATGATCGGCGCGAGCGCGCCCCCGATGATCGAGGCCAGCTGGGAGCCCATCGACGCGCCCGAGTAGCGGACCTTGGTGTCGAACATCTCGGAGATGAAGGCCGCCTGCGGCCCGTACATCGCCCCGTGCAACAGCAGCCCCACGGTCACCGAAGTGACGATCACCGGGAAGGACCTGGAGTCCAGCAGCGTGAAGAAGGCGAAGGCCCAGCCCGCCATGCCGACCGCCCCGATCAGGGTCACCGCCCGGCGGCCGATCCGGTCCGAGAGCGCGCCCCACAGCGGGATGGTCACGAAGTGCACCGCGGACCCGATCAGCACCGCGTTCAGCGCGTCGCTCTTGGGCAGCTCCAACTGGACGGTGACGTACACCAGCAGGAAGGCGGTGATGACGTAGTACGAGATGTTCTCGCCGAAGCGGGTGCCCATGGCGGTCAGCACCCCGCGCCAGTTCGTCCGGAAGACCTCGACCACCGGTGGCTTCTCCTGAGCGTCGGAAGCGGCCTCTGCCGCGGCCTTCGCCTGGGCCTCAAGGAAGACCGGGGACTCGGAGACCGAGACGCGAATCCACAGGCCGATCACCACCAGGACGCCGGAGAGCAGGAACGGGACGCGCCAGCCCCAGGCCAGGAACGCCGCGTCGGACTGGACCGTGGCGAGCAGCGCCAGCACACCGGTGGCGAGCAGGTTGCCGCCCGGTGCCCCGGCCTGCGGCCAGGAGGCCCAGAAGCCGCGGTGCTTGTCGTCCCCGTGCTCCGAGACCAGCAGCACCGCACCGCCCCACTCGCCGCCGAGCGCGAAGCCCTGGATCAGCCGGAGCGTGGTGAGCAGGATCGGCGCGCCGACGCCGATGGTCGCGTGGGTGGGCAGCAGGCCCATGGCGAAGGTGGCCCCGCCCATCATCAGCAGGCTGATCACCAGGAGCTTCTTACGGCCGATCTTGTCGCCGTAGTGGCCGAAGACGAGACCGCCGATCGGGCGGGCGGCGAACCCGACCGCGTAGGTGAGGAAGGCGAGCAGGGTGCCGACCAGGGGGTCGCTGTCGGGGAAGAAGAGGGAGTTGAAGACGAGCGCGGCGGCCGACCCGTAGAGGAAGAAGTCGTACCACTCGATGGTGGTGCCGATCAGGCTGGCGCTGATGACGCGGCCGATACCGGCCTTGGCGGGCTGGGGCTTCATGGATGAGTCACCGTTGTTCCGTGGGGAGGGGACGGGGGAGCGGAGCGGTGGGACGCGTCTCAGGCGGCGGTCCAGCCGCCGTCCAGGGGGAGTGAGGCGCCGGTGAGATGGCCGGTGTGCGGGCCGCAGAGCCAGACCACGGCGGCGGCCACGTCCGCCGGCTCGATGAGCCGCTTGACCGCGGAGCGGCTGAGCAGCACATCGCCGACGACCTGCTCCTCGGAGATGCCGTGGGCGTCGGCCTGGGCGGCGATCTGTCCCTCGACCAGGGCGGTACGCACATAGCCGGGGTTGACGCAGTTGCTCGTGACGCCGTGCGGGGCGCCCTCCAGGGCGGCGACCTTGCTCAGCCCCTCCAGGGCGTGCTTCGCGGCGACATAGGCGGACTTGAAAGGGCTGGCCCGCAGCCCGTGGACGCTGGAGATGTTCACCACCCGGCCCCAGCCGTGCGCGTACATATGCGGCAGCGTCCGCTGGAGCAGCAGGAACGGGGCGGTGACCATGACCTTCTGGATCAGCTCGAACCGTTCGAGCGGGAAGTCCGGCAGTGGTGCCACATGCTGCAACCCGGCGTTGTTGACCAGGATGTCGGCGCGGGCCGGCAGCCGGCGCAGGGCGTCGGGGTCGGCCAGGTCCACCGCGTGGGCCTCGCCGCCGACGGTTTCGGCCACCGTCTTGGCCGCGTCGGCGTCGAGGTCCACGACGTGCACCAGTGCTCCGGCGGCGGCCAGCGCGGTCGCACAGGCCCGGCCGATGCCGCTGCCGCCGCCGGTCACCAGGGCGGTACGGCCCGCGAGTTCGGCCGGGGCGGGCGAAGGGGTGAATGCGCTTGTCATGGCCGGAAACGTTAGGGACACCTGGCTGACGTGCCGATGTGTGTGACCGCCACAGTGCGCGAGGCGGCTGTGTGGGGTGCCACCAGTGTCCGGCTGGCCGACCGCACTCCACGTGTGTGACCGGGCCGACCGGCCGGGCGCGTAGGACCCGGCGCGGCCGGGACCCTCGACCGGTCGGCCTGGAACGTGGTTGAACGTAACACCACTGCAATGTCTTGCGGAAGACCTTGCGAGCCCGGTGAGGGCGGGATTTCAGGGTTGATACGAGAGCGTGTCCAGAGGGTTGACCGGAACCTGGCGGGATCGTACGGTCTCGTCCGCAAGAACTTTCTGAGAACTTGCAGCAAGAAATCTCCAGAGGCCTTACGGGCATGGCGCGTTGCCGGGCGAGGCTGCACCATCCCCCGCACTTCCCCCACAACTGGAGGAAACATGGCCCGCAGATCCCGTAGACCTGTCGCCGCCGCACTCGCCCTCGCGGCGGGCGCCGCGGCCGCGGTCGTCGCACCCGCAGGTGCCGCGCAGGCCGTCCCGCCCGGCGAGAAGGACGTCACCGCCGTCCTCTTCGAGCAGAAGTTCTCCTCGGTGGCCACGGCGTGCACCGAGAAGCTCGGCCCGGCCGGTTACGGCTACGTCCAGGTCTCGCCGCCCCAGGAACGTATACAGGGCTCCCAGTGGTGGACCGCGTACCAGCCGGTCAGCTACCGGATAGCCGGTCCGCTCGGTGACCGCGCCGCCTTCAAGAGCATGGTCGACACCTGTCACGACGCGGGCGTCAAGGTGGTCGCCGACTCGGTCATCAACCACATGACGTCTGGTTCCGGCACCGGGACCGGCGGCTCCTCGTACACCAAGTACGACTACCCGGGCCTCTACTCGGGCGCCGACCTGGACGACTGCCGCTCCGAGATCGGCGACAACTACCAGGACCGTGGCAACGTCCAGAACTGCGAGCTCGTCGGACTCGCCGACCTGGACACCGGCGAGGAGTACGTCCGCAAGACCATCGCCGGATACCTGAACGACCTGCTGTCGCTCGGCGTCGACGGCTTCCGCGTCGACGCGGCCAAGCACATGCCCGCAGGCGACCTCGCCGACATCAAGTCCCGGCTGAGCGACCCGAACGTGTACTGGAAGCAGGAGGCGATCCACGGCGCGGGCGAGGCCGTATCGCCGAGCGAGTACCTCGGCAACGGCGACGTCCAGGAGTTCCGCTACGCCCGTGGCCTCAAGCAGGTCTTCAACGGCGGGAACCTCTCCGACCTGAGCAACTTCGGCGAGGGCTGGGGCTTCATGGAGTCCGGCAAGTCCGCGGTCTTCGTGGACAACCACGACACCGAGCGCCACGGGGACACCCTCACCTACAAGGACGGGGCGAACTACACCCTGGCCAACGTCTTCATGCTGGCCTGGCCGTACGGCTCCCCGGACGTGCACTCGGGCTACGAGTTCACCGACTTCGACGCCGGGGCGCCGAACGGCGGCACGGTCAACGCCTGCTACCAGGACGGCTGGACGTGCCAGTACGACTGGCGCGAGATCTCCTCGATGGTCGGTTTCCGGAACGCGGCGCGCGGTCAGGGCGTCACGAACTGGTGGGACAACGGCGGCGACCAGATCGGCTTCGGGCGCGGTGACAAGGCGTACGTCGCCATCAACCACGAGGGATCCTCGCTGACCCGTACCTTCCAGACCTCGCTGCCCGCCGGCGACTACTGCGACGTGCAGAGCGGCAAGGGCGTCACGGTCAACGGCTCCGGCCAGTTCACGGCCACCCTCGGCGCCAACACGGCCGTCGCCCTGCACGCGGACGCCAGGAACTGCGAGGGATCGGGCGGCGACCCGGACCCCGGCGTCTCCGGCGCGTCCTTCAACGTCAACGCCACCACATCCTGGGGCGAAAACATCTACGTCACCGGCAACCGCTCCGAGCTCGGCGACTGGAACCCTGCGGGCGCCCTCAAGCTGGACCCGGCGAGCTACCCCGTCTGGAAGCTCGACGTCTCGCTGCCCGCGGGCACGTCCTTCCAGTACAAGTACGTCCGCAAGGACGGCAACGGCAACGTCACCTGGGAGAGCGGCGACAACCGCACCGCCACCGTGCCGTCCGACGGCACGGTCACGCTGAACGACACCTTCCGCAGCTGATTCCCCTCTCCGGCCGCCCCGCGCTCCCCCGCGGGGCGGCCGGATGCTCCGTACCCTCCGAAGGAGAGCCCGTCCCGTGATACCCCCGCCCACCCTGCGAAGAGCGGCCACCGCCGTCATCGCGCTCGCCCTGTGCGGGTCGCTCGTCTCGGCCGTGCCCGCGGCGGCCAAGAAGCCGCCCAAGCCGCCGTCCGACGCCAAGCTCGCCGCCCAGCCCGCGCGGCACGACCTGACCAGGGAGCAGTTCTACTTCGTCCTCCCGGACCGCTTCGCCAACGGCGACCCGAAGAACGACCGGGGCGGCCTGACCGGCTCCCGCCTGAAGACCGGCTACGACCCCGCCGACAAGGGCTTCTACCAGGGCGGCGACCTCAAGGGCATCACCGAACGGCTCGACTACATCAAGGGCCTCGGCACCACCTCCATCTGGATGGCGCCGATCTTCAAGAACCAGCCGGTGCAGGGCGCGGGCAAGGACGCATCGGCCGGCTACCACGGCTACTGGATCACCGACTTCACCCAGGTCGACCCGCACTTCGGCACCAACGCCGACCTCGAGAAGCTGATCGACAAGGCCCACGCCAAGGGCATGAAGGTCTTCTTCGACGTCATCACCAACCACACCGCCGATGTCGTCGACTACCAGGAGAAGTCCTACGACTACCTCTCCAAGGGCGCCTTCCCCTATTTGACGAAGGACGGCGTGCCGTTCGACGACGCCGACTATGCGGATGGCAGGACGAAGTTCCCGAAGGTCGGCGCGGACTCCTTCCCGTACACCCCCGTCGTCCCGGACGCCAAGAAGAACCTCAAGGTCCCGTCCTGGCTCAACGACCCGACGATGTACCACAACCGGGGCGACTCCACCTTCGCGGGCGAGTCCAGCCAGTACGGCGACTTCGTCGGCCTGGACGACCTGTGGACCGAGCGCCCCGAGGTCGTCGAGGGCATGGAGAACATCTACAAGACGTGGGTCGAGGACTTCGACATCGACGGCTTCCGGATCGACACCGTGAAGCACGTCAACACCGAGTTCTGGACCCAGTGGGCCACCACCCTGGACGCGTACGCCGCCAAGCAGGGCCGCGACGACTTCTTCATGTTCGGTGAGGTGTACTCCGCCGACCCGGCGATCAACGCGGAGTACGTCACCGAGGGCCGCCTGGACGCGACCCTCGACTTCCCCTTCCAGGAGGCCGCCCGCCAGTACGCCTCGCAGGGCGGCTCCGCGGCCGGACTGGCGAACGTCTTCGCGCAGGACTTCCGGTACACCACCGACAAGGCCAACGCGTACGAACAGGTGTCGTTCCTCGGCAACCACGACATGGGCCGCTTCGGCACCTTCCTGAAGCAGGACAATGCGGGGGCCGACGACGCCGAACTGGTCAAGCGGTACGGGCTCGCCAACGAGCTGATGTTCCTGTCCCGCGGCAACCCGGTCGTCTACTACGGCGACGAGCAGGGCTTCACCGGCGCGGGCGGCGACAAGGACGCCCGCCAGACCCTGTTCGCCTCGAAGACCGCGGACTACCTGGACGACGACCAGCTCGGCACGGACCGCACCCACGCCAAGGACGCGTACGACGCCAAGCACCCGCTGTACCGGCAGATCGCCGAACTGTCGAAGCTCACCGCCGAGCACCCGGCGCTGCGCGACGGCATCCAGGCCGAGCGCTACGCCGCCGACGGCCAGGGCGTGTACGCCTTCAGCCGGATCGACGCCGAAGCCCCCAAGCGCGGCCTTGTCGAGTACGTGGTGGCCACCAACAACGCCGACAGCGCCAAGACCGTGGAGCTCACGACCGAGTCCGCGGGCATGGACTTCCGTACGCTGTACGGCGGTTCGGGCGACGCGGCCACTGCGGCCACCGTCACCAGTGGCGCCGACAAGAAGATCAAGGTCACCGTCCCGGCGCTGTCCTCGCTCGTCCTCCAGGCCGCCGACCCGGTCGGCACCCCCGCCGCAAAGCCGTCGCTCACCCTGAAGGCTCCCAAGGCGGGCGCCACCGGCACCGTCGAGGTCTCCGCCGACGTCTCGGGCGGCGGCCTCAACCGCGTGGTCTTCGCCGCCCAGCAGGGCAACGGCAAGTGGCGGGTACTCGGCTCCGCCGACCACGCCCCGTACCAGGTCACCCACAAGGTAACCGCCGCCGAGGGAACGGCCCTGCGCTACAAGGCCGTTGTCGTCGACTCGGCGGGCCGCACCGCGAGCGACCTGGCCACCAGCACCGCGGGCGCACCCCCGGCCGACGAGGCTCCCGGCGGTGCGGTCGAGCGCGACTACGCGGTCGTGCACTACCTGCGCGCCGACGGCGACTACGACGGCTGGCAGCTGAAGTCCGGCGACACCAGCGCCCCCTTCACCGGCCGTGACGCGTACGGCGCCTTCGCCTGGGTCAAGCTGGACAAGGGGGCCAGTGAGGTCTCGTACACCGTCGAGAAGGACGGCACCGCCGACGGGCCCGAGCGCACCGTCGACCTCGTCAAGACCGGCGAGGTGTGGATCGAGCAGGGCAAGGACGGGCAGGCGGACCAGGCGCCCGACGGTGCCTACCCGCCGCAGGACGAGAGCAAGGCGGTCCTGCACTACCAGCGCGCCGACGGCGACTACGACGGCTGGGGTCTGCACGTGTGGACCGGCGCGGCGAACCCGACCGACTGGTCCAAGCCCCTGGAGCCGGTCCGTACCGACGCCTATGGTGCGGTCTATGAGGTGGAGCTCGAAGACGGCGCCACGTCCCTCAGCTACATCCTGCACAAGGGCGACGAGAAGGACCTCCCGTCCGACCAGTCGCTCGACCTCAAGGCCAACGGGCACGAGGTGTGGATGCTGAGCGGTCAGGAGAAGTACCTGCTGCCGCAGCCCAAGGGCGGCGGCGCGGACCTCGACCTGACCAAGGCCGAGGCGGTCTGGATCGACCGGAACACCCTTGCCTGGAACGGCAGTTCCAGCGCCGCGTCCGCCCAGCTGCTGTACTCGCGCAGCGGTGGTATCGCTGCCAAGGACGGCAGGCTCACCGGCGAAGGCGACGCGCGGTGGCTCCGGCTGAACGAGACGTCGCTCACCGACGCGCAGAAGAAGAAGTTCCCGCACCTGGCCGACGTCCGCGCCTACTCCGTGGACCCGCGCGACCGGGACCGCGTCCGTACGGCGCTCAAGGGTCAGATCGTCGCCACGCAGCGGGCCGCGAACGGCGCTGTGCTGACCGCCACCGGGGTGCAGCTCGCGGGCGTACTGGACGACCTGTACGCGGGCAAGGCCGCCAAGGCCGACCTCGGCGCGACCTTCGACCGCAAGGGCCGCCCCACGCTGCGCGTGTGGGCCCCTACGGCACAGCAGGTCACACTCCAGCTGGACGGCCGCCGCAAGCCCGTCGCCATGAAGCGCGACAGCGGCAGCGGAGTCTGGTCCGTCAGGGGCAAGAAGTCCTGGAAGGGGAAGGCGTACCGGTACGCCGTCAAGGTGTGGGCGCCCAGCGTCCAGAAGCTCGTCACCAACCAGGTCACCGACCCGTACTCGGTCGCCCTGACCACCGACTCCAAGCGGAGCGTCATCACCGACCTCGCCGACAAGCGCTTGGCCCCCAAGGGCTGGACGTCGCTGAAGAAGCCCGCCGCCGTGCCGCTCACAGGCGCCCAGATCCAGGAGCTGCACATCCGCGACTTCTCGGTCGAGGACGCCACGGCCAAGAACCGCGGCAAGTACCTGGCCTTCACCGAGAAGAACACCAAGGGCGCAAAGCACCTGCGCGAACTCGCCGAGTCCGGCACCTCCTACGTCCATCTCCTCCCGGCCTTCGACATCGCCACCATCCCGGAGAAGAAGCAGGCCACCGTCGACTGCGACCTCGCCTCCTACCCGGCGGACTCACCCAAGCAGCAGGAGTGCGTCGCCAAGGTCGCGGGCAAGGACGCCTACAACTGGGGCTACGACCCCTACCACTACACGGTTCCCGAGGGCTCGTACGCCAGCGACCCGGACGGCACCCGGCGCACGGTCGAGTTCCGCGAGATGGTCAAGTCGCTGAACGAGGACGGGCTGCGGGTGGTGATGGACGTGGTCTACAACCACACCACCGCGTCCGGGCAGGACGACACCTCCGTACTCGACAAGATCGTGCCCGGCTACTACCACCGGCTGCTTGCGGACGGCTCGGTCGCCACCTCCACCTGCTGCGCCAACACCGCGCCCGAGAACGAGATGATGGGCAAGCTGGTCGTCGACTCGATCGTCACCTGGGCGAAGGAGTACAAGGTCGACGGCTTCCGCTTCGACCTGATGGGACACCACCCGAAGGACAACATCCTGGCGGTGCGCAAGGCGCTGGACGCGCTGACCCTCGCCAAGGACGGCGTCGACGGCAAGAAGATCGTGCTGTACGGGGAGGGCTGGAACTTCGGCGAGGTCGCGGACGACGCGCGCTTCGTCCAGGCCACGCAGCTGAACATGGCCGGTACGGGCATCGCCACCTTCAACGACCGGTCGCGTGACGCGATCCGCGGCGGCGGCCCGTTCGACGAGGACCCGGGCGTACAGGGCTTCGCCTCCGGCCTCTACACGGAGCCCAACTCCTCCAAGGAGAACGGCACTCCGGCCGAGCAGAAGGCCCGCCTCCTGCACTACCAGGACCTCATCAAGGTCGGCCTGAGCGGCAACCTCCGCTCGTACTCCTTCACCGACACGCGCGGTCGTACGGTCAAGGGCTACGAGGTCGACTACAACGGCGCCCCGGCCGGATACGCGGACGCGCCGGGCGAGGCCCTGTCCTACGCGGACGCGCACGACAACGAGACTCTGTACGACGCACTCGCCTTCAAGCTGCCGCAGGGCACGTCCGCGGACGACCGTGCGCGGATGCAGGTACTCGCCATGGGCACGGCCGCGTTCTCGCAGGGGCCCGCGCTCTCCCAGGCCGGTACGGACCTGCTGCGCTCCAAGTCCCTGGACCGCAACTCCTACGACAGCGGCGACTGGTTCAACGCCATCCACTGGGACTGCCGGGACGGCAACGGCTTCGGGCGCGGGTTGCCTCCGGCCGCCGACAACAAGGACAAGTGGTCCTACGCGAAGCCGCTGCTGACCAAGGTCCCCGCGGCGGGCTGCCCGCAGATCGAGGGCGCGTCGGCCGCGTACCAGGACCTGCTGCGCATCCGCACCACCGAGAAGTCCTTCTCGCTGCGGACGGCGGACCAGGTCCAAGGCGCCCTGTCCTTCCCGCTGTCGGGGAAGGACGAGACGCCCGGCGTCATCACCCAGCAGGTCGGTGACCTGGTCGTGGTCTTCAACGCGACCCCCGAGAAGCAGACGCAGAAGGTCGCGGATCTGGCCGGAACGGGCTACAGCCTTCACCCGGTACAGGCCGACGGCTCCGACTCCACGGTGAAGTCGGCCTCGTACGAGGCGACATCGGGCACCTTCACGGTCCCGGCCCGCACGGTGGCGGTGTTCACCCGCTAGCCGCCGCTACGAGAACGACCGTGCCCCGCCCCGGACTTGCTCCGGGCGCGGGGCACGGTCGTGTCGGCCAGACGTTTCTCCAGCAGGATCACGCCGTAGGTGTCACCCCCGGCACCCTCCTTGGCGGTCTGCTCACCGACCACGGCGTACCCGGCTTCTTCGTAGTACGCCCGCAGCCGCGGGTTCGTCGCCAGACAGTCCAGGCGGGCCAACGGCCGTCCCGCCGCCGCGATCCGGCGCTCGGCGGCGTCGAGCAGCACCCGCCCGGTCCCGGCCGGGGCCGAGCTGCTGGTCATCAGCCGGTGTACGTAGCCCGCCACGGGCGGTTGCTCGCCCCATGCCGGAACGTCCTCCCACCACAACTCCCAGCCGCCCACGGCCTCTTCCGCGGCCTCTTCCACAGCCTCGGCGAGCCACACCTCGCCCTGCCGTATCCAGCGCCGGAAGTGGTCCGTGTCCTTCTCGCCGGGCTTCCACTGGTCGATGCCGTGGCCGATCATCCAGCGTGCGGCGTCGTCGTAGAGCCCGACGAGCAGGGCGAGATCGGCTGCGCAGTCCATCGCAGGACGGAAGGAAACGTTCATGCCGACCATGGTCGACGATCAGGCAACCCGGTCCGGCTGCGGGGCCAGTGAGATCAGGCGGGCGACCAGTTCGCCGAACGGGCCGTCCGCCGGTTCCGCCGCCAGGACCTCGCGCAGGATCGCGGCCATCTCCTCGTCGTACGCCGCGCTCACCGCGACCAGTGCCGCGAAGTCGTGCACGAGCTGCAACTCCAGCTCGCGGCGCGGGATGCGGCGGCCGTCCAGCCAGATCAGGGCCGTGGACTCGGCCAGCGAGACCCAGGAGCGTACGACCAGCTCCAGGCGGGCCGGAGGGCGGGTGATGCCGAGGTGGGACAGGATCTGCTCGTACGCGGCCTGGCGTACGGAGTCGATCAGGGCGTTGGTCGCCGAGGAGCCCACCGCGGGGCCGCCCCGCATCAGGGCCGAGAACCCGGGGCCGTGCTCGTCGACGAAGTCGAGGAAGCGGCCCATCACACGCAGCAGGCGCGCGCCCAGCGGGCCTTCGTGCGGCTCCACGAACCGCTCCGCGAGATCCTCGGCGGCCCGCCGCAGCGCGGCCTCGTACAGGCTCATCTTGCCGGGGAAGTAGTGGTAGACGAGGGGGCGGGAAATACCGGCCGCCGCGGCTATCTCGTCGATGGAGACGTCGTCGGGGGAGCGGTGGCTGAACAGCTCGAGCGCCACGGCGATCAGCTGCTGCCGCCGTTCCTCGACACCCATCCTGCGGCGCACCCCGGTCGTCATACGAACACTTTAACGGTCCGGGGTGCGATCCAGACCTCACAGGTCGAGCACCATTCCCTCACCACTCGCGCGTGACACGCAGATGAGCACCGAGTCGGCGCGCTCGGCGTCGGTCAGCAGCTCGTCCCGGTGGTCGATCTCGCCCGCCAGGACGCGCTGTTGGCAGGTCCCGCAGAAGCCCTGCTCGCAGGAGTACGGGGTGTCCGGCAGCTCCCGGCGCACGGCGGACAGGACGGACTCGTCGGGTGCGACGGTGATCGTCCGGCCGCTGCGCCGGAGTTCGACGTCGAAGGGCCCGTCGTCCGCCACCGGCCCGGCGGCCGTGAAGCGCTCCAGGTGCAGGGTGCAGCCGGGCGGCAGCGCGGCGGACACCGCGTCCATCAGGCCCTGGGGCCCACAGCAGTACACCGCGGCGGCCTGCGGTACGCCGTCGAACAGCGCGCCCAGGTCGGGCAGGCCCGCCTCGTCCTGCGGGACCACGGTCACCTTCTCCGGACCGCCCAGCTTCTCGATCTCCTCCAGGAACGGCATCGAGGCCCGGGTCCGGCCCCCGTACAACAGCCGCCACTGAGCCCCCGACGCCTCGGCGGCGCGCAGCATCGGCAGGATCGGGGTGATCCCGATGCCGCCCGCGACGAAGACGTACGCGTGCGACGAGACCAGCGGGAAGCGGTTGCGGGGGCCGCGTACCTCGACCTCGGTGCCCGCGTGCAACTGCTCGTGGACCTCGCGGGAGCCGCCCCGGCCGCCCTCCGCTGCGGGGATCAGCCGGGTCGCCACGGTGTACGAGGACGTGTCGTCCGGGTCGCCGCACAGCGAGTACTGGCGGACCGCGCCGGACGGCAGCACCAGATCCAGATGCGCTCCGGGCGACCAGGCGGGCAGGTCCCGTCCTTCCAGGCGTAGTTGGACCACCCCGTCGGCGACGGTGTCCCGGCCGGTGACCGTCATCCGGAGCGTCCGGCCCCGTGGACGGCCGGAGACCGGCTGCTCAAGGGCGGGCAGCGGCCACAGCGGCGAGCGGGCGATACGCCGCCGCATCGCCCGCCTGACGAGCAGCGCGGCACCGACACCGGCGAGGGTGACGACCGTGCGGGTGCGCGGCATCTCAGGCGGCACCCTTCTCGCGGGCCTCGGCGGCGCGTGCGGCGGGCGACGACGCGAGATAGGCGACGGCCTGCCTGGTCGAGCCCTCCTGCGACGGGTGGTAGGCGCGGCCCAGATAGCGGGGGATGGACCGGACCATCGCCCCCGCCGTCGGCAGCACGCCCTGCCTGCCCTTCGCGAAGAACTCCTGGAGGGACGCCTTGCCGTCGGGCAGCGTCGGGTCGTTGGCCATGAAGTACCGGGCCCCGCGCTGCCACAGGAAGACCAGCGCGCTGAAGGCCGTCGCCCAGGTCCTGGCCCGGCGCCGGTAGCCGCCGTCCACGTGCATGAACAGGTCGAAGGCGACCGAGCGGTGCTCGACCTCCTCGGCGCCGTGCCAGCGCAGCAGGTCGAGCATCGTCGGATCGGCGCCGCGCCGGTCCAACGCGTCGGCGTTCAGCACCCAGTCGCCCAGGAAGGCCGTGTAGTGCTCGATCGCCGCGATCATCGCAACCCGCTCCATCAGCCACCACTCGCGGGCCCTGCCCGGCGGCAGCGTACGGTCCCCGAGCAGCTTTTCGAAGAGCCAGTCGACCTGCGCGGTGTACGGCGTGGGGTCCAGGCCCTGCTCCCTGAGGTGCGGCAGCACCTCGTCGTGGGCCTGCGAGTGCATCGCCTCCTGGCCGATGAACCCGATGACGTCCGCGCGCAGCCGCTCGTCCTTGATGTACGGCAGCACCTGCTTGTAGACGTGCACGAACCAGCGCTCACCCGCGGGCAGCAGCAGGTGCAGCACGTTGATGGTGTGCGTGGTGAAGGGGTCGCCGGGAATCCAGTGGAGTGGCGTCTCCTCCCACGCGAAGGAGACCTTGCGCGCCTTGAGCGGTACGTGCTCAGACACGACGGGCTGGGGAAGCCGGGCCTGCTTGTTAGACATGGCGTCAATGTACTGACGGGTACGGCGGTGGCAACACCCTTGTGCGCCGGGTTTCTCACGCGGGGGCTCTCACCAGTCCACGGCCGCCCGTACGCATCCGGCGCGCAGCCCCGCCGCGTCGATGAACTCGGTGTGGGTGCCCGCGCTGCCGCAGGCGAACGCCCCGGACACCGACCCGGCGAGCACGCACCGCTCCACCGGCTCCCCGGCGAAGTGCGCCCGCAGGAAGGCGGTCACGAACGCGTCCCCGGCGCCGTTGGTGTCGACGACCGGCCGCTCGGGCCGTACCGCGGGGAAGTGCCGGACCTTCGCCTCGCCGCGCTCCAGGAGGTGGCAGCCGTCGCCGCCGTCGGTGGCGACCACCAGCCGGGCCCGGCCCTCGTCCAAGATCGAGCGCAGTACGTCGTCGAGCCGGTCGTGGATCGCGGCCGCGCTGAGGAAGACGTAGTCGGAGTGCAGCGCGTACGTACGGTGGTGCGGGTTCTCGCCGTCCCAGTCGTGCAGGTCGGTCGAACTGGTCACGCCCAGGCGGTGGATGTCCTCGTACAGGTCCCGGTTGTGGCCGACGATCGACAGATGGACGTGCCGGGTGCGCTCCAGGAATGGCAGCCAGAAGTCCCGTGGCAGGCGGAGGTCGGACGGGTGGCGGCCGTCGTAGAAGGAGAAGCGGCGGCCCTCGCGGTCGACCAGGTTGATGCCGCGCGGTGTGCCGTGCGGCGAGACGACATGGCTGAAGTCGAGGCCGTGCGCGGCGTACGCCTCCAGGATCGTCCGGCCCTGGATGTCGTCGCCGAGGAAGTCGATGAACTTGGTGGCGAGCCCCAGCGCCTGCCAGCCGAGCGCCACGCCGTTGCCGGTGTGGCCGACGTAGTCGCGGACCGGGGGCACGAACACCGAGTCGCCCGGTGGCACCTCCAGGGCGTCGACCCGGACGACCGTGTCGACTCCGGTGCCGCCGACGACCAGCACGTCGTAGTGATCCACCTGGTCCGCGTGATCCGTGGGGTGCATCTCCGCACTCCTCCCGTGAAAGTTGCAGAAAGACTATGCAGCGGGAGGTAGTTGTGGGGAGGGAGCAGGGCCTGCCCGTCGGATCAGGCTCTAGCGCAGACCCTTCACCTCGGTCCCGTCCGCGAGGCGGCCGGTCAGCTCCGCCCGGGCACCTTCCTCGGCGGGCACCGCGAGCACGTTGCCCCGGGCCGAGCCCTTGGCGCCGCCCGTCGCCGTCACCGAGGTGACGTCCTTGCTGCCCGCCGCCAGTACGTACCAGGAGCCGCCCGTGGACTTCCACAGCACCCCGGCGAGCACCCGCGCGGAGCGCGCGCCGCAGGCCGGTGAGTTCTCGGCCTTCGCAGCGATCGCGCCCGACTCGCTGCCCGGCGGGTGGAACTGCGCGAGCGTCCTGCTGCCGGTGCCGCGCCAGGTCTCCGCCCTGGTGCACTTCCAGGTGGCGGTGCCGTTCGCCTCGGGCAGCCGCTGGTAGGAGTACGGCCAGGAGTTCACCGTACGCACGCCGCCCGAGCCCACGGCGGGCAGCAGGCAGGCGGTGCCGGACCAGCTGGCGCGGGCCTTGGCGGTGGACACGTCGCGGGGGGACTCGGGGCGGCCCCAGGTGAGCTGGGCGGGGGTGAGCTCGCCGAGGTCGGCCAGGAGTCGGGTCGCGGTCGCGTCGCGCAGCTCCAGGGTGTTGACCGTACGGCACTCGCCTTCCCGTACGGGGCTGGCGAGTGGATCGGTGACACCGTCGGCCGCGCGCTTCAGCGTCTTCGGTCCCGCGTCCGGCGTGAGGAGGTCGCGTACGGCCGTGCCGCGCACCCAGGGGGCCGTCAGATAGCGGACGTTGCCGTTCTGGCGGCCCGCCACCACGGCACCGGAGCCCGCCTTGTCGGCGCCGTCCACCCGCGCGAAGTCCAGCGCGACCCCGCCCTTCCCGCCGCGCGGCTCGGCGTACCGGACGATGCGCAGCCCGTCGTACAGCAGCACCACCCGCGCCTGGTCGACCTCGCCCGCGTACAGCAGCTGCGCGGGGCCCGGGGGCGCCCCGGACGGAGTGCCGGGGGTCGCCGAGACCTGGACCGACTCGCCGGGCCGCGCCCAGACCGCCAGCGCCCGGCGCAGCAGCTCCTTGTCGTCGGTGAGGGAGCCGCGCGCGGGCCACACGGAGAAGTCGGTACGGGACGAGTCCTGCCAGGCGGCGTTCGGCGCGGTCGTCAACTTGGCCGGGTCGAGGGCCGCTTCGGCCGCCGGGTTCTTCGCGTACGGAGGTGCCGCGGCCCCGTCCGGGCCCCAGCCGTCACCGGGCAGCCCGAGCAGCGCCCCGCAGACCAGCACCGCGGCCGTCGCGGCGAGCGCGGCCTTGGTGTGCTGGCGGCGGCGCATCAGGTCGGTGGGCCTGGCCTGGAGCGAGCACGGGTCGAACTCCGGGGACCTGAGCAGCGCGTACGGCGCCTCGATGTCGTCCGCCTCGTCGAGCGCGGCATGCGGGTCGACGACCCCGGCCGCGTCCAGCAGCCTGTGTACCTCCGTGTCCGGCAGCCGCTCCAGACCGCGCAGCACGAACGCGGCGCGCGCGGGGCCGCTCAGTGTGGACAGCTGTTGGTCCAGGGCGAGTTCGTCGGCGCCGCCCGAGCGTGGGAAGAGGCTGAGGCCCCACACCTGCGGCAGCAGCGGCGGCAGCTGCGCCCGCCGGGGCCAGGCGATCCGCCGCGGCGGCAGCCCCGCCCGCAGCGCGCCGCGCAGCACCCGCAGCCGCACATACGCGTACCCGGGGTCGCCACCGGGCCCCTGCGGGCCGCCGCCCTGCCCGGGGACGGTCACGCCCTCGCCCGTGACGCGGCCCCTGGGCAGCGCGCGCTGGGTGAGCGAGTGCGCGGTCAGCACGCGGCGGTTGCGGCCGAGCGACGGCGGCAGGACCAGATAACCCAGGCGCACCAGGCGCGGGTAGTGCTCGACGAGTGCGGCCTCGGCCTGCTCCACATCGACCGTGGGGTCGGACGGGTCGGACGGGTCTGATTCGGGGGAGGGGCGCGTGGCGACATCCGGAGAACTCACGTTCAGCAAAACGAGCGAATCATGAGATGGTCACCCGTTCGCCAGGGCCTCAGACGATGCGCCACCCGCTGAACTCCACCGTGCCCCGCACCTCACGCCCGCCGTGCGCGGCCGACATGAACAGCCCCACATCCTGGACCTCCGCCGCGCCCGGCACCGGCACCGTCGCGACCGTACGCCAGGTGTCCCCGCCGTCGGTCGAGCACTCCGCGCGGTACGAACCACCCGTACGGGTGAGCCGCAGCAGCACCGGCGCCTTGATCCCGGTGATGCGCCGATAAGTGTCCACCGTGCCGTCGCCGTTGGTGTCGTACGAGAGGACGACGCCGTTCGCGGGGGTGACGGCGAGGTTGAGGAAGCCCGGTGAGCCAGGTGTGGCAAGGGAGCTGCGGGCGATGAGGCCCGCGCGCGCCCAAGGCCCGGTCGCCTCCTGCGCGTCCACGCGCACGGTGACACTCACCCCGTCCCGCAGCGCGCCCGCGCGATAGACCGCGCCGAACTCCGTCCTCCCCTTCCACAGATCGATGCCTCCGCCGTTGATGGCGTACCGCTCGCCCAACTGCCCGAAGACCGCCTCGCTGTTGGTGTACGTCCGCAGGCCCGCGTCCAGCGGACCGGCCACATACAGGCTGCCCCGCCGCACGCTGGTGACCGGCCGCTCGCCCTGCGGCCCGTACCGTGTGCTCAGTTCGTACGGCAGCGGCCGCAGCGGGTCGGTGAGCGGCTCGTCCGGGGCCGTGGCCCGCCAGGCCGCCTCGCCGGTCCCGGCGGGCGGCACGGACGGCAGCGAGATGGGACCGTCCGGCTCCGCGTCGAGCCCGGTGAGCGTGAAGTCGACCCTGCCGGTGGCCCGCAGCCCGTTGACGTTGCGGAAGGCGGCCCGCACCCGTGCCTGGCCGCCAGGCGGGAAGACCGACGGTTCGGCGGTGACGGTGACCGTGCCCTGGTAGGGGGCGGTGGCCAGCACGTCGTGCACGCGGCGGGCGGTGCGGTACGCGTCGCCGACCGGACGCACCGGGTACTCCTTGCGCTCCCGTGTCCACAGCTCCTCGATCGCGTACCAGTCGAAGGAGTCGGGCTCGCGGCCCTGCGCCAGCGCGTCCTCCAGCTCGTCCAGATACGCCTGCCACTGCGGCAGATGGAAGTCGCCGATCAGGCCCTGCCAGTCGCGGTTGGCGTAGTTGGCGAGCCGCCCGCCGTCGGCGGTGACCCGGTCGGCCCAGGTGGTCACGAGCACCCGGGCCGTCCGCTCCAGCTGCTCCCGCTCGGCGGCCGACGACGCCGACCGCCGCGCGTCCGCCAGCCACGGCCCGAGCAGAAACGCCCGGTGCGCCCCGGTCATGTCCTCGCTCAGCCGCATCAGCTTCAGCCAGAGCCGGGCGAGCGCCCGGAAGGTGTCCAGGTCCTCGCGGTCGTACGCCGCCTTCAGCTGTGGCAGCAGCTGCCAGGAGCGGTTGGCGATCGCCTGCCTGCCCAGGTCGGTGAGGTCGTAGCGGTACGCGTCCGAGCGGCGCAGCGGCGCCCGTACGTCGAGCAGCGCGGCGAAGGCCCGGTCGAAGTCGCCGGAGTCGAAGGCCGGGGTGTGCGTCGCGTAGTACGTACCGGAGTTGGCCGACAGGCTCGGCCGGGCCGCGAAGATCGAGTCGTGTGGACGGCCGTCGGCGCTGGTGATCTCGTACGCGGTGTCCCGCAGCGCGGCGAAGGCTTTGCGAGCCGCCTTGTCCCGGCCCCCGTACCGCAGATCCGCGTACCCCCTGAACCACTCCGCACGGTCAACGGCATCGCGCCGCCAGGCCAGTTCGCTGAACAGCTCCAGGGCGGCCGGATCGCGCTCGGCCGCCTCCGGCATATAGGCGGTGCCGACCAGGGCGGAGCCCGGCTTGTCCCGCCACTGGGTGAACCGCTCGGTCCACTGCTGGGTCTTCGCGCCGATCGTCGTACGCCCGCCGAAGTTGGGGATGGTGCCGAAGGCGTACGGCGCGCCGCCCCAGTCCTTCTCGCGGTCGGTGACCGTCTCCAGGTCGGAGAGGCCGTCCACGACCAGCAGGTACTCCTTGTCCAGGGCGTCGAGGAGGTCGCGGCGCGGGTTCGCCTGCCAGCCCAGGATCGCCCAGATCGCGCCGGGGCGGGCGGTGCGCAGGGCCGTCTCGACGGCGCGGGCCGCCTCGGGGACCGGGACGTCCCCGGCATTGCCTCCCTCGTGCAGCAGATCCATCTTGAAATGCTTCACGGGACCGAAGAGTTCGGCTTGATGACGGTAGAACGCGGCGGCGACCTGCCCGAAGGACTCGGTGCGCGGGTCCAGCCAGTCGGGCCGCTTCAGGCCCGCCCAGTTGCCCTGCGGGACCGTACGGGCGCCGGGGTTGCGCTCCGCGAAGCCGTCCGGGACGGTCCCGAAGTAGCCGGGCAGCACCGGGCGCATCCCGAGCTCACGCATCCGGTCGGCGATCCGGCGCCCCAGGTCGGCTCGCTTGCCGATGAGTTCGGGGCTGAGCGGGCCGCCGTAGCCGCTCATGTTCTGCAGCAGCCACCAGGGCTGGTGCGAGGGTGCGGGCAGCCAGGCCCTGGCCTCGGCGTCGGAGTACCCGAAGTCCTTCAGCAGCCGGTGGTAGACGGCCTCCTGTCCGGCAGTGACCAGCACCTCGTTGCAGCCGTGCAGGGCGAGTACGTCGATCAGGCGCTCCCAGCGGGCCCAGTCCGCGTAGGGCGCGGTGTAGCCGTCATGGGTGTCGTTGAAGGCGAACCGGTGCGGGACGGTCGCCGACCGCTCCAGCGGGGCACCGGGCGCGGGCAGCCGCCCGGGGAGCCGCAGTTGGCTGCCCGACCAGGAGATATGCGCCCCGCACACGTACTTGAGATACCAGTGGACCCCGGTCAGGGCGACGCCCGGGCCGGTGGCGGCGACCTTGATCCGGCCGGTGGACCCGGTGACCCGGAACCGCTCCGGGCCGCCCACCAGGCGCGTGAGCGTGAACTGGCCCGCGTGGTGCGGCAGCAGACGGCCGAGCGCCCGCCGCGCGGGCCCGGTGTCGAAGTCCTCACGGTCCCCGGGACCCTCAGGGCCTGGGGCCGCCGTCGCGGGGGAGTGCCCCGTGAGCGCGATCCCGGCGCCGATCACTCCGGCGGCTCCCAGCAGCGTACGGCGCGGCAGATCCGTCATCAGTGCTCCTCCACAGTGGCGCGGGCGACAGCAGGAGTGTGCGCAGCGCACGTTAACGACGGGCACCAAGGCGGACAACGGGGCCACGGCAACCTGGCGGTTTTCCCTCGCCAGGCGGGCCGAAAGGGCACGATGGGGCGTATGCGCGGACGGCACAAGGGATCTCTACTGGCAGCGGGAGCAGCGGTGTTGGCCCTGCTCGCGACCGGATGCACCACGGACGGCGACAGCGTCCCCGACACGGCCGAAGGCAGCCTGGAAGAGCTCGCCGCCAAGGTCGACTGCGACCCCAGCGCGAGCCGGGAGGCGGCCGAGCTCCGCCAGGCCAACTGCGAGACCGACGACGGCCGGTTCGTACTCGCCACCTTCAGCACCGACCGCGGCCAGCGGGAGTGGCTCAACGAGGCCAACGACTACGGCGGTACGTACCTGGTTGGCCGGAAGTGGGTCGCGGTCGGTGACAAGAAGGTGGTCACAGCGCTGCGCGGCCAGCTCGGCGGGACCGTGGAGGAGTCCTCGCACCACTCGGGGAGTAGTGGTGGTGGGGGGAGCGAGGACGGAGATCACTCCGGTCACCAGTCGAGCTGACCGCGCAGGTCTACAGGGGGTGGTGCGGCTACCGCGTCAGCGGCAGTTCGCACCCCGGTTGATGCAGTTCACCACCTTGTCCATCAGCCGCCTGTTGAAGACGTTGATGAAGTCTCCGTGGTCGGTGATGGGCTTGTGGAGCTGCTCGGGGAACGAGTCGATCGCGAAGTTCCGCTCGGCCGGCACGTCGTAGACGATGCGCTGCTGGAGCTGGGGGATGGCCTGGAAGCCCTGCGGGCAGGAGCCGTCCTCCTGGGCGAACGCCACATGGGTGCGGTGGTTGGCGCTGTCCGTGTTCTGACCGTCCCAGCAGCTCTGGAACTTGAAGGTGCGCACGACACTGCTGCCCTCGGGGCAGAGCGGGTACTTGTCCGTGAGCTGGCGGTCCTCGAAGCCGGTGCAGCTCCAGGAGGCGTTCGCGTTGGCGTCGCCGTTGGTGAACGCCTTGGCGTCACCGGTGATGATGCGCAGGAAGCGCGGCATCGCGGTGACCCGGCTGACCGGGTTCCCGACGAACTTCAGCTCGACCTCGCTGGGGGTCTGGATCTCGCCCACGTTCTGGTCCTTGCCGCCGCCGTCGTCGCCCGCGTCGCGTTCGTCGGCGCCGTTCTGGACGCGCAGGACCGGCCAGTAGTACGTGGAGCGGTCGCCCTGGTTGCGGCAGGTGGTGTCGCCCCTGGCCAGGTCGCGGTCGCTGGCGAAGGCGTCGTTGGCCTGGTTGCCGACGTAGTCGTGCATATGGTGGGCGCCGTTGGCGACGCCGGGCGCGACGATGATGTTGTCCGGGTTGAACTTGCCGTTCTCGTTCACGCCGCAGTCGGTGGAGAAGGTGCCCTTCGACGCGCCGCGGCGCTGCCGGGGCTCGTCGACGTTGGGCTGGACGGACTCGATCTCGACGAAGTCGTCGTCGTCGGGACCGTTCCCGGCCTGGCCCCCGTTGCCCGTGTTGTCGCCGTTACCGCCGTTGTCTCCCTGGTCCTGACCGTCGTTGCCTTGCTGCCCGTCGCCGTCGTTGTTCCCGTCGTTGTTGTTCCCGTCGTCGTTGTTGCCGTCATTGCCGTCGTTGTTGTTGCCGTCGTTGTTGTTGCCGTCGTTCTGGTTGTCGTCGGCGCGCAGGGTGCACGGCGCCAGCACGGCGAGGCCTTCGGGGCGGTCGGCCGACCGGTCGATGGCGATGGTGATCCGGTCGATGGCCGCCCTTCTCTTCGACTCGAGCGGCCCGAGGATGATGTTCTGTGCCGCGTTCGGGTCCTGCTCCAACTGCCGCTTGGACTCGGCGAACTTCTGGTACGCCGCTGTGATCTGCGTGTCGATGCCCGCGAGTTCACGGTCCACCTCGGCCCGTGCGCTGTCCGGAACCTCCTGGATCTCGTTGCCGACGTCAGGACAGTCGATCGTGGACATCCGCTGGGCGGTGTTCTCGGTGTTGTCGCGGCTGTCGCCGGACTGCGTGCGGTTGCCGGACCAGCCCTCGCCCGCGGAGGCGTAGACATTGACCGCGACCAGACCGCCCGCACCCAGAATCAGCGCCGCGGCGGCCGCGGTCGCCCGCCTGGCAGGCGTGGAGCGTCGTTTACGTGTTGCGTTTCGCATGGAACTCCTCAGCTTCGGCGCCGGGGGACGTGTGGGGTCCGGCAGGGGAGAAGCGCTCCGTTCCATACGGGGATGATGTGGCGGGTGTTCAGCCCGTTGCCCTTTTCGTAGAAACCTCCGTACACAACTCCCCTGCAATGCGGGCGGATACGGCGAACCCGGGTGTCGCTGTGTGACGCACGTGACTGATGTGACGGGTGAACGACGCCGAAGGGTTACTCGTACGTAGCGGCACACGAAACGCTTCCGGCCGTGGTTCCGCCATGGCCGGGGAGGAGGTACGCGTGTCACGTAAGAGGACTCTCACCCCGAAGAAGAAGATCGCGCTGCTGATGGGCGCCGTGGTGCTGGGCGGTGGTGCTGCCGCGACGCTGGCGACCACGAGTCAGGCCTCGTCCGTCAGCGAGGCTTCGTCCGGCCAGGCATCGTCAGCGCAGGGCTCGTCCGTCGTCTGCGACGGGCTGGCCACGGCGCTGAGCAACAACGAGAGCTTCATCGCCGCGCAGCGGTCGAACCCGGACGCCCAGTCCGAGGCCCGGATCGCCAACCGGGAAGCCGTCATCGAGGAGATCAAGCGCAAACAGGAGGCCTCGGGGTGCTCGGGCGAAGCCTCCGACGACACCACGGCGCCGCCGGCCGCAGAGGAGTCCGAGGCATCCGAGGAGTCCGAGGCGTCCGGAGCAGGCGAGTCCGGCGCCGTCGGCGAGGTCGTGTGCGCCGGATCCACCGTGACGCTCTCGGGCGAGGGCGGCGCTCCGGCCGCGTCCAGCAATGAGTTCCCGGTCGGCACCCAGCTGAAGGTGACCAACCTGGACAACGACAAGTCGACCACGGTGGAGGTCACTTCGGCCTCCGGCAGCTGCGCACTGCTGAACGACGCGGCGTTCGAGCAGGTCCGCGAGGAGGGCAAGTTCCTGATCCGCAACGCCCGGATCGAGCGGGTGGGCTGACCCTCCGGTGTGCGGGCGGCGCCGGGTGGCAGGGGAGTTCTACACCGGCGCCGCCTCGGGGAAGGCCCGGCGGTAGTCGCCCGGGGACACCCCGATGTGCTTGAGGAAGTGGTGGCGGAGGTTGTTGGCCGTGCCGAGGCCGCTCAGTTCCGCGACCTTCTCGATCGGCAGGCCGGTGGTCTCCAACAGGCTCTGGGCCCGCCCCAGGCGCTGGTTGAGAAGCCAGCGCAGCGGGGTCGTGCCGGTGGCCGCCTGAAGGTGCCGGTAGAACGTGCGCGGGCTCATCGCGGCCCTGCGGGCCAGGTCGTCGACGGTCAGCGGCTCGTCCAGGTGGGCTCGGGCCCATTCCAGTACGGGTCCCAGGCCCTGGTCCGCGGTTGCGGGGACGGCGAGGTCGATGAACTGGGCCTGGCCGCCGGTGCGGTGGGCGGGCACCACCATCCGGCGAGCCAGCTGGTTGGCGATGTGCGCGCCCAGGTCGCGGCGGACCAAGTGTAGGCAGAGGTCGAGCCCTGCGGTCAGCCCGGCGCTGGTGAGTACGTCGCCCTCGTCTACGTACAGCACGGAGTCGTCGACCCGCACCTTCGGGTAGCGCGTGGCCAGTTGGCCGGTGTGCATCCAGTGGGCGGTGGCGCGGCGTCCGTCGAGCAGCCCCGCCTCGGCGAGTGCGAAGGCGCCCGTGCAGAGGGACACGATCCGCGCTCCGGCGTCGTGGGCGTCGCGCAGGGCCGTGATCAGCTTCGGCGGCAGGGGCTTGCCGTTCTCGACGCAGGGATCGGGCACCGAGGGCACGATGACGGTGTCCGCGCCGATCAGGTCGTCCAGCCCGTGGCGGGTCCTGAGAGACAGTCCGGCGCCGGCCGGGGAGTCGCCGCCCGTGCCTGGGGAGTCGCCGGCCGCGCCCTCGTCCATGGCGCAGAGTCGCAGGTCGTACCAGGGGTCGGCGAGATCGGGCTGCGGCTTCCCGAATACCGTGCAGGGGATGCTCAGTTCGTACAGGTCCCAGGAGGGCACCCCGATGTCCTCCGGCACGACGACGGCCACGGTACCTGCGCTCATGACCTGAAGCGTATGGCAGGAATCTGGTGGTGGCCGTCACCACTGTCACTGTTCCGGGCCGTCCGGCGCTGCGAACGTGGTCCGCACGTGATCAACCGCGCCGGTGCAAGTGCCGGACGTACCCAAGGAGTTGTGGCAATGAACGCCGAGAACGCTGACCACCCGGCCGTGACCGTCATCGGACTGGGTTCGATGGGCTCCGCGCTGGCCGCGACGCTGCTGGACCGCGGTCACCCGACCACCGTGTGGAACCGCTCGGCCGACAGGGCCCGGCCGCTGGCCGACCGGGGCGCCCGGGTTGCCGCGACACCCGAGGAGGCGATCGCGGCCGGCGAGCTGATCGTCGCCTGCGTACTGGACTATCCGGCGCTGTACTCGGTCCTGGACCCCGCCGCGGGCTCACTCGCGGGCAAGACCCTCGTCAACCTCACCTCCGGCTCCCCGGAGCAGGCCGCCGAGGCCACCGAGTGGGCGCGGTCGCACGGCGCCGACTACCTTGACGGGGCGATCATGACCACCCCGCCCGGTGTCGGCAGCCCGGAGATGATGTTCCTCTACAGCGGCGCTCGTACGGTCTTCGACACCCACCGGCCGACCCTGGCGGCCCTGGGCGACCCGGTTCACCTGGGTACGGAACCCGGCCTGGCCTCGCTCTACGACGCCGCCCTGCTCGGACTGATGTGGTCCGCCTTCACCGGCTGGCTGCACGGGACCGCGCTGGTCGGTGCCGAGCAGGCGGCGGCCACCGAGTTCACCCCCGTCGCGATCCGCTGGCTGACCGCCGTCACCGGCTTTATGACGACGTACGCGGCCCAGGTGGACGCCGGGTCCTACCCGGGCGACGACGCCACCGTGAACGTACAGATCGCGGCCATCGACCACCTGCTGCACGCCGCGGACGCGCGCGGTCTCGACAACGCGCTGCCCGCGCTCCTGAAATCCACCATGGAGCGGGCCAGGGCGGCGGGCCACGGCTCGGACAGCTACGCGAGCGTGATCGAGGTCCTGCGGAAGCCCTGAATCCCGGTCCGAAATCCCGGTCCGGGACTTTCGGCCCGGAGCGGACGGGACCTTCGTGGGGTGCGAAAGGGCCCTAAGAGGGCGGAACTGGACCTGCTCGTGCTCATAGCGTGGAGGCTTCGTCAGTCACGTCAGTCACGTCAGTCACGTCAGTCACGTCAGCCATATCAGTCGGCCGGGAGGAGTGCCCATGCGGAACTGGATGTTCGGTGGTGTGTACGGCACGGTCCTGGCCAGCGCGCTGCTCGCCGCCCTGCAGGCGGACGGCAGCTTCACGCCGTACTACGACGCCGCCTGGGTCATGGTGACCGCGGGCACGGCCGCCCTCGCGCACGGCTATGCCCACCACATGGCCACCCATGAGCCGGGCTCCGGCAGCCACCGGTGGCGGCAGCTCGGCCGTACGCTCGCCGACGAGTGGCCGGTGGTGGTGGCCGGTCTCCCCACGGCGCTGCTGCTGGTGGCGGCCGGTGCGGCCGACTGGCCCGCGGAGGACGTCACCACCGCGGGCCTGGCCCTGAACGCCGCGCTGCTCTTCGGCTGGGGCACCTTCGCGGCCCTGCGCGTGGGCTACCGGCGCCGGTCGGCGGTGGCGATCGGCGGCGCGGACGCGATGATCGGGCTGCTGATCGCCGGGGCCAACGCGCTGATCAAGTGAGGGGCTGTGGCGCTGTGAGTGAGGGCCGGGGCTCTGGAAGTGAGAGGCCGTGGCCTCCGTGAGTGAGGGCCGCGGCCCTGTATACGACCCGTGCGAGCCCCCTCCACACCCCCTGGGGCGCGTGTGCGTGCCGCGTTACAAGGGGTTCACAGTCGGGCAACGGACGGGAAATCGCCGATTGCCAAGCTGCGGCTACAGCGTGCGTGCCACCGGCCGCCGTGACACCACCCGCAGCAGAGCCCGCAAAGGATGGCGCCCCGTGACCTTCAAGGCCGAGTACATCTGGATCGACGGCACCGAGCCGACCGCCAAGCTTCGCTCCAAGACGAAGATACTGGCCGACGGTGCCGAGCTGTCCATCTGGGGCTTCGACGGGTCGAGCACCAACCAGGCCGAGGGGCACGCCTCCGACTGCGTGCTGAAGCCGGTCTTCTCCTGCCCGGACCCGATCCGCGGCGGTAACGACGTGCTGGTGCTGTGCGAGGTCCTCAACACGGACATGACGCCGCACGCCACCAACACGCGTGCCCAGCTGACCGAGGTGGCGGAGAAGTTCGCCGCCCAGGAGCCGATCTTCGGCATCGAGCAGGAGTACACCTTCTTCAAGGGCTCCCGCCCGCTCGGCTTCCCCGAGGGCGGCTTCCCGGCCGCGCAGGGCGGCTACTACTGCGGTGTCGGCTCGGACGAGATCTTCGGCCGTGACGTCGTCGAGGCGCACCTGGAGAACTGCCTCAAGGCCGGTCTCGGCATCTCCGGCATCAACGCCGAGGTCATGCCGGGCCAGTGGGAGTTCCAGGTCGGCCCGCTGTCCCCGCTGGAGGTCTCCGACCAGCTGTGGATCGCCCGCTGGCTCCTGTACCGCACCGCCGAGGACTTCGAGGTCTCCGCGACGCTCGACCCGAAGCCGGTGAAGGGCGACTGGAACGGCGCCGGTGCGCACACCAACTTCTCCACCAAGGCGATGCGCGAGGGCTACGACGCGATCATCACCGCCTGCGAGTCGCTGGGCGAGGGCTCCAAGCCGATGGACCACGTCAAGAACTACGGCGCGGGCATCGACGACCGCCTCACCGGCCTGCACGAGACCGCCCCGTGGAACGAGTACAGCTACGGCGTCTCCAACCGCGGCGCGTCGGTCCGTATCCCGTGGCAGGTCGAGCAGGACGGCAAGGGCTACATCGAGGACCGCCGTCCGAACGCCAACATCGACCCGTACGTGGTGACCCGGCTGATCGTCGACACCTGCTGCACCGGTCTGGAGAAGGCCGGCCAGGTCTGATCCGCCGCCCGTAGTCGGGCGACAACAGCGAGAGGGCGCCCCCGCCACCTGCGGGGGCGCCCTGCGCGTGTCAGGCCCTGGCTCGGGTCCGCGCGACGAGACCCGCCGCCACGTCAAGGACCAGGAACGCCAGCAGACTGATCCCGAGCAGCGGCACGAACCAGCCGACCAGCGCCGCGGCCGCCGCCAGCGGCAGCAGTACGGGCAGCGGGACCTTCCGCCAGGCGCCACGCGGCATCGGCCGCCCGAGGCTCAGCGCACGGTCCCTGGTCGGGCGGCGCAGCCACCACATCCGGTAGCCCCAGACGATCAGCAGGACGGTGCCGAGCATGAGCGCGGCCAGCGCGAGCTGGTTGGCCAGGCCGAGGAAGACGCCCATGTGGGCGGCGATGCCGAGAGTGGTCAGCTTGGCGAGCACCGGGTAGTCGGCGAACCGGAGGGTGTCCAGGACCGTGCCGTCGGCCGGGTCGATCGCCACCGAGTCCAGGTGGACCGGGAAGTGCTTGTCGGTCTGCTTGACGACGTAGCCGCTGTCCTGCGACGGCAGTGTGATCGACAGCTTGCCGTCGACACCCTCACCGCGGGCGATCTCCAGGACCCGGTCGATGCCGATGTCGGCGCCCTGGTGGCCGGTGGCGCTGTGGCCGCCCCCGTGGCCCTCGTGCCCGCCGCCCGTGGCCGCGCCCGCGCCGCTGGCGAGGGTCGCGTCCGCCGCGGGCGTCTGCCCGCCGAGCTGTGACCTCAGGTCGCCGATGTTCTCGCCCGCGTACCGCGACCAGGTCAGCCCGGTGGCCGAGAGCAGCACCAGGCCGAGCGCGGCCCACAGCCCGACCGTGCCGTGCCAGGACAGCGTCTTGGCGCGCCCCGCGCGCTGCCCGGCGGCGGGGATGACCAGGTCGCGACGCCTGGTCCGCCTGCGCCCGAACCAGAGCGCCACGCCGCCGAGGGCCACGACCCACAGCCAGCTGGCGGCGAGTTCGCTGTAGTTCCGTCCGAGCTCGCCCAGGTGGAGGTCCACGTGCAGTCGGGACAGCCAGGCGCGCAGCGGCAGGGCGCCTGAGCTGCCGTAGCTGGCGAGTTCCCCGCGTACCTCGGCGGTGTACGGGTCGACGAAGACGGCGAGGGACTCGCCGTCGGCGACCTTCGGTGAGTCGAACAGGACGCGGGTCGTCGCCTCGTCGTCGGCGGATGGCCAGACGGCGGTGACGGTGGCGTCCGGCTGCGTCTCGCGGGCGGCCGCGACCTGCTCGCTCAGCGGCACGGTCGTCTCACCGACGGGCGCCCTCAACTCATAGCGGTAGACGACCTTCTCCGCCTGGAAGGACAGCGAGTACAGCAGCCCGCTCACGGCGGCGACGAGCAGGAAGGGGGCGATCAGCACGCCCGCGTAGAAGTGGAGCCGCAGCAGGAGCGGGCGCAGGGCGGACCAGCTCGACGGCGTGGATTGGTCGGGTTGTTCTGAGGTGTCCGGCTCGGGCCGGGCGTCAAGGGTCATGACGTCCTTCGGAGTTCGTACGACGGCAGGGGGCAGCGCACCCACGGCAGAGCCGAACGCGAGGAGTCCTGAGGGTTCTTCAGGCAGGCGTCAGAGCGCGGTGGGCGCGTAACGAGGGAGTGGTACGGCTCCCGTCGGCGGCCCGCGCCGGGACACCACATGCGCGAGGTCGGCGATACGCGGCCGGGCCCCGCCCCGCCCCGGCCGCGGCATCCGCACCGGGCCCGGCACCGACGGCACCCGTACGACCGCGAGCAGCAGCCGCAGCGGAGTGCGGGCCAGGGTGCGCAGCGCACGCAGCAGTCCGAAGAACGCCGCCTCGCCGCGCGCGAGCCACAGCGCGCAGACGACCGCGGCGAGCAGATGCGCGGCGAGCATGCCGGTGGAGGCGTGGCCCATCGTGTCCACGGCCGTCGACTGGGCCGCGTAGTCGCCGTGGGCGCCGGGGACGCCGTCGTCGCCGTGGTGCCGCGCGCCATGCGGTGGCGCGTGCGACGCGGCGTGCGCCTGCCCCATCGAGAAGATCAGGTGCAGCGCGCCCTGCGCCCCGAGCAGGACGCCCCCGATCGACCAGGCCCCGCGCCGCCGCCCGCCCGCGAGCCAGGCGACGCCCAGCGTGACGCCGAACGCGGCCAGCAGGGAACCGATCGGGAGGGCGTGCCCAGACATGGAGGAATGCCCCACACCGGCCAAGGTGACGCATACCGCCGCGAAGAGTGCGGCCCGCAGGGCTCGCATCGGCGACCGGGTATCCGTCATGGCCGCACATCGTGTCATCTCCCGCCCGGAAGACAAGCGGTGGGGGTGGTTCCTCTTCCCCTGCGAGCGGAAGGTGTTTCCTGTCAGCGGAATCCGATTCCCCCTGTGGGTCGCGGCGGGGCAGAGTCGCCGCCATGAGACTTCTGATGCTGGGTGGTACGGAGTTCGTAGGCCGCGCGTTCACCGAGGCGGCGCTGGCCCGAGGCTGGGAGGTGACCGTCTTCCACCGCGGTCGGCATGAGCCCCCGGCCGGTGTCACCGCACTGCACGGCGACCGTACGAGCCCCGACGGGCTGGCCGCGCTCGCCGACGGTGCGTGGGACCTGGTCGTCGACACCTGGTCGGCGGCGCCACGGGTGATCCAGGAGACCGCGCGGCTGCTGGCCGACCGGGTCGGTCGCTATGTCTATGTGTCGAGTTGCTCGGTGTACGCCTGGCCCCCGGCGGCCGGTTTCACCGAGGACGCCCCGCTGGTCGACGGCGCGCCCGACGCGGAACAGACCGCCTATCCGCACGACAAGCGCGGTGGCGAACTGGCCGTGCTCGAGTCCTTCGGCGAGGACCGTTCGTTGCTTGTCAGGTCGGGGCTGATCATCGGGCCGTACGAGAACATCGGGCGGCTGCCGTGGTGGCTGAGCCGCACCGAGCGCGGCGGCCCGGTGCTCGCTCCGGGGCCGCGCGAGCTGCCGCTGCAGTACATCGACGTCCGCGACCTCGCCGAGTGGGTGCTCGACGCGGCCGCGGCCGGGCTCAGCGGCCCGTACAACCTGATCAGCCCGCGTGGGCACACCACCATCGGGGAGCTCCTTGAGGCCTGCGTGCGGGTCACCGGCGGTGCGGCCGAACTGCGGTGGACCGCGCCCGAGGTGATCGCCGAGGCCGGGATCGAGCCGTGGTCGCAGCTGCCGATCTGGGTGCCGCCGGGCGGTGAGCTGCATGACGCGCTGCACGGCAGCGATGTGTCCAAGGCGGTCGCGGCGGGCCTGAAGTGCCGGCCGGCCGCGGAGACCGTCGCCGACACCTGGGCCTGGCTCCAGTCCGTCGGCGGCACGGCACCGCAGCGGCCCGACCGGCCGGTCGTGGGCCTCGACCCCGCGGTGGAGGCGAAGGTACTCGGCGCCTGAGCAGCAGTCGCAAGCCGTCCAGCGCCACCCCTAACCGCCCCGGAAAACCCGAGGCCCGGGGGGTGGTGCTGGATACACCCCCCGCTCGGGGTGTCACCCCCGTGCGCCGGGAGCCGCACACGCGCCAGACTGGGCGCGACGGCGCGACAGCTGCCACAAGGCCGGACACAAGGCCGGACACAAGGCCGGACACAAGGCCGGACACAAGGCCTGACACGAGGACCGACAAGGAGCCAGCCACGATGGACACAACGAGGGTGCGCGACGCCCTGATCGCCGCCGCACAGGGCCTGGCACTCGCCCTGCTGGGTTTCATCGGGTCGCTCACGCTCTTCGTGCTGTCGGTGCTGTCGATCGTCTTCATCGTGCTCGGCATCGGTGTCTTCACCACCCCCCTGGTGCTCAGCGTGGTGCGGGCCCACGCCAACCAGCGGCGGCTGTTCGCCGCCCAGTGGTCCGAGGTCCAGATCCCCGTCCCGTACCGCCCCTTCCCACACGACCTGCGCACCGGCGTCACCGGCCAGGTCGAGCGCACCGTCCACATGCTCAAGGACCCGGCGACCTGGCGGGACCTGCAGTGGCTGGTGATGGACATCACGGCCGGGGCCGTCGTCGCGATCCTGGCCCCCGGACTGATCGCCGAGGGTGTCCTGGGGCTGCTGCTCTTCGGCGGCCTCTGGCAGCCGATCGGCGGCTACTGGTACGCGTTCATCCCGGTCTACGGCTGGGTCTCGGCGTTCTTCGCCGCGCTGCTCGGCTGCGTCTGGCTGATCCTCGCGACGTACGTCAACCCGCTGCTGGTCCGCACCCACTTCCGTATCGCCGCCGTCCCGCTCGCCCCCACCCGCCAGGCCCAACTCGCCCAGCGCATCGACCGGCTCACCGAGACCCGGACCGACGCCGTCGACTCCTCGGCGGCCGAACTGCGCCGGATCGAACGAGACCTGCACGACGGGGCCCAGGCCCGCCTGGTCGCCATGGGCATGGACCTCGGCACCGTCGAGGCCCTGATCGAGAAGGACCCGGCGAAGGCCAAGCAACTCCTCTCGCAGGCCCGCCAGTCGTCCGCCGAAGCGCTCACCGAACTGCGCGACCTGGTGCGCGGCATCCACCCGCCGGTGCTCGCCGAGCGCGGCGTCGGCGACGCGGTACGGGCCCTGGCGCTGCGGCTGCCGGTGCGCACCGACGTCGACGTGGACCTGCCGGGCCGCCTGGACGCGCCGGTCGAGTCGGCCGCGTACTTCGCGGTGAGCGAGGTGCTCACCAACGCGGTCAAGCATGCGGGTGCGGACCGTATCTGGGTGGACATGCACCACGCGGACGGCATGCTGCGGATCTCGGTCACCGACGACGGCCGCGGTGGCGCCCGGATCGGATCGGGCAGTGGCCTGACCGGAGTTGAGCGGCGACTGGGTACATTCGACGGCGTACTGGCCGTCAGCAGCCCCGCCGGCGGCCCCACCATGGTGACCATGGAGATCCCTTGCGCGTTCTGCTAGCCGAAGACCTCTTCCTGCTGCGCGACGGTCTGGTCCGGATGCTGGAGGCCTACGACTTCGAGGTCGTCGCCGCCGTCGAGACCGGACCCGAACTCACCAAGGCCTTCGCCGAGTTGCAGCCTGACGTCGCCGTGTGCGACGTACGCCTGCCGCCCTCGCACACCGACGAGGGACTCCAGTGCGCGCTCGCCGCACGCCGGGCCAGGCCGGGGCTGCCGGTCCTGGTCCTGTCCCAGCACGTGGAGCAGCTGTACGCCAGCGAGCTGCTGGCCGACGGCAACGGCGGGGTCGGCTACCTGCTCAAGGACCGGGTCTTCGACGCCGAGCAGTTCATCGACGCCGTACGGCGGGTCGCGGCGGGCGGTACGGCGATGGACCCGCAGGTGATCCAGCAGCTGCTGTCCCGTCGGGCCGCCGACCCGCCGCTGGGCGGGCTCACCCCGCGCGAGATCGAGGTACTGGAGCTGATGGCCCAGGGGCGCTCCAACGCGGCGATCGCGGGCCAGCTCTTCGTCACCGAGCGGGCCATCGCCAAGCACACCTCCAACATCTTCGCCAAGCTGGACCTGCCGGTCTCCGACGACGACAACCGCCGAGTGCTCGCGGTCCTCGCCTACCTCGACCAAGGTCGCTGACCGAACGGCCGCCACGGGGCTACCTCGTGGTCACCGTCCGCTCGGCCGAGAAGGCCCCCCAGTTGCCGTCGGGCAGCCGGGCCCGCAGCTTCACGCGGTAGGTGCGGCCGCGCTCCTTGGTGACGAAGAAGCTGTGCTCGGCCCGGCCCTCGGGGGCGTCGCCGCCCCACATCAGGGTCGTGGCCGCCCGGCCGTCGAGGTGGATCTCGTACGCGGCGACGGCGCCGCCCGTCTCGGGCGGCTCCCAGGACAGGTCCAGGTGGTACGCGCCGCCTTCGGCGCGGGCCCGCACCTCGAAGTCGCCGGGCGCCGTGCTGCCGGGCCCGGCGCCGGACGCGGGGGCGGTCGCGGTGGTCAGCCCCACGGCGCCGCTGGGTGGCGAGGAGTTGTCCGCGGCGTCGCGCGCCTTCACCGTGAAGGTGTAGTCGGTGCCGGGGTGCAGCCCGGTGACCAGGGTGCTGGTGGCGTACCCGGCCACGCTGTGGATCCGCGTACCGCGCTGGTAGATGTCGTACGCGGTGACCTTCTCGTTGTCCTTCGCGGCATCCCAACGCAGCTTCGCCGCCCGCGGCCCGGCACCCCGCGCCGTCAGGCCGGTGGGCACGGTGGGTGCCTCGCGGTCGTCGGCGGTCGGGGCCAGCAGCGTGACCGGCACCTTCTCGCCGACGGGCGAGACATTGCCCGCGGCGTCCCGGGCGCGGACGCTGAAGGCGTACGAGGCCTTCGGCGTCAGCCCGGTGACGTCCACCATGTGCCGGTCGCCCGACACCTCCTTCACCTTGGTGTTCCCGCGGTAGACGAGATAGGCGCTGACGCCGACGTCGTCGGTGGACTTGTTCCACATGACATGGACGGAGGTGGCGCTCCCGGCCTCGACGGTGAGCCCGCGCGGCACGGTGGGGGGCTCGTTGTCCTCGGAGCCGCGCGCGTCCGAGCAGGCGGTCGCGGTCAGCAGCAGACAGAGGGCGGCGGCGGTCGACGCGGCGAGTGTGGGGGCACGTCGCACAGGTGGGCCTCTCTTCGGCACATTGGTCTGGACATGTGTGGCACAGGTGCCCGGCACACTTCAAGGGGGCGGTGCGCCGGATTCGCGAGACCATGGGCCAGACAGCGATCGACACGGATCTCCGGTCTCGGACTTCGGATTGCTGACTACTGACTGCGGACTGCGGACTTCGGATGGCGGAGGGACCTAGGGCATGGGCAGCGCGCGGCGGACCATCACCCACGAGGAGCGGCGGGCCCGGCTCGGTGTCCGGCACCGGCTCGCCGCCAAGGCCCGCGGCCAGGTGACCGAGGATGTCGCCCGTTCGCTGGTGGCGCTGCACGCCACCGACCCGGCGACCGTGTTCCTGGCCGTGGGCGCACGCCTCGCGGACGACAGCGGTCCGGTGGCCGGACTGGAACGCGCCCTGTACGAGGAGCGGTCGCTGGTACGGATGCACGGCATGCGGCACACGATCTTCGTCTTCCCGGCCGACCTCGCCCCCGTCGTGGAGGCCTCTACGGCCAGGGCGGGCGCCGTACGCGAACGGGCCAGCATGGTCAAGAGCCTGTTGGCGGGCAGCGACTTCGACGAGGCCTGGCTGGCCTCGGTCGAGGCGGGCACGCTCGCCGCACTCGGGGCACGCGGCGAGGCCACGGCCGCCGAACTCGCCCAGGACGAGCCGCGGTTGCGCGAGCAGTTCGTCTACGCGCCGGGCAAGTCCTACGAGACCGCGCAGTCCGTGTCGACCCGGCTGCTGCGGGTGCTCGGCACCGAGGGCCGGGTGGTGCGCGGGCGGCCGCTCGGCTCCTGGACCTCCAGCCAGTTCCGCTGGGCGCTGGCCCCCGACATGCCGGAACTCCCACTCGCCGAGAGCCAGTCGGAGCTGCTGCGGCACTGGCTCGCCGCCTGCGGTCCGGCCACCGAGGCCGACCTGAAGTGGTGGACGGGCTGGAAGGTGACCGACGTACGCAAGGCCCTGGCCGGGCTCGGCGCGGAGGAGGTCGACCTGGCGGACGGGACGACGGCGTACGTTCTGCCGGGCGACACCGAGGCCACCGAGCCGCCGGAGCCGTGGGCGGCGCTGCTGCCCGGCCTCGACCCGACCGCGATGGGCTGGCAGGCCCGCGACTGGTACGTCGCCGAGGCGCACCGCCGGGAGCTCTTCGACCGCAGCGGCAACATCGGGCCCACCGTGTGGTGGGACGGGCAGGTCGTCGGCGGCTGGGCGCAGCGCGCGGACGGCGAGATCGTGTGGCGCGCGCTGACGGACGTGGGGGCCGAGGCGAAGGCGGCGATCGACGCGGAGGCGGCCCGTCTGGCCGCCTGGACCGGGGCGGTCCGCTTCACTCCGCGCTTCCGCACGCCCTTGGAGCGCGAACTGTCGAGCTGACCTGGGCTGTTTTCCGCACGCTCTGATTCGACGGACGTTGATTCGACAGACGTTGATTCGGCGGATGTTGATTCGATGAGCGCCTATGTTGACGTTCGTCGATTCAGGGAGCACTCTGTATTCACGGATGTCGATACAGGAGCTGACCATGACCCATCAGCCCGACGAACCGCACGACGACCTGCGCGAACGCGTCCGCGCCAACTACGCCGCCGCCGCCCGCACCGTCACCGAAGGCGGCACGGCCTGCTGTGGCCCCACGCCCGTGGAGACCGGCCCGGAGTTCGGCGCCGAGCTCTACGCGGCGGGCGAGCGCGACGCCCTCCCCGCCGACGCCGTCGCCGCCTCACTCGGCTGCGGCAACCCGACCGCGGTGGCCGAACTCCGCGCGGGAGAGCACGTACTGGACCTCGGCTCGGGCGGCGGCATCGACGTCCTGTTGTCGGCGCGCCGGGTCGGGCCCACCGGCCGGGCGTACGGCCTCGACATGACCGACGAGATGCTCGCCCTGGCGCGGGCGAACGCGGCGGCCGGTGCCACCAACGTGGAGTTCCTCCGGGGCGCCATCGAGTTGGTGCCGCTGCCGTCGGCGAGCGTCGACGTGGTGATCTCCAACTGCGTGATCAACCTGTCGACGGACAAGCCCGCCGTCTTCGCGGAGGCCTTCCGGGTGCTGAAGCCGGGTGGCCGCATCGGCGTCACGGACGTGGTCGCCGAGGACGGACTCACCCCCGAGCAGCGCGCCGAACGCGGCGACCACGTGGGGTGCGTCGCGGGCGCCCTGTCGTTCGCCGAGTACCGCGCGGGCCTGGCGGCGGCTGGCTTCACCGGCATCGAGATCACCGCCACGCACGCGGTCGCCGACCGTATGCACTCCGCGATCGTCCGTGCCACCAGGCCGCGTTGAGCGACGACCCGGTGGCGCGGAGCCGTGGAGGTGGGTGATCAGCGGCTGTAGCGCATCAGTGCCCGCACCATATGGCAGGTGATGTCGGACGGCGGATGGACGCCGACGAGCTCGGCGGTGGAACGTATCCTGCGGTCGTCGGCCTGCTCGGCGCGGTAGACGCCGGAGTCGAGCAGGGCGATGGCCAGGCGCATGGCCTTCAGTCGGCGGTTGTGCCGGATGTACCACTCGCGCGGTCGTCCGGCGGGCAGCGGCTTCTTTACCAGGGGCATGTAGGGCAGGTCGATCGGCAGGGTTTTCGCGGTGAGTACGGCAGCGGCCATGGGCATCCTCCAGGGGTGGTCGAGGCCCTCGCGGACCATCTCGAACACTGCTTCTATTCTACTGCGGGGCACTGACAAAAGCCGCTGGCCAGAAGCCCTTTGATGCCCCGTCCGCCCCACCTGTCGCCCTACGCTTGGGGCATGGAGATCTGGATCAATCCGGCCTGCTCGAAGTGCCGCAGCGCGATCAAACTGCTCGACGCGGAAGGCGCCGACTACACCGTGCGCCGCTACCTGGAAGACGTACCCACCGAGGACGAGATCCGTGCCGTACTCGCCCGACTCGGCCTGGAACCCTGGGACATCACCCGCACCCAGGAGGCCGACGCCAAGGCCCTCGGCCTGGCGGACCGTCAGGCGTGGCCGCGTACCGCGGACGTCCGCGACCGGTGGATCGCCGCGCTGGCCGCGCACCCGAAGCTGATCCAGCGCCCGATCATCACCGCGGACGACGGCACGGCAGTCGTCGCCCGCACCGACGAGGCGGTACGCGACGCCCTGGCACGCTGACGCACGCGGGCGCCGGAGGTACTCGGCGACGAGATCGCCGAAGCCTTCGCCCGGCACGGCTGACACCGTCGTCAGAACGTTTGATCCATTCGTACGCGCATGCGGTGAACTCCTGGGGGAAGGAGGGTAGTTGCCTTTTGACTTTCCGTGGTGAGGCGCGTGGAACCTGTGTAGTTTCGGGGGGCAAGCGAGCTCGCCCGGGTATGGCACCCGCCCAAGCCGTCGGCCGAGGATGAACAGGACTGAGACAGTGTCAGCCGCAGCGCCTCCGTTCCCGGACCACGACAGCGAGAGCTTCGACCGGTTCCGCTCACGCCTGCTCCTGTGGGTCTGGGACCAGGTCATGCGCAGCCCCGGCCTCCCCGTGGACTGCGCCGAGTTCGGCACCTGGCAGAGCATCCCGCAGAGCACCGTATGGTCCCTCGTGGACCGCCTCGGCGAGCAGCAGCTGATCAGCGCACAGGGCCCCAGGCAGTACGCCCCCACGGTGACCCTGCTGCCCGAGGGCGTGGCCGAGGCCCGGCTGCTGCAGGCCCGCAGGGCCGACCCGGTACGGCGCGGCCGCCACGCCACCAGCGCCGTACTGCGCTGGATCTACGCACGCTCCGACCGGCAGCCGCTGCGCATCGAGGCCTTCTTCGACTCGGCGGAGCTGTTCTTCCTCGGCGAGGCCCTGTCCCGAGCCGAAGTCGCCCGCGCCCTGTCCTACCTCGCCGACTCGCGCCTGATCACCTGTACGGGACCGGAGTTCCAGGGCGGCGTCGGATCGGAGGTGGCCCTCACCTCGCTCGGTACGGACGCCGTACTCAGCGAGAGCGAGACGGGCGACATCGGGGAGTTCGTGGCGCGGCAGCGGCAACGCCCCCAGCAGACCCACATCGAGGCCGAGACGGTCAACGTCGCGCAGGGCGACTTCCACCAGTCGATCCAGACCGCCCTGTCACCCGCCGAACTGTCCCGCCTGATACGCCAGCTGGCGCCCGTACTGGCCCCGGACGACGCGTCCCGCACAGCACTGCTGAACAGCGCGGACGACCTGGCACGGCCCGGCGGCCCGGACGGCGAACCCGACCCGGACCGCCAGCGCGGCCTGATGGAAAGGGTCAGGCGGCTGCTCGGCGACAGCCCGGACACCGTGGGCCGACAGGTCGCGCTCGACGCGATAGGGCAGGCCCTGGGAAGGCTGCTCGGCGGTTGACGCGTTTCCCATCTGATCTTTCGGCAAGAGGAGGACCATGCGGCCACACCTGTACGCACGCGACCCCTTGCTGCACGCCCTGGTGCCCCGACTCGTCGGCCTGGCACCCGCCAAACGCGAACTGGTGCGCCAGGAACACCCGGGCGACCAGCCCGTCGTCCTGCTGACCGGCCGCCACGGCATGGGCAAGACCGCCGTCCTGGACGCCCTGGACCAGGCCTACCGGGGGCGCGTCCCCCTAGGCAGGGTCGATGTGGCGGAGGTCGACCCCGCGCGCCACGCCGGTTTCCCGGCCTCGAACACCTCCGCCGTGGTGGAGGTGCTCGTCCAGCTGGTGTGTGACCTCGCGCCCGCCCTCAGCCGCACCGGCTTCCCCCGGCTGCTCCCCGGCCTGTTCGCCATCTCCAGCTGGCACCGCGGCGGCGACCACGAGCGGCGCCTGGCCCGCGTCCGTATCGACCGGCTGCTCGTCGCCTGCGACCTGCAGAAGGCCGACGAGGCGGGCCAGGACGGCGGCGGCGGGGACTGGACGTACGAGGTCAGCGAGGGCCTGGCCCACACCGGCGGACAGCAGGACCTGGAAGCCGTGGCCACCGCCGTCGTCACGCAGTACTTCCGCAGGCATACCAAGACCCGCCCCGCCCGCGCCGTGCGCGAGTGGTACCACGGCCACGTCGCGGGCTCCGACGACGGCGAGGCCGCGCTGGTACGGCTCTGCCTCCGCTTCCACCAGGGCGGCGCCTACCGGCACGCGGTCGAACGCCTCCTGGTCGCCGCCTTCGTCGAGGACCTCGCCGGGGCCTACGGCCGCTGGCAGCGGGCGAACCGCACCCCCCGGCCGCTGGTCCTGCTGGACAACGTCCACACCGAGGGCGGTGAGCAACTGCTCGACCTGATCCTCGAACACCGGGCGGCGGCCGGCCCCGGCGCCTTCGACCCGCTGGTCCTCGTCGCGACCCGGCTCGGCGACGCCACCGCCCGCTACCCGGACGCGACCCGCCGCCAGCTCACCGAACTCCTCAGCACCTCCGGCTGGTCCCGCACCACACCCGCGTCGACATCGGCCGGGCTCCTCGTCGTCCCGCTCGCACCGCTCGACCTGGACGATGTCCTGCTGATGCTCGACCGCGCCGACGCACCCCTGCACCGCCAACTGCCATCCGCCCTGCACGCGCTCACCCGCGGGCACCCGGCGGGCAGCGCCCTGCTCGGCGCGGCCGTCGTCCGCGCGGCCGGTGAACGGACCGTCGGGCCCGATGAGTTGCTCGACCTGCGCACCGAGGACGACCGCCCGGTCGCCGAACTGCTCCTGGAACGCCTGATCCCGCACCCCCAGCACCGCGACCACCTCGTGCTGCTCTCCCCGGCCCCCGACCGCGACGCCGCCGACACCCTCGCGTCCCGGTCGACGGGCGTCGGAACCGCCCCGCTGCCCGCCGCCGAGGCCGCCCGGTACCTGGAAGAGGAGCACTGGACCGCCGACGCGGCCAACACGGCCCACACGGCCGCCCCGGACGAGGCGGCCGATGACGGCCGCCCGCGCTTCGTCCCCGACCCCTTCCTGCGGGACCTGCTGGTCCACCGGGCGCGCGGGGGCCCGGACGAGGGCCGCCGGTGGCAGCACACGCACACCGTCCTGCGCGAGCACTACGAGGCACTCGGCGCCGCACACGAGGCCGACGTCCTGCGGCACACCCTCGCCGCGTCGGGCCCCGACCCGGTGGTGACCCGGCTGACCGAGCGGTTCGACCAGCAGGACGCGGCCGACTGGCTGCGCGCCCTGCGCCACATCACCACCGCACCACACCCGCCGAGAGCCCAGTGGACGGACCAGCGCGCCGAGATCGCCCGCGGCGCCCACGACCACCTGCGCGCCGACACCGACGCCACCGCACGCTCCGTCAACCGGCTGCTGCACGCGGTCTGGTACCTGCGCGAGACGTACGCCGAGCCACTGGACGACCTCTGCGACGGCGTCGGTACGGAGCTGCGGTACCTCTCCGTACAACACCCGTCGGGCCACGCCGTACTGAACCGGGCCGCGCAGACCTGGCCGGTGTCGCTGCGGCACGGATGGCCCTGCCCGATCGAGCCATCACAGCCGCAGCCGTAGTCGTCGTAGTCACAGCCGTAGTCGAACCATCACCGTCGCAGTCCTGATCGAACCATCGCAGCCGCAGTCGTAAGGGGAGACGAACCATGCTGACGCGCTGGAGGAACCATGTCTGGGGCCCGCTGGACAAGGCCATCGCCGCGGTGGTGTGCCTCGCACTCCTCGTCGGGCTCGGCGTGCTCGTCGTCACCCTGCTGCCCGAGGACTGTGGCGACGGTCTGGAGGAGGTCGGCGGCGAGTGCGTGGGCGTCACCGCGACCGACTCACTGGACGGCGACCCGAAGATCAAGACCCTGATCAGCGCCGTCGCGAAGGAGAACGCCCGGGTCAAGAAGGCCTGGGAGGACCCGGAGGGCGGCAGGCCGCCCGTTGCCTATGCGCGGATCGCGCTCCTGATGCCCTTCACATCGGATGACAGCAGCACCATGAGCCCGGTCGAGATCAGGCGGGCTCTGGCAGGCGCCTACACGGCCCAGCTGGAGGCCAACGCGGAAGCGGGCCCGCACTACCAGCTCCTGCTGGCCAACGACGGCAAGGACCTGGACAAGTGGCGCCCGGCCGTGGACCGGCTGGCCGGGATGACGGGCGGCGACTCACCGCTGGTCGGGGTGCTCGGCATGCCGAGCAGCACCCCGCAGACCCTCGCCGCGGTCGAGGCGCTCGGCGAGCACAGCATCCCCTCGGTCGGGCCGATCCTCACCGGGACGACGATGCGGGACGACTACCTCTTCAAGACCTCTCCGTCGAACAAACTTCTGGCGCAGGCCCTGGACGGGTACCTGGCTGAGGAGCCGGGCAAGCGGGGATTCCTGGTGGCGGACAACCGGCGGACGGACTCGTACTCACTCGACCTGCGTGAGGTGTTCGAGGTCGAGTTCGGCAAGAAGTACGGACTGCGCAAGAACCGGGCCTACTTCCTGGGCATGACCGGAGAGGACGCCGGAATCCCGCGCCGCTTCTCCTCGGTGGCCCAGAAGGTCTGTGTGACCGGTTCGGACACGGTCTTCTTCGCCGGTCGGGACCACGACCTTCCGTACCTGATCAACAGGCTGGTGAAGGAACCCTCCTGCGACCGCTCCCGGCCGCTGCGCATCCTGAAGGTGGGCATCGGGCTCGGCCTGGAGTACACCACGCCGGAGCTCACCCAGCGGATGCGGGACGCCAACATCACGCTGGTGAACGCGGCTTCGGTCGACCCCGCGTGGTGGGAGGAGAAAAAGCACAAGGAGCGGCCGGACGGGCTCGGCGCCTTCCTGGAGCAGTTCGGGGCGGTGGAGAAGCAGCACAAGCTGGGGGAGCGGCCGCTGGACGACGGCTACTCGATCATGTACCGGGATGCCTTCACCGTGCTCTCCGAGGCCTTCGACCAGGCGTACAACGACATCAACGACCCCGAGACGACCGAGGAAGGCGAACCTCGGGTCATGCCAACGAAGGACGACATCTACGAAACCATCGTGAACATGGGCATCCTCGACACCGCGGGCGGCACCAGCTGTGTCAGCTGCGTGCTCGGGGCCTCGGGTACGTTCGGCTTCGACGACTCCGGCGACACGCAGAAGTGGTCGGTGTGCAAGCCGGTGCCCGTGATGGAGTACCCGGCCAAGCCGAAGCCCAAGGGCAAGGCCAAGGGCGGCGCCAAGCTCTTCCGCACGTACGAGCGCATCTTCGACGGCGACTGCCCATAGACCGCGCGAGAACCCACGGGAAGTGGGGGGTCACGGCCCGCAGTCGTCTGTAGTTGTCAGGTCCGGTACCAGCGGACTAGTGTCACCACGCCTTGGTGTACGGGAAATCGGTGTGATGCCGATGCGGCCCTCGCCACTGTGATCGGGAAGTCCGGCTCCAGCCCCCAGGGGCAGCCACTGGGTACCTCCGTGTACCCGGGAAGGCGGAGTCTCGGGCGGTACGACCCGTAAGCCAGGAGACCGGCCAAGGCGCGTTGTCCATCCACGAGGTGCTGGAGAGGGTCTGCTCAGCCATGCACATAGCCGAGGGTTTTCTCCCACCGGTACACGCGGTCGCCTGGAGCGCCGCGGCGGCGCCGTTCGTCGTCCACGGCGTACGCGCCCTGACCCGTGAGGTCAGGTCCAACCCCGAGAGCACGCTGCTGCTCGGCGCGTCCGGCGCCTTCACGTTCGTCCTCTCCGCGCTGAAGATCCCTTCGGTCACGGGCAGTTGCTCGCACCCGACCGGTACGGGGCTCGGCGCGATCCTCTTCCGGCCGCCGATCATGGCGGTACTCGGCACCATCACCCTGCTCTTCCAGGCGCTGCTGCTCGCGCACGGCGGGCTCACCACACTCGGCGCCAACGTCTTCTCGATGGCGATCGTCGGGCCGTGGGCGGGGTACGGCGTCTACCGCCTCCTGAAGCGGTTCGACGTGCCGCTGATGGGCGCGGTGTTCGGCGGCGCGTTCGTCGCGGACCTCTCGACCTACTGCGTCACCAGCGTCCAACTGGCGCTGGCCTTCCCGGACCCGAGCAGCGGGTTCCTGGGATCGCTCGGCAAGTTCGGCTCGATCTTCGCGGTGACGCAGATCCCGCTCGCGATCAGCGAAGGGCTGCTGACGGTGCTGGTGATGCGCCTTCTGGTGCGGTCCAGCAAGGGGGAGCTGACCCGGCTCGGCGTGCTCCTGACGCGGAAGCAGGCGCGGGCGCAGGCGCAGGCGCAGGCGGCGAAGGGTACGGAGGCGGAGTCCCGATGACCAGGAACGCGAAGATCAACACCCTCCTGCTGCTGGTGGTGGCCGCGCTGGCGGTACTGCCCCTGGCGCTCGGCCTCGGCGACGACAAGGAGGAGCCGTTCACGGGAGCCGACGGCGAGGCGGAGGGCGCGATCACCGAGATCGACCCCGACTACGAGCCCTGGTTCACCCCGCTCTACGAACCGCCGTCGGGCGAGGTCGAGTCGGCCCTGTTCGCCCTGCAGGCGGCACTGGGCGCGGGCGTACTGGCGTACTACTTCGGCCTCCGCAGAGGCCGCAGACAGGGCGAAGCCCGCGCGGCGGCGGACCAAATGTCAGCCCGGCCGGCGTTTGAGGCCATCGGTAAACAGGACGAGGCCCGCGCGTCGGCGGCATCGGACCGAATGTCAGCCCGGCCGGCGTTTGAGGCCATCGGTGAGCCCGGCCGGCGAGGCCTTTCGGGAAGGGGCGGGGCGGGGGACCAGTCTCTGGCGCCCGCCCCCACCCGCCGAAACGCCCCAGGACCTGCCGCTTCGGGCGCCGAGCCCGGCACCGCTGACTCCGCGCCGGGGCCCGGCGACGCTGCCGCGCCCGGCGCGGAGTCGGTCCCCGCGGAGGGTCCCGGCGCGGACTCGGACGAGGGACCCGGCCCCGCCGCCCCGGACGCCGACCAG
>NZ_JAZGRL010000002.1:1438914-1547571 GCF_046540415.1 Streptomyces sp. E11-3 | reverse complement strand
GCCCCGGACGCCGACCAGCCCACCCCCGCCACCGACTCCGCGCCCCCGCGCCCCTAGCGGGGGGCGCGTTCACCATGCTGCCTATCGACGCGGCGGCGCACAGCAGTCGCTGGCGCCGTCGTCACCCCGTGGACAAGGCCGTGCTCGGACTCGGGCTGACCGTGCTGGCGATCTCGCTGCCGCCCTGGCCGGGCGCGGTCCTCGTCATCGGTACGGCGCTCGCCGTACTGCTCGGGCCCGCCGGAGTGCCCCCGCGCAGACTGTGGCGGGCGTACCGTATCCCGCTCGGCTTCTGCGTCAGCGGCGCGGTGACCCTGCTCGTCCAAGTCGGCGCCCCCGAAGGGTTCCTGACCCTGGACCCGAACGGCCCGGCCCGCGCCGCGGGGCTCCTGCTGCGAACCTCCGCGGCCTCGCTCGGCGTGCTGCTGTTCGCCTTCACCACCCCCATGTCCGATCTGCTGCCCCGGCTGGTGAAGGCCGGGGTGCCGCCCGCGGTCGTCGACGTCGCCCTGGTCACGTACCGCATGAGCTTCCTGCTCCTGGACTCGATGACCCTGATCCGCCAGGCGCAGGCCGCCCGCCTGGGCCACACCACCCGCGCCGCAACCTGGCGCTCACTCGCCGGACTCGGCGCCACCGCGTTCGTCCGCGCCTTCGACCGCGCCGCCCGCCTCCAGGCCGGACTCGCCGGCCGCGGCTACGACGGCACCCTGCGCGTCCTGGTCCCCGAGGCCCGTATCTCGCCGCGCTTCGTGGCCGCGTCCGCCACCCTCCTGGTCGCCCTGGCGACCCTCACCCTCACCCTGCACCCCGTACTGGAAAGGCCCCTGGGATGACCGGCCAGGCCCCCGCACCCGCCGCCCTGGACGTCGCCGCCGAGGTCGAACTCCGCGGCGCCTCCTACGCCTACGACGAGGGCCCCACCGTCATCGACGCCCTTGACTTCGGCATCACCCCGGGCCGCGCCCTCGCCCTGCTCGGCCGCAACGGCAGCGGCAAGACCACCCTGATGCGCCTGCTCAGCGGCGGCCTCCGCCCGGCCAACGGCACCCTGCTGCTCGACGGCAAGCCCGTGACGTACGACCGCAAGGGCCTGACCCGGCTGCGTACCACCGTCCAGCTGGTCGTCCAGGACCCGGACGACCAGCTCTTCGCCGCATCCGTCGAACAGGACGTGTCCTTCGGCCCGATGAACCTCGGCCTGCCCGAAGACGAAGTACGCGCCCGTATCGACGAGGCCCTGACCGCCCTCGACATCACCGCGCTCCGCGACCGCCCCACCCACCTGCTCTCCTACGGCCAGCGCAAACGCACCGCCATCGCCGGCGCCGTGGCGATGCGCCCGCGCGTACTCATCCTGGACGAACCCACCGCGGGCCTGGACCCGGACGGTCAGGAACGCCTCCTGGACACCCTGGCCCGGCTGCGCGCCGGCGGGACGACCGTCGTCATGGCCACCCACGACGTGGACCTGGCCCTGCACTGGGCCGACGACGCGGCCCTGCTCGTCCCCGGCGGCGTACACCTCGGCCCGGCACCCGACGCGCTGGCCCGCCAGGACCTGCTCCACAAGGCGGGCCTGCGCACCCCCTGGGGCATCGCGGCCGCCCAACTCCTGCGCACCCAAGGCCTGTTGACCGACGCAGGCACGGGCCCGCGCACCCCGGACGAGCTGGCGGCCTGGGGGAGCGGCACGGAGTCAGCCGTACGGGACCACCGCCACCGGGCAGGTGACATGGTGCAGGACTGAGTGCGTGGTCCTGCCCAGCTGCCGCCCCACCGCACCGCGGCGGCGGCCCAGGACGAGCAGGGACGCGCGCGTGGCGGCCTTCACCAGCTGATGCCTCGGCCACCCGTAGACGAGGTGCTCGACGACCAGGACGTCGGGGAACTTGTTGCACCACGGCCGCAGGACCGCGGACAGGGCCTGCGCCCTGGCGTTCTCCAGGGTGGGCGCGTCGTCCCTTGCGGCCGATGCGTGCCCGGTCGGTGCGTGCGCGTGCCCGGCGTGCGCGGGCAGCGACCAGGTGTGCAGCACCTGCAGCGACGTACGCCGGATCGCGGCCGCGTCGAAGGCGTGCTCAAGCAGCTCGTCCCCGGCGTGGTCCGGATCGAGGCCGAGCACGACCGGCCGATAGGGCGTCCTGACCGACGGCTCCCGGTCGGAGCCCAGGAGGTGTTCGTCCGCGGGGTGTTCACCCGCGCGTACGAGCACCACCGGGCACTCGGCGCGAGCCACAACCGCCGCTCCCACCGGGCCGACCAGGAATCCCCCGGACGTGGTGAAGACACGGGAGCCGAGCACGAGTTCCGCGGACTCGGCCGCTGCGGACAGCAGCGCGGGAGCCACGGGTCTGAGGGTACGCCGGGCGACGATCTCCAACGCCGGATGGGCGTAGGAGAGGGTGATCGCGGCACGGTCCAGGAGAGCGGTCGAACGGTCGGCACCACCGCCGGGTCCCGACCGGGGCGCCGGGTCTTCCCCGGCGTGCAGCAGCCGCAGCGGCAGCCCGCGGCGCAGTGCCTCACGGGCCGCCCACTGCGCGGCGTCCAGGCTCTCCCGAGAGCCGTCGACACCGACGGTGACAGGGCGCCCCCGGGGGCGCGGGGTAGCGCGGCCCGGAGTGCGCTGTGCCCTCGTGCTGCTGGTCCCGGTGCTGTGTGGGTCATGCCGCATGGCGGTTCACTTTCTGGTGTGTCCCGAACGAGTCGCCGCGGTGCCGCGTACCCTCCGACGCTGACAGCGGCCTGTCGGGTCCGGGAGGGGCGAACTGGCCCTCACGCAAGGGCCATTCGGCCCTGAACAGGCCCAACCACCCCCGAGTGCGGCTACCGTGAGACATCAGCGCACTACGCTGTGTCTGTAGGGGGGAGCCTCATGACCGAAGTCGGGACAGAAGGCGTCGGGCTGCCGCAGTTCCGGCTGGACGAGCTGCTCGACGAGCTCCAGGCGCGGATCGAGTCGGTCCGGGGCACCAGGGACCGGCTGCACAGCCTCCTGGAAGCGGTGCTCTCGGTGGGGCGGGAGCTGGACCTGCCGCAGGTGCTGCGGCGGATCGTCGAGGCCGCCGTGACGCTGGTGGACGCGGAGTACGGAGCGCTCGGGGTCATCGGAAACGGGAACAAACTCGACGCGTTCCTGCCGGTGGGGATCAGCGACCAGGTACGGGCCGAGATCGGAGACCTGCCGTCCGGGCACGGGCTGCTCGGGGAACTGATCCGCAACCCCAAGCCGCTGCGGCTCGCCGAGCTGTCGGAGCACCCGGCGTCGTCCGGATTCCCGGCGCACCATCCGCCGATGCGGTCCTTCCTGGGGGTCCCGATCCGGGTACGCGACCAGGTGTTCGGCAACATCTACCTGACCGACAAGCGCGGCGGGGTCGCGTTCGAGGCCGAGGACGAGTCACTGCTGTCGACCCTGGCCGTCGCCGCCGGCGTGGCCATCGAGAACGCGCGGTTGTACGAACACGCACGGATGCGGGAGCACTGGCTCCAGGCGAGCGCGGAGGTCACCAGCGAACTGCTGTCCGGGGCGGCCGAGAGCCATGTGCTCAAGCTGATGGTCGAGCGGGCCCGTCGGCTCACCTCCGCCGAACTCGGCGTCGTCGAGCTGGTGCAGGGCGGTGACACGCTGCGCGAGGTGCTCGCACTGGGAGTCGGCGCCGAGGGGCACCAGCGAGAGATCGCCCCCCAGGCGGGCACCCTCACCGGGGCCGCGCTGCGGGCGGGTGCCCTGGTCACCACGCCGGACCTGCGCAACGACCCGCGGGTGACGTTCCGGCCTGAGCGGTGGGAGGGGGTCGGCCCCGCCGTGGCGGTCCCGATGAGTACGCGTGAGGGGGTGCGTGGGGTGCTGCTGCTCGCGCGCAGCGCCGGGCGGGCGCCCTTCGCCGAGACGGAGACCGCCCCGCTGCCCGGATTCGCCGGGCAGGCCGCGCTCGCCCTGGAGCTCTCGGACCGACGGCGGGACGCCGAGCAGGTGAGCCTGCTCCAGGACCGCGACCGGATCGCCCGGGATCTGCACGACCTGGCGATCCAGCGGCTGTTCGCCACCGGGATGACCCTGCAGAGCGCCGAGCGGTTCGTCGACCATCCCCAGGCGTCCGAGCGGTTGCTGCGGGCGGTCGACGACCTCGACACCACCATCAAGATCATTCGGTCGACGATCTTCGGGCTGCGCGCGCATGACACACCGGGTGCCGGTTCCGGGCTGCGGATGCGGGTCGGGAGGGTGGTGGAGGAGGCCGTGACCGCGCTCGGGTTCACCCCGGCCCTGCGCATCGAGGGGCTGGTCGACACGGACGTACCCAAGGATGTCGCGGACGAGGCGCTGGCCGTACTCGGCGAGTCCCTGGCCAACACGGCCCGGCACGCGGGCGCGTCGGCCGCCGAGGTCTCCCTCCTCGTACGCGACGGTCGGCTCAGCCTGGTCGTGGCGGACGAGGGAGTGGGCATGAGCGACGGCGTACGACGCAGCGGCCTGCGCAACCTCGCCGAGCGGGCGGAGGCGTTGGGCGGCGAGCTCAGCGTCGCCAGGCGCCCCGAGGGCGGGACCCGGCTGGAGTGGCGGGTCCCGCTGCCCGACAACGCGTGACCTTCCCGCCGATGCTCACGTGACCTCCCCGCCGATGCTCAGAGCCTGTCTTTGAACCCCCGCCTGCGCCCCGAGGCCACGCACTGGCTGTATCCGACAGCTGCCGCGCGGCGGGCGCTGCGCCCGCGCTCCGCGCGGACGACGGGGGTTTAAAGACAGGCTCTCAGGGGGGCGGCGGCTTGACCTCGGCGGCGATCACCGCGGCCTGCACCCGACGCTCAACACCCAGCTTGGACAACAGCCGGGAGATGTGGTTCTTCACCGTCTTCTCCGACAGATACAGCTCCTTGCCGATCGCCCGGTTGGTGAGCCCGACCCCCACCAGATCGAGGATGGCGCGCTCGCGCTCGGTCAGCGCGGAGAGCCGGGCGTCCTCGGCGACTTCCGCCTCCGGGCCGCGCAGGCTGGCCATCAGCCGGGCCGTGGTCGCCGGGTCGAGCAGCGACTGCCCCGAGGCGACCGTGCGGACCGCCGTGACCAGATCAGTGCCCTTGATCTGCTTGAGGACGTACCCCGAAGCCCCCGCCATGATGGCGTCAAGCAGCGCATCCTCGTCATCGAACGACGTCAGCATGAGGCAGGCCAGCTCCGGCATACGGTCACGCAGCTCGCGGCAGACCGTGATGCCGTCGCTGTCGGGCAGCCGGATATCGAGGACCGCGACGTCCGGACGGAGCGCGGGACCCCGGATGAGCGCCTGATCGCTGGTCGCGGCGTCGCCGACCACGACGATGTCCGACTCGGCTTCGAGCAGGTCGCGCAGCCCGCGGCGGACCACCTCGTGGTCGTCGAGAAGAAAGACCTTGACCGGGTCTTGTGCGGAGAACGTACGTGCGCTCATGCCTTCCCCTCAGGGTAGGGACCCGAGTTCGATCATCCGCTGCCCCTGCCCCCCGAAACAGGGCCGAGTGGCCCACACTCCGCACTCCACGCCGTCGCCGTCGTCACCGATGGCCACCGCTGGTCACGCCGCACCACTCCCATAGGGCGCGTACAGATCAAGCAGCCGAGTCCTGGCCGCCTGCAGCCGATGGGCCAGCACCTTGGCGACCCACATCTCGATCGCCGCCCCGAACTCACGATCCTGCTCACACAACTCCCGTACCTGCGCCGCGTCGAACTCGTAAGCCCGCACCGGGCTCAACGCCGACGCACCGAGGTGCCAGACATGCGGCGGGATCAGCCAGGACCAGCCGACGAGCTCACCGAACCCGATGCTCTCGATGACCGGAGGGCGACGGCCCGGCACCCGCACGTCCAGGGTCACCGTGCCGGACCGGATGATCCAGAACCGGTCGGCGCGCGCTCCCTCCTCGAAGAGCCGGGCGTCCTGCGGAAAATTGACCTCACGGGCGACGGACATCAGCCGAGCGCGGTGCTCGGCGGACAGTGCCTCAGCAACCCGAGGCGTATTGATGTGATCCAACATGGCCGGAGCCCTCCGATCCCTCTCATCCCTCTCAGCAGGAACGCTCTCCTCCAGCCTCGCCGCCCCGACCACCCCCAGGTACAGGCCGAACGTCCCCACCAGGGCCCGACCGGGCCCCTCCACGACGGGACCACCCCTCCCACCTGTGCGAACATGCATCCGATCTTCACCCCCTGGGCCCCGCCCAGCCGAAACTCCCCGGAGAGCCCATGCGCCGTGCCGTCCCCCTCCTCGCGACCGCCGCCACACTGCTCGGCGCCGGTTGCACGGGCCCCTCGGACGGCGCCGCCCCAAAGCCCACCCCGTCCGACGACCACGGACCGGTGGTGAAAGCAGCGGTGGCGGCAACTCGCGCCACCACAGCCAAGATCAACGAAAAGATAGAGCTGACCGACACGGCGAAGGCCACGACCCACACACTCACCATCACCGGCAACTTCGACCTGGCGGCCGACAAGGGCCGCCTGGCGGTAGACCTCCCGGGCGGCGCCATCAGCCACCTGGACGAGATCTTCGCCGACGGCAAGGTCTACGTACGCGGCTTCGACCGCCTGCCGGACACCTGGGCCTCAATAGCCCGCGACAAGGCCGAGGCCCACTACCTCCTCCGCGCCCCGCTGAACGACCCGGAGCACGTACTCCAGCAGGTAGCCGCGATGACCCGCATCTCAAAGCACTCCACGCAGCAGGTCAACGGAACCCCCGCGACCCGCTACCGCGGCAAACTGGACCACGCCACCCTCACCAGCCGCCTGGCCGAGCCCACCCGCACCAAGGCCGCCGACCAACGCGAAGCACTGGGCACCGACATCCCCGCCTTCGCGGACGCCTGGATCGACCCCAAGGGCCGAGTGGTCCGCACCCGCCTCACCTTCCACGGCGGCGGCGCCTCCGTCACGGCCACCATGACCCTCTCCGACCTCGGCAAGCCGGTGAAGGTTGCTGCCCCACCCTCCCCCGAGGTGGTCCCGGTGACCTCGACTACGGGCGTACTCCCGGGCTGAGTCACTCTTGGAACGTGGCCGACGCCGCTAACGGCGGCAGACCAGGACACCGCCGAGGCAGTGGATCTCGAACGCCCCATGCCGGTCGATGTGTTCGTCCAAGATGGTGCGGGCCCGTTCGATCGTCGCCCCGAAGGGCACGTCGTGCTGGTCCGCCCATGCCTGGTACGAGGCCATGTGCGCGATCACGGGTTCGGGGTCGCGGACGGTGATGGTGCCGGGCAGGTCGATCGTGTCGACGCGCCTGAACTCCTCGCCGAGGAAGCCGGGCGCCTTTTCCAGGGAGAATCGGGCGCTGAGCGAGATCCGTGCCGGGCCGCGGCTGGTGCCGAGGACGTCACCGGCCGCGCGCACCCACAACTCGTCCAGTTCCGCCTTGTCGCGGTCGCTGTTGGTGGAGGCAACCAGCAAGCCACCCGCAGTGACGACGCGGGACAGCTCGCGTACCGCCTGGGCAATGTCTGAGGCGTGGTAGAGCATGTGCATCGCCAGAGCGGCATCGACACTCGCCGACGCCAGCGGAAGCCGAGCCACATCCGCCACCGCGACGGCACCGGGCACGTCGGCGAGGATGCCCGGCGCGATGTCGAGGCCCAGAAGGTCCAGATCGGGCCGTTTCTGGCGCAGCCGCTGGATGAACTTGCCGTTCCCGCAGCCGACATCGACGACGCGTCCGCGTACCGAGCTGAGGTGCTCGGTGACGATGCCGGGCAGATCGTGGCGAGGCGTCTGCCAATTGTAGAGGGACTGCCGGGCGGCGAGGTGCCGGTCACCGTTGTAGGCGCTCCCGGCAAGGCGGTCGCGGTCGGTCACGGCGGCGTCGTGGGCGGCGGAGAGGTCGGTCACGTCGGCAGCTCCGGAAGGCGGGCGGCGGGAGGGGCCGCGAGGACGGCCGTGTGCTGGATGCGCTCGCGCAGTTGGGACACCTGCGCGGCTCCACCGTACTGCCGCCCGCCCAGGTCCCGTCCGAGGTCGACCAGCCTCCGCACGATGCTCGCCGATACGCGCTCCACAGGCGCCTCAAGAACGAAGCCGACCATCGCCGTGGTGCCGTCGATGTCGTCCAGGAGCATGTGGCCACGGGCGAGGTCGAGGTGGGCCGCGAAGATGTCGCCGACCGACTGGTCGTCGGCCTCCGCGCTGCGGTAGAGCCGGATCGCCGTGTCCGCGCTGGCGATGGCCTGCTGGACGTGGGCGCGGCCGCCGATGGCCAGGTGCGTCGTCCCGGCGTACGCGAACTGCTTGGCGGCCGGGAAGGTGAAGACTCCCGGTGCGTCGTCGTTCCTGGGCATCCCCTCGCGGGAGCGTTCCGCGTCCGCCAGGGCGATTACGGCGCCCGCCTCGTCACCTGCTATCGCGAGGGAACGCGCCTCCAGGCTCGCGAGGCGGGCGCCAATGCTTCCTCCCGCACGGTGGTGGCGCCCCGCCTGAGCGAGCCGGGCCGCCTGCTCATAGCGCCCAGTCCAGTAGGCGATCAGGGACTCCACCGCCCGCACCCAGGCCAGCATCCCCTCGTGCCCGGCCGCCTCCGCGCACGCACGCGCCGTACGGGCATGGGTGGCCGCCGAGTCGTAGTGCCCCAGATCCAGGCAGACGTGGGCGCACAGCCCGCACAGCCGGGATGCGGAGACGTACAAGTCACTGGTCTGCCGAGGCCGTTGGCGCCCGCGCAGCAGGCCGAAGACGCCATCCCGCAGGTGCTTGATCTCGACGTACAGCTCCAGCAGAGGGTGGCTGACGTACGAGCGCGCGAGTCGCGCCACATCGGCCTCCAGCTGCTCGACGACCAGTTCGTCGGCGTTGCGGTGCGCGATGAACCTGGCGAACTCGGCCGACGACGAGGCGTCCGCTGATACGGCGCCGACTACGGGCCGCTCGGCCGGACTCGGAGCCGCCGAGCCGTCTGAGCCCTCCGCACCGTCCTGGCTGCCACGGCCCCGCTTAGTGATCGCGGCAGCACGGTCGAGGACCCCGACCTCCACGGCGAAGACCAGGGCCAAGTGGATTCTGGTGTACGGGACCGGGATGCGCATCTCGCGCTCGTAGCGTCCGATCTCCTTGCCGGTCATGGCCGCACGGCCCTCGCGGGTGTTGTACTCGTCGGCGACCTTCTGCTGGCTCCAGCCGCGTCCCTTGCGCAGGCCGAGGAGCAAGGCACCGATACCCGTGTCGCCCATCCCGACTCCCCGGAGCATGTGGATCGATCCTGGCCCCCATAGTGGCCCCCTGCATGGCCCCCATGCTGGCTCCCGACCCAAACGAGCGACGGCGATTTGCTGTTGGACATGCCCAGCAGACCACGCAATGAGCCGGGACGGCCGAGTCGGATCAGGCCGCAGCCACCGCGACACAGCGCACGATGCTCTTCGCCCGGCGCAAGCTCAGCGCACGCGCCGCCCGCGAGTTCGTCGCCGACACCGTTACCCAGTGGGGCTGCCACGAACGCCTTGACGACGTCCGACTCTGCACATCAGAACTCGTGACGAACGCCCTGCTGCACGGGACGTCCGCCGCCGAGGTGATCCTCGTACGCATCGAACTCCACGACACCCAGTTGCTCGTCGAGGTCCACGACAAGGGCGACGGCACCCCCAAGCAGCGCAACGCCCAGTCCACCTGCGACGACGGCCGCGGGCTGGTCCTGGTCTCCGCCATCGCCGATGACTGGGGCAGCTCAGCCCGCCAAGGTCCCGGCAAACGCGTCTGGGCGTCCTTCCAGGTCCCGGCGGTGACCACATGCTGATCCCCACCCGCGCCAACGAGGCGCGCACGCTGTCCGCCGGGCTGATCGCCTCCCTGGCCACCGCCACCTGGCTCGACACCGACCCGACCGGCGCGACCCTGTGCTGTCTGCTCCTCGTGCCGCAGCTACCTCGCCGCGCGTACGAGACACCCGTGATCACCGAGCAGCGCATGCGCACCGTCGCGACCTCACTCGGCCTCGGCCCAGCCACAGCACCGCCACCCGACATCGGGCCGCGCCTGAGCCCGCTCAGCTCCGCTGACGTCGCCCTGCGCTTCGACGGAACCCCGTACCGCAAGCGCGTACCCGCAGGCAGGCCGTGGACGCTACTCCTCAGCCAGCGCACACCAGCCGCCCTCGTTCTGGGCCTCGACGCGCTCTCGCGCGCCGCCGCACCCGCCGAGATCGACGCCTACCCCGACCACGCCACACACCAGCAGCGGCTCCTCTTCGGTCACACCCGGACCGAATGAACTGCACCCCGACACAAGGGAATCCGCCGTGACAGCGCACCCCGTCTCACCGAACACCGTGCTTGCCAACGCCCTCCACCACGCCGAGGACGTCCTCACCCCGCGCATCCTGGCCGAACCACCCGAGAAGATCGTGCTGGTCGTCGGCACCCAGATCAACGGCGCCCCACACATTGGCACCTCTCTCGTTCAGTCCCTCGCCTTCGCCATGGCCGCCCGCCTCCGAAGCCGCTTCGGCCTGCCCGCGGAAGTCCTCTTCAGCGCCCTCGACAACGCGCCATACGACCTGACCACCGACCCGGTGACCGGTCACCGCTACCAGCGCGCCTACGCCCAGGCGCTCGGCGAACAGGCCCTCACCGACCTCGTCGCCGCCCTGTACGAGCCCCTTTTCACCGCGCTGTCCCGACGCTTGGGCATCCCGTACCGAGCCGAGACGTACACCCAGCAGCAGGCCGACGAGCACTACCGCCGCACCTGGTTACGGGTCCTGCCCCGCCTCGACGCGGCCCGCTGGTGGCTCGCCCCCTCGACGGGCACCCCACACATCCGCGTCCCGTGCCCGCACCGCCATTGCGGCTGGGCCGAGAAGCACGCCGAGCGTACCCAGGTCCGCCCTACCGGCAAGGACGCCGCCACGATCAGCGCTGTCTGCCTCCGCCACGGCCGCTACGAGGCGACCGTCACGCCCACTACGGGCGCGTACCTGGACCTGGCCACCCTGTACCGCAACCTCGTCAAGGAACTCGCCCTGGCCAGCCCACGCGGCACGCTCCACGTCATGGTCAAGGGCGGCGACTGGGTCTTCGGCGCCCACCTCGTGGACGAGGCACTCCAGGCCGTGGGCCTCGCCCGCGCCCAGCTCCCCGCCCGCCTGTTCTGCCCCCAGATCGTCACCGACACCGGAGCGAAGCTGTCCAAGTCCCTGATACGCGAAGGCCACGCGCCCTTGCCCGACGGCGCCGCCGACTGGATGCTCGACACTCGGCAGTGGCCCGGCTCGCAGGCCCAGTACGCCGACCAACTGCTCGCCCTGACCGAGACCCTGCTGTCCGACCCCCGCCACTTCTTCCGCTCGTACTCGGCCGCCGAGATCGGCCGCATGATGACGACACCAGCACCCAGGAGCGTCCCCGCCCCATGACCGACACCACCGCCCGCGCCCGCGAACTCAACCTCTACCGCAAGTACTTCGACCTCGTAGCCGCGGGCACCAAGACCATTGAGGTACGGGTCAAGTACCCGCATCTGGAAGACCTCGCCGCAGGCGACACCATTCGCTTCCGCATCAAGGGCACCGACGAGACCTGCGACGTCCGTGTCCTGCGCGTCACCGCGTACGAGACGTTCGAGGCCCTCCTCGACGGCGAGGGCCCAGCCAACGTGAACCCCAGCGCGAGCCACGACGAGCAGCTAGCCAACATCCGCTCCATCTACGGCCCCGAGAAGGAAGCACTTGGGGCACTCGCCATCGAGATCAAACTCCTCGTGCCGTAACCAGTGCCGTTCGCTGCACCGCCACTTCGCCAGTCAAACGGTACGCATGCGGAGTCTCGTGACCGCACCGCCTTGTGTCTCCTCGAAAGAGCCAGCGACCACTTCTACCCCGCTCGTAGGGTGAGATCTCAAACGACACGTGAGCTCCCTCGACGAGGAACCCAAGTGACCATAGGCAGCAATCAGGGCCAGAGACGAACTACTCCCCAGGCCGGCGGGAGCCGCAACAGTTCGGGGCAACCGCGGTGGGCATGGTGGGTCGTCGGCATTGTCATCCCGGTCATCGGGATTCTCGTCACTCTGCTCGCCAGTGGGTCCGGTGATTCGCCCACCGAGGCTCGTGGAGACACGCCATCGACGCGCAGAGACTCCGCTTCAGGAAGTCAGCAAGCGCCGAACCCAAAGCAGTCGCCGAAGATCATGTTTGGGCCGGAAGAGTTTGCAGTTGAGGTGAGCCCCTACGGATCGAACCTAGAGCTGGACTCCGCCAAGCCCATGGCGCTGTCTTCGGGCAAGGGGGCGGACCTGTCTGCGACATCAGCCGCTGACGGCAGGGTTGCCAGCACGCGCTTCTTCGCACCACCCGCAGAGCACCGGCTGGCGCCACTCCCGCAGGGATCACCCAAACCCAGTGCGGCGGAGTGCGGCCAAGCCGTGGAGCGGAACTCAACGTACGAGATCGACCGCTTGACCGCAGGACGGCAATTCTGCATGTACACGGACGAAGGGCGTACGGCCTACGTCCGCGTGGTCTCAGCTCCAGCGGCTGGCCGTGTCATCAAGATCGACGTGACTGTCTGGGGGCTGGCTTCCTAATGCTGTCCCAGCGGACCGCGGTAGAGGTCCCACTGACTACCGGGCCAGCCCGAGCAGTCCGCACACAGTCCGCAGGGCACCCGATCAAGACCGTCACGAGCCATCGCCAGCCATTAAGAAATGGCCAGGTCAGCGACCTGTTGCGGCGATTTTCGCAGGTCGCCGACCCTGGCCATTACTACGAGACGAAGAAGGCTGCCGCACTGCACAGAGCCTGGACGAGCCAGCGAGGGCCGCTACCCCGACTATGGGGATAGCGGCCCTCGCAGCGTTCTGACATCACGTCGGAGAATTGGCCGGGCGGTGCACACTCGGTGCACAAGGGGGTGGAAAGCCAGCAGTGACAGTGAGAACTACTGAGAATAGTTTTCGCAGGTCACAGCCTGTTTGCAGGACTTCCGCCCAGGTCGCCCGACCCCGCCCCTTAGATGTCGAAGTACAGCTCGAACTCGTGCGGGTGCGGCCGCAGCTGGATCGGCGCGATCTCGTTCGTGCGCTTGTAGTCGATCCAGGTCTCGATCAGGTCGGAGGTGAAGACGCCGCCGGCCTGCAGGTACTCGTTGTCCGCCTCGAGGGCGTCCAGGACGGCCGGGAGGGAGGTCGGGACCTGCTGGACGTTCGCGTGCTCCTCGGGGGCGAGCTCGTAGAGGTCCTTGTCGATCGGCTCGGCCGGTTCGATCTTGTTCTTGACGCCGTCCAGGCCCGCGAGGAGGAGGGCCGAGAAGGCCAGGTACGGGTTGGAGGACGGGTCGGGGGCGCGGAACTCGACGCGCTTGGCCTTCGGGTTGGAGCCCGTGATCGGGATGCGCATGGCCGCGGAGCGGTTGCGCTGCGAGTAGACCATGTTGACCGGGGCCTCGAAGCCGGGGACCAGGCGGTGGTACGAGTTCACCGTCGGGTTGGTGAAGGCGAGGAGCGACGGGGCGTGCTTGAGGATGCCGCCGATGTAGTAGCGGGCGGTGTCCGAGAGGCCCGCGTAGCCCTGCTCGTCGTAGAAGAGCGGGACGCCACCCTGCCAGAGCGACTGGTGGACGTGCATGCCGGAGCCGTTGTCACCGAAGATCGGCTTGGGCATGAAGGTCGCGGTCTTGCCGTTGCGCCAGGCGACGTTCTTCACGATGTACTTGAAGAGCATCAGGTCGTCTGCGGCGGCCAGCAGCGTGTTGAACTTGTAGTTGATCTCGGCCTGGCCGGCGGTGCCCACCTCGTGGTGCTGGCGCTCGACCTGGAGGCCGTTCTTGTCCAGCTCGAGGGAGATCTCGGCGCGCAGGTCGGCGAAGTGGTCGACCGGCGGGGCCGGGAAGTAGCCGCCCTTGTAGCGGACCTTGTAGCCGCGGTTGTTCTCCTCGGAGCCGGTGTTCCAGGCACCCGCCTCGGAGTCGATGTGGTAGAAGCTCTCGTTCGACGTGGTGTTGAAGCGCACCGAGTCGAAGACGTAGAACTCGGCCTCGGGGCCGAAGTACGCGGTGTCGGCGATGCCGGTCGAGGCGAGGTAGGCCTCGGCCTTCTTCGCGATGTTGCGCGGGTCGCGGCTGTAGGCCTCGCCGGTCACCGGGTCGTGGATGAAGAAGTTGACGTTCAGCGTCTTGTCCCGGCGGAACGGGTCCATACGGGCCGTCGTCAGGTCGGGCACGAGCGCCATGTCGGACTCGTGGATCGCCTGGAAGCCGCGGATCGACGAGCCGTCGAACATCAGCGTCTCGGCTGGGTCGAACGCCGCTGCGGGCACCGTGAAGTGCTGCATCACACCCGGCAGGTCGCAGAAGCGGACGTCGACGAACTTCACGTCCTCGTCTGCGATGAACTTCTTGGCGTCGTCGGCGTTCTGGAACATCCAGCTCCTCCTACTCCCGGTCCGGGGTGGAGCCGGGGATGTGTCGCTCTTGGTGTGGCCAGTGCGGTGGCACACGCTGGACCTGACCATAGGGACGGGCCATTTCTCAAGGATGACCCATTTGTTTCGTCGAAGTTAACCGGCTGAGGGGTGGGCGGCATCTCCAACGGCATCTCCAACGGCGTCCCCCCCGGCGTCCCCCCGGCGTCCCCGCCTCGCTCCGGGACCCCGGGCCCGTAGGCCCAAAGCGGGGCGCAGTACCGTGGACGGGTGGACAACAGGCAAGCAATCGGATCGTGGCTGTCCGGCCCCCGGCAGGCGGCCGAGGACATGGGTGCCGACTTCGGTTATCGGGGCGAACAGCTGGGGCTGCCGGAGAGCGGCCCCGGCGCGATCGCCCCGGTAGGCCGTCGGCTCGGCGCCATCGCCGTCGACTGGGGCCTGTGCATGCTCATCGCATACGGACTCTTCGCACAGGGTGACAGCCAGGCCGCGGGCAACTGGGCACTCGGCGTCTTCCTCGTGCTCCAGGTGCTCACGGTGGGCACCATCGGCTCGACGCCCGGCAAGCGGCTCTTCGGCCTGCGGGTCGTCGGCGAGGACGGGGGGCGCATCAGTTTCGTACGGGCGATCGTCCGGAGCGTACTGCTGTGCCTGGCCATCCCGGCGCTGATCTGGGACCGGGACGGGCGGGGGCTGCACGACCGCATCGGCCGCGCGGTTCAGGTGAGGATCTAGGTTCAGGTGAGGATCTAGCCGCCGCGAACAACAGCGCACATGACGGAGGGGCGCTCGGAACCTTGTCGGTTCCGGGCGCCCCTCCGTCATACGTAGGAAGTGGGAAGAACGGGGAAGGAAACGGGCTCAGCGGCCCTGCGGGCCACCTCGCGGCATCTTCATGCCCTTCGGCATCGGCCCCTTCGGCAGCGGCATATTGCTCAGCAGGTCGCCCATCGCCCGCAGCCGGTCGTTGGTCGACGTGACCTGCGGGCCGGTGAGCGTACGCGGGAGCTTGAGCATCCGGCTGCGGAGCTTCTTCAGCGGGACCTGGCCCTCGTCGTTGCCGACGATGAAGTCATGGACCGGCACATCGGTGACGATGCGCGCCATCTTCTTCTTCTCGGCGGCCAGCAGGCCCTTCACCCGGTTCGGGTTGCCCTCGCCGATCAGTACGATGCCCGCCTTGCCCACGGCGCGGTGCACCACGTCCTGGCTGCGGTTCATGCCCACCGCGGGGGTCGTCGTCCAGCCGCGTCCGATGTTGTCCAGGACGGCGGCAGCCGCACCGGGCTGGCCCTCCATCTGACCGAACGCGGCTCGCTCGGCTCGGCGCCCGAAGATGATCGCCATCGCCAGGAAGGCGAGCAGGAAGCCGAGAATGCCGAGGTAGACCGGGTGCCCGATCAGGAAGCCCACCCCGAGGAGGGCACCGAAGGTGACGATTCCCACAGCGGCGATCACAAGACCGATCTTGGGGTCGGCCTTGCGGGTCATCTTGTACGTGAGGGCAATCTGCTTGAGTCGCCCTGGGTTCGCAGTACTCGCTGCGTTGTCCTTCCTCGCCATGTCGTGAAGTTTACGTCCCCGGCGAGTCGACTACGACGTGCGGGCCGCGCTAACCGCCTCCAGCACCCGCTGAGCCTCCACCCGGTCCTTGGCGCGACGCCGGTCCTCGACCACGGATGTCCAGGCATTGCGGCGGGCGGTGCGGTGGCCGCGGCTCATCAGCAGTGACTCGACGACGCGCAGGGCGTCGGTGACGGACGGGATGGCGGTGGCGCGTACGGGCGCGGCCTGCATGGCGGGGGTCCCCTCTGGACGGCGGTGCGCGGGTGAGCGGCGGTGGTGCGGCGGTGCGGTGACGCTGACGTCGAAGGTGACGCCGACGTCGGAGGTGACGCTGACGCCGAAGTGGTGGGGGTAGCACTCGACGTGAGTACAGCGTCACTGATTGGTGTTACCAGTGCGTGACCGACCGGTCAAACACCCATGAAGCCTTGATGCGGAGCGCGCGAATACTGACGCGGCCCGTACACCGCCCCCGACCTGCGGGGGGTGTACGGGCCACGCCGTATCGGCCATTACTGGCCAGTAGTTACTTGTGCGCGAATTCACACGCACGCTGGGGGATGCGCCGGGAGACGTGCCGGGAGAGTGGCTCAGACCGCCTGCGACGCGACGTACGCGCCGCGCTTCTCGATCGCCATCTGGTAGAGCCGACCCGCGCGGTACGACGAACGCACCAGCGGACCCGACATCACGCCGGAGAAGCCGATCTGCTCGGCCTCCTCCTTGAGCTCCACGAACTCGGCCGGCTTGACCCAGCGCTCGACGGGGTGGTGCCGCGGCGTCGGACGCAGGTACTGGGTGATGGTGATCAGCTCGGTGCCCGCCTCGTGCAGCTGGCGCAGCGCCTCGCTGACCTCTTCGCGGGTCTCGCCCATGCCGAGGATCAGGTTCGACTTGGTGACCAGGCCCGCCTCGCGGGCCTCCGTGATGACCTTCAGGGAGCGCTCGTAGCGGAAGCCGGGGCGGATGCGCTTGAAGATCCGCGGCACCGTCTCGACGTTGTGCCCGAGAACCTCCGGGCGGGACGAGAAGACCTCGGCCAGCTGGTCCGGATCGGCGTTGAAGTCGGGGATGAGGAGCTCGACCTTGGTGTAGCCGTCGGCGCGCTCCGCCGTCATCGCGTGGATCTGGCGCACGGTCTCGGCGTACAGCCAGGCGCCGCCGTCCTCCAGGTCGTCGCGCGCGACGCCGGTGATGGTGGCGTAGTTCAGGTCCATGGTGACCACGGACTCACCGACGCGGCGCGGCTCGTCGCGGTCCAGGGGCTCCGGCTTGCCGGTGTCGATCTGGCAGAAGTCACAGCGCCGGGTGCACTGGTCGCCGCCGATGAGGAAGGTCGCCTCGCGGTCCTCCCAGCATTCGTAGATGTTGGGACAGCCCGCCTCCTGGCACACGGTGTGCAGACCCTCGCTTTTGACGAGCTTCTGCATCTGCGTGTACTCGGGGCCCATCTTCGCCCGGGTCTTGATCCACTCGGGCTTGCGCTCGATGGGGGTCTGGCTGTTCCGGACCTCCAGACGCAGCATCTTGCGTCCGTCGGGTGCGACAGCGGACACGTCCGGCTCCCTACAACTTCGATTCTTCGGCGCCCACCAGGGTACGCCCGTTATTTGTACGGCCCTACGTCCTGCCAACCTCTGGCCCTAGGGTCGCATTCCCCGAGGCGCTACGGCAGGCCAGGGCCCTACACGGCCGCCTCCGCGGCCTCGCGCTCGATCACGCGCGGCTTCTCGATCACGCGCGGCTTGAGGTCGGCGCCCGTCAGCACGTCCCGTAGGTGCCGTTCGATGACCGGTGCCACCTCCTCGATGGTGACGTCCCTGCCGAGCTCGCCCGCGAGCGAGGCGACGCCCGCGTCCCGGATGCCGCAGGGCACGATCCGGTCGAACCAGGTGTTGTCCGGGTTCACGTTCAGTGCGAAGCCATGCATCGTGACGCCCTTGGCGACCCGGATGCCGATGGCGGCCAGCTTGCGGTCCTCGCGGCGCTGCCCGGCGTTGGACGGCGCGTACTCCGGACCGTTCATCCGCGGGTCGAACTCCTCGTCCGTGAGCCGCGGGTCGAAGTCCAGCGAGAGGCCGCCCAGGCGCTGCTCCACCGGGTCGCCCAGGACCCACACTCCGCTGCGCCCCTCGACCCTGCTGGTCTCCACACCGAACTCGGCGCAGGTACGGATCAGGGCGTCCTCAAGGCGGCGTACGTGGGCCACCACGTCCACCGGACGCGGCAGCTTCATGATCGGGTAGCCCACCAGCTGCCCCGGGCCGTGCCAGGTGATCTTGCCGCCGCGGTCCACGTCGATCACCGGGGTGCCGTCCAGCGGGCGCTCGCTGTCCTCGGTGCGCCGCCCCGCCGTATACACCGGCGGGTGCTCAAGGAGGAGGCAGGTGTCCTCGATCTCGTCCGCGAAGCGCGCCGCGTGCACCCGGCGCTGCTCCTGCCACGCTTCCTGGTACTCGACGGCGTCCTGGCCGAAACCCATTCGGACGAATCGCAGCTGACTCACTTCTGGCGCCTCCAGACTCGTGCACCGTGCGCTGATCGCGCGCTCCCAGCCACTGTACGGGGGCTTCGCGAAACGGGCGCCGGGTGCCCCCATGGGGTCCGTCTCACACGATCGGATGAATGCCTCGGGAAGGTCGCGATGAGGCCGGTGAGGGCCGCTACATTCACGCCGTTCGGCGGCAGGACTGAGGGCTGCTCCCGGCGCCCGGAAGGCAGGAGACCGCACAGCTGATGACGGAACGACCCCCGCAGCGCACGCCCAACCGCCAACTCGCCGCGCTGATCGCCGAGGCCGGCTTCTCCAACGCAGGGCTGGCCCGCAGGGTCGACCAGCTCGGCCTGGAGCACGGCCTCGATCTGCGGTACGACAAGACCTCGGTGACCCGGTGGCTGCGCGGGCAGCAGCCGCGCGGTACAACGCCGGCGCTGATCGCCGAGGTCTTCACCCGCAGACTCGGGCGTCGGCTCACGGCACAGGACTTAGGCCTGGACGCCTGCGCACCGGTCTACGCGGGCCTGGAGTTCGCGGCGTCGCCCGAGGAGGCCGTGGACATCGTCGGCGGCCTGTGGCGCAAGGACTCCGGCAGCCACGCCGAGCTGCGGAAGATCGCCTTCACCCCCGCGGGCCTGGTGGTCCCGAGCCGCGACTGGCTGATCGGCCGCGCGGACGAGCGGGTGGGGCGGGGCGAGCCGCCGAGTGGCCTGCGGGTCCCGGCCCAGGGGCGGGCCTCGGTGCCCCGCCAGCGCCAGCAGACCGAGCGCGGCCCCGGTCAGCGGGTCGGCTCCGGGGACATCGCCGCGCTGCGCTCGGTGGGCGAGCTGTTCCGGGCCCTTGACCACGCGTACGGCGGCGGGCACGCGCGCCAGGCCCTGGTCCGCTATCTGGAGCACGAGACCGAGCCGATGCTGCGCGGCCTGTACAGCGAGGCGACCGGGCGGCGGCTCTTCGCGGCGGCCGCCGACCTGACCCGGCTGGCCGGGTGGACCTCGTACGACATCGCGGCCCACGGGCTCGCGCAGCGCTACTTCGTCCAGGCGCTACGCCTCGCGCAGGCGGCGGGGGACCGGGCGTACGGCTCGTACGTCCTGGTCACCATGAGCCGCCAGGCGGTCTATCTGAGCCATGGCCGCGAAGCCGTCCAGCTGGCGCGGGTCGCCCAGCAGGGCGTCGGCTCGGCGGCCCCGCCCGTGATCCAGTCGCTGCTGCACGCCGTCGAGGCGCGTGGGCACGGGGTGCTGGGCGAGGTGCGGGCCTGTACGGCGTCGTTGGTACGGGCCGAGCGCGCGCTGGAGACGTCCCGGCCGGGGGACGAGGTGCCGTACTGGGCCCGGTTCTTCGACGAGGCGCAGCTCGCGGACGACTTCGGGCACTGCCACCGTGACCTCCAGCAGTACCGGGCGGCGGCGCAGCACGCGGAGCGCTCGCTCCAGCTGCGGGCGCCCGCGTACGCCCGCTCACGGCTGTTCTGCCGGGTGGTGCTCGCCTCGGCCCGACTCGGCCTCGGCGAGCTCGACCAGGCCTGCTCACTGGGCGCTGAGGCGGCCCAGCAGGCCGCGGAGATGCGCTCGGCACGGGCGAACGAGTACGTACGCGACTTCGAGCGCCGCCTGGAGCCCTACCGCGACGCGGCGCCGGTGCGCGGGTACCGGGACCGGGTCGCGGCGCTGGGCTGAGCGCGGGACCTCATACCCGTGACGGGATGGTGTTCCCGTGACGGGATGGTGTTCCCGTACCCGTGGGGGAGAGCCTCCACGGGTACGGGAAGTCGTGGGGCCTACGCGGCCGCAGGCATCCGTTCCGCCGCGTGCGGTGCGCTCAGGCCGAAGTCCCGCAGCGCGGCGTGCGCGGCGCGGCGGCCGGAGTACAGGGCGCCCTGCACGGTGCTGGTGTCCCGGTGGTCGCCGCAGACGTACAGGCCCGAGAGCACCCGGACCGGGCGGCGCAGATCGTGCGGCGGCGGCATGGTCGGGACGGCCTCCGGGTCGTGGTGGACGGCGATCAGCTCCCAGTCGGCGGTGGAGGTGCCGTACAGGGCCGCCAGATGGGCGCGTACCTCCGTCTCGGCGGGCGGTGGGCCGAGCACCGTGGAGGAGATCAGGGGGCGGCCCGAGGGGGCGCGCGCCGGGTCGACCTCGCTGATGACCGCGGTGTGCGAGACCGGCCCGCGGCGGTCCGCGTCAAGCAGCAGCGCGGGCTCGGTCAACGGCGGCTCAGGCGCGGTGTGGTGCAGCACCGTCACCGGGTGGAAGGACGGCATCCGCAGCCCGGGCAGCAGCTCGGCGGCCTGCCGGGCGCCGGTCGCCAACAGCACCGCGCGGCAGCGCAGTTCGCCGTGGCCCGCGGTGCGTACCGAGGTGGTGGAGATCTCCACGGCCTTCACGCCGGTGCGTACAGTGCCCGGCGGCAGCGCCGCGGCCAGCAGCGCGGGCAGCGCGTCGGCGCCGCCTGCGGGCAGGCAGAGGCGCCCCCGGGCGAACCCGCGCAGCGCGAGCTCCGCGCACCGGCTGGAGGTGGTGAGCTCCGGGTCGCAGAGCAGCGCGGACAGCAGGGGGCGTACGAAGCCGTCGACGGCGCGGGCCGGCAACCCGCGCGCGGGCAGCGACGCCTGGGCCGCCAGGGACTGCCGGGCGGGCCGTTCGGGCCGGGCCAGCAGGCGCTCCACCGGGGTGGCCGCGAGCCGGGCCAGGAAGGCGCCGAGCCTGGCCTGGTCGAGGGCGCTGCCCAGCGGCGGCCTGGCACTCCGGGGGGCGCTCGCGAGGGCGCGCGCTGCCGAGAGTGCGCCCCTCGCGCTCCTCCCCGCGCCGCCGGGACCGTCGAGACCGCCGCCCGGCTCCCACGTACGGTGCTGACGGCCGTCGCTGTGCACCAGGACGCCCGGCGCGAAGGGCTTCAGGACCAGGGCGTCAAGACCCGGTGTACGGCGCAGTTCCGGGTACGAGGTGGAGAGCAGCTGTCCGATCCGGTCGAGCCGGAACCCGTCGACCGCTTCCGTGGACATCCGCCCCCCGACATACGGGGCGGCCTCCAGGACGAGAGTGGTGACTCCGGCGCTGGTCAGCTGATGGGCCGCCGAAAGACCAGCGACCCCGGAACCCACGATGACGACGTCCGCTTCTTGCGAGGGCTCAAGCACGTGTGCCCCTCCCGAGGTTGCGCGGCTGATGGGAACCTCATGCCCTCAACAGGGGCTAGGAATACCCGAGTTCGCCACGAGGGTAGGGGCGTATCCGATCGGTCGCAGTCGCGCACCGGCCGTGCACGGTCGCACAGCGGTCGCACACGGTCAGTCAAGGGTCCAATACGGTCAGCGCGGCGCCGCGCCGATCGCGTACGTTCAGCGCAGCGCCGCGCCGATCGCGTCGTCGATCGTCGGGAAGGCGAACCGGAATCCGGAGTCCAGCAGCCGGGTCGGCAGCACCCGTTGGCTGCACAGCACATCGCCCGCCATCTCACCGAGCACCAGACGCAGCGCCGGAGCCGGTGCCGTGAAGAGCGTCGGGCGGTGCAGCGCACGCCCCATCGCGGCCGTCACCTCGCGGTTGGTGACCGGGCTCGGGGCCGTCACATTGACCGGTCCTGACAGGTCGTCGGAGGCGAGGAGATGGCGCAGCGCGGCCACCTCGTCGTGCAGCGCCACAAAGCTCCAGTACTGCCGACCGCTGCCGAGCCGCCCGCCGAGCCCCGCCTTGAACAGCGGGAACATCCGCCCCCAGGCGCCGCCCTTGCGGGCCACCACCAGGCCGGAGCGGGCGAAGACGGTCCGTACCCCCGCCTCCACGGCCGCCCCCGCGGCCTCCTCCCACTCCACACACAGCGACGGCAGGAACCCGTCCCCGGCCGGGGCGCTCTCGTCCACCGCGCGCCCCCCAGTGTCGCCGTAGTACCCGATCGCGCTGCCGCACAGAAACACCCGCGGCGGCTCGTCCAGCGCGGCGACGGCCTCCGCCAGCGCGGCGGTGCCCAGCACCCGGCTGTCCCGCAGCTCCCGCTTGTACGCGTCCGTCCAGCGGTGGTTGCCGATCCCCGCCCCGGCCAGGTTCACCACACCCGTGCACCCGGCGAGGCCGCCGGTGTCCACGTAACTCCGCTTGGGGTCCCACTCGACCTCCCGCTCGGCGCGGGCCGCTCTGCGGACCAGCCGCAGCACCTGGTGCCCGTCCGCCTCCAGCGAGCGCACCAGGGCGGAACCGATGAGTCCAGACGCGCCGGCGACGGCGATTCGCGATGCCTGCATGGCCCCATCCTGCCCCGAACACGGCCCGACGGCAGGGGGCGTACGCCCGTACAGTGATCCGTATGTCCGACGCACGTATACGTCCCGCCCGGCACACCGACGAGGCGGCGCTCAGCCGTCTGGACCACGACACCTGGTCCACGCTGCACGCCGTCACAGCGAAACCTGCCGCGTCCGAACCGTTCTTCTCGGAGCGGCACCTGCCCGAACAGGACCTGGTCGCCGAGGCCGAGGACGGCCGGATCGCCGGGTACGTCCGGCTGGTCCCGCCCACCCCGCTCGCCGTCAACGCCCATGTGCGGCAGATCCAGGGCTTCGCCGTCGCCGAGTGGGCCCGCGGGCAGGGCGTCGGCCGCGCGCTGATCAGAGCGGCCTGCGCCGAGGCACGCGGGCGGGGCGCCACCCGCATCACCCTGCGGGTACTCGGACACAACACCCCGGCCAGGAAGCTCTACGAGACGGAGGGCTTCGAGGTCGAGGGCATCCTGCCGGGGGAGTTCCTGATCGAGGGGGTGTACGTGGACGATGTACTGATGGGCCGCTCGCTGTCGTAGCGCACGGTGGCGCGTCACTCCGGCGCGAAGCGGTCCCACAGTTTCGGGTAGTAGCGCGCCAGCGCCGTGTCGTCCTCGAAGTCGATCGGTGTGCCCTCCGGCTCCGGGGGCGCGGGAGCCACCCCCAGATCGGGCGCGACGACCCCGGTGAGCTGCTCGTACGCCTCGTCCGCCGCGTACCCGAGCTCCTCGCCGTCCCCGTCGATCTCCTCGTCGAACTCGTCCAGCAGATCGGCCAGCGAGTCCGGGTCGTGCAGCGCGCCCTCGAAGACCTCCCGGCCCTGTCCGATCAGCCAGCACCGGAAGTAGTCGAAGGCGTCGTCGCTGGCCCCGTCCAGCAGCACCGACGCCGCACCCCACAGGTCCCAGCGGTAGGCGCGGTTGTAGCGGGCCTCGAAGTGGCGGGCGAAGTCGAGTACGGCGTCCGGGTCGAGCCGCAGCAGCCGCTCGACGAGCAGGTCGGCCTGCTCCTCGGGGTCGCCCTGGGCGTCCTCGCGGGTGCTGTCGACGATCTCCCAGAACTCCGTCTCGTCCATCACCGCTCCAGCATCGTCCCTGGAGGTTGCTGACGCACCCGGAGTGCCACTGTTGTTATCGGCTTTCGGCCGACGGACCCTGGGCGGTTCGTCCGGCAATGGCGACAGCGGATGTCGGGTATGGCTGCCAGGCTCGACGTATGACTTCCTCAACAGCGCGGAACAAGCCGCTCAGCGGAAAGATCGCCCTGGTCGCGGGCGCGACGCGCGGCGCGGGCCGGGCCATGGCCGTGGAGCTCGGCCGGGCCGGGGCCACGGTCTACGCGACCGGCCGTACGACCCGGGACCACGTCAGCGAGGTCGGACGGACGACCGAGACCATCGAGGAGACGGCCGAGCTGGTCACGGCGGCAGGAGGCACCGGCATCGGCGTGGCGGTCGACCACCTCGAACCCGACCAGGTACGGGACCTCGTCGAGCGGATCGACCGCGAGCAGGGGCGGCTCGACATCCTGGTCAACGACATCTGGGGCGGCGACGTACACGTCCAGTGGGGCAAGAAGATGTGGGAGCACGACCTCGACAAAGGGCTGCGGGTACTGCGCCTGGGCATCGAGACCCACATCGTCACCAGCCGGTACGCGCTGCCGCTGCTGATCAGGAACCGCGGCGGCCTGGTCGTCGAGGTCACCGACGGCACCGAGGAGTACAACGGCCCCCACTACCGCGAGCCGTTCTACTACGACCTGGCCAAGTACGCGCCGATCCGGATGGCCCGCGGCCTCGCCGAAGAGCTCAAGGAATACGGCTGTACGGTGCTGTGCCTCACGCCCGGCTGGCTGCGCTCGGAGTTCATGCTCGACACCGCCTTCAAGGTGACCGAGGAGAACTGGCAGGACGGCTGCGAGCAGAACCCGCACTTCGCGATCTCGGAGTCCCCCACCTTCGTGGGCCGCGCCCTGGCCGCACTCGCCACCGACCCCGAGGTCGCCCGCTTCAACGGCCAGTCGCTGTCCAGCGGGGGACTCGCCAAGGAGTACGGCTTCACGGACACCGACGGCTCGGCGCCGGACGCGTGGCGATACATCACGGAGGTCGACCAGTCGGCCAAGGAGGCGGATGTGACGGGCTACCGGTAGGGCTTGCGCAGCTTGGCGAGGAAGGCACTGCCGCGGGGCTTGATCGGCGCGCGCCGCGGCGGCCGCCGGAACTCGGGGGCCACCAGGAACACCGCGTCGGCGTTCACCCGGGGAGCGGTGCGCAGCTCGGGAAGCAGGGCAGGGTCGGCTCCGTACATCTCCAGGGCGGCGAGCGCCGCGCGGTGTGCGTGGCCGACCGAGCGTCCGCAGGCGAGGTTGAGGTACAGCGAACGGGAGTAGCCGATCGCGTGGAGGTCGGAGAGCGGGCCGTGGGTCCCGATCACGCAGTCGACCACCTCGGTGAGGGCGTCGGCCAGGTCGGCGGTCCAGCATGCGTTGAGCACGATGAGGACGAGACCGTCCTCGACGTATACGGCGAGGAGCTTCCGCAGCCCGTTGTCGGTTACGGGCGCGTCGCCGCCGTCGTCGGTGAGGAACCGGAGCCCGCCGTCGGGGGAGCCGCGGGCCGAGATGTGCAGCACGGCGGGGACTTCGCGGGCGAGCCGGTCGGGCAGGTCGTAGGCGCGCGCTGCCTGCAAGGGGTCGAGGGTGAAGGCGGTGCTGTACGTGGCGCTGGTGACGCTCTGTTGGATGGCGCGGAACTCGTCGTCGGGGTGAGGGTTTGCGGGGTGCGAGGTGAGGGTGGGNTCTCCGTCAGGGAGATGGCGAGGTTGTTGAGGGACATGGCGAGGTTGGGGAGGTAGGCGGCGGGGTTGGTCTGGGCGAGGGCGCGGTAGGTGTTGGCGGCTTCGTGGGCGGGGTCCAGGGCTGCCTGGCGGTCCCCGGTCTCCGCCAGCCGGATGGCGAAGTTGTTGAGCGCCCCCGCCAACTGAGGCAGATAGACATCCTCGTCGCGCGGTACGAGCCCCCGCAGCACCGTGACGCCCTTCGCCCCCGCCAGCACCGCCTGACCGGCCAGGGCGTACCGCAGATAGAAGTTCGGCCGTGCCCCCGAGCCGTCCCCGTCGTCACCCTCCGGCACCAGATCCGCCAGAGCCCGCATGACCACCAGAGCCGGGTCCTCCACCACCGCGGCCGACACCGTCCGCAAGTGGTTCACGAACTCCTGGTGGTACAGCCGGTACACCGCCTGCACACCATCACTGTCCTCGACCACATACGCGCCACAGGTCTCCAGCAGCCAGTTGATGTCCTCAGACCCATACGTCACCCCCTGGGGCCCGAGCGCGGACGCCACCGCCTCCCATACGCCCCACGCGGGCAGACCCAGCCCCGTACTCCATGCGAGCGCCGTAAGGAGATCGCGGGCACAGCGCGGGAGTTCCTCGCCGTCCCGCGTCCGGGGAGCGGTTTCGGCGATTGCCGCCTCGAAGGCGGCGGCGATCGACGCCGGTACGGCGCTCCGCCAGTCGGCGTCCGCTTCCCGGAGCCGGGGGGCCAACGCGGGCACCGAGAGGCGGGCCAGTAGGAACCCGCCTTCCTTGGCCTTCGCGGCCCGGGCGGCGAGCGTGCCCGCGACCTCCGAAGCCCGCCCCTCACCGACCCCCTCGGCGAGCAGCCGCGACCGTACATACGTGCGGATGTCGTCCTCGGTGTCCGGTTCCGCCCCCAGGTCGACCATCCGGGCCGCCGTGCCGCACAGCCGGGTGAGCGCGTCCAGGAGGTTCTCCTGAGGCTCCATGTGCGGGCGGAACACCCGGTCCCGGGAGCCCAGCAGCACCAAGGCCAGCCCGCTCAGGTCGAACAGGAACTTCTCGATGTTGTCGGGTGACCGTTCGTCCGCGGCCTCGTCCACCCCGTCGAGGACCAGGACATGCGGGGCCACTCCCGACTTCCGCAGCCGTCCCAACTCGCTGATCAGAGCGGCCGGATTGGCGGGCCGTGGCAGTCCCAGCTGGTCGGCGACAGCGACAGCGATTCCCGGGGCGTCCAGGCCCCGCAGATGTACCCGGGCGTCCACCTTCCCCTCGCCCGGGTCGGGGTCGTCCGGGCCGAGCCCGTGCTGCCGCAGACTCTCCTCCCGGTGCCGGGGGCTGGAGAGCGTGGCGATACGGCCGAGCACGGCGGACTTGCCCACGCCCGCCCCGCCCGTCACCAGGAACAGCCCGGGTTTGCCCGCCTCCAGCCACTCGACGATCTCGCCCAGCACCCTTCGGCGCCCGGTGAAGAACCAGCCCTCGTCCTTGTGGTCGGCGCCACGCGCGGCCATGACCAGATGCTCGACCAGATCGGGCTCGTCCTGCTTGCGCCACAGGGGGTTGCGGAAGACGGGGCCGGGCCCGCTGGCGAAGGACAGCGGGCGCTGTGCGGCGTCATCCGGCCACTGGGCCAGCGCGGCCCCGATGACGGTACGGGCGTTGACACCCTGGTTCCGTACGCTCCACTCGTGCTGATAGCCATGGGTGCGGGGCCCGTTGCGCAGCACATCGGTGACCGAGGTGAGGAGCAGCCCGGAGCCGTGGGCCGTCTCCCGCGGCTGGCAGCTCGCGGCGAAGACGAGGGACGAGGAACGGCCCTCGGGCAGGCTGCGGTTCTCCATGGCCCGCACGGCTTCATCCAGCGCGGGGACGGCGGCCTCGCCCGAGTAGCAGGTGTCGATCAGCAGCAGGATGTCATCGGCCCCGCTGCTCAGCGCGGCCTCCGCCAGCAGGGGGAACTCGACGGTCGCGGTCCGGCCGGTGGGCTCCTTCTTGCCGTGGGTGACCAGCCGCAAGTCCTTGCCGACCGCGAGGGCGTGGCCCGACCACACCACGACCGCGGGTCCGTGGTCCCCGGCCGACTCCCGTGCCCCGCGCCAGCTCTCGACCGCGGTCTCCGCGTCGTTCTTGGCGGGGTTCCTGACGACCGTGGGCGTATAGCCGTACGTCGCGAGCGCGGAGCACAGTTCCCGCATCTGCTCATACGCCCCCTCCAGGGGAGGGAACACCTCCGGGTGCTCGTACGAGTCGAGGACGATGCCCAGAACCGTCCCCTGGCCCGCTACCTGCGTGGCTTCCCGGGCCTCAGGCATGTCCGAACTCCTCGGGCTCGACGACCAGGAGCGACGTCACCGCGGTATGCGGTGCCCCACCCACCTCGACCCGGGTGCGATACGCCCCGGCCGCGACCCCGGGGAAGGACGTCGTGTACCGCCCGCCGCCCCGGTTCCGCAGCGTCCTGCGCATCCCCGGCCCCACCGCCCCGGCGGGGACCAGACCGGCGTACACCACACGCTCGTCATGGCGCGGAACACGCTCCGGGATGACGGCGGTGACCTCATACGACGCGCCCGCCGCCACCCCCTCGGGCGCCACCACGCTCAGTGGTACGTCGCCGTCCTCGCCCGCCCGATGCGTCGGCGGCTCGGGGCCCAGCCAGCCCCAGATCGCCTGCCGGACGGCGGGGTTGTTCTGCAGCGAACCGTGCTGTTCCCAGGGCGTGAAGGCGGGCCGCGACCCGTCCTCCGCCGACAGGCGCGGGACCCGGCCGTCGCCGCCCTCGTCCTGCCCGTCGATGGTGGTGCGGGGCACCAGCTCCTCGCCCGCGAACTCGGCGGTGGTGAGCGTGGGCTGGAGTACACCGGACACCGTCAGATACTCCACCAGATGCTCCACAGACCCCGCGTACTCCCCAGACGCCGTGCCCGTGCCCCTGCCCGCGCCCGGTTCACGCAGATCGGCGTGGAACCGCGCGGCGTCCTTGAGGAGTTCCTCGTCGACGCCGGGCAGCCCGGTCAGTTCGCGCGCGTAGAGCAGCCCGCCCGGGGCATCCAGGCAGGCGTAGTCCGGCGTGAGCTGGTGCAGCGAGGGGAGGCTGCGGGCGAAGGCGGTCAGGTCGACGCCGAACGGGCCCCAGCCGTAGCGCAGCCCGTTGACCAGGTGCAGCAGCGCGTCCAGCGAGCCGCGCCGCGGAGTGCCGAGAGTGATGACGCGGCGGGTGGTCTCGGCGCCACCGCACCGCTCCACATAGTGGCGGACCACCAGGCCGCCCATCGAATGGCAGAGGAACACGACCTTGGCGGCTCGGCGCTCCGGCGCGGACTCCCGCCAGCGGGACAGTTCGCGGTCGAGCAGGCTCTTCAGCTGTTCGGCGTTGTACCGGCAGGACAGCCGCCAGTCGTAGGCGAACGGGAACAGATTGGCCGGTTCGTCCCCGGGCGAGCCGCCCGGGCGGGCCCGCAGCGTGAAGTGCTGCTCCAGCCACCGCAGCAGGCCGCTGTAGCCGTCGACGGGATTCCAGATCCCGGGGAGCGCGTGCAGATCGCTGACCAGGCCGGTGGGCCGCACCCCGTCGCCGGGATGCGCGTCGCCGAGCCCGGCGGGCAGGGCCAGGCCCCGCAGGGAGCCGCCGAACGTCCGGATGCCCCGCCAGAGCGCGCCGCCCGACAGGCCCCAGACCTCATGGCCGTCGGCGTCCGTGAGGCGGCTCCCCAGGATGCCCGGCACCACGACCACCAGATCGTCCACCCGTGCTCTGAGCATCGTGCGCACCCCCGTCATTCCCACCGGTTGACCGGTGATCGCGTCAACACCTTGACAGCGTACGAGTGTTGAGGCCCTGCGAGGAGGGAAACGCGGCGGGCGGAGGGTTTGGTTCCAGGGGCTTACCGCCCGGCGTACAGCTCCCGCATCCGGTCGGCCGCCCCGGCGATCCGCTGCCGCAGCTCCACGGGCTCCAGGACCTCCGCCTCCGGGCCCAGAGCGAGCAGCTGGGAGTACGCCACGTCCGGGGCCTCGACGGGCAGGGTGACCGTCAGCCAGCCCCGCTCGTCGGGCCCGTCGGCGGCCTCCAGCGCCTCGCGGGCGGCGGCCGCGTCGGTGACGTACGGCAGATGGCGCGCGCCCGCCTCGGAGACCCGCAGGACGACCTCGGCGCGCAGGATGGAGCGCGCGAACTGGACCGCGCGCTCCTCCCAGAATGCGGGCAGGTCGAAGTCCTCCTCGCGCGCGAAGCGTTCCGCGGTGGCGGAGACGGCGGCGAAGCGGTCGATCCGGTACACCCGAAAGCCGCCAGAGCCGCCAGAGCCGCCAGAGCCGCCGGAGCCCCCCGTACCACCCGAGGTATCCGTCGCCCGGGCGCACAGGTACCAGACCCCCGCCTTCAGGACCAGCCCGTACGGCTCCAACTCCCGCTCCACCTCACCGCCCTGGCGGCGGTACGCGGCGGTGATCCGGCGGTCGTCCCAGACCGCGTCCGCGATCGCGGGCAGCAGCTCCGGGGTCTCCGGGTCCTTGTACCAGGCGGGTGCGTCCAGGTGAAAGCGCTGCGCCGCGTTCTGCGAGGCGTCCTTCAGGGAGGGCAGGAGCGCCGCGGAGACCTTGAGGCGGGCTGCGGACGCCGCGTCCTGGAGGCCCATCTCGCGCAGCGCGCCGGGCAGCCCGGACAGGAACAGGGCCTCCGCCTCGTCACGGCCGAGGCCGGTGAGGCGGGTGCGGTAGCCGCCGATCAGCCGGTAGCCGCCGAGCCGCCCCCGGTCGGCGTAGACCGGGACACCGGCCTCGGACAGCGCCTGGGCATCGCGAGTGATGGTCCGCTCGGACACCTCGAGCTCCCGGGCGAGCTCGGCCGCCGTCATCGAGGGGCGGGCCTGCAGAAGAAGGACCATCTTGATGAGACGGGCAGCACGCATGACCGTATTCTGCCGTGCGCGTTCCCCAACCAGCCGGATACGGTCCTCACTGCTAACGTGCTGTCAAAATCGGTCACGTCACCACAAGTCACATCCCGCCCACGGCACACAAGGCACACAAGGGACACCAAGCAATGCCCAACCAACCCCGCGAACAGTGGGGCACGCGCGCAGGATTCCTGTTGGCCGCGATCGGCTCGGCCATCGGACTCGGCAACATCTGGCGGTTCCCCGCCGTTGCCTACGGGAACGGCGGCGGAGCATTCCTGCTGCCGTATCTGATCGCGCTGCTCACCGCTGGTCTGCCGCTGCTCATCATGGAATACACGATCGGGCGCAAGTACCGGAAATCCCCTCCGGCCGCGTTCCGACGACTGGCCCGTCCGGCCGAGGCGATCGGCTGGTGGCAGGTCGGGATCAGCTTCGTCATCGCCACCTACTACGCCGTCATCCTCGCCTGGGCGGTGCGCTTCGTCGGCTTCTCGGTCGGCCAGCAGTGGGGCGCCGACCCGGAGGGCTTCCTGTTCGGCGACTTCCTGCGGGTGGCCGAGAAGCCCGGCGCGATGTCCGAGTACGTGCCCGGAGTGCTCTGGCCGCTGATCGCCGTCTGGGTCGTCGTGCTGGTCATCCTGGCGTTCGGGGTGCGGCGCGGCATCGAGGCGTCCAACAAGATCTTCATCCCGCTGCTGGTCGTCTTCTTCCTGATCCTGGTCGTCAGGGCCCTCACACTGGACGGCGCCGAGATCGGTCTGGACGCCTTCTTCTCGCCCGACTGGGACTCCCTGACGGACGGCAGTGTCTGGGTCGCGGCCTACGGCCAGATCTTCTTCTCGCTGTCCATCGGCTTCGGCATCATGGTCACCTACGCCTCCTACCTGCGGCGGCGCGCCGACCTCACCGGGTCCGCGCTGGTGGCCGGATTCGCCAACAGCTCCTTCGAGCTGCTGGCCGGTATCGGCGTCTTCGCCACGCTGGGCTTCATGGCCGCCTCCACCGGCGGCGAGATCGGCGACGTCAGCGGCGGCCTGGGGCTGGCCTTCGTCGCCTTCCCGACGATCATCTCCGAGATGCCGGCCGGCGCGTTCTTCGGCGTGCTGTTCTTCGGGTCCCTGGTGATCGCCGGTCTGTCCTCGCTGATCAGCATCGTCCAGGTCGTCGTCTCCGCGGTGCAGGACCGCACCGGCATGAGCCGCCCGGTCGCCGTGTTCGGCGTCGGCGGTGCGGTGGCCGTGGTGTCGATCGTGCTGTTCCCGACGGACACCGGCCTGTACTTCCTCGATTCATCCGACCACTTCATCAACCAGTACGGCATCGCGGTCGCCGCCCTGGCCAGCGTGGTCCTGGTGGCCTGGATGGTGCGCAAGCTGCCGATGCTGCAGCGGGACGCGGACGCCACATCGGCGGTCATGCTCGGCCACTGGTGGAAGATCTGCCTCGGCGTCATCACCCCGCTGGGCCTGGGCTGGATGCTGGTGGACGCGCTGCGCCAGGAGTTCGACGAGAACTACGAGGGCTACTCGACCGGCTTCCTGCTCTCGACGGGCTGGAGCGTCGTCATCGGCACGCTGCTCATCGGCATCCTGATCTCGCTGATCCCCTGGAAGCAGGCCGACAAGGACGCCCAGCTGGACCAGGACGCCCTGAACGAAGGGAAGAGCTGATGTCGACCAGTGCCGTCGTGATGATGGTCGTCTCCATGGTCATCGTGTGGGGCGGTCTGATCGCCGCACTCCTCAAGCTCCGCGGCCACCCGGACGAGCCGGAGCCGGGACCCGAGGGAAGCTGACCTCGCCCCAGAAAGAACCCAGCTGAAAGCAGTACGAAGGGGCCCCGCCCGGAGTGATCTCCGGGCGGGGCCCCTTCGTCGTACTACCTGCGGAGCCGGTCAGGCTCAGGCCAGACCGTAGGCCTTCGCGGCCTCCTGCACCGCCTCGCGCTTGACCTCACCGCGGCGGGCCANGCCTCAGCCGCAGCGGCGGCCGGGGCGGGGGCAGCGGCGGGGGCGCCACTGCCGTCGTCGATGATGGCCAGCTCGGCGCCGACCTCGACCGTCTCGTCCTCGGCGACCTTGATGGACGCGAGGACACCGGACGCGGGGGCCGGGATCTCGGTGTCGACCTTGTCGGTGGAGACCTCGAGCAGCGGCTCGTCGGCCTCCACGCGCTCACCCTCGGCCTTCAGCCAACGGGTGACGGTGCCTTCGGTCACGCTCTCGCCGAGCGCCGGCAGGGTTACGGAAACCGCCATGGTTTCGGTTGCTCCTTACGAACTTATGTGACTGGGGGTGCGCTCTTGTGAGAACACGCGGGACGCACTGGACACGCTGCGCAAACTGCCGCGACTAGGCGACTAGTCGTGCGCGTGCAGCGGCTTCCCGGCCAGCGCCAGGTGGGCCTCGCCGAGCGCCTCGTTCTGCGTCGGGTGCGCGTGGATGAGCTGCGCGACCTCGGCGGGCAGCGCCTCCCAGTTGTAAATGAGCTGCGCCTCGCCGATCTGCTCACCCATGCGGTCACCGACCATGTGGACACCGACCACAGCGCCGTCCTTGACCTGGACGAGCTTGATCTCGCCCTGGGTCTTCAGGATCTTGCTCTTGCCGTTGCCGCCGAGGTTGAACTTCAGCGCGACGACCCTGTCCGCACCGTAGACCTCCTTGGCCTTGGCCTCGCTGAGGCCGACCGAGGCGACCTCGGGGTGGCAGTACGTCACCTTCGGCACACCGTCGTAGTCGATCGGCACGGTCTTGAGACCGGCCAGCCGCTCCGCTACCAGGATGCCCTCGGCGAAGCCGACGTGCGCGAGCTGGAGGGTCGGGACGAGGTCACCGACGGCCGAGATGGTCGGCACGTTGGTCTGCATGTACTCGTCGACCTGGACGAAGCCGCGGTCCATCGCGACGCCCTGCTCCTCGTAGCCGAGACCGGCCGAGACCGGGCCGCGGCCGATGGCGACCAGGAGGACCTCGGCCTCGAAGGTCTTGCCGTCGGCGAGGGTGACGCGGACGCCGTTCTCGGTGTACTCGGCCTTCTCGAAGAAGGTGCCCAGGTTGAACTTGATCCCGCGCTTGCGGAAGGCGCGCTCCAGGAGCTTCGAGGAGTTCTCGTCCTCGACCGGTACCAGGTGCTTGAGGCCCTCGATCACCGTGACCTCGGCGCCGAAGGACTTCCACGCGGAGGCGAACTCGACGCCGATGACGCCGCCGCCCAGCACGATCGCGGACTGCGGAACGCGGTCCATGACCAGCGCGTGGTCCGAGGAGATGATGCGGTTGCCGTCGATCTCCAGGCCGGGCAGCGAGCGCGGCACGGAGCCGGTGGCGAGGAGGATGTGACGGCCCTGGACGCGCTGGCCGTTCACATCGACGGAGGTGGGCGAGGAGAGTCGGCCCTCACCCTCGATGATGGTCACCTTGCGCGAGGCGAGCAGCCCCGTCAGGCCCTTGAACAGGCCGGTGACCACGTCGTCCTTGTACTTGTGGACGGCCGCCATGTCGATGCCCTCGAAGGTGGCCTTGACGCCGAACTGCTCGCTCTCGCGGGCCTGGTCGGCGACCTCGCCCGCGTGCAGCAGAGCCTTCGTGGGGATGCAGCCGTTGTGCAGGCAGGTGCCGCCCATCTTGCCCTTTTCGATCAGGGCGACGTCCAGACCCAGCTGCGAAGCGCGCAGCGCCGCGGCGTAACCGCCGCTACCGCCGCCGAGGATCACTAGGTCGAAAACGGTGCTGGCGTCGTTCGCCACGTCACGTCCTCCATGCATGTGCGCCGGTCGGCGGCCTTGACGACCGCTCGGCGGCTGGTGTTCGGCCGCTTTGTCCTTCGGCCCTTTGGTGGGGGCCCTGTCCTGCCGAGAACCCATCTTTGCACTTGTCCGCGGGGGACGGGACGTCGGGCCTCTGGATGAGACGGGTGTCCCACTGTCTTCGAGGGTCAGGGCCACCTGTGCCCCTACGAATTTCGTTGAGGGCGAAACCCACCGCGCCGGGCCCCGGACGGGCCCGGCGCGGTGGATGGCACTCAGCCCAGGTCGCCAGCGGCGGTGCGCTCGGCCAGCCGGACCAGGGTGCGGACGGCGGAGCCGGTGCCGCCCTTGGGCGTGTAGCCGAACGGGGCGCCCTCGTGGAAGGCCGGGCCTGCGATGTCCAGGTGCGCCCAGGTGATGCCCTCGCCGATGAACTCCTTGAGGAACAGACCGGCGACCAGGCCGCCGCCCATCCGCTCGCCCATGTTGGCGATGTCGGCGGTCGGCGACTCCATGCCCTTGTTGAGGTGGGCCGGGAGCGGCATCGGCCAGGACGGCTCGCCGACCTCTTCCGCGATCTCGTGGATCGACGTACGGAAGGCGTCGTCGTTGGCCATGATGCCGAAGGTGCGGTTGCCGAGCGCCATCACCATGGCGCCGGTCAGGGTCGCCACGTCGACGATCGCGTCCGGCTTGTCCTCACAGGCCTTGGCCAGCGCGTCGGCCAGCACGAGGCGGCCCTCGGCGTCGGTGTTCAGGACCTCGACGGTCTTGCCGCTGTACATCCGCAGTACGTCGCCGGGGCGGGTCGCGGAGCCGGACGGCATGTTCTCGGCGAGCGCCAGCCAGCCGGTGACGTTCACCTCAAGGCCCAGGCGGGCGATCGCGACGATGGCGGAGAACACGGCGGCGGCACCGCTCATGTCGCACTTCATCGTCTCGTTGTGCCCGGCCGGCTTGAGCGAGATGCCGCCCGAGTCGTACGTGATGCCCTTGCCGACCAGGGCCAGGTGCTTCTTGGCCTTGGCGTGCGTGTACGAGAGCTTCACCAGGCGGGGCGGTGCCTCGGAGCCGATGCCGACGCCCAGGATGCCGCCGAAGCCGCCCTTGATGAGCGCCTTCTCGTCGAGCACCTGCACCTTGATGCCGTGCTCCTTGCCCGCGGCCTGCGCCACCGCGGCGAAGGCCTCGGGGTTGAGGTCGTTCGGCGGGGTGTTGATCAGGTCACGGCAGCGGTTCATCTCCTCGGCGACCGCGGTGGCGCGCTGCAGCGCGGCCTTGTAGGCCTTGTCGCGCGGCTTCCCGCCGAGCAGCACGGCCTCGCCGAGCGGGCCCTTGGCGTCCTTGGCCTTCTTGCCGCCCTTGGCCTTGGTGTCGCCGTTGCCGTTGTCCTTGTAGGCGTCGAAGGAGTACCCGCCCAGGGCCGCGCCCTCGGCGATCGCCTCGACGTCGGCGGCCTCGTCGACGGGCAGCGCGAACGCGGCCTTCTTGGTACCGGTCAGCGCGCGGGCGGCGGTGCCGGCCGCGCGGCGGAGCTCGTCCGTACCGTAGGTCTCGTTCTTCTCGGGGACCGTGCCGAGCCCGACCGCGAGGACGACCGGAGCCTTCAGGCCCGCGGGCGATGGCAGCTTCGTCACCTCGCCCTCGCCGCCCGAGGCGCCGAGGGTCTCCAGGACGGAGGCGAGCTTTCCGTCGAACGCCTTGTCCACGGCCTCGGCGCCCGGTGCGAGCACCGGCCCCTTGGCGCCCTTCGCGACACCGACCACGATCGCGTCGGCGCGCAGGCCGGACGCGGCGGAGGTGCTGTGAGTCAGAGCAGTCACGGTGGTGAGGTCTCTCTTTCGTTGTCTTTGCGGGCTTTTGGGTTGGTGCCCCCAGGTCCCTGGCGAGCCTACGCCCGTCAGCCTGTCGCGAGCACGACGAGGGCGGCCGTTGCCGCGGTTTCGGCGAGCGCGCCGAACACATCGCCGGTGACGCCACCGAAGCGGCGCGTGCAGTGCCGCAGCAGCAGTTCGGCCGCGGCCACCGCGGCAAGCACCGCGAGGGCGTAGCGGATCAGGTCGTACGTCCCGAAGGCGGCGCCCGCGCTCGCGGCGGCCGCCGTGACGGCGGCGAGCACCAGCAGCGCGGCGCGCACCGGGACCGTCCCCGCCACCGCGGCGCCGAGCCCCTCGGGCCTGGCGGCTGGTACGCCGGTACGGGATGCGAGGGTCAGGGCGGTGCGGGCGGCGGTCGCCGAGACGAGGGCCGCCAGGGCGCCGCGTGCCCAGCCGCCGTCGTACGCCTGGGCGAGTACCGCCACTTGGGCGAGCAGCACGAACAGCAGCGTGACGACTCCGAACGGCCCGATGTCGGACCGCTTCATGATCTGCAGGGCGTCCGCCGCGGGCTTGCCGCTGCCGAGGCCGTCCGCGGTGTCGGCGAGGCCGTCCAGGTGCAGGCCGCGGGTCAGCGCCGCGGGCACCGCCGCGCTGCCGACCGCGGCGAGCAGCGGCCCGGTGCCCAGGAGCAGCAGCGCCGTGCCGAGCGCGGCCGCGGCGAGTCCCACCACCAGGCCTGCCACGGGGGCGCACAGCATGCCGGTACGGGCCGCGCCGCGGTCCCAGCGGGTCACCCTGACCGGCAGGACGGTGAGGGTGCCGAAGGCGAAGCGCAGTCCGTCGCCGAGGGGCGCGGCCGTGGCGGGGGAGGGGGGTATCGCGGTCATCCCGCGCAGGCTATCCCGGCACCGGACCCGGTAAATTGCTCATACCGTGCACACGGTGCATATCGGGAGAGCGGCGTATGGGTGACTGGTGGTACCGCAGCATCATCGAGCCGGGGAAGCTGCCGTTGCTGCTCGCCCTGCTGTCCTTCGTCGGCTCCTTCCTGACCACCCGGACCATCACCCGGCTCATCCGGGCGGGCAAGGGGCCGTTCAGGAACATCGCACCCGGCGGCCTGCACATCCACCATGTGGTGCCCGGCATCATCCTGGTCGTCATCGGCGGCTTCGGCGCGGTGGCCAGCGGGCGGCACGGCTTCGCCTCGCTGGTCTCGGCGGTGCTCTTCGGCCTCGGGGCGGGCCTGGTGCTCGACGAGTTCGCGCTGGTCCTGCACCTCGACGACGTCTACTGGAGCGAACAGGGCCGCCAGAGCGTCGAGATCGTCGTCCTCACCGCGGCCCTGGTGGCGCTGGTGCTCGGCGGGTTCCTGCCCTTCGGGGTCAACGAACTGACCGAGCAGGAGCGGCACAACCGCGGACTCGTCGTGATCAACACCGCCACGAACTTCTTCTTCGCCCTGGTCGCCCTCGGCAAGGGCAAGGCGCGGATGGCGCTGATCGGCGTGGTCGTCCCGCTCGTGGCGCTCATCGGCGCGATCCGGCTGGCCCGGCCCGGCTCACCCTGGGCCAGGATGTTCTACGGACGCCGCCCGCGCGCCCGCGCCAAGGCCGGGCTGCGCGCGTACCACCACGACCGCCGCTGGGCGCGTCCACGGCGCAGGCTGGAGGAACTGATCGGCGGCAAGCCCGATCCTGACCCGGCCGCGCTCACTCGCCAGGACTCCCGCTGATACGGGCTGCGGCGGCCGCCGCACGCCGTCGCCGTACGGCCGCGCCCGCCGCGGCCGCCGCCGCGCACAGCGCCAGTACGACCGCGATCGCCGCGATCGCCGCGAGATGCTCCCGCCCCGCGAGGTTGTCCTTGACCAGCACCTCGACGACCATCACCGCGACCACCAACGCCGCTGTGACGTACGCCTGGTAGCGCCAGCAGACGAAGACCGCGAGCCCGACGACGGCGGCCGACGGGCCGGTGTCCACGACCTGGGCGTCCGATGCGGGCAGTCCGAGGGGGTGGTCGGGCCCCAGTTCGATGCCCACGCGCGCGTAGAGCGTGCCGGCCAGGGTGGCGGCGTAGGCGATGGCGAGGGTGCGCCATCGACCGACGCAGATCTCGGCGATGCCGAAGACCAGCAGGATCTGCGCGAGTGCGCCCCACACGGGGAGGTCGAGTGCGGGGACGAAGAGGGAGAGCGGGGTGCGGAGGAGCGCCAGCCACAGGGGGTCTTCGGCGCGTACGGAACCGATGTTCTGGACGAACTGGTAGCCCCAGGGCTGGTTCTGCACGTACTGCGCGAGGGCGGTCAGGCTGACGGCGGCGAGGGTGAGGGGGATGGCCCGCCAGGGCTTGGTGCCGCGGAGTGTGTCGCGGACGGTGCGGTAGAGCGGGCCCCACTCGGCGTTGGCCAGCCGGCCCAGTGTGCGCATGAAGGTGAGCATATGGGGCGTATGGGGTCCCAGGCCGGGCTGGAAATCACCTTTCAGCCCGGCCGGCGTTTGAGGCCACGCCCGAAGGGCGTTCGGGGGCCTGGGGCCGTCACTCAGCCTCGACGGCCGCCTCCGGCGCCGTAGGCGCCACCGGCAGCTCCGCTGCCAGCAAGGCCGCCGCGCGCACCACCGGCAACGCCAGCATCGCGCCCACCCCCTCACCCACCGTCACCCCATGCGACAGCAGCGGATCAAGCGCCAACCGGTCCAGCGCCTTCGCCTGGGCCGGTTCGCCGCTGGACTGCCCGGCCAGCCACCAGTCGGGTGACCGGAAGGCGACCCGCTGCGCCACCAGCGCACAGGCCGCGGAGACCACACCGTCCAGGATCACCGGCGTACGCCGCACCGCGCTCTGCAGCAGAAACCCGGTGATGGCCGCGACATCCGCGCCACCGACCGTACGCAGCAGCTCCAACTGGTCGCCCAGCACCGGCCGCGCCCGCCGCAACCCGTCCCGTACCGCCGCGCACTTGCGCATCCAGGCCAGGTCGTCGATGTGCTGCCCGCCACGCCCGGTCACCACGGACGCGTCGGTGCCGCAGAGCGCCGCGATCAGCGTGGCCGCCACCGTCGTACCGCCGACGCTGAGGTCGCCGAGTACGACGAGGTCGGTGCCGGAGTCCGCCTCCTCGTCCGCGACCGCCATGCCCGCCCGGAACGCCTGCTCCGCCTCGTCCTCGGTGAGCGCGTCCTCGATGTCGATGCGCCCCGAACCACGCCGTACCCGATGGCGTACGACGTCCTTGGGCAGCTCGGCCGGATCGCAGTCGAGGGCCATGTCCACGACCCGCACCGGCACCTCGCTGCCGCGGGCCAGCACCGCGACCGGACTCTCACCCGCGAGCGCGGCCCGCACCAGGTCCCGCGCGCCGCCCGCGGGCCGGGCGGACACGCCGAGCTCGGCGACCCCGTGGTCCCCGGCGAACAGCACGACCCGCGGCTGCGTGATCGGCTTCACCGGCACCGAGGACTGCGCGGCGGCGAGCCACTCGCCCAGTTCGTCCAGGCGGCCGAGCGAACCGGGCGGCACGGCCAGGCGTTCCCTGCGCTCTTCGGCGTCGCGGCGCACCCCGCCGTCGGGGCGCTCGATCAGGTCGGAGAAGTCGTCGAGATTCAGCGAGCTCATTCGCCGAACAGTACCGGGACACATCGAACGCGGTCTCTGAGAGCCCGACAGGGCGGATTCCGGCAGGGCGGGTTCCGGCAGTCAGCCGCGGAGTACCTGGGGCTGCCCCGCCACCACCAGCAGCACCTGCTCGCACTCCATGGCGAACGCCGTGTTCAGCCGCCCCAGTTCATCCCGGAACCGGCGGCCGGACGCGGTCGCGGGGACGACACCCGAGCCGACCTCGTTGGACACCGCGACGACGGTGCGCCGCGTCTGCCGTACCGCCTCGACCAAAGCGTCGACCCGCTGGTGCAGCGCACGGCTGCCGCCCGCGGCCCACTTGGCGTCGTCCCAAGCCTCCACCTGGTCCATCGCGTCGGTCAGCCACAGTGACAGGCAGTCGATCAGCAGCGCGGGCCCGTCCTCGTCCAGCAGCGGCACCAGGTCACAGGTCTCCTCCGTGCGCCAGGCGCCCGGGCGCCGTTCGCGGTGCGCGGTCACCCGGGCGGCCCACTCCGGGTCGTGCTCGCGGCTGCCGCCCGTCGCCACGTACACCACGCCGGGGAACGATTCGAGCCGACGCTCGGCCTCGACGGACTTTCCCGAGCGCGCGCCGCCGAGCACCAACGTGCGGCGCGGTACGTCGGGCACCTCGTGGTACTCGCCGACCACCAGCGTCGTACCGTCCGGCACCGCGCGGGCGCCCGCGGACGCGAGCCTGCGGTGCAGTTCGGGTCCGGTCGGGGCGTCGTGGCCCAGGTGGACGGCGATCAGGTCGGTGGTGGCGGTGACGGCGCCCGCCGCGCGCAGCCGGGCCAGGGCGTCAGGGCGACCGGCGATGTCGGCGACCACCATGTCGTACGGGACGGGGTGGTCGAGTCCCGCGGGCCCGGCACCCGGCGGGAGGTACAGCAGCCGCTGCCCGTCGGGGCCCGTCACCTCGTAGCCGGTGCCCGGCGCGTCCATCGGCAGCGCCCGCACCCGGTGCCCGCTGAGCAGCGCCAACTCCCGTCCGTCGGGGACCCGCCCGGACGCGGGCAGTCCGGCCGGGTGCTCCAGCGCCGGGCCGTAGTGCGGATGCGAGAGCAGCACCTGGCGTACGCCACTGAGCGTGTGGCCCGCGCGGGCGGCGGCGAAGGCGGCGCCGGGGGTGAGGTCGAGCAGCAGTACGCCGTCCACCAGGAGCGCCGTGGCGGCACGCGCGAATTCGCCGCGCGCGCTGGCGCAGGCCGCGCAGGGGCAGTCGGGTCGGGGCAGGCCTTCGGGGGCACCGGTGCCCAGCAGAGTCAGTTCCACGGGGACGATCCTCCCGTGTCCGCGCGGGTCTTGCGCGCCCGGATAGGCTGCTGGCACGAGTCGGATCTTGGTCGGGATCTTGGGAATCTTGGGAGGCTGACATGGTGGCGTGGACGTGGCGGTTCGAGAAGTCCGATGGGACCGAGGTCCAGCCGGCCGTGGAACCGGAGGAGTTCACCACGCAGGGGGACGCGGAGTCCTGGATCGGCGAACACTGGAAGGCGCTCCTGGATGGCGGCGCGGACCAGGTGACCCTCTCCGAGGACGGCACCAAGATCTACGGCCCGATGCCACTGAACGCGGAGTAGCCGTCCGGGCGGCGTCCCGCGGCGTGGGCTGCGTTCTGTTTCGTTGTGGGGCGGGGCGGGGCGGGGGTGTGNACAACGGGCGGGGCGCGAGCCCCCACCGGCCGGTAGTCGCGCTGCCGGCCGGAGGGGACGGGGCGGGGGGTGCGCGCGCAGCGCCGACGGTCCACGCCGGGATCCCTGTGGCATCACCGGATCAGACGTCGGCGTGAGCACGTACCCCCCGACGCGGCCTCGCCCCACAACGAAACAGCGCGCACCCCGCACCACGGCGCGGAGCACGCACCCCGACGCGCGGTCCCACCCCACAACGAACAGCGCGCACGCACCCCGACGCGGCGGCGCACCGTTGGACCAAGCCCGAGGGGACCGGCACCCCGACACGGGGGACCGTGGGGCTACCTCTCGCCTAGCGTGACCTCGGTCGTGTGTTCCGTGTCGTCCCTGGAGTAGGTGACCTTCACCTTGTCGCCCGGCTTCTGCGCGGCCAGCGCCTCGGCCAGGGCAGTGGTCGTGGGGACGTCCGCGTCGCCGACCCCGACGAGGATGTCGCCCGGCTCGATGCCCGCCTCATCCGCCGCGCCGCCGGACTTGGTGTCGACGACGGCCACCCCAGCGGGGCGCAAGTCGTCGCCGACCACCGTGCGGCCCGTGATGTCCAGCGCCGCCCGGCCGGAGTCGGTGACCTTGCCGTCCTTCACGATCTGGTCGGCGATCGTCTTGACCATCGAGGCGGGGATCGCGAACCCGATACCCGGCACCGCACTGCCGCCCAGCTCAGGGTCGGCGGCCGCGAGCGTGGGGATGCCGATCACCTGGCTGTCCAGGTTGACCAGCGCACCACCGCTGTTGCCGGGATTGATCGCGGCCGAGGTCTGCACCATGCCGCCGATGGTCGCCCCGGTCCCGCCGCCCGTACGGCCCTCGCTGACGGTGCGGCCGGTCGCCGAGACGATGCCCTGGGTGACGCTGGAGGAAAGCCCGAGCGGAGACCCCATCGCCAGCACCAGCTGGCCGACCTCGACCTTCGCCGAGTCGGCGAACTTCGCGGCCTTCAGCCCGTCCGGCACCTTGGTGAGCTTGATGACGGCGAGATCCTGCTCCGGGTAGCTGAAGACCAGCTTCGCCGCGTGCGCCTCCTCGCCGGTCGGCGAGGTGACCCTGAAGGTCTTCTCCTTGCCCACGACATGGGCGTTGGTGACGATATGGCCCCGGTCGTCGTACACGACCCCGGAGCCCAGACTGTCGGCGGCGTCGATCTGGACGACCGACGGCAGGACGTCCTTGATCACTTTCTGGTAGTCCTGCTGGAGGTCGTCGGCGTCGGCCTTCGCGGGCGCCGCGGCCTGATGCGCAGCGGGCTGCGACGAACCGGACTGCGAGGAGCCTGAGCACCCCCCGAGCAGCGCGGCGGCACAGACGGCGGAGGTCAGCGGAAGGAGCAGCCGGGCGCTGCGGGTACGAGAGCGGTCCATGCCCGGAGTATCACCGCGGGTGCGGAGGGTCGGCCTCCGGTGAGGGGCCGATCAGGGGCGATCCGGCGCCGCCGACGGATCAGGCCGTCGCGCCACGCACCCCGCACAGGTGCAGCAGCGCCGCCACCCGCCGGTACGGTTCCGTGCTTCCCGCCCGCTCCTCCGCGTCGAGCAGCGCCACGAGCGCGCCGTCGGGCGGCAGTTCCGCGCTGTTGGACGCCGTGTCCGTGAACACCCGCACCCCGTACCAGGCCCGCAGCGGGGCCCCGATGCCGTCGAGTGTCGTGGTCAGTGTGGCGAGGTGGTCGGCGCGCACCTGGAGGCCGAGGCGGTTGGTGTACACGTCCGTGTCGAAGGCGGCCCGCGCCGTGTCCCAGTCGCCGGTGAGTCCTGGCCGCATGGCCAGCGCGTCGGCGTTCCGTACCACCAGGGACAGCAGGCCGCCGGGTGCGAGCACCCGGGCCAGGCCCGCGAGCATGGCGTCGGGCTCGTCGACGTACATCAGCACGCCGTGGCACAGGACGATGTCGAAGGAGCCGGGGGTGAAGTGGACGCCCGTCTCCCGGCCGTCGCCCTCGATCAGCCGTACCCGTTTGACGATGCCTTCGGGCTCGGTGGCCAGTGCCTCGCGGGCCGCGGCCAGCATGACGGGGTCGGACTCGACCCCGGTCACCTGATGCCCGGCACGGGCGAGGCGCAGGGCTTGGGTGCCCTGCCCGGCGCCCACGTCGAGCACCCGCAGCCGCTGCCCGACCGGGAAGCGCGCGGCGATCTGCTCGTCCAGCTGCCGGGCGACCAGCTCCTGGCGTACGACGTTGCGCAGTCCGCCCAGACCCTTCAGCCAGTCCGCCGCGCCCCCGGTGAAACCGGTCGTCGTGCTCAGGGCCGCTCTCCGCGCTTGACCTGGGGCTTCGGGAGCCGCAGTCGGCGCATCTGGAGCGTACGCATCAGCGCGTAGGCCACCGCGCCGCGCTTGGGCTCGTCCGGGAAGCGCTCCCGCAGCTGCTTCTTCAGCCGGATCGCGATGCCGATCGAGTCGACGACGATCATGACGATCACGAACAGCCAGAGGAGGAGCGAGATGTTCTGCAGACCGGGGTTCTGCAGCACGCTCAGCACCAGGATGATCACCGCGAGCGGCAGGAAGTACTCGGCGATGCAGAACCGCGAGTCGACGTAGTCACGTGCGAACCTGCGCACCTTGCCCTTGTCGCGCCTCGGCAGATAGCGCTCGTCGCCGCTGGCCAGCGCCTCACGCTGCTTGGCCATGTCCGCACGGCGGGCGTCGCGCTGCCGCTTCGCCGCGTCCTTGCGGGTCATGGGCGTGTTGGCCACGCTGCGGCGCTGCGACTGGGCCTCACTGCGCTTGGGGGTGGGGCGACCCTTCGGTGCTTCTGGGTCGCGGGGCTGCTTGGAGAGGTCCGGCACCTTCTCGGTGGGGGACTTCCCGGAATTGGCACGGCTACGGAACACAAAACCCAAGGGTACGGGGTGCGGCGCATGGAGCACACGCCGGTGGGGAACGATCTGGCAACGGCAGTCGTCTGAACCGTTACGTACAGCGATCCGTATGAGGGCTTTGCCGCAGGTTTCCCAGCTTCCTCCAGGGGAGCACCTACTCCCTACGCCGGAGTGGTCAGGACAGAGTCGTCCTTGGGGATGAGCGCATCGGCGCTCGAACAGTGCGGTAATGGTGTCAGGACCCGTAGGCTGGGTCTATTGCAGTGCTGGAGCTCTGGAGTCCGTCAGAAGGGGGCGCGCGAAGCCCATGAGCGGTGTCATGAAGCGTATGGGGATGATCTTCCGCGCGAAGGCGAACAAGGCCCTTGACCGGGCCGAGGACCCGCGCGAAACCCTCGATTACTCGTACCAGAAGCAGCTGGAACTGCTGCAGAAGGTGCGCCGCGGCGTCGCCGATGTGGCGACCTCCCGCAAGCGTCTCGAGCTGCAGCTGAACCAGCTCCAGGGCCAGTCCTCCAAGCTTGAGGACCAGGGCCGCAAGGCGCTCGCACTGGGCCGTGAGGACCTGGCGCGCGAGGCGCTGTCCCGGCGTGCCGCGCTTCAGCAGCAGGTCACGGATCTGGAGACGCAGCACCAGACACTGCAGGGCGAGGAGGAGAAGCTCACCCTCGCGGCGCAGCGTCTGCAAGCAAAGGTTGACGCCTTCCGCACCCGGAAGGAGACCATCAAGGCCACCTACACCGCCGCCCAGGCGCAGACCCGGATCGGCGAGGCCTTCTCCGGCATCTCCGAGGAGATGGGCGATGTCGGGCAGGCGATCCAGCGCGCGGAGGACAAGACCGCGCAGCTGCAGGCACGCTCCGGCGCGATCGACGAACTGCTCGCCTCCGGTGCCCTGGACGACCAGTCGGGGATGCACAAGGACGACATCGCCGCCGAGCTGGACCGTCTCTCCGGTGGTACGGATGTAGAGCTGGAACTGCAGCGGATGAAGGCCGAGCTGTCCGGTGGCTCCGCCGGTTCGCAGCAGGCCATCGAGGGTGGGAACGGTGCCGAGCAGGGTCAGCAGACCCCGCAGGACACCCCCCGCTTCGACAAGCAGTAGGCAGTCTCCGGCTCGACCTCGAGGAGAGAGTGACGTGATCGTACGGATCATGGGGGAGGGGCAGGTGAGGGTGGCCGACAGCCACTTCGCCGAACTGAACAAGCTGGACGACGAGCTGCTCGCCGAGATGGAGAACGGCGACGGACCCGGTTTCCGGCACACCCTGCACGCGCTCCTGGAGAAGGTCCGCGAGCTGGGCACCCCCCTCCCGGATGACTCCCTGGAGCCGTCCGAACTGATTCTGCCGCCGGTGGACGCGACCCTCGAACAGGTCCGCGACATGCTCAGCGACGATGGACTCATCCCTGGCTGACGGAGTGAGCGCCCCCGCCCCCGCCGCGTACGGCAAGGGGGCGGGGGCGCCCTCTCGCCGCCTCCTGTGATGCTGGTGACGACCTTCGCGCGGGCCCGCCGCTGGCTGACCGCCCATCCCCTCGCCCTGGACTCGGGGCTCGCGCTCGGCGTGTTGGCCGCCATGCTGACCGGCTCCTTCGTGGAACCGCACGGGCCGTACGGACCCACCTTCGGGCGGGCGCCAGGGGCGCTCAGTGTCGCCTTGATGGTGCTGGTCTCCGTGGCGCTGGTCTTCCGACGGCGCAACCCGATGACGGTCCTGGCCGCCACGGGCGCCCTCTCCCTCGTCGAACTGATCACCGGTGAGCCGCGTGCGCCCGTGGCGATGAGCGCGGTCATCGCGCTCTACACCGTCGCCTCGCGTACCGACCGGCCCACCACCTGGCGGGTCGGCCTGCTCTCCATGACCGTCCTCACCGCCGCCGCCATGCTCTCCGGGCCGCTGCCCTGGTACGCCCAGGAGAACCTGGGCATCTTCGCCTGGACCGGGATGGCCGCGGCCGCGGGCGACGCCGTACGCAGCCGCCGCGCCTTCGTCGGCGCCATCCAGGAACGCGCCGAACGCGCCGAACGGACCCGCGAGGAGGAGGCCCGGCGCCGGGTCGCCGAGGAGCGGCTGCGGATCGCCCGCGAACTGCACGACGTGGTGGCGCACCACATCGCCCTGGTCAATGTGCAGGCGGGCGTCGCCTCACATGTCATGGACAAGCGCCCCGACCAGGCCAAGGAGGCGCTCGCCCATGTACGCGAGGCCAGCCGCTCGGCGCTCGGCGAGCTGCGCGCCACGGTCGGCCTGCTGCGCCAGAGCGGCGACCCGGAGGCGCCCACCGAGCCCGCCCCCGGCCTCGCCCGGCTCGGCGAACTCGTCGACACCTTCCGTAACGCCGGGCTCCGGGTGGAGGTCGTACGCGCCGATGACGGAGCGCCGCTGCCGGCCTCCGTGGACCTGGCCGCCTACCGCGTCATCCAGGAGGCACTGACCAATGTCCACAAGCACGCGGGTGCCGAAGCCAAGGCCGAGGTGAGCGTCATCAGGGTGGGAAAGCTGATCGAGATCACCGTCCTGGACGACGGCCCCGGAGACGAGGACAGCCCGGACGGCGGCGGCCATGGCCTGCTCGGCATGCGTGAGCGCGTCCAGGCGCTGGGCGGCAGCTGCACGGCGGGCCCCCGCTACAGCGGCGGGTACCGGGTCCACGCGACGCTGCCCCTGCGGGCCCCAAGAGCCTGACTTTGAACCCCCGCCTGCGCCCCGACGCCCGGCACGCACTCTCGGCGCACGGCGCCACAGGACAGGTGGCTCCTTCTCCAAGCTCTCGGCTTCGCTCGAGCAGGGGAGACCCCATTCATGACCTGTACCGCCGCACGCCGAGGCCACGCACCGCCGGGACATCAGCCGCTGCGCGGCGGGCGCTGCGCCCGCGCTCCGCNCACAGGACAGGTGGCTCCTTCTCCAAGCTCTCGGCTTCGCTCGAGCAGGGGAGACCCCATTCATGACCTGTACCGCCGCACGCCGAGGCCACGCACCGCCGGGACATCAGCCGCTGCGCGGCGGGCGCTGCGCCCGCGCTCCGCGCGGACGACGGGGGTCCAAAGACAGGCTCTAGCAGGAGAGAGAACATGACGATCCGGGTACTGCTCGCCGACGACCAGGCGCTGCTGCGCAGCGCGTTCAAGGTGCTGGTCGCCTCCGAGCCCGACATGGACGTCGTCGGCGAGGCGTCGGACGGCGCCGAGGCGGTCCGCCTGGCGAAGTCCGAGCGCGCCGACGTGGTCCTGATGGACATCCGGATGCCGGGCACCGACGGCCTCGCCGCCACCCGCATGATCAGCGACGATCCGGAGCTGCGCGAGGTCCGTGTGGTCATGCTGACCACCTTCGAGGTCGACGAGTACGTGGTGCAGTCGCTGCGCGCCGGGGCCTCCGGGTTCCTCGGCAAGGGCTCCGAGCCCCAGGAGCTGCTGAGCGCCATCCGGGTCGCAGCGGCGGGCGACGCGCTGCTCTCGCCGGCGGCGACCCGCGGCCTGATCGCGAAGTTCCTCGCCCAGGGCGACGGCGACGACGAGGGCGGCGGGCGGCACAGCGAGCGGCTCGCGGCGCTCACCGTACGGGAGCGCGAGGTCCTGGTGCAGGTCGCCGGCGGTCACTCCAACGACGAGATCGCCGAGCGGCTGACCGTCAGCCCGCTCACCGTGAAGACCCATGTGAACCGCGCGATGGGGAAACTCGGCGCACGTGACCGGGCCGGTCTGGTGGTCATCGCGTACGAGTCGGGGCTGGTGCGGCCGCGGGTGGACTGACCCCGGACGCACAGCCGCCCTGGGACCGGCCGGTCCCAGGGCGGTGACAGTCGTCGCCGCGGGGCTACGGGAGCGCCAGCATCCGCTCCAGCGCCAGCTTCGCGAAGCTCTCGGTCTCGGCGTCGACCTGGATCTGGTTGACCAGGTTCCCCTCGGCCAGCGACTCCAGGGCCCACACCAGGTGCGGCAGGTCGATGCGGTTCATCGTCGAGCAGAAGCAGACCGTCTTGTCGAGGAAGGAGATCTCCTTGCCCTCGGCGGCGAAGCGGTTGGCGAGCCGCCGCACCAGGTTGAGCTCGGTGCCGATGGCCCACTTGGAACCGGCCGGGGCCGCTTCCAGGGTCTTGATGATGTACTCCGTGGAGCCCACGTAGTCCGCGGCCGCCACGACCTCGTGCTTGCACTCGGGGTGCACCAGCACGTTCACACCGTCAATCCGCTCACGTACCTCGTTGACCGAGTCGAGCGAGAAGCGGCCGTGCACCGAGCAGTGGCCGCGCCACAGGATCATCTTGGCGTTCCGCAGCTGCTCGGCGGTCAGCCCGCCGTTCGGCTTGTGCGGGTTGTAGAGCACGCAGTCGTCCAGGGACATCCCCATGTCCCGTACGGCGGTGTTCCGGCCGAGGTGCTGGTCCGGCAGGAAGAGGACCTTCTCGCCCTGCTCGAAGGCCCAGTCCAGGGCGCGCTTGGCGTTCGACGAGGTGCAGATGGTGCCGCCGTGCTTGCCGGTGAAGGCCTTGATGTCGGCGGAGGAGTTCATATACGAGACGGGCACCACCTGCTCGGCTATGCCCGCGTCGGTCAGTACGTCCCAACACTCCGCGACCTGCTCGGCGGTGGCCATGTCGGCCATCGAGCAGCCGGCCGCGAGGTCCGGCAGAACGACCTTCTGGTCGCCCGTGGTCAGGATGTCCGCGGACTCGGCCATGAAGTGCACACCGCAGAAGACGATGTACTCGGCCTGCGGCCTGGCAGCCGCGTCCTTGGCCAGCTTGAAGGAGTCACCGGTCACGTCCGCGAACTGGATGACCTCGTCGCGCTGGTAGTGGTGGCCGAGCACGAAGACCTTGTCGCCGAGCTTCTCCTTGGCCGCACGGGCGCGGGCCACGAGGTCCGGGTCGGAGGGCGACGGCAGGTCGCCGGGGCACTCCACGCCGCGCTCGCTCCTGGGGTCGGCCTCGCGGCCGAGCAGCAGCAGGGCGAGAGGCGTCGGCTGGACGCCAAGATCCACGGGGGATTGGGCGGTGGTCACGACACGCACCCTTTCTGTTCTACGGAGAAACTGCGGAGGTACTGCTGAGGCACTGCCGACGAGCCTTCTCGTCGAAATGACGCTATCTATCATAACTGCTTCACGTCAGATTGACGATGGCCATCGTGTCGATGTGACGCATTCCCGGTCGACTGGGCGGCCCCTACCGCCGCGCGGGTGTGCGAGCATGAAGGGACAGCGAGAGGCACGGCGAATCCGGCCAGCCAGGCCCGGAATGAATCCGCGGCCCCGACGGTTGCACCCGTCGGCAAGCAGTCCGAACAACCCGGGAGAGAAGCAGATGTCCGTATCGGACGAGAAGACCACTGTCAGCGACGGCATTCTCCTGTCTGACGCCGCCGCGGGGAAGGTCAAGGCCCTGCTCGACCAGGAAGGCCGCGACGACCTGGCGCTGCGCGTCGCCGTACAGCCGGGTGGCTGCTCCGGCCTGCGTTACCAGCTCTTCTTCGACGAGCGTTCGCTCGACGGCGACGTCGTGAAGGACTTCGACGGAGTCAAGGTCGTCACCGACCGGATGAGCGCTCCGTACCTGGGCGGCGCCTCCATCGACTTCGTCGACACCATCGAGAAGCAGGGCTTCACGATCGACAACCCCAACGCCACGGGCTCCTGCGCCTGCGGCGACTCGTTCAGCTGAGCTGCTGTCACTGAGTACTCAGCACTGAGCACCGAGCTTCCACGCGTGAGCGGCGGGGGCCCGCTCCCGGATCATCCGGGAGCCGCCGCTCACGCGTTGGTGACGTACGGGCTACGTGCGGGGCACGGTCGCACCCTTCGTGTCGACGACCTCCCGGTCGCCCAGCGGCTTGTCCAGGGTCACCGTCTCGGTGAGCTCCTTGGCGATCATGATGCAGACCCTGCCCGGATCCTGCGTGGTCTCGGTGATCTTGACGACCACCCGGTCACCGCGCTCCTCGGCCGACGCGGAGTACGTGGAGCACACGCCGCCCCAGAAGTGCAGGGTCAGTGTCCTGCCGTCGGCGCTGTACGACTCGACCGCCGAGTCCCGCTGCTCCGGGGGCTCTGTGGGATCCGTGGGCTTCGTGGGCTCCGGGGACGGCTTCGCGGGCGCCTGCAGATACTCCGGGTCCACCGCGGGATGCGTGATCGTGACGGACTGCTCCACGCTGTCCGGCTTCACCTCGAACAGCCACGACGGCACCAGGATCTGCCGCCCCCGCTCGAAGTGCGCCGCGAGCCCGAACACCGCGTCGTCCACGACCACGGTCGGGGGCTTCGGGTGCACCGGCATGTCCGAACCCGGCTCACACGGCGCCTGCTTCTCGCCGTCACTCCGCGCCGCGTCACCGTCGTGCGGTACGGCGCTCGCGCACCCGGCGATGGAGCCCCGCTCGGCCCCCGCGGCCGGTGTGTTCAGCCGCTTCAGTGTCTCGTCCGCGTCGAGTACGGGATAGGTGGCGCCCTTCTCCGGCTCCGTCAGCCGCCCGTTGGCGCCGAACACCTTGCCCTCCGAGCTGACCTGGACGCTCGTCGCCCAGCCGTGCGTGGGCAGCCCGCCGATCACCGGATCGGCGTTCACCACCCGAACCCTTCCCTGGGTCTGGCGGGCGTCGAGCTTGGCGTCGTCCTGGCCGATCGCCTTCAGCAGCGGCCGGGCCGCGGCCTTCGCCTCCCCCTCGCTCACCGGGGGGATCATGCTCGCGAGACCCTTCCCGCCCACGGGCGCGCACCGGGTGGTTCCGGAGCAGTCACCCTCACTTGAGAAGTACTTCGCGTAGGTCCAGCTGCCCGGCGCCTGCTTGTGCACCTGCAGCTCGTGCCCGGAGCCGTCCTTGACCTGGCCGACCTTCCAGGCGGTGCCGTCGAGCCGGGGCGTGCCCTTGACGTTCAGGGCCGCCGCCAGCCGCGCCACCTGGTCCTTGGTGACCTCGCCGCGCGCCCGGTACACCGGGGCCGCGTCGGGCCCGTCGGGCAGCTTGCCGTCCGCCCGGTACCTGGTCCCGCTCGGGTCCGGCTCACCAGGCGCGATGCCGGGCGCGTCCGGCTCCGTACCGCGCTCCGTGTGGCCGTCCAGGTCGAGCGGGGGCGGGGATGCGTCGGCACTCGGCCCACTGGCGCCCGTACGGCCGCCGTCACCCGAGGTGGTCGTCGCGAGATACGCCCCGCCGCCGCCGACCAGCAGCACCGCGGCCGCCACCGAGGCGACGGTCAGCGGAATACGCCGCCGGGCGGGTGCGTCGTCGTTCTCGGGTCCCTCGGTGCTCACCGCATCGCTCCTTCACCTGTGCTGCCGTCTCATGCCGTATCCGGCATCCCCCCGACGGGGGAGCACCGATGAGACGGAACAGGGGAGCGCGCGGTTCCCGTTTGAGCGCCCCCAGTTCAGTCCCCGTAGTCCGACATGGAGTCCAGCAGCCTGGCCGAGTGCGGCGGCACGACGACGCCGTGGATGAGCGAGGGCGGCACGGGCGCGGGAGCGGTCGCGGCGGACGCCTTCCAGTGAGGTGCCATCTGCGCGCAGTCTCCGCGCAGCTGCTCGAGGCTGAGGTCGACGGGCTCCACGATCACGGTGTGCTTCGACATATCTGCACCGTACGCAGGCCAAGCCCCGGCACAGAAGGTCTACTATCGGGTAGTTTCCCCCGTTCAACCCAACGGCCGAAACCGGGTAGCGTGAACTGTCAATCTCCCCCGCTGCCTCCCGCAGGAGACTAAAGCCGTGCGAATCGCTGTCACCGGCTCCATCGCCACCGACCACCTCATGACCTTCCCTGGTCGCTTCGCCGACCAGCTGGTCGCCGACCAGTTGCACACGGTCTCGCTGTCCTTCCTGGTGGACAACCTCGACGTACGCAGGGGAGGCGTCGGCCCCAACATCTGCTTCGGCATGGGGCAGCTCGGCGGGAACCCGATCCTGGTCGGCGCCGCCGGCTCCGACTTCGACGAGTACCGCGCCTGGCTGGACCGGCACGGCGTGGACACCGCGTCCGTGCGCATCTCCGAGGTGCTGCACACCGCCCGCTTCGTCTGCACCACGGACGCCGACCACAACCAGATCGGCTCCTTCTACACGGGCGCGATGAGCGAGGCCCGCCTCATCGAGCTGAAGAACGTCGCCGACCGGGTCGGCGGCCTGGACCTCGTCCTGATCGGCGCGGACGACCCGGAGGCGATGCTGCGCCACACCGAGGAGTGCCGCACCCGCTCCATCCCCTTCGCCGCCGACTTCTCGCAGCAGATCGCGCGGATGAACGGCGACGAGATCCGCACCCTCCTGGACGGCGCCACGTACCTCTTCTCCAACGAGTACGAGAAGGGGCTCATCGAGTCCAAGACCGGCTGGAGCGACGAGGAGATCCTGGACCGCGTCGGCCACCGGGTCACCACGCTCGGCTCGCGCGGTGTGCGCATCGAGCGCGCCGGTGACCCCGCGATCGAGGTCGGCTGCCCGCAGGAGGAGGCCAAGGTCGACCCGACCGGCGTCGGCGACGCCTTCCGCGCGGGCTTCCTGTGCGGCCTCGGCTGGGGCGTCGGCCTGGAGCGCGCGGCGCAGGTCGGCTGCATGCTCGCCACCCTGGTCATCGAGACCATGGGCACCCAGGAGTACACCCTGCGCCGGGCCCACTTCATGGACCGCTTCACCAAGGCGTACGGCTTCGAGGCCGCGACCGAGGTCAAGGAGCACCTGGCCTAGGCCATCGGGGCCCCTGGCGACAGGGCCTGCCCTCAGAGCGCTACGAGAGCCGGCGGACCACATAGGCGCTGCCTCGGTCCGCCGGCTCCTCGCCGACGTACTCCTGACCCCGCATCTCGCACCACGCCGGGATGTCGAGCCGCGCCGCCTCGTCGTCGGACAGGACCGTCACCGTCCCGCCGACCGGGACGTCGCCGATCGCCTTGGCCAGCTCGATCACCGGAATCGGGCACCGCTTGCCCAGCGAGTCGACGACCAGCGACCCCGTCTTCGTACGCCCGGCCGCCGCGTCCGGCGCGCCCAGCTTCTCCCGTACCGAGGACACCGCCTCCGGCAGCACCCGCAGGAAGCGGTCGACGTCGTCCGACGGTGTGCCGGTCGGCAGGGACACCCGGACGTTTCCCTCGGTGAGCACCCCCATCGCCTTCAGCACATGGCTGGGCGTCAGCGTCGAGCTGGTGCACGACGAGCCGGAGGACACCGAGAAGCCCGCCACGTCCAGCTCGTGCAGCAGAGTCTCCCCGTCGACATAGAGACACGAGAACGTCAGCAGATGCGGCAGCCGCCGTTCCGGATCGCCCACCACCTCGCAGTCCGGCACCAGCTCGGGCACCCGGGCCCGGATCCGCTCGGTCAACTCGCGCAGCCGCAGCGCCTCCTGGGCCGCCTCGGCACGCACCGCACGCAGGGCCGCGGCCGCCGCCACGATCGCCGGGATGTTCTCGAAGCCGGGCGCGCGCCCCGACTCCCGCTCGTCGGCGGGTCCCTGAGGGGCGAACCGCACCCCCTTGCGTACGGCGAGCAGCCCGACCCCTGCCGGTCCGCCCCATTTGTGCGCACTGGCGGTGAGCAGCGACCAGCCGCCTTCCACCGGACCCCACGGCAGCGACTGGGCCGCGTCCACCAGGAGGGGCACCCCGGCCACCTGACACGCCGCGGCTACCTCGGCGATCGGTTGTTCGGTTCCCACCTCGTGGTTGGCGGACTGCAGACAGGCCAGCGCGGTGTCCTCGCCCAGCGCCTGGGCATACGCGGCGGGGGCCACCCGGCCCGTACGGTCCACCGGCACCTCGGTGACCGAGCCGCCCTGTTCCCGGTGGGCCGCAGCCGAATGGAGCACCGAGGAGTGCTCGACCGCGGAGACGACCAGGCGGGATCCGACACGCCGACGTCCGGCGAGCGCGCCGGCGATCCCGGAGTGCACCGCACGCGTACCGGACGGGGTGAAGACCAGCTCGTCGGGGCGGCAGCCCACCGCGTCGGCCGCCGCCTCACGGGCCGCGTCAAGCAGCAGTCGGGCCCGCCGCCCCTCGCGGTACAGACGGGACGGATCGGCCCATCCCTCGTCGAGCGAGGCCTGCAGGGCCTGCCGGGCGACGGGGTGCAGTGGGGCGGAGGACGCGGCGTCGAAGTAGGGCACCCGGCCACGCTAACCCCGGTCGGGACCGACGGTCGGCCGGGACCACATCAGAGGGCGTCAGTTGCCTGGTGGCGGGCGCTATTCGGGGGCCGGAGGGGCGCTCTTCAGAAGATCCAACCACCCCTTTGGGGAGTGCCACGGCGCGTTGGGGACCCTCCCCGCGCGACCCCAAATAGCGTCCAGTAGGGTTTGGTCCGCATAAACATCCAAACCCCTGCCCGTGTACGGGCCGGAGCCCGACCAGCTACACGGACGAGCCCGGTCGAGCGGGCGAGACTCTCGGGAAGGCGCTACGTGAGTCCCAACGGCTCCGACCGCTCGTCGCGGCGCCCGATGCGGCGGAAGCTGCCGCAGGTGCTGACTGCGGGCCTGATCCTCGCGACCGCAACCGGTTGCACATACAAGGACTTCCCCCGTCTTGGTATGCCAACGCCGGTCACAGAGGAAGCCCCGCGGATTCTGTCCCTCTGGCAGGGCTCGTGGGCGGCTGCGCTCGCCACGGGCGTCCTGGTGTGGGGCCTGATCCTGTGGAGCGTCATCTTCCACCGGCGCAGCCGCACCAAGGTCGAGGTACCTCCGCAGACCCGGTACAACATGCCGATCGAGGCGCTGTACACCGTGGTTCCGCTCATCATCGTCTCGGTGCTGTTCTACTTCACAGCCCGCGACGAGGCCAAGCTCCTCGCACTCGAGGACAAGCCGGCACACACCATCAACGTGGTCGGCTACCAGTGGAGCTGGGGCTTCAACTACATCGAGGACGTACCGGGGTCCGACAAGGGCGACGCCAAGACCAGCAAGGAACTGGCGGCCATCCCGGACCGGTTCAAGGAAGACTTCCCGGAGAACGCCGGTGGTGTGTTCGTGGCCGGCACGCCCGGCGAGCGGAACCCGCAGAACGGCAACCCGGGGCCGACGCTCTGGCTGCCCAAGGGCGAGAAGGTCCGTTTCATCCTGACCTCTCGTGACGTCATCCACTCCTTCTGGGTGGTGCCGTTCCTGATGAAGCAGGACGTCATCCCGGGCCACACCAACGCCTTCGAGGTGACCCCCAACAAGGAGGGCACCTTCATGGGCAAGTGCGCCGAGCTCTGCGGCGTCGACCACTCCCGGATGCTGTTCAACGTCAAGGTCGTCTCCCCGGAGCGTTACCAGCAGCACCTCAAGGAGCTGGCCGACAAGGGGCAGACCGGCTACATCCCGTCGGGCATTGAGCAGACGGACCCGGCCAGGAACGCGGAGAAGAACCAACTGTGAGCATCCTCAACGAACCCCAGGGTGCCGCCGTAGCCGACGACTCGTACGAGGACGAGTTGCCGGTACGGCGCAAGCAGCCCGGCAATGTCGTGGTGAAGTGGCTTACCAGCACTGACCACAAGACGATCGGCTCGCTCTACCTGATCACGTCGTTCGTGTTCTTCTGCGTCGGCGGTCTGATGGCGCTCTTCATGCGCGCCGAGCTGGCCCGTCCGGGCACGCAGATCATGTCGAACGAGCAGTTCAACCAGGCGTTCACGATGCACGGCACCGTGATGCTGCTGATGTTCGCGACACCGCTGTTCGCCGGTTTCGCGAACTGGATCATGCCGCTGCAGATCGGCGCGCCCGACGTGGCGTTCCCGCGGCTGAACATGTTCGCGTACTGGCTGTACCTCTTCGGCTCGCTGATCGCGGTGGCCGGCTTCCTCACCCCGCAGGGTGCCGCCGACTTCGGCTGGTTCGCCTACTCCCCACTATCGGACGCGGTCCGCTCGCCGGGCGTCGGCGCCGACATGTGGATCATGGGTCTGGCCTTCTCCGGCTTCGGCACGATCCTCGGCTCGGTCAACTTCATCACCACGATCATCTGCATGCGCGCCCCCGGCATGACGATGTTCCGGATGCCGATCTTCACCTGGAACGTGCTGCTGACCGGTGTGCTGGTCCTGCTCGCCTTCCCGGTGCTGGCCGCCGCGCTGTTCGCCCTGGAGGCGGACCGACAGTTCGGGGCGCATATCTTCGATGCCGCCAACGGCGGCGCCCTACTGTGGCAACACCTCTTCTGGTTCTTCGGCCATCCAGAGGTGTACATCATCGCGCTGCCGTTCTTCGGCATCATCTCCGAGGTCATCCCGGTCTTCTCGCGTAAGCCGATGTTCGGCTACATGGGTCTGATCGGTGCGACCATCGCGATCGCCGGTCTGTCCGTGACGGTGTGGGCGCACCACATGTACGTCACCGGCGGTGTGCTGCTGCCGTTCTTCTCCTTCATGACCTTCCTGATCGCGGTGCCCACCGGTGTGAAGTTCTTCAACTGGATCGGCACCATGTGGAAGGGCAGCCTGTCCTTCGAGAACCCGATGCTCTGGGCCACCGGCTTCCTGATCACCTTCACCTTCGGTGGTCTGACCGGTGTCATCCTGGCCTCGCCCCCGATGGACTTCCACGTCTCGGACTCGTACTTCGTCGTCGCGCACTTCCACTACGTCATCTTCGGCACCGTGGTCTTCGCGATGTTCTCCGGATTCCACTTCTGGTGGCCGAAGTTCACCGGCAAGATGCTGGACGAGCGGCTCGGCAAGATCACCTTCTGGACGCTGTTCGTGGGCTTCCACGGCACGTTCCTGGTGCAGCACTGGCTGGGCGCTGAAGGCATGCCGCGGCGTTACGCGGACTACCTGGACGCGGACGGGTTCACGGCGCTGAACACCATCTCCACGATCAGCTCGTTCCTGCTCGGCCTGTCGATGCTGCCGTTCATGTACAACGTCTGGAAGACGGCCAGGTACGGCAAGAAGATCGAGGTCGACGACCCGTGGGGTTACGGCCGTTCGCTCGAATGGGCCACGTCCTGCCCGCCGCCGCGGCACAACTTCCTCACCCTGCCCCGGATTCGCTCCGAATCCCCGGCGTTCGATCTGCACCACCCGGAGATCGCCGCGCTCGACCAGCTTGAGCACGCCGGTCACGGTGGCAGCGCCATCGCCGGTGACGGCGACAAGGAGGCTGGCAAGTGAAGATCCAGGGCAAGATGTTCATCTGGCTGAGCGTCTTCATCCTCATCATGGCCGGCGTCTACGGCTGGTGGTCCAAGGAGCCGGTCGGCACCGCGGCGCTCTTCATGGCCTTCGGCCTGTGCATCATGATCGGCTTCTACCTGGCCTTCACGGCCCGGCGGGTCGACGCGATGGCGCAGGACGACAAGGAGGCCGACATCGCGGACGAGGCCGGCGAGGTGGGGTTCTTCTCCCCGCACAGCTGGCAGCCGCTCGCGCTGGCCGTCGGTGGCGCGTTCGCCTTCATGGGCGTCGTCTTCGGCTGGTGGCTGCTGTACTTCTCCGCCCCGCTGCTCCTGATCGGCCTGTGGGGCTGGGTCTTCGAGTACTACCGCGGCGAGAACCAGAACCAGTGAGCCGCTAGCTAGCACACCGCGGGACCCCGAGGGGCCCGGACACTCCGTCAAGGAGCGTTCGGGCCCCTCGTTTGCCGTAACCCTTGCCCCTCATACGGGTCACTCGGCGCGCCGTAATTGACGCGGCTTCCTAGCGTGTGATCATGAGCCACTCACCGCGAATCCACACGATACTGAGCTGCACCCTGTTGGTGGTCGCCGGCGGCGCGGGGGCCTCGGCCTGCGGCTCCGACAGCCATCCGCTCTCGTCCAAGCCGTATGACGCGGCCGGGCAGATCGCCTTCAACGGGCCCGTCGGCAACAAGAAGGCGAACCCGGACCAGCCGCTTGAGGTGACCGCGCAGGGCAAGGACGCGCGCATCACCGACGTCACGGCCACCGACGCCGCGGGCCGCTATGTCGCGGGCGAGCTGTCCGCCGACGGGTCGCGCTGGCACTCCACCACACCGCTGGCCGCGGACACCGCGTACGAGGTCAAGATCAGCACCGAGGACAGCGACGGCGCGCCTGGCCACAAGGCGCTGACGTTCCAGACCGGCGCGGCCAAGGCGAAGGCCCTCAAGGTCGAGTTCGGCCCGCAGGCGGGCACGTACGGGGTGGGACAGCCGGTCACGGCGAAGCTCAGCGCCCCGGTCAAGGACAAGCGGGCCCGCGCCGTCGTGGAGCGCGCCCTGACCGTGCGCTCCACCCCCGCGGTCGAGGGTGCCTGGCACTGGGCGGACAGCGAGACCCTGCACTACCGGCCCAAGGAGTACTGGCCGGCGGGCGCGACCATCGAGGCCACCTCCCGCCTCGCGGGCATCAAGGTCGACGACCGGCTCAGGGGCACCGCGACCAAGCCGCTGCGACTGAAGACCGGCGACAAGATCGAAGCTGTGGTGAACGCCTCATCGCACTGGATGACGATCTACCGCAATGGCGAGGAGATCAACTCGATCCCGGTCACCACCGGCAAAGCTGGCTATTCCACCCGAAACGGCGTCAAGGTCGTCCTGGGAAAGGAGTACTTCGTCCGGATGCGGGGCACCAGCATCGGCATCCCCACCGGCAGCTCCGACTCGTACGACCTGCCGGTCTACTACGCGACCCGGGTCACCCACAGCGGCGAGTACGTACACGCCGCGCCCTGGTCCGCGGGCTCCCACGGCTACGCCAACGTCAGCCACGGCTGCGTCGGTATGAGTACCGGGAACGCCGCCTGGTTCTACAACACCGTGCGCCAGGGGGACATCGTCAGAACCATCAACAGCTACGGCGAGACGATGCCCACCTTCGGCAACGGCTACGGCGACTGGAACATCAGCTGGAAGAAGTGGCGCGAGGGCAGCGTCCTGCTGGCCGGGACGCGCGAGGGTCAGAGCCCGGCCGACGCCGCCCGGCTCCGGCCGCAGGTCTGACCTCAGGCCTGTGCGAGGGCCCTGGTGCGCAGCAGGGCGGCCAGGGCCTCGGCGAACTCCACCGGTTCCACCGGCAGCGTCACAGCGGCCTCAGCGCGGCTCCAGGTGGCCAGCCAGGCGTCCTGCGGGCGGCCGATCAGCAGCAGTACCGGCGGGCTCTGGAAGATCTCGTCCTTGATCTGCCGGCAGATCCCCATACCGCCCGCGGGCACCGCCTCGCCGTCCAGGACGCAGACATCGATCCCGCCCCGGTCCAGCTCCCTCATGACCGCGGCAGGCGTGGCGCACTCGATGAACTCGACCTGCGGCACGTCCGCGGCCGGCCTGCGGCCCGTCGCCAACCGCACCTGTTCACGGGTGTTCGAGTCGTCGCTGTAGACCAGGACCGTGGCGGTGGGCTGCATGGGTGCTCCGCTTCGTCGACAACATCGCATCTGAACCGATGCGCGGATGCTACTCCGTCAAACACCCCGTCAACACCGGTACGCACAGGGCTTCGATGGGCCATCCGGGCTGGACATGGGGCGGGAACACTCCGAACGGCACCCCCCGGGGTGAGGGCGGGATAAGCGACCGACATAATGTCGGTCGTGGCGACAGTAACGACAGTAGATACCGGGCATGCACACCCGACGGTCAATCGACCGAACCTCACCAGCGTCGGAACCATCATCTGGTTGAGCTCCGAGCTGATGTTCTTCGCGGCCCTCTTCGCGATGTACTTCACCCTGCGATCGGTGACGGGCGCCGACTTCTGGTCCGGTCAGGCCGACCTGCTGAACCTCCCGTTCGCGCTGACGAACACGGCGATCCTGGTGGCGTCCTCGCTGACCTGCCAGATGGGTGTCTTCGCGGCCGAGCGCGGCGATGTGAAGAAGCTCCGGGCGTGGTTCATCCTGACCTTCGTCATGGGCGCGATCTTCATCGGCGGTCAGGTCTTCGAGTACACCGAGCTCGTCCACGAGGGCCTCTCGCTCTCGTCCGACGCCTACGGCTCGGCGTTCTACCTGACCACCGGCTTCCACGGTCTGCACGTGGCGGGAGGCCTCATCGCCTTCCTGCTGGTTCTCGGCAGAACATACGCGGCCAGGAGGTTCACCCATGATCAGGCAACGGCCGCCATCGTCGTGTCCTACTACTGGCACTTCGTCGATGTGGTCTGGATCGGCCTCTTCGCCACGATCTACCTGATCAAGTAACCGGGCGCTGAGTCCGACACAGTCCAGAAGCACCGACGCAGAAGATCCTGACACCGGGGTAATCCGTGAAAAAGCTCTCCGCACGACGACGCCATCCGCTGGCGGCGGTCGTCGTCCTACTCTTCGCGCTGGCGGCCACCGGGGGGCTGTACGCCGTGTTCGCGCCCGCGGACAAGGCACAGGCCGACGAGACCGCTCAGTCCCTCGCCATCGACGAGGGCAAGAAGCTCTACTCGGTGGGCTGCTCCAGCTGCCACGGGGCCAACGGCCAGGGCGGGTCCGACGGACCGAGCCTGGCGGGCGTCGGCAGCGCAGCCGTCGACTTCCAGGTGGGCACCGGCCGCATGCCGGCCGCCACCTCGCAGGGCGCCCAGGTGCCGAAGAAGAAGAAGATCTACACCCAGGCCGAGATCGACCAGCTCTCGGCGTACATCGCCTCGCTGGGCGTCGGGCCCTCCGTGCCCAAGCCGAAGCAGTACAGCAAGGACGGTGCCGACATCGGCGAGGGTGGTGAGCTGTTCCGCAACAACTGCGCGCAGTGCCACAACTTCACCGGTGAGGGCGGCGCGCTGACGGAAGGCAAGTACGCCCCGAGCCTTGAGGGCGTCGACCCGAAGCACATCTACGAGGCGATGCTGACCGGCCCGCAGAACATGCCGTCCTTCCCCGACTCGACGATGCCGGAGAAGGCCAAGAAGGACATCATCGCGTACCTCGACGCGGTCAACGGTGAGAAGACCGCGAACCCCGGGGGTCTCAAGCTGGGCGGCCTCGGCCCGGTCAGTGAGGGCCTCTTCGCCTGGATCTTCGGTCTCGGCGCCCTGGTCGCCACCGCTGTCTGGGTCGCCGCGCGGACCGCAAAGGCCAAGAAGTCATGAGTAGCCAAGACATTCCAGAGACGAGCCTGACGGACGAGCAGGCCACCGAGTCGAGCGTGGCCAAGCCCGCCGACAAGAACCCGTTCGCGGACCCGGGGCTGCCGCCCCACGAGCACCGCGTCCAGGACATCGACGAGCGGGCCGCCAAGCGCTCCGAGCGCACGGTCGCCCTGCTCTTCACCGTGTCCATGCTGTCCACGGTCGCGTTCATCGCCTCGTTCGTGGCGTTCCCGATCGACAAGATCGTGTACATCTGGCCGTTCGGCCGGGTCAGTGCGCTGAACTTCTCGCTGGGACTGACGCTGGGCCTCGCGCTCTTCTGCATCGGCGCGGGTGCGGTCCACTGGGCCCGCACTCTGATGTCCGACGTGGAGATCGCCGACGAGCGGCACGCCATCGAGGCCGAGCCCGAGGTCAAGGCCAAGGTCATGGAGGACTTCCGGCAGGGTGCCGCGGAGTCCGGCTTCGGGCGGCGCAAGCTGATCCGGAACACCATGTTCGGCGCTCTCGCCCTGGTACCGCTCTCCGGCGTCGTCCTGCTGCGTGACCTCGGTCCGCTGCCGGAGGACAAGCTGCGGCACACCAAGTGGGCCAAGGGCAAGCAGCTGGTGAACATGAACACCAAGGAGCCGCTGCGCCCCGAGGACGTCGTTGTCGGTTCGCTGACCTTCGCCATGCCCGACGGCATGGACGAGCACGACCACGACTTCCTGAACGAGATCGCCAAGGCCGCCCTGATGATCGTCCGGCTGGAGCCGAAGGACATCAAGGACAAGCGCGAGCTCGAGTGGGGCCACGAGGGCATCGTCGCGTACTCCAAGATCTGCACCCATGTGGGCTGCCCGATCAGCCTGTACGAGCAGCAGACGCACCACGTCCTCTGCCCGTGCCACCAGTCCACCTTCGACCTCACTGACGGTGCCCGAGTCATCTTCGGCCCGGCCGGTCACCCGCTGCCGCAGCTGCGCATCGGTGTGAACGATGAGGGCTTCCTCGAGGCGCTCAGCGACTTCGAAGAGCCCGTCGGTCCGTCCTTCTGGGAGCGCGGATGAGTACCGCAACTGACGACAAGCGCAAGGCACCGGCGGGCGAGCGGGTCGCCGACTGGGCCGACGGCCGGCTGGGCATCTACAGCCTGGCCAAGGCCAACATGCGGAAGATCTTCCCGGACCACTGGTCCTTCATGCTGGGTGAGATCGCCCTCTACAGCTTCATCATCATCATCCTCACGGGTGTGTACCTGACGCTGTTCTTCCACCCGTCGATGAACGAGGTGGAGTACCACGGCGCGTACGGCCCGATGCAGGGCGTGCTGATGAGTGAGGCCTACGCCTCGACGCTGGACATCAGCTTCGAGGTCCGCGGTGGTCTGCTCATCCGGCAGATCCACCACTGGGCCGCCCTGATCTTCCTCGCGGCGATGTTCGTGCACATGATGCGCGTCTTCTTCACGGGTGCGTTCCGCAAGCCGCGTGAGATCAACTGGCTGTTCGGCTTCCTGCTGTTCGTCCTCGGCATGTTCACCGGTTTCACCGGCTACTCGCTCCCGGACGACCTGCTCTCCGGCACCGGTGTCCGCTTCACGCAGGGCGCGATCCTGTCCATGCCGGTCGTGGGCACGTACATCTCGATGTTCCTGTTCGGCGGCGAGTTCCCCGGCGGCGACATGATCGCCCGGTTCTACTCGATCCACATCCTGTTGCTGCCGGGCATCATGCTCGGCCTGGTCGTGGCCCACCTGATCCTGGTCTTCTACCACAAGCACACGCAGTTCGCGGGTGCCGGAAAGACCAACAAGAACGTCGTCGGCATGCCGCTGCTGCCGGTCTACATGGCCAAGGCCGGAGGCTTCTTCTTCCTGGTCTTCGGCATCATCGCGGCCATCGCGGCGATCGCCTCGATCAACCCGATCTGGGCCCTTGGCCCGTACCGCCCGGACATGGTGTCCACCGGCGCCCAGCCCGACTGGTACATGGGCTTCGCCGAGGGTCTGATCCGGTTCATGCCGGGCTGGGAGATCGTCCTCTGGGACAGCTACACGCTCAACCTGGGTGTGTTCATCCCGCTGATGATCTTCCCGCTGGTGCTGGGCGCGATCGCGGTCTACCCGTTCATCGAGTCCTGGATCACCGGCGACAAGCGCGAGCACCACATCCTGGACCGCCCGCGCAACGCCCCGACGCGTACCGCCTTCGGTGCCGCCTGGATTGCGGCGTACTTCATCATGCTGATCGGTGGTGGCAACGACCTGTGGGCCACCCACTTCGATCTGTCGATCAACTCGATCACCTGGTTCGTGCGGATCTTCTTCATCGCCGGACCGATCCTGGTGTTCATCGCCACCAAGCGGATCTGCCTGGGTCTGCAGCGGCGCGACCGCGACAAGGTGCTGCACGGTCGCGAGACCGGCATCATCAAGCGGCTGCCGCACGGTGAGTTCATCGAGGTGCACGAGCCGCTCGACCAGGAGCAGCTGCACAAGCTCACCGCGCACGAGCAGTACAAGCCCGCCGAGATCGGCCCGACGGTCGACGAGAACGGTGTGAAGCGCAAGGTGAAGGGGTCCGAGAAGCTCCGGGCCAAGCTCTCCAAGGGCTACTTCGCCGAGGGGAACCAGATCCCCAAGGCGACCACCGAGGAGTACGAGGAGATCACCAGTGGCCACGGCCACCACTGATGTCCTGAACTGATCACCACTGATCGCCACGGCTCTGAGCCCCGTCCAGCGAATGGACGGGGCTCTTTGCCGTCCCAGCCCTTGGATAGGCTGAGCCGCATCCGCATTCGTCGTACGAGACCAGGAGCGACCATGAGCGCTGTGAACCCCGCTGGAGGCGACACCGCGGCGGGCCGTTCCTGGCCCGACGTACTGAACGGCCTGCTGGAGGGGCGCGACCAGAGCGCGGACGACACCGCGTGGGCGATGGACCGCATCATGCGGGGCGAGGCGACCGACGCGCAGATCGCCGGCTTCGCGGTGGCGCTGCGGGCCAAGGGCGAGACCGTCGAGGAGATCTCCGGTCTGGTCCGCACGATGTACGAGCACGCCAGGGTGATCGAGGTGCCGGGGCCGAGCGTCGACATCGTCGGCACCGGCGGCGACGGCGCCAAGACCGTCAACATCTCCACCATGTCCGCGATCGTGGTCGCCGGAACGGGCGCCAAGGTCGTCAAGCACGGCAACCGCGCGGCGTCGTCTGCCTCCGGCGCGTCCGACGTCCTGGAAAAGCTCGGCGTCAACCTGGAGTTGACGCCACGTCGGGTTGCCGAGGTCGCCGAAGAGGCCGGGGTCACCTTCTGCTTCGCGGTGAAGTTCCACCCGGCGCTGCGGCATGTGGCCGCGGCGCGCAAGGAGCTGGGTATCAGGACCACCTTCAACTTCCTGGGGCCGCTGACCAACCCGGCTCGGGTGCGGGCCCAGGCGACCGGTGTCGCGGACGCCCGGATGGCGCCGATCATGGCCGGGGTGCTGGCCGAACGCGGCTCGTCCGCCCTGGTCTTCCGCGGCGACGACGGGCTCGACGAGCTGACCACCACCGCGACCTCGCGAGTGTGGGTGGTCCGGGACGGCCAGGTCCGCGAGGAGGCCTTCGACCCGCGCGACGTCGGCCTGGAGCTGGTACCGGTCGAGGCGCTGCGCGGCGCGGACGCCTCGTACAACGCGGAGGTGGCGCTGCGGCTGCTGGCCGGTGAGACCGGCCCGGTACGGGACGCGGTACTGCTCAACTCGGCGGCGGCCCTGGTGGCCCTGGACCCGACCGGGGCCCCGCTGCCGGAGCAGATCCGGGCCGCGATGGCCAAGGCGGCGGAGGCGATCGACTCCGGCGCGGCCAAGCGGGCCCTTGACCGGTGGGTGGCGGCCAGCAACGCCTGAGGCGTACCTGGAGTGGTGCGAGGCGCGGTCCGGATTCTGGACCGCGCCTTGCGTATGCAAGATCGTGTGGCAAGATGCTGCCCAGGTCATGAGTGACAGCGACTACGGCCCCGGCCCGCTGTCCGGCAACCCTCCGTCCGTGGCGGGGTGCCCCGGGTGAAGACCAGGCCGCAGGCAGCGAGGTCTGCGGCAAGCGCGGACCCCTGCATACCCTGGGGTCCTGGTCCTCAAGGGAGCAGTCTCGTGAGTAAGCGAATGCGATAGGGCTTCACGCCCCACTTCCGCACACCCTTTTTCTCTTTTTCTCCTGCGCCGACGTGTATCCAAGCCGTCGCTCGCGCGGAGCTTTCGCCTGCCTCACACGGGAGTTCGCCATGTCCGTCGCCACCGCTGCCGCCGCCTCCACCTCCGCCGCCGTCGACCAGCCCCTCTGTACGCTGCCCGTCCTCGGCCGCGACGTCACCGTCCCGCTCGTCACCGGCGGCGAGGCCACCTACGCCGCCCTCGACTACGCCGCCAGCGCGCCCGCCCTGCAGCGGGTCTGGGACGACGTGGCCGCGTACGCCCCGTACTACGGCAGCGTGCACCGTGGTGCCGGGTACCTCTCGCAGCTCTCCACCGACCTCTTCGAGAACGCCCGCAGGACCGTCGAGGAGTTCCTCGGCTGCCGCGAGGGGGACCAGGTCGTCTTCACCCGGTCGACCACCGACTCGCTGAACCTGCTCGCCGCCGCGCTGCCCGCCGACTGCCAGGTCTTCGTCTTCGAGACCGAGCACCACGCCTCACTGCTGCCCTGGCGCGACGCCCGCGTCACCTACCTGAACGCGCCGCGCACCCCGCAGCAGGCCGTCGCCACCCTGGAACGCGCCCTCGCCGACCGCACTGCATCCATTCAAGAGGGGCACGGCCCCGCCCTGGTCTGCGTCACCGGCGCATCGAACGTGACCGGCGAGCTGTGGCCCGTACAGGAGCTGGCCGCCGCCGCGCACGCCCACGGCGCCCGTATCGTCCTTGACGCCGCCCAGCTCGCGCCCCACCACCCGGTGGACATCGCCGCGTTGGACGTCGACTGGGTCGCCTTCTCCGGACACAAGCTCTATGCGCCCTTCGGCTCAGGCGTGCTCGCGGGCCGCGCCGACTGGCTGCGGGCCGCCGAGCCGTACCTCGCGGGCGGTGGCGCGTCCAAGGCGGTGGCGCGGCGGGCCGACGGCGGCGTCGACGTGGAGTGGCACACCACCGCCGCGCGCCACGAGGCCGGTTCGCCCAACGTCATCGGGGCGTACGCGATCGCCTCGGCCTGCAAGGCCCTGACCGAGGCCGGGTTCGACGCGCTGGTGGAGCGGGAGCGGGAGCTCATCGCGAAGGTGCGCGAAGGCCTGGCGGCGGTGCCCGAGGTGAAGGTGCTCTCGCTCTTCGGCGATGACGCGCCCCGGGTCGGCGTCATCTCGTTCGTGGTCCAGGGGTGGAACAGCTCGCACTTCGCGGCCGCGCTCTCGGCCGAGTACGGCATCGGGGTACGCGACGGACTGTTCTGCGCCCACCCGCTGGTCCGCACCCTGCTCGGCAGCGACCCGCAGGAGCAAGGCGCGTGCGGAGCCCCCGAGGCGGCGCCCGGCACCAAGTCGCTGAACGCGATCCGCGTGAGCTTCGGCGCGGGCACGCCCGACGAGCATGTGGAGCGGTTCGTACGGGCCGTCGGCGAACTCGTCCGGGACGGCGCCCGGTGGAGCTACCGCACCGAGGACGGGCGCTGCGTGCCCGACACCACGGCCTGACGGGTCAGGAGTCGAGCCCGATCGCGAACGCCGCCTCCAGGTCGTGCTGGGAGTACGTACGGAACGCGACATGGGTGTCCGTGGCCTGCACGCCGGGGATCTTGCTGATGCTGCCCGGAATGACGTCCGCCAGGTCGTCGTGCGAGGCCACGCGCACCATGGCGATCAGGTCATAGGTGCCGGTCACGGAGAAGACCTCGCTGACACTGTCCAGCGCGGCGATCGACTCCGCGATCTCCGGGATGCGGTCCACACTGGTCTTGATGAGCACGATCGCGGTGATCACGGCTGACTGTCTCCCTCGGTGGCCGTCGCTGGGGTGCTCACTCTAGTCGTCCGCAGCTCAAGCACCCACGCGCAGCCGAAGCCCAGCGCGAACCCCGCCAGGTGCGCCAGGTACGCCACCGAGGGACCCTCGGCGTCCCGGCGCGCGGCCAGCCACTGCAGGGCCACCCAGAAGGGCAGCACCAGCCAGGCGGGAAAGCGCAGCGGCAGGAAGAAGAGGAACGGGAAGAGGCTGGTCACCCGGGCCTTGGGGAGGAGCCGCAGGAAGCCTCCGAGCACCGCGGAGATCGCCCCTGACGCGCCGACCAGGGTCTGTGTGGAGTCGGCGTTGGCGAGTGCGTACACACACAGCGCCAGGACCCCGCAGCCGACGTAGAACAGGGCGAAGCGAACATGCCCCAGGCGTTCCTCGGCCATCACGCCGAAGACGAACAGGAAGAGCATGTTGCCCAGCAGATGCAGCCAGCTGCCGTGCACGAAGAGCGCCGTGACGGGAGTGACGACGGCCCGCGCCGAGCCGCTCAGCAGCTCGGCCGGGATCACTCCCCACCGCGCGAAGTAGTCGCGCTGGGCGGTGAGCAGCTGCTCGCCGGTGCCGTAGGCGGGATTCAGCCCGGAGGCCGGGGACACGGCGAAGACGACGCAGCACAAGGCGATCACCCCGTACGTCACCACGGCCCCGCGGCCCGCCGGCAGCCGCGCCGCCACGACCCGGACCACCCGCCAGGCCCCCCTCTTATCGATCATGACCAGATCCTGACGTAACCGGACCGAACCGCATAGACCGCCTCGCCGTACCGGTGCCGTCCGCACGGCGCTCCGCCAGGCCGTAGGGTTACCTGCAGGACCAGCGACCGACACTCGAGGGAAGGCCCCACGCCACCATGACGGTTCCCCTGCCGACCGCCGAGACCCGATGGCGCTGCACGCTGTGCGGCAACCTCACGCGTTTCGACGTGACCCGCTCGTCGAAGGTCGTGGAGTACGTCCACCTCGACCTGGCAGGTGAGCCCAAGGTGGAGGAGCGTGAGGTGGTCAGTGAGACCATCGAGTCGGTGCGCTGCCGCTGGTGCAACGCGGTGGACCAGGTGGAACTCGTGGACAGGCCGGGCGCGGACTCCTGAGGGAGCCGCCCCGCACAGGTAGTGGGGTGACGGATGGTGGAGGCGTCAAGCGGTGCCGAGCCGGCCGGCGCGGCCGACGGCTCCGCCGAGGAACTCGACCGCCCGCTGCCCGAGGGTGTACGCCGCCGGGTCATCGCGATCGTCTCGGACGGCTTCGGTGGCCTGACCGTCGCCGAACTGCCCGCCCAGCTCCGCCAGTACGCCCGGTTCACGCCGTCCAGGCGGCTGAAGTTCGCGGGTAACGCGATGGCCACGGCCCTGGAGGCCGAACCGCTGTTCCGGCAGCGGATCGCCGAACGCCTCAGAGAGGCCCAGCCCGAGCTGGTCCGCGCCCTGGAGGCAGGCTCGCCGCCCCCGGCCGCCGACCCGCTCGATGTGGCGGCCGCGGCCTATGTGCTGCGCCCCACGGGCTGGGTGAAACTGGTGACCGCGGCGGGCGAGGAGGCCCAGCGCGCCGACGCCGAGCGCGCGGACGAGGAGACCAAGGCGGAACTGGAGCGGCTGCGCCGCGAGGTCGCCGAGGCCCGCGAGCGCGCCAGGGCCGAGAACGAACGGCTGCGCACCGACCTGGAGTCGGCCAAGAAGGAAGCCGAATCGCTTCAGCGCAAACTGCGCAGCGCCCTCAGCGACGTCAAGCGGGGCGAGGCCGCGCTGCGCAAGGCGGTCGCCGAGACCGAGTCCGTACGGGCCGAGAGCCAGACCCAGCTGTCGGCGGCCGACAGTGAGACGCGTCGGCTCAAGGCGCGGCTCGGCGAGGCCGAGGCGGCGCTGGAGGCCAGCCGCAAGGCGGTGCGCGAGGGCCGCTCCATCGAGGACATGCGGGTGCGGCTGCTCCTGGACACGATGCTGGAGTCGGCCCAGGGGCTGCGCCGCGAACTGGCCCTGCCACCGGTCTCGCTGCACCCCGCGGAGACCGTGGACGCCGTCGAGCCCGGCCGGATGACCCCCAAGGACATCGCCGCCCGCGCGCTCTCCGAGAGCGATCCGGCCATTTTGGACCAACTGCTCACGCTGCCCCAGGCCCATCTGGTGGTGGACGGCTACAACGTCACCAAGACCGGCTATCCCACCATGCCGCTGGAGAAGCAGCGGCTCCGCCTGCTCGGCAGTCTCTCCGCGCTCGCGGCCCAGACCGGGGCCGAGGTGACCTGTGTCTTCGACGGCGCCGAACTGGCCGCGCCGGTGCTGCTCGCGCCGCCGCGCGGGGTGCGGGTGCTGTTCTCCAAGCCGGGCGTGACGGCGGACGAGCTGATCCGCCAGCTGGTGCGCGCCGAGCCGCCGGGGCGGCCCGTGACGGTGGTCTCGACCGACCGCGAGGTAGCCGACGGCGTCGCCAGGGCCGGAGCGCGCCCGGTCGCGTCCGCTGTACTCCTGAAGCGGCTTTCGAGGAGCTAGTCAACTCCTGGGGCTAATGCCCGAATTGAGCTGACCATAGCGCGACGTAGCGTCAACCCGTCATCACCCCATGTGCGTTGTGAGTAAAGAATGCAGACGGCGGGCGGGTTTTTTCTCACAGGATTTGAACTGATCACATCGGGGTCATTAGGGTCTGGGCTCGAACCTTCGCACGGTTGATCACCCATACGGGGTGACGGTGAGGGTCCCGCCCGCCGGGTATCGGTAGGCGGCTGGAGGAAGAAGGAGCCGCCTTCGTGGCGTCCCACCGTCGACCCAAGCAGCCGAGCCGCACCCGCGTCACCGTGCTGACCGCGACCGCGGCCGCTGCCGTCGCGCTTACCTCGCAGGCCGCGCAGGCGGACCCGAAGCCGACCAAGAAGGACGTCAAGGAAAAGGTCGACAAGCTCTACGAAGAGGCCGAGCACGCCACCGAGAAGTACAACGGGGCCAAGGAGAAGCAGGAGAAGCTCGAGAAGCAGATCGACGGCCTGCAGGACAAGGTCGCCCGCGGTCAGGACGAGCTCAACGACCTGCGCGACGGCCTCGGTTCGCTGGCCACGGCCCAGTACCGCTCGGGCGGCATCGACCCCTCCGTACAGCTGTTCCTGTCATCGGACCCGGACGACTACCTCGACAAGGCCTCCGCCCTCGACCAGTTGAGCGGTAAGCAGGCCGACTCCCTGAAGAAGATCCAGGCGAAGCAGCGCACCCTCGCGCAGCAGCGGTCGGAGGCCTCCGGCAAGCTGACGGACCTCGCGGACACCCGCAAGGTGCTCGGCAAGAAGAAGAAGGAAGTCCAGGGCAAGCTCGCCGAGGCGCAGCGGCTCCTGAACACCCTGACCGCCCAGGAGCGCCAGAAGCTCCAGGAGGAGGAGCAGCGGGCCAGCCGCGCCTCCGAGCGGGCGGCGCTGGACGCCCCCGAGACCAAGGCCAGTGGCGGCGGTTCGACCTCCGGCGGGAGCACGGCCACCGGCAGCGGGCGCGCCTCGTCCGCGTACTCCGCGGCCCAGAGCAAGCTCGGTTCGCCGTATGTCTACGGCGCCCAGGGCCCCAGCTCCTTCGACTGCTCGGGGCTCACCTCGTGGGCGTTCGCGCAGGCCGGGGTCAAGATACCCAGGATCTCGCAGGACCAGGCGAAGATCGGCACCCGGATCAGCTCGCAGAGCGACCTCAAGGTCGGCGACCTGGTGTTCTTCTACAGCGACCTGCACCACGTCGGCTTCTACGCGGGCAACGGCCAGATCCTGCACGCACCCAAGCCGGGCACCGTGGTGCGCTACGAGTCGATCAACAACATGCCGTACATGTACGGCGTGCGCGTCTGACCCTTCCTGTCACACCCCGTCGGGCTCCTGCGGGCCGCTCGGCGCGCCCTCCGAACGGGCGAATTCCCTGATCGTGTGCTGACCCCGCGCCCCGCCCTCGACCTGCGTCGACGGCGGGGCGTCGGATTGTGTGCCCGGCCCGGTCCTTGGTCGCCGGGTGATCGGACGGCTACTGTCTGCGGCTGATTCCCCCGACTCACCGGGGGACCTGTCAGCGGAAGGGAGCGGCTGCCTGTGGCGTCCCATCGCCGTCCTTCGCAGTCCGGCCTTGCCGGTTTTGACCGCGGTGCCCGTGTCACCGCCCTGTCCGCCGCCGCGGCGACCGCTGCAGCGGCACTCGCCGCCACCCCGGCCGGCGCGGAGCCACATGACACCGCGCGCGACACCCGGGCCGAAGTGGACCGGCTGTACGCGGAGGCCGAGCGCGCGACCGAGGCGTACAACAAGGCCGACGAGCACGCCGGCACCCTGCGCCGCCAGGTCGCCCAGGCCAGGGACAGCGTCGCCCGCGGGCAGGAGCGCATCAACACCATGCGCGGCGCGCTGGGCACCCTCGCCGGGGCCCAGTACCGCTCCGGGGGCATCGACCCCACGCTGGCCCTGGTCCTCTCCGAAGACCCGGACAGCTACCTCGACAAGGCCACAACCCTGGACCGCATCAGCGCCCGGCACGTCGGCGAACTCGCCGAACTGCAGGGCGCGCAGCGCGAACTCGCCCGGCAGCGCGCCGAGGCCACCCGCAAGCTGGCCGAGCTGGAGAAGTCCCGCGCCGCGGTGACCCGCCACAAGCGCTCCGTCGAGCGCAAACTCGCCAAGGCCCAGCGGCTGCTGAACTCGCTGCCGTCCCAGGAGCGCGCCGACCACGACCGTGCCTCGCGCTCCGAGGCGCGCCCCGACCAGGGACCGGGCCCCGCGGCGTCGTCCGGACGCGCCGCGAGCGCGGTCTCGGCGGCCCGCCAGGCGGTCGGGCGGCCCTATGTGTGGGGCGCCAACGGGCCGAGCGGCTTCGACTGCTCGGGCCTGACGCAGTGGGCGTACGCGCAGGCGGGGGTCGGGCTGCCGCGTACCTCGCAGGCGCAGCGCCATGCCGGGCGACACGTCTCCGTCGACCAGGCGCAGCCCGGCGACCTCGTCACCTACCGGGGCGACGCCAGCCACATCGGGATGTACGTGGGCAACGGGCAGGTGGTGCACGCGCCCTACCCCGGCGCCGCGGTGCGCTACGACCCGGTCGGCATGATGCCGATCAACTCTGTGACGCGGGTCTGAGTCTGCGGGTCCGAGTCCGCGGGGCCCAGTCCGCGGGGCTGAGCACGCGCGACTGAGCACATGCGGCTGAGCGCATGCGGCTCCGTGCGCGGGTCTGGCCGGGCGGGCCGGGTCACTTCCCGGCCGTAGCTCGTACGATCGATGGATGTCCGGCAGCAGGCGTACGCGAGCGTGGCTGGCGGGGCTGCTCTGCCTGGCCGCCCTCGTCTTCGGCACCTCCTGCGGCGGCCCCGCCCGTCAGGACTCCGCCACCGGGGCCGTCGAGCGGCTCCTGGAGCGGCGCGCGGCGGCGGTACTCGACCGGGACGAGGCGGCCTATCTGGCCACCGGCGCCCCGGGGACCGCGAGACGGGGCAGCGAGTTCCACAACCTCGCCCAAGTGCCGCTCGGCTCCTGGGACTACCGGCTGAACCGGCTCGACCGCTCCGGTTCCCGGGCCACCGCCGCCGTGCAGCTGCGCTACCGCATCGACGGCCACGACCGGGCCCCACTGGTCACCTCCCGCACGGTCGACCTGGCCGAGCGCGACGGCCGCTGGTACGTCACCGCCGAGCGCTCCCGCAAGGGTGAGACCGAGCAGCTGTGGGAGCAGGGCCCGGTCACCGCCGTACGCGGCAAGCGCAGCCTGGTGCTCGGGTCCGGACCGTCCCGTGAGCGGCTGCGGGGCTACGCGGACCTCGCCGACCGCGCGGTGCCCGAGGTGCAAGGCGCCTGGGGGCACGCCTGGCCGGGGCGGGTCGTGGTGCTGGTGCCCGAGTCGCTGGACGCGATGGCGGGGCTGCTCGGGGCGGATGCGGCCGGGTACCAGGGGATCGCGGCGGTGACCACGGGCGACGCGGGCGGCTCGAAGAAGGCGCCCGCCGACCGGATCATCGTCAACCCCGCGGCGTACGACGTCCTGGGCGACCTGGGCAAACAGGTCGTCCTCACCCACGAGGCGACCCATGTGGCCACCCGCGCCCACACCTCGGCAGCGACCCCGCTGTGGCTCTCGGAGGGCTTCGCCGACTGGGTCGCGTACCGCGACTCGGGGCGCGGCGCCCAGCGGATCGCCCCCGAGTTGGCGCGCGCGGTCCAGCGTGGCGAGCTCCCGGCCGCGCTGCCCGACGACGAGGCCTTCGGCTTCGCCGGGGACGCCGGGCGCCTCGCTCAGGCGTACGAGGGCGGCTGGCTGGCCTGCCGGATGATCGCCGGGAGCTGGGGCGAGGAGAAGCTGATCGCCTTCTACGAGGAGGTCGGCGGGCACAAGCGCCGGGCCGGAGCGGTCGAGGGCGCGCTGCGGGACGTACTCGACACGACACCGGAGGAGTTCACGGCGGACTGGCGCGCCTATGTCCGGGACCGGCTGGGCTGACCTGGTCTTGGGGCTGGCTGGGCTGGGCTGACCCGGCCCGGGTCGGCTCAGGACTCGGGTCGGTTCAGGACTCGAGCTCGGCGATAGCCTCGGCCAGCCACTCTTTCTCCGCGGTGCCCGTCGCGCGGGCGATCCGCAGCATGCCGCGCCGGAAGAGGTCGTCCTCCTGCTCGGCCCGCACCGGTGTGCCGTCGCGGTAGAAGAAGCTCGCCGGGGTGAGCAGGAAGTCCTGGCGGCGGCGGAGTACGGCGGCCTGCTCGCGGCGGTCCGGCAGCGTGCCCAGGAACGCGAGCAGGGTGAAGAAGCGCTGCCCGTCGGTGATGTCGGCGTCCTTGGGGTGGCGCAGGCGCTCCAGCAGGTCGGCGCGGCCGTCGTCGGTGAGCGAGAGGATGCGGCGCGGGGCGGCGCCGGTGCCCGGTTCGGTGCGCTCGGCGAGCTTGCCGTTCTTGATCAGGCGGTTGATCGCGGGGTAGAGGGCGCCGTCGCTCACCGGGCGGACATGGCCGCTGAGCCCCTTGATGCGGGCCTTCAACTCGTAGCCGTGCAGGGGTTCCTCGGCGAGGAACCCCAGGATCGTCAACTCCAGCAACCGTCGCTCCTGCCGCTTGTCCGCCGCTGTCCGTCGCTTGTCCGGGTGTGTGCGGCCATGCTATCTCTGTTCGCTGTACCTCGATTAGAGGTAGCGCGATGAGAGGTAACACGAACAGAAGGGGAGTTCATGGCTGCTCAGACGGCCCGGGCGCATCGCAAAACACTCATATCGCTCGCGTATCCCGTGTACTTCGAGCTGCTGGCCGCCGTAGCAGCCGGGATCGTCAACATGGTCTGGGTCGCGCGGCTCGGCGGCTCAGCCGTCGCGGCCGTCGCCGTCGCGACCAACATCGAGAACGTGCTGCTCGGCGTGGCCCTCGTATTCGGTTCCGGGACGACCGTGCTGGTCGCGCGGGCGCGCGGGGCGGGCGATCCGGTGGCGGCGCGGTCCGCCGTACGCGGCGGTTGGGCACTGTGGGCCCTGCTCACGCCGGTGGTCGCGGTCGGCGGGTTCCTGCTGCGTGAGCCGCTCGCCCGGCTGCTGCTGGGCGGCGGCGATGGACCGGCGGTCGGCCTCGCCGTGGCCTATCTGGCAGTCTCGTTGCCGGGTACGGCCGTCTTCTTCGCCCAAGTGCAGCTGCACGGGGTGCTCAAGGGCGCGGGCGACACCCGTACGCCGATGCGGCTGGCGTTCTGGACCAACGGGCTGATCCTCGTCCTCGACCCGCCGCTGATCCAGCTCTACGGAGTCCAGGGAGCCGCCGTCGCCACGGTCGTCGGCCGGTCCGTGGCGTTGGCCTGGGGTTTCCTGCTGCTGCGCCGGGGCGCCGCGCTGCGGGCCTCAGCGGTGCCCGGGGGCGGCCGGGCGCTGCTCGGCGCGGCGCGGCGGACCCTCGCGACGGGGCTGCCGATGTCCGCCGACTTCACCGTACGGATGGCGGGCTCGCTCGCCCTGGTCGCGGTCGTCGCCAGGATCGGGGTGACGTCAGTGGCCGCGTACGGGATCGCGACCAAGGCGATGTACCTCGCGACGATGGCCTTCTACGCGGTCCGCCAGGCGGCGTCCATCCATACCGCCCACCTGCTCGGTGCGGGCCGCGACGAGCGGCGCCAGATCGGGCGGCAGGCAGGGATCGTCTCCGCGGCGGCGGGTGCCTGCTGCGCCGTGATGCTGCTGGTGCTCGCGCCCGCCGTGCTGTGGGCGTTCGGCGCCGGGCCCGAGGTCGCGGACGCCGGGGTGCTGTTTCTGCGGTGCCTGGGCCCGTATCTGGTTCTGCTGGCCTGGTTCATCGCGCTCGGCGGGGTCTTCGAGGGCAGCGGCGCGGCCCCGGTGCTGCTGCGGATCACCGTGCTCGGCGTGGCCGTTCAACTGCCGCTCGCGTATGCGCTGTCAGGTCTCGGTCTGCCGGGGGTCTGTCTGGCGATGGCGCTCGCGATGGCCGTGCAGTGCGGGGTGCTCGCCCGGTGCTTCCGGCGCGCCGTGCGTCAGGAGTCACTGTCTGCCGCCACAGGCGGCGGCAGGCCAGCAGGGTCGCGGCGACCAGCAGACCGTTGCGGACGAACAGGAGCAGGACGCCGCGCCAGTCGCTGGACACGACGTGCGCGAACCAGATCGGGAACTCCCAGAACGTGACCGCGGTCGCGGCCAGCGTCAGGGCGGCGGGCAGCGCCATCCGGCTGGAGCGGAACGTCAGGCACACCGCCGCGAGTCCGACCAGCCACAGGAGGTACTGCGGGCTGATCACCCGGCTGGTCACGGTGAAGAGCAGTACGGCCGCGAACGCCGCGTCGCACAGGGTGCTCGGCACCCAGGTGCGGGCCCGCAGGCGCCACAGCAGCAGCCAGCCGAAGGCCAGTGCGGACAGGGCCTGCGCGGCCGCGCTCACCAGCGGGACATGCGGGCCGAGGAACTCCACCGAGCCGTAGTTGAGCAGTACCTCGCCCTGCCAGCCGAAGTGCCGGGCGACATGGAAGACCAGCGCGCCCAGCGACTCCACCTCGGTGCCGCGGTCGCGCTGGAAGTCCAGGAACGCCAGCGACCCCGGCATCGCCGCCGCGAAGACCAGCGTCAGCGTGCCCGCCGTAGCGGCCGCCGTGGCCCACGCCTGGCGGGTGTCACGCCCGCGCGCTGTGCCGACCAGCAGCAGTACCGGCCACACCTTCAGCAGCGCCCCGAACCCGGCCAGCGCGCCGAGCACGCGCGGATGCCGGGCGCCCGCGAGCAGCGCCAGTACGGCCACGGCGGTCACCATCAGGTCGTACCTGGCATAGGCGGTGGGCCCGAGCAGCGGCACCCCGGCCACCCAGACCCAGGCGCCCGCCCGCCGCTTGCCCGGCCGCCCGCCCGCGTACAGCAGCAGCCCGAGCACCACGGCGTCGCAGAGGCAGACCAGGACGAAGAAGGCGGTGGTGTAGTCGAGGAACGGGAGCGTGGCGGGGGAGAGGATGGCGAGCGCGGCGGCCGGCGGGTACTGCCAGGCGACGTCGTCCAGCGGGAACGTGCCGGTGCGCAGGATCTCGAACCAGTTGTGGTAGATCACCGAGACGTCGCTGGTCACGTCGGGGCCCGGGACGACGAACACCTTGAGGACCCAGAGCAGGAGCAGGGTCCGGGTAGCCGCCCAGGCCGCCACGAGCCAGACCGGCCCGGGAATCCGCCTCGCACCCGCCATGCACACCTCGTCCGGTCCGTCCGTACCGCCTGCGCCGCCCGCGCCCATCATGCCGGGCACCCCTCATCATGCCGGGCGGCCCTCGACGAGAGCGTAAGGCGCGGGGTTCGGTACTGTCGGCGGCGATGCACAAGACCCTGATCGTGACCAACGACTTCCCGCCCCGCCCCGGTGGTATCCAGGCCTTCCTGCACAACATGGCGCTGCGTCTGGACCCCGAGCAGCTCGTCGTCTACGCCTCCACCTGGAAGCGCGGCCGCGAGGGCGCCGAGGCCACCGCCGCCTTCGACGCCGAACAGCCCTTCACCGTCGTACGCGACCGTACGACCATGCTGCTGCCCACCCCGCGCGTCACCCGCACCGCGACCCGGCTGCTGCGCGAGCACGGCTGTACCTCGGTGTGGTTCGGCGCCGCCGCGCCGCTCGGGCTGATGGCGCCCGCACTGCGCAAGGCGGGCGCCCAGCGCCTGGTCGCCACCACCCACGGGCACGAGGCCGCCTGGGCCCAGTTGCCCGCATCGCGGCAACTGCTGCGCCGGATCGGCGAGTCGACCGACACACTCACCTACCTCGGTGAGTACACGCGCGCGCGGATCGCCGCCGCGCTGACCCCCGAGGCCGCCGCGCGCATGGTCCAACTCCCGCCGGGCGTGGACGAGAAGACCTTCCACCCCGGGTCGGGCGGCGACGAGATCAGGGCCCGGCTCGGGCTGAGCGACCGGCCCGTCGTGGTCTGTGTGTCCCGGCTGGTGCCGCGCAAGGGTCAGGACACGCTGATCCAGGCGATGCCGCGCATCCTCGCGCAGGTGCCGGACGCGGTCTTGCTGATCGTGGGCGGCGGCCCGTACGAGAACGACCTGCGCAGCCTGGCCGAGACTCACCGGGTCGCCGACTCGGTGCGCTTCACCGGGGCGGTGCCGTGGGAGGAGCTGCCCGCGCACTACGGCGCCGGCGATGTCTTCGCGATGCCGTGCCGTACGCGCCGGGGTGGTCTCGATGTCGAGGGGCTCGGCATCGTCTACCTGGAGGCGTCCGCCACCGGGCTCCCCGTGGTCGCGGGCGACTCGGGCGGCGCCCCGGACGCGGTCCTGGAGGGCGAGACGGGCTGGGTGGCGCGCGGTGGCAGCCCTACCGACGCGGCCGAGCGGATCGTGACGCTGCTGAAGGACCCGGAGCTGCGGCAGCGGATGGGGGAGCGGGGCCGCGAGTGGGTCGGGGAGAAGTGGCGCTGGGACCTGCTGGCAGAGCGCCTGAAGGAACTCCTGTGAGTTGACGCGACCTGACGCCACCTGACGAGAAGCGGCCAGCAGCGGTCAGAAGTGACGAGAACGGGCGGTGGNCGACGGCGGGGGCGAGCGCAGCGCCGCTCGGCGGCGCAGGCTACGGCGGGCACGCGGGCCCGGCCCAGGGCTCTGCGGGCGTGGGGGCGCGCCGTGCGGTGACGCCCGGGCCGTCCGCCTGTGTGTTCGCGCCGCGCGGCGCGGGGGCACTAGGCCGCGCGTGCGGCACCGCACCACGCTGTGACGCGCAGGCTGTCCGCCTGCGCGCTCGTACCGCATCGCTGGGTGGCACCCGGCCGCGTGTGTGGCCGTGCGCGGCCGCGCGGCGCGGGCATCGCACCGCAGCGCGTTCCGTGCGTTCGCTCTGCGCCGCACGGTGCCACCCGGCAGCGCACGGCTCCGTATCGCGGACACCGCCCCGCGTCGTGGCGCGCAGCCGGTCCGCCCGCGTGCTCCGTACGCTGCCACCCCGGCTGGGCGTGCGGTACCGCACAGCTCCCCGGCACGGGCACCGCACCGCAACGCGTTTGCCCGCGTGCACGCTCCGCGCCGCACAGTGCCACCCGCCGCCTGCGGTAGCGAACGGCTCCGCATCGGGGACAACCCCGCACCGCGTCGTGGCGCGTAGCCGGTCCGCCCGCGTGCTCCGCACGCTGCCACCCCGGCCGCGCGTGCGGCACCGCACAGCCCCCCGGCGCGGACATCGCATCGTGCCGTGTCTCGCAGCCGGTTTGCCTGTGCGCTCGCTTCCCAGCCCGCGGTGCTGCCCCGGCCGGGCGTGCGGCATCGCACAGGTCCCCGGCGCGGGTACGGCACCGCAACGCGTTCCGTGCGTTCGCTCTGCGCCGCACGTTGTCCCCCGGCAGCGCACGGTTCCGTATCGCGGACACCGCACCGCACAGCCCCCCGGCGCGGGCACCGCACCGCAACGTGTTCGCCCGCGCGCTCGCCGCGGGTGCCACCCGGCCGCGCCCACGGCACCGCACGGCTTCGCGGCGTGGGGGAGGGCCATGCTGTCCCACCCGCGCTGACCTGTACCGTTCACCCCCATGCGTACCCTCCTGGTCACCGGACCCGGCGGCTCAGGCCGCACCGCCGCGGCCGCGGGCACCGCACTCGCCGCCGCCCGGCAAGGGCACCGCACGCGGGTTCTGAGCGCGGACCGCGACGACAGCCTCGGCGCCGCCCTCGGCACGGCCACCGGACCGGAACCCGTGACCGTCGCACCGCACCTCACCGCGGTCCGCGTCGACCCGGCCGCGCACTCCCGCGCCGAACTGCTCGACCTGCAGGACCGCGCGGCCGGTGCCCTCGACCTGCTGGGCGCCCAGCGTCTGGAGGGCGAGGAGCTCACCGAGCTGCCCGGCGCCGACCAGCTCGCCCTCCTCAAGGCCCTGCGGAAAGCCGCGGCCGACGACCAGCTCGACCTGCTGGTCGTGGACCTGCCCCCGACGCAGCAGGCCCTGGCCCTGCTCGCCCTCCCCGCGCAGCTGCGCCGCTATCTGCGCCGACTGCTCCCGCCCGAGCGGCAGGCCGCCCGCGCCCTGCGCCCGATGCTCGCCCAGCTCGCCGGGGTGCCGATGCCCGCGCAGTGGCTGTACGAGACCGCCGCCCACCTCGACGAGCACCTCGCCGCCGTGCAGGCCGTGATCGAGGCCGACACCACCGCCGTACGCCTGGTCGCCGAGCCGGGCCCGGCGGGCGCCGACGCGGTCCGTACCGCGGCCACCGGGCTCGCGCTGCACGGACTGCGTACCGAGGCCCTGGTAGCCAACAAGGCGCTCCCCGCCGACTCCGCCGACCCCTGGCTGGCGGCGCTCATCGCCCAGCAACAGAAGGCGGTGGCGGAATGGCGCGGGGCCGGTACGGCGTACGAGATCCACGAGGTGGCGCATCTCGGGCGTGATCCGCGCGGCATCGACGACCTCGCCTCTCTCGGCCTCCCCGAGGTCCGCACCGAACCCGGACCCGCCCCCTGGCCCGTCGACGACCGGCTCGCCGACGACGGGGTCCTGGTGTGGCGCATCCCGCTCCCCGGCGCCGTACGCGAAGAGCTCGACCTGATCCGCCGCGGCGACGAACTGGTCGTCACCGCGGGCCCGTTCCGCCGCGTCCTCGCGCTGCCGTCCGCGCTGCGCCGCTGCGGTGTCGCCGGGGCAGGACTGCGCGACGACGAGCTCGCCATACGCTTCGCACCGGACCCCGAGCTCTGGCCGCGCGGCCACTGAACGGACCCCGGGAGACCCGTGAACGGCGTGCCGCCGTTCGGGTAACGTCGACAGTACGTACTGGAGACTCGCCGCAGGAGCCCGCCATGAGCGACACCGAGCGCCCCATGCCCGATTCCGGTGACGCGGCCGAAGCCGCCGAGCCGGTCGAGGCCCCCAAGCCGGTCGACGCCGAAGCCGACGCCTGGGCCAAGGCCTGCGCCGAAGACCTCGCCGCCGAACAGGCCCGCCACCGCGCCCAGTACGGCACCCCGCCCGGGTCCGCCGCCGAGGAGCTGCGCAAGCTCTTCGACGCCGTAGCGGACAAGGTCGGCTCACTGCAGGCGCCGATGGCCGGTATGGCAGCCCAGAGCGCGGTCAACGAGCTGATCAACCAGGCGAAGTCCGCCGTCGAACCGGTCATCCAGCGCAACCCCGAGGTCTTCGACCACCTCGCGGCGGCCGGTTCCGAGCTGCTCGCCGCCTACCGCTCGGCCGTCGAGAACCACGAGCGGCGCTGGGCGGCCAAGGACACGACGGACCCCAGGGACCAGGGCCCCGGTGGCGGGGAGCACATCGACCTGGACTGAGGCCTCCCCTTGGCCAAGACTTCCCCCGCACGTCGCTTGTGCGGCCCTTGTACGTAGCTTGGACACAGGAGAGGGCCCCAGGTCGCCTCGGGTACGGTGGGCACCAGCGGGGCTGGACCTATAACTGAGGGACTCATGGGACTCACCATCGGCGTCGACATCGGCGGCACGAAGATCGCGGCCGGAGTGGTCGACGAAGAGGGCGCCATCCTCGAAACACACACGGTGCCCACCCCGCCGACCGCCGAAGGCATCGTGGACGCGATCTGCGCGGCCGTCGCGGGGGCGGGCGAGGGGCACGACATCGAGGCCGTCGGCATCGGCGCGGCCGGATACGTCGACGACAAGCGCGCCACCGTGCTCTTCGCGCCGAACATCGACTGGCGGCACGAGCCGCTGAAGGACAAGGTCGAGCAGCGGATCGGGCTCCCGGTCGTCGTCGAGAACGACGCCAACGCCGCAGCCTGGGGCGAGTACAGGTTCGGCGCGGGCCAGGGCCACGAGGACGTCATCTGCATCACCCTCGGCACGGGCCTCGGCGGCGGCATCATCATCGGCAACAAGCTGCGCCGCGGACGCTTCGGGGTGGCTGCCGAGTTCGGGCATGTCCGGGTCGTGCCCGACGGCCTGCTGTGCGGCTGCGGCAGTCAGGGCTGCTGGGAGCAGTACGCGTCCGGGCGCGCCCTGGTCCGCTACGCCAGGCAGCGCGCCAAGGCGACGCCGGAGAACGCCGGGGTGCTGCTCTCGCTGGGCGACGGCACGCCCGAGGGCATCCAGGGCAAGCACATCTCGCAGGCCGCCCGGCAGGGTGACCCGGTCGCCGTCGACTCCTTCCGGGAGCTGGCCCGTTGGGCGGGCGCGGGCCTGGCCGACCTGGCCTCGCTCTTCGACCCGTCGGCCTTCATCGTCGGCGGCGGTGTCTCGGACGAGGGCGACCTGGTCCTGGACCCGATCCGCAAGTCCTTCAAGCGCTGGCTGATCGGCGGCCAGTGGCGGCCGCACGCCCAGGTCCTCGCGGCCCAGCTCGGCAACAAGGCCGGTCTGGTGGGCGCGGCCGACCTGGCCCGACAGGGCTGATCCCGCTCCGATACGGATCCGCGCCCGCCGCGCCCCATGGGGGAGCGGCGGGCGCTGTCGTATCTTGATCCGCATGGATAAGAGGGGCAGCGCGAAGCGCTTCAGTACAGGGGCGGTGGTGGGAGACGGGCGGGCAAGCCCCGCCAGCCGTCCGCTCAGCCCACTGCCCAACTCCTGGACCGAGCCCGATGGTTCGGCCGTGGTCCGGGTGCTCAGCTACAACATCCGCTCGATGCGCGACGACACCGCCGCACTCGCCCGGGTGATCAGCGCCTGCGCCCCCGATCTGGTCCTGGTCCAGGAGGCGCCGCGGTTCTTCCGGTGGCGCAAGTACCTGGCCCGGCTCGCGGCCGCGTCGGATCTGGTGGTGCTCTCGGGCGGTGCCACCGCCGCGGGGCCCGCGCTGCTGTGCTCGCTGCGGGCCACGGTGGAGCGCACCGAGGACGTTCTGCTGCCACTGACACCGGGGCTGCACCGACGCGGCTTCGCGACCGCGGTCGTACGCTTCGGGGATGCCCGGGTCGCGGTCCTGAGCTGCCATCTCTCGCTGCAGAAGGACGAGCGGTACGCACAGGGCGGGATGCTGCTCGACCAGCTCGCGGCGCTCGGCACCCCGCACGTGATCGCGGGCGGCGACCTGAACGAGCGGCCTGGCGGGCGTACGTTCAAGCGCCTCGCGGGCGAGCTCCAGGACTGCTGGGCGGTGCGGCCCTGGGGCGGTGAGTACACCTCGACACCGGCCGATCCGCATCAGCGGATCGACGCGGTCTTCGCCACGCCGGGCGTCGAAGTCCTGGGCTGTGGTGTGCCCGTGGGCCTGCCCGGCGTCAGCGACGCCGACCTGCGGGCGGCCACCGACCATCTGCCGGTGCTGGCCGCCCTCAGACTGCCCGCCACGCCCGCCGAGTGACCCCCTCGGACGAGGTGCCGCTCAGACGACGGCGAGGCTTGGACGACCGCGCCGCGTAAACCATCGCGCCGCGCAGACGACCGCGCCGTCTAGACGACCGCGCCGCGGCCGGGGTCGTCGTGCTCGTCGTCGTCGCCGTTCATCCGGTAGACCAGCGTGGCGAAGCCGCCGATGAAGCCGCCGACGCCGAGCGTCGTCAGCCACCAGGTCATCTCCCAGCCGAGCAGCACGGCGAGCAGCATCAGCACCGGCCCGCCGATGACCGCGAGCCAGGCGAACTTGGCCGTGGCGTCGGCCTCCGGCAGCGGCGGCGGCTCCGGCGGGACGAAGTGGCCCTCGTCCTCCGGGTCGAGGTCGTCCCCGCCCTTCTTGGCCGGTTCGGAGGTCTCGGGCAGCGCGTAGTCACGCGGTCCGACACCGGGCGCGAAGGTCACCGAGCCGCCGACGGGCCGGCCCGCGTCCGCCTCGGGGTCCGGGTCGGCGGCGGGCTCCGGCTTCACGTCGTTGGTCTCGGTGGTGAGCCCCGCCATGTCCTCGATCGACTTGAAGGGCTTGGCGCCCGGCGGGTCCGGCGGCTCGTCGCCGTACCCCGCCACGATGGACGCCCAGGCCGCGTCCTCGTCCAGCGGTCTGCCGTTGTTCTCGTCACGGTCCTGGTCGTGCTCAGCCACCGGTGGACGTCCCTTCCTTGCCGACACTGGGCGCGAGCCGGCCGAGGAATGCGTAGCTCTCCTCGAAGATCCGGTCCGCGTCGTGGTCCAACGTCGCCACGTGGTAGCTCTGTTCCAGCAGGATCTCGGTGACGTCCCTGGAGGACACCCGGCTGAGGATGCGCGCCGAGTCGGCCGGCGGCACCACATGGTCCTGGGGGCTGTGCAGCAGCACTATCGGCTGCGTGACCTGCGGCAGCTCGGCGTCGACCAGCTGGAAGAACTTCCGCAGCGAGTGCGCGGCGTGCAGCGGCACCCGGTCGTAGCCGACCTCCTCGCTGCCCTCCTTGGCGATGTCGCTGGCGATGCCCTTCGTCGTCCGTACGAAATGGCGGGCGATGGGAAGGGCGTGCGCGGCCGCGCCGGGCACCTTGTTTCCCGGGTTCACCAGGACGAGGCCCCGCACCGCGGCGCCGTGCTTGGCGGCCAGCCGCAGGGCGAGCGCCCCGCCCATGGACAGGCCGAAGACGAAGACCTGGGAGCAGCGCTCGGTCAGGGCGCGCAGCTCGCGGTCCACCTCCGCGTACCAGTCCTGCCAGCCGGTGAGCTGCATGTCCTGCCAACGGGTGCCGTGCCCCGGCAGCAGCGGAAGGGAGACGGTCAGGCCGCGGTCGGCCAGATACTCCGCCCACGGGCGAAGCGACTGCGGAGAACCGGTGAAGCCGTGACAGAGAAGAACGCCGACCTCTCCGCCCTCGTGGCGGAACGGCTCGGCTCCAGCGAGGACCGGCACCTTCGGTCTCCTGTTCGTGAGGCTGTGACGAGAGGGATGTGTTAACGGTACGCGACCGGACTGACACCGACCAGGGCCGTCGCCACCCGTCCTGACCCGTCCTGACCCGTCCCGCGCGTCCTCGGCGAACCCGTGCGCGGCTCCCGGAGAGAGCGTCCGCCCGCCACGGGTTAAGGTCGGTGCCACGGAACAGAAAGGCACAAGCGTTGATCTACGGCGTCATGAAGCTCACCGTCGGCGGGTCCCTGAAGACGGTGTTCAGGCCCTGGGTGGAGGGGCTTGAGAACATTCCCGCCGAGGGGCCGGCGATCCTCGCGAGCAACCACCTCTCGTTCTCCGACTCCTTCTTCCTCCCGGCTGTACTCCACCGCAAGGTGACCTTCATCGCGAAGGCCGAGTACTTCACCACGCCGGGTGTGAAGGGCAAGCTGACGGCCGCCTTCTTCAAGGGCGTCGGGCAGCTCCCGGTGGACCGCTCCGGCGGGCGCGGCGCGGGCGAGGCCGCCATCAAGAGCGGTATCGAGGTCATCGAGCGCGGCGAGCTCTTCGGGATCTACCCGGAGGGCACCCGCTCCCCGGACGGCCGCCTCTACCGCGGCAAGCCCGGCGGCCTGGCCCGCGTGGCGCTCGCCACCGGGGCGCCGGTCATCCCCGTCGCCATGATCGACACCGAGAAGATCCAGCCGCCCGGCAAGGTCAGGCCCAAGCTGATGCGCCCGGGGATCAGGATCGGCAAGCCGCTGGACTTCAGCCGCTACCACGGCCTGGAGAACGACCGCTTCATCCTGCGTTCGGTGACCGACGAGGTCATGTACGAGATCATGAAGCTCTCCGGCCAGGAGTACGTCGACATCTACGCGACCGCCGCCAAGCGCCAGATCGCCGAGGCCGCCAAGCAGCAGGCGGAGCGGGACAAGGCCGCGAAGGCGGCGAAGAGCGAGTCCGGCCCGACGGAGAATGCCGACCGGGCATAGCCGCGGCGCGGGAGCGGGATGGGGGGACATGGCCAAGCGGGAACGAGTCATGCGGATGTCGGTCGAGCTGCCGCTGTGGCGCGCGCTCACCGGCTATCGCGTCCTCACCATGCTCTACGCGATCGCGATCTTCCTGCACGCGCGCGACACGTACGGGCGCCCAGAGGTCGCGTACGTGTTCCTCGCGGTGCTGGCCGTCTGGACGCTGGCCACGCTGCCCAGGGTCGCGGGCGCCGCGAGCTGCACCAAGCGGTTCCTCACCGCCGACCTCACGGTCGCGCTCACCGGCATCCTGCTCACCCCCGTCGCCGTCCCCGGCCGCGAGGGCGGGCCGACACTGCCGTCCATATGGACCGCGGGCGCCGTGCTCGCCTTCGCCATCAAGGGCGGCTGGCGCTGGGCGGCGCTGGCCTCCTCGCTGGTGGCGGTCGCCAACATCGTGCAGCGCGGCGCGCCCACCAAGGACACCGTCCACAACGTCCTGCTGGTCTGCATCGCGTCCATCGCCATCGGCTACGTCGTCGAGGTGGCCCGCGCCTCCGAGCGCACCCTCGCCCGCGCCCTGGAGATCGAGGCGGCGACCCGCGAGCGGGAGCGGCTCGCCCGCGACATCCACGACAGCGTGCTGCAGGTGCTCGCCATGGTGCAGCGGCGCGGCAACGCGCTCGGCGGCGAGGCGGCCGAGCTGGGCCGAATGGCGGGCGAGCAGGAGGTCGCCCTGCGCACCCTGGTAGCCGGGGGCCTGGTGCCCGCGTCCCGCGCGTCCGACGACGCCTCGCAGGGCGCGCTGGTGCGTGAGGTCGAGGTGGCGGAGGACCCCGCGGCGCAGGACAACACCGGGCCGTGCGATCTGCGGACCCTGCTCTCGCCGTACGCGGGCTGCCGGGTGACTCTCTCGGAGCCGGGCGCCCCGGTCCTGCTGCCGCCCGCCGATGCCAGGGAACTGGCGGCCGCTGTCGGTGCCGCACTGGACAATGTCCACAGACATGCGGGGGACGACGCCCAGGCCTGGATCCTGGTCGAGGACTGGACGGACGAGGTGATCGTGACGGTACGGGACGATGGTCCGGGCATCCCGGAGGGCAGGCTCGCCCAGGCGGAGGGCGAGGGCCGCCTCGGTGTCGCCCTGTCGATCCGCGGCCGGCTCCGGGACATCGGGGGCACGGCCGAGCTGATCTCGGTCCCTGGCCAGGGCACCGAAGTAGAACTGAAGGTCCCACGGGGGAAGGCAGCACGGACATGAGCGAGCAGCACCAGCAGATCCGGGTCATGGTGGTCGACGACCACCCGATGTGGCGCGACGCGGTCGCCAGGGACCTGGCGGAGGCCGGCCTGGAGGTGGTGGCCACCGCGGGTGACGGCGAGCAGGCCGTGCGCCGGGCCAGGGCCGCGGCCCCCGACGTCCTCGTACTCGACCTCAATCTGCCGCTCAAGCCCGGCGTCCAGGTGTGCAAGGAACTGGTCGCGGCCAACCCCGGCCTGCGCGTCCTGGTCCTGTCGGCCAGCGGGGAGCACGCCGACGTCCTGGAGGCGGTCAAGTCGGGTGCCACCGGCTATCTGCTGAAGTCGGCCTCCACCGAGGAGCTGATCGACGCCGTGCGCAGCACCGCCGTCGGCGACCCGGTCTTCACGCCGGGCCTGGCGGGCCTGGTGCTCGGCGAGTACCGCCGCCTGGCCTCCGCGCCGCCCCCGGCCGCCGCGGACCAGCCGGTGGCCCCCGAACTCACCGAGCGCGAGACCGAGGTGCTCCGCCTGGTCGCCAAGGGACTGAGCTACAAGCAGATCGCCGAACGCCTGGTCATCTCGCACCGCACCGTGCAGAACCACGTCCAGAACACCCTGGGCAAGCTCCAGTTGCACAACCGCGTGGAGCTCGTCCGGTACGCGATCGAACGCGGCCTCGACGACGCGTAATCCCGCACGAACCCTCCCACGAACCCTCGTACGGGTGAACGCGCGTGATCAACTCCCCTGTATTTCACCGGAATTGACGTACCGACCCCTCTTGAGTGACCTGGATCACCATTAGCGTGGCGGTCACAACGTCCAGGTGGTGAAGGGAAGATTCCATGCGGGTCGGAGTACTGACCGGGGGCGGCGACTGCCCCGGACTCAATGCCGTCATCCGGGGCATCGTCCGCAAGGGCGTACAGGAGTACGCCTACGATTTCGTCGGCTTCCGGGACGGCTGGCGCGGTCCTCTGGAGGGCGACACCGTCCAGCTCGACATCCCCGCGGTGCGCGGCATCCTGCCCCGCGGCGGCACGATCCTCGGCTCCTCGCGGACCAATCCACTCAAGGCCGAGAACGGCGTCCGCAGGGTCAAGGAGACCCTCGCCAAGCACGAGATCGAGGCCCTGATCACGATCGGCGGCGAGGACACCCTCGGCGTCGCGACCCGGCTGTCCGACGAGTACGGCGTCCCCTGCGTCGGCGTACCGAAGACCATCGACAACGACCTGTCCGCCACCGACTACACCTTCGGTTTCGACACCGCGGTCGGGATCGCCACCGAGGCCATCGACCGGCTGCACACCACGGCCGAGTCCCATATGCGGGTCCTGGTCGTCGAGGTGATGGGGCGGCACGCGGGCTGGATCGCCCTGCACTCGGGCCTGGCGGGCGGCGCCAACGCCATCCTCATCCCCGAGCAGCGCTTCGACGTCGAGCAGGTCTGCGGCTGGGTGCACTCCCGCTTCAAGTCCTCGTACGCCCCGATCGTCGTCGTCGCCGAGGGCGCCATGCCCAAGGACGGCGACATGGTCCTCAAGGACGGCACCCTGGACTCCTTCGGGCATGTCCGGCTCTCAGGTGTCGGCGAGTGGCTGGCCAAGGAGATCGAGCGGCGCACCGGCAAGGAGGCCAGGACCACGGTCCTCGGCCACATCCAGCGCGGCGGCACGCCCAGCGCCTTCGACCGCTGGCTGGCCACCCGGTTCGGGCTGCACGCCATCGACGCGGTGCGGGACGGAGACTTCGGCAAGATGGTCGCGCTGCGGGGCACGGACATCGTGCGGGTGCCGATGGCGGAGGCGACCGCGAAGCTCAAGACGGTCGACCCGGAGCTGTACGCCGAGGTCGGTGTCTTCTTCGGCTGAGGGGGCTGAGGGGCTGAGCGCTGCTGAGGGTGGCCGGGACCGGCCGACCCGGGCGGGCACGGCGGTGCTGTGGGTCGTATATTCGCGAATGATCGTGTGTTCGCGTCTATACGGCCCATAGTTCTTCGTACTCGTCAGTTCTTCTTACTCGTCGTCGTCCTTTGCTCGTCGTTGGGAGAAGTCGTGGAAATCCTGGCATTCGGTGTGCAGGCCGATGAACAGCCACTGATCGAGAAGGCCTTCGAGGGACACCACGATGTCCGCTGCCTCGATGTCTTCCTGAACGAGGACACCGCTCCCATCGCGACGGGCTACGAGGTCATCTCGACCAGCGTCAACGCCAGCCTGGGCAACCGCGTCCTGCAGACGCTGGCCGCCGGCGGAACGCAGATGATCGCCCAGCGCTCCACCGGCTTCAACAACATCGACCTCCAGGTCGCCGAGCGTCTCGGTCTCACCGTCGCCCGGGTCTCGTACTACTCGCCGTACTCGGTCGCCGAGTTCGCCTGGACGCTGGCGATGGCCGTCAACCGCCGTATCGTCCGCGCCTCCAACCGGACCCGCGACTTCGACTTCCGGCTGCACGGCCTGATGGGCCGCGATCTGCACGGCCGTACCGTCGGGGTGCTCGGCACCGGCAAGATCGGTGAGGCGTTCACCCGGATCGCCCACGGCTTCGGCATGAAGCTGCTCGGCTGGGACGTCGCGCAGAACCCGGCCTGTCTGGAGCTGGGGATGAAGTACGTCGAGAAGGAACGACTCTTCGCCGAGTCCGACCTGATCAGCCTGCACGTCCCGCTGCTGCCCGCCACCGAGCACCTCATCGACCGCGAGGCGCTGAAGAGCATGAAGGACGACGTGATCCTGGTGAACTCCAGCCGCGGCGGCCTGGTCGACACCGACGCCCTGGTCGCCGAACTGCGCGCGGGGCGCTTCACGGGCGTCGGCCTCGATGTGTACGAGGCCGAGGCCGGGCTCTTCTTCCTGGACCGGTCCCTGGAGGCGGTCCAGGACGACACGCTGGCCCGCCTGGTGACCTTCCCGAACGTCGTGGTCACCTCGCACCAGGCGTACTACACGGTGGACGCGGTCGAGCAGATCATCGCGACGACGCTCCAGAACGTCCTGGACTACACCGAGGGCCGCCGCTCCGAGAACGTCCTGGTCCCGGCGGCACCCAAGGCCGCCCCCTGACCGGGGCGCCCAGGTGGGCGCCCCCGGATGTCAAAGGCAGGCTCTCAGGGCCGCGCGACGGGCCGGGCGCCGGACACCGCGTCGAGCAGCTCCCGGACCAGCCCGGCGCCGCGGAGGGTGAGCACCGACTCCGGGTGGAACTGCACCCCGGCGAAGCCGGGCCCGCGCAGTGCGTGCACCTCGCCACTGGCTTCGTCCCGGCTGACCTCGACGCCGTGCGCCGCCAGTTCGGTCGCGGCCTCCGCGTCGCAGCGCGCGGTGAAGCTGTTGTAGAAGCCGACCGTCTCGGTCCGACCGAAGAGCCCGATGCGGGCCTGCGCCCCCTGGTACGGCACCTGCTTCCGGACGATCTCCAGACCCAGCTCGGCGGCGAGCAGCTCGTGCCCCAGGCACACACCGAGCAGCCCGTGCTCATGCCCGCGCACCAGCTCCGCCGCCAGCCCGCGCAGGAAGCGCATCTTGGGGTCGGCGGCATCGGACGGGTTCCCCGGCCCGGGGCCGAGCACCACCGGGCCCGGATGCGCGAGCGCGGCGGCCCGAAGGCCCGGCTCGTCGTAGCGCCGTACCGTCACCTCAAGGCCGCAGGAGCGCAGCAGATGCCCCAGCATCGCCGTGAAGGTGTCCTCCCCGTCGACCACCAGCGCGTGCCCCGCGACGGCCTCCGACCGCTCCTGCATCCGCAGCCAGAACGGCGCGAGCAGCGAGCGCCGTGAGTCGAGGGCCTCGCGCACCCGCGGATCGTCGGCCAGGGCGGGCGGCTCCTCGTCGGCCCGCGCCCGCCCTGGACGTACGCCCAGGGCCGCCAGGACGCCCGCCGCCTTGGCGTGGGTCTCGGCCACCTCGGAGTGCGGGTCCGAGTCGCGTACCAGGGTCGCCCCGACCGGCACCCGCAGCCGTCCGTCAGCGGAGATGTCGGCGGTACGGATCAGGATCGGCGAGTCCAGCGTCTGCGCGCCGCCCGCGTCCCGGGCGATCAGCGCCAGGGCCCCCGCGTAGTAGCCGCGGCCGCCGGGCTCGTACCGCTCGATGACCCGGCAGGCGTTCTGCACCGGCGACCCGGTGACGGTCGCCGCGAACATCGTCTCCTTCAGCACCTCGCGCACATCCAGCGAGGAGCGCCCGCGCAGCTCGTACTCGGTGTGCGCGAGATGGGCCATCTCCTTGAGCCGCGGCCCCACCACGACGCCGCCGCGGTCGCCGACCGTGCACATCATCTTCAGCTCTTCGTCGACGACCATCGACAGCTCCGCGACCTCCTTGGAGTCCGCGAGGAAGTCGAGCAGCCCCTCGGCCGTGGGCCCGTCGGCCGGGTAGCGGTAGGTGCCGCTGATCGGGTTCATCACGACCGTGCCGCCGCTGACCCGTACATGCACCTCCGGACTTGCGCCGACCAGGGTCCGCGTTCCGGTGTGCACGACATACGTCCAGTACGCGCCCCGCTCACCGGCGAGCAGCCGCCGGAACAGGGCCAGCGCGTCGGCCCGCCCGAAGCCGGGGATCTCACCCTCGTAGGTGCGGCGGATCACGAAGTTGGCGCCCTCGCCGCGCCCGATCTCGTCGTGGATCACCCGCTCCACGGTGTCCGCGTACGCCTCGTCGCTCACGTCGAAGGCCCCGCCCTCGACCCGCACCCGGTGCGCGGGCAGTTGCTTGAGAGCCTCGTCGAGCGGGAGCGTGTGCACCTCGTCGGCGGCCAGTACGGTCAGCGGGGTGCCGTCGTCGCGTACGTCGAAGCCGCGCTCCCTGATCTGCCGGAACGGCACCAGGGCGAGCACCGGAAGCTCCCGGTCCGGGATGTCGGCGAGCCGCTCGGCCTCGTGCACCTCGCCGATCAGCACCTCGACCGTGTCGTGATCGTGGCCGGGCGTACGGCGGCGCAGCAGGGCGAAGGGCGGGCAGTCGTCGTCCAGAAGACGCTCGATACGCATGGTGTTCCTTCCTGTCGGGCTTGTCGGCCCGAGGTGAGGAGGAACGGCCCGCGTCCGGAAACCTCCCCGGAACACACTGAAGGCCGCCCCTCGGGCGGCCTTCGCGATGCGGTGCTACGCGCAGTCAGTGGGCCGCCGGATGAGCGGTCCACCACCAAGTCTGGGTCGTCTGCGCGAACATGCTCCGCACCCTAGCGCATCGTCGGTGTGACTTCAGCGCCTCATCAGCACCTCTAGCGCTTCGTTCAGATACGCGGCGAACTCGTCCCCCGCGGGCAGCGCGGAGGGCACCGCGTGGCCGAGCTGGATGTGCCCCAGGTAGGCCGTGTACGCGAGCAGTCCGCGGCGGCGTGCCTCCGGTTCGGGGAAGCCGATGTCGGCGAAGAGGCGCGCGACATAGCCGACGCGGCGCTCGGTGACGCGGTGCAGCGCGTCGGCCACCTGGGGATGGGCCGCCGTGGCGAGCAGCGAGACCTCCAGCGGGTCGTCGTCGGCCGCGGCGAGCGCTTCGCGGAAGAGCAGCCGGAGCCGCTGCCTCGGGTCGGGCTCCGCCTCGATCTCGGTGATCATCCCCTCGGTGTTGGTCTCGGCCCAGCGCTCCAGCGCGGCCCCGATGAGCGCGTCCCGGTTGGCGAAGTGCCAGTAGAAGCTGCCCTTGGTGGTGCCGAGCCGGGTGGCGAGCGGCTCCACGGCGACAGCCGCGAGACCCCCCTCACCGATCGCGGTGAGTGCCGCGTCCGCCCAGTCCTGTGCGGTCAACCGGGGCTTCTTGTCCCGCTTCTGCTGCCGTTGCGCCATGACCATACGGTAGCGTACGGTAAACCATACGCCAGCGTATGGAGGTGCACGATGCGCAACATCCATGAGCGGACCGTCGAGGCCCCGGCCACGGCGGTGGGGGCCCTGTTCGACCGCCTCGCCGCCGATGACGACCCGATCTTCCCGGCTCCCGCCTGGTCCCCGATGCGGCTGGACCGCCCGCTCTCGGTGGGCGCGGACGGCGGCCACGGGCCGGTGCGCTACCGGGTCACGGCGTACGAACCCGGCCGCCGCGTCCGCTTCGACTTCGCGGCCCCGGCGGGCGGCTTCCACGAGCTGACCGTCGAGCCGCTGGGCCCTGAGCGCTGCCTGGTGCGCCATGTGCTGGAGCAGGAGCTCAAGGGCGTATCCCTGCTCGCCTGGCTGTTCGCCGTCCGAGCGGTGCACGGCACGGTGATCGAGGAGCTCTTCGACAACGTCGAGCGGGCGGTGGGGCGCGAGGTCACCCACCCCGTGCGCTGGTCGCCCTGGGTGCGGCTGCTGAACCGACTGGGCTGGGACCGGCCGGTCCCGGTCGAGATCCCCGACGGCGCCAGGCTGCCGCGTACGGCCATCGACTGGTGCGAGCGGGCCGACTACCGGGACGCGTACGCCCTGGACCTGCTGCCCGGCATGGACCGCGATCCCGCGGCCTGGGAAGGCGTCCTGCGCGGCATCCGCGTCACGGACCGGGCCGAGCGCGAGATCCTGCTCGGCCAGGACGCCGGGCACCTGGACTTCAGGGCATCGCTCCTCGTGGACGAAGCGGCCCGTCGGGTCACCCTGAGCTCGGTGGTGCGTATACACAACCGGCGCGGCCGGATCTACTGGGCGGTCGTCTCCAAGGTCCACCCGTTCATGGCCCGCACCATGCTGCGCCGCACCCACCGCAGGCTCGCGCTGGCGGCGCCCAGCGCGGGGGAGCGGGAGACGGTCGTCTCATCTGGTGGGCCGCGGGCCGGACGGGCGACATGACCCCGTAATGTTGCTGATGTGACCGTCAACGCTAAGACCACCACTACCGGTGGCAACACCTGGCGAGACCTTCCCGCGGCGCAGCAGCCTGAGTACCCCGATGCCGAGGCTCTGCGCGAGGTACTCGCGGACCTCGAGTCGTATCCGCCGCTCGTCTTCGCGGGCGAGTGTGACCAGCTGCGCACCCGCCTGGGAGCCGTTGCCAGGGGCGAGGCGTTCCTGCTCCAGGGCGGCGACTGCGCCGAGGCCTTCGACGGGGTCTCCGCCGACCACATCCGCAACAAGCTCAAGACCCTGCTCCAGATGGGCGCCGTGCTGACGTACGCCGCCTCGGTGCCCGTGGTCAAGGTGGGCCGGATCGCCGGGCAGTACTCCAAGCCCCGCTCCAAGCCGACCGAGACCCGCGACGGTGTCACCCTGCCGACCTACCGCGGCGACTCCGTCAACGGCTTCGACTTCACCGAGAAGGCCCGGATTCCGGACCCCGAGCGCCTGAAGCGGATGTACAACGCGTCCGCCTCCACGCTCAACCTGGTCCGCGCCTTCACCACCGGCGGCTACGCCGACCTGCGCCAGGTGCACGCCTGGAACCAGGACTTCGTGAAGTCGTCCCCGTCCGGGCAGCGCTACGAGCAGCTGGCCCGCGAGATCGACAACGCGCTCCACTTCATGCGCGCCTGCGGCACCGACCCGGCCGAGTTCCAGACGGTCGAGTTCTACGCCTCGCACGAGGCGCTGCTGCTCGACTACGAGTCGGCGCTGACCCGCGTCGACTCCCGTACGGGTGACCTGTACGACGTCTCCGGCCACATGGTCTGGGTCGGTGAGCGCACCCGGCAGCTGGACGGCGCGCACATCGAGTTCGCCTCCAGGATCCGCAACCCGATCGGCATCAAGCTCGGCCCGACGACGACCCCGGAGGAGGCGCTGCAGTACATCGAGCGCCTGGACCCGGACCGCGAGCCCGGCCGACTGACGTTCATCGTGCGGATGGGCGCGGACAAGATCCGCGACAAGCTGCCGGACCTGGTCGAGAAGGTCACCGCTTCGGGCGCTACGCCCGTCTGGGTGACCGACCCGATGCACGGCAACACCTTCGAGGCCGCGTCCGGCCACAAGACCCGCCGCTTCGACGACGTGCTCGACGAGGTCAAGGGCTTCTTCGAGGTACACAAGTCGCTGGGCACCCACCCGGGCGGCATCCATGTCGAGCTCACCGGTGACGATGTCACCGAGTGCGTGGGCGGCGGCGACGAGATCTTCGTCGACGACCTGCACCAGCGCTACGAGACGGCCTGTGACCCGCGTCTGAACCGCAGCCAGTCGCTGGACCTGGCGTTCCTGGTCGCCGAGATGTACCGGGACCAGTAGTTCTGAGGTAGCTGTACGCAGTGGTGGGGGGGGGGGGGGGGGGGTGGGCCGCGGGGGTGGCCTTGGGCCGCCCCCCCCGCCGCCCCCACGCCCGGCCGGTCAGCGCGGCGCGTGCCGCACGGGTGAGTGCGTCAGTAGCACTCGTGCTNCCCGACCGCCCCCGAGGCCGTTTGGCCGCGCCCGGCGTGGGGGTCGCGTCAGTGGTACTGGTGCACCACCGCGTGGCCCTTGCCGCGGCCGATCAGCCACTTGTTGACGGGGGTGGTGATGGCGAAGGCGACCGCGAAGGCGAAGGCCAGGGCGCCCCAGAAGAGGGCGTCGGACAGATGCGCGTCCATCGCGCCCGGCACGGCCAGCAGCACACCGTTGTCGACGATCTCCATGACGGTGATGGAGACCGTGTCGGCGGCCAGGGCGACGCCGATCGCGGCCTTGAGGGTCAGGCCGGCCCGCAGGATGGCGTACATCGTGAACGAGTAGCCGAAGAAGAAGGCCAGCGCGATCGCCAGCACCATGGTCGGGGCGTTGCCCCAGCCGAGCGCGGTGCCGATCACCATGCCCAGGATCTCGCCGACGGCGCAGCCGGTGAGGCAGTGCAGGGTGGCCTTGGCGGCCATGGACCAGCTGACCTTGCCGTGCCCCGCGTGCGCGCCGTGGCCTTCGTGCCCGCCGTGACCCTCGTGCCCGTGCGAGCCATGGGCCTCGTGCGTGCCGTGACCCTCGTGCGTGCCGTGACCCTCGTGTGTGTGCGCGGAGTCGGTGTGATGCTGCATGGCGAGCCCCCAACGTCAGATAACGGTTCCTGTCGCTACACCGGGAACCGTATACCCCATGGGGGTATTCCTCAAGGGTCTTTATTGACCGCGGAGCTCCTTCAGCCGTGCCACATCCGCCGCGTGCCCGGCCTTGCCGCCGGGCGTCTCGATGATCAGCGACACTCCGTCGGTCGCGGGGTGGGTGAAGAGCTCCTGGAACGGCTCCTCGCCGATGTGGCCCGAGCCGATGTTCGCGTGGCGGTCCCTACGGGCGCCGACCACGTCCTGGGAGTCGTTGGCGTGGATCAGTTTGAGCCGCCCCTCGCCGACGGTGTCCACCAGCAGGTCCAGGGTCTGCTTCATGCCGCCCGGCCCGGCCAGGTCGTGCCCTGCCGCGAAGATGTGGCAGGTGTCCAGGCAGACGCCGAGCTTGGGGTGGGCGTCCAGCGCCTCGAAGTAGGGGCCGAAGTCCCAGGTGCGGGCGCAGAGTGAGGAGCCCTGTCCGGCGGTCGACTCGAGCAGGAGGTACGGGTCGTCGTCGTGCGTCAGCTCGTCGAGCAGCGGCACCAGGTACTCGCGTACCTGCCTCAGGGCGACCTCGCGCTCCCGCCCGCCGGTCGCCGAGCCGGTGTGCACCACCACGCCCAGGGCGCCGATCTCCCGGCCTCGGCGCAGCGAGTGGCGCAGTGACTCGACGGACTTCAGCGCGGTCGCCTCGGTGTGCGAACCGAAGTTGATCAGGTACGGGGCGTGGACCCAGACGGGAATCTCCTCGGCGGCACAGGCCGCCCGGAACGCCTCGTCCTGGCGGGGGTTGCCGACGGGCGTCGCCCAGCCGCGTGGGTTGGCGACGAAGACCTGGACGGTCTCGGCGCCCATCTCGCGTGCATACGTCAGCCCCACGGAGGCGAGTCCACCTGCCACGGGCACATGCCCGCCGATGGGGTTACGAGTTCTCTTGCTGCTCACACTGCCAGGGTGGCACGCCACCGGCCCCGGCCCGGGCGCGGGCCCTGCACCCTAGCGGGCGCGGTCCTGGCGTCGGGCTCGCCCCAGGGGCCAGTGCTGGGTGCTCGGGCTCGGCCTTCGTGGCCCTGCCTGACTGGTGGCCGCAGGGCTGTGGCCCCGTGGTCGTGAGCGTGGCAGAGAGGGCAGCACTCGGTGCGGGCCTTCGGCGTTGGCGTCAGCGCGGCTCGTCGGTGCGGGCTCTTGGCGCGGCCGTCACCACCAGCCTGGGCGTGCCCCAGGTGTCGGGCTGGCCCCCAGGGCCCAGCACTGTGTGCTCGGCCTCACGGTCCCTGCCCCAGACCCAGACCTCCAACCATCGGCCGCAGGGCTGTGGCCCCGTGGCCGTGAGCGTGGCGCCGAGGGCGGCCCTCGGTGTGGCCCTCGGCGCGGGCATCAGCGCGGCTCGTCAGTCTGGGCTCCTGACGCGGAGCGTTGACGCGGCCGACAGCGCGTGGGCGTCAGCCCAGCTGCCAGGGCCGTGAGGGCGGACGGTTGGCGCGGGCGTGTGTGGACGTCAGTGTCCGGCCCTCGGTTCCGCTCTTCAGGCGCTGGCCCCGCCTTGGGCCTCGGGGCCCTGTGCCCGAGGCCTCGGGCTTCAACTGCCTGTCCCGCGGCCTGGCAGGCCGCGTCCGCTCTGAGGGTACGTCCGCGTGCCTGCCGCTCCTGGCGCCGTCGAGTAGCTGTGCCGCCCCCGCCGCCCGCTTCCCGCCGTGGCTGCGGCCTCGCTCGGGATGCGGCAGCCCGGCCCACTGGGCTCGGGCCTGGGGTCTACACCCCGATCACCGCCCCCGGCCGCCGGGCCGGTGGCCAGGGCCCGGACACCGGGGCCCCAGGCGCGGACCGTGACCGCTGGCCCGGACCGCGACCCCGCCCGCGGCTACAGGCCCTTCGTCTTGATGCGGATGGTGCTGCCCTCCGGCGCTTCCTCGCCGCCCTCCACGGACTGGCTGGAGATCTCGTCGCCGAGGAACGGGAACGCGCGGTCCACCTCGACCTTGAAGCCCGCCGCGCCGAGCTTCGCCTTGGCGGCGTCCATCTTCATGCCGACGACGTCCGGGACCTCGATCATCCTCGGCCCCTTGGAGAGCGTGAGGGTGACGTTGTCGCCCTCCGCGAGCGTCCGGCCCTCGCCGGGCGACTGCCGGGCGACGCTGCCCGCGTCCTCCTCGGAGAACACCCGCTCCGTGGCGACCTTCACCTTCAGGCCCGCCTCGCGCAGCTCGTCGCGCGCGTCGGCGACGGACTCGCCGACCACGTCCGGCACTTCCACCTGGGCGCCCTTGCTCACCGTGAGGGCGATCGCGCTGCCCGCCTTGCGCTCGGTACCCGCGGGCGGGTCCGTACGGACGACGGAGTTCTTCGGGACGCTGTTGCTGAACGTGCGCTTGACCATGCCGGGTTCCAGGCCGAGGTCCTTGAGCTCGGTCTTGGCCTTGGCCAGCGGGGTGTTCGTGAGGTCGGGGACCTTGGCGGTGCGCGGCCCGAGCGACAGGGTGAGCGTCACCTCGCCGTTGTCCCTGATCCGGCTGCCGGACGCGGGGTCGCTGCCGATGACCGTGCCGCGCTTGTCGGTGGTGCTGTACTCGCCCTTGACGTCCCCGACCTCAAGTCCGGCGTCGGACAGCGACTTACGCGCCTCGGCCTCCGTCTTGCTCAGCAGCGCCGGGACCTGCGTGAACTGACCCGAGTTGATGTACCAGACCCCCGCGCCGAGCCCGAGCGCCAGCAGCACGCCCGCGACCACGGCGAGCACCGAACGCCGCGGGCCACGCCACCCGGCGGCCGGGGGCGGCGCCTGAGGCGGCTCGGCCGGGGGCATCTCAAGCCGACTGGTGCGGTTGACCTCCACCTGGTCCTGCTCGGCGGACTGGGGCCGCGGCACCGTGCCCGTGGCGCGCGCGATCACGCTGGTGCGGTCCTCCGCGTTGTCGTGGTCCGCGGCACGGGCCTGCGGCGGCATCGCGTCCAGCTGCGCCTCACTCAGGGCGGCCCGCGCCTCCCTGACCTGCCCGAGGAGCTCCACCGCGTCGTACGGGCGTACCTCGGGCGTGCGAGCGGTCGCGGCCGCCACCAGCTCGTCGAGCTCGACGGCGAGATCCGGTACGGCGGCCGAGGGAGGCGGCACGTCCTCGTGCAGATGCCGGAAGAGGATCTGGGCGGGGGAGTCCCCGGTGTGCGGCTTGCCGCCGGCCAGCATCTCGTAGAGGACGACACCGCAGGCGTACACGTCGACCCGTGGGTTCACGGTGCCGTGTTCCAGCTGCTCGGGCGCGAGATAGGAGACGGTGCCGAGCACCGCGCCGGTGGTGTTCGTCACGGTGTCCACGGCACGGACCAGGCCGAAGTCCGCGACCTTGACCCGGCCGTCGTCCCCTATCAGGACGTTCTCCGGCTTCATGTCGCGGTGCACGAACCCCGCGCGGTGCGCCGCGCCCAGCGCGGCCAGCACCGGCTCCAGGATGTCCAGCGCGGCCCGCGGCTGCAGCGCGCCGCGCTCGCGCAGCACGTCACGCAGGGTGCACCCGGCGACGTACTCCATCGCCAGATAGACGTACGCGCCGTCGGTGCCCTGGTCGTATACCCCGACCACGTTCGGATGCGAGAGCCGCGCCACCGACTTGGCCTCGCGGATGAAGCGCTCCACGAAGGACGCGTCCGATGCGAGTTCGGGGTGCATCACCTTGATCGCGAGCACGCGGTCGAGGCGGGTGTCCACGGCCCGGTAGACCGTGGCCATCCCGCCGACGGCGACACGCGCGTCGATGCGGTAGCGGTCGTCTAGGACCTGGCCGACGAGCGGATCTTGAAGGGTCGTGTCCACGCAGGTGAGTGTACGAGCCGCCGCTGACACGCCCGACCCCTCGGGGGCCCGTACCGCCGTACTGCAGCTGACCTGTGACCGTCAGAGCCTGCTTCTGAGCCTGTCTGTCAGAAGGCCGGGCGCTCCGGGTCCAGGCGGGCCAGCCCCTCCGTCGGCGACGAGGCCTCGGCGAAGTGCCGCCGCGGGATCCGCCCCGCCCGCCGTGCCAGCCGCCCCGCCTCGACGGCATGGCGCATGGCCTCGGCCATGAGTACCGGCTCCTGCGCCCGCGTCACCGCGGAGGCCAGCATCACCGCGGAGCACCCCAGCTCCATCGCCAGGGCGGCGTCGGATGCCGTGCCCGCCCCCGCGTCCAGGATCACCGGCACGCGCGCGTGCTCCACGATCAGCTGGAAGTTGTGCGGGTTGCGGATGCCGAGGCCCGAGCCGATCGGCGACCCCAGGGGCATGATCGCGGCGCAGCCCGCCTCTTCGAGTCTGCGCGCGAGCACCGGGTCGTCGTTGGTGTACGGCAGGACCGTGAAGCCGTCGTCGACCAGGGTCTCCGCGGCCTCCAGCGTCTCCAGGGGGTCGGGCAGCAGAGTGCGCTCGTCGGCGATGACCTCCAGCTTCACCAGGTCGGTGCCGAGCGCCTCGCGGGCCAGCCGAGCGGTCAGCACGGCCTCGCCCGCGGTGAAGCAGCCCGCCGTGTTCGGCAGCACCTGGATGCCGAGCCGTGTCAGCACGGACAGCACCGAGCCCTGCACCTCCGGGTCCAGGCGGCGCATCGCGACCGTGGTGAGCTCGGTGCCGGACGCGATCAGGGACCGCTCAAGCACCTCAAGGCTGGGCGCGCCACCGGTGCCCATGATGAGCCGGGACGAGAACTTCGAACCGCCGATGACCAGGGGATCGTCAGCCATGGGGATCAGCCTCCTTGGACGGCGGTGAGGACTTCCACGCGGTCCCCCGCACGCAGTGCGGTGCGCTGCCACGCGCCGCGCGGTACGACGGTCTCGTTGACGGCCGCGGCCACCCCGGACGGGGCGGTGGTCAGCGTCGCGACCAGGGTGTCCAGCATGCTGCCCGCGGGGATCTCACGGCGCGCGCCGTTCACGGAGACGGGCACGGTCGCCCCGGCGTGCCCGGCGTGCCCGGCGTGCCCGGTGTTGTCGGCGTTGTCGGGGTTGTCGGTGTGCGTGGTCATGCGGGCTGCTCCTGAAGGATGCCGAAGCGCCGGGGCGTGAAGGGGCGCGCCTCTTCGGGGAGTTCACCGGTCGTCAGGGCATGGGCCATGACCTCACCGGTGATCGGGGTCAGCAGGACACCGTTGCGGTGGTGTCCGGTGGCCAGCTGCAGGCCGGGGAGCGCCGTTGGCCCCAGGAGCGGCGCGTTGTCCGGGGATCCGGGGCGCAGACCCGCGCGGGTCTCGGTGAGGGGGAGCTCGGTGAGGCCGGGGACCAGCTCGTGCGCGTCGCGCAGCAGCTCGTACACACCGCCCGCGGTGACCGTGGTGTCCCAGCCCAGTTCCTCGCTGGTGGCGCCGATGACCAGCTCACCGTTCTCGCGCGGCACCAGGTAGACATGGCTGCCGCGGACCACGGCGCGGACCGTACGGCTCAGGAAGGGGGCGTACGACGACGGCACGGTCAGCCGCAGGACCTGGCCCTTGACCGGACGCACCGGGGGCAGCACGGCCGCGGGCACCCCGGCGAGCTTGCCGCTGAGGCTCCCCGCGGCCAGGACCACCTGGTCGGCGGCGAGCTCCGTGCCGTCCGCCAGGACGGCCCCGCGGGCCCGGTCGCCCGCGACGGTGAGCCGGTCGGCCCAGTCGCGGTGGAATCGCACCCCGGCCCGTTCACACGCCGTGACCAGGGCGTCGGCCAGCCGGCGCGGATCGACCTGGTGGTCGCCCTCGACCCGCAGACCACCGCGTACCCCCGGCGCGAGCATCGGCTCCAGACGGCGGCACTCGCGCCCCGACAGCCAATCGGACTCCAGGCCCGAACGCTGCTGCAGGGCGTGCAGCTCCCGCAGATGGGCACGGTCGTCGGCGTCCAGCGCGACCGCCAGCGTGCCGCACGCGCGGTAGCCGAGGTCCTGGCCGCTGGCCTCTTCGAGTTCGGCGGCGAAGTCCGGATAGCGGCGCGCGGAGGCCAGGTTGAGGCCGAGCAGCGTCTGCTCGCCGTAGTGCAGTTCGGTGACGGCGGCGAGCATCCCGGCCGCGACCTGGGCGGCCCCGCCGCCCGGCTCCGGGTCGACGACGGCGGTGTCCAGGCCCCGCTGGGCCGCCCGCCAGGCCGTGACCAGGCCGATGATGCCGCCCCCGAGGACGAGGACGTCTGATGTGGTGCGTGCGTGCATGGGCGTCCAGCCCCTCCCTTCGCCGGCATGACCCGGATCAGGTTCGTACGGTCGGAGGCGCCTGAGCCTCCCTCTCAGCCCGGTGCGTCCGGGCTCCCGCGAGTGGTCTACAGCGGCCAGCCTAGCCCTTCGGCTCCGACGGGATAAGGGAGCCGGGGGCGGGCGCCTCCCGAGCCGCTGACCCTTCCGCTTCCTGATGATCCGTCAGTTGTTTATGGTGATCGGGTGAACGAGCAGAGGCAGCAGGAGCAGCGTGTCGTGATCGTCGGCGCGGGGATGGCCGGTGTGCAGACCGCCGTGGCTCTACGCGAGCAGGGTTTCACCGGGGTGGTCACGCTGATCGGCGCCGAACCGCACCAGCCGTACGACAGGCCGCCCCTGTCCAAGGCCGTGCTGCTCGGCGAGGCGGAGGGGTCCGCCTTCGACGTGGACTTCGAGCAGCTGGAGGTGGAGCTGCGGCTGGGCCGCGAGGTGACCGGGGTGCGCCCCGACGCCCACCAGTTGGACACCGCCGACGGGCCCGTCGGCTACGACGTCCTGGTGATCGCCACCGGGGCCGAGCCGCTGCGGCTGCCCGGTGCGCAGGGGGTGCCCGGGGTCCATCTGCTGCGCACCCTGGACGACGCGGAGCGGCTGCGCCCGGTACTCGCCGAGAAGCACGACATCGTGGTCGTCGGCGCCGGCTGGATCGGCGCGGAGTTCGCCACGGCGGCCCGCGATGCGGGGTGCGCGGTCACGGTCGTCGAGGCCGCCGAGCGGCCGCTCGCGGGGGTGCTGCCCGCCGAGGTCGCGGCCCCCATGGCCCACTGGTACGCGGAGTCCGGAGCCACCCTGCGTACCCACGCGCGCGTGGCGCGGGTCGAGCCCGGTGCCGTCGTCCTGGACGACGGGACCCGGTTGGCCGCGGGCGCCGTGGTCGTCGGCATCGGCGCCCGGCCCGCCACCGACTGGGTCAGCGGCTCCGGGATCGCCGTCGGGCCGGACGGCGCGATCGTCGCGGACGACCGCCTGCGCACCTCGGCGCCCGATGTGTACGCGGTCGGCGACTGCGCCTCGTTCCCCTCGGCGCGGTTCGGTCAGCGGCTCCTCGTGCACCACTGGGACAACGCGTTGCAGGGCCCGCGCGCGGTGGCGGCGAACATCATCGGCGAGACCCCCGAGGTCTACGACCCCGTGCCGTACTTCTGGTCGGAGCAGTTCGGCCGCTTTGTCCAGTACGCCGGGCACCACGGCAACGCGGACACCCTGGTGTGGCGCGGGTCACCGCAGGGCGCCGCCTGGACGGTGTGCTGGCTGCGCGAGGGGGCCCTGGTGGCGCTGCTCGCCGTGGGGCGGCCGCGCGACCTGGCGCAGGGGCGGCGGCTGATCGCCTCTGGGGCGCCACTGGACCAGGAACGACTGGCCGACCCCTCCGTACCGCTGAAATCGACGACGCTCTGATCCCGTGACGGGGCTGTGCCGGGTACCGACTGTCAGTCCGGGATGGCACGCTTGTCCCTGTGACCGAGATTGACGCAAAGATCGATGCTCTCGTCCCCAGCTGGCTCACCCTCCCCGACATCGCCGAGATGTTCGGTGTCGAAGTGACCCGCGTGCGACAGCTCGTCAAGGAAGGCAGCCTGATCGCCGTGCGCCGTGGTGAGAACCGCGCGCTCCAGGTGCCCGCTGCCTTCATCGACGGCGAGAACGCCAAGGTGATCAAGGGCCTCAGCGGGACCCTGACCCTCCTGAGGGACGACGGTTTCTCCGACGAAGAGATGCTCGAGTGGCTCTTCACCCCCGACCCGACCCTGCCCGGCACGCCCGCGCAGGCCTTGAGCGAGAATCGCGGCACGGAGGTGAAGCGCCGCGCCCAGGCGCTCGCCGTCTGACCTGACAACTGTTGGCGTGGGGGGGGCCCCCCCCCGCCCCCCCCCCCCCCCCCCCCCCCNCCCCCGACCCGACCCTGCCCGGCACGCCCGCGCAGGCCTTGAGCGAGAATCGCGGCACGGAGGTGAAGCGCCGCGCCCAGGCGCTCGCCGTCTGACCTGACAACTGTTGGCGTGCGGGCCGCCCAGCAGGGCCGCCCGCACGCCACCGACTACGGGGGAGCGCTCCATGTCACGCGCACAGCTCGCCGACGCCCGGCTGTATCTCTGCACCGACGCCCGTAAGCGCCAGGGCGACCTGCCGGAGTTCCTGGACGCCGCGCTCGCGGGCGGTGTCGACATCGTGCAGCTGCGGGACAAGGGCATGGAGGCCGGCGAGGAGCTTGAGCACCTCGCCGTCTTCGCGGACGCCTGTCAGCGGCACGGCAAGCTCCTCGCGGTGAACGACCGCGCGGACGTCGCGCACGCCGCGGGCGCGAACGTGCTGCACCTGGGCCAGGGCGACCTGCCGGTGCCCGCGGCCCGTGCCATCCTCGGCGACGAGGTCCTGATCGGCCGCTCCACCCACGGCGAATCCGAAGTAGCCGCCGCCGCTACCCAGGACGGCGTGGACTACTTCTGCACCGGCCCCTGCTGGCCGACCCCCACCAAGCCGGGCCGGTACGCACCGGGCCTGGACCTGGTGCGGTACACCGCCTCGCTCGGCACGGACCGCCCGTGGTTCGCGATCGGCGGGATCGACGCCGCGAACCTGGACGAGGTACTGGAAGCGGGCGCCCGCCGGGTGGTGGTCGTCCGCGCGATCACCGAGGCCGACGATCCGGGAGCCGCGGCCGCACACCTCGCCAAGCGGCTGCGCGAGGTCTAGAACCTCCCCAGGCCCTTGATGCGTCCCCGGCGTGTGCGGGTGTCCGAGGGGTGGACAACAAATGCACATTATGGACATATCGCACCGGCCTGGTTGGGGTGCCGCGAAGCCCTGGCTAACCTGCCGGTATGGCCCTTGGCACTGCTTCCACCAGGATCGATCGCGCACGCACGGTGCGTGACCTGCTCACGACCGGCAAAACCTCATATTCCTTCGAGTTTTTCGCGCCGAAAACCCCGAAAGGGGAGCGGAACCTGTGGAACTCGCTGCGCCGAGTTGAGGCGGTAGCACCCAGCTTTGTCTCCGTCACCTACGGTGCGGGCGGCTCCACGCGCGCCGGCACGGTGAAGGAGACCCAGCAGATCGTCGCCGACACCACCCTCACCCCGGTCGCCCACCTCACCGCGGTCGACCACTCCGTCGCCGAGCTGCGCAACATCATCGGGCAGTACGCGGACGCGGGAATCCGGAACATGCTCGCACTGCGCGGTGACCCGCCGGGCGACCCGATGGGCGAGTGGGTCCCGCACCCCAGGGGCCTGGCCTATGCCGCCGAGCTGGTGCAGCTGATCAAGGAGTCCGGCGACTTCTGCGTGGGCGTAGCGGCCTTCCCCGAGATGCACCCGCGCTCGGCCGACTGGGACAGTGACATCCAGCACTTCGTGGACAAGTGCCGCGCCGGCGCCGACTACGCGATCACCCAGATGTTCTTCGACCCCGAGAACTACCTGCGGATGCGCGACCGGGTCGCGGCCGCCGGCTGCGAGACCCCGATCATCCCCGAGGTCATGCCGGTCACCAACGTCAAGCAGCTCGCCCGGCTGCCGCAGCTCAGCAACGCGGTTTTCCCGGAGCACGTGAAAGAGCGCATCCTCACAGCCAAGGACGATCCCGCGGCTGTACGCTCCATTGGCATTGAGTTCGCGACGGAGTTCTGCGCGCGGCTGCTGGCCGAAGGAGTGCCCGGACTGCACTTCATCACGCTCAACAACTCGACCGCGACGCTGGAAATCTACGAGAATCTGGGCCTGCACGACCAACAGCAGGCCTGATCGGCCGTATCCGCCCCCGACCGGGGCGGGCGGCCGTAGGAGAGGGGCGTACATGGGCTGGGCGGTCCTCTACATCGCGTTCGGTGTGGTCGCGCTGTGGCTGCTGGGTGAAGTGCTGCTGCAGTACAAGGCGCGGCTGCGCTGGCGGATGCTGGCCTTCGTCGGGTTCGTCGGTGTGGTCTTCGGAGTGCTGCTGCAGTCGCTGCTGGTGATCGGCGTCGGCACGGCCGCGTTCGCCATCGGGCAGACCTATGTGACGCTGTCCTTCCGCCGCGGCTTCTCCACGGGCTGGGCGATCGGCGGGAGCCCGGGCGAGAGCCGTCGCCGCAAGACCCGGGGAGAGGCCGAGCAGGACCCGACGCTCGAGGTCAGCGACCTGGAGTACGACGCCGGTTACGGACCGGAGCAGCCCCCGATGCCCGACCGGGACTACGCCGAGCCCATGGACCACCTGGCGCCTCCGTCTCCGGTGTACGCCCCGGAGCCGCTGCCCGAGGACACCGGCCAGTACGGCATATACCAGGACGCGGACTACCCGCCCCAGCCCGCGGCCGCCTCCGCCGCGGGGGAGTACGGCTACTCCGGCTACGACCAGCAGCAGTACGGCTACGACACCGGGGCGCAGCAGCAGTACGCCGCGTACTCCGACCCCTACATCGGCACCCAGACCTACGACACCCAGACCTACGGCGGCCAGAGCCCGTACGCCCCCTATGCCGGGGACCAGCAGGGCTACGGCACCGGCTACCAGGACCCGTACGGCGGTGCCGCCTATCCGGGAGCGGCCGAGACCCCGCCCGGTGGGGTCTGGGTACCGCAGCAGCGCGACAGCGAGCTGCAGCCCGAACAGCCCCCGCCCTACCAGGACGGCTACGGCGCGGGTTACCAGAACGAACAGCAGCCGTACCGCTACTGAGCTGGGGCGGCTCGCTGGCCCCGGCTCACTGCGAGCCGCGGAACTCCGGACCCTCCACGATCAGCCCCGCGGTCAGGGCGCCCGACATCCCCGCGTGCGGCAGCCCGCCGCCAGGGTGGGACCAGCCGCCGACGAGGTGCAGTCCGGGCACTTCGGTGCTGTTGGCCGGATGCAGCAGCCGTCCGGCCGCCGCGGCCAGCGCGGGAGCGGGCACCGCACCGCCGTCGGCCCCGGTCGCCCGGGCGACATCGGCCGGGGTGCGCACCTCGCGCCAGAGCAGTCGGTCGCGCAGGCCGGGCAGCGCGCGCTCGGCGACGGCCATCAGCTGGTCCGCGACCTTCTCCACGACCTCCGGGCCGAGTTGCTCGTGCGCGGGCACGGTGGCGGTCAGGGTGACCGCCTCGTGGTCCTCGTCCGGCGCCAGCGTCTGATCGTCGGGGCGCAGCACGGTGACCGTGGGTGCGGCACAGCCGCCGAGGTCCGGGGCGGTGAAGAGGTGGTTCAGCTCGTCCGCCCGGTGCCTGGCGTGCAGCACCGTGCGATGCGGGGTGCCTTCCGGACGGCCGCCGCGCAGGGCGAGCAGTACCGTGAACCGGCTCGGCAGCCCGGACTGCGGCCCGACCTCGCCCCACACCGGGCGACCCGTCAGCGAGTCGAGCACTCCGGGCGCGACCCCCGCCACGACGAAGTCCGCCTCGTGGACCGAGCCGTCCGCCGACTCGACACCCGCCGCCCGGCCGTCCTTCTCGACGATCCGGGTCACCGCGGAACCGAAGTGGAACTCGACCTTGCGGGTCAGGCACCGCTCGTACACCGCGCGGGCCAGCTCCCGCATCCCGCCGCGGACGTACCAGGCCCCAAAGGACTGCTCCATGTACGGCAGGACCGCGGCGCTCGCGGGAGCCGTACGGGGATCGAGGCCGTGCGCCACGGCGTGGCTCTCAAGGAGGGCGATCAGCCGTGGGTCGCCGAGTTCCAGCTCGCCGACCTCGGCCAGGGTGGTCGCGGTACGGCTGCGGCGCAGCACCCGGCGCCGCTCCACCGCCGGGTAGGGCTCGCGCTCGGCCAGCACCTGCCAGTTCGGCCACAGGGGTTCTTCGAGCAGCGGTCTGCGGGTGCGGTCCCAGGCCTCCCGCGCGCGGTTCATGACCGTGCCCCAGCGCTCACCCGCGCCCGCGCCCAGGGCCGCGTCCAGCGCGTCCACGGCGCCGGCCCGCGAGGCGTTCGGCAGCCGGACCTCGGTGCCGTCCGCGAAGACATGACAGACCGCGGGTTCCACCTGGACCAGCTCGACGACGTCCTCAAGGGGCTGCTTGCCGGTCTTGATGAACAGATCGCGGTACACGGCGGGCAGCGGCAGCAGGCCGGGGCCCGTGTCAAAGCCGAAGCCGTCCCGCGCGTAGCGACCCAGGGCGCCGCCGTAGGTGTCAGCGCGCTCGAACACCACCACCCGGTGGCCTGCCACGGCCAGCCGGGCGGCAGCCGCCATGGCGCCCATCCCGGCGCCGATCACCGCAATCCGTGCCATGCCAGCGACTTTATCGGCCCGCACTGACAGCCCGGACCGCGGCTCAGCCGGACCGACCGCGGCTCAGCCGGAGCGCGGCTCAGCCGGGCGGCGGCCCCAGGCCCGCCCCCGCCAGCCGCTTCTCCTCGCGACGCCGCGCCCTGCGGCGCATGAACCGCCGGATGCGGTGGGCGAGGAAGAGCACGATCACCAGCCCCAGCAGGAGCAGCACCCCCGCGATGACCGCCGCCACCTCCGGATAGAAGATCGCGAACGTCACCAGAGTGCCGACCCCGAGGTCCTCGGCCGTACTCATCACGATGTTGCTGAACGGCTCGGGCGAGGTGTTGATCGCCATCCGTGTCCCGGCCTTCACGAAATGGCTGATCAGGGCCGTCGAACCGCCCACCGCGCCAGCCGTCAGATCGGACAGCGAGCCGCTCTGCCCCGCGAGCAGAGCCCCCACCACCGCACCCGCGACCGGCCGGATCACGGTGTGCGCGGCGTCCCAGGCCGAGTCCACGTAGGGGATCTTGTCGGCCACCGCCTCGCAGAGGAACAGCGCACCGGCCACGACCAGGACGTCGGTGCGCTGCAGCGAAGCGGGCACCTCGTCGGTCAGACCGGTGGCGCCGAAGACGCCGAGCAGCAGGACGACGGCATAGGCGTTGACACCGCTGGCCCAGCCACTGGTGAACACCAAAGGGAGTACGGACACGGACGCGATCGTAACCAGTTACGTAAAGCCTGACCTGAGGATGAGCACACAGGTCTGAGTATTCGTACCTAGTGGATGAGATGAGTAGCCGCGCGGATGGGGGCGCACCCGCGCGGACGACAGAGTGGAGGCCACGGAGGGAGCGCGGCGCCGGCACCGCCGACACGGGGCGGCGGAACGGCGCGCACTCCCGACGAGTGGGGGTGCTCCTCGGGTTCCCGAGGGGCCGGGGGAGTACCACGGG
>NZ_JAZGRL010000002.1:1431321-1438814 GCF_046540415.1 Streptomyces sp. E11-3 | reverse complement strand
CGCACCTACCCCTGCTACCCGTGCTACCCCTGCTGCTTGCCCGGGCGGCGGACCAGCGTGGCCCAGCGCTCCGCGCCCCAGTCGCCCAGACTCCAGCGCCCCTTGAGCGCCGCCCAGCGGTCGGCAGCCGCCCACGCCACCCGGACGGCCGAGCGGGGCGCGAGCAGTGCCCGCAGCCGCCCGGTCCGGCTCGTGGTCTCCCGCAGCCCGGTCCGCAGCCGCCGCACATCCTCGCCGAGACCCGTCGCCGGGCGCGGTTGCGGGGCGTACAGCACCTGCTCGACCGCCGCCGCGACCCGGTGCACGGACTCCGCCGCGGCCGTCCCCAGCTCCCCGATCCGGACGATCCGCGCGGCCGCCTTGCGCGGGGTCTGCGACTCGTCCGGCAGGATGCCGTAGTCCCAGGCGGTGTCGGTCACCTCAAGCCAGGCCGCCAGCGTCCGCGCGGCCGCGTCCGCGTCCGTACGCCCACCGGCGCCCAGCCGCCGCGTACGCACCCGGCTCCGCCACAGCAGCGGCAGCAGCGGCACCATCAGTACGGCAAGCACGGCCAGCGCCACGCCCACGATCGTGCCCAGCGGCGGACCGCTGCTGCCCTCCTCGATGTCGCCCACCGCCGCGGCGTCCTCGCACTCGTTCAGCCGCCGCAGCTCCGCGGGACAGTCGTCCGAGGCCTGGGCCGACGGCTCGTCCTCCGGGGCCACCGACTCCGACGGCACGGGCGCCGCGCTGTTGCTCGGGTCGCCCGAGGGGCTCTCCTCCAGCGTGTAGTCCGGTGCCGAGCCACGGGTCGGCGTCGGCTCGAACCGGGTCCAGCCGATTCCTTCGAAGTACAGCTCGGGCCAGGCGTGCGCGTCCCGCAGCCCGACCGACATCGCGCCGTCCGAAGACGGGGAGCCGGGTGTGAAGCCCACCGCGACCCGGGCCGGGATGTCCAGGGTCCTGGCCATCGAGGCCATGGCGAAGGAGAAGTGGACGCAGAAGCCCTCCTTCTGCCGCAGGAAGCGGCTGATCGCCTGCGAACCGCTGCCCGCCTCCACCTCGGTGTCGTAACGGAACCCGCCCTCTGACGCGAACCACTCCTGGAGCTTGACCGCGCGCTCGTAGTCGTTGGCGGCCCCCCGGGTCACCTGCCTGGCCGTGGCGAACACGTCCTGCGGCAGGGAGTCGGGTACGGCGGTGAACTCACGGGCCAGTGACTTGGGCGCGGGCGGGGCGGCGGCGAGCTGCTCCGCGGTCGGTTGCACGATCAGGCTGTCCACCTGGTACCGCTTGCCGCGGGTGGTCTGCCCGCGGTCCCCGACCAGGGTCCGGCCCATGGGCTCGAACCGCCAGCGCCCGTCGATGTCCACCCGGGTCGCCGGGTAGGGCATCGGCAGCCAGTCCTGTGCGTACCAGTCGGCCGCCGAGATGGTGGTCTGGACGGTGGTGGTACGGACCCGGCTTTCGAGCCCGGGAGGGCTGGGGAACGGCGACGGCACATCGCGGATGTTCCGCTGGGCGGGCTTCCAGGCTGTGCCGTCGAACTGGTCGAGGGAGACGATCCGCAGATAGAGGTCCTTGGTCTCCTCGGAGTTGGTGCGGTACGTCAGGACCTCGCGGTCGTTCGGCTGGTTCAGGCTGTTCTGCAGCGAGACCAGCGGGTTCACCGCGGAGATGGTGCCGCCGCCGCTGCCCTTGCCGCCGCCCTTGCCCGCGCCGTCCAGCAGTCCGCCGTTCAGGGCGGGCAGCGCCGCGGGCACGGCCAGGGCGATGCCCAGGGCCACGGCACCGATGCGCCGGCCGGTGCGGACCGGCGCGACCGCGCCGCCGCCCGCCGCCAGCCCCGCGGCCATCGCGTCCGGCCGCTGCGAGGTACCACCGAAGACCCGCCCCCACTGCGAGAGACGGTCCCGCCCCTCGGCCAGGAGCAGCAGCAGATAGCCCGCGGCCGCCAGCAGGAACCACACCCAGCCACCGGAGCCGTCCGAAAGACCCGCGGCGACCGAGTACAGCGCGAGCAGCGGCAGCCCGGCCGGGGCCGCGCTGCGGAACGTCACCGCGAGCGCGTCCACCGCGAGGCCGATCGTCAGCACCCCGCCGATGAGCATCAGCTTGATGCCCTCGGTGAGCGGCGCCGGGATCGAGTACTGCCCGACATCGTCCGTACCGGCCTGGAACAGCGCCCCGAACTGCTGGAAGGCCTCCGGGCCCGGCACCACGCCGACCAGCGCCTGGCCACTGGCGAACATCGCCGTCAGGATCAGCAGGGTCACCAAGGCCTGCGCCGCCACCGTCAGCGGCCGGGCCAGCGGCACCCGCCGGGCGACGGCACCGACACCGGTCTGGATCGCCAGGAGCACGGCCGCCTGCAGCATCCAGGTCGCCTTCTCGACCAGCGGCACCAGGGCACACGCCGCCATCAGTGTGGCCGCCATGGCGCACAGCGCGAGTCGCGCGCGACCGCTCATCCCCAACCCCCCGTAGTCGTACCTCCCATGGGCGCCGGACCGGCGCTGGTGCGCTGCCGGTCCGCGTCCCGCCACAGCGCGCCCAGATCCGCGCCCGGAGGCACCCCGACCGCCGTCCAGCCCGCCTCACGCAGCATCCGCAGCCGCGCGTCCAGCTGCGGCGAAGGACCCTCGCCCCGCACCCAGGCGGTGCTGTCCAGGACGAAGGCGACCGCCGCTCCGCTGCGCTGCCGCATCCGGGCGACCACGGCCGCCTGCTCCTCGTCCAGATCGCCGAGGAAGGCCAGCAGCAGCCCTTCGTTGCCACCGCGCAGCACGTCGTACGCGGGGGAGAGCCCCGCGCCGTCGGAGTGGTCGATCACCGCGAGGGTGTCCATCATCAGCCCCGCGGCGTCCGCCGACTCCTGGCTCGCCCCCGCGAAGCCGTCGGAGCCCTCGCCGGGCACCGAGTTGCCGGTGTCGGTCAGCAGCCGTACCGAATAGCCCCGTTCGAGCATATGGACCAGTGCGGAGGCGGCACCCGAGACGGCCCACTCGAACGCCGAGTCGGGGCCCGCGCCCTGGTGGGCCACGCCACGGGTGTCGAGGAGCACCGTGCAGCGGGCGCGCTGCGGCTGCTCCTCGCGCCGTACCATCAGCTCGCCGTACCGCGCGGTGGAGCGCCAGTGCACCCGCCGCAGATCGTCGCCGTGCCGGTAGCCGCGCGGAATGACATCGTCCTCACCGGCCAGCGCCAGCGAGCGCTGCCGCCCGTCGCCGTACCCCGCGGCCTCCCCGGAGAGCCGTACCGGGGGCAGCGGTGTGACCCGGGGAATGACCGTCAGGGTGTCGTACGTGCTGAAGGAGCGGGTCAGTTCGCACATGCCGAACGGGTCCGTCAGCCGCAGCTGCAGTGGCCCCAGCGGATAGCGCCCGCGCAGATCCGAGCGCACCCGGTACGACACCTCGCGGCGCCCGCCCGCCTCCACCCGGTCCAGGACGAACCGCGGCCGGGGCCCCAGTACGTAGGGGACCCGGTCCTGGAGCATCAGCAGCCCCGTGTGCAGCCGCGATACGTTGTCGATCCGCAGATGGACCCGGGACTCCGAGCCCGCAGGCACCCGCCCGGGCGACAGCCGACGCGACCCGGCCACCCGATACCGGGTGCGGTACAGCACGACCGTGCACACCAGCGGCAGCACCGCGAGCAGCAGTCCGACCCGGAGCAGATCGCCCTGGCCGAGCACATACGCGCAGACGGCGGCGGCGGCCCCGGCGGCCAGGAACGACCGGCCCCGCGTGGTCAGCCCCGCGAGCGCGGTCCGTACGGCGCCCTTCTCCCGGTCGGCTGCCGGGACCCCGGCCCCTGCCGGTGCCGCGCCGGCCGTCATCACAGCCTCCGGGCGCCGGGCTGCTGCTGGCCGTAGCCCGCGGCGGGGGGAACGCTGCCGTAGGCGTTGCCCGGCGTCGGCGCCTGGGGCACCGGGGTGCGCTGCAGGATCTCCAGGACCACCTGCTCGGCGGTGCGCCGGTTCAACTGTGCCTGTGCGGTGGGCAGCAGCCGGTGGGCCAGGACCGCGACCGCGAGAGCCTGCAGATCGTCCGGCAGGGCGTACTCCCGGCCGCTCAGCGCGGCCGAGGCCTTCGCGGCCCGCAGCAGGTGCAGGGTCGCACGCGGCGACGCGCCGAGTCTGAGGTCCGGGTGGTTGCGGGTGGCCGCGACCAGGTCCACCGCATAGCGGCGCACCGCGTCCGCGACATGCACCGCACGGACCGCCTCGATCAGCTTGACGATCTCGTGTGCGTGCGCCACCGGCTGCAGGTCGTCCAGCGGCGAGACCCCGCCGTGTACGTCGAGCATCTGCAGCTCGGCCTCCGGCGTCGGGTACCCGATGGACACCCGGGCCATGAACCGGTCGCGCTGGGCCTCGGGCAGCGGATAGGTGCCCTCCATCTCGACCGGGTTCTGCGTCGCCACCACCATGAACGGGTCGGGCAGCTCGTACGACTGCCCGTCGATGGTGACCTGGCGCTCCTCCATCGACTCGAGCAGCGCCGACTGGGTCTTCGGCGACGCGCGGTTGATCTCGTCGCCGATCACGATCTGCGCGAAGATGGCGCCCGGCTTGAACTCGAAGTCCCGCTGCTGCTGGTCGAAGATGGACACCCCGGTGATGTCCGACGGCAGCAGGTCGGGTGTGAACTGGATACGGCGCACCGAGCAGTCGATGGACCGCGCCAGTGCCTTGGCGAGCATGGTCTTCCCCACGCCCGGAACATCTTCGATCAGCAGATGCCCCTCGGCGAGGAGCACGGTCAGCGAAAGCCGTACGACCTCCGGCTTGCCCTCGATCACACCCTCCACCGACCTGCGGACACGCTCCACAGTGGTGGTCAGATCAGTGAGGCTCGCTCGATCTTCATAGGTCGTCACCCGGCCCTCCTCGGCCCTCGCGCGGGCCGTGTCCTCTGTTACGAACCGGCCCTCCCCGAAACACGGACACCACGCGCGAATAGTTCCGGCGGGATGTCACACACGCATTCTTGTTGGCCGTACCGCGTTGTGTCACTCGCCTGTGGATAACTGGCGCCGATATGTCAGGTTCAGAGCCCTTTTCCGGGTATGTCGAGTCGCCGGTCGGGTCACCGGTCGAGCCACCGGTCGGGTCACTGGTCGCGGTGGATCTCCCGCAGCAGACCGGTCGAGACGTCGAAGACGAAGCCCCGTACGTCGTCGCGGTGCAGCAGAAACGGCGACGTCCGCACCCGCTGCATCGACTGGCGTACGTCCTGGTCGACATCGCGGAACGCCTCCACCGCCCACGGCGGGCGCTGCCCGACCTCGTCCTCCAGCTCGTGCCGGAAGTCCTCGGTCAGGTTCTCCAGACCGCAGTTGGTGTGGTGGACGAGCATCACGCTGCGGGTGCCCAGGGCGCGCTGGCTGATGGTCAGGGAGCGGATCACGTCGTCGGTGACCGCACCGCCCGCGTTCCGGATGGTGTGACAGTCACCCAGCGCGAGGCCGAGCGCGTCGTGCAGGTCGAGTCGGGCGTCCATACAGGCCACGACCGCGACCTTCAGTACGGGACGCGCGTCCATCCCGGGGTCGGTGAACTGGGCGGCATAGCGCTGGTTCGCCTCCACCAGGCGGTCTGTGACGGTACCGCCGGCGGGAGGAGCACCGGCCGGATCGATGGGAAGCGAAGTCGACATGACTCGAAGGTAATGCGCACGGATCGTCCAGGCCCGCTGTGAGAAGGGACAAAGAACGTCAACGGACGTGGTTGTGAGGTATTCCACACGCCAAGGCCGACCCGGTCCGCACGGGTGAACGGCGCGACGCGCGACGCGCAGATCCGCAGCGTGGCCGGAGATTGACCGGGGGACGGGGTGGACTAAAGTGACGCGAAGCGGGAGCCGCAAGGCCGACAGGGCCCAGACGCTCCCCGCTGGACGGTAATCCCGGAGACTCCCCGCGAATCTCCCCACGTGTGCGGCGCGTACGTACGGCTCGGCCTCCTCCCGCTCCCGGTCGGCTGACGCCCTTCCGGCGCCAGCAGGCCTCCCCTTCTTCGAGCGGGCGGGGACCCGGCGGTGCGTACGCGCGGCGCCGGATCTGAGAGGGCGCATTGAGCCACACCCGACACGTCCCGGTCATGCTCCAGCGGTGCCTGGACCTGTTGGCCCCGGCGCTCACACAGCCCGGAGCGGTCGTCGTCGACTGCACCCTGGGCCTCGGCGGACACAGCGAGGCCCTGCTCAGCGCCTTCCCCGAGGCGCGCCTGGTGGCCCTGGACCGGGACAAGGAGGCGCTGCGCCTGTCCGGGGAGCGGCTGGCACCGTACGGCGACCGGGCCACGCTGGTGCACGCGGTCTACGACGAACTCCCCGATGTGCTCGACCGCCTCGGTATCCCCGCCGTCCAGGGCGTCCTCTTCGACCTCGGCGTCTCCTCCATGCAACTGGACGAGGCCGACCGCGGGTTCGCGTACGCGCAGGACGCGCCGCTCGACATGCGCATGGACCAGACGACCGGGGTCAGCGCCGCCGACGTCCTCAACACCTACGCACCGGGCGAGCTGGTACGGATTCTGCGCGCGTACGGCGAGGAGAAGCAGGCCAAGCGGATCGTGGCGGCGATCGTACGGGAGCGCGAGAAGGAGCCGTTCAGCAACAGCGCGCGGCTGGTCGAGCTGATCCGTGACGCGCTGCCGCAGGCCGCCAAGCGCACCGGCGGCAACCCCGCCAAGCGCACCTTCCAGGCGCTGCGTATCGAGGTCAACGGTGAACTCGCCGTCCTGGAGCGGGCGATCCCCGCGGCCGTCGCGGCGCTCGCCGTCGGTGGCCGGATCGCCGTCCTGTCGTACCACTCACTGGAAGACCGGCTGGTCAAGCAGGTCTTCGCGGCCGGCGCCGCCACCACGGCGCCGCCGGGACTGCCGGTGGTGCCCGAGCGCTACCAGCCGCGCCTGAAGCTGCTGACCCGTGGCGCCGAACTCCCCACCGAGGAAGAGGTCGCCGAGAACCGCAGAGCCGCCCCGGCCCGGCTGCGCGGCGCGCAGCGCGTCAGGGAAGACGTGTCGTGAGCGGCGGGCAGCGCCCCGGGGGGCGGGTCGCGCTGCTGGGGCGGCTGCTGCCCACCGGGCCCGCGTCGGCCGCGCGGATGCCGTTCGTGCTGCTGGTGGTGATGCTGCTCGGCGGCGGTCTGATCGCGCTGCTGGTGCTGAACTCCTCGCTCAACGAAGGGTCGTTCCGGCTGAGCGACCTCAAGAAGAAGACCACCGAGCTCACCGAGGAGCAGCAGGAGCTGCAACGCGACGTGGACCGTTACTCGGCCCCCGGCGCGCTGGAGCGGCGCGCTCGTGAGCTGGGCATGGTGCCCGGCGGCAACCCGGCTTTCCTGGACCCCGACGGCACCGTACGCGGCACTCCGGGCGGGGTCCGGGACCGCCCCTCGGCGGTTCGGCAAAAGCCCGCTGCGCCGCCCGCCGCCGCACCGCCCGCGCCCTCGGCCACCCCCACACCGACCGCCTCGCCCTCGCCCGCGCAGCCCGAGACCCCCGA
>NZ_JAZGRL010000002.1:1416862-1431242 GCF_046540415.1 Streptomyces sp. E11-3 | reverse complement strand
CCCCCCAGGGCCACCCGGGGAGCCTGGCTTTGCCCCCCGGCCGGGCGCGGGACGTCTGGCACGCACGCTCGCCGCGTTGCCGAAACGCCCAGGTGGCTCCGCCACAAGGGCGCTTCGGCGCCTCGCGATCGCACGCACCAGACGCCCCGCGCTGATCCGGCCGGGGGGCAAAGTCAGGCTCCCATTTCGCCCCCCGCACGCAACGCCGGGTACGCTCACCGCCGTGCCCCACGCTGATCAGTCTCAAACCACCCAGAAGGACGTTCCCGTGACGTATCCGGGACCGCCCCGGCCGGATCAGGTCGCCGCGAGCAGCCTCGCGGACCTCGCCGAGCAGCTGGGCGTAGACGCCCCTGGGTCGGCGGAGGTCACCGGCATCACCCACGACTCCCGTGCGGTGCGCCCCGGTGACATCTACGCCGCGTTGCCCGGCGCCCGCTTCCACGGTGCCGACTTCGCCGCGCAGGCCGCGGACCTCGACGCCGCGGCGATCCTCACCGACCCGGCCGGTATCGACCGCGCGGCCGCGACCGGACTGCCGGTCCTGGTGGTGGGCGACCCGCGCGGCCGGATGGGCGAACTGGCCGCGAGCATCTACGGGCACCCCGGCGACGGCCTGCTCCAGATCGGCATCACCGGCACCTCGGGCAAGACCACGACCGCGTACCTCATCGAGGGCGGTCTGCGGGCCGCGGGCCGTGACACCGGCCTGATCGGCACCGTCGAGATGCGCATCGGCGACGAGCGCATCAAGTCGGAGCGCACCACCCCCGAGGCCACCGACCTGCAGGCGCTGTTCGCGGTGATGCGCGAGCGTGGCGTCGACTCGGTCGCCATGGAGGTCTCCAGCCACGCACTGGTGCTCGGCCGGGTGGACGGCTGCGTCTTCGACGTGGCGGTCTTCAACAACCTCAGCCCGGAGCACATGGAGTTCCACTCCGACATGGAGGACTACTTCCAGGCGAAGGCGCAGCTCTTCACCCCGAAGCGGTCCCGGCTCGGGGTCGTCAACCTCGACGACGAGTACGGGCGCAGGCTGCTGAAGGAGGCGACCGTGCCGGTCGTCAGCTTCTCCGCCGAAGGCCACCCGGACGCCGACTGGCGCGCCGACGAGGTCGAGGTCGGCCCGATGGACAGCACCTTCACGGTGCTCGGTCCGAAGGGCGAGCGGATCGCCGCGAAGTCCCCGCTGGCCGGTCCCTTCAACGTCGCCAACACCCTGGCCGCGATCGTCTCGCTGGCCGCCGCCGGGATCGACCCGCAGACCGCCGCCGACGGCGTCGCCGCCGTCCCCGGCGTGCCGGGCCGCCTGGAGCGGGTCGACGCGGGCCAGCCGTATCTCGCCGTCGTCGACTACGCGCACAAGACCGACGCCGTCGAATCGGTCCTGCGCGCGCTGCGCAAGGTCACCGAGGGCAAGCTGCACATCGTGCTCGGCTGCGGTGGCGACCGCGACCAGACCAAACGGATGCCGATGGGCGCCGCGGCCGCACGGCTCGCCGACACCGCCGTACTGACCTCGGACAACCCGCGCTCCGAGGACCCCCTGTCGATCCTCGCCACCATGATCGCCGGCGCCGCAGAGGTGCCCATCCACGAGCGCGGCGACGTCCAGGTCTTCGAGGACCGCGCCGCCGCCATCGCCTCGGCCGTCGCCCGCGCCGAGCCCGGCGATACCGTGCTGGTCGCGGGCAAGGGCCATGAACAGGGCCAGGACATCAACGGGGTGGTACGCCCCTTCGACGACCGTGACGTGCTGCGCACCGCCATCCAGGTCCGCCGCGCGGCCACTGAGAACAACCGGGGATGAAGCTGTGATCGCCCTCTCCCTCGCCGAGATCGCCTCCATCGTCGGCGGACAGCCGCACGACATACCGGACACCGGCCGCCTGGTCACCGGGTCCGTGGTGATCGACTCCCGCCAGGTCGAACCCGACGGGCTGTTCGCCGCCTTCGCGGGTGAGCACGTGGACGGCCACGACTACGCCGAGCGCGCCATCGCGTCGGGGGCCGCCGCGGTGCTGGCCACCCGGACCGTCGGGGTGCCCGCGATCGTGGTGCCCGACGTGACCGAGGCGCTGGGGACGCTGGCGCGAGCCGTCGTCGCCCGGCTGGGCACCACCCTCGTCGCGCTCACCGGATCGGCGGGCAAGACCTCCACCAAGGACCTGATCGCCCAACTCCTGGAGCGCAAGGCCCCCACGGTGTGGACGCCCGGCTCCCTCAACAACGAGATCGGCCTGCCGATCACCGCCCTGCGCGCCACCGAGGACACCCGGCACCTGGTCCTGGAGATGGGCGCCCGCGGCATCGGCCACATCCGGTACCTCACGGACCTGACCCCGCCGAGGATCGGCGTCGTGCTCAACGTCGGCACCGCCCACATCGGCGAGTTCGGCGGCCGCGAGCAGATCGCCGAGGCCAAGGGCGAGCTGGTCGAGTCGCTCCCGGCCGACGGGGCCGCGGTGTTGAACGCGGACGACCCGCTGGTACGGGCCATGGCCGCCCGCACCAAGGCACGGGTCATCCTCTTCGGCGAGGCCGACGACGCCGACGTACGCGCCGAGAACGTCCGGCTCACCGACGAGGGACGTCCGACTTTCACGCTGCACACACCCTCCGGGTGCAGCGCCGTGACCTTGCGCCTGTACGGTGAGCACCACGTGTCGAACGCGCTTGCCGCGGCCGCCGTCGCCCATGAGCTGGACATGTCCGTGGACGAGATCGCCGTGGCGCTCTCCGAAGCGGGCAACCTGTCCCGCTGGCGGATGGAGGTCACCGAGCGCCCGGACGGTGTAACGGTCGTCAACGACGCCTACAACGCGAACCCCGAGTCCATGCGAGCCGCGCTCCGCGCGCTGGCGGCCATGGGCAAGGGGCGCCGTACGTGGGCGGTGCTCGGACAGATGGCCGAGCTCGGTGACGAGGCGCTCGCCGAGCACGACGCCGTCGGGCGGCTGGCCGTCCGGCTCAATGTGAGCAAGCTCGTCGCGGTCGGGGGCAGGGAAGCGTCCTGGTTGCAACTGGGCGCATACAACGAGGGTTCGTGGGGTGAGGAGTCGGTGCACGTGTCCGACACACAGGCGGCTGTCGACCTACTGCGCGGTGAACTGCGTCCAGGGGACGTCGTGCTGGTGAAGGCTTCCAGGTCGGTGGGCCTGGAGCGGGTCGCCGCCGCGTTGCTCGAAAGCACGACCGACGCTGAGGGGCAGGTCTCCGGCCGATGAGGCAGATCCTCTTCGCGGGTGTGATCGGGCTCTTCCTGACCCTGGTCGGCACCCCGCTGCTGATCAAACTGCTGGCCAAGAAGGGCTACGGCCAGTACATCCGGGACGACGGCCCGCGTGAGCACGCCAGCAAGCGCGGTACGCCGACGATGGGCGGTATCGCCTTCATCCTGGCGACGATCGTCGCGTACTTCGGCGCCAAGCTGATCACCGGCGAGCCGACCACGTACTCCGGTCTGCTGGTGCTCTTCCTGATGGCGGGCATGGGCCTGGTCGGCTTCCTGGACGACTACATCAAGATCATCAAACGGCGTTCGCTCGGCCTGCGGGCCAAGGCGAAGATGTCCGGACAGCTGATCGTCGGTATCACCTTCGCGGTGCTCGCGCTGCAGTTCGCGGACAACCGCGGCAACACCCCGGCGTCCACGAAGCTCTCGTTCGTCACCGACTTCGGCTGGACGATCGGCCCGGTGCTGTTCGTCGTCTGGGCGCTGTTCATGATCTTGGCGATGTCGAACGGCGTGAACCTCACCGACGGCCTCGACGGCCTCGCCACCGGCGCCTCCGTGATGGTCTTCGGCGCCTACACGTTCATCGGCGTCTGGCAGTACCAGGAGTCCTGCGCCAACGCGACGACCCTCACCAACCCACAGGCCTGCTTCGAGGTACGCGACCCGCTCGACCTCGCCATCGTCGCCTCGGCCCTGATGGGCGCCTGTTTCGGCTTCCTGTGGTGGAACACCTCGCCCGCCAAGATCTTCATGGGCGACACCGGCTCGCTCGCACTCGGCGGGGCGCTCGCCGGACTCGCGATCACCTCCCGCACCGAGCTGCTGCTCGCCCTGCTCGGCGGCCTCTTCGTGCTGATCACCATGTCCGTGGTCATCCAGGTCGGCTCCTTCCGGCTCACCGGAAAGCGCGTGTTCCGGATGGCGCCGCTGCAGCACCACTTCGAACTCAAGGGGTGGTCCGAAGTCCTTGTGGTGGTCCGCTTCTGGATCATCCAGGGCATGTGCGTGATCGTCGGCCTCGGTCTCTTCTACGCAGGGTGGGCGGCCGAAAAGTGACCAGCTGGCAGGGGATGAACATCACCGTCGCCGGGCTCGGGGTGAGCGGCATCAGCGCCGCCCGCGCCCTGGCCGGCCTCGGTGCCTCGGTGACCGTGGTCGACGGGGGCGACAGCGAGACGCACCAGGCCAAGGCGGCCGAACTGGCCGACGCGGGCATCGCGGTACGGCTCGGCGACGCCAGCACCCTGCCGCCCGGCACCGACCTGGTCGTCACCTCGCCCGGCTGGAAGCCGACCTCCCCGCTGTTCGCCGCGGCCGCCGAAGCGGGTGTGGACGTCGTCGGCGACGTCGAGATCGCCTGGCGGCTGCGCGGGATCCCCGGCGGCTCCAGCGCGCCCTGGCTCGCCATCACCGGCACCAACGGCAAGACCACCACCACCCAGATGCTCGCGTCGATGCTCACCGCCGCCGGACTGCGCACCGCGGCCGTCGGCAACATCGGTACCCCGATCATCGACGTGGTGCTCGGCGACGAGGAGTACGACGTCCTGGCCGTCGAACTCTCCAGCTACCAGCTGCACTGGGCCCCCTCGCTGCGCGCCCACTCCGCGGCCGTGCTCAACCTGGCCCCCGACCACCTCGACTGGCACGGCTCCATGGAGGCGTACGCCGCCGACAAGGGCCGTATCTACGAGGGCAACCAGGTCGCCTGCGTCTACAACGTGGCCGACAAGGCCACCGAGGACCTGGTCCGCGAGGCCGACGTCGAGGAGGGCTGCCGCGCGATCGGCTTCACCCTCTCCGCGCCGGGACCCTCCGAACTGGGCGTCGTGGACGGCATCCTGGTCGACCGGGCCTTCGTCCCCGACCGCCAGAAGCAGGCCCAGGAACTGGCCGAGGTCGGCGACGTCAACCCGCCGGCCCTGCACAACATCGCCAACGCCCTCGCGGCGGCGGCCCTCGCCCGCGCCTACGGTGTCGAACCCGCCGCCGTACGCGACGGACTGCGCGCCTTCCGCCCGGACGCCCACCGCATCGCGCATGTCGCGGACGTGGCCGGAGTCGCGTACGTCGACGACTCCAAGGCCACCAACACCCATGCGGCCGAGGCGTCCTTGGCGGCCTACGAGTCGATCGTGTGGATCGCCGGCGGCCTCGCCAAGGGCGCGACCTTCGACGAACTGGTGCAGAGGTCCGCGAAGCGACTGCGCGGCGCGGTCCTGATCGGCGCCGACCGCGCCCTGATCCGCGAAGCCCTCGCGCGACACGCCCCCGAGGTCCCGGTGGTGGACCTCGACCGGACCGACACTGGGGCGATGTCGGCGGCGGTCCAGGAGGCCGCCAGGCTCGCCGGTCCGGGGGACACCGTGCTGATGGCCCCGGCCTGTGCCTCGATGGACATGTTCGTCAACTACAACAAGCGCGGCGAGGCGTTCGCACAGGCGGTCAGCGAACTCGGGTCCGCGAGCGCCTGACGCGGGCCGTCGGAGCCCGGCGCGGGCGCCGGGTCATTCGGGAGGGACCGTGACATCGTCGGCAGCTGCCGGCCGGTTCGACGACAGGCCGCGGCTCCTGCTGCGCGGCCGCGGCGGGCCGGCCCAGGTCCGCCCGGCCAAACGCCCCGCACCGCCCCGTGGCGGCGCCCGGCCCAAGCCGTCGCGCCCGCCGCGCCAGAACCCGCTGCGGCAGCTCTACACGCGGCTGCGCAAGGCCTGGGACCGGCCACTCACCGCGTACTACGTGATCCTCGGCTCCAGCCTGCTGCTCATCGTGCTCGGTCTGGTGATGGTGTACTCCTCGTCGCAGATCAAGGCGCTGGAACTGGGCCTGAGCCCCTCGTACTTCTTCCGCAAGCAGTTCCTCGCGGCCGCGCTCGGCGCCGTACTGCTGCTCGTCGCCATGCGGATGCCCGTCAAGCTGCACCGGGCGCTGGCCTATCCGATGCTGGCCGGCACGGTCTTCCTGATGGTGCTGGTGCAGATCCCCGGGATAGGGCATGAGGTCAACGGCAACCAGAACTGGCTCCAGGTGGGCGGCCCGTTCCAGCTGCAGCCCAGCGAGTTCGGCAAGCTCGCGCTGGTGCTGTGGGGCGCCGACCTGCTGGCCCGCAAGGGAGACAAGCAGCTGCTGACCCAGTGGAAGCACCTGCTGGTGCCGCTGGTGCCGGTCGCCTTCATGCTGCTCGGCCTGATCATGATCGGCGGCGACATGGGCACCGCGATGATCCTCACGGCCGTTCTCTTCGGGCTGCTCTGGCTGGTGGGGGCGCCGACCCGGCTGTTCGTGGGGGTGCTGGCCGCGGCCGGAGCGATCGCCTTCATCCTGGTCCGCACCAGCCCGAACCGGATGGGCCGGCTCTCCTGCGTCTTCGCCACCGATCCGGGACCCGGCGACCAGTGCTGGCAGGCGGCTCATGGAATCTTCGCCCTCGCCTCCGGCGGACTCTTTGGTTCCGGTCTCGGTGCAAGTGTGGAAAAATGGGGTCAACTCCCCGAGCCGCACACCGACTTCATCTTCGCCATCACGGGCGAGGAACTGGGTCTTGCGGGGACGCTGTCGGTACTCGCTCTGTTCGCGGCTCTAGGCTATGCGGGTATCCGCGTGGCCGGACGCACGGAGGACCCCTTCGTGAGGTATGCCGCGGGAGGTGTGACCACCTGGTTCACGGCTCAGGCCGTGGTCAACATCGGTGCGGTGCTCGGCCTGCTGCCGATCGCCGGTGTCCCGCTCCCGCTGTTCTCCTACGGGGGCTCCGCCCTGCTGCCGACGATGTTCGCCATCGGGCTGCTGATCGCCTTCGCGCGTCAGGAACCCGCGGCGCGAGCAGCGCTTGCCATGCGGTCGTCTGCCTCCGGAAGGAAGCGGGCAGCGGTGAGATGGAACACGATGAGACGGCGCGTCAAGGCGCGACCGTCCGGAGAGCGGTGAAATTCGGTGCATGTCGTACTCGCCGGCGGGGGGACCGCCGGCCACATCGAGCCAGCGCTCGCCCTCGCGGACGCCCTGCGCAGGCAGGACCCGACCGTGGGAATCACGGCTCTCGGTACGGAGAAGGGCCTGGAGACCCGACTGGTCCCCGAGCGTGGCTATGAACTCGCGCTGATCCCCGCCGTACCGCTGCCCCGCAAACCCACTCCCGAGCTGATCACCGTCCCGGGACGGCTGCGCGGCACCATCAAGGCCGCCGAGCAGATCCTGGAGCGCACCAAGGCGGACTGCGTCGTCGGCTTCGGCGGCTATGTGGCCCTGCCGGGCTATCTGGCGGCCAAGCGGCTCGGTGTGCCGATCGTGGTCCACGAGGCGAACGCGCGCCCCGGCCTGGCCAACAAGATCGGCTCGCGGTACGCGGCGGCGGTCGCCGTCTCCACGCCGGACAGCAAGCTGCGGGACGCCCGGTACATCGGCATCCCGCTGCGCCGCACCATCGCGACCCTGGACCGGGCGGCCGTACGCCCCGAGGCCCGCGCCGCGTTCGGCCTCGACCCCGGCCTGCCGACGCTGCTGGTGTCCGGCGGCTCGCAGGGCGCCCGCAGGCTGAACGAGGTCGTCCAGCAGGTGGCGCCGATCCTCCAGCGCTCCGGCATCCAGATCCTGCACGCGGTCGGCCCGAAGAACGAGATGCCGCGCGTCGACAACATGCCCGGTATGCCGCCCTACATCCCGGTACCGTACGTGGACCGGATGGACCTCGCGTACGCCGCGGCCGACATGATGCTCTGCCGCGCGGGCGCGATGACCGTCGCCGAACTCTCCGCCGTCGGGCTCCCGGCCGCGTACGTCCCGCTGCCCATCGGCAACGGCGAACAGCGGCTCAACGCCCAGCCGGTGGTCAAGGCGGGCGGCGGACTGCTGGTCGACGACGCCGATCTGACGCCGGAATGGGTGCAGCAGAGTGTGCTGCCGGTGCTCGCCGATCCGCACCGGCTGTACGAGATGTCCCGCGCCGCATCGGAGTTCGGCCGCCGGGACGCCGACGACCTCCTCGTCGGCATGGTGTACGAGGCGATTGCGGCACGCCACAGGGCGTGAGAAGGCAGGGGAGCGTGGCCGGACCCACCACCGCCGAGCGCGGTGAACGCAAGCGGGGGACCGAACCGGCCCGCCCACCCGGCCCCACCGGGCGACGGCGGCTGCGGCTGCCGTCGCCCCGTATGCGCCGGGTGCTCCTTGTGTCGCTGGTCGCGGCGGCGCTGCTCGGCGGGGGCGGCGGCTGGCTGCTCTACGGCTCGCAGTGGCTGCGCGTCGAGCATGTCGGAACCTCCGGCACCCGCGTGCTGAGCCCCGAAGAAGTCCGGGACGCCGCCGCGGTTCCGGTCGGGGCTCCGCTGATCTCCGTTGACACCGACGCGATCGAGGACCGGCTGCGGCGGAAGCTGCCGCGTATCGACTCGGTGGACGTGGTGCGCTCCTGGCCACGCGGAATCGGCCTGAAAGTGACCGAACGCAAACCGGTACTCCTGCTGCCCGATGGCGGAAAGTTCGTCGAAGTGGACGCCAAGGCAGTGCGGTTCGCCACGGTCGCCCGCGCTCCGAAGGGTGTCCCGACCCTGGAATGGGCCGCCGGGCGCTCGCCGAGCCTCAGCCGGTTCGGCACCGGCCGGTTGCTGCGAGCGGCGGTGCGCGTCGTGGGTGACCTTCCGGACGCCGTGGCGCGGGACACCCGTACCGTCAAAGTCCGTTCATATGACTCAATCTCGCTTGAGTTGACCGAAGGTCGCACCGTCGCCTGGGGTAGCAGTGGGAAGGGCCAGGCGAAGGCGGCCAGTCTCACCGCCCTCATGAAAGCCGCGCCGGGCGCCGGTCACTTCGATGTCACCGCTCCCACCGCCCCTGCGGCATCGGGGAGTTGACGCACATCAGTGCTGGCCAGCACCCTGGTTGGTCAGCGCAACGGCTGATCACATAGGGTGAAAAGAAAAACGGGAGGTTCGGCGTGTTCGTTGAACGTGCGCCACTTGTCGACTTAGTGTCCTGTTCGGAAGAGTCCAGGGAACAGACACACTGGTAACCCTAAACTTCAGCGTTAGGGTTCGGGTCGGCGTTCGGACCGTCCCAATCGGCATCAGTCGGCGTAGCGCTGGACCAGCGCTGCGGCGACACGTAACTCGAGGCGAGAGGCCTTCGACGTGGCAGCACCGCAGAACTACCTCGCAGTCATCAAAGTCATCGGTGTCGGCGGCGGTGGTGTCAATGCCATCAACCGGATGATCGAGGTCGGTCTCAAGGGCGTCGAGTTCATCGCTATCAACACCGATGCTCAGGCCCTGTTGATGAGCGACGCCGACGTCAAGCTCGACGTCGGCCGTGAACTCACCCGCGGACTCGGCGCCGGAGCCAATCCGGGCGTCGGCCGCAAGGCCGCCGAGGACCACCGCGAGGAGATCGAGGAGGTCCTCAAGGGGGCCGACATGGTCTTCGTCACCGCCGGCGAAGGCGGTGGCACCGGCACCGGCGGCGCCCCGGTCGTGGCCAACATCGCCCGCTCGCTCGGCGCGCTGACCATCGGTGTGGTCACCCGCCCCTTCACCTTCGAGGGCCGGCGCCGCGCCAACCAGGCCGAAGACGGCATCGCGGAACTCCGCGAAGAGGTCGACACCCTCATCGTCATCCCCAACGACCGGCTGCTGTCCATCTCGGACCGCCAGGTCAGCGTGCTCGACGCGTTCAAGTCCGCGGACCAGGTGCTGCTGTCCGGTGTGCAGGGCATCACCGACCTGATCACCACCCCCGGCCTGATCAACCTCGACTTCGCCGACGTCAAGTCGGTCATGTCCGAGGCCGGTTCGGCGCTGATGGGCATCGGCTCGGCGCGCGGCGACGACCGCGCGGTGGCGGCGGCCGAGATGGCGATCTCCTCGCCACTGCTCGAAGCGTCCATCGACGGCGCCCGCGGCGTGCTGCTCTCCATCTCCGGTGGCAGCGACCTCGGCCTCTTCGAGATCAACGAGGCCGCCCAGCTGGTGAGCGAGGCCGCCCACCCCGAGGCGAACATCATCTTCGGCGCGGTCATCGACGACGCGCTGGGCGACGAGGTCCGGGTGACGGTCATCGCCGCCGGGTTCGACGGCGGACAGCCACCCTCCAAGCGGGACAACGTGATCGGAGCGACCTCCACCAAGCGAGAGGAGCCAGCGCCGGTACGACCCGCCGAGTCGCGCCCCGCCTTCGGCTCGCTCGGCAGCGTCACCCCGCGTGAGGACACTCCAACCCCCGAGGCCGCCCCCGAGTCGGCCCCGGTCAGCGAGCTCCCCGCCACGCAGGCCACGCCGCCGCAGGTTCCGCCGGCCCGCCCGTACCAGGACAGCCAGGCAGAAGAACTGGATGTTCCGGACTTCCTGAAGTGATACCGCGTTCCTTGATCGCTCAGCGCGACACCGAGAACGGCGCCCACTTCGCCTTCACCGACCGGTGGGGCGGGGTGAGCGCCGTTCCGTACGAGGAGCTCAACCTCGGCGGCGCGGTCGGCGACGACCCGCGGGCGGTACGTACCAACCGCGAACTCGCCGCGAAGGCCCTGGGGATCGACCCCGCCCAGGTGGTCTGGATGAACCAGGTGCACGGACGCGACGTCGCCGTCGTGGACGGACCGTGGGGCGACGACAGTGAACTCCCGGCTGTGGACGCGGTGGTGACCGCGCGCCGCGGCCTCGCCCTCGCCGTACTCACCGCCGACTGCACCCCGGTCCTGCTGGCCGACCCGGTCGCCGGGGTGGTCGGCGCCGCGCACGCGGGGCGCCCTGGCATGCTGGCCGGGGTCGTCCCCGCCGCCGTCGAGGCGATGGTGAAGCTCGGCGCCGAGCCGTCCCGGATCACCGCCCGCACCGGACCCGCCGTCTGCGGCCGGTGCTACGAAGTGCCGGAGGCGATGCGGGCGGAGGTCGCCCGGGTGGAGCCCGCGGCCTTCGCCGAGACGAGCTGGGGAACGCCCGCGGTCGATGTGACCGCGGGGGTGCACGCCCAGCTCGACCGGCTCGGGGTGCGCGACCGGCGGCAGTCGCCGGTGTGCACGCGCGAATCCGGCGACCACTTTTCCTACCGTCGCGATCGGACCACGGGTCGGCTCGCGGGCTATGTCTGGCTGGACTGATCGGGAATGACGGACCGTAAGGCGGAACTCGCCGAAAACCTGGCGAAAGTGGAAGAGCGCATCGCCGCGGCGTGCGCCGCGGCCGGGCGTAAGCGGGAGGAGGTGACCTTGATCGTGGTCACCAAGACCTACCCGGCGAGCGATGTGCGGTTGCTCTCCGAACTAGGGGTGCGCGACGTCGCGGAGAACCGCGACCAGGACGCCGCCCCCAAGGCCAGAGAATGTGCGGATCTGCCGCTTACCTGGCACTTCGTCGGTCAGTTGCAGACCAACAAGGTGCGTTCCGTGGTGGGTTATGCCGATGTGGTGCAGTCCGTCGACCGCCCCAAGCTGGTCTCGGCCCTCTCCTCGGCGGCGGTCAAGGCCGAGCGCGAGGTGGGCTGCCTGCTGCAGGTCGCCCTGGATGCCGAAGTGGGCGGCCGGGGTGCGCGCGGCGGCGTGGCACCGGACGGAATCGAGGAGTTGGCCCGCCTCGTGGACGAGGCTCCGGGGTTGCGGATCGGCGGTCTGATGACGGTCGCACCGCTCACCGGGCCGTACGCGGGACGGCAACAGGCGGCGTTCCAGCAGCTGATGGAATTCTCAACCCTCCTGCGCGCGGCCCATCCGGCTGCGAACATGGTCTCGGCAGGGATGAGTGCGGACCTCGAGCAGGCCGTGGCGGCCGGGGCGACACATGTACGCGTCGGCAGTGCGGTACTCGGAGTCCGACCCAGGCTCGGGTAACGTCGCCAAGCAAGTCGGACCACAGCAGAAAATATGGTCATTTCCGCCGATAGGCGGGGATACCCAGTGGATCGCGGGCACTTGGTGGCAGGCGAATCCCACAGAGCGGAGGACTCAGAGCATGGCCGGCGCGATGCGCAAGATGGCGGTCTACCTCGGCCTCGTGGAGGACGACGGTTACGACGGCCGGGGTTTCGACCCCGACGACGAGTTCGAGCCTGAGCTGGACCCGGAACCCGAGCGGGACCGTCGGCGGCACGAGCCGTCGCACCAGCAGCTGTCGCAGGACGAACCGGTACGGAAGGTGCACACGCCAGCGCCCCGCGACCCGATTCCGCTTCCGGCGGAAACCGGACGTCCCGCACGTATCGCCCCCGTGGCATCCATCACACCTGAACGACAGAGCCTGGAGAAGAACGCGCCGGTGATCATGCCCAAGGTCGTGTCCGAGCGGGAGCCCTACCGCATCACCACATTGCACCCCCGGACCTACAACGAGGCCCGTACCATCGGGGAACACTTCCGTGAGGGCACTCCGGTGATCATGAATCTCACGGAGATGGACGACACGGATGCGAAGCGACTTGTCGACTTTGCCGCCGGTCTGGTCTTCGGACTGCATGGCAGCATTGAGCGGGTGACGCAGAAGGTGTTCCTGTTGTCGCCTGCTAACGTCGATGTCACGGCGGAGGACAAGGCCCGTATCGCAGAGGGCGGGTTCTTCAACCAGAGCTGAGACGCAGTACCGGATCACAGAAGCATGAGACAGGGGAGAGGGAAGCGCGAGTCATGGGCGTTGTTTGGGAAGTGCTCCACATCGCGCTGCTGTGTTTCCTGATTGTCTTGATCTTCCGGTTGGTCATGGACTACGTCTTCCAGTTCGCCCGCTCATGGCAGCCTGGCAAGACGATGGTGGTCGTTCTGGAGGCCACCTACACGGTCACTGATCCACCGCTCAAGCTTCTGCGGCGGTTCATCCCGCCGCTGCGTCTCGGGGGCGTGGCGCTCGACCTGTCCTTCTTCGTACTGATGATCATCGTCTACATCCTGATCTCCCTCGTGAGCGGACTCGCGAGGTGACTGTGGGCGATACCGTCTTGCCGAGTGCCGATGACTACGTTGAGGTGAAGAGATGCCGTTGACCCCCGAGGACGTGCGGAACAAGCAGTTCACGACCGTCCGCCTCCGAGAAGGCTATGACGAGGACGAGGTCGATGCCTTCCTCGATGAGGTCGAGTCCGAACTGACTCGCCTGCTCCGCGAGAACGAGGACCTGCGCGCCAAGCTGGCCGCGGCGACCCGTGCCGCCGCGCAGAACCAGCAGCAGGGCGGGATGCGTAAGCCGCCCGAGCAGCAGCCGCAGGACCAGCGTCCCGGCGCCCCGGTGCCTGCCGCAATATCGGGCCCGCAGCCGGTCCCACCGCAGCAGCACCAGATGGGCGGTCCGCCCCAGCTGCCCGGTGGCGCACCGCAGCTGCCCCCGGGGCCCGGTGGCCCGCCGCAGCAGCAGGGCGGCCCCATGCAGGGCGGCCCGATGCAGCAGCAGGGCGGCCCCATGCAGCAGCAGGGTGGCCCGATGCAGGGCGGCCCGATGGGCGGTCACGGTGGCCCGCAGCTGCCGCAGCCCGGTCAGGGTCCCGGTGGCGACAGCGCCGCGCGGGTGCTCTCGCTGGCGCAGCAGACCGCCGACCAGGCGATCGCGGAGGCCCGTTCCGAGGCCAACAAGATCGTCGGCGAGGCCCGTTCGCGTGCCGAGGGCCTGGAGCGTGACGCACGCGCCAAGGCCGACGCCCTGGAGCGGGACGCGCAGGAGAAGCACCGCGTCGCGATGGGCTCCCTGGAGTCCGCCCGCGCCACGCTGGAGCGCAAGGTCGAGGACCTGCGCGGCTTCGAGCGCGAGTACCGCACCCGCCTGAAGTCGTACCTGGAGAGCCAGCTGCGTCAGCTGGAGACCCAGGCGGACGACTCGCTGGCCCCGCCGCGTACCCCCGCGACGGCGTCGCTGCCCGCGTCACCCTCGATGGCCCCGGCCGGTGCCGGTGCGCCCTCCATGGGCGGCGGCCACACCATGGGCGGCAACCAGTCCATGGGTGGCAACCAGTCGATGGGCGGTCACGGCGGTGCGTCCGGCGGCGGCAACTCCTACGGCGGCCAGCAGCAGATGGCACCCGCGATGACCCAGCCGATGGCGCCGGTGCGGCCGCAGGCCCCGCAGCCGATGCAGCAGGCCCCGTCGCCGATGCGCGGCTTCCTCATCGACGAGGACGACAACTGACCCCACCCGCGCGCGAAGCGCGCGCGTAGCGTCGGCAGCGCTCAGGGCCGGGGCC
>NZ_JAZGRL010000002.1:1307588-1416762 GCF_046540415.1 Streptomyces sp. E11-3 | reverse complement strand
TCCGGGCCCGGCCCTTTTTACCGTCCGCGGCCCGGCGGGGGCGTGCATCTGTGCCCGCGTACACAACGCCGAAGGCCCGCACCGGCCCGATCGACCTGATCGGGTGGTGCGGGCCTTCGGCGTTACCGAAAGGAGGTGCTAGGGGGAGACGCCCCCTAGGGCTACGCCTCGGTCTTGCGGAGGCGGAAGGTGAGCTCCAGCGACGCGTCCGTGAACGGCTCTCCGTAGCGGTCGTCGCCCTCGCCGGTGGCGAAGTCCAGGGCGAGCACCTCGTCGGCGATCAGCCCGGCGTGCTCGGCGAGCGCGGCCGTGGTCGCCTCGGACGTGGCCGACCAGCGCACCGCGATCCGGTCCGCGACGTCCAGACCGCTGTTCTTACGGGCTTCCTGGATCAGCCGGATCGCGTCCCGGGCCAGGCCCGCACGGCACAGCTCATCGGTGATCTCCAGGTCGAGGGCGACCGTGGCACCGGAGTCCGACGCCACCGACCAGCCCTCGCGCGGGGTCTCGGTGATGATGACCTCGTCGGGGGCCAGCGTCACTGTCTCGCCGTCGACCTCGACCGACGCCGTGCCCTCGCGCAGGGCGAGCGAGAGCGCCGCCGCGTCGGCGCCCGCGACGGCCTTGGCCACCGCCTGGACGCCCTTGCCGAAACGCTTGCCCAGGGCCCGGAAGTTGGCCTTGGCCGTGGTGTCCACCAGCGAGCCGCCCACTTCGGAGAGCGAGGCCAGCGAGGAGACGTTCAGCTCCTCGGCAATCTGTGCCCGCAGTTCGGCGCCGAGCGTCTCGAAGCCACTGGCCCCGACGAGCGCGCGCGACAGCGGCTGACGGGTCTTCACGCCCGACTCGGCGCGCGTCGCACGCCCCAGCTCGACCAACCGCCGTACCAGCGCCATCTGCTGGGAGAGCTCCGGGTCGATCAGCGACGGGTCGGCCACCGGCCAGGTGGACAGGTGGACCGACTCCGGTGCGTCCGGGCTGACCGGCACGACCAGGTCCTGCCAGACCCGCTCGGTGATGAACGGGGTGAGCGGCGCCATCAGCCGGGTGACCGTCTCGACCGCCTCGTGCAGGGTGCGCAGCGCCGCCTTGTCGCCCTGCCAGAAGCGGCGGCGGGAGCGGCGTACGTACCAGTTGGAGAGGTTGTCGACGAAGCCGGAGAGCAGCTTGCCGGCGCGCTGGGTGTCGTATGACTCCAGGGCCTCGGTGGTCTGCTCGACCAGGGCGTTGAGCTCGCTGAGCACCCACCGGTCGATCAGCGGGCGGTCGGCCGGGGCCGGATCGGCCGCGCTCGGCGCCCACTTCGACGTACGGGCGTACAGGGCCTGGAAGGCGACCGTGTTCCAGTACGTCAGCAGGGTCTTGCGGACGACCTCCTGGATGGTGCTGTGTCCGACGCGCCGGGCCGCCCACGGGGAGCCACCGGCCGCCATGAACCAGCGGACCGCGTCGGCGCCGTGCTGGTCCATCAGCGGGATCGGCTGCAGGATGTTGCCCAGGTGCTTGGACATCTTGCGGCCGTCCTCGGCCAGGATGTGGCCCAGGCAGACGACGTTCTCGTACGACGACTTGTCGAAGACGAGCGTGCCGATCGCCATCATCGTGTAGAACCAGCCGCGGGTCTGGTCGATGGCCTCGGAGATGAACTGCGCGGGGTAGCGCTTGTCGAAGAGGTCCTTGTTCTTGTACGGGTAGCCCCACTGGGCGAAGGGCATGGACCCGGCGTCGTACCAGCAGTCGATGACCTCGGGCACGCGGACCGCGGTGGCGTCGCACTGCGGGCAGCCGAAGGTCACCTCGTCGATGAACGGCCGGTGCGGATCGAAGTCCGACAGATCGCGGCCGGACAGCTCGCCGAGCTCGGTACGGGAGCCGACGACGGTGAGGTGGTCCTGCTCACAGCGCCAGATGGGCAGCGGGGTGCCCCAGTAGCGGTTGCGGGAGAGCGCCCAGTCGATGTTGTTGTTGAGCCAGTCGCCGAATCGGCCGTGCTTGACGTTGTCCGGGAACCAGTTGGTCTTCTCGTTCTCCCGCAGGAGGCCGTCCTTCACCGCGGTCGTGCGGATGTACCAGGACGGCTGCGCGTAGTAGAGGAGCGCGGTGTGGCAGCGCCAGCAGTGCGGGTAGCTGTGCTCGTACGGCGTGTGCCTGAAGAGCAGGCCGCGCGCGTCGAGGTCCGCGGTCAGCTTCTCGTCGGCCTTCTTGAAGAACTCGCCGCCGACCATCGGCACGTCGTCGGCGAAGGTGCCGTCGGGGCGGACCGGGTTCACCACCGGCAGGCCGTACGCGCGGCAGACCTTGAGGTCGTCCTCACCGAAGGCGGGGGCCTGGTGGACCAGTCCGGTGCCGTCCTCGGTGGTGACGTAGTCGGCGTTGACGACGAAGTGCGCCGCGCTGTCGAAGTCGACCAGCTCGAAGGGGCGCTGGTAGGTCCAGCGCTCCATCTCGGCGCCGGTGAAGGTCTGCCCGGTCGTCTCCCAGCCCTCGCCGAGCGCCTTCTCGACCAGCGGTTCGGCGACGACGATCTTCTCCGTGCCGTCGGTGGCGACGACATAGGTGACCTCGGGGTGCGCGGCCACGGCGGTGTTGGAGACCAGCGTCCAGGGGGTGGTCGTCCAGACCAGGAGGGCGGCCTCGCCCGCGAGGGGGCCCGAGGTGAGCGGGAAGCGGACGAAGACCGACGGGTCGACGACCGTCTCGTAGCCCTGGGCCAGCTCGTGGTCGGACAGGCCGGTGCCGCAGCGCGGGCACCAGGGGGCGACGCGGTGGTCCTGGACCAGGAGCCCCTTGTTGAAGATCTCCTTCAGGGACCACCAGACGGAGTCGATGTACTCCGGTTCCATGGTCCAGTAGGCGTCGTCGAGGTCGGTCCAGTAGCCCATCCGGCGCGTGAGGTCGGCGAAGGCGTCCGTGTGGCGGCCCACCGACTCACGGCACTTGGCGTTGAACTCGGCGATGCCGTACGCCTCGATGTCCTTCTTGCCGTTGAAGCCGAGCTCCTTCTCCACGGCGAGCTCGACCGGCAGGCCGTGACAGTCCCAGCCGGCCTTGCGGGCCACGTGGTAGCCGCGCATGGTGCGGAAGCGCGGGAAGACGTCCTTGAAGACGCGGGCCTCGATGTGGTGGGCGCCCGGCATGCCGTTGGCGGTGGGCGGGCCCTCGTAGAACACCCACTCCGGGCGGCCTTCGGACTGCTCCAGGGTCTTGGCGAAGATCTTCTGCTCGCGCCAGAAGTCGAGCACGGCGTGCTCGAGGGCGGGCAGGTCGACCTGGGCGGGCACCTGGCGGTACTGCGGCGTCGTCATTCGCGTATTCCTCCGACGGGCTGCTGCCTTCCGTCGGAGGGACGAGAGCCGGTCGCCGTACGGCGCGCTCCCGCGGTACCACCCTCCTTGGCCCGCCGGCGCGGGTGTGCCGGTGAGCCCCCTCATTGGGGTCGCGCTGCCGGGTCTACTGGCCGTGGGCGGTCTGCCACGGCGTTCTTCCGGCGGCTCAGGGGTGATCTTCACGCTCGCGCCGGCCCCCGGGCTCACACCGTCCCCGGGTCGCTCTCGGCTGCGTACGGGCGCTACTCGTCCCCATCCATGCCTTTCGCTGCGCCCAGTGTACGGGGCCGGGCGCGGGTCGGCCGACTGGTTATTCCGGTACGGGGCGGGGCCGGCCGTACTGCGCCGGTACTGCGTCGGCTGACCCGAATGGGCATACGCGGCTCGACGGACTCGCGCGTGCGGTCCGTGGCGGATTACGGGGCGGGGAGCTGGGCACAACGGATGCAGGTCCGTGGTGCGGCAGCTGTGGGGCGGGCTAATCGGGCGGCGTGCCCCGTTGCCGCGAGCTTGAAGTCGATTTATCGTCCCAGCACGATTCGCGTGCAAGATCACAAATTGTGAAGGGGCCGCGGCCATGGTGGCGAAGAAGCCCGCCGTACAGCGTTCGGCGTCCGCCAGATCCACCGGTTCGGCCGGTTCCGCCGGTTCCGCTGGTGCGTCGGCCAAGGACGTGGGCGGTAAGAAGAGCACGGCCGCGACGAGGAAGGCACCGACCAAGAGCGCGGCGGCGGTGAAGAGCGCCGCGAAGGAGACCGCGGCCGCCAAGAAGACGACCGCCAAGAAGACGACCGCGAAGAAGGCCGCCAAGAAGACGGCCCCCAAGGCCGCCGTGTCCAAGGAGGCGGCGGCCAAGAAGGCCGCGGCCAAGACGGGTGCCGCCGACAAGGAGGCCGCGGCCGGGAAGACGGCCGCGAAGGAGACCACGGCCCCCAAGAAGGCGGCCCCCAAGAAGACGGCCGCCAAAAAGGCGGCTGCCAAGAAGACGGCCTCCAAGACCGCTGCCCCCAAGGCCGCGGGCAAGAAGACGGAGACCGCGGCCCACAAGAGCACAAGCGCGCGTACAGGCAAGAAGAGTGCTGCCAAAAAGGCGGTCGCGTCCGCGGCCGAGGTCGCGGCGGGTGCCGCGGAGGAGACGGGAGCCAAATCGGTGGTTGCGAAGAAGACTCCGGGGACGGCGACGGCGGCGGAGAAGGAGACCGGTGGCGTGCCCAAGGCGCGGGCCGCGGCCGCCGAGCCGGGTGAGCTCGCGGTACGCCCGGGTGAGGAGCCCTGGACCCCCGAGGAGGTGGCCGAGGCCCGTACCGGGCTGATCGCCGAGGCGGAGCGGCTGCGTACCGAGATCCAGAGCTCCGAGGAGGCCCTGGCCGGGCTGATGCGGGACTCGGGGGACGGTGCGGGCGACGACCAGGCCGACACCGGCACGAAGAACATCACGCGCGAGCACGAGATGGCGCTCGCGGCCAACGCCCGCGACATGCTCCAGCAGATCGAGCGGGCCATCGGGCGGCTTGACGCGGGCACGTACGGCCTGTGCGAGCACTGCGGCAAGCCGATCGGGAAGGCACGTATCCAGGCCTTCCCGAGCGCGACCCTGTGCGTCGAGTGCAAGCAGAAGCAGGAGCGGCGCTACTGACCACGCTCCTGAGGCCCGGTGACCGTACGTGTGTGGTGACCGTACGTGTGTGTCGTACCCTCATCCTCAGTCAGGTATCGAGGTTGAGGGACTCACGTGGCAGAGGCGGAGCGCATCATCAGTACGCCGGACATCCCTGAGGCCGCAGGCGCGGAGCCGGAACACAGCGGCGACGAGGTGGCAGAGGTGGCGGAGCCGTCAGAGCCGTCGGAGCCGGCCGCGCCCAAGGGACACCGGCGGATCGCCGTGCTGCTCGGCGTGGCCCTACTCGCGTACCTGCTGGACCTGGGCAGCAAGATCCTGGTGGTCACCAAGCTGGAGCACCACGAGCCGATCGAGGTGATCGGCGACTGGCTGCGGTTCGAGGCGATCCGGAACGCGGGCGCTGCCTTCGGTTTCGGCGAGGCCTTCACCGTGATCTTCACGGTGATCGCGGCGGCGGTGATCGTGGTGATCGTCCGGCTGGCCCGCAAGCTCTACAGCCTGCCGTGGGCGATCGCGCTCGGCCTGCTGCTCGGCGGTGCGCTGGGCAATCTCACCGACCGGATCTTCCGGGCTCCCGGTGTCTTCGAGGGCGCCGTGGTCGACTTCATCGCGCCCAAGGGCTTCGCCGTCTTCAACCTGGCGGACTCGGCGATCGTGTGCGGCGGCATCCTGATCGTGATCCTCTCGTTCCGCGGTCTCGACCCGGACGGCACCGTCCACAAGGACTGACGGACCGTTCGCGGGGACTGACGTACGAGAGCGGGCGCCGCGTCCGGCATACTCGTCTGGTGAGCACCATTCCCGAGATCCGGTCCCTGCCCGTGCCCGACGGCCTGGAGGGCGAGCGTGTCGACGCCGCCATCTCCCGCATGTTCGGCTTCTCCCGTACGAAGGCCGCCGAGCTGGCAGCGGCGGGGAAGGTGCTGGTCGACGGGTCGGCGGTCGGCAAGTCCGAGCGGGTGCACGGCGGGGCTTGGCTTGAGGTGGAGCTGCCGCAGGCGGCGCCCCCGGTGCAGGTCGTCGCCGAGCCGGTCGAGGGCATGGAGATCGTGCACGACGACGACGATCTCGTAGTGATCGTCAAGCCGGTCGGCGTCGCCGCGCATCCGAGTCCCGGCTGGAGTGGCACCACGGTGATCGGTGGTCTCGCGGCCGCCGGATACCGCATCTCGACCTCGGGTGCCGCCGAGCGCCAGGGCATCGTGCACCGCCTCGACGTGGGCACGTCCGGCCTGATGGCGGTCGCCAAGTCGGAGCGGGCGTACACCTCGCTCAAGCGGCAGTTCAAGGAGCGCGTGGTCGAGAAGAAGTACCACACGCTGGTGCAGGGCCACCCGGACCCGATGAGCGGCACCATCGACGCCCCGATCGGGCGCCACCCGCAGCACGACTACAAGTGGGCCGTGACCGCCGAGGGCAAGCCGTCCGTCACGCACTACGACCTGATCGAGGCCTACCGCGCGGCGTCCCTGCTCGACGTGAAGCTGGAGACCGGCCGCACCCACCAGATCCGGGTGCACATGGCCGCCCACCGGCACCCGTGCGTGGGCGACCTGACCTACGGCGCGGACCCGACGCTGGCCAAGCGACTCGGGCTGACCCGGCAGTGGCTGCACGCCGTGCGGCTCGGTTTCGAGCACCCGGCGGACGGCCAGTGGGTCGAGTTCGCGAGCAGCTACCCGGCCGACCTGCAGAAGGCCCTGGACGCGATCGCCGAGGAGACCTACGGGTGACCCGGCCGTCGTACGAGGTCCGGGTCGCCGGTTCGCCCGCCGACCGCGAGGCGTGCTTCACGGTCCGTAAGGCGGTCTTCGTCGTCGAGCAGCGGGTGCCCGAGGATCTCGAGTACGACGCGTACGACTCCGACGAGAGCACCGCGCATGTGCTCGCCGTCGGCCAGGACGGACCGCTCGGCGCCGGACGGCTGCTCGTCGGCCCCGAGGGGTACGGCCCTGAGACCGGCAAACTGGGACGGCTCGCGGTGCTCGAGTCCGCGCGCGGGCTCGGCGTGGGGATCGCCCTGGTGCGGGCCATCGAGACCGAGGCGGCCCGCCGCGGCTGCGCCGAGGTCGTGCTCTACGCCCAGACATCGGCGCTCGGCTTCTATGAGCGCCTGGGGTACGAGGCCTACGGCCCGGAGTTCACGGACGCGGGCATCCCGCACCGCGCGATGCACCGGGCTCTCTGACGCTCCCGGTATTTCTTCAGGCCCCTCACGCAGGCGACTGACCTGCGCGGGGGCTTTTCTGTGACCGAGGATAGTTAGGAAAGTTTCCAGTCTGTCTTGACGCTAACTGGAAACAACCCTAACTTTCACGCAGGTCCATCCCCCCACCTCCCCCCACGGAGTCAGCGATGAGGCGTCAGCACCGTACTGTCATGTCCATGCTTATAGGGCTTCTGATGGTGGCCCTGCTCGCCCTGGCAGGGCCCGCCCACGGTGGTCAGACCCACCAGAGCGGCGGCGGCCAGGGCGTCAGCACCGAAGCCCGGTCGGCCGTCGCGTACCACGGTCGGCTCAGGGTCTGCGGAACCCGGCTCTGCGGCGCGGACGGGCGCCCCGTCCAGCTCACCGGCATGAGCACCCACGGCACCCAGTGGTACCCGCAGTGCGTCACCGGGAAGTCCCTCGACGCGCTCGCCTACGACTGGCGGGCCGACGTCCTGCGGGTCTCGACGTACGTCCAGGAGGGCGGCTACGAGACCGACCCGGCCGGATTCACCGCCCGTGCCCAGAAGTTCGTCGACCAGGCGCACCGCCGCGGCATGTACGCGATCGTCGACTGGCACATGCTCAGCCCCGGCGACCCGCACTACAACACCGCCCGCGCCAAGACCTTCTTCCGCGAGATGGCCCGCAAGTACCGGAACAACCCGGGCGTGCTGTACGAGATCGCCAACGAGCCCTCCGGTGTCAGCTGGTCGCGCATCAAGTCCTACGCCGAGCAGATCATCCCGGTGATCAGGGCCGAGGACCCCAAGGCCGTGGTGCTCGTCGGCACCCGGGCCTGGTCCTCGTTCGGCGTCTCGGAGGGCGGCAGCGAGCGCGAGGTCGTCAACAACCCGGTGCGGGCCGCCAACGTCATGTACACCTTCCACTTCTACGCGGCCTCGCACCGCGGGGAGTACCTGGCGGCCCTCGACCGGGCGTCCAGCCGACTGCCGGTGTTCGTCACGGAGTTCGGCACGCAGAACTACGCGGGCGAAGGGGCCAACGACTTCACGATGGCGCAGCGGTACCTCGACCTGATGCGGAGCAAGAAGATCTCCTGGGTCAACTGGAACTACTCCGACGACCACCGCTCCGGCGCCGTCTTCAAGTCCGGCACCTGCGACAGGGACACCAAGTGGACCGGCACCTCGGTGCTGAAGCAGGCCGGAGTCTGGGTCCGCGGCAAGATCAGGCAGTAGCTCGCACTCCTGCACGGACCAGGGCGATCGGTGACCTACGGGCCACGATCGCCCTGGTCCGCCGCTGTGCGCGGCCGTGCACGCGCCGTCCAGGACGCGCGGGCGTGCGCCTCCCCGTCACGGTGGTCAGATCGCCCTGGCGCACGACGCGACCCGGGCCCTGCACCGGGCGGCCAGCCGCAAGGACGCCCGGCAGAGCCGCGCGGCGACCTGGGTGAACCTCAGAACGGTCAAGATCACAAATACGGCGACGGGCATCATCGACTTAACTGGCGCGCCCCTGTACGCCGACCGGAGCGGCCACAGCATCGTGCTCAACGAGGTACGGCCCGCCGACAGCACCTCGCACTCGCGCGTGGTGTGCGCCAGGGCGGCGGGCGCCGCCTGGCCGCTCACCGAGAAGAAGTGCGCGATCGCCCCGCCTGACTGACCCTCCGCTGAACCTCAGCCCAGTCCGGTGCGCGGGGGCTCCGGTGCCGGGTGCTCCGGGTGGTAGTCGGCCGGGGGCAGGACCGCGGGGGACGTGGCGATACGGGNCGGTGCCCTTGCTCTGGTCGACCGACGCCAGCTGGGCGACCCAGGTGTCGGCCACCTTGTCGGCGGGCGGGGGCGGTTCGGTGGTCGGTGTCGAGGTGGGTGTCCGGGTCGGCTTCGAGGACGAGGATGGGGACGGGGACGACGACGGGGACGGGGTGGGCGTCGGTGTGACGGGCTCGGTCGGCTGCTGTACGGGTGAGCTCGTCCGGTCGCCGCCCTTGTCGCCCCCGGCCTGGTCGCCGGTGCCGTCGCGGAGCGCGAACACCAGTGCGGCGGCGGCCACCACGGCGACGGCCACCGCGATCGCCGCGATGATCACGGGCGTACGGGTACGGCTACGGGGCTCGGGGTACGGGCGCGGCGCCGTCGGCTGCTGCGGTGTGTGCGGGAGCGCCGGGGCGCCGGGGGCGGTGGGACGCGGGCTGTCGACCTGGGGCGGAGGCGGCGGCAGCGGGGGAGCGTAGGCGGTCTGGGTCGGCTGAGCCCACTCGGGCTGTCCGCCCGCCTCGACCTGCGCCAGCATCGCGTCCAGCCGCTCGGCGGCGGGCCGCGCGGCCGGATCCCGTACCAAGAGGGCGTTCAGTACGGGCGCGAGCGGTCCGGAGCGCACCGGGGGCGGCACCGGGTCGTCCAGGACCGCCGCGAGGGTGGCCAGCGTGGTGCCGCGGCGCAGCGGGCTGATGCCTTCCACGGCCACGTACAGCACCACGCCGAGCGACCACAGGTCGGAGGCCGGGTCGGTGTCGACGCCGCGGATGCGCTCTGGGGCGATGTACTCGGGCGAGCCGATCAGATCGCCGGTCGCGGTGAGCGAGGTAGCGCCCTGCAGGGCGGCGATGCCGAAGTCGGTGAGGACCGCCGAGCCGTCCTCGCGGAGCATGATGTTCGCGGGCTTGACGTCACGGTGGTGGATGCCCGCCGCATGCGCGGCCCGTAGCGCGGACAGCACCTGGCGGCCGATCCGGGCTGCGTCCGCGGGCGGCAGCGGACCCTGGCCGATCCGGTCCTGGAGGGTGTGCCCGGGCAGCAGCTCCATCACCAGCCACGGGTGCTCGTGCCGCTCGCCCGCCGCGACGATGTGATGGATCGTCACCACATGCGGATGGCTCAGCCGGGCCAGCGCCCTGGCCTCGCGCAGCACCCGTTCGCCGAGCTGCGCACGTGCCTCGGCGGTCAGTGCCGGGTCCGGGGGCCGGACCTCCTTCAGGGCCACCTCGCGGTGCAGCACGGTGTCGCGGGCCCGCCACACCGTGCCCATGCCGCCGCTGCCGAGCCGCTGCAGCAGCTCGAACCGCCCGTCGATGACCTCGCCGGGTGCGCTCACGGAGCCGTTCCCCCTGTATGCCTCTACCCTGCCTGCGTATTGCAGGCAGGGTAGAGGGTTTTGGCTCTCAGGCGCGCGTCAGCCCGCGCGGTAGGCCGTCCAGTGGTCCTGCATCCGCTGGGCCTGGCCCGCGGTGAACTGGTACATGCAGGCGTCGTACGTGTAGTCCATGAAGTTGTGGATCGGGTCCACGCCCGCCTTGCGGGCGCAGCTGTCCCGGCCCTCCGGGCACTGGTACGCGGGGCTCTTCTCGGGGGCGGTGTCCGCTACGTAGTCGCCCTTGCCGTTACAGCCGCCCTGGAAGGTGTGGTAGAGGCCCATCCAGTGGCCCACCTCGTGGGTGGCCGTGTCGCCCTCGTTGTAGTTGCCAGCGGTGCCGCCGGGCAGCGAGGTGTCCAGGACGACCACGCCGTCCATCTCCGGGCTGCGGTCGTACGAGTCGGGGAAGGTGGCCCAGCCGAGCAGGTCGTCGCCGAGGTTGGCGGTGTAGAAGTTGAGCGCGCCGGGGCCGCCCTGGCGCAGCGTGGACTTCATCTCCCTCTCGGCGGTGGAGCCGTGCGAGAGGCCGTTGTACCAGGAGGCGTTGTCGGTGTAGGTGGTGTCCGCCAGCGAGAACTGGAAGCCCGAGTCGGCGTTGCCGTCGCCCTGGCCGCCGAAGCCCTCGTTCAGGACGGCCATCTGGTTGCTGATGTCGGTCGCGGTGAGCTTGCCGTTGGTGCCGTCGTGGATCACGTGGAAGTAGACCGGGATCGTGACGGTGGCCGCGGCGGAGACGTCGAACCCTCGGTTGCTCGAACGCGCCTTGTCGAGCTTCTCCTTGAGGTCGGCGTTCATCGCCTTGGCCTTGGCCGCGGTGATGTCGTTGGGCTCGTTCGCGTGGTCGCTGTGGCCGTCGTGGCCGGGCTTGGCCTTACGGGCGGAGGAGACACCCTCGTCGTCGCACTCGTCGGAGGCGGAGGCGGAGGCGGCGGTGGCGGGAGCGGCGCTCGCGTACCCGGTGGGGGCGGAGAGCGGGGCGGCAAGTGCCAGGGTTCCGGCCATGATTGCCGTACCGATGAAGCGTCTGCCCAGACGTGGGGATATGCGGGCAAGGTGGCGCATGGTGACTCCTCGCGGAAGCGGACAGGGAGGGATTTCCTCACCGCCGCCGGGAGATTACGTGGCCATGTCAGATGTGGGGGAGGAACGATCAGGCCCAATCAAACGTGAGGTGAATCGGGCCAACGGGGAGAAAATTTCAGGCATCAACCAGTGTTTGAAAGATGGCTGAAACAGAAGGGGCCACCAGGACGGGCGGTGTGTCCGCATTGATGCCACGGACGGACACCACTCGTCCCGGTGGCGTGATCCGCGCGTAACAGGCGCGATCATGGCTGGAATTGATCGGTCAGCCCACCGGACGATCGGTCAGTGCACTGGCGGGAGGTCGGTCAGTGCGCCAGCAGGGTCGGCCAGTGCGCTGGCGGGGTCGGCCAACGCACCGGCAGGGTCGGTCAGCGCACCGGCTGGTCGACGCGCTCCATGCGCTGGGTCCCGGTGCGCGTGCGGTACGAGCGCGCCCACTTCGAGGTAGCCCCGGCATCGGTCCGGTCGGACAGCACGTAGTAGTCCATCTGCGCGTGCTCGGACGTCACGTCGAGGACGCCGTAGCCGTGCGAGTCCATGTCCAGCCACTTCACATGGCGGTTGGCCCCCTTGATGGCCGCCACCGCGGCCAGCGAGACGGTGTGCGGGGCGACGCCCAGGATCTCGTCCAGGTTGTCCGAGGTCACCGAGGTGACCACGAACTCCGTGGCCGCGGACCGCGAGAGCGGATACGTCGCGGCCTTCACCGGCAGGTCGTTGGCCCACGCCATGTGGATGTCGCCGCTCAGGAACACGGTGTCCTTGATGGCGTTCCGGTTGAGGTGGGTCAGCAGCTCCTTGCGGTCGGCGGTGTACCCGTCCCACTGGTCGGTGTTGACGGCCAGGCCCCCGGTGGGCAGCCCGAGCAGCTCGGCGAGGGGTTTGAGCAGGTAGGAGGGCAGCGAGCCGAAGGCCAGCGGCGAGATCATCACCGAGGTGCCGACCAGCTTCCACTGGGCGTCGGAGGCGGTCAGGCCCTGCTTCAGCCAGTCCAGTTGGGCGCGGCCCGCGATGGTGCGCTCGGGGGAGTCCACGTCGCCGCTGCCGACCTTGGCCTGTTCGGAGCGGAAGGACCGCAGGTCCAGGAGGTGGATATCGGCCAGCTTGCCGTAGCGGATACGGCGGAAGACGGTGCCCTCGGTGGCGGCGCGCACCGGCATCCACTCGAAGTAGGCCTGCTTGGCGGCGGCCATCCGCTCGGCCCAGGCGCCCTCGGACTCGGGGGTGTGGTTCTCGGCGCCGCCGGACCAGGCGTCGTTGGCCAGCTCGTGGTCGTCCCAGATGGCGACCACCGGGTGCCGGGCGTGCAGCGCCATCAGGTCGGGGTCGGTCTTGTACTGGCCGTGCCGGGCGCGGTAGTCGGCGAGCGTGACGATCTCGTGCCGCGGCTCGTGCTCGCGTACGACCTTGTCCGGCTCCGGGTAGCCGCCGGTCTCGTACTCGTAGAGGTAGTCGCCCAGGTGCAGGATCGCGTCCAGGTCGGCGCGGGCCGCCAGATGCCGGTACGCGGAGAAGTAGCCGGCCTCCCAGTTGGAGCAGGAGACCACACCGAAGCGGACGCCGGGCGCGGCGGCGTCGTGCGCCGGGGTGGTGCGGGTGCGGCCGACCGGCGAGTGGACGTCACCGGCCTGGAAGCGGAAGTAGTAGTCGGTCGCCGGGCTCAGCCCCCGTACGTCGGCCTTGACGGTGTGGTCGGACGCGGCCTTCGCGGTGGTCGAGCCGCGGGCCACCACCTTGGTGAAGCCCTTGTCCTCGGCTATCTCCCAGTCCACCTGGATGTCCTGGCCCTTGCCGGAGCCGGGCACCGCGTCGGGGGTGGGGGTGATCCGGGTCCACAGCAGGACGCCGTCAGGGAGCGGATCGCCGGAGGCGGTGCCGTGCAGGAAGGCTTGGCCCTGTTCGGCTTCGGCGGCCTGAGCGAGTGGGGCGGCCGCGAACGAGACGGCGGCCGCGGTGGCCGCGGCGGCCTTGACGACCGTACGGCGGCTGGGAGTTGTCTGGAGTCTACTGGTCACGGCCGATCATATTACTGATCGGTAAAGGGGTAGGGCGGGCGACCTTCGAATGTTCGCCCGCCCTTGTTCCGGCGTTAGTTCACCTCGTGCGCTACTTCTTCAGGGCCGCTTCCAGCGTGCTCTTGTACTCGTCCAGGGTCTGCGGGGTCTCCAGCTTCTTGCCGTCCATCTTCAGGGTGGGGGTGCCCTCGACGTCGCCGTCGCTGAACTTCTTGGACATGTTCAGCGCCCACTTGTCGAAGGTGCCGTCCTCGACGTCCTTCTGGAAGGCCTTGTTGTCCTTGAGGTCGGGGACCTCGTTCGCGATCTCGATCAGATACGCGTCGTCCTTGAACTTGTCGTCGCTCTCCGAGGGGTGGTTCTCCTTGGAGTACAGCGCGGACTTGAAGTCGAGGAACGCCTCCGGGCTCACGTCGAGGGCGGCGCCGAGCGCGCTGAGCGCGTTCTTCGAGCCCTCGCCCGGGGCGGCGTTGTCGATGAAGGTGGCGCCGATGAACTGGACCTTGTACTTGCCGTCCTCGACGTCCTTGGCCAGCTGTTCGCCCGCCGCCTGCTCGAAGGAGGCGCAGGCCGGGCAGCGCGGGTCCTCGTACAGCTCCAGGGTCTTCTTGGCGTCCTTGTCGCCGATGACGAGGGTGGTGCCGTCCTTGCCGGTGGCGCCGGCGGGCTTCACCAGCTTGTTGTCCTTGGCCTCGTCCCAGTAGGTGGGCTGGTTGGCCTGCACGATCGCGTAGCCGATGCCGCCGGCGACCGCGAGGACGCCGACGACCGAGGCCGCGACGATCAGCTGGCGGCGCATCTTGTCCTTCTTGGCCTGCCGCTCGCGCTCGATCCGCAGCCGCTCGCGTGCCGCCTGCTTCGCCGCCTGGCTGTTGCGCTTGCTCATGATGGAGTTCTCCGTGGATCGTCTGTGACGTGGGTGGGATGGCCGTGCTCGGACTCGCTCAGGCGAGTGCGGAGCACGGCGGTCCACGCCGTCCGACGGAGTGGGTGAGCAGCCGGATACGCGGGGTTGGCGTCCGGTGGGTGTGCCGCGGCGCACGGCGCGCAGCCGCACGGGGCGCCAGGACGACCGCGACCGCGATCAGCAGCGGGCGGAAGGCGAAACCCCCCACCGCGCGCATCAGCTGGGTGAGCGCGCTCTCACCGCGCCGCAACCAGCCCGCGGCGATGAGCCCGACGCTCACATGGGCGCCAAGGAGCAGCCAGGCGCTCGCAGGGTCGGCGGTGGCCAGCAGTTCGGCCGCGGGGCGCTGCCCACCGGTCACCTGGGCCAGAGAGGTGCCCACGTCGCCGCCGCCGCACAGCACGTCGAGGCCGAGCGAGCGCAGCGGTCCCGTGACGGGGCCGCCCGCCTCGCCGTAGCAGGTGTGCTGACCGGTGGTGAGGACCGTGTCGGCGGCCAGTTCCAGCGGGATCAGCAGGGCGGCGATCCGCCAGTAGCCGCGCTCCCGCCCGGCCAGCAGATACGCGAGGACGAAGACCCCGGCGCCCACCGCGGCGACGGTGGCCAGCGGCAACGGCGCCTCGGACAGCAGGACATGCGCGGCGGCGGACAGCGTCACGACCAGTGCCGTGAAGAGCGCCGCCCGCAGCACTCGCAGCTGCGTTCCGGAAGTGTCGTTCATCGCCGCAGAGTGTGCCATGTCGGTGGGTAAGGACCTCCTCAAGGTTCGCTGTGCGGCCTCGCCGTGCGGGCCGCGCTGTGTGCTAGAGGCCCGGGATCCGACCGTTGCGGAACAGGTCGACGAAGATCTGGTGGTCCTGGCGGGCCCGCGCTCCGTAGGTGTGCGCGAAGTCGACCAGGAGCGGGGCGAAGGACTCCTCGTCGGCCGCGATCGCCGCGTCGATCGCCCGCTCCGTGCTGAACGGCACCAGCTCCGAGTGCGCCCGCTCGTCGTCCGCGACCGCGTGCATGGCGGCGGTGGCCCGGCCCAGATCCCGTACCAGCGCCTCGATCCGCTCGATGTCGTTGATGTCCGACCAGTCCAGGCGCACGGCGTAAGGCGATATCTCGGTCACCAGCTGGCCCGCGCCGTCCAGCTCGGTCCAGCCGAGCCAGGGGTCGGCGTGCGACTGCAGGGCGCGCTGCGCGGCCACCGTGCGATGGCCTTCGTGCTGGAAGTACGCGCGGATCGCCCGGTCCGTGATGTGCCGCGCGACGGCCGGGGTCGCGGCCCGCCGCAGGGAGATCACGACGTCGTTCTCGAAGGCGTCGCTGTGCCCCTCCAGCAGGATGTTGTACGAGAACGGGCCCGCGGAGCCGCTGCCGCTGCCGCGCCGCCCCACCACGTCCTTGACGCGGTACGAGTCCGGGCGGGTCAGGCTGGAGTCGGGGAGCGTCTCCAGATAGCCGTCGAACGCGGCGAGCACCTTGTACCGCGTCGCGGCGTCCAGTTCGACGGCGTCGTCACAGGACGCGAAGCGGCGCTCGTGCTCCCGGATCTCGGTCATCGAGTCGAGCAGGGCGACCCGGCTGCGGGAGCGCGCGGCCCGCAGCGCGTCGAGCACCGGGCCCTCGGCGGTGTCCAGCGAGAACGGTGGCACCTCGTCCGTCTTGGCGCCGGTGGCCAGGGCGTGGATACGCTCGCGGTAGGCGGTGGCGAAGCCGCGTACCAGCTCGGTGATCTGCTTGTCACTGAGCGCCTTCTCGTACCCGATGAGCGCGACGGAGGCCGCGAAGCGCCGCAGATCCCAGGTGAACGGGCCGACGAAGGCCTCGTCGAAGTCACGGGCATGGAAGACCAGCCGGCCCTGGTCGTCGAGGTAGGTGCCGAACTTCTCGGCGTGCAGATCGCCGTGAATCCACAGGCGCGCCGTGCGGTCGTCCAGATACGGACCGCCGTGCCGCTCGCGCGCCAGATCGCCGTAGAACAGGCAGGCCGCGCCGCGGTAGAAGGCGAAGGGGGAGGCCGCCATCTTCCGGAACCCGACCAGGGCCGCGTCCGGGTCGGATGCCATGAGGCCGCCGAAGGCGGTGTCGAACGAGGCGAGGATCTGCTCACCGCGCTGCTCGGCGGTGGGCTGGGAGACCGACATCGCTGGGTGCCTCCTGGTGCGGTACATCACGGACAGGTGTTCCGCCCCTACCAACGGACGGGACCGGCGCCGAGTGCCCGCGGACTGTCAGTGCCCGCACGTAGACTTCGTAGCTGATTCCACCCGCTCGTCACCCCACCTGTCGCCGCGCTTTCTCGGAGGTCCTCCGTCGTGACCAAGCCGCCCTTCACGCACTTGCACGTCCACACCCAGTACTCGCTGCTGGACGGTGCCGCGCGGCTCAAGGACATGTTCAAGGCCTGCAATGAGATGGGCATGACGCATATCGCCATGTCCGACCACGGCAACCTGCACGGCGCGTACGACTTCTTCCACTCCGCGAAGGACGCGGGCGTCACACCGATCATCGGCATCGAGGCATACGTGGCGCCCGAGTCGCGGCGCACCAAGCGCAAGATCCAGTGGGGCCAGCCGCACCAGAAGCGGGACGACGTCTCGGGTTCCGGTGGTTACACCCACAAGACGATCTGGGCGCACAACAGCACGGGCCTGCACAACCTCTTCAAGCTCTCATCGGACGCGTACGCCGAGGGCTGGCTGCAGAAGTGGCCGCGCATGGACAAGGAGACCATCTCCCAGTGGTCCGAGGGCCTGATCGCGTCCACCGGCTGCCCCTCAGGTGAGCTGCAGACCCGACTGCGCCTCGGGCAGTACGAGGAGGCGCGCAAGGCGGCGGCCGAGTACCAGGACATCTTCGGCAAGGACAAGTACTTCCTGGAGCTGATGGACCACGGCATCGAGATCGAGCGGCGGGTCCGCGAGGACCTGCTGAAGATCGGCAAGGAGCTGGGCATCCCGCCGCTGGTCACCAACGACTCGCACTACACCTACGCGCACGAGTCCACCGCCCATGACGCGCTGCTGTGCATCCAGACCGGCAAGAACCTCTCCGACCCGGACCGCTTCCGCTTCGACGGCACCGGGTACTACCTGAAGTCCACGGACGAGATGTACGCCATCGACTCCTCGGACGCCTGGCAGGAGGGCTGCCGCAACACCCTGCTGGTCGCCGAGCAGGTCGACGTCTCCGGGATGTTCGAGAAGCGCGACCTGATGCCGAAGTTCGAGATCCCGGACGGCTTCACCGAGGTCACCTGGTTCCAGGAGGAGGTCCGGGTCGGCATGAACCGCCGCTACCCGGGCGGCGTCCCCGAGGACCGCCAGAAGCAGGCCGAGTACGAGATGGACATCATCATCCAGATGGGGTTCCCGGGATACTTCCTGGTCGTCGCGGACTTCATCATGTGGGCCAAGAACAACGGCATCGCCGTGGGCCCAGGACGTGGCTCCGCGGCCGGTTCGATCGTGGCGTACGCGATGGGCATCACCGACCTCGACCCGATCACGCACGGCCTGATCTTCGAGCGGTTCCTCAACCCCGAGCGTGTCTCCATGCCCGATGTCGACATCGACTTCGACGAGCGCAGGCGCGTCGAGGTGATCCGGTATGTGACGGAGAAGTACGGCGCCGACAAGGTCGCCATGATCGGCACCTACGGCAAGATCAAGGCCAAGAACGCGATCAAGGACTCCGCGCGCGTGCTCGGCTACCCGTACGCGATGGGCGACCGGCTCACCAAGGCGATGCCCGCCGACGTCCTGGGCAAGGGCATCGACCTCAACGGCATCACCGACCCCACCCACCCGCGCTACAGCGAGGCGGGCGAGATCCGGGGGATGTACGAGAACGAACCGGACGTGAAGAAGGTCATCGACACCGCCAAGGGCGTCGAGGGCCTGGTCCGGCAGATGGGTGTGCACGCGGCCGGCGTGATCATGTCCAGCGAGACGATCACCGACCACGCCCCGGTCTGGGTGCGGCACACCGACGGCGTGACCATCACGCAGTGGGACTACCCGCAGTGCGAGTCGCTCGGCCTGCTGAAGATGGACTTCCTGGGCCTGCGCAACCTTACGATCATGGACGACGCCGTCAAGATGGTGCGGGCCGGCAAGGGCGTCGACCTGGAGATGCTGGAGCTCCCGCTCGACGACCCCAAGACGTACGAGATGCTCTGCCGCGGTGACACGCTCGGCGTCTTCCAGTTCGACGGCGGCCCGATGCGCTCGCTGCTGCGGCTGATGAAGCCCGACAACTTCGAGGACATTTCCGCCGTCTCGGCCCTGTACCGGCCGGGCCCGATGGGCATGGACTCGCACACCAACTACGCGCTCCGCAAGAACGGCGCCCAGGAGATCACGCCGATCCACAAGGAGCTGGAAGAGCCCCTCAAGGAGGTGCTCGGCCTCACCTACGGCCTGATCGTGTACCAGGAGCAGGTGCAGAAGGCCGCCCAGATCATCGCGGGCTACTCGCTCGGCGAAGCCGACATCCTGCGCCGCGTGATGGGTAAGAAGAAGCCCGAGGAACTGGCGAAGAACTTCGGCATCTTCCAGGCCGGCGCCCGCAAGAACGGCTACTCGGACGAGGCGATCCAGGCCCTCTGGGACGTTCTGGTGCCGTTCGCCGGCTACGCCTTCAACAAGGCGCACTCGTCGGCGTACGGCCTGGTCACCTACTGGACCGCATATCTGAAGGCGAACTACCCGGCCGAGTACATGGCCGCACTGCTTACCTCGGTCAAGGACGACAAGGACAAGTCGGCGGTCTACCTCAACGAATGCCGCCGTATGGGCATCAAGGTACTTCCGCCCAATGTGAACGAATCCGAGCAGAACTTCGCCGCACAGGGCGACGACGTGATCCTCTTCGGCCTCTCCGCGGTCCGTAACGTCGGCACCAACGTCGTCGAGTCGATCATCCGCAGCCGTAAGGCCAAGGGGAAGTACGCCTCCTTCCCCGACTACCTCGACAAGGTCGAGGCCACCGCCTGCAACAAGCGCACCACCGAATCGCTGATCAAGGCGGGCGCCTTCGACACCATGGGCCACACCCGCAAGGGCCTCACCGCACAGTACGAACCCATGATCGACAACGTGGTGCAGGTCAAGCGCAAGGAGGCCGAGGGACAGTTCGACCTCTTCGGCGGCATGGGCGACGAAGGCGCCGACGAGCCGGGCTTCGGACTCGACGTGGAGTTCTCCGACGACGAGTGGGAGAAGAGCTATCTGCTCGCCCAGGAGCGCGAGATGCTCGGCCTGTACGTCTCCGACCACCCGCTGTTCGGCCTGGAGCACGTGCTGTCCGACAAGGCCGACGCCGGCATCGGACAGCTCACCGGCGGCGACTACTCCGACGGCTCGGTGGTCACCATCGGCGGCATCATCTCCGGGCTCCAGCGCAAGATGACCAAGCAGGGCAACGCCTGGGCGATCGCCACCGTCGAGGACCTGGCCGGCTCCATCGAGTGCATGTTCTTCCCGGCCACCTACCAGCTGGTGTCCACCCAACTCGTCGAGGACGCCGTTGTCTTCGTCAAGGGGCGCCTCGACAAGCGCGAGGACATCCCGCGGCTCGTCGCCATGGAACTCCAGGTCCCCGACCTGTCGAACGCGGGCACCAACGCCCCGGTGATCATCACGATCCCGACGGTGAAGGTCACCCCGCCGATGGTCGGCCGCCTCGGCGAGATCCTCGGCCACCACAAGGGCAACTCCGAGGTGCGGATCAAGCTCCAGGGCGCTCGCAAGACCACGGTGCTGCGACTCGACCGGCACCGGGTGCAGCCCGATCCGGCGCTCTTCGGCGACCTCAAGGTGCTGCTCGGCCCGTCCTGCCTGGCGGGCTGACCGCCCCGCTGCTCCACGCGTCGAGAGGCGCGTCTTCTTCACCCGTCGAGGGGGGGGGGCGCGGCGGGGCCGCCCCCCCCCGTGGGGGCCGCGCCCCTCGACACAGGTGACTGGAGACTCGGTTGCGGTGACCGCGGTGCGGCCCGCCTCAGTTGTGGCCGAACTTCTTCGACTTCTTGCTGTGCTCTCCGAAGTCACCGGGGCTGGGCCTGGCCGGTGCCTCGGACGGTGCGGCCTTGCCCGCCTGCTCGGTGCTTCGCTGGGCCTGCTCGGCAGCGCGCTGCGCCTGCTGGGCCGCGCGGTGCTGATCTCCACCCTGCTTACGATGCTTCTGCTTGGCCATGGTGACTGCCTCCTGAGGGGGAACTAGGGGCCAGGGCCTGCACCAGATTCACACAGGTTGACAAAGCGCGCATTTCAGAGAATTACCGTGCGTAATAAGGCTCCACGGAGAGCAATTCACCGATACGCCACGCCGAAGATCCAGTTCCGGCCGTTAACCCTCGCGCCGTCGGGCAGACTCGAAGGTAACCCGAAGCAGACCCGCTCCCGACGCGTGAATTCGGGGAGCCCAAGGGAAAGAGGGTGGAACGCATGGACCGCTGCGTCGTCCTGGTGGACGCCGGCTATCTGCTGGGCGCCGCCGCGAGTCTCCTCGCCGGGGAACCCTCACGGTCACGGATCACCGTCGACCACGCGGCGCTCATCCAGGGGCTACGGGAGCGCGCCGAGTCGGACACCGCGCAGCCGCTGCTGCGGATCTACTGGTTCGACGGCGCGCCCGACCGGGTCCCCCAGCCCGAACACCGCAGGCTGCGCGTGATGCCCCGCGTGACCGTGCGGCTCGGCGCGCTCACCCGTAGCGACGGGCGCTGGGCGCAGAAGGGCGTGGACGCCGCGATGCACGCCGAGCTCACCGAGCTGGCCCGCAACCGCGCCTGCTCCGACGTGGTCCTGGTGACCGGCGACGGCGATCTGCTGCCCGGCCTGATGTCCGCCAAGGAACACGGCGTCGCCGTCCACCTGTGGGCCGTACAGGCCGCCGACGGCGACTACAACCAGTCCGAGGACCTGGTCGCCGAGGCCGACGAGCGCCGGGTACTGGACCGGGCCTGGATCACCCAGGCGGTACGGGCCAAGGAGCTCACCGGGGTCTGCGCCCCGCAGCCCGCGCCCCGCCCGGAGATCGCCGCGATCCTCTCCGCGCCGCTGCCCGAGTCCGCCATGGCAGCGGCCGCCGCCGAGCACACCGCCGACGAGTCCACCACCGCACCGAACGGCACGGCACCCACCCGCAGCGAGCACGACGGCGCCGACCGGCCCGCGCACAAGGGCGTACCCACCCCCAAGGATCTGGCCGCACTGCGCAGCCCCACCCCGCNCTACGTGGTAGCCCGCACAACAGACAGCGTCCTGGTATCCCCAACGACGCACTAGCCGTCTACCACGTTGTGGGCATTCGTTCCGCAGGGCGAGGGGGGCACCTCCCGCTCGAGCGAAGTCGAGAGTGGGGGAGGGTGGGCACAACCGCTCGCCACGGGGCACCCGTTCCACTAAGCCCGAGGGCACCGCCCTCAGCCGCGGCGTAGGAGGCGGGTGGCTCCCGCCGCCACCGTCGTGGCCAGGACCCAGCCGAGCAGGACCAGCACCGCGGCTGCCCACTGCCAGTAGCCCGTCATGCGCCACTCGCCCCTCTGGCCCAGGTTGATCACCGGGATAAGGAGGTCCAGGGCGTACAGCGAAGCGTTCCAGGCCGGGCCCTCGCCGGGCTTCCGCTCCGGTGGTGTGTGCCGTGCGAAGGCGATGGCGCCCGCGGCCCACAGCACCGCCATCCACACCGCGGCCCGGCCGGGGCGGTAGCCGTACGCCACCGTCCAGTCCTGGACGTACCCCCAGAGCTTGCCCGCCAGCGGCAGGGTCTCGCGGCGGCGGCGCTGCTTGGCGAGCAGTACCTCGCGGGCGTCCGCGTCCTCGCCGCTCTCGCGCAGTACGGCGGCCAGCTTCTCGTACGCCTCTGGGCTGTACTCGGGGGTGGCCGCCTCCACCCAGGCCAGCCGCTGGTTGAGCGGGAACCTGCCGGTCGGGATGAGGATCTCGTAGCTGAACCCGGCCATCCGCAGGCCACCGGGGTCCGGCCAGCTGGCCGCGCTGTCGATCAGGTTGGTCACCTTGGCGCCGTTCAGGATGACCGTGCCGCGCGCCGGACGCTCGCCGAGGAAGCGCAGCTCCGGGGTCTGGATGCGGCGTAAGGACACCTCCTGCTCGCGCTCCAGCATGAACCGGGCCTGGGTCATGTCGAGTGCGTCACCGATCCGGCCGTCGTCGAGCCGGATGCCGCCGCGGCACTCGAAGCGCTGGACGCGTACCCCGCGGGCCGGGGTCGCGCCGCCGGTCACCGTGGGATTGCCGACCGCGGCGGGTGTCAGATAGAGGGTGTGCTCGACCGTCAGCTGCGGGGCGTTGAGCGCCCGGTCGCCGTACGGCTGCGCGAGCCGACTGCCGCGCAGGCTGAGCGAGCCCCCGATCTGCGCCCCGCGCAGGCTGATCTCGCCCTCTGCTTGGAGCAGCTCGGCGTGCAGGTCCTGGCCCACGGTGATCCCGTCGCCCAGGAACGCGTGATCGCGCTGGTCGCGGTGGAGTACGGCCTGGCTGAGCAGCAGGTCCGTACCGATCTGGGCGTCGGTCAGCCGGACGCCCCGGTGCACCTGGCAGCGCGGCAGATGGAGGTCGCCCTCGGTGCGCAGCCGGGCCGCCTCCAGGCGCGGGATCGAGCAGTTCACCAGGCGCAGCGTGGTGAAACGGCTCTCGGGTAACAGGACCTCGTTCTCGAAGCGGCAGCCAGTCAGTTCCACGTACGGCGTGACAGTGCCGCCCGCCACATCGAGCGTGCCGGTGATCTGCACCCCCCTGAGCTTGACCGAGGAGACCCGGCCGCGGAGCGCGGGCGGTCCGTCGAGCAGGAGGAGTGAGACGATCCGGGCGCGCACACTGCGCTCGGGGCCCCAGCGGCGGCCGCCGTGCGGATCGTCGATGTCGGGGTCCCCGGCGGTCAGGTCGTAGCGGCTGCCGTTCTGGAAGGCCTGCCACATCAGGGCCTCGGTGGCGGTCAGGTCCAGGTCCTCTGGTGGGTCGCCGATGTGCCTGTCGACCACGGCTGTTCTTCTCCTCCCCGTCCCGTACGGCTCTGTCCCGGGTTGATGCCCGTTCAATGACCAGGCGAACGCTAGTGGTGAAGGTCGTCTTCCGGTGCGTGTATCAGCCAGTGATACAGGCGACCGGCACGCTTCGGCAGTCTGCGAGAATTGGGGCTGTGATCTCCCGAATCGACCTGCGCGGCGAAGCCCTCCCCGAGGGTGGAGCCCTGCGCGACCTGCTGCCCCGTGCCGAGTTCGACGTCGCGGCCGCCCTGGAGAAGGTGCGGCCCATCTGCGAGGACGTACATCATCGGGGCACGGCGGCGCTGATCGAGTACGCGGAGAAGTTCGACGGCGTGCGGTTGGAGCGGGTGCGGGTGCCGCAGGCCGCGCTGGCCGATGCGCTGGAGCGGCTTGATCCCACGGTGCGGGCCGCGCTGGAGGAGTCCATCCGGCGGGCCAGGCTGGTCCACCGCGAGCAGCGCCGCTCCTCGCACACCACCCAGGTCGTGCCTGGTGGCACGGTGACCGAGAAGTGGGTGCCGGTCGACCGGGTGGGTCTGTACGCGCCCGGTGGGCGGTCTGTGTATCCGTCTTCAGTGATCATGAACGCGGTTCCGGCTCAGGAGGCCGGGGTGCCGTCGATGGCGCTGGCCTCTCCGCCGCAGGCCGAGTTCGACGGGCTGCCGCACCCGACGATCCTCGCCGCCTGTGAGCTCCTCGGTATCGACGAGGTGTACGCGGCGGGTGGGGCTCAGGCCGTCGCCATGTTCGCGTACGGGACCGACGAGTGCGCCCCGGCCAACATGGTCACCGGGCCCGGCAACATCTGGGTCGCCGCGGCCAAGCGCTACTTCACCGGCCGGATCGGCATCGACGCCGAGGCGGGCCCGACCGAGATCGCGATCCTCGCGGACTCCACCGCCGACCCGGTGCATGTCGCCGCCGACCTGATCAGCCAGGCCGAGCACGACCCGATGGCCGCTGCCGTGCTGGTCACCGACTCCGTGGAGCTCGCTGACGCGGTGGAGAAGGAGTTGGAGCCGCAGGTCGCTGCTACCAAGCACATCGAGGACCGGATCGTGCCCGCGCTGAAGGGGCGCCAGTCCGCCACCGTTCTCGTTGACGGTCTTGAGGAGGGGCTGAAGGTCGTCGACGCGTACGGCGCCGAGCACCTGGAGATTCAGACCGCCGACGCGGCCGCGGTCGCCGAGCGGGTCCGCAACGCGGGTGCGATCTTCGTCGGCCCGTACGCCCCCGTGTCGCTGGGCGACTACTGCGCGGGCTCCAACCACGTGCTGCCGACCGGTGGCTGCGCCTGCCACTCGTCGGGTCTGTCCGTGCAGTCCTTCCTGCGCGGTATGCACATCGTGGACTACTCGCGTGACGCGCTCGCCGAGGTGACGCATCACGTGGTGGCGCTCGCCGAGGCCGAGGACCTGCCCGCGCACGGGGCCGCGATGAAGGCCCGCTTTGGTTGGAAGGTGCCGGGGCAGTGAGCTCTGTACGGATTGACGATCTGCCCATTCGGGACGAGCTGCGGGGCAAGTCCCCGTATGGGGCGCCTCAGCTTGATGTGCCGGTGCAGCTGAACACGAACGAGAACCCGTATCCGCTGCCCGAGCCGCTCGTCGAGCGCATCGCCGAGCGGGTGCGCGAGGCCGCCCGCGGCCTCAACCGCTACCCGGACCGGGACGCGGTCGAGCTCCGCACCGAGCTGGCCCGCTACCTCACCCGTACCGGCGGGTACCCGCTCACCCTGGCGAACGTCTGGGCGGCCAACGGCTCCAACGAAGTCCTCCAGCAGCTGCTGCAGACCTTCGGCGGGCCAGGGCGCAGCGCCATCGGCTTCGAGCCCTCGTACTCGATGCACGCGCTCATTTCGCGGGGTACCGGCACCGGCTGGATCTCCGGGCCCCGGCGCGAGGACTTCACCATCGATGTCGCCGCTGCCGAGCGGGCCATCGCCGAGCACCGGCCGGATGTCGTGTTCATTACCTCGCCGAACAACCCCACGGGTACGGCTGTCGAGGCCGAGACGGTCCTCGCGCTGTACGAGGCCGCCCAGGCCGCGAAGCCCTCGCTGGTGGTCGTGGACGAGGCGTATGTCGAGTTCAGCCACCAGCCGTCGCTGCTGCCGCTGCTCGAAGGCCGCCCGAACCTGGTCGTCTCGCGGACCATGTCCAAGGCCTTCGGTGCCGCCGGGCTGCGCCTGGGGTACCTGGCCGCCGACCCCGCCGTGGTGGACGCCGTACAGCTGGTGCGTCTGCCGTACCACCTGTCGGCCGTCACCCAGGCCACCGCGCTGGCCGCCCTGGAGCACACCGATACGCTGCTCGGGTATGTGGACCAGCTCAAGAAGGAGCGGGACCGGCTGGTCAGCGAGCTGCGGGCGATGGGCTACGAGGTGACCGACTCCGACGCCAACTTCGTGCAGTTCGGGCGGTTCGACGACAGCCACAGTGCGTGGCAGCAGATCCTCGACCGGGGTGTCCTGGTCCGTGACAACGGCGTACCGGGATGGCTGCGGGTCACCGCGGGCACCCCGGCCGAGAACGACGCGTTCCTCGATGCGGTACGCGCACTGATGACGGAACGCAGCAAGAAGGAGCAGAGCGCATGAGCCGCATTGGCCGTGTTGAGCGCACCACCAAGGAGACCTCCGTCGTGGTCGAGGTCAACCTCGACGGCACCGGAAAGGTCGATGTGTCGACCGGGGTCGGCTTCTACGACCACATGCTCGACCAGCTCGGGCGGCACGGCCTGTTCGACCTCACGGTGAAGACCGAGGGCGATCTGCACATCGACTCGCACCACACCATCGAGGACACCGCGCTCGCCCTCGGCGCCGCCTTCAAGCAGGCGCTCGGCGACAAGGTCGGGATCTACCGTTTCGGCAACTGCACCGTGCCGCTGGACGAGTCGCTCGCCCAGGTGACCGTGGACCTCTCCGGGCGCCCCTACCTGGTGCACACCGAGCCCGAGAAGATGGCGCCGATGATCGGCGAGTACGACACCACCATGACCCGGCACATCCTGGAGTCCTTCGTGGCGCAGGCACAGATCGCCCTGCACGTCCACGTCCCGTACGGCCGCAACGCCCACCACATCGTGGAGTGCCAGTTCAAGGCCCTGGCCCGCGCCCTGCGCTACGCCTGCGAGCTCGACCCGCGCGCCGCCGGCATCCTCCCCTCCACGAAGGGCGCCCTGTAGAGCCATGAACGGTGTATCCACCGCACTGATCTTCGTGGGGCTCTTCTTTCTCGGCGGAGTGTTCTCCTTCGTCAAGCAGAAGCAGTCCACGAGCCTGATCGTCCTGCTGTCGATCGGCGCCGCGATGTGCCTCGGCGCGGGCATTCTCCAGCTGGAGGCCTTCAAGTGAGCACGTCCGCCGCCAAGCGCGTCGTCGTCTTCGACTACGGCTTCGGCAACGTACGGTCCGCCGAGCGCGCCCTGGCCCGGGTCGGCGCCGACGTCGAGATCACCCGCGACTTCGACAAGGCCATGAACGCCGACGGGCTCCTGGTCCCCGGCGTCGGCGCCTTCGCCGCCTGTATGCAGGGGCTGCGGCAGGCCCGCGGCGACTGGATCGTCGGGCGCCGGCTGGCCGGCGGCCGCCCGGTGATGGGCATCTGCGTCGGCATGCAGATCCTGTTCTCGCGCGGCATCGAGCACGGTGTCGAGGCCGAGGGCCTGGACGAGTGGCCCGGCACCGTCGGACCGCTCAAGGCGCCGGTCGTCCCGCACATGGGCTGGAACACCGTGGACGCCGCCGCGAACTCCCAGCTCTTCGCGGGCCTGGACGCCGACGCCCGCTACTACTTCGTGCACTCCTACGCGGTCCACGACTGGTCGCTGGAGATCACCAACCCCGTGCTGCGTGCCCCCAGCGTCAGCTGGACCACCCACGGCGAGCCCTTCGTCGCCGCCGTCGAGAACGGCGCACTGTGGGCCACCCAGTTCCACCCCGAGAAGTCCGGCGACGCCGGAGCCCAGCTGCTGACCAACTGGATCGGAACGCTCTGATGTCCAAGCCCTCCAAGCTCGAACTCCTTCCCGCCGTTGACGTCCGCGACGGCCAGGCCGTCCGTCTGGTGCACGGCGAGTCCGGTACGGAGACCTCGTACGGCTCCCCGCTGGAGGCCGCCCTGGCCTGGCAGCGCTCCGGCGCCGAGTGGCTGCATCTGGTGGACCTGGACGCCGCGTTCGGCACCGGCGACAACCGCGCCCTGATCGCCGAGGTCGCCGGGGCCATGGACATCAAGGTCGAGCTGTCCGGCGGCATCCGCGACGACGACACGCTCGCCGCGGCCCTCGCCACCGGCTGCACCCGGGTCAACCTCGGCACCGCGGCCCTGGAGACCCCCGAGTGGGTCGCCAAGGTCATCGCCCAGCACGGCGACAAGATCGCCGTCGGCCTCGACGTACGGGGCACCACGCTGCGCGGCCGCGGCTGGACCCGCGACGGCGGCGACCTCTACGAGACCCTGGAGCGCCTCAACTCCGAGGGCTGCGCCCGCTATGTCGTCACCGACATCGCCAAGGACGGCACCCTGCAGGGCCCCAACCTGGAGCTGCTGAAGAACGTCTGCGCCGCCACCGACCGCCCGGTCGTCGCCTCCGGCGGTGTCTCCTCGCTGGACGACCTGCGCGCCATCGCCGCGCTCGTTCCGCAGGGCGTGGAGGGCTCCATCGTCGGCAAGGCGCTGTACGCCAAGGCGTTCACGCTGGAAGAGGCGCTGGAGGCCGTGTCGTCATGACGTCCGATGCCATACGGCGGGTGCAGAGCGGAAGCCCCTGGGAGGAGTCCTTCGGGTTCGCCCGCGCCGTCGCGGCGGGTGACCGGGTCGTGGTCGGCGGTACGACGTCCTTCGAGGGCCGTGTGCTGCATGGCGAGGGCGACCCGTATGAGCAGGCCCGACGAGCGTTCTCGCATGCGCTTGCGGCGATCGGCGAGTTCGGGCTCGGCGCCGAGTCCGTGATCCGCACCCGTATGTATCTGACCCACGCGCGCGACGTCGACGCGGTGGGGCGGGCGCACCAGGAGTTCTTCGACTCCGTACGCCCCGTGACGACCATGGTCGTCGTGTCCGGCTTCGTCGACTCGCGCATCCTGGTCGAAGTGGAGCTGGAGGCCTTCGACGGGCCATCCGACGCGGAAGAAGAAGCCATCTGGGCAGCGGCCTCGGACGGCACTGAGGAGCCTGAGCAGTCATGACCCTGGCAGTACGAGTCATCCCCTGCCTGGACGTGGACAACGGCCGGGTCGTCAAGGGCGTCAACTTCCAGAACCTGCGCGACGCGGGCGATCCCGTCGAGATGGCCAAGGTGTACGACGCCGAGGGCGCCGACGAGCTCACCTTCCTGGACATCACCGCGTCGTCCGGCGACCGCGAGACCACGTACGACGTGGTGCGGCGCACCGCCGAGCAGGTCTTCATCCCGCTGACCGTCGGCGGAGGCGTACGCAGCGCCGACGATGTCGACAAGCTGCTGCGCGCGGGTGCCGACAAGGTCGGCGTGAACACGGCCGCGATCGCCCGCCCCGAGCTCATCCGGGAGATCGCGGAGCGCTTCGGGCGGCAGGTCCTGGTGCTGTCCGTCGACGCGCGCCGCACCGCCTCCGGGGGCTTCGAGGTGACCACCCACGGTGGGCGCCGGTCCGCCGGGATCGACGCCGTCGAATGGGCCCACCAGGCGGCCGAGTTGGGCGCGGGCGAGATTCTGCTCAACTCGATGGACGCGGACGGGACCAAGGACGGCTACGACATCGAGATGATCGCGGCGGTCCGTCAGCACGTCACCGTCCCGGTCATCGCGTCCGGGGGAGCGGGGCGGCTCGCCGACTTCCCGCCCGCGATCGCGGCGGGCGCGGACGCGGTGCTGGCGGCGTCGGTCTTCCACTTCGGCGATCTGCGGGTCGGCCAGGTCAAGGACACGCTGCGGGGGGCTGGGTACCCGGTGCGGTGAGGCTCGTCCTCAATCGCCGGACGGGCTCCGTGGAGCCCGTCCGGCGAGGCTGAATCCAGAATCCCTGACCTCAGCCACCCAGCGCCGCGACGAGCTTCGCCGTCACCGGCACCTCCACCCCCTGCCGCGCGGCCTCCCGCAGCAACGCCCCGCCGATCGCGTCGATCTCCAGCGGCCGTCCGGCATCGGCATCCCGTTGCATCGACGACCGCATCTCCTCCGGCGCGGCGTCGATGAACGCCAGCACCGCATCGGTGTCGACCGCCGCGCCCACCCCCTCCGCAACCCGCTTGAACTCATCGAGCACTGAGACGAGTTCCGCCCGGTGCTCACCCCGCACCCCACCGATCGGCACCGAGTACCGCGTCGTCAGCAGCGCCATCGGCAGCAACATGGACAACTTGCCCCACAGCATCGAGGACTCGTCCGCCCGCACGGCCGCCTCGAACCCGGCCCCGCTCAGCACGTCCGCGAACGCCTCCACGCGCGCGTGGTCCGCGGTCGTGCTCGCCACCTCGATCTTCGCGAACGGCGTGCCGTGCTCGATGACACCCGGCGCGACCCGCGTCGACTCGGCCCGGATCGTGCCGGGGACGACCTGGGACGCGGGATAGTGCTCACGCAGCACGGCGGCGTGCTCCACGCCGTTGAGCAGCGGTATCACCAGCGCGGACCCAAGCGCCTCACGCGGCACCCGGTCGAGCGCCGACAGCAGCGCGGTCTCCTTGGGCGCGACGACCACCGCGTCGACGGGCTCCCGCAGCCGGGTGTCCGTCTCCACCCGTACGGTGAAATCGCCGAACTGCCCACTGCGCAACGACAGCCCCCGCTCGTCCAGTACGGCGGCGGTCTCCTCACGCGCCAGGCAGATCACCCGGTGTCCGGCACGGGCCAACAGCGCGGCGACGAGGCCGCCGATTCCGCCGGGGCCGAGCACGGCCACGGTCCACGGTGCGGGGGTCACTGAACTCGCTGAGGTCTCGATCATGACAGCAGGCTGCCAGACCGCTCTCAGTATGTGGATCATGAATCCGAAATGTGAGCCAGGTAACATCCCTGGGCGAACTGCCCCGCTGACAGCCCAGGGTGAGCAGCGTCCCGCAGGCCTCGGAGCACCGGCCCGCAGGCCTCAAAGCAGCGGCCCGCGGCCCTCAGAGACCGAGCTGTTTGGTCCCGTGCAGCTTCTCGATGGCGTCCTCGTCGCCCTCCTTCTGCACATCGGCGACATCCTGCCGCCCGAAGGCGAACATCGTCAGCTCGCCCGGCTCACCGGTCACCGTCACCACCGGGGTGCCCTTGTGGCCGACCGCCGTCTGGCCGTCCGGGCGGCGCAGCACCAGGCCGACCGGGACGCCACGGCAGAGCACCCGGGCCGCCTTCTCCAGCCGTGACCACAGGGCGTCGGCGAAGACCGGGTCCAGCTCGCGCGGTGTCCAGTCCTTCTGCGCGCGGCGGACGTCCTCGGCGTGCACATAGAACTCGACGGCGTTCGCCGCCTCGTCGATCTGCTTCAGGGCGTACGGGGAGAACCTCGGCGGGCCCGTACGGATCAGCTGGATCAGCTCTTCGTACGGCTTCTCGGCGAACTCGGCCTGCACCCGCTGGAGCCGGTCGGCAAGCGCCTTGATGACGATTCCGCCCGCGGCGTCCGCGCGTCGTTCGCGCACCACCACATGCGCGGCCAGGTCACGGGTGTTCCAGTCCCCGCACAGCGTCGGGGCATCAGGACCTGCCGCCTCCAACAGGTCGGCGAGGAGCAGTCGTTCACGCTTGGCATGGGTCGACATGGCCGCAAGCCTACGGCGGTACCGCCCGGCCTGCCATGCCGCCACGCCTCCGAAGGGCAACACGACGGCATCACGGCGCCATCGCGGCAGTTTCCGGCCGGTGTCCCGGTGACCGGACGGATGCCCCGCGCTGTCAGTCCCATCGCGCACAATGGGGCGCATGACCAGCACGCCCTCGCAGCCGAGCCACCTGGACCCCAAGATCGCCGCGCGTCTCAAGCGCAGCGCCGACGGGCTCGTCCCCGCCATCGCCCAGCAGTACGACACCGGAGAGGTGCTGATGCTGGGCTGGATGGACGACGAGGCGCTGCATCGCACCCTGACCACCGGGCGCTGTACGTACTGGTCGCGCAGCCGCGGTGAGTACTGGGTCAAGGGCGACACGTCCGGTCACTTCCAGCACGTCAAGTCGGTCGCCCTGGACTGCGACGCGGACACCGTCCTGGTCAAGGTCGACCAGATCGGCGCGGCCTGCCACACAGGCGACCGCACCTGCTTCGATTCCGACGTGCTCCCGCTCGGTCAGTAGGGTCGGCCGACATGGATCTCGAGACGTTCCGCAAACTCGCCGCCGACCGCCGCGTCATCCCCGTAAGCCGCCGACTCCTGGCCGACGGTGACACCCCCGTCGGGCTCTACCGCAAGCTCGCCGCGGAGCGCCCCGGCACCTTCCTGCTGGAGTCCGCGGAGAACGGCCGCTCCTGGTCGCGCTACTCCTTCATCGGCGTCCGCAGCGCGGCGACCCTGACCGAGCGGGACGGCCAGGCCCACTGGCAGGGCACCCCGCCCGTCGGCGTCCCCGCCGACGGCGACCCGCTGAAGGCGCTGCGCGCCACCGTCGAGGCCCTGCACACCCCGCGTGACCTGGTCGGCGACCGCGTGGACGGGCTGCCGCCGTTCACCGGCGGCATGGTCGGCTACCTCGGGTACGACATCGTGCGCCGCCTGGAGAAGATCGGCCCCGGCGAGCGGGACGACCTGAAGCTGCCCGAGCTCACCATGCTGCTCACCAGCGACCTCGCCGTACTGGACCACTTCAGCGGCTCGGTGCTGCTGATCGCCAACGCCATCAACCACAACGACCTGGAGACCGGCGTCGACGAGGCATACGCGGACGCGGTCGCCCGGCTCGACGCGATGCAGGCCGACCTGGCGCGCCCGGTGGCCCAGCACCCGGCGGCGCTCCCGGCGTCCGAACTGCCGGAGTTCTCCGCGCTGTGGGGCGGCGAGGACTTCCAGACGGCGGTCGAGGACATCAAGGAGCGCATCCGCGCGGGCGAGGCCTTCCAGGTGGTGCCGTCCCAGCGCTTCGAGGCGCCCTGCCACGCCAGCGCCCTGGACGTCTACCGCGTACTGCGGGCCACCAACCCCTCGCCGTACATGTACCTCTTCCGCTTCGACGGCTTCGACGTGGTCGGGTCGAGCCCGGAGGCGCTGGTCAAGGTCGAGGACGGACGGGCGATGGTGCACCCCATTGCCGGAACCCGGCCGCGCGGTGCGACCCCGCGCGAGGACACCGAGCTGGCCGACGAGCTGATGGCCGACCCCAAGGAGCGCGCCGAGCACCTGATGCTCGTCGACCTGGGCCGCAACGACCTCGGCCGGGTCTGCGAGCCGGGCTCCGTCGAGGTCGTCGACTTCATGTCGGTCGAGCGGTACTCGCATGTGATGCACATCGTCTCCACCGTCACCGGCAAGGTCGCCGAGGACCGTACGGCCTTCGATGTGCTGACCGCCTGCTTCCCCGCGGGCACCCTGTCGGGGGCACCCAAGCCGCGGGCGATGCAGATCATCGACGAGCTGGAGCCCTCGCGGCGCGGCCTGTACGGCGGCTGCGTCGGCTATCTGGACTTCGCGGGCGACTCCGACACCGCCATCGCCATCCGCACCGCCCTGCTCCGCGACGGCACCGCGTACGTCCAGGCCGGAGCGGGTGTCGTCGCCGACTCCGACCCGGTCGCCGAGGACACCGAGTGCCGCAACAAGGCGGCGGCGGTGCTGCGCGCGGTCCACACCGCCGGGCGCCTGTACGACGTATGAGGGCCCGGGCGGCGGGTTTCCCGATCGGGTGATGGATAGTGGAGGGGTGACTTCAGCCGTACCGCAGCCAGCCGTGCCCCAGCCCCGAGCAACCGCACAGCCGCAGTCCCGTGAGCGCGGCGGGCGGCGCAGCCTCGCCGCCGCGCTGCTCCTCGGCGCCGTCGGCGCCACCGTGGTGCTGCTCGCGACCCGGCAGACCTGGGCCGAAGGCGAGGCCGCCACAGCGGGCGGCGCGCTGCACCAGGTGGCCAAGGGAAGCGACGTCACCGGGGCACCCGCGGCGCTGGCCATCGTCGGGCTCGCCGCGCTGGTCGCGGTCTTCGCGGTCCGCAGAACCGGCCGGTACCTGGTGTCCGCGCTGCTCGCGCTGAGCGGCGCGGGCATCGTGCTCGCGGCGCTGACCGGCGCGGGCGACAGCACGGCGCTCGACGAGCAGGCCGCCACCACCACGGGCGACGCCGGGGCCACCGCCGTGGACATCGCCCACACCGCGTGGCCCTACGTCGCCGGGGGCGGCGGCCTGCTGATCCTCTGCGCCGGCGTGCTCGCCCTCTGGTTCGGGACGCGCTGGCCCGCCATGTCCGGCCGCTACGAGCGCACCGGCGCACCGGCCGCGAAACGCACCAAGGCACCGGACCCGGACCGCCCCGAGGACCTCTGGAAGGCCCTCGACCGGGGCGAGGACCCCACCGGCTAGGGGCGAGCACCCCACCGGTTAGGTTCGTCTCCGACGGAGTGACACGGATGACAGGCCCCCGGCGTCCTGCCCGGTCTCCGGTGCGGGACAATGGCGGGGAGCGTTGGACTTTTACTACGAGGAGCACGTCATGGCGGGCACGAGCCACGGACACACCCCGGCCGCCTGGACCGGTGTCATCATCGCCTTCATCGGTTTCTGCGTTTCCGGTGCCTTCATGGTCATGGCCAACCCGGTGGGCTTCTGGGCCGGCCTGGTCGTGGTCCTCCTGGGCGGCGTCGTTGGGATGATCATGCGGGCCGCCGGCCTCGGCCAGCCGAAGGCCGTCCGGCACCAGGTGGTTCCGCAGGAGAGCTGACCGCCACGACACACCGCGCAAGGGGCGGAACCGGATCACCGGTTCCGCCCCTTCGCTTTCGCCGGGGGCCATCGCGCGCCCACGCACGCGCCGGGGCACAATGCACGGGTGAACGCAGAACACGCAGTGGCCCAGCCGGACCCCGCGGTCACGCCGGACCAGCCGCGCGGTGCGCTCGCGGTGACACGACGGCTGCTGGTGCCCGTAGGGGCGCTCGGCGCGGTCGTCGGCGCCTTCGCCTACGTCGGCACGGTCGACCCGAACGAGCCGGGGCACTACCCCGCGTGCCCGCTCCTCGCGCTCACCGGCATCCTCTGCCCGGGCTGCGGCGGCCTGCGCAGCGCCCACGCCTTCGCCAACGGAGACCTTCCGGCCGCGCTCGGCGCCAACGTGTTCGCCGTCGCCGCCTTCGTGGCCTTCGCCGCGATCTGGGTCCTGTGGGTGACCCGCGCCGCACGCGGGCGCCCGCTGCGGATCGCGCTGCGCAACGCCCACCAGTGGAGCATCGGCGCGGTGCTGCTGGTGTTCAGTGTCGTACGCAATCTGCCCTTCGGGGCCTGGCTCGCGCCGTAGCCGATGGACGTCCAACCAGTGGGACCGGCGTCAACCGGATGCGGAGCCTTCGCTCTCCTGCGGATACCATCGCAGTGACCATCGGGTCACCTGCTCAGGCAGGGTCCCATCGGATCAGTTTCAGTCCGCTGAAGTTTCAGTCCGCTGTCAGGGAAGGGGGCCGCTCGCGTGAGTGTGCTCGACGAGATCATCGAAGGCGTCCGCGAGGACCTCGCCGAACGGCAGGCGCGCGTCAGCCTCGACGAGCTCAAGGAGCGTGCGGCGAAGGCCCCCCAGGCCAAGGACGCGCTCGCCGCACTGCGTGGCGACGGCGTCAAGGTCATCTGCGAGGTCAAGCGCTCCAGCCCGTCCAAGGGCGCCCTGGCCGCCATCGCGGACCCGGCGGGACTCGCCGCCGACTACGAGGCGGGCGGCGCGGCGATCATCTCCGTCCTCACCGAGCAGCGCCGCTTCGGCGGCTCGCTGGCCGACCTGGAGGCGGTGCGCGCCCGCGTCGACATCCCGGTGCTCCGCAAGGACTTCATCGTCACCTCGTACCAGCTGTGGGAGGCCAGGGCGTACGGCGCCGACCTCGTCCTGCTGATCGTGGCGGCCCTCGACCAGCCCGCCCTCGTCTCGCTCGTGGAGCGCGCGGAGTCCATCGGACTCACGCCGCTCGTCGAGGTGCACGACGAGGAGGAGGTCGAGCGGGCGGTCGCGGCCGGAGCGAAGATCATCGGTGTCAACTCCCGCGACCTGAAGACGCTGAAGGTCGACCGCTCGACCTTCTCGCGGGTCGCCCCCGAGATCCCGGCGGGCATCATCCGGATCGCCGAGTCCGGGGTCCGCGGGCCGCATGACCTCATCGCCTACGCCAACGACGGCGCGGACGCGGTGCTGGTCGGCGAGTCCCTGGTCACCGGGCGCGACCCGAAGGCCGCGGTGGTCGACCTGGTCGCCGCGGGCGCCCACCCGGCCCTGCGCCACGGGCGGAGCTGACGCCGCCATGCCCATCGCCGTCCGCCTCGCACCCGGTTGCCGCCCTCGCGGCTGCCGGGCGCCGGCGCGGCGTGTGCACGGTCGCCGGGTGCGGTATGTGATCGGCTCCGAGCCGGGGCAGGTCAACGGGATGCGATGGCGCGAGGCCGTGCGCCGGTAGGGGACGTTTTCCCCCACCCCGCCCCTTCCCGTAACTGGGGGCAAGCCCCCAGACCCCCGGATCGCCCTTCGGGCTCGTCCTCAATCGCCGGACGGGCTCAAATTGAGGTCCAGTTTCGGTAAGGGGCGGGGTGGGGTGAAGGAATCCCCGTACCTACGGCGCGCACGCCCGCACCGCAACCGTGACCAACCACGCCCACGTAGGAGCATCGCGCACATGCCCAGCGAATTCTTCATCCCCGACCCGGAGGGTCAAGTCCCCAGCGCCGAAGGGTACTTCGGCGCGTTCGGCGGCAAGTTCATCCCGGAGGCCCTCGTCGCCGCCGTAGACGAGGTCGCCGTGGAGTACGAGAAGGCCAAGGCGGACCCCGCGTTCGCGGCCGAGCTCGACGACCTGCTGGTCAACTACACCGGACGCCCCAGCTCCCTCACCGAGGTGCCCCGGTTCGCCGCACAGGCCGGCGGCGCCCGCGTGTTCCTCAAGCGCGAGGACCTCAACCACACCGGCTCCCACAAGATCAACAATGTCCTGGGCCAGGCGCTGCTCACCAAGCGCATGGGCAAGACCCGGGTGATCGCCGAGACCGGCGCCGGCCAGCACGGCGTCGCCACCGCCACCGCCTGCGCGCTGTTCGGCCTTGAGTGCACCATCTACATGGGCGAGATCGACACCCAGCGCCAGGCGCTGAACGTCGCCCGGATGCGGATGCTCGGCGCCGAGGTGATCGCCGTGAAGTCCGGCTCCCGGACCCTCAAGGACGCCATCAACGAGGCGTTCCGCGACTGGGTGGCCAACGTGGACCGCACCCACTACCTGTTCGGGACGGTGGCGGGACCGCACCCCTTCCCGGCCATGGTGCGCGACTTCCACCGCGTGATCGGCGTCGAGGCCAGGCGCCAGATCCTGGAGCGGGCCGGACGCCTGCCGGACGCGGCCGTCGCCTGTGTCGGCGGCGGCTCCAACGCCATCGGCCTCTTCCACGCCTTCATCCCCGACGCCGACGTACGCCTGATCGGCTGCGAGCCCGCCGGGCACGGAGTGGAGACCGGCGAGCACGCGGCGACCCTGACCGCGGGCGAACCCGGCATCCTGCACGGCTCACGCTCGTACGTCCTGCAGGACGAGGAGGGCCAGATCACCGAGCCGTACTCGATCTCGGCCGGACTCGACTACCCGGGCATCGGCCCCGAGCACGCCTACCTCAAGGACACCGGCCGCGGCGAGTACCGCGCCGTCACCGACGACGAGGCGATGCAGGCACTGCGCCTGCTGTCGCGGACCGAGGGCATCATCCCGGCCATCGAGAGCGCCCACGCGCTGGCCGGGGCCCTGGAGGTCGGCAGGGAGCTGGGCAAGGACGGGCTGATCATCGTCAACCTGTCCGGGCGCGGCGACAAGGACATGGACACCGCCGCCCGCTACTTCGGGCTGTACGACGGGGAGGGTGACACCAAGTGAGTGGCAACATCCAACTGCTGAGCGACACCCTCGCCCGGGCCAAGTCCGAGAACCGGGCCGCCCTGATCGCCTACCTCCCGGCGGGCTTCCCGTCCGTCGACGGCGGGATCGAGGCGGTCAAGGCCGTACTCGAATCAGGCGCCGACGTCGTCGAGGTCGGTCTGCCGCACAGCGACCCGGTGCTCGACGGTCCGGTCATCCAGACCGCCGACGACATCGCCCTGCGCGGCGGCCTGAAGATCGCCGACGTACTGCGCACGGTCCGCGAGGCGCACGCCGCGACGGGCAAGCCGGTGCTCGTCATGACGTACTGGAACCCGATCGACCGCTACGGCGTCGAGCGGTTCACCGCGGAGCTCGCCGAGGCGGGCGGCGCGGGCTGCATCCTGCCCGACCTGCCGGTCCAGGAGTCCGCGCAGTGGCGCGAGCACGCCGAGAAGCACGGCCTGGCCACGGTCTTCGTGGTCGCGCCGAGCAGCAAGGACGAGCGCCTGGCGAAGATCACGGAGGCGGGCTCCGGCTTTGTGTACGCCGCCTCGCTGATGGGCGTCACCGGCACCCGTGAGTCGGTCGGCGCCCAGGCCGCCGACCTGGTGCGCCGCACCCGGGCCACCACCGACCTGCCGGTCTGCGTCGGGCTCGGCGTCTCGAACGCCCGGCAGGCGGCCGAGGTCGCGGGCTTCGCCGACGGTGTGATCGTCGGCTCCGCGTTCGTCCAGCGGATGCTGGACGCCCCGGACGAGGCCGCCGGTCTGGTGGCGGTCCGTGCGCTCGCGGGCGAGCTCGCCGAGGGCGTGCGCAGGAACGCGTAACCCGTACGAGTGGACCTGGGACCGGGGAGGCACGCTGGTGCCTCCCCGGTTCGTTTGCGGGATGTGAGCGAGAACAACCGTGAGGGAAAGCGCACCGCCCGCGAACGCCTGGCGATGGAGCGCGAGAAGCAGAAGGCGCGGGAGCGGCGCCGCCGCACGCTGATCGTGGCCGCGGCCGTGGTGGGTGTCCTGGGCCTGGCCGCCGTGATCGGGGTGATCGCCGCGGGGTCCGATGGCGACAAGAAGGACACCTCGGGGCCCGTCGTCGCCCCCGGGGGCGCGACCGGTGAGGACAGCCTCACGATCCAGGTCGGCGAGGACGGCGCCTCCTCGACCCTCACCATCTGGGAGGACTTCCGCTGCCCGGCCTGCGCCCAGTTCGAGAAGGCCTACAACCCCACGATCGACGAGCTCGCCGAGAAGGGCCAGCTCAAGGTCGAGTACCGCCTGGCCACCATCATCGACGGGAACTTCGGCGGCCAGGGCTCGCTGCGCGCGGGCAACGCCGCGGGCTGCGCCCAGGACGCCGGGAAGTTCAAGCCGTACCACGACGTCCTCTTCGAGAACCAACCCGCGGAATCGGACGACGCCTTCGCCGAGAACAGCAAGCTGATCGAGCTGGCCGGCGAGGTGGACGGGCTGGACACCGCCACCTTCAAGCAGTGCGTCGAGGACGGTACCCACGACAGCTGGGTCGGCAAGTCCAACGACGCCTTCCGCGCGGGCGGCTTCCGGGGCACCCCGACCGTGCTGCTCGACGGCAAGGACATCTTCGGGGACCAGCAGAACCCGCTCACCCCCGACAAGCTGAAGACGATGGTCGAGGAGGCCGCGAAGTAGTTACGGAGCCGTAAGCCGGGCTGATTGCCGCGCATCGCGCCCGGCAGGGTAGCGTCGGCACCGCCATGGAAATCCTTGCCTTCATTCCCAGTCCGGCCAAGGGCGAGATCGTCCCCTTCGGCGTGCCTCTGCGTGGATACGCGTTCTGCATCATCCTCGGTGTCTTCGCCGCTGTCTGGCTCGGCGGGCGGCGTTGGGTCGCCCGCGGCGGCCGGGTCGGCACGGTCGCCGACATCGCTGTCTGGGCGGTGCCCTTCGGCCTGGTCGGCGGACGGCTCTACCACGTCATCACGGACTACGAGCTGTACTTCAGCGAGGGCCGTAACTGGGTCGACGCCTTCAAGATCTGGGAGGGCGGCCTCGGCATCTGGGGCGCGATCGCGCTCGGTGCGCTGGGCGCCTGGATCGGCTGTCGCCGCCGCGGTATCCCGCTGCCCGCGTACGCCGACGCGATCGCGCCCGGTATCGCCATCGCCCAGGCGCTCGGCCGCTGGGGCAACTGGTTCAACCAGGAGCTGTACGGGCGGCCCACCGATCTGCCCTGGGCGCTGGAGATCACGCGCACCGACGGCGGCCGGGTGCCCGGCACGTACCACCCCACTTTCCTGTACGAGTCGCTCTGGGTACTCGGTGTGGCCCTGCTGGTGATCTGGGCGGACCGGCGCTTCAAGCTCGGGCACGGGCGGGCCTTCGCCCTGTATGTCGCGGCGTACTGCGCGGGACGTGGCTGGATCGAGTACATGCGCGTCGACGCGGTACAGCTGAACGACGTCCTCGGGCTGCGGTTCAACGTCTGGATGTCGATCATCGTCTTCATCCTCGCCGTCGTGTACATGGTCGTGTCGGCGCGGCTGCGGCCGGGGCGCGAGGAGATCGTGGAGCCGGGGGCGGACCAGGGCGAGGGGGCGTCCGGCGACGCGGACAAGCCCAAGGGCTCGGCTCTTGCCAAGTCCGACGCCGACGCCAAGACCTCGGACAAGTCCAATGCCGAGTCCGATGACAAGTCCGACGCCGCGGCGGATGCCACGGACAAGGCGAAGGCGGCCCCGAAGCCTGACGCCGGGGCCGACACGAAGGCCGCCCCCAAGTCGGAAACCAAGCCCGACGCCAAGGCGGATGGCAAGACCGAAGCCAAGGCGGACGGCGCCGACACCGCGTCGGAGGCCGACTCCGACACCGCACCCGGCTCTGACTCTGACGCCGACTCTGACGGCGATGAGTCGACGGCGGCCCCGGACGGCGAAGCCAAGTCGGCCAACAAGGGCTGACCCCGAAACACGGGCCTGGGCCCCCGTCGGACCACGGTCCGGCGGGGGCCCTTTCCGTCGCCGAACCACCCCCAACCGCCCTGGTAAGTACGGCCTTCCTTGCTGGCGAGAGCCGTTTTTCGCGCGTACTTTCGGTGCTGGAGGCAGTAACGAGGGGGCCAGGATGCCGGTGATCGACAACGCGGCGGCGCTGCACGAAGCGCACCGCGACAACCACACGCACCGCGATGTGAACGGCGGCTGGCTGCGCCCCGCCGTCTTCGGCGCGATGGACGGCCTGGTATCCAATCTGGCCCTGATGACCGGTGTCGCGGGCGGCTCGGTGTCGCAGCAGGTCATCATCCTCACCGGACTCGCCGGTCTGGCGGCCGGTGCCTTCTCGATGGCCGCAGGGGAGTACGTCTCGGTCGCCTCGCAGCGCGACCTGGTCCAGGCCGAGCTGGACGTCGAACGCCGTGAGCTGCGCAAGCACCCCAAGGACGAGCTGAACGAGCTCGCCGCGCTCTACGAGTCCCGAGGCGTCGAGCCGAAGCTGGCCCGCGAGGTCGCCCGGCAGCTGTCCAAGGACCCGGAGCAGGCGCTGGAGATCCACGCCCGCGAGGAGCTTGGCATCGACCCCGGCGAGCTGCCCTCGCCGCTGCTGGCCGCGGGGTCGTCCTTCGGCGCCTTCGCGCTGGGCGCGATCCTGCCCGTACTGCCGTATCTGCTGGGCGCCAGCGCGCTGTGGCCCGCGGTGCTGGTGGCGCTGACCGGGCTGTTCGTGTGCGGTGCGGTGGTGGCGCGGGTCACGGCGCGCACCTGGTGGTACAGCGGGCTGCGGCAGCTCGCCCTGGGAGGTGCGGCGGCGGGTGTGACGTACGTCCTGGGCACGGCGTTCGGTGCGGCCCTAGGATGAGCAACTTCGGGTCTATACAGGTCCTTGCATAACTAGTCGTTACTCGGCGGTTTCGATTCCTTAATCGCCGGGCATGAGCCGTAAGCGCCGCGGGCAATGAAGCTCGCTCGCCACGGGCCGACGGTCATCGACCTGTCCGCATTGGTCCCTCACTCGCCGCTATGAGCGGTGTCCACATGGTGGAACGAAGTATCCGATTCCCGAGAATCGCTTCATCATGTAACCTGCACGAAATTTGAACGCCTTGAGGGCCAACGTCGTCCCTCGGCACTGCACATCTGCCACGACGACGACGGGAGAGCCGATGCGTTCCGACGCCTGGTCGCCCATGGACGGTCGCCCTGCCCAGCAGGGAATGTACGACCCCCGTAACGAACACGACGCCTGTGGTGTCGGGTTCGTGGCCACCCTGACCGGTGTTGCCAGCCATGAGCTGGTGGAGCAGGCGCTGACCGTACTGCGCAATCTCGAGCACCGCGGCGCCACCGGCTCCGAGCCCGACTCGGGTGACGGCGCGGGCATCCTGCTCCAGGTCCCGCACGCCTTCCTCGCCGAGGTCAGCGACTTCCCGCTGCCCGAGGCCGGTGCGTACGCCGTCGGTATCGCCTTCCTGCCGCAGGACACCGCCGCGGACGCGGTCACGCAGATCGAGGCCATCGCCGCCGAGGAGGGCCTGAACGTCCTCGGCTGGCGCGAGGTCCCGGTCGCCCCCGAGCTGCTCGGCGCCTCCGCCCGCTCGACGATGCCGCAGTTCCGCCAGCTCTTCGTCGCCGACGGCGAGAGCACCGGAATCGCCCTGGACCGCAAGGCGTTCGCCCTGCGCAAGCGCGCCGAGCGCGAGGCCGGGACGTACTTCCCCTCGCTCTCCGCCCGCACGATTGTCTACAAGGGCATGCTGACCACCGGCCAGCTGGAGCCCTTCTTCCCCGACCTCTCGGACCGCCGCTTCGCCTCCGCGATCTCGCTGGTCCACTCGCGGTTCTCGACGAATACCTTCCCGAGCTGGCCGCTCGCCCACCCGTACCGGTTCGTCGCGCACAACGGCGAGATCAACACGGTCAAGGGCAACCGCAACTGGATGAAGGCCCGCGAGTCCCAGCTCGTCTCCGACCTCTTCGGCACCGAGCGCGACATCGAGCGGATCTTCCCGGTCTGCACCCCCGACGCCTCCGACTCGGCCTCCTTCGACGAGGTGCTCGAACTGCTGCACCTCGGCGGCCGGTCGCTGCCGCACAGCGTGCTGATGATGATCCCCGAGGCCTGGGAGAACCACGCCTCGATGGACCCGGCACGCCGCGCCTTCTACCAGTACCACTCCACGATGATGGAGCCCTGGGACGGCCCGGCCTGTGTCACCTTCACCGACGGCACCCAGGTCGGCGCGGTCCTCGACCGCAACGGCCTGCGCCCCGGCCGCTACTGGGTCACCGACGACGGCCTGGTCGTCCTCGGCTCCGAGGTCGGCGTGCTCGACATCGACCCGGCCAAGGTGGTCCGCAAGGGCCGCCTGCAGCCCGGCAAGATGTTCCTCGTCGACACCGCCGAGCACCGCATCGTCGAGGACGACGAGATCAAGGCCGGCCTCGCCGCCGCCCAGCCGTACCGGGAGTGGCTGGAGGCCGGGGAGATCCAGCTGGAGGACCTGCCCGAGCGCGAGCACATCGTGCACACCCACGCCTCGGTCACCCGCCGCCAGCAGACCTTCGGCTACACCGAGGAAGAGCTGCGCATCCTGCTCACGCCGATGGCCAAGACCGGCGGCGAGCCGCTCGGCTCGATGGGTACGGACACCCCGATCGCGGCCCTGTCGGAGCGCCCCCGGCTGATCTTCGACTACTTCACCCAGCTGTTCGCGCAGGTCACCAACCCGCCGCTGGACGCCATCCGCGAGGAGCTCGTCACCTCGCTGTACTCCTCGCTCGGCCCGCAGGGCAACCTGCTCGAGCCGACCGCCGCGTCCTGCCGCAGCGTCACGCTGCCCTTCCCGGTGATCGACAACGACGAGCTGGCCAAGCTCATCCACATCAACGCCGACGGCGACATGCCCGGCATGAAGGCCGCGACGCTCTCCGGCCTCTACCGGGTCTCCGGCGGCGGCGAGACCCTCGCCGCCCGGATCGAGGAGATCTGCGCCGAGGCCGACGCCGCCATCGAGGGCGGCGCCCGGCTGATCGTGCTCTCCGACCGGCACTCGGACGCCGAGCACGCGCCGATCCCCTCGCTGCTGCTTACCGCGGCCGTGCACCACCACCTGATCCGCACCAAGCAGCGCACCCAGGTCGGCCTGCTCGTCGAGGCCGGCGATGTCCGCGAGGTGCACCACATCGCGCTGCTCATCGGCTACGGCGCCGCCGCCGTCAACCCGTACCTGGCCATGGAGTCCGTCGAGGACCTGGTCCGCGCCGGTACGTTCCTGCCCGGCATCGAGCCCGAGCAGGCCATCCGCAACCTGATCTACGCCCTCGGCAAGGGCGTGCTGAAGGTCATGTCCAAGATGGGCATCTCGACCGTCGCCTCCTACCGCGGCGCACAGGTCTTCGAGGCCATCGGCCTGGACCAGGACTTCGTCGAGAAGTACTTCAACGGCACCACCTCCAAGCTCGGTGGCGTCGGCATCGACATCGTCGCCGACGAGGTCGCCGCCCGGCACGCCAAGGCCTACCCGGCCTCCGGCGTCCCCTCCGCGCACCGCGCCCTGGACATCGGCGGCGAGTACCAGTGGCGCCGCGAGGGCGAGCCGCACCTGTTCGACCCCGAGACGGTCTTCCGGCTGCAGCACGCCTCGCGCAACCGCCGCTACGACGTCTTCAAGCAGTACACGGACCGGGTCAACCAGCAGTCCGAGCGGCTGATGACGCTGCGCGGCCTGTTCGCCCTAAAGACAAATAAGAACGGCAAGGCGGGCGAGGGACGCCAGCCGATCTCCATCGACGAGGTCGAGCCCGTCTCGGAGATCGTCAAGCGCTTCTCCACCGGCGCCATGTCGTACGGCTCCATCTCCCAGGAGGCGCACGAGACCCTCGCCATCGCCATGAACCAGCTGGGCGGCAAGTCCAACACCGGTGAGGGCGGCGAGGACGCGGAGCGCCTGTACGACCCGGCGCGCCGCTCGTCCATCAAGCAGGTCGCCTCCGGCCGCTTCGGTGTGACCAGCGAGTACCTGGTCAACGCGGACGACATCCAGATCAAGATGGCCCAGGGCGCCAAGCCCGGCGAGGGCGGCCAGCTGCCCGGACACAAGGTCTACCCGTGGGTCGCCAAGACCCGGCACTCCACGCCGGGTGTCGGCCTGATCTCGCCGCCGCCGCACCACGACATCTACTCCATCGAGGACCTGGCTCAGCTGATCCACGACCTCAAGAACGCCAACCCGGCCGCGCGTATCCACGTGAAGCTGGTCTCCGAGGTCGGCGTCGGCACCGTCGCCGCGGGTGTCTCCAAGGCCCACGCGGACGTGGTCCTCATCTCGGGACACGACGGCGGTACGGGCGCATCGCCGCTCACCTCGCTCAAGCACGCGGGCGGCCCCTGGGAGCTCGGCCTCGCCGAGACCCAGCAGACCCTGCTGCTCAACGGCCTGCGCGACCGTATCGTCGTCCAGACCGACGGCCAGCTGAAGACCGGCCGCGACGTGGTCATCGCCGCGCTGCTCGGCGCCGAGGAGTTCGGCTTCGCCTCCGCGCCGCTGGTGGTCTCCGGCTGCATCATGATGCGCGTCTGCCACCTGGACACCTGCCCGGTCGGCATCGCGACGCAGAACCCGGAGCTGCGGGACCGCTTCTCCGGCAAGGCCGAGTACATCGTCAACTTCTTCGAGTTCGTCGCCGAAGAGGTCCGCGAGATCCTCGCCGAGCTAGGCTTCCGCTCCATCGAGGAGGCCGTCGGCCACGCCGAGCTGCTCGACACCGACCGGGCCGTCAACCACTGGAAGACCCAGGGCCTGGACCTGGAACCGCTGTTCCACGTCCCGGACCTTCCGGACGGCGCCGTACGCCACCAGCTGATCGAGCAGGACCACGGCCTGGAGAAGGCGCTCGACAACGAGCTGATCAAGCTCGCCGCCGACGCGCTGGCCGCGAACTCCGCCGAGGACGCGCAGCCGGTCCGCGCCCAGGTCGCGATCCGGAACATCAACCGGACCGTCGGCACCATGCTCGGCCACGAGGTCACCAAGAAGTTCGGCGGCGCGGGCCTGCCCGACAACACCGTCGACATCACCTTCACCGGCTCCGCGGGCCAGTCCTTCGGCGCTTTCGTGCCGCGCGGTGTGACGCTGCGCCTGGAGGGCGACGCCAACGACTACGTCGGCAAGGGCCTCTCCGGCGGCCGTCTGGTCGTCCGCCCGGACCGCGGCGCCGACCACCTCGCCGAGTACTCGACCATCGCGGGCAACACCATCGCCTACGGCGCGACCGGTGGCGAGATCTTCCTGCGCGGCCGGGTCGGCGAGCGGTTCTGTGTCCGTAACTCGGGTGCCACGGTCGTCTCGGAGGGCGTGGGCGACCACGGCTGCGAGTACATGACCGGTGGCCACGCGGTGGTGCTCGGCGAGACGGGCCGTAACTTCGCGGCCGGTATGTCCGGTGGCGTCGCGTACGTGATCGACCTCGACCTGGACCAGGTCAACTCCGGTAACGCGGCGGCCGTCGAGAGCCTCGACGACGCCGACAGGCAGTGGCTGCACGACGTGGTGCGCCGCCACCAGGAGGAGACCGGCTCCACCGTCGCCGAGAAGCTGCTCGCCGAGTGGGACACGGCCGTGAGCCGGTTCAGCAAGATCATCCCCAGCACGTACAAGGCAGTGCTCGCCGCCAAGGACGCCGCCGAGCGAGCCGGACTCCCGGAGTCCGAGATCACCGAGAAGATGATGGAGGCGGCGACCCATGGCTGACCCGAAGGGCTTTCTGAACCACGGCCGCGAGGTCGCCGAGACCCGCCCCGTCCCCGAGCGCCTCAAGGACTGGAACGAGGTCTACGTTCCGGGCTCGCTGCTGCCGATCATCTCCAAGCAGGCCTCGCGCTGCATGGACTGCGGCATCCCGTTCTGCCACAACGGCTGCCCGCTCGGAAACCTGATCCCCGAGTGGAACGACTACGCCTACCGCGAGGACTGGTCGGCGGCGTCCGAGCGACTGCACGCCACCAACAACTTCCCGGAGTTCACCGGCCGTCTGTGCCCGGCTCCGTGTGAGTCGGCGTGCGTCCTCGGCATCAACCAGCCGGCCGTCACCATCAAGAACGTCGAGGTCTCGATCATCGACAAGGCGTGGGACAACGGCGATGTCGCGCCGCAGATCCCCGAGCGCCTCTCGGGCAAGACCGTCGCCGTCATCGGCTCGGGCCCGGCCGGTCTGGCCGCCGCCCAGCAGCTGACCCGCGCCGGTCACACGGTGGCCGTATACGAGCGCGCGGACCGCATCGGCGGCCTGCTCCGCTACGGCATCCCCGAGTTCAAGATGGAGAAGGTGCACATCAACCGGCGCATCGAGCAGATGCGTACGGAGGGCACCAAGTTCCGTACCGGCATCGAGATCGGCCGCGACCTGAACGCGACCGACCTGCGCAAGCGCTACGACGCCGTGGTCATCGCCGCCGGTGCCACCACCGCCCGCGACCTGCCCGTACCGGGCCGCGAACTGGGCGGCATCCACCAGGCGATGGAGTACCTGCCGCTGGCCAACAAGGTGCAGGAGGGCGACTACGTGGCGCCCCCGATCACCGCCGAGGGCAAGCACGTCGTGGTCATCGGCGGCGGCGACACCGGCGCCGACTGCGTGGGCACCGCCCACCGCCAGGGCGCCGCGTCGGTCACCCAGCTGGAGATCATGCCCAAGCCCGGCGAGGACCGCCCGGCGGGCCAGCCCTGGCCGACCTTCCCGATGCTCTACAAGGTCACCTCGGCGCACGAGGAGGGCGGCGAGCGGGTCTACTCCGTCTCCACCACCCACTTCGAGGGCGACGAGGACGGCAACGTCCAGGCCCTGCACCTGATCGAGGTGGAGTTCAAGGACGGCAAGCTGGAGCAGAAGCCCGGCACCGAGCGGGTCATCCCGGCCCAGCTGGTGACCCTCGCCATGGGCTTCACCGGTACGGACACCGAGAACGGCCTGGTCCAGCAGTTCGGCCTGGAGCTCGACGCGCGCGGCAACATCGCCCGCGATGCCGACTTCCAGACCAACGTCCCCGGCGTGTACGTCGCCGGTGACGCGGGCCGCGGCCAGTCGCTGATCGTCTGGGCGATCGCCGAAGGCCGCTCGGCGGCCCGCGGCGTCGACCGCCTGCTGACCGGCGCCAGCGACCTCCCGGCCCCGATCCGCCCCACGGACCGTTCGCTGACGGTCTGACCCGGTACGCGCAGTCCTGCACTGACGCAGTACCCCACTGACGTTCCGTACAACGGAGTACGGACCTGACGCGGCGCCCGCATGTCCCCGACCAGGGATGCGGGCGCCGCGGCGTGTGGATCTCCGCCATGGGTGACGAGCGTCCCGCCGCCGTAGAGCTCGTCGCCGCACTGCTGTGAGCTCGGTGACGCGTTGCGTGTTGTGCNCCGAACCTCCCGCCCCCGACACCGCCGCCCGCCGCCGCAAACGGCTCATCACCCTCACCCGCCCGTGGCTGCTGCTCGCCCCCGCCCTGGTCGTACTCGCCGGCCTGCTGCTCTGGCCGATGATCCAGGTCGGCAAGCTCTCGCTGCAGGAGTACGAGGTCAAGTTCGGCGGCGGCGTCGGCACCTACACCGGCTTCGACAACTACGCGGAGCTGGTCACCAGTTCACTGCTGTGGAAGACGGTCCTGCCCAACACCGTGTTCTTCGCGTTCGCGTGTGTCGGACTCACCGTCGTCGTCGGCACGCTGGTGGCACTGCTGCTGAACCGGCTCGGCCCGGTCTGGCGGCTGATCTGCTCACTGGCGATCATGGCAGCCTGGGCGATGCCCGCCGTCACCGGCACCTATGTGTGGATCTGGCTCTTCCAGCCGGAGGACGGCCTGTTCAGCCACCTCGCAGCAGGCCTGGGACTGATCGACCCGGAGACCACCAACTGGTTCACCGAGCGGGTGCCGTTCTACGCGATCGCCACGCTCAACGTCGTCCACCACGGCTTCCCGTTCGTCGCCATCACCGTGCTCGCCGGGCTGCTCACCATCCCCAAGGAGCTCTACGAGGCGGGCATGATCGACGGCGCCAACGCCTGGCAGCGGTTCTGGCAGATCACCGTACCGACCATCAGGCCGGTCTTCCTGGTGGTGACCATCCTCTCCACCATCTGGGACTTCAAGGTCTTCACCCAGATCTTCCTGATGCCGGGCGGCGACGGTTCCAACCCCGACGTCTACAACCTCGGCGTCTTCTCGTACATCGAGGCCTTCGCCAAGAGCGACTACGGTACGGGCGCGGCCGCGGCCGTATTGCTCACCCTGCTGCTCCTGGCGATCACGATCGTCTACATCCGCACGCTGTTCCGACAAGGCGAGGAGGATCTGTGAGCACCCGCCGCAGCACACCCGCGGCGCGCTTCGGTCTCGCGACCGCCGTCGCCGCCCTGCTGGTCTTCGCGCTCTTCCCCGTGTACTGGATGGTCTCCACCGCCCTCGATCCGAAGGCGCTCACCCGCGGCTCGGACCTGCTGCCCAGCGGCCTGAGCTTCGAGCACTTCACGTTCGCCTTCGAGAAGGGGAACTTCGGCACCTATCTGCTGAACTCGGCGATCATCGGGATCGGCACCATCCTGGGGGCCGCGCTGCTGGCGCTCTTCGCGGCCGTCGCGGTGGCCCGCTTCAAGTTCCGTTTCCGTACGTCCGTACTGCTCATGATCCTCGTGGTGCAGATGGTCCCGCTGGAGGCGCTGGTCATCCCGCTCTACCTCCAGATGCGCGACTACGACCTGCTGGAGAGCCTGCTGGGCCTGAGCATCGTCTACATCGCGCTGTCCCTGCCGTTCGCGATCTGGACCCTGCGCGGCTTTGTGTCCACCGTCCCCAAGGAGGTCGAGGAGGCCGCCTACATCGACGGCGCGTCGTGGTTCCGGATGTTCCGGTCGGTGCTGCTGCCGCTGGTGGCGCCGGGCCTGGTGGCCACGTCGATCTTCGCCTTCATCACCGCGTGGAACGAGTTCGTCTTCGCGTACACGTTCATGAAGAGCAGCGACAACTACACGGCGGCGGTGGGGATCTTCCAGTTCTTCGGGGAGAACTCCACGGCCTGGGGTCCTGTCATGGCCAGCTCGACGCTGGTCACCGCGCCGGTGATGATCTTCTTCATCATCGTCCACCGCAGGCTCGGCTCCGGGCTCGCGGCGGGAGCGGTGAAGGGCTGAGTCGGATACCGAGCCCGGGGACCGCGCGGTCCCCGGGCCTGACCGTTACGGGACCCGGAAGGTCTCGCCGTACATCTTCCACTCCAGGGGCGTCTTCAGCTCCAGGTTGCCGTCGCGCAGGAACACCCGCTGCGCGGTGTCGATCCGGCTGGTCTCGCGCTGCGACTTGCGCTTCGCCTGCTTCATGACGTCACGCCGTACGTCGAGGAAGGCCTCCAGGTACGCGGTCTCGTCGCCGCCCTTGGCCTTGGTGTCGGCCTTGGCCATCGCGGTCTTGCGGATGCTGTAGAAGCCGGAGGCGTCGGCGCCGGGTCCGTGCTGGAGCATCGCGTCGAAGTAGATGAACTGGCCGAGCGTGCCGAGGCCGTCGATCTTCGCCATCCGCACGGCGGGCTTGAAGTAGAACCGGTCCAGGGCCTCGTCCTGCGCCTTGCGCATGGCGGGCTTGGCCGACTCATCAGCCCAGGCCTTGGGGTAGTCCGGGTCCAGGCCCTCGTGCGAGTCCGAGCCGTTCACCTCGCGCAGCGCGGGCAGGTAGTCGGCGAGGCCGTTGTCGGGCTGCTTCTTGGTGTAGCGCTCGACGAAGGACAGCATGTCGTTGGTGCCCGAGCAGAAACCGGCGATGCCCGCGCAGTAGCCAGCGCCCTCGCCGCTGTCGCCGATGGACGCGTACATCTGCTTCCAGTCGAGCGTGGAGCCGTGCGCCGTCGACACCAGACGCAGGGCGAGCTCCCGCTTGTCCGGGGCCGCGAGGCCCGGCGGCAGGTTGGCGATGCGCTTGTCGAGCGCGTCGCTCTCGGCGGCCTTCTTGTCCCGCTCCCAGTCCTCGGCGTCGCTCTTCTGTCCGCTTTCCTTGTTCTTTGCCCGGAAATCATCCGATCCTGAGCTCGGTCCGAACAGGAAGAAGGCAAGGGTCGCTAGCGGAGCGATCGCGAAAAACAGGCAACTGGCACGCTTCATGCCGCACAGCGTAAGGCTCAGGGGAACGGTTGTGGCGCCCGGGACGCGGTCTTGAGGCCGCTATTGACTAATAGTCAAACGAGCGGGAGCCTCGGCACCGAGCCGCTCAGCCGCTGACCCCCTTGGGGAGGACCCGTGAGCACCGAAGCGCCGGCGCAGTTGAGTACGGAACTGGGCACCGCACCCCCCGACAGCTTCCAGACGCTCGAGCCCGCGCAGCTACAGCTGCTGGCCGACGCCCTGCGCCGCGAGCGCGAGAGCCGCGCCTTGGGCCTGAACGAGGCCGCCGAAGACGCTCTGAAACTGGTCCCCGCACTGGCCCGCGGGCCCGTCCGTCGCATTCTCTTCCGCTAAGGGGCAGGCCGTGACCACCATCGACAAGCTCCAGAGCCGCGCCGAGACCCAGAAGATCGCCCGCCTGCTGAACGCCGACCCGGACCACGTCGCCTTCCTGGCGGACCTGCCCCCAGACGACGTACGCCGCTTCCGCGAGCAGTCCGTCACCGCGCTCTACGACCGCGCGCCCGACATGCTCGACAAGATCGCCGCCGCCACCAAACTCGTCCCCGCGGGCGTCGCCGCCGCCATCTCCCAGAAGGCCCTCGGGCCCCGGCTCGCCGCCGCCGTCGCGGGCCGCCTGGAGCCCGCGCGCGCCGCGGACATCATCGAGAAGCTGCCGGTCGCGTTCACCGCCGAGTCCTGCGGCCACCTCGACCCGCGCCGCATCCCCAGCATCGTCGACCGGCTGGACGAGAACCTCCTCGTCCGGATCGCCGTCGCCCTGGCCGAACGCGGCGACCACCTCACCATGGGCCGCTTCGTCGGCCACCTGCGCGACTCCGCCCTCACCCGCATCCTGCCCCAGGTCGACGACGCCACCGTCCTGAAGACCGGCTTCGCCATCGACCGGGCCGACCGGCTCGGCCGGATCATCGAGCTGATGGGCCCCGAGCGGCTGGCCGCCGTCATCGGCTCGGCCTGCGCCGACGGCCTGTGGCCCGAGGCGCTCGCGGTCGCCGGGATGGTCACCGGCGAGCAGCGCGGCGTGATCGCCTCACTGGCCGCCGCCCGCCCCGAGCGCGAGCTGGACTCCCTCGTCACGGTCGTCGCCGAGCAGGACCTGTGGGAGGCGCTGCTGCCCCTGGTCGCACTGCTGAGCGAGCAGGAGCGGCGGACCGTCGCCGTACTGCCCGCACTGCGCTCCGCCGAGGTGCTGACCGGGATCGTCCGGGCTGTGGTCGCCACCGCCCTGTGGGCCGAGTTCCTGCCCCTGGTCGAGCTGCTGCCCGAACCGTCCCGCAAGACCGTCGCCGACGCGGCGGGCGCGCTCGGCGACCGGGACCTGGACGCACTCGCCCGCGAGGTCGACAAGCGGGACCTGTGGGAGCTGGTCCTGCCCCTGGTCGAGCTGATGGACGACACCGCCAAGACCCGCGTCTTCGAGCTGCCCGCCTTCCAGGACCAGACGGGCTAGTCGCGCGGCGGGTGGGGTCGCCAAACCCTTACGGGCTAGGGCCTTTTGGCCTAGGGGCTGTTGGCAGCCGCGGCTGCCCTGTTTACCCTGGACGGGCCTGGAAGGGACCCGCATGAGTGGACACACCGAGCGCACCCTGGAAAGTGGCCGACAGGCCCAACCGGCCAAAGGCGAGCGCCTTGCCGACTGGGCCGACGGCCGCCTCGGCATCTACACGGTCGCCAAGACCCAGATGCGCAAGGTCTTCCCGGACCACTGGTCGTTCATGCTGGGCGAGATCTGCCTCTACAGCTTCCTCATCCTGATCCTCACCGGGATCTACCTCACCCTGTTCTTCGAGCCGAGCAGCGCCGAAGTCGTCTACGACGGCGTGTACGCGCCACTGAACGGCGTCCAGATGAGCCGGGCGTACGAATCCACCATCGACATCAGCATGGAGGTACGCGGCGGCCTGCTCATCCGGCAGATCCACCACTGGGCCGCCCTGGTCTTCGTCGCCGGACTGCTGGTGCACATGATGCGGGTGTTCTTCACCGGCGCCTTCCGCAAGCCGCGCGAGCTGAACTGGATCTTCGGCTGGACGATCCTGATGCTCGCCCTGCTCACCGGCCTCACCGGCTACTCGCTCCCCGACGACCTGCTCTCCGGCACCGGGGTGCGCTTCGCGCAGGGCGCGCTTCTGTCGATCCCGGTGGTGGGGACGTACATCTCCTTCTTCCTGTTCGGCGGAGAGTTCCCCGGCACCGACATGATCCCGCGGTTCTACATGTTCCACATCCTGCTGCTGCCAGGGATCATGCTCGGCCTGGTGGTCCTCCACCTGATCCTGGTCTTCTACCACAAGCACACCCAGTTCGCGGGCCCCGGACGCTCCGAGAAGCGGGTGGTCGGCGCCCCCTTCATGCCCATCTACGTCGCCAAGGCGGGCGGCTTCTTCTTCCTGGTCTTCGGGGTCCTGGCGCTGCTCTCCGCGTTCGCCACCATCAACCCGGTGTGGAACCTCGGCCCCTACCGCCCCGACATGGTCTCCACCAACGCCCAGCCCGACTGGTACCTGGGCTTCTCCGAGGGGCTGATCCGGGTGATGCCGGCCTGGGAGATCAACGCCTGGGGCCACACCCTGCAACTAGGGGTCTTCATCCCCTTCATGCTCTTCCCGCTGATCATGACGGCGATCGCCGTCTACCCGTTCTTCGAGGCCTGGGTCACCGGCGACAAACGCGAACACCACATCGCCGACCGCCCCCGCAACGCCCCCGTCCGCACCGGGCTCGGCGTCGCCTGGCTGACGTTGTACGCGGTCCTGCTGATCGGCGGCGGCAACGACCTGTGGGCCACCCGCTTCCACCTGTCGATCACCCATATCACCTGGTTCGTCCGCATCGCCTGCTTCGTCGGCCCCGTACTGGCCTTCATCATCACCAAACGGATCTGCCTGGCCCTGCAGCACCGGGACCGCGACAAGGTCCTGCACGGCAGAGAGAGCGGCACCATCAAGCGCCTGCCGCACGGTGAGTTCATCGAAGTCCACGAACCCCTGCCCCAGGGCCAGTTGTACACCCTCACCGCGCACGATCCGCCCGAACCCTACGACCCGGGACCGCTCGTCGACAGGAACGGCGTGGAACGCCGCCTCAAGCGCTCCGAGAAGCTGCGGGCACGGCTCGCGCGCGCGATGTACGGGCCCGCCGCGCAGGTTCCCAAAGCCACGGCGGGGGAGTACCGCGAGATCGCCGAGAGCGAGCGGCACCACTGAGCGCGCGCGGGGCGGACAATGGGCCCGTGCCGAACAGCAGCAAGCCGACCAGCAAGCAGGCCACGAAGCAGGCCGCCAGGCCGGGCCCCGCGCGCCGCCGCGAACTCCTCGCCACCGCGGCCGAGGTGTTCGCCGCCCAGGGCTACAACGCCACCACCGTGCGGAAGATCGCCGACGAGGCGGGGATGCTCGCGGGCAGCCTCTACTACCACTTCGACTCCAAGGAGGCGATCCTCGACGAGATCCTCGCCAGCTTCCTCACGGAGCTCTGGGAGGGCTACGACGCGGTACTCGCCGCCGACCTCGGCCCCCGCGAGACCCTCAAGGCCCTGGTCACCGAGTCCTTCCGGGAGATCGACCGGCACCGCGCCGCCGTCGCCATCTACCAGAAGGAGTCCCACCACCTCGCCGAGCAACCGCGCTTCGGCTACCTCGTCGAGTCCCAGCAGAAGTTCGAGAAGGCCTGGCTCGGCACCCTGGAGCGAGGCGTCGCCGCCCGTGCCTTCCGCGCCGACCTGGACGTCCGGCTCACCTACCGCTTCGTACGCGACACGGTGTGGGTCGCCGCCTCCTGGTACCGGCCCGGCGGCCAGCACAGCCCCGAGGAAATCGCCCGCCAGTACCTGTCCATGGTCCTGGACGGAATCGCCGTAGATGAGACGTAGCCCTCATCGCGGGGACCGGCCCCGAGATCGTGCTATGGTTGCCCTGTTGCAGTTTTGGTACCCATGAACTTTATGTGCGCCTGACGGGAATGTTCCTCAGGCGCATTATTGTTTTCCGGCTTCTCCGGTGATGATGGGGCTCAATGCGGCGACGAGGAACTCGTAAAGTGCGGGTTCCGGATCTGCCCCATTTATTTAGGAGAATGACATGGCTACTGGCACCGTGAAGTGGTTCAACTCGGAAAAGGGCTTCGGCTTCATCGAGCAGGACGGTGGCGGCGCTGACGTCTTCGCCCACTACTCGAACATCGCCACCCAGGGCTTCCGTGAGCTGCAGGAGGGCCAGAAGGTGACGTTCGACGTCACGCAGGGCCAGAAGGGCCCGCAGGCGGAGAACATCGTCCCGGCCTGATAGCCCGGACGTGCACCCCGGCTGACCTGCCTGGCCGGCCGGGGGTCCGGGGGTGATCCCCCGGAAAACGCAGTCTCGCAGCCGGGGCTCGCACCTACACGGTGCGGGCCCCGGTTTCTGCTGTCCAAAGGCTCAGGAGAGTACTGAGGCTTTGACCGGGCTCGCGGCGCCCGGCACACATCTGCCGCGCTGGCCCATTTTCGGCCGTACGCAGATCTTCAGTACCCCTAGGGAAGGCAACACCGCATGAGCAGCTCCGCACGTCCTGTCCGCACCCGGAACACCGCCGCGAGGTCTTCCGCCCAGAAGCCCGCGGGCAACCCCCCGCGGAACTCAGGCCGACGGGCACCGGGAGGCCGCGCATCGGGCGGCCAGGGTGGTCAGGGCGGCCGCAAGGGCCCCGCCAAGCGCTCCATGCCCCCGCAGGGCGAGTTCGCCATGCCGGAGACCGTCGTCCCCGCGCTGCCCGCCGTCGAGACCTTCGACGCGCTCGACATGCCCGCCGCCCTGCTCAAGACCCTCGCCGCCCAGGGCGTCACCGCGCCCTTCCCCATCCAGGGCGCGACCCTGCCCAACTCGCTCGCGGGCCGCGACATACTCGGCCGCGGCCGCACCGGCTCCGGCAAGACCCTCGCCTTCGGCCTCGCCCTGCTGGCCCGCACCGCGGGCCGCCGCGCAGAGCCCAAGGCGCCGCTCGCCCTCGTCCTCGTACCGACCCGCGAACTGGCGCAGCAGGTCACCGACGCGCTGGCGCCGTACGCCACCTCCGTACAGCTGCGGCTGACCACGGTCGTCGGCGGAATGTCGATCAGCAAGCAGGCCGGGTCGCTGCGCCGCGGCGCCGAAGTGCTGGTGGCGACGCCCGGGCGGCTCAAGGACCTCATCGACCGCGGCGACTGCCGACTCGACCAGGTCGCGATCACCGTCCTGGACGAGGCCGACCAGATGGCCGACATGGGCTTCATGCCGCAGGTCACGGCGCTGCTGAAGCAGGTCGAAGAGGGCGGGCAGCGGATGCTGTTCTCGGCCACCTTGGACAAGAACATCGACCGGCTGGTCCGGATGTTCCTCGACGACCCGGTCGTCCACTCCGTCGACCCGTCCGCGGGCGCGGTCGTCACCATGGACCACCACGTCCTGCACGTCGCCGACGAGACCGACAAGAAGGCCGTCGCCACGCGGATCGCGGCCCGCGACGGCCGCGTGATCATGTTCGTGGACACCAAGCGGGCGGCCGACCGGTTCGCCAAGCGGCTGCTCGCCAGTGGGGTACGGGCGGCCGCGCTGCACGGCGGACGCTCGCAGCCGCAGCGCAACCGGACCCTGGACCAGTTCAAGAACGGGCAGGTCACCGCACTGGTCGCCACGAACGTCGCGGCGCGCGGCATCCACGTCGACGACCTGGACCTCGTGGTGAACGTCGACCCGCCGATGGACCACAAGGACTATCTGCACCGCGGTGGGCGCACCGCGCGCGCCGGGGAGTCCGGCAGCGTCGTCACGCTCGTACTCCCCGAGGAGAAGCGGGAGATGACTCGGCTGATGTCGCATGCGGGGATCACTCCGCAGACGGCGCGGGTCAAGTCGAGCGACGAGGAGCTCAGCCGGATCACGGGCGCGCGGGAGCCGTCTGGTGTGCCGGTGACGGTCGAGGTTCCGCAGCCCGCGCAGCCGCAGCAGCGGTCGAAGTCGGGGTCGTCGTCCTCGGCTTCGGCGTCGCGGCGGTCGCGGGGGCGGCGCAGCGGTGGCGGTGGCGCTGGCGGCGGTCAGGGCGGCCAGGGTCGCGCGCAGGGTTCGGGGCAGGGTGGCGGCCAGAGCCGGGCGCGGCGTGGGCGTCCCGCGGGCGGGGCGCAGGGCGGCGGTCGGCGCACGGCTGCGTGACGGGGGTTTTTCTTCCCCCATCCCGCCCCTTCCCGTAACTGGGGGCAAGCCCCCAGACCCCCGGAACGCCCTCCGGGCTCGTCCGCAAGCGCCGGGCCGNTTCCCCGATCCCGCCCCTTCCCGAATCGGGGGGCAAGCCCCCAGACCCCCGGAACGCCCTCCGGGCTCGTCCTCAAGCGCCGGACGGGCTGAAATTCAGCCCGTCCGGCACTTGAGGACCGGGGTCCGGGGCGGGATGGCGGAGATTCAATCCACCAGGCGGTACCGGAGGCCGAGTAGCGTCCGGGTGTCCAGGGACAGGCCGTCCCTGACGTAGCCGCGCAGGCCGCCGAAGTCCCGCGAGGCCTGGTCGAGCGCCGCCTCCAGGTACGTCATGCGCACCTCTTGGACCGGAATCAGCAGATCCGGGTTCTGCATCAGGCCGAGCTCGCGCAACGCCTCACGCGTGCGCCGATCCGCCTCCGCGCGGAAGACGTTCGAGAGCAGGAAGTCCTTCTCGGCCAGCGCGCCCGGCACGCCCAGCACCCGCAGCAGGACGTAACTCGCCCAACCCGTACGGTCCTTGCCCGAGGTGCAGTGGTACAGCAGCGGCCCGCGCACACCACCCGCCAGATCCCGTAGGGTCTCGGCGAACCGGGCGCGGTTGTCCGGATCGGTGACGAACGCGCGGTAGATCCCGCGCATCAGCTCCGCGCCGCGATCGCCGCCGAGCGCCTCCTCCTGCCGTACCGGGTCGGCCGAGCTGATCACGGACAGCAGATGGGCGTAGAGCCCCAGGTCGCTGACCGGTCTGGCCACCGGGGTGACATCCGGCGGCAGCCGGTCGGGCCCGTTGCGGTCGACCTCGAAGGGGACGCGGAAGTCCACCACCCGCTCCAGGCCAAGGTCGCCGATCGTGCGCACGTCGGCGTCGGTCAGCTTGCCGAGCTCATCGCCGCGCAGCGCCTTCCCGTACCGCACCCGGCTGCCGTCGATGGTCCAGTAGCCGCCCAGGTCACGGACATTGACCGCACCCTCCAGGGGGATGTGCCGTACGGACTTCGGGGCCGGTGAGACGGGCGGCCGTCGCGAGTGGGCCACCGCTTGCGGGGCGAGTGCCGCCGCGGCGACGGTGGTGGCCGCGGTGCTCAGCAGAGCGCGTCGGGAAAGGTGCATCGCTGAACTCCCATGCGGGAGAGGGGAATCACCCTGGTGTCGGCAGGGTGCGTCGCACGTGCGGGGTGGGGCTGGCCAGGCCGAAATCCGACCTAACGTTTGTTAGGCCGGGAAGATAGCAGCCCTTGCCCGAGGAGGGGAGAGGCGCGCTCGCGGGACCTTAGAGCCTGTCTTTGAACCCCCGTCGTCCGCGCGGAGCGCGGGCGCAGGCGGGGGTTCAAAGACAGGCTCTTACGGCAGGCGGCCTCAGCCGCGGTAGCGGGACACGGTCTGGCGCAGTCGGCGCCGCAGCCCCGGATCCCCGATGGCGTCCACGGCCTCCTGCGCCGTGGCGTACGCGTATCCGCCGGGGTCCGCGCCTTCGAGCAGCCGCAGCAGCGCGTCGGGGGCCCGTGGGTCACCCCGTAGCGCCAGTCCCCTGGCCGCCTCGGCGCGAACGGTCGGATCGCGGTCGGCCAGCCGCGCGGCCAACGCGTCGCGCACGGCGTCGGGCTCTGCGTCGGACCCCGCGTCGGGCTCTGCGTCGGACGCCGTGTCGGCCCCGGCCAGGGCGGAGGTTGCCCAGTCGCGCACCTCCGCATCCGCGTCCCGCGACAGTGCGATCAGCACCTCGGTCCCCGCGCTGTGCCCAGCGGGCAGCAGCCCGTCTAGCGCGAAGGCGACACGGCGACGCACGGCCGCGTCCGGATGCCCGGCGTACCGCAGTACGTCGTCGAGCGCGACGGGGTCGCCGTAGTGCGCGAACGCCAGCAACAGGGCCTGGATCAGCTGCGACTGGGCGGCGTCGGCGTCCGCGTCGGTCGAGTCGGTGTCGGTGTCGGTCGAGTCGGGGCCGGGAATCGTGGCCGCCGCATCCCGCAGCAGGGGCAGTGCCCGCGCCGCGAACGGGTGCTCGCCCTCGGTGAAGCCCAGTTGGGCCAGGACGTCCACGGCGAACACCCGGCGCCAGGGCTCGGGGGAGCGGGTCAGGGCGGCCGCCGCTCGGTAGGTGGGTTCGTCGCCGCGGCGCTGGAGTTCGGCGACCGACTCCGTCCAGTTCTCGTTCTGCGGGTCCTGGAACGGCAGGGCGCGGTCCAGGAGTTCACCGAAGGGAGAGCGGAGGCCCAGGTCGCGTTCCAGGAGCGTGGCGATCGCGCCGTGTCCGGTCTGCTGCTCCCGGCCGGCGCAGGACTCGTCGTCGCGGAATAGTTCGGCGATCAGGGTGACGCCCTCGCCCTCGGGTACCTCGCGTACGACGATCTCGTCCCTCTCGCCCTCCGCCAGCGTGCGCCGCAGCTCGCCCGGTATGTCCCGGCCCAACCACCGCCGTGCCTCGTCCAGCGCCGCCCTGCGCTCGGTCGCCCCGTGCCGCAGCAGCGCCCGCACCGTATCCACCGAGCCCCGGCAGGCGGCCGCGACCAGCGGCGGCCTGCCGTCGGGGCCCGGCAGCCCGGGGTCCGCGCCACCGCTGAGCAGGGCTTCGGCCACCGCGGCGCGCCCCAGTTGCACGGCCCAGCTCAGCGCGGTGAACCCGAACTCCTCGGCCAGGTCGGCCCGCGCCCCGGCCGCCAGCAGAGACCGTACGACCTCGGTGTGACCGCCGCACGCCGCCCCGCACAGCGGTAGGTCCGTCCCCTCGCTGAGCCGGTCGGGATGCGCCCCGGCCGCCAGCAGCAGCCGTACGATGCCGGGCTCGTCGGTGACCGCCGCAACGTACAGCGCGGTCACCCCGTCCGCGTCCATCGCCTCGGCGCTCACCCCGGCACGCAGCAGCCGTACGACCTCGTCGTCGGCGCCGTCGTACACGGCACCGAAGAGCTCGGATACGAGCCCGGATACGAGCCCGGATTGGTCCGCTGTCTGGTCGTTGCGCATGGTTCGACCCTCGCTCGGGACGGGCCGCCGACGCAAAACGTTATGGGGCGGAGGGCGTGAACTGCTCCGCGAACTCCTCGGTCGGCTCGATGGGGGTGATGATGTCGATGAGTACGCCGCTCGGGTCGGCCACGATGAAGTGGCGCTGCCCGAAGTCCTCGCTGCGGAGCTCGAGCTCGGCCCGTAGCGGGCCGCGCACCACGAGCCGCTCCCACTCCGCGTCCACATCCGCCACCTCGAAGTTCAGGAGCAGGCCCTGGACGGGGGTGCGATAGCCCTCGGGCAGGGTCGGGTGGGTGTGGTCGAGCAGGGCGAGCTCGTAATCGGGTGGGCCGGGGCGCCGCAGGCTGACGTACCAGTCGGCCTCGAAGGTCGTCTCGAACCCCAGCAGTCCGGTGTAGAAGTCGCGGGACTCCCGCAGGCGCGGCGTGCAGATCACGGGATACAGGCTGGTCAGTCTCATGGAAGCGTTCATAGAAGTGTTCATGGAAGCGTTCATGGAAACCCCCTACGCATACCGTCGGTATGTGAATGTGCCGCTACGCTATTCGCATACCGTTGGTAGGTCAAGGGATTGCGGCGCAGAGGGCAGGCGATGACGCGGAGCACCGGCAGCAGGGCAGAGCAACGCGAACACACCAGACGGGTTCTGTTGCGCGAGAGCCGCCGCCTGTTCGCGGCACTCGGCTACGGCGACGTCGGCCTCGCGGAGATCGTCCGCGCCGCCGGGGTCACCAAGGGCGCGCTCTACCACCACTTCGACGGCAAGGCGGACCTGTACCGCAGCGTCCTGGAGGAGGTGCAACAGGAGGTCGGCGACCAGGTCGCGCGCGCAGCCGACGCCCAAGACGACCCCTGGGACCAACTCATCGCCGGCTGCCAGGCGTTCCTCACCGTCTGCACCGCCCCGGACATCCAGCAGATCATGCTCATCGACGGCCCCGCCGTCCTCGGCTGGACCGCCTGGCGCGCCCTGGACGAGGCCGCGTCCGCCCGGCATCTGACCGACCAGCTCACCACCCTGATCGACCAAGGCGTGATCACACCGCAGCCGGTCGCGCCGCTGACCCACCTCCTGTCCGGCGCGATGAACGAGGCCGCGCTGTGGCTGGCCTCGTCGGAGGACCCCGCCGACCTCGCCGACACCCGGCTCGCCCTCTCCCGGATGCTTCAGTCGCTACGGGCCACCGGATGACTGTTCGTACGCGCTCTACGTGCCGTACGTGTCTTACATGCTGTACGTGTCCTACATCCCGTACATGACCTACATCCCGTACGTGTCTTACGTGTCGCAGTCCAGGACCGTCCGGCACAGCGCGCACCGGGCCCGCACCCGCCCGCGCACCGGCACCCTGATCCGCTGCTGACAGGTGGGGCACGGAAACGACACCCGCAGCGGAGTCCGACCGTCGAACGCGTACCGCCCAGGCGACCCGGCCGCCGGACCAGGCGCCCGGTGGTCCTGCGCGTACCGGCGGTCCTTCGCGTACCGCCGCCGCCCCGACCAGCCCGCGGCGATCAGCGGCGGCTGCTGCTCATCGCGGCGGGCCATCGCCGCACCCTTCGTGTACGCGGTGTACGCCTGCGGACTGGTGAACCAGATCGCCGGGTCCTCACCGAACGCCTGCGCCCGCTTGGCCAGCACATACCCGAACTCCTCCGGCGTCAGGTAGCCCAGCTTCTGCGAGGAGGCGCCGTCCTCACGGAACGCGTCGAGCAGCAGCCAGCCCGCACCCAGATACGTGGTCGCGGTGTCCGTGAGGATCTCGTTGTCGCGGGTGCCGGGGAAGGCGAGGTCCAGGCGGTGCAGATAGACGTGCATCACCTCGTGCGCCAGCGCCGCGCCGATGTCCCGGCGATGGCGCCGGAAGCGGTCGTTCAGCTCGATGAAGTACTCAGGACCCGCCGCCAGCTCGACATTCGCCGCATGCTCCATCTCCCGGAAGCTGACGATCATCCGGGCGTCCGGCAGCCGCAGATGCTGCACCATCACCCTGGCCACCCGCTGCACCCCCAGATGCAGGTCGTCGACATCGGAGAAGGCCACATCGGCCGGGGCGACACTGGTGGCGAACGTGTGGATCGTGTCGTACGACAGCCGCTTGTACAGCGCGGTGATCGCCGACCGCACCGTGTCCAGATGTGGGTATCCGTGCTCGACCGGTCCGCCGTTCGCCACCCGTACACCCCCTGAAGCTCGTCTCAAGGTCGGCCAAGGACCTTCCACTCTACGAGGGCGCGTGCCGGTACGGGCCGTACGGACCGGCCACGCCCCCGGCATGGCACACACGAGCGTTAGTCCAACAGCTGAAACTCCTTTGTCCATGGGCGCGTTGACCCCACCCGACGCAAGGTGACGGGCACCGAACGCCGCCCTGAGGAGGAGTGCCGTGCAGCCGTCAGACACCTGTCCGCCCAGCCGTTCAGCCACCTGTCCGCCCAGCCGTCGCGCCATCGTCGCCGCCGGAGCCGCGGCCGGGATCGGCGCAGCCGTCGGACTGCCCGGCCTCGCCTCGGCCGCCACCCCAGCCGTGGCCCGTCAAGGCGACGCCGTGCTGCGCTCGACGGAGCTCGACGTACGCGTCGACACCGGCTTCCCCCGCATCGTCTCCTACACCGACCGCGCCACCGGCGCCCTGCTGCACGGCCAGCCCGACCCGGTCACCACCCTCCTCGTCGACGGCACCGCGCACACCCCCCACGTCACCGCCGCCACCCACGGCACCGACCGCATCACGTACACCCTCGCCCTGGACGGCGGCACCGCGATCGACGCCGAGATCCACGTCGACGGCAGACAGATCCACTGGCGGATCACCAAGATCGCCGACACCGCCGAGCTCCGCGTCGGCACCCTCCAGATCCCGTCACTCGCCCTGCTCTCCGTTCGCGCCGACCAACCCGGCGCCACCCTGCTCGCCGCACGCATCGAACTCGACAAGAACGAGAGCGGCGACACCCTCCTGAAGGTCACCGCCGACACCCCCGCCGCGACCGCCACCGGCTGCGCGTACGCCGTACTCGCCCACGACACACTCGGCGGCGCGATCGAGACCAACACCGTCTACGACAAACCCACCACGGCCGACGGCACCACCTGGGAGAACGGCCGCCTGTGGCACACCACCGTCCGCAAGGACGGCCAGGTCACCGCCCAGCTCGCCCCCGGCCAGTGGACCCACCGCGCCGCGACCTCACCCGTGGACGCCACCGAGCCCCTGCCCTACGCCACCGTCATCGTCACCGGCGACCGCACGGGCGACCGCACGGGCGACCGCACGGGCGACCGCGCGGGCGACCGCTCCGGCGACGGCTCCGGCGACGGAAAGGTCGGCTGGCAGGACGCCGCGATCGCCTTCCGCGACATCATGGTCACGCCGCTCGGCGCCGACGAACAGCACCTGCGGGTCGTCCCGCACATCCCCTTCAACTTCGCCTCCCAGGCCACCAACCCCTTCCTCGCCACCCTCGACCAGGTCAAACGGATCTCCCTCGCCACCGACGGGCTACGCCAGTACACCCTCCTCAAGGGCTACCAGTCAGAAGGCCACGACTCCGCCCACCCCGACTACGCGGGCAACCACAACAAACGCGCGGGCGGCCTCGACGACCTCAACACCCTGCTCAGAGAAGGCAGAAAGTGGGGCAGCGACTTCGGCGTACACGTCAACGCCACCGAGTCCTACCCGGTCGCCCACGCCTTCTCCGAGACCCTCGTCGACAAGAACAACCCGCAGTGGGACTGGCTCGACCAGAGCTACCGCATCGACCCCCGCCGCGACCTGGTCTCCGGCGACATCATCGGCCGCTTCGCCGACCTGCGCCGCGAGAGTGACCCCGCCCTGAACACGCTCTACATCGACGTCTTCCGCGAGTCCGGCTGGAACTCCGACCGCCTCCAGCGCGCCCTGCGCGACCAGGGCTGGCTCATCACCACCGAATGGGGCCACGGCCTGGAGCGGTCCGCCCTCTGGGCGCACTGGGCCACCGAGACCGACTACGGCCCCGACACCGCCCGCGGAATCAACTCCCGGCTGATCCGCTTCATCCGCAACCACCACAAGGACGTCTTCGCCGACAAGTGGCCCACGCTGCTCGGCATCCCCCGCACCGGCAACTTCGAGGGCTGGGTCGGCAAGACCGACTGGGCGACGTTCTACGACCTGATCTGGACCGAGTCGCTGCCCGCCAAGTACCTCCAGGCCTACCCCATCAAGACCTGGGCCGACCACGAGATCACCTTCTTCGGCCCGGTACCGACCTCGGTGACCGACACCGGAGGCAAGCGGGTCATCACCACCGACGGCCGCGTCGTCTACTCCGACGGGCGCTATCTGCTGCCCTGGGAACCCCGCAAGGCCACCGACCCCGACAAGCTCTACCACTACTCGGCGCGCGGCGGCACCAGCACCTGGCAGCTCCCGCGCGGCTGGGCGGGCCTCGCCAAAGTCGCCCTGTACCGGCTCACCGACCAGGGCCGGGTCCATGTCGCCGACGTCCCCGTGCGCCGCGGCGAGGTCCGGCTCAAGGCGGACGCCGCACAGCCGTACGTCCTCTACCGCGCGAAGGTCCCGGCCCCCGGCGACCCGGACTGGGGCCAGGCCACCCCCCTCCACGACCCCGGCTTCAACTCCGGCTCCCTGGACGGCTGGCAGACCACAGGACCCGCCTCCGTACGACTCAGCCCGCTCGGCGACTACGAGCTGGTGATCGGCGCGGGCGGCGCGGCCACCGTCTCCCAGCGCCTGACCCGCCTGACGCCCGGCAGCTACGCCGCATCCGTCCAGGTCGAGGTGGGCGCGAAGGCGGGGGAGCGGCGCCGGGCCGCCCTGCGGGTACGGACCGCCGACGGCATCACCGCGTCGAACTGGACCGACACCTCCACCGCGGGCAACTTCGTCGCCGCCGACCGCAAGCACTCCACCCGCTTCCAGCGGATGTTCACCTGGTTCACCGTGCCGGAGGGCGGCGGACCGGTCGAACTGACCCTGCACGCCGCGGCGGGCGACGCGCGCGTCCGCTTCGACAACGTCCGCATCGTCGCCGCGCAACGCAGCGCGGCGGATGGCGCCCTCGTCTTCGAGGACTTCGAGCACGTCCCGCAGGGCTGGGGCCCCTTCGTCAAGGGCGACGCGGGCGGCGCCACCGACCCGCGCACCCATATCGCCCAACGACACGCGCCGTTCACCCAGCGCGGCTGGAACGGCAAGGGGATCGACGACGTCATCGACGGATCGGAATCGCTGAAGTCACGGGGCGAGCGCAGCGGGCTCGTGTACCGGACGGTGCCGCAGACGGTGCGCTTCGAGGCCGGGAAGCGCTACCGGGTCTCCTTCCGCTACGAGAACGAGAAGGCGGGCCAGTACGCGTGGGTGACGGGAGTGGACTCCCCGGCCTCCCGCGAACTGACCCGCACGCCGCTACCGGTGGCGGTCTCGCCGACCACGCACTCCTACGAGTTCACGGCGCCGGGCGAGGGCGAGGCGTGGGTGGGGTTGCGGAAGGTGGGAGGTGACGGGAAGGCGGAGTTCGTACTGGACGCGTTCGAGGTGCGGGAGGTGTAGACCCCGTCGCCCTCAAGCGCCGGACGGGTTCAGTTTGAGCCCGTCCGACGCCCCCACCCCCTCCAACTCCAGCACCCACACCTCGTTCACGCCCTCGCGCAGCACCGGCCCCGGCACGTACAACGACGTCTGCGGGCCCGCCGCCCAGTACCGGCCCAGGTTGAACCCGTTCACCCACACGAACCCCCGCGTCCAGCCGGGGAGTTCCAGTTTCGCGTCGCCCGCGCCGCGTACCTCCAAGGACCCCCGGTACAGCCCCGGCGCGCCGGACGAAGCCGTGTCCCAGGGCAGGTCCCGAACCGCCGCGTCAGCGAAAGAATCCAGCCGCAGCCCACACGCCCGCACCCCGTGCAAGAACTGCCGCTCATGCAGCACACCCCCCGTGATCCCCTTCGCCTCACCCACCCGAGGCCCATAGTTGACCCGCCCCAGCGACTCCACCCACACCTCCAGCGCCGCAGGCCCCGGCACCGGCTCCGCCAGCACCGCCTCGTCCTCCGTCAGGACCCCCGCCCGCACCCCGTCCACATACACCACCGCCACATCACGCAACCCTCGCAACCGCAGCGGATACGGCTGCCGCGGCCCCGGCACATCGATCCGATAGCGCACCACACCCCGATCCACACCGAGCTCCTCGAACGTCGGCGGCACGCCGAACTCACCCTCCGCGCCGCCCAGCGCCGACATCACCTCGCCCAGCGGCACCCACTGATCAGGGCGCGCCACCACCGGCGAGCCAAGGCGGGCAGGCGCGGGCGGCACCTCCGGCAGCGGCCCGTCCGCGTACGAGGCCAGCACCTCACGGAACGCCCAGAACTTCTCCGTAGGCCTGCCGAACTCGTCGATCGGCGCGTTGTAGTCGTACGACGTCACATCCGGCTCCAGGGCCCCGTCGTGCAGCTCACCACCCCGGTTCGCGCCCGCCCAGCCACCGAAGTTCGTGCCGCCGTGCGCCATATAGAGGTTGACCGACGCACCGCACTCCAAGATCTCCCGCAGCACCGCCGCCGCGTCCCCTGCCTCCCGTACGACATGATCCGCACCCCAGTGGTCGAACCACCCGCACCAGAACTCCATGCACATCAGCGGCCCCCGAGGCTGATGGCGGCGCAGCGTCGTGAACGCATCCCGCGCCCGCGAGCCGAAGTTCACCGTGGCCAGCACACTCGGCACCGAACCGCCGGTCAGCATGTGATCCTCAGGACCGTCTGAGGTGAACAGCGGCACCCGCACCCCGCAGTCCCGCAGCAGCTCGGCCAGCTGCCGCAGATAGACCTGGTCGGAGCCGTACGAGCCGTACTCGTTCTCCACCTGCACCAGCAGCACCGGACCGCCCCGGTCGATCTGGCGCGGCACCACCTCCCTCAGCAGCAGCCGGAACCAGCGCCCCACCTCCCGCAGGAACTCCGGATCACGGGTCCGCGCACGCGCCCCCAGCTCCCCGGTCAGCCAGTGCGGCAGACCCCCGTTCTCCCACTCCGCGCAGATATACGGGCCCGGCCGCACGATCGCCCACAGCCCGGCCTCCCGCGCCGCGTCCAGGAACCGGCCCAGCGCCCCCACGTCGTGGAACACCCCGCGCGCCGGCTCGTGCAGATTCCACGGTACGTACGTCTCCACGCAGTTGAGGCCCATCGCCCGCAGCATCGCCAGACGGTGCCCCCACTGCTCCTCGTGCACCCGGAAGTAGTGCAGCGCCCCGGACAGCAGCCGCACCGGCCGCCCGTCCAGCTCGAAGTCGTTCTCACCTACGCGAAAGTCACCCACGGGCCCACCCTCGCCCTCTGGCGGGCCGCCCGTCCATGGACAAAGATCACCCCTGATTGGACGCAACTCAGCAGCACCTCACCCGATCCAGCAACCCACCGGCCGCGGCCCGAACGGAAGGGGCAAAACCGCATGTATCACACGTGGATGCGCTATTTCACCCCCAGTCCGACCCACCACCGCCTCGGCCTCGTCTGCCTCGGCGTCGGCCTCCAACACGGCGCCCTGCCCACCGTCGGACCCCGCACCCTCGACCACCACGTCGCCGTCGTCATCAGCGCGGGCGGCGGCTGGTACCAGCGCCCCGACGGCCACCGCACCACCATCACCGCACCCGCCCTCATCTGGCTCACCCCCGGCGTACCCCACCACTACGGACCCGACCCCGGCACCGGCTGGGACGAATCCTTCGTCGACTTCACCGGACCCGCCACCACCACCTACACCGAACTCGGCTACATCGAACCCGACCGGCCCGTCGTCCCCCTCTCCGATACCGCGGGCCCCCGCGCCGCCGTCAGCCGCATCGCCCGCGCCGCACGCCGCGGCAACCCCCTCCTCGAAGTCGAGACCGCCGCAGCCGTCCACGAACTCCTCGTCGCCCTGCGCCGCGCCCGCACCGACATCGCCCCCGACGGCGACCCCGTACTCCAAGCCCTCGCCCGCGACGCCTGCCAGCCCCTGTCCGTCGCCGAACACGCCGCCCGGCACGGCATGACCCCCGCCGAACTCCGCACCGCCGTCCGCCGCGGCGCCGGCTGCAGCCCCAAGGACTACCTCCTCGGCATCCGCCTCGGCCGCGCCAAGGAACTCCTCGCCGCCACCGAACTCCCCGTCGCCGCCGTCGCCCGCCGCGTCGGCTACGACGACCCCGCCTACTTCTCCCGCCTCTTCACCCGCCGCGTCGGCACCGCCCCCGTACGCTTCCGCGCCCAGCAAGGACGCAGCGTCCCCGGCGGCTGGTCCCAGCAGATACCCGACCCCGAACACCCACCGATGCTGCACTCCTCAGCCGACGTTCCCCCGACCCCGCGCTGACCGGTACTCCCCACCCCACCGGCAACGTAGGCTCGACAACCATGACGACCAGCAACACCGAACCCGCCGCCGCCCCCGGCAACAGCGCACCCGCCGCCCCTGTGGACCCCTCCGTACGCGCCGAACTCGCCCGGCTGCGCGACAGCATCGACAACATCGACGCCGCCGTCGTCCACATGCTCGCCGAACGCTTCAAATGCACCCAGCAGGTCGGCCACCTCAAAGCCGAACACCGGCTCCCGCCCGCCGACCCGACCCGCGAATCCGAACAGATCGCCCGCCTGCGCCGCCTCGCCGAAAACGCCAAACTCGACCCCGCCTTCGCCGAGAAACTGCTGAACTTCATCATCGCTGAAGTGATCAGGCACCATGAACAGATTGCTGAAGTCCCCCTGAACAGCAGTGGAGCCGCACCAGACGCTTCTGGCGCGGCTCCACGGTGATCGTTTAGGGGAAATTTAGGAGATCAACTCTCCCAGATGGCGTGCCACCCGAGATTCGACATCGCCCGCTCGAAGATCCCCTGAAGGCCTTCTAGTCGCTCCCGGCGCATCGGAGGCGTTGGGTGCCGGTACGTGCCTTTGATCCCAGGATACTTGTGTCCCATCTGCTCATACCCCAGCACTGGGCTCACGTCGATCTGCTCCTGCCACGAGTCATGCGTGTGCCGCAGATCCCGCATCGTTATCCCCGGCATGATCGGCTCCCACGCTTCCTTCACTGCAGTGCCGCGTGCCTTCGGCCGCGCATCGCGCCCGTCCGCAGCTGGCCGCAACACCTCGTGCCAATAGCTTCGCCACCACCACTTCCCGCTCTTGGTGGTGAACACGAACTCGTGCGGCCAAGACGCCAGATGCTTCTCCAGCAGCTCGGCCAGGAACGGCGGCACATCTACGTCTCGTGCGGACTTCTCGTTCTTCGGTGGCTCCAGCGCCCGGTGGCAGCGCCGCTTGCCTTCCTCATCCCGCACGTAGTACTCGGCGAGCACGCCATCGTCCTCGTCGACACGGACCACCGGGCAGGTGAACACGCCACCATCGTGCTTCTGCCGCCGCTCCAGCAGCGTGTTCCGGCGATGAAGTCCGACAAGCTCCTCCCACCGCAGGCCCGTCCAGGCCGCGGTGATGACATGCAGCCCATACACCGGGCCCAGGCGCCGACCGAGCTGGAGCACGATCTCGGGTTCGGCCACCTGGTCCTCGTCCGCCTTCTTCTTCGCCGTATCCGCGGGGAGCCCCGTAAGGCGTCGACCGGCGAGCGGGTTCACGGTCAGCCGTCGGGCATCGACGGCGCCGTTCATCATGCGGCTCATCAGCTGCACGCAGTCCCTGACGGTGCTGCGTGCGACGCGGAGGGCTAGGTCGCGTGCCCACGCTTCGACATCGAACCAGGTGACGGCAATCAGCGCAGTGTCTTGCCATCTAGGAAGGATGTGCGTCTCCAGACGCTCCCACCGGTTCATCGTGGTCCTGCCGCGTGGCCTCTGCGCAGCCATCCACTCGCGGGTGAAGTCACCGAACTTCTTACGCGACAGGTCAGGGTCTACCCACCGGCCGTCCCGGATCGCTGCCTCTTGCTGGTTCCCCCAGTCCTCGGCGAGCTTCTTCGTCGGGAATCCAGGCTCGGTGCCCTTGCCGCCGCTCGGCAGCTTGTAGCAGGACCGCCAAGTGAACTGCTTGGTCTTCTTCCCGTTGCGGACTTTGTATACCCGTTCAGCGTAGGCCACGGCTTGCTCCGGGCTCGCTTCGGTGGGACCAGGTGAGAGCTCGACTGGTCAGCATGCGTTGCAGGGCATGCGCGCCAGCTTCGCTGATTAGGTCTTCGTCGAAGACGTAGACGACGAGGTCGACACCATCCTCGATGTATACGCACAGGCCATTGGGGAGGGACTTTTCGCGGCGCACCCTGACAGTGGTGGGCGGGCCGCCGACTGTTTGCCCGGTCCTGCGCTCGGCCCACCGCAGGGCTTCTGCAGTAAAGGCTTGGGAGAGATTCTTCACCCAGGACTTCTTGAGGTCTTTCGGGTTGAAGGTGATGCGGATCTGAAATAGATCATCTCCGTTGTACATGTCTTCGATTGCCACTGCACCGAGTGGCACTCGCTTCTTGCGCAGGACACGAACATGCATCGGTCCCCCCAATGCTGACACCTAACGTGGTGGCCCCCTCGATGGTGTCCTGACATGCAACCACGTCTCTTGTTGAATGTGGAGCCTAAGTAAAGAACTGATGCCCTGTTAGGCATCATCGGGAGACCTTGTCTGCGTCTCCTCGTCGCTGAGGCGACGCAGGTCCCGCTCGGCCCGGCGCCACCGATCCCGCCATTGCCGGATCTCATCCACGGACGCGCCCTTCTTCCCCTTAACGACGATGATCATCTGAGCGTCCGAGTCCTCCGGGGAGAGGTCGTAGACACCGCTCGCGAGAACCTGCCCTTCGCGGAGCTCCTCCTGGATGAACGGCGGCAGAGGGAGGTCTGACTGCGGCGGCGGGGACTGTCCTCGCTCATCTGCGTCGACCAGCGTTGGCTGCTCTCCGTTGAGTACGGCCTCGGGGGAGCTGTCTGTCCAGCCGACCGCGCGCGCCACAGCGCGGATGGTGGGCGTGATCCGGGTGTACTCCTTCCCTGCCTCGATGTTCTGCACGGTCGCCAGCGAGACCCTGGTGACCTGCACCAGGTCCGTCTGCTTCAGGCCCTTGGCCTTGCGAGCGGCCCGAAGTTCGCGACCGAGCCGCTTCCAGTCCCACGTCATGTCTCCACATCATGCCGCACTCCCGTGCAACCACGTAGGCGGGATTCGGGCACGCCACCTGGTAAGTAGGCGCAAATTCGAGGTGTTCGGGTTGCAGAAGTGCGCCCCCTGCGCGCCCCCTCGGAACGTGAACCCATAGAAACTGTGCCCAAAGTGTTGGTGGAATGCTTGCCAAGTGAGACCTTGACCCCTAGTTTCTAGGTGTGACTTGGAACGGCCCCGCAGTACGCGCCATCAGAGAGGCCCAGAACCTAGGGCTAAGAAGCCTCGCGGCCAGCACCGGCCTGGACCGCGGCTATCTGTCCCGCCTCGAACGAGGCCTAGTCAGCAAGCCATCGCCCGACAAGGTCGAGCGCATCGCGGCCGCACTGCGGGTGCCGCCTGACGTGATCGATCCCAGGAAGGACCACGCGTGACTGTCACCGCGACCAAAGAGCGCCCCCCGACCGCTTCCCTGAACGACGACTCGCTCCGGCACTACACGCCCGAGGAGCTGGTCGACCCGGATGGCCAGATCCGGCTCCCCACCACGGCACGAATGCTCCGTGAGTGGGCGTACGAGCGCCGCATCCCTCACAACCGCCTCGGCCGACGCGTCACCTTCACGGCCACCGACGTGCGCGAGATCTCGGCGCAGTTCGCCGTTCGCCCCTTCGACAAGGGCAAGCCGCAAGCCCGCGCCGTCTGAAGAGCCACACGAAATCGGGGCCGCTAACCGGCTGGCACCGGCGCGACCCCTCGGCACCTCAACCACTCAGAAAGAAGAGGCACCGTGATCACAAAGACTACTCATCTGGCCGCGCAGGTCAGCGCGCCGAAGCCCCGGACGCTCGGCGAGCAGGCGCCCGCCGTGCACGCGCTGAGCGCCCTGGTCGAGACGTTCGGCGATCTGCCGAGCCCGCACGTGTCCCTCTACTCCGTCGGCGCTCCACACTTGCCCCTTCAGCTTCAGTCCCCCGAAGGCTTCGAGGCCTGGCGTACGGCGCTCCAGATCGCCCCGGACACCGTCGTCTTGAAGAGCTTCGAGGGCACCGTCTGGCTCGCGGCCAACGGCGTCTTCGACGGCGTCCCCGTGGAGCTGACCGGCTACGGACTGGCCCTGTCCCCCGCCGTCGTCGAGGCCGCGCAGGCGGTGGCCGAGTGAACGCGCGGCTGGTGAACGCGGCAGCAGATGTGATCTGCCGCGCGCAGAAGAACGGCACGGTCACCCCGGCCGGGATCGCTATGGCGCTGGAGTCTGCGCAGCTGCTCCAGGCGCCGGATACGGCGCAGCGGCTGGCCGAGCTGGAGGCCCGGATCGCCGAGTACGAGCGGCCGGTGGATGAGGACCCGATCGCGTACGCGCTGATCGAGCGTGCCTCGGCGACTGCGGGGTTCTGCCGGAACAAGAGCCCGTACGGCCGCCGCTGCGACCAACTGGCAGGGCACGACGGCGACCACGGCATGGCCGATGGCGCAGGAGGCCACTTCGGGTGGCCCGCCTCGGACGAGGACGTGACGCCGCAGGTGCGAAAGCTGCGGGCGCTCCTCAGCGGGCAGCGCAACGCCGTAGAGGACCCGCATGACTCGCCACTGCACCACGACTACCGCGTCGGGCGTGACCTGCCCGAGACGGGCGGTGCCTGATGGCGACCGGACCGCACCACTATCGCGAGGCCGAGTGGCTCGCCGAACGCGCTCACCACTTCACGTACGGGGACGGCGGGGACCCGGTCGTCGGTGCCGCGCTTGCTGCTGAGGCGCAGGTGCACGCGACGCTCGCCTTGGCCGCAGCGACCGCCATGCAGGCCGCTGTCGACGGCTCCGAGCCAGGCATGGGCTCGCCGGAGTTCGCGGCCTGGTATAGCGCGGCCGGGGTCAAGCCCCAGCCCAAGGGCGGTGCCGCGTGACGAATACCGCGCTGGCCGGGGCTTCGGCCCCGGCCGCCGTGGCCGGTGGCATCACCGAGCCTGGCATCTACGACATGACCGCGGAGGAGTACCACGCCGACCGCGTCTCTCTCTCCTCCAGCGGCGCCCGCCGCCTGCTCCCGCCGACCGGCTGCCCGGCGCTGTTCCGGCACGAGCAGGACAACCCGGCCGAGCCGAAGAAGACGTTCGACCTCGGGCATGCTGCCCACCGCCTGGTGCTCGGCGACGGCCCCGACCTCGTACGGATCGACGCCGATGAGTGGCGCTCGAAGGCTGTGAAGGAGGAGGTCGCCGCCGTCCGCGCCGAGGGCGGCGTCCCGTTGAAGCCCGCCGAGTACGAGCAGGTCCACGCGATGGCCGACGCCCTGCGTCAGCATCCCGTCGCGGCCGTGCTGTTCGATCCGGCGCGCGGCCGTCCGGAGCAGTCCCTGTTCTGGCGCGACCGGCCGACCGGTGTCATGCGGCGAGCCCGCTTCGACTGGCTGCCCGATGCCCGGTCGGGGCGGCTGATCATCCCGGACTACAAGACGTGTCGCTCCGCTGCACCGAGCGCGCTGGCCAAGGCCGTTGAGGAGTACGGCTACCACCAGCAGGCGGACTGGTACCGCTCCGGCGCCAAGGCTCTCGGCCTAGCCGACGACAGCGCGGCGTTCGTCTTCGTCTGCCAGGAGAAGACCGCGCCGCACCTGGTGAGCGTCGTCGAGCTGGACGCGGCCGCGATGCGGATCGGCGCGGCCCGCAACCGCCGCGCCCTGGACATCTACGCCGAGTGCACCGCGACCGGCCGCTGGCCTGGCTACAGCGACGAACTCGCCTACCTCTCCCTGCCCGCGTGGGCCGAGATCCGTGACACCGAGGAGTACCTGTGAACCAGCCTGTCGAACGCATCAATGCGGCTGCCGTACCCGCGCGGGTCGGGCAGGGCACCGCGGTTGAGCAGTCCCGCGCGGTCGCCGAGGTCCAGGCCGCGATCGTCGTCGCGCAGCAGGTGCCGCGCGACATCAACGCCGCCATTGCCGAGATGCGCCAGTCCTGCGCTCAGCCGTTCCTCGCCGAGCGCGCGTTCTTCCGCTACAACCGCGGCTCCGGGAACATCACCGGCGCCTCCGTGCACCTCGCCCGTGAGCTGGCCCGCTGCTGGGGCAACGTCCAGTACGGTCTGACCGAGCTGCGCCGCGACGACGAGTTCGGGCAGTCCGAGATGCAGGCGTTCGCCTGGGACGTCGAGAAGAACTCCCGCACCAGCTCGACGTTCATCGTCCCGCACAAGCGGGACCAGAAGGGCGGCCCGAAGCAGCTCACCGACATGCGGGACATCTACGAGAACAACGCCAACAACGGCGCCCGCCGCGTACGTGAGGCGATCTTCGCGATCCTCCCCCCGTGGTTCGTGGAAGAGGCCAAAGAGCTGTGCAACAAGACGATCCGCGACGGCGGCGGGAAGCCGCTTCCCCAGCGGATCGCCGACGCCATCCGGGCGTTCGAGGGCCTCGGGATCACGCAGGACCGGATCGAGACCAAGCTCGGCCGCCCGTCCGGGAAGTGGACGGACCACGACGTCGCCCAGCTGCAGATCGCGTTCCAGTCCATCACCCGTGGCGAGGTTACGGCGGACGAGGAGTTCCCGCCGTCGCGGGTCACGGTCGAGGAGATCCAGCAGCAGGCCGACCAGGCGCCCACCGCTGACGCCGGATCGGGGAATGCCTGATGTTCGGCATCCGATCCCGCCGTATCCGCGCGCTGGAGGCCCGTGTCGAGAGGCTGGTTGAGCAGCGCGCCGAGGAGCACAAGCAGCGCGTCGCTGCGGTCAACAACCTGGCCCGCATGGCACAGCGACATGGCGCCAAGCTGAGGACCACCGAGCTCGACGACGCGGCCCGCGGCCGGTACGAGCGGCGCATCCGCCGCCTGGTCGTCGCGTGCGCCCGCTACCGGTACGAGCTCGCCGGGCAGCAGCGCGTGGCCGACCACCTCTCCGACCAGTTGCTCGGCAGCCTCGGCTACACGGACGCGGCCCTGAAGATGATGGGCGTCGCCGTACCCGAGATGGACGAGGTTGGCGAGCCGGGCGAGGTGATCTCGTGAGCCCGCTCGACACCCTGCGCCAGCTCGTCCGCCCCGGCCCCGGCCGCCACCGCTCGGCACCCCAGCCGGAGCGCATCCAGGTGCCGCTCGACGACCTCCTCGGCCCGCCCCCGTACTTCCCCGAGCCGCCCATCCACGGCGTCCTCGTCCAGGCATGGGACGACTGCCGGCCCTGCGGCCGAGCGACCGCCGGGGTGCTGCACAAGGACGGCTGGACCTGCGGCGAATGCCTGGCCGTCACGCCTCCTGCCGACGGAGGCGCCCAGTGAACGCCCCAGCTCCCGAGGTTCCGGCCGCCACCCTGGCGGCCGGGCCCCGGCCCAAACCTGCCATCACCATCACCGTCGTCGGCCTGCCCGCCCCGCAGGGCTCGAAGCGTCACGTCGGCAAGGGCGTCATGGTCGAGTCGTCGAAGAAGGTCAAGCCTTGGCGGCAGGACGTCAAGCATGCCGCCCTCGACGTCACCGGCGCACTGCCGGACTGGACGGTCCTGGACGGCCCGCTCGCCGTCGCGATGACGTTCACCTTCGACCGGCCCAAAGGCCACTACCGCACCGGCCGAAACGCGCACCTTCTACGGGACGCGGCACCTTCGCGTCCGGCTGGGATGCCCGACCTGTCGAAGCTGGCCCGCTCCACGGAGGACGCGCTGACCGGCGTCGTGTGGAAGGACGACGCGCGGGTCGTCGAGTACATGCGACTCGGGAAGTGGTACGCGGGCACGGGAACGGCGGATGTCCTCGCGGTGCCGGGCTGCGTGATCCGCGTCTGGCCGCTCACGGCGCTGGTGGGCTGCCAGTGGCCCGACCGCGAGGCGGTGACCCGCCGATGAACGCCACCCGCACGGACATCGTGGAGCTCCTCCGCGAAGGACACAGCAACGCCGAAATCACCCGCCGCCTGCGCGTCGACAAGCACCGAGTCGCCAACATCCGACGTGAACTCGGCCTGCCCAACGCCACCCGCCAGCCCCTCACGCTGGAACAGAAATGGGCCGCGAACACTCAGCCGGTCAAGGGCGGACACCTGCGATGGACTGGGGAACGAGGCGCCTCGGCTGGCACCCCCGTCATGCGGTACAAGGAGGAGTCCTACAGCCCCGCGGCCATCGCCTTCCGCATCAGGCACGGCCGAGAGCCTGAGGGCTACGCGTTCGCCGAGTGCGGCCTGAACCACTGCGTCGCCCCGGACCACGTCGATGACCAGCCGGGGCGTGCGCGCACCCGCGAGCAGCTCCGCTACCTCACCGGCGGCCGCGCCCGTCCGGAGCTGTGCTGCCGTGGCCACGATCAGAGTGTGCACGGGCTGTACGAGAGCGACGGTCGTGCGTACTGCGGTGAGTGCAAGCGGCAGCTCAAGGCGGTGCATGCCTGATGACCGCCTCGCATTACGCCCCGGACACGCTGCTCGGCCGGTACGAGTGGCACGCCCGCGCCGCCTGCCGCGGCGACGCCAAGATCTTCTTCGGGGCGGGCGGCCTGGTCGACATCGCCCGCAGGGTCTGCGGGTCGTGCCCGGTCCGGCAACAGTGCCTCGACCAGGCCATGCGGCTGGAGTCCGGCCTGGCCCACGACTTCCGGTTCGGAGTCTGGGGCGGCCTCGACCCGAAGCAGCGCGCCCGCCTCGACCCTGACGTCCGCGCTCGGTCCGAGAAGCGCAAGAACGTACCGCGGTACGGCGGGAAACCCCTGGCCCCGTGCGGTACCCGAGGTGCGTACGAGCGGCACAAGCGCAAGCGCGAGCCGGTCGATGACGCGTGCCAGGCCGCGTACGACGAGTACCTGGCCGCCCGGAGCACCCGCGCTTCCCGCAAGGCCGCGGCGTGATGGCCGCGCTATGGCCGCCTGCCACCCTTCCCGGCCTGCACGTCGACATGGGCCAGTGGAACACCAAGGCCGCCAGGTGGGCCCGCTTCCCGACCGCGGACTACCGATGCGGTCGCTGCGGCGACATCGAGTCCGCCTCCGGCGACGCCGTCGCCGCGTTCGTCAGCACCATCCACCGCATCCACCGGGCCGCATGCCCGTCCCGCGCATAGATCGGATACCTGTGATGGACCACGCCCGTCTGTACGACCTGACCATGCAGGCCATCGGCCACGCGCTGGAGGGCGATTCCGAGGGCGCCACCACCGCGATGCTGGAGATCGGCCAGAACGGCACCTGGCACGACGTGTACGGCTCGTGCTGCGCCTTCGCCGAAGTCGGCAAGCGCGCCCTGATCAAGTTCTACGGCGCCAAGGCCCCGAGCACTGCCAACGGCGACTCCTGGGGCATGACGATCCTCGACCCGGCCAAGGCCGACCCCGCCGAGGTGTTCGCCACCCGCTTCATCGTCGCCTACGCCAACGACGACAAGGACACGGCCATCGCCCTCTTCAGAGCCGCGCTGGAGTCCAGCGACGAGGAGTACGTGTCCTCGGTGGCCCAGCTCCTGGCCACCGCTGCCAGCCTCGCGAACAGCGCTCTCACACACGCCCGCGAATAGCCGGTCTGGGGCGGTCCCTCGCGGACCTCCCGCCCGGGATCTTGCCGTATCGGTTCCGCAACATCACTGAGGAAAGAGCCAGTTGAGCACTGACGAGCAGGCCACCAAAGCCAGCGGCAGCGTCCCGCACGCGTACGGGAACGCCATCGCGTGGAAGTGGTCGCGCGAGATGCCCAGGGCCCTCAAGCCCGGCGTGCTCACCCTGCTCTACGCCCTGCGCTCGATGGCCAACGCGAACGGCGAGCTGCGGTTCCACGGCGACCACAAGCCGATTCGTATCCAGGACATCGCCAAGGCCGCTGGCGCCGATGAGAAGGACGCCCGTGACCGTATGGAGGCCGCCATCGTCGCCGGGGTCGTCGTGGTCAAGGGCGAGCGTCGCCGCGGCAAGTCGACCCTGTACTCGCTCGCCGTCTCGCCCTGTCCGAACTGGGCTGCCGCGGTGGCCTTCCTCGACGACGTGAAGCAGAAGCGGGAGGCGGCGAAGCAGAAGCGGGCCGACCGTAAGGCCGCTCCATGGGACGTGGAGGACGGCGAAAAGTTCGGGGGTCGGTCCCCTGAACTTGCCGACTCAGAGTTCGGGGGACCGACCCCGGAACTTACCGGCGGTACGGCCGAGGAAGTTCGGGGGACCGACCCCCGATTGAGTTCGGGGGACCGACCCCCGAACGGTTCGGGGGACCGCCCCCCGAACAACCCAGGGAGTACCCAAGAGATCTCCCAAGAGGTGGCCGAGGTCGGTTCTCAACCTCAGGTAGGTGGGGCTCCCGAACTCCCAAAGATCGACTCTCCCCAAGAACAACCCCACACCCCACCGGCCGACACCGAACCCGCGCCCGCCGACGCCGAGCCACCGCCGCTCGCCGACTTCACCCGCTGCGCCCACTGCCACGAACGCATGATCCCCAGACCCGGCCGCACCACCCACGCCCACTGCCCACCACCCGCAGACAGGACCACCCGATGACCGACCCCAACGGCCTCGCCCGCAAGGTGTTCCTCGCCGAGACCGCCGCCGTACGCACACACCTCGCAGACCAAGAGCGCACCGCCACCGACCGCGCCGCGGCGCTCCTCGCCCCAATCGAGGCGAAGGTGCGCGAGTTGAAGGCTCAGGAGCGCGCTGAACACCGAGCCGCCGTACTGCGCGAGGCCGCCGACGAGATCGCCGGGATCGACTTCCACCCGAACGCCCGCGCCCGATCCCTCGACATCGCCACAGGACTCGCCCACCGGCTGCGCCGCATGGCCGACGAGGAGCAGCCCACCAACCACCTCTCCCAGGTGCTCGCCGAGATCGCCGCCGAGCGCGCCCGCCAGGACGCGAAGTGGGGCGAGCAGAGCCACCCCGACCTCGACCGCCGCGACATCGGCATCGTCACTCGCAACGAGTACGCCTTCCGCGCCACCCGCTGGCAGGAGATCAACACGGAGCGGGCCACGCCCACCGTCACTGCGGGCCGCTGCTCGGGGTGCTCTGAAGAGCCGCACACGCACACGGCGTGGGACGGCGTCCTCCTCGAGGAGGTCTATGAGGCCCTCGCTGAGTCCGACCCGGCCCGGCTGCGCGCCGAGCTGGTCCAAGTCGCCGCCGTCGCCACGAACTACATCCAGGCCATCGACCGGCGCACCGCCAAGGCGCAGCAGGACGGAGCCGCGTCGTGACCCCCGACCAAGCCGCCTGGGTCCGCGAGAACGTGTGGCCCACCTCGTGGCTGAGCGCCTACCAGGAGATCCCCGGCACGTTCGAACACTGCGCCTGCCAGCAACCGCCGTCGCTGCCCTGCCAGGCGGGCGCGCACAGCAGGTGCGACCACGACGCCCACCCGGTCCGCGAGACCGTCGTACAGACCAGCACACGCCGCGCCGCCCAGTTCCCCGAGCCGCACCAGCACCGTCCTCCCGCCGGACACAACGGCCGCCGTGACGCGTACAACCACACCGGCCTCGCGTGGGTATGGCTCGCCGGGCACCCGTGCCGGGAGCTGTGCACCTGCGACTGCCACCGGCCCGATGCTGAGCCCGCCCCTGCCTCGGCCCCGGACCAGTCCCTGGTGCTCGTCGGCGGCGAGCAGCTCGACCTGTTCGGGGCCGCCACATGACCGCCGTAGTCGCGTACGTCGCCCTCGTCGTCATCACCACAGGCCTCCCACTCGCCCACTGGCTCGACTTCCCACCCCGGAGGCCCCGTTGACACGCCTCGCCCGCGCCCTATGCAGCCTCCACAGCGCCGCACTCGTCTGGCTCGCCTACTGCACCATCACCACCGCCCGCTACGGCGCCGCCTGGGCCGCGATCCTCTTCGCCGCGGCCAGCCTCATGTCCGTCATCGCCGTCATCCGCGAGATGGACGCAGGCGACCGCGCGTACGCCGCACGCCACCACGCCCCCGCCGCCGAGGCCGAGGACCAGGCCGCGCTCCTGGACGACGCCGTACGCGACCTCGACAACGCGTGCTGCGAACGCTGGTGGACCGCACTCGGCACCGACCACGACCCCACCTGTCCCGTCCAGCAGCCCAGGAGCGACGCCGCATGACCGGCCCGTCATCCAGCCCCCGGCCGGAGCACACGCCCCGGCCCGGCAACACCTGGGACCGCGTCCTCGTCCGCACCGAGCAGCTCGTCGACGACGACACCCCCGACCCCACACCACCCAACCGAGCCACCCGCCGCGCCCTCGCACGCGCCACACGCAAGCAGCCACTCACCCCAGATACCCGCGCCTGAGTATGACGAAGGGGCGCGCGCCACACGTCTGGCCGGACCGACGCACGCCCCCAGGTGGAGATCACGGTACGCCCACCGCCACAGGAGCCGACGATGACCACCGACACCGCCCGCCACCTGCTGACCTGCATCCGCCACTGGCCCGACCTCGCCGACGCCGTCGGAGCACGCCAACACCCCACCTGGCCGCCCACCATGGGCATCGCCCGCCTCATCGACGACCAAGATCGCGCCGACCACGCTGCCGCCCTCCGTGTCCTCGAGCGCTCACCGGATCAGATCGGCTGGACCGCCGCACCCATCCACATCGACACCGCCGACGCCATGCGCGCCATCGAGGCCGCCCTGGTCGAGTGCGCCGACGTCACCGCTGCCGTGGTGCAGCGCTCGCCCATGCCCCTGGCGCCGCGCTGGTGGCCGGCCACCGACCGCGCGCGCCGCGACCAGCTCGCCCGCGAGGACGCCACCGACCGGCGTCGCTGGCGATACGTCGGGACGCGCACTGCTCCGTACGCCGCAGCATGGCTCCTCGCTCGTGTACAGGGTGCTGGGGGCCCGTTCCGGCCGCTGGACGAGGAGCAGCACCGACACATCGCCCGCGTCGCCCAGGGCGCCGCCGAGCGGGTCGAACGCGCCCTCGACCTCGCCGCGTGCAGAGCCCCGCTCGCCGACCCGTGCCCCGACTGCCAGGGCGTCATCGAAATGCACGGCGGCTCCGGAGCCCCGCCCGTCGCCCACTGCACCGGATGCGGCACCACATGGGGCCAGCGAGACGCCGCCGCGGCGTAGCCGATCCGGATCGGTCCGGACGAAATCCGGACCGATCCGGATGGGGTGCTACTTGCCGCGGCTGATCTGAGAGGCCCGGTACCCCGAGGTACCGAGCTGGGGTCCGATCTCGTCGAACGTGGCGCCCTGCTCGTGCCACGTCTGGACCGCGTGCTGCCGGACCTCCCGAAGCTCCCTGTGGAGGTCCGGCCACTCCCTCAGCAGCTCCGTTGTGGCCTTCGCGCGGGCGCTCGGGTCGCTGATGCCCTCCAGCGCCCGGATTGCCTCGCGTACCGCCTCGACCTCGCCCGCCATGATCCGCACCTCCTGTCCGGACAGTAAGGCCCCCCAAACGAGCCTGAGAGGGGTACCCTTCTCGAAAGAGGGGTACCCCTCTCATCATCCGGATCGAGTCCGGACACCAAACGAACGAGCCCCGCAGGTGCTGTAACACCGAACGGGGCTCTCACCTCAGGAGACGTGAGCTCCCTATGGCTAACCGCATCATCGCATCTAACGGCCCCGCCGAGGACCCCGACGAGACAGCCCGCGTCCGCCTCCTCCAGGCCGAAGCCGCCGCCGACTACGCCGAGGCTCAGGAGCGACGCGCGGCACAGGACAGCCGCGACGACGCGTTCCTGATCGCCCGCGCAGCCGAGGACGCTGGGGGTGCCCGGTGAAGACCCGCCCCGTCCAGCGCAGCCGCCTCGTACCCCACACCGTCAACGGCAAGACCGAGATGGTCCTCGACCGCTACACCGTCGAGGTCCCCGTACCACCCCGGGACTGGGACCGCACCGTCCTCACCGCCGTCACCGCCGTGGCTGGGCTGCTCGTTGCCATCGCCGTCGTCTGGTCCACCGCGTCCATCGGCGACCTCCTCTCCCGCGTCACCATCGCCCCCGCCGCGTACGCCGCCGCGGTCGCCTTCGACCTCGCCTGGATTCTGTGCATGGCCGTCGAGTGGCTGGCCCGTTACGACCCCGCCCGCGCCGCGCTGCCCCGCAACATGGGCCACGGCGCGCTCGCCGTCGCCATGGTCGCCGTCGGTACGCACGGCTGGCTCGCCGGACAGGAAGCCATCGGCATCATCGGCGCCGTCGTCTCCGGCATCGTCAAGGCCCTATGGACCGTCGTCCTGCGCCACCACGCCAAGCCCCTGGACGACAAGACGCAACAGTGGGTCGACAAGCAGCGCGCCGAGGCCGGTGGAGAACTGGCCATGGTCTCCATCAACCGCGAGCTGACCCGGGCTCGGGGCCTCGTGAGCGCCGAGGCGCTCGCCCTCGGCACCAGTCCGGACACCAATCCGGAGCCATCCGGACAGGTCACGGACGATCCGGACAGTAATCCGGAACACCCGGACGCAGAAGTCCACCCGATCCGCCCCGGCACGATGACCACTCGGGATGCCGTCCGGAACGCCGTGGACTCCGGAATCCGGGACGAGGACGCCGTCCTCCGCTACGTCCGCCAAGTCGCCGACCCGGACGCCAAGCTCTCCACCGTCGAGCGCTACCTCCGCGGCCTCCGCAGGAGCGCCTAATGCTCATCGCCCTGATCGTCTTCCCCATGCTCGCGATGCTCGCCGCAGCCGCCCTGGTCGCCCTCGCGCCCACCCACGCCCCGGGGCGGTACGTACTCCCCGCCGTGCGCACCGTCGCCCTCATGACCGCCGCCACGGCCTACGTCGTGGCCGTCCTCCGCTAGGACCCCACCGTGACGTACGTGACCATCGGCGGTGTCACTGTCGGCATCTGCATCCTGATCTACCACCTCGTCAGCTGGTGGCCCGGCCTGAAAACCCTCCGCAAGGACCCACTGCGTCAACTCGGCCGCCTGCTGCCCTTCCTGATCGCCTGGGCGTACGGCGTCCTCGCCAGCCTCACCGTCGGCGGCGCCATCGGCTGGATCGCAGACGGCGTTCTGTGGATCTCCAACTGGCTCGGCGACGCCGCCCTTGTCTGGGGCGTCGGTGGCACAGCCGGACAGTCCGCCAGCGGCACCGGCTACCTCCCGCTCACCCAGACCGGCGGCGCCGTCGTGCTGATCCTCACCGTCGCCTTGATCGCCGCTGTGAAGAAGTCCCGGTACGGCAGCGACATCAAGCTCGGCGCCTGGTGCGGCATCTGCCTCGGCACGAGCGCGGGCGTCGCCGGATTCGCGGCCGTCCCCCTCGCCATCGCCGTCAACTGGCTCGGCGAGCACGTCTACGGGGCGCTGTGATGGCCGCGGAGAAGCAGCCCGCCGAGGGCCCGGAACCGAGCCGCCTAGCGGGCGGGTGCGTGCTTGCCCTGCTGACGGGGGTGGCGTTCACGATCGTGTTCGCTCTGTCGTACGTGGCCGGGGTGCTCGCGGTGTGGAGCGTCAGTACGGCGGTCCTGTGGTGGACCGTGCGCCGCCGCATGTCCGATTCGTCCGCCACTCCCCCACCGAGAGGGGTTGTCCCTTCCGGCGACGTCTACGCAGGTGAGACCGGCGACATCGCGAGAGTGGTCCAGAGCCCAGAAGGGGTTATGTGCATCCTCCACCCAGTCCGTGAGGAGGAGGTGAACAACCCATGATTCGACGCCTCCTCACAGGCCTCGGCCCCGAGTACTGCGCCCACTGCGGCTGGTGGACCAAACCCCACTGCGGCCACTGACCACACCACCTCACTTGCAGCACGGCCCCAAGATCGTGCATCCTTGGCCCCAAGTCCGGCGTGCCCGGGCACAGAAGCCCCGCCACCGCGCGGGGCTTACGTGTGTCACAGACCAGCAACACCCCACACACCGCGCGTGATCACCCAGCAGACTTCCCCTTCCGGCCCGGACCACCCAAGGGGACTCATGCGCACCCGCGCCACCACCGCACTTGCCACCAGCCTGCTCGCACTTGCCCTCGTCGGCTGCTCCACCGAAACCGACGACAACAGCGACAACGCGAAGGCCAAGCCCAGCGCCAGCCAGTCCAGTACGGCGCAGTCGAGCGATAGCAGCCAGCTCAGCGTCCAGCGCGTGGCGCAGAAGCTCAGCCAAGGCAACAGCCTGGGCGAGCAGCGCGAAGCCACAGTCGAGAAGTCGGACCACCCCAACGCCGAGATCGGCCGCATCGACACCGACCGAGTGATCATCTACGAGATGAAGACCCCGAAGGCCGCCACCGCACGCGCCAAGACCATGAGCTCTGTCTCGGACGCTCGTCCGCAGCACGCCGCAGGGCGCTTCGTCCTCAGCTGGAGGACCGACGACGTCCCCTCCAGCGACGACTTCATGAACAAGGTCAACCGCCAACTCGACAGCCTCGCCGCCACCGAGCAGTAGCCAGCACACACAGGACGGGGGCGACGATGGCACCCCCCTCCCCGGACAGCACCCACTGGAAAGAAGCCCCCGGGGCCTGGCGCACAACACCCCGCCCCCGGGGGTGGAAGACCCTCCGGGCCCAGACCCTCACCCGGGACGGCCATCAGTGCACCTGGGTTGAGGACGGGCAGCGATGCCCCGAGCCTGGCACCGACGCCGACCACATCGGCGACCCCGAGGACCACACCCTCGACAACCTCCGCACGCTGTGTGGCCATCACCACCGCAAGCGCACCGCGCTGCAGGCCCGAGCCACGCGCGGACCGCTGCCAACCAGGCGACGGCCGAAGCCCACCGGCCATCCCGGCATCCTGCCGGAGCGGGACCCGCCTCCCTTCTGACTCAACGCACCCCCAGCCCTTCGGACTGGGGGTCTCTTCATGTCGGGGGAGGCCAGATGACCCCCGCCCAGGAGCGAGCTAGAGCCCGATACAGAGCCAGCGAGAAGTACCGCGCCGCCGACCAGGCGCGCCGCGAGCGAGCAAAGGAGCCACGCACCTGCTCCTGGTGTCAGACCTCGTTCACCGTGTACCGGTGGAAGCCGACCCGAACATGCTCGCGCGTCTGCGCTCAGGCCGTGCGCCGAGCCGTCCGCACGCAGATCGCGCTGCGCGATCACCACACGCCCCAGGCCACCCTGCACTGGAAGACCACGCAGGCCCGGCTCATGCCCACCCAACGCCCCCCACGACGCCGGTGGTACGCCGGACACTGCCCCGCATGCGGAACCCCCTGGGTGCACGACCAGCCCCAGACCCGTACCTGCAGCCCCCGGTGCCAGAAGCTACTGGCAAAGCACAAGCGGCGAGCCCTCAAGCGCGAGGCGTTCGTCTCCCCCGTGAGCCCCCGACGCACGTTCGAACGAGACGGATGGATATGCCAGCTCTGCAGTCGGCCAGTCGACCGCGCACAGCAGGTGCCGCAGCCGATGGCCCCCGTGCTGGATCACATCGTCCCGCTCGCGCAAGGCGGCACGCACGAACCAGGCAACACGCAGTGCGCACACTTCCTCTGCAACTCGATCAAGGGCCACCGGATCACGACAGCCCAGCCCATGCTCTTCTGAGCCGCCACACCCCTCCCGGGTACCCCCGACTGCCCCCGATTTTGGCCCACGGTGCGGCATAGCAAGGCGCGGCGCGTACGGGTCTGTGACCTGCGACGATCACGCGGGGTGGTGAACCTCCCTGGCATCTCTGTGGCATTCTGCCTGGTAGAGACTTCTACTCGTTACACGTTCCCGGTAGACTGGAGGCATGGCGAACACGGTGTGCGAGCGCGAGGGGTGCGCAGTTCCGCTGCCGATCGCTGGCCGCGGTCCCGTTCCCCGCTTCTGCTCGACCCGCTGCCGGGTGGCTGCGCACCGGGCCAGCCGTTCGAAGGTCGCGCTCCCCAGGGAGTTGACCAGTCGGCGGCGGTGGGTACGCCGCGACGAGCGGAAGGCGCCGCGGACGCTGGACGGCGGGTTCGCTTCGGTGACGTCGCCCAGCTCCTGGTCCATGCACTCTGCGGCCAAGGCGTCGCCGGTCGGTGTTGGGCTCGGCTACGTCCTGGCGGACGGAGACGGCGTCGTGTGCATCGACCTCGACCACTGCTTCGAGGGCGAGGTGTTGGCGCCGTGGGCGCGGGCGATTCTGGACCGCTGCCCGCCGACGTTCGTGGAGGTGTCGCCGTCTGGCGATGGCCTGCACATCTGGGGCCGCGGCCAGTTGGAGCGCGGCCGCCGTATCCGCCACGGCGGCGAGGCCATCGAGCTGTACGGGCAGGGCCGCTACGTGGCCGTGACGGGACGCCGCTTCGAGGACTGCCCGGTGCGGCTGGCTGATCTGTCCGAGGTGGTTGCCTCGCTGACCTGACAGGCGGGGGTGATCAGGATGGCTGGTCACGGTCCCCCGCCGTCGGAGCGCAAGGTACGCCGCAACGCGGACGCCTTCGAGGACCAGGCGGTCACCGTCGAAGCGGACAGTGAGCTGCACGGCCCGGAGCTGGAGCACGCGAAGCTGTACGGGCCGCGGACACGGGCCTGGTACGAGACGTGGCGGCGTGCCCCGCAGGCCGCGGCGTTCGTCGGTACGGACTGGCAGCGCCTGCAGATGCTGGCCCCGCTGGTGGACGCGTACTGGCTGGAGCCGTCCACGAAACTGCTGGCGGAGATCCGGCTGAACGAGGGCCTTCTGGGGGCGACGCACGCGGACCGGCTACGCGCACGGATCAAGATAGAGCAGCCAAAGCCGGAGAGGGCCCAGGCGCCAGCGGGCGTGGCGGATCTGACGTCGCGCAGGCGGCGGTTGACCGATGCCTCGTGAATTGGTCCGCCACCCCGAGCACTCCCGGGCCCGGTCTCTCGGCGTGGCGCTGGCGTGGATCGAATGGTTCTGTGTCCACGGCCCTGGCGACGTGCAGGGCGTCCCGCTGCACCCGCGCCATGGCGAGGCGCTGCCACTCGATGACGAGTTCGCTGGCCTGATCCTGGACTGCTACACGCACGACGAGAACGGCCGCCGCCTGTACGACACGGTGGCGATATCCCGGGCGAAGGGCCGGGCGAAGTCGGAGCTGGCTGGGTTCGTCGGGCTGGCCGAGGCGTTCGCTCCAGTGCGGTTCGCGGGCTGGGCCCAGGGTGGCGAGCGGTACACCTGGCGCGACTTCGTGTACGAGTACGAGCCTGGTGAGCCGATGGGCCGACCGGTGACGTACCCGTTCATCCGCTGCCTGGCCACAGAGGAGAGCCAGTCCGGCAACACCTACGACAACATCCTCTACAACCTGGAGCACGGCCCTCTGTCGGAGGATCTACCGTCGGGCACTGCGGGTATGACCCGGATCTTCTTGCCGCAGGGCGGAGAGGTCCGGCCGTCGACTGCGGCGGCGGCATCGCGGGATGGCGGCAAGGAGACCTTGGCTGTCTTCGACGAGCCGCACTTGTACGTGCTGCCGGAACTGCGCCAGATGTACCGCACGGTGGACCGGAACCTGCGCAAGCGGCGTGAGGCCGCGCCGTGGGCGCTGCTCACCAGCACGATGTACCAGCCGGGTGAGAACAGTGTGCTGGAGAAGCTGCACGAGCGGGCCAAGCTCATCGCGGAGGGGAAGACGCGGGAGCGGCGGCTGATGCTTGACCACCGTGAGGCACCAGCCGAAGTAGACATGGCGGATCTGGAGCAGATGCGCGGTGCGCTGCGTGAGGTGTACGGGCCGTTCGCTGACGTTCTGGACCTGGACAGCATCATCGAGTCCGAGTTCTGGAACGTCGAGAAGGACCCGGAAGAGTCGCGCCGGTACTTCTTCAATCAACCGACCGCGGCCCGAGACGCCTGGACAACGCATCCGGACTGGGCGGCGTGCGCGCGGCCGGGTGTGGTGGTCGCCGACGACGAGCCGATCGTGATGTTCTTCGACGGCTCCAAGTCCGACGACGCTACGGCCCTGGTCGGCTGCCGCGTCTCCGACGGGCATGTGTTCGTCATCGACTGCTGGGAGCGCCCGCGGGGCCCGGCCGGTGAGGGTTGGCTGGTCGACCGAGCGGACGTGGACCGGGTGGTGCGCCAGACGTTCGCGGAGCGCCAAGTGGTGGCGTTCTTCGGCGACGTCGCCGAGTTCGAGTCCTACATCGACGACTGGGCTACCGACTTCGGCGAGCGGCTGGTCATCCAGGCCACGCTCGGCCGGTCGGCGCATCCGGTGGCGTGGGACATGCGCGGGCATGTGCGGGACTTCACCGAGGCCTGCGAGCGCGCCGAGATCGACATCCGGGAGCAGACCCTCACGCACGACGGGGATTCCCGGCTGCAGCGGCACGTCCTGAACGCGCGCCGCCGTCCGAACCGGTACGGCGTGTCCATCAGCAAGGAGGGGCGCGAGTCCCCGAAGAAGATCGACCTGGCGGTCTGCGCGATCGGCGCGCGGCTGGCCAGGCGGATGCTGCTCGCGTCACCAGCGTGGGCGAAATGGAACGCCGGGCCGAAGAAGCGGCCGGGCCGGGTGGTGGCATGGGGGTGACGGTGCGGTGGCTGCGATGAACGGCAACGAGCTGACCAAGGTGGTGCAGTGGCTGCTGGCAGGCCGTCGTGCTGAGACCGGGCGGCTGACGCTCGTGCATGAGTACCTGAAGAACCGGGTCTGTGACATCTACGTGCCGAAGTCGGCGACGGCGGAGTACCGGAAGCTGGTGGAGCAGGCCCGGTTCAATATCCTGCCGCTGCTGGTGTCCTCGGTGGCGCAGGGGCTGTTCGTGGATGGCTATCGGCCGTCGGGCAGCGTGGACAACTCTCCGGTGTGGGATGCGTTCTGGCAGCCGAACCGGATGGACGCGCGACAGACAGGCCTGTACCGGGCAGCGCTTCAGTACGGGCTGTCGTATGCGGTGGTGCTGCCGGGGGAGGACGGCAAGCCACCGGTGATCACGCCGTATTCGCCGCGTCGGCTGACGGCGCTGTACGCGGACCCGATCAACGACGAGTGGCCGGAGTACGCGGTGTCGATCGGGACTCCGCGGCCGGTCATCGATGCGGCGTCGCCGACGGAGATGGTCGTCACGATCACCGTGTTGGACGACGAGTTCACGTACACGGTGGACGTGCCCGCGGCGGTGGTGATGCCGCAGACCAATCGCGAGTACGCGGACCCGTTGCCGTTCGAGGGCCTGGCCATCGACTACGCCAAGGTCAAGGTGGAGACGCACGGGCTCGGGGTGTGCCCTGTGGTGCGGTTCCTGGAATCGCACGATGACCTGGACGACGGGCCGCAGGGCATCGTCTACCCGATGCTCCCAGCGCAGCGGCAGCTGAATCAGACCACGTTCGGGCTGCTGATGGCGCAGCAGTACGCGGCGTTCAAGCAGCGCTGGGTGACGGGGATGGCGATCGCGGAGGACGCGGACGGCAACCCCGTGGAGCCGTGGAATGCCGCAGTCAACCGGGTGTGGCAGTCCGATTCACCTGACACGAAGTTCGGGGAGTTCGGGCAGACCGACCTCGGCGGGTATCTCGACAGCCGGGACAAGACGCTGCTCTACGTGGCGAGCGCGCGGCAGATCCCGCCGCACACCCTGGTCGTCGGCAACGCCGTCTCCAACGTCTCCGCCGAGGCGCTGGCGGCGTTGGAGGCTGGCCACCAGCTCGACATCGGCGAGCACAAGACGAGCTTCGGCGAGAGCGTCGAGCAGCTGCTGCGCCTGGGCGGCAAGGCCATGGGCGACGAGACGACCTGGGAAGACACCTCCGCTCAGGTGGTGTGGCGTGACACCACGCCGCGGTCGCTGGCGCAGGTCGCCGACGCGCTCGGCAAGCTCGCCACCCAGCTGGACATCCCGCCGCGGGCGCTGTGGGAGCGCATCCCCGGGGTGACAGATACCGACATTCAGCGGTGGGAGTCGATGGCCGGGGACCGGGACGCGCTCGGCGATGTCGCCGCGCTGCTGGCCCAACCGGAGCCGGGCGCCGAGGCGCCGCAGGTGCCGGGCGCAGAGGAAGGGGACCCGGATGCCGAGCCCACAGGCGGAGGCCCTGACGAGGGAGTACCAGCAGCAGGTACTTAACGTCGCCACGCTGCTGGCCCGTCGCCTGCGGGTCACGGCGCTGCGCGCGGACGTGAACGACATCGACGGCTGGTGGGACCAGATCTCCCCGCAGATTCAGCAGGAGATCCTCACCGGCCAGTCCGCGCTCGCGCGGATGGCCCGCGGCTACCTGCGCCAACACGCGCTGTTGGAGGGCGTACGGCTGGCGCCGGTCGTCATCGAGCCAGACCCGCAGCAGATCGCCACAGCACTGCGGGTGACCGGCCCGGTGGCGTTCAAGACGCAGATGGCCATCTCTGGCAGCGAGACCGCGGCCACGCGGGTGATGGCCTCGCAGCTGCAGGGCTCGGCGGCGCGCCTGGTACTGGAGGGCGACCGGCAGACGACGATGCGCACCTTCCGCGAGCGGGACGAGGTCGCCGGGTACCGGCGTAAGGCCGGGCGGTCGAGGCCGTGTGCGTTCTGCCAGATGCTGATCGGCCGCGGCGGCGTGTACTCCAAGGAGACCGTGCGGTTCCAGTCGCACGACCGGTGCAGCTGCAAGCCGGAACTGCTCTACCGACGCGAGCCGGAACCACCCGAGGTTCGGCGACTCCAGGAGCAGTGGGCTACGGCGACGGCCGGGCATTCTGGCGCGGCCGCGATCGAGGCCTGGCGCCGATTCGTCGACGGCCGGGCGACTTCATGACTTCCCCGCGCTTGTGCGGGGGTGCCGCCGCGACGGCGGATGTTCCATCCGAAGGAGGTCGGCCGCGATGGCTGACGACGACCAGAACCCCCAGCCGCCCGCGACGGGCGAGCCGAACAACGAGCCGCCTGCCAGCACGCCCACGGGTGATCAAGGCGGCAGCGAGCTGGGCGACGCCGGGAAGAAGGCGATCGCCGAGGAACGCGAGGCACGGCGCGCGGCCGAGAAGACGCGCAAGGAGCTGGAGGCCCGGCTCAAGGAGCTGGAGCCGCTCGCCGCGAAGGCGAAGCAGCTTGAGGACTCGAAGAAGTCCGAGTCCGAGAAGCTCACGGAGAAGCTCACCGCGGCCGAGAAGCGCGCTGCTGCGTCCGAGGAGCGTGCGCTGCGCCTGGAGGTGGCCACCGCGAAGGGGCTCACACCAGCTCAGGCCAAGCGGCTGGTCGGCGCGTCGAAGGAGGAGTTGGAGGCTGACGCCGACGAGCTCCTGGCCAGCTTCGGCGGGGACAGCGGCGGCGGTAAGGGCAAGGGCGGCAAGAAGCCGGTCGAGCACCTGCGGCCAGGGGGCGCTCCCAACCCGCCCGAACCCAGCCTCGCGCAGCGGATCGCCGACGCGGAGAAGGCGGGCAAGTGGGCGGACGCCCAGCAGCTCAAGGCCCAGCAGCTCATGCAGCTGGCCAACCCGAATCAGTAACGGCCGGGCCGTCGCGCCCAGGCCCTGAAGGGAGACACTCATGCCCGGTATCACGGGAATGGGCACGACGTTCAACATGCCCAACTACGTCGGGGAACTTTTCGCGCAGTCCCCGACCGACACGCCGTTCCTGTCATCGATCGGCGGCCTGTCCGGCGGCGAGATGTCCGCCGCCACGCTGGTCCAGTGGCAGGGCTACGACCTGCGCGACGCGGCCGATGACCGCCAGCGCCTCGAGGGCGCGGCAGCCCCAACCGCGGAGGAGCGGACCCGGTTCAACGTGACCAACGTCGTGGAGATCCACCAGGAGGCCGTGTCGATCTCCTACACCAAGCTCGCGGCGACCGGGCAGTTCAACTCCACCGGCTCTACACACCCCGGCAGCGTGGGCATCACCGGGGCCAACCCGGTCATGGACGAGTATCAGTGGCAGATCCGTCAGCACCTGACACAGATCGCACGGGACGTGGAGAAGACGTTCATCACCGGAACGTTCCAGAACCCGGCGGACAACCTCACCCCGCGCAAGACGCGCGGCATCCTGGAGGCGATCACCACCAACGCCATCCTCGTCGACGCGGGCGCAGGTGCCGCGGGTCCGCTCACCACGGAGCTGGTCCTGGACCTGCTGCAGATGGTGTGGGAGAACGGCGGCATCCAGGTCTCCGAGACCGCGGCCCTGATGTGCAACGGCTTCCAGAAGCGGCAGCTGACCAAGCTGTTCGTGACAGACGCCAACTACCAGGAGATGACCCGGAACATCGGCGGCGTCGCCGTGACCACGATCATCACCGACTTCGGCGAGCTGAACATCATGCTCAACCGGTACATGCCCGCCGACACGATCGCGGTCGTCTCGCTGGACCAGTGCGCGCCAGTGTTCATGCTCATCCCCGACAAGGGCTTCCTGTTCGTCGAGCCGCTCGCCAAGGACGGCGCGTCACAGAAGGCGCAGATCTACGGCGAGATCGGCCTGAAGTACGGCAACGAGATGTCCCACGGGAAGATCACCAACCTGACGACGACCGCCCCGTAGGAGATGGCCTCGTGGCAACCCTGCACTGCACCCGCTATCCCCAACTACGCGTCGTGACTCCGACCGGGGCCGTCCAGTTCCGCGACGGTCTCGCCCACGCCACCTCGGAGCAGGCTGAGAGCATCCTTGGCCTGTCGGCCAAGCACGGCATCACTGTCAGCACCGAGCAGGAACCGGGCGCCTACGCCCTGCAGCGTCCGTCGCCGCAGGCCCCCAAGGCGGAATGGCTGGCCTACGCCGACCACCAGGACCCGGCCGATCACAGCGCCATGACGAAGGCCGAGCTGATCGACCAGTACGGGGGGTGAGTGATGGCGGATCTGGCGACCGTAACCGACCTGGAGAACCGGCTTGGCCGGTCGCTCACCGCCGACGAGGCCGCGCGTGCTCCGGCGCTGCTGGCCGACGCTTCCGCGCTAGTACGGGAGTTCACCGGCCAGCAGCTGGAGGCTGTAGCGGGTGACGTGATCGTGCTGCGGCCGGTCGGCTCCCTGCTGCGCCTACCCCAGCGCCCGGTCACCGCAGTCACCTTGGTGGAGGCGATCGCTCCGGACGGGACCTCGACGGCCGTACTGTCGGGCTGGTCGTGGGACGGCCGGGACAAGGTCGATCTCACGTACACCACGTACAGCGTCGACTTCACCTCTCCGGCCTGGCGGGACCGGATGGCGCCGGACACCTACCAGGTGACCTACGACCACGGGTACGCGGTGGCCCGGCCGATCGTGGTGGCCACGGTGTGCGCGATGGTGCTGCGCACGCTGCTGTCGCCGTCGATGACGGCGGGCATGGTGGCCGAGCGGATCGGCGCCTACAACTACCAGCTGCAGCAGGGCGCGGGCGCAGCCGGAGCCACGGTCACGATGACGAAGGCCGATGAGAAGGCGCTCGCCCGGTACGGGCCGCGCCGGTTCGGCACGATCCAGGTGGAGGCGGGATGAGCGCCGGGGTGCCGGGCAGGCTGCTGCCGCACCTGGTCACCGTCGTCACCCCGGCCGCGTCGACGGATTCGTACGGGAACACCGTCTACGACTACGGGCCAGGGGCGACCCGGACCGTGGCGGCGGCGTGGCTGCAGCAGGACCAGCGGACTCTGGTCACCGCGGTCGGGGCCGACCCGCTGCAGGAGCGGTGGCTGATGGTCACCAACCGCTCGCCGGTGGACCGTCGGGCCCGCATCGAGTGGAGCGGTCCGGCTGGGGCGATGGTGTTCGAGCTGGACGGGCAGCCGGGCCCCTTCTACAACCCGCTCGCCATGGCGGCCGCGGCGAGCACGGACCCCCATCACACCGAACTGACCTTGAAGATCGTCGATGGATAGGAGCTGGCCGTGGCCCGTGCGATCGAATCCTTCCGCCTCAGCTCCCGAGGCGCCCGCGCGCTGCTGAAGTCGTCCGGTGTCCGCGCCGAGCTGCAGCGCCGGGCAGACAACGTCAAGGCCGTGGCCGAGCCGCAGTTCCAGGACGCCACGGCAGACAGCCACGCGCCGGACCCGGTGCGGGTGATCGCCGACACGTACATCGGCAGCGGCCGTGCTGGCGCCACCGTCATCGCGATCCACCCCTCGTCTTTGCGGATCGAGCGGGAGCGGCGGATCTTGGGGGGTGCCATCGATGCAGCGAGGGACTAAGTCCCCGGCGCCGTCGTTCCGGGCCCGCTGGCCCAAGTGGTCCGGCAGCACAGAGGTTGAGGTCATCGAGCCGCCGCGGGTTGACGAGGGCTGCCTGATCCTCAAGCCCGCCCCGGACCGGCTGCTGTGGGTGCCCCTGCACACCGTTACCGGCCCGATTGAGATCGAGGCCTTGTGACATGGCGTTCCCTGACGTCAACGAATCCCTGATCGCCTACCTGAGTTCGATCGTGGCGCCGGTGCGAGTGGTGTCCCGTGTGCCCGACCCGCGCCCGACCGGGCTGGTGCAGGTTCGCCGGGTCGGCGGTCCGGCCACACCCCCGGTACGGGATGCGGCCCGCGTCGACATCTGGTGCTGGGAGGCCGACGACCGGTCGGCCATGGCCCTTGCGCTGCAGGTCCGCACCGCCATATGGGCACTGTCCGGCACCGCCCTGCTGGGCTTTCCCTGCTACCGCGTAAGCGAGTTCCTCGGCCCCCGTCTCGACGAGGACCCCGTCACCAATCGCCCACGCGCGTGGGCCACCTACCAACTCCTGGTCCGCGCCGACGAGGCGATCGAACCAGCCCCTTGACCTCTTGTTCTCCCGGTGATGTCCGCGCGCCCGGGTGACCCCCTATGCCCTTGCGAAGGAGATCACCATGGCACTTGCGGCCGACGAAGTCCGGGTAGCGATCACGGGGGAGCTGTTCTCCGCGCCGCCCGGCAGCACCGCCCCCACCGACGCAGCCACCGCGCTGGACGCCGCGTTCATCGGGCACGGCTACGTGTCTGAAGACGGCGTGACCGAGAACTGGGACGACAGCGTCGACAACATTGTGGCCTGGCAGAACGCCGTCACCGTGCGCGCGGCGCGCACCGAGTCGACGCTCACCCTCGCCTGCACGCTGATCCAGACCCGCGGCTCCAACCTCGAACTCTTCTACCCAGGTTCGAGCGTGGTCGCGAACCTCGCCGAGTGGCAGATCGACGTCAAGCCCGCCACGGCGGACCCACGCGCCTTCGTCCTCAACGTCGTTGACGGTACGGAGCTGATCCGGATCTACATCGGCAACGGCGAGCTCACCGAGCGCGGTGAAGTTCCGTACCAGAACGGCGAGGCCGTCATGTACCCGGTGACGATCACCGCCTACCCGGACGCCAACGGCAACCTCATGCAGAAGTTCAGCAACAGCGCTGCGTGGGGGACGCTCACCTGATCGCGTCCCGGGGGCATCTCGCGCGGAGTGTCCCCGGGGCGTACCCACCTGTCCGCGCGCACCAGCAAGGGAGATCCGCGCATGGCCTTCGACGCCCGCAAGATCGCAGCAGAGCAGAACACCGACCCGTTCGTCTTCACCGGCATGGACGGCGAGGAGTACGAACTGCCCAACATCAACACCCTGTCCGGGGAGCAGGCCCGCCGCTTCCGCGAAGGCGACGAGTCCGTCCTCGAGGAGCTCGCCGACGATGACGTCCTGGACGCCATCGACGAGATGCCTGTCGGTGTCCAGGGCCAGATGTCGCGAGCCTGGGTCGAGCACGGAGGCCAGCCGGGAAAAGCGGCCTCGCGGTCATCGGGGCGCCGCAAGCCCGCGAAGCCCTCGCGCTCGACCTCGTCCTCCGCGGCTCGCCGCACCAGGTCGAATCGCTCACGGTAGGCCGCATCTCCGGCCTGTACGAGGCGCTGCGTCACGACCCGTCCAGCATCACCGCGCAGGTCGCTGGCGGGGACGGACACGCTCGCGCCGAGCACCTGCTGTACCTGCTGGTTGACGAGTTGCGGACGGCCAACTGGCAGCGGTCGAAGGATGGTCAGAAGGGCCGCAACCGGCCCAAGCCCATCAGCCCGCTGGCGAAGAAGCCGGGCGTGCGCACGGGCCGTACCGACCGGGACCCGGCCGACGTGATGCGGCTGCTGAACACCGTGGGGGCCGCACCCACAACTGCATAGAGGGGGCCCGTCATGGCCGAGGAAGTCGGCGTCGCGTTCGTACGCCTGGTCCCGTCCATGCGGGGGTTCGGGCCGGAGGCTCAGCGGGCGCTGAACGACGCCACCCGGGGCCCTGCTGCGGCGGCGGGGCAACAGGCGGGCGGCCGGTTCGGCGGGGCGTTCAAGACCGCCCTGCTCGGTGCTGGCGTCGTCGCCGGGGCCGCGCTCATCGGCGGGGTCACGGAGGCCCTGGACCAGGGGCGCATCATCGGCAAGCTGCGGGCCCAGCTCGGCGCGACTCCGGCCGAGGCCGAGAAGTACGGCAAGATCGCAGGCAGCCTCTACTCCAACGCCGTCACCCAGGACTTCCAGGGCGCGGCCGACGCGATCTCGGCGACGATGCGCGCGGGGCTGGTGCCCCCGGGCGCGACGAACAAGCAGATCGAGTCGATCGCCACCAAGGTCACCGACCTCAGCAACACGTTCGAGCTGGACCTGGGGCAGTCGGCGAACGCGGTCGGCCAGATCATGAAGACCGGCCTGGCGCCCAACGCCAAGACTGCGCTCGACGTCATGGCCAAGGGCCTGCAGGGCATGGGCCCCCGGGCCGATGACCTGGCCGACACGTTCAACGAGTACAGCGTGCAGTTCCAGCGCCTGGGCCTGGACGCCACCACCGCAACGGGCCTGCTCTCTCAGGGGCTCAAGGCTGGTGCCCGTGACACGGACGTGGTCGCCGACGCCTTGAAGGAGTTCACCCTCGAGGGCGTCCAGGGCTCGGACAAGATCGTTGGCGGGTTCAAGGCCATCGGGCTGAACGCCGACAAGATGGTCGGGATGATCAGTGAGGGTGGCCCGAAGGCCTCCGAGGCGCTGCAGATCACGCTGGACACGCTGCGGGACATGGAGGACCCGGTCAAGCGGGACGCGGCCGCGGTCGAGTTGTTCGGCACCAAGTCCGAGGACATGCAGAAGGCGCTCCTGGCGCTCGACCCGTCCAAGGCCACAGCAGAGTTGGGCAGGACCGCAGGGGCTGCTGATGGCCTCGGCGACAGCCTTCGTGACAACGCGGGCGTGAAGGTCGAGCAGTTCAAGCGCACGCTGCAGCAGGGGTTCGTGGAGTTCCTCGGCTCCGAGGTCATCCCGCGCGTACAGACCTTCGTCGGGTTCCTCCGGGACAACCAGGACGAGCTGAAGCTGTTCGCGTCGGTCATCACCGCCGTGGTCGTGCCTGCGCTGCTGCTGCTGGCCGGGCGGGCGATGTGGACCGGGCTGCAGATGGCCGCGGCCTGGGTGGTCGCGCTGGGGCCGATCGGATGGATCGGTCTGGCGATCGGCGCCCTGGTCGTGCTCGTCATCACCTACTGGGACGAGATCGTCTCTTTCACGAAGACCGCCTGGGCCGCTGTCTGGGATTTCATCAAGGGCATCGGCCGAATGCTGCTGGATCTCTTCCTGAACTGGACGATCGTCGGCCTGGTGATCAAGCACTGGTCGGCGATCCGAGAGAAGACGTCAGCGGCCTGGCGGGGGATCGTCGACTGGCTCAAGGGCGTCCCGCGCATGATCTACAACGCCTTCCTGAACTTCACGCCCATCGGACTGATGATCAAACACTGGTCGGCGATCAAGAAGGCGATCGTGTCCAAGGCGCTGGAGGCGGTCGCGTGGGTCAAGGGCTTGCCCGGCATGATCGGTCGCGCGATTGGGTCGCTGCATCGGCTGCTCTACGACAAGGGCCGCGATGTCGTGCGCGGGCTGTGGAACGGCATCAAAGGGATGGGTCGCTGGCTGCGGTCCACCCTGGTCGGCTGGGCCAAGCGGATCGTCCCTGGCCCCATCGCCAAGGCCCTCGGCATCAGTTCGCCGTCGAAGGTGATGGCCAAGCAAGTGGGCCGGTGGATTCCCGCAGGCATCGCTGAGGGCTGGGAGTCCGGCATGGGCGACGTCACCGCGATGGGGCCCGCCACCGCGCGCGCCGCGCTGCCCGCTGCGGCCGTCGGCCAGCGCACCTCAGCCGCGGCCGCTACTCCGACCGTCGTCCTGGACGCGCACGGCATGCCGCGCGCGCTGGTCGAGTGGCTGCGCAACGCGATCCGCACCGAGGCCGGCGGCTCCGCTGAGCGGTTCTTCAAGCCTGCCCGCTGACGAGGAGGTGCCCCGTGGCGTTCCCCGCCGACCGGCTCGCGCATCGGCTACAGGCCGCGTTCGGCGCCGACGTGGACACGGACCCGTCCACTTGGACGTGGACCGATATCACCGCGGACATCCACGCCCAGCAGGTCACGATCAACCGCGGACAGGCCAACGAGGCCAGCGCCGCGCAGCCGACCAGCATCTCGCTGACGCTGGACAACCAGCACGGCAACTACACCCCCGACAACCCCCTCAGCACGTACTACCCGAATGTGGACCTGGGGGTGCCGCTGCGGTACTCCGTGGAAGGCGCGACCCCGTACCTGGAGCTCGACGGCCCCGGTCGTGCCGCTACCCCGGACGCCGCGCCGCTGGACGTCACCGGCGACATCGACGTGCGCCTGGACGCGACCCTGGACGCCTGGGCGGGGCAGGGCACGTTCCGGGAGCTGGCAGGCAAGTACGTCATCGCGGGAGATCAGCGGTCCTGGCTGCTGCTGACCAGCCCTGACGGACACCTGACGTTCCGCTGGTCCCCCGACGGCGTGACGATTCCCTCCCCGTCGTCTACGGTGCCGCTGTCGGTACCGGGCTCGGGGCGCCTCGCGGTGCGTGCCACGCTCGACGTCGACAACGGCGAGGGTGGCCACACCGTGACCTTCTACACCGCGCCGTCTCTGGCCGGGCCATGGAGCCAGCTCGGGGACCCGTTCACCGGTGCCGGGGCCAGTGCGGTGTTCGCGAGTTCCGCGCCGCTTCACGTCGGCGATGTGGGCGGGATCGGCTTCCAGACTCCTTCCGGGCAGCTGCACGGATTCGAGCTGCGCGACGGCATCAACGGCACCGTGGTGGCTGACCCCGACTTCGGCGTACAGGAGCCCGGAGCCACGTCTTTCGAGGACAGTGCGGGACGCACGTGGACTCTCCAGGGCAGCGCCGAGATCACCCCCTGGCAGCACCGGTTCATCGGACACGCCACCAGCTGGGAACCCGCGTGGCCGTACGGCGACCTCTCCAACGAGGACACCGGGTATCAGGGCGAGTCCCAGGTCGACGTGCGCGCCTCCGGGGTTCTGCAGCGCCTCGGGCAGGGAGAGTCCGAGCTGGCGTCGACGCTGCGCCGCCGCATCCCGTCCTTCGCCCCGTTGGCGTACTGGCCGATGGAAGACGGCCAGTCCGCGACCCAGGCGTACAGCCCCATCGAGGGCGTATCCCCGCTGACCCTGACGCATGCCAACTGGGGCTCCGTAGACTCGCTGGCCTCCTCGAGGGCGCTTCCGGCTCTGGCCTCCAGCGGCAGCGACCTGCCCATGATGCACGGTACTGTTCCCGCTCCCGCCAGCGCGTTGACGTCGTGGAGTGTGCAGTACGTCTACCGTCTCGACTCCATCCCCTCAGCGCTGCGGACGTTCTTGCGTATCCGTACGAGCGGCACGGTCGCGGAGTGGTACATCCAGAGTCAGGACAACCTGAGCCGCCTGCTCGGCCGGGACGAGGACGGCGCCACCATCGTCGACCACCCCATCGGCACCGGCAACGACCTGTTCAACCAGTGGATGCTGGTGGAGTTCCGGGCCACACAGAACGGCGGCAACGTCGATTGGGTGCTGCGGTGGACCGACGTCGGCGGCGACGCCGGGGCGGTCAACGGCAGCGTCGCCGGGACCCTCGGCCGCCCCATCGGTGTCGCCTCCCCGCCCGACGGCTACAGCCCGCTGCTGGACGGCATGGCCATCGGCCACATCTCGGTGTGGCCCACCGCCACCACCACCGCCTACCTCGGCGCGATCGACGCATGGGCCGGGGAGACCGCTGGCGCGCGCATGGTGCGCCTGTGCCAGGAAGAGGGCGTACCGCTCGCCGTTGTCGGCGACACGGCCGATACCCAGCCGGTAGGACCGCAACGCCCCGCGACGCTGCTGGCGCTTCTGGCCGAGGCCGCGGCCGTGGACGGCGGCATGCTCGGCGAGCAGCGCTCGGCGCGGGGCCTGCGCTACCGCACCCGCGCCAGCCTCTACAACCAGGCCCCGGCGCTGGTCCTGGACGCCAGCGCGAACGAGATCACCAACCCGTTCTCTCCGGTCCTGGACGACCAGCGCATCCGCAACGACGTCCTGGTCTCGCGTGACGGCGGCTCGGCGGCGCCTGCGGTCGATGACGCCTCGGTGGCCCGGCACGGCCGCTACGACGAACAGATCACCGTCAACGCCTACACGGACGAGCAGCTGCCTGGCCTGGCCGGGTGGCGGCTGCACCTGGGCACCTGGCCCGGCATGCGGTACCCGGCCGTAACGACCGAGCTGGCGATCGCGCCGCAGCTGATCGCCCAGTGGCTGACGCTGAACGACGGGGACCGCGTCCAGGTCAGGAATCTGCCGCGGCCGCAGCATCCGGTCGACACGGTGGACCTGATCCTGCGCGGCTACAGCGAGACCCTGTCGCCCACCCGCTGGACCGTCACCGGCAACACCACCCCAGCCGGGCCGTGGCAGACGGGCGTCACCGGCATCAACAGCGGTGAACCTGCAGGCGGGACGTCCGGCGAGGTGGCGCGCGTCGATACTGACGGCACCCAGCTGGCAGACGCGGCCGGGGCGGACGACACGACGCTGTATGTGGTGGTCACGGACGGCCCACTGTGGATCACCGCGACGCCAGTGATGAACCCCAATCCGGACTTCGAGGCCGCCCTGGATGGGTGGACCGGGTTCGGGTGCACCCTGGCCCGCGTCCCTACCCCCCAGTCCGCCCCGGTTGACGGGGCATGGTCGTTGGAGCTCACGCCCGATGGCATCGCCGAGTTCCCCAACGCGGGCAGCGACCAGGTCCCCGTCATCGAGGGCCTGCAGTACACGGTCTCCGGATGGCTGCGCTGCACCACCACACGCTCGGTCGCCTTGAACCTGAACTGGTTCACCGGAGGGAGCTATCTGTCCACCAGCTCCAACGACCAGCCGGTAGAAGCAGAGGTCTGGACCTACTTCGAGCTGACCGCGACCGCGCCAGCTACCGCAACAACAGCGAACCTCGCCCCGACCGTGCCCGATTTCCCGCCGCCCGAGGACGTGCTGATCTGCGATCAGCTGACCCTGCGCCCCGCGCTCGTCGGGGCGCTGCCTGCCGAGTTCCCGTTCGCCGTGAAGTTCGGCGGGGAGGTGGCGCGGGTGACCGCGATTGAACCTCGGCTGCTGAACACCAATCCGCAGATCGTTGTCGACACGGCCGGTTGGACGGGGGAGGACGCGACGATCAGCCGGTCGACGGCGCAGGTCCACCCCGACGGCATCGCCAGCCTGTTCATCGAGCCTGACGGTGTCGCGTCTGCGGGCGGGGCCCGGTCCGATCAGTCCGCGACCGGCACCGTCACCTCCGGCGCCTCGTACACCGCCGCACTGTGGGCGTACACGGCTGGCGGCTGGTCGGACTTGGGTCCGGCGGTCAGCTGGTACGACGCGGGCGGCGCGTTCCTCTCGGCGGATTTCGGCGGAACGGCGGTGTCGGCCGGGGTGTGGACGTTGGTGGAAGCGACGTTCACCGCTCCGGCGTCTGCGTCGCGGGCGGTGATCCGCGCCCGCCACGGCGACACACCGTCCCTGGCGGACACCTGGTACGCGTGGGACATCCGCCTCACCGCCGACGCGGAGCAGGCGTTCACCGTGACCCGCTCGATCAACGGCGTCAGCAAGCCGCATGCGGCGGGTGCGGATCTGCGGCTCGCGCAGCCGACCATCGTCGCCCTGTAAGGAGGTATCGCTGTGGCGTACGACCCGTGGCAGCCCGGCCTGCGGATCACCGCGAACCGGCTGCTTGCAATCTCGCCGACGTGGCAGGACTGGACGCCGGTGTGGACCACCTCCACCGGTGCCAACACGCCGTCCTTCGGGGACGCCGCGATCATCGCCCGCTACGCCCAGACGGCGCACGTTGTGCTCTGGCGGCTGCAGATCGCCTTCGGTGCAACGACCGACTTCGGCGGTGGCGGGGCGTCCGACAACTGGCGGTTCTCGATTCCCGTCACGTCGAACGAGTCGCAGCTCATCGCCGGGTACGGAGAGATCCAGGGCGCCAACTCTGCGGAGCGGTTCCCGGTCCGGGCCCGCCTGACCACGACCACGGATCTGGAGTTGGAGCTGTCGGGCGGGGCGTACAACAACATGACCGGCAACTCCTCTGGCCTGGTCGATGCGGCGACCCCGTTCGGTGCGGGCTCGTCGGGGTCGACCGCGTGGGGCAATGGCTTCTCGATCCGCCTCCAGGGCCAGTACGAGACCGCATAGCCCTCTGCACCCCACACGCCCCGCGCCGCCCGGCCGGGGCCTTCCTCATGTCTGGAGACCTCATGGCCACTCCACTCTCCGCCGCGGCGCTCCTGGCAGCGCTGAGGGCCGAGGGCGTACGCGCGGTGGAGCGCTCAGGCTGGCGTACGCACCACCGTAACCACAAGGGCCCATGGGGCGGCGTGAACGGCGTCGCCATCCACCACACGGCCGGGGCAAGCAGCCTGAACTTCGTGTGGTCGGGCATGGCGTCGCTCCCGGGCCCGCTGTGCCACACGCACCTGGCCAAGAACGGCACCGCGACGATGATCAGCGCGGGCCGAGCCAACCACTTCGGCACGATGGCCCGCAACGCCTACGACGCGATGGTCGACGAGTCGCCGAACCACCCGCGCCCGGACGCGGCGGAGCCGATCGACGGCAACCGGCATCTGTACGGCATCGAGATCGAGAACCTCGGCGACGGCCGCGACCCGTATCCGGCTGTCCAGTACGACCAGGCGGTGCGCTGGGCGGCGGCGATCTGCCGCGCCCATGGCTGGACCGAGCACTCGGTGATCGGCCACGGGGAAGGCACCCGCCGCAAGATCGACCCCAGCTTCGACATGAACACCTTCCGCGCTGACGTCGCCGCACGCCTGCGCCACCCCGCCGACTGGAACCCCGAGGAGGACGACGACATGGCCCTGTCGAAGGAAGACGTCGAGAGGATCGCCCAGCGCGTCTGGGAGAAGGACCACTTCATCAACGTGCCCTGGGGCACTGAGACCAACGGGCAGTGGATGGCCAAGTCGATCCTCGTCGACACCGGCGCCCGACTGCGCGCCTTGCAGGCCGCGGTGACCGAGCTGGCGGCGCGGGGCGCTGCCCGTGACGCGGTGCTGGCCCGGCTCGCTGAGGGCGGCGGGTTGAGCGCTGCGGACGCGCAGCGGGCCGCGGAGGCAGGCGCGACCGCGGCACTGGACCGGCTGGCGATCGCGCTGGCCGCAGACGTGGAGGGCTGAGTCTTGGGAGACAAGGCGGCACAGCTCATGGCGCAGGTCGCGATATTCGCGATCTCCGTGGCCGGATACGTAGCGTTGTCGATCAAGGGCGAGGCGACCGCCGAGTACGTGACCCTGGTCGGGCCGGTGCTGGGGGCGGCGTTCCTGATGACGCACCTGCGCGGGCAGGACAAGGTACTGGGAGAGATCCACGAGAACACCAACGGCGTCCTGACTAAGCGCATCGAGGACGGAGTCAGGGCAGTACTCGACGATCGCAGCACATCATGAGCACGGCCGACATCATCTGGGGCGGCCTGCTCGCCGCGGGCGCCGGGTTCGAGGTGTACGCGCTGCGCAACGGCCGGGAGGGAGACACCCTGTCGGAGCGGACGCGCGCCTGGTTCCGGGTCCGCACCCGGCCGGGCCGCGCGGTCTTCGCGGTCGCATGGTGCGGGTTCGCGGCCTGGTTTCTGATCCACATCCTGACGTGACATCCCCCGCCGCCCGAAGGCGGCGGGGGCTTCCTGTGCACACGCGCCATACCGACTGCCCGTCCACCACACGGATTGTGAGCACCATGGCCGCCTGGACACTCCACACCGGAGACGCCCTGACCCTCCTCCCGGACCTCACTGACCCCGTCGACGCAGTGATCTGCGATCCGCCGTACAACTCCGGTGGCCGCACCATGACCGCACGCACCAGCCGTACCGCACGCCAGAAGTACCTCACCGAAGGCGGCCGCAACCACGGCTTCGACCTCGGCGACTTCACCGGTGACAACCGAGACCAGCGCTCCTACACCTCCTGGCTCTCCCAGATCCTGGCCCATTGCCACCGGCTCACCCGCCCTGGTGGTGCCGCTCTCGTCTTCACCGACTGGCGCCAGCTGCCCGCCACCACCGACGCCGTCCAGGCCGCTGGCTACACCTGGCGCGGCATCGCCGTCTGGCACAAGGCCACCGCCCGCCCGCAGCCCGGACGCCTCAAGCAGGACTGCGAGTTCATCGTCTGGGGCAGCCGGGGAGCGATGGTTCCCGGAAACGATCCGGTGTATCTACCCGGCCACTTCACCGGCAGCCAGCCCCGCGGCGACAACCGCCGCCACATCACCCAGAAGCCCCTGGAAGTGATGCGGCAGCTGGTCCGTATCTGCCCACCTGGCGGGACCGTGCTCGACCCGTTCACCGGGTCCGGCACCACCGGCGCGGCCGCACTCGCCGAGGGCCGCAACTTCGTTGGCATCGAACAGTCGCCCGCCTACGCCACCATCGCCCGCGACCGACTCACCACGGCCGCGTGACCCAACCACCCGCTGAAACGATCCTGCCCCCTGTCTGGCCTTCGGGCCGGGCAGGGGGCCATTCATCATGCCTAAGCCCAGGCGCCCTGTTGCGGCGTACGGGCCTCCCGCTACCGTGCGCGCGTCGGCCACCGCCGACCACGACCAGAAGGGGGGCCAAGATGGCCCGCAAGCTATGGAAGGTCGGCACCAACAGCGGCAACGACGGATGCCCAACCCTCTACGAACTCCCCGGCACAGACCGCTACGTCGTCCAGGGCGACCGCGTCACCGACCCCGCTGAACTCGCCCAGCTGGAGAACCTCACCGCCGACGAGGGCGCCGTCACCGTGCCGCGTGAACTGCTCGCCAACTTCGGCCCGAAGGAGCCCGTGCACGTGCGCCAGACCGTCAGCGCCGAAGAGTTCGGCCGCATGTTCACCACGCTGAAGTTCTCCGCGTGGCGCCTGGAGACCCGTCGCCGCTACGCCTGGGACGAGACCCAGGACACCTACGGTCAGTTCGCCGCGGGTGAGCCCGTGGCGTGGGACCTCGACGACGCTTGGTGCCGTGGGCGCCGCGAGCAGAGTGCCCTCGGCAAGCGGTTCGAGCGTGTCCGCGTCCTCGACGAACCGCCCACGCCCGGACAGCTGTACCTCCTGGACAACGCCCGCAGGAACACTGCGGCTGGGGAGACCATCCGCGTCCTGACCCGCAGCAAGGCCGATGAGCTCAACCTCCCGGAAGAGGACTTCTGGATCTTCGATTCCCGTGTCGTCGCCCTGCTCCACTTCGACGATGCCGACGAGATGGGTGACATCGAGCTGATCACCAACCCGGTGGACGTCCTCCGTTACGCGCGGGTCCGCGAGGCGGCGTGGCATCATGCCGTGCCCTACGACCAGGTCTGACGGTAACTTCGCTATGTGACCACGGACTTCCAGCAGGCCCGCGAGGCGCTCGGCAGACGGCTCCGTGAGCTGCGCGCCGGAACGACTCAACGGGCCCTGGCCGCGGTGCTGGGGTGGCCTCAGGCGAAGGTGTCCAAGCTAGAGACCGGACGCCAGACGGCCACCCCTGACGACCTGAAAGCATGGGCAGCAGCCACCGGGAATCCTCAGGTTGCTGAAGAGCTGGTGACCCGTCTCCAGGGGCTGGAGGCCCGGACGCGGTCCTGGCGGCGCCAGCTCAGCTCCGGTCACCGCCCCGTTCAGGACGTCCTCATGGTCGAGTACGAGCAGTCGACTGTGCTGCGCGCGTGGCAGGGTGCCATGGTCGTCGGGCTGCTCCAGACCCCGGACTACGCCCGGCACGTCTTCGCCCGGTTCGCTGAGCTTCAGCAGTCCCCGCGGGATGTCGAGGACGCCGTACGGGCCCGCATGCGCCGCCAGGAGCTGCTCTACCGACCGGGCCGGACGTTCCACATCCTCCTGTCAGAGGCCGCCCTGCACGCCGGGGTGGCCCCGCCCGATGTCCTCGCGGCTCAACTGGACCGCCTGGCTAGCGTGATCGGCCTGGACAGTGTGCGCCTGGGAATCATCCCTCTCACCGCGCCTCTCGCTATCCCGCCCGGCAACGGGTTCTGGCTGTACGACGACCGGCTCGCGATCGTCGAGGAGTGGCACGCTGAGCTGTGGCTCAACGACGGCGACAACGTGGCCCTGTACGGGCGCGTGTGGGAGACGCTGGATCAGTCGGCGGTCTACGGCACCCAGGCGCGGCGGCTGATAGCGCGGGCCCGCGCTCACTTCTCCGACCTCGCGTGAACATCACGGCGAATCATCCCCGGTGCTGAGCGAATATTCGCGAATCAGACCGCGCGTTGATTCTCCGGTCTCCTTACGGTGCTGGTCATGGCCACAAACACACACGCCGCGCGATGTGAGTCCGGAGATGCGTGGCTCGCCAGCTGCTCGTTACGGCCGAACCTCGTCCGCGACGTCTGGGATATGGACGGGCTCGCGCCCATCCACACCGGCACACACTGGCTCGCCGCCGAGGCCCGCCTCGACGCTGCGATGTCCGTGCTGCGGGACCTCCCGCGTACCCGGCGCGGACCGCTGCTCGCCGACCCCATGATCGGTGCCGCATGGTGGCTTGTTCCCCTCGACGCGGCCGAGCAGCTGGCCGACGTCCGGGCCCTGACCGTGCACCCGCCGGACTGGCCGCTGCACTGCCCGCCGACGGGCTGGCCCGTGTGCGGCCGGGTCTGGCTCGACCGGCCCGACGGGTCAGGACGGCTCACCAACCCCGCGACGCTGGGCGCCGTGTTCGGGCCTGGCCGAGGCCCTCGACTGCCTGCGGAGGCATTCGGATGACGACGGCCATGGACCAGCCAATCGCCCCCGGCCTGCCCCTCGAGGAACTCGAGGAACTCGAGGAACCCGAGCCCGAAGCTGACTGCGATGTCTGCACCGCGCTGTCCAAGCAGCGCGCCGAGGCCGACGCCCGCGGCGACCAGTCTGCGGTGACGGACTGCAACGCCGAGATCCGCAACCACCATCGACGACACCGGAGGCGGAAGTGACAAGCCCCGACTGGCAATGGCGCGACACCGGCAGCGGACCCGGTCACCTGCAACGCATCGCCGCCAACGCCAGACACAGCCGCAGCCGAGACGCGTACCGCGTCTACCTCGACCACTGCGCGGGCTGCACGGCGTGCCGTACTGAGCCCGTCCTCTGCCCGGACGGCGAGCGGCTGAAGGGCGTCTGGCGTACGGCGTGGGTCGAGGGGCGCGCCTCGTGATCTGCTGCCGCTGTGACCGGGGCATCAAGCCCGGTGAGGCATACCAGTCATTCCCGATTGACTCCGCGTCTGGCGGTGGCATCACTGTGTACCGACACGTCGTGTGCCCGACGGAGCGCCGCTGAGACTCCCCGAGGTTAAGCCTCGGGGCGGGCGCCTGCGTGACGGCCCGAGTTGGGGCGCAGGCGCCCAATCGAGTGCCGAGGCTCACGGAATGAGGTCGCGAAGGGGCACGCCGAGCGCGTCGGCAATGCGGATCAGGGTGTCGATCGTCGCTGCGGAATGGCCCTGCTCGATGCGGACATAGTTCGGCCGCTCCATGGGGACACGGTTAGCGACGGCTTCCTGAGTCAGGTTCGCCCGTATCCGCGTTGCTCGGATCTGATCGCCGATGCGTCGTCGCCTGGCGACCACCCAGTCTGGCGAGGAAGACGAGCGCGGCACCTGTCCACGCTCGCGGCATCAAGATCGAATGGCTGTACTGTCAACGATACATTTTGTGATCTTGTTGCTGCGAGTGGTAGACCAGGGGAGAGTCGTAACCGGAATCTCGCCCCTCACATGTGGTGCCGCCGCAGGGAGCCGCGTAGGCTCCAATTTCGAACGCGTGTTCCCGAGCGTGCTCGACGTTCGTGCGCACCCTAGGCGCGCCGGGGTGTCCTAGGTGGCCCCCTGGTGATCCCCGGCGCTTAACCGCCCCTCCCTCGCGTGCGGGGGAGGGGCGGCACATTGCTTGCCTGACCTGCGGTGATCCGAAGATCGTTTAGGAGGGATTTAGGGGATTGAATGCCGCAGGGGGTATGTCGGTGGACTGTAGGCACTGTGTAGGCAGAGCGGGCGGACATTCGTGGCATCGCCCATACCTCGTCGCCTACCTGCGAACTCTTGACTCTAACGCCAGGTCAACTGCCGCACTACGCAGCCTCAGAAAACTCCTGAACTTCATCATCGCCGAGGTCATCCGGCACCACGAGACCATCGCCGTCGAAGCAGCACCCAAGGCCACCAGCGAGTAGCCGAGCAGCGCCCCGGGACTGTGCCGCACCCCACCCATCAGGCAGCATGGCCCCATGTCCGTTCTGACGCGCGACGAAGCGCAGACCCGAGCCCGGCACCTCGACATCCACCGGTACGAGGTCGACCTCGACCTCACCGGTGGCGACGACACCTTCGCCTCCCGCACCGCGATCCACTTCACGGCCCGCGCGGACACCGACACCTTCGTCGAGCTCAAGCCCGCCACCCTGCGCTCCGCCACCCTCGACGGACAACCACTCGACCCCCACACCCTCGACGGCGCCCGCCTCCCCCTCAAGAACCTCACCGCCGGACCCCACGAACTGCACATCGACGCCGACATGCGCTACTCCCGCACCGGCGAAGGCATGCACCGCTTCACCGACCCCACCGACGGCGAAACGTACCTCTACACCCAGCTCTGCATGGACGACGCCCAACGCGTCTTCGCCGCCTTCGACCAGCCCGACCTCAAGGCCGTCTTCGCCTTCACCGTCACCGCACCACCCGAGTGGACCGTCCTCGGCAACGGCATCGCCACCCCCCTCGGCAACGGCCAATGGACCATCGCCGACACCCCCCGCATCTCCACCTACCTCGCCGCCATCGCCGCCGGCCCCTACCACTCCGTACGCACCCAGCACCGCGGCCTGCCCTTCGCCCTCCACTGCCGCCGCTCCCTCGCCCCCCACCTCGACGCCGACGCCGACGAAATCCTCACCGTCACCCGCGCCTGCTTCGACCGCTACCACGAAAAATTCGACGAGCCCTACCCCTTCGACTCCTACGACCAGGCCTTCGTCCCCGAATTCAACGCCGGCGCCATGGAAAACCCCGGCCTCGTCACCTTCCGCGACGAATTCGTCTACCGCTCCGCCGTCACCGACACCGAACGCCAGACCCGCGCCATGGTCATCGCCCACGAAATGGCCCACATGTGGTTCGGCGACCTCGTCACCCTCCAGTGGTGGGACGACATCTGGCTCAACGAGTCCTTCGCCGAATACATGGGCTACCAGGTCACCTCCGAAGCCACCCGCTTCCACGACACCTGGACCGACTTCGGAGTCACCCGCAAGGGCTGGGGCTACGACGCCGACCAGCGACCCTCCACCCACCCCGTCGCCCCCGACCCCGAACTCGTCCCCGACACCGCCGCCGCACAACTCAACTTCGACGGCATCTCCTACGCCAAGGGCGCATCCGCCCTGCGCCAACTCGTCGCCTGGCTCGGCGAAAAAGACTTC
>NZ_JAZGRL010000002.1:1288082-1307582 GCF_046540415.1 Streptomyces sp. E11-3 | reverse complement strand
CACCCCCTACGGCACCCCCGACGCACCCCGCGTCGCCGTCCGCGGCGAAGCCCACCTCGAAGTCGACCCCGAAATCGCCCGCATCGGCATCACCGTCACCGCCCGCGGCACCGACCGACGCACCGCACTCGACAACCTCACCCACCGCAACGCCACCGCACTCGACCTCCTCAAAACCTACGGAGAAGCCGTCGAAAAACTCGAAACCGGCTCCTTCTCCGTCACCCCCGTACTCACCAAACACGGCCGCGGCGAACGCGTACGCGCCTACCGAGGCCGCGTCCACATCCACGCCGAAATCAGCGACTTCACCGCACTCGGAGAACTCACCACCCGCCTCGCCGACCTCGACCTCACCCGCATCGACGGCCCCTGGTGGGCCCTACGCCCCAACTCACCCGCCCACCGCGAAGCCCGCCGCCGCGCCGTACACGAAGCCGTCCAACGCGCCCGCGAATACGCCGAAGCCCTCGACACCCACCTCGACGCCCTCATCGAACTCGCCGACATCGGCGCCGAGAACGCCATCCCGTACGGCATCGAAGCAGCCACGCCCGTCGCGGCCCAGATGCGCTCCGCCGCCTTCGAGACCGAGGCGGCCGACACCGCCCCGGCCCTCGACCTCTCCCCACAACGCCAGACCGTCTACGCCCAGGTCAACGCCCGCTTCACCATGGCACCACCACAACTCTGACCCCACCGAAAATGCTCATCAGAGCGCGCACGCGCACAATCAAAGACTTGTCAATAACCTTTCACCCAACGGTTGTTGAGTCGTCACGCGTGACCAATTCTCTACCCACCGGTAAGCCCTAGGCTCGAACCATGCGCCGAGCAAAAATCGTCTCCACCCTGGGCCCAGCCACCGACTCATACGACCAGATCAAAGCACTGGTCCAAGCCGGAATGGACGTCGCCCGCCTCAACCTCAGCCACGGCACCTACGCCGAACACGAGGAGCGCTACCAACGCGTACGCCAAGCCTCCGACGAAACCGGCCGCAGCGTCGGCGTACTCGCCGACCTACAAGGACCGAAGATCCGCCTCGGCCGCTTCACCGAAGGACCCGTACTACTCGAACGCGGCGACACCTTCACCATCACCGTCGAAGACGGCGTCCAAGGCGACCGCAACACCTGCGGCACCACCTACGAAGGCCTCGCCGCCGACGTCACCACCGGCGAACGCATCCTCGTAGACGACGGCAAAGTCACCCTCGAAGTCACCGCCGTAGACGGCCCCCGCGTCACCACCACCGTCATCGAAGGCGGCATGGTCTCCGACCACAAAGGCCTCAACCTCCCCGGCGTCGCCGTCTCCGTCCCCGCACTCTCCGAAAAGGACGTCGAAGACCTCCGCTGGGCCCTGCGCATCGGCGCCGACGTCATCGCCCTCTCCTTCGTCCGCAGCGGACGCGACATCGAAGACGTCCACCGCGTCATGAAGGAAGAAGGCCGCCGCGTCCCCGTCATCGCCAAGGTCGAAAAACCCCAGGCCGTCGACAACATCGACAACATCGTCGCCGCCTTCGACGGCATCATGGTCGCCCGCGGCGACCTCGGCGTCGAAATGCCCCTCGAAGACGTCCCCATCGTCCAAAAACGCGCCATCAAACTCGCCAAGCGCAACGCCAAGCCGGTCATCGTCGCCACCCAGATGCTCGACTCGATGATCGACAACTCCCGGCCCACGCGCGCCGAAGCCTCCGACGTCGCCAACGCCGTCATCGACGGCACCGACGCGGTGATGCTCTCCGGCGAGACCAGCGTCGGCAAGTACCCCGTCGAGACGGTCCGCACGATGGCCCGCATCGTCGAAGCGGCGGAAGAAGACATCCTCGCGAAGGGTCTGCCGCCCATCACCGAGCGGAGCAAACCCCGCACCCAGGGCGGCGCGGTCGCCCGCGCGGCGGCGGACATCGGCGACTTCCTCGGCGCCAAGTTCCTGGTCGCCTTCACCCAATCCGGCGACACCGTCAAACGCCTCTCCCGCTACCGCTCCCCGATCCCACTCCTGGCCTTCACCCCGGACCCGGCCACGCGCTCCCAGCTCAACCTCACGTGGGGCGTGGAAACGTTCCTGGGCCCGCACGTGGGTTCGACGGACGCGATGGTCGCGCAGGTCGATGAGCAGCTCCTGAAGATCGGCCGCTGCGAGCGGGGTGACATCGTGGTGATCACGGCGGGGTCCCCACCTGGGGTGCCGGGCTCGACGAACCTGGTCCGGGTCCACCACATCGGCGAGGACGACGTGGCGAGCTAGTACTTGGGCCCGATGTGGGCGTCCATCAGGGCGACGGAGGCCTTGCGCGCGACGGAGACGTTCAGCGGATTGCTGCCCCGGGCCAGGATCGTCCACCCGACGCCGACCTTCGCCAGGGTGTCCGTGCACAGCTTGCGGATATCGTCGGACTTGTTGGTGAAGAAGTACCGGGGGTAGTCGTAGCGCTTACGTTCCCCGGCCACGAGGCGAGTGGTCCAGTTGGTGATCCGGCATCCGTCGGAGTGGATCAGTCCCCGGATGAACTCCCACGGGTAGGCGTCGACGATGTCCTGCTGCCAGGGTTCGAGCGTAATCCGCCGCTCGTGCTTCCTGCCGGGCCCGTGCTGGGGGAAGAGGCATGGCCAGTGTCGGCTGTAGCCGGTCACTGAGACGCAGCCGACCGCTTGCACTCGGGCTGCCTTGTTGCTGGGGTTCGCCGTCTGGAGGGCTGTCACGCAGGCGTCGATGAGCCCTGGCCAGGCGTTCGAGCATGCGATGCGGAGGTAGTAACCACTGCGCGCAGCAGGGCTGATGTAGCCGTCTCCGAGGTAGAGGCCGAGGAGATAGGAGTACGCCGCAGGATCTGCAGGCCCCTCTGGCACGGGTTGGCAGCGGCAGCAGGGATCGAGCTGCGGGAGCATGCGTGGAAGCGGCTCGAGGCGTGTCTGCCAGGAGCGGATCGCGGCACGGGATATGCCTGTCTGCTTGCTGACGGAGTTGAGGCTGCGCCCCTGGGCAACGAGTGCGAGAGCCTGCTTGCGCGTGTCGACGTCGTACATGCGGCCGAGCTTGCGTGGATCAAGCGGGCGCGTAGGCCGCATCGTGACGAGTTCACGCGTTCACGTGAACTTCTGCCGATTTCACGTGACCTTGGAATTGAAGGAAAAGTGCCCCGGGTCGGACTCGAACCGACACTGTATGGGTTTTGAATCCATTGCCTGCTGCCAATTGGGCTACCGGGGCCCGCAGAATCGAAGGTTTCCCCCGACCTGCTGCGCATCCACCATACCGTAGCTAGGTAGGCTCGTGGCAGCAGTAACTTGCCCCGCACCAAGGAGCCCCGCGTGACCGCCCCCGAGTCGCCCCAGCCCGCCGCCGACGACGACCAGTCGCACGTGCCCCCGCTGACGACCCGTGTCGTCATCGCCGAGGACGAGGCGCTGATCCGTCTCGACCTCAAGGAGATGCTTGAGGAAGAGGGGTACTCCGTCGTCGGCGAGGCGGGCGACGGCGAGCAGGCCATCGCGCTGGCCCGTGAGCACCAGCCGGACCTGGTGATCCTGGACGTGAAGATGCCCGTGCTCGACGGGATCTCCGCGGCGGAGAAGATCACCGAGGAGTCCATCGCGCCGGTGCTGATGCTGACCGCGTTCTCGCAGCGGGACCTGGTCGAGCGGGCGCGGGACGCGGGTGCGATGGCGTACCTGGTGAAGCCGTTCAGCAAGGGTGACGTGGTTCCGGCGATCGAGATGGCCGTGTCGCGGTACACGGAGCTGAAGGCGCTGGAGAGGGAGGTCGCGGACCTCTCGCAGCGGCTGGAGACGCGGAAGCTGGTGGATCGGGCGAAGTCGATTCTGCAGACGCAGTACGGGCTGTCGGAGCCGGCCGCGTTCCGGTGGATTCAGAAGACATCGATGGATCGTCGGCTGTCGATGCAGCAGGTGGCGGAGGCGGTTATCGAGGACGCCGAGGAGAAGAAGGCCGCGAAGGGGCAGTAGGGCGCCCTGTGTTGCGGTGCTCCGGTGCATTGTCGGGGGTGGCTGCCCGGGTCTAGCGTCGAGGGATGAGCGGGATTGGCCCGGTGGAGCCGGGTCTGGGCACGGAGCCCACGGAGTTGGTGTCGGGTCAGGCGCGTCGTCGCGCCTGGCCCGTTGTGCGTGGGTGGTGGGCGGGGTTGTCGGCGCGGGGGCGTCGCGTGCTGCTGGGNGGGATGAGCGGGATTGGCCCGGTGGAGCCGGGTCTGGGCACGGAGCCCACGGAGTTGGTGTCGGGTCAGGCGCGTCGTCGCGCCTGGCCCGTTGTGCGTGGGTGGTGGGCGGGGTTGTCGGCGCGGGGGCGTCGCGTGCTGCTGGGTGTCGGGGTGGCGGGGACCGTTCTGGCCGTGGGGGTGGCGGTGTTGGTGACGCGTCCGACGGCTGTTCCGGAGCCTCCGGTTCCGTACCCGTTACACCTAGTGTCGGTGGTGTACAGCGGTGTCGTGGTTCCCGCTGCGGACGGGGATGCGGGTGGCGACGCGGGCAAAGCGGACGGCGAATTCGCCTTTACCGTGACTTTCAGGGTGCAGCCGGGCTCTCCTGTGGTGGTGGAGGAGATCAGGCAGCCGTCTGCGGCGTTGTCGGTGGTGTCGGGGACGCGTACGCCTTTCACTCTTAATGCGGACAGTCCGCGTGAAGTGCGCATCACGATGCGCGTGCGCGATTGCGACATTGCACCACGGAATGTCAGCCTCCCTTTCTTGAAGGTAACACTGCGTAATGCGCGGGCAATGCAGGTGCATAGCTTCATCCTGGGATCGGAGTACGCGAAGGATCTTGCTGAGGCGGTGTCGCGGGCGTGTCCGGTTGGTGCTCGCACGTAGCGGGTCCATCCTGCCGATTCTCAATATGTGGACTAATGGGGCGCCTGGAATTGTCCTTTCTGTCCATGCGGTCATAACAAGAGCGTCACAGCATTGGCCCGACCTCTCCATCACGCACACCTGTCCCCTTAGAGTCACGGCCAGTCACCGCGCCACCGGAATCCGACCCGACTCGGTCTCCAGCGCGTACTCGGCGCCCCAGGAGGGGCTGCCGTGCCAGGGTGAAAGGACTGATCGTGCGTCACCGTTCCTTGCTCATGCTCACCACTGCGGTCACCGCGGGGGCTCTCACGCTGTCGGCCTGCGGGTCTCGCGACGACGGCGGCGACAAGGGGGGCGGTGACGGCGGCAAGAAGACCACTGTCGTCATTGGCCTCAGCGCCCCGCTGACCGGCGACCTGTCCAGCCTTGGTCAGGGCATCAAGAACTCCGCGGATCTCGCGATCAAGACGGCCAACAAGGAGAACGAGGTCGAGGGGGTCCAGTTCAAGCTCCAGGCCCTCGATGACGCTGGCCAGGCCGGTACGGGTCAGCAGAACGCCACCAAACTGGTGGGTGCCAAGGATGTCTACGGTGTGCTTGGCCCGCTCAACTCGCATGTCGGCGAGGCCATGTTGAAGACTCTGGGCAGTGCGAACCTGGCCCAGCTGTCGCCTGCGAACACCGCTCCGCAGCTGAGCCAGGGGCCGAACTGGTCGAAGGGCGACAAGAAGCGTCCGTTCGACACGTACTTCCGTACGTCGACGACGGACGCGGTGCAGGGTCCGTTCGCCGCGCAGTACGTCTACAACGAGTTGAAGTACAAGAAGGCCTTCATTCTCGATGACAAGAAGACGTATGGTGCGGGCCTGGCGAAGACCTTCAAGGAGGAGTTCACCAAGCTCGGCGGCAAGGTCGTGCAGACGGACAGCGTGAACCCCGAGGACCGGGACTTCTCGTCGATCGCGACGAAGATCAAGAACTCGAAGGCGGACTTCGTCTACTTCGGTGGTGAGCACCCGGCGGCGGCTCCGATGACCGACCAGATCACCAAGGCGGGTTCGAAGATCCCGCTGGTCGGTGGTGACGCGCTCTTCAGCGATGACTACATCAAGCTGTCGAACAAGAACTCCGAGGGCGACATCGCGACGTCGGTCGGGGCTCCGCTGGAGACGCTGGACACGGCCAAGAAGTTCATGAAGGACTACAAGGCCGAGAACTACGACGACCCGTTCGGTCCGTTCGGTGGCTACTCCTACGACGGCACCTGGGCGATCATCCAGGCCGTGAAGGCGGTCGTGGAGGGCAACGACGGCAAGCTGCCGAGCGACCTGAAGGACGCCCGTAAGAAGATCACCGCGGCGCTGCAGGATGTGTCGTTCGACGGGATCACGGGTGCTGTCGCGTTCGACGAGTTCGGTGACACGACGAACAAGCAGCTGTCGGTGTACCAGGTCAAGGACGGCAAGCACGTTCCGGTCGAGACCGGCACGTTCGAAGAGAAGTAGTACGTAGGTAGGTAGTACTCCCGGGCTGATCGCCCGAACAGCAACGATCCTGCTGCTGCGCGGGGGCGCAAACAGCGCCCCCGCGCAGTCGTATATCTGACCACTCTCCCCGGAGGCCCCCCGGTGCAAGATTTGCCGGAGCAGCTTGCCAATGGCCTAGTCCTCGGCGCGATGTACGGACTCATCGCGATCGGGTACACCATGGTCTACGGCATAGTCCAGCTCATTAACTTCGCCCATGGCGAGATATTCATGATCGGCGGCTTTGGCGCGCTGACCGCTTGGCTGATTCTGCCGGACGGTACGGCGTTGATGGTCGCTCTGCCGGTCATGATTCTTATGGCCGTGGTGTGCTCGGTCCTTGTTGGTGTTGGTGCCGAGCGTTTCGCTTATCGGCCGTTGCGTGGCGGTCCCCGGCTGGCGCCGTTGATCACGGCGATTGGTCTGTCGATCGCGTTGCAGCAGGCTGTTTGGGCCTTTTATCCCGATGCGAAGAAGGATCTTTCGTTCCCGCAGTTCGGGGGCGGTCCGGTGGATGTCGGCGGGGTGAGTCTGCAGCGGGGTGAGATCTTCCTGTTGGTCGCGGCTCCGCTGTGCATGATCGCGTTGGCGTTGTTCGTGTCGAAGACGCGTACGGGCCGGGCGATGCAGGCGACGAGCCAGGACCCGGATACGGCCAAGTTGATGGGTATCAACACGGATCGCATCATTGTGACGGCGTTTGCGATCGGTGCGGCGTTCGCGGCGATCGCGGCGGTGGCGCATGGGTTGAAGTTCGGTCAGATCGGCTTCCGTATGGGCTTTATCGCGGGTCTGAAGGCGTTCACGGCGGCTGTGCTCGGTGGTATCGGCAATATCTATGGCGCCATGATCGGTGGTCTGGTGCTGGGCTTCGCTGAGGCTCTGGCCACGGCGTATGTGGAGAATGTTCCTGGCATGTCGCAGTTCGGTGGTGGCGCTTGGAAGGATGTGTGGGCCTTCGCGCTGCTCATCCTGGTGCTGCTGTTCCGGCCGCAGGGTCTCCTCGGCGAGCGCGTTTCGGATCGGGCGTGATTGGCATGACGACTCAGTCCCCTCAGTCCTCGCCCAGGCAGGCTGTTCCTGGTCTGCTTCCGCTGCCGGCGGCCGGTGCCCGGTTGGTGGCCATCGGCGCGGCGGTTGCCACGTTCGCGTCCACGTTCCTTGCGTGGACCTGGACCGAAGAGTTTCCGGGCAATCTGACGGTCACGGGTTACCCCGGTGGTCTGCAGGTGCTCACGTTGGTGGGTGCCCTGCTCACCTTGTTGTTCTTGTTGGCGGGGCTCGGTGTGCGCGGGCTGCGCTGGTTGACGCCGGGTGGGAGTACCAGTCCTGCGCTGATGTTGGCGCTGGGTACGTTCGCGACGACCTGGTTCACGGTGGTCGCCATTGCCTGGCAGTTGGGTGGCCTGGCCAATCTGGAGCCTGGCGGTTTTGTCGCGGCGGTTGTTTCTCTGGTGCTGCTGCTGGCGGTTCTGGGTCTTCCGGCCGACACGCCTTTCGATGAGGAGCACCCGCCGGTCGGTGCCTGGGCGCGTTTTCGGCACTCGTTGGCGGCTCCTGAGCCGGGTCCGGCGATGGCGTTGCCGTCGTGGGCCGAGGTGTTGGTGGTGTGTGCGGCCTGCGGGGTGGGCCTGACGGTCTTCACGTACGGCATTGGTTCGGAGGAGGAGCTGTTCATCGGCTTCCTGATCCTGACCGGTTTCGCCGCTGCCGCTGCCTATCGCGCGGGTCTGATGCGCAGGGTGTCGACGCTGACGCACAAGTACCGCAATGTGGCGTTGACGGCGGCGTTCTTCTCGGCGGCGCTGTTCCCGTTCACGCAGGACAGTGACGCGTACACCTCGGTGGCGGTCAGCATTCTGATCTTCGCGACGGTCGCGGTGGGTCTGAATGTGGTGGTGGGTCTGGCGGGTCTGCTGGACCTGGGGTATGTGGCGTTCCTCGGTGTGGGTGCGTACACGGCGGCGCTGGTGTCGGGTGCGCCGACCGCTGCGCTGGGTGTGCAGTTCCCGTTCTGGGCGGCGGTGCTCACGGGTGCCGTGGTCTCCATGATCTTCGGTGTGATCATTGGTGCGCCGACGCTGCGGGTGCGTGGTGACTACCTGGCGATCGTGACGCTGGGGTTCGGTGAGATCTTCCGCATCGGTATGCAGAACCTCGATGGTCAGTCGGGTCCTGATCTGACCAATGGTCCCAACGGTATTCCGGGCGTTCCGGACCTGAAGATGTTCGGGTTCGACTTCGGTGTCTCGCACACGATTTTGGGCTTCGAGCTGGGCCGGTTCGCCAACTACTATCTGTTGATGCTGCTGTTCACGGCGGTCATCGTGATGGTGTTCCGGCGTTCGGACAGTTCCCGTATCGGTCGTGCGTGGGTGGCGATCCGGGAGGATGAGACCGCTGCGGGCGCCATGGGTATCAACGCGTTCCGGCTGAAGCTGCTGGCGTTCGCGCTGGGTGCGACGCTGGCGGGTGTCGCGGGTACGGTGCTGGCGCATGTCGAGTACGGCGTCCATCCGGACGGCTACAAGTTCGTGCACGCGGTGCCGCCGAACTCGGCGTTCTTGCTGGCCGCGGTGATTCTGGGCGGTATGGGTACGTTGAGTGGTCCGCTGATCGGTGCGGCGCTGCTCTATCTGATCCCCAACAAGCTGCAGTTCATGGCGGATTACCAGCTTCTGTTGTTCGGTATCGCGTTGGTGCTGCTGATGCGTTTCCGTCCGGAGGGTCTGGTCGCGGACCGTAGGAAGCAGCTGGAGTTCCATGAAACCGGGCAGCTGGACGTCCCCCCAAACGGCGTCGGCGTTGATACGAAGACGGGGGTGTGAGCCATCGTGACAAGCGACACCATCACCACGACGGAGACCGCGGTGCTCGACGCTCGCGGTGTCACCATGCGCTTTGGCGGTCTGACCGCTGTGCGCGGCGTCGATCTCACCGTCAACGAGGGCGAGATCGTTGGTCTGATCGGTCCCAACGGCGCCGGGAAGACGACGTTCTTCAACTGTCTGACGGGGCTGTATATCCCCAGTGAGGGGCAGGTCAGCTACAAGGGGAAGGTTCTGCCGCACCGTTCGCACATGGTGACGCAGGCGGGTGTGGCGCGGACGTTCCAGAACATCCGGCTCTTCGCCAACATGACGGTGCTGGAGAACGTTCTGGTGGGTCGGCACACCCGTACGAAGGAGGGGTTGTGGTCGGCGCTGCTGCGTACGCCGGGCTTCAAGAAGGCCGAGCGGGAGTCCGAGGAGCGGGCCATGGAGCTTCTGGAGTTCACGGGGCTCGCGGCCAAGCGGGACACGCTCGCCCGTAACCTCCCCTATGGCGAGCAGCGGAAGCTGGAGATCGCTCGTGCGTTGGCGAGTGATCCTGGTCTGCTGCTGCTGGATGAGCCGACGGCGGGTATGAACCCGCAGGAGACCAGGGCGACGCAGGATCTGGTGTTCGCGGTGCGGGACCAGGGCACTGCGGTGCTGGTCATCGAGCACGACATGCGGTTCATCTTCAACCTGTGCGACCGCGTTGCGGTGCTGGTGCAGGGGGAGAAGCTCATCGAGGGCTCGCCTGCGGTGGTGCAGAGCGACGAGCGGGTGGTCGCGGCGTATCTCGGTACTCCCTTTGAGGGGGCGCCGGGTGCGGATGAGGCGGCCGAGGTCGCGGCGGCGGAGTCGGCGCAGGTTCAGGAGCGTACGGAAGGGGATGACCAGTGACCGCAATGTTGCAGGTCGAGGATCTCAAGGTCGCCTACGGCAAGATCGAGGCCGTCAAGGGCATCTCCTTCAGTGTCGAGGCGGGTCAGATCGTCACGTTGATCGGGACGAACGGCGCGGGTAAGACGACGACGCTGCGGACGCTGTCGGGGCTGTTGAAGCCGGCCGGCGGGAAGATCTTCTTCGATGGGCAGCCGTTGAACGGCGTGCCCGCGCACAAGATCGTTTCGATGGGTCTGGCGCATTCGCCGGAGGGTCGGCGGATCTTTCCGCGGCTGACGATTGCGGAGAATCTCCAGCTCGGTGCGTTCTTGCGCCGTGATGCGGCGGGGATCGAGCGGGATATCCAGCGCGCCTATGATCTCTTTCCGATTCTGGGCGAGCGCAGGAAGCAGGCCGCGGGCACGCTGTCGGGTGGTGAGCAGCAGATGCTCGCCATGGGGCGTGCGCTGATGTCGCAGCCGAAGCTGCTGATGCTGGACGAGCCGTCCATGGGTCTGTCGCCGATCATGATGCAGCGGATCGTGGAGACCATCTCCGAGCTGAAGGCGCAGGGCACCACGATTTTGCTGGTGGAGCAGAACGCCCAGGCGGCGCTGTCGCTGGCGGACCAGGGGCATGTCATGGAGATCGGGAAGATCGTGCTGTCTGGTTCGGGGCAGGATCTGCTGCACGACGAGTCGGTGCGCAAGGCGTATCTCGGCGAGGACTGAGCGGCCGCAGCGCTGAGCGAGAGGCCCGCACTCCGTTGGGAGTGCGGGCCTCGTCGTGTGTCGGGGGAGCGTCAGGGGAGGGTGACGAAGGGGGCGAGGAAGTCGCGGGCGCCGGGGGTGTCGAGGCGGTAGGTGACGTTGGTGGCCTTGCAGGGGGTGTCGCCGGTGATGGTGGTGCCGACGAGGGTGAGTGTGCCGTCGATGCGCGCGAAGTTGGGGCCGCCGGAGTCGCCGTAGCAGGCGCCGCCGTTGCCCTGGGGTGCGGTCATGGACAGCCGCAGCCAGGCTTTGTTGAGGGCGTTGTAGGTGAGCGGGGCCTTCATGCGGACGCCGCCGCCGGGGTGGGTGTGGCCGCCGGGGCCGTTCTGGGCTTCCTGGGTGCCGTAGCCGGCGACGAGGAAGTCGGTGGCGTTGAGGCCCTGGGCGCCGAGGTCGTCGAGCTGTCCTGCGGTGGGGAGGGTGGCGGGGGTGAAGTCCCAGCGGGCCTTCATCGCGGCGGCCGGTACTTCGACGACGGAGATGTCGCGGGTGTCGGCGGCCGGGCCGGGGTAGCCGGGGTGGTTGTGCTCGGTGCCGGGGACGGCGACGGTGGCGAATGCGGTGTCCGGGTCGCCGGGGTGGTCTTCGGCGGCCTGGTCGAGCGCTGCCTGGACGTCCTGGTCGAGGGAGACGCCGAACTTGACGTTCTCGGGCCAGTCGGTCGTGCAGTGTGCGGCGGTGAGGAACGTGTCGCCGTCGATCATGGTGCCGGAGCAGACCCAGCGGACCCGGTCGGGTGTGGTGGCGTCCTCGTCGTGGTCGTACTGGACGACGAGCGAGCCGACCTCGGTGCGCTCGGGCGCGGGGGCGGCGTTGTAGGTGTTGATCGCGGACGAGGGGAGTGCGGCGCCGAGTACGGCGGCGCAGGCCGCGGCGGTGATGACGGTGGCGCGGCGGGCGGTCGTGCCGGCGCGGGCGGCGGTCGTCAAGAAGAACCCCTTTGGGTGTGGTGGGACGGGTGTTCTCCTGTGGGGGTGATCGACAGTGAAGCGTGCCACCGCGCGGCGCCGCAAGAGTGACGGTGATCCTTGACCGTGACTTGGATATTTCCCGGTGGGGGAGGGGGAGTTGGGGTGAATGTCCTGCGCTGGTGTCGTCGTGCGACGGCACCAGCGCAGGGTGTTGTTCCCTGGGTCAGCTCGCCGAGCGGACGCGTGCCTCGTCGCTGGGGTTGACGTCACGCAGCAGGCAGGTGAGGCGGGCGCTGCAGACCCGCTTGTCGTTCTCGTCGGTGATCACGATCTCGTACGTGGCGGTGGTGCGGCCGCGGTGTACGGGGGTGGCGACGCCGGTGACGAGGCCGGAGCGGGCGCCGCGGTGGTGGGTGCAGTTGAGGTCGACGCCGACGGCGATCTTGTTGCTGCCGCCGTGCAGCATGGCGCCGATGGAGCCGAGGGTCTCGGCGAGCACGGCGGAGGCGCCGCCGTGCAGCAGGCCGTACGGCTGGGTGTTGCCTTCGACGGGCATGGTGCCGACGACGCGGTCCGCGGCGGCCTCGAGGATCTGTACGCCCATGCGGGTGCCGAGGTGGCCCGCGGAGAAGAGTGCGGGAAGGTCGACACCGAGTGCGGCGTACTCGTCGATGACCTCTTGCGGGAACTTCACTTGGTGCTGCTCGCCCATGGGGCACGGCTCCGATCGTCGGCGTTCGTTGTCGTGTGCACCGTTCCTATCAGGTGGTTGAGCGAACGCTTAGACCGGGCTGGGTTGTTCCAGGCGTACGACGACGGACTTGCTGGCGGGGGTGTTGCTGGTGTCGGCCGTGGCGTCGAGTGGGACCAGCACGTTGGTCTCGGGGTAGTAGGCGGCGGCGCAGCCTCGGGCGGTGGGGTAGTGCACGACGCGGAAGCCGGCCGCGCGTCGCTCGACGCCGTCCGCCCATTCGCTGACCAGGTCGGTGTAGCTGCCGTCGGCGAGGCCGAGGCGGTGGGCGTCGGCCGGGTTGACCAGGACTACGCGGCGGCCGTTCTTGATGCCGCGGTAGCGGTCGTCGAGGCCGTAGATGGTGGTGTTGTACTGGTCGTGGGAGCGCAGGGTCTGCAGCAGCAGGCGGCCTTCGGGGAGCTCGGGGTAGGTGACGGGGGCGGCGGTGAAGTTGGCCTTGCCGGTGGCGGTGGGGAAGCGGCGCTCGTCGCGTGGGGCGTGCGGGAGGGTGAAGCCGCCGGGGTGCTTCACGCGCGCGTTGAAGTCCTCGAAGCCGGGGATGACGCGGGAGATGCGGTCGCGGATGGTGGCGTAGTCCTTCTCGAACTCTTCCCACGGGGTGCGGCTGCCGGGGCCCAGGACGCGGCGGGCCAGGCGGCAGACGATCGCGGTTTCGGAGAGCAGTTGGCCGCTGGCGGGCTCCAGGCGGCCGCGTGAGGCGTGCACCATGCCCATGGAGTCCTCGACGGTGACGAACTGCTCGCCGCTGTCCTGCAGGTCCTTCTCGGTGCGTCCGAGGGTGGGCAGGATCAGGGCGCGGGCGCCGGTCACCGTGTGTGAGCGGTTGAGTTTGGTGGAGACGTGGACGGTGAGGCGGGCGCGGCGCATCGCGTCCTCGGTGACGTCGGTGTCGGGGGATGCCGCGACGAAGTTGCCGCCCATGGCGAAGAAGACCTTGGCGTCGCCGTCGCGCAGGGCGCGGATGGAGCGGACGACGTCGAGGCCGTGGTGGCGCGGCGGGGCGAAGCCGAACTCCTTCTCCAGGGCGTCGAGGAACGCGGGGGCGGGGCGTTCGAAGATGCCCATGGTGCGGTCGCCCTGCACGTTGGAGTGGCCGCGGACCGGGCAGACACCGGCGCCGGGGCGGCCGATGTTGCCGCGCAGCAGCAGGAAGTTGACGACCTCGCGGATGGTGGGGACGGCGTGTTTGTGCTGGGTGAGGCCCATCGCCCAGCACACGACGGTGCGCTCGGAGGCCAGGATCATCCGCAGGGCCTGCTCGATGACGGAGCGGTCCAGGCCGGTCGCGGCGAGGGTGTCGTCCCAGTCGGCGGCCAGGGCCGCTTCCTTGAACGCGTCGAAGCCGTGCGTGTGCTCGGCCACGAACTTCTCGTCGACGGCACCCTCGGTCTGCAGGATGAGCCGGTTCAGGAGGCGGAACAGGGCCTGGTCGCCGCCGATGCGGATCTGCAGGAAGAGGTCGGTGAGGGCGGTGCCGTGCCCGGCGAGGCCCTTGGGCGTCTGCGGGTTCTTGAACCGCTCCATGCCCGCCTCGGGCAGCGGATTCACCGTGATGATCTTCGCGCCGGCGGTCTTCGCCTGCTCCAGGGCGGCGAGCATCCGCGGGTGGTTCGTGCCGGGGTTCTGCCCGGCGACGATGATCAGGTCGGCTTGGTGGAGGTCGTCGAGCAGGACGCTGCCCTTGCCGACTCCGATGGTCTCGGTGAGCGCCGAGCCGGAGGACTCGTGGCACATGTTGGAGCAGTCGGGCAGGTTGTTGGTGCCGAACTCGCGGGCGAAGAGCTGGTACAGGAACGCCGCTTCGTTGCTGGTGCGGCCCGAGGTGTAGAAGAGCGCCTCGTCGGGGGAGTCGAGTGCGCCCAGCTCGTCGGCGATGATGTCGAAGGCGCGCTCCCAGGACACCGGCTCGTACCGGTCGGCGCCGTCGGCGAGGTACATGGGGCGGGTGAGGCGGCCCTGCTGGCCCAGCCAGTAGCCACTGCGCCGGGCGAGGTCGGCGACCGGGTGGGCGGCGAAGAAGTCGCTGGTGACCCGGCGCAGGGTGGCCTCTTCGGCGACGGCCTTCGCACCGTTCTCACAGAACTCGGCGCGGTGCCGGTGCTCGGGCTCGGGCCAGGCGCAGCCGGGACAGTCGAAGCCGTCTTTCTGGTTGACCTTGAGCAGGGTGAGGGCGGTGCGGCGCACGCCCATCTGTTTCTGGGCCATGCGAAGCGTGTGACCGATGGCGGGCAGCCCGGCGGCCGCGTGCTGCGGTCCTTCGACCTGGGGCGCGTCCTGGACGGGGTCGCCTGAGGGGGGCTTGCCTGCCATGATCGGTCTCCTTCGACCAGTGCTGGAGTGACGTGTCCGATACTCCCACGTAGCGATGACAGTGGCCGGTCGCCGAGCTGGAGCGGGGCCGGTTGTCAGTGGGGCGTGGGAGGATCGGGCACGTGGCAGAAACAGCATCGAACAAGACTGAGAACGCGACCTTGGCGACCTCCGGGCAGCGCCCCCGCCTGATGCTCATGGACGGGCACTCCCTGGCGTACCGGGCGTTCTTCGCGCTGCCCGCGGAGAACTTCACCACCGCGTCCGGCCAGCCGACGAACGCCGTGTACGGCTTCGCGTCGATGCTGGCGAACACCCTGCGCGACGAGGAGCCCACGCACTTCGCGGTGGCCTTCGACGTGTCCCGCAGTACGTGGCGCTCGCAGGAGTTCGCCGAGTACAAGGCGAACCGCTCCAAGACCCCGGACGAGTTCAAGGGACAGGTGGAGCTGATCGGCGAGTTGCTCGACACGATGGGTGTCGAGCGGTTCGCGGTGGACGGCTTCGAGGCGGACGACATCATCGCCACGCTCGCCACCCAGGCCGAGGCGGCGGGCTTTGACGTACTGGTCGTCACCGGTGACCGTGACTCGTTCCAGCTGGTCAGCGAGCAGGTGACCGTGCTGTATCCGACCAAGGGCGTCTCGGAGCTGACCCGGTTCACGCCGGAGAAGGTCCAGGAGAAGTACGGCCTCACCCCGGCGCAGTACCCGGACTTCGCGGCGCTGCGCGGCGACCCGTCCGACAATCTGCCGGGCATCCCGGGTGTGGGTGAGAAGACCGCCGCGAAGTGGATCAACCAGTTCGGGTCGTTCGCGGACCTGGTGGAGCGCGCGGACGAGGTCAAGGGCAAGGCCGGGCAGAACTTCCGCGACCACCTGGAAGCGGTCAAGCTCAACCGCCGGCTGACCGAGATGGTCAAGGACGTGGAGCTGCCCAGGGCCGTCGCGGACCTGGAGCGCGCCGCCTATGACCGCAAGGCGCTCGCCGTGTTCCTGGACACGCTGGAGATCCGCAACCCCTCGCTGCGTGAGCGGCTGCTGGCCGTCGACCCCGGCGCGGAGGAGGCGGCCGATGAGGCGCCGCCGGCCGCGGGTGTGGAGCTGGACGGCACCGTGCTCGGCACGGGCGAGCTGGCGCCGTGGCTCACCGAGCACGGCACGGCGGTGCTCGGCATGGCCGCGGTCGACTCCTGGCAGCTGGGCACCGGCTCGGTCACCGAGGTCGCGCTGGCGGCGGCAGGGGGGGCGGCCGCCTGGTTCGATCCGGCGCAGCTGGACGAGGCCGACGAGAACGCCTTCGCGGCCTGGCTCGCCGACGCCGACCGGCCCAAGGTCCTGCACAACGCCAAGAACGCCATGCGGGTCTTCGCTGAGCACGGCTGGACCATCGACGGCATCGTGATGGACAGCGCGCTCGCCGCCTACCTGGTCAAGCCGGGCCGCCGCTCCTTCGCCCTGGACGCGCTGTCCCTGGAGTACCTGGGCCGGGAGCTGGCCACCGCCGCGGCGGCCGACGGGCAGCTCGCCTTCGGCGCGGACGACGCGGCCGAGGCCGAGGCGCTGATGGCCCAGGCCCGTACGATCCTGGACCTGGGCACCGCGTTCGGCGAGAAGCTCCAGGAGGTCGGCGCCGCCGAGCTGCTGCGCGACATCGAACTGCCGACGTCGGAGCTGCTGGCCCGCATGGAGCGGCACGGCATCGCGGCTGACCGGCCCCATCTGGAGTCCATGGAGCAGCTGTTCGCGGGCGCGGTCCAGCAGGCCGTGAAGGAGGCGCACGCCGCGGCGGGCCACGAGTTCAACCTGGGCTCGCCCAAGCAGCTGCAGGAAGTCCTCTTCGGCGAACTGGGCCTGCCCAAGACCAAGAAGACCAAGACCGGTTACACCACGGACGCGGACGCGCTCGCCTGGCTGGCCGCCCAGACCGACAACGAACTGCCGGTCATCATGCTGCGCCACCGCGAGCAGGCCAAGCTCCGCGTCACTGTCGAGGGCCTGATCAAGACCATCGCCGCCGACGGCCGGGTGCACACCAGCTTCAGCCAGATCGTGGCCGCCACCGGACGCCTGTCGTCCACCGACCCCAACCTGCAGAACGTCCCGGTGCGCACCGACGAGGGCCGGGCCATCCGACGCGGCTTCGTCGTCGGCGAGGGCTACGAGTCGCTGATGACCGCCGACTACAGCCAGATCGAACTGCGGGTGATGGCGCACCTGTCCGAGGACGAGGGCCTCCTTGAGGCATTCACCTCAGGCGAGGACCTGCACACCACCGTCGCCTCGCAGGTGTTCGGCGTCGAGCGGTCCGCCGTCGACGCCGAGATGCGCCGCAAGATCAAGGCCATGTCGTACGGCCTGGCCTACGGCCTGTCCGCGTTCGGCCTCTCCCAGCAGCTGAACATCGAGGCGGCCGAGGCCCGCGCCCTGATGGACACCTACTTCGAGCGGTTCGGCGGGGTACGCGACTATCTGCGCCGCGTCGTCGACGAAGCCCGCGCCACCGGGTACACGGAGACGATGCTGGGCCGTCGCCGCTATCTGCCCGACCTCAACAGCGACAACCGCCAGCGCCGCGAGGCGGCCGAGCGGATGGCGCTGAACGCACCGATCCAGGGCACGGCGGCCGACATCGTCAAGGTCGCCATGCTCAAGGTCGACCGGGCCCTGAGGGAGGCGAAGCTGACCTCGCGGGTGCTGCTCCAGGTGCACGACGAAATCGTGCTGGAGATCGCCCCCGGCGAGCGGGCGGCGACCGAGGAGCTCGTCCGCCGCGAAATGGCGGCCGCGGTCCAGCTGCGGGCGCCGCTGGACGTGTCGGTGGGCGTCGGCGCGGACTGGGAGTCGGCCGCGCACTGACCACGCCCGACGCGGTCCCGCCGCCCGCCCGCACTCTGGGGGTCCGGGCGGGTGGCGGGGACACCCGGTTGGACCCCGTGCTCGTGCTGGGGCAGGTGCGGCGGGGCAGCGTGGCAGGCATGGCCCATCACATACGTCGCTACTGGCGGCCCGCCGTCGCCGCGGCGGTCGCCTCGACCCTGATCGCCCCGATATCCGTGGCGGACGCGCGGTCGGGGCGCCGTGCCGCGACCTGCCGGTCCGCCCGCGACCCCGATCTGGCCGCCCGGATGTCCCGCGACATCCGGGCGGCTCTGTCGTTCCGCGCCGCCGCCCCACTCGCCCCGCACGACGACCGCAGCGACCTGTGGTGCGCGCCCCACGACGCCGGCCACCTCAGCCGGGTCGGCGTCGCCAGGGTGCTGATCGTGGAGACGGTGCTGCGGCACGCCGAGGAACTACGCCGCAAGATCATCCTGCTCCGGACTCGCGACATCCGCCCCATGATCACGCGAACGGGCCACGCCACGCCCCTGGGCCCGTACGGCCGCTGAGTCCCCGCCATTCCCCGGCCCGTACGGCCGCTGAGTCCCCGCCATTCCCCGGCCCGTACGGCCGCTGAGTCCCCGCCATCCGTACGTCTCGCGCCCCGTGAAGCCCCCGAGTGTGCAGCTCTGGTGAACCCATACGCGCCAACCGGTAGAAAGCGGACGCGAACCGCTGTCTGCACGGTGGAAGTTGTCGTAGGGTCACCTGCGTCGGCACGCTGGGGAGCGTGCCGCCGTCGCCACGGGAGGGGAACAGACGTATGGGAGCGGTATTCGGCCGTCGACTCCGTAAGGGAACCGCGACGGCCGCGGTGGCCGCGGCCGCGATCGCGGCCCTGTCCGCCTCGCAAGCGCCCGGTGTGACCGACACTTCGCTGGGCCGTCAGCGCACCGGATCGACGGAACCGACCGACCCTCCAGCCGGTGACTCCGCGACCGGTGACTCCCCGTACTACACCGAACTGCCGCCCCTGGAAACGCCCGTGCCCCCAACACCGGGCGACGGCACCGGGACCCAGCCGCCGCTCGGCACCGGCGAGGCGGAAGCGGGCATACCCGCCACCGTCCTGGACGCGTACAAGAAGGCCGAGGCGGCCCAGCGCGACCTGCGGCCCGGCTGCAACATCCCCTGGCAACTCCTCGCCGCCATCGGCAAGGTCGAGTCCGGCCAGGCCCGCGGCGGCCGCGTCGACGCGAACGGCACCACCCTCTCCCCGATACTCGGCCCCGTCCTCAACGGCAACGGCTTCGCCAACATCACCGACACCGACGGTGGCGCGTACGACGGCGACACCACGCACGACCGGGCGGTCGGGCCCATGCAGTTCATCCCGTCCACCTGGGCGAGCTGGGGACGGGACGGCAGTGGCGACGGCAGGAAAGACCCCAACAACATCTACGACGCCGCGCTCGCCGCGGCCGCGTACCTGTGCGCGAACGGCGGCGACCTGTCCGTGCAGGGCGACCTGCGCCAGGCGATCCTGAGCTACAACCGCTCCGAGGAATACCTCAACACGGTCCTGTCCTGGCTCGAGTACTACCGCAAGGGCACCCACGAGGTGCCGGACGGCACCGGCGTACCGCCGGGCAACCGCAGCGACAACAAGGGCAACGGCAAGGGCAACGGAAGCGGCAAGGGCAACGGAAGCGGCAAGGGCAACGGCACGGGCAAGGGCAACGACAAGAACGGCAGCAAGCCGAGCCCGTCACCCACTCCCTCGCCCGCCCCCGGCGAGACCGACAAGCCGGACGCCTCGCCCACCCCGAGCCCGTCGCCGACCAAGCCCACGGTCCCCACGCCGTCCCCGCCCGCCACCCCCAGCCCGACCGA
>NZ_JAZGRL010000002.1:1275232-1288000 GCF_046540415.1 Streptomyces sp. E11-3 | reverse complement strand
GTGAGGCCCGTACGGTCGTCAGCGCGCTCAGCCCGCGCGCGTGATCCGTACGGGGCTCCCGCGCGAGCCCGGAGTCGACCACCACGCGCACCCCGGGCACCGTCAGGCTGGACTCGGCCACGGACGTCGCCAGCACCACCCGCCGCCCCCGCCCCGCGGACAGCACCGCGTCCTGTACCGCGGCGGGGGCCCGGCCGTGCACCCGCAGCACGTCGACACCGTCCAGCTCGCCCAGCTGCCCGGCCACCCGGGCGATCTCCCCGACGCCGGGCAGGAAGCACAGGACGTCCCCGGACCGCTCGGCCAGCGCTCGCCGTACCACCGACGCCACGTGTGTCAGGAGCGCCGGGTCGACCCGCATCCCGTGCGGCGGCCGCACCGGGCGCGCGGGCGGCGCCCACACCACCTCCAGCGGATGCGTAACGGCAGCCGCCTCCACCACCGGGGCATCGCCGAGCAGCCGCGCCCACCCCTGCGCGTCGGTCGTCGCGGATGCGGCGACCAACTGGAGCTCGGGGCGGAGCGCGGCGCGTACGTCCATCAGGAACGCGGCCACCGTGTCCGCGTCCAGGTGTCGCTCATGGCACTCGTCCAGGACGACGGCGTCGACGCCGCTCAGCTCCTGGTCGCGCTGCAGCCGCTGCAGCAGCACACCGGTCGTGACTACCTCCACGCGCGCGTGGGGGCCTACGACACGCTCCCCGCGCACCGTGAACCCCACGGACTCGCCGACCCGCTCGCCCAGCAGCCAGGCCATCCGCCGCGCCGCCGCCCGCGCCGCGATCCGCCGCGGCTCAGCGACGATCACCCGGCGCGCCGGGCCGTCCCCGACCAGCCCCGCGAGCACCAGCGGGACCAGCGTTGTCTTGCCGGTGCCGGGTGGCGCGCACAGGACTGCCGCGCCGTGGCGCCGCAGTGCGTCCCGCAGGGCGGGCACGGCGGTACGTACGGGCAGCTGGTCCAGGGCGTCGGAGCGGATCACGTCCCCAGTGTCCCGGACCGCCCGCAGAGAGCGGCGTTGCGGGTGGGTGCGGGTGCCTTCGCTCTGTTCGGAGGTGGTGCGGGGCCCCGCCGGGGGTACGTGCTCACACTGGCGGCTCGTCCCGTGGGGTCAGCGAACCCGGTGGTACCGCCAGCGCTGCGCGCGCACCCCCGCCGTGTCCCCTCCCGTCGGCGATGCGACCACAAGTCCGGTGGGGGCTGCTGTTCGCCTACGGCCTGGGCGGGTTTCCGTTCGGTTTGCGGCCGCGGGTCGGTGGGGCTGCCTCGCGGACTAGTCCCGTTCGCAGACGAAGATCGCCGTACCCGGGATCAGATGCCCCCGCAGGGGCGACCAGCCGCCCCACTCCTGAGTGTTCCAGTCGGGCCACTCCGGTTCCACGAGGTCCACCAGGCGCAGGCCCGCGCCAACGACGTCCCGTACCCGGTCGCCCACCGTCCGGTGGTGCTCGACGTACACGGCGCGGCCCTGCTCGTCCTGTTCTACGTAGGGGGTGCGGTCGAAGTACGACGCCGAGACCGACAGGCCTTCGGGGCCCGGCTCGTCCGGGAAGGCCCACCGGATCGGGTGTGTTACGGAGAAGACGAACCGGCCGCCGGGGCGCAGCACGCGGCGGACCTCGCGCAGTACCCGTACCGGGTCGGCTACGAAGGGCAGTGCCCCGTACGCGGAGCAGGCCAGGTCGAAGGAGCCGTCGGCGAAGGGCAGGGTGCCCGCGTCCGCCTGGACGAGCGGCACCGAGGCGGAGTAGTCCTCGCCGATTCGCCGCGCGTGCTGCAGCTGCCGGTGCGAGAGGTCCAGGGCCACCGGTCGCGCCCCCTGCGCGGCGAGCCAGCGTGAGCACTGGGCGGCGCCGGCGCCGATCTCCAGGATGTGGAGGCCCTTGAGCGACTCGGCGGGCCCGAGGAGCTCGGCCTCGACCTCGTCCAGGCCCTCGGGGCACCACACGAAGCGGTCGTCGCCGAGGAAGGTGCCGTGCTCGCGCTGGTACTCGTCGGCGTTACGGTCCCACCAGCCGCGACTGGCGCGGCTGCTCTCGGCGACGTCGGCGGCACGCCGGGTGGCCTCAGGCTCAGGCGCCTCGGGTACCTCGTTCGGCCCAGTCGGCTGCAACTCTTGGATGATCGGCTCCCTCGTCGTACTCTTCCGTCCAGCCCCGCCAGGGCCCGCCGAAACCGTCGCCGCAGCGCGTGCTGCGGCCCCAGTGGCGGGTGCGCGGTGTCTGGCAGGTGGCGGGCGTCGCATGGGCCCTGTGCCGGTTATGCGGTGTTCCGCCCCGGGTGTGCGCCTTCGCGCATTGACCCTGCCCGGCTGCCCCCGTATGCTACAAGTTGCGCTGGCGGCCTGCGCTCCTCAGACAGAGCAGGGTGCGCTCGCATCTGTTGTATGTCCCCTCGGTTTCGAGGTGTATGTCGTTTTCTCCGGGAATTCATCGGGGAAGGCACGCGCCTCCTTTGCTGTCCGGCTTCTGCAGAGCGATCACGGGCTCCCGGCGTAGCAGTACCTACGACTCACTGTCCGTACCGGAGCCCTTTCCCACATGACGAGCAGCACCGAGACCACCGCCACCACTCCGCAGGTAGCGGTCAACGACATCGGTAACGAGGAAGCCTTCCTCGCCGCGATCGACGAGACGATCAAGTACTTCAACGACGGCGACATCGTCGACGGCGTCATCGTGAAGGTCGACCGGGACGAGGTCCTGCTCGACATCGGTTACAAGACCGAAGGTGTCATCCCGAGCCGCGAGCTCTCCATCAAGCACGACGTCGACCCCAACGAGGTCGTCGCCGTGGGCGATGAGATCGAGGCCCTGGTCCTCCAGAAGGAGGACAAGGAAGGCCGCCTGATCCTGTCCAAGAAGCGCGCTCAGTACGAGCGTGCCTGGGGCACGATCGAGAAGATCAAGGAAGAAGACGGCATCGTCACCGGTACCGTCATCGAGGTCGTCAAGGGTGGTCTCATCCTCGACATCGGCCTCCGTGGCTTCCTGCCGGCCTCCCTCGTCGAGATGCGCCGCGTCCGCGACCTCCAGCCGTACGTGGGCAAGGAGCTCGAGGCGAAGATCATCGAGCTGGACAAGAACCGCAACAACGTGGTCCTGTCCCGCCGTGCCTGGCTCGAGCAGACCCAGTCCGAGGTGCGTCAGACGTTCCTCACGACCCTGCAGAAGGGCCAGGTCCGCTCCGGCGTCGTCTCCTCGATCGTCAACTTCGGTGCCTTCGTGGACCTGGGTGGCGTCGACGGTCTCGTCCACGTCTCCGAGCTCTCCTGGAAGCACATCGACCACCCCTCCGAGGTTGTCGAGGTCGGCCAGGAAGTCACCGTCGAGGTCCTCGACGTGGACATGGACCGCGAGCGCGTCTCCCTGTCGCTCAAGGCGACCCAGGAAGACCCGTGGCAGCAGTTCGCCCGCACGCACCAGATCGGGCAGGTCGTTCCCGGTAAGGTCACCAAGCTCGTTCCGTTCGGTGCGTTCGTGCGCGTCGACGAGGGCATCGAGGGCCTGGTCCACATCTCCGAGCTGGCCGAGCGCCACGTGGAGATCCCGGAGCAGGTCGTCCAGGTCAACGACGAGATCTTCGTCAAGGTCATCGACATCGACCTCGAGCGCCGCCGCATCAGCCTCTCGCTGAAGCAGGCCAACGAGGCCTTCGGTGCCGACCCGTCCATCGTCGAGTTCGACCCGACGCTGTATGGCATGGCCGCCTCGTACGACGACCAGGGGAACTACATCTACCCCGAGGGCTTCGACCCCGAGACCAACGACTGGCTCGAGGGCTACGAGACCCAGCGCGAGACCTGGGAGACCCAGTACGCCGAGGCGCAGCAGCGCTTCGAGCAGCACCAGGCTCAGGTCATCAAGTCCCGCGAGGCGGACGCCCAGGCCGAGGCCGAGGGTGGCAGCGAGGCCGTTGCGGCCGCTCCGGCCGGTGGCAGCACCGGCGGCGGTGCCTCCAGCGGTGGCTCGTACTCCTCGGAGACCGCGGACAACTCCGGCGCCCTGGCGTCGGACGAGGCCCTGGCCGCGCTTCGCGAGAAGCTGGCCGGCGGCCAGAGCTGACGCTCTCCGCTCGGCGCTAGCCGATAGCTCGTAGCCGCGGGCCCCCCCCGTGCCCGCACCTTTTCGAAGGTGCGGGCCCGCGGTGCGTTCGGCTCCGGTCGACGCCGTACGGGAATCGGCGCCGTGAGGGAGACGCCGTCGTACGGGAGACGCCGTCGTACGGGAGACGCCGTCGTCCGCTAAAGGCGGCGAGGGTGGGAATGCTGGTGCCGTACCGCGCGTTCTGAAGTACGAACACGAGGAGGAGCGGTCACAGTGCTTGATCCCCAGGGTCTGTACACATGGGAGCCGAAGGGCCTCGCGGTCGTCGACATGGCGCTCGCACAGGACTCGGCCGGACTTGTCATGCTCTACCACTTCGACGGGTACATCGACGCGGGCGAGACCGGCGACCAGATCGTCGACAAGCTCACCGACACCCTTCCCGGTCAGGTGGTGGCCCGCTTCGACCACGACCGGCTGATCGACTACCGCGCCCGCCGCCCCCTGCTGACCTTCGAGCGCGACCGCTGGAGCCAGTACGAGGTGCCCGCACTGGAGGTGCGGCTGCTGCAGGACACCACAGGCGCGCCCTTCCTGCTGCTCTCCGGACCCGAGCCCGACGTGGAGTGGGAGCGGTTCGCGGCGGCTGTGGGGCAGATCGTCGAACGGCTCGGCGTACGGCTCGCGGTGAACTTCCACGGCATCCCGATGGGCGTGCCGCACACCCGGCCGGTCGGCCTGACCCCGCACGGCAACCGCACCGACCTGGTGCCGGGCCACCGCAGCCCCTTCGACGAGGCGCAGGTCCCCGGCAGCGCGGAGGCGCTGGTCGAGTACCGCCTGATGCAGGCGGGCCACGACGTGCTTGGCGTCGCCGCCCACGTCCCGCACTACATCGCGCGCTCCGGCTACCCGGACGCCGCGCTCACGGCGCTGGAGGCGATCACCGCGGCGACCGGCCTGGTGCTGCCAGGTGTCGCCCACGCGCTGCGCACCGAGGCGCACCGCACCCAGACCGAGATCGACCGCCAGATCCAGGAGGGCGACGAGGAGCTGGTAGCCATGGTCCAGGGCCTTGAGCACCAGTACGACGCGGCCGCGGGCGCCGAGACGCGGGGGAACATGCTCGCCGAGCCGGTCGAGATCCCGTCCGCGGACGAGATCGGACGCGACTTCGAGCGCTTCCTCGCGGAGCGCGAGGGCGACCTCTAGGCAGCCTTCTGCCTTGTAGGCCTTCTGGCGTTCTAGGGGGCGTCTCTCCGGTCTTCGCGGATCAGCCTGCGCCCGCTGCGAAGCAGCTGATGTCTCGCGGTGCGGTGCATCGGCGTGCGGCCGGATCGCCCTCGTACTGGACGTACTTGGGTGATTCGGCCGTGCGTCGAAGGGGGTCCCTCCCTGCTCAATGGGGTCTCCCCTGCTCGAGCGCAGCCGAGAGCGTGGGGAAGCAGTCGAGAGCTTGGGGGCGCGTGCCAGGCGTCGCGGGCCCGCGAAGATCGGGGAGACGCCCCCTAGGCCTTCCAGGGCTCCTCCAGGGCCCGTTGGCGCTCCCCCAGGGCGGAGTCCCGGAGGGAGGGCCTAAGCTTCCGCACATGCTGAAAGTGGGCCTGACCGGAGGCATCGGCGCCGGCAAGAGCGAGGTGTCCCGGCTCCTCGACTCCTACGGAGCGGTACTGATCGACGCGGACCGGATCGCGCGGGAGGTCGTCGCGCCCGGAACTCCCGGACTCGCCGCGGTTGTTGACGCCTTCGGCGAGGACATCCTGGCGCCGGACGGCACCCTGGACCGGCCGCGCCTGGGCGCCCTGGTCTTCGCCGACCCCGCGGAGCTGGCCGTACTGAACGGCATCGTGCACCCACTGGTCGGCGCACGCTCAGCCGAACTGGAGGCCGCGGCGCCCGAAGACGCCGTCGTCGTGCACGATGTGCCGCTGCTCGCCGAGAACGGCCTGGCACCCCTGTACGACGTCGTGGTCGTCGTCGACGCGTCCCCGGACACCCAACTGGACCGGCTGGTACGCCTGCGGGGTATGACCGAGGACGACGCGCGCGCCCGGATGGCGGCGCAGGCCACGCGCGAGAAGCGCCTGGAGATCGCCGGGATCGTGATCGACAACAACGGCCCGCTGGAGGACCTGGAGCCACGGGTCCGCGCCGTGTGGCAGGACCTCGTCCGGTGCGCCCAGGCCGACTCGGCCCCCGAGTAGGCGCCCGGGTGACGGAATAGCGTGGCCGTGTCCGTCGTTGAAGGAGTTCAGCCAAGGAAGGACACGATCGTGCCCGAGAACGCGGGACGCACCCCGGAAACCCATGTCATCGACTTCCGCGCGGCGGAGCAGCTGCTTGACGCCCGCGATCCGCGCGGCGCGGTGAAGCTGCTCGACCGGGTCATCGCCGCCCACCCGGAGAACACCGCGGCCCGGCTGCTGCGCGCCCGGGCGTTCTTCGCGGCCGCGCAACTGCGGCCCGCGGAGCTGGAGTTCGAGCTGGTTCTCGAGCGCGAGCCGGACAACGCGTTCGCGCACTTCGCGCTGGCCCGCACCTTTGAGCGCGCGGGCCGCCCGGAGCAGGCCAAGCGTCACTTCCGGCTGGCCGCGGCGCTCGATCCGCAGCCGGACTATGTGGCGGCGGCGCGGTTCGATTCGGACTGAGGCGGGGGCCGGTGGGGGGCGGGCGTCAGGGATGCCTCCCCCCGAAAGGCCTCGCCGGACGGGCTGACATCAGCCCCGGTCGGGATCGTACGGGGGGACGTCGGGGCCGGGCTGGTAGTGGGGGCCCTGGTGGATGTGGCGGAGGACCATGGACATGTCCACGGTGATGATCAGGGTGAGGACGCCGCACGCGATCGCCCAGCCCTCACGGCCCGCGAAGGCGAAGGCGACCGTGCCCGCGGCGGCCCAGATCAGCCCCCACACGCTCAGCCAGAACCGCATCCGCAGGGCACTACGCGCGGTGACCGGTTCGCTCCCTGTGCGACGCATCGGGCTCATCTCCTGGTTCCAGGATCCACCCTTGGTTCCAGGATCCACCCTCGGAGGTCAGTGCCGGAAGGGGCCCGTGACCTCGTACGTGATGCCGCCGGACCCGCTGGTCTCGCCGCTGGTGCCGCGCTGCGAGGAGAAGTAGAGGCGGGTGCCGTCGGGTGCGAACGCGGGCCCGGTGATCTCGGACCTGTCCTGGCCCTCGACGCGCAGGACCGGGGCGACCACCCCGTCCGGGGTGATGATGTTGATCTCCATGTTGCCGCCGTCCTCGGCGACGTACAGGTCACCCGCGGTGGTACCGGTGATGTTGTCCACGCCGTCCAGCGTGCCGTCGCCGTTGTAGACGGCCGTGACCGTCTGGTCGGCGGTGTCGTACGCCCACACCTTGCGGTCGCCCTTCGCGGTGAAGTAGCAGACGCCGTCGGCGTAGTGGCAGCCCTCGCCCCCGTCGAAGTGGCGGGCCGCGCGGACCTGGTGGCGGGTCTGGACCAGCGGTGCGGACGGGTTGGGTACCGGGCGCCACTCGACGCCGTCGCCCGAGGTCGCGCACAGTACGTCCAGGCGCCCGCGGGAGAGATCGCCCCAGGTCTCGGGAACGTAGCGGTACAGACAGCCGTCCGACTCGTCCTCGGTGAGATACACGACCCGGTGGTCGGGGTCGCAGGCGGCGGCCTCGTGCTTGAAGCGGCCCATCGCGCGGTGGGCGACCGCGGACTTCTCGCCGTACGGGTCGGTCTCGAAGACCCGGCCGCGGAAGATCTCCTCGCAGGACAGCCAGGTGTTCCAGGGCGTGGCGCCGCCCGCGCAGTTCAGGTTCGTACCGGACAGGATGCGCCGGGCGCGGTCGATCGAACCGTCGGCCCGGAAGCGTATCGCCGACACCCCGCCGATCAGCGGGAGTTCGGAGTTCGATACGTAGATCCAGCCGTCGCCATCCCGGAAGCAGGCGCCGCCGTCGGGCGCCGAGTGCCAGATGATGCCGCCGACGGCCCGCAGGGATCTGGCCACCACGCGGCTGGTGAAGCCCGCGGGCAGCGCGATGCCGTGGGCGTCGGCGGGGAGCAGTGGGCCGTACGGGCTCTGGGCGGCCGGGGCGGCGTAAGCGGCGTGCTGCCACAGGGCACCGGCGAAGGCGACCGCGCCGGCGCCCGCGGTGACCGTACGGAGGAAGGTGCGGCGTTGCAGGGACATAGGGACCTCTCGGGTCGGGAGACCGGTGGGGGTTGAGGTGGGGGCGGGGCGAGTCAGTTCGCCGTCAGGTGCTCGGCGATCAGGCGCGCGTAGTTCTCCTCGCCCTGGCGGTTGGGGTGCAGCGGGGCGGCCGGTGCGGTCGGTACGTAGCCCTCGATCCACTTCTTGGACGGCAGCTGGCAGGTGTCGTGGCCCTTGCTGGGCGTGGCCAGGTCCACGTACTCGGCGCCGTGGGCGGCGGACTGCGTGGCGAGTACGCCGTTGAGCCGGTCGACGCTGCCCTGCAGATAGTCGGCGTCGACGCCGAGCACCGGCTGGTACGGCCAGCAGCCGCCCGGCTTGATGTAGAGGCCGTAGCCCGCGACGACCACGCGCGCGGCGGGCGCCCGGTCGTGGATGCCGTCCAGCGCGGCGGCCAGCTTCGGGGCGAAGGCGTCGATGCGCTCGGCGACCTGGTCGACGCCGCCCTCGGTGTACTTCTCCTTGCAGGGCGTCGCTCGCGGGTCGAGGGTCTGGCAGCTCTGGGCGATGCCGACGAGGCCGGCGTCGTTGCCGCCGATGGTGAGGGTGACCAGGGTGGTGTCGGCGCTCAGCGCGTCGAACTGCGGGGGTGCCTCGCCCATGGGCAGATCGAGGAGCTCCAGCGGCTGGGGCTGGGTGAGGTGCTTGCTGGTGGCGCTGCTGCAGGTCACGTCGCGCAGTTCGGTGTCGCCGAGCCGGGCCGCCAGTTCATGCGGGTAGTTGTGCGTCGAGCGGCCGCAGGCGAGTGGCCCGGTGGGGTTGGGGATGAGCGGGCCCGAGGCCATCGAGTCGCCCAGCGCGACATAGATCTGCCGGTTCTGGTCGGTGGCCGGGGCGGTGGCGCCTGGCGCGGCGGCGCCCGCGGGGGCGGCGCCCGCGGGGGCGGTGGCCGTACCGAGGGCGAGTCCGGCGAGGGCGGCTGCCCCTGCGGCGAATCGGGTGAAGCGCGAAAACCCAGGGCGGTGGGGGGAGTTCACGGTGGCCTCCGTCGGCTCCGGTGACAGGGAAGGTGTCGCCGGTCATCTTGCAGACTCGACGGACGTCGTTTAACTGGTCGGTAACGCAGACTTCATGGGGGACTTTTGTGACGCATGACAAAGCCGAGCGGAGACCAGAGCCGCGCCCGGCCCCGCGCCCGGACCCGAGCCCCGACGGTCCGCTGCGGATCGCCGGGCGCCCGGTCGGCGCGCATCTGCGGGCGCGGGTACCGGGGTTGACCCGGCTGGTGGTGGCCCGGCTCCGCGGTGAGCTGCCGGTCTACGCGGAGCTGCCGGGCGAGCAGATCGCGGGCGACATCGCGGACATCGTCCAGTACAGCCTGCGGCTCTTCGCCGATGCCATCGAGTACCGCCGCCCGGTCACCGACACGGACCTCGCCCGGCAGCGCGACTCCGCGGCCGAACGCGCGGAGGAGGGCGTGCCGTTGGACGCCATCCTCAGCGCGTACCAGATCGGTATCGCGCTGTGCTGGCAGGAGATCACGGCTGGGGCCCTCCCCGAGGAACTGCCGGATGTGCAGGAGGCCACCGAGCGGATGCTGGTGCTGCAGCGCCAGTTGACGTCGGCGGTCAGCGCGGCGTACCTGGAGGCCCGGCAGATCCTCGACAGTCAGGAGCACGGCGGCCGACACGCCCTGCTGGCCGCGCTGCTGGCCGGCGACCCCCTTGAACGGCCCACCGGACCGCGCCCCGCGGCCCTGTACGTCGCCATGACGCTCGCACTCGACACGCACCCGGACGAGTCGATGGACGGACCCGGCGCCGGGATCGCGTCCCGGCGCAAGATCCGCCGGGTGCGTTCCGTACTCGACCGTTTCACCGGCGAACCGGCCCTGACCGCGCTCGACCACCCGGGCGGCACGGCCCTGTTGCCGGTGTCCGCCGAACCGCCGTGGGGCGAGCTGTGCGACCTGGTCGCGCGCGCCGCGCACGCGGCCGGGGTGTGGATCACGGCGGCCGCGGCCGTGGTGGAGCCCGCCGCCGTCCCGTCCGCGGTCACCCGCACCACCGAGATCGTCGACCTCGTACGGCGCACCGGGCGCGCCCCGGGCCTGTACCGGCTCTCCGACGTCCTGCTCGACTACCAACTCAGCCGTCCCAGCGCGGCCCTGGCCGCACTCGCCGGACTGCTGGGACCGGTGGAGCACAAACCGGAGCTGCTGCACACCCTGGAGACGTACCTGGACCACGGGCTCGACCGCCGCGGCACCGCGGCGGCGCTCCACGTCCATCCCAACACCGTGGACTACCGGGTCCGTCAGATCGCCCGGCTGACCGGCCTCTCCCCGGCACGGCCGAGCGATCTACGGCATATCAGCGCGGCGCTGGTGGCTCGCCGAGCGCTGGAGGCGCCCACCCAACTGGCGGAAAACTACCGGTAGTTGATGCTCAGTGGCGGATCGTTCGATCCCCTGGGTGACGCGCTCCTGACAAGATGTCGATTCCGTGGCACCCTTCCCCGTGCAGGCCCCGCACCGCCTCGCAGCTCATCTCCGCACCGCTCCGCACATCCGTAAGCCCGCGCGGTCACCAAGGGCGCGCGGCCGTCGCAGAAGGAGTCCATGCGCGTGAGACGAAGCCTCAGCACCCCCCGCCGCGCCATTGGAGCGCTCGCCGCCGCGGGAGCCCTGCTCGCCGCGACCCTGCTGCAGGCGGGAACGGCCGCCGCGGCCACCTCCGCGGACGCCGCGCCCACCCCTGCGGACGCCGCACCCGCCTTCGAACAGCGGCAGTCGAGGGACCTGAACGCCTTCTGGACCGCCGAGCGCATGCGCGCGGCCAAGCCGCTCGACGTGCTGCCCGTGAAGGCCGGTGACCTGCTCGCCAAGATACGGTCGGGCGCGGAACTCCGCGTGCCGCCGACCGGTGTCAACCCCGGCACCCAGGCCTTCCCGCAGCGCGGCGGCCCCTGGGACGGCGGCGGAGCGGTGACCACCACATCCGGCCGGGTCTTCTTCACCTACCAGGGCCGCACCGCCTCCTGCTCCGGCAACGCGGTCACCAGCGCCAACAAGTCCACCGTCCTCACCGCGGGGCACTGCGTGAAGCTCGACGGCGCCTGGCACACCGACTGGGTGTTCGTTCCGAACTACCGGGACGGAAACGCCCCGTACGGAAAGTGGACGGCCGCCAAGACCCTCGCCACCCCGCAGTGGGTGGCCAGCGAGGACATCAACTACGACGTCGGCGCGGCAGTGGTGAACCCGCTGGACGGCCAGCGGCTCACCGACGTCGTCGGCGCCCAGGGAGTGGCCTTCAACACCGGCTACAACAAGGCGATGTACGCCTTCGGCTTCCCGGCCGCCGACCCGTACGACGGATCCCGGCTCATCTACTGCAGCGGGAACTCCTTCCGGGACTTCCTCTTCTCCACGGCCAACGGCCTGTCCTGCGACATGACCGGGGGCTCCAGCGGCGGCCCCTGGTTCCAGGACTTCGACGAGTCGACCGGCAAGGGGCTGCAGAACTCGGTGAACAGCTTCGGCTATGTCTTCCTGCCGGGCTATATGTTCGGGCCGTACTTCGGTGACGACGCGAAGAACCTCTATCAGACGGCGCAGGCCGGTTGAGCGCCGATCGGCGATCGCGGACCGCTGGTCGGCGATCACGGACTGCCGGTCGGCGATCGCGGACTGCTGATCGCTGACCGGCTCTGCGGGAGGAGTCGGGCCGGGTGCCTGGGAACGGGTGCCCGGCCCGCTTCGTTGTGCGGTCATGGGTGAAGTGATGCGTGAGGGGTACGAAGGGACCGGGCCAGGCGGCATCACGCCGGACGGCTGCGCGGTCGATCTCTACGCGCGCATGCCCGCGCGCGACGAGCCGGACATCATCGAGGCGGCTGTGCCCGCGGGGGCCCGCATACTCGAACTGGGCAGCGGAGCGGGCCGGATGACCCACCCGCTGCTCGCGCGCGGGTTCCGGGTGACCGCGGTCGACGAGTCCGCCGGGATGCTGCAGCACATCAGTGGCGCGCCGGGGGCGCGTACGGTCCAGAGCCCGATCGAGGCGCTGGACCTGGGGGAGACCTTCGACGTGGTGCTGCTCGCGTCGTTCCTGGTGCACGCGGGTGACCCCAAGGTGCGCGAGGGCATACTCGCCGCCTGCCGCCGCCATGTCAGCGACGACGGCTGTGTGCTGATCCAGCGCGAGACCCCGGGCTTCCACACCGACGTGCCGCGCGAGCGGGTCGATCCGGCCGGGTACACCCTGCGCATCGTCTCGGCGACCCCCGTCGGTGACGGCGTGGACTCCATACGCGCCGAGTACGTCTGGCCCGATGTGACCTGGACCCAGACCTTTCTGTCGCGGGAGCTCAGCGTGGCGGAGTTCGAGCGGTATCTGGGGGACGCGGGGCTTGTGGTGGACCGCTATCTCACCGAGGACGGGATGTGGGTGCGGGCACGGGCACGGGCACGGGTGCGATCTGTGCGATGAGTTTTCGGCGGCGGGTCGGTCTACCTCTCTGACAAGCGAACACGACGCTTCCCGAGGAGACCGCAATGTCAGAGATGACCGCCCCCGCCCCCCCGC
>NZ_JAZGRL010000002.1:1268143-1275136 GCF_046540415.1 Streptomyces sp. E11-3 | reverse complement strand
CCGCCGCCCCTGCTGCTCCGAGTGTCGCCGCTGTCGCCGCTCCGGTGCGTAGCCGCCGGGCCGTGATCGCGCTGCGCACGCTGCGGATCGCGCTCGCGCTGTTCTTCGGCTTCGCAAGCGGGCTGCCGAAGCTGTTCGCCGTACCCGCGGCGCAGGAGACCTTCGACAAGATCGGAGCCGGTGACTGGTTCATGTACTTCGTGGGCGGTCTTGAGGTGCTGGGGGCGATCGCACTGGTGGTCCCGATCCTGTCCGGTGTCGCTGCCATGGCCTTCGTCGGCCTGATGATCGGGGCGTCGATCACCGCGGTGGCCGCGCTGGATGGTGAGTTCTGGTACACACCGCTGGTGTTGATGGTGCCGCTGGTGTACGTGGCGCGGGCGCAGCGGCATGAGACGGTGCGATTGGTCCGGACCGGGCGGGGGATGCTGAAGTCTTTCAGCCCGGCCGGCGTTTGAGGCCACCTGTGAGCCCGGCCGTCGAGGCCCCGCCCCCTGGTACGGCTGACTCAGAGTCAATAGAGTCAGCCGCGAAGCGAGTTGACTCAAGGGGCTGGTGGCATGGCAGAGCGCGCGGGGGTCGACAGACGGACGCTGCTCACCTATCTGGTGGCGGCGCCGACGTTGACCGTGGCCGTCGGCTGGGGCGGGACCGGCACCGCGCGGGCGGCCACCGCGGACATCCTGCCCGAGCTGCTGCCCGACCTCGGCGACGTCCTGATCCTCGCCGGGCTCCCGACCGCGCATCTGCTCACCCTGGAGATCGCCGAGGACGGCACCGTACGCTTCGGGCTGCCGCGCCAGGAGGTGGGGCAGGGTCTGACCACCGCCGTCGCCATGCTGATCGCCGACGAGTTGGACACCCCGCTGGACAAGGTCACCGTACGACTGGACGGTGCCCGCCCCGAGTTGCTGTTCAACCAGCTCACCGGCAGCTCCAACTCGATCCGTTCGCTGTACCGGCCAGTGCGCGCGGCGGCAGCCGTGGCCCGCACCCGACTCGCGGCGACCGCCGCCGCCCGGTGGGGCCTCGCCCCCGAGAAGGTCGCGACACGGGACGGCAAGGCCGTGGCGCCGGACGGCCGCGAAGCCCCGTATGGCGAACTGACCACGGCCGCCGCGGCTCCCCGTACGCAGGACTTCGCGGACGCCGACCTCAAGCCCGAGGCCGAACACCGCGTCGTAGGCCGCCCCACGGGACGTATCGACGCCAGGGCCATGGTCACCGGGCGCCAGAAGTACGCCCTCGACCTGGACGTCCCCGGTGCGAAACCGGCCATGGTGCGCCGCCCGCCCACCCTGGGCGGCACGGTCGGCGAGGTTCACAACCGGGACGAGATCCTGGCCATGCCGGGAGTCCTGGACGTCGTGGTCATCCCCACCGGTGTGGCCGTCGTGGCCGAGACGTTCGGGCAGGCGCTCGCGGGCAAGGACGCCGTACGTGCCGACTGGGGGCCAGGACCGGTCGACGACCTCTCCGACGACACCCTCCGCACCCGGCTCCGCAAGGCCGCCCGCCCCTTCGTACCGCCCCTGCTGACCCGGTACATCGAGGCCGAGTTCGACTTCGCGCCCGTCAGCCACGCACCCCTGGAGACCAACAGCGCGGTCGCCGACGTACGCGCCGACCGGGCCACCGTCTGGACCGCGGCGCAGTCCCCGATCGCGGCCCGCGCGGCCGTCGCCAAGGCCGTGGGACTGCCCGCCGCACGGGTCGACCTCAAGGTCGTCCAGGCGGGCGGCTCCTTCGGGCGGCGGCTGTTCCACGACGCCGCCATCGAGGCCGCCCAGGTGTCGAAGGGCGCCGGGCGCCCGGTGCGCCTGATGTGGTCCCGTATCGACGACACGCGGCACGGCCGCATGCGCCCGCCGACGCACCACAAGCTGCGCGCCACCTACGTGGCCGGGAAGGTGCTCACCTTCGAGCACCGGATGGCCTGCGTCGAGACCGACGTCCGGCACGGACTCGGGGACGCGGTGACCGCCGGACTGACCGAACTCCCGCTCGGCAACGAGACCTTCGCGCAGCTGATGTTCCGCCTCACCGTGCGTTCCCCGTACTCCCTGGGGATCACCACCCAGTCGCTGACCGAGCTGCCGCTGGCGCTGCCCACCGGGTCCTGGCGCAGCGTGTACTCGGGCACGGCACGCGCGGCGGAGGAGATGTTCGTCGACGAGATCGCTCAGAAACTCGGCGTGGACCCGGTGGAGTTCCGCCGCCGCCAACTGCGCGGGGCGGCCCAGCGTGCCGTACTCGACAAGGCCGCGGCCGACGGCGACTGGGGCAGGGCCATGCCCGACGGACACGCGCAGGGCATCGGCTTCCACGAGGAGTACAAGTCGTGTACGGCCTGCCTGGTCGAGATCGACGCCCGCGACCCGAAGGCACCGCGGGTGACCAAGGCGGTGATCGCGGTCGACGTCGGGCGTGCCGTCAACCCGCGCGGCGTTGAGGCGCAGATGCAGGGCGGGCTCACGGACGCCGTGTCGACGGCGCTGCGGGCCGGGCTGCACCTGGACAGGGGGCTGCCGCTGGAGGGCAGTTACTCGCAGTTCCACTACGCGCGGCAGGCCGACTCGCCGACGGATGTACGGGTCCACGTCCTGGAATCCGACGCCGACGCGGAGCCCGGGGGAGTGGGGGAACTCGGGGTGCCCGCCGCGGTCGCCGCCATCGGCAACGCCTACGCGCGCGCCACCGGCAGCCGCCCGCGCGGCTTCCCGGTCAACTTCCCCGTCGACTTCGAGCCGTTCCCACGGTGATCCGGGGCCACGCCCTGGCCCAGCCACCAGCTCAGTGACCCGGCTCCTGGAGGAGAACCGTGCCCGCACACACCTTCACCGTCAACGGTGAGTCCGTCACCGTCGACGCCCCCGCCGACCTGCCGCTGCTGTGGGTCCTGCGCGACCTGCTCGGCATCCGCGGCCCCAAGTACGGCTGCGGCATCGACGTCTGCAAGGCATGCACCAGCCACCTGGACGGCGAGGCCGTCAACCCGTGCGCCGTGCCCGTCGCGGACGTGGCGGGCCGCGAGGTCACCACGATCGAGGGACTCGCGGACGGGGAGACCCTGCATCCGGTGCAGGAGGCGTGGCTGGAGCAGGACGTCGCCCAGTGCGGCTACTGCCAGCCGGGCCAGATCATGGCGGCGGTCGCCTTGCTGAAGCGTACGAAGAACCCGACCGACGCCGACATCGACGCGATCGCCAACGTCTGCCGCTGCGGCACCTACTTCCGGGTCCGCGAGGCGATCAAGGCGGCCGCGGCCAGGATGTGACCGCGGCCGTGCGCCCGCATGCTCAGGCGCCGGGTGCCTCGCTCGGTGACTGGACCAGGCTCTAGGTGCCGGGTGCCTCGCTCGGCGGCTGGCCCAGGCCCCGCAGCCGCTCCATCTCGCGCCGGTCCCGCTTGGTCGGACGGCCCGCGCCGCGGTCCCTGATGCCCGCGGGGGCGATCGCCTCGCGGGGCGGGGGCGGCGGGCTGTTGTCGACGTAACACTCCACGGCGACCGGTGCGCCGACCCGCTTGCGGATGATCCGGCGTACGACGACGACCCGGTCCCGTCCGGCGTGCCGCAGCCGTACCTCGTCCCCCGCCTTGACCGCCTGCGCGGGCTTGGCGCGGTCGCCGTTGACCCGCACATGGCCCGCACGGCAGGCCGAAGCCGCCGCCGAGCGCGTCTTGGTCAGCCGTACCGACCAGATCCAGCTGTCGACCCGTACGGTCCCGGTGTCCGTAGCCCCAGCCTCCGAAGTCATGCCCTCGACTCTAGTCGGGGGACCTCGTTCTGTGGCGAGGGCGGCAGGATGGAGCCCATGAGCCTCTATCCGGATATCGAACCGTACGCGCACGGCCTGCTCGACGTCGGCGACGCGAACCACCTCTACTGGGAGGTCTGCGGGAACCCGCTGGGCAAACCGGCCGTCGTGCTGCACGGCGGGCCCGGCTCGGGCTGCACCCCGTACTTCCGGCGCTACTTCGACCCGGCCGCGTACCGCATCGTCCTGCTCGACCAGCGCGGCTGCGGCCGCTCCACACCGTTGGTGAGCGACCCGGCCACGGACCTGAGCGTCAACACGATGCCCCACCTGATCGCGGACCTGGAACTGCTCCGGCGTCACCTGGAGATCGACCAGTGGCTGGTCTTCGGCGGCTCCTTCGGCTCGATCCTCGCCCTGCGGTACGCGCAGCTGCACCCGGACGCCGTCTCGGAGCTGGTCCTCACCATGCTCGCCACCGGCAGCCAGGCGGACGTCGACCTGCTCACCCGCGGGCTCGGCCGGGTCTTCCCCGAGGCGTGGGCGCGCTTCAGGGACGCCGTGCCCGAGGACGAGCGCGACGGTGACCTCTCGGCCGCGTACTACCGGCTGCTGCGGTCCACGGACCCCGCGGTACGTGCGCGGGCCGCCCGCGACTGGTGCGACTGGGAGACGGCCATGGCGTCTCAGCCGCCGCGCTCGATCCCCCGCTTCGAGGAACCCGAGTTCCGGGAGGGGTTCGCCCGTACCGTCACGCACTACTTCAGCCAGGGCCACTTCCTGGGTGAGGACGGGGTCGTCCTGCGCGAGGCGCCGTCCCTGCGGGGCATCCCGGGAACGATCGTGCAGGGCAGCCTCGACTTCGGGAACCTGCTGGGCACGCCGTGGCTGCTCACCAGGGCCTGGCCGGACGCCGAGCTGGTGATGGTCGACGAGGTCGGCCACAACTCGGCGGCGCCCGACATGACCCGGGCCCTGGTGGCGGCGACGGACGTGTACGCGGCGCGGGACGTGTACGCGGCGCGGGACGTGTACACGACGCGCTAACGCGCCTTGCCCGCCTCGGTCTTGCCCGGCTTCCCCTCCCTACCCGGCTTCCCCAGTTTGCCCAGCGTCCGCTCCTTGCCCCAGCTTCCTCTCGATCCAGGTGACACCGAAGTCCACGACCTCACCGGCTTCGAACAGGTAGCTGTCGGCCGCGCCGACCGTGCCCCGGCTGCCGATCCCGGCGGCGAGCATGTCCTGGGCGATGGCCTCGAACGGGTCCTGCCCCTCGAGTACGACGGGGGAGTAGTCAAAGGCCCCGTCCGACGAGTCGATGTCGTGGAAGCGCCGCCAGACCCGCTCCCCACCGCCCTCCCCGTCGACCCGGATCGGCTGCTGGTAGTCCACGAACCGCTTCCCGGGTGCTTCGGCGAGCGCCTCGGAGTGGTGCAGCAGCGTGAGGGTGTCCAGCGGGGCGCCCAGCATCAGCACCCGGCCACCCGCCGCGACCAGCCGGGCGAGCGGGCTGCCGGGGCCGTGCGGTTCGTCCCACGGGTGGTCGGCCATCAGCGCGGTGGCCGCCGCGCCGAGTGCGGCGAAGCTCGCGTCGGGATGGCGGCTGCGGACCGCGCCCGGCCAGCGGCGCAGCGCCTCCGGAAGGCGGCCGTTGTCATGGTCGGCCTCGCTGAGCTCGGGGTCGTACGCGGGGTGCTCCGCGCGCACCGCGTCCTGCCAGGCCTGCGGCCAGTTGGTGAAGTCGTACGGCGGGGCGTCGTTCCAGCCGCAGGTCACCATCAGGGTTCCCCGCTCCCCGACGACATCGCTGAGGGCGCCGATGAGCGTCTGGGGGCCGCCCGCCACGTATCCGATCGCGGACATCCGGGTGTGGAACATGACCGTGTCGCCGTCGGTGAGACCGAGCGCGGTCAGATCCTGGCTGAGCCGACCGCGGGTGACGGGGCCGCCCGCGCGCTTGAGCAGGGCCAGTTCGTCCATGACGTCGCCCCTAGACCGCGTCCGGTACGACGGCCGTGGCCGTGATCTCCACCAGCTGCCCCGGGTAGCCGAGGCAGGCGACGCCGAGCAGGGTCGAGGAGTGCGGGCCCGTGCTGAGCCCCGATGCCTCGACGACGTCCCAGACCTCCGCGAGGACGGCGGGCTCGCCGCTCACCACGTACACATCCGTATACGCCACCAGCGAGAGGTCGCTGCCGATCGCGCGCAGCTGCTCCTCAAGATTGGCGATGACCTGCTTGGCCTGCTGGACCGGGTCCCCCTCGCCCGCCAGGCCGCCCTCGGCGTCGAGCGGTACGGACCCGGCCAGGAAGGCCAGCCGGGTACCGGCCTCGACGACGGAGGCGTGCGCGTAGGTCGGCGGCGGGAAGAGCGAGGGAGCGACGGTGCGCTTGATCACGGAAGCCTCCGAAGCATCGACGGTCGGTGGGGCGCTGCCGCGTGGATCATGCCGGGAGGCAGGACCCGTTCGCATCCCATTTCCGGGCGGCGGCCACGGGCGAGGCTCGCTCAGGCGGCCGGGGCGTGCAGGACCGTCTCGGCGAGCCCGAGGTGCTCGCGCAGCACCGTACGTCCGGTGTCCGTCAGGACGATCATCCGGGTGGTGCCCTTACGCAGCACCCACTCGGCGTCCAGGGCCCGCTGGAGGAACGCGGCGCCCACCGCGCCCGCCAGGTGCTGGCGCCGCTCCGTCCAGTCCAGACAGCTGCGGACATGGGCGCGGCCCGAGCGGGGGCGGTGGTCGTCGATGCCCAGGTCACGCAGCCAGGCCCGGCCCGCATCGGTCAGCGCGGGGCCGTACTCCCAGGTCAGCAGGGACCGCTCGGTCATCGCGTCGGTGATCGCGACCGCGACCGTACCCGCCAGGTGGTCGTAGCAGGACCGGGCGTGCGCCAGGGCGCGCCGCCGGTGCGAGTCGCTGAGCGAGCGGATGGGCGTGGACCGCAGCGGGGCGTGCGAGGCGAGGCTCTCGATCATCTCGGCGGTGGCGGGCCCGGCCAGCCGCACATAGCGGTGGCGGCCCTGCCGCTCCTCGGCCAGCAGCCCGCCCGCGACGAGCTGGTGCAGATGGCCGGTCGCCGTGGACGCGGCGACCCCGGCGTGCTGGGCCAGCTCCTTCGCGGTCCAGGCCCGCCCGTCGAGGAGCGCCAGGCACATCGCCGCGCGGGTGCGGTCGGCGAGCAGACTGGCGAGGGAGGCCAGGTCGGGGCCGGTGACGCTGTCGGGGGTCGTCGGA
>NZ_JAZGRL010000002.1:1226218-1268043 GCF_046540415.1 Streptomyces sp. E11-3 | reverse complement strand
GCGGGGCTTGGGGTGGGGCTCGGGCTCAGGGGGACCATGGGACCATTCTGACCGTGTGACGCTTCGGCGCCCACCGAAATGTCGCCGCCCTAGCGTTCCGCGACATGAACCACACCACGACTGCCAGCCGCACCCTGCCGACGCTGAACACCGACCACGTCGCGATATCCCCGAGCATCCTGTACTTCGGCACCCCCGTGGCCCTGCTCACCACCGAGAACCCCGACGGCACCGCCAACCTCGCCCCGGTCTCGTCCGCCTGGGCGCTGGGCCACACCGTCGTCATCGGCCTGGGCGGTGAGGGACGTACGGCCGCCAACCTCGCGGAGCGCCCGGAGCTGGTCATCAACCTCCCGTCGTCCGACCTCTGGCCCGCGGTGGAACGCCTCGCTCCGCTCACCGGCGCCCACCCGGTACCGGCCGCCAAGCGCGCCGTGTACCGCCACGAGCCGGACAAGTTCGGGGCCGCGGGACTGCGCCCCCAAGAGTCGGAGAAGGTCCGCCCGCCGCGCGTCGCCGAATGCCCGCTCCAGTTGGAGGCCACGGTGCGAAACCTGACCCCGGCCGGTCCCGAGGGCGGATTCCGGGTCGTGGAGTGCGACGTCGTACGCGTCCACGCCGCGGCGTCCGTCGTGGTCCCCGGCACCCAGCACATCGACCCGGCCGAGTGGAGCCCGCTCATCTACAACTTCCGCCACTACTTCGGCCTCGGCCGACCGGAGCTCGGCCACGGCTTCCGCTCAGAGACAGCGGGCTCACGGCCGTAGGTACGCCAACGGTGCGTCGTATCAGCTGCACTTGCTGCCAGACCGGCGTCAGGTATCACGGCGCGTAGTAGGCGGCGTACCAGGCTGAGTGCCCTGTGGCGGTGAAGTCCTCGAAGTCGCCGGCCGCTTCACAGCGGAGCAGTCGTTGCAGCGCCGCTTCGGCTTCGGGAAGTCGCCGACTCGACAGGTACGCCTTCGTCCTGGCCAGTCCGCTTCCGCACAGCAACTGGATGTCGATCGAGCAGTCGGCGTCCAGGCTGGCGGACTTGGCCTGCCAGATGAGCAGCACGTCTTCGATAGCCGCGGCGTTGAACAGCTGTACGCAGCACAGCTTCATGAGCTCGGTGTCACCGTCGCCTTGCGCACGCTTCTCCAGCCGGGTTTGCGCGGTGAGCAGATCTCGCACTTCGTCGAGATTGGCCCCGGCGGGGTACAGGCCATAGCGGTGCAGGCTCTCGTCTTCGTCCATCGCATGCTTCCTCAGTGGGAGCGGACACAGGCCGTTCCGGATCACGCCATGCCGGTCTCCGTCGCCTTCGAACCGCGGTCTGGTTCTGGTCAGGCTTCGGTGCCGTTGGCGTGGCTGTGATCCGTCCTGCGCGTCCACAGTGAGATATCGCTGCTCGTCGCTACGGCGATGGTCTGCCCGGAGGGCGAGAATCCGACCGCACGGAGTTCGGAGTAGTGGGAGTGGAAGATGTGCCACCACCGCTCTCCGTGTGGACCGGCATGGGGCAGCCCGCCGTCGCGAGACAGCAGGACACGATCATTCGGCCAGGCTGGAGTGACGGCCTCCAGAGTCCAGCCGTCCGCGGTGGTGGTGTGAAGCCCTCCACCGAAGAGCCCTGCGATGTGCACGCGACTTCCCGTGATCCGCCCCAGCCCGGGGCAGGTCAGGTCGGCAACCGTGTCGGGGGTGCTGTCCTCGGGGTCGGGGTCGCGATCTCTGGCGATCTTCTCTCCGGTGACGGCGTCGAAGAGGCCGTGACCATCGTTCGAGACGACCATCACCAGGTCGCGGCCACTGTCGGGATGCGCAGCAAAGCCGATCCCGAGGAGCCCACCGACCGGGGCGAAGGCAACGGACCGCCAAGGTTCGGGCGCAGGCACCACCGGGGCCGCAAGGAGTCGGTCCCGCATCGCCCGCTGGTACGCCGAGAGCTCCGGCTCACGCTCTGACTGCTCGATCGGAGTCACCTTCTTCGTCCACTTTCCACTTCATCACGGCTCCATGATCCACGCTTCGGTAGGCCTGCTCAACGGAGCCCGACCCACGTGCTGGCCGCGGTGGCGGGGGCCGAAGTCCACCAATGACCGGCCGAGCCGACGCAACATGCCAACATGCCCCGCCGTGTGGTTGAACCATGGCGTGCAGGGTGTGGGGCTCGGCGCTTTGCGGGTCAGGGATTTTCGCGCGGGGTGGTGGGCACGGCCCTAGGGTGAAGGGTCCGGGTGGTACGAGGAAGGGGTCGGCGTGGACGCGGAGTTGACGGCACTGGCCGCTGCGGGGGCGACGGCGCTCGTCCAGCAGATGGCGACCGATGGCTGGGCGCAGGCGCGGAGGCGGATGGCCGCGTACTTCTCGCGTGGGCGGGCCGAGGACGAGGAGACCGTGGTGGGTGAGCTGGAGGAGGCACGCGCTGATCTCGTCGCGGCCCGGGACGCCGACGACGAGGAAGCCGCCGCGGACGTGACCGCGGCCTGGCGCTCCCGTATCCGCCGCGCCCTGCGCGCCGACCCGGCAGCGGCCGAGGAACTCCGTGCGCTGCTGGACGAGTTGGCGCCGCCCGCGACGGCCCAGCAGATGGGCGACGTACACAACACCATCAGAGGCGGAGTGCAGCACGGCACGGTCATCCAGGCCGGCACGGTGGAGTCGCTGCACCTCGGGGACCCGGGCGGGCGGTACCGGGGCTGAGGCCCTCGGCCAGTCCCCTCGCGGACGCCTACGAGACGTCCAGGGCCGTTCCGTACAGGCGGGACACCCGAATCCTGATCACCGTGCGGTGCTCCGCCACCAGTTGCTCGAAGAAGGCGAGTTCGTCCGCCGCGTCGTCGAAACCCGGTGTCATAGAGAGGAGTTCGCGTCCGGTCGTGTCTCCGGGTACGGAGGTCTCCGCCAGGACCTCCGCCTCGCCCTCGGCGACCGCGAACGACCAGATGTCCGGGCCGTTGACGTGCAGGGCGGTGTGCGGGTCGCGGCGCAGTTGGCGCACCTTGAGGCGGTCGGCGATGGTGGAGATCCGCAGGACGCGGTCCTGCGGGTCCCAGTGGTAGAGCACCGTGGACAGGTGCGGGTGGCCGCTGCGCTTGACGCTCGCGAGCACGCCGAACTGCTGCTCGCTCAGCAGCTTGGACAGGTCCGTGTCGGTGAGGGGACGGGGGGCCGGTCCGGCGCCCCGCGTCTCGGGTTCGGTGGTCTCGGCGGGCTGAGTGGCCTCGGCGGTCTTGGGCTCGGTCATGGTGTGGCCCTTTCGGCGGGTGTGGAGGAGGTCCGGAGGAGGTCTGGAAGAGGTCAGGCTGCGGTGATGTGCGCGGTGGCCGGGGCCTCGTGCTGCGGCTCCGTGGCCGCCGGCGCCGGGCGGCGCAGCAAGGTGAACGCGATGACGAAGGCGGCGACGAGCAGCCCAGTACCGACCGTGAAGGCCAGTCGGTAGCCGTCGGTGAGCGCCTCGGCCTGGCTGTGGCCGGTGGCGAGCAGCCCGTCAGTGCGGGAAGCGGCCAGGGTGGAGAGGACCGCGACGCCCATCGCCATGCCGATCTGCTGGGTGGTGTTGAAGACCCCGGAGGCGAGCCCGGCGTCGTCCTGGCCCGCACCGGACATGCCGAGCGCGGTCAGAGCGGGGAGGGCGAGCCCGAAGCCCGCGGCGAGCAGCATCACGGGGAGCAGGTCGGTGACGTAGTCGGCGCGTACGGGGATACGGGTGAGGAGTCCGAGTACGCCGATCAGGAGCAGCAGTCCGGTCAGCAGGACGCGGCGCTCACCGAAGCGGGCGTTCAGGCGGGCGGAGACGCCCAGCGACACGGCACCGATGACCACGGCGGCGGGCAGCATGGCGAGGCCGGTCTTGGCGGCGCCGTAGCCGAGCACCCGCTGCAGGTAGAGGGCGACGAGGATCTGGAAGGAGAACAGGGCGGCGACCATCAGGATCTGGACCAGGTTGGCTCCCGTGACACTGCGGGACCGGAGGATCCGCAGCGGCATGAGTGGTGTCCGAGCGGTGGTCTGGCGGATCACGAACGCGACGAGCAGGGCGGCGGCGACACCGCCGAGTCCGAGGGTGTGGGCCGAAGTCCAGCCGTACTCCTCGACCTTGACGACGGTGTAGATGCCCAGCATCAGCCCGCCGGTGGCCAGGGCGGCGCCGGTGATGTCGGCACCGGCCGAGAGGCCGAGCCCGCGGTCGGCGGGCAGGACGGGCAGGGCGACGGCGAGTACGGCGAGCCCGATCGGCAGGTTGATGAAGAAGATCCAGTGCCAGTTGAGGGCGTCGGTGAGTACGCCGCCGAGCACCTGGCCGATCGAGGCGCCCGCGGCGCCGGTGAAGCTGAACACGGCGATCGCCCGGGCGCGTTCCCGGGGTTCGGTGAACAGCGTGACGAGGATGCCCAGGCTGACGGCGGCGGCCATGGCGCTGCCGACCCCCTGCAGGAAGCGGGCCGCGACGAGCACCGCGGGCGAGGTGGCCGCGGCTGCCAGCAGTGAGGCCGCGGTGAACACCGTGGTGCCGGTCAGGAACATGCGCTTGCGGCCGATGAGGTCGCCGAGCCGCCCTGCCAGGAGCAGCAAGCTGCCGAAGGCGATCAGGTAGGCGTTGACGACCCAGCTGAGACCTGCCGGGGAGAAGCCCAGGTCGTTCTGGATCGCGGGCATGGCCACGGTCACGATGCTGCCGTCGAGGACGATCATCAGCATGGAGGTGGCGAGTACGCCCAGTGCGAGATGGCGTGAACGGGTCCTGGGTGGTGCGGAGTTGGCGTTGGCAACGGTGACGGACATGGTGGCTCTCCTGTCGGAAGCGGCAACAGGAGTGACCGTAGCAGATGGTTCCGTAGTAGACGATCCTTTTCGGATCGAACCCTTGCTACGCTGGTCCCATGACTGCGATGGCGCCCACCCGCACCGAACCGGACCTCTCCTTCCTCCTGGACCACTCGAGCCATGTCCTGCGGACCCAGATGGCGGCGGCGCTCGCCGAGATCGGGATCACCGCGCGGATGCACTGCGTGTTGGTGCACGCCATGGAGGAGGAGCGCACCCAGGCCCAGCTCGCCGAGATCGGGGACATGGACAAGACCACGATGGTGGTGACGGTGGACGCCCTGGAGAAGGCGGGGCTCGCCGAGCGTCGACCGTCCAGCAAGGACCGCCGCGCGCGGATCATCGCGGTCACCGACGAGGGCGCGCGGGTCGCCGCGCGGAGCCAGCAGATCGTCGACGGCGTACACGAGTCGGCCCTCGCGGCGCTTCCCGACGAGGAACGAGAGGTCTTCCTGCGGGCGATGAACCGCCTGGTCACCGGGCATCTGGCCACCCCGGCCGAGAATCCGGGGTCGGTGCGGCGGGCGCGGCAGCGGGCGAAGTAGGCCAGGATGACAGGGGCGGCGCCGGGATGCACTACGCCGGGACGCGCTCCGACGTGCCACCACCGCGACCTCGACGTCGTCGAATGCGAACGCGCCGAGGGGCCCAGCTGGACCCCTCGGCACCGACCCGACCGGAATGATCCGTACTGCGCGCTCTACTCGCCCGCGGGCCTGGGCAGTTCACAGCCCGGTGCGGTCAGGTCGATCTTGTTGCCGACCCCCACGCACGGCACGATCTGGTACGTCTGCTGGCCGTAGTTGATGCCGGGCCGGACCGTGACGTTGCCGTTCTCGTCGACCTCGCAGGGGTTGTTGTCGGTGCACCGCTGGCCGCTCTCGTTACCGGTGTTGTTCACCGCGACGACCTTGCCGGTCGCCTCGTCCACGACGGGAGAGCCGGAAGTGCCGCCGATCGTCTTGCAGTCGGAGGTGTAGCGGACGGAGTCCTTCCAGGTCCAGGCGCCCTCCCGCAGCTGGTAGGCGAAGCCGTCGATGTCGCAGCTGTAGACGCGCTTCCAGTACCCGGAGACGACACTGATCGCCGTGGCCGCGGCGGGCCGCTCCGCGGACAGCTCCAGCGCCTTGATCCGGTGCGCGCTCTCGATCTGCTCGTAGGTGCTGGTGAGTTCGTACAGGGAGACGTCGGTGTCGGTCATGGTGGCGTACGAGATCTTGCTGGCACGCAGCGTCGTGACGCCGCGCCCCGCCGCGTTGAGCAAGGTGAACGTGCGGGTGGAGGGCTGGTCGACCAGGACCTCGCCGGGGCGCGGGAAGCCGCTCTCGACGCAGTGGCCGTTGGACATGACGAGGGCGGGGTCCTGAGGCTCGGAGTCGGGCAGGCGTATCACCGCGCCGGAGCAGTTGCTGAGCGCGACGGTGCCCGCGAAGTCCACGGCCTTCGGCTTCTGCTTCGGCTTGCTCTGCGTGGGCGCCGCGCTCTGGCTGTCGGTCTGCGCGGGGGCCCGGTCCTGGCCGGCGTCGGCTGCCGCGGGTGCCGCGCCCGCTCCCAGCAGGAGCAGGGCGGCGAACGCGCCGACGAGAGGCTTCTTCATGTGGGGGGTCCTCTCCGGTCGCCGAGGGTGCTTGGTTCCCCGGCATTGTCATGCGCATTCTGATGGGGTCGGCCTCGGCGGACAACCATGCACGGTTACCGGACACACCAGGCCAACCCGGCCTGCCCGCCCTCGCCTTGACACTCCGTCCGACCTCAGGTCAGAGTCCGGCGATGGAGATCACCGATCTGACTCCCGCCGAGATCCGGGTCCGGGAGGCGTTCCCGCGCGGCGAGACGCTGGACTTCCGTACGTCCGTGGACGTGGACGAGGGCCAGGGGCAGGGGCAGGGCCAGGGCCGGGGGCAGGACGACGACCCAGCCCTTGGCGGCAGTTGGGGACCCGAGCGGACCGTACGCGCCGAGGTGATCCGCGCCCTGCTGCTCGACGGCGCCCGCGCGGACGGGGAGATCGCCGCGCTCCGGCTGGTGGGGGCACGCGTCACGGGTGTCCTCAACCTGCAGTACGGCACCGTCGACTGCGCCGTAAGCCTGTGGGGCTGCCACTTCGACTCCGCGCCGCGCCTGTACGGCACCCAGGTCCGCCAGCTGAACCTGAGCAAGTCCGTGCTTCCGGCCCTCGACGCCGGGAGCATCAGGGTCGACGGCGTACTCCGGATCACCGACTGCCGGATACGGGGTGCGGTCCGGCTCGGCGGCGCGCGGATCTCCGGCGCGTTCTTCTGCGACCGTGCACAGCTCGGCGACCCGACGCCCCCGCGCGAGGACGGGGAGGGGCCCCGCGACGCCGTGCTCCACCTCAACCACTCCGTCATCGGCGACGATGTGTTGGGCCAGCATCTGACGGCACACGGCGAAGTCCGCCTGGACGGCGCCTCGGTGGAGGGCATGGTCACCCTCGACGACGCCGTACTCGACAACCCCGGTGGCAACGCCCTGGAGGCGCAGAGGCTCACCGTCGGCTCTGATCTGCACGCCATGCGGGTCCGCGCACGCGGCCGGATCAACCTGCGCGGCGCCCGCGTTCCCGGCCAACTCAACCTGGCCTACGCCCGGATCTCCCACCCCGGTGGCATGGCGCTACGCGCCACCAGCCTGGTCGCCGGGGAGCTGTGGCTGCGCGAGGCCGCTCCCGTCGAGGGCACCGTCACGCTGCGCCGCTCCCAGCTCGACATGCTGCACATCGCTCCGGAGACCTGGCCGGACCGGATACGCCTGGACGGCCTGACCTACACGACCCTCGCCCCGCACGAACCAGCCGAGCGCCGTCTCGCCGCCCTGGAGAGGGACACCGACGGCTACGTACCGCACGCGTACGAGCAACTCACCGCCGCCTACCGCCGCATCGGCGACGACGCCGGAGCCCGTACCGTCCAACTCGCCAAGCAGCGCCGCCACCGCACCACCCTGCCGTGGTACGCCAGGGCCTGGGGCCACCTCCAGGACCTCACCGTGGGCTACGGCTTCCGCCCCGCCCGCGCGGTGGGCTGGCTGCTGTCCCTGCTGCTGATCGGCACCCTCGCCTACGAGCTGCGCAATCCGCGGCCGCTGGAGGACGAGGTACCCGAGTTCAACGCGCTCTTCTACACCCTCGACCTGCTGCTGCCCATCGTCGACTTCGGCCAGGAGCGCGCCTACACCGCGCACGGCCCCTACCAGTTCCTCTCGTACGTCCTGATCGTCACCGGCTGGGTCCTGGCTACGACGATCGCCGCGGGCATCACCCGGACGATCAGCCGGCAGTAGAGTGCTCGGGTGGAACACGAGAGCGGCCCGGCACCCGGCGCGGCCCCGGTGCGCCCCCGTCGCGCACGGGACCTCGAAGCGTGCGTCCAGGCGCTCGCCGAGGTTCATCACGGCGACGGCTATCCGGTCAACTGGCCTGCCGATCCCGCGAGATGGCTGAGCCCGCCGTCCATGCTCGCGGCCTGGGTGGCGGAGCTGGACGGACGGGTCGTCGGTCATGTCGGACTGTCCCGCGGCGACGACGGGGACGCGGCGCCCGCGCTGTGGGGCCGCCGCCAGGGCGCGAGTGCCGAGGCGACCGCGGTGGTCAGCCGTCTGTTCGTCGCCCCGGCCGCGCGCGGCCGGGGGATCGGCGCCCTGCTGATGCGCCAGGCCGTACGGGACGCGCGGGAACGCGCGCTGCATCCCGTCCTGGACGTCGTCGCCTCCGACACCGCGGCGGCGGCGCTGTACGAACGCCTGGGCTGGGAGCTGCTGGCCACGGTCGAGCAGCGGTGGGGGCCCGCCCAGACGGTCGCGGTGCGCTGCTATGCCGCGCCGCCGACCACCCCCGCGTGGTAGCCGTACGGCGCTCGACCCGTACGCGATGCGCAGTAGCCCGTACGGTGCTCTCGACCCGTACGCGAAGAATCGAGGAGCCCGTATGTCCGGGACCGCAGCCGCCGACCACTACGACCGCCTGCTCGCCGCGCACTACACCTGGATGCTCGGCGGTGACATTCCGGCACTCGCCACCGCCCAGGCGCGGCTCCTGCGTGACCTGGGAGTGCGCCCGGGAGCCGCCGGCACCCTCGCCGTCGACCTCGGCTGCGGTCCGGGGCCGCAGAGTCTGGCCCTGGTCGAGCTGGGGTTCTCGCCGGTGCTGGCGGTCGACAGCAGCCGGGCGCTCCTCGACGAACTGGTCCGGTACGCACCCGACGACGCGGCCGTCCGCCCGCTGCACGCCGACATCCGCGGGGTACTACCCGAGCACACCCGGCCCGGCAGCGTGGCCGCCGTCGTCTGCATGGGCGACACTCTCACCCACCTGCCGAGCCACAAGGACGTCACCCAGCTCATCGGCGACATCGCCGGAGCTCTCGCCGATGGCGGCCAACTGGTGTTCAGCTACCGGGACTTGACCGTGCCCCTGACGGGTGACGACCGCTTCCTTCCGGTGCGCAGCACTGAGGACCGGATCATGACGTGCTTTCTGGAGTACGCGGACGAGGCCACCGTGACCGTCCACGACCTGATCCACACCCGCACGGGCGACGGGGACGAGGGCGGCGGCGGCTGGACGCTGCACACCAGCAGCTATCCCAAGCTCCGGATCGGCGCGGCTTGGCTTGCCGACACGTGCCGGGCGGCCGGGCTGCGTATCGCACACGACACCACCGGGCCGCGCGGACTGCGCGTACTCACCGCTGTCAGGTGACCCCCGGGCCACCGCGCCTCAGACGCCCCGCGGACCTGCGTCGCAGACGCCCCGCGCCTCAGACAACCCTGAGGTGCGCCGCGCCGCGCCGCGGCCGTGGGGCGGTGGCGAGGCCCGGGTCCTGGAGCAGCAGGGTCAGCCGGCTGAGGCCGATGGCCTGCAGTGTGGCGGGGGTCTCGCTGATGATCCGGCAGGTGGCGCTGCCCTGGGCGGGGTCGGGGTGGCGCAGCGGGCGTACGGCGCCGTCGTGGTCGACGGCGGCGGAGCCGACGGCTCTGATCCAGTGCGGCAGCCCCTGCTGATAGGCGGCGTTCATGATCGGGTCCGCGGCGATGTCCCGGCGAATGTCCTGAATCCCACGGTCCTGCGCATGGGTGTCGAGGGCGGCCGCGAACTGTGCGAGCAGCGGCAGGCACCAGCTCGTCTCGTGCTCGGCGAGCACCTCACCGGCATCAGGGTGGAAGAGGACGAAGCGCAGGAAGTTGTGGCGCGGCATGGCCGTGGGGTGCGGCCGCACGGAGTGGAAGAGCGCGTCGTACGCGGAGTTGGCGACGACCACGTCCCAGCGGTGGTTGACGACCAGGGAGGGGAAGGGGGTGGCGTACAGCATCGCGGCGTAGTCACGCAGATAGGACCGCGTACCGGGGTCCGTCGCACCGGCCGGGTCGTCGAGAGCGCTACCGCGCCCCGCCACCGCGTCATTCATCGAGATTCACCATCGAGATGTAGTCCCTCCCGTGGGTGCGGCTAGAGGGCCGCAGGGCGATCCTGCTGGTTGAGAGGAGAACGTGTCAACAATCGTGGCATTCGGCCGCGTTGTTCGATCAGATCGCGCCACAACTGTGGCAACCCTTGGCCCGGATCTGGCTGAACCGATATTCTCCACAACCCACCGTCACATCGAGGAGACCCACCGGTGCCAGATGGCCTCTCGGTTGCGGGCCCGGCGGGTACCGGGCCGCTCGCGGCAACCGTCGCCCGGGTCGGCGAACTCGCCGACAAGCTCGGCCTGTGCCATGACGAGGTCTTCAGCCTGCAGCAGCTGTCCGCCCAGTCGGGGGTCCCGGTCGGTGTGGTCAAGGCGCTGCTCGAGGGCAGGGAGGCCGGCGAGCCGGACCTGCAGACCCGCTTTCTGCAGCGGTTCGACCTGCTGCGCAGAACTCGCCTGAAGCCCAACGGCCGTCGCTACACCCAGCAGGAGATCGCCGACGGCGCGGGCATGTCGCGCCAGCAGGCGGGCGCCCTGATCAACGGCGACCGGCGCCCCACCATGGAGCACTGCGACGCCATCCAACGATTCTTCCAGGTGCACGCGGGGTTCCTCACCGCCGCGGACGCCGACGCGCTCGACGGTGCGCTGCAGCGCACCGAGCAGGAACTGCTGCAGAAGCTGGCGGGCGACGAGCGGGAGCGCGAGGCCCACACCCTGGAAGCGTCCGGCGACACGGGCGACGCCCCGGTCGAAGACGCCCTGCAGCGGCTGTTGTTGGACCACGGAGTGCGGGGGATCGCGTGGCGGGCCGCGCAGTTGCCCACGGACAAGCACCGGGACACGGTCACGGAGTGGCTGGACATGCTCTTGGAGAACGTCAGACGGTCGGAGTCCTGATGGGGCCGCGCAAGCGGAGATTACGACGGGGCAGGCGACAGGCACGGATGCGGGGCGAGCGGTGGGCATAGGCAGGGACATGCGCCGTCTGTGCGGCGAGCTCGTCGGCGGGATCGACCTGCCGACCCCGACCGAGCCCACGGACCTCTACACCGCCCTGTGCGGGGGCATGAGCCGGCGCCGCGGCCGTCCGGTCAGGTTCAAGATGGCGCCGTTCCCGCCGGGCACCGCCAGCGGGCTCTGGCTGGACATGGCCGACCAGGATCTGATCGTCGTCGAGGAACGCACCGCCCCCGACCACCAACTCGTCATCCTCGGACATGAGTTGTGGCATATGAAGGCCGGGCACTGTAGTCATGAGGTGGACGGCGCCGAGGTCGCCGCACGGCTGCTGTCCCAGACGGCCGACCTGCAGGAGACCGTACGCAGGGTGGCGGCCCGTACCCACTTCGACCAGGCCGAAGAGGACGAGGCGGAGAGCTTCGGACTGCTGCTGGCCAGCAAGTGCCGCCCCTGGCTCGCGGCAGCGGGCGAGCGTGACGCGTCGGCGGGGCGCGATGTGCTCGCCGGACGGATCGAGGCCTCGCTCGGCCGCCGCCGGCCGCGGGGCTGATGCATGGAGAACTCGGACTACTACATACCCGCGGTCGCCATGGGGGTCGCGTTCGTCTGCAAGCTTCCCGGGACGGTACGGGACTGGCGCGATCCGCTGGTCCGCTCCGTCAGCGTGCTGCTCGGGCTCGCGGCCGCGGTGTTCTTCTTCGCCGCGCCACCGACGATCGCCGAGGTCAACCGCATCACCGGCGTCGCGAACTTCTCCGCCCCGCTGGCCTACGGCCTGCTGTCGGCCTTCTCCGCCGCCACCCTGGTGCTGATCGTCAACTGGCGTGGCGGGCCGCCTGACCAGACCCGCCGGATCACCCGTGCCCTGATGGCCGGCTACGGCCTGGTGAGCGTCGCGCTCGCGGTGCTCTTCGCCCTGGGCAGCGCCCCGGTCGAACGGCTGCGGGACCTGGACACGTACTACGCGACCACGCCGTACATCCGCGAGATGATCGTGCTGTACCTCGTGGCGATAGCCGCCCCGGCCTTCGGCGTCTGCGTCCTGTGCTGGCGCTGGGCCCGTCAGGTGCGGAGCCGCTGGCTGCGGGCCAGCCTGATGATCATCGTGACCGGCTATCTGTTCAAGATCGCCTATGTCTGTGCCAAGCTCACGGCTGTGACCGCACGGTGGTGTGGAGCCGACCTCGACGCGCTGAGCACCGACGCCGCCCCCGTGTTCGCGTCCGTCGGGGCCCTGTTCGCCGTGGTGGGCTTCCTGCTGCCGCTGGTGGGCCCGCGGCTCTCGGACGCCGCCCGTACCTGGCTGACCTACTGGCGGCTGGGCGCCCTGTGGCGGGAGCTGCACCTGTCCACCCGGAGCGAGGGCGCGTCGGTGCGGATCGCCTGGTGGGCGGCGCCCGGTCTGCGCGCCACTCTGCGGGAGACGCAGATCCACGACGGCCTCCTCGGCCTGCAGCCGTTCCTCGACGAGACGGTACGGACCCGTGGGTACGAGGCCGCCCTCGCCGGTGGCGCGGACGTCCCGGACGCCGGGGCGGTGGGCGACGCGGCGATGGTGGCCGCGGCGGTACGGGTGAAGGCCGCGGAGACGGCCAGGGCCGGGTACGTACCGGCCGGGGCCGAACACCGCCCTGCCGCGCCCTCGTCACCGCCCTCCGCCGGATCGCCCCCCGCCGGACCGTCGTCGACCGGATCGCCCCCCGCCGGAGCGTCGTCGCCCGGACCGTCGTCGACCGAACCCGCATCGGCCATCGCCGCCGGTGCGGGCGCCGGTCCGAGGTCCCTGGCGAGGGTGTCCCGCGCCCTGCGGTCCCCGATTGTCGCCGCGGCCCGTCAGGCGGCGGCCAGTACAGAGAGCAGCCCACGATGAGCCGATCCCCGTCCCTGCCCACCGGACACTCCGGCCGGCCGCGCCGTGCTGTAGTGGTGGGCGGAGGGCTGGCCGGAATGCTCACGGCCGCCGTCCTCGCCCGTGCGACCGACGCGGTCGACGAGGTCATGGTCATCGAGCGTGACACGCTCCCCGAGGGCCCCCGCGCACGCAAGTCCCTGCCCCAGGCCCGGCACACACATCTGCTGTGGTCCGGCGGCGCCCGCGCCTTCGAGAGCCTGCTGCCCGGCATCACCGACCGGTGGCTGGCCGCCGGAGCCCGCCGCATCCCGCTGCCCACCGGCCTGGTCACCATGACGGCCCAGGGCTGGATGCGCCGCTGGTCCGAGATGCAGTACGTGATCGCCTGCTCCCGCGACCTGCTGGACTGGGTGGTCAGGGAGCAGGTGCTGCCCCTGCCCTCGGTCACCGTCCTCGAACGCACCGACTTCCTGGGCCTGGTGGGCGGCCCCGACCGGGTCACCGGCGCCCGCGTACGCACCCCAGAGGACGGCGAGCAGATCCTGCACGCCGACCTGGTCATCGACGCGAGCGGCCGCGGCTCGCAGGCTCCGGCATGGCTGGAGGCCCTGGGCGTGGGCCCCATCGAGGAGGCCGAGGTCGACTCCGGCCTCGTCTACGCGAGTCGCGTCTACCGAGCCCCGGAAGGCACCGAGGACTTCCCCATCGTCAACGTCCAGTCCGACCCGCGCGTCCCGGTCCCAGGGCAGACCGCGACGATCGTCCCGGTCGAGGGCGCCCGCTGGCTGGTCACCCTCTCCGGCACCCGAGGCGGCGAACCCACCCGTGACCCGGCCGGGTTCGAGCCCTTCGCCCGCTCCGTGCGGCACCCGGTCGTCGGCGAACTGATCTCGCAGACCACACCGTTGACCGACGAGGTGACCCTCTCCCGCAGCACGGTGAACCGGCGCCGCTACTTCGAGAAGGCCAGGCACTGGCCGGAGGGCTTCATCGCGGTGGGCGACGCGGTGGCCACATACAACCCGGTCTACGGACAGGGCATGTCCGTGGCAGCTCAGGGCATCACCGCCCTGCGCGACCAGCTCGCGTCCGGGCCGTCGGCGTACGATCGGCTGCGCGCTCCGGGTCTGGCCCGCCATGTGCAGCGGGCCATCGGCCGCAGAGCCGCCTTCGCCTGGGAACTGGCGACGTCGCAGGACATCCTCTACCCCGGCGCCAAGGGCAAGCAGCCCCCGGCCGCCGCGAAGCTCCTGAATCGATATGTCGACCGCTTCATGGAGACCGCAACCGACCGCGCCGTGGTCGCCCAGGCCCTCTTCGACGTGATGACCATGTCGGCGCCGCCGACCGCCTGGGTACACCCGGACATCGCCGTCGCGGTGATGCGAGGACGCGGCAAGCCCCCGCTCCAGGGCCCGCCCCTGACCGCCGACGAGCTCAAGGCCGCCGCCTCAGGACCGCCTGCCTCCGGGCTCTGACCGGCCTACGCCGATCGGGTTCCGGGCCCGCCTCCCCGGGGATGCGGGCCCCGGCAACGGGAATGAGAAGGGGGATGAGTACCGAACTGAAAGTCATCGCGGCGGTCGTGGGCCTCATCCTGCTCACCACCGTCGTGCTGGTGATCGTCCTCCTGGTCCGTCTCGTACGGGCCCGCAAGCTGCTGCGCGACGCGGGCGTCCCGCTGGAGAACAAGCTCGCCTTCTGGGGCGCGCTGCTCTACGTGATCTCCCCGGTGGACCTGCTTCCCGACCCGATCCTCCTCGACGACATCGGGGTGCTGCTGCTGGCCCTGCGCTCCCTGCACAACGCCAAGGACGCCGCGGGAGCCGCCGGGCGCGCGGCGCCGCCGCAGATCGTACGACGGTAGGCGGTGCCGCCTGGCGATGAAGTCGCCGCCCGCGTAGGTGTCTTGGAGCGCACTCCCACGCAAGCCGGCAGCGGTACGGGTACGCTGGCGGACGCAGCTGGTTCGCCCCGTCCGCCAGGCGGGATGCGTCGCAAGAGGGAACCCGGTGGGAATCCGGGACTGCCCCGCAGCGGTGAGTGGGAACGACCGCCGTCACACGCACTGGGTCCGACGAAGGGCCTGGGAAGCGACGGCCAGTAGAAGCCTGCGTGCGCGTCCGTACGACACCGTACGAGTGCTGACGCGACGCGACGACGCAGGCGTGCCCGCGAGTCCGAATACCTGCCACTGCCCGTACCCCGCAGCGGGGTGCGGTCCAACCGGGACCTCGTGGGCGGGTTCGCGGCGGCAGGGCTCCCACCGCGGTGCGGTGCCCTCTCCTTCGCGTACGCGCCGTGAGGTCCGACCGGACTCGCGAAGGAGAGTTCCGTGGATCGACGACCTGCCACCGTGCCGCCCCTGGCCACCGTGTACGGCTACCCGCGCCAAGGCCCGCGCCGCGAGCTGAAGAAGGCCATCGAGGGCTACTGGGCCGGACGGCACACCGCCGAGACCCTGCACACCACCGCCGCCGAACTGCGCCGCGACACCTGGCGCACGCTGACCGAAGCGGGCATCGACGAAGTGCCCACCGGCGACTTCTCGCTGTACGACCACGTCCTGGACACCGCCGTCATGGTCGGCGCGATCCCCGCGCGGCACCGCGCCGCCTGCGACACCGACCGGCTGGACGGCTACTTCGCCATGGCCCGCGGCACCCAGGACGCGCCGCCGCTGGAGATGACCAAGTGGTTCGACACCAACTACCACTACCTGGTCCCTGAGTTGGGCCCCGACACGATTTTCACCGCCGACTCCGCCAAGCAGCTCGCCGAGTTCCGCGAGGCCACCGCGCTCGGGTACACCGCACGCCCGGTCCTGGTCGGCCCCGTCACCTTCCTGCTGCTCGCCAAGCCCGCGGACGGCGCCCCCGCGGACTTCCAGCCGCTGACGCTGCTCGACCGGCTGCTGCCGGTGTACGCCGAAGTCCTGGCCGACCTGCGGGCCGCGGGCGCCGAGTGGGTGCAGCTCGACGAACCCGCCCTGGCGCAGGACCAGCCCCCGGCCGTACTGAGCGCACTGCGCCGCACCTACGGGGACCTCGGCATCCTCGCCGACCGGCCGCGGCTGCTGGTCGCCTCGTACTTCGACCGGCTCGGTGACGCGCTGCCGGTGCTCGCCCAGACCCCCGTCGACGGCCTGGCGATGGACTTCACCGGGCCCGCCGCCGCCAACCTCGACGCGCTGGCCGCGGTCGGCGGGCTGCCCGGCAAGCGGCTCGTCGCGGGCGTCGTCGACGGCCGCAACGTGTGGCTGAGCGACCTGGGCAAGGCCCTCGCGACCCTGGCCACACTGCTCGGTCTCGCCGACCGGGTCGATGTCGCGCCGTCCTGCTCGCTGCTGCACGTACCCCTGGACGCCACGGCCGAACGCGACCTCGACCCGCAGGTCGCCCGCTGGCTCGCCTTCGCCCGGCAGAAGACCGACGAAGTGGCGACCTTGGCCCGCGGCCTGGCCGAGGGCGTCGACGCCATCGCGCCCCAACTCGCCGCGAACCGGGCCGCCCTGGCATCCCGTACCGCCTCCGCCCTCACCCACGACCCCGCCGTACGGGCCCGCTGCACGGCCGTCGCCGACCGTGACACCCGCCGCCCGCAGCCGTACGCGGAACGCGCGGTCGCGCAACAGGCCAGGCTCGGCCTGCCCGACCTGCCCACCACCACCATCGGCTCCTTCCCGCAGACCCCCGAACTGCGCACCGCCCGCGCCGACCTGCGCACCGGCCGCATCGACCAGGCGGCGTACGAGGAGCGGATCGCCGCCGAGATCCGGGACACCGTCACCTTCCAGGAGAAGGCAGGGCTTGACGTCCTCGTACACGGCGAGCCGGAACGCAACGACATGGTGCAGTACTTCGCCGAGCAGCTGACGGGGTATCTCGCCACCCGGCACGGCTGGGTCCAGTCGTACGGCACCCGCTATGTACGCCCGCCGATCCTGGCCGGGGACGTGTCACGGACCGAGCCCATGACCCTCAGGTGGACCGGCTACGCCCAGTCCCTCACCGGACGGCCCGTCAAGGGCATGCTCACCGGCCCGGTGACCATGCTGGCCTGGTCGTTCGTCCGTGACGACCAGCCGCTCGCGGACACCGCACGGCAGGTCGCCCTCGCCCTGCGCGACGAGGTCGGTGACCTGGAGTCGGCGGGCACGGCCGTGATCCAGGTCGACGAACCCGCCCTGCGCGAGACCCTGCCGCTGCGCACCGCCGACCGGTCCGGGTACCTGGCCTGGGCCACCGAGGCGTTCCGCCTGGCCACGTCGGGCGTACGCGCGGACACCCAGATCCACACCCACATGTGCTACGCCGAGTTCGGCGACATCCTCGCCGCCATCGAGGAGTTGGACGCCGACGTCATCAGCCTGGAGGCCGCCCGCTCGGGCATGCGGATCGCCGATGAACTGGCCGCCGCCGGATATCCGCGCGAGGTCGGGCCCGGGGTGTACGACATCCACTCGCCGCGCATCCCCGCCGAGGACGAACTCGCCGACCTGATCGCCCGCGCCGTGCGCGCGGTGCCCGGGCGCCGCCTGTGGATCAACCCGGACTGCGGTCTGAAGACCCGCGGCTGGCAGGAGGTACGCCCCGCGCTGGAACGCATGGCGGAAGCAGCCCGCCGCGCCCGGGGCGACCTCCCCGGTGCCTCCGCCGAGGCGGTCGGCTGACGTTCGCGTAGCGGCAGAGCGGGGGCGCACCTCATGCCGGGTGCGCCCCCGTCCGCGTACGCCTCCGTGCGCGTGCCCCCGTCGGCGTACGCACTGACCTCCGTGCCAAGATGCCTCGCACACACAGGAGTTGGGAAGGAGCCAGATGACCGACGAGGCACAGGGCAACGCCGCCACGCGCGACGCCCGCGACCGTATCGACACCAGCAGGCCGCACACCGCCCGGATATGGAACTACTGGCTGGACGGCAAGGACAACTACCTGGTCGACCGCGAAGCCGGAGACCAGATCCGGCAACTCCACCCCGGCATCGGCGACTACGCCCGCGCCGACCGCCTCTTCCTCGGCCGTTGTGTGCGGTACCTGGCCGGGGAGCTGGGCATGCGGCAGTTCCTGGACATCGGCACCGGACTGCCCAGCGCCGACAACACCCACGAGGTGGCGCAGCGGGTCGCGCCCGAATCCCGGATCGTGTACGTGGACAACGACCCCCTCGTCCTCACCCACGCCCGCGCGCTGCTCACCAGCACCCCCGAGGGCCGGACCGACTACCTCGACGCCGACCTGCGCGATGTCGACGCCATCCTGGAACGCGCCGCGCGGACCCTCGACCTGACCCAGCCCGTCGCGCTCGTCCTGCTGGGCGTGGTGATCTTCATCGACGACGACGCGGAGTCCTACGGTGTCGTACGCCGCCTTCTTGACGCCCTGCCCAGCGGCAGCCACCTGGTGCTCTCGCACACGATCACCAGCCCGGCGATGCCCGACGTGGACCGCGCCGTGGAGTTCTGGAACGAACACGGCACCCCGAAGCTGACCCAGCGCACCCCGGAGCAGATCACCCGCTACTTCGACGGACTGACGTTGCTGCCGCCGGGCGTGGTGTCCTGCTCGCGGTGGCGCGCGGACGGAACCGAGGACGGGGAGCCCGAAGAGGTGGCCATGTTCGGCGGAGTCGGCCGCAAGGCCTGATCGGCCTGGCCGCACGGATACGTGTGTCCTGTGGCGGATACGTGCGCCAAGGGTTGACGTCCGCTCCGTTTTCGTTCAGTGATGAAGCTGTGATGTGTGTCGAGGACCGATGAGGGCAGGTGCGTCGGGTAGTTAAGAGAATTGTCAAAGATCACCGAAGATAAGGCTTGGTATCTGAGTGACTGGGGATCAGGTGGCAAGTCCACCGAGTGACGAGCAAACGGGCAGGAAGCCAGACGCGCCGTCCATCGCTCCGTGGGTGTTCCTGCCCGCCGCGGGGATCATCTTGGCCTTCGTGTTGTACGCCACGATCTTCTCGGACAACGCGAAGAAGGTGATCGGCGACATCAACACGGAGGTCGTCGGCGGTGTCGGCTGGTACTACACGGCCATTGTCGCCGTCTTCGTGGTCTTCTCCCTCTGGGTCGGCATCGGGCACTTCGGTGACATCAAGCTCGGAAAGAACGAGGACAAGGCCGAGTTCAGCCTGGGCTCATGGCTGTCGATGCTGTTCGCCGCCGGTATGGGCATCGGTCTGGTCTTCTGGGGCGTGGCGGAGCCGCTGACCCACTTCGCCGCACCCCGGCCCGGAGTCGGCGATACGCCGGACCAGGAGACCGTCAGTCAGGCGGCCGAACAGGCCCAGCAGTCCCTGGTGCAGACGTTTATGCACTGGGGCTTCCACCCCTGGGCCATCTACGTCGTGGTCGGCCTGGCCATCGCCTACGCCGTGCACCGCAAGGGCCGCCCGGTCTCCATCCGCTGGGCACTCGAGCCGATCCTCGGCGACCGGGTCAAGGGCGGTCTGGGCAACACGATCGACGTGATCGCGATCGTCGGCACCCTCTTCGGCGTGGCGACCTCCCTCGGCCTCGGCGTGATGCAGATCTCCGCCGGACTCGAATTCCTCGACTGGGTCGACGACCCCAGCACCACCACCCAGGTCGTCCTGATCGCCCTGATCACCCTCGTGGCCACCATCTCCGTGGTCACCGGTGTGAAGAAGGGCATCAAGTGGCTGTCGAACCTGAACATGGGGCTCGCCGCCTCGCTGATGGTCTTCGTGCTCATCGCTGGTCCGACGCTCTTCCTGCTCAACGAGTTCGTCACGTCCATCGGCGCCTATCTGCAGAACGTCGTCCAGCTGTCCTTCGACACCGGCGCCATGCAGGGCGACGCGGGCGAGGCCTGGCAGAGCGGCTGGACCACCTTCTACTGGGGCTGGTGGATCTCCTGGGCACCCTTCGTCGGTATCTTCATCGCGCGTATCTCGCGCGGCCGCACCGTCCGTGAGTTCGTACTCGGCGTACTGCTCGTCCCGACCCTGCTCACCTTCTTCTGGTTCTCCATCTTCGGTGGCGCCGGTCTGTACCGCGAGATGTTCTCCAGCGGCGGCATCATGAGCTGGAGCGACAAGGACGAGGTATTCAGCGTCGACACGAACAGCGCGCTGTTCGCGCTGCTCGACACCCTGCCCGGCGGTGCGTTCATCGCCGGTGTGGCGATTCTGCTGATCGTGCTCTTCTTCGTCACCTCATCCGACTCCGGTTCCTATGTGGTCGACATGCTGGCCAGCGGCGGCGACCCCAACCCGCCGAAGTGGAGCCGGGTCTTCTGGGCCCTCGCCGAAGGTGCCGTGGCGGCCGCATTGATCATCGCGGGCGGGTCCGACTCGCTGGTAGCCCTCCAAACCATGGCGATCCTCATCGCCCTGCCGTTCAGCTTCATCATGCTGGCCATGTGTTACGCGACGATCAAGGAGTTCCGCCGAGAACGCGCGGTCTATCTGGCCCATCAACGCCGGGTCCAGACGCAGGAACTCACCGAGAAGGTCGCCGCCGCGATCGACGCCGGTAACGGTGGCAACGGCGGCAGTGACGATGGCGCCAGTGACGATGTCGGCGGCAGCGGAGGCAAGACGCTCTAGCCGACCGTCCCACCCAAAGGTGTCCGGTTCATCGGGGCATACCGCCCGACGAACCGGGCACCTTCTCGTTTCCGCACGCCTGTGGACTCCTCGACCCCCGGCCACCACCCTGTGCTCGTGGATTCCCCCCTTGTCACCGTGCTGGTGCCCGCCGTGCTCGCCGTCATCATGCTCGGGCTCGGACTGAGCCTGACCATCGGTGACTTCCGCCGGATGGCCGACCATCCGCGCACCGTGGCCGTCGCCCTCGGCTGCCAACTGGTGCTGCTGCCCGCCGTCTGCTTCGGCCTGGTGCTGGCCTTCGGTCTGGCGGCCGCCCCGGCCGTCGGCATGATGCTGCTCGCCGCCTCACCCGGCGGCACCATGGCCAACCTCTACAGCCACCTCTTCGGCGGCGACGTCGCGCTCAACATCACCCTCACCGCCATCAACTCGGTGCTGGCCGTCTTCACCCTGCCGATCGTGGTCAACCTGTCGGTGGCGTACTTCGACGCGGGCGACGGTGGCCCGGTCGGGCTGCAGTTCACCAAGACCGTGCAGGTCTTCGCGATCGTGCTGATCCCGGTGGCCGTCGGGATGACCATCAGGGCCAGGCGGCGGGAGTTCGCGGAACGCGCCGAGCGCCCCGTGAAGCTGCTGTGTCTGGTGATCCTGGCCGGGATCATCCTGGCGGCCCTGCTGGCGGAGCGGGCGAACATCGGCGGCTACCTGGCCGATGTCGGCCCGGTGGCGGCGTTGTTCAGCGTGGTCTCGCTGGCCACCGGGTACGCCGCCGCCCGGCTGGCCAGGGCCGGCCACGCACAGGCCGTCGCCGTCTGTATGGAGATCGGCATGCACAACACGTCGCTCGCCCTCACCGTCGCCCTCAGCCCCTCTCTGCTGGCCAGCACCGAGATCGCCGTACCCAGCGCGGTCTACGCGATCCTGATGTACTTCACGGCCGGAGCGGCGGGACTGCTCCTCAACAGGTTCGCCGTGGCCCGCCGGGAGCCGGGCGTGCCCGGCCCGGCCGCTCCGTTAGCCTGAGAGCACGATGAACCGTTTGCCGACGTCATGGGGCGAGTACGAGCTCACCCGCTTCCCCGACGACCCCCGTGACCCCCTGCGTGCCTGGGACGCCGCCGACGAGTACCTGCTGCGGCACCTCGACGGAACCAAGGACAGGTCCGACGACAGGTCCGATGACGGGACCGATGACGGGACCGATGACAGGGCCGATGACGGGACCGGCCAGCCGGTGCCGGACCTCTCCGGCACCGTGGTCGTCGTGGGCGACCGCTGGGGCGCCCTGGTCACCGCGCTCGCCGACCACTACCCCGTGCAGATCACCGACTCGTACCTCGCCCGGCGGGCCACCGAGGCCAACCTCGCCCGCAACGGCGTCGAGCCGGCCGCGGTACGCCTCCTCACCACCCAGGACACACCCCCCGAGCGCATCGACGTCCTGCTGATCCGGGTGCCCAAGAGCCTGGCCCTCCTGGAGGACCAGCTGCACCGTCTGGCCCCCGCCGTGCACGAGCGCACCGTGGTCATCGGCACCGGGATGGTCAAGGAGATCCACACGTCGACGCTGCGGCTGTTCGAGCGGATCATCGGCCCGACCAGGACATCCCTCGCGGTGAAGAAGGCCCGGCTGATCTTCTGCACGCCCGGGCCGGGACCGTACGGCACCCGTGAGGCGGAGGCCGCCAACCCGTGGCCGCACACCTACACCCTGCCCGAGGGCATCGGACCGGTCTCCGCACGCACCGTCACCAACCACGCCGGGATCTTCTGCGCCGACCGCCTCGACATCGGCACCCGCTTCCTGCTCCAGCACCTGCCCGCGCGCCGCGGCCCGGAACACGTCGTGGACCTGGGCTGCGGCAACGGCGTCGTCGGTACGGCGGCCGCGCTGGCCAACCCGGAGGCCGACGTCACCTTCGTCGACGAGTCCTACCAGGCGGTGGCCTCGGCGGAGGCCACCTTCCGGGCCAACGCCGCCCCGGGCACCAAGGCGCGGTTCCTGGTCGGGGACGGCCTGGCCGACATGGCGCCCGGCACGGTGGACCTCGTACTGAACAACCCGCCGTTCCACAGCCATCAGGCCACCACCGACAAGACCGCCTGGCGCATGTTCACCGGGGCCCGGGCGGCCCTGCGCCCCGGCGGCGAACTGTGGGTCGTCGGCAACCGGCACCTGGGCTACCACCTGAAGCTGCGCCGCCTCTTCGGCACCTGCGAAGTCGTCGTGGGCAACCCGAAGTTCGTGATCCTGCGGGCGGTCAAGGCGGCGGACGGGCGCTGACCGCCTGTTCACCGGATGGAGTCAACTCCGTGTAGATACGGTCACATTGACGTCCAGACCACCCCCGCGAGGCGTCTTACTCGTTGCAGGACCAAGGAACTGGCTCGTTGCGGGGCCAGGGGACTGAACAGTCAGTGAAACACCAACGGGGGTGTCCCATGAACAGTCGAGTCGTCCTGGAGCGTTTCCCGGCCGGCGGGCCACGCGGGTCGTGGCCCGCCGAGGAGTTCGCGCAGGTCCAGCGGGCGCAGGGGAAACCGGCCGAGGTGGTGATGGATCTCCACTCGGACGCGTTCCTGGTCGTCGTACGCGGCGGCGAGAGCGCCGAGTAACAGAGGTAGGCGAGAGTGCCGAGTAAGAGAGGTAAGCGAGGGGACAGGCCTACCCGCGCACCGACCGGGGGCGGGAGACGGCCGAGCGCATCCACGCGGGCACGGTCTCGGTGACCCGGCAGAGTGCGAGATAGAGCGGGATCGGCGGGGTGTACGGCACCGCGCCCGCGGCCTGGTGGACCGGCCGCAGCGCGCCCGCGGCCGCCGGGACCAGGCCCCCGGCCGCGTACCGGGCGGGCATCGGCCAGTCGAGCGCGAGCTCGGAGCCGGACGGCACGATCCACCACCAGCGGGTGCCGTCCGTGTACACGCACCCCACCCGTGGCAGCAGTTCACGCAGCTGCGGGCCCAGTGCCTCGGGTACGCCCACCGCGTCACAGCCGAGCGGGGTCGTCATGCCGTCCGGCAGCAGCTGCGACACATCGCCCAGGCGCCGGTTGAGTCCGGTCAGTGTCTCCATGGTCATCACGCGCACAGCGGTCCGGCCTCGCGCGGCAGCTCGGCCCACACCACCAGTCCAAGCCCGGGACCGGCCTCGGTGGTGCCCCACGCGCTGCTGACGGCGTCGACCAGGAGCAGTCCACGACCGTGGTCCTCGTGTCCGTCGCGGGCCGGGTGCGGGGCCGGGACGCCGGGGCCGGGACCCTCGTCGCGTACGACGATGCGCACGGTGTGCGTGGCGTCGTCCCACAACTCGCACACGATCAGCCGACTCGCGGTGTGCACCACGGCGTTGGTGACCAGCTCCGACACGACCAGGGCCGCTACGTCACATGTCTCGTCGGCGATCGACCAGCCCGCCAGTCGATCCCGGGTCAGTCGTCTGGCTCGGGGAACGGAGTCGGGGCGCGCGGCCAGCTCGAAACGGCAACGGCGATCACGGGTCACGGCACCCGGAAGGTGCCGTGTGACAGGGGCGTTACCGAGCACCACGACCGATTCCTAACGCGGCGGACTGGTTCACGTATGCCACTATCGCCCCGCCGTGGACACTTGGCAAGCGTCACTTTGAAAAGTGCAGAGTGCAGTGTTCTCATTTCAGGGGCCCATGGCAGACTGCTTGGCTAACAGGAGGCCACTGGCCACAGCGCGGTACAGGAGGCACAAGTGAGCGAACCGCGGTCCGCTCCCACCGTTGGTCAGGTCGTCCTTGGAAAGCGCTTGCAGGAGCTGCGTGAGAACGCGGGCCTCAAGCGCGAGGAAGCCGCACGCGTGCTGCGTGTCGCGCCCGCCACGGTCCGCCGTATGGAGACCGCAGAAGTCAGCCTCAAGATCCCTTATCTGCAGCTGCTGCTGCAGGCGTACGGCGTCACCGGCGGCGAGGCCGAGTCCTTCGTCGAACTGGCCGAGGAGGCCAACCAGCCCGGCTGGTGGCAGCGCTACCACGACATCCTGCCCGGCTGGTTCAGCATGTACGTCAGCCTGGAGGGCGCCGCGACGCTCCTCAGGTCGTACGAACCCCACTTCGTGCCCGGACTGCTGCAGACCGAGGACTACGCGCGCGCGGTGATGCGCGCGGGTGCCGTCGGGCATACCGATCCCGAGGACACCGAACGGCACGTGGCACTGCGGATGCAGCGCCAGGAGCTGCTCACCGGCGAGCACGCCCCGCGGCTGTGGGTCGTCATGGACGAGACCGTGCTGCGCCGGACCGTCGGCGGGCCGGGCGTGATGCGGGCCCAGGTCGACCGGCTGCTCGAAGCCACCGCGATGCCCAATGTCACGTTGCAGGTTGCGGAGTTCACCGAAGGGCACCATCCGGGCACCTACGGCCCGTTCGTCCTGTTCCGCTTCTCGATCCCCGAACTGCCGGACATGGTCTACACCGAGTACCTGACCGGCGCCGTCTATCTCGACCGCCGCGCCGAAGTCGTGACCTATCTGGAGGTCATGGACCGGATGGCGACGCAGGCGGCAACGGCACACCGCACAAAGGAGATTCTCCGGAGTCTTCGCAAGGAGCTGTGAATGGATCACATATCCGACCGGATCTACAACGGCATGCCCGCCCGTGAGCTCGGCAGCGAGGGCTGGCACAAGCCGTGGAGCGGCGGCAACGGCGGCAACTGCGTCGAAGCCATGAAGCTGGCCGACGGCCGGGTCGCGGTACGGCAGTCAGCCGACCCCGACGGGCCGGCGCTGATCTACACCTCGGGTGAGCTCCACGCCTTCATTCAGGGCGCGAAGGCCGGTCAGGCGGACTTCCTGCTGTCCTGACCGGCTTGGCGCGCCGGGTCAGGGCCGCTGCTCCCGCAGATGGTCTTCGACGGTCGCCGCGATCGCCTGGCAGTAGCGGAGGATGCCAGGCGAGCGCACCGGACACGGCTGGGACTTGGGCGTGGTCGGGGCCAGACAGAAGTGCAGCGGGTCGTCCGCGCGGTGCAGCTCGGTCGTCGTACCACCGGTGCAGTACGCGGGGTTGGCGCGCTCGTACGTGTTGCACGGCAGCTTCTGTACGTACGTGTAGCGGTCACCGGGGCGGCTCACCCGCGCGCCCGCGTCCGAGATCAGGTCACCGGCGGCCTTGGCCTGCGCCCGGTAGATGTCGTTGACGCGGCGGACCCGTTCGGGGGCCATGACGTCGGGGCCCTGCAACACCCAGACGAGCTTCGGACGGGGGATGCCCGCGTCGCGGGCCGCCTTGGCGATCTGCCCGGTCAGGGCGCGGGCGTCGGCCGCGTACCGGTCGTAGTACGTGGCCGGGTCCGTGTCGTGGACGATGTTCTTCATACAGGGCGTGTAGCCCCAGGAGTTGCCCCAGAACTGGAGCACCACGACCTTGGGACGCTCGGTGCGCACCAGGGTCGCGGCCTTGTGCTCGTCCGGTACGAGCGAGTCGCCGCTGCCCTCCAGGTAGTCGCAGAGAGTCGTTCCGGAGTGCGGGGCGCGGCGGAGTTTCGCGCTGCCGGACTCGTCCAGCAGGTCCGCCAGGACGTCCTGGTTCTCCATGGCCAGGGAGTCGCCGAGGTACACGGCGCGGGCCGGGGGACCCTTCGGAGTCGGCTTCTTGGCAGGTGACTTGCCGGGCTTGTCGGTGGGTTTCCCGGCGGGTTCGTCGGCGGGGGATTCGGTGGGCTTCTTCGGCTGCGCCGGTGCTGCGGCCGCCGTCGTGGGCCGCCCGCCCGGCGTCGGTACGGCGGCGGGGGGTGTGGCGTTCGCATCCGACCCGTCGGACGCGAAGACCAGCCGTGCACCGAACACCCCGACGGCCGCCAGTGTGAGGGGAACCAGCACCCAGGCAAGTCCCACCAGCCATCTCTGCCCCATGTCGCTTTCGCCCCTCCCGTGTCAACGCCCCCTGCGTTCACGAGCAGACCACACTGGCGTGCGAACGCGCAGGAGTCCAGTGCGGTCGGCGATGAGTTGTCGGGGCCCTGGGAGTCGTACTCATAGGAGAACGCCACAGCAGGACCCGAATTCGACTTGGAGGTGCGTCATGTGCCAGCACCAGCCCCCGTGCCCATCCGCCGACCGTGCCGACCACGAGGCCGCGCGCATCGTCGCCTTCCACCCCGAGCAGGGCTGGAGCCTGCTGTGCAACGGCGCGATCGTCTTCGACGACACCGGCGAACTGCTCCCCGACGGCAGCGTGATCGCCCCGCACCGGCCGCTGGTCGCCGCGTAGGAGGCAGGGCCCTTCTGAGAGGTAGGGCCTTTATGGCAGTGGGCAGTGGGCTGTTGGCCTGCCAGCCGGTCGGCTCACACGGTCAACGGCCGGTCGTCCGGGCGGATCGGCGCCGGCAGTCGGCTACGGCCCGTCAGGTACGAGTCCACCGCCGCCGCCACCGAGCGGCCCTCCGCGATCGCCCAGACGACCAGCGACTGGCCCCGCGCCGCGTCACCCGCCGCGAAGACGCCCGGCACATTGGTCGCGAAGCCCCTGTCGCGAGCGATGACCCCGCGCGTGTCCAGGGCCAGGTCGAGTTGGTCGACCAGCCCGTCGGAGCGGTCGGGCCCCGAGAAGCCCAGGGCGAGCAGCACCAGATCCGCCCGGAGCACGCGCTCGGTGCCCGGCCGGGGTTGCCGCCCCTCGGGGGCCACCTCGACCAGGTGCAGCTCGCGTACGTGTCCGTCGGCATCGCCCGTGAAGCGGAGCGTGGAGGCCGAGAAGAGCCGGGCGTCGGCATCCGCCTGCGGCGCCGTGGCCAGGTCTCGGGCCTCCTCGTGAGCGGCGGACAACCGGTAGATCTTGGGGTGGGTCGGCCAGGGGTCGATGCCCTCGTCGCGCTCCGCGGTGGGTTGCGGATAGATGTCCAACTGCGTGACGGAGGCCGCTCCCTCGCGTACCGCCGTGCCCAGGCAGTCCGCGCCGGTGTCGCCACCGCCGATGATCACCACATGGCGGTCCGCGGCCGACAGCGGCGAGACCGGCTGGTCGCCCTGGCACACCCGGTTGGCCTGCGGCAGATACTCCATGGCCTGGTGGATTCCGGCCAGCGCCCGCCCAGGCACCGGCAGTTCGCGCCACGCCCGCGCCCCGACGGCCAGCACCACGGCGTCGTACCGCGTCCGCAGCTCGTCCGCGCCGATGTCACGGCCGACCGCCGTGGACGTACGGAACCGGGTGCCCTCGGCCCGCATCTGCTCAAGTCGCCGGTCCAGGCGGTGCTTCTCCATCTTGAACTCGGGGATGCCGTACCGCAGCAGCCCGCCGACCCGGTCGTCGCGCTCGTACACCGCGACCGTGTGCCCGGCGCGGGTCAGCTGCTGGGCCGCGGCCAGCCCGGCGGGTCCCGAACCGACGACCGCGACCGTGCGGCCCGACAGCCGGTCCGGTGGCCGCGGTGGGGTGTATCCGCGCTCCCAGGCCTGGTCGGCGATGGCCGCCTCGACGTTCTTGATGGTCACCGCGGGCTGGTTGATGGCCAGCACGCACCCCGACTCGCAGGGTGCGGGACACAGCCAGCCGGTGAACTCGGGGAAGTTGTTCGTCGCGTGCAGCCGGTCGCTCGCCGAGCGCCAGTCGTCCCGTGCGACCAGGTCGTTCCACTCGGGGATCAGATTGCCCAGCGGACACGCCTCGTGGCAGAACGGAACGCCGCAGTCCATGCAGCGGTCGGCCTGCTTGCCGACGATCGGAAGCAGCGCCCCGGGGACGTACACCTCGTCCCAGTCCCGTACGCGCTCGCCGACCGTCCGGCGTGGCCACTCCTGACGGGGGGTGGTGAGAAAGCCCTTGGGATCGCCCATGGCCCGTCTCCTCGCGTGCCCGTCGGCCAGAGCCTGTCCGCGGTCCAGGGCCTGTCTGCCGTCCAGGCCTGTCCGCTGTCCAGGGCCTGTCCGCGGTCCAGGGCCTGTCCGGCGGATCATGCCCTGGCCGAGGTCCTCTTCTGAGGTCCTCTTCTGACGGTCCTCTTCGCCACGATACGTCGGGCTCCCGCCCCCGGCGAACGCGCTTCTCAGGCGGCCAGCGCCAGCACGAACGCGGCACACGCGGCGAGCGCCGCCCCGCCGCGCACGTGGTTCCAGGCCGTCCACTCCGAGACGAACCGCTGCCAGGGCTCGGCGCTCTCGGGTGCCTCGGGGTCGAGCTTCGCCATCGCGTCGTTGCGCGGGATGTTCGCCGCGATCGTCACGCCCAGGGAGCCGAACACGTACAGGGCACTGCCGAGCAGCAGCTCGATCGCTCCGCGGTCCGGCCACACCACGAAGGTGATCACGGCCACCACGGCACACAGCGCCGCGGTACCCATCAGCACCCCCAGGAACACCGGGTTGAGGATCACGACATTGATCTTCTGCATCGCCGCTATCCCCTGGGGGGCGGGCAACGCGCCGAGCGCCCTCATCACCGACGTCGAGTATCCGAAGAAGACCCCGGCGATCAGCCCGCTGCCGAGCGCTGCCAGCAGTGTGAGCACGAAGTACGGTCCGTCGATCATGGCAACTTCCGTTCCTTGGTCGTGTGCTGACAAGTCAATCCTGTTGATCGACTGACGGCCATGGTTCTGCCGCGCACGCGCATACGCGCGCGTCTCGCCAGGCATCATGGGCGCCGTGCGACTGGAACCGATCACCTGGGAACGGCTCACCGAGACGCTCGCCGACCGGCTGCTGGATCTGGGTCCCGACGACGCCCGCCCCTGGCCGCGGGTGGCCGTCGACGGCGCCCCGGCCGCGGGGACCGGCGAGCTCGCGGAGCGGCTGGCCGACGCGCTGCGCATACGCGGGCGGCCCGCACTCGTGGTCGCCGTCCAGGGGTTTCTGCGCCCCGCCTCGCTGCGGTTCGAATACGGGCACCGGGACCCCGAGACGTACTACGACGGCTGGTTCGACACCGGAGCCCTGTGGCGCGAGGTCTTCGACCCGCTCGAACCCGGTGGCACCGGGCGGGTGCTTCCCGACCTCTGGGACCCGGACACCGACCGGGCGACACGGACCCCGTACACCGAACTCCCACCCTCGGGCGTCCTGTTGCTGCACGGCCCGCTGCTCCTGGGGCGGTGGTTCCCCTTCGACCTGACGGTCCATCTGCGGCTCACACCTGGGGCCCTGCGGCGCCGGACGGAGCCCGGCGAGCGCTGGACGCTGCCCGCCTTCGAGCGGTACGAGGACGAGGTCGCCCCGGCCGAGGCGGCGGACGTCGTCGTACGCGCCGACAATCCGCGGCATCCCGCCTGGAACGGCGGGCGCGCGGGGCGTGCGGGTGCGCGCTGACGAGGGCGGGACGAGAATGGGCACGCCGGTCCCAGCGGCGCCGTCCGCGCCGCGCCGGCCGTCCGGCCTTCAGGAGGTATTCCATGACCACTGCCGGAGACATCATGCACCGCGGCGCCCAGTGGATTCCGGCACACGAGACGCTGGACCGGGCCGCCCAGATGATGCGTGACCTCAATGTCGGCGCGCTGCCGATCAGCGACGCCAACGAGCGGCTCTGCGGCATTCTCACCGACCGCGACATCGTCGTCGGGTGCGTGGCGATGGGGCATGACCCCGCACGCATCACCTGCGGGGAGATGGCCCAGGGCACTCCGCGCTGGATCGACGCGGGCGCCGATGTCGGCGAGGTGCTCGAGGAAATGCAGGGCCACCAGATCCGTCGGCTCCCGGTGATCGAGAACAAGCGGCTCGTCGGCATGATCAGCGAGGCCGATCTGGCCCAGCACCTGAGCGAGGAGCAGATCGCCGGCTGGGCCGAGCGCGTCTACGCGAGCCGCTGACCCCGGCCACGCGCGGCACGGCGGCGCGCGCCGCGCGCCCACCGGGAAGGAGCGTGAGACCACGGCCCGAATCCCCGGGATCAATCGGGGCAACTGGGATGATCGCGGCATGACGCGAATCGACGGGCATCTCCTCGACCAACGGCAGTCCGAGGCCGGGCAGCGCTGTGCCGCGCTCCCGGACCTCTTCGACGCGACGACCTTCCGGCACCTCGAACGGCTCGGGGTCGGACCCGGCTGGCGGTGCTGGGAGGTCGGCGCGGGCGGCATCTCCGTGCTCTCCTGGCTGGCCAAGCGGGTGGGCCCCACCGGCCGTGTCCTGGCCACCGACGTCGACACCGCGTGGGTCGAATCGGCGGCCCGGCCGCCGGTCGAGGTGCTCCGGCACGATGTGGGCGCCGACGAGGCGCCCGGCGAGGGCTTCGACTTGGTGCACGCCCGGTTCGTCCTGGCCGATGTCGCCGAGCGGGAACGCGCCCTGAGGTCGATGGTCCAGGCGCTGCGCCCCGGCGGACGTCTCCTCGTAGAGGAGACCGACAGCTCCCTTCAGCCGCTGAGTTGCCCCGACGAGCATGGCTCCGCCCAGCGGTTGGCGAACCGGCTGCGCGCGGGCCGTCGGGCGCTGCTCGCCGAGGACGGCACCGACGTGTCGTACGGCCGCAAGCTGCCCCGGCTGCTACGTGATGCGGGGCTGACCCGAGTCGAGGCCGACGCGCACTTCCCACTGGGCGCGGCGGCGTGCGCCGCGCTGGAGACCGCGGGCGTGAACCGGGTGCGCGAGCGCCTGGTGGCCTCCGGGTTCGCCACCGACACCGACATCAACCTGCACCTGGACCATCTCGCCAGCGGCTCCCTGGACCTCGCCCCGGCACCGATGGTCTCGGCGTGGGGCCGCAACCCCTAGGGGGCGTCTCCCCGATCTTCGCGGGCCCGCGACGCCTGGCACGCGCCCCCAAGCTCTCGACTGCTTCCCCAAGCTCTCGGCTGCGCTCGAGCAGGGGAGACCCCATTGAGCAGGGAGGGACCCCCTTCGACGCACGGCCGAATCACCCAAGTACGTCCAGTACGAGGGCGATCCGGCCGTACGCCGATGCACCGCACCGCGAGACATCAGCTGCTTCGCAGCGGGCGCAGGCTGATCCGCGAAGATCGGAGAGATGCCCCCTATTCCGCTTCAGCCGGTTGGGGGTGTCCGCGGGGGGCGTGCGCCGACGCGGGTGACCGCCTCGGCGCCTGCCCGGCAGCCCGCGGCGGCGGCCGCCGTGTCCGTGGCGCCCGCGAGCAGGGCGGCCAGGAAGGCGCCGGTGAACGCGTCGCCCGCGCCCGTCGTGTCCTGTGCGTGCGCGGGGGCCGGCGGGATGTGGCGCGGTGGCGCGCCCGCGCGTGAGAGCAGGGCGCCCGCCGCGCCCTGCTTGGCCACCACGAGCGGGAACTGGCCGCTCAGCTTGGCCGCCGCGTCCGCGGCGTCCGGCAGGCCGGTGAGTGTGGTCGCTTCGTCGTGGTTGGGCAACAGCACGTCGGCACCCGTGGCCGCTGCCAGGAACAGCGCAACCCCCGTGTCGGCGAGGAACCCCGCCGACGCCGGGTCGACACTCACCGGCACGCCACGCGCGCGTGCCGCCGAAAGCGCCAGCCTGGCCAGCGACCGGCTCGGCTCCGCGAAGAAGAGATAGCCGGACAGATGCAGCCGCCCGACCCCGTCGAGCAGCGTGGGCGACCAGTCGTCGGGGGACAGCCGCAGCACAGCGCCGCTGTCGGTCAGGAACGTACGCTCCGCATCGGCGTCCACCAGGCAGATCACGGTGCCGGTCGGGGCCTGCTGGTCGACGACGAGGTGCGGACGTACGCCCGCGTCGGTCAGCGCCCGCTCGTGCCACGCCGCGGAGTCCGCGCCGACCCGTGCCAGCAGCCGTACGTCCGGGCAGCCCGTGTACGCGGCCCAGCAGGCGGCATTGGCCCCCGCACCACCCGGCAGCGTGCGGATGTCCGCGGCCGTGTCGGTGCCCGGCGTGAGCGGCGTACGGTGGCGTGCCACCACATCGGTGACCACGTCGCCGACGACCAGCAGCCCGCCACCCGAGCGCGCGCTCCCCGCCGCGCTCATCGCGCGGACCACGCCGCCGCGATCCGCGCCGCCAGCCGTACGTTGCCCCGCACGGCCGCCAGATTCGCCTCCAGCGACGCCCCGTCGGTGTGCCGCACCAGATAGTCGAGCAGGAACGGCGTGACGGCCTGCCCCGTGACGCCACGCTCAGCGCACGCGTGCAGCGCTTCGTCCAATACGCGCGCGTGGAGCTCGGGGTCGAGCTGCTCGGACACGGGGACCGGGTTGGCGACGATCAGCGCCGACTGAGGCCCGCCGAGCGCGTCCTGGGCGCGCAGCACCGCCGCGACCTCCGTGGGGGAGTCCAGCGTCCAGTCCACCGGGTGCCCCGAGTCGGCGAGGTAGAAGCCGGGGAACCGGTCCGTGCCGTACCCGGCGACCGCCACGCCCAGCGTCTCCAGGCGCTGCAGCGTCGCCGGGACGTCCAGGATCGACTTCACGCCCGCGCACACCACCGCGACACCGGTACGGGCGAGCAGCCCCAGGTCCGCCGACTCGTCCTGCGTCGCGGTCCACTCCCGGTGCACCCCGCCCAGGCCGCCGGTCGCGAACACCCGGATGCCCGCGCGGGCCGCGAGGTACGCCGTCGCCGAGACCGTCGTCGCGCCGCTGGCCCCGGTCGCCAGCGCGAGGGCCAGGTCGCGGTGGCCCAGCTTGCGCAGCCCGTCCTCGCCCGCGATCCGCTCCAGCTGCCGCTTGTCAAGACCGGCCCTGGCCTGCCCGTCCAGCACGGCGATCGTCGCCGGTACGGCGCCCTCGGCGCGTACGAGATCCTCCAGCTCCAGCGCCACCTGGAGGTTGCGCGGCCGCGGCAGCCCATGCGCGATGATCGTCGACTCCAGCGCCACGACCGGCCGCCGCTGCTCGACCGCGTCCCGTACCTCATCGGACACCACCAACACGTGCTCGCCTCCCGTCGTCAGCGCACTCGCTCGTTGCGCGCCTGTTCCTGTCATCCCTGGCGAGCGCGGCCCGCCGCGAAACCCCCGCGGGGGTACGGGATGCCCCGGGCGCGGGTCCCTCGCGGGTCCATTAGGGTGAGCGGCCATGACAACCGATCACGCTTCTGCCACCACCGTGCCCTCCTTCGCGGTGCACATCCCCGACGTCGCGCTGGAGCCGGAGCCGCTTGAGGCGGAGCAGATCGTCTCCGGCGAACCGGAGGTCACCGGGAAGGTGCTGTGGGAGTCGGCGGACGGCCGGCAGCTGCGCGGTATCTGGCAGATCACCCCGGGCGTGGTGACCGACACGGAGGCCAACGAGCTGTTCGTGGTCGTGAGCGGACGCGCCACCGTGGAGGTCGAGGGCGGGGACACGCTTGAGCTGGCGCCCGGTGTCGCCGCGGTGCTGCGCGAGGGCGACCGTACGACGTGGACCGTGCACGAGACGCTGCGCAAGGCGTACCACATCAGCCTCTGAGCATGATCCGGTGGGGCTCCTCAGCCTTCTAGGCCGTCAGCCTGCGGGGCGGAGGGATCGCAGGGCGAGTACGGAGAGCGGGAGCAGCAGAACGGCCGCGCCCAGGTTCAGCCAGCCGTAGCCGGCCTGCGCGACCACCAGCCCCGCCGCGGCACCGCCGACCCCCGCGGCGGCGTTCATCGTCAGGTCCGACAGGCCCTGGGCGGCGGCCCGCGCGGGCCCTGGCACCGAGTCGGTGAGCAGCGCCGACCCGGAGACCAGGCCTGCCGACCAGCCGAGGCCGAGGACGAACAGTCCGACGGCGGTCTGGGCGTGGTTCGGGCCCGCGGTACCGGCGAGCAGCGCCGCGCACCCCAGCAGCGCGACCGCCAGGCCGATCACCGCCAGGTGCCCCAGCCGGTCGGACAGCCAGCCCATCACCGGCGAGAAGGCGTACATCCCCGCGATATGGCCGCTGATGACCAGGCCGATCAGATCGATGCTCGCCCCGTGGTGACCGAGGTCCACGGGGGTCATCGACATGATCGAGACCATCGCGGTGTGCGAGACCGCCACCGTCGTGAGCGCCAGGCGGGCTCGCGGCGACGCGGCCACCGCGGTGATCCCCGCGCGCAGTGAGCGGCCCTTCGCCGACTGCTCCTCCACCGGCGCCAGCGCGCGGGCGGTCAGCAGCGGGTCGGGGCGCAGCAGCACCGCGACCAGCACCGCCGCCAGGACGAAGACCCCCGCCGCCCACAGAAAGGGTCCCGAGGCCTCGGGAATACCGAGCCCGCTGACGCTGCGTCCGGCGGGTGCGGCGATGTTGGGCCCGAGCACCGCACCGATGGTGGTGGCCCACACGACGTTCGAGATGGCGCGGGCGCGGCGCTGCGGCGGCGCCAGATCCGCGGCCGCGAACCGGGCCTGCAGATTCGCCGACGAGGCGGCACCGAAGGCGGCCATGCCGACAAGCAGCAGCGGGAAGCTGTCGACCGCCGCGGCCACCACGACCAGGCCCGCGCCCAACGAGCCGATCAGATAGGCCAGCACGAGACCGGGCCGGCGCCCGCGTGCCGTCATCAGCGCGGCCAGCGGCACCGACAGCAGCGCGGTCCCGGTCACGGTCGCCGTGGGGGCGAGCCCGGACAGCGCCTCCGTGCCGCTCACCTCCTGCGCCAGCACAGCGGCCAGCGCAATACCCGTGGCGACCCCGAGCCCGCCGAGTATCTGACTGGCGATCAGTACGGCGGAGGTACGGCGCTGCAGCGCGGGCAGCTGATCGGGCTCGACGGGTATGAAGGGGCGATCGGTCGTCGTCACGGACGCAGTGTCGCAGCAGGCGGGCGGGGACTGACAACGAGTTCCACTAGCAGCCGACGGCCGACAGCCGAGTCGGCCCGCTGATGTGCCAACCCGCCGGTCAGCGGTCAGAACAGCGGCTGCGGCAGCACCCCCTCCAGCGCGAGCAGCCGCCGCTTGGTCTCCAGGCCACCGCCGAAGCCGCCCAGCCCGCCGTCGCTCTCGACGACCCGGTGGCACGGCACCACGACCGGCAGCGGGTTGGCCCCCATCGCCGCGCCCACCGCCTGCGCCGTGCCCGGCTGGCCCACCCGCTCGGCCAGGTCGCCGTAGCCGACCACCGCGCCGTACGGCACTCCCTGCGCCAGCTCCCGCAGAACCTGGCGGTTGAAGCCGGAGACCAGCGTCCAGTCCAGGTCGAGCGTGAAGTCGTGCAGCTCACCCGAGAAGTACGCCGCGAGCTGGCGTATGGGCTCCGCCAGCCGAGCGGAGCCGGGCGCCTCGACGGGTTCGGTGCCCAGCGTGGCCGCGAGCCTGCCCAACGCCTTGTCCCGTACCGGGCCGTCGGCGTGGAAGGCGACATGGACCAGGCCGTCGGCGGTCGCGGCCAGCAGCAGCGGACCGATGTCGCTGCCGACGACGGTCCACTCGGCGCCCCGCGCCCCGGCCCGGGCGGTGGTCTGCGCGTCCTGCGCGTAGGTGTTCACGCAGACCACCGTACGACCGGGCACTGACAGCGCGGCCGCGGGCGGGTCAGCCGTTCAGCGCGTCCCGCACGACGTCAGGCTTGTTGGTGATGATGCCGTCCACCCCGAAGCCCGCCGCCCGCCGCGCGTTCGCGGCGTCGTCGACGGTCCAGGTGAAGATCTCCAGCGGCTTGCCGCGCGGACCCTTCAGTGACTGGATCGCGTCGACGTAGTCGGCCGAGATCGTGGTGTGCCGCGAGTTGATCTGGTCCGCGAACTTCGCGTACTCGGGCAGATCGGCTACCGCCGGGGTGCCCAGAAAGCCGGTCTTGACGTCGGGCCGCTGGGCGTGCACCTTCTTCACGCTGTCCGCGCTGAAGCTCTGCACCACCAGCTTGCTTCGGACGTGGTGCTGGTCCAGCCAGCCGGTCTTGCGCAGCACGGCGAGGGTGTCCCTCTCGATACCGGGGTAGAGCGCCGGCTGCTTGATCTCCAGGACGAGCTTCTGGTGGTTGTGGCGGACGCGGTTCATGTACTGCTCAAGCGTCGGCACGCGCGCGCCCGCGTACTTCGCGTCGAACCAGCTGCCCGCGTCCAGCTTGGCGATCTCGGCGGAGGTGAACTCCGCGACTCTCCAGGGAGCGCGGTCGGGGAAGACCTCTTCGACGTTCGTGGTCCGGGCCAACGTCGCGTCGTGCATCATGACGAGCTTGCCGTCCTTGGTGCGCTGGACATCGGTCTCGGCCCAGCGGAAGCCCATGTTCGCGGCCTTGTCGAGGGATTCGATGGTGTTCTCGGGCGCGTAGGCGGACGCGCCGCGGTGCGCGACGACGAGCGGTGTGCCGGTCTCGGCGGTGGCGGCCTGAGCGGTGGAGATGGGGATGACGAGTGCGCCGACTCCCAGAAGCACTGCGGTAGTTGCTGTGGCAGGGCGAACGTACACCTGAGCTCCTCGCGTTGTGTGATCGCGGACTGATCGAGAGTGACAGCCGCGGGCCAACGGAGCGCAGGGGAAAGATGGCCACAGATTGAACGCAGCCGCCCCAGCCGGAAGGCTGGGGCCCGGGACGTAATATTCTTTGCCGAAAAATCGCTCGTACGTTCCCTGGAGAGCTCTAATCTCTGCTCATCCAGGGGCGCTTCGACGTACCTGAACTGGGTGCACAGGGCACCCCGGGCACCACAGGCGGAAGGGCTACCGCGCATGCAGGGCACGGTCGACGGATTCAGCTATGGGCTGGTGACGCCAGTGGTGGCGTACCTCATGGCGTGCCTGGGCGGCGCACTCGGACTGCGCTGCACCGCCAGGGCGCTCATCCTCTCGAACTCCTGGCGGGCCGGCTGGCTGGCGCTCGGCTCGGCCGCGATCGGCTCCGGCATCTGGACCATGCACTTCGTGGCGATGATGGGCTTCACGGTGGAGGAGGTCCCGATCCACTACGACGTGCCCATCACGTTCGCGAGCCTGGGGGTCGCGATCGTCATGGTCGGCATCGGGATCTTCATCGTCGGCTACCGGGGTGCCACGGTGATGGCGCTGTTCACCGGGGGCACGATCACCGGACTCGGGGTCGCGTCGATGCACTACCTGGGAATGGCCGGTATGCGTCTGCGCGGCTCGCTCCAGTACGACACACTCACGGTCGCCGCGTCCGTGGTGATCGCCATGGTGGCCGCCACCGCGGCCCTGTGGGCGACCGTCCAGGTCCGGGGCTTCGTGTGGAGCCTGGGCGCGAGTCTCGTCATGGGTCTCGCGGTGAGCGGTATGCACTACACGGGCATGGCGGCGCTCAGCGTCCATCTGCACGGGACGGCCGGCTCCCCGGTCGGGCGCTCGCCGGCCGAGCTGCTCGCGCCCATGATGATCGGCCCGCTCGGCTTCCTGCTTCTGGCCGGAGTGATCGTGATGTTCGACCCGATGATGGTCATGGGCAGGCCGGACTGGGAGCGCGCCGTCGGGGCCACCGGGCGCGGCCCGCAGCGGGCCCCCGGGTGGCGCCAGGACTGGTGACCCGCCCGCTGTCCCCGCCTCGGGAGAGTGCCGCGCGGGCCGATCGGGACCCCGGTTGTCAGTGGGGAGTCGTACGGTGGGTTCCATGCGGCCCGTATCCCAGATCGAACGCACCGTGGCGCCTTTCGAGGTCGTCAGCCCGTACCAGCCAAGCGGCGACCAGCCGGCGGCCATCGCCGAGCTGGAGCGACGCATCCGCGCAGGTGAGAAGGATGTCGTCCTGCTCGGCGCGACCGGCACCGGAAAGTCCGCCACCACCGCGTGGATGATCGAGAAGCTGCAGCGCCCCACCCTCGTGATGGCGCCCAACAAGACCCTCGCGGCCCAGCTGGCCAACGAGTTCCGCGAACTCCTGCCGAACAACGCCGTCGAGTACTTCGTCTCGTACTACGACTACTACCAGCCCGAGGCGTACGTCCCGCAGTCGGACACCTACATCGAGAAGGACTCCTCGATCAACGAGGAGGTGGAGCGGCTGCGCCACTCCGCGACGAACTCCCTGCTGACCCGCCGTGACGTCGTCGTGGTCGCCTCGGTCTCCTGCATCTACGGCCTCGGTACTCCACAGGAGTACGTCGACCGCATGGTGCGACTCGAGGTCGGCGACGAGATCGACCGCGACCAGCTGCTGCGCCGCTTCGTCGACATCCAGTACACGCGCAACGACCTGGCCTTCACCCGCGGCACCTTCCGGGTGCGCGGCGACACCATCGAGATCTTCCCGGTGTACGAGGAGCTCGCGGTCCGCATCGAGATGTTCGGCGACGAGATCGAGGCGCTGTCCACCCTGCACCCGCTCACCGGCGAGGTCATCAGCGACGACCAGGATCTGTACGTCTTCCCGGCCTCGCACTACGTGGCGGGTCCCGAGCGCCTGGAGAAGGCCGCGGCCGGCATCGAGAAGGAGCTCGAACAGCGCCTCGCCGAGCTGGAACAGCAGGGCAAGATGCTGGAGGCGCAGCGGCTGCGCATGCGCACCACGTACGACCTTGAGATGCTCCGCCAGATCGGCTCCTGCTCCGGTGTCGAGAACTACTCGATGCACTTCGACGACCGTGAGCCGGGATCGCCGCCGCACACCCTCCTGGACTACTTCCCGGAGGACTTCCTGCTCGTCCTCGACGAGTCGCATGTCACCGTGCCGCAGATCGGCGCCATGTACGAGGGCGACGCCTCCCGCAAGCGAACCCTGGTCGACCACGGCTTCCGGCTGCCCTCCGCGCTCGACAACCGCCCGCTGAAGTGGGAGGAGTTCCAGCAGCGCATCGGGCAGTCGGTCTATCTCTCGGCCACCCCGGGCAAGTACGAACTCTCCCGCGGCGACGGCCAGGTGGAGCAGATCATCCGTCCCACGGGCCTGGTCGACCCCGAGGTCGTCGTCAAGCCCACCGAGGGGCAGATCGACGACCTGGTGCACGAGATCCGGCAGCGCACCGAGAAGGACGAGCGGGTCCTGGTCACCACGCTCACCAAGAAAATGGCCGAAGACCTCACCGACTACTTCCTGGAACTGGGCATCCAGGTGCGCTATCTGCACAGCGACGTTGACACGCTGCGCCGGATCGAGCTGCTGCGCGAGCTGCGCGCCGGCGAGTTCGACGTCCTGGTCGGCATCAACCTCCTGCGCGAGGGCCTCGACCTGCCCGAGGTGTCGCTGGTCGCCATCCTCGACGCCGACAAGGAGGGCTTCCTGCGCTCGGGCACCTCGCTGATCCAGACCATCGGCCGCGCGGCGCGCAACGTCTCGGGCCAGGTCCATATGTACGCGGACAAGATCACCCCGGCGATGGAGAAGGCCATCGACGAGACCAACCGGCGCCGGGCCAAGCAGGTCGCGTACAACAAGGAGAAGGGCATCGATCCGCAGCCCCTCCGGAAGAAGATCAACGACATCGTGGCGACCATCGCGCGCGAGGACGTCGACACCGAGGAGCTGCTGGGCAGCGGCTACCGCAAGAGCAAGGACGGCAAGAGCGCGAAGGCACCGGTGCCCGCGCTCGGCGGGGACCACGGCAAGGCGGCGGCCAAGTCCGCCAAGGGCAAGGCCGCGAAGACGACCCCCACCGACCGCCCGGCGGCGGAACTGGCCGGGCAGATCGAGGAGCTGACCGACCGGATGCGGGCCGCCGCGGCCGACCTGCAGTTCGAGGTCGCCGCCCGACTGCGGGACGAGGTCTCGGAGATGAAGAAGGAGCTGCGGCAGATGAAGGAGGCCGGGCTTGCCTGACCACGCCGCCTGGTGTGTTGCAAACCCGACACAAAATCGCGGGCCGGGGTACGGCACGGTAAGCGGCACTGCGTAGGGTAACGGCAACCGTACCAAGGCGGTTGTTGGGGATTGTTCGAGAGGGGACAGCGCGTGACGGTCAACATGACCAAGGGTCAGGCCATCAGCCTGGAGAAGAACGACGGGGCCTCGCTGACCGCGGTGCGCATGGGCCTCGGCTGGCAGGCGGCTGCGCGTCGTGGACTGTTCGGCAAGCGGACCCGGGAGATCGACCTCGATGCCTCGGCCGTGCTGTTCGCCGACAAGCAGCCGGTCGACGTGGTGTTCTTCCGTCACCTCGTCAGCGACGACGGCTCGGTCCGTCACACCGGTGACAACCTGGTCGGCGGCGTGGGCCAGGGCGGCGACGACGAGTCGATCCTCGTCGACCTGCAGCGGGTCCCGGTCCACATCGACCAGATCGTCTTCACGGTGAACTCCTTCACCGGCCAGACGTTCGAAGAGGTGCAGAACGCCTTCTGCCGCCTCGTCGACGAGACCAACGGCCAGGAGATGGCCCGGTACACGCTGGACGGCGGCGGCCAGTACACCGCGCAGATCATGGCCAAGGTGCACCGTTCCGGCGCCGCCTGGCAGATGACGGCCCTCGGCACCCCGGCCAACGGCCGGACTTTCCAGGACCTGATGCCGACCATCCTGCCGCACCTCTGACACGGCGGGCCGCCCTGAGAGGCAGCCCGCCCGTACGCAGCTCCCGGAAGCAGCGGCGACCGGGAGCTGCGCCGCACCACGGTGCCTTCCAACGCGGCGCCTTCGCACAACCACCGGGAAATCCGCAGCGTCGAGGACGACGCGGCACCGCGACAGACACCACGAGGGGGACGAAGGCGATGACGGCCGAGCTGGTCAGGGGGCAGAACCACGCCCTGCCGCAGACCCGTCTGGAGATCCGCGTGTCGGCGGGCAAACCGGTCGTCGCGGGCGCCACGCTCAGCGACCAGCAGGGTCAGGTGCGCGGCACCGAGTGGGTCGCCCACCCCGGCTCGCCCCAGCTCCCCGGACTCGAAGTCTCCCAGCAGGCGGCGGCCGACCATCGGCTCGCCGTCGACCTGGACGCGCTCCCGACCGCCGTGGACCGCGTCAACGTGCTGCTCGCGCTGCCCGTCGGCGTCGGCGGGCCGGTCCGCTTCGGGGCGATGGCGGCCCCCTTCGTCGCCGTCACCGGACTGGACGGCACCGAGGTCGCCAGCTACACCATCACCGACCTGGACGCCGAGTCCGCCGTCGTCGCCCTTGAGCTGTACCGCCGACAGGATGCCTGGAAGGTGCGCGCCGTCGGCCAGGGCTACGCGGGCGGACTGGCCGACATGCTCAGCGACCAGGGGCTGCCCGGGGCACGCGAGATCGCCGCGCAGATCCTGGACGCCGTGGCCCGCGGGATGGCCCGCTCCGTCTCGGCACCGCCGCCGCGCACGGCGGACGGCGACCGCGTCCGGCGTACCGCACCGGCCACTGGGCCGCACTCCGCGACCGGCGGCGCCGCGCCTCAGCACGCACCGGCCGAGCCGTCCGCGCCAGGCCGCCAGGACCTCGGCGGACAGGACGGGCAGCCGCAGTCCGGCCAGCCACCGCAGCCCGCGTCAGCCCCATCCGGCGGCCCCGTCAACTACACCCACCCGAAGCGGCGGCCCACCGC